>OZ223239.1:200000-3382500 GCA_965140495.1 uncultured Novosphingobium sp. | reverse complement strand
TGCCTGCTGGACCGGCGCGGTTGCCGATGCCTTCACCAATGAGGGGCTGACGGTGCGCAAGCCATTCCCCGACGACCGCTTCCCGATCATCGGCTAGAATCGTAACCCAGTACCGGAAATATCAATGACGGAAACAGAGCGGCTTGCCGCGATTGCAGACATCAAGCAGGTGAAGGCTCGCTACTGGCGCGGCGTCGATCTTTGCGATGCCGAACTGGTCCGCTCGGTCCTGGCCGAGGACTGCGAACTGGACTACCATGGTTGCTGCACCGACCCGAAAACCGGCGTCGATCATCTCCCGGCCATGAACATGACCTTACGAGGCCGCGATCAGTGGATGTCCGATGGCATGGCGCGCTACGGCATCGCCAGCGTGCATCAGGGCCATCAATCGGACATCGAGATCACCGGTCCGGATAGCGCGACGGGCATATGGGCCTTTACCGACCGCATGTATTTTCCCGATGGAGGAGCGTTTTCAAGCCTGACCGGCTATGGCTTCTATCACGAGACCTACGTCAAGGTGGACGGGGCGTGGCAGATCAAGACGACCCGCATCACCCGTATCCGCGTGGAAGTGAACTAGGCTGGCAGGCGCCGCGGTATCTGTCGGTAGTGAAGGGCAACACGGTTCTGCAGCCGATTTGCGGACCTGAGGGAGTACAGAAATGAGCGTCACTCAAGCACTTGGCCTCAAGACGGAGACCATCAAGCCGAACATCGGCGCGCGCGTGCTCAACAGCAAGGAGGAGCTGCTTTCGGGAGACCTCGCCGCGGGCATCATGGACCTGCTCGAACAGCGCGGTGTTCTGGTGTTTCCCGAGGTCCACTTTAGCGATGAGGAACAGGTCACCTTCACCTCGACGCTGGGAACCTTCGCCCGCGAATTGCGGGGGGCGGACATCTACAAGATCACGCTCGACGAGAAAGAGAACGCCACGGCCGAGTATCTGAAGGGGGCGTTTTTCTGGCATTTCGACGGCTTCATGTCGCCGATGCCGATCCGGGCCAGCATCCTTTCGAGCAAGGTGCTTTCACCTCCGGGAACCGGCAATACCGAATTCGCCAATACCTATGCGGCCTATGAGGCCCTGTCCGAGGAAGACAAGGCGCATCTCGAAGGCTTGCGCGCGGTTCATGCCCTTGCAGCCACGCAGCTCGATATCGTCCCCGAACCGAGCTACGAGAAATGGAAGGAATGGCGCGCGATCGGCCGTAAGGAACTGCCGTTGGTGTGGACGCACAAGTCCGGTCGCAAATCGCTGGTGATCGGCAATTCCGCGCACAACATTCTCGATTACGACCCGCTGGACGGGGAAGAGCTGCTTATCCGCCTTCGCGATTTCGCCACCAGCGAGCAGTTCACCTACAGCCATGCCTGGAAGGTCGGCGACTGCGTGATGTGGGACAACACCGGAACGCTGCACAGGGCCACGTCCTATCCGCTGGATTGCGGTCGCGTTTTGCACCGTACCAAGCTGGAGGGCGACGAGCCGATCGCCTGATCAGGCATCGACCCGAGTAGAGACAGCCCGAGGGGCAAGGGAGGAATGGGATGAAGGTTGCATTGGTTACGGGCGCCGCCGCCGGAATTGGCGCGGCTACCGCGAAACGGTTGGCGCGGGACGGGATCGCCATTGGCGTTCTGGACCTGACGGAGGACCGCGTGGCGGAAACGGTATCCGCGATCGAGGCTGCAGGCGGAAAGGCGATTGCGCTGGGCGCCGATATTTCGAAGCGCGGTCAAGTCGAGGCCGCGGTGGCCAAGCTGCGCGAAGCGTTCGGCCCGATCTCAATTCTCGTCAACAACGCAGGGATCACGGGATTTGTCCCCTTCATGGAACTGACCGATGAAGAGTGGGACAAGATGCTTGAGATCAACCTGAAGGGCACCTTCATCGTCACGCAGGTCGTGATGCCCGACATGATAAACGCACGCTACGGCAGGATCATCAATATCTCGTCCTCCAGCGCGCAATCGGGCGCTGCGAAAATGGCGCATTATTCGTCATCGAAGGGCGGCATGATCGCGTTCACCCGCACGCTGGCTCAGGAGTTCGGCGAATACGGCATCACCAGCAACACGATCCCGCCGCGCTTCGTGCACAATACCGAGATGTCGAACGCCTCTTTCGCGCGCGAAGACATGAAGGAGCGCTTCCAGACGATGATCGATGCCGGACCGATCCTGCGCCACGGGGAGCCCGAAGACATAGCCGGTGCAGCCGCATGGCTGGCATCGGATGAAGCGGGTTATGTCACGGGCCAGGTTATCGGCGTAAACGGCGGCAGGTACATCTGAACGCCAGTAAGGCGTCACTTCCCACGTGCGCCGCCCGCCGCCCGATGGGCAGCGACCTCGACCTGTTTGGCTTACGAAGCCTGATCGAAGCCCTGAAACGTGACCTGTTCCTCCAGAGGGACCCGTTCGCGTGGGAATTGGTTGGCCGGTGCGTCCGGATCGCGCCGGCCGATCGCCAGTCCGCAGAACAGCAGCGTGTCGTCCGGCAGGCCGAGGTGCGTCTTTATCGTTCGGCCATAGACGCCCATCCACTCCTGCGGGCAACTGTCCAGCCCCTCACCGCGCAGCAGCAGCATTATCGTCTGCAGCCACATTCCGACATCGGACCACTGCGGCGGGCCCATGAACTTCGGA
The DNA here is from genome assembly GCA_965140495.1 of uncultured Novosphingobium sp. GTDB lineage: Bacteria > Pseudomonadota > Alphaproteobacteria > Sphingomonadales > Sphingomonadaceae > Novosphingobium. The sequence continues at coordinate 3,379,844 of OZ223239.1, read as the reverse complement.
AAGTGGCAAAGCAGCAGGACCGGCGCGCCGAACGACAGCAGGTTCTTCTCCCGGAACCGTAGCCGCGTCTCGCTATCGCCGCGGCCGATGCCCAGCGCCCCGTACATCGCGGCGCCAAGCCGCGTGAAGCGCTCCTTGTATTTGGGATAGCGGCCCGGCACCGAGAAATCATATTCCTGCGGGTCGTCCGGCTGCCCGGCCAGCAGAGCCTGCTGCAGCGCCTGCAACGGCTTTCCGGTCAGCACGGTCGCTTCCCATGGCTGGTAATTGCAGCCCGACGGCGCCATTCGCGCCTGCTCCAGCACGTGCCGGACGGTTTCCAGCGGCACCGGCGCATCCAGAAAAGCGCGTATCGAACGCCGGGTCGCTACCGCTTCGCTGACGTTCATGCCGCGCCCTGCAAGAGCGTCATCAGTTCAGGCACCGACACGTTTTCCAGATCCAGCACGGCTTGCTGTATTCCTGCGGCCTGACTCTCGCCGATGGCGAGGCTGGCTGAAGCGAGGAATTTGGCACCGACGGCCTCGGCGTCCATGGCCCGCTCGCCCGCGCCGCTGTTGATCCGCACGTGCCGTGTAAGAGCGCGACCATCGGCAAGGTTTACCCGAACGCCGCCGGAAAAGTATTCGGGGAATGCGGTATCGGGGTCGGCCTGGCATTTGACCTTTTGCGCCAGTTGCAGGACCTCCGCGTCGCCCAGCGCTTCGGGCTGCAGGTCGGGAAGGCCGAAGCGGCCCCTAAGCAGGCAATAGGCGACCACGAACTGCGCGCTGAACTTTGCCTCGTAATCGCTTGTGGGGTGTTCCTTGGCCTCGGCCGGTTCGGCGATGATGTGGAGCGTGGGCGCCGCCAGCAAGGCATCGACCGAAACAATCGGCGTGTCGCCGATTTCGGCGTGAAGTTCGATGGCCGCATCCGCGCAGCCATGGATGAAATGGCAGACGGGGTAGGGCTTGAGCGCGGTGTCTCCGAAATGCCAGGTTTCGCCCAGGCCTTCGCCCAGCGCTGCCAGCCGGGGCGCCTCTTCAAGCCCGTGCAGGTGTGTGTCGAACAGGCCGAACTTGCCCTCGTAAGGGCGGGTCGGTCCCTTGAAGTCGCGCCTCGCGAGATGGGCCGCCGTGTAGCCCGCAACCGCGCCCCAGCCGGGATGGAAGCGCTTGGTCCACGCGCCTTCTTCCAGAAAGACCTGTATGCCCGACGCCGTGCTTCCGACGATCCCCTGCGCGGCGGTGATCTGATCGGCGTCGAGCCCCAGCAGCCTGCCGGCGGTGACGGCGGAGGCGAAGTGGGAGACGACGCCGGTGGCATGGTAGCCGACGTGGTGAAACCCGCCGTTCACGGCCAGCCCCATGCGAATGCCGGTTTCCGCACCGGCCAGAAAGGCCGCGAGCATGTCTTCCCCGCTGCTGCCCAGCTGCTCGCCGAGGGCAAGGGCAACCGGCAGGGCCGTGCAGGTCGGGTGGATGATGCTGGCAAGATGGGTGTCGTCGAAATCGAGGCCGTGGATCAGGATGCCGTTGATCAGCGCAGCATCGCGCGGCGGCAGCTTTTCCGTCCGGCCGATGACCGAGCAGGAACCGCTGCCGCCCATCTCGGCTACACCTTCGGCCGAGCGGCGGCCGTATTCATAGGCATTGGAGGCCAGGCCCAGCCCCAGTGCATCGAGGATATGCAGCTTCGCCCGCGCAATGACCGGCTGCGGAATGTCCGCAAGCCTGAGCCCTGCAGCCATTTGGGAAATTTGCTGCGCATAAGACCTCTCATGCGATCCGGCTTCGCTCATTTCGGCAATCCTCCTTGTTGGCGGCAAGGGTAGCACGGCCTCTATAACGGTCAACTGTTGACAGTTTGGCGCTGTTGCGAGAGAGGGAAGGTGAAACCTGCCGGCACCGGTGGTAAGGGAGCGGAATTGATGGCGCAGGCCTACAAGCTGTATATCGACGGCATATGGCGGGACAGCTCGAGCGGGCAAACCATGCCCGCGGTCAACCCGTTCAATCAGGAGGTATGGGCGCACGTCCCGGTGGCGAGCACGTCCGATGTGGACGATGCTGTCGTTGCTGCGCGACAGGCATTCGAGAGTGGCTGGCGCGATACGACGGGCCTCGAGCGGGCAAAGCTCATCAACCGCCTTGCCGATCTCATCGACGCCAATGCCGAACGGATCGCGCTGCTCGAGACGACGGACAACGGCAAGGTCATCCGCGAGACGCGCTCGCAGATGGGCTATGCCGCGCGCGTCTACCGCTTCTTCGCCGGCTATGCGGACAAGATCTGGGGCGATGTCATCCCGCTCGACCAGAAGGGCGTGGTCGACATGGCGCTGCGCGAGCCGCTCGGCGTGATCGCGGCGATTACCGCATGGAACTCGCCGATCACGCTGCTGGCGAACAAGCTGGCAGCTGCGCTGGCCGCAGGCAACTGCGTGGTCGTGAAACCGTCGGAACATGCCTCGGCAACGACGCTGGAATTTGCCGCCTTGATGGAGGAAGCCGGGTTCCCGGCGGGCGTGTTCAATGTCGTGACCGGCGCGGCCGAAGTCGGTCAGGCACTGGTCGGCCATCCCGGCATCGACAAGGTCAGCTTCACCGGCAGCGCGGCTGTGGGGCGCGAGATTGCGGCGGCGGCAGGGCGCAACCTGCGTCCGGTGACGCTCGAACTGGGCGGCAAGTCGCCCAACATCATTTTCGAGGATGCCGATATCGACCGCGCCGTGGTGGGCGCGCTGGCCGGGATATTCGGGGCGACGGGGCAGATCTGCATTGCCGGCTCGCGCCTGCTGGTCCAGCGCGGCGTTTACGACCGGGTCGTCGAGGCCTTGGCACAGCGGGCAGGGCAGATCGTCATGGGCGATCCGCGCGACCCGGCCACCGAAATGGGAACGGCGGCCAACGAACCGCAGTTCAACCGTATCCTCGCTTTTATCGAATCCGCGAAGAGCGAAGGCGCGCGCCTCGTCGCGGGCGGGGGACAGGCCGAGGGAAACGGGCTGGCCGACGGGTTCTTCGTCCAGCCCACGATATTCGCCGATGTGCGCAACGACATGAAGCTCGCCCGCGAGGAAATCTTCGGGCCGGTGCTGGGCATCATACCCTTCGACACCGAAGAGGAAGCGATCGCCATCGCCAACGACACGCCTTACGGCCTTGCCGCCGGCGTCTGGACCGAGAGCGTGAGCCGGTCGATGCGCATGATCCGCGCGCTGCGCGCCGGCGTGGTCTGGGTAAACACCTACCGCGCGCTGGCCGCGCAAGGGCCGTTCGGCGGGATGAAGGATTCAGGCTTCGGCCGCGAACGCGGGGAGCAGGGGCTGCTCGAGTTCACCACCACCAAGAATGCCATGATCGACTATTCGGGCGACAAGCGCGACCCGTTCTCGATGAAACTGTGAAGGGGCGCCCATGACTTACCTCGTTGCCGATGACCTGGAAACCCGCCCGGCTGGAGAGCGCTTTCGCAAGCTTGTCGATACGCCGGGTATCTATCGCCTTCCGGGCGCCTACAACGGACTTTCCGCGCTGCAGGCCAAGCGCGCGGGTTTCGGCGGACTGTACCTGTCCGGTGCCGCGATGTCGGCGCAGATGGGGCTGCCGGACCTCGGCATGATGACCATCGACGACGTATGCTTCTACATCCGGCAGATCGCCCGCGTATCCCAGCTCCCCATCCTCGTCGATGGCGACACCGGATTCGGCGAGGCGCTGAACGTGATGCACATGGTGCGCAGCTTCGAGGAGGCGGGAGCCGCCGCCGTGCAGATCGAGGACCAGTTGCTGCCGAAGAAGTGTGGCCATCTTTCGGACAAGAAGCTGGCCCCGGCGCAGGACATGGCGGCAAAGGTCGCGGCAGCCCGCAAGGCGCGCCGGCACCTTTACATCGTCGCACGCACCGATGCGCTGGAACGCGAAGGGCTGGACGGCGCCATTGCGCGCGCGAAGCTCTACGTCGAGGCCGGGGCGGACGCGATCTTCCCCGAAGCGCTCAACGATGCGGAGGCTTTCGCACGGTTCTCCGCCGAAGTGAAAGTGCCGCTGCTCGCCAACATGACCGAGTTCGGCAAGACCCCGTTCATGACCGCGCAGCAGTTCGAGGATCTGGGCTATGCCATGGTGATCTGGCCGGTCAGCGCGCTGCGCATCGCCGCGAAGGCGCATGACGACCTCTATGCCACGCTGGCCGCCGAAGGCTGGGTCAAGCCGCTGGTCGATCGCATGCAGACCCGCGCGCAGCTCTACGAGACCATCGGCTATCACGCCTACGAGGATCTCGACGGTACGATTGCCCGTTCGGTGGTGCCTGCCGCGACGCCCGATAGCTGAGGCTCAGGCCGGGCATTCCGTCCGTTCGCTCGACACGAACGGAAAGTGGTAACGCTTAAATCAAATGGAGCCGACGCGGCCCTTTTTCGCGGGCTTGGCCTCGACATCGGCTTCCTGGGCAAGCTGCTCTTCGACGTAGCGGCGCGCGTTGCGCAAGTGCAGGCGCATGGCGGCTTCGGCGGCGTCGGAATCGCGGGCCTTGAGCGCGGCCATCAGCGCCTTGTGCTCGTCCAGCGCTTCCTGGGCACGCCCCGGCTTGGTGCTCGACCGGTAGCGATAGACGCGCAGCAGATAGTAGAGATCGCCGGTCAGCATTGCGATCAGCCGCGCATTGCGGCTGCCGGTGACGATGCGGAAGTGAAAGTCGAAATCCTTCGATTCCTGATAGTAGCCGGTGCCGTCCTTGACGCTCTTCTGGCGGCCGTGGCTGTCGAGAAGCTTGGCCAGTTCGGCGATCTCCTTGTCGGTCATGTTCTGGGCGGCAAGGCCCGCCGCCATGCCTTCCAGCGCCTCTCGCACCTGCAGGATTTCGTTGAGATCGTGCAGCGACAGCTGGGCGACGCGCACGCCAATGTTGGGCGTACGCTCGAGCAGCTTGCGCCCTTCCAGCCGGCGGATCGCCTCGCGCAAGGGGCCGCGGCTGACGCCCAGCGATGCGGCCAGCCCTTGCTCGGAAAGCTTGCTTCCCGGCTCGAGCTGGCCCGAAATGATTGCTGCCTCGATCCGCTCGGCGACGATGTCGACGAGAGATTGCGCCTGTACCTTGCCTTCAAGAACGCTTGCCATGGCGCAACCTTAGCCTGTTTCAGCCGGTCTTGGCGAGTTGTCCTGCATTCTTACCCGCAAGTCTTCCGAACACCGAGCCGTTGAGCAGGCCGGTGCCGCCCGGATAGTTCTGGTAGAAGATCCCGCCGACCAGTTCGCCGGCGGCGTAGAGGCCGGGGATCGGCTTGTCGGTCAGGTCCAGCACCCGGGCATCGGTGTCGATCTTGACGCCGCCGAAGGTGAAGGTGATGCCGCAGGTCACCATGTAGCCGTGATAGGGCCCCTGATCGATCGGCAGGGCCCAGTTCGACTTGGGAACCTCCAGCCCCTTGGTGCACACGCCGTCGAGGATGGACGGGTTGTATTCACCCGGCTGGCAGGCCGCGTTGAACTCGGCAATCGTCTTCTTCAGCCCTTCGACATTGATGTCGAGCTGCTCGGCCAGTTCCTCGATGGTGTCGCCGCTGGCCTTGGTCACCTCGCGGATGCGGTATTCGTCGCGGACCATGTCATGGGTCTTGGCGTCGAAAATCTGGACTGCCGCGCGCTGCGGCTGCTTCATCACCTCGCGGCCGTACTTGGCGTAGGTGTGGTTGCGGTAATCCGCGCCCTCGTCGATGAAGCGCTTGCCGTCCATGTTGACGACGATGCCGATCGGGTAGGAGTGCTTCTGGAAGTTGTCCAGGATCACGCGGTCACCATAGGGCGGGGCGGAAATGTCCCACTGCACCGCGTGGCAGCTCGACCAGCCGCCGTGCGGACGCGCGCCGATGTCGAGCGCGGCGTTGATGCCGTCGCCGGTGTTGTGCTGGGTTCCGCGCACGCGGCAAAGCTCCCAGCCGGCACCGAGGTAGCGCACGCGCATTTCCGGGTTGGATTCGAAACCGCCGCAGGCGAGCACGACCGCCTTGGCTGCGATGTTTTCATAGCCGTTCGGACCGAATACGCGCACGCCGGTCACTTCGCCGGTTTCGGCCTGGATCAGCTCACGCATTCCGGTTTCGTAGCGGATTTCGATGCCCATGCGTTCGCAGGCCTGCACCAGCATGTCGACGAGCCCCCAGCCGCCGCCGACGGCCTCGATGTTCACACCGCCGTAGAAGTGGTGCTTGCCCTCGATCTTGAACGATTGACGGCCGAACATCGGCAGGAAGCGGATCTTGTGGCTGCGCATCCAGCGCATCGTCTCGCGCGACTGGCCGATCAGGATGCGGGCGAGATCCTCGTCGGCATTGTGCTCGGTCACTCGCATGAGGATTTCCATGAAGGTATCCTCGTCGAGCGCCGGCAGGTTGCCGATGGAATTGTATTCGCCATCGGTCATGTCATCGAGGATGTCCTGCCGCAGATCCTCCACGCCGTCATGGCAGAAGCGGAAACCGCCGGCAGTGAAGGTGGAGTTGCCGCCGCGATCCTCTTCGGTGGCTTTTTCCAGGACAAGGACGCTGGCGCCCTGTTCGGCGGCGGACAGGGCGGCGCACAGCGCGGCATTGCCCGCGCCGACAACGATGACGTCCCATACCTTCTGGGTGGATTGGTCGGCGGACATTCGCAGGGCACTCCTCTAACGCTATCTCTTGCATCAGCGCCTATGCGCAGCGCTGAAAACTGTCAACAGTTTACAAATGAGTCATGGCAGGCGGTAGACCACCCGCCCTTCGAACAGCCGGCGCGCGCTCCGGTACACCGCCCCCAAGCGGGCCGTGACCGTACCGTCCGCGGAACGGTCGGTCTGGGCGTCTACAACCGTGGTTCCGGAGGCGTGGCCGACCCTGATCGGTCCTTCGTGGGCAATGCAGGCTTCATGCGGAATGCTGCCTTCGAGCCGTGCCGCGATGGCAAGGCCTATCGCCCCTGTGATCGGCACCGCGCGGTGCGGCTGTCCCACCGAGATCATGCGAATCAGAATGTCGGCGGCGTCTTCGGGCAGCGTCTCGCCAGAGATGAGCGGGCTTTCCCGGGGCGGAGCGACCATGGCGACCTTGGGAATGCTGGCAAGTGCGCCTGCCGCATCAAGGTCCGCGGTGAGGCCCATCAGGACCGCCCCCTTGCAGCGGATCTCCTCCATCCGTGCCATGAACGCGGCATCGCGCTCCAGCGCTTCGGGCAACTCGGTTCCGGTCAAGCCCAGATCGGCAGCGCGAACGAAGACCGCCGGGTTGGCGGCATCGACACAGGAAACGCCGATCGTGCCCAGTCCGGTCACTTCGATCCGGTCGACGGGCGAGCCGGTGGGCAGCAGCTTCCCGGTCTTCGCGCCGCCCGGATCGAGAAATTCGAGGCGGACCGGCGCTGCCGTGCCCGCCACGCCATCGAGCGCAAAGTCCCCGTCCGGCGCGAGCAGGCCATCGACGAGAGGGAAGCGGGAAACGATGATCTTGCCGGTGTTGGTATTGTGGATGCGCACCGCAGCCTCGGCGCCGGCGATTGGTTCGATCAGCCCTTCCTCGAGCGCGAAAGGGCCGATCGCGGAGGACATGTTGCCGCAGTTGCCGCCGTAGTCGACTTCGGGACGATCTGCCGAAAGCTGCACGAAGGTATAGTCGACATCCGCGTCCGCGCGGCTCGGCGGCCCGACGATGCAGACCTTGTTGAGCGACGATACGCCGCCTCCCATGCCGTCCAGCTGGCGCGCATAGGGATCGGGCACGCCCATCGCCGCCCTGAAGATCGCATCGCGTTCATCCCGGCTTTCGGGCAGATCACTGGCACGAAAGATCAGCGCCTTCGATGTACCGCCGCGCATGAACACGGCCGGGATGCGATGCATGGTCATGGCTGCTGACTACGCCATTCGATGAGGCGGCGCATACCTTCCTCGATGCCCACCTGCGGCACCCAGCCCAGCATCTCGCGCGCCTTGTCGACGCGGAAGTCCAGCGTGGTGCCCTGGGTCGACTTCACCGCGCCCGCGCCCTCGACATACTCGGGCTCCAGCTCGGTGCCGGTGATGTCGCGCAGAATGGCGACGAGGTGGTTGAGGTCGGTCGATACGCCCGAGCCGATGTTGAAGATCTCGCCCGTCACTTCGGAGGCCATGGCCATGACATTGGCGCGTGCGACGTCCGAAACGTGGACGTAGTCGTGCACTTCCCTGCCGTCGCCGGTGATCTCGGGGCGTTCGCCGCGCATGATCCGGTCATAGTTCTTGATGATGTGGAGCGCATTGACGCCGCGGTAATGCTGCCGTTCGCCATAGACCGTGGCATAGCGCAGCGCGACGCCGTGGACGCCGTGCTTGGCGCTGTAGAGCTGGCACAGCGCTTCGCCGATCAGCTTGGAACTGGCGTAGAGCTTGGTCCCGGCCTGGAATGCGGCGAAATTGGAATGCGTCTCCTCGGTGATCGGCTCGGCGGTCGGCTCGCCGATCGCAGCAATCGACGAGGAGAACACGACCTTCTTCACGCCCTGAAAACGGCAGGCCTCGAACACGTTCACCATGCCCTCGACATTCACCGCCAGGCCGAGAGGCGGGTTCTGGGTCAGCGGCAGCGTCAGGAAACCGGCGATGGCGAATACACCGTCGGCCCCCTCGAAAGCGTCGAACAGTTCGCTGACCCGCAGGATGTCGCCGCGAACGAGACGTACGCGCGGATCGTCCTCGAGGTGCGCGATCGCCTGCGGCGTTCCCAGCGAAAAATTGTCGAGCAGCACCACTTCGGACGCACCGCCGGCCAGAAGCTGGTCAGCGACATGCGATCCGATCAGGCTTGCTCCACCGGTAATAACAAAACGGCCGTTCTCGATCTTCATCAGGCACCATCCTCTCTCCGATCACATGGTGTAGCCGTGTGCAAAAACTGTCAACAGTTGACGTTATTAGCGATGCCGATTTGCGGTTGGTCCTGAACGTCCCGTCATTCTGCTGGAGGGGGCGGCGCGGTCGCTTTGTCTCTGTCATGGACCGTGCGGCGAACCGGATGTGGCCTAGAACTTCATCGAGAACGGATCGCGCCGGTCGCCCGAGAAGTCCACGAACACGGTCTTGGTCTGGGTGAATTCGAGGATACCCGCTTCGCCGCGGACACGGCCGAACCCGGAATCCTTCATGCCGCCGAACGGGGCCTGCGGGGCGGCGACGCGGTAGGTGTTCACCCAGACCACGCCGCTGTCGATCGCGCGCATCATCCGCATGCAGCGGCTGATGTTTTCCGACCACACGCCGCTCGCGAGGCCATAGGCGGTATCGTTGGCGATCTGGATGGCTTCTTCCTCCTCTTCGAAGGGGATGATTGAGAGGACCGGACCGAACACTTCCTCGCAGGCGACCTTCATGTCGTTGCGGACATCGGCGAAGATCGTGGGTTCGACGAAGAAGCCTTTTTCCAGCCCCGGACCATCGGCCCGGCTGCCGCCGGCGACGAGACGCGCGCCGTCGCCTTTGGCCGCCTCTATGAACGAGAGGATCTTGTCGAACTGCGGCTCGTTGGCCGCCGTGCCCATCTCGGTTTCCTTGTGGCGCGGATCGCCCATGCGGATCTGCTTTGCCCGCGCGGCGAGGCCTTCGACCATGCGGTCGTAGATGCCCCGCTGCACCAGCAGCCGCGAACCGGCGATACAGGTCTGCCCGGTCGCGCCGAAGATTCCCGCCAGCGCCCCGATCAGCGCCCGGTCGAAATCGGCATCGTCGAAGACGATGTTCGGGGACTTGCCGCCCAGTTCCATCGTCACCGGCTTGAGATTGGCGGCTGCCGCCTGCCCGATCATTCGTCCGACTGCCGGGCTGCCGGTGAAGCTCACCTTGTCGATCCGGGGACTCGAGGTCAGCCAGCGGCCGACGTCGCCAGCGCCGGTCACCACCTGAACGACGCCTGCCGGAAAGCCCGCCGCTTCGCAGATGCGGGCGATTTCCAGCGTCGTCGTGGAGGCGTGCTCGCTCGGTTTCAGGATCACGCAGTTGCCGGCGGCGAGCGCGGCGGGAAGGGTGTTGGTAAGGATCGCGACGGGAGAATTCCACGCCGTCACGCAGGCGACGACGCCGTAGGGAACGCGCATCGTGAGATCGAGCGTATCCTTCTGGTCGAGAGGGACGACGTCGCCGTGGAGCTTGTCCGCCCAGGCGGCAAAGTACCGGAAGATGCGCGCGGCATAGCCCATCTGGTTGTGGGTCTCGCGGATCACCTTGCCGTTGTCGGTAGTTTCCAGCAGCGCGAGGCGATCGGCATCGGCGTCGATGAGATCGGCGGCCTTGTTAAGCAGCCTTGCGCGCTCGCCCGGCGTGGTCTTGCGCCACACGCCGTTGAAAGCACGCCGCGCCGCGGTGATCGCATCCTCGACGTCCGTTTCCGTGGCAACCGGAACGTGCCCGTGAACCTCCTGGTTGAACGGGTTGATGGCCGGCATCGTCGCCCCGTCGGACGCATCGCGCCAGGTGCCGTCGATGAAGAGCTTGTAGGTTTCGGTCATGGGGTCTCCGGAGCGTGTCAGGCGAGCGGCGTCGTGCGGACGGTGGCGACCATGTTTTTCGCCTCGCCCTGCTGCGTCCAGATCTCGGCGCCATCGGCATTGGGGCCACCGCAGACATGCAGCGGGGCGCCATCGAAAGCGGGCTGCTGCCCCCGGAAGTCGAAGCCGGTGACCGGCGCGGCGAGGTTCGCCGTTGCCAGACGCATCAGCATCGTGGCCTGTAGCGGCCCATGGACCACGAGCGCCGGATAGCTTTCCTCATTCATGGCATAGGGCCGGTCGTAATGGATCCGATGGCCGTTCATGGTCAGTGCGGAGTAGCGGAACAGCAGCACCGTAGTGGGATCGATCGTCTCCACCCATTCCGTGGCCGGCGCCGGGGCAGGGACCGGCGCTGGAAGCATGCCTGCGGCTGGTTCGCGATAGACCAGATCCTGCTCCTCGCTCACGGCAAGGCCCTCACCGCCGTCGAGTTCGTGGCGCACCGTCACGAAGACAAGGGTGCCACTCTTGCCGGTCTTTTCCTTGATCGCGGTGATCGTCGAGGTCCTAACCACTTCCGCGCCGAGAACCAGCGGCTTGTGAAAGATGAGGCGCCCGCCCGCCCACATGCGGCGGGGCAGCGGCACGGGAGGTAGGAAGCCGCCCTTGGTCGGATGGCCGTCGGTGCCGAGCCCGGCTGGTGGCTTCACGTCCCAGAAGTAGAGCCAGTGGTGCAGCAGCGGCATCGGATCGCCCGCCTTGAGCGCGCCGTCTCCGCCGAGCGCCACGTCTAGCGCATTGCTACGCGCGGGCTCCAGCACGTCGGTTACGGTCTGGCTGCGGCCGATCCAGTCTTCGAATTCGCTCACGCTGTCTGTCCTTGTTGCATGTCGATGGCCGCGCGGCGGCGGCCGAATAGAGTTCCGGCAAGAGTGGCAAGTCCCGCCGTCAGCAGCAGCACGCCGGTCGTCTGCGACGAGCCCTGCACCACGAGAAGCTGCGCGATGAACGGGACCGCCGCCCCGCCGAGAATGCCGCCGAGGTTGAAGGCGAGCGAAACGCCGGTGTAGCGCGAACGCACCGGAAAGAGCGTCGCCAGCCAGCTGCCCAGCGGCCCGTTGTTGAAGCCCAGCACCAGCATCGCGGCACACAGCGTCACCCCGGCGAGCGTCAACGATCCCGATCGCAGCCCCGCCTCGAACACGGTGCCCACGGCGATCGTCGCGCAGGCACCGCCCGCAAGAACGAAGCGCGATCCGATGCGATCCGCCAGGATACCGGCGAGCAGGATCCCCACGACGTAAAAGCAGTTCGCGATCATCTGCAGCATCAGGACATCCGCGCGCGCAAAGCCGATCTGGTCGACCGCAAGCGCCAGCGCGAAGGATGTCGCGAGGTAGAACACCGCGAATGTCGAGACCACGCCCGCGGCTCCTGCAAGGACCTGCAGGCCATGGCGCCCCATGATCTCGAACAGCGGGATGCGGACCACCTCTTCCTTGTCGAGCGCGGCCTGGAATTGGGGCGTCTCCTCGATCTTCAGGCGGATCCACAGGCCAAGCATGACGAGAACAGCGCTGCCCAGGAAGGGGGTGCGCCAGCCCCAGGCCATGAACTGCGCATCGTCGAGCAGGAGCCCCAGCAGGAGGAACATGCCGTTGGCGGCGAAGAAGCCGATCGGCGATCCGAGCTGCATGATCGAAACGAAGCGTCCCTCCCACCCGGGCGGCGCGTGTTCGGCAGTGAGCAGTGCCGCACCGCCCCATTCGCCGCCGAGCCCGAAGCCCTGCCCGAAGCGCATCAGGCACAGCAGGGCAGGCGCGATCCAGCCCGCCGTCGCATAAGTAGGCAGCAGGGCAATGGCGAATGTCGACAGCCCCATCATCAGCAGAGAGACGACCAGCGTCGACTTGCGCCCCACCCGGTCCCCGAAATGGCCGAAGGCGATGGCACCGACAGGCCGGGCAAAGAACGCAAGGCCGAAACTGGCGAAGGCCAGCAGCGTCTGCGCGGCGGGGGAGGAGGCGGGAAAGAACAACGGACCGAACACCAGCGCGGCTGCGGTGCCGTAGATGAAGAAGTCGTAGAACTCGACCGCCGTGCCCATCAGTGCGGCTGCGAGCACGCGCCGCTTGGCCCGCATCGGGCCGTGGCCGGCTTTCGCCAGCGTCGCAGGCGCGTCCGTCATCGCTCAGCCCCGCTGGTGGAGCAGCGGCAGGCCCGCGCGCGGCCAGTCCACGGCGACAAGCAGGCCGCCGCCCGAGACGGTGATGTAGGCCGTCTTCATGTCGGGTCCACCGAAGCAGATGTTGGTGCAGTAAGGCTCGGGACCTTCCCAGTATTCCAGCTTCTCGCCTTCGGGAGAGAACACGGTGATCCCGCCGGTGACCAGCGTGCCGACGCAGATGTTGCCGTTTTCCTCGAGCGCCATGGAATCGAAACGCTGATACCCGGTTGCCTGGCCGACCAGCTTACCGCCGTTGGGCGAAGGCCAGGGCACTTTGCCCACTTCGCTGCGCCCGGTGACCGGCCAGTGCCACAGCCGTCCGGTCTCGGTTTCCGAGACGTAGAGCGTCCCTTCGTCGGGCGAGAGGCCGCAACCATTGGGTGTCAGCATCGGAAAGATGACCTGCCTGATCCACGAGCCATCCGCCGCCGCATGATAGACCGCGCCGCAGTCCATCACCCGGCCATAGGTCTTACCGTGGTCGGTGAACCACATGTCGCCATTGGCATCGAAGACGATGTCATTGGGCCCCATGATCGGGTTGCCCTCGCAATGGGTGTAGAGCGTGGTGACTTCACCGCTATCCAGATCGACCCGCTGGATCGAGCCGCCGGCATAATCGTCCGCCCGGCCGTGGGGCCGGCGGTAGCCCTTCACGCCGAAGATGTCCTCGCTCAGCCAGTGGAAACCGCCGTTGTTGCAGACGTAGCAGGCACCGTCGGGGCCGATCGCGGCGCCGTTGGGGCCGCCGCCGAGTTCGGCCGCCACCTGCTTGGTGCCGTCGGGCTGCACGCGGATGAGACGCCCGCCCTTGATCTCCACCACCAACACCGAACCGTCAGCGAGCGCGATCGGGCCTTCGGGAAATTCCAGTCCCTCCGCGACTATCCGGTATTCCAGTTTCCGGCATTCCATCCTTCCTCTCCCCATCCGGCTTTTACGGCTTCTTCGCGTCGATGATTTCGATGATCGCCGGGAAGTATTTCTCCCCGATCCCCCTATCGATGGCGGCCTGATAGTATTCGGCGGCAAGGCGCGGCAGGCGGGGTTCCACGCCCATCTGTTCGGCCAGTTCGATGGTGTAGCCGATGTCCTTGAGAGCATAAGGCATCGGGAAGGCCTTCGCCGGAAACGCGCGTGGAGCCATGGCCTTCTTCGCGTGGGTTTGCAGCGCGAAGGAATTGCCAGAGCCGAGCCCCACGGCCTCGATCAGCTTTTCAGCGGTGACGCCCGCGCGTTCGGCCACCACCATCATCTCGGCAATGGCGGCGACTTGCTCGAAGAGCAGCGTATTATTGATCAGCTTGACCACCTGTCCGCAGCCGACATCGCCGCACAAGGTCACGTCCGAGCCCATATAGCGCAGCAGCGGTTCGATCCGGGCGAAGAGCGCTTCGCTGGCGCCGACCATGATCGAGAGCGTGCCGTCGATCGCAGCCTGCCGGGTACGCGCAACGGGCGCGTCGGCGAAGGACAGGCCCTTGTCGGCCACAATGGCGGCTGCGGCCCGCGCATCCGCCACACTTGTAGTGGAAAGGTCGACGACCACGGTGCCCGGTCCGGCATGCGCGGCGATCTCTTCGCACACGGCCTTCACCTGCTGGCCTCCGGGCAGCGAGAGGAAGATGACTTGTGCTTGGCGTGCCACCTCGGCCACCGATCCCGCCGCCTGCGCGCCGCCGACGATCTGCGCGGCCAGCGCTTCGGGGTTCATGTCGAAGGCATGGAGAGGCGCAGGGTGCTTCTTCACCGCATTGGCGCACATGCCGCCGCCCATCACTCCCAGGCCGATAAAGCCCAGGACTGGCATGTCAGCTTCGGTATTCGTTCCGGCCCGTGCCGGAGATGCCGTTTCGTTCATCCTTCCCAAGGCCCTCTTTCTTGTGTTTCAGGTGCCTGCCGGTTCGTGGTCAGTAGATCACTTCGGCTTCTTCCAGTCGCCTGCGTTCTGCCTGACTCATTCCGAGCAGGTCTCCATAGACGAAATCCTCATGTTCCCCGAGTTTGGGTGTGCCGCGATCGATGCCGATCTCCGCGCCTTTCGACAGGCGCATGGGCACGCCCACTGCGGCGCGGCGCTTGCCGTCCGGTTCGGAAACCTCGACGATGGCGTGGCGCTGGTGAAGGTGCGGGTCGGCGGCGATTTCGGGCGTCGTCCAAGAGGCATGGGCGCCGATGCCGGCAGACTGCAGGCGCTCGGCTGCCGCGTTGGCATCCTGCGTGGCCGTCCAGCCGGCAACGATCGCATCGAGTGCCTCGCTGTTGGCGCGGCGCGCGTCTGCGGTTGCGAAGCGGTCGTCGCCGGCAAGCTCCGGCTGGCCGATGAGGTTCGCCAGTGCACGCCATTCGGTGTCGTTATCGACTCCCAGCGCCAGCCAGCGGTCCTCACCCCTGGCAGGATAGACCCCGTGCGGGGCCATGCGCGGGTGCGTGTTGCCCATGCGGTGGGGCGTCCCGCCGGCAGCGGCAAGCAGGAGCATGTCGCCCACCAGCGAGGCAGCAACTTCGCGCGCGGCAACATCGACATGGCTGCCATGTCCGGTGGCGCGGCGCCGATGCAGTGCGGCCATGACGGCGGTCGCCGCGTTCATGCCCACGGTATGGTCCATGACGTGCCGGATCTCGACCGGGGGGCCGTCTTCATATCCGGTCAGATCGCCGAGCCCACCCCATGCGCCGAACAAGGGCGCATAGCCGGCAAAATGCGAGTCCGGGCCGCTCTGTCCCGAGGACGAGACGGAGAGCATGACGATGTCGTGCTTCACGGCCTTCAGGTCCTCGTAACCGAGCCCGAGGCGGCCCATCACGCCCGGCCGGAAACTCTCGGCGGCAATGTCGCTTGCCGCCACGATGCGCTTGGCGAGGGCAATGCCCTCGCTCTTCTTGAGGTTGATGCGCACCGAGAGCTTGGTCGAGGAGACCTGATCGAAGGTCGCCGGCCCCATACGGCCATAGACCGGATGCGGCTTGCGGAAGGCGTCGGGGCGCATCGCGCTCTCGATCTTGATCACTTCCGCCCCGAGCTGCGAGAGCATGTGGGTGCAGAAGGGCCCGGCGTTGTGCACGGTGAAATCTGCGATGCGGATACCCGAAAGCGGCTTCATCGGCTCAGCCCTCCGCCGCGGCGGCTGCTTGCGCCGCGCCCAGTGCAGGCGGGCCCGCGCGCAGCGAGAGCGGCGTTTCATCGAAATGGAAGGGCGAGACGAGCATGTCGACCAGCCACGCACCGTCGACCGGCACTTTCTGGAACAGGCCGCGATGCCATTCCTGATCGCCTTGCAGGATCTCGGCTGGCGTCATGTAGCGGGCGAGTGGAACGCCCAGTTTCTGGCCTGCGCTGACGATGTCATCGACCTTGCGGACCGAGGCCCATTCGCGAATGTAGCGGTTGATTTCGGGGCCGCGGCGGCTGCGTTCGAGGTTGTCGGCCAGCGCCGGGTCCAGCGCCCATTCGGGCGAACCGAGCAGCTTGACCATCCCGTCCCACTGGCGCTGTTCGAGCGTCAGCATCTCCAGGTAGCCGTCGGCGCAGGGGATTACGCCACCATAGCGGAAACTGCGTTCGACGCGGTGTTCTATCGACCCGTCGCCGAGACGCTGGATGGCGAAGGCGCCGACGGCAAGGTTGGCGTCCTGGCAGGAAACGTCGACATATTGCCCGCCGCATTGGGGCCGGGCCCAGAGTGCTGACAGGGCCCCGAGCGCGGCCGCGATTCCGCCCTGCATCGCGCCGAACTGGCCAGCGATCTTGAGCGGGGCACGGTCCGGGAACATCTCCACGGCCAGGCCATTGGGCAACAGGTTGCCTTCGCCGCCGGCGTGCTGGATCACCACGTCCTCGCCCTTCCAGTCCGCCTTGGGGCCATAGGCGCCGAAGGGCAGGACCGAGACGTGGACGAGGTTCGGAAACTGTTCGGACAGGCTCGCCTCGTCGATGCCCAGCTTCTCCCTCGCGGAAACCGGGGTGTCGTCGATGAACACGTCGGCATCGGTCAGGCATTCCGCGAGCCGGGCCTGTCCCTCGGGCGCGGTGAGATCGATCACCGCGCTCTCCATCCCGACCGCAAGATAGGCGAAAAGAGCGCTCTCCTCACTCTCCTCGCCCTTTGCGTGGGGAAGAAACGGAGGCTGCCTGCGGAGCGGAGAGCCGCCTTCGGGCTCGACGAGCAGGACCTGCCCGCCCATCGTTCCCAGCATGCGCCCTGCGTAGGCCGCCGCCACGCCCGAGGCATGGACGACGACCTTCAGACCGCCAAGCGGTGTGGCATCCTCTCCGGGCATCGCCGCTGTCCTCAGCGTACGACGGGCAGTTCGAGGTCGCAGTCGCGACCGTCGAAGAACACCTTGTGCTCCGGGTTCAGCGAGGGAAGCAGCACCGTGGCGAGGCCCGGCGTGGTCAGTTCGCCGCGCTGGTTCTCGCCGCGGATCTCGATGTCGACGAGGGCATGGCCGTCCTTGACGTACTTGCGCGTGACCTTGCCGCGCGCCCAGGTGCAGTCGCCCATGATGTTGAAGCCGCGCATCTGCGTGCGCACGCGCTTGAGGAACGCGGCGTCGCCCATCCAGTTGGTGACGAGGCTGGCCATCCACGACGAGCGCTGCGGCCCGTAGTCGTAGACGCCGGGAACGCCCACATCTTTGGCGGTGGACTCGCGGTGGTGGCCGATGCCGGTGTACTCGATGCCGCCGCCCGCTTCAGGGTTGCGGAAGAAGTGGCCGGGGTGCTTGACCGCGTTCTTGAAGATCACGCCGTGGGTGTGGCCACGGCCCGACCCGACGAGGAAGCCCATCGTGTCCATCAGACTGAGCGGGCCGCGCACGATCTCGGGCAGTTCTTCGCCTTCCTGCACTTCATCCCAGTAGCGCACGTTGGTGCCGCGCATGTTCTTTTCTTCGTTCAGGATCGCATTGTCGATCTTCGCGAAGTCTTCGGCCGAATATTCGTGTGTCTTGATCTCGGAGTACTTGCCGGCATCGCGTGCGGCCTTGCGTTCGTGCCGGGTGCAGGTGCCGAGAGCGCGGGCGACCAGATCGCCGTTCTGGTTGGCATAGCTCGCTTCGACGTACTGGAGCACCAGCGTGCCGGAGAACTTCGATTCCTTGACGTCGATGCCGACGACGCGCTCGATCGCGGTGATGCGGTCGCCGGGGCGCACGTGGCGGAACAGTTCCCAGTCGTTACCGGCATAGAAGCCGTGGACACCGGGAAGGCCCCAGCGCGTGCGGCCGACCCAGCCGAACGCCATCGGGAAATTCGGGTGCGCGACGATCGAGCCGTAGCGCGACAGGCGGCCATGTTCCTCGTCGCGGTAGAGCGGGTTGAGATCGCCGATGCCGTTGCACCAGTTGCGCATGGTGTCGGCCGTGGCGTCCTGCAGATAGGGGCCTTCGGGGCGCAGCTGCATGCCGATCATGTTTTCGGCGGCCTTGATCGCCTCGGGCGTGATCTTCCCCTCGGCCGGCGCGCCGCCGACATCCTTTTCCTTCGTCTCAACGGTCATTGCTGGCTCCTCTTGTCCGCGCTCGATCGGGAACCATGCCCGTCGCCGGATTCGTTTATAATGGATAATGCATTATATTTTTTGAAAGGCGAAGAGTCCAGTCCCGGACCGGTCGGTCCGCAGCGCGGTATCGCCTCGGTGATGTCAGGTGAGGGCGGTCAGGTCGCCCAGTCGAACTCGGTACTTGCCACGATTTGTCCGTAGCGGCCCAGACAGGCGATCGCGTGCATGTGCTCGTCGGGCGTGACCCCGGCGCAGCAATCCTCGAGGATCACCACCTCGTAATCGCGGTCATGCGCTTCGCGCGCGCCGGAATGGACCACGCCATTGGTCGAGACGCCGCACATGACGATGCGCTCCACCTTGTTGGCGCGCAGGATCGCTTCGAGCGAGGTGGCGTAGAAGGGGCTTACGCGGTGCTTGACGATGTCGAAGTCCTGCGGCTCGGGCGCGATCGAAGCGTGCACTTCGGTGCCCCAGGTGCCGAGCTGGAAGATCCCGTTTTTCCGCGCGCCCGAAAATATCGGCGAAGCCTCGGGTGCTTCGCGGTAATCGCTGGAAAAGCCCACGCGGACATAGCCGACCAGCGCCCCCGCGTTGCGAGCAGCCGCGATGGCGGCTTTGGTGCTTTCCAGCACGCCGCGTTCCTTCACCTGCACGCCGTAAGTCTGGGCGTTGAACCCGTCCTCGGCGACGAGGTCGTTCATCATGTCCATGACCAGGAAGAGCGTCTTTTTCATCGCGATCATTTCTCCGTGCGGTTGGGGGTGGCCGGCGTCTCTGTCGCACGATCCTGCGCGACAGACTGGCGCAGTTCGTTGAATCCGGCCTCGATATGCTGGCGCGTCGCGAGCATGGCGGCGGCGCTGTCCCCGGCGATCAGGGCGGCAAGCATCTCGTCGTGTTCGTCGGCGGCGCGGCTGACGCGTCCCTTTAGGCGGTTGATGAGATCGAACGGATAACGGGCCCAGAGGATCTGCACGAAGTGCAGCGTCTGCGGCAGCGCGGCGACTTCGAACATGCGGTGATGGAAGCGGTAGTTTGCGGCGCGTGCCGCTTCATTGTCGCCCGCCTCGAAAGCGGTGGCGAACTCGCTGGCGAGCACCTTGAGTTCGGCGATGTCCTCGCCGGTCACGCGTTCCACCGCCCCTTTGACGAGTTGGGTTTCGAGCAGGATGCGCAGCGACAGAACCTCGCGCGAAGCCTCGATGTCGAAGGGTGCGACGGTTGCGCCGCGATAGCTGTCGCCCAGCACGTACCCTTCGGCGGCCAGCAGCTTGAGCGCCTCGCGCACCGGCGTGATGCTGGTGTTGAGCATGGTCGCGATTTCCTGCTGCTTGAGCCGCGTTCCACGCGGGTATCGTCCGGAAATGATGCCCTCGCGCAGGAAATCAGCGACTTGCTCTTCCTTCGTGCGAAACTGCATCATCTGTTTCATCATCCCTTTTGCCGCACCGGTGCCCAGGCGAAATCGCCGGGTTGATAGGCCTTGGCGGCACCTGATGACAACAAGCGCTCGATTTCGTCGGGGGCATATCCCAGTTCGGCAAGCAGGATCCCGGTATGCTCGCCGATTTCCGGCGGGGGCAGGTTGGGGCTGACCTGCATCTGGCCGGGGAATTCGGGCACTTCGAAATGAAGCCCGCGAAAGTCCAGTTCGCGCAGCTTGCCCGGCTGGTGTGCCTGCGGTTTTTCGAGCACGCGTTCGAGCGGCATGACTTCATTGAAGCCCAGCCCGGCGGCGCGAAGGCGGCGTTCCACCTCGTCGAAATCGAATTTGCCGACAGCCGCGCTCACGGCGGCCTCGACCGTATCGCGCGCCTTCTTGCGGTCGCGCAGCTTGGCAAATTGCGGATTGCCGTCCTCGGGCATGTCGAGCGCCCCGGTCAGCTTTGCCCAATGCGCATCGGTAAGGATCAGCAGATAGACCCAGCGCTGGTCGGACGTGAGATAGGAACCGTATCCGGGCATCGAGAATTCGCCGCCGCCTTCCTTCTCCAGCCGCCCGAGCAGCTGCGTCTTGAGCTGCATGCCCGCCAGATCGCGCGCGGCGAGGTGAAGGCCGGTCTCGTAAAGGCCGATCTCGATCTGCCGGTCGGCTGCACCGGCATTGGGATCGAGCATCGCCGCGAGCACCCGGATCACAGCGTAAGTGCCTGCAAACTGGTCATGATAGGACGGCCCGAAGCGGGTGGGGCGGCCATCGACGCGGTGGTCGTCCATGGCACCTGTCGCAGCCTCGGCGATAGGGTTGGTCATCAGGTCGTCGGCTTGCGGGCCGTGGGTGTAGCCCTTGATATGGACATGCACGATGTCCGGGTTCACGGCCATGCAGTCGTCCGCCGTCACGCCCAGCTTGCGTGCCGCGGAGGGCGCGAGATTATGGATCACCACGTCGGCGCTGGCGGCGAGCTTTCGGAACACCTCCTTGCCGCCCTCGGTCGTCAGGTCGAGGCAGATCGCCTGCTTGGAATGGCCGTAGGCAACGATCGTGCCCGACGGCCCCCCGCGCACCAGCGAGCGCGTGGTGTCACCTGCGGGCGGCTCAATCTTGATGACCTCGGCGCCCAGTTGCGAGAGGATATGGGTCGCAAACGGGGCGGCGATCATCGTCCCCAGTTCAAGCACGCGCTTGCCGGCCAGAGGCATGGATGGTTCGTTCATACCCGTCTGTTTGCATATAATGCATTATGCATCAATAGAGGCGATGACCGGAAGCGATACTCCTGTGCCAGTGAAGGGCATGGGGGGCAGGGTGGCTGCAGTCGGCATAGCGTTGCGCATTATTCGTGCCGTCTTCGCCTGAAGATGTGGCCGGCATTAAAACTCTTTAAACCCAGTATCGTCGCCATGCTCGCAAGATGATGCCTCCGTTGCCCGACCGCCCGGCCAATGGTACGCAAACAGCTAGAAAATAATTTTGCGGATGAGGATCATGTGGGCACACTCGTATGACCTGCTTGGGTCTGCTGAAGTGGAGGGGATGCGCACCGAAGTGCGTCGTTTCCACAAGGTGGATCCCTACTGCGATACGGTGACCGTACCCGCGAATATCCTGAGCTGCCGGCTTCGCGGACAGGCGGTGGGATCGAAGGCGGTCAACGACGGCACGAACAACGGGTTGCCGCTGGCCCGGTCCCTGCACTTCCTGCCAAGATCGTATCAGCGCGAGTTCGCGTCCGACGGAGAAGACATCCAGGCTGTCATCATGTTTTTCGATGACAAGCGCATCGACTTCGATCGCGCTGCCGGCAGCCAGAAGTTCTTCTGGGATCCCTCGCTGGTCGAGGTCGTCCGCATGGTGTGCCGAGAGGCGATGTTCCCGGGGTTCGGTTCGGCGGCTCTGCTGGAATCGTGCAAGGAGATCTTGGTCATCAAGCTCTTGCGCGAAGTTCTCGAAGGAAAGACTGCGCAGTCCGATGGCTGGGGGATCGGCGCGGTCGAACTGGCGCTCATCAAGGATTACGCGCTCTCGTGCCGTGGGCAGAGCCCGACCGTCAGCGGGATGGCGGAAATCTGCCGCATGAGCCGCAGGACGTTTCTGCGCCGCTTTCAGGCCGCCACCGGAAAATCGCCGTCGCAGTTCATCGCCGAAATCCAGTTTGCCAGATCGTGCGATCTGCTGGCCGCTTCGCGCCTGAGTGTGAAAGAGATTGCCTTCGAGACCGGGTTTGCATCTCCAAGCCAGTTCTCCCGTGCTTTCAAGCGCATAGTCGGTGTTTCGCCGGCGGCGTACCAAAAGCAGGTCCGCGAATAACCAGGGTACGATGCTGCTGGGTGCTGGCACGAATAGGCAAAACCTGGCGCAAATCGTCAATTCTTGAGCGTCGACGCTTGGGCATCCCCTGCCTAGCCTTCCATCAACGATAATGTGCAGAGCGCAAGAGACGTTGGGGAGAAGATATGCCTACACGCTGAGGCACGGCGGCTGCGTTTGCGAGTGCGCACGCTCGGCCGGTGTCAGCTCACGGGCGGCTTTCCAGTCGAATGGCAGGTGTGCATCGAGATCTGATCAGCCTTGTATTCCCTATTTATAGATCAATACTATTTCTGACATCGGTCGTTCGCATGTTTGGCAAGTTTTTTTAATATATAATCCAAAAAACACATAATTAAATAAGAATAGAGTTTTGGGAATATGAAACGTTGCCAGAAAATGGCACGGCAAATCATGGGGAGGATACTATGCGACAGGATCGCCTGGCGAGGCATTTGCTGACGACAACCGCGGTTGGAGTGTGTCTGGCAGGAGCGATGCCTGCCCTTGCGCAAGAGACAGGCGATCGCGGAGCCCGCGTGGAGGAAAGCGCGATCATCGTGACGGCACGGCGCACCGAGGAACGCCTGCAGGATGTTCCGATCTCGATGACGGTCTACGACCAGCAACAACTGGAAAACCGCAACGTCGTCAATGCGAACGATCTGGCGACATATACTCCTTCGCTGACTTCCAACTCGCGCTTCGGTACCGACAACGCTTCGTTCGCCATCCGCGGCTTCGTTCAGGAGGCGCAGACGTCGCCTTCGGTCGCGGTCTACTTCGCCGACGTCGTCGCCGCACGCGGTCAGCCGGCGCTTGGCGGGGGCAACAACGCCCTGTCCGGTTCGTTTTTCGATCTGCAGAACGTCCAGGTCCTCAAGGGGCCGCAAGGCACGCTGTTTGGACGAAACACGACCGGCGGCGCCGTACTCCTTGTTCCCAAGAAGCCGACCGACTTCCTTGAGGGATACGTCGAAGGCTCGCTCGGCAACGTCGACATGAAGCGGTTCCAGGCGGTACTGAACGCGCCGCTGTCCGATACCTTCAGGGTGCGGCTTGGCGTGGATCGAATGAAACGCGACGGCTACCTGCGCAACCGCTCGGGCATCGGTCCCTCCACGTTCAACGATACCGACTACATTTCGGTGCGCGCCAGCGTGGTTGCCGATCTGACGCCCGATCTCGAGAACTACCTGATTTTCGACTACATCAAGTCCGAGACCAATGGCACGATCCCCAAGGTGGTGATCGCCAATACCCAGACGATCGGCGGAATTCCCTGTATCCCCGGAGCAAGTGCATCCGGGGCGGCGTTGCTCCTGTCGTCGCTGGTCTGCAGTCAGCAGCTGCCCCGCGCGGCAGCGAACGACTACGGTTACTACGACGTCGAAAACAACAATCCCGACGCGCAACTGCGTCAGGAGCAATGGCAGGTCATCAATACCACCACCTGGAACGCCTCGGACTCGCTGACGATCAAGAACATCGCCAGCTACACCGAAATGCGGCAACGCCAGAGCGGTGCGATCATGGGCGAGAACATCCAGTTCCCCGTCGCAGGCGGGCTGCCCTTCGGCTACGTCAGTGTCTATCACGACAACAATCGCGATACCATGTCGCAATACACATTCACCGAGGAACTGCAGCTGCAGGGCTTCGGCCTCGGCGGTGACCTTCAGTATCAGGTAGGCGCCTATTACGAGAAAAGCGGGCCGCTGGGCTGGCAAGGAACGCTGACCTCGATATTGGCGAGTTGCACCGACGTGCAGTCGCTGCAATGCACCGATATCCTGGGCTCGCCCACGAGTCCGGCCGGTTTCGTGCAAAACACGCTGACCCGGTACAAGTTCGAGAATATCGGCTTCTACGGGCAGGCTACCTACAAGTTTACCGACACGCTCTCGCTGACCGGCGGACTTCGCTACACGATAGACAAGGTGAAATCGCAGGGTTCGGTGCGCATTGCCGTATTTCCGGCGCCGAATTACCCCGTCTTCATCTGTTCGGCCACGGGCGTGCCGAGTGCCGATCCCACGCAGTGCATCACCGAGCTCAACCAGAAGTCGGAAAAGCCCACGTGGATGGTGGGCCTCGATTTCAAGCCGACCCCGGACATGCTGTTCTATGCCAAGTATGCCCGTGGATACCGGCAGGGTAACACCAATCCTTCGAATACCGTGCCCATCACCTGGGGCCCGGAAAAGGTCGATACCTACGAACTCGGCGCCAAGCTTTCCTTTGCCGGCGCGGTCAGTGGCTATTTCAATGTCGCGGCATTCTACAACGATTTTCAGGATCAGCAGCTGCAGGCGAACCTCATCCCCGACGGCTCCAATCCGGCCGCATCGCCTTCGGCTGCCATCGTCAATGCGGGGACGTCGCGGATCCAGGGCGTCGAGGTAGAGGCGGGGATCAAGCCCTTCGCCGGTTTCGACCTGACCGCTGGCTACACCTACCTCGATACCAAGCTCAAGAGCTACTCACCGCCGCTTTTCCCTGGGTTCCTGCCGCCCACGCCGACCTCCCAGATCGGTGGCGATCTCGCCCTGTCACCGCACCACAAGCTCTCGGCGACGGCGTCCTACACGCTCCCGCTGGATGACAGCATCGGCAGGATAACGTTCAGCGGGACCTACACCTACACGTCAAGCCAGATCGCCGCCGCGGACTCCCCGATCGGGCTCCTGCCTTCGACCAACCTCGTCAATCTCAATGCAAGCTGGTCGGATATCGGCGGCCTGCCGGTGGACCTTTCGGTCTTCGCAACCAACGTGACCAAGGAAGAATATCCCGTCTATGTCGGCGGCACGTTCTACTCCGCCGGCTTCGACAGCCTGCTGCTGGGCCCGCCGCGCATGTACGGCGTTCGTCTGCGCTACAACTTCGGCTCCTGACCTCCGGAGAGGACACCGTTCGGTTGCGAACGTGTCCTCGAAGTCCGAGCCAGATGCGCCTCAGGCGCATCTGGCTCGGATGAGGCGGCTAGCCGTTGCAAAGCGACGACAATCGGCCTGGCAAGCTCAATCGGACCGATAGGCGCCCACGTTTCGGGTGGATGTCCCTATCGGCAGGTCTTGCCAGGCCTCGGCTGTTTCGGACGGGTCAGTTCAGCAGTCCGATGGCCTTCAGGTCGGCCACGTACTTGCCGATCAAGCCGGCATCGAGATGGGCGATCGGATAGCCTGCCGCCTTGGCATCGTCTGCAAAGCGGCGGCAGGGGACGCCTTCGCCCATGCCGGGGTGCTGGGGATGACGATAGGGCTCGATGATCTGTAGCAGCGAGTGCGACCGCAGATCCTCGGGCAGGCCCTGGAGCGCGGTTTCGAACCGCCGTAACCAGTCGTCGTAGTCGTCGATCCGTTCGATTTCGCAGCCGGCCTCCATCATCCAGTCGACGAAATCATCCAGCGCGACGAAATCGGATTCGGGGTTCGCCAGATTGTAGCTGCGAAAGCCATCCGGCAGTGCAGCGCTGATTGCGGTGATCGCGTCCGCCAGGAAATCGACGGCAAAGCCTTCGTAGCGGGCCTTGGGGCGTCCGTTCGAGAGGTTCTGCGCGTAGAACGTGGCAGGCGCGATCCCCGTGATCGCGAGGCTGAACAGCATGCGGGTGAACATGTCGGGCACGTTGAGCTGACCGGCATAGCGGCTGTGCGCGAGGATCATGCCGGGCCGGAACACGCCGACGGGAATGCCGGCAAGGTCGTAAGCCTCGCGCATCAGCACTTCGCTGGCCCACTTCGAAACGTTGTAGCCATTGGCATAGCTGTCATCGAGCTGCGCGGAGGGCGCGATCTCGCGAATGTCGGATTCCTCGTCCGCCGGGCCGAACAGCATCACCCCCATCGTGGAAACGTAGTCGAAGCGCTTGCGCCGGGTCGTCAGGGCGAGCCGGATCAGTTCGGCGGTGCCCGCCACGTTGGAGGGGAACAGCTGGTTGTAGGGGAGCCGGTGGTTCACATGGGCGCCGGGATGGACGATGAGGTCCACCTCGCTCGCCAGGCGATCCCATGTTGCGTCATCGAGACCCAGCCTTTCGCGGCCCAGATCGCCGGCCAGCACTTCGAGGTGGTTTTCCGCCAACTTGCGGAAGTGTTCCATGAGCACGGGATCGGTGTCGAACACGTCCTCCACGCGCCGGCGTGCCTGCTCGGGCGTCGTTCCCCGCACCACGAGGATCAGCTTGCCGCCGGTCTTCGCCAGCCGCTCGAGCCAGGACAGTGCCTGGAAACGCCCGAGCCAGCCGGTCGTGCCGGTCATCAGCACGGTGCTGACGGTATCGGCCACCGGTGGCAGCGACGGCGCCGCCGCCAGCAGTTGCGGATCGATGAACTTCGACAGCTTGAGATCGGCGGCGTGAACGATCGTGCTGTCGGGTTCGTGGACCGTCGCGAAGCTGGGGCGGGCCTTGCCGGATCGCGCTGCCTCGATGAAGTCTGCCACCAGGCGCAGATCTCCTGCCGGATTGATGATTACGCCGACCGGAACCTCAAGGCCGAAAATCTCCTCGAGAAGCATCGAAAACGACAGGGCCGAGAGCGAGTCTCCGCCGAGGTCGGTGAAGCGGGCTTCCGGCGTGATGTCCGTTTCGGCGACGCCCAGCGTCGCCCTGACTGCGCGGGATACGGTTTCAATCCCCGGGCGGTCGGCGCCGCCCAGCCGTAGAGCGCGCAGTTCATCGACCTGTTCCTGCGCGATCTCGGCAAAGCGGGCTTCCAGCCGCGCACCGAAACGGTCCTTGAAGTTGGGACGGCTGAACTTGCCGATGCCGGTGAGGAGGCCGTTTTCGGGGCTGAAGCCTTCCGGCTCGATCAGGAAATCACGCGGGATCTCGTAACTGGCAAGGCCGTGCTCTTCGGCGACCTGATGCAGCCCGCTTCGGATGGCGGCCTTGACCCGTTCTGCCGCCTCGCCGCCCTTTTCCAAGTCGGCGAGCAGCTCGTCGGCGGGAACGACGACGGCAAGCAGGAACGCCCGCTCGCTGGTGCCGTAGACGTAGATCTGCCGGATGGCGGGGCTCTGCGTGTAGAGCGCCTCCAGTCGGGCGATGGCGACAAACTCACCCTGCGAAAGCTTCTGAACGTTGTTCGTCCGGTCGACATAAGCCAGTTCGTCGGGGCCGATCAGCGCCATCACGTCGCCCGACCGGTAGAAGCCATCTTCGGTGAACTTCTCCGCCGTCAGGTCCGGGCGCTTGTAGTAGCCGGCCATGAACTTGGGGATCTTCACCAGGAACTCGCCGCGCGGATAGGGCTTGTCGGTGGTGAAATAGCCCAGCTCGGGCACGTCCTCGAGCCGGTAGTCGATCACCGGCGGGCGCTGGATCTTGCCGTCGACCGTCACTGTCGCGGTCGCCATTTCGGTGGAGGAATAGCCGATGGCCATGTGCACGCCCAGCATCGAGAGCATGAACTGGTGCACTTCGGGCGCGAGCACGGCCGATCCGCAACCGACCGAGAGCAGGCGGCCGCCTAGCAGGTTCTCCCGCATGTCGAGCTTCACCGCTTCCTGTGCCTCGGCTTCGTCGGCGCCTGCAGCGATGCGGCGATCCACTTCGCCGAGGTAGTGCTGGTAGAGCATTTCGCAGACCCGCGGCACGAGCGAGGACATCGTCGGGCGCACCAGCGCCAGATCGTCGAACAGCGTCGAAAGATCGCTCTTGGGCGAACAGTAGCTGCAGCCGCCGTTGGCCAGAGCGAGGTAGAGATAGCCATAGCCCACCGCGTGGCTCATCGGCATGAAGCTCAGTGTGATCGCCGGCTTGTCCGCGTGATAGAGGAAGGTGTTGCGAACGGTCTCCTCGGTGTACATCGCGCCCTTCGGCGTACCCGTCGTGCCCGACGTATAGAACAGCCAGACCAGCGGGTCGGGATCTTCGGAAACGTGGGCGGGAATGGCGGGCAGTGTCCGGCCACGGGCGACGACGTCCTGCAGGCTGTCCATGGCAATGGAACAGTTCGCGGCATCCAGTCTCGCGCGGGCAGCCTCGAACCGTTCGCGCTGGTCGTCGTCGCGTGGCTCGTAGTCGAATACGACGAGGCGAGGGCGGACCTCGCCGGCCAGCAGGGCATCGACGGCCGCCTCGATCAGTTCGATGCTGGCAGCCAGAACCCGCGGCTCGGTTTCGGCGATTATGGCGACATGCTGCTCGGTCGGGGCATTGGCCTGGAGCGGCGCGTTCACCACGCCGAGATGAATGTTGGCGAGCTGCATGGTGGCATATCCGGCACTGGCAAAACCGAGCACGGCGCCGAAATCGCCTGCCCTGACGGGGGTGCGGGTGTCGTTGTGCCATTCGGCGGCTGTCGCCTGCACGTCGGCCCACAGCTCTCCGAAAGACGTTGTTTCGAACCGGTCGAGCATGCGCAGGCTCGTGCGTCCGGTGGCCGGATCGGACACGAGTTCCGTGGCGCGATGACCGATGGCCGGGCGAGCTGCGTAACCTTCGAAGATCGTCTGCACGACCTGCGCCAGCCGAAGCCCGGGCTGGCGCTTGGCTTCGGTCACTGCCGGATCGGGGAGCGCGTCGATGAACTGGCGATCTTCCGACTTGAGCTTTGCAAGCCGCTCCTCCGCCCATTTCGTCTGCTTGCCGCCGGTAAAAATGGCAGTTTTCTTGGTGTTTTCGGCAACTGCAGTGGTCATGTCGCTCTCCGTCGATCGCTTGATTCTGGTTTGTTTGCCCTCGTGCCTAGCAGCCGGCAGAGCAAAAACAAGCAACTGGTTACTTGTGTTGAGGCGACAAGCTTTCTAGATCGCGTCGGGACAAGCTCCCGTGCCTGACAGGAACAACATGCCCGCCAAATCTCAGACCTCGAAGCGTTCAGAAGGCGCCCGCCGCGACTATCGCCCCGCTGCCGAGCGCCGGGCCGAAATCATTGCCGCCGCCCAGGCCGAGTTCGTCCGGGCCAATTTCGCGGGCGCCCGCACGCGCGAGATTGCCGATGCCGCCGGCGTCAATCAGGCAACTCTGTTCAAACACTTCCCGACCAAGGACGACCTGTTTCAGGCGTCGGTCATGCAACCGCTGATCGAAGCGATGCAGGGCATGCACGGACGCATCGAGGTCTATCAGTCCGCCGAAACGCCCGCGCAGATGGGGGAACTCGCCGAGCAGTCCACCATCCGCCACCTGGAGGACATGCAACGGATATTGCCCTTGCTGACAACGGCCCTGTTTTCGGACCTGGAATCCGGCCGCCGGGTCTTCCGGGAACAACTGGAACCGTTGATCCGTGATCGAGGCGAAGTCCTGGCTCCCTTGGCCAAGGATGGGCTCACCGCCGAATTTCTCGGTCTTGCCAGCTTCGGGATGATGTTCGCGGTGGCTTTGCAGCGCTGGTTCGGCGATCAGACCGAGGACCTGTCAGCGACTGCCAGCCAGTTCAACCAGCTCTACACGACCGGTTTCGCGCGCGGAAAATCCGGCTCCGCCACTGGCGGGGAATGACCGGCCAGTTGGCGTCGGCTGGGCTTGGCCTGCGCATGCTTGCGAGAGCGCAGCCGCCCGTTCAGGTCGCCCAGCGTTCGGCTATGGACTTGGCGCGGTCGATCATGCGGTGCATGTGCCGTTTGGCAATGGCCTCGGCCGCGTCCCCGTCGCCGGCGAGGATTGCACGGGCGAGGTCGAAGTGGTCGTCCAGGTTTACCCGCCATTGCTCGTCCGTGAGATCCCGGAAATAGAGTTCATAGAGCATGGGAATGTTCACCTGGTCCATCAGGTCGCCGATTTCCGCTATGCCTGAAAGCTCATTCAAGGTGCGGTGAAAGCGGCCGTTGCCCTTGCGGTGGAAATCCGGGCTGTCGGTCGCGAGTTCGGCGTCGATGTCCTTGATGATGTCGAGAACGATTTCGCGATGTCCGGGCATCTCGATCCGTTCCGCCGCGGCGCGCGCGCCAAGCCCGGCGATCACGGCACGGATGCGCAGCATGTCCGTGACCTGCTTGCTTGAGGGGCGGGCGACCATGGCGCCCCGGTTCGGCTCGAATCGGATGTAACGATTCGCCTCCAGGCGCCGCAGCGCTTCGCGGATGCTGCCTCGTCCCACGCCAAAATCCGCGGCCAGATCGGCCTCAACGAGGCGTTCCCCGGGACGGTATTCCCCCTTCACGATGCGGCCGGTGATCTTCTCGACCAGGGTTTGTGCCAGCGTGCTGGCCGCCGATTTTCGGGTGTTCTGAGGGTCGGCGTCCGCCACGGCATTCTCTCCTTCCACTATCGAACTAGCTAGGTTGTCCGACAATCGCAACATTCGTCGTTGACATAGATCAAATTGTCGCACAATCTTTCGTCATCAAATGCACACAAATGACGATATCCGTGAGTGCGATGTCGTTTTTGTGCGACATTCAGGGGGTCGAATTGGAAATTGACACGTCTCGCCTCGTTGATCTCGACAAGGGTCTGATCGACCGGCGCATTTTTTCCGATCAAGCCATTTACGATGCCGAGATGGAGCGGATCTTCCGCCGTACGTGGCTTGTTCTGGGCCACGAGAGCGAAATCGCGAGCAAGAACGACTTCATTACGACGTGGATGGGGGCGGACCCTGTCATCGTCGTTCGCGCCGAAGAAGGCGTGAAAGTGATGCTCAACATGTGCCGTCATCGCGGCGGCACGGTCTGTCGCGTCGATCGCGGGAACGCCAAGCTCTTTCTCTGCCCTTATCACGGATGGTCGTACAATACTGACGGGACGCTCAAGGTCGTCCCCGGTCTGGAGGCCGACTACCGTCACGGTATCGATCCCGCTGAATGGGGTCTCGTCGAGGCGCCCCGGGTCGAAAGCTACAAGGGGCTGATCTTCGCCAGCTGGAATCCGGACGTCGAGCCGCTGGAGACGTTCCTCGGGG
Source organism: uncultured Novosphingobium sp. (assembly GCA_965140495.1). GTDB lineage: Bacteria > Pseudomonadota > Alphaproteobacteria > Sphingomonadales > Sphingomonadaceae > Novosphingobium. Next base: position 3,349,032 of record OZ223239.1, on the reverse strand, counting down.
ATGCGCGCTTCTATCTGGACTGCCTGCTCGACCGGGTCGACGGCGGTACCGAGCTCGTCGGTGGCATGCGCCGCTGGATCATTCCGACCAACTGGAAGCACGCGGCGGAAAACTTCGTCGGCGACAGCTATCATGCAGCGGCGACGCACGCGTCGATCATGCGCGTTCCCGGTCTTGAAGGGGCAGGTGGCCGCGTCAAGGAAGTGACCGGTTTCCAGGCGGCGCTCGATAACGGTCACGGCGTCGGCATGTGGATGGCTTCCGAGGAAAACGCCCGCGGCGGCTACGGCCATCTTGCCGGGATCGACGACTACCTCGAGACGATCGAGGACCAGCTTGTGGCCAAGCTGGGGGAGCTGCGCGCCAAGCGCCTGACGCCGGTGCATGGCACCATTTTCCCGAATTTCTCGATCGAGTTTCCGTTTGCCAGCCTGCACATCTGGCATCCGCGCGGGCCGCTCAAGACCGAGGTGCGCGATCTCACCATCGTCGACAAGGCGATGCCCGAGGAGATCAAGGAGAAGCTGCGGCAGCACTGCATGCTGCGGCAGGGGCCGGCCGGCACCTGGGAGCAGGACGACATGGATAACTGGTCGCAGACCACCTACTCGTCGCTCAGCCCCACGGCACGCGGACTCTACGCCAATTATCAGATGGGCATGGGGCACGAGTACACGCGGGAGGATATTCCCGGACGCCTCGACAACAAGAGCTCGGACATCAATCAGCGCAACATGTACGGTCGCTGGGCGGAGCTGATGGCGATGGAGCCACCTCCACCGCCAGCGGTACCGGATGCCTGCCGTCCCGGCGAGGAGGTGTCGCAATGACCGACAGCACCCGCATGGCTCTGACGTTCGAGGCCCAGGAATTCCTTTACGATGAAGCGCGGATGCTCGACGCGCAGGACTACAAGGCCTGGCTTGAGCTCCTGACCGACGACATTCACTACTGGGCGCCGGTCGTGGAAAGCCGCGAGGCGCGCCATCGCGCCGCCCATTATGTCGCCTCCGAAAGCGAGAGCGCCTATTTCGATGATACGCGTGCCACGCTCGGCATGCGGGTGGCCCGTCTGGGCTTCCCCGGGGCCTGGGCCGAAGTGCCGCCGTCCCGGATGTCGCGGCTGATCGGCAACGTCCAGGTCACCGGCGCGGAAACCGAAGACGGTTTCCCGGTCCGATCGTCCTTCTATCTCTTCCGCTCACGCCTCGAAAGCGAGGAAGACACCTATCACGGCATACGTGAGGACGTGCTGCGCCGGGTCGACGGCAAGCTGCGCCTGGCGCGCCGCAAGATCATCTTCGCCCAGGCGGTCCTGACCGCGCGAAGCATCACGACATTTCTCTGAACTGCACGAACACCGGCAGGCCCGAAACGGGGATCGGGTCCATGAACAGCGAGGGCTTTACCATGACCTTTAGTACGCATCGTTTGCTCGCAAAATCCAGCGTTGCCGCCTTGACCATAGGCCTTTGCGCCGTGGCGGCCTCGCCTGCCGCAGCGCAAGCGGCACAGGAACCGCAAAGCGAGGGGATCGGCGACATCGTGGTGACCGCGCAGCGGCGCGAACAGAGCCTGCAGAAGGTTCCGATCGCGGTTACCGCAGTGGATGGCGATACGCTCCGCGATATCGGCATCACCCGCTCGACCGACATCGTTCGTCTGACTCCCGGCGTCTCGATTTCGTCGAGTTCGGCCGGTGAAAGCGCGCAGTACACGATGCGCGGCGTCACCCAGAACGACTATGCTGAAATCGCCGAGGGCCCGATCGCGGTCTACGTCGACGACAGCTACATTCCCAATCTTCAGGGTGCCAACTTCGGCTTCTACGACATGGAACGCGTCGAAGTGCTGAAGGGGCCGCAAGGGATCCTGTTCGGTCGCAATGCGACCGGCGGCCTCGTCCACTACATTATCGAAAAGCCTTCCAGTTACCTCGAGGGGTATGGCGAAGCGACGTACGGAAGCTACGATCAGGTTCGCTTCGAAGGCGCCATTTCCGGCCCGCTGAGCGACACGCTTTCTGCGCGTGCATCCTTCCTGTTCGACCGCAACGGGGCCTTCTGGGACAACGTGTATCCGGGCGGGCTGCCGAGCGGTGTGGATGCAGGGCCGGCGCCCGATTCCTGCTGCAGCGATCTGGGCCAGAAGCGGCAGTACGGCGGACGTCTGCAACTGCAGTGGGATCCGACGGCCGACCTTTCGATCCGGCTGATGGGCGCTATCAACCGCCAGCGCAATTCATCGGGTGCCTACGGTCAGATCGGCAGCCAGTTGGTGACCGATGACCAGGGGCGGACCGTCGATATCGTGTTCTCGCCGACCGATGCCTTCGGCTTCGTCGCGCCGGATATCGGAGACCGCGACATTTCGGTCGATCTCGCCAAGAAGAACTCGAACTTCTCGTACAGCAACGACGTCAATCTGCATATCGACTACGATCTCGGGGACGTCCAGCTCATCTCCATCACCAGCTACCGCAAGTTCTGGAAGAGTCTGGTTTTCGACGCTGATGCCTCGCCGATCAACTTCATCAACTTCGGCAGCAAGGGCAAGGCGACGAACTGGTCGGAAGAGCTTCGCCTGCAGGGCAGCTCCGGCGGGCTGACCTGGAGCACCGGCGTGTTCCTGCTCGACATCGACTCCCACTTCAACGTCGGCCTTCTGGGGCCGCAGGGGTCGCTCTATGCAGACCTGTTCGGCGCGGCGGATACCGGGATCGACACGGTCAACGATGCGCGCCTGCGCAGCAAGTCGGCTTCTCTCTTCGGGCAGATCCAGTACGAGTTCGCGCCGAGCTGGACGGTCATCGCCGGCCTGCGCGGGATCTACGAGCACCAGAAGTTCGAGTACGGGGCGTTCGCCTATGCGGACAAGGACCCCTACGACATCACCACCGATCCCGCTTTTTATCTCTATTCCTTCGGGGCCGACTTCAACGACAAGCGGTCGAGCACGCTGTGGTCGGGCGAGTTGAAGCTGCAGTGGGATCCCAATCCCGACACGATGGTCTACCTGGGTGTGAACCGCGGCGTGAAGGGGGGCAACTACAACGTCCTTCTGGCCGGAAGCACCATCGATGCCAACTCCATCCCCTACGACTCGGAAACGCTGATCGCCTATGAAATCGGCACCAAGCTGACGTTCTGGGACGGTAAGGCGCGGCTCAACGCTTCGGCTTACTACTACGACTACAAGGACTATCAGGCCTACAGCTCGCGCGGCCTGACGACCTTCGTGCTTAACAAGCCGGCTCGCAACTATGGCGTCGAGGGCAGCCTGACGCTCAAGCCGATCCCGGCGCTTACGATCGACCTTTCGGGTTCGCTTCTCAATGCAAAGGTCAAGGAAGTCTCCGTCTCGACCGGGCTTCCCGAACAGACTGTCGAAACGCCTTTCGCGCCGAGCGAACAGGCCGCTGCGCAGGTCAGCTACGCAGTGCCGTCGGAAATCGCGGGTGGCTATCTGACGCTGTCCGGGAATTACTACTACACGGCCGGCTTCTTCACCAACAACCAGAACTTCACGAGCCAGTTCATCCCGGGCTACTCGCTGGTCGGCGCCAGCGTGCGCTGGGAGGACGCCAGCGAGCACTGGAACGTGACGTTTACCGCGAACAACATCTTCGACAAGCGCTACGGCACAACTCTCGTGGACCTTACCTCGGTCTGCGGTTGCACCGAGGCGGCTTATGGAACGCCGCGCTGGCTGACGGCCAGTGTCGGTTACCGCTTTTGATCGCGCTCCCACCCTCATACTAACTGCGATCGCCCTGTCGGCGGGGCCCAGCGCCCCCCGACAGGGACTTTGTACCAAGCTCCCCAACTGGAGACCCGTAAATGGCCGAATTTGAACGCTACATCGAAAAGGGCGAAGGCCCTGCCGTGATCTTCAACCACGGTACCTTGATGGACGCGACCATGTTCGCGCCGCAGATGGATTTCCTCGCTGCGCGCGGATACCGGGTCATCTCGATGAACAGCCGGGCCCTGTTCGAGGACAAGCCGGCAGCCCACACGCTCGACGATCTGGCCGACGATACCGCGAGACTGGCAGACGATCTGGGGCTGGAGAAGTTCGTCGCCGGGGGCATGTCGGTCGGCGCGTTCTCCACGATCAATTTCGCGCTCAATTACCAGGATCGCTGCGATGGCGTGATCTTCATCGACACGATGGCGGTCGACTATCCGGACGAAGAGAAGGAGGCCTTCCGGGCCAAGTTCGACGAACTGCAGATCGACGGTCCCGTCCCGCGCGACATTGCCGAATGGTCCGCTCCGTTCTGCTTCGGTGAGACCACATACAAGACCAACATGCCGCTGGTGCAGCACTGGATCGACCGCTGGGCGACCGTGATCCCCGCGCGGGCAGTCTGGAGCCAGAGCACGAGCTGGACACACAAGGCCGACTACACGGACCGTCTGAAGGAAATCAAAGTCCCCGTCCTCATGCTGCATGGCGAGGAAGACGTGCCGTTGCCGCTGTCGCGTGTGCTGTCGATGGTGCAGGAGATCCCGGACCTGGCGCTGCACAAGTTCCCCGGAATCGGCCATACCTCCAACCTCGAGGCACCCGAACTGGCGAACCGTGCCATCGTCAATTTTCTCGACCGCATCTACAATCGCTGAGGCTGCCATGAACCCGCTGTTCGATATCAGTAACGATGTGATCCTCGTCACCGGTGGCGGTGCCGGGATCGGCCAGGGCATGGTCATGGGCCTCGCAGAGGCCGGTGCCACCGTGGTCGCCTGGGATGTGGATGTCGCCGGGCTCGAAGCGACCGCAGCCGAAGCCGCGGAAAAGGGGCTCACCGTGCACACGGCCGTCGTCGACGTTACCGACGACGCAGCGGTCACGACCGCGATGGAATCCATCGTCGCCGACCTGGGCAAGCTCGACACGGTGTTCATCAACGCCGGCATTGCGGGGAAGGCCGGTCCGGCCGTCGACATGGAACTCGACAACTGGCGCAAGGTTCACGCCGTGAACCTCGACGGTGCCTTCTACACGGCGCGGGCCGCTTCGGTGCCGATGAAGAAAGCCGGGCGCGGCAAGATCGTGTTCACGGCTTCGGTCTGGGGCATGCGCGGTGTCCGCTCGGCCCAGGTCGCGGCCTACATGTCGTCGAAGGGGGCCATCGTCAGCCTGACCCGCCAGCTTGCGCTTGAACTGGCGCCGTTCGGCATCAACGTCAACGGCATTGCCCCCTCGGGCTTCGTGACCTCGCTCGGCGCGGGCGAGCTCGATCCTTCGTTCGGCGAATGGCTGACGGCAAAGAGCGCTTTCGAGCGGGTCGTGGGGCCGTCCGAGATGGTGGGCCCGGCCTGCTTCCTCGCCTCGCGCGCATCGGACTGGGTGACGGGTACGACCCTGCCGGTCGATGGCGGTTACCTGGCGGAGTAAGGCGATGACGATCCGCTTCGATGGCAAGACCGTACTCGTGACCGGTGCAGGGCGCGGCCTCGGCCGGGCCTATGCGCTGGACTTCGCACGGCGGGGGGCACGCGTCGTCGTCAACGATGCCAATTTCGGCCTCGACGGCGCCAGCGAAGACGGGCCGACACCCGCCGATGCGGTGGTCGCGGAAATCGTCGCTCTGGGCGGCGAAGCGATAGCCCATGCCGGAAACGTCGCCGATGCGGGCGATGCCGCGGCGATGGTCGATAGCGCGGTGAACGCGTTCGGCGGCATCGACGTGGTGGTCAACAATGCCGGACAGATGCGCAAACTCGTCTTCTCCGAGACGAGTGCAGAAGACATGCTGGCGCATTTCTCCGTCCACGTGCTCGGCAGCTATCATGTCAGCCGCGCCGCCTGGCCGCACATGAAGGCACAAGGGGGCGGCAGGATCGTGCTGACGACCAGCCAGGTCGGCATGTACGGGCAGCAGGACGCTGCCGCCTATGGCGCCGCCAAGATGGGCGTCATGGGCCTGATGCATGCGATGAAGCTGGAAGCGCAGGATCTCGGCATCCGCGTCAACGCGATCGCGCCCTTTGCGCTGACTCGCATGGGCGAGGGGACCTTCCCCGAAGCGATGCGCCCCTTCATCGAACCTTCGCTCGTCGCGCCGGCGGTCACATGGCTTGCCAGCGACCGTTGCGACTGGAACGGCGAAGTCCTGATTGCCGGCGGTGGGCATTTCGCCCGGGCGCGCGCCTTCGAAAGCCGGGGCGTCGACTTCGACGACCCGACCACCATCGATGCGGAGGCGCTTGACGATGCAATGCCGCGCATTGCGGCGATGGATGATGCGCTGATGCCCGACGATGCGCTGGGCGCAGTAGGCAAGACCTTCGAACGTCTCGGCGCCCTGGCAGGGCTCTAGAGCTCTATCGAACCTTGGAGACATTACCGGTCAGGCGCGGGGAGTGCGCCTGATCGCGGGAAGACTCGCGCCAGCTTGGCGCGACCAGAAAGGCAGGAGTACCTAACCGTGAACGAAGGCGAAAAGAGCCCGCACTTTACCTCCACACCCAACTTCGACGTGGCGCTCAGCGCTCCGTACGCGCGCATGCGGCGTCTGATCGACCAGTCGGTGCCGATGCCCGACGGTGTGAACCTTTCGGCCAACTGCTACCTTCCCGAGGGCGATGAGCCGGTGCCGGTAATCGTCGCGATGACGATCTACCGCAAGGAAGAGCACAAGAAGCATTACGACGTCTTCGCGCCCATCGAAAACACGCACCTGGGCATCATGCGCTTCAGCGAGGACGCGACGTTCGAAGGCCCGGACCCGGCGCACTGGGTGCCCCATGGCTATGGCGTGGTCCATGTCGACGCTCGCGGTTTCGGCAAGTCGCCGGGCATTGCCAAGCCGTTCTCGATCCCTGCCTTCCGGGACTTCTACGAGATCGTCGAGTGGGTCGGCGCGCAGTCCTGGTGCAACGGCCGCGTGGCGACGTCGGGCGTCTCCTACCTGGGGACCAACCAGTACTTCCTCGCGGCGATGCGTCCGCCCTCGCTCGTCGCGATCAATCCCTGGGATGCGCGCACGGACCGGTTCCGTTCGGATTACCTCGGCGGTATTCCGAACACCTACATGTCGCGCTGGATCTTCGAGAACTTCACGATCCCGTCGCTGCATGATCCGGCGAACGCGGAAGGTATGCGTGCCTTCACCGATATCGCGGGCACGCCGCGCCTGATCGACGATCCCTATCACGCCGAAAAGCTCGAGATGCTGGACATGTTGCCCGATGTGGCCGTTCCCACCCTGATCGGCGGGTCCATCTCCGACCAGGCAAAGCATACGCGCGACGCCTTTGAGAACTTCATGGCGATCGGCGCGAAGGACAAGTGGCTCTACATCCACCGCGACCCGGAATGGGCGGCCTATTACGACGAGAGCGGCCTGGCTCTCCAGCGGCGCTTCTTCGATCACTTCGTCAAGGGTATCGACAACGGCTGGGAAGAGACTCCGCGCGTATCCGGCAAGGTCTTCTCGAACCTCACTCGCTGGGCACCGATCGCGGGCAGCGAATGGCCGCTGCCACAGGCCGGGCAGGTCCGTTTCAACCTGGCGCCCGAAGAGGCGTTGACCGCCGGGGACGTCGAAGCTTCGGGTACGCAGAGCTATGACAGCACCAGCGGCCGCGCGACGTTCTCGATCCGCTTCGACCGCCCTGTCGACCTCGTCGGGCACAGCCACCTCCGCCTCTGGCTTTCGATCGACGAAGGGGACGACGCGGACCTGTTCGTCGGGCTCAAGAAGTTCGACGCCGAGGGCAACGAAGTGTTCTTCCTCGGCGAGAGCGGCAACAACCCCAACGACATCGCCACGCGCGGCTGGCTGCGCGCCTCGCACCGCGAACTGTCGGAGGCCAGCACCGATTGGCGACCTGTGCTAAAGCACACCCGGCAGTTGCCGATGACACCGGGAGAGCCGACCGAGATGACCGTCGAGATCCATCCGACATCGACCCGCTTGGAGGCCGGCGAAACGCTCATGCTTGTGATCCAGGGGGCATCGATCCCGCCTTCCGACGTCGCTATCGGCTTCGAGGAAGTGATCAATCGCGGTCGGCACACGATCCACTTCGGCCCCGAGCATCCCTCGTGGCTCAGCCTGCCCGTGATCGAAAGGACCCCCGTCGATGCCGCATGACGTTCTGCTCCTGCCGGGTGACGGCATCGGCTCGGAAGTCATGGTCGAAGCCGAAGCCATCATCGCGTTTCTCAACGAAGCCGGTCTGACCGACATCCGCACGGAAACCGATCTTGCCGGTGGAGCGGCCTACGACGCCATCGGCACGCCGCTGGCCGATGCGACGCTGGACAAGGCGCGGGCTTGCGGAACGGTGCTTTTCGGCGCCGTCGGCGGCGACAAGTGGGATACCGAACCCTACGAATTGCGGCCTGAAGTCGCCTTCTTGCGCCTGCGCAAGGAACTGGGGCTCTTCGCCAACCTGCGCCCGGCCGTGTGCCCGCTCGCGCTTGCAGACGCATCGAGTCTCAAGCCCGAACTGGTCGAAGGTCTCGACATCATGATCGTGCGCGAGCTGACCGGTGGCGTCTACTTCGGCGAGCCCAAGGAAATCGTGACGCTCGAGAACGGCCGCCGCCGCGCCGTCGACACGCAGGTCTACGACGAGGACGAGATCGAGCGGATTGCCCGCATCGGGTTCGAACTCGCCCGGCAACGGCAGGGGCGTCTCGCCTCGGTCGAGAAGAGCAACGTCATGAAGACGGGGCTGCTCTGGCGCCAGACGGTGACGCGTCTGCAGGCCGACCACTACCCCGACGTCGAGCTGCGCCACCTGCTTGCAGACAATTGCGCCATGCAGCTCGTCCGTCGTCCCGGCCAGTTCGATGTCGTGCTTGCCGACAACCTGTTCGGCGACATGCTGTCCGACGTCGCGGCCATGGCTGCCGGGTCGCTCGGCATGCTGCCGTCGGCTTCGCTGTCCTCGCTCGTGAACGAGCCCGGGTCTGCCGCGCTCTACGAGCCGGTCCACGGATCCGCACCGGACATCGCCGGCCAGGGCATCGCAAACCCGATCGCTATGATCTCCAGCCTGGCGATGTGCCTGCGCTATTCACTGGGCCAGCCAGACCTTGGCGACATGCTCGATCGCGCCATAGCCTCCACCTTGGCGGCGGGCGTCCGGACGGGAGACATCGGGGGAACGGGTCCGAGCGTCGGTACACGGGAAATGGGTCAGGCCATCCTCAAGGCGTTTCAGAGGGAGCTCGATTGAGAGCCCGTGCTCCCCGGAGTGCCGAAACGTTCGGGGAGCACGAGACCGATCTGACCTTCGGGGAAATCAGCCTGAAACGGTCGTCAGTCGTGTTCGTCCGCCGTCAGGTCGCGGTACTCTGCCTCGTGCGAGGGATGCGCGGCGACGACGGCCATGGCCTGGTTCTTTCCGGATGCCTGGTATGCGGGGACCGGGGCGCTCGAGCTTGAGTGCACGGACGAGGTGATCGTGCCGAAGACGATCAGTACGAACAGACCTGCGAGAATCCAGATCCAGCGCTTGCCGCTGAGAGGGAGTCGTTCTTCCATGAGGGCCTCCTTTGCCTGATTGGCGGTGTCTTGCCCCTGTGTGATTTCAACGGCTTCGACGCAGGAACGGTTCCGCCAGGAAGGCCGGGAAAACTGTCTCAAAGTGTATCCGGCGCCGGACTAGCCGGCGAGGCCGCGGCGAAGCTGGCTGGGGGACTTGCCGAACCAGCGCCGGCAGCTTCGCGAAAAGATGGACTGTTCGGCAAAACCCAGCTTTTCCGAAATTCCGCGGAAGTCGAGGTCGGTCCGTTCGAGGTAGTAGAGCGTCAGGTCGCGGCGGATTTCGTCCTTCACCTTCTGAAAGCTGCTGTCCTCCTGATGCAGTCGGCGGCGCAGCGTGCGGTGATGAAGGTTCATGGCCCGCGCCACTTCCCCGCTCGAACAGTCGCCGAAGGCCAGCCGCCGCATGATCAGGCCGCGCACTTCCGCATGAAAGGGCAGGCGTTCGCGCGGGAAGTTGCGTTCGATGAACGCGACCATGTCGCGGTGGACGGCGCTGCTGTGGTGCAGGATCGGACAGGCGAGGTCTTCGTCCGAGAAGACCATCCCGTCGACCCGCTGCCCGAAGCGCACCTCGCACCCGAAATACTTGCGGTAGGTATCCTGCGGCGAGATCGGCTCGTGGCGGAAGTGGACCTTGCGCGCGCGGGCATAGCCGCCGGTCATCTCCTGCGCTTCCACATGCCCCAGTAGCAGGATCTGCTCGATGGCCTGCGCCCGGTTGGCGATGTTGCCCAGCAGCAGTTCATGGCCGGCAAAGACCTCTCCGGCGTCGTCGAGCCGATGCAGCCACACGCGCGCGGCCCGGCTATGCGCGTTGCTGTGCTCGCATGCGAACGTCACTGCGTCCCCGAAGGTGTGCGAATTGCTCATGACGTGCCCGAGCGGGCCGAAGATGCTGCCCCCGCGTTGTCTGGAAGCGAGGCGCATTCCGAGATCCGGACAGCCGAGCGCCTGCGCGGCGAGTTCGAGCAAGCGGATCAGTTGGCGATAGGTGACGTTTCCCTGCCCATCGGCGAATTCGCGTTCGGCGATGTCGGCGGCATCGAGCAAGGCCGGAAGGTCGCCCCCGAGGTCGTCAACGAGTTCGGGGAAATGGCGCAGCAACGAGGCATTGAGGCTTTCGAACTCGACTTCCTCGGAAACGGACGACACCCTTGCGCTCCCATGCGGGACTTGCCCGCCGATTGTCACTGCGGGTCCCTGACTGGCCCTGATTGTCCGCTTTGGTCAAGTCGCGCGGCGAGGTCGGAGGTAGATTTCGCCTGCGCGGCGCTACCGGTTCTTGCCGGAGAATGGCAGCCAGGAGAACATAAGCGATGGAGAGGATGGACATGGCGAGTGACGACGCGAGAGAATTGGTCGAAACCTTCTTTGCGGCGGTTGCCGAAGGAGACCTGCCCGACAGCCTCCTGACCCCGGACATGACCGGCTGGATCACGACGCAGGGCACGATGGACAAGACGTCCTATCAGGGCCTTATCCGGCTGCTCGCGCGGATGACCGATGGACCGCTGCGGTTCACCATAGATGCCGTGACGGCGCAGGATGACCGTATCGTGGCCGAAGCCCGTTCGACAGGCCGTCTGATCAACGGGGAGGCCTATGCGCAGACCTACGTCTACGTGTTCAGGGTGCGCGACGGGCGCATCGCCTCGGTCGCAGAACACTACAACGCACTGGTGGCGCAGGAAAAGCTGTTGCCGCTGATGAAGGAGCTGCAGGCATCATGAAAGCCGTACGCCTGGGGCAGCCCGTCGGCCTCGATACCCTCACGCTTGCCGAGGCCAGCGCTCCCGCGCCGGGGCCGGGAGAGATCAGGGTGCGCGTGCATGCGGCCTCGCTCAACTTCCGCGATGGGCTGGTTGCCAAGGGTTTCTTTCCCGGGGCCGATGGCCTGATCCCGCTTTCCGATGGAGCCGGCGAGGTGCTTGAAGTGGGACCCGGCGTCACGCAATTCGCGCCGGGGGATCGCGTTGTCAGCGTCTTTCATCCCAAGTGGGGCGACGGCCACATGGACCGCGTCGATCTCGACAATTCGCCGGGTGGGCCCGCGGACGGTTTTGCCTGCGAGGAAGCGACCCGACCGGCCAACCACTTCACCCGTGCCCCGGCAAACCTGACCCATGTCGAGGCGGCAACGCTGACATGCGCCGGCGTAACCGCATGGCGCGCCGTCGTCACCGACGGCAAGGTGAAGCCGGGGGACCGCGTTCTGGTGCAGGGCACAGGCGGGGTTTCGCTTTTTGCGCTGCAGTTCGCCAAAGCTGCCGGGGCGACGGTGATCGCCACGAGTTCCAGCGCGGCAAAGCTCGAGCGTTTGCGCGCGCTGGGGGCCGATCATGTGATCGACTACATGCAGGTGCCCGATTGGGGGCAGGCCGTGCTCGATCTCACCGGCGGGCAGGGCGTCGAGCACATCATCGAAGTGGGCGGACCGCATACCCTCGGGCAAAGCTTCAAGGCGGCCCGGACCGGCGCTCATGTCGCCATCATCGGGGCGGTGGGCGGCTTTGACATCGATACGATGCCTTTTGCGATCGTCCAGGCCAAGCGCCTGTGTCTGCAGGCCGTGACGGTCGGCAGTCGGCGCGATCAGATGGACATGGTCCGCGCGATCGAAGCGCACGATCTGCATCCGGTGATCGACAGGACCTTTCCGCTGGAGCGTCTCGCCGATGCCTTCCGGCACCTCGATGCGGGGCAGCATATCGGCAAGATCTGCATCGAAATGCCCTAGGAAGCGGTATCCGCCGATGGCGACGGGAAAGCGATGTGCGCCTCCAGACCGCGCTTCCCGTCGCTGCGCGCGCCCAGGTGCATGGTCAGCCCGTAAGCGGCAGCGATATCCTGCGCGATGGCAAGGCCCAGACCCGATCCCGGCATGACCGGATCGAGGCGCGTGCCGATCTGAAAGGCCATGGCGATCTCTTCGGGAGTGAGGCCGGGGCCATCATCGACGATCCGGATCTGCAAGGCGTCGTCCGGGCGTTCCATCTCGACGGTCACCGTCTCGTCGCTCCACTTCCCGGCGTTGTCGAGGAGGATGGCGAGCAGTTCGGATAGGTCGATGGCATCCATCGGCACGGTCGTGTCCAGCCCCTCGGGAATGGCGGCCTTGAACAGCGTGTCCGGATGCAGGCGGCGCATCGCCGAGAGCAGGGGCGGCAGCGCTTCGCCCACCCGGCTTGCGGTTCCGGGGCCGCGGGCGCTGGCGGCGGACCGGACACGGGCGAGTTGATATTCGATCTGCTGCACCATGATCTGGCTTTGCGCGAGCAGCGTGCTGCTGGCTTCGGCGGTGCGCGCGTTCTGCGAGAGCCGCTCGGCCTCGTCGGTTATCACGGCCAGCGGCGTGCGCAGCGCATGGGCGAGATTGCCGGCTTCCACGCGGGCGCGTTCCACGGTCGTGCGGTTGTGGTCGATGAAGGCGTTGAGGTCCGTCACCAGCGGCGCGATTTCGCTGGGGTATTCGCCTTCGAGCCGTTCGGCGGCCCCGCTCCGCAGGCGGGCGGTGGCGGCGGTAAGCCGGTCGAGCGGGCGCAGCCCGAAGGCAACGAGCAGCATGCCGGTCGCGCCCAGTGCCGCGGCGAGGGCTGCCAGCCAGACGACGAGCTCACGTTCGAAGCGGGCAATGGTCTCGTCGAGCAGGCGCTCATCGGTGGCGATGACGTAGTGGACGTCGCCGACGCCGGGCACCTTGCGGACGAGGCCATAGGTTATCGCCGGCCCGGTCGGTCCGCTTTCCACGTGATGGTGGATCGAACTGTCGTGCGCGACGCTTTCGTCCAGTCTGCCGCGGGTCATCGACGAGGACCGAATGGCTTCCCCGTTATCCAGACTGACCTGCCAGTAAAAACCCGAAAGCGGCACCAGATAGCGCGGGTCGGACAAGGGGCGGTCCATCTTCAATCGCCCGTCGCTGCCGACCTGCACGAGCGCTGCCAGCTCCTTGATGTGGACTTCCAGCTCTTCGTGATAGCTCTGCTCGACGTGCTTGGCGAAGAGCCGGGTGGCCGAATACCAGACACCGCCGATGCCGAGCGTGACCCACATCAGGGTCGCCAGCATGATCCTGACCCGCAGCGAGTGCCATTGCCAGCGGCGGGGCGAGCGTGATGCCTTCACTTGGCGAACCTGTAGCCCAGCCCGCGGACCGTGCGGATGCGTTCCGAGCCGATCTTGCGGCGCAGCCGGGAGACGAGCACTTCCACCGCGTTGAGATCGCGGTGGCTGTCGAGATCGTAGAGATGATCGCCGATGTCGGCCTGCGACAGCGTCTGGCCGGGACGGCGGATGAACAGGTTGAGCAGCCGGAATTCCTGTTTGCTGAGCGAAATCTGCTTGCCGTCGCATTCGACCTGCCGGGCGACGGGGTCGAGCCTGCAGCCGCCGGCCTCGATCCAGGTATCGCGCGAGCCCGACTGGCGGCGCAGCAGGGCATGGAGGCGGGCCAGCAGTTCCTCGAAGCGGACCGGCTTGACCACGAAGTCGTCGGCCCCGGCGTTGAGGCCGGAAACCTTGTCCTGCCAGCTGCCGCGAGCGGTCAGGATCAGGACCGGACAATCCACCTTGTGGTCGCGCCAGTACTTGAGCAGGTCCATGCCGCTGCCGTCCGGAAGGCCGAGATCGAGAACCACGGCGGCCATCTTGTCCATGTCCGGCCAGGCCTCGCCTTCCTCGCGGTTGAAAGCGACATCGACGGCAAAACCGGCATTGCGCAGTCTGTCGGAGAGGCGCTCCGCCAGTTGTTCGTCATCTTCCACCAGAAGCAGCCGCAAGGCCAATCCCCTCTCGCGATACGATCCATACAGCGTACACGCGCTGCAGTGTATGAAAACTGACGATAGGCCCGAAAACTGACAAGGTCCTGTCAGCTTGAACTTCCATCCTTGGGGCATGGACAGGAAACTTCTTGCTGGCGGCGCTGCCGCCGTTCTCGTGCTCGGCGTAGTCGGTTACTACGCATTCGCCCCCTCGACACCGCCGCAGGAGCAGACGGCAGAAGCGCCCGACGGCGCGGATGGCAGGCTGAGCGCGGAGCAGATCAAGAAGCTGGGTATCCGCACGCAGGCTGCGGCGGCGTCCGACAAGGTGCCGGTCGGCACGGTTCCCGGTCAGGTTTCGCTGCCGCCCGATGCCAGGGTGGCGGTGACGACGCCGTTCGACGGCACGGCCACGCGGGTCTTCGTGCTGCAGGGCGAACAGGTCGGGCGCGGACAGCCGCTTGCCGTCGTCCGCTCGGCCGCACCGGTTCAGTTCAGCGCCGATCTCGCGCGGGCGCAGGCCGATCTGGCGGTCGACCGCGCCAAGGCCAAGCGGCTCGAAACGCTGGCGCGCGACGGCATTGTCGCAGGTGCGCGGGCCGACGAGGCGAGGGCCGCGCTTCAGCGCAGCGAAGCGACCGTGGCGGAAAATCGCCGGCTGCTTTCGCTCGCCGGTGCCGGCAAGGACGGCACGGTCACGCTGCGCGCGCCGATTTCGGGGCGCGTTTCCACGGTTTCCATCGAAACCGGCGGCCATGTCGGCGGCGACATGGCGCCTTTCGTCATCGAGAACACCGCCGCGCTGACGCTCGACCTGCAGTTGCCCGAGCGGATGGCCGGACAGGTCAGACCGGGCATGGCGGTTTCGGTTCCGCTTCCCGGCAATGGCGATACCGCGGCTACGGGCCGCATCGTCTCGGTTGGGGCCTCGCTCGATCCGATGACGCGCTCGACGGCTGCCAAGGCGCGGCTCGACAACGCCGCCGGGCTGATGCCGGGGCAGAGCGTATCGGCGGTGATCAGCGGTGTGGCTGGCAGTAAGCGGCCGGGGATTTCGGTTCCCTCGCAGGCGGTTACCCGCATCGGCGGACAGGACGTCGTCTTCGTGCGCGAGGGCGATCGCTTCGTGCGGCGCGACGTGACCGTCGCGACCGATGCGGGCGGGCAGGCCATCCTGTCTGCGGGCGTGAAGGCCGGCGAACCGGTCGCGATCAGCGGCATTGCCGAACTCAAGTCCCTCGTGGCGGAGTAACCGGTCATGTTGCGCAAGCTTGTCGAAAAGGCGCTCGCGTGGCGCCTCGCCATAATCGGCCTCGCGCTGGGGCTGGCGGGCATGGGGGCCTGGGCCTTCATGCGTCTGCCGATCGATGCCTTTCCGGACATCAGTTCCACGCAGGTGAAGGTTATCCTCAAGGCGCCGGGCATGACGCCCGAGGAAGTCGAGAGCCGGGTCATCACGCCGATCGAGATGGAAATGCTGGGCATTCCCAATCAGGCGGTCCTGCGTTCGGTCGCCAAGTACGCGATTGCCGACATCACCATCGACTTTGCCGACGGGACCGACATCTACTGGGCCCGCACGCAGGTCGCCGAGCGGCTGAACGGCGTGATGGGCGACCTTCCCGGCAATGTCAGCGGCGGTATGGCGCCGATCTCCACGCCGCTGTCCGACATGTACATGTTCACGCTCGAAGGGCCGCAGAGCCTTGCCGAGAAGCGGCGCACGCTCGACTGGGTGATCCGCCCGGCCTTGCGCACGGTTCCCGGCGTCGCCGACGTCAACTCGCTCGGCGGCAGGGCCGAGACCTTCGAGGTCGTCCCCGACGCTTCGGCGCTGGCAGCCGCGCAGCTCACGGTTTCCGATCTGGCAACGGCCATCGAGGAATCGAACCGCAACGACGGCGCGGGCCGCCTCGTCTCGGGCGAGGAAGCGCTGATCGTGCGTGCCACCGGCGCGATCAAGACGCTCGACGATCTGGGTGCCATTGTCGTGCGTAGCGGGAACGGCAAGGTCCTGCGCGTCAGCGACGTGGCGCAAGTGCGCACCGGCAGCCTCACCCGCTACGGCGCCGTCACCAAGGACGGCAAGGGCGAGGCGGTCGAAGGTCTGGTCATCGGCCTGCGCGGCGCCGACGCGGCGCAAGTGGTCGAAGGCGTGAAGGCGCGGCTCGAGGAACTGCAGCCGAGCCTGCCGCAGGGCATGAGCGTCTCGGTCTTCTACGACCGTTCGAACCTGATCGAGCGCGCCGTGGGCACGGTCGAGGAGGCGCTGCTCGAAGCGACGCTGCTGGTGGTCGTGCTGCTGCTGCTGTTCCTGGGCGACGTGCGCGCTTCGGTGATCGTCGCGCTGGCATTGCCGATGGCGGCGCTGCTCACGTTCATCTTCATGCGATCGATCGGCCTCACCGCCAACCTCATGAGCCTGGGAGGGTTGGCGATTGCCGTCGGCATGCTTGTCGACGGCGCGGTCGTGGTCGTCGAGAATGTGGTCGAGCGCCTGTCGGACCCCAAGCATGCGCGTTCGGGCAAGCTGCACAATGTCTTCATTGCCGCGGCCGAGGTCGCCAAGCCGGTGGCATCGGGCATGGCGATCATCGCGCTGGTGTTCCTGCCGCTGCTCACGCTGCAGGGGCTGGAAGGCAAGCTCTTCGCCCCCGTGGCGCTGACCATCGTGCTGGCGCTGCTCTCCGCGCTCGTGCTCTCGCTCACGCTGGTGCCGGTGATGGCGTTCTACGTCCTCAAGGTGAAGGCGGACGAAGGCCACCACGAGCCATGGCTGATGCGCAAGGTGTCCCCGCGCTATCACGCGCTGCTCAATGCGGCGTTCGGGCGGCGGAAGCTGGTCTATACGGTGGCGGGGATCTCGCTGCTGCTGACGGGCGTCGCCTACTCGGTCACCGGCAAGACCTTCCTGCCGACGATGGACGAAGGCTCGGTGATCGTTCAGCTCACCAAGCTGCCCTCGATCTCGCTCGAACACAGCGTGGAAGGCGACCTCAAGGTCCAGCGCGCGATCCTGTCGAAGGTGCCCGAAGTCACAGAAGTCGTCGCCCGCGTCGGCTCGGACGAGCTCGGCCTCGATCCCATGGGGCTCAACGAAACCGACACCTTCCTCAAGCTCAAGCCGCGCGAGGAATGGCGCGTGCCGGACAAGGAGTGGCTCGTCGGCCAGCTGCGCAACGCGCTTGTCGATCTGCCGGGTATCGAGCCCAGCTTCACCCAGCCCATCGAGATGCGCATTTCCGAAATGCTCACCGGTTCGCGCGGCGACCTTGCCATCAAGATCTTCGGGCCGGACCTCAATGAACTCGCCCGGATCGCCGGCGACATTCAGGGGCGTCTGGAAGGCATCAAGGGCACCAGCGAGGCGATGACCGTCGCCAACGACCGGGTCGACTACCTGCAGATGGATATCGACCGGCTTGCCGCCGGGCGCGCCGGCATGCCGGTGAACGAGCTGCAGGATGCCATGCGGGCGCAAGTGGAAGGCGTCCATGCGGGCGTCGTGGCCGAAGGCATACGCCGCGTTCCCATCGTCATTCGCGGCGAAGGGCAGGCGCTGTCGCCGCAGGCCTTCGCCGATACGCTCTACCGCTCGCCCACCGGCCAGCTGGTGCGTGCCAGCGACGTTGCCAGGGTTTCGCGGGTGGAAGGCCCGGTGAAGCTGGAGCACGAGAACGGCTCGCGTTTCGCCCTGGTGCAGGCCTTCGTCTCCGGACGCGATCTGGTCGGCTATGTCGACGAGGCCAAGGCGGACATCGCATCGAACGTCACACTGCCGCCGGGCTACCGGATCGTCTGGGGCGGCCAGTTCGAGAACCAGCAGCGTGCCTCGGCCCGGCTGATGGTGGTGCTGCCGATCTCGCTCGTGATGATCTTCGTGGTGCTCTACGCGACGCTCAGTTCGCTGCGCGCATCGCTGCTGATCATCGGCATGATCCCCTTTGCTCTGGTGGGCGGCATGATCTCGCTCGCCTTCTCGGGCGAATATCTCTCGGTTCCCGCGTCGGTCGGCTTCATCGCCCTGCTGGGTATCGCGGTGCTCAACGGGCTCGTCATGGTCAGTTACTTCCGCCAGCTGCGCGAGGAAGGCGTGCCGCTTTCCGAAGCGGTCCGGCGCGGGGCCGAACGGCGTCTGCGTCCGGTGCTGATGACCGCGACGATTGCCGCCTTCGGTCTGGTGCCGCTGCTCTTTGCCAGCGGGCCGGGATCGGAAATCCAGAAGCCTCTGGCCATCGTGGTGATCGGCGGTCTCGTATCCTCGACCCTGCTGACGCTGGTGCTCCTGCCGCTGCTCTACGAGCGCTTCGGCGAGAACAAGGCGGAGCGCGATTCGGGAGATCACGAACACCCGCAATTGAATGACGGAGAAGGGGAGACGGCCGATGCGTAAGCTTCTCCTTGCCAGTGCCGCGCTGCTGTTTGCCACGCCGGCGATGGCCGAACCCGGCCTTCCGGACGAAGCGGCCGTCGCCGCCGCGCTGGACGCGCATCCCTCGGTCAGGGCCGCGATGGCCCGCACCGGCGCGGCGCGGGCACAGGCCCGGGCTCTGGCCCGTGGATCGCACGAGATCACCTTCTCCGGCAGCTACATCAACCGCTCGGTGGACCGCGAAGGCTCGTACGACGAGTTCGACGGCCAGTTGACCCGCGCCTTCCGCCTGCCGGGCAAGGCCCGGCTCGACCGCGAGATAGGCCGCTACGGTATCAGCGCGGCGGAGAACCGGGCGGAGGACGCGCGCCACCAGGCGGCAATCCTTCTGGCGCAGAGCTGGTGGGACTGGCTGGGCGCCGCTGCCGAGGCGCGCGTCGACCGGCAGGCCGCGGAAAACTACACCACGCTGCTGGAGGCCGTGCGCCGCCGTGTCGCCGTTCGCGACGCTGCGCAACTCGACGCCGATCAGGCTGAAGCCGCGCTTGGCGCCGCGCGGGTCGCGGCCGAGCAGTCCGCGGGTCGCGAGGCCATGGCGCGGGCACGGCTGGTCACGCAGTTTCCGGCGCTTGCGCTGGGCGATGCAGCGCCGCCGGTGCCCACGCCCACGCTTCCGGAAAAGGGGATCTCGGCCCTTGGGCAGCTCGTGATCGAGCATAGCCACGAGATCGCTGCCGCCGATGCCGATGCGCAGCAGGCAGACGCCTCGGCATCGCGGGCGAGGGCGGACCGTATCGCCGATCCCTCGTTCGGCGTCCGGATGTTCTCGGAACGCGGCGGTGCCGAGCGCGGGGCGGGCGTCCTGTTCTCGATGCCGCTCGGCGGCGGACACCGCAGGGCGCTTGCCGATCAGGCCGAGGCTGAGGCGAGCGCGGCGCTCTCCGACGCGATGGCCGTGCGCTTTGCCGTCAAGGAAACCGCCGAGACCGACATGACGGAAGCCCGGTTCCGCTTTGCCGCGTGGCAGCGTGCGCGCGAAGGGCTCAAGGCGCAGCTCGCCGCGCTGCAGAAGCTGCGCGAGGGGCACAAGGCGGGTGAGATCGACCTTTCGGACGAACTGCTCGGCGAGCGCCAGGTTCACGATGCCTTCCGCATGGAAGCGCAGGCGCGGACCGAAGCGATGCGTGCCCTGACGAAGCTGCGCATCGATTCTCACTCGATCTGGATCGGGCAGGACGAAGACTGACGGATTTCCGGGGCGGCTGTCTGCCCCGATTTCCTTGACTTTTGCCGGTGTGCTACCTATCTGCCCGCCTTTACGAACATCCAGATTCTCACGGAGTGCCCATGGCGCGCGTTACTGTCGAAGATTGCGTCGACAAGATTCCCAACCGTTTCGATCTCGTCCTGCTTGCTGCGCAGCGTGCGCGTGAGATCTCGGGCGGCGCAGAGCTTTCCGTCGATCGCGACCGTGACAAGAACCCGGTCGTGGCGCTGCGCGAAATCGCGGAGCAGACCGTGAAGCCGGCCGAACTCAAGGAATCGCTGGTCACTTCGATGCAGCGCGTCCTGCCCGAGGACGACGACGAGATGGACGATATCGGTTCGCTCAGCCAGTCGGCCGAGGCCCTGCGCATCACTGCTTCGGCGCCGACGCGCAACACCTCGATCGGTGGCGACTACGACGGCTGATCCTTTTCGTTGACTGTCCGCGTGTGACAGGCAACGATCAGCCGCGTGGCCGGGAAGAAGAAAAGAACGCTACCGCGCATTGCCGGATTATCGCGAGGGCCGTCCAATCGGGCGAGCCTTCGTGACGCGTCTGCGGCAAGCGCGACCATTGCCATCTACAGTGTGAAGGGTGGCGTCGGAAAGACGACCTTCTCCGCCAATCTCGCTTGGTATTCGGCGTCTCTCGCGAAACGGCGTACGCTCTTGTGGGATCTCGACGCTTCGGGCGGATCGGGGTTTCTCTACGGGCTCGAACCCAAGGGCTCGCGGCTGGCGGAAGAGGTCTTTTCGCGCAACCGCTCGCCCGGCGCGCTGATCCAGCATACCGCCTTCGAAAATCTCGACGTCCTGCCTGCTGATGAGAGCATCCGTGCGCTCGATGCGCAGCTCGCGGAGATCGGCAAGCGCAAGCGGCTTGCCAAGCTGGCTCGTGATCTCGCGGGCGACTACGAGCGGATCGTGCTCGATTGTCCGCCGGTGATGAACGAGCTTTCCGCCCAGGTCGTGCGCGCGGCCGATCTCGTCATCGTGCCGCTGCCGCCGTCTCCGCTGTCCGCGCGGGCATTTGACCTCGTGGTGCGCGAGATCTCCGGCAACTCCAAGCGTCATCCGCCGATCCTGCCGGTGCTGTCGATGCTGGATATGCGGCGTACGCTGCATCGCGAGGCGCGCGAAGCCAACCCGGACTGGCCCGCAATTCCCTACGCCAGCGTGGTCGAGCAATGCGCCGTGCATCAGCAGCCGGTGGGCGTGCTGGCACCGAGCAGCCCGGCCGCGCGTGCTTTCAGTCACTTGTGGAATGCCATCGACCGGAAGCTGGCCGAGCGGCGCGGCGAGTGAGGCTGAGCACCGCGAAACGCTGCGGTGCACAAATCGGGCTGTTCAGGGGCGCTATCACTAGTTAGTTTTGCAGCCTTCAAGGGGGCGAGCATGGAAGAACTTGGTCAGGGTCTGGCGGAAATCGGGCAGGGCGCACTGACGGCGCGTGCCGTCGAGCCCTACCGCGAAGGCGGTGAGACCGACGGGCATACGCACGAAACGGCCTGTCTGAACTGCGATACCGAGCTTGTCGGGCCGCATTGCCATGTCTGCGGCCAGACTGCCCATATCCATCGAACGCTGGGCGCCTTCTTCCACGATCTGCTGCACGGCGTGCTCCATTTCGAGGGCAAGAGCTGGCGCACACTGCGCATGCTGGCGTTGCGGCCGGGCAAGCTCACCCGCGAGTATATCGAAGGCAAGCGGGCCAGGTATGTCTCGCCGATGGCGGTCTTTCTGTTTTCGATCTTCGTCATGTTCGCCGTGGTTCAGGTGACCAGCCACTCGGAAGGGATGCCCGAACCCGTAACGGTCGATCAGGCCGTCAGCGTCGATGAAATCAAGGAGCGTTACGAGGATCAAAAAGCGGTTACTCTGGACCAGCTGCGCGATCGCTTCGAGGCTCGTCGGGACGAAGCCGAGGCCGCCGTGGAGGCGGCCGCGCCCGGATCGCCGGAGCGTGCCGCGGCGGAAAAGCGGTTGGCCGAGGTTTCGGCCGAACTGAAAGACGTCAACGATGCGGTGAAAGTGGGGTCGATCAAGGGCGCGGACGTTGCCGTTTTCAAGAGCGGCTATGACTGGTTCGATCAGAAGGTCGTCAAGAAGTGGCAGGATAATCCCAAGCTGATGATCTACAAGCTGCAGTCCAACGGATACAAGTTCTCTTGGCTGCTGATCCCGCTGTCCCTGCCGTTCATGTGGCTGCTGTTCTTCTGGAAGCGCGGAATCGGCCTCTACGATCACACCGTGTTCGTGACCTATTCGATCGCGTTCATGTCGCTCCTGTTTATCGTCGTCAGCGTGGTCGCTATGCTGGGCGCGCCGGAATCCGTCCTCGTGGCCTTGTCGACGATCGTGCCGCTGGGGCACATTTTCGTCCATATGAAAGGCACCTACGGCCTCCGCACATTCTCGACGCTCTGGCGAGAAGGCATGCTGTTCTTCATGATCCAGTTCGTGATCGTGCTGTTCTTCGTCGCCATCGCCTTGCTTGGTGTCATGGGCTAGGCGGCATGCGGTACGGCTGGAGCGACAGGGCATGATTGCAGCGCTGCTGATGGCGGCGGCAAGCCCGGCCGAGGCGGTTTCGGATCGTTTCACGGGCCGCTGCGCCTACAACCAGGAAGTGCTCAAGCATCGGGACGATACGGTGCTGGCGCAGTGCGATGCCGTTGCCATCGACCTCGAGGGCGACGCGGCCAGCATCGCCTTCGATCTGCGCAGCTGGGACGTGACGATGCTGCGCTTTCAGGGGAAGATGACCGGTCCCGATGTCATGACGGTAAGCCAACTGACGCTGCGCAACGGCACGAGGGACGAGGCGACGGGATCGTGCCGGATATTCCGCGTGGAAGGCCGGGTGTCGGCGGTTTCCTGCCTGGCGACCATGCGCGGCCGGGCCTACGCCGCGAATATCGACGTTTCCTACAACCGGAATTGAAGCGGGCCTGAAAAGCCAAAGGGGCGCAGGTTCGTTACCCCTGCGCCCCTTCCTGCACTCTCCCGAGGGAGAACCGTGTTACTTGTTATCAAGCACCCTGCGGAGCGGCTCCGCCGGAGAAGCGCTTACCCGACTTGGGGATCGACGACCCCGAAACAGGGCGCGTCGATGAAGGACCGCGCGGCTCGCTCGGACGGTCGATGGAGCCGGTTTCGAGCAGCTGCTTGATCTCGTCTCCTGAAAGCGTCTCGTACTCGAGCATGGCTTGCGCGATCAGTTCCAGCTGATCGCGATGCTCGGTCAGAATGTCTGTTGCACGCTTGAGACCACCTTCAACCAAGGCCTTGATTTCGGCGTCGATAAGCTTGTTGGTTTCCGCACCAGCCATCGTGCGTGCGGTCTGCCCCATACCAAGATAGCCGTCCTGGCTTTCCTCATATTGCAGAGGGCCCAGTTTTTCAGACATGCCCCATTTCGTCACCATCGCACGAGCAAGCTTGGTTGCCTGCTGAATATCCGAGGAGGCGCCGGAGCTAACCTTGTCGTGCCCGAACACCAGCTCTTCCGCCACGCGACCACCCATGGCCACGGCCAGATCTGCATGCATCTTGTCGCGGTGATAGGAATAGGCATCTCGTTCGGGCATATGCATGACCATCCCCAAGGCCCGGCCACGCGGGATAATCGTGGCCTTGTGGATCGGATCGTGGGCCGGTTCATGGATAATTACGAGCGCGTGCCCAGCCTCATGATAGGCGGTCATCTTCTTCTCGTCATCGTCCATGACCATGGACCTGCGCTCGGCCCCCATGAGAACCTTGTCCTTGGCGTCCTCGAATTCCTGCATGGCGACGAGGCGCTTGTTGCGTCGGGCGGCAAGCAGGGCAGCCTCGTTCACGATATTGGCGAGGTCGGCGCCGGAGAAACCGGGCGTGCCGCGGGCGATCACGCGTGCGTTGACGTCGGGGGCCAGCGGCACCTTCTTCATGTGCACGGCGAGGATCTTTTCGCGGCCCTCGATGTCGGGCACGGGCACCACGACCTGACGGTCGAAACGGCCCGGACGCAGCAGCGCGGGGTCGAGCACGTCGGGGCGGTTGGTCGCCGCGATGATGATGATGCCTTCGTTGGCCTCGAAGCCGTCCATTTCGACCAGCAGCTGGTTCAGCGTCTGCTCGCGCTCGTCGTTCGAATTGCCGAGGCCGTGACCGCGATGGCGGCCCACGGCGTCGATTTCGTCGATGAAGACGATGCACGGCGCGTTCTTCTTGGCCTGCTCGAACATGTCGCGCACGCGGCTGGCGCCGACGCCGACGAACATCTCGACGAAGTCCGAGCCCGAGATGGTGAAGAACGGCACGCCCGCCTCACCGGCGATGGCGCGGGCGAGCAGGGTCTTGCCGGTACCGGGCGAGCCGACCAGCAGCGCGCCCTTCGGAATCTGTCCGCCGAGCTTGGAGAAGCGGCCGGGATCGCGCAGGAACTCGACGATTTCCTGCAGCTCCTCGCGCGCCTCGTCGATGCCGGCAACGTCGTCGAACGTGACGCGGCCCGATCGCTCGGTCAGCATCTTGGCCTTGGACTTGCCGAAGCCCATCGCGCCCGATCCGCCGCCTTTCTGCACCTGACGCAGCGCGAAGAACGCGATGCCGACGATCAGCAGGAAGGGAAGGGTCTGGGCGAGGATGTAGACCAGCAGGCTGCCCTGTTCGGCTTCCTTGCCGGAATACTTCACATCGTGCGCTTCAAGGAGCTGGGTCAGCGAGGTGTCGCCGGGCACGGGCACGGTGGCGAAACTGTCGCCATTCGTGAACTTGCCGGTGATGCGGTCTTCGCTGATCTCGACCGACGCGACGCTGTCGGTGGAAACCTTGGCGCGGAAATCGGAATAGGGGATCGTCGGTCCGGCGTCGCCGCGCGCGCCGAACATCGAGACTACCATGAGCAGAGCAAGAAAGATGCCGCCCCATACGAGGAGGCTCTTGATCCATGGATTGCCGTTGGGCTGGTCGTCGTTCATTGTCGGAAGAGGTCCTTTCGCAGGACAATGTAAGCGCGAACGGCTGAATCTCAAGTTAGCATAGGCATACAGAGTAATCGTTTCGGCAGGCCGTTGCGGAAAAGCCTGTCGGGTGCCTGTTCGGCCTATTCGAGCAGCTGCGCGCGAACGGCCTGCGCGGCATCGGCGGGCACCCCGATTTCAGCGAGATAGCCTTCGGCAGAGCCGCAGCGTTCCGCGATGGAATCGAGGAATGCCGAAATGTACGCCGGGCGCGCGCCGGCGAGGGCATCCATCACCGCTTCGGAAAGGCCGGCATAGGGCGAATTGGCATCCTGCGGGCGCGCACCGAAGGCCGTGCGCAGGTTGACGGCCTTCTCGGTGAGCGTGAAGTCGGCGACGATGATGTCGCGGGGGACGCCGAGTACCGACAGCACCAGCGCGGCGGCCCCGCCGGTGCGGTCCTTGCCCGCCGTGCAGTTGAAGGCGATGGGCACGTGACCATCGGCAATGCGGCGGATGAGTTCGGCATAGGCCGGCGCCTGCTGGAAGGGCAGGTGACGAAAACCCTCGGCCATGATCTCCATGGCCTGCTCCTCGCTGTCGATGCCGCGTTCGGCCATCGTGTGAAGCTGGCCGAAGACTTCCTGATGATCGCGGCTCCAGTACGTCACCCCCGCCTCGGCGCACCAGCGGTTGGGATCGCGCTTCTGCTCGCGCGCGCTGCGGAAGTCGACGACGCAGCGGATGCCCAGATCGGCGAGTTGCGCGGCGTCGGCCGGTGTAAGGCGCGCCATCGAGCCCGAGCGATAGAGCTTGCCCCACTTCACCCGCCGTCCGTCCGTCGTGGGATATCCGCCCATGTCGCGGAAATTGATGCCGCCCTCGAGCTGCAGCAGGCGCCGGGTAAGATCGTCTTCCATTTGCGGCTCAGGCGGTGAAGGCTGCCGGGCCCGACGGGCGGATGTAGCGGGGCATGTCGATACCCTGCTGCCGGGCAGCGTCGAGGAAGATCTGCTCCATCGATCCGGCATGGTCGGTCGAGAGGTAATTGCCGTCATCGTCGAAGACGACGTTCACGCCAGAGACGACCATGAAGCCTTCGACCGGCTCGCCATCCTCGGGGATGTGAAACGTGTGGATCGTGCCCGGCGGTTCGTAGAGGTAGCTGCCTGCGGTCTGCATGTCCTGCGGGTATTCCTTGTATCCCCAGGTGCCCTTGAGCGTGAAAAAGTGCACCGCACCGGTGTGGAAGTGCTTGGGAAGCTGGGTTCCCGGCGCATAGCGCACGTAGAGCACCCAGGTTGCATTGTCCGGATCGAGGAACAGCGGCCACAGCTTCATGCCCGGGATGAGATGCCCCAGATCGATGGCGGGCTCTTCGTTGACGTTGAGCGAGAGCAGGCGGTCCTGCTCGTGAATGGCCATGGGTAGCGGCATGAAAGGTCCTCTCCTGAATTGGGGGAGGAGGGTTGCATGGGATCGGGCGGGGCTCAAGGCCGAACGTAGACTTCCTTAATGGAAGCGAACCTTCGCCAATGATGCGTACTCGGGACAGATTTTGATTATACTTGGCTGCTGTCCAACATGCAGGTGTTGCTTTGTCCGCCGCTGTAGAGGTCAAACGCGATAGCGGCTTCGGTTGCAGTTTTAACGCGCGTTTCGATGCACGCATTCTGCTTGGACAGAACAAAGTCTGCACCAAGGGCGTAGTCAGTGCCGGATCCTCTAGCCCAGAGGACGTTATCCGGTATGCGAGAAAAGGCTAATCTTTCATCAATATCCCAAATTTCGCCGGCGGCATTAATAAGAATGCACCAAATCCCATAATGGTCTGTGACCTCATCGTCATCGCGACGGCCAAGCCGATGTTCATCCAAGATGCTACGCAATCCAAACACAACGTCGGCAGCCGATGAACTTTTGTTCTCAAACACATGCGCGTGTCGTTGGATGACGTTGAAGGTCCAGGATGAACCGGACAGCCCCAGCATCCAAGGTCCTAACTTTACCCAGGGACAGCCTCTGCCAGGCATCGGTGAATCACCGCATGTATGACCATCGTTATAGCCGAAGCAAACTCTGCCCCCGCTCGCCAACGCGGTGATAATAGTCATTTTCTTCAACTCTTTGATCGCAAACCTCGCAGGCAATAGAGCCGCGAAGCAGCGCGAGCCAGTGAAAATTATGCCGAGCTAAAAGCTGAACCAACGACAGTCTAATCCTTCACAAGCTGGTAGTCGCCCGCATCGTCCACCTGCGCCTTCCAGCCCGGATAGACGACGATGGTGGTGAAGGTTTCCTCGATGATCGCGGGAGAGGGCACTTCCATGCCCGGCTCCAGATCCTTGCCGAGATAGACCGGGATCTGTGCGAAGCCCTGGCCGAGATTGGCGCGGCGTTCCTTGGCTGCGGTGGGCGCCTTGCCCGAGGGCGTGAAGCCGCCGGCGGCCTTGGGCGAAGGGGTGACCACGTGCGCGGCGAGGCGGACGCCCGAGATTTCCGGGATCTCGTGTTCGCGGATGTGGGCGTATTCGTCCATGTGGCGCTGGTTGAACAGCTCGATGGCGCGCTCGCCGAAATCGTAGCCGATGAACGAGAGATCGCCCAGCGGCACATCGGCCTTGTAGTCGAGCGAGAGCGAGAAGTTCTGCCCCGGATAGCGCATGTTGAGCTGGTAGTTCACGCGGATGTCGTCGGCATCGAAATGCGCGTCGGTGAAGTACTTGCGCGCGCGGGTGGACAGGTCGGTCCAGAGCTGGCGGATGCGGTCGAGATCGGGCGCCTTGGCCGAGGCAATGTAGGAGCGTTCCTCATCGATGGTCGGGTTGGCGACCAGCGTGCCGAGCGCCGAGAACGTGGGCGAGGCCTTGGGCACCAGCACGCGCTTGATGCCGAGATCCTCGGCCTGAATCGCCGCGAAGGCCGGGCCGTTGCCGCCATAGGCGAGCATGACGAGGTCCTTGGGATCGATACCCTTTCCCGCGGTCGTGCGGCGCACGCCCTGGCTCATGTTGGCATTGACCACGCGCCAGCAGTCGAACGCGGCCTGTTCGGCATCGTAGTCGTCGCCGACGTCTTCCATTTGCTCGGCGATTGTCTGGAAGGCTTCGGTCACGCCCTTCTTGGAGAGCGAGAAGCTGCCGCCGGCAAAGCCTTCGTCGGTCGAGAGGATGCCGAGCATGACCAGCGCGTCGGTGACGGTCGGCTCGGTGCCGCCGCGTCCGTAGCAGATCGGGCCGGGTTCGGAGCCTGCCGACTTCGGGCCGACTTCGAGCGCGCCCGCATTAACGTGGCAGACCGAGCCGCCGCCGGCGCCGAGCGTCTCCACCTTCACCATCGGCACGCCGATCAGGTAGCGGTGGTGCATGTTCCAGCCGGCTTCGGCCGGGGCCTGCCCGCCGACCACCAGCGACATGTCGTAGGAAGTGCCGCCCATGTCGACGCAGAGCAGGTCCGGGCAACCCTTGGCACTGCCGGTATGGGCGGAACCGATCACGCCGCCTGCGGGGCCGGAAGCCAGCACGCGGATCGGGGCGCCGTCGATGTATTCCTTGGTCATCACGCCGCCGGCGGCCTGCATGACCATGAGCTGGTTCTTGTACCCGCCCTCGACGAGGCGCTGCACCAGCTTTTCCAGATAGCCGATCACGCGCGGGCCGACATAGGCGTTGACCACGGTGGTGGAGGTACGGTCGTACTCCGGTGCGCGCGGCAGCACTTCGTGGCTGGCCGAGATATAGGCGTTCTGGATTTCCTGCGTGACGATCTCCTTGGCCCGGCGCTCGTGCTCGGGGTTCACGAAGGAGAACAGGAAGCTGATCGCCACCGCCTCGACGTTCTGCAGGCGCAGCTTGCGGCAGGCCTCGCGCAGCGCGTCCTCGTCGAGCGCGTGGTGTACGGTGCCGTCATGCAGGATACGCTCGGGCACGGTCAGGCGGCGGCGGCGCGGGGTGATCTGCTTGGGCGGCGCGAGGCGCACGTCCCAGATGTCTTCCTTGAACCCGCGGCGGTACTCGATCTCGTCGCGGAAACCCTCGGTGGTGATCAGGCCGGTGAGGGCGCCGTTCATCTCGATCAGGGTGTTGTCGGCGACGGTGGTGCCATGGACGATGGCTTCGCACTTGCCGAGGAAGTCGCCGAGTTCGAGGCCCTCCTTCTCGGCCAGCTTGCCGAGCCCCTCCATCACGCCCAGCGAGCGGTCCTCCGGGGTGGAGAGGTTCTTGTGCAGTACCACTTCGTCGCCCTTGAGAAGCGCGAAGTCGGTGAAAGTGCCGCCGATGTCGATGCCAACGCGATAGGTCATTTGCTTGCCTTTTGCTGGAGAGCCGAGCGGCTCTCCGTCCCTCCCTGATCGTCGCCCTCGCGAAGGCGGGGGCCCCGCTGTCTTCTCATGCGCAGTGGCAGGAAGCGGGATCCCCGCCTCCGCGGGGATGACGATGAAACTGAACTAAATGCCGGTTACTCCGCCGCTTCCGCCATGGCCGCCATTTCGGCCCGCAGCGCCTTGGTCGCTTCGTGGTCCACGGCGAGCGTGTAGTCCTCGAGGCTGCCGGTGAGCACCACACCGTACTTGGCACGCGCGGCTTCGGGGCTGACGTACTCGTCGAGCACGTCTTCCTTCACCGCCTCGGGATCGCGCAGCAGCGGCTGGCCGAAGCCCGCACCGCCGCCGTGCTGGTAGGCGATCACCGCGCCATCGGGCAGCAGGTCCTGCGCCGTGCGTTCGATCTTGCGCTCGTTGGGCGAGCCCACCTCGAAGTGGTTGGTGTAGGGAATGGCATCCTCGCCGCCGCACATGCCGCGCAGCGGGTGATCGGCCGAAACCATCCAGGCCATCGCCGAAGTCGGCTTCAAGACCTGCTTCACGTTGAGCGAGCCCGGAGCGCCGCGCCACTGGCCGGCGCCGCCGCCGTCGGTGGTCATCTCGCGGCTGATGTTGAGGATCGGGAAGCGGCTTTCCGCGTCTTCCGCCTCGGACAGGATCAGGTTGCCCAGCGAATTGGGGCACGATCCCCAGCCGTCGAGGCCCTGGATCGCCGAGACGTCCATCGAGCGGCAGTCGACGCCCTGGTCCATCCACATCATGCCGTTCTCGTCGAAACCGATGACGGCGTTGGGCATGCCGATCTTGTAGAGCTGCGGCTGGGCCCGTTCGGGCGCGACCTGACTGAGTGCGACGCAGACCGCCTCGGTGATTTCGCAGGCCGGGTGGAACGAGCCGAGCGCTGCCGGCTTGTTCGGCGGCGGCTGCGCGATACAGCCTTCGGGGATCACGATCTCCACCGCGTTGAACATGCCCTCGTTGCGCACGATCGTCGGGTCGAGGTGCGTGATCACCTGCGTCATCACGTAGCTGCGCGAATTGGCGAAGGTGTTCCACACGCCGACGAGGTCCTGCCGGTCGTCGGTGCCGGTGAGATCGACGGTGAGCTGGCCGTCATCGACGGTGCAGGCGACATGAACCTTGATGTCCTTGGTGCCCGCGGTGTCGTGGTCGATGAAGACGGTGCCTTCATAGGTGCCGTTGGGCCACTTGGCGATTTCCTCGCGCATGCGCTTTTCGGTGTGCTCGATCGAATGGTTGATCGCGGCCTTCACCGTTTCCGAGCCCCACTTCGCCAGCAGGTCCTCCAGCATCTTGGCCGCATGCTGCACGCCGCCGATCATCGCGGCGATGTCGCCCGCGAAGGTCGCGAAACGGTTGTTGCGTACCACGAAGTCGAACACGTCCTTGCGCAGCTCGCCGCGGTGGACGAGCTTGAGGCAGGGATAGATCACGCCTTCGGTGAAGACGTCGGTCGCTTCCAGCGTGAAGCCGCCCGGGTCCTTGCCGCCGGTGTCGCCCTGGTGGGCCTGCAGCGTCTGGATGCAGATCAGCTCGCCCTTTTCGTCGTAGACCGGGCCGTAGACGTTGTAGTCGGGCAGGTGGCCGCCGCCGTGATCGGGATCGTTGGCGAGGAACACGTCGCCCGGTCCCCAGTCGTAGCGCTCCTGGTTCATCAGGCCCCAGCGCGTTTCCATCTGGTTCACGAAAGTGAGGTGCGGCGTACCGATCGCGCCCATGGCCAGGCGGCCATGCGCATCGACGATAGCGGCATTGCGCTCGTTCGACTGGTTGATGATGGGAGAGGACGCGGCCCGGCCGAGGTAGGTCGCGCTCTCGAAGCAGACGGTCTCGAAGGCGCCGCGGATGATGTCGGCGGTAACCTGGTCGATCTCTGCAGTCGTCGGCAGGGGCTCGCGCGGGGCGGCCAGCTTGCGGTTCAGTTCGTAGGACATCGCTATAGTTTCCTCTTCCGCCCGTCCTTCTTGTTCGTCTAGGATCGGGATAGGGCCACGGTCTGTCCATCTCTCGACAAACGGCGCGGCCCGGCGTGCATTTTGCGAAAACCGGCGCTATCGCGCGATGCTCCTTTCGACCATGCCCGTACAGGCCATCGGAGCAGTACCGCGATGAAGACAGCCGGCCGGATCCACCCCGTCTATGCCGCCATGGAGCGCACCGTGTTCGACCGGATGTCGGCACTGGCGCGCGAACATGGCGCGATAAACCTGGGGCAGGGCTTCCCCGACGCGCCGGGTCCGGAGCCCATGCTGGAGGCGGCCGCGCGCGCCTTGCGCGAAAAGTCGAACCAGTATCCGCCCGGTGCCGGTCTGCCCGAACTGCGCGAGGCCGTCTGCGGTTACTACGCGCGCCGTCAGCAACTTGCGTTCTCACCTGAGCAAGTGACCGTAACCTCCGGAGCGACCGAGGCAATTGCCGCGGCGGTGCTGGCGCTGGTGCAACCGGGCGACGAGGTGATCCTGTTCCAGCCCGCCTACGATGCCTATGCGCCGATGGTGCGCCGGGCAGGGGGCGTTCCCGTCTCGGTGATGCTGCAGCCGCCGCATTTCCGCTACGATGCGCAGGCTCTGGAACGCGCCGTCACCCCGCGCACCCGTGTGCTGATGTTCAACGATCCGCTCAATCCCGCCGGCACCGTTGCAGGCGAGGCCGAACTGGCGGCGCTGGCGCAGGCTTGCCGCGAGCACGACCTGATCGCGATCTGCGATGAAGTCTGGGAAGACGTGCGTTTCGACGGCGTGCCGCACCGCTCGCTGATGGCGCTGGAAGGCATGGCCGAGCGCAGCGTCAAGATCGGCTCCGCGGGCAAGATCTTCGGCATCACCGGCTGGAAGATCGGCTGGATGATCGCGCAAGGCGAGCTGGCAACCGCGCTCTCCCGCGCCCACCAGTTCCTCACCTACGCCAGCGCCCCGCCGCTGCAATGGGCCGTGGCCGAGGGGCTGACGATGCCCGATGCCATGCTGGCCGACCAGCGCGCCGCCTGGGCCGCCTCCCGCGCGCGGCTGAAAGCGGGGCTGGAGGCCGCGGGCTTCACCGTCCTGCCCAACGCCGCGACATGGTTCCTCTGCGTCGACCTCGCCGCCTCGGGCATAACCCTGACCGACCGCCAGTTCTCCGAACGCGCCGTAACCGAGGCGGGCGTCGCGACCGTCCCCGTCTCCGCGCTCTACGAGGGCGAGGGCCGGCCCGAACACATCGTGCGCTTCTGCTTCACCAAGCCGGACGCGATGCTGGATGAGGCGGTGGAGCGGTTGGGACGGTGGCGGGCGGCATTGGGGTGAACCCGCGCCGTTTTAGGGGATCGCAAGTTCGGGAGCGGGGCGCAGTGAGCGGTCTGATGTGGTCCAGGCGCATGCCGCTGCCGTGCCGAGTTTTAGTCTACCGCGCTGGATCCGTGCCGCTACCGCAATCGCGTTTGCCATGTGCCGGGCCCGGTGGTGCGCATCCGGTGCACGCGAAGCCTGCATGAGTGCGGACTGATGGGCGGCGTAGAGTTTGTTGAGATCGATGGTGGAGGCTCCCTGATTGAGGTGGGGGTGTTCGTGGCGCAATGTCGGCGTTTCGTTTGCACTTCCTGCGCGAAAGTGCGCGAATACCCTCTTCCTCGCCGTGGCGTTGGAAAGGGCGAGATCGTCAGTCCACCATGGCGGCGACGATGTGTCGCAGGTCTGTCGTCGAGAGCACGCCGGTGCGAGACAGGCGGTTCGTTCTTTCTCCGAACGAAAACAGCGCCTTTGCGCCTTGGTGGATAATCGTTCTGTTCTTGGGCGCAACCAATGCGCCGGCAATATCTGTGTTCATGTATTTCCGTAATTTGCGGCTTTGCGCCGCAGTCCTATTGTCGTTCAAAATGGCCGCGCTTGCGGCCTGAGGCGCCGGGCTGGCCGGGGAGCGTCGCGAAAGACGATGCCCCCTTGCCGAGATCGTGTGGCGTCAATTCGACATGGTGGCGATCGCCTATGGTCGAGCGGATGCGAAACTTACGCATCTTTTCGGCGGTTCAGGTGATGATCTCAGGTTCAGTGTCGAGCATGAGGGCAAAGTAGCCCATAGGGACTAGTTTCCTGGATGCAGCCATACATCGATAGCAGTACTTCTTTGGCTACTTCCGTTCTCTCAAGAAAAAATATCTGATCGCGCCGGCCGCGCGTGAGCAACGGCAAGCTACAAGGAGGCCATAGCTGGGAAAGGAGACGGGCCTGCAAAGACAGCGCAAATCCTATCGCAGGCGACGCGTGAAAACTGTATAGGGTTAAATATTAGAATTGCAATATATCATTCGGTTGGCTGTTGTGAATTTGGTCTATTTTCCTGAATTTCGTTCGACAAATTTCAGGAAGCGCGTATAGCTCCAATATTGCCGACATTTTTTCGCAACCCGGCAACTGAGAGACCATCGCGCTCCCGCGTTTAGGAGAGCCGCCGTGGACCTCAATCAGCTTCTTTTTCATCATCAGCTTGCACTGATCCAGAGCGCTCACATTGTTGACGGTACGCAGCAAGGATCGCACTTCGACCTTGTCGGGTACTATCGCAAGCGGATCATCAGGCTGCGGCGCGAAATGGGCGTGCATTGGAGCCCGGATTGGCTGTGACGGAGCAAGGTCCCATGGAGGATAGCGCCGTGCCGGCCGCCGACGGAAAGGCACGTCAGCCGGCTGCCGGAAAGCCCTATTTTAGGCGATCGAACACGCCGAAGCTGGCGCCGGAAAAGGCAAGTCGGCAGGGCATCGTAACAAGGCTGGCGCTGGAAACGCTCGGAAACAAAGACGAGGCGATGGCCTACCTAAATTCAGTCTGCGACAGGCTGGGCAGCAGGCCGCTGGACTTGGCGATCGCGTCGGTCGATGGGCTGAGGCAAGTGGAGCGGGACCTGACATTGATGCGTTCCGGAGCACCGGCGATCGAATAGCCGAACCGCTCAGGCCCTTATGGGCCCTGACGGAAATCCGCGGCTGCACCGTCGAGGGGGGGCCGGTCTTTCAAAGAAATATGTTTGCAGGCGGACGTCCGGATCAAAGGTCAAGATTCGACATTCGCACCCATCCGCACGCCAAGTGCAAGGAGGCGCCGTACAATGCAGCCGCGATTGATAATTGCCTACTCGCTGATGGCACTAATGGTAATGATGATTTCCATTGTTATCGTCTGGATGCGCTACAACTCTCAGAAATCCAAAGATCTAAGGCGGCGCAGGTGCGAAGACCTCGAATATCGGGAAATGTTTCGCAGGCAGGCTCCGGGCAAGGAACCACAGGAGCAGAACAGTCCGGTGAATAAAAAATAAGCTGCCGGGGATCTGACGGTTCAGCAGGGCCCGGTTTTCCTACACGCCCGCAACCTGTCAGACTGCCGTCCGGCCGCGCCATGTCCGCACGGGCGGCCAGGGCTCTTTGACACCGTCGATCCTCACCAACACATGCCGCGAACTTTGCTGCGGTGTGAAGTTTCAACCCTTTGAAATCGCGAAAACTTCACCGGACTTTGCGATCGCTGATGTGGCCAAACTTAGTGAACTTTTCAGGCGTTCAGCCCGCCGTTCACGCTGATGACCTGTCCGGTGATCTTCGCTGCCCCGTCGCTGCACAGGAACAGGGCGAGCGGGGCGATGTCGTCGGCGGCGGGCAGGCCGAGCCCGGCGCGGCGGGCGGCCTTGGCCATGCGTTCGGAGCCCATGCGCAGCGCGCTCTCGCTGCCCTCGACGAAGCTGGGCGAAATGACATGGGCGCGGATGCCGTCGCGCGCGGCTTCCAGCGCGAAGTTGCGGATGAAGCCGATGGTGCCGGCACGCGCGGCGCCGATCAGCGTCTGGCGCGGCGCGGCGTAGATGCCTGCGTCCGACACGAAGCCGATCAGCGTGCCGCCCTGCTGCGAGAGAAAATCGTAGGCGGCGTGGGCCAGCCGCTCGATCCAGCCGACCGAGACATTGAGGAAGTCTCCGAAGACCTCAGGCGAAGTCTCTGGAAACAGGCCGGTAATGCCCATCGGTCCGGTCGCGGTGCAGTCTATCACCGCGTCGATCCGGCCATATTGCTCGGCCACTTCGGCAACGAGCGTTTCGGCAGCGTCCTCCTGCCAGATGTCGGCGATGAAGCCGTCGATCGGACCGAGATAGGACAACCCGGTCACCGCCGCGTCGACCTTTTCCAGCGTGCGGCCGTGGAGTGCCACTTTCCAGCCCTGCGAAAGCGCATGCCGCGCAATCGCACTGCCGATCGAACCCGAACCGCCGGCAATCAGCAGGACCTTGTGGTCAGTCACGTGCACCCACGTCAGTCATTGTCGAATGCGGCGCGCATGTCGTCGGGGGCAAGGTCGGAGAACTTGGTAATCCGCGCCTCGAACTTCAGACGCACGCGGCCGGTGGAGCCGTGGCGCTGCTTGGCGACGATCAGTTCGGCAAGCCCGGTGACCTGTTCCATCTTCTGGCGCCAGGCTTCCCACTTCTCGACGACGTCCGGCGGATCGCCTTCGGCCGGGTACTTGGGCTCGGTCGCATTGACGTAGTAGTCCTCGCGATAGACGAACCAGACCATGTCGGCGTCCTGCTCGATCGAGCCGGATTCGCGAAGGTCGGAAAGCATCGGCTTCTTGTCTTCGCGCTGTTCCACCGCACGCGAAAGCTGCGACAAGGCGATGACCGGAACCTCAAGTTCCTTCGCCAAGGTCTTGAGACCGCGGGAAATTTCCGAGATCTCGTTCACGCGGTTGTCCTGCGCGCGGCCCGAACCGGACAGCAGCTGCAGGTAGTCGATGATGATCAGGCCGATGTTGTGGCGGCGCTTGAGACGGCGCGCGCGGGTGCGCAGCGCGGCTATCGAGAGGCCGGGCGTGTCGTCGATGAACAGCGGCAGTTCGGCTAGGCGTTGACTGGCGAAGGAGAGCTGCTGGAAGTCCTCGCGGCTGATCTTGCCCATGCGCAGCGCTTCGGAGCTGATGCCCGACTGTTCGGCCAGAATACGCGTCGCCAGCTGGTCGGCGCTCATTTCGAGGCTGAAGAACGCCGTCGGCGCGCCCACCGACTTGGCGTGTTCGATGCCGTCGCGGATGGTGTCGTCGACATAGCGCTGGGCCGTGTTGAAGGCGATGTTGGTGACCAGCGAGGTCTTGCCCATGCCGGGGCGGCCGGCAAGGATGATAAGGTCGGAATCGTGCAGGCCGCCGATCTTCTCGTTCACCGAGTTCAGGCCGGTGGTCTTACCCGAGATGTGGCCGCCCGAATTGAACGCCTTTTCGATGTTGAAAATGGCGGTGCGGGTGGCGGCGCCGAAGCTCTTGGCCTCGTTGGCGGAGGCCGCGCCTTCCGCCACCTTGTAGAGCGCGGCTTCCGCCTGCTCGACCTGCTCCATCGGCTCGACCGATTCGGAGGTGTCCATCGCCCCTTCGACAAGGCCGCGCCCGACCGAGATCAGTTCGCGCAGGAGGGCGAGGTCGTAGATCTGGTCGGCCAGCTCGCGCGGGGCCAGCAGGCCCTGTCCATCGGCCGTGAGGCGGGCGAGATACGATACGCCGCCCAGCGCCTTGAGCGACTCGTCCGCCTCGAAATAGGGCCTCAGCGTGACCGGGGTGACCACCGCCTTGCGGTCGAGAAGATTGAGGATGCGCTCGTAGATGCGCGCATGCACGGGTTCGAAGAAGTGCTGGGGGCCGAGCTGCGTCTGCAGTTCCTCGATCACGCGGTTATCGATCAGCACCGCGCCCAGAAAAGCGGCCTCCGCCTCGACGTTGGAGGGCAGCACGCGCGCTTCGCCGGCGGCACCTTTGATGAGAAGATCTTCCTGAGCCATAAGCGGCGCACAATGGTCGTGCCGGCGAGTCCCCGCAAGCGCGACTTGCGCCGATTTTATTCCACAGCTTGTGGATGGTGATGCGCCGGACGACAGTCGGACTTGCCCGGCCCCGCAACGAACGCGTAAAGGCGGTGCGCATCATGCCGGACCCGCGCATCACACATATAGAACTCGACGACGCGACCATCCTCTGGCGCAACGCGGATATCGAGCAGGAACGGCGGATCGCCATCTTCGACCTGATCGAGGACAACGTGTTCAAGCCGGTGCGAACGTTCGCGGCGGGGCACGAAGGGCCCTATCGCCTGCGGCTTTCCGTGCGCGACGGGCGGCTCTCGATGGAGATTTCCAGCGAAGGGGGCGAGCCGCTGGAGACGCTGGTGCTGGGCCTTGCGCGGTTCCGCCGGCCGATCCGCGAGTATTTCGCGATCTGCGAGAGCTACTACCAGGCGATTCGCAAGTCGACGCCGCAAGAGATCGAAACCATCGACATGGCCCGGCGTGGCGTCCACAACGAGGCGGCCGAATTGCTGGTGGAGCGGCTGGAAGGCAAGGTCGAGACCGACTTCCCTACCGCGCGGCGGCTGTTCACGCTGATCTGCGTCCTGCATATCCGCGGCTGAGGAGGGGGTATTGGCTCGGGGAGCGAACAGGGACCGCAAGGCAGCGAAGATGCGCGGCGCCACCAAGCTGCGTATTCTGGCGCTCTTGTCGCTCATAGCTTTGGTGCTCGGCGCATGGGGCTGGTGGCAGTGGCATCACTGGCTGCCGGACCGGGCGACGTTCCCGGTGCAGGGCGTGGAGATCGGCGCCGACGACGGTCCGGTAAGCTGGCGGTCGCTGAAAGCGGTCGGCGCGGACTTCGCCTATATCGATGCCAGCGCAAGCGCCTTCGCGCGCGATCCCCGCTTCGTCGAGAATTTCGATGCGGCGCGGGCAGCCGGCATGCAGGTCGGGGCTGTCCACCGCTACGATCCTTGCCAACCCGCCGAAAAGCAGGCCGCCAACTTCGTGACCACCGTTCCGCGTGATGCGACGCTGCTGCCGCCGGTAGTCGAGCTGGACATGCTGGCCGACAATTGCCCCGTCCGCGTGGGCGATGCAAAAGTGGAAAGCGAACTGATGACTTTTCTCAATCAGGTCGAGACGCATGCGGGCAAGCCGGTCATCCTGAAGATCACGCCCCGGTTCGAGGATCGCTACGCGATTGCCCACAAGCTCGACCGCAACCTGTGGCTGGTCCGCAACCGCTTCATGCCGGACTATGCGGGACGACCGTGGACCTTGTGGACTGCCAACACCAGCCTCGCCAACGAGATTGCGCAGGACGGCCTGCGCTGGGTAGTGGTGCAGCCATGACAGACAGCATGCGAGACACCCTCATCGCCGCAGCGCGCGAGGCTGCTGCGGGCGCTTATGCCCCTTATTCGAACTTCCATGTCGGCGCCGCGCTGCTGATGGCCGACGGCTCGGTGGTCACTGGCGCCAATGTCGAGAATGCCAGTTACGGCCTCGCGCTGTGCGCCGAGACGGTGGCGGTCGCCAAGATCCTCTCGACCGTGGAGCAGGGCATACTGGAAGCCGTGGCGGTCACGGGCGGTGCGCCCGGCGCGCCGGGCAAGGGGCCGACGGTTACGCCTTGCGGGCGTTGCCGGCAGATACTCAACGAAGTCGCGCAACTGGGCGGCACCGATCCCGTGATCTGGTGCGATGGGGAGGGCGGCGTGCTGGAAACGCGCCTTTCCGATTTGCTGCCCTACGCCTTCGGGCCGGCGAACCTCGACTGAGGCCCGCCGGCTACAGCTTGCCTGAAGATCAGGACTGGGCGCCGTTCTCGCGCTCGATCAGCCATTCCAACAGCGCGCCCATGCAGTCGCGACCGAGCTGCTTCGAGCGTTCCGGGCTCCAGGCCTGCCGTCGGTCGGCTGCCGGATTGTGGTCCTTGAACGGCATTTCCAGCGTCATCGACACGCAGCCGAAGCGTTCGGCAAGCTGATTGGTCGACATGGCCATGTTGCCCGTGCCCGGCCGCGCGACGGGATATCCGAGCTTGGTCTGGAAATCGGGCGTGCGGCGTTCGAGCAGGTGGGCATAGCGGTTGTAGCCCGCAAGCTGTTCGTCCTTGCGCGAGGGGATGCCCTCGAACCCGGCAAGGAACACTGCCGGAATGGCTTCGTCGCCGTGTACGTCCATGGCGAAATCGACGCCGCTGGCATCCATGGCATTGCGGATCGCCAGAACCTCGGGGGACTTTTCCGGGGTCGGCGTGTCCCATTCGCGGTTGAGGTTGGTGCCGGCGGCATTGGTGCGCAAATGCCCGCGCTTCGAACCGTCGGGGTTGGCGTTGGGAACGACGTGCAGCCGGCAGCGGCGGCGCAGTTCGCGGCCTACCGAGCTGGCCGGATCGGCAAGCAGCTCCAGCGCGCCTTCCATCCACCATTCGGCCATGGATTCGCCGGGGTGCTGGCGGGCGTAGAGCCAGACTTGGGTCTGCCCTGCGCCCATTTCGAGGCAGTCGATCGACTGGCCGTCCAGCGTGGTCCCCAGGCAGCGATATTCCACGCTGCCGGCACCGGCTGTGCGGGCGACGAGGTCGTGATGGCGTTCCATCGAATAGGGCGCGAAATAGGCGAACCATGCCATGTTGCCCGAAGGCTTGTAGCGGATGGTCAGCGAACCACCGTCGCGGCTTTCGTCCCAATGGCTTTCGGCACGGCCCCAGAACTGGCGGTCTTCCGATACGCAGGCGTTATAGCCGGGCCAGCCCATTGGATAGGCCGAGCCGTTGAGGCCGGTGATTACCAGCGTCAGTTCGCGTCCCTTCGCGCCGCTGACGCGAAAATGGAACCACTGGAAGAAATCGGAATTGCGGTCACGCCGTATGGCAAGGCGGGCGGTGGTGTCGTCGATGGAGAGGACTTCGATGTTGCCGGAATCGAATGCTGCGTTGATCTGGATATCGTTCATTTCACTTGGATAGTTTCGCCGGACTGGCCCGGAAACCCCTTGAACAGGGCTTCGGCCATTTTCGCTGCCCCGAGGGGCGTCTGGGCGAGCGGGGAATCGGCGCGGACGACAAAGCTCGCGCGGCCTTCCCAAAGGTGCTTGCCGCTGGCGCGTTCAAGGATGGTGACGGCGAGTCTGGTTTCTACTTGCTCGGGCGGCGGGCCGGACAGGTCGATGCCGACTCCCACGCCAAGGCCGGAGCCGTAGCTTCCGGTGCTGCCGCCCACTCCGACGGACACGGGGCTGCCATCCCGCCGAGGGACATAGCGCTGGCGTTCCACGCTGACGACCGCGACCTGATTGCCCGCGGCTTCTCCAGGCAGTGGTTCGCTGTACCCTATCTTGGTCAGT
Source organism: uncultured Novosphingobium sp. (assembly GCA_965140495.1). Taxonomy (GTDB): domain Bacteria; phylum Pseudomonadota; class Alphaproteobacteria; order Sphingomonadales; family Sphingomonadaceae; genus Novosphingobium. Next base: position 3,308,679 of record OZ223239.1, on the reverse strand, counting down.
TCGCGCATGACGGCATTGGCGTAGGTGCGGAATTCCATGTCGTCCGGTTGGCCGGTCGCCGGTTCTACGTGGATGGTGCCGTGCGTACGTGCCGCTATCTCGGGCGCGTGAAAGCGCGTGACCTCGACCGGCCCCACAGGGGCAACGCAACCGGGCAGGGCCATGATGGCGGCGAGGGCAAGCGCCCCGGCAGCTTTACCGGAAACGCGGGCAAACGGACGGTTGGTCATTGCATCCTCTCCACTGCCGGCGTGGAGCCAGCCTTCATTGCCGGTTTGGCCGCTGGATGGGTCGGATGCAAGCATGGCTCAGCCCTGCGGCGCGTCTGCGGGGATTACGTTTTCCGCTTCGGGGAAATTGTCGAAGAGCGCTTCCGCCAGCTTTCCGGCGATCCGGCTGTCGGTCCAGTCGTCGTCTCCTTCGCGTGTCGCGATGGTCGCGTAGCCTTCCCAGAGCACCTTGCCGCCTTTCTTGTTGAAGATGCGGGCATCGAGCCGGGTGGAGAGGAGGGCAGGGCGGGGCTTGGTCAGGTCGACGTTGACCGCGAGGCCATAAGCGGAGCCGTGGGTGCCGACGGACATCGCCGCGCTGCCGCTGACCGGGTTTCGCTTCTCTTCTGCGGGGGCAAGGACGCGGCGGGCGATCTTTAGCTGTACGACCTGCGCATTCTCATCGCTGGCATGGCGCGTGTCGTAGCCGGCGCCGATCAGGCTATCGATGATGGCGGCTTCGTAGGCTGCCCGCTGCGTTTCCCCGATCCACGGGCCATCGCCCGATTCCGATTCCACCGAGACCGGGCCGTGGCCGAGATCGGCACCGGCGACTACGAAGCGGTTCACGTCGACCCGGCCTTCACGGGCATCCCGATGGCGCCTGTCCGAGACGGGCGCGCGCATGGGGCTGTTCCAGCCTGGAGAGCGCCAGCCGGGGCCCCGGGGGCTCACTTGCGCATCGGCTTGCGGAGAAGCGGTCAGCATGGCGGCGATGCCGGCGGAGAAGGCCGCGCCCTTGAGCAGTGTCATAGGAATTCGTTCTGTCCGATTATCGTGGTGTCGCGCCCTTGTAGCGGTTATGGGGCAGCGCGATTGCCCGCAGATGAATGGAGCGCCGAACGCGGTTTTCCGCCTTCCCGCGCTTGACTCGGCGGGGCTCTCCGACTAACGGCCCCACTTCAAATTTCCGGCGGTCGGTAACCGCCCAGACAGACGAGACATACGATGAAGATTCGCAACAGCCTCAAGTCGCTCAAGGGTCGTCACCGCGATAACCGCGTGATCCGCCGCCGCGGCCGTACTTACGTCATCAACAAGACCAATCGCCGCTTCAAGGCTCGCCAGGGCTGATTCGTTTCGCCCATCCCCGTCTGTGAAGGCGGGGATCATCGGCGGACGGACCATTGCGATGACATTGGTGCCCCCGCCATTCGCGGGGGTTTTGTCATGTCTGCCATAGATGCTGTCGTGTTCGACGTGGGCCGGGTGCTCGTCCAGTGGGACATGCGCCAGCTTTTTGCCAAGCTGATCGACGATCCCGAGCGGCTCGACTGGTTCTGCAGCAATGTCGTTACCGAGGAATGGCACTTCCAGCATGACGCGGGCCGCGACCTCGACGAGATGGTCGCCGAGCGCAAGGCGGAGTTCCCCGGTCACGACGATCTGATCGACGCCTACGCCACCCGCTTTCTCGAAACGATTCCCGGCAATGTGCCCGGCAGTCACGAAATCGTGCGCGAGCTGGCGGCTCGGCAGGTTCCGCTCTTCGCCATCACCAACTTTGCCAGTCCGTTCTGGCGCGAGTTCCGCGCGACGGAGCCGCTTTTCGACCTGTTCGGCGAGATCGTGGTCTCGGGCGACGAGAAGCTGGCGAAGCCCGATGCACGGATATTCGATCTCGCCGCGCGCCGCTTCGGCCATGAGCCCGGCGCGATGCTTTTCATCGATGACAATCCCGCCAACATAGCCGCCGCGCGCGATCTCGGCTGGAATGTCCATCACTTCACCGATGCGCAGCAGCTTCGGGATGATCTGATCCGCCGGGGCTTGCTCGGTTAGCTGCCCGGCAAACTACATCTGTTGACGGAATGCAGACCGGAACGATCCGGTTTTCATAGCGTTTGTGCCGTTGAAAATTCTTTCGCAGGTGCAGCGTAAGTGCTTGGCAAGTCCCTTTCCATGTTGCATCACATGGACAAACGGGAGTCACGATGACGGCCACGAGCGCGAATAATTTCGACGAGATGCTCAACGAGGACGGTTCAATTCGTCCTGCCTATGCCGATTTCTGTAACTGGTACGATGGTCAGGACAAAACCTGGCTGAAACGTCAGGATGCAGAAGCCGAGCGTTTCTTTCGCCGTATCGGAATTACTTTCAATGTCTATGGAGATGACGCGGCTGAAGAGCGGCTGATCCCATTCGACATGATCCCGCGCATCATTACTGCGCGCGAATGGCGCAAGCTGACGCGCGGTATCGAACAGCGGGTGAGGGCGCTCAATGCCTTCCTGCAGGATCTCTATCACCGTCAGGAAATCATCCGGTCCGGACGCCTGCCCGTATCCGCGCTGCGCAACAACGACGCCTTCCTCACGCAGATGACCGGCTTCACGCCACCCGGCGGGGTCTATACCCACATTGTCGGCATCGATCTGGTGCGGACCGGCCCCGACGAGTTCATGGTGCTGGAGGATAACGCCCGCACCCCGTCCGGCGTCTCGTACATGCTCGAGAACCGCGAGACGATGATGTCGATGTTCCCGGAACTCTTCACCAAGGTTCCGGTGCGCCCCGTCTCCGATTATCCGCGCCGTCTGGCTCGTTCGCTACGGGCTTGTGCCCCGCCGGCATACAAGGGCGGCAAGCAGCCGGTTGTTGCCGTGCTAACGCCGGGCATCTTCAACTCGGCCTATTTCGAACATGCCTTTCTGGCCGACCAGATGGGCGCCGAACTTGTCGAGGGCAAGGACCTGCGGGTGGTCGATGGCCGCGTGGCGATGCGTACGACCACGGGGTACAAGGCGATCGATGTGGTCTATCGCCGCGTCGATGACGAGTACCTCGATCCGCTGACCTTCAATCCGAATTCGATCCTGGGCGTTGCCGGCATCATGGATGTGTACCGCGCGGGTGGTATCACCATTGCCAATGCGCCCGGTACCGGCATTGCCGATGACAAGGCGATCTACAGCTACATGCCCGAGATCGTCGAATTCTACACCGGCGAGAAGCCGATCCTGAACAACGTGCCGACCTATCGCTGCTCCGAGCCGGACGCGCTGGCCTACGTGCTCGACAATCTGCGCGATCTCGTCGTCAAGGAAGTCCACGGATCGGGCGGATACGGCATGCTGATCGGCCCGACCTCCTCGAAAAAGGAACTGGCCGCGTTCGAGGCGAAGCTGCGCGCCAAGCCGGACAACTACATTGCCCAGCCCACGCTGTCGCTTTCGACAGTGCCAATCTTCAAGAATGCCGGACTGGCCCCGCGCCACGTCGACTTGCGGCCGTTCGTTCTGGTCTCGCCCGACGGCATCGACATCACGCCGGGCGGGCTGACCCGCGTGGCGCTCAAGAAGGGATCGCTCGTGGTCAATTCGTCGCAGGGCGGCGGCACCAAGGACACCTGGGTACTGGACGAGTAATGCTGGGAAGAGCTGCCAACGGCGTCTACTGGATGAACCGCTACCTTGAACGGGCGGAGAACACTGCGCGCCTGATCGACGTAGGGTTCCATCTCGCGCTGACGCGCAGCGGGGAGCTGTCCGCGGAGGAGGAGTGGAAATCCGTCCTCACCACCACCGGGCAGGTCGAGGCCTACAGCGAGCTTTACTCGGATTTTTCCGGGCCGCAGGTGTTCAACTACCTGCTGCGCGACAAGGAAAACCCCGGTTCGGTGCTGCAGATGATCGATCTGGCCCGAACCAATGCCCGCGTCGTGCGCACCAGCATCACCAACTCGGTGTGGGAAGCGACCAACGAAGGCTGGATGACGCTGCACGACCTGATGTCGCGTCCGGTGCGGGAGAGCAATCTGGGCGAAGTGCTTTCGACCATCCGCCGGCAGGCCATGCTGGTGCGCGGGGCGATGGAAAGCACCATGCTGCGCAATGAGGTATTCAACTTCGCGCGCATCGGCACCTTCATCGAGCGCGCCGACAACACCGCGCGCATTCTCGACGTGAAGTACTATGTGCTGCTGCCCTCGGTCGCGTGGGTCGGCTCCAGCCTCGACAATGTGCAGTGGGACACGCTGCTGCGCTCGGTCGCGGGCAATCGGGCCTACACCTGGCTCAATCCCGGCTCGATGGACCCCAAGGAAATCGCCCGGTTCCTTATTCTGGACGGCCAGTTTCCGCGCAGCCTCGTATTCTGCTATGAGAAGATCCGCAGCAACATGGCGGGCCTTGCCAAGGAATACGGGCACGAGGTGTCCGCGCATGAGCTGCTCCGCGATGCAGGCGCCAAGCTGCATCAGATTTCCATCGATGACATCTTCGAGGGCGGTCTGCACGAATTCCTGCAGGGCGTCATTAGCAAGACCATCGAGATCGGCAGCGCAATTGCCGCCGACTACCGCTTCATCGAATAGGACGGGCCTCCTGTGCTTCTGACCGTCACGCATACCACCCGCTACAGCTTTGCCGAGAACGTCTATCACGGCCTGCAGCGTCTGCGCCTCAAGCCCAAGTCCACGCATGGGCAGGAAGTGCTGGAATGGCGCATGGACCTCGTGGGCGCGAAGCCCGAGGCGGAGTACGACGACCAGCACTTCAATCACACCGACCTCGTCTCGATCGAGCCGGGCGTGCCCGAGGTGGTGATAACCTGCCATGGCACGGTGCGCACGATCGACAGCAACGGCGTGACCGGCATGCACAGCGGACATATGCCGCTGTGGTGCTTCCTGCGCCCGACGCCGCTGACCCGCGCGGGCAATCGGGTGCGCCAGCTTGTCGCCTCGGTCGATGCCGATCGCGAGAACACGCTCGAATTTCTCCACGCGCTCTCGAAAGCCATCGGCGAGCAGATCGAATATCTGCCCGGCACGACCGACGCCACCACGACGGCGGAACAGGCGCTGACCGCCGGCAAGGGCGTGTGCCAGGACCATGCCCATGTCTTCATCAGTGCTGGGCGCCTGCTCGACATCCCGATGCGCTATGTCGGCGGGTATCTCAGGATGGACGGGCAGATCGAGCAGGAGGCCGGTCACGGCTGGGCGGAGGCCCACGTGCCGGGGCTCGGCTGGGTCGGATTTGACATTTCCAACGAGATCTGCCCCGATGAACGGTATATTCGCGTAGCCACCGGTTGTGACTATAGCGAGGCCGCCCCTGTTACAGGTATCGCGATGGGAGCTGGGGAAACCCACCTCGATGTTCACTTGTCGGTCGACGAGAAGCTGGTAGGGACGCAGCAGCAGTCCTCCGGCAGCGGCGGACAACAACAGGCACAGGGCGGCTAAGAGCCGCTCCCACGCCGAATAACGGGTTTGCAGGGGCTAGGTTTGCAATGACCTATTGCGTTGGCATGATGCTGGATCGCGGTCTCGTTCTGATGAGCGACACGCGCACCAACTCCGGCGTCGACAACATCTCCACGTTCAGAAAGATGTACCACTGGGAGATTCCCGGCGAGCGGATGATCGCCGTGATGACTGCAGGCAACCTTGCCACGACCCAGGCGGTGATCAGCCAGCTGGAGGAGCGCAACAAGGCCCCGTCGGAGCGCAACAATTCGCTGCTCGAGGCGGAGACCATGTTCCAGGTCGCCACCATTGTCGGCAATCTGCTGCAGGACACGATCGCTTCGCGTGCGGCCGACTCGGGTCAGAGCGCGGCCGCCGGCACATTCAACGCCACGATGATCGTTGCCGGTCAGATTGCCGGAATGGAGCCGCGGCTGTTCTTGATCTATCCGGAAGGCAATTTCATCGAAGCCAGCTTCGACACGCCTTTCTTCCAGATCGGCGAAACCAAGTACGGCCGTCCGATCCTGATCCGCGGCTACGATCGCGAGATGTCCTTCGAAGCGGCGGTCAAGCTGATGACGGTCTCGTTCGATTCCACGCTCAAGGCCAATCTTTCGGTGGGCCTGCCGCTCGATCTCCTGGTGATCGAGCGCGACAGCTTTACGCCGCGCCATGAACGGCGGATCGATGGAACCGATCCCTATTTTCAGGCCGTGTCGACGGGCTGGGGCGAAGCGCTGAAGCAGGCGCTGGACGCTTTGCCCGACTATCAGATGGAACCGGATCTGCAGCACGCCGCCGAATAGGCGATCATCTCCGCGCTGTCCGCAACGGGGGCGGCGCAGTGTTCCAGTTCTGCCCCTTTGCCTCATCGGCTGCTGTGATACACTGCGGCTCGTTTCGTGAATGCCGGTAAGCGGCAGCACGGTGGGAGAGGGCTGCGCAGATGCAGGACATTACCGAACTCGATCTCTATTACCTCGACTGGAACGCGCCAGGCTTCGCTGCCAATCCCTGGCCCGAATTCGACAAGGCGCGCAAACGCCATCCCTGGCTGGCCCGCACCGATCAGGGCTATGCCGTGTTCGACCTCAAGGCGATCCGAGATCTCATGGTGCGCGACGATGCGCTGCGGCCTTCGTTCGACGGCATTGTCGATATCATGGAATGCCGCGGGTCCCCCTGGGGGCGTTTCGCCGAAGAACAGATGATTGCGCTTCCCGATGCCGAGCACAGCTTCCTGCGCAATGCCTTCGCCCGCAAGTTCACGCCTCGTTACGCCAACCAGCTACGGCCGATCATGCGCGAGACCATGGAGCGCCTGCTGGCCGAATGGGCGCCGCGCGAGAAGATCGATTTCGAGGAGTTCGCCTCCTACTATCCCATTGCCGTAACAGCGCAGATGGTGGGGGCGCCGCTCTCGGTCATCCCGGGTTTGCGCAAGTCGATGGAAACGATGGGGCTCGCCTTCTCCATGGACAAGGCGCGGGTGCCCGATCTCGATGCCGCTTTCGAGCATCTCGATGCCTTCGCGCACGACCTGCTGGCCAGGCGCCGTGCCGAACCGCGTGAAGGAGAAGACGCGGACCTGCTCGACATGCTGATCGAGGCCGGGGTTGAGGGGAACGTGAGCGAGCGGCAACTGGCCGATCTCATCATCTTCCTGTTCGTCGCGGGCTACGACACCTCGAAAAACGTGCTCACCTACATGATGCACCTGATGATCGATAACCCTTCGATCTACGAACGGTGTGCCGAGGATCTCGAGTATTGCCGCCGCGTGGTCGAAGAAACGCTGCGGGTGTTCAACCCCAGTTCGGCCTTCCGGGCTACCACGAGCGATATCGAGTATCGCGACGTCCACATTCCCGCCGGCACCATGCTGTTCTTCAATCTCAACGTGGCGGGGCACGATGCGAATCTGTTCGCCGATCCCGACCGCTTCGATCCCGATCGCCCGATCGTCGCCGAGAACCGGCACGTGGCGTTCGGAATGGGCAAGCACATGTGTCTGGGGCAGTACATTGCCCGTGCCCAGCTGCAGGAAGGCATCCATCTGGTTGCCCGGCACATGCGTGCCCCGCATGCTGATGGCGAGCCGGGCTGGCGGCCGTTCCCCGGAGTATGGGGGATCAAGGGCCTGCCGATCGAATTCACACCGGCCTGAAGAGAGGAACTGAAATGGCAACCGTGATGGCGGACCCGGTGGAATCGCGCCCGGACGAGACGTGGCTTGAACGCATTCGCGCGATGGGGCCGGAAATCGACGCGGCGGCATCGGCGCACGAGACCGACAACGAACTCGATCCGCAAGTCGTGCGCATGATGGATGAAGCGGGCGTCTTCGCGATGATGGCGCCGCGCGAAGTCGGTGGCGCCGAAGCGCACCCTTCCGACCTGATCGATGTGATCGGGGAACTCTCCTACTGGGACGGGTCTGCCGGCTGGTATGCCCATGCGGTGATGACAGGTGGCGCCGTGGCCGGCGCCTACCTCGGCGAAGGCGCCATGGCCGCGATCTTCCCCGAGGGGCGCTATGCTCATGTGGCCGGGCAGGCTGCGCCGACCGGAAAGGCAGTGCGCGAAGGCGATTCCTACCGCATTTCCGGTCGCTATTCGTTCGGCTCGGGCAGTCCGCATGCAGAGTTCCTCGTCGGGGGCTATCTCCTGCAGGAAGGCGGAAAGCCGGTCATGAACGGGGCTGGTCAGCCGGTCATGCTCATCGGGATCGCCCCGCGCGAGACGGTGACCTTCATGGGCAACTGGGATGTGATGGGTCTGCGCGGCACCGGGTCCTACGATTACGTCGTGAACGAGCAGGTGCTGCACGAGGACTTCGTCCACAACACCAGCGCACCGGTGCAACGGCGCGGCGGCACGCTCTACCAGATGGGGTTCATGGCCCTTCCGTGCATTTCCCACGCGGCCTTTGCGATCGGCGCGACGCGCCGCGTGCTCGACGAATGGAAGGCCTTCGCCGCCAACCGCCGCCGCCCCGACGGCTCCACCATGAGCGATACCGCGACCTATCACCGCGACATCGCCATGGCCGAAGCCGACGCCCGCGCAGCCGAAGCCTACGTGCGCTCCACCTTCGACAAGATCTACGACGCGGCCGGAACAGGAAGCGTCCCGGAGAACCTGCGCCTCGACGGTCGGCTGGCGACCAGCCACTCCTACGTCGTCGCGATGCGGGTTGCCCAGACCGCCTATGCCGCCTGCACGACGACCGTGCTGCGCAATGGCCACCCCCTCCAGCGCGCCTTCCGCGACATCTGCGCGGGCAATGCGCATTTCCTGACGGCCGAGCAGTCTCTGATCGATGCAGGCGCCGTCATCGCCGAAGCGGACGGCGCCGCACTGGTGTTCTGACGCCTAGAGGACAATGCGGTTGCGGAGCGTCTGCTCGTATCGCAGTCGCGTAAGGTGCACGGAGGTGAACCGCCATTGGCCGTCTTCGCGGCGATAGGTTTCGTGATAGTGGCCGTAGCCGCGGATCAGCGAATGGCCGTAGTCGACGATATCCTCCATCGCCCAGATTCCCCGCGCCTCGTTCTGGCCGAGGACCTCGATTTCATAGGTGTGGCCGTGGTGGACGGTCTGCGCGACCACGTTCGGGGAGGAAACGTGATCGCCGATGGCCTTGCGCCCTTCCAGCCGGGCTGATGGCGTGGGTTCGTCGGGAACGGGGACGGCGAGGTCAAATTCCAGCCAGGCATCCTCGGTGAATAGGCCCACGAAAGTGTCCCAGTCCTTGGTGTCGAAGGCGCGGAAATAGCGCGCCTTGAGTGCACGTATCGCGTCCCTCGCCAGCAGTTGCTCGATTTCGGTCATCGTTTTACGCCGCGTCTTTGGGAAACGGCGCGATCTCCGCAGTCGGCGAGAGCATGACGATGGGAATGGCGCGTCCCTCCGACGCGTTCTGGTAGTCCGCGTAGGGCGGATAGAGATGCTCCATGTAGGCCCAGACGGCGTTGCGTTCCGCGGCAACCGGTTCTCGCCAGCTGACTTCGAAAGCCTGCGTGGCGACTTGCATCCGTGCGCTTGGCTGCGCCGTGAGGTTGAGGTACCAGGCGGGATGCTCGGGGGCGCCGCCCTTGCTTGCCACTACCACCCATTCCTCGCCGTAGATGCCGTAGATGAGCGGAGTGATGAAGCTGCGCCCGGACTTCCTGCCCGTCGTGCCCAGAAGCAGCGAGGGCAGAAGTCCGGGCGCGCCGGCGTGCCTGAAATCGACGATGTGCCCCATGGCGCCGCCTGAGCTCAGGTAAAGTGCCCGATGCTCGTTCACGAAATCCTGCGTTCGGGCGAGTAACTGCTCGGTACCCTCGAAAGCCATTGTACCTCTCCCACGGTTTCCCGACGAACTTCTGCGCCCACAGGCAACAAATCAAGCGCAGGAGGCGCGCGACCTTCAGTCCCGGACGGCAATGTGTTCGTGCAAAATGCGGCGGGAGCTAACGGTTCTGCACGTCCCACACGATCGGCAGGTTGCGGATCGAGAGGAGGCCCGGGAACACGCTGGTGTCCGCGCCCGGCTTAACCCGGAACTCACCCGGGATCTTCTCGAACCACTTTTCCAGCAGGATGCGCAGTTCGCGTCGGGCGAGGTGGCCGCCCAGGCACGAGTGGACGCCGCCGACCAGCGTGAAGTGGCGGTTGCCCTTGCGGGTAGGGTCGAACTCGCGCGGGTTTTCGAAGCGCGCCGGATCGAAGTTGCCGGCAGGGTTGAGGCAGGAAAAGCTGTCGCCCTTCTTCACCTGAATGCCGTGCCACTCGAAATCCTTGGTCGCGGTGCGCGCCGAAGAGAGGATCGGCTGGGTGCGCAGGAATTCCTCGACCGCGCCGTTGATCAGCTCCGGGTTCTCGCGCAGCTGCTTTTGCAGTTCGGGCTGCAGCGCCATGCGGCGGTACATCTGCGAAATCGTGGCCGCGACGGTGTCGAGCCCGCCCAGCCACAGGAACCAGACCATGCCGATCTTTTCGTCTTCGGTGAAGCGGCGGCCCTGGATCTTGCCGTGCACGATCGAGCTGGTGAGGAACTCGTCGGGGTTCTCTTCCTTTTCGGCGATGAAGCCGCGCAGGAATTTCAGCACGCTCGAGAGTGCCCACTGCATCTTCTCAAGATCGCCCGAGTGCAGGATGTTCCATTCCCACTCGAGGAAGTCGTCGAACATTTCCCTGGGAAAGCCCATCATGCCCATGAAGATGCGCACCGGGAACACGCGGGCGAAGTCCCAGGCCATGTCCACTTCGCCCTTGTCGGCGATCTCGTCGATCATCTCGTCGAGCACTGCGCGGATCGTCGGTTCCATGACCCGGGTGATGGTCGCGGGGCCGAGGAACTGGGTGAGGAAAAGGCGGTACTTCGAGTGTTCGGGCGGGTCGATCGCCAGCGGGATCGAAGGGAAAGTCTCCCCGATCAGCCGCTGGAATTCGGCCGTGCCCTTGTTCGAGAAATGCTCGTTGTCGGTATAGACGCGGTTGATGTCTTCGTAGTGGGTAACAACCCAGTTGCCGCGCTGGCCGCCGCTGATCGCGCCAAGGCCCTGTCGGCTCGGCGGGTTGAACAGCAGGCGGGGAATTTCCGGCCCGGCCAGCCAGCCGCAGGGTTCGTAAGGGTCCACCAGATCATTGGGGATCGACCCCATGGCGAAGGTCAGATCGACGATGCGATCCTTCGGCACATTGTCCGGAGCATCGAAATCGACACGAATATCGTCAAGCGTTTGCGTTTGTGGCATCATCTTCTCCCACGACGGTTCATGCCCAAGGCACGGCAGGCAGGCAAGAAGTGCTGCCGCGCGGCGGGATGATCGCGTGTCGAAGGGGCGATTCATCGTGTCCGCGTTGGTCAATGCAATTGAATTCAGCCGGCCCGGTTGCGAAATGAGACCCATTAATTTTTCGGGAGAATCAGAAAATGGCCGATGCAGAATCCAAGGAGATGCAGGAGTCGGCACGGAAGTACTGGTCCGCAGAGGGCTACCTGCCCGGCGGCGTCATCCGTGAAGTCGACTACTCCACCCAGTCCGGTGGTCTCGATCCCTCGCTGAAGGGCATCAAGATCGTCGACACCGACACGCACATCGTCGAACCGCCGACGCTCTTCACCGACCGCGCGCCGGCCGGCATGAAGGACAAGATGCCGTATGTGAAGCGCGATGCCGACGGCGTCGACCGCTGGTACATCGGCGACCGCAACTGCGGCACGCTGGGCGGCAACGTCATCCGCAAGGACAACAACAAGCTGCTCGGCCGTCTCGCGTTCCCCACGCTCGAGGAATCGCACGCCGGCGGTCACGAGATCGCACCGCGTCTGGCCGCGATGGACGACATGGGCGTGCATGCGCAGATCTGCTTCCAGAACTCGGGGATCACCCAGGCGGGCATGCTGATGACGCTGGGTGACAACGACCTCGCCCTGCAGATCATGAAGACCTACAACGACTTCAATGCCGACTGGCAGAAGGAGTCGGGTGACCGTCTCTTCCCGATGGCGCACCTGCCGCTGTGGGACAAGGCCGAGCTCGAGAAGGAAGCGCGCCGCTGCATCGACATGGGTCTGCGCGGTTTCGTACTGCCCGACACGCCCGAGCGCGTCGGCGTCCCGAGCTTCAATCACGACTACTGGACGCCGTTCCTCGAGATGTGCGACGCCGAAGGCATTCCGCTCAACTTCCATCTCAACGCCGCGATCGATCCGAACACGCTGACCTGGGAAGGTTTCCAGTTCGAGCAGATCCTGTCGGTCGTTGCGACGATGTTCTCGATCGGCAATGCCGCCACGCTCGGCAACTGGATGGTCTCGGGCCGTCTGGACCAGCACCCGAACCTCAAGATCGGCCTGATCGAGAGCGGCATGGGCTGGGTGCCTTTCGCTGTCGAGGCGCTGGAGCACCAGTTCCAGGAAATGCTCCCGGGCAAGCGCGACGTGCTCAAGAAGCAGCCGTGGGATTACTTCCGCGATCACTTCATGTGCACCTTCTGGTTCGAGAAGGTCGCGCCCAAGCTGCTGCTGGAAACCATCGGTATCGACAACGTGATGTTCGAAACCGACTTCCCGCACCCGACTTCGCTCTATCCGGGCGTGCAGGAGCACATCAAGAATGTGCTCGGCGACTACGACTACGAAGTGAAGAAGAAGGTACTTCAGGACAACGCGGCGCGTTTCTACAAGCTGCCGTTCTGATCGCGGCCGGCCCCGTTCAGGGGCACGGATAGACGATGACCCGGGAAGCCTCGCGGCTTTCCGGGTCTTTCGATTCCGGCTGCCGCGCAGGATCGATCCGCAGGCGGACCGAAAAGGTGTGCAAAGTTCAGGTGGTTATCTAATCCTGCTGATGCGAACTGTTAAAAAGGGCCAGTACCGCAAGGAATGGCGGGGGGCGCTTTGAGCATGTTGGAAGGCTTTTTCAAAGGTTTGCACCGAATCGGCACCAGGCCGGTTGCGGATGAATCCCTCGCGGAAGGTCTCATGGTCCTGTTGCAGGGGCAGCAGACTTTTCCCCTGGAACTGGTGGGAACGGGGCGCCGGCAGTCCGAAATTGCCGTGATCGCGAACCGGGAAGGGGGCTGCACGCAGCGGCATCACTGTCTGGCCGTGCTGTCGATCGATCCGACGATACCGGCCAACCGGCCCAATGTGGCTGCCTACATCGAAGGCGTGCATGTCGGCTATCTGCCCAGCTATCTCTCCACGCGGTATCGCGAATGGCTCAAGTCCTGGAGCCTGTGCCGCGCCAGCGTGCATTGCCGGGCGATGGTCCATGCCGAGCGTACCGTGATCGGCGGCGGCCTGGGTGAGTACCGGGTGAAGCTGGATGTCGAGGTCCCGTTCCGGATGACGACGATCCAGGCGTAAATCAGCGGCAGTAGCTGCCGCCGTCTTCTTCCAGATGGAAATGGTTGGCGTGGGCCGCGTTGTAGTCCGGCCCCAGTGTCGTGCCGAAGCGCTTGCAGGCGCTGGCATGGACGATGCGCAGGAACTGGCGTTCGGCACGGGTGCCATGGTCCCAGCCATCCAGCACCGAGATCCTGCGGCCATCGGCGAGGACGAAAGCCGACACGTCGATCGCGTTGGCGGTGGCATGGCCCGAGCGGCGGTTGGTCCCGGCAACGTTGCGGCAGTTGTAGCTTCCGAACGTTTCGATCCGGACCAGTCTGCTACCCAGAATCTGTTCTGCAGCCCGGTCTACGCCGTAGCGCGCCCAGGAGGCGAAGGTGCTTGCCATGTCGCAGGTGACGGGGCCGAGATTGGTCAGGGCGAGCGAGGCGCTGTCGCCGTGCAGGCTGGAGAGGCGCACGGTGTTCACGTTCGAGCAGCCGGCGCCGAAATACTGGTCGGGCAGCGGTGTGAAGGTGGCCTGCTGGGCGCCAAGTTCCGACAGGCACTGGCGAAACTCCGGGCGCGGACTGAACGCCGTTGTCGATTGGCGCACGGTCTGGCGATGCGGTGCCTGCGCTTGCGGAATGTCGATGCAAGCACTGAGCGTGGCGACCAGAGGCAGGATGAGCAGGTGTCTGCGCATGCCCGCAGAAATACCCAGCGACTGGTTAATGGAATCTGGCCGGCATTGATTAATCGAATCCTAATCGGACCAAACCGTCGCGCGCGCCGTGGCATTCGTCCCGGCCGCCTCAGGTTTCGCCAAGTGTGCACATTGACAAAAATCCCCACGTCTCTAGATGCGGCTCCGGGCCACGCGGTCCCAACGCCGCGCGAGCTCTCTGCAAGGAGAGTCTTAAATGACTGATATTACGGTACCGGCGCGCAAGCCTGCGCGTCCGCATTTTTCGTCCGGTCCCTGCGCCAAGCCGCCGGGCTATTCCCCTGAAAAACTCGCCACCGATTCGCTGGGTCGCTCGCACCGCGCCAAGATCGGCAAGTCGCGCCTTGCGTACTGCATCGACCTGATGCGTGAAGTGCTGCAACTGCCCGACACGCACCGCATCGGCATCGTGCCCGGTTCGGATACCGGCGCCTTCGAAATGGCCATGTGGACCATGCTCGGCGCCCGTCCGGTAACGACGCTGGCCTGGGAAAGCTTCGGCGAAGGCTGGGTCACCGATGCCGTAAAGCAGCTCAAGCTCGATCCGACGGTTCTGCGCGCCGATTACGGCCAGCTTCCGGATCTCGGCCAGGTCGACTGGTCGAACGACGTTCTCTTCACGTGGAACGGCACCACCTCTGGCGTGCGCGTTCCCAATGGCGACTGGATTGCCGACGACCGCGAGGGGCTTTCCTTCGCCGACTCCACCAGCGCCGTGTTCGCCTACGACATTCCGTGGGACAAGATCGATGTAGCCACCTTCTCCTGGCAGAAGGTGCTGGGCGGCGAGGGTGGCCATGGTGTGCTCATCCTCGGTCCGCGCGCGGTCGAGCGTCTTGAAAGCTACACCCCGTCCTGGCCGCTGCCGAAGGTCTTCCGCCTCACCAAGGGCGGCAAGCTTTCCGAAGGCGTGTTCAAGGGCGAGACGATCAACACCCCCTCGATGCTCGCCGTCGAGGATGCGATCTTCGCGCTCGAATGGGCCAAGTCGCTGGGTGGCCTCGAAGGTCTCAAGGCGCGTTCCGACGCCAATGCCGCGGCTCTCGACAAGATCGTGAGCGAACGCGACTGGCTCGGCCATCTCGCTGCCGATCCGGCCAGTCGTTCGAAGACTTCCGTCTGCCTCACCGTCGAAGGCGCCGATACCGACTTCATCAAGAAGTTCGCTGCCGTTCTCGACAAGGAAGGCGCGGCCTACGACATCGCCGGTTATCGCGATGCGCCGGCAGGCCTGCGCATCTGGTGCGGCGCCACGGTCGATGCCGCCGATATCGAAGCGCTCGGCCCCTGGCTCGACTACGCCTACGCCACCGTCAAGGCTGCCGCCTGAAGTTGAACCGTCATCCCAGCGCAGGCTGGGATCGCGGGGCGCCAAGCGCGACATATCGCGTAAACCCCCTGTGATCCTGACCTTCGTCAGGATGACGAATTGAGAGATTCGTCATGACCACCAAGCCCAAAGTCCTCATTTCCGACAAAATGGACCCCAATGCCGCGCGCATCTTTGAGATCCGTGGCTGCGACGTCGACGTCATCACCGGCGAGACGCCGGAGCAGCTTATCGCCCGCATCGGCGACTACGATGGCCTCGCCATCCGTTCCTCGACCAAGGTGACCAAGGAAATTCTCGACGCGGCGACCAACCTCAAGGTCATCGGCCGCGCCGGTATCGGTGTCGACAACGTCGATATCCCCGCCGCTTCCTCGAAGGGCGTGGTGGTGATGAACACGCCGTTCGGCAACTCGATCACCACGGCCGAGCACGCCATCGCCATGATGTTCGCGCTCGCCCGCCAGATCCCCGAGGCCAATGCCCGCACGCAGGCAGGCGAATGGCCGAAGAACGCCTTCATGGGCGTGGAAGTGACCGGCAAGACGCTGGGCCTGATCGGTGCCGGCAACATCGGCTCGATCGTCGCCAGCCGCGCGCTTGGCCTGCGCATGAAGGTGGTTGCCTTCGACCCGTTCCTAACCCCCGAGCGCGCGGTGGAAATGGGCGTGGAGAAGGCCGATCTCGACACGCTGCTTGAGAAGGCGGACTTCATCACGTTGCACACGCCGCTGACCGACCAGACCCGCAACATCCTCAGCCGCGAAAACCTGGGCAAGACCAAGAAGGGCGTACGCATCATCAACTGCGCGCGTGGCGGCCTGGTCGACGAAGCCGCGCTCAAGGACCTGCTCGATTCGGGCCACATCGCCGGCGCCGCGCTCGACGTGTTCCAGACCGAGCCGGCCAAGGAATCGCCGCTGTTCGGCACTCCGGGCTTCATCTGCACGCCGCACCTCGGCGCCTCGACCAACGAAGCGCAGGTCAACGTCGCGCTGCAGGTGGCCGAACAGATGGCCGATTACCTCGTGAATGGCGGCGTCACCAACGCGCTCAACATGCCGTCGCTCTCCGCCGAGGAAGCGCCGAAGCTCAAGCCCTACATGAAGCTTGCCGAACAGCTCGGCTCGATGGTCGGCCAGCTCACCCGCGACTCGGTTCCGCGGATTTCGATCCACACCGAAGGCGCTGCGGCCGAACTCAACATGAAGCCGATCGTGGCTGCCGTTCTTTCCGGTTTCCTGCGCGTGCAGTCGGACTCGGTGAACATGGTCAATGCGCCGTACCTTGCCAAGGAACGCGGCCTCGAGGTTCGCGAGGTCAAGACCGAGCGCGAGGGCGACTACCACACGCTGATCCGTGTTTCGGTGAAGACCGAGGAAGGCGAGCGTTCGGTTGCCGGCACGCTGTTCAACAACTCCGAACCGCGTTTGATCGAGATGTTCGGCATCAAGGTCGAAGCCGAGCTTACCGGCCACATGATGTATATCGTCAATGAGGATGCGCCCGGTTTCATCGGCAGTATCGGTACGCTTCTGGGTCAGAACAAGATCAATATCGGCACGTTCAACCTCGGTCGCCGCGATACCGGCGGTGAGGCGGTCATGCTTCTCTCGGTCGACGGCGATGTGCCCGAGACTGTCCTGAAGCAGGCCTGCGAGCTTTCGGGCGTGCGGAAGGTCAAGGAACTGACCTTCGTCTGATCCCAAACCACGGGTATCGGCAGGGTGAAGCGCCGCCAATCGACTTCGCCCGCCGATACCGTTATGGGCCCTGCCATCATGCCGGATACTGATCGCGATCTTCTGCCCGAGGGGCTGTGTGACCGCCTGCCGCAGCAGGCCTGGGCTTCCCAGCAAGTGCGCCGCATGGCGCACGATGTGCTGGCCAGCCATGGTTACGAGCGTGTGGAAACGCCGCTTCTCGAATTCGAGAAGTCGCTGGCGAGCCGTATGGCGGGTGTGCAGGTGCGCCGCATGTTCCGCTTCGTCGACCCGGCGTCGCTGCGCCAGCTGGCGCTGCGCTCGGACATTACCGCGCAGGTCGCGCGTATTGCCGCAACAGGGCTGGGCCATGCGCCGCGCCCGCTGCGCGTCTCCTATTCGGGCCCGGTCGCGATCATCAAGGGCGATGGTCTCGATCCCGCACGGGAGCGTTTGCAGATCGGTGCCGAACTGATCGGCACCGACTCGGTCGCTGCCGCCGCCGAAATCGTCGAAGTCGCGATCGAGGCCTTGCAGGCCGCAGGTGCCAAGGGTGTCTCGGTCGATTTTACACTGCCCGATCTCGTCGACACGCTGAGCGCCGAAGCGCTGCCGTTGGCCGGAAGCCAGATCGAGGCGGTGCGCAAGATGCTTGATGCCAAGGATGCAGGCGGTCTGGTCGATGCCGGCGGCGAGGCCTATCTGCCGCTGCTCTATGCTGTCGGCCCGTTCGAAACCGCCATCGAGCGCCTCGCGCAGTTCGATAGCAACGGCGTACTGGCCAGCCGCATCGAAGGCCTGCGCGAGATCGCCGGCCGCGTGAATGGCAAGGCGCGCCTGACGCTCGATCCGTCCGAGCGGCATGGCTTCGAATACCAGTCGTGGTTCGGCTTCACGATCTATGCCGAGGGTCTATCCGGCAGCCTGGGCCGTGGCGGTGCTTACCGCATTCTCGGCCGTGCGGGGGAAGAGCCCGAGCCCGCAACCGGCTTTTCGCTCTATCCCGATCCGCTGGTCGAGGCTGTCGCCGCACAGGCCGAAGCGCCCCGGCGTCTGTTCCTTCCGCTGGGCCATGATGCGGACGTGGCGGCGCGGCAGCGTGCCATCGGCTGGGCCACAGTTGCAGCATTGAGCGAAAGCGACGATCCGGTTGCGCTCGGATGCTCGCACCGTCTTGAAAACGGCGACGCCATCCCCCTCTGAACACGGGGTTTTCTTGTCCCGACATCGCTGGCACACTCATTTCCCGGAAGAGGAGAGGTGTCATGCCACAGTTCGCCGCCGCCGAAGCCGGCATCCGTCAACTGCACGCGCGCTATGCCGAGGCCGTCTGGCGCAAGGATCTGGATGCCTTCGCCGACTGTTTTACCGAACAGGGCGAGTGGCGCATTGCCGGTAGAGTGCTGAAAGGGCGCGAAGCAATCGTCGAGGCGTTCGGCAGCATCATCGCCGATGCGGAACGTGTGTTCATGACCTTCCAGACACCGATAGTGTCGCTGGAAGGAACCAGCCGCGCCAACGGCCGCACTCTGGTGAGCGAACAGAGCCGCTGGAACGATGGGCGGGTGAACTATATCCTCGGCCGGTATTTCGAGGACTTCGTGCGCGAGCATGATCGCTGGCGGTTTTCCTGGCGGCTCTATCAGGTGCTCTATGCCGGACCGCCCGACCTGTCCGGCACCTTCTTCGACGAACCCGATTTCGGCGCGCCCCCGGCCATGCCGCCGCGCGATGTGATGCCTGCGCCCACGCGGCGCCAGGAGTGAGCCGGCAAAACCCGCCCGGGCAATATCGCGATGGTGACGGGCCGTTTCAGTGCAATCATATTGCCATATATCGTCACCCGCGCCTTGCCCTTGCGCGCGTAGTCCCCTACGGCGCGCGGCGGACTTCAAAACAGCAGTGAAAGCGTCAAACGTTGGCCAACGTAACCGTTATCGGCGCCCAGTGGGGCGATGAGGGCAAGGGCAAGATCGTCGACTGGCTTGCGAGCCGGGCGGATGCCGTGGTGCGATTCCAGGGCGGCCATAACGCCGGCCATACGCTCGTCGTCGGCGAGCAGGTCTACAAGCTCTCGCTGCTGCCTTCGGGTATCGTTACCGGCACGCTCTCGATCATCGGCAACGGCGTCGTGCTCGATCCCTGGCATCTCAAGTCGGAAGTCGAAAAGCTGCGCGGGCAGGGCGTGGAGATCAACGCCGAGAACTTCGCGATTGCCGACAATTGTCCGCTGATCCTGCCCGTCCATCGCGAACTGGACGGTCTGCGCGAGGCGGCTGCCGGCGCGGGCAAGATCGGCACGACCGGCCGCGGCATCGGCCCGGCCTACGAAGACAAGGTCGGTCGCCGCGCGATCCGCGTCTGCGATCTGGCGCATCTCGATGCGCTGGAACCGCAGCTCGATCGCCTTTGCGCGCATCACGATGCGCTGCGAGCCGGCTTCGGTCAGCCCAAGATCGACCGCGAAGCGCTGCTCAAGGAACTGGCCGAGATCGCGCCGTTCGTGCTGCAGTTCGCGCAGCCGACCTGGCGCCGACTCAACAAGGTGAAGAAGGCGGGCGCCCGCATTCTGTTCGAAGGCGCGCAGGGCGTGCTGCTCGACGTCGATCACGGCACATATCCGTTCGTGACCAGCTCGAACACGGTCTCGGGCACGGCCGCCAGCGGTTCGGGGCTTGGCCCTTCGGCGACCGGTTTCGTGCTCGGCATCGTCAAGGCCTACATCACCCGTGTCGGTTCGGGCCCGTTCCCGACCGAACTGGACGACGAGACCGGCCAGCGGCTGGGTGAGCGTGGCCACGAGTTCGGCACCGTCACCGGACGCAAGCGTCGTTGTGGCTGGTTCGATGCGGTGCTGACGCGCCAGTCCTGCGCGATCTCGGGCGTGACCGGCATTGCACTGACCAAGCTCGACGTGCTCGACGGGTTCGACAAGGTGAAGATCTGCACGGGCTACCGGCTCAACGGCAAGATCCTCGACTACTTCCCGAGCCATGCCGCCGATCAGGCCAATGTCGAGCCGATCTACGAGGAGATGGAAGGCTGGAGCGGTACGACCGCCGGTGCCCGTTCGTGGGCGGATCTTCCGGCCCAGGCGATCAAGTACATCCAGCGCGTGCAGGAACTGATCGAAACCCCGGTCGCGCTGGTCTCCACCAGCCCCGAGCGCGAGGACACCATCCTCGTGCGCGATCCTTTCGCGGACTGATCCGGTGCGGTGGGGCGCAAGGCTTGTCCCATTGCTCCTGCCGTTCATGCTGGGCGCGGCCCAGCCGGTTGCGCCGCTGACGCTGCCGGTGATCGACTTTGTTCGCGTCGACAAGTCGGACCGGACGCTGTCGCTTTATGCCGAAGGGCAGTTGATCCATGTGATCGACAGTATCCAGCTTGGCGGAGCGCCGGTCGGGCCCAAGCGCTTCGAGGGCGATCAGCGGACGCCGGAAGGTCTGTACGAAATCGACTGGTCCAATCCGAACAGCAGCTACTACCTGTCGCTTCACATATCCTACCCCAACGCCGCCGACGAGGCCTACGCCGAGTCGCAAGGGCGGTCTGCCGGGGGCATGATCATGATCCACGGGCAGCCCAATGCGCTGCCTGTCGGGCGCATACCGGGGGACTGGACGGACGGCTGCATTGCCGTGTCCAACGCCGAAATCGAAGCCTTGTGGGAAAGCGTTCCCGATGGAACGCCGATCGAAATCGTCGGCTAGTAGTAGCGCAATTCAGAAAGAAGTGCGCTTGGCGCGCGCGTGCGGACGTGCGCTCTCCCCACAAGGCCTGAGAGCCGACGTGGGCACCAGCTTGTGGGTTCTTGGAATGAAATCAGTATTGTGTGTGGGTCTCGAAGGATTCGGGGAACTCGGGATTAGCCCGCGATCTGCCAGACACCGTTATCGGTCCGCTGCAGTGCTCCCAGGCGCTTTTCATCCTGCCACAGGATCGCTTTTCGGCCGGTCTTTTCGTGTTCCAGGATAAAGAATGCCTGATGCGGGTCATCGGCGGTAAATTCTATCCGCTTGGGCTCCCCTTGTCCGTCATCGTCGAGTGTGAGTGCAAAAAATGGGTCCTATATACCTGTGTGACCCATTTTAGGCAAAAGAAAACCCAGCCTTTCGGACTGGGGCTAGGCACTCTCTGATCTGCATCGGCCTGAAGTTTGCGATCACCTCGTGGCCGATGGCCCCCGAAGGGGTCTTAGACGCGGATCGCAAAGGAGAGCCGCTAGCGTTTTGCATGTAGCTCTTCATAGGTGTTTTGTCAATGTGGACAGGTTGAGCGCTCGCAATACGCATTGCCTTATACGCTTCAACGTCTCTTCGTTTAGTGGCTCATAAAGATAGCGGCGTTTGCCGTCTGGGTATCGTCCTAACCGGATGAAATCCAAGCGGTGAAAACTCACAGCATTCACCATGTCGCCCTTAACCCATATTCCATCGCTGGAATATGGGTGTGGCAAATGAGGGCGAAGGTCGATCTGGCAATGGTAAGGCATAATCGGATCGGGGGCTGTCATGCTAAGCGTAACTACGGTGCAAAGGTGGTGGCGGTTCCTGATCTTTGGACTTAGCACCACTACCGGACGCCGCTTCGCCATCTCAGGTACGCGAAAGCCAGAGCTGAAATCGCATAGCACAACAGTGCCTAATGTCGGATGTTCACGGATGGGCATATCAGAACATGGTGCGAACGGGGTTACAACCCCAGATCGTCCGGCGATGAGTTTGAGGTAGGTACATCCTTAGGCCAATAGCCCTCACCTTCGATGTTTGTGAACTCCTTCGAGCGCCACAGGACTGTTCCCATATTCTTGTTCTTGTCACTTCCCCCAATGACCAAGCCTCGCGCCTCAAGAGCCTGCACAAGCTCGGAACGTGTCATAGGCCGCTGACGCTCGCGGAGGACTATCTTGGCCATCTTTACGATCTTTTCAGCCCTATCCCCGGTCTTTTTACCCGTAACCTTCCCCTTCGCGGAAATCATTTCCGCCTCTACGGAATCGCCGATATCCACAGAGTCATTCACCGCCAACGCCTCATACACGGCAATAAAATCCCTGATCCGCGCCGCCTCCGCCTCAAGTTGAGCAAGCTTTGTTCGCGCTTTTTCAATGACTTGTGTCATTGGAGTCCTCCGTTTGGTTCCCTGAAGAACTCTATGACACAGAAGGTGGATGATGGCAACTCACGACGCTTGTCAATCGATCTATAGTGGGATACACAGGAATGGTTAACCGGCACCACAAGCCGGATTCAGGAAGGCGGTGCGTGCGATGCTAGATGTCTAGACGAACCCGGTAACGATAGCCGGAACGAAAAAGGGCCGACCCAATGGGTCGGCCCCCGGTTCAACCCAGCGCAGGGCGCTGCGATCTCTCCTGTTTGCACTCTGAGAATCGCATGCTCCTGCGCCAACTGCAAGGAAAAATGCGATGGTGTGGGTTTGCTCCTACTTCCGTCTGCGCTTTGGCCGTGTTGAACACGTCCGCGCACACTGGCGCTCCTGCCCGGCCTAGTGCCTAGCGTCAGTCACCGGGTTTAGGCTTCGGCCTTGTCTTCCTTTCAACACCTTGGCCCCGCTTCGGCGGGGCCTTTTTCTTGTCGATACGTTCTTTCAATTCCTTCGGATCGGTTTGCAAGAATCTCTCGAACGCCTCGTCTGGGTCCATATCGAGATATAACGGTTTCTCGCGCTTCTTGCCGTTCATCACGCGATCAATTCCTTATAGGTGAGGCGTCCCGTAGTCTGGGCCAGCAACGCGTTCACGCGGTCGCCCTCGTCCATTTCCCGCAGATTGAAGCGCCATGTCATTTCACCGAGATAGCGGCTCAGGTGCTTGGGCGAAAGCCAATGGTGCGTGCCGACGATCTGGCGCTTAAACAGCGCCCAGACACTCTCGATGCCGTTGGAGTGCAGAATGTAGTGGCGGACGTATTCACCGGCGCTGTGGTTCACGCGATGGTGATTGTAGTCGCTGGCGAGGCCGACGAACGAGCCGTGTTCGTCCGTCATCAAGTTTGCACCGGGTTCGACATGCTCGCGAATAACAGACTGGACGTTCTTTGCGCCCATGTTCGGTGTGATCGTCGTGCGGAGTTCGCCGCCACGCTCAAGGACACCGAGCACCGCAATCTTGCCCTTGCCGCCCTGCTTACCGCCGGTGCGCTGCCAAGCGTGCTTGTTCTTTTCCTTGCCGCCTACGAATGTCTCGTCGGCCTCGACTTCGCCTTTCAACGTGCGATTGAAGGACTGCGTGCGGATCGCTTCGCGCAGGCGCTGCGTCACAAACCACGCTGACTTCTGCGTGATGCCGATATCCTTGGCGAGTTGCGTGCTGGCGATGCCCTTCTTGTGCGACGTAATCAACCAGATGGCCAACAGCCACTTGCGCAGCGGCAATTTGCTATCCTCGAAGATCGTGCCAACGCGGATCGAAAAGCGCTTACGGCAATCGCCGCACTTGTGGTTCTTTCGATCCGAAAAATGATAAACCTTCGTGGACCCACAGTGCGGACAAAATGCACCGTTCTTCCAGCGGATCGCAGTGAAGTGATCAACTGCCGCCTGCTCGTCGGGGATCGCTTCCATCATCTGGATCAGGCTGTTGAAGGACTTGAGCACCGGGTTTCTCCGTTTCGATCCTCATCTTATAGGTGTTTATGTGACCTGCGTCAATGGGTCACACAGGTATATAGGACCCCAAAAAATGGCATATCATTGGCTCTTTCTTAGCTCAAAGTTGAATGCCTTTACATAACACATGGGGTTGGCTGCTCTAAAGAGCATTTGTGAGCGTAATTAAAATAATTGAGTGCACTTGGTATTAGTAGTTATTTTTAGGTATATTGTCCTCATATTTACTATGTGGCTATGTCTGACTAGCTTTGTAAGAATGAGTAAGTGCAGCGGGCGCAGATTGCTCCGCCCTTTACGCTGAGGGTGCCGCTTACTACATTAGTGCTCAGCGATTTTTATGCGTCCAAACAAGGAGGATTGGACCGTGGACGGGCTGAGCCGCGAACAGCGTTTACAGATCATGGTCACTGCCGAAGAGTTGCAGGCCATCGACGATTGGCGCTTTGCGCGCAGGATGCCGACACGGGCAGCCGCCGTCCGCGAACTGCTGAAGCGCGGCCTCGCCGCTGATGGCTTTTCGGAAGCGCAGGCTGGCGAAAAATCGCAGGACTTTGGCGTCATCAAGGATGGCGCAGCAAAGGCAGCGGGCAATACTGGTCCGGAAGGGGCTGGTGGGCAGCCCCCTGTCTGAATTTCATTGCTGAGAGTTGAGCTAGAACGAACGTCGCTCAGAAATCGATGGCGATGCCCTTTTTGACCCAGTCGCCGTAGCGGGTGGGGGAAAGGCCGTCAGGATCCTGCTCGTCCTTTACCGGTTGCGGCTTCGGGGCCGGGTCGTTGGTCCAGTGCTCAGGCTTCTTGAAGTCCTTGGGGCGTTTGGTGGCACGTTCAGTCATGGCCGCAATGTGGGATGGCTGGCGGTAAAAGGCAATGCGCTGTAGGGGGCATCGATGGATATTCCCGGCCTTCCCGCGCGCCGTGCCGCGCTCAATCTTATCGATGCGGTTTTACGGCGTGGCGAGACGCTGGATCAGGCGGCGGGTGCCGCGCTGGCGCGTGTGCGCGGCGACGCCGACCGGGCCCTGACGCGCGCCATCGCCGGCGAGGTCCTGCGCTGGAAGGCCGATCTCGATGCGCTGATCGACAGCGCGACGCGCCAGCGCCTGCCCGACGATGCGAAGCCGCGTGCCGTCCTCGAACTGATGCTGGCGCAAGTGCTGCGGCTGGAAACCCCCGCCCATGCCGTGATCGCCACCGGGCTGCCGCTGCTGGCGGGCGGGCCGCGCCGTCTCGCGCATGGCGTCTTTTCCACACTGATGAAGCGGGATGTCTCGTTACCCGATGTCCCGACCCTGCCCGAACCGGTTGCGGAGCGCTGGGGCGATCGGGGCAGTGCCATTGCTGCCGGACTGGCATCGCCGCCACCGCTCGATGTGGCCCTGCGCGATCCGGCGCAAACCGCGGAGTGGGCGGAAAGGCTGGGCGGCGTTTCGCTGATGCCCGGTCACGTGCGCCTGCCGCGCGGCACGGCTGTCGAGCAACTCGAAGGGTTCCGCGACGGTGCCTGGTGGGTTCAGGATCTGGCGGCAAGCCTGCCGGCGCGACTGCTCGGCAGCGGGGAGGGCAGGCGCGTCCTCGATCTCTGCGCCGCGCCCGGCGGCAAGACGCTGCAACTTGCAGCGGCGGGATGGGACGTGACCGCGCTCGACATCAGCAAGCGCCGGCTGGAACGGCTGAAGGACAACCTCAAGCGCACCGGCCTCGATGCACAAGTGGTGCAGGCCGATGCTTTCAAGTGGGAGCCGGAAGCGCCGTTCGACGCCATTCTACTCGACGCTCCGTGCACGGCGACCGGCACTGCGCGTCGTCATCCCGACGTGCTGCATCGCATCGGTCCGCGGCAGATTGCCGAGATGGCCGAACTGCAGACGGCCATGATCGAACGTGCCGCCGGCTGGCTGAAGCCGGGTGGCACGCTGGTCTATGCCGTGTGCTCGCTGGAACCCGAGGAAGGCGAAGCGCAAGCCCGCACGGTCGCACTGGAACCGGCGCCGGTCGCAGCCGGGGACCTGCCTGAAGGCCTGTCGCCCATGCCCGAAGGCTGGCTGCGCACCGATCCCGGCATGCTGGCCGAAGCGGGCGGGCTGGACGGCTTCTTCATCGCCCGCTGGCGAAAAGCAGACTAGCTTTTCACCTTGGCCTGAAAGCTCTTGCGCAGCTTCATCAGCTTGGGCGGGATCACGGCCAGGCAGTACGGATTTCGCTGGCCTTCGCCTTCCCAGTATTCCTGATGATAGCCCTCGGCGGGATACCATGTCGCCGGGCCTTCGATGGTTGTGACGGCGGTGGCGCCGTTCTCGGCGTTCCAGCGGCCGATGGCGGCTTCGGCCTCCTGGCGCTGGGCGTCGTCGAGCGGGAAGATCGCGGATCGGTACTGCGTGCCTATATCGTTGCCCTGACGGTTGAGCTGCGTCGGATCGTGCGTGCCCATGAACACGTCGAGCACTTCGCCATAGCTGATCGTCTCGGGATCATAGGTGACCTTCACCGCCTCGGCATGGCCGGTCGCGCCGGTGCAGATCTGCTTGTAGGTCGGGTTCTCGACAGTGCCGCCGATGTAGCCGCTCTCCACGGTGTCGACGCCGATCACGTCACGAAATACCGCTTCGGTGCACCAGAAGCATCCGCCTGCCACAATTGCTGTTTCCATTGTCTCTCTTGTCCTTGAGCCGGGGGATTTTGTCGCAAGATAGGTACAAGAGTCCGGCTTGTCATTGGCTGCAGGGTGTCTAGTTTCCTCCACAGTTCCCCGAACCGCGGAGATTCTCCCATGCGCCGTATGCTCTTTGCCGTCTCTTCCCTTCTCGGTCTGATCGCCGCTCCGATCGCCGCAACGACGGGCGAAACCGCACCCGAAACCGAAGTGTGCGACGGTTGCGAGGCACTGCTCGAACTGGCGGCCGCCAGCGACATGCGCAAGGATGACCGCGCGCGCGACATGTACCGCAACCCGGTGGAAACGCTTTCCTTCATGGGTGTGAGCCCGAGCATGAAAGTGGGCGAATATGCACCCGGCGGCGGCTGGTATTCGCGCATGTTGGGTCTCTATCTGGGCCAGCAGGGCCACCTTACGGGGCTTTTCTTCAATCCGGACGTGGTGCCCTTCGATGGCAGCAAGCTTGCCGATCAGGCTGCGGCATTCCCCAAGAAGGTGGCCGAATGGACCGGCATCCCGGAAAGCAGCGTCTCGGGCATGACGCTGGGCGCGATCCCCGACGAGGAAAAGGGGACCTACGACCGCGTTCTCGTCGTGCGGATGATGCACAACATCATGCGCTGGAACATCGCAGACAGCGAGATCAAGGCGGTGCGCGATCTGCTCAAGCCCGGCGGCATGCTCGGTATCGTGCAGCACCGCGCCAAGCCGGACGCGCCTTTCTCCTACGCCGATGGCGGCCACGGTTATGTGCGTGAGGCCGACATCATCAAGTTCATGGAAGTGAACGGCTTCGAACTCGCCGACAAGTCCGAGATCAATGCCAATCCCAAAGATAGTGCAGACTGGGAGCAGGGCGTCTGGACGCTGCCGCCGAGCTACGCGCTCAAGGATCAGGACAAGGCCAAGTACGCGGCCATCGGCGAGAGCGACCGGATGACCCTTCTGTTCCGCAAGCGGGACTGATAAGGGCGCCGCCCATGACAGACATCACCGTTGCCGCCCTGCAGCTCGCTCTCGGTTCCAACGACGAGAGCGAGAACATCGCCGCTGTTTCCGCCCTGGTGGAGGAAGCGGCGGGGAAGGGCGCGCAGATCGTGCTTCCGCCCGAGCTTTTTTCCGGCCCCTACTTCTGCAAGGTCGAGGAAGAGGAGCTCTTTTCGCTCGCCCGGCCGACCACCGAGCATCCCTCGGTCCTCGCCATGCAGGCACTGGCGGAGAAGCTTAAAGTCGCAATCCCGACCAGCTTCTTCGAGCGCGACGGACACCACTACTACAACACGCTCGCGATGATCGGCCCCGACGGCGCGATCATGGGGACCTACCGCAAGAGCCACATTCCCGATGGCCCCGGCTACGAGGAGAAGTACTACTTCCGCCCGGGCAACGACGGCTTTAAGGTCTGGGACCTGTTCGGCACGCGCATCGGCGTTGGGGTATGCTGGGACCAGTGGTACCCTGAGTGCGCGCGCGTGATGGCGCTGATGGGCGCGGAACTGCTATTCTATCCCACCGCCATCGGTTCCGAACCCTACGACGCCGATCTCGATACCAGCCGCATGTGGCGCCGCGCCATGATCGGTCATGCCGTCTCGAACTGCATGCCGGTGATCGCGGCCAACCGCATCGGCGTGGAGCAGGGGCAGGCGTTCTACGGCCACTCGTTCATCACCGATGAATGGGGCGATTACCTCGCCGATTTCGGCAAGGAGGAAACCGGCGTCCTGACCGCGACCATAGACCTGGCCCGCGCCGCCAAGCATCGCGCCGGCATGGGCTTCTTCCGCGACCGCCGGCCGCAGCTCTACACGCGTATCGCGCAGGATATCTGAGGTAGCCCCGGTCATGGCCCGGCACGACTATCTGATCGCGCTCGGCTCAAACATGCGGCACATCCGGTACGGCTCGCCGCGCGGGGTGATTGCGGCGGCAATGGCAAGGCTCGACCACGGGGCTTTTCAGCTTGTTTCGGCTTCCCGCGCTATCGAGACGCCTCCACTCGGCCCGTCCCGCCGCCGCTATGCCAATGCCGCTGCCGTGATCCGCACCGAACGAGAACCGAATGCGGTGCTGCGCGAGCTGCAGGACGTTGAGCGCACGTTCGGCCGTAAGCGCAGCGGCAGCGCCTGGGGATCGCGCGTGCTCGATCTCGACATCGTGCTGTGGAGCGGCGGCGCCTGGGCGGGCCACGACGAAGCCGGAAGCCTCGTCATTCCTCATCCCCTCTTTCGCGAAAGGACGTTCGTGCTGGGCCCCGCGGCAAGGATTGCCGGTGACTGGCGCGATCCCCTCAGCGGATTGACCGTAAGACAGCTATCAGCCCGCTTGACCAAGCCCCGTCCGGCCCCTAGGTGACCCTTCCGCAGCCGTTTTCGGCAGGGGGCCCTTAGCTCAGTCGGTAGAGCAACTGACTTTTAATCAGTAGGTCGCTGGTTCGAACCCAGCAGGGCTCACCATCCAACCCCTTGAGAGATAGACTATTTGTTGTATCCTTTCTCTTTCAAGGGGCTGGGGTGGAGTTGGCGTGAACGCTAGGTGACTACTCGCGGACTTGCATCCGGGGTGCCTCCGCCAGTGTTCGTTCGTGCGCCTTCAGCCACAAAGGCCGCCAAATCAGACGGGCGATAGCGGACCATCCTGCCTCGCAGCTTCACGAAGACGGGTCCTGCTCCGACATAGCGCCATGCCTCCAAGGTCCGTTTTGTTGTGCCAAGGATGGCGGCTGCCTGTTCGGTGGTGAGGAGTTGTTCAAGCACGGGCCTCCCTCCTGTTGAAAGAGGGGGTGGCGCCGCGAAGAGGGGGCACGGGGGGAAGTCCGCCTTGTGATATGCCTATATGGAAGGGCTCACAGATTTGCGCTGACCATTCCGAAGATGGCAAAGGCTGGCAGGTGTTAAGCTGCATCTCCGTCTTCCCCATGCTCAGCAAATCCAAGCCACCAGTAACGGACAAACCGACACCCATTCGTATCTTCCCATTGTTTGCGGAAGCGATGGCCTAGTCTTGTTAAGTGGTAGATTTGGGCTGCGAGACGGGTTCCTCCGCCCTCAAGGGTCGCTTCCAATTGGGAGACGCCTTCTGGGCGCTTGGCGAGATTGAGGGAAACAGTCATCTTTCCGCGCAGAGCCGGATGCTTCTTTGATAGTTTGGGCATGGGTTGTAACTCCATGGATGGTACGTTGCGTGGCGGCTCCCGAGAAGCCGGTTGCTACGTCATCCACCCTTGGCCACGGTTTCCGCCAAGGTTGCCCAGCTCTCAATAGGAACTGGCTCCGGAGTGCCTCGTTCAGTCAAAGCCCTATCCAACAGCTAGCCAGACTATTTGGCTAAAATTGGAATAGGCGTTAGTGAAACGAGTGAGGATATCACTATAGTGTGGAAGGCGAAATGTCAAGGTGTTAGACATTAGAGTTATTTTATTGAATAACGGTGCAGAGGATTAATCCGAAGTCTTGATGCCTGTGTTGTAGATGTTTGGTGGCATTGGGGTGGAGGAGAGCGTTGCACATATCGGGACCCTTCCGCCTCTCTTCATCGGTGCAGCAAGGCAAAAGGTAGCTGGGTGGGGGAGGCTGCCTCCGTATGAGGAGTCTCTTTGAAAGGCCTGCGGGAAGGGGGCGGGACTGCGTTTCCACCCTATATACTATAGAGTAGATACGAGTGGTAATGTGCCTGTTTTACAAATGGTTGGGTGCTCCGAACAGACACTCGCTTTGTATTGCCTTAGTCGGGGCTGTTGTTAGCGCTGGCTGCCCGCGTTTTCGGCTCTGGCCGGGGGATGTTGGAGCAATCGGGTTCTCGGTGTTCGATGAAATCTTCCCAAGACCCTCCCGCGCAGTAGGTGTATGATGGTGATGGAGCCCTGCTAATATCTCCTACTCTGCACGAGAAATTGTGGGTGTTTGAAGCGTCTACAACATGAACTAGATTGTTATGGTCTCGTATTTCATATTGCCGGATGCCCCCATGCGCGGAGGGAATAGCGATTGCAGGCAGGTAGTGTCGCTCCACCACTTCCCAGTGAGGGGCGGTTTCCTCGTTGCTGCCTGCCATCATTTCCCCGGCGGTCATGTCTAGGCAGTAGGCTTGTTTTGCCCTGTTGCAGGCTGACAGTGTGAATGCCGCGCAGCCAATTGTGGCAAGCCGCGCAATCGCGTGCTGTGTGCTGACCATGTTCAGGCGGTACCCATGTTGAGGGCTGCCATCCGCTCTCCAGCCGCTCTTAAGCCTTCGCGCTGTACGGAAGCTGATAGAGTCGCGTAGCGAGCGGTGGTGGATGCCTGAGTATGGCCTAGCGCCTTCCCAACAGTGGCTAGGGTTGCTCCGCCTGAGAGCATGAAGCTAGCGGTGGTCCGCCTCAGGTCATGCAGCCTCACCCCATCCAGTTTCGCCAGTGCCCCAATCATCTGCCATGGCCGCTTCAAATCTGCACGGGGTCCAATGTCCTTGGGCTGGCATGTTTTGATGTCGATAGGGGCATTGCGGCGGCGACCTTCTGTGCTGCCCGGAAAGAGATAAATGGCATGGGTCTTTCGCTCCGCCATAGCCCTGAGCAGGTCTAATGCGGGTCCCTCCAACTCCAGCCGGTGTTGCCGTTTGGTCTTGGTGTGGGCGGAAGGCTTTTCCCATAGGCCTGACTCCAGGTCGAACTGCCCCCACTCGGCCTTAAGCACCTCTTGTAGTCGCGCTCCGGTAAACAACAGGAGGCGGATTGCGTCGGCGGCTTCCCTGTCTGTGGTGCTCCTTTCGAGGGTAGGCAGAGGGGTAGTCTTGCGGGCGATTGTCTCGGGGTCATCATTGGGGGCAACAGGGCGGATGCCAGCCTCATAATCATCGCAGGCTCGCAGCAACCTTCCCACTTCCTCTTCGCTCAGGTTCCGCCAGCGTTGGTCCTCGGGGAACTTGCGGATGCCTTTGCAGGGATTGTCCGTCCTCCATCCCCGCTCAATGGCCAGCGAGAACATTTTACTGAGCACGGCGAGGAGGCGATTGGCCTGATAGTTCCCTTTGTTTCCCTTTGCGATGCCAGCGGCCCGCACGTCCCCGTGCAGCTTTCGAATATCGGTAGTAGTTACCTCGGCGACCTTCATCTTCCCAATGGTTGCAATGGCCTTGGCAGAGAGTGCTTTGGCATCCCTTATTGTGGCAGGTCTGAGGGCCTGTGAGACGGCGTAATCTTCTAGGTAGACCTTCGATAGGTCGGCCACGGTGGGTGCGTTTCTAGCGGCCTCCTCTGCCTCTCTAGCGGCCTTCTCGGCCAGCTGAGGGTCTACGCGTGAGCGAGCGAGGCGCAGCACCTCCCTTGCCCTGTCTCGTGCCTGTTCCACTGTGAGGGTGGGATAGATGCCAAGGGCCTTCATGCTGGACTTGCCCTTTGAGCCCACGCGATAGGCTGCCACGAAACGGCGAGCACCGCTTGGCGATACCATTAACCGGAAGCCGCGCACCTCACTGTCAGAAATGCACTGCCCCGGCTGGGCAGCCTCTACAACCCTCTTTGACAAACGTACCTGAGACAATCGGGGCATTGCGTTCCTCCAACATCATCATAGCACCGTGAACACAAAATGGATAGAGATGTGACCACTAGATGAACGCAAAAGAGGCGGTGCCTGAAGGTGGAGGAAGGTGTGAGGGCGTAGTGATAATATCACAATACACTGTAATAAAGTGATTATATGTGTTTGCATCGTTCTGCAACGTGCTTGCCAGAAGCTATGACGTACTCACTTTTAATCAGTAGGTCGCTGGTTCGAACCCAGCAGGGCTCACCACCCCGCAACTGCTTCGTCCCCGGGCGGTGCCGCCGGTCTGAAGCCGCGCAAGTGTGCGGTTTGTTCTAATCCTCGCCTTTGCCTATCGCTCCTGTGGTCCATAGCGTGACTTCCGTTCGTTACGGGAGAGAGCATGAGAGCCGAACTGTCAGAGAGTCTCGACCACTTCTATCGCGGCGAGAGCGACGATCTGTACTGGACCGACAGTTCGTGGTTTTCCTGGGCCATCCCTGAAAAGGACATCTGCGGGCTCGTGTGGATGCACTTTCGGCCCAACATGAACTGCCTGTGCGGCGGCCCGGCCATGTGGGACCTTTCCGGGCAGCATGTCTGGGAGTTTCCGTTCTTCGATTTCCAGACGATGCGCCGGCTGCCCGAAGGGCGCTATGCGGTGGATTACGACAAGTACGATTTCACAATGCCATGGTCGCTCTCGGTCGAGATGATCGAGCCGCTGCAGACTTATCGCATTGCGTACGACCGCGCCGGTTTCAGGCTCGGCCTGGAATTCAACGCGATTGCGCCGCCCAACATCATGAACAAGCCGAGCGCCGAGCAGCTCAAGAGCGCCTTCAAGCTGCACTTCGAGCAGCCGGGACGCATTCATGGCTTTGTCGAACTCGAGGGCGAGCGCCATGAGGTGGACACGTTCTCGATCCGCGATGGCGGCCACGGACCGCGGTTCATGGAGATGAGCCCGCCCGGCGGATACGCCTGGTCCACGGCGGACGAGAAGACCGGCTTCCACGTCCTTGCGCCGGGGTCGGGGCAGGGGCCGCAATCGAAGGTGATCGGCGGCTATATCCTGCGAGACGGCGTGATGTCGCCCACCGTGGACGGGGTTCGCCGGGTACTTGAGCGCTCGGGGCCCAGGCCCGAGGTCATCGAGGTCAAGGCGACCGATGAACTGGGACGCGAACTGCATGCCATCGGGCGGGCGCAGGTGCCGGCCGAGTTCATGCTCTATCCCGACCGTGGACAGTGGTGGACGCTGTTCAGGTGGGATTACGAAGGCGCCGAGGGCGCCGTCGGTGAGGATCAGGAATATTACGGAATTCACGAGTTCCGCAAATGGCACCGTGCCGGCCCGGACGGGTGGAAGAGGCGGTGACCGGCAGGATCGTATTGCTGACCGGCTCCACCGGGGCGGGAAAGACGACGACCTGTAATCTGCTTGTCGACCGGCTCGAGGGGTTCTGGCTGCATTTCGGCATAGACCTCTTTCTTGGCCGGGTAGTGGCGCGCAAATACGTCGACGGAGGTCGGTGTTCGCACGAAGGTGTGCACGGCGCGCCGGATAATCCTGCTGATCCGGACGGGCCCTGGCATCTGGATATGGGGCGCTACGGTCTGGACGCGATCCGGAGCTTTCATCGCATGGCCGCCGCAGCCGTGCGCAGTGGCCAGAATCTGGTCATCGACCATATCGCTACAGTGGATCCGCCCGTTCTGCAGGATTGTGTGGAAGTATTTGCCGACCTGCCGGTCTATTTCGTGGCGCTGAAACCACCGCCCGAAGTCAGCCCGCGCCGGATCGATGCGCGGTTGGAAAGTATCGTGGCCTCACTTGGGCGTGAGCACGCGGTGCGTAACAGCGAAGCCAAGAAGCGCGTAGCCCGTTCGCTTTACCGCCAGATATTTGCGCACGATGTCTTCGATCTGGAGATCGATACGGACCGCCATGCCCCGGATGCGGTGGTCGAGCAGATCATGACGGCAATCGGGGACTGCCGGGGGTCCGCTTTCCCGCAACTGGCAAGGATGTTTGCGGGACGGACTTAACCGCTACGAAAAAGGGGCCGCGCCCCCCGACACGGCCCCCCGCACTGGGTAATTTCCCCCCGGTGCTTATTTCGGCGGCATGCGTATCGCGCCGTCGAGGCGAATGCACTGGCCATTGAAATAGGTGTTGCGCGAAAGCTCCATTACGAGGCTGGCGAACTCTTCCGGCTTGCCGAGGCGGCGCGGGAAGGGGACGGCCTTGCCGAGACCTTCGAACACTTCCGGAGCCATTTCCTTCACGCGCAGCATCGGCGGGGTGGCGAAAGTGCCCGGCATGATCGCGTTGACGCGGATGCCCAGGTCCATGAGGTCGCGCGCCATCGGCAGGACCATGGCGTTCACTGCACCCTTGCCGCCGCCGTAGGCGACCTGGCCGATCTGACCGTCCTGCGCCGCGGCGGAGGAGGTGAAGATGATGCAGCCGCGCTCACCGTCGTCGTTGAGCGGATCGGCGTTGGCCATGCCCAGCGCGGCGATCGAGGCCATGCGGTAGGAGGCAGTGAAGATGCCTTCGGCCGACTTGGCGATCTGCTCGGTCGCGGTCCGCTTGTAGCAGTTGTTCTTCTTGTCCCAAGAGACGGTCTTGCCGCCGCCGGCAACGACGGCGCAGTGAACGACGATGCGTTCCTGACCATTGGCCTCGCGGGCCTTGGCGAAACCGGCCTCGACGCTTTCCTCGTCCATGATGTTGACGTTGCAGAACACGCCGCCGATTTCCTTGGCGAATTCCTCGCCGGCCTCTTCGCTGATGTCGAAGATGGCGACCTTCACGCCGGCATCGGCCAGGGCCTTGGCGCTGGCGCGGCCGAGGCCCGAGGCACCGCCGGTCACGATTGCGGCGATGGTGTTGTCGATTTTCACTGGCAAATCTCCCGGATGTGGCGAATCGAATTGGGCGCTTGGCTAGCCCAATCCGCACGCCGATGTCGAAAAGCAGATGCTTGCACACTGCAAGTATCGCCGGAGCGACCGTCTGTGCAACGCGCTGTTCCGAGACGGCAATCGCGCTTGCACCGACTGACGATGGGCTTGCACCTACGGGCAGGCAAGCCTTGGATGCTGCGACGAAACAGCGCAGCATTGCACAGAAACACAGGCGGCACGCGTTCGGCGCCGTGCCGCGAATTGGAGAGAACCATGGCCGAAGGTGACGTGACTCTGGATACCAGCGATGTCGACAAGTGGGTCGGCAAGCCGATAATCTTCGCGGAGTTCTGGGATCCCTGCAACGCGACCGACATTCGCCGCTGGGTGCAGGCGATGGACTATGCCAACCCGCTGCACTGGGATGAGAATTTCGCGCGCAACTCGAAGTTCGGCGGCATCGTCGCGCCGCAGAGCTTCACGGTCGCCATGGATTACGGCCACGGCTGCCATCCTTCGTGCGTGGGCAAGATACCCGGATCGCACCTGATCTTCGCGGGCGAGGAATGGTGGTTCTACGGCACGCCCGTCCGTCCCGGCGACAAGCTGACGCAGGAGCGCTCCTTCGCCGGCTACAAGCTCTCCGACACCGCCTTTGCCGGGCCGACGATGTTTGCGGATGGCGATACCGTGCACCGCAATCAGCATGGTTCGCTCGTCGCCAAGGAGCGCGCGACCTCCATCCGTTACCTCGTCGACGAGGCGGCCAAGCGGAAGGTCTACGACAAGGAAAACCGTCCGCCCAAGCTCTGGACCAAGGAAGAACTGGACGAAGTTGCCAAGCTGCGCCTCGAATGGATCAAGTCGGGCCGCGAGGGCATCTCGCCGCGCTTCGGCGACGTGCAGGTGGGCGACAAGCTGCCGCGCCGCGTGATCGGCCCGCACAGCCGCGTGACTTTCGCGCTGGAATGCCGCGCGCACCGTCAGAACATCTGGGGGACCTGGCGCTGGAACGTGCCTGAAGGCGTCCACGACCCGGCGACCGAGGATGCCGGGTTCGGCGAGGACATGACCTACGACTTCGAGGCCCGCAAGATCGACCCGCGCCACGGCGACGGCCTGTTCCACGGCCCGTCCTCCGGCCACATCAATGCCGAGAAGGGCGAGAAGGTCGGCATGGGCGGCGTCTATGGCTACGGCTCGTCGATGAACGCCTGGCATGTCGATACCATCGCCTACTGGGCCGGCCACGACGGCTACATCTGGCACTCCAAGACCCAGTTCCGCAGCCCCGCATTCGAGGGCGATGTCACCTACGTCGATTGCGAAGTGATCGAAAAGAAGGAGACCTCGGAATTCGGCATGCCGGTGGTTGTCGTCCAGTCGAAGATGACGACGCAGGACGGCTCGACGATCCTCAAGGGCACGGCAACGGTTTCGCTGCCGGTCTGACAATGCGCGAACGGCGGGGCCTGATGCCTCGCCGTTCAGCCGCACCTCGCCACGCCAATGCGAAAGGGAGAGCGCATGGCCGACCGCGAAGACATTATCGAAGTGCTGAACCTCTACGGGTTCGCCATGGACACCCGCCGCTGGGACCTGTTCGACCGGATTTTCACGGCCGATTGCGATGTCGACTACGGTCCGACGTCGAGCTGGCAGGATCGCGAGCAGTTCAAGACCGACTTCGGCACCTTTCACGAGCTGTTCGACGCGACCCAGCACGTGATGACCAATCATCTGGTGCAAGTGAATGGCGATACGGCTGCGGCCCATACCTACGGAAGCTGGCGCCTGATTCGTCACGCGGCCGGCGATCCGCCCGTCTGGGACGGCACCGGATACTACGACGACCAGCTTGTGCGCACCCCGGAGGGCTGGCGAGTCGCGAAGCGGACCTGCCGAGTCGTTTTCTGGACGGGCAACCCCAGGGTGCAGACGCCGATGGAGGACATGGTCTTCCAGCTTGACCTCGTGGCGCTTCACACGGAAGCTCGGGAAGACCGTCTCGAATTTCTGAAAGCGATCACCTGATGGCCAAGCAACGCGACGCGATCCGCATGTCCGATGACGAGATCGCCGTGTTTCTGGAAAGCCAGCGGAACCTGCAGGTCGCAACCATAGGCAAGGACGGGGCGCCGCACCTCACGACCGTATGGTTCGTCGTGCACGATGGGCGCATCCTGTTCGAAACCTATGGAAAGTCTCAGAAAATCGTAAACCTCAAGCGCGACCCGCGCCTTGCGGTGCTGGTCGAGGATGGCGAGACCTACGACAGCTTGCGCGGCGTTTCGATCAACGGAACGGCCGAGATCGTCGAGGATCAGCCGCGCCGCGGTGAGCTTATGCAAGTGCTATTGGGACACCATTTTCCGGATCTCGAGCCCGGACAATTGCGCCTCATGAGTGAGCGCATGGCGGAAAAACGCGTGGTGGTGGCGGTGCTGCCGGAACAAACTGTGTCCTGGGACCATTCTAAATTGAACGGAAATGGCCCATAAGGGCGGTGTTCCGGGATACCGGTGCAACTGACTTTTAACTGCACACATGTCAAACGGCTGCCATGGTCGCTAAATTCGCTGGTATTGGAGAGACGCTCGAGAAGCGCTCCGACAATGCCATTACAGCTGTAACAGGGTATTTCCTGCTCGCGAGCGGGACGATCCTGCTCACCAGCAACGGAACCAACCACGCGACCATGTGGCCGGCCGATGCGCTGATCCTCGCTCTCTTGCTCAAGAACGGCCGTGCCAGCTGGCCCGCGGTTCTGATGGCCGGCTGGATGGCCAACTTGCTGGCCAACGCCGTGACGCGCGACTGGGCGCCCGGCCTGATCGTCTATGGCGGCATCAACATGGGCCAGACGCTGCTGGCGGCCTTGCTCATCTGTCGCGGCGGTCGGTGCGACAACCTGCTCGCCGATGTCTCCACGGTTGTGCGGTTCGTACTCTACGCGGGCCTTGTCGCGCCTTTGCTGGGCGCACTCGGAGGTTCGCTGGCGACTGTCTTCGTCTACGGTGAGCCGTTCCTGTCGTCGTTCGTGCGATGGTACATCAGCAACGCGTTGGGTCTGCTTATACTGACGCCTTTCCTGATGGCGCTGTTCGATGGCAGCTATGTCCGGTGTTTCAAGGAACGCACGCCTGCCAGCCGGCTTGAAGTCATCGGCCTCCATTCGCTGCACCTTGTCGTGACTGCGACGGTGTTTGCGCAAAGCGTGGTGCCGATGCTGTTCCTGCCGGTTTCCACGGCGCTGATACTCGCCTTCAGGCTCGGGCGGCTGGGCGTGATCGTCGGCACGCTTGCCATTGCCATCATCGGGGCTGCGGCCACGTATATGGGGCACGGCCCGATCGGTCTCGTGCGCGGCGGCGTGGAGATCCAGGAGTTCGTCTTCCAGTTCTATATCGCGGTCGTTCTGGCAACGACGCTTCCGGTCGCTGCCACCGTGTCGTCGCGGGCGGAAGCGCTGAAGAACCTCGCCGAGCGCGAAGAGGCACTGCGGCTGATGATGGCGCATTCGCCCGATGGCATCCTCAGCTTCGATGCAACGGGCGTCTGCCGCTGGGCGGACGGGCCCTTGGCGACCTATCTCGGTGTCGAACCTGGCGCTATGATCGGGCGACCCATGGATGCCCTGGCACTGCGCGCGCCGGGGCTCGCCTCCCGCATAGCAGACCGTAAGGAGACGCTGAGCGATACGCCGACGACGTTTGAATTCTCGCCCGTCCTGCGTCCGCACCTGACGCTCGAGGCATCTCTGGCGGCACCCCAGCAGAATGGATCGGCGGTGGGCACCGTCGTGACCCTGCGCGATGTCACCAAGCGCAAGGCGAAAGAGGTCGCCATGCGTTCGAAGGTCCATGGCGACGATCTTACCGGGCTGCTCAATCGCGCCGGCTTCCGCAAGAAGCTGCGCACGGCGCTCCTCGACGAGGGGCGTCCGGCCACGCTCGCGCTTGTCGATGTCGATTGCTTCAAGTCGATTAACGACACTTACGGTCATGGCATAGGCGACACCGTTCTGGCGGAGATCGCGAAGAGACTGCAAGCGGCCACGCGCGCCGACGATGTGGTCGCGCGGATGGGCGGCGACGAATTCGCGATCCTGCTTCGCTGCGATCTCGATACGGCCATGAAGGTGTGTCAGCGCATGGTCGATGCCGTGCGGGAAACGTCGGTCGTGAACGACGGTGTCGTATCCGTGCTGACATCCATCAGCTGCGGCCTCGCACCTTACGGCGGCAGCATGGAGCGTGACGAGGTGTTCGATGCTGCCGATGCAGCGCTTCAGGAAGCCAAGCGTCGCGGCCGTGGTGGCGTGCGCGTAGCAGCCTAGCCGGCTGGTTTCAGGTCATGCCCGGGTTCCAGACCATCACCCGGTTTCTGCCGGCGGCCTTGGCCGCATAGAGCGCCCTGTCCGCGCGGTTGATCGTTTCCTCGACGGGGATGGCCGGATCGAGCATCGTCAGCCCGGCGGAGACGGTAACGTGAAAGGGCGGCATGTTCGGGAACTCGAAAATCTGGGCCGCAAAGTCTGCCAGCAGTCTTTCGAGGAGCGCCGTTCCCTTTTCGATGTCGGCGCCCGGAGCGCAGATCAGGAATTCCTCGCCACCGTATCGGAATAGCCGGTCGTTCGATCGCAGGTCCGAGAGCGCAAGGGCGGCAAAGGTGCCGAGCACCTTGTCGCCTGAAATATGGCCGTAATCGTCGTTGACCGCCTTGAACTTGTCGATGTCGAGCATGGCCAGCGCGCACGAGTGAACATCGCGCTTCACCAGTTCGTGTTCTTCGCGCAGTTTGGGCAGCATGCTCGTTCGGTTTTCCGCGCCGGTAAGCGGGTCGATGTTGCGGAGCGCGTCTGCCAGTTCATGCTTCATCGTCTGCGCTTCGAGCCGCATGCGCTTGGTGGCGGCCATGAACCGTTCGTAGTCCTCCAGCGAGGGCGCGCCGCAATGGGTGGACCGGCGCAGCAGCTCGGCCGCGAGCTCGTGCATCCGCTTGTGCTCTACCGCGATCTCGGCAAATCCCGGGTGATCCTGCAGGCTCTTGGCGCCCGGACCGTAGTACCACTGGCCGAACCGGCAGTGTTTGTGCGCTTCGGGATCTACGTCCCGTTCGTCGAAGGGCAAGCGGCAGATCAGCGTCTGGTTGATCGCCTCGGACCATTGGTCGTGGTTGAAAAGGGCCTGTTCCAACTGGGCCAGTGCCGCCGACATCAACTTGGCATCCATACACCCTGCTCCTGACGTAGCGGTGTGCCGCTTGTTATTTCCGCCTTCGTTGGATGCTTAATATATCGTCAAATGGTTCCCAATTCCTTGCCATTTTGCGGATGTGAAAGGGCCTTCCGGGGCGGGCGCTGTACGAACGGGCACGCGTTCGGGACTGTGGGGCGGGCGAGTTCGCTTGCCGGGCAGGCCGCGATGCCCGAAGCCGGTCGATGAACGAACGGTGCGCCCACGCAGGTTGCCCGAGTTGATATGGGAGAGTGTCATGACCGATCGACGCTATCGGATCGCGCAATGGGGAACCGGCAATGTCGGCCTTCGGGCGCTGGCAGCGATAATCGAGCATCCGGCGATGGAGCTTGTGGCGCTTCGCGTATTCTCGGCGCACAAGGCCGGTCGGGACGCCGGAACGCTTTGCGAAAAGGCAGCGGTGGGTGTGCAGGCAGTGGCCGACATGGACGCGGTGATCGGCGCATCGCCGGACTGCGTGGTCTATATGCCCAACCAGGCTGACATCGGCGACATGTGCGCGCTGCTGGAGGCGGGGATCAACATCGCTACCGCCTGTGTCGGTTTCAATCATCGCGATTCCATTCCGGTCGACGACCGTGCCCGGCTGGAGGCGGCTTGCGAAAAGGGGCGAGCCTCGCTCTATGCCACGGGCTCCAGTCCCGGCTGGATCACCGAGCTTGTGCCGCTCGCCATGCTCAACATGCAGCGCCGGCTCGATCGCTACATCATCACCGATTATGCGGACATGGCCTCGCGCGATTCCCATGACATGCTGGTGAACCGGCTGGGTTTCGGAACGGATCCGGCGAGCCGCCCGGCTGATCGGCCTTTGGGGACGGCCACCAGCACGCCGCCGACCTTTCGCGCCCTGGCGGATGCGATCGGCCTGCCTCTCGACGATGTGACGACCACCATCGAATATGCGCTTGCTACTCGTCCGGTGGATATCGCGATCGGCAGGATCGAGGCGGGCACGATCGGTGCGATCCGGATGGCGGTGCGCGGATGGCGCAAGGGGGAGGAGATCCTCACACGCTATTCGCTATGGTATGTGACCCGCGACACCGATCCCGCCTGGGAATACCGGGATTCCGGCTGGCGGGTGCAGGTGAAGGGCGATACCTCGCTCGACATCGGCATCGGTTTCGATGTCTCGCCGGAGGATTATCCCGCCTATTCGCCTGGCCTCACCGCGCATCCGGTGATCAATGCGGTGCCCTACGTCTGCGACGCCGCTCCGGGCATTCTGGAAACGGCCGATCTGCCGATGCTGGCGCCGAACCTCTCGCGCTGAGCGTCAGAAGCCCTTCCATACCGGAGGGCGCTTCTCGACGAAGGCACGGATGCCTTCCCAGCCGTCTTCCGATCCCATCCAGCGGCAGAAGGCCGGATGCTCTTCCTGGTGCGTAATGGCGTCGGCGAGACCGGGCTGGTCGAGGCTCCATTCGGCAAGCGCCTTGGTCGCCCGGATAGCCAGCGGCGCGTTGGCGAGGATCTGGTTGCAGACGGCCTCTACCGTTGCTTCGAGATCGTCCGGGCCGGCGAGCCTGCTGACGACGCCCATGGCAAAGGCGTCGTCAGCACTGATCGGTTCTCCGGTGAGGAGCGGCAGCATCGCGCGCTTCATGCCGACTTGCCGGACGAGACGGTGGATACCCCCGGCCAGCGCGATCATGCCCCGGCGCGGTTCGGGCAGGCCGAAACTGGCACGCGTGGAGGCGAGAATGAGATCGCAGGCCAGAGCCAGTTCGAACCCCCCGCCGAGGCACAGGCCATCGACCACCGCAATCACCGGCTTGTCCAGATCGTAGCGCTCGGCAAGGCCCGCGTAACCCTTGTCGGCATAAGGCATCCCGCGTTCCGGATCGAAAGCCGCCAGATCGCTGCCCACACAAAAGGCGCGGTCGCTGGCGCTGCGCAGGACGCAGAGCTGAAGCGTGGAATCGGCAGCGAACCTTTCGAAGGCTCCGTGCAGAGCGCTGTGCATTTCCGAGGTTATGGCATTGAGCTTGGCTGCACGGTTCAGCGTAATCGTGATCACCCGATCACGCGTTTCGACCAGCACGTCGTCTGCTGCCATATCCTCACCCCCGAATCCTGTTTGACACTTGTCTAGTGTCGTCGAGGGCCTTTACGCAATCCCGTTGGGGTGCCGAGCAAGCATTCTTGCGGACGCAGGCATGGGCCCGCGTCCGAGAGACCGGTTTCGATTGTCGTGCAGGGCAGGGCTGTCAGCCCAGTGCCTTTTCCTTTTCGGCGTAGAGCCGTTCGAGTTCGGCGCGGCTCTTCTTCTCGGCAGCGGTCTTGAGCTGGCCGCACGCGGCATCGATGTCGCGCCCGCGCGGGGTGCGTACGGGGGCGGAAATGCCCGCCTCGAAGACGATGTTGGAGAAGGACTTGATCCGCTCGGGCGTCGAGCAGTCGTAGGCGGCGCCCGGCCAGGGGTTGAACGGGATCAGGTTGACCTTGGCCGGCAGCTTGTAGTGCTTGATCAGGCGGACCAGTTCATGCGCGTGCTCGTCGCTGTCGTTCTTGTCCTTCAGCATCACGTATTCGAACGTGATCCGCCGGGCATTGCTGGCGCCCTTGTAGTCGGCGCAGGCCTGCAGCAGTTCCTCGATGCCGTACTTCTTGTTGATCGGCACGATTTCGTCGCGGACTTCCTTGGTCACCGCGTGGAGCGAAACCGCGAGGTTGACGCCGATTTCCTCGGCACACCGGTTCATCTGCGGCACGACGCCCGAAGTGGAGAGCGTGATGCGCCGCTTCGACAGCGCGAGGCCGTCGCCGTCCATCACGAGCTTGAGCGCATCGCGCACATTGTCGAAGTTGTAGAGCGGCTCGCCCATGCCCATCATCACGATGTTGGTGAGCAGGCGCCCGTCGGCCGAGTAGCCGCCGTCCTCATCGACCAGATCGTCGTCCAGTGCGGCCAGGTCCGCCTGACCGGACTTGGGCCACTCGCCCAGCGAGTCCCGCGCCAGCATGACCTGCCCGACGATCTCGCCTGCGGTCAGGTTGCGCACCAGGCGCATGGTGCCGGTGTGGCAGAAGCGGCAGTTGAGCGTGCAGCCCACCTGAGAGGAAACGCAAAGCGTGCCCCGGTCGGCATCGGGGATGAAGACCATCTCGAAGTCATGCCCGTCCGCCGTGCGCAGCAGCCACTTGCGTGTGCCGTCGGTGGAATGCTGGGCCTCGACGATCTCGGGACGGCCGATCACGAAGCGCTCGGCGAGCCAGGGGCGCATGGTCTTGGCGATGTCGGTCATCGCCGCGAAATCGGTCACGCCGCGATGATAGAGCCAGTGGAACACCTGCTTGGCGCGCAGCTTGGCGGCCTTGGTATCGAGCCCCGCCACTTCGAACAGTTCGGCGATACGCTTCTTGGGCAGACCGATAAGGTCGACGCGGCCATCCTCGCGCGGGGTTACGTCGCGCGGGACGGGCACGGGGTCGATGTGCCCCGGGATCTGCATGAGTTTCGTGTCTGACATGATTGGCGGCCATATAGTGCAAGCCGGGCCATTTCGGAAGGGCGCACGATTGTTACGCGCGATGCGGGCCTGCGCGAACGCCGGTTCGGGCCTTTCCGTTCCGACGATCCGGCGCTGCCAGAATGCGTTCCATCGCATCAGTGTGGCAGAAAAACATCAATGATTTCGTTGTGTTAGGTTAATGAAACTCCATTCGATCTTCGCGCATTCCACCGGTCCAAGCGGGCCTGGCCCGCCTATGGAGAAGATTGGAGTAAATCATGAAGAAGATCCTTGTCAGTCTCGCCGCCGGTAGCGCTCTTGCTGCAGTTCCGGCCATGGCACAGGATGCCGGCCCGGCTCAGTCGTTCAACGGCTTTCACGTTGAGGGCCTTGCCGGTTACGACATCACCAAGGCCGGCAGCAGTGTCGACGACGATTCCAACATCGATAACGACCAGTCGATCGACGGCGCCCTGTTCGGCGTCGGCGCCGGCTACGATTACCGGATGGGCAACGTCGTCATCGGCCCCGAAGCCGAAGTGACCTGGTCGACCGCCAAGACCGAATTCACCAATGGTGATTTCGAGGGCTTCGGCATCGGCAACGTCAAGACCAACCGCGACCTATATGTCGGCGCACGGCTGGGCTACGTGGTGTCGCCGCGGACCATGGTTTACGCGAAGGGCGGCTACACCAACGCCAAGTTCGACGTCCGCAACGGCGACGGTACGGTTGAGACCAATACCGATATCGATGCCGACGGCTGGCGGATCGGCGCCGGCGTTGAGCAGGCGGTCACCAACAACGTCTTCGCCAAGCTCGAATACCGCTATTCGAACTA
Source organism: uncultured Novosphingobium sp. (assembly GCA_965140495.1). GTDB lineage: Bacteria > Pseudomonadota > Alphaproteobacteria > Sphingomonadales > Sphingomonadaceae > Novosphingobium. Next base: position 3,264,353 of record OZ223239.1, on the reverse strand, counting down.
CGAGAAGGGTGAACTGGACTATCGGGGCGACATTCCCGACGGCCAGCGCTTCGACCTCGATCTCGACCGGCATCAGGTCGTGGCGGGCGTAGGCGTCCGGTTCTGATCGACCGCACGCTGGAATAAGGGAGGGGCGGGGCCGCAAGGCCTCGCCCTTTTCGTGTCAGCGCAGCTGGGCGCAACCGATCGCGGCTGCGTCCATGGCCGATGCCGCGCCCGCCAGTTGCCAGGTGTTGGAGAACCGGCGGCCTTTGGTATCGCGCGAATAGACGGTCATGCGGGTGGCCGAGCGCATGGCCGCGACGATGGCGGCGTTGTCGCTATCTCCCTTGGGCCAGGCATCGCCGCCGCCGCCGGTCAGTTCGATGCGTTCGCTGCCGATCCGCAGGACGATCGGCGCGCCGTCCGCCATCTTGCGCGAGAGGCGGAAGTGCACCTGATTGCGCGCCGAGCGCTTCGGCCACGTGCCTATGGCGGCATAGGGCTGATAGTCGCGGTGCAGCGTGCTCGGCGCTGCCATGGCGATGGCATAGCAGCGTGGCACCAGCGGATCGCGAAAGGCGCCCCAGTCGCCATAGAGGCCGAGACTGTCGCGGGCCTGCGCCACGCCGCCGAAAGCGCTCAACATGCAGGCGACGGCCAGGGTCAGAAATTTCGGGTGTCTGGTCACGCGGGGCTAATGGCATGAATCGGCACGGGCGCAAACGCTTCAGGAGATTTTCGCGGATAGTGCGGCAACACCGGCTTCGAGCCCCGCTGCATAGTCGCCTTCCTTGAACCGGGGCAGCATATCGTCTTCGATGACCTGCTTGCAAAAGGCATTGGTCAGCGTCTTTTCGAGGCCGTAGCCCACGGCGATGCGCACTTTGCGTTCATTCGGCGCGACAAGGACGATCACGCCGTCGTCATGCTCTTTCCGGCCGATGCCCCAACGATTGCCCAGATTTCGGGTGTAGTCGGAGATGTCCTTTCCATCGAGCGAGGGAGTGGTCGCCACGACCATCTGGTGGCCTGTCTGCTGCTCCAGCGCTTCGAGTTTCCTCGTCAGCCGCGTCTCGACATCGGGCGCGAGGATGCCTGCAGCATCGGTGACCCGGCCCTGAAGACGGAGTTGCTCTCCGGCGGCCTGCGTGGTGGATTCGCTGTGCGGCGTCGCCTCGGAGGGAGGTGCGGCTTCGCTGCCGCAACCTCCGCTCGCTAGCAGCAGAGACAGGGGAACAAGGACAATGCGGACCGGCAGCTTCATTCTGCCGACTTGCCCGCAGTGCCCTCGCTTCGTCAACGCAACTCGTCAGGCGATCTCGCGTTCGACTTCGCCGACCTTCTTGCCGTCCTCGAAGTAGCCGTGGCCGTAGTCGCCCTTGATCGTCGTGCGCAGGGTCTGGCGTTCGTACTTGGCGTCGCAGCCTTCGACGGCATGGAGCATGCGGTGGTTGTCCCAGATCACCATGTCGGTGGGCTTCCACTGGTGCCAGTAGGCGCTGGTGCCTTCGCCGCGACGGTTGATCTCGTAGGCGACCTCATCGAGCAGGCGATCGCCTTCCGGGTCCTCGTGGTGTTCGAGGCCGACGGCCATCCACGGGCCGTAGTGGAGGACCTTCTCGCCCGTCTCGCGGGTCCAGACCGCCGGGTGCATGGCGCGCGGGAACTTGGCCGCTTCCTTGAGGAGCTGCGGCGTGGTCGAATGCTCGGTCAGCGGCGTGAAGTTGACGCCGTACTTCATCGTCGAGAGGCGGGTGTCGAGCGTGTAGATCACGTTCTTGCCCTCCAGCTTTTCGAGCAGTTCCTTGGGGAACTGGCGGTAGAGTTCGATCCCGTCCATGAACCCGGTGCGTCCGCCGGTGGGGGCATTGATCGGCGCGCGCAGGACGCCGGCATAGTTGAGTTCGTCGTTGTAGCAGTGATCGAAGTGCCACGGCGAGTAGCGGGCGATCACTTCGCCGTTCATTTCCACCAGGCCTTCGCCCTTGGCGACGTCGTCGCTCGGGCGGTAGTGCATGTCGATCACGCCTTCGGCGGTGTCGCCGGTTTCCTCGTCGCGCGGGGTGGTCGTGGTCGGGTGATCCTTGAGCGGGCCGAAGACCTTGCTGAGTTCCACCTGCATCTTCGCGCTGGGCTCCACGTCGCGGAACATGATCATGCCGCGATCCACGAAGAGGTCGCGCAACTGCTGGCGCACGGCTTCGTCGGCCAGGGCCTCGCGATCCAGTCCTTCGACCAGCGCCCCGAAGCTGAGGTTTTCGTCCAGATCCTTAACGGTAATTCCTGCCATGTTCGTCATCCCGTCCACAATGCGGATGGATCCTTCCGGCCTGTCCGGCGGTCCAGCCTGCGATCAATACTAAGCACGCTCAGCATATTGCCACTGCCGCCGAGTCCCGACCAAGCGAAAAGTTTGGAACGGATGCACATCCTTGTTGCGTTGCAGCGCGGCAAACCGCACACTCGGCCTGCTTGCGGAGGAGAGGGACCGTCCCGGCCGAAAGGCGGGTCAGGCTTCCGGGGGCACATCTATGGCGGGGCGTTACGAGTTCGTCGTTATCGGTAGTGGGCCTTCGGGCCGGCGTGCGGCCATTCAGGCTGCGAAACTGGGCAAGTCCGTCCTCGTCATCGAGGGCCGGATGAAAGTGGGCGGGGTGTCGGTGCATACCGGCACGATCCCGTCGAAGACCCTGCGCGAGACCGCGCTGAACCTTTCCGGCTGGCGCGAGCGTGGGTTCTACGGCCGCTCGTACCGGGTGAAGAAGGAGATCGGCAGCGAGGATCTGTCGATCCGGCTGGGCAAGACGCTCGACTACGAGGTCGACGTGCTCGAGCACCAGTTCCTGCGAAACGGTGTCGCCACCATGGCGGGCTTTGCGCGCTTCCTCGATCCGCACCGGGTGGTGGTGACCTCGCCCGACGGTAGTGAGCTGATCGTGGAGGGCGAGCGCTTCCTGATTGCGGTAGGCACCGTACCGTTCCATCCCGACAATATCGACTTCACCGATCCTGACATCATGGACAGCGATCAGGTCGTCGACGTTCCGCGCCTGCCGCGGTCGCTGACGGTCGTCGGTGCGGGCGTGATCGGCATCGAGTACGCCACCATCTTTTCGGCGCTCGATGTGGCGGTGACGGTCATCGAGCCGCGCAGCAGCTTTCTCGATTTCGTGGATCGCGAGATCATCGACGAATTCGTCCACCAGCTTCGCGATCGCGGGGTTGCCTTCCGTCTCGGCGCGCCGGTCGAGAAGGTCGAACGGGGCGGCGATGGACGGGTGGTGACGTCGCTCAAGGACGGGCGTGCCGTGCGCACGGAAATGCTGCTCTACTGCGCGGGACGCATGGGTGCGACGGCGGATCTCGGCCTGGACAAGTGCGGGCTCACCACCGACGCGCGCGGGCGGCTCTCGATCAATCCCGACACCTACCAGACGGACGTCGAGCACATCTATGCCGCCGGCGACGTGATCGGTTTCCCCAGCCTTGCGTCCACGTCCATGGAGCAGGGCCGCATCGCTGCCTGCCATGCTTTTGGCCTGCCCCTGCCGCCTGCACCGGCGTTCTTCCCTTACGGCATTTATGCGGTGCCCGAGATATCGACCGTGGGCATGAGCGAGCAGGAAGTGCGCGAACGCGGGATCAACTACGAGACCGGTATCGCCCGGTTCCGCGAAACCTCGCGCGGGCACATCATGGGGCTCGAAAAGGGCCTGATGAAGATGATATTCTCGAACAAGACCCGCCGCCTGCTGGGCGTCCACATCATCGGCGAGGGCGCGACCGAACTGATCCACATCGGGCAGGCGGTGCTCAACCTTAAGGGCACGATCGACTACTTCATCGAGAACACGTTCAACTATCCGACGCTGGCCGAAGCCTACAAGATCGCCGCGCTCGATGCCTGGAACCGCATGGCGCGGTGACGGGCTGCCCGACTAGTCCTGCTTTTGCTCATCGCTGAGCCGGAGCGCGGTGCGCAGGCGCTTTGCCGTGTTCAGCGCCTTTTCCTGCTCCTCGCTGGCGCAATCTGACTCGACCACGCCTTCAAGCCGGTCGGCAGCCTTGTTCATCATGCTCTTGAGCGCCTTGGTCTCGGCCTGTGCATTGCCGAGTTGGTGTCGCAGTTCGCGTTCGGAAGCCATCGGAACCCCTCCTCCGTGTGTGCCGCCAGCGTACTATACCGGCGGCACAACGCAAAGGTGATGACCGTGCGATCCTCCGTTTGCGGCCTCTGACCGTCAGAGATCCTTGGGTTCACCGGTGCCCATGTAACGGGCCAGGTTGCGGTGCAGGCTGATCACTGCGCCTTCGGCCTTGGGGTTGGGCACGTTGCCGGCATAGCCGCCCATCTTCATGCCCTGCTGTACCGCCGCCATGTTGGAGAAGTCCTGCAGCAGCACGTGCGGGAAGTCCGCTGGATCGGCATATTGCCACTGGGTTTCGGCCTCTTCGCCTTCGGGGTAGAGCTCGTAGACCGCGACTTCGAAGATGCACTTGTCGGGATCGTAGCCGTAGGGGCGCGCCTGGTAGCAGAGCATGTTGTTCACCGCGTGGCCGATCTGCTGGTTCGGGAATATCTGCCATGAGGTGCCGCTGGCCGCGACATGGGCGGGATCGACCTCGGGCCAGACCACGCCGCGTTCCGCGTCGATCTTGCGCGAGGTTTCCAGCCAGTAGCGCAGGACTTCGGCAGCCGACGTGCCTTCGGGCAGGACATCGGGCAGCGTCTGCGCCACATCCACCAGCGTCTTGGTGGTGTTGGTGTTGACGCCTTCCCAGGTGTACTTCTGCATCATCGCGGTCGTGGTGCGCGGATCGCCCGCGCCGAGGCGCAGTTTCGATGCGTTTTCCTTGGGGCCATCGCCGGTGTCGTAGCCTATGAAGCTATGCTTGCCCTGCGGGCGCCCCCAGCCGGTGAAGTCGCCGAACTCGGTGAATTCGGGGTGGGTGCCTGGGACGTGATAGGTCTCGTTGAAGGCTTCGAGTGCGACTTTCCAGTTGCAGTCGAACACCGTCCAGTTGCGCCAGCGCGGGCGCATGTTCTGGAGCTGGAAGGGATCGAGCATGGTCGCCGCCGGTTCGAGATAGTCGCGCAGCGGCTCGGCGTCGGGATCGAGATTGATCCACACGAAGCCGCCCCAGGTGTCGATGTTCACTTCACCAAGGCTCGTGACGTCGTCGCACAGCTTCGGCCGCCAGTCTTCCTTGGACTGGATGTAGCTGGCCTTGCCGTCCAGCTCGAAGGTCCAGGCGTGAAAGCCGCAGACGAAGTTCATCCGCTGGCCGTGGGCATTGCGCTCGCCCTTGGGGGTGTCGACGAGACGGCGGCCGCGGTGGGTGCAGACGTTGCGGTACGCCTTGATCTTGCCGTCCGCGCCGTTGGCGGCCTCGCCTTCGGCCACGCGCACGATCAGCACCGAGTCGTCGAGAATTTCGTAGGTGATGTAGCTGCCGACCTCGGGCAGATCCTCCACGCGGCCGGCCTGGAGCCAGCACTTGCGCCAAAGCTTGTCGCGCTCGGCGCGGGCGTATTCCTCTGAAATATAGGCTTCTACCGGGATCACGACCGGTTCGGGGGTCGTTTCGGTCGCCGCTTCGACCTTGCTCAGTTCGTTCATCGTTCCGCTCCCGTGCGATGTCGCAGAGTGCCGCTAATCAACAGCACTGTTCACTGAGAGCGGTGTACTCCCGTGTCGGCAGGCAGAACTTTGATCGAACGCAAAGCTGTCAACTGTTCGGATATTCGATCGCCATCACTTCCCATTCCCTCTCGCCGGAAGGAAGCCGCACGGTCCTGAGATCGCCGATGCCGGCGCCGCGCAGCGCGCGGGCGAGGGGCGCGCTCCAGCCGATGCGGCCGGTGGAGGCATCCTGCTCGTCGTCGCCGACGAGGGTCACGGTCATGCGCTCGTCGTCCTCGTCGGCCAGTTCGATCGTCGCGCCGAAGAACACCTTGCCGCGTTCCTCCTGCCGCGCCGGATCGACCACGCGCAGCTTCTTCATCCGGCGCGCGAGGTGCGCCAGTTCGCGGTCTATCTCGCGCATGCGCTTGCGGCCGTAGATGTAGTCGCCGTTTTCCGAGCGGTCGCCGTTGCCCGCCGCCCACGAGACGATTTCCACGATCTCCGGGCGCTCCTTGCCCAGCAGATGATCGTAGCGGGCGCGCAGCGCGGCCATGCCGGCGGGGGTGATCGGAGGACCTGCAGGTGTCATGGGCATGCCATTAGGGCAGGGCGGCGGCGGAGGCCAAGCATCCGCACGCCGCTATCCTCAGCCCGGCGTTCGCTTACCGGGCATGAGGTGGGTCAGCTTGTTCGGGCCGCGATAGTCGGACTGCTTGGGGTAGATCTCTTCGTAGACCACGGCGTTTTCCAGCACGCGCTGTACGTAGTTCTTGGTCTCGTAGATCGGGATGCGTTCCAGCCAGTCGATCCAGTCGACGGCGCCGGTGCGCGGATCGCCGTTGGCGCGCAGCCATTTGTTCACGTTGCCGGGCCCGGCGTTGTAGGCCGCGACCGCAAGCGGCGTTGCGCCGCCGTAATAGTCCATCATCCGGCCGAAATAGCCGTCGCCCAGGCGAATATTGTACGTCGCGTCGTTGGTCAGTTCCGAAAGGCTGTAGCCAAGGCCCATCTTGCCGGCCTGCTCGCGTGCCGTTGCCGGCATGAGCTGCATGAGACCGCGCGCGCCAGCGTGGCTCAGCGCATTCTGCGCAAACTGGCTTTCCTGCCGGGTGAGGGCGTGGACCATGGTCCAGTTCGTGCCCGCCGGATTGGGGATCAGCGGATAGGAGATCTCGCCGAACTCGCCGAAGCCGTCGGCATGGGCGCTCTGGCCGAGGATGACCGCAAGGTCACGGCGACCGATTTCCTGTGCCAGTTCGGCGACGAGCACGTGATCGGCTTCGGTCTCGGCCTGATCGGCGATTTCGCGGAAGAACTGTACCGCCGTACGCCAGTCGCCGTCGCGCGCCACGTCGCGCACCGCATCGACGATCGGCCGCGCCATGAAGGCCTTGCGCTCCTCACGGGTCGGGACGGCCTTGGGCTGTGTGTCGAGATCGGGCAGCGGGCGGCCAAGCCGTTCGAGTGCCAACTGGCCGTAGAAATAGTGCGGATACTGGGCCGCCATTTCGAAATAGCGGTTCGCCCCGGCGGTATCGCCCGCCTTGGCCAGCGCGCGGCCAGCCCAGTAGAAGCCCTTGGAGCGCGTGCCCGGCGTCTGGGCCGCAGCGCCGTAGCGATAGAACAGCGGCGCAGCCCGACGCGGGTCCTTTAGGTCCCACAGGGCCTCGGTGCCGCCGAGCCAGACCAGCGAAGTATAATCGTCGCGCAGACGGTACGATCCCTGGCTGATGTCGGTGCCCGGCGCGAAGGCATCGTCGATCGAACTGGCGATTTTCACGGCGCTTTCCGATCCGGCGCCGCGCGCGGCGGTCAGCAGTTCCTTCACCCACTTTTCGGGTTCGGGCACGGGCTCACTGAGCAGCGGGCGGTTGGCCAGCATATTGATCTCGGCCGGCAAATTGCCCGAACGGCGCGCCTGCACCGCGCGGCTGTAGACATAGCCGGGATCGGAGGCGACGTTCGAGGGAAGCGAGAGGCCGAGGCTGCCCGGCGCCGAGCCCTGGAGCAGCGCGAGCCGTTCCATGAACACGTTGCGCTTGGCACTGGAAACAAAGGAAACCTGCCGTTCCGCCTGCTGGGTCTCGCCCTGCCAGAGCAGCGCGTTCATGCGCGCATCGTGGTCTGCCGGGGTCAGTACGTCGCGATAGAGCGAGAGCAGCGTGGCTTCGGCATTGGGCGTGAGGCTGCCGGCGCGCCATGCCGCGACAGCCTTGTCGCGCGCGTCGAATCGGCGGACCGACGCCAGCGCGGTGGCGTAGCGTCCGGCCGCTTCGCTCGTCAGCGGCGGATAGCGGTCGAAGAACGCGATGACGGTCGATGCATCGGGCGATTCGTCGAGCAGGGCCTTCTCCGCGAATCCGCGAAGCCGCTCTTCCCGGGGGTAGCCCGGATAGGTCAGCAGGAAGCTGGCATAGGCGGAAAAGCCCATGCGGCTGTTGCCGACGAGCTGCGACCAGCGGTCCACCGACTGATGCACGGATAGGTCGTGCGCCTGCATCGATTGGGCGCGGGCAACGTCCCATTCGCGGCCGTCTTCGCCCATCGCGGGCGTCCCGAAACCGAACAGAGAAACCGTCAGAAGCAGGGGGGAAGCGCGCAACATACTGGACATTGTGGAAGAAGGCTCCTTATCAGGCGCTGAACGCACTGGCTTGGGCGGTTGGAGGAGATCTCCGCCGAGGTCGGATAATTGAACGTCAGCAGAGGTAAAGTCCATGTTCTCGGGGTCCATTCCGGCACTTGTCACACCGTTTCGTGACGGCGCTTTCGACGAGCAGGCGTTCCGTCGTCTTGTCGACTGGCAGATTGAATGCGGCTCGTCGGCGCTTGTTCCCTGTGGCACCACGGGCGAGAATTCCACGCTTTCCAACGCCGAACATCATCGTGTGATCGAAGTCTGCATCGAACAGGCGGCGGGCCGCGTGCCGGTGATTGCTGGCTGTGGCAGCAACGATACGACAAACGCGCTTCTCCACATGAATTTTTCGAAGAAGTCGGGAGCGGCTGCGGCACTGGTTGTTGCACCCTATTACAACAAGCCGAGCCAGGAAGGGTTGCTGGCCCATTTCTCCTACCTCGCCGAACACAACGACCTGCCGATCATTCTCTACAACGTCCCCGGCCGGACGGTCACCGACCTGCAGCCGGAAACCGTGTGCGAACTGGCCCGCCGTTTTCCCGAGACCTTCATCGGCATCAAGGATGCCAGCGGCGATCTCGCCCGTGTGACGGACCACCGCACGGGTATCGGCAAGGACTTCTGCCAGCTCTCGGGTGAGGATGAACTGGCGCTGCCGTACAACGCGGCCGGCGGCAAGGGCTGCATTTCGGTGACGGCGAACGTCGCGCCCAAGCTGTGCGCGGAATTCCAGGCGGCCTGCGCGGCCAACGACCTGCTGCTCGCACGAGAGCTCAACGACAAGCTCTATCCGCTGCACTACGCCATGTTCGAGGACAGCTCGCCGGGCCCGTGCAAGTACGCGCTCGCGCAGGTTCACGACTGGATCGAGAACGAGCTGCGTCTGCCGCTCGTTCCCTGCAACGACGCGGCCCGCAAGGCCGTCGACGAAGCGCTGGTCCACGCCGGGCTGCTTTAGGTCGTTCCGCCCGGCGGATCACTCCGCCGGGTTGTACTTCTGCACGAAGGCCATCGTGGCATTGAGCAGTTCCTTGCGTGTTTCCCCGCGGGAGAGCCAATGGTCCTCGTGCTTGAGCTTCACCAGCTCATAGGGCTTGCCGGCATCCTTGAGCGCGTCGGCCATGGCGCTGCTTTGGCGGAAGGGGACGACAGTGTCGTCCTTGCCGTGGATCAGCAGGATCGGCGCATCGGCGGCGTCCGCATGCTTGCGCGGTGAGACTTCGTCGAAGGTCTTGGGGTCGCCCAGTTCCTCCAGCCAGGACTTCTTGACCATCCGCGAGCGTCCGCTCTCGTAAAGCTCGGTGTCCAACAGCATGTCGAGGTCCGCGACCGGTGCGACGGCAACGGCACAGCGGTAGAGGCCGTGCTGCAGCGTGACGCCGGCCAGGGCTGCATAGCCGCCGTAGCTTGCTCCCACGATGCAGGCCCGCTTGGGATCGGCGATACCGCGCTTCACCAGTTCTGCCAGTCCATCGGAAATGTCGGTCTGCATCTTGCGGCCCCATTGCCCGTAGCTGGCGTTGCGCAGCGCGTCGCCGCGGCCGGTCGAGCCGCGGAAGTTGGGCTGGAAGACGGCATAGCCGCGCGAGGCGAAGGCCTGGGCCCACCAGTCGAAGCCGACTTCGTCCGCAGCATGGGGGCCGCCGTGCGGAAGCACGATGATCGGAAGGTTCTTCGCCTCCCGGCCCGGCGGCAAGGTCAGGACACCGTCGAGTTCAAGGCCGTCGGCTGCGGTGTATTCGATGCTGGAGATCGGCCCCACGTCCTTGCCCCAGATGTCCGGACGTTCGTTGCCGATCGGGTCAGCCCGGCGATTGGCCACGTCGACGAAGAACCAGGTGCCGCTGTCGCCGTTTCCGTCGGTGCGCAGGATCACCCGATCGAAGCCCTTGGTCCAGTTCATCAGGCGAACGTTGACCTTCGGAAAGGCCCGGAAGATCTTGTCGATCGCGGCTTGCGATGCCGGATCGAACATTACCGTCGCGCCGCTCTTGTCGTCCTTGCGATAGCCGAGCAGCCGCCCGGTCTCGCCGTCGATATAGAGCCGCTCGACCGGGATATCGGGCAGGAATTCGGTGGGCGTGCCCCCGGCCAGCGGCACTTCGAACCAGCGATCCACCTCGTTTTCGTCCCGGATGCCGTAGATCACCGTCGTATTGTCTTTTCCGAAGGAGATCAGACGGACGTCCCCGGTCGGGTCCACACCGCGGGCCAGTTCGTCGTTGTCGGCGTTATCCAGCGTCCACTTGCCGTGCTGTTCGTCGATATCGAGAATGGCCGCCACGTTCCCGGCGGCATCGATCAGCCAGTCGCGGTAATGGCCTTCCCCAGGAGCACGGGAAACCTGGCGGGCTTTGTTCTTCGGCAGTTCCACAGCGTACAGCGTGGTCCGGCCGTGACGAAACGTGGCGGTGTTGCTGGTCTGGACATCGAGAGCAATGCCCCCAAAGTAGCCGATCGTCTCGCCGTTGATGTGGCGTATTCCGTAGGCTCCGCGCGTCGTGTCGGCAATGTCGCGCCGGCTGGAGAAGACGAGTTCGGGCTTCTCTCCGGAGTCGAGGCTGACGATGATCGTGCCGGTCAACTCGTACTTGGAAGCGGTGAAAGTCGGGCCAAGCGATACCGTCGCGCTGTTGGTAACGAGTATCGTGGAATTGTCGGCCCAGTCGACACCGCGCACCTTGGTCGTTCCGGCGGAGGAATTGACCAGAACCTTGCCCTCGTCGCTGATGACGATCAGCCGCTGTTCGCCCTTGATGCTGCGGATGGCCGCGAACTTGGAGCCATCGGGCGAGATGGCGATATCCTCAACGGTCGGCAGGTCTCCGTAGGCTTCCAGCGGGATCGGCGTCTCGCTTTTGGCCGGCAAGGTGGCCGGCGCGCACGCCAGAACAACGGCGAGCGCGGACAACGCCGGACGCAGCACATCGGAAAACCGCATAATCCCCCACATTTCAAACCCCTGATACGAATGACTTTCGTCTGGAGCATGGAAAAATGGCAAGCGTTTTACCGTCGATTACAGCGAATTAATCGGAAGGCGCAGATCAGGGCGCAAGGTTGCGTTGCGCTTCGGTGTCGTGAACACTGTTCTGCAAATACGAATCATGTTTCCGGGAGAGAATGCTTATGACGAGCCAGGCCAATGCCGCCACCTGGACCGACCGCGACGCCGTGACCGGCGAATATGCGAAGAAGGTTCTGGCTTATACCGATTGCATCAAGCGCACGGTCGAAAAGGCCAAGGAGCCCGGTTTCGACGAATCGGGCTGGGATGAACTGGCCGCCATGCTCGATACGGGCAAGTTCCGCCGTGTCGGCAACGACAAGGTGGACATGGGCTGGGACGTCTATCGCGGCTTGCTCATGATGTGGGGCACGACCACCGATTTCTGGGCCGAGTTCCACCGAATCAGCGAAGTCGGCGACCGCGTCTACCTTGAGCTGACCGAGCACAATCACCCGCGCGGCGGCGACGAGACGGTGGTGAATTCCTGCACCGTCTACCAGTTCGACGGGGCCGGAAAGCTGGTGCATCTGGACATTTATCTGCAGCACGAATGACGCATACCGCTTTGCGAGCGTCATTCGCCGAAAGGGACGTTTTCTTTTGCCGCATGTATCCCTACATGCCGCTCCACCATGGCACGTCCGCAACACAAGACATTCGACAAGCAGAAGAGCGTCGCTGAAAACCGCAAGGCCCGCTTCAACTACCATATTGAAGATACCTTCGAGGCAGGCATTGCGCTGACCGGCACCGAGGTGAAGAGCCTGCGCTTCGGCGAAGGCTCCATCGCGGAGTCCTATGCCGAGGTGAAGGACGGCGAATGCTGGCTGGTCAATGCCAACGTGCCCGAATTCAGCCACGGCAACCGTTTCAACCACCAGCCCAAGCGGCCCCGCAAGCTGCTGCTGCACGCGCGCGAGATCGACAAGCTGCAAGGCGCGGTGGATCGCAAGGGCATGACGCTGGTTCCGCTGTCGATCTATTTCAACAGCCGCGGGCGCGCCAAGGTCGAACTGGCGCTCGCCAAGGGCAAGAACGCCGCGGACAAGCGGCACACGATCAAAGAGCGCGACTGGAAGCGCGATCAGGCACGGATTCTGCGGGACAATCGATGAGCACGATCTTTACCCGCCTGTCGCGCTGGTTGCACAGCCAGATGCCGACTCACGAGCAGCTCGAGGCCAATCGCTTTACCGCTTCGGTCGCGCGCCGGCAGGAACTGTTCCGTTTCACCCGCCGTTCGGTGCCGCGTGGTGTCGCGGTCGGCCTGCTGGTCGGCATCTTCGCGCTGATCCCCGGCGTGCAGATTATCGGTGCGGCGCTGTTGTGTGTGCCCTCCCGCGGGAACATCCCGATTGCGGCGGCGATGACTTTCCTGTCAAATCCCGCGACTACGCCGCTGATCCTGGCGGCTTCGATCTGGGTGGGGAACATGCTCGGCTTTCATGCCGATCTTTCGACGTTCTATGCGCTCTACGAGCGTAGCGCAGGGCTTGCCGACTGGTCGCACTGGCTGCTTTCCGACGCCGCGCCGGCGCTGCTGATCGGTCTTTTCGCGATTTCGACGGTTGCGGCATCCATCGGCTATGTGCTGGCTTCGCTGTTCTGGCGTTACTGGATCGGCCGCAAGCACGTGGCGCGCCGGATGCGCTGGCATCACCGCACGACCGAAGCGACGCCCTCCGACAGTACCGGGCCGGATACCTCCGCATGAAGCCATTGGCCGAGCGAAACGGGCGCTGGCCCGATGCGATCCTGATCGCTCTCGCTTTGGCCCTGAGCGCCGCGCTGGTCTGGGTGGTATCGGGCGATACCGTCCTTACGGTCGTTTTCATCGCGGCCATGGCCGTTTTCGCGGCGCTGGCCTGGATGGTCGCGACGCGGCGCAAGCCCGCGCCAGAACCCGAATTCGCGCTTCCCGACTGGTCGGTGACGGTCGCGGCCATCGACCGGCCGGACATGGCCATCGCCGTGACCGACCGGGCCGGGCGGCTGACGTGCGCCAATGCGGCGCATGAGGCGTGGTTCGGCGTGGCGAGTGCACCACCGCGCCTGTCCGTCGACCCTGCCTCGGTGGACCTGTTGGCAGACGCGACGCGCACCGCGTGGCGTGACGGCATGGCCCGCGCGACCATCAAGGGCACCCATGGCGAACAGTGGCGGGCCGAAGTGGCCAGGTCGGGGCGCGGCGACGACTTTCTCGTCTGGCGGATCGCGCCGGTCAGCTCGGTCGATCTGGTGGCCGATCTGGTCACGCATCTCGATGGCAAGCTCGGGCGCGGGCTGGCCAAGGCAGGCATCGCGGCGGCTCTCGTCGATCCGGACGGCATGATCCGCGCCGCCAGCACCGGCTTTGCGCAGCAGGCCGCAGGCGATGAACTGGCGGACATGACCGGGCAGGACTTCGTGGCCCTGCTGAGCCAGGACGAAGGCGAGCGCATCGGCTGGGCGCGCGATGCCGGGCGCGGCAGTGCGCTCGTGCTCTACCATGTTCCTGTTGCCGATCCCGATCTGCCGGTGGAGCCGGACCCCAACACCACGCCCTCGCTCATGCTGGTGGTCGAGGCCGGGCAGGGTATCGGCGCCAGTGCGGGCGGAAACGCCGCGGCGCCGCACCTGGAAGCCCTGCTCAGCCAGCTTCCGCTCGGCCTTGCCATGGCGGACCGCGATGGTCGTCTGCTTTTCGCGAACCCGGCCTTCATGCGCGCCGCCGGTCGGGAAGGGCAACTGCCGCCGACTTATCCGACCGACCTTGTCGTCCGTGAAGACAAGCGCGCGCTCAGCGAGGCGATCCGCCGTTTCGCGCAGGGGCCCGCGACCGCAGGCGACATTGCCATTCGCCTGACCATGCAGCCCGACGATCCGGTGTCGCTCAGCCTCGCCGGCGTGCGCGGGCTCGGTGAAGCCGCCGTACTGCTGGGCCTTACCGACACATCCGAGGAAACGCGCCTCAAGCGGCAGGTTGCGCAGGCCACCAAGATGCAGGCCGTCGGTCAGCTCGCCGGCGGTGTCGCGCACGATTTCAACAATGTGCTCACCGCGATTCTGGGCACCTGCGACCTCATGCTGATGCGGCATACCCCGGGCGATTCAGACTACGACGACATCCAGCAGATCCGCGCCAATTCGAACCGCGCGGCCTCGCTCACGCGCCAGCTCCTCGCCTTCTCGCGCCAGCAGACGCTGCGCCCCGAAGTGCTGCAGCTTCCCGATGTGGTTGCCGATGTCTCGCAGATGCTGCGCCGCCTGATCGGCGAGAAGATCCAGCTTGTCGTCTCCCACGACCGCGATCTCGGCGCCGTGCGGGCCGACCCGACGCAGCTCGAACAGGTTATCGTTAATCTGGCGGTGAACGCGCGCGACGCCATGCAGTCGCGCGGCGATGGCGCGGGCAAGCTCACGCTCGCCACGCGCAAGGTCACCACCACCGACGTGCGCGCCATGCGCAGCGAGATCATCCCGGCGGGCGAATATACCGCGCTCATCGTCGAGGATACCGGCGGCGGCGTTGCCCCCGAGCACCTCGGCAAGATCTTCGAGCCGTTCTTCACCACCAAGGAGCAGGGCAAGGGCACCGGCCTCGGCCTCTCCACCGTCTACGGCATCGTCAAGCAGTCGGGCGGCTTCATCTTCGCCGAAAGCGAAGTGGGCAAGGGCACGCGTTTCATCGTCTACCTGCCCGTCCATCACGTGGCCGCGGGCAGTGCGCCCGAACCGGCAGCGGCCAAGGAAGAACCCGCGCCAAGCAAGTGGGCCGGCGGCGGCCGCATCCTGCTGGTGGAAGACGAGGACCCGGTGCGCATGGTCGCCGAACGCTCGCTGCTGCGGCAGGGCTACGAAGTGACGAGCGCGCGCGACGGCGAAGAGGGGCTGGTCATGGTCGAGGAGGGCGGCCAGTTCGATCTCGTCGTCTCGGACGTGGTCATGCCCTCGATGGATGGCCCGGCCATGGCGCGCGAGATCCGCAAGCTGGCGCCCGAACTGCCGGTGCTGTTCATGTCCGGCTATGCCGAGGAGCAGCTGCGCAAGGAAATCGGAATTCCCAACGCGTGGTTCATGCCCAAGCCGTTCTCGGTGCAGCAGCTTTCCGAAAAGGTGGGCGAAGTCCTGGCGCGCACCGCGAAGTAGCCGACGGTGGGTCAGCCGAATTAAATTTGGGAAAACTCCCGTTGTTCCCCTCTTGTTCACCGAGAACAAATACGATACATCGCTTCCCGTGACGTTGACCTTTCCGGTCAGACCGGTAGCAAAGGGGAAGTGAAATGGCTGCTCAGCTCAAGCTGATCCAGGAAGGCAAGGACAAGAATTCGATGGACCGTGAGAAAGCGCTAGAAGCGGCGCTCGCCCAGATCGACCGCGCGTTCGGCAAGGGTTCGGCGATGAAGCTGGGCTCCAAGGAAACGATGCAGGTCGAAGCGATTTCCACCGGCTCGCTGGGGCTGGACATCGCGCTGGGCGTCGGCGGCCTGCCCAAGGGCCGCGTGATCGAGGTCTATGGGCCGGAAAGTTCGGGCAAGACCACGCTGGCGCTGCACGTCATTGCCGAAGCGCAGAAGGCCGGCGGCACCGCTGCTTTCATCGATGCCGAGCACGCGCTCGATCCGGTCTACGCCAAGAAGCTGGGCGTCGATATCGACGAACTGATCGTTTCGCAGCCCGACACCGGCGAGCAGGCTCTGGAAATCACCGATACGCTGGTCCGCTCGAACGCGATCGACGTGCTGGTGGTGGACTCGGTCGCCGCGCTGGTTCCCCGCGCCGAAATCGAAGGCGAGATGGGCGACAGCCACGTCGGCCTGCAGGCCCGCCTGATGAGCCAGTCGCTGCGCAAGCTCACCGGCTCGATCAACCGTTCCAAGTGCATGGTGATCTTCATCAACCAGCTGCGCATGAAGATCGGCGTGATGTACGGTAACCCGGAGACGACCACGGGCGGCAACGCGCTCAAGTTCTACGCCTCGGTCCGCCTCGACATCCGCCGCACCGGCCAGATCAAGGATCGCGACGACATCATCGGCAACGCAACCCGCGTGAAGGTGGTGAAAAACAAGGTTGCACCGCCCTTCAAGCAGGTCGAATTCGACATCATGTACGGCGAGGGCATTTCCAAGATCGGCGAAATCCTCGACCTCGGCGTCAAGGCCGGCATCGTCGAGAAGTCCGGCTCGTGGTTCTCCTACGATTCGATCCGCATCGGGCAGGGCCGCGAAAACGCCAAGAATTACCTGAAGGAAAACCCGGAAGTGTGTGAACGCCTCGAAAAGGCGATCCGCGGCCAGACCGAAGGTCTCTCGGAAGAGATGATGGTCGGTCCGTCGGCCGAGGACGAATAAACCCTCTCCATCAGGGACTAACGGAAGCGCCCGGCCATTGTGCCGGGCGTTTTTGTGTTCCGGAGGCATCGATTGGACCGGTGAAGCGCTCCAGTCCGGCGGCATGAAGCCATTCGGCACGAGATATCGAAAGCTCCCGACGGGTATCAGAGGGTGCGCACCTCCGTCGTGACTACTTGCCGCCAGTCTCCAAAAAAGGGTGGCAGGCAAGTCTATTCCCTTACCCGGCCTGCGAAAGGGCGTTGAGACAAGTCGTTATCAACAGGATTTGCAAGTCCTTACCTGTGCTTTTTCAAGGCGCAATTGACGGCATCCAAAATGGCGATAGCACCTGCTCTACCTTCTATTCTCAGGGGCAATAATAATGAATAATCGCGTGTTTAAGGCTGCTGTTCTGGCAGCGAGTCTCGTCGTGGTTGCACCGGTGGCGGCAGAAGCCCCCGTTCCCGAAAATGCCATGGTGAACGAGGAATTCGGCGTGCCTGTCTTCCCCTACGACCTGACCGACAGGCCTTATGAAGTACTTGGTGAAGTCAAGGCGGGCGTCCGCAAGGCGACGATCTTCAGCAAGGCGCCCGATCAGGGCAAGATCTATCGCGAACTGTGGGAGCGTGCGTCGAAGCTGGGTGCCGATGCCGTGGTCAAGGCGCAGTACGGCGACGCTCACGTCACCGCGATGAGCTGGGGTTCGGTCAGTGCGACCGGCGTGGCCGTCAAGTTTACCGGGCCCGCAGTTGAGGAACCGGAAGCGCTCGAAAGCGAAGAGGTGAGTGACGAAGCTTCGACCGACACGCCGGAATAATGCCGCTTCCAGCTATCATCGCGGCGGCCGCTCTGGGAGCGGCCGCCCAGCCGGCAGATGCGCCGGTGCTCGGCGAGGTCTTCGATAGCGCAGGTACTGCGGACCCGGGGGTAGCTCAGCCCGTCTCGGAATCGGAGCCGCGCCAGATCGTGCCCGAAGGCACGCCGGTGCGCCTCATGGTGCTGAGCGAAATCGCGAGCCGCAACAGCCATCCTGGCCAAAAGTTCATGCTGCGCGTGGACGAACCCGTCTACATTGACGGTAAACCGGTGATCCCCGTTGGGGCCAAGGCCTGGGGCGAAGTCGTGTCGGTCGAAGGCAATGCGGCTGCGGGCAAGGGCGGACGCCTGGGGGCGAGACTGCTCTATGTCGATCTGCCCGAGGGCCAGGTGCCTTTGCGGGGCACTATCGACAGCAAGGGCAATGGCAATGGCGCAGGCGTTGCCATGGCGATTGTCGGATTCGGGGTCCTGGGGCTGCTCACGGCTGGAAACAGCGCGCGTTTGAAGGGCGGTCAGACCTTCACCGCCTATGTGGACAAGGCGCAATAGGAGGCCGGCAAGCTGCCGGCGATCGGTCTTTTCGGCGTTCATCGCAATTCCCGAACAGTCTGACTGCAGCTTGTAGCTTGCCGACCTCGCGCGCGTGGCTTATCGGCGCGAACATGCAGACGACGAACGAGATCCGCCGGTCCTTCCTCGATTACTTCGGCTCGCAGGGCCATGAAGTGGTGCCGAGTGCACCGCTCGTGCCCTACAACGATCCGACCCTGATGTTCGTGAACGCCGGTATGGTGCCGTTCAAGAACGTCTTCACGGGCCTTGAGAACCGCGCCACGCCGCGCGCGACCTCCTCACAGAAGTGCGTGCGTGCCGGCGGCAAGCACAACGACCTCGACAACGTCGGCTATACCGCGCGCCACCACACCTTCTTCGAGATGCTGGGGAATTTCTCCTTCGGCGACTACTTCAAGGAACAGGCGATCACCCACGCCTGGACCCTGCTGACCAAGGAGTGGGGCCTCCCGGTCGAAAAGCTGCTCGTCACCGTCTATCACACCGACGATGAAGCCTTCGATCTGTGGAAGAAGATCGCGGGCCTGCCCGAGAGCAAGATCATCCGCATCCCCACCAAGGACAACTTCTGGGCGATGGGCGATGATGGCCCGTGCGGCCCGTGCTCGGAAATCTTCTACGACCACGGCGACCACATCTGGGGCGGCCCTCCGGGATCGCCCGAGGAAGACGGCGACCGCTTCATCGAGATCTGGAACCTCGTGTTCATGCAGCATGAGCAGGCCGGCGGCGATATCGTCGGCGATCTGCCCAAGCCCTCGATCGATACCGGCATGGGTCTCGAGCGCATTTCCGCCGTGATGCAGGGTGTGCACGACAACTACGATATCGACACGTTCAAGGCGCTGATCGCCGCCTCGGAAAGCCTGACGGGCGTTGCGGCCGAGGGTGACACCCAGGCCAGCCACCGCGTGATTGCCGACCACCTGCGGTCCACCAGCTTCCTGCTGGCTGACGGCGTGCTGCCGTCGAACGAGGGCCGCGGCTATGTCCTGCGTCGCATCATGCGCCGCGCGATGCGCCATGCACACCTGCTGGGCGCGAAGGATCCGCTGATGCACCGTCTGGTGCCCGCGCTGGTGGCGGAGATGGGTCAGGCCTATCCTGAACTGGGCCGCGCGCAGCCGCTGATCGAGGAAACGCTGGAGAGCGAGGAAGTGCAGTTCCGCCGCACGCTCGCCAATGGCCTCAAGCTGCTCGACGAAGCGACGGGCGGCATGGGCGAGGGCGGCGAGCTGCCCGGCGAGACCGCCTTCAAGCTCTACGACACTTACGGCTTCCCCTATGATCTGACCGAAGACGCGCTGCGCTCGCGCGGCATCGCGGTCGACAAGGCCGGCTTCGATGCCGCCATGGCGCGCCAGAAGGAAGCCGCCCGCGCGGCCTGGAAGGGATCGGGGCAGGCCGCCGACAGCGAAGTCTGGTTCGATATCGCCGAGCGCGAGGGCGCCAGCGAGTTCACCGGCTACACCTCCACCAGCGGTGAAGGCCGCGTGGTTGCGCTGGTGGTGGACGGCAAGGAAGTCGAGGCTGCAAAGGCGGGCGACGAGGTTACCGTGCTGACCAACCAGACGCCTTTCTACGGCGAATCGGGCGGTCAGGTCGGCGATGCCGGCACGATCACCGGCAAGGGCTTGAAGATCGCCATTGCCGACACGTCCAAGCCGCTCGGCCGCCTTCATGCGATGACCGGCAAGGTCGAGGACGGCGCGATCAAGGTTGGCGATGTCGTCAATCTCGCGGTCGATGCCGAGCGGCGTGATGCGATCCGCGCCAACCACTCGGCCACGCACCTGCTCCATGCAGCGCTGCGCAACCGTCTCGGCGATCACGTCACGCAGAAGGGCTCGATGGTCTCCGCCGACCGTCTGCGCTTCGACTTCTCGCACCCCAAGGCGCTGTCCGAAGAGGACATTGCCGCCATCGAGGCCGAGGTGAACGCGGAAGTCCGGGCCAACGAAGCGGTGCTGACGCGCCTGATGACGCCCGAGGATGCGATCGAGGCGGGCGCCATGGCGCTGTTCGGCGAGAAGTACGGCGACGAGGTCCGCGTCCTCTCGATGGGCCGCACGTCAGGCGACCGCACCTATTCGGTCGAACTGTGCGGCGGCACGCACGTGCGCGCGACCGGCGACATCGGCGTGTTCCGCATCGTTTCGGAAAGCGCGGTCAGCTCGGGCGTGCGCCGTATCGAGGCACTGACCGGCGAAGGCGCGCGTCAGTGGCTGGTCGGCCGTGAGGATGCGCTCAAGAACGCGGCAGGTCTGCTGCGCACCAATCCCGAGGACGTCGAAACCCGCATCTCGGCACTGCTCGACGAGCGCAAGAAGCTCGAACGCGAACTGGCCGAGGCGAAGAAGGCGCTGGCGCTGGGGGGCGGTTCCGCATCCGGCCCGGCGGACGAGGAGGTCAATGGCGTGGCCTTCTCGGGTCAGGTGCTGGAAGGTCTCGATCCCAAGGAACTGCGCGGCCTGCTCGATCAGGCCAAGCAGCGCATGACCTCGGGCGTCGCGGCGATCGTCGCGGTGAACGAAGGCAAGGCCTCGATCGCCGTGGGCGTGACCGATGACCTCAAGGACAAGGTCAGCGCTGTCGATCTGGTCCGTGCGGGCGTCGCGGCGCTGGGCGGCAAGGGCGGTGGCGGCCGTCCCGACATGGCGCAGGGCGGCGGTCCCGATGGCGACAAGGGCGCCGAGGCCATTGCCGCGGTGAAGGCAGCGCTGGCGGGGTAAGCCGCCGGGACATTCTCGTTCGTGTCGAGGGACGTGTGCAATTGGGTTCGATTGACGCCATCGTCCATGAAATCGCCGAGGAAATGCGCGGACACGAGCATCGCGGCAAGGTGGCCGATTACATTCCGCCGCTAGCTTGCGTGCCTGACAGCAAGTTCGGCATCGCGGTCGTCCTGCACGACGGTTCCGTCCACACCGCGGGCGATGCGGAAGAGCCGTTTTCGATCCAGTCGATTTCCAAGGTCTTCGCGCTGACGTTGGCGTTGGGTGCGGTGGGCGATCAGCTCTGGCGGCGGGTCGGGCGTGAGCCTTCGGGAACGGCGTTCAATTCGATCGTTCAGCTCGAGACCGAGCACGGCATTCCGCGTAATCCCTTCATCAATGCCGGCGCGATCGTCGTGTGCGATGTGCTGCTCGGGCGTCTGCAGCCGCGCGAGGCGATCGGGCAGATGCTGCGGTTTGTCCGCACGGTGGCCGGTGACGAGACCATCGCCATCGACGCAGCCGTGGCACGGGCGGAGCAGGACACCGGCTTTCGCAACATGGCGCTGGCCAACTACATGCGCGCTTTCGGCAATGTCCATGCGCCGGTGGAGCTGGTGCTGGGCACCTATTTCCACTTCTGCGCGCTCAGCATGAGCTGCCGGCAATTGGCGCTGGCCGGGCGCTATTTAATGGATGACGGACGCGCCGATGGCCACTCGGTGATCTCGGCGCGTCGCGCACGGCGCATCAATGCGCTGATGATGTCCTGCGGGCACTACGACAATTCCGGCGACTTCGCCTATCGTATCGGCCTGCCGGGAAAATCCGGCGTGGGCGGCGGCATCCTTGCCGTCGCGCCGGGGATCGCCAGCATCGCAGTGTGGTCGCCGGGGCTCAATCCCAGCGGCAATTCGCATCTCGGGCAACTGGCGCTCGAGCGGCTCGTCCATCGCACGGGCTGGTCCGTGTTCGAGCCGCGCGGCGGCTGATCAGGCGCCTTCCGCTTCGCGCAACTGGCCGGACCTGAGCGCGGGTTTCTCGTCGAGGCCGCCCTGTTCCATGATCCGTTCGCGGAATTCGTCGCGCATTTCGTGGATCGAGGCGATCACCGGCCCCATTGCCACGCCGGTTTCGACGAGGGCGGCTTCGGACAGCTGCAGCGAGCTTTCCAGCGTTTCGGGCACGGCATGGGTGGCGCCGGCGCGATAGAGCTGGGCGGCGTGATCAGCATCGCGGGCGCGCGCGATGATCGGCAGGTCGGGATACTGGATCCGCAGCTTGCGCACGATCCGTTGGGCGATCACGGGCTGGTCCATGGTGAGGATGACCGCTGAGGCGTTGGCCGCGCCGAGACGCAACATGGCATCGCCCCGACCGGCATCGCCGAAGGTCACCGCGTATCCTTGCCTGCGCCCTTCGGTCACGAAGTCGGTATCGGCATCAATGGCGATGTAGGGGCGGTCGTGCTTCTTCAGCATATCCGCGATCAGCCGACCGACGCGGCCGAAGCCGACGATGATCGTACGTGGCTTGTCGGGATCTTCCGCAGGTTCGGACGAGATGTCGATCCGTTCCACCTGCCGGGCGACGAACTTGCCCATCATCGAGAGCAGCGGGGTGACGGTGAGCCCGATGGCGGTGACGATCTGCCAGAACTGCGCGGTGCCCTGCTGTATGAGCTGGGCCGATCCGGCGGCCGTGAGCACGATCAGCGTCGTTTCCGAAGGGCTCGACATGAGAATGCCCGTTTCGGTCGCCGTCCCGCGCCGCGCGCCCATCAGCCGCAGCAGGACGCCGGTAACCGCCGCCTTGAGCAGGATGACGCCCACCGTCGCGATCAGGATCGAGCCGAGGTTTTCCCACACCACGCGGATGTCGATGCTCATGCCGATGGTGATCAGGAACACCCCGAGCGCGAGGCCCTTGAACGGTTCGGTGATCTGCTCGACTTCGGCGTGGTACTCGGTCTCGGCGATCAGCAGGCCCGCGACCAGCGCGCCGACGATGGGGGACAGGCCGGTGGCCGCCGTCGCCAGCGAGGCGAGGATGACCACGAGAAGGCTGGCGGCGAGAAACAGTTCGGGGCTCTTGGTCCGGGCGGCCTGCGCAAACAGCGGCGGCAGTAGATAGCGGCCGAAAACTAGCAGGCCGATCACCGCGGCGCTGCCCCACAGGAGCGTGTGCAGCAGGTTGCCCATGCTGTCGCTGTCCGCATGCGGGGCGAGGGCGCCGAGCAGGAAGATGATCGGAACCAGGGCGATATCCTCGAACAGCAGCATGGACAGCGCCGCGCGCCCCACCGGCGTGGCCGTATTGGTGATCTTGAGAACCAGCGCCGTAGAGGACAGCGCCAGGGCGAGGCCGAGCGCCAAGGCCCCTGCGAAGCCCTGGCCGATGGCCGTCAGGATGAACGTCAGCGCCGAACCGATGACGATCAGTTCGAGCGAGCCGAGCCCGAAGACCATGCGCCGCATTTCCCACAGGCGTCCGAAAGACAGCTCGAGCCCGATAGAGAACAGCAGCAGGATGATGCCGAATTCGGCGAAGACTTCCAGCCCGGCCGGATCGGTTATCGTGACGTAGGAAAGCCATGGGTGGTCGAACACGTGTCGGCCAAGCCCGAAGGGGCCGACCAGCAGGCCGACGAGGATGAACCCGATAACCGGCGTGATGCGGTACCGGTTGAATACGGGAATCACGATGCCCGCAGACCCCAGAATCACCAGGGCGTCGGACATTACGGGGGAATAGAGATCGCTGCTGCCGGCCATGTTTTGTCACTATGGCATGATGCGCGCGTTTGTCATCCGCGGGTTTCTACGCTTGGGGACAGGCTGGACGCGACCGTGCAACTTCACTTGGCGTTCAGCATCGTGCTGTCTATAGACCCTGACCATGTTCGAACGTTCGCGACTGAAAACCGCCCTCCTTGCCGCTGCCACGGGAGCCCTTGTCCTTACTGCCGGCTGTGCTGGGCGAGGGGGCAAGAACAAGGACACCGCCTATGTCGCACGCGACGTGGATTCGCTCTACGCAGCCGCCAAGCAACGGCTCGACGAAGGCCGGACCAAGCAGGCCGCGGCGCTGTTCGACGAAGTGGAGCGCCAGCACCCCTATTCGCCCTGGGCCCGCCGTGCCCAGCTGATGAGCGCCTTCAGTTATTACGCCGCGCGCGATTACAACAAGGCGATCCAGTCCGCGCAGCGCTTCCTGTCGATCCATCCGGGTAACAAGGACGCGCCTTACGCCTATTACCTGATCGCGATCAGCTACTACGAGCAGATCAGCGACGTAACGCGCGACCAGAAGACGACCGAGCAGGCCAAGGCCGCGCTCACCGATATCGTTCGCCGGTATCCGACCACGAGCTATGCCGCCGATGCCAAGCTCAAGCTCGACCTCGTGAACGATCACCTGGCCGGCAAGGAAATGACCATCGGCCGTTCGTATGAGCGCAGCGGCAAGTGGCTCGCGGCGACTCTGCGTTTCCGCAATGTGGTCGACAACTTCCAGACCACCAGCCACACCCCCGAGGCGCTGTTCCGTCTGGTGGAAGGCTATCTCTCGCTGGGCATCCCCGAAGAGGCCCAGAAGGCTGCAGCCGTGCTGGAAGCCAACTATCCGGGCAGCAAGTGGTACGCCCGCGCCTACAAGCTCATGCAGAAGCACGCGCCGGAGAACGTCGCGGCCTGATCGGCCTTTTTCGGCGAAGCGTTCGCCCGCGGGTCTGCGATCCGCGGGCTTTGTCGTGCGCGTTCGGGAACTTTAGCGCTACTTCCCGATTTACCATTTGAACACTTGTTTCATGTAATACTTCCAAGTGTGGGAAAGGAATCCCTGTCCGGCGACAAATGCCGGGTGAGATAATGGTCGCGAGGATCTGAGCCATGAAGGGCAACAAGACGAATAGCCTCGAAACGAGCCAATCGCTGCGCACGGGCAGCTGGCGCAGTAGCTGGGAACTGGAAATCATCGGCGCAATACTTGTCGCCACATGGCTTGCAGGCATGTTTCAGCTCTTCCACGCAATCGGCTGACAGCAAAAGTTTCCAGGCAACTTGGCCGGGCTTTGACGTGGCTGCCAATTCGGTAATCGGCAAGCGCGAAGCGGGGTGACGAAGGCATTGCCCTTCGCTAGAACGCTTCGCGAACATGCTGAGCCGACTTTCCATCCGAAACATCGTCCTGATCGAGGCGCTCGACCTTGAGTTTGCCGGGGGACTCGGCGTCCTCACCGGCGAGACCGGTGCGGGCAAGTCGATCCTGCTCGATGCGCTCGGACTGGTTCTCGGCAATCGCGCCGACAGCGGGCTCGTCCGCGCCGGCGAGGGCCGCGCGAGTGTGACGGCCAGCTTCGAATTCGCTGCACTTCCCGATCCGGTGCGCGCCGTGATCGACGATGCCGAACTGGAAATCGAGCCGGGCGAGCCGCTGATCCTCAAGCGCCAGCTCAAGGCGGACGGCGGATCTAAGGCCTTTCTCAACGATCAGCCTGTCGGTGTGGCACTGCTGCGCGAAATCGCACCAGCGCTCGTGGAGATCCACGGCCAGCATGACGACCGCGGCCTCGTCAATCCGCGTGGCCACCGGGCCTTGCTCGACCGCTTTGCGGGCGGTGACGTGGCCGGTCTCGAGGCGGCTTGGAAGGAATGGCGCGTGGCGCGCGATGCGCTCGATGCCGCACGTGCGCAGGTCGAGAAGGCGGCCGAGGATCAGGATCTGCTGCTGGCGCACCTGTCGGAACTGAACGCGCTTGCCCCCGAAGAGGGCGAAGAAGAGCAGCTCGCGATGGCGCGTGCGGACATGCAGAAGGGCGAAAAGCTGACCGACGATCTCGCAGCGCTCCAGCACTTGTGGAGCGGCTCCGATTCGGCGCTGGCGAGCCTGCGCGGTGCTGCCCGGCGGCTCGATCGAATCGCCGGTGAGCACGCGCTGTTGGCCGAGGCACTGGCGGCGCTCGACCGCGCCGTGCTCGAGGCGGGCGAAGCCGAAGACAAGCTGGAACGCGCCGCCGAGGCGCTCTCCTTCGACCCGGCCGAACTCGACCGCATCGAGACGCGCCTGTTCGATCTGCGTGCGGCGGCCCGCAAGCACGGCTGCCAGGTCGATGATCTGCCCGCGAAGATGGAGGAAATGCGCAGTGCGCTGGATGCCATCGAAGGCGGCACCGAGCATCTGTCCGTTCTGGAAAAGGCGGCTGACAAGGCCGCACTCACTTATCGCAAGCAGGCCGAGGCGCTGCACGACCTGCGGCGTTCGGCAGCGAAGCGTCTCGACAAGGCGGTTGCGGCGGAGCTCGCGCCGCTCAAGCTCGATGCCGCGCGGTTCCAGACCTCGGTGGTGAGGCTGCCCGAGGAGCGCTGGGGCGCACAGGGCATGGATGCGGTGGAATTCCTCATCAGCACCAATCCCGGCGCCGATTTCGCCCCGCTCGCCAAGATCGCCTCGGGCGGCGAGCTTTCGCGCTTCATCCTCGCGCTCAAGGTCGCGCTCGCCGAAGAGGGCGGGGCGGCCACCGTGATCTTCGACGAGATCGACCGCGGTGTCGGCGGCGCCGTCGCCAGCGCCATCGGTGAACGTCTCGCGCGGCTGGCGGGGAATGGTGCCCAGGGCAGCGGGCAGTTGCTCGCCGTGACGCACAGCCCGCAAGTCGCTGCGCGCGGGGCCCGGCACTACATGATCGCCAAGTCCAGCGAAGGCACGGTCACGCGCACCTCGGTCGTGCAACTCGACGACAGCGACCGCAAGGAAGAGATCGCACGGATGCTCTCCGGCGCCGAGGTTACGGACGAAGCCCGCGCGCAGGCGGACCGGTTGTTGGAGGGGGTGTAGGCCGTCAGACGACCGCGTGTTCGCTCTTCTGGTTGAGGTACAAGAGCAGCAGCATGTACATCGCCCCGAACAGCAGCGAGCTGAAGAACGGATCGCGCCCGGCCTCGATCTGCCACATCTGATAACCGGCTCCGGCCAAGGCTTGGAACAACCCCCACCAGTTGGCGATTGCACACCCGATGCCGATCTTGGCAATCCGGACGCCCTGTTCGAAGGCAGGCGCGTCAGGCCCGGCAGCGAACATACGGAAACCGGCCCAGATGAGCAGCGATCCCGCCGCGATTTCCAGTGCGAAGACAATGATCATAGCAACCAGCACAAATGTTGGCGGTGGAACCGGCAGCAGGGTGATGGGATAGGCTTCCTGATCGGCATGGCTCGTCACGTATGTGAAAAACGCTCTGGCCGCGTCGAAGTTGGCGATATTGTGGATGACGTAGAGTATTGCCATTGCGCCCAGAATGAGTGCGACTAGCGCTTTGAGATGCCTGTCGATCATCATCATCTCCCTGTTGCCCGATCCATAGGTATCACGGGCCGGCACAAACTAGGAAACGGAACGCAAAGTGGCTTCTGACAGCGAATCGATCAGCGAAGCGGAAGCCGCCAATGAACTGATGCGGCTGGCCCGGCAGATCGCGCGGCACGACCGGCTCTATCACGCCGAGGATGCACCCGAGGTTTCCGATGCCGAGTACGACGCGCTCGTAAGGCGCAATGCCGAGCTGGAAGCGGCCTTTCCGCATCTGGTTCGCGAGGACAGCCCGAGCCGCAAGGTCGGGCATGCCATTGCCGCCTCGCCGCTGTCCAAGGTGACGCACGAGGTTCGCATGATGAGCCTCGACAACGCCTTCACCGACGAGGAGGTGGAGGAGTTCATCGCCCGCGTCCGGCGCTTCCTGGCGCTGTCCGGCGACGAGCCGGTTGCGGTGACGGCCGAGGACAAGATCGACGGTCTCTCGTGCTCGCTGCGCTACGAGAACGGCAAGCTGGTGCGCGCCGCCACGCGCGGCGACGGGCAGGTGGGCGAGGATGTCACGCCCAACGTCGCCCACATCGCGGACATCGTGCAGGAGCTTAAGGGCGACGATGTGCCCGAGGTCTTCGAGGTGCGCGGCGAAGTCTACATGGAAAAGGCGGCGTTCCTGACGCTCAACGAGCAGCTCATGGCCGATGCCCGCGCGCAGGCCGAGGCGAAGGAAGAGCCTTTCGACGAGAGCAAGGTCCGTCAGTTCGCCAACCCCCGCAATGCCGCGGCGGGATCGCTGCGGCAGAAGGACCCGCAGGTCACCGCGCGGCGGCCCTTGCGGTTCTGGGCGCATGGCTGGGGGGCGGTGTCCAGCGTGCCCGGCGAGACGCAGCACGAGGTCATCCGCAAGATCGAATCGTGGGGGCTGCCGGTCTCTCCGCAGTTCCGCCAGTGCGGGACGCTGGAAGACATGCTCGCGGCCTACCGCGCCATTCGCGACGGGCGGCCCGATCTGCCGTTCGAGATCGACGGGGTGGTCTACAAGATCGACCGGCTCGACTGGCAGCAGCGGCTCGGTTTCGTGGCGAAGGCGCCGCGCTGGGCGCTGGCGCACAAGTTTCCGGCAGAGCGCGCCGAGACGGTGGTCGAATCGATCGATATCCAGGTCGGCCGCACGGGCAAGCTGACGCCTGTGGGGCGGCTCAAGCCGGTGCTGGTGGGCGGTGTCACCGTGACCAACGTCACGCTGCACAACCGCGACGAGATCGCGCGTCTGGGTGTCCGCCCCGGCGACCGGATCGTCCTGCAGCGGGCAGGGGACGTGATCCCGCAGGTGGTCGACAACCTCACGCGTGAGGAAGACCGGCCCGCGTTCGAATTTCCCGACCACTGCCCGGAGTGCAATTCGGAGGCCGTCGCCGAGGAAGGCGAAGTCGATGTGCGGTGCACCGGCGGTCTGATCTGCCCGGCGCAGCGCACCGAGCGTCTGAAGCACTTTGTCAGCCGCGCTGCGCTCGACATCGAGGGGCTGGGCGAGAAGACCATCGACGAGTTCTTCGCCAAGGGCTGGCTGGAAAGCCCCGCGGACATCTTCCGCCTGCGCAAGCGCCGGGACGACATCCTCGCGCTCGAAGGCTGGAAGGACAAGTCTGTGGACAACCTGTTGAAGGCCATCGAGAGCAAGCGCGAACCGGATGCGGCGCGGTTGCTGTTTGGTCTCGGCATCCGTCACGTCGGCGCGGTGACGGCGCGTGACCTGATGAAGCGTTTCGAGACGCTGCCCGCGCTGCGCGAAATTGCGGAAACGGCGCATGCGAAGGACGGCGAGGAGCGGGCCGAGGCCGGGAGCGAGGCTTACGCCGAGCTGGTTTCCATCGACGGCATCGGCCCGGTCGTGGTCGAGGCGCTCGGCGACTTCTTCCACGAGGACCACAACAAACAGGTCTGGGACGATCTGCTCTCCGAAGTTTCTCCACCGCCCTATGTGGTGGAGACCAGGGACAGCGCGGTGGCGGGCAAGACGGTGGTCTTTACCGGCAAGCTGGAGACCATGAGCCGGGACGAGGCCAAGGCGCAGGCCGAGCGGCTGGGGGCCAAGGCGGCCGGATCGGTATCGGCGAAGACAGACCTTGTCGTGGCAGGGCCGGGCGCAGGCTCAAAGCTGAAGAAGGCCGCCGACCTCGGCATAGACGTGATCGATGAGGCGGAATGGGCGGAAATCGTGAAAGCTGCCGGCTGATGGGCGCTGTCGGCAAGCCTTCGTGATTTCCGCCCCGTCCTCTCCGCTTCGGACACCTCTTCAGGAAAAGCGGCCCTGACGTTCGTGTACCTGCCGGTAATGCTGGACCCGCGTGGCGCGCAGGCCGGCCATTCCCTCGCGGTCGATGGCGCGCTGCCACGAGGCGAGTTCTTCCAGCGTGAGGCCGTAGCGGTCGCAGGCTTCGGCAATGGTCAGCAGGCCGCCATTCACGGCTGCGACCACTTCGGCCTTGCGTCGCACGACCCAGCGGGACGTGGACGGCGGTGGCAGATTCTCTTCCCTTAGCGCCTCGCCAAGTGGACCGATGACCGTGTCTGGACGATCAAGATCAGACTGAAGCATGGTTGGTCTCTCGAATTAGTTGATACCAACCCCCCTTGGTTCTCAATTTTTGGCCAAAACCGTTAATGCCGGCTCACTGCATATGGTTAACAGGAAATTGCACATCACTAGTTAAGTATATGAAGTGCAACAAAAATATGGCCTGAAAATCGTTTCAAAACTCGTTTACGGGCCGTTTACCTCCTTTAATTAGATTTACGGGCAAGCGCAGTTGAGCATTCGAACGGGACTTTCAGAGACGTGGGCATGAGCAACGATTCTCCGTATTCGGCGGCCCTGGCCAAGCACGTCTCGGCCGAAGGGTGCCAGTTCGTGTTCAACGAGAAGCGCGTCGCGGCCGGACAGCGCTTTCGCTTCAAACTGGAGGGCTTCGATCCGGTCATCGGCACGGTGCGCTGGGTGGTGGAAGACCGCGTCGGATTCGCCTTCGATCGTCCGCTGTCGCGCGGATGCCAGCAAGCCCTGAGCGAGCACTGCCGGACCGTTCACGGCCTGAAACTGTTTCTCGCCTGAAGGCGCCTACCTGCGGCGCTTGCGCAGCCAGAGGATCGACCAGTCCCCATTCGTGAGACGCGCCGCGAGGCGCAGACCGGCTTTCCGGCACGCCGCACGTACGGCGGCTTCCTGCGTTTGCAGCAGACCGGCCAGCACCAGATGCCCTCCCGGCACAAGCGCCGCGCCGAAGTCCGGCGCGAGCGAGACCAGCGGGCCGGCAAGGATGTTCGCCATGATGAGGTCGTAAGGGCCGCGCGCCGCCAGCAGCGGGTGCTCCATGCCATCGGCGATGGTCATGACCAGTTCGCCGTTGCCCGATCCCATGCGGATGCCGTTGATGCGGGCATTGCCTTCGACCACGTCGGCGCAGACGGCATCGATGTCGCTGGCGGTCGCCAATGCGCGCGGCCAGAGTGATAGCGCGGCGAACGCGAGCAGGCCGGTGCCGGTGCCGATATCGGCGCAGTTGCGCACGATCACGCCCTGCGCCTTCATGTGCGTGAGCATCGCCAGGCATCCGGCCGTGGTGGCGTGCTGCCCGGTTCCGAAGGCCTGGCTGGCGGGAATGGTGAAGTCCACGAGTTTCGGGTCCGTGCTCGCCGGATGGTCCGGCGTATGGACGTAGAAGCGCCCCGCCTGAATCGGTTCGAGGTCCTGCTGGCTGGCGACCAGCCAGTCGGTGTCGGGAAGCTGCTCTTCCACGAATTCGGGCGCGTCGCCTGCAAACAGGTCAGCCAGCGCCTTTCGGTCCGCTTTGGTGGGCTTGCGCGAGAGCCAGGCTTCGAGCTGCCAGTCGTCGGGCCTGTCTTCGGCGATTTCGCTGCCGGACAGGACGATTTCCGGGGCCCAGTCGAGCGCATCCTCATGCGCTACGAGCGCGCCTTCGATAACCTCGCGCGAGGCGAGGGCGGTCAGCTTCCAGCTCATGGCGTGTCGGTTCCGGCTTCCCTGTCGAGCCGCTTCTCGAAGCGTTTTTGCGCTGTGGCGGCATAGTCCGCGCAGGCGGATGCCGAGACCAGCGGGGCGTCGCCGGCAAAGCGGGGCATCATCGCGCTGGCCGAGGGATGCGGCGTGAGCAGGATATCGCAGGGCAGGGCGCCCATTTCCTTAAGGCCGACCCTGATCTGCGCGACGCGGTCCGGATGATCGGAAAAGCGATAAGCGTCCGACGAGATGGTCGTGGCGCTGTCGGCGTAGGCGATCATGCGGCAGGTGAAGTCCGCTGTGCAGGATTGCCAGGTCCAGCTCGTCGATCCGGGCGAATGCACCGGGGTCGCATGGGCCGTGACTGCCAGTTTGCCCACGACCACGCTGTCCCCGCCTTGCAGAACCTTGTCGATGGCAACGGGGGCAAAGCCGTCGGTGATGTCGTGTTGCGGATCGTCGAGCGAGAGGGTGCCCGATTCGAGCATGGCCGCTGCAGCGTTCAGCGCGGCGACCTTGG
This sequence comes from uncultured Novosphingobium sp., assembly GCA_965140495.1. GTDB lineage: Bacteria > Pseudomonadota > Alphaproteobacteria > Sphingomonadales > Sphingomonadaceae > Novosphingobium. Next base: position 3,232,824 of record OZ223239.1, on the reverse strand, counting down.
CGCCGGTTGCTTCCTTGAGCGCGGCCAGCGCACCGACATGGTCGAAATGTTCGTGGCTCGAGATGATCCAGCGCACGTCGCCGGGCTTGAATCCGAGCTTTTCGATATTGGCGAGAACCAGCGGCGCGGCATCGGCCATGCCGCCGTCGATCAGCACATGACCCTCGTCGCCCGTGATCAGGATCGCGGCGATGCCGCAGGTGCCCACATACCAGGTGTTTCCGTAGATATGGGCCGGCGGCGCGGCGTCGAGCCAGCCGTCCTTGCCGGTGCAGGCCTGCGCCAGTTCGGAGGTATTGAATGCGTCTTCCGGCGCAGGCTTTGCGTGCGCTGCGGAAGACATGGCTGCCAGCGACGCGGCCAGCAGAAGCGGCTTGAAGGTGCGACTCATGGCCCTCGCTTTAGGCCTCGCACGCGCGATAGGCCAGACGGCCCTAGCACTAACTCGCGTTGCAGAACTTGCACCATGCTACGATTTGGCTAAGGGGACATCGACGAGGGCAGCCTTTGTGCGCTGCCGCAGGCAAGGGGATTCGCAAGAGCATGGCCACCGCCGGCACCAAGAACCGACCGCTTTCGCCCCACCTCCAGATCTGGCGCTGGGGCCCGCACATGTTCGTTTCCATTCTGCACCGCGTTGCCGGCAACGGTCTCGCAGTTGCCGGGCTGGGCGTTCTGATGTGGTGGCTGGGCGCACTCGCAAGCGGCCCCGAAGCCTATGCGACCTTCGCCTGGGCCATGACGACGCCGATCGGCTACATCGTGCTGGTGGGCATCTCGTGGGCCTTCTTCACGCATATGATGAGCGGCCTGCGGCACTTCGTGCTCGACGTGGGTGCCGGTTTCGAGCTCAACATCAACAAGATCTGGTCGATCCTTTCGCCGATCCTGGGTGTTCTGCTCACCGCTGCCTTCTGGGCACTCCTGCTGCTTCGCTGAGGGACGGAAAACATGGGTAACGGAACTTCCATCGGCCGCGTGCGCGGCCTCGGCTCCGCCAAGAACGGCACGCATCACTGGCTGCTGCAGCGCTTCACCGCCATCGGCAACCTGTTGCTGGTGCTGTGGCTGGTCGTCTCGATCGTGCTGCTGCAGGACCTGTCCTACGCTTCGGTGACCGACTGGCTGTCGTCGCCGATCCCCGCAGTGGCGATGATCCTTCTGCTCGTATCGACTTTCTGGCACGCGCGCCTCGGCATGCAGGTCATGGTCGAGGACTACGTGCATGAGCACGCGAACAAGTTCGCCTGCATCGTCGCCCTGAACCTTGCCGCATTCGCAGGCGCCGCTTTCGGCGTGTTCTGCGTCGTCCGCCTCGCGCTGGGAGCTTCCGCCTGATGTCCGCGCCTGCCTACAAGATCATCGACCACACTTACGACACCGTCGTCGTCGGCGCCGGCGGTTCGGGCCTGCGCGCCACGATGGGTTCGGCTGAAGCCGGCCTGAAGACGGCCTGCATCACCAAGGTCTTCCCGACCCGCTCGCACACCGTTGCGGCGCAGGGCGGCATCGCCGCTTCGCTGAAGAACAACACGCCGGACCACTGGACCTGGCACATGTACGACACCGTGAAGGGGTCGGACTGGCTGGGTGACCAGGACGCCATCGAATACATGGTGCGCGAAGCCCCGGCTGCCGTTTACGAGCTGGAGCACGCCGGCGTGCCCTTCAGCCGCAACGCCGACGGCACGATCTACCAGCGCCCGTTCGGCGGCCACATGCAGAACATGGGCGAAGGCCCGCCGGTGCAGCGCACCTGCGCCGCGGCCGACCGTACCGGTCACGCCATGCTCCACGCGCTCTATCAGCAGTCGCTGAAGTACGCGGCGGACTTCTACATCGAATACTTCGCGATCGACCTGATCATGGAGAACGGCCAGTGCCGCGGCGTGATCGCCATCTGCCTGGACGACGGCTCGATCCACCGTTTCCGCTCGCAGGCCGTCGTGCTCGCGACCGGCGGTTACGGCCGCTGCTACTTCACCGCCACTTCGGCCCACACCTGCACCGGTGACGGTGGCGGCATGGTGCTGCGCGCGGGCCTGCCGCTGCAGGACATGGAATTCGTGCAGTTCCACCCGACCGGCATCTACGGCGCCGGCGTTCTCATCACCGAGGGCGCACGCGGCGAGGGCGGCTACCTCACCAACTCCGAAGGCGAGCGCTTCATGGAGCGCTATGCCCCCTCGGCCAAGGACCTCGCCTCGCGCGACGTCGTCAGCCGTTCGATGGCGATGGAAATCCGTGAAGGGCGCGGTGTCGGCCCGAACAAGGACCACATCTTCCTGCACCTCGATCACATCGATCCCAAGGTGCTGGGCGAACGCCTGCCGGGCATCACCGAATCGGGCAAGATCTTCGCCGGCGTCGACCTTACGCGTCAGCCGCTGCCAGTGGTCCCGACCGTCCACTACAACATGGGCGGTATCCCGACGAACTATCACGGCGAAGTCGTCACCATCGGTGCCGACGGCAATCCGGAAACGGTTGTCCCGGGCCTCTTCGCTGTCGGCGAGGCCGCCTGCGTCTCGGTCCACGGCGCGAACCGTCTCGGCTCGAACTCGCTGATCGACCTCGTGGTCTTCGGCCGCGCGACGGGTCACCGTCTCAAGGAACTGATCAAGCCGGGCGTCTCGCAGGCCGAACTGCCGCAGGATTCGGCGGACCTGGCGCTCACCCGCCTCGATCATTTCCGCAACGCCAAGGGCGGTTCGCCCACGGCCGAGATCCGCACCGAGATGCAGCGCACGATGTCGCAGCACGCCGCGGTGTTCCGCACCGACGAACTCATGGTCGAAGGCAAGGAAAAGCTCGCCAAGACCTACGAGCGGATGCAGGACGTCCACGTGTCGGACAAGGGCCTGATCTGGAACTCCGACCTCATCGAGACGATGGAGCTGGACAACCTGATCGCGCAGGCTTCGGTCACGCTGCACGGCGCGCAGAACCGCAAGGAAAGCCGCGGCGCCCACGCGCACGAGGACTTCCCGAACCGCGACGATGCGAACTGGATGAAGCACACCGCAGCCTGGTTCAACGGCTGGGGAGGCAAGGGCGGCGAAGTCCGCATCGACTACCGTCCGGTGCACGAATACACGCTCACCGATGATGTCGAGTACATCAAGCCGAAGGCACGCGTGTACTGATATGCCAAGGTCGATCTGCTTGACGCATCTGCGTTGGCTGATCGGCCTTCTTGGTTTTTTTCTGGCATGTGTCGGGCCTGCAAAGGCTGACAGCTGGACTTTGCCAACGGTCGAAACCACGTACTCGGCAAACAAGCTCTATCGCTTGATAGTGCGCCCGCGCGATATCAAAAGTCAGCTCGGGTATTTCGAAGCCAAAGTCGAGAACAAGCAACTCGATCCCGCTAAGCTACCCAAGGGGCGATTAGAGCGTAAAGTCAATGGAGATTGGCTGCTTGTCTGGGAAGTTGCGCTCGTAAATGAAGTCGCGCCGGTCGACGCCCTTGTCAGCAATGACGGCTCCCGGGTGATTACCTTCGATAACTGGCATTCGGCCGGTTTTGGTGATCACGTCTTAGTCATTTATGGGGCGGGAGGCGAACTCGTCCGGTCGTTCCAACTGACCGATTTCATGCCGGCATTCGTCGTTGATGCCTTGCCCCGCACTGTCAGCAGTATCCGGTGGCGATCTGCTGATCCGGTGATCGATCAGGGCTGGCTTGATGTACCCATCTCATCCTCCGGCACGCCGTCGGCGAGAAGTACTGCATTTCAGGTCCATATTCGACTCGCTGACGGCCAAGTTGACGCCGCAACGCCCGACGAACGAAACCGCCTTGCAGGTCAATTTTGTCCCGATCACGTCGCGCGGGTCAAATCGATCAACGAAGCGCTGGCTTTCAGGCGCAATCCGTTGGTTTATCCGGCAGGTAAGGACAAAGCTCATTGGCAACGCTACCAAAATGAGGTCGTACGGCGCCTTTCCATTCCTGACGGTGAAAATCCTTCCTTCCTTTTTGATGACAACAGTTTTGAGTTGCTGCCCGCTGGTGAATACATGGCCACGGAATTTCGCGAGACTTTTCGCAAGGGGCTGATGGAGTCTGATACTGGGCAGCCGTTGCGGTGGTTCGTCGCACGCGACCTGGATGCTATGGTTATTGAAGTTGAGCGCGCCGCTCGAGAAATTGAACCGGGGGAGCTTCGCGGCCTGGAAATGCGCTTTCTTACGGACCGCCAACACTGGCCTCATATCGAGACCGCCCTCGGCGCAAGCGGCGCGAAACTCACTCTCATTGATGTTGCTACGCCGATACCGCAACGAGAGGACGTTCTGGTTGCCTTGCCGGAAGATCGGGTAATCGATGCAGCCTGCAAGGCGTATGCCCTGTAGACCGTAGCCGGCTAGCCGCTTGCATTCACTTGGCGTTCATGTTTACAGACGTAGTCGATTACGTGTGTAAACGATGGAGTGGCGAGTGACGGAAAAGTCCGATCAGCCGGAACGAATTTCCGAAGCAGAGCAGGCCGTGATGGAGGCGCTCTGGCAGCGTTCTCCGCTGTCCGCTCAGGAAGTCTGCGAGCATGTCTGCGCCGAGCGCGACTGGAGCCTCAACACGGTCAAGACGCTGCTTTCGCGTCTGGTCACCAAGCAGGCGGTCGCGACGCAGCCCGACGGCAAGCGCTTTCTCTATTCGCCCCGTATCGCCCGGTCCGACTATCTGGGCACCGAAAGCCGCCGTCTGGTGGACCGCCTCTTCGGCGGACGCGCGGCGCCGCTGTTCGCGCATCTCGCCCAGTCCGAGGCGCTGACCCCCGATGACATTGCCGAAATCGAGGCCCTGCTGAAGGAGCTGAAGTCATGATCGAATGGCTGACCGATACGCTCGTGATGACCGGCGCGCTGCTGGCGCTGGTCCTTCTGGTCCGCAAGCCCGTGGGGCGCTGGTTCGGGCCGCACGCCGCCTATGCGCTCTGGGCGCTGCCGATGATCCGGCTGGTGTTGCCGCCGCTGGCACTGCCCCGCAATCTCCTGCCGTTGCCGAAGGTTTCCATCGAACCCATCGTCGCCAGTGCGACGACGGTGGAGCCGGTTCATGTCGATGCTGCGTCGATCATGGCGGCGCCCGTCGATTCCACTCCGATCATGGCCCCCGAGCCCGGTCTGCTGGCGCAGGTGCCGTGGACCACGGTCCTGCTGACGGTCTGGCTGCTGGGTGCGCTGGCGTTCCTCGGCTGGCGTACTTGGAACTACTTCACCATGCGGCGCGAACTGCTGGCCGAAGCGCGGCACGTTGCGCAGGCCGATGGCGTGCGCATTGTCGAGACGCCGGCTGCCGCAGCACCGCTGGCCTTCGGCGTGTTCGACAAGGTCGTGGCGCTGCCGACCGGCTTTCTGGCGAATACCGACTCCGAAAGCTCGGACTTCGCGATTGCCCACGAACTGGAACATCATGCGGGCAATGACCTGCTGGCGATCATCCTGACGCAGCCGCTGTTTGCGCTGCACTGGTTCAACCCGCTGGCCTGGGCCGCATGGCGCGCGCTGCGCGGCGATCAGGAAGTCGCCTGTGACGCCCGTGTCGTTGCCGGTCGCGACCGCAGCATCCGGGCCCGCTACGGCCAGCTGATTGCATCCTATGCCGCTGGAACCCGGCTGGCGCTCGCCGCGCCGATGGCCGGGCCGCTGACCGGCGACAAGCCGATCATCCATCGCCTCAAGGCACTCGCTCACAGGGATGTCACGCCCGCGCGGCGTGTGCTGGGCCGCAGCCTGTTCGCGATGGCCATCGTTGCCGTCCCCGCTACCGCCACGGTCAGCTATGCGGCCATGGAGGAGCGCGAGGAACTGCAGCCGGTCGACGTGCCGGCGGCACCTGCGGCTCCCGCCCCTCCGGAAGCCCCGGCGCCTGTTGCCGCGCTCGATGCACCGGAGCCGCCCGCTGCGCCCGAACCGCCGCGCTGGGATGCGTCCGCGGCCGAAGTGCCCGTACCTCCGGCCCCGCCGGCTCCGCCTGCCGTGTCCGATCACAAGACCGTCTGGATCCACAAGTCGGTCGATCGTGAAGCCGAGCGCAGCGCTGCACTGGCCGAGCGCCAGGCGGCTCACGCTGAACGCCGTGCGGAGCGCGACCAGCGCCAGATGGAACGGCAGGTCGAACGCCAGGCTGCCGAGGCCGAACGTCAAGCCGCGCAGGCCGAACGGATGGCTGCCGAAGCGCTGGCCCGTGCGCCCAAGGTGCAGGAAACGGTGACCCGCGACGGTAAGAAGATGATCCGGATCATCCAGAAGACCAAGGACGGCAAGCAGGTGGTCAAGCAGGAGATGGTGCTGGACGAAGATTGCCCGGCAGACAGTCCGCGCACCGGGCGTGACAATTCGCACTCCTGGACAGTCATCTGCACGGGTGCTCCCAAGGTTGCAATGAGCGCCACGATCAAGGCGCTCAAGTCCGCCCGTTACGCCATCGCATCCGAGCGCAACCTGGGCGAAGACGTGCGGGCCGAGATCCTTGCCGACCTCGACCGGGAAATTGCCGACGCCTTCAAGGAAATGCACGAAGCCGACTGACGGGTGGCATTCCAGGCATGATTTAGCACCGGGACCGTTTCATCGTCCCGGTGCTTTCGTTTTTGGCAGTTGTGCATGGGTTTCGTTCGCCATATCCTTCCCGAAAATATGGGAGGGATCTGGACGTGCATGCAAAATACCCCGCGGTATTCTCTTCTGTGCAGCTGGGGCCGGTGGAATTGCCCAACCGGTTCTTCTTCGCCCCTCACGGTAGCGCGCTTTCGGCGGGGACCAAGCCCGCCGACGATCTGGTGGCCTACAGTGCGGAGCGTGTGAAGGGCGGCGGCTGCGGGCTCGTCGTGGTGGCGCTGGCCATGCACGAGCGCGGACGAACCCGGCAGCCGAGCCCGCACGAGGCCGTGAACATCCCGGCCTTCCGCGTGTTGACCGATGCGATCCACGACGCCGGGGGCAAGATCTTCGGCGAGCCGTTCTATCACTGGATCGGCGCCGGGTACTGGCAGGTGTTCAGCCCGCCCGCGCCTGCGATGGCCCCCTCGGTCCGGCAGTTCGGGCACGGCGGACGGGCGCACTCGACCCGCGCCATGTCGCGCGACGAGATTGCCCGCATGATCGAGGCGACGCGCGTCACGGCTGCCAACATGGCCGAGGCGGGTTTCGACGGGATCATGCTGCATGTCAGCCACGCGGCGCTGATCCAGCAGTTCCTCTCGCCTTGGTTCAACGAGCGCGACGACGAATACGGCGGCTCGCTGGAAAACCGCATGCGCTTTCTGGTCGAGAGCCTGAGCGCGGCGCGCGAGGGCGGCGGGGACAAGTTCGCCGTAGGCCTGCGCCTCAATTGCGACGAGCAGCTGGAAGGCGGCTATGGGCCGGACACGGCGCGCGAGGTTGTCGCGCGTCTCGTCGAGCAAGGGTTGATCGACTACATCGATCTCGACGTCGGGCTGGAGCCGCAGCAGTTCCGCCACGGCATGCCGACCGGCTTCGAACCGGCGCAATACTATCGCCCCTGGGTGGAAAAGGTGCGCAGCGCGGCGGGCGATGTGCCGGTGCTCTCGGTGCTGGGCAACGTGACCGACATGGCGCAGGCCGAGGCTGCATTGCAGGCGGGCGTATGCGACGTGATCGGCGCGGCGCGCCAACTCATTGCCGAACCCGATTTCGTGCAGAACGCGCGGGAAGGGCGCGAAGATCGCAGCCGCACCTGTATCGCCTGCAACTGGTGCACGGCGGCGGGCGGCGACGGTGCGCAGGGCTGCGCGATCAATCCCGCCTCCTACCGCGACCGGATCTGGGGGCGGCACAGCTATGAACCCGTGGCTAATCCCAAGCGCGTCGTCATCGTCGGCGGCGGGCCGGGCGGCATGGAAGCGGCTCGTGTCGCGGCGGAGAAGGGGCATCGGGTGACGCTGTTCGAGGCGCGCGATGCACTGGGCGGGGCTATGGCGTTCTGGGCCGACCTGCCGGGGCGCGAGCACTACCGCGCGGCGATTGACTGGTGGCAGAGCGAAGTCGCCCGGTTGGACATCGATGTGCGGCTCGGCACGGCGGCCGATGAAGCGGCGGTACTCGCGGAGAAGCCGGATGCGGTCATCGTGGCGACGGGTTCCAGCTACAGCCCCGGCGGCCGCTCGATTACCCACGATGGCGATATTCCGGGCTCGGACCTGCCGCACGTGCTGCGACCTGAAGACGTGCTGCTCGGAGGGAAGCGGCCAAACGGCAAGGTCTGGATCTTCGATGCCGAGGGTTATCACACCGGCACCGGCATCGCCGAAATGCTGGCCACGAACGGCGCCGAGGTGAACTTCGTGACCGCAGGCTATTCGCCCGTCTCCGCGCGCAACACAGACAACTGGGAAGAATACTATCTCGTCGGCCGCATGAAGCGCGCGGGTGTACGGCTGGTCCCCTCGACATGGGTGCGCAGCATTGGCGAGGGCTCCGTGACCCTGCGCGATGTCCATACGGGCGAGGAGCGCAGCGAACCGGCCGATGCGGTGGTGCTGGCAACGGGCCGGGTCCCGCAGGATGCCTTGGCACGGGCGCTGGAAGGCAAGGTGCCGCAGCTCTTCACCATCGGCGACGCGCTCGCGGCACGGATGCTCGCGGCGGCGACTTACGAGGGGCAGAAGTTCGCGCGCGCCATCGGCGAGCCCGATGCGCCATCCTCCTTTGCCGAGGCGTGGTTCTCTCCCGATCCGCTGTCGCTCACGCCGTTCCCGGCCGATGTGCCACGGCCAGCACCGGCCTGCTGATTGCGTTCAGCCGGGGGCAAGGCGGGATGGGAGATGCATGACTTTCGCGCGTCTGGCGGGGGCAAGGCGGGATGGGAGATGCATGACTTTCGCGCGTCTGGCGCTGGGAGGGGATAGGCAATGGACGAAAAGGCACCGCATCGCGAACGCTCGCCGGGCATGAAGCTGCTGTTCGTGGGGCTCGTCAGCGCCTTGCTGATCGTGCCGCTGCTGCTCGTCTATGCGCTGGTCTACGACCGGCAGGACCAGTCCGAAACCGCGCAGGCCTCGATCAATGCCGGCTGGGGTGGGCCGCAGCTGCTGGCCGGACCCATCGTCGTGGTGCCTTTCAAGGTCACCCAGACGCACAACGAGACCTTCGACGGCAAGCAGGTCAGCCGCGTCGTCGAAGTCGAAAAGCTGCTCTATATCTCACCGCTGACCAACACGGTTTCGACCCGGATCGAGCCGCAGGAACGGCGCAAGTCGATCTATCGCTCGGTACTCTTCACCGCGAAGACCGAGGGCAAGGCGACCTTTGCGCTGCCGGAAGACCTCGAAAGGTTCGGCGTCACGCCGGACAAGTTGCTGTGGGACCGCGCCGAATTGCGTATCGGCGCTTCGGATGCGCGGGGGCTGACCACGGGTGGCACCATCGTCGCCAACGGCAAGCCGCTCGAGGTGCAGCCGGGCAAGGGGCCGGCAGCATCGGGCTGGCAGGGCTTCTTCGCGTTCCTCGGCTGGGATGGCAGTGGCAGGCTCAACGTCGACTATGCCTTCGGCCTGCGCGGCAGCCGCACGATCAGTCTGGTCCCGCGTGGCGGATCGACCGTCTGGAACGTGTCCTCGCCGTGGCCCAGCCCGAGCTTCGATGGGGCCTTCCTGCCCGAGAAGCCGAGCGTGACCGACAAGGGTTTCAAGGCTGAATACACCATCGACAAGCTGGCCCTCGGTCAGCCGCCGGTTTCGATGGAAGACTATGGCCCGCCGCAGGGCGGGAAGGTTCATGACTACAAGGTGGGCATTGCACGGGCGGTCTCGGTTCCGGACGGCGAGTCGGTGGGCGGTCCCAGCCGCGCGGTCAGCGTCAGCCTGATCGAGACGGTGGATCTCTATTCCAAGGTCGATCGCTCGGTGAAGTACGGCTTCCTGTTCATCGGCTTCACGTTCCTCGCCTTCTTCCTGTTCGACATCGTTGCCGGAGCGAGGGTGGCCGCGGTCGAGTATCTGCTGACCGGCGCGGGGCTGGTGCTGTTCTTCGTACTGCTGCTGGCCTTTGCCGAAGTGATCGGCTTTACCGCTGCCTATCTCGTGGCCAGCGCCGCCGTGATCGGTCTGCTGACGGCCTATAGCGCCGCCGTGCTCAAGAGCTGGAAGCGGGCGCGGTTTATCGGTGCATTGCTGGTTGGCCTCTATGCGCTGCTCTTCGTGCTGCTCAATCTCGAGGCGTGGTCGCTGATGATCGGATCGGTGCTGCTCTTCGTGGCGCTCGCCGGTGTCATGTACGCAACGCGCCATGTCGACTGGTCGAGCGTCGGGCGGCATGCGACCGGCGAAGCTGAGGGGTGAGGGCATTCCTCACCTTCCCTCGTCATCGGCGCGCAGGCGGGGATCCCGCTTTTGGCCGCGTGTCCTGAGAAAAGGCAGCGGGGGGGCGCCTGCGGGGGCGACGGAGTTGAGTGAACGGAACTACCGCCCGCGCAGCCTGTCGCGGGTGAGCTGGTCGACGCTGGTCACGCCCATCAGCTTCATGTCGCGTTCGATCTCTTCCTTCAGGATCGTGATCGCGCGTTCGACGCCCGGCTGCCCGGCTGCGGCGAGGGCATAGAGGTACAGCCTTCCGCCCGAGGCGCAGGTGGCGCCGCTGGCCAGCGCTTTCAGCACATGCGTGCCGCGCCGCACGCCGCCGTCGCAGATCACCTCGATCTCGCCGCCGACCGCATCGACGATCTCGCGGACCTGATCGAAAGGCGCACGGCTGCCGTCGAGCTGGCGGCCGCCGTGGTTGGAGATCATGATCGAATCGGCACCGATCTCCACGGCCCGGCGCGCGTCGGCGACGCTCATCACGCCCTTGAGGCAGAACGTGCCGCCCCACTCCTCGCGGATCTGTGCGGCCATTTTCCAGTCCATCGACTGGTCGAGCATTTCCGAGAAATAGCGCTGGATGCTTACCGGCTCGCTGGTGCCCGCGCTGACGTGGGTGTCGAGGTTGGGCAGCGCGAATTTCTCGCGGAAGACGTAATCGAGCGCCCAGCGCGGCTTGATCGCATAGGACAGCAGCGAGGAAGGCGTGAAGCGCGGCGGCGAGGAAAAGCCCGAGCGCAGGCAGCGCTCGCGCTTGCCGCCGACGATGGTGTCGACCGTCAGCGCGATGGCATCGAACTTCGCGGCCTGGCAGCGTTCGATCATCGAGCGGTTGAGCCCCTTGTCCTTGTGGACGTAGAGCTGGAACATCTTGGGGTTGTTCCCCATCGCGCCGATTTCCTCGATCGACACCGTGGCGAGGCTGGAAATGCCGAACCACAGCCCGAACTTCTCGGCGGCGCGTGCCACCGCTCGTTCGCCCTGCCAGTGAAACACCCGTTGCAGCGCGGTGGGCGAGAGGATCAGGGGCAGGGCGCTCTTGCGGCCCATCACCGTGAGCGAGGTGTCGATCGTCTCCACGCCGGCAAGGACGTCGGGCACCAGATCGACATCGTCGAAGGCGGCGGTGTTGCGGCTCTTGGTCAGTTCGTCATCGGCCGCGCCGTCGATGTAGTCGAAGACGGGCCAGGGCAGGCGCTGCTTCGCAAGACGGCGGAAATCGGCGATGTTGTGGCAATCGGAAAGGCGCATGGCGTGCGTTTAGCACGCTGCCGCCATGCTGCAATTGCGACTAAGGAATAGGCTGAACGACCGGCTGGGCGACGTAGGGCACGCCGCTTTCGGTCTTCTCGTCCTTCTTGTCGCGCTTCTTCTTTTTCGACTCTTCCTTCTTGCTGTCGTCGGCCAGCTTGCCTTCGGCTTCCAGCTTCTCCTTGTGCGCCTGGACGACGTGCGGCGGAGCGGGCGAGGCCGGGTACTTGCAGCCGCGCGCTTCGCCCACGCCCTTGAGGAAGCCGCGCCGGGTCAGACCGGCCTGGATCGCGGCGTTGACTTCGCGGTCCTTGTCGTTGGCGCCCGAGACTTCGCGGATCAGGCCGCGGAAGGGAATGAACGAGGTGACCAGCCACTTGGCCACGCGCCCGCCGCTGATGCGGTCACGCTCTTCCTGCGGCAGGTCGACGTCGGGGCCGAGCACTTCGTCGAGATCGGTGATCGCGGCGGAAAGCTGGCTGCACTTGCCGAGCCCGCTCAGCGTGTAGGGCTGGGCCACGGCCGCAGTCAGGACGGCGGGTATCTCGTCGTCGCGCCCGACGTTGAGATCGGTCATCGGCGTCCGGGCGACATCCTCGGCGTCGGGCTCGCGATTGGTCATCAGCCTGTCCTGCTGGCGGGCAGCAGCCGGCATGGCGAAAAGCGAGGCCGTTACAGCGGCACTCAACAACACGCGACGCATCCTTTTTTCCTCCTGTTTGGCCGCGGATCCGTCGGGGGGATGACACCCGGGATCGCAAGCCGTAATCAGCTCATATCACTGAACGTATCGCAGGCGTCCTCGTTCCCTGTGTCGAGCCCGCGTTTGAGCCATTTCATCCGCTGCGCGCTCGATCCGTGGGTGAAGCTTTCCGGGCTGACCCGCTGGCCGGCATTGCGCATCAGCGTATCGTCGCCGATGGCACTGGCGGCGGTGAGGCCTTCCTCGAGGTCGCCGGGTTCGATCAGGTCCTTGTGCTTGCCCGCCCAGACCCCGGCATAGCAGTCGGCCTGCAGTTCCATGCGCACCTGAAGCGCGTTGGACTGCGAGGGATTGCGCTGCTGCGCCTGGCGCACCTGCCGGTTGATGCCGAGCAGGTGCTGGATGTGATGACCGTATTCGTGCGCGATGACGTAATAGCGGGCGAAATCGCCGCCGGCTCCGAGCTGGCGCTCCAGCTGATCGTAGAAGCTGGTGTCGATATAGATGCCCTGGTCGGCCGGGCAGTAGAACGGGCCCATGGCGCTTTGCGCAGCGCCGCAGCCCGAACGGTCGGTGCCGTTGTAGAAGCGCAGCATCGGTTGTTCGAAGCGGATGTTCGCCTGCCGGAACAGCGGCTCCCAGGTGCTGTTGAGCGAATCCAGCGCGTTGCACGATTCCAGCGAATAGGCATTGGCCGAGCAGACCTGTGTCGCGTCGTTCGAGGCGCCCTGCTGCATGGGCGCGTTCTGCGGCACCTGCTGCTGCACGCTTTCGATGGTGCCGAGCATCTGACCCGGATCGACGCCGAAGACCACTGCGCCGATCAGCACGATCACCAGCGTGCCGCATCCCAGCTTGCCGCCGCCTCCGCCCGGAAAGCGACCGCCTCCGCCGCCACCCCGGCTTACGCGAATGTTGCCGGGATCGAATCGCTTCAAGCGCATCTGTGCCGCGTCCTTCTTGGGATAGGGGCGGGCGTTATGGCCCATCTCGTGCCGAAGCGGCAATCGTTTCGCGCTGGAGGCATGTATCGGGCACCGCGCCATGCGGCAGCGATACAACATCGCCATGCGAAGCGTGCCGTCGTTGCAATTTTCTCACCCGCTGGGCGAATTCATCGTATAGACTGATCCTGATGATTCCGGGATTGGTGGAACGGTTGGCGAAAGTGGCGGGGCTGGCGTCTCTGGGCGTGCTGCTCCTTGCTGCCTCCGTTTCTGTGCAGGCCCGGCCCAGCCGAGCCGATCGCGAACTGGAAGCGCGCCTGCGTTCGCACATCGAAACGCTGGCCAGCGATGACTTCGACGGCCGCGAACCGGGAACCGAGGGCGAGGCCAAGACCCTGCGCTATCTCGGCCGGCAATGGTACGACATCGGCCTCGTTTCGGGCACCAACGATCCCGGCAACCAGTGGTTCGCCCCGGTCACGCTGGTTGCCCGCGAGCCTGCCGCATCGAGCGCGCGGTTCATGCGCAAGGGCTATCGCACGCCGATCACCCCCGACGATGTGCTGGTGCTGACTTCGGGCAAGCGCAGTCTTGTCCGCAATGCGCCGCTGCTGTTCGTGGGCGATGCCCGCGGTCTCGATTTCACCCGCAACGAGCTCGCCGGGCGCGTGGCGGTCGTGCTCGATGGCGACACGCCCGACAGCAAGCGTCAGAACGAGCTGCTGGCGCTGGGGGCTTCTGCAGTGCTGACGGTGCTGGATGGCGACCGCACGATCGACTCGGTCATCGCCCGCCGGCAGCGTTCGGGCTATGCGCTCGCCGACGATTCGCTGGGCGGCGACCTCGAGGCCTTCATCAGCCGCCATTCGATGGCGACGCTTCTGCAAGGCACGGCGCACACGCTTACCGCGCTTGAAGAAGCAGCCGCCAGCCCGAACTTCTCGCCGATCACGCTGGATGTCACCGCCTCGCTCGAGGCGACGACGCGCGAGACCAAGATCCGCACGCACAACCTGATCGCGAAGCTGCCGGGCAAGCACCCGGAAGAGGGCGCGGTGCTCTTCGTGGCGCACTGGGATCACTTTGGCGAATGCGGCGAGTCCACCGCCGAGGACCGCATCTGCAATGGCGCGATCGACAACGCCAGCGGCGTGGCCGCGCTGACCGAAGTCGCGCGCCGGCTTGCTAAGGGGCCGCAATCCGATCGCGATATCTATTTCCTGGCGACGACCGCCGAGGAACTGGGTCTGCTCGGCGCCCATGCCTTTGCCGAGAATCCGCCGCTTCCGCTCGAGCGCATCGTGGCGGCCTTCAACATCGATTCCGATGCCATCGCGCCGAGCGGCACGCCTTTCGCCATCGTCGGGCGCGGGATGACCGGGCTCGATGCAGAGATCGAGAAAGTCGCCAAGGCAGAGCGGTTCAAGATCACCAAGAGCGACGAGGCCAACGAATATGTGCGGCGGCAGGATGGCTGGGCCTTGCTCCAGCACGATATTCCGACCGTGATGGTGACGACTGCCTATGGCGATATCGACCGCATGCGCGCCTTCTACGACAGCGATTACCACCGGCCGAGCGACGATCTGGAGCACCTCAGCCATCCGCTGGAGCTGGGCGGCGAGGTTGATGACGTGAAGATGCTGACCGCTCTCGGGCGGTGGTTTGCCGATCCCAAGAAGGTTCCGTCGGGCATCGTGCCGTAGGCGGCGTGCAAGATACCGTGGCTTAGGCAAACTCCCCCCTAGCCCAATCCCCTCGGCTTGATTACATGGGCCGCCACGATTCTCCCCGCAAAGGCATTGGTGGCAAACATGGATATCCAGCTCGGACTTACATTTGACGACGTATTGCTGCGTCCCGCGAAGTCCGAAATCGTGCCCACCCAGGCCGACACGCGCACCCGCCTGACCCGCGAGATCGGGCTCAACGTTCCCGTCATCTCCTCGGCCATGGATACCGTGACCGAAGCCGACATGGCGATCGTCATGGCCCAGATGGGGGGCATCGGCGTTCTCCACCGCAACCTCACCATCGAGGAACAGTGCGCCGCGGTGCGGGCCGTGAAGCGCTATGAAAGCGGCATGGTCGTCAATCCGATCACGATCGCGCCCGATGCCACGCTTGGCGATGCGCAGGCGCTGATGACGGCGAACCGGATCAGCGGCATTCCCGTGGTCGAGGCCTCGGGCAAGCTGGTCGGCATCCTCACCAACCGCGACGTGCGTTTCGCCGACAACCCCAAGCAGCCGGTCTGCGAACTGATGACGCGCGAGAACCTCGCGACGGTCGGGTTGGGCGTGACGCAGGAAGAGGCGCGCCGCCTGCTGCACCAGCGCCGCATCGAAAAGCTGCTGGTGGTGGACAACTCCTTCCACTGCGTCGGCCTCATCACCGTGAAGGACATCGAGAAGGCCGTGACCTATCCCGATGCCACCAAGGATGCCGCCGGCCGCCTGCGCGTTGCCGCTGCGACCACGGTGGGCGACAAGGGCTTCGAGCGCACCGAGGCGCTGCTCGCGGCCGAATGCGACGTCGTCGTGATCGACACCGCGCATGGCCACAACAAGGACGTGGCGCTCGCCGTCGAGCGCGTGAAGAAGCTTTCTAATTCGGCGCAGGTGATTGCCGGCAACGTCGCGACCGGCGCTGCCGCGCGCGCGCTGATCGATGCCGGGGCGGACTGCGTGAAGGTGGGCATCGGGCCGGGCTCGATCTGCACCACGCGCATCGTTGCCGGTGTCGGCGTGCCCCAGCTCACCGCGATCATGGAAGCCGCCGAAGAGGCCGACAAGTCGGGCGTGCCGATCATCGGCGACGGCGGTCTGCGCACTTCCGGCGATGCCGCCAAGGCGCTTGCCGCCGGCGCCTCGACGATCATGGTCGGCTCGATGCTGGCCGGTACCGAGGAAGCGCCCGGCGAGACGTTCCTCTATCAGGGCCGCGCCTACAAGTCGTACCGCGGCATGGGCTCGGTCGGTGCGATGGGCCGCGGCTCGGCGGACCGCTACTTCCAGGGCGACATCAAGGACCAGATGAAGCTGGTGCCTGAAGGCATTGAGGGCCAGGTCGCCTACAAGGGCCCGGCCAAGGATGTGATCCACCAGCTCGTCGGCGGCATCAAGGCGGCGATGGGCTACACCGGCGCCGCGACGATCGAGGACCTGCGCAAGAATTCGCAGTTCATCCGCATCACCAATGCCGGCCTGAGCGAAAGCCATGTCCACGACGTCGCCATCACCCGCGAGGCGCCGAACTATCCTTCGCGGTAAAGTGACGGCAGAGCGCAAGCCTCCCCTCCCGCAGGCGGGAGGGGCAGCGAGACTTGGTCTTGCCGTGCAAGGCCTAGTCGCAGCCGGGTGGGCTTCCCGGCACGATCGTTCTGGCAAGCCCACCCCCGACCCCTCCCGCCTGCGGGAGGGGAGAGCATGACCCCCGCCGCCCGCGTTCAGGCTGCCATCGACGTGCTCGACCTCGTGATCGAGGCGGCGCGCAGTAATGGCGCGCCCGCCGATCGCCTGATTGCCGACTGGTTCCGCCCGCGCCGCTTTGCCGGCAGCGGAGACCGGCGTGCCGTGCGCGAACTGGCCTATCGCGCGATCCGCGCCTGCGGTGAAATTCCCGAAAACGGCCGCGCGGCCATGCTACAGGTCGCCGCGCAGGATGAGCAGGTCGCGGCCCTGTTCGACGGATCGCGCCACGCGCCCGCGCCGATCGAGCCGGACGAACCGGTGGCGCAGGCCGGGATTGCGCCGCACTGGCTGATGGAGCGACTGGCGGCGAGTGGCGTTGCGGAGACCGATGCCGCTGCCTTGCTGGACCGCGCGCCGCTCGACATCCGCGTGAATACGCTGCGGGCTGGACGGCTTTCGCTGCCCGAAGGCGCCGAACGCACCGTGGCCACCAACGGCTGGCGCTACCCGCCCGAGACGCGCATCGAGCAGAGCGACGCGTACAAGACTAGCGCTATCGAAGTGCAGGACACCGGCTCGCAGCTCACCTGTGAAGCGGTGACCGCAGCGCCCGGCGAGACCGTGATCGACTTGTGCGCCGGGGCAGGGGGCAAGACGCTCGCTCTGGCCGCCGCCATGGAAAACACCGGCACGCTGATCGCCTGCGATACCGACCGGCCGCGTCTCTCGCGGCTGGCGCCGCGCGCCGAGCGTGCGGGCGCGACCTGCATCGAGACGGTCCTGCTCAATCCGGGGCGCGAGATGGAGGCGTTGGAGCGCTTTGCGGGCAACGCGGACGCGGTTCTGGTCGATGCGCCCTGTTCGGGCACGGGTACCTGGCGGCGCAATCCCGAAGCGCGCTGGCGGCTGACCGAACGGCAACTCGCGCGCTATGTCGAAACGCAGGCGCGGCTGCTCGATATCGCCGCCGGTCTGGTACGGCCGGGCGGCCGGCTGGTGTTCGTGACCTGCTCCCTGCTCGATGACGAAGGCGCATCGCAGGCCGAGGGTTTTCTCGCCCGCCACGCCGATTGGCAGGCGCAGGCACCGACACTTGCCGCCGGGACGCCGAGAGGCGCGGGGCTGCGATTGTCACCGCATTGCGACGGAACCGACGGGTTTTTCGTCGCACGTTTCGCTTTGCTGTGATAGCGTCGCGCCCATGATGAGGACGAAACCCTCGGTCAAGGACTTGCTGATGCGTTACACGCCTGTTGCCGTTGCTCTTTCCCTGATTGCCGCCGTTTCTTCCAGCGTTTCCTATTCAGAACCGACCCGCGAACTCGATCCGCGGGCGCAGATGCTCCTGAGCGAAGGACACGCGGCAGTTGCGGGTGGCGACTACAATTCCGCGGTCGATGCCTTCGAATCCGCGCTGACGGTCGAACCGGGCAGCACCAGGGTTCTGCTCGCGCTGGCCGACGCCACCCGGCGCGAAGGCCTGCAGGGCAAGGCTCTGCACTACTACCGCGTCGCACTGACCGACGATCCGCGCAACCTGGCCGCGCTTGCCGGTGAAGGTGTCGCGCTGGCAGAAAAGGGCGCGACCGAAAAAGCCAGCCGCAATCTCGCACGCCTGCAGACGCTGTGCGGCAAGGACTGCAGCGAGACGAAGGCCCTCGCAGCCGCCATCGCCAAAGGTCCCTCGCAACAGCGTGTGGTCACGGCCGAGGCTGTGACGCCCAAGCCGGTGGTCAGCGAAAACTGAGGTTTCGCTGACCGGCTGGATGTCGGGTTTTTGAGTTATTGCCATGCATGGCAGGCGGTCGATGAGGCGAATTCGCTCGTCACCGCCGTGCGCACGACCAAAGGGACAGCTGGTTCGAACTACCCGTTATAGTAAGGGCTTTACCGGCATGGATTGCGGGGGTGAAGTGAGAGCTGAATGGTTTTGAACTTTCTCAAATGGATTGCGTTTGTGCTCTCGGCATCCATACTTGGCTTTATATTTTTCCGTATTTTCAATTTGATCGAAGGTCTCAGGGAGACGTCCGTTCTCGGCTTGAGCCTTGCGTGGATTTTTTCACTCTGGACTGCTTTGCCTGTCACTCAGGTATTGTTCCGAAGGATCAAGTGGCTTCGAGCTAAAGGTATGTAGTCGGTCCATTCGTCCATTCGTCCATTCTTCGTCATTCCCGCGCAGGCGGGAATCCAGACAACCCAATGGTCCAATCGAAAGCAGACGGGTGATTTAACTCTGTCGCGATTGCGCGCTGGTGCGAGAACAAAACGTCGCCTGCTGACGTAAAACACCCTCTACGTGGCAAGGCTGCGACTGGATTCCCGCCTGCGCGGGAATGACGAAAGTTGGCGGCGTTGTAGCCCGCCGCCCCGTCAGATCAGCTCCCGAAACTCTTCCAGCACCGTGCGGTAGACCCGCTTCTTGAACGGCACGATCAGGTCCGGCAGCAACTCCGCCTCGATCCACTTCCACTCGCAGAATTCCGGCGGGTTGTGCGCCTGCAGGTTGATGTCTGCGTCGCTGCCTTCGAAGCGGCCGAGGAACCAGTGCTGGCGCTGGCCGCGATACTTGCCGCCCCACAGCTTGCCCAGCAGTTCTTCGGGCAGGTCGTAGAGCACCTCTTCCCGCGTGCGCGAGAGGAAGGTGACGTGCTTCTCGGTCACTCCGGTCTCTTCCCACAGTTCGCGGTGCGCCGCGTCCTTGAGGTCTTCACCGTCGTCGACGCCGCCTTGGGGCATCTGCCACCAGTCGCCTTCCTTGTTGTCGATTCGTTTGCCGACGAAGACCTTGCCGTGGGAATTCACGAGCATCACGCCCACGCAGGGACGATAAGGCAGGTTGGAAAAATCTTTCATCTGGAAAAGGAAATCCTGAACGTGATCGGGAGGGTGCTGCCGGAAATTCGCAATATCGTACGAAAGTTCGGTATGGCGATGGGTGCTTCGCACTGCATGAAAAGGAGAATGGCCCAAGCCTCCACTCTTGACTAGGTGGTTTTATGGTTCTCAAGGCGGAATGACAGGATTGTTCCCCTGAGAGTTTTTCTAAGTTGCGTCGCGGCGCCTGCACCCGCAGGGGGGACAAGACAGCAATATCGGCACTTTGCCGAAGAGGATTACAATGGCGACAATCACAGCTGAGCACGAAACCGACGCTTCCGTACAGGACACGGCACCCGAAGCGGTGGTCGTGCGCTTTGCGGGCGACTCCGGCGATGGCATGCAGCTCACGGGTGGCCAGTTCACCCTGTCGACCGCGCTGGCCGGCAACGACCTGGCGACCTTCCCGGACTTCCCTGCCGAAATCCGCGCGCCGCAGGGCACGCTGTTCGGCGTTTCGGCATTCCAGATCAATTTCGGCTCGCAGGAGATCACCACCGCCGGCGACGCACCGGACGTGCTGGTGGCGATGAACCCCGCCGCGCTCAAGGTGAACGTGCAGGCGCTCAAGCCGGGCGGTCTGGTGATTGCCGACACCGGCGAGTTTTCCAAGCGCAACCTGGAAAAGGCGAAGTACGAGAGCAACCCGCTCGAGGACGACAGCCTCGCCAAGTGGGACGTGCTGGCCTTCGACATTTCCGCGCTGACGCTCGAAGCCGTGAAGCCCTTCGGCCTCGGCAACAAGGAAGCGCTGCGCTGCAAGAACATGTGGACGCTGGGCCTGGCCCTGTGGATGTTCGACCGCGACCGCCAGCCGCTGGTGGACTGGCTCAAGAACAAGTTCGCCAAGAACCCGGTTCTGGCCGACGCCAACATCGCCGCGCTCAATGCCGGCCATGCCTATGGCGAAACCGCCGAACTGGCCGGGCCGCTCAAGAAGCTGCACGTCGATCCGGTGCCGTCCGAAGCCGGCCTGTACCGCACGATCACCGGCGCGGAAGCCGTCTCGCTCGGCCTTGTCGCCGGTGCGCAGCTTGCCGATCTGCCGATGTTCTTCGGCGGCTATCCGATCACGCCGGCCTCGGCGGTCCTTCACAACCTCGTGAAGATGAAGGAATTCGGCGTCACCACCTTCCAGGCGGAAGACGAGATCGCGGCGATCTGCGCGGCCATCGGCGCGTCCTATGCCGGTCAGCTGGGCGTTACTTCGTCCTCGGGCCCGGGCATCGCGCTCAAGGGTGAGGCCATGGGTCTTGCGGTGATGACCGAGCTGCCGCTCGTCATCGTCAATTCACAGCGCGGCGGCCCCTCGACCGGCCTGCCGACCAAGACCGAGCAGTCCGACCTCTATCAGGCGGTCTATGGCCGCAACGGCGATGCCTCGCTGCCGGTGGTCGCGGCCCGTTCGCCTGCCGATGCGTTCGAGTGCGCCATCGAGGCGTGCCGCATCGCGGTGCAGTTCATGACCCCGGTCATGCTGCTGACCGATGGCTACATCGGCAATGCCTCCGAACCGTGGAAGGTGCCCGATCCGGCCTCGTTCGAGCCGTTCCCGGTCTCGTTCCTCGAAAAGAACAACAACCCGGACGGCAACGTGCTGCCCTTCAAGCGCGATGAACGCGGCGTGCGTCCGTGGATCAAGCCCGGCACCGAAGGCCTGATGCACCGCATCGGCGGCATCGAGAAGGGCATCGACACCGGCAACATCGACTATGCACCGAACGTGCACCAGGCGCAGACCGACGCCCGCAAGGCCAAGGTCGATGGCGTCGCCGCCGCGATCCCGGCGCAGGACGTGTGCCTGGGCGAAGAGAGCGGCAAGCTCGCCGTTGTCGGCTGGGGCTCGACCTTCGGGCCGATCCACCAGGCCGTACGCCGCGCCCGCCGCAAGGGCATGGACGTTTCGCACATCCACGTCCGCCACGTCTGGCCGCTGCCCGCCAATCTGGGCGAGCTGCTCAAGGGATTCGACCGCGTGCTCGTGCCCGAGATGAACACCGGCCAGTTCAAGACGGTGCTGCGCGACCAGTTCCTCGTGGACGCCATCCCGCTCAGCAAGACCAGCGGCCAGCCCTTCGCGATCGCCGAGATCGAGGAGGCCATCGCCACCTATTTCGACGGCATTCCCGGCCACGCCGAAGGCGAAGTGCCCGTCAATGAAACCCAGCTCCCGAACCCGGAGGCTTGAGCCATGAATGACATGACCCCCATCGAAACCACGCTCAAGGACTGGGAATCGGACCAGGAAGTTCGTTGGTGCCCCGGCTGCGGCGACTACGCGATCCTCAAGGCCGTGCAGCGCACGCTGCCGATGATCGGCGCCGATCCCAAGAACACCGTGTTCGTTTCGGGCATCGGCTGCTCCAGCCGCTTCCCGTACTACGTCGAGAGCTACGGCTTCCACACGATCCACGGTCGCGCGCCCGCTTTCGCCACCGGCATCAAGCTCGCCAATCCGGACCTCGACGTCTGGCTGGTGACGGGTGACGGTGACGGCATGTCGATCGGCGGCAACCACACGATGCACGTCCTGCGCCGCAACGTGAATTGCCAGATCATGCTGTTCAACAACGAGATCTACGGCCTCACCAAGGGCCAGTACTCGCCGACCAGCCGAACGGGCACCAATTCGCCGACCAGTCCGGTGGGCTCGGTCGACCGCCCCGCGCTGCCCTGTGCCTTCGCGCTGGGTTCGGGCGCGCGCTTCATTGCGCGCGGCTACGACGTGTCGAAGGATCTGCCCGAGGTTCTCAAGGCGGCCCATGCCCACCAGGGTGCGGCTTTCATCGAGATCTTCCAGAACTGCATCGTCTACAACAAGGACCGGTTCGACGACTTCACCCAGAAGAAGGTCGCGGCCGATACGCAGGTCTGGTGCACCGACGGAGAGCCGCTGCTCTTCGCCAAGGGCACCAAGGGCCTCGCGCTCGATCACGAGACGCTCTCGCTGAAGGTGGTCGATGTCGTGGACGGCGACTGGCAGGCCGCCGGCGTCATGGTTCACAACGTCAAGAACCGCGGCCTGGCCCACATGCTGGTGGAAATGCCCTTCGGCCCGTTCCCGATGGCGCTGGGCGTGATCTACGACGATCCGCGTCCGACCTTCGAAAGCGAAGTCGTGGCCGAGCGCGCGAAGCTGATCGACGGCAAGACCGCCGACCTCGGCAAGCTGCTCGCCAAGGGCCAGACCTGGACTGTCGAGGAAAAGGACGCAGCCCACGGGCTGATGGACTGATCAAGACCGGGTGAGCTGCATCCTTGGATAATCTCACCCACAGTCTTGTCGGCTGGGCCCCCTGGGCGCCGCTGGCGATGCATCGTGGCTTCACCCATGGACTGGTGGGCGGTGTGCTGGTCATGCCGCCGCTGCTCGCCGCCTTGCTCTGGCTGTTCGACCGCTGGCAGGTCTCGCGCGGGACCGCGTTCAGGAGCGGGCTGCCGATGCACTTCGGCTGGCTGATGGCGCTCTGCTATCTCGGCGCGATCACCCATCCGCTGCTCGATCTGCAGAATGTCTATGCGGTCGAGCTGTTCTCCCCCTTGTCCCGCCACTGGTTCCACACCGACGGCCTGTTCATCGTCTCGCCCTGGCTGCTGGCCATGCTCGCGGCGGGTATCGGGTTTTCCCGCTCACGCTTCAAATCAGGCAAGGCGCGGGCAGGGGAGCCGGCGCTGCGCGCGGTTGCGGGTGTCGTCGGTTTCATTGCGATCAACATCGGCATTTCCGCGCTCGCCTGGAATGCACCGGCAAGGGGCGCGCCTTTCGCGAAGCCCGACCGCGTGTTCGCTGCACCGGAGCCGCTGTTCTTCTGGCGGCGCGAGGTGATCTGGCACGAGAACGGGACGATAGCCCGAGGGCGCTACGATCCGCTGCAAGGCCTCTTCACGCTGATCGACCATGATCCGGCGCAGGCGGACAACATGGCCGACCCGGTCGTGCAGCGTGCCGCCCATGCCACGCCGGAGATCGAGGAGTTTCTGGCGTGGTCGCAGATGCCGATGGCGAAAGTCGGGCGGGGAGAATGCTCGGCGCAAGTCGTGTTCGCCGATGCCCGGTTCAGCGACCCTCTCGTCGCAGATGGCTTTACCCGGACGGTGGACGTTCCGCTTCACGCGCCGGGCTGTCCGGCTCGCTGATCTTCTCCGCCCGGTCGACGGCAGCGCGGGCAGGGCGGTAGAGTACGGCGCTGGCAAGGAAGGCCCAACCGGCGCCGCCCAGCCATCCCGCAATGGCATCGCTCGGCCAGTGCACGCCAAGCCACACGCGGCTCCAGGCAATCGCCATGCTGGCCACTACGGCCGTGCCGACGATCGTGTAACGCACCGCTTCGCGCCGGCTGAAGGCCGCGAACGCCAGAGCCATCGCGATGTAGACGACCGCCGAATTGAAGCTGTGGCCGCTCGGAAAGCTGTTGCCGCCAGCCTCCATCAGGTGCGGCACGATTTCCGGCCGGGGGCGCCCGACCAGGACCTTGAGCACGGTGTTCACGATCCAGCCGCCGGACACGGTCAGGGCCAGCAGTGCGGCCTCGCGCCGGAGCTTGAGGAACAGCAGCGCCACGACTGCACCGAGGGCGAAAAGATTGCGCAGCAGCACCCCGCCCAGCGCGGTAACGTCGCGCACCATTTCCAGCACGCGCGTGGAGCCGGAAGGCTTCAGATCGCTGTCGCGCCAGAACAACAGTCCCGCCTTGTCGATGGTGGCGGTGTGCCCGGTGGTCACGGCCCAGGCGACGGCGGCGAAAGCCAGCCAGCACAAGGCTGCGACGATCAGTGCCTTGGCCGGATCGATCCGGAAGCCGCGTGGAGGAAGCTGGACTGTTTCGGCATGAAGAACCATGGGTTAGGGAACGCGGCGTCGAAGGAGGCGTTCCGAAGTCATGAGTTCTCCCGTCATCGTCTGGTTGCGGCGCGACCTGCGTCTGTCCGACCAGCCTGCCATTGCCGAGGCCGCGAGCAAAGGCCCGGTCATCCCTGTCTATATTCTCGACGATGAAACGCCGAAACATCGCGTGATGGGCGGCGCCTCGCGCTGGTGGCTGCATCACTCGCTCGCGAGCCTCGATGCGACCCTGCGCGAGAAGGGTTCGCGGCTGATCCTGCGGCGCGGCAAGTGCGAGGATGTGCTGCCCCGGCTCGTAGAGGAAACCGGGGCGTGCGAGGTTCATGCCTTGCGCCATTACGAGCCCTGGTGGCGCAATGCCGAGAAGGCGGTGGGCAAGACCGTCACGCTGTGCCTGCACCATGGCAATTACCTGGCCCCGCCGGGATCGGTGACGACCGGATCGGGCTCGCCGTACAAGATCTACACCCCGTTCTGGCGCGCGCTCAACGAGCGGATGCCGCCGCCCGAACCGCAGCGCCGTCCGCAAAAGATAGAGGCGCCGGAAAGCTGGCCGCAGTCGGACGATCTCGACGACTGGAACCTCCTGCCGACCAGGCCCGACTGGGCCGGTGGCCTGCGCGATATGTGGGAGCCGGGTGAGGAGGGCGCGAAGAAGCGGTTGCGGGCGTTCAAGGACGAAGCCGCGCGTTACGAAGGCCAGCGCAATCTTCCCGCGGTCGAGGGTACTTCCATGCTCTCGCCGCATCTCCATTTCGGCGAGGTCTCGCCGTCGCAGGCCTGGCATGCCGTCAGCAGCGAGGGCGGGACGGTGTCGACCTTCCTCGGGGAACTCGGCTGGCGCGACTATGCGCAGAACGTGATCCTGCAGTTTCCCGATTATGGCAGCAAACCGGCGCGCGACAATTTCGAGTCGTTCCCCTGGCGCTCGGGCAAGGCGGCGCAGGACGATCTGACGGCATGGCAGCAAGGCCGTACCGGCTATCCCATCGTCGATGCCGGGATGCGCCAGCTCTGGCACACCGGCTGGATGCACAACCGCGTGCGCATGATCGCGGCGAGCTTTCTCATCAAGCACCTCTTGATCGACTGGCGCGAGGGCGAGCAGTGGTTCTGGGATACGCTGGTCGATGCCGACTATGCCTCCAATTCCGTGAACTGGCAGTGGACTGCCGGGTCGGGCGTCGATTCGAACATGTTCGTGCGGATCATGGCGCCGCTGACGCAGTCGGAAAAGTTCAACGCGGCGGCCTATATCCGCGAATGGGTGCCCGAACTCGCCGATCTGCCCGATGGCGAGATCCACGATCCCAGCCCGGTCTGCCGTCCCAAGGCCTATCCCGACCGGATGATCGAACACCGCGCCGGGCGCGAAAGGGCGCTGGCGGCATGGGACGAGGCAAAGGGCCAGTGAATCCATTGCTCGGCGGGGTTTTCCGGTTAATAACGCACACATGAACGCGCATCTGCCGGGAAGAGGAGAGGACCTCGTTGGCGGCGGCCGGGCCATCGGGGTCGGCCCGCAGTGGCTGGCCAAGCTTTGGGCCGGCGGCGTTCACCGCATTCTCGACCGTATCGATGCAGGGCTGGTGCGCGGCTCGATCCAGGCGACGCTGCCCGGCGGCATGACGCGCCTGCTTGGCGGGCGGGCGCCGGGGTTCGGCGCGATCGTCGAGGTAAAGTCCTGGCGCGCGCTGCTGCGGCTGGCGACCGCCGGCTCGGTCGGCTGGTATCAGGCGTGGGAGGCCGGGGAGTGGGACAGTCCCGATCCGGTGCCGCTCTTCGCGCTGTTCATGGAAAACGCCGTTTC
Organism: uncultured Novosphingobium sp.; assembly: GCA_965140495.1. Lineage (GTDB taxonomy): Bacteria > Pseudomonadota > Alphaproteobacteria > Sphingomonadales > Sphingomonadaceae > Novosphingobium. Next base: position 3,206,652 of record OZ223239.1, on the reverse strand, counting down.
GCTCGGTGATGCGGCCCGCGCGCGCGGACCGTGGCGGCTGGTGACGCGCTTCGTGCACTGGCTGCACCGCAACACCCGCTCGGGCTCGCTGCGCAATATTCACGCGCACTACGACCTGGGCAACGATTTCTACCAGCAGTGGCTGGGCGAAACGATGATCTACTCCAGCGCGCTCTATTCCGCGATGGGCGGTGATGGCCCCAATGCCCTGACCCAGTTCGTCACCGAGCTGGACGCCGCGCAGTCGGCCAAGGTGGGGGCGATCGTCGAAAGGCTGGATCTGGAACCCGGCAACACCGTGCTGGAGATCGGCTGCGGCTGGGGGACCCTGGCGGCATTCGTGGCGGACAATGCCAAGGCCCATGTCGATGCGATCAGCCTTTCCGACGAGCAACTGGCCTTCGCGCGGGAGCGCTGGTCGCTCGGCGCGGGCAGTGTCGACTTTCGCAAGCAGGACTACCGCGACGTGGCCGGAGAATACGACGCGGTCGTATCGGTGGAGATGGTCGAGGCGGTGGGGCGCCAGTTCTGGCCCGATTTCCTCGACAGCGTCGCGCGCAACCTCAAGCCCGGGGGCAGGGCGGCGATCCAGTATATCGCGATGCGCGAGGAGATCTTCGAAAGCTACGCGCGCAGCGCCGACTTCATCCAGACCTTCATCTTCCCCGGCGGGATGCTCATCAACGAGAGCGAGTTCCGCCGCCTGGCCGAGGAACGCGGCCTGAGCTGGCAGGACCGCCACGGCTTCGGCCACGACTACGCGCGGACGCTGCGGCAATGGCGCGCCAACTTCGATCAGGCTGTGGAGGAAGGCCGGTTACCGGCAGGCTTCGACGAGCGCTTCGTGCGGCTCTGGCGCTTCTACCTGATGTATTGCGAAGGGGGCTTTCTGGGCGGCGGTATCGACGTCGCACAGGTGACGCTGGTAAAGGCGCAATAGCGCGCCGATCAGCCCTCGAACTGGCCCTCGCCGCGCCAGCGCGTCAGGATGTTGTCGAGGACGATCGGACTGAGCAGCCGCTCGAACGCGGCGCCGACAAGGCCGTTGTCCCACCATACCACCTTGGCCGGAAGCGACTCCATGCCCGGCAGGGTCAGCCAGCAATAGGTGCCCGGATGGATGCGCGACATCGCGGTGCAGGAGAACCCCGATAGCGACAGGTCGCGCACGGCGGTCTGGTATCCCCTGGAGCCCGAGGCGCGCAGAGTGGCGGGTATGGAAATTTTAACGCGCGGTGCACTACGGTCTTCCTGCGCTGCCGCGGCGTATTTTTCTTGTTCGGTGTGGACCATGCTGTCCTTGTCCCGTGCGACGATGGCCATGATGCAATTGGCCGAATATCGCAGAAAGGATGTCAGGCAGCGGTTACCAACGGTTTATTAAGACTGGTTAATGGCCTCGCGGTGCCCCGTTACAAATTGTTCACCGAGCAGGGCGGTCAGCCGTTCGGCGACGACTTCCGGCGGCTTCACCGAAGCGGGGGCCTCGCCCGGATAGGCGCGGGCGCGCATGTCGGTGCGGGTGGCACCGGGATTGACGATGGCGACGCGCACCTTCGAGACGTTGGCGGTCTCTTGCGCATAGCAATCGAGCAGCACTTCGAACGCGGCCTTGGTGGCGCCATAGGCGCCCCAGAACGCGCGCGGCTTGGCCGCGACGGTGGAGGTCATGCCGACGACGCGCGCATTCCCGCTCTTGCGCAGCAGCGGATCGAAGTTGGCGATCAGCGCCTGCGTCGCGAGGACGTTGGTGGTCAGCGCCTTGTTGAACGCCTTCTGGTCGATGTCGGCGACAGAGGTCAGTTCGGGCAGGATGGCCGCGTTGATCACGAGCATGTCGAGCTTGCCCCAGCGCTGCGAAATCGCGGTGGCAAGGCGGGCAATGCCGTCGGGCTCGACGAGATCGACCGGCGCGATGGTCGCGGAGCCGCCGGCAGCGAAGATCTGCTCTTCGACCGCTTCGAGCGCGGCGGTGTTGCGCCCGGTCAGGACGACGTGCGCCCCGGCCTCGGCCAGTGCGAGCGCGGTTGCGGCGCCGATGCCCTTGCTGGAACCGGTGACGAGGGCAACCTGCCCCTCGAATGCCTTTTCGCTCATGCCGTCGCTCACGCCGCGTTGAGCTTGGTGAGCGAGCGTTCGGTGAAGTCGGTCAGCTTGGTCGGGTAGTCGCCCGAGAAGCAGGCGTCGCAGAACTGCGGGCACTTGCTGTTGCGCTCGGCTTCACCGACGGCGCGGTAGAGGCCGTCGATCGAGACGAAGGCAAGGCTGTCGGCTTCAATGAAGTCGGCCATGGCCTTGGTGTCCATGGTCGCGGCCAGCAGCTTGGAACGCTCGGGCGTGTCGACGCCGTAGAAGCAGGAATGCTCGGTCGGCGGGCTGGCAATGCGCATGTGCACTTCGGCGGCGCCGGCATCGCGCATCATCTCGACGATCTTCTTCGAGGTCGTGCCGCGCACGATCGAATCGTCGATCAGAATGATGCGCTTGCCTTCCACCACGGCGCGGTTGGCATTGTGCTTGCGCTTCACGTCGTTGTGACGCTTCTGCTCACCGGGCTGGATGAAGGTGCGGCCGACATAGTGCGAGCGGATGATGCCCAGCTCGAAGGGGATGCCCGATTCCTGCGCGTAGCCGATGGCAGCCGGTACGCCGCTGTCGGGCACCGGGATCACCACGTCGGCATCGGCGAAGGCTTCCTTGGCCAGCTCGACGCCGATCTGCTTGCGCACGGTGTAGACCGAGCGGCCGTCCATCACCGAGTCGGGGCGGCTGAAATAGACGTGCTCGAAGATGCACGGGCGCGAGGCCGGCGTACCGAACGGCCGGTGGCTGGAAATCGTGCCCTTGTGATCGACCTGGACCAGCTCGCCGGGTTCGACCGCGCGGGTGAACTCTGCGCCGATCACGTCGAGCGCGACGGTTTCCGATGCGAAGACGGTGGCGTCGCCCAGACGGCCCATCACCAGCGGGCGAATGCCCAGCGGGTCGCGGCAGGCGATCATGCCTTCGCTTGTCATGCAGATCAGCGAATAGGCGCCCTCGACCATGCGCAGCGCATCGATGAAGCGGTCGAGCAGGGTGGGATAGCGGCTCGTCGCGACGAGGTGGATGATCACCTCGGTGTCGGAGGTCGACTGGAAGATCGAGCCCTTCGAGACGAGATCGCGCTTGAGCGCCATCGCGTTCGAGATGTTGCCGTTGTGCGCGATGGCGAAGCCGCCCGCCGCGAGATCGGCGAACAGCGGCTGCACGTTGCGCAGGCCGGAACCGCCGGTGGTGGAGTAGCGCACGTGGCCCGAAGCCATCGTGCCGGGCAGGGCATCGAGTTCCGTCTGCGAGAACACTTGCGCCACGTGGCCGATGCCACGGTGCGAGTGGAACTCGCGTCCGGAAAAGCTGGTGATGCCCACCGCCTCCTGTCCGCGATGCTGAAGGGAATGGAGTCCGGCTGCGGCGACATTGGCCGCATCGCTTGCTCCGATCACGCCGAAAACACCGCACTCTTCGCGCAGTTTGTCCCCGTCGGCGTCACGAAAGGGATGAGTAAGGTTCATGAATTGGTCCGGCCCGCTGGCGCCTCAAAACGCCCGCGCATTTGGAAGGGATTGCCTCCAATTGCAAGGGGGGAAAGGGACCGTTTCGCGACCCGCCTCCCGCATGGCGCGAATTCGTGACGCCCGGATGACGGCGAGGGCGGGAGGGAACCGTTTCGGTTTGCAGGGGTTTTCGCCATCCCCGCCGTGCTCGCTGTGGGCGCGGGTTGCCAGTCCCGGTTCAGGTCCCTAATGCCGCACCATCCTACCGATCACAGACGGACCCGTCGCTTGATCCTTTCACCTTTCGAATGGACCATCGCCAAGCGCTACATGCTTCCCGGCAAAGGGGAGCGCTTCATTGCGCTTGTCGCCGGCATCAGCCTTGTGGCGGTGATGCTCGGCGTCTGGGCGCTGGTCATCGTCATGAGCGTCATGAACGGCTTTCGCGCGGAGCTGTTCGACAAGATCGTCGGGCTCAACGGCCACGCGATCATTCAGGCCTATGGCGGGCGACTCGATAACTGGCAGGACGTTCTCAAGGACGTGCGCGAAACGCCGGGGGTTACCCGCGCCTCGCCGCTGATCGAACAGCCGCTGCTGGCCAGCTTCAATGGCCGGGTCGAGGCGATTCTGGTGCGCGGCAACACCCAGCCGGACATCGACCGGCTGAAGGACAAGGTGCAGGCGGGCAGTCTCGCGGGGCTGAAAGTGGGCGAGGACAACGTCGCCATCGGCTCGCAGCTTGCCCAGAACCTCGGCGCACAGGTCGGCGATACGATTACGGTGATCAATCCGCAGGGGCGATCCACGCCGTTCGGCACGGTCCCGCGACAGATCGCCTACCGCATCGCCGCGATCTTCAAGGTGGGCGTCTACGATTACGACAGCGCTTTCGTGGTCATGCCGATTCCCAATGCGCAGACGCTGCTGCTGACCGGCGACACGATCGGCATGATCGAACTGACGACGACCGATCCGGACAAGGTGGACCAGATCCTCGCGCCGCTGGAACGCAAGCTGGCGGGCAGGGCGGTCGTCAACGACTGGAAGACCATCAACGCCTCGCTGTTCGAGGCCCTGGCGGTCGAACGGGTGGTGATGTTCGTGGTGCTCTCGATCATCGTGCTGGTCGCGGTGTTCAATATCCTTTCCTCGCTGATCATGCTGGTGCGCGCCAAGACGCGCGACATTGCCATCCTGCGAACCATGGGGGCGACGCGACGATCGTTGCTCAAGGTCTTCGTCACGACCGGCTTTTGCATCGGTGCGCTGGGGACGATCTCGGGCCTCGTGCTGGGGCTGATATCGCTCTACTTCCGCCAGCCCATCGTCCACGGTGTCGAGCGCATGACCGGCCAGAACCTGTGGGATCCCTCGATCCGCTTCCTGACCGAACTGCCCAGCCGGCCCGATCCGGTCGAGATCACGGTGATCTGCGTCATGGCGCTGGTCTTCAGTTTCCTCGCCACGCTCTATCCGGCCTTCAAGGCGGCGAGCACCGATCCCGTGCAGGTGCTGCGCTATGAGTGACGCCGCAAACGCCGTCGTCCGCCTGACCGATGTCACCCGCAGCTTTGCGCAGGGCGGTGTCACCATCGATGTGCTGCGCGGCGTGAACCTCGCCGTGGCGCCGGGCGAGATCGTCGCACTGCTGGGCCCCTCGGGATCGGGCAAGTCGACCATGCTCCAGGCCATCGGCCTGCTGGAGGGTGGCTTCGGTGGGAAGATCGAGATTGCCGGGATCGATGCGAGCAAGCTGGGCAAGGACCAGCGCGCGGCGGTGCGGCGCGATCACATCGGTTTCGTCTATCAGTTTCACCACCTGCTGCCCGACTTCAACGCCATCGAGAACGTGGTGCTGCCGCAGCTCATTACCGGCAAGCCGCGCACCGAGTGCGAGGATCGGGCGAAGGAACTGCTGACCGCGCTCGGCCTCGGCGAGCGGCTGGAGCACCGGCCCAGCAAGCTCTCGGGCGGCGAGCAGCAGCGCGTCGCCGTGGCGCGTGCGCTGGCGAACCGGCCGCGCCTGGTGCTCGCGGACGAACCGACGGGCAATCTCGACGAAGCGACCGCCGACGTCGTGCTGCGCCAGTTTCTCTCGCTCGTGCGCGAAGAGGGCAGCGCCGCGCTGGTCGCGACGCACAACGAAAGATTGGCGGCGCAGATGGATCGCGTCGTACGCTTGCACGATGGTGTGCTGGCATAGACACTCCACGACTGGAATTTGCGTTGATTTTGCGGTTTCCAGTCTCCAAATCGCAAGACAAGTATCGAACGAAAGGACCCGGCGATGAGCGACACCCCGTCGACAATCCAGAACGAAGACGGCGCCCCCAAGGGCTTCGGCTGGAGCGATTCGGCTGAACTGCACAAGTGCGAGGATGGTGGCGGCCTGTTCCACCGCTTCAAGACGATCCGTCGCGGCACGATGGCGGAACTGATCCACTTCGTGATGGATCTGCCCGAAGAGAAGCGTGAGGACTACGCGATCCAGAAGGACGGCGACCGTACCTTCAAGATCGGCGAGATCCGCAGTCTCTATCGTCGTTCGGACTTCCCGACCGACCAGGCCTGATCGGGCCGGAGGCCGCGATGACCACCATCGCCGATTTTGCAGCCACGCTTCCCAACGGGGAGAAGGTGAGCCTGGCGGACAGGCTCGGCAAGGTCGTGCTGGTGGTCAATACCGCCAGCAAGTGCGGTTTCACCCCCCAGTACGAGGGGCTGGAGGCGCTGTGGCGCAAGTATGGTGACCGCGGTTTCGAAGTGATCGCGTTCCCCTGCAACCAGTTCGGCAAGCAGGAACCGGGCAGCGCCGAAGAGATCGCAAGCTTCTGCGATGTGAATTTCGGTCTGTCGTTTCCGCTGATGGGCAAGATCGACGTGAACGGCGCCGATGCCGATCCGCTCTACGACTGGCTCAAGGCCGAAGCGCCGGGCGTGTTCGGCAGCAAGGGGATCAAGTGGAACTTCACCAAGTTCCTGATCGGGCGCGACGGCAAGGTCGTGCGCCGCTATGCCCCGACCGACAAGCCGGCAAGCCTCGAGAAGGACATCGAAGCCGCACTGGGCTGACCTGCGCCGTCAGGCTCTCAGCGCCGCGTATTCCTGACTGGATTCGGACGCGGCCGCATCGAGCATGAGCGTCTGATTACGGCCGAGGCGCTTGGCCATGTAAAGCGCGCGATCGGCTGCGCTGAATGCGGCGACATGCTCGTACACGCTTTCCAGATGTGCCAGGCCGATGCTGATCGTGCATGTCTCCTGGTTACTGCCTTGGCTGTGCTGGAACGCGGCGAAGCGCGTGCGCATTTCTTCCGCCTTGGCCATGAACTGATTTTCGGCCTCAGCAACGATGATGGCCGCGAACTCTTCCCCGCCAACACGAAAGACATTGTGCTCGCCGAACACTTCCTTCGCCATCTGGGCCGTGCCGGCAATGACCGTATCGCCGAAAACATGGCCAAGCCGGTCGTTGATTCCCTTGAACTTGTCGATATCGAGTACGGCAACCGCGACCCGTTTTCCTGCTGCCATATCCTTTGCCAGAATCGCGATTCGGTCTTTCAGCGCGCGCCGGTTGCCTATGCCGGAAAGCGGATCGGTCGAAGCGAGATGATAATGGCGTTCGGCGATCTGCTCCTTGCCCAACGCGGTGACGAATACGCCGAGTAGCAGGCCTTCCATCACGATCAGAAAATTGAACAGAGCGATAGACCAGACTTGGGTTTCCCCCGGTCCGAAGGGGGCCGGGAGAAACAGTGAAAACGGGCTTCGGACGACATCGAAGGCGAAAAATGCGGTGAAGACCCAGTAAAGTGTCGTCGCCGAGGGCAGGCGTGGGTTGCGTATTTTGCTGAATTCATAGGCCGCAAGCCCGTTGAAGGCGGCAAACAGCAAAGTGCGTGGCAACATGCGCAGGCCGGGCATCGCTTCGCCCACCGTGCAGGTGAACAGCAGCATGGCCGAACAAGGAAGCAGCACTGCCAGCGGCAGGGGCTTTCGCCCGCAGGCAACCCGGGCACAGAGCCATGCCGCGCCGTAGACCAGCGTCAGCATAAACCAGCCGATTTGCAGGCCCCAGGGGCCGGGGAGAATTTCGGGATAGGTCAGCAGTACGCCTGCGGGAACCGAAAGGCCGAAGGGTGCGAACAGCCAGCTGCGCTTGTCGGGCCGGCCATCCTTCACCCAGGAAAGCAGAATCGCAATACACATGATTGCGCCTAGAGCGGTGCTGCAAACTGCGATGGTCGTGATGTCGGGCACTGGCTGCGCTCAACCCTTGCAAGCGGGAAGGAGGGCGATCATGGCAATCGGTCTGGTCCGTTCCGGCTTGATGAGTCCGATAGGTACGAGCTCGTCTGAAACTCTATAGCCAGTAATATCGACCGGGCTTTAATACTTCGTTTGCATTGTTAGATTTTTGTTAGGTTCAGATCCAACGCTGATCTTGATTTCATACCGGAACCGAACGTGCGTTGGTCTGGCATCAAGCCGTGAAAGCAGACGCCTTTATGAAATCAATCACTTGGTGTCGGTCGTTCTGCTCTCGCTTGTGGGGTGCGGCGGGGCTCGCGAGGAAACCAGCGCGCAGGAGTTGATTGCTCGGGTTGAGCCGGCCAGCGACCAAGAGTCGTCCCGGATGGCAAATTCGGCTTCACGCCGCAGTACGAGGGGCTGGAGGCGCTGTGGCGCAAGTATGGCGACCGCGGCTTCGAAGTAATCGCTTTCCCCTGCAACCAGTTTCGAAAGCAGGAGCCGGGCAGCGCGGAGGAGATCGCGAGCTTTTGCGTCGTCAATTTCGGTCTGTCGTTTCCGCTGATGGGCAAGATCGACGTCAACGGCGCCGATGCCGATCCGCGCTACGACTGGCTCAAGGCCGAAGCGCCGGGCGTGGCCGGCAGCAAGGGGATCAAGTGGAACTTCACCAAGTTCCTGATCGGGCGCGACGGCAAGGTCGTGCGCCGCTATGCCCCGACCAACAAGCCGGCAAGCCTCGAGAAGGACATCGAAGCCCTTCTCTGAGGCTTGCGCGCCCGCTGGTCAGTCGACCAGGTCTTCGAGATCGTCGGGGTCGATGGCACTCACGGCAGCCTTGAGTTCCTCAATGCTGTTGGCCGATCCGTCGGCTTCCACCAGGAACCGGTTTTCGACCATGCGCCCGAACTTGCCGCGCTCGGTCCGCGTGTTCCAGGCTTCGGTCTGCATCTGTCCGTTCACCGTTCCGGTCTTTTCGTAGCCGTCTTCGTCTTCCTTGGACTGTTCGATGCCCATGGCGGAACCCATGGCGGCAATCGCACCCATGCCGTGGAAGTCGGCGATGCGCAGCGTGAAGGACTTGGCATCGGCGGTATATTCCGCCTGCGCCGAGGCGCCCATGCTGCCCGCGCCGAAAGTCTCGATGGACGTGCGGGTGTAGGGACCGATCGATTCGGGCATGAGTTCCTTGAGCGAGCCCACCGGCACCGCCTTGGTCTTGCCGCTGGCGGCATCTTCCATCTGCTTGCCCATCTTCTCGATCTCGCCGGTATCGACCTTGCCGACGCCGGGTATCGAGATCGTGCCCGATGATCTCGATTCGTCCGAGGAGGAGAACAGCGCCGGTCCGGCGAAGATACCGACCACGGATGCCGTCACGGCCGAGGCGATGAAGCCGAGGATGAGGGCGCAGACGACAGTCACCGCGGTGTAGCCGAGGACTTTGTCCGCCGGCACCTTCATCAGCTCAGGCGCACCCACGTAGAACAGGTAAAGGCTGTAGAGGCCGACGATGCCGAGAATGGACAGCGCGGGCAGCAGGCTGAATATCCCCGCGAGCCAGCCTGCCGTCATGCTGTAGGCGACCAGCTTGAACGATCCGGTCTTGTCTTCGACGCCCGAGAACTTGGGCGCGAGCATATTGGCGATCCAGGCGATGATGAACAGGCTGACGATCGCCATGATGTAGCTGATGATCGCAGAGGTCAGGCCGCTCATCAGTCCCGGGCGGAACCGCACGAACAGAGCGCCGTATCCGAACAGTTGTCCGCCGAGGAAACTGGCTACCGGCCCAATTGCGGCCAGCGGCAGGACGTAGCCTTTGAGAATGCTGCCAGTCGTTTCCTTCTCGGCGGCAATTACCGGCCATTCGCTTTTCGGGGTCAGGATGATCGCCTTGGCGCGATCGACCAGTGATTTTCCTCCAGAACTCGTGCCGGAATCCATGAGTTGCCCTCCTCAATTGTGTGCCCGCCCGGAGGGAAACACATCGCCGGACAAATGCAAAGCCATGGAATCGTTGTCGCCGAAAGTATGAAGGACATTTTCATGTCTTCGTTACCCCCGGCCTTTTGCCCCCTCGGGCTTGATTGCCGGCAAGGCAGGCGCATAGATTTCCGGGATGCCGTTCGCTCCTTTCGTTCCGCTTCGCATCTTCTCCAGCTTCACCATGCTCGACGGTGCGATCGATCCGAAAGCGGCTGCCAAACTGGCCAAGGCGCGCAACTTTCCCGCCGCCGCCATCTGCGACCGCAACGGCCTCTACGGTGCCCCGGCTTTTGCGCAGGCCTGCATGGATGCGGGGGTCCAGCCCATCGTCGGCACCTATCTGGCGGTCGCCCGGCCCGGTGCCGCCGTGCAGGGGCAGGACTTCCCGATCGACTGGCTGGCGCTCTTCGCGCAGAACGAGCAGGGCTGGCTCAACCTGTGCCGCCATGTCAGCCGCGCCCACCTCGACCGGCCGCTCGAACTCGATCCGCACGTCGAGCTGGAAACGCTGCGCGGCTATACTGACGGCCTGATCTGTCTCACCGGCGGCAACGAGGGCGCGCTGGCCCGGCTCTACGCCGACCGCAAGGGCGAAGCGGCAGAGCGGTATTGCGACGAACTGGAGGCGCTGTTCGGCGACCGCCTCTATATCGAGATCACCCGCACCGGCGAGCCCGAGGAAGACGCCAGCGAGGAAGACCTGATCACGCTCGCCTATGCGCGCGACATTCCGCTGGTGGCCTCCAACCCGGCGCAGTTCGCCGAAAAGACCTTCCACGCCGCGCACGACGCCATGCTCTGCATCGCGCATTCGACGCAGGTCGATGCGGAGGAGCGTCCGCGGTCCTCCTCCGAACGCTGGGTCAAGCCGATCGAGGACATGGAAGAGCTGTTCTCCGACCTGCCCGAGGCGATGGCCAACACGCTCGTCGTCGCGCAACGCTGCGCCTTCGCGCCGCCCAAGCGCAAGCCGCTGCTACCCAGCCTCGCGGGTGATATCGAGGGCGAGCAGCGCATGCTCGTGGACGATGCGCGCGCGGGTCTCGCCCGGCGGCTGGTGCCCTACTGGCCGGACGTGACCGAAGCCGAACTCGATGCGGTGCTGGCGCTCGACGATGCGGACCGCAAGGCGGCCTACGAAAGCACGCTGCAGGAGAAGGGCGTCAGCGAGGACTTCCTCGACTACGCCAAGCGTCTCGATTTCGAGACGAAGATCATCATCGGCATGGGTTTTCCCGGCTACTTCCTGATCGTTGCCGACTTCATCAAGTGGGCCAAGGACAACGGCATTCCGGTGGGGCCGGGCCGTGGTTCGGGCGCGGGCTCGCTGGTCGCCTGGGCGCTGACGATTACCGATCTCGACCCGTTGCAGCTGAACCTGCTGTTCGAACGCTTCCTCAACCCGGAACGCGTCTCGATGCCCGACTTCGATATCGACTTCTGCGAAACCCGGCGCGGCGAGGTGATCCGCTACGTGCAGCGCAAGTACGGGCATGATCACGTCGCGCAGATCATCACCTTCGGCAAGATGAAGGCCCGCGCCGTGCTGCGCGACTGCGGCCGCATCCTGCAGATGAGCTACGGCCGCGTCGATGGCCTCTGCAAGATGGTGCCGAACCATCCCACCGATCCGTGGAACCTCACCGAGGCGCTGCATGGCCGCAAGGCGCATGGCGTGACCAAGGACCCGCCGGTCGCCGAATTCCGCCGCGAATACGATCACGATCCCGAAGTGAAGCGCATGGTGGACCTTGCCGTGCAGCTCGAGGGTCTGCCGCGCAACTCCTCGACCCACGCGGCGGGCGTCGTCATCGGCGACCGTCCGCTGGCCGAACTCGTGCCGCTCTACCGCGATCCGCGTTCGGACATGCCGGTGACGCAGTTCGACATGAAGTCGGTGGAGGACACCGGCCTCGTCAAGTTCGACTTTCTCGGCCTCAAGACGCTCTCGGTGCTGCGCAAGGCGACCGACCTGCTTGAACGGCGCGGGATCACCATCGATCTTTCCGCGCTCAAGTGGGACGATCCGGGTGTCTACGAATTGCTCAAGCGCGGCGATACGGTCGGCGTGTTCCAGCTGGAATCGGAAGGCATGCGCCGCACGCTGGCGGCGGTGAAGCCGACCAACTTCGGCGACATCATCGCGCTCGTCTCGCTCTACCGTCCGGGCCCGATGGACAACATCCCGCTCTTCGGCCGCCGCAAGAACGGGCTGGAGGAGATCGTCTACCCGCACGAGAAGCTGGAGCCGATCCTTTCCGAGACCTACGGCATCTTCGTCTACCAGGAACAGGTCATGCAGGCCGCGCAGGTCCTGGCCGGCTACTCGCTCGGCGGCGCGGACATGTTGCGCCGCGCGATGGGCAAGAAGAAGAAGGAGGAGATGGACAAGCAGCGCGAGATCTTCGTGAAGGGCTGCAAGGAAAACTCCGACATCGATGCCCCCAAGGCCAACGAACTGTTCGACTTGATCGACAAGTTCGCCGGCTACGGCTTCAACAAGTCGCACGCCGCCGCCTACGCGCTGCTCGCCTATCATACGGCATGGCTGAAGGCGCACTACCCGCACGAATTCTACGCCGCGTCGATGTGCTTCGACATGCACCAGTCGGAAAAGCTGGCGATCTTCGTCGACGATGCCCGGCGCAACGGCATCGAACTGGCCGCGCCCGACATCAACCGGTCCGAGGCCGAGTTCATGGTCGAGGAAACGACCGAGAGCTATGCGGTGCGCTACGCGCTCGCGGGGCTGCGTAATGTCGGCGAAAAGGCCATGGACATGATGGTTGCCGAGCGCGAGGCGAACGGGAAGTTCGCCGATCTCGATGATGTGTTCCGCCGCGCGCCTGCCGGATCGATGAACCGCCGCCAGCTGGAAAGTCTCGCCGCAGCGGGCGCGTTCGACAGTCTGGAGCCCAACCGCGCCAAAGTGCTGGCCAATGCCGATACGCTGCTGGCAGAGGCCGATCGTTCCTCGCGCGAGCGGGCGAGCGACCAGGTGGGGCTGTTCGGCGGCGACGATCATGCCGAGCAGGGGCTGCGCCTTGTCGATGCCGAACCCTGGAGCCGCATGGACCAGATGGCGAAGGAGCGCGAGGTCTTCGGCTTCTACTTCGCCGCCCATCCGGTCGAGCAGTTCCGCGCAGTCGCCTCGTCCAACGGTGCGCGCACCTACACCAGCCTGATGGCCGGCGGCGCCGGCGGCGGGCGCACCGGCGCGGTGATGGCGGCCATGGTGGAGAACGTCCAGAAGCGAAAGACCCGCAAGGGCAAGGACTTCGTGATGGCCGATTTCTCCGATTCCACCGGCAATTTCTCGGCCTCGTGCTTTGAGGAAAGTCTGGTCGAGAACTTCGTGAAGTGGGCGAAGGAAAGCGCCTGCGTCCTGCTCAATGTCGAACTCGACAGCCCGAGCCCGGACGAACCGCCGCGCGTGACCGTGCGCGGCGCGCGGCTGCTGTCCGAAGTGACCGCCAGCGCGCGGATGTTGCTCAAGCTGGAGATCGACCGGGTCGAGGCGGTGCAGGAACTGGCCTTGTTGCTCAGGCCCGGAACGCCGGGGGCGGGAGAGATCATCGCGACCCTCAACCTCGACGGCGGGCGCAAGCAACTGGTTCGGCTCGGCCGCGATTTCGCGCTCGATGGCGAATTCGTGGAGCAGCTGGCCAATGTGGACGGGCTGACGATCGGCGAGTTCAAGGCCAAGCGCGGACCCGAACGGATGCAGCGGGCGGCCTAGCGCCTGTCCCGTTGCCATCGCCGACACGTGGTTTGTCGCATGGCGACAATCCAACCGGATGGTGGGAATTTACAATCCTTCCTTATTTGATAGCCCTATAAGTTCATAAGTGAACACAAGACGCCGACCCGGTCGAGGAGAGGCTCACATGCTTGGGACGATGCAGGATTGGGAACTGCGCGTATCGGCGCTGATCGATTATGCCGCGCGCGAACACGCGACGCGCGAAATCGTGACCCACTGGGCCGACGGCACCCGAACTCGAACCAATTGGGCCACTGTACGCAGCGACGCCTTGAAGATGGTGCAGGCCTTGCGCCGTCTCGATATCTATCCCGGAGACCGCATTGCCACGCTGGGCATGAACCATGCCCGGCATCTCGTCTCCTGGTTCGGTGCGACGGGGGCAGGGTGTGTTCTGCACACCGTCAATCCGCGGCTTTTCGACGATCAGCTCGACTATATCGTCAATCATGCCCGCGACCGGGTGCTGCTCTACGATGCCGTGTTCCAGCCGCTCGTCGACCGGATGAAGAGCCGCTGGCCGACCATCGAGCACTATATCTGCTTCGACTCCGCCGATCACGCGCCCGCCTTCGAGGACTGGATCGGCGCCGAGGACGGGGCGGCGATCTGGAGCCCCGGCGAAGAGCGCCAGTACTGCATGCTGTGCTACACCAGCGGCACCACCGGGCACCCCAAGGCCGTGCTCTACACGCACCGCTCGAACGTACTGCACACGCTGGCGACGATTGCGCCCGCATGTCTCGCGGTGGAGCCGCGCTCCTGCGTGCTGCCCATCGTGCCCATGTTCCACGCCAACAACTGGGGGCTGCCGTGGTCCAGCGCGGCAACGGGCGCAAAGATGGTCTACAGTCAGGTCAACGATCCGGCGGTGCTGTGCGATCTGATGAGGTCCGAGGGCGTCACCCATGTCGGCGGCGTGCCGACTGTATGGTTCTCGCTGTTCCAGCATCTGGACGACGCCGGGCAGGAGATGCCGCCGATCAAGGTCGCGCTTTCGGGAGGATCGGCGGTGCCGGCCAGCGTCGTCGAGCGGCTGATGCGCGCCGACGTGCGGGTGATGCAGGCCTGGGGTATGACCGAGACCTCGCCCATTGCCACGGTGACCTGGGAACCGCCCGAGTGGGACGCCATGAGCTTCGAGGAGCAGGTCGCCTACAAGAGCACGCAGGGCCGGGGCATCTGTGGCAGCGAAGTGCGGATCGTCTCACTCGACGACAACACCAAGGAACTGTCGCGGGACGGCGTGACGTCCGGGGCCCTGCAGGTCCGCGGGCCATGGACGGTGCGGCGATACTTCGGCGATCAGGAGGACGCCGTCGGGGTGGGGCAGTGGTTCGACACCGGCGATGTCGCGACCATTTCGCCCGAAGGCGTGCTGAAACTCACCGACAGGACCAAGGACGTCATCAAGTCGGGCGGTGAGTGGATCAGTTCGGTCGAGCTGGAAAATGCCGCCGTCGGCCATCCCGATGTGCTGGAGGCTGCCGCTATCGGCGTGGCGCATCCGCGCTGGGGTGAGAGGCCGATCCTGATCGTGGTTAAACGCCCCGGATCGGCGATCTCTCAGAAATGCCTGTGCGAGTTCATGTCGTCACGCGTGGCGAAATGGTCCTTGCCCGATGCCGTCGAGTTCGTGACGAGCATCCCGCACACCGGCACGGGCAAGATCAGCAAGAAGGACTTGCGCACCCGGTATAAGGACTACCGGCTCGCCGAGTAGCGCGCTCAGTCCGGATTGACCTTCTTGGCGGCGCTTTGCGCGGCATCGCCGACCTTGGACGCGGCATTGCCGACATCGCTGGCAGCCTGCGCGATGGCATTGTTCTTCGCGTCCTCGCTCGACGACTGCATGCCGAATACGTACATCGCGCCGATGACGACCGCGAGCAGCAGCACGGCCATGACGATGCCCATGCCGCTGCCGCCGGATTTTTCCTTGATGACGGTGGTGTGGGTGATCGTTGGCGGTTCGGGCTGGCTGTCGGTCTTTACGGTTTCTTCCGCCATGGGCAGGGTTCCTGTTGAATGTGATCGTTGGCGAATGAAACGCGCGTCGGTCATTTCGGTTGCCGAAGGCCGTGCGCCTCCCGACCGCCGAGGTCAACGATCGCGGTATTCGGGCGCCCGCTTTTCGCGGAAGGCCGCGACACCTTCGGCGAAGTCCTCGCTCATCAGCATCATCACCTGCTGGCGGTCTTCCACCGCCATGGCATCCGAAAGCGAGCGCGCATCGAGGTTGCGGTTGAGCGCATCCTTGGTGAGGCGCAGACCCATGGGGGCATTGGCGACCATCTCGCCGGCGAGGTCCAGCCCCTTGTCGAGAAGCTCTTCGGCCGGAACCACTTCGCTGAGCAGGCCGCACGAGAGCGCCTTGTCCGCCGCCATGAAACGCCCGGTGAGGATATATTCGGATGCGACCGAGGCGCCGACAAGGCGCGGCAGGAAGTAACTGCAGCCCAGATCGCACCCGCCGAGGCCGACCTTGATGTAGGCGGCATTCATCTTGAGGTTGGGCGCGCCGTAGCGCACGTCGCAGGCGAGCAGCATCGAGAAGCCCGCGCCGCACGCCGCGCCGTGGCCGAGCCCGATGATCGGCTGCGGGCAGGCGCGCATCAGTTCGAGCAGGCCGGCAATGGCGCGCTGCAAGCGCCAGTAATGCTGCAGCTCGCCGCGCGATCCGTCGTTTTCCCAGCCCGCCAGATCGAGCCCGGCGCAGAACGCCCGGCCTTCCGCGCGCAGGACTACGACGCGCACGTCCAGCCGCTCGGCCAGCCCGGCGAAGTAATCGCGCAGCGCGAAAGTCAGCGGCTCGTCGAGCGTATTGAGCGCATCGGGACGGTCGAGCGAGAGGATCTCGATAGCCCCGCGCCGTTCGATGTGGATCGGGCCTTCGCTCGTGGGGCTGCCTGTCACCTCGCTCTCCTTTGTGCACTGCCTGTGGTTCAGGCTTGCCATAGAGGGCGGATGGCCGCCGTGCCAATCACGGCGCGGCAATCGTGTTTGACGCTGGGGTAGGGAAATGGGCAGTGCCCAACATCGTCATCCCAGCGAAGGCTGGGATCGGTGGCCTCAAGGCGAGACGATTGAAGAGGTCACTCCAATCCGGATTGCCTTGTTCGTCGGACGATTCCAGCGAGTCATGATGTGAGGTTCGGCTGTGGTGACAACGATGCCAGCCTTCGCTGGCATGACGTTGAATTCTTGATGTCAGTGATGTCCGGGAGGCCGGAGAGCCGGCTTTTGGGCTCAGCCTCCATCGCATCTGGAACCGATTTCGCCAAACCCTAGAGCAGCGAAAGCTGCCCATCGAGCGACGGCTTCCTGAACTGGCCGCAGTCCAGCTCGATATCCGGTCCTCCCATGCCGTAGCGCTTGGCCGCGACGCGGAAGCGGCGGCGGAAGAGGTCGGCCCAGACGCCGTTGGGCTTCATGCGGGTGAAGAAGTCGGGATCGTTGTCGCGCCCGTCGCGCATCGCGCGGATCGTGGCCATGACTTTGCCCGCGCGGTCGGGGAAGTGGGTGTCGAGCCATTCGCGGAACAGCGGCGCCACTTCGTGCGGCAGGCGGATCATGATCCACATGGCGGAATCGATGCCTACTTCGGATGCCTCGGCGAGGATGCCTTCGAGATAGCTGTCGGTGATCGCGGGGATGACCGGGGCGACCGACACGTGCGCCGGTACACCCGCCTCGACCAGACGGCCCAGCGCCGCGATCCGCTTGGCGGGTGCCGCCGCGCGCGGCTCGAGCAGGCGCGAGAGGCGGGGATCGAGGCTCGTCACCGAAATGCCGACCGCAATCAGCCGGTGGCGTGCCAGTTCTGACAGCAGGTCGAGATCGTGCAGCACCCGGTCCGACTTGGTGGTGATCGTCACTGGGTGGCGCGTTTCGAGGCATAGTTCGAGCACCTGCCGGGTGATCCGGTAGCGCCCCTCGATCGGCTGGTAGGGATCGGTATTGGTGCCCATGGCGATGGGGGCAGGGCGATATCCCGGCTTGGCCAGCGTCTTGCGCAGCAGGTCTGCCGCCTCGGGCTTGGCGAAGAGCCGGGTTTCGAAATCGAGCCCCGGCGAGAGATCGTGATAGGCGTGCGTGGGCCGCGCGAAGCAGTAGATGCAGCCGTGCTCGCAGCCGCGATAGGCATTCACCGAGCGGTCGAAGGGCACATCCGGCGACTTGTTGAACGAAAGGATCGAGCGCGGGTGTTCTTCGGTCACCGTGGTCGCCGGGTGGCGCGCCGGTCCGTCGATGGCCTCGGCGGCGTCCAGCCAGTCTCCATCGCTTTCGCGCGCGGGCAGGTTGAAGCGCGCGCTTGCCGCGTCGCTAACTGCACCTCTGCCCTTGATCGCAACCATGCCGGATTAGAACATATAAAGAACATTTGGTCAATCGCGGGCGGCGACTATGCCTGTGCGGTCATGCCGGCTTCGGTTGATCTTCGCAGGCGCGGCACCTAGGTCTGGGCCAAAGGGGACGATCATGGCGAGTGCAACGCGCAGGGTGGGGGCCGAGACCTCCGCAACCCGGGCGCTTATCATCGAGGCGACCGCGCAGCTTATCCGCGAGCAGGGCTACGCCGCGATCAGCACGCGCCGCGTGGCCGCGCGGGCGGGGCTCAAGCCGTCGCTGGTGCACTACTACTTCCCCACGACCGACGACCTGCTTGTCGAGGTTTCGCGTCACGGCGCGGACGAGAGCGACCGGATGATCGAGGAGGCGCTCGCCTCCGACGATCCGCTGCGCGCCTTGTGGGACTTCTTCATGGATACCAGCCGCACCGCGATGGCGCTGGAGTTCATGGCGATGGCCAACCACCGCGAGGCGGTCCGCCAGCACATGGCCGAACACAGCGAGGCGATGCGCCAGCGGCAGGTGGAAATCCTGAAGCACATCCTGGGTGACCGGATCGCGCGGCTCGACGGGTTCGACCCGGCCGGGCTCAGCTTGGTGCTGGCCGGGATCGGCCGCGCCATCGTGATGGAAGAAGGGCTGGGCGTGAAGACCGGCCACGAGGAAGCCCGCAAGGTCGTCGAGACCTGGCTGGAGAAACTTGCGCCAGATCAAAGCTAACGGCCCCCGAAGCGAGTCATGAACGCCCTGAAGGGGCTGAACTGGTGTTCAGCACGCAGCCCCGCAGACGATATGGGAGTTCCTGCCGTGGCCGAAGTTATTGAAAAGACCCGCCTGAAGTTCGAGCGCATCAAGCCCAAGGTGGGCGCGCGCATCCTCAATTCGAAGGAAGAGATTCTTTCCGGCGATCTGTCGGGCGAAATCCGCGACCTGCTCGAGGAAGTGGGCGTGCTCGTTTTCCCCAAGATCGACTTCACCGACGAGGAGCAGGTCAAGTTCACCAATTCGGTCGGCGGCAACGCCGAGGAAGTCCGCGGCGAGCAGGTGTTCAAGATCTCGCTCGACAAGAGCGTGAACAAGGAAGCGGTCGAGTACCTCAAGGGGTCGCTGTTCTGGCACGTCGACGGCACGATGAACCGCATTCCGATCCGCGGCTCGGTGCTTTCGAGCAAGGTCCTGCCGACCTGGGGCGGCAACACCGAATTCGCCAACTGCTATACCGCCTACGACGACCTGCCGCAGGAAACCAAGGACAAGATCGACGATCTGCGCGTGGTCCACTCGATGTGGAACTCGCAACTCTACCATTGCCCCGAACCCACGCTCGCCCAGCTCGAAGACTGGATGAACAAGGGCGAGGACGGCACCGGCGAGCGCGAACTGCCGCTGGTCTACAAGCACGCCTCGGGCCGCAAGTCGCTGATCCTCGGCAACACCGCAGAGCGCGTCGTCGGCATGTCGAGCCAGGAAAGCGCGAAGCTGCTGCACGGCCTGCGCGAGCATGCCACCAGCGAGCCCTATCACTATGCGCACGAATGGAATCTGGGCGATGCGGTGATGTGGGACAACACCGGCACGCTGCACCGCGCCATGGCTTATGATCCGGATTGCGGTCGCCTGCTGCACCGCACGATCATCAAGGGTGAAAGCTGGGGCTGATCGCCCGCACCGACTGAAAAGGGGGCTCTCCCAACCGTCTGGCCCGCTTGCGGGCGAGGCGACCCCGAGATGGCCGCCGCAGCGATAAGTTGCGGCGGCCATACTCATTTCAGGCCATCGCACCTATATAGGCATAAACCGTCTGATCGCGTTTGCGCCGGTAGGTTTTGTCACTCGTGGCACAAGCGGCTCGGCCGATCACGCCGATCGTCACGGACCACTTGACCCGCGGCGCATGATCGCGGACATTTGGAAACGCAGTTCTCGCCCCTGAATCTCGGAGTATTTGCCATGTCGGTTGCTACCCAGACCAAGCTTCGCACCGAACACATCAAGCCTAAAATCGGCAGCCGTATCCTCAACACCAAGGAAGAGCTGCTCTCCGGCGATCTCGCCGACGAAATCCGCGAGGAGTTCGAAGCACGCGGGGTCATCGTGATCCCGGGCATCCACTTCACCGAAGAAGAGCAGATCGCCTTCACCAAGACGCTGGGACAGTACGCGCCCGAGAATCCGGACGGCTCGGTGAGCAAGATCACGCTCGACGTGAAGGAAAACCCTTCGGCGGCCGAATACCTCAAGGGCTCGCTCTACTGGCACATCGACGGCACCCGTAACGACGTGCCGATCCTTGCCTCGATGCTTTCGTGCAAGGTGCCGAGCCCCAAGGGAACCGGCAACACCGGCTTTTCGAACACCTACGCCGCTTATGAAGCGCTGAGCGACGCCGACAAGGCGAAGTACGACGACATGAAGGTGCTTCATGCGCCGTGGGCCTCGCTCTTCTACTACGAACCCGAGCCGCCGCTGGCCAAGATCAAGGGCATGCAGGCGATCGGCGAAAAGGTTCTGCCGCTGGTGTGGGAGCACAAGTCGGGCCGCAAGTCGCTGGTGCTGGGTTGCACCGCGCACCACGTGCTCGACGTCGATCACATGGAAAGCGCCCAGATCATTCACGGTCTGCGCGAATGGGCGACCGGCCCCGACTTCACCTACAGCCACGAATGGGAACCGGGCGATCTGGTAATGTGGGACAACACCGGCACGATGCACCGCGCCGAATGGTACGATCCCAACTGCGGCCGCATGATGCTGCGCACCAAGCTCGAGGGCGAGGAGCCCTGGACGCTCTGATCCGCCGCTTCAGGCTGACATCGAAAGGCCCGCCCTTCCTTGGAAGTGGCGGGCTTCTTGTTATGCTCGGCGCCCTGCGGCCTGAAGAACGCCGCCCTGACCCCTTCGAAACGAGGAGAAGACCCCTGCCCAAGAGTTTGAAATCACTGGCCGCTCTTGTCTCGCTGATGCTCGCCGCGCTGGCCTTGCCGGCTGGCCCGGCAGCGGCACAGGAAAGCGCCGGAGACGGGCAGGGCGGCATGGTCGTGGCGACCCGCGAAGCACCGCCTTTCGCGATGAAGGGTGAGGACGGCGAATGGCATGGCATCGCCATCGACCTGTGGCGCGCCATCGCGGCCGAGCAGGAGCTCGACTACCGCTTTGCCGAAACCGATCTCGATTCGATGATCGATGGCGTGGCCGATGGCCGTTACGACGCCAGCGTCGGCGCGCTCACGATCACCGCCGACCGCGAGGAAAAGGTCGACTTCACCCAGCCGTTCTACACTACCGGTTTCGGCATCGCCGTGCGCAAGTCGCCCACGGCCTGGCTCTCGCTGGTGCAGAACTTCTTCACCTGGAGCTTCTTCAAGGCGGTGCTGGCGCTCTCGGCCGTGCTGCTGCTGGTGGGCTTCCTGTTCTGGCTGGCGGAGCGCAAGCACAATACCGAGGAATTCGCCGACAACCCGAGGGGCATCTTTTCCGGCTTCTGGTTCTCGGCCGTGACGATGACGACCGTGGGCTATGGCGACAAGGCGCCGCGCACGGTGGCCGGCAAGCTGATCGCGCTGGTGTGGATGTTTGCCGCTATCATCATCATTTCGACCTTCACCGGCATGATCGCCTCCTCGCTGACCGCAGGGCGGCTGGCAGGGGCGATTTCCGGTCCCGACGATCTCGACAGCGTCAGCGTCGGATCGATCAGCGATACGGCGACCGACGAGTGGCTCACGCGCGAACGTATCGCCTTCTCCGGCTACCCCTCGGTCGAGGCCGGGCTGAAGGCGCTGCACGACGGCGAGATCGACGCGTTCGTCTATGACGCGCCGCTGCTGCGCTATCTCGTGCGGACGGGCGACGCGAAGGACCTGCGCCTACTGCCGGGGACTTTCGGGCGGCAGGACTACGGCATTGCGCTCAAGCAGGGCAGTACCATGCGCGAGCCGATCGACATCGCGCTCCTGCGCCAGATCCGCAGCAGCGAATGGCATGAGAGCATTGCCCAGACGCTGGGCCAGCGCGACTAGAGTTGCTCCTGAGACCACCCGGTTTCGCGGAATGCCGGGCCGGGTCGGCGTTGCGTGGGGCCCGGGCGACGGGCGGTGTGGGTGCTGTGGAACCGGAGCGAACGTAGATCGGTTCTGCCGTGTATGGGCCTCTGCTAATAAAGCGCGGGGTCCGCAACCAGACACGCAGGAGATTTCGATGGCCTACTATATCGCGACCACTCTGGACCTTCCGATCGACGAAGCGGCCGAGCGCGCGGAGGCGGCGCTTTCGAAGGAAGGTTTCGGGGTGCTGACCCGCATCGACATTGCCAAGACGCTCAAGGAAAAGATCGGCGAGACCACGCATCCCTACCGGATCCTGGGGGCCTGCAATCCCAAACTGGCCTTCGAGGCGCTGCAGGCCGAGGACAAGGTGGGGACGATGCTGCCCTGCAATGTCGTCGTGCAGGAAACCGCGCCGGGGCGCAGCGAAGTGGCGGCGATCGACCCGGTTGCCTCGATGCAGGCCATCGACAATCCAACCCTGCAGGGCGCCGCCGAGCAGGTTCGCGCGAAGCTGGCTACGGTAATCGAATCGCTGGGCGGCTCGTCCTGATTTAAAGGCAGCCGCAAGGCGTGGGGGCTATTCTACCGGACGGCGGAAATCGAGCAGGTCCTTCTCCGCCTCCGGGGCCTCCTTTCGCTCTTTCTCGACCATTTCGGCGATCACGGCATCGGGGGCGATGCGTTCGCTCGGTTCCTCGGCTGGCGGGGCCGCCACGGGCCGCTTCGGCTCGGCGGGCGCGCTCGCATCGGTGACGTTGCGCAGCGGCAGCGGCATGTTGGGATCGAAGCGCAGGCGGTAGATCGGCTCCGGCAGGCCGAAGCCCGCGGCTTCCAGCGTGTTCTTCACCGCCGGGATGGCCTTGCTGCGCGCCTTGTACCAGTCGGCCTGATCCTGATCGACCCAGCCCAGGAACTTGATGACGATGTTCGAATCGCCGACCTGCTCGACCCGCGCGCCCGGTGGTGGTTCGTCGAGTACGAAGTCGAGCTTCGACAGTGCCTCCACGCCCAGATGCCGTGCGGTGGTGGGATCGGCGTCGGCATCGATGCCCAGCTCGAACTCGAAGCGCCGCTGCGGGTTGCGCGTGTAGTTCAGGATCACGGCCTTGAAGACCATGCTGTTGGGAATGCGCAGATGGTTGCCGTCCAGCGTCATCAGCACAGTGGCGCGGCTGGTCAGGCGGATCACGCGGCCTTCGTACTGGTCGATCACCACCCAGTCGTTGGCGCGAAAGGGCTGGCGGACCGAGAGCATGATAGAGGCGACGTAGTTCTCGATGGTGTCGCGCATCGCAAAGCCGAGCGCGATGCCGACGATGCCGGCGCCGCCCAGCACCGCGCCGAGCAACCCGCCCGCGCCGATCATCTGCAAGGCGATGACGATGCCGCCGATCACGAAGACGAAGCGGATCGCGCTGGCAATCAGTTCGGTGAGGAAGGTGTTGGGCGCCAGCCGCCGCCAGAGCCATGTCGAGGCGGCCAGCCCGTAGCCGATCAGCGCGATGATCCCCGCGACCACCAGCGCGGCCGCAATCAGCGGCAGCATCTTCACGAAGTTCGCGACCTTGTCCGAAAAGCCGCCGAGCGACTGGACGCTGTCTTCCACCGAGAGGCTGCGTTCGATGCCGTTCTCCACCGTCACCACGCCGACGATGCGCGAGGCGATCTGTTCGGCGCGGCCGATGTCCTCGGGGGTGGGGACCTTGCCGTCGAGCGTTACCACGCCCTGCCGCACCGAGACGGTCACGTTCTGCAGCGCGGGAACGGCGGCGAAGATCCCCTCGATCCGCCGCGCGATCCGCTCGTCCGCGCCTTCGACGCTGGTGTCGCCGATGGTCTGCGCGGGGGCGGGGGTCGGCGAGGCGGCAGGTTCGGCGGGTGGATCGGGCAGGAGGGCTGCCGATGCGGGAAGCGCGACCAGCCAGAGCAGGAGCGCCGTTGCCAAGGTGCGAAGACCGCGCATCGCCTTGCTGCCATCCGATCCCACGCTCAATCCTCTGCCTTGCCTTGTAGTCAAGCGAAGATGGTGGCGTTCGGACCTCCGTGTCAAACCGAATGGAGGTCCGAACACCAAAGCGTAGGTTTATCGACCGTTGGCGGCCATGTGCTTGCGGTATTCCCCCTGCCGTTCGAGCATCCAGCCGGGGTATTCGGCGGGCAGGGCGCTGACTGCATCGAGCGTGGCAAGTTCGTCTTCGGACAGGCGCACATCGACCGCCGCGAGGTTGTCGGCAAGCTGATCGGGCCGCTTGGCGCCGATGATCACGCTGGTCACCGCCTGCTGGTGCAGCAGCCATGCAAGCGCGATCTGCGCGACGCTCACGCCGTGGGCTTCGGCAATCGGGCGCATGGCATCGACCACCGCATAGCCGCGGTCGCGGTTCACCGGTGGGAAGTCGAAATTCGCGCGGCGGCCATCGGCGGACTTTTCATCCTCGCGGCTGTACTTGCCCGAGAGGAAGCCCCCGGCCAGCGGGCTCCAGACCATCAGGCCCATGCCCTCCGACTTCAGCATCGGCACGACCTCGCGTTCCAGATCGCGCCCGGCGAGCGTGTAGTAGGCCTGCAGCGAAAGGATCGGCGCAAGCTGGCGCGCATCGGCGATGCCGATGGCTTTCACGATCTGCCATGCCGCCCAGTTGGAAAGCCCGATGTAGCGGACATGCCCGTGCTGCACGAGCGTGTTGAGCGCCTCGAGCGTCTCGACCAGCGGCGTGGCCGGATCGAAGCCGTGGATCTGGTAGAGGTCGATGTGGTCGAGCTGCAGCCGCTCCAGGCTGGCCTTGCACTGGTCCATGATGTGCTTGCGCGAGGCGCCGCGGGCATTGGGGCCTTCGCCCATCGGGCCGAGCACCTTTGTGGCGATCACCAGATCGTCGCGGTCGAGGCCGAGGTTGCGGATCGCCTTGCCGAGGATGCGCTCGCTTTCGCCGCCAGCGTAGATATTGGCGGTGTCGATGAAGTTCACGCCGGCATCGACGGCGTTCTTCACCAGCACATCGGCCTCGTCCTGCCGGAGCTGGCCGATCTGCCCCCACATGCCCTCGCTACCGCCGAAGGTCATGGTGCCGAGGCACAGTTCGGATACGAAAAGGCCGCTGGGGCCGAGCTGACGATATTGCATGGGAAGCTCCTTTCATGCGGGGGGTACGCTCGCCAGATAGGCAGCGCCCGGCGGGCCTGCGACGCATATCCTCGCAAACTCTTGCCCGATTCTCTCAGGGCAACGTTCCGGCCCTTTCGCTGTTCCGGCCATGGGGTAGAGTGCCGGCATGACGGATTCCCCCCTCGACCGCCTCAAGTCCCTGCTGCTGCGCCAATGGGAGCGCTTCGGCAGCGACGCGCCGCTGGACGGGCTCACCTTGCGCGTCGAGACGCAGCCCTCGGAGATGATCCACTCGGTCTACCGCGCCTCGTTCTGCGGCGTGCTGCAGGGCGCGAAGGTCAGTTTTCTGGGCGAGCGGGCCTATCGCTACGACCGGGGCAAGTGCCTGATCGCCTCGATGGACCTGCCGGTGACGGCGCGGATCGTCGAGGCCAGCCCGGACACACCCTATATGGCCTTCAGCCTTGCCATCGATCCGGCCACGATCGCCGATCTGGTGCTGGAGGACGGGCAGGGCGCCGCAATCGCCGCATCGCTGACCACGGTGGCCGTGGGCGAACTGGACGAGGGCTTGCTCGATCCGCTCGCCCGGCTTTTCGCGCTGCTCGGCAGCCCGCGCGATCTGGCGGTGCTGGCGCCGCTGATCCGGCGCGAGATGGTCTGGCGGCTGCTCAACGGCCCGCACGGCGCGATGCTGCGCCAGATCGGGCTGGCCGACAGCCGCATGGCCCGGATCGCGCGCGTCGTAACCTGGATCCGCGACAACTTCGACCAGCCGCTGCGCGTGCCCGATCTGGCTGCGCTCGCCGGGATGAGCTCTGCCAGCTTCCACCGCCATTTCCGCGCCGCGACGGCGATGACGCCTGTGCAGTACCAGAAGCAGATCCGCCTGCAGGCCGCCCGCCGCATGCTGCTCGCCGACGGGGTGGAAGTCGCCTCGGTCGGCTATGCCATCGGCTACGAAAGCCCCTCGCAGTTCAGCCGCGACTACCGCCGCCTGTTCGGCGAACCGCCGGGGCGCGATGCGGCGGTGATGCGCTCGGGGATCATGGCGGGGGTCGAGGGGTAGGGCCCGCGATCAGTTGGAAATCGCGACGGCCTGCTGGCGATAGCGCCTGTCGGTAAGCTGGCGCTTCAGGAAATCGGCGATGTCCGCGCGCGGGATCTTCAGCGACAGGGCGCGCTCGCTGGCGGAAAACCCCTCCTTGTAGCGGCCCGTCGCGGGGGCGTCTGTAAAGGCGGAAGGGCGCACGATCGTCCAGTCCAGCCCGCTGGCGCGCACGAGGCTTTCCTGAAGCTCGTGGTCCTTGTGGACGGGCCGCAGCAGCAGGCCGAACATGATGCGCTTCCAGAAGAAGTCGAGATTGGCCCAGCTCTCGTGCGCGCCCAGCGTGGACTGGCAGATCAGGCGGCGCACGCCGTGTTCGTGCATGGCGCGGATCACGTTCATCGTTCCCGCCGAGCGGACGAGACTGCTGCGCGATGCCCCCGCGCCGAGCGTGACCACGACGGCATCCATGCCCGCGATAGCGGCGGAGGTGCTGCGCGGATCCATGACGTCGCCCGCCCGCAGGACGAGGCGCGGATGCTCGATTTCGAGCGCCGCCGGATTGCGGGCGAAGGCGGTGACGGCGTGGCCGTCGTCCAGCATGCGGCGGGTCGCGATGCGCCCGATGCTGCCGGTGGCGCCGAAGATGATCACGTTCATGGGGGCTTCCTTTCGATCCGTCCAACTCGCTTGACACAATGTAAAGTTGACGCCGTGTCAAATGCGTGCAACTTGACACTATGTCAAGCGATGATCGTCCGACCCGCAAACGTATCCTCGATGCCGCGTGGAGCTTGCTGGAGGCGGGAGAGCGCGCGGTGCGCATGTCCGATATCGCCAGGGCCGCCGGTGTCAGCCGGCAGGCGCTCTACCTGCACTTTCCCTCGCGCGCCGATCTGCTGGTCGCCACGACGCGCCATGTCGACGAGGCCAAGGACATAGACGCGCGCCTCGCCCCCAGCCGCGAGGCGCAATCGGGCGCGGAGCGGCTTTCGCGGTTCATCGAGGCCTGGGGGAACTACATTCCCGAGATCCACGGCGTCGCCCGCGCGCTGATGGGGATGCAGGACAGCGACGAGGAAGCCCGGCAGGCCTGGAGCGACCGCATGCAGGCGGTGCGCCACGGGTGCGAGGCCGCCGTCGCCGCGATCGCCGCCGAGGGGCGCCTGACCGATACCATGAACCGAACCACGGCCACGGACCTGCTCTGGACCCTGCTGTCGGTCCGCAACTGGGAGCAGCTTGTGCGCGAATGCGGCTGGACGCAGGAGCGCTACATCACGGAAATGCAGCGGCTGGCGGCCCGGACCCTGCTGGCGGGTTCGGCATAGTCGGGCTGAATACGAATGGGAGGGTTTCGGGCATTCTCCTGCGTCGCGAGATCGGCCCGCAGGTCGTTTCGGTCGGCTATGCCATCGGTTACGAAAGTCCTCGACCAGTTCATCCGCAACTACCGTCGTTTGTTAGGCGAGCGGCCGGGGTGCGATGCGGTGGTGATGTTATGGTGGGGATGAGGGGTAAGAGGCAGCGTCGCACTCTTATTTCGGACGTTGGCAATCTTGCTAAGGGCAGTCGAAGCAGGCTGTTTTGGGAGGGCGGCACGTTCGTCAAATGGGTGCGTCTCGGCCATTTTCCACAAGAGAAATTCGCAAATAGCGAATTTCTCTTGTGGCTTGAGCAAGCTGCTCTTATAGCGGGTTTGTCAGCTTGGCACGTAACCTCGTCGTATGTTGAGACCGAAAGGTCTTGCGGGAGGTAACTCTCAACTCTGTCTTGGCGCGCGGCCCCGGGTAACTGGTCCGCCTCGCACCGAGCGGAGCCGCCAAAAACGAGGCCGTTTTGGCGGCTAGGGTGCGGGGAAAGCTGCGACAGTATGGGCCTCCTTTCATACGAGGCTTGCGAACCGAGGCAATCGGGCTTCGGCGAGCAAGAGAAAGGAGGATTTGACGATGAAGCACGATCCTTGTGATTGTAATAATTCGTCGGCGAAAGCTGACCAGTCGCAGTGGCTCCGGTTTTTCAAGCGTCACGTTTTACGGCGGCGCTATGTTCTAAGTTTTCTGCTCACGCTTCTTCGGCTTGTAGCAGAGCTTAGAGACTAATCGGTCCCCCCAAAACCTTCTCAGGATTAGGGCAATGCTGCACGAAGCTCTCAGATATGTTCGCAAGTTTCACGGTATGAGCGTCAATGACGCCGCCGCTGCGATGGACATGTCGCCATCGCATGTTTCGGAGCTTGAGCGTGGCAAGAAGCGCATCCATAGCGACGTACTTGAGGCATACTCAAAAACTTTCGACCTCCCTATTTCAGCATTTTTTCTGATCGCGGAGAGCCGTCAAGCCGATGGCCGAACACGCGCTGGAGCAGTGAAGCGCAAACTCACAGATATTATGGCATGGATCGCGGAAGATTAAATGTCCTACCCGATCGAACGCTCGCCACTCT
Organism: uncultured Novosphingobium sp.; assembly: GCA_965140495.1. Lineage (GTDB taxonomy): Bacteria > Pseudomonadota > Alphaproteobacteria > Sphingomonadales > Sphingomonadaceae > Novosphingobium. Next base: position 3,178,108 of record OZ223239.1, on the reverse strand, counting down.
ACCGGACTGCAAGCATCCACGTGCTTGCGCGGACATTGCAAATTCGAGTTGGACGACTGCGCGACCTTTCCTATCTGACCGCTCAATTCAAAGAAGGAGTGACCGAAAAGAATGGGAAGGTGCGCAAAACTGAGACGCCAATTCGATCGATGCGTCGAGTTCACAATCGCGTTCAGTCGCTTCTGTCACGCATTGAAACTCCGGACTACCTTCACTCGGGGAAGAAGAAGAGGAGCTACCTTAGCAACGCAACTGCTCACGAAGGGGCCAATCAGAGCTTTCAAGTGGATATCTCTAAATTCTACCCCTCGTGTACTTGGCACCATGTTTTTCTCTGCTTCGTCGATCGTTTCAAATGCAGCGTAGACATAGCCGGAATCCTAGCGAAAATCCTAACCTATCAAGACCACATTCCGACCGGCAGTCCGAATAGTTCGCTCCTCGCCTACTTCGTGCATAAGGATATGTTCGATACCCTGAACGCAATGTCGGTGCGCAACGGATTGATTATGACCGTGTTGCAGGATGATGTGACGTTCTCCGGGGCCAGCATCAATGAGGACTTTCGTGCTGAGGTTCGAAAGGTCATCAAGCGTCAGGGATTGAACCCAAAACGCTCAAAGCAGAAATACACCCACGGTGGGAAAGCTCCTGAAATCACTGGGGTCGTCATTACGAAACGCGGGCCGAAAGCTCCGTGGTCGCGACACCTTGCGCTTCATGAGGCAATAGCAAATTTCGAGGTTTCACGGTCCGAAGAAGAAATCCGCAAATCCTATCAGCGCGCCATGGGTCGGCTTTCTGAAATCGAGCAAGTTCAAGGCAAGCGTCAAGCGCTAAAACGGCGGTTGATGACCAGCTTTCGCGAAAAGTTACAGTAGCGAGAGTGGCGTCGCGGTGTGATTGCATTGCGGCGAGCAGTAAAGCCGAGATTCTGTGCTCTAACCAACTGGCGACGTTACCGATCGCGCACCGAACGCTGCCAAGTATGGGGAGCGCGAGGGCGATGGCCCTCGCATCTTCTTCTCTCCCGCCATTTTCCTACTTCACCGGCATACGGCACACTGCGCGCGGCATCCGTCTTGCCGTGCTCTTTGAACCGTTCAGATCCTTCCTTCTGACCCTCGCCGGGGTGTGAAGTTACGCGCCGCGCAGGGGCATGAAAAACAAGGCCTTTTCCGAAGTCATCATGGCTGGAGTGGGCGAAGTTTGAAAATTGAAGTTTGCCGGGCGGCCGGCCACGAAAAAGCCCCCTCCCGTTTCCGGAAGGGGGCTTTTCGAAAGCCCTGGCTTTTCAGCCGTCAGGCAGGGGCTCAGCCGAGGCCCTGCTTGGCCATTTCCTTCTCGAGGTTCTCGACGATGGCCTCGAAGAACTGCTCGGTGGTCATCCAGCTCTGGTCGGGGCCAATGAGCAGCGCGAGGTCCTTGGTCATCTTGCCTTCCTCGACGGTCTCGATGCAGACGCGCTCGAGCGTTTCGGCGAAGGCCGTCACGTCGGGGGTGCCGTCGAACTTGCCGCGATAGGCGAGGCCGCGGGTCCAGGCGAAGATCGAGGCGATCGGGTTTGTCGAGGTCGCCTTGCCCTGCTGGTGCTGGCGGTAGTGGCGGGTGACGGTGCCGTGGGCGGCTTCGGCTTCCACGGTCTTGCCGTCGGGCGCCATGAGGACCGAGGTCATCAGGCCCAGCGAGCCGAAGCCCTGAGCGACGGTGTCGGACTGGACGTCGCCGTCGTAGTTCTTGCAGGCCCAGACGAACTTGCCCGACCACTTGAGCGCCGAGGCGACCATGTCGTCGATCAGGCGGTGTTCGTAGGTGATGCCGGCGGCCTTGAACTTCTCGGCGAAGCCTTCGGAGTCGAACACTTCCTGGAACAGATCCTTGAAGCGGCCGTCGTAGGCCTTCATGATCGTGTTCTTGGTCGACAGGTACACCGGCCAGCCCAGGTTGAGGCCGTAGTTGAACGAAGCGCGCGCGAAGTCGCGGATCGATTCGTCGAGGTTGTACATGGCCATGGCGACGCCCGAGGACGGGAAGTCGAACACTTCCTTGTCGATCACCTTGCCGTCTTCGCCTTCGAACACGAGGCGCAGCTTGCCGGGGCCGGGGATCAGCGTGTCGGTGGCGCGGTACTGGTCACCGAAAGCGTGACGGCCGACGACGATGGGGTCGGTCCAGCCCGGAACCAGGCGGGGCACGTTCGAGATCACGATGGGCTCGCGGAAGACGACGCCGCCCAGGATGTTGCGGATCGTGCCGTTGGGCGACTTCCACATGTGCTTGAGGTTGAATTCCTCGACGCGGGCTTCGTCGGGCGTGATCGTCGCGCACTTCACGGCAACGCCATGTTCCTTGGTGGCGTTGGCGGCATCGACGGTGATCTGGTCGTCGGTCTCGTCGCGCTTCTCAACCGAAAGGTCGTAATACTTCAGGTCGATGTCGAGGTACGGGAGAATGAGGCGTTCACGGATCCACTGCCAGATGATCCGCGTCATTTCATCGCCGTCCATCTCGACGACGGGATTTACAACCTTGATCTTTGCCATTCGGATAGCTCCCCTGGGGATGAGAATTTGGGCGTCTCTTAGGCACGCCGATTGCGCTTAGCAAGGTAAGTATCGGCTTTACAGGCCGGGTTGGGGCGGCCAGCCTGACACAAATCGCAGGGAGGAAGGATCGAATGATCGAAGAGGTCTTGGTCGAGGTGTGCGCCGGCGTGCTGGAAGTGACCATCAACCGGCCCGAGCAGCGCAACGCCATGACGAAGGCGGCGGCGCAGGCAATCGCGGCGGCGATGGACCGGCTGGACGCCGAGCCGGAGCTGCGCTGCGCGATCCTGACCGGGGCAGGGGGCACCTTCTGCGCGGGGATGGATCTCAAGGGGTTCCTGCGCGGGGAACTGCCGGTCGACGAGCGCGGCGGCTTCGGCGGTCTCACCACGTGGACGCCGAACAAGCCGGTGATCGCGGCCGTCGATGGCTATGCGCTGGCCGGCGGGATGGAACTGGCCTTCGCCTGCGACCTGATCGTCGCGCACGAGGATGCGAAGTTCGGCATCCCCGAAGTGAAGCGCGGTCTCGTCGCGGCCGGTGGTGGTGCAGTGCAGCTCCCCCGGATGCTGCCGCGCCCGCTGGCGATGGAGCTGGCGCTGACGGGCGATCCGATTGGCGCGGTGCGGGCGCACGAACTGGGCATGGTGAACCGCGTGACCACGGGGCCGGCGATCGAGGGCGCACGAGACCTGGCCGCGACGATCGTTGCCAACGGTCCGCTTGCGATCATCGCCACCAAGGGCATCGTGCGCGATTCGTGGCTCTGGCCGGTCGAGGAGATCAATGACCACCAGAATCCCTACATCGCCCACATCTACACTTCGGAAGATGCCAAGGAAGGCGCGCGGGCTTTCGCGGAGAAGCGCAAGCCGGAATGGAAGGGGTGCTAGAAAGCAGAAAACCCGCCGTTTTCACGGCGGGTTTTCAAGGAATGGTGGGCGTAGCAAGGATTGAACTTGCGACCCCTACGATGTCAACATAGTGCTCTACCACTGAGCTATACGCCCATTCCATTCGAGCGTCCGGCGGGGCATCCCGCTCGGAGGACTGGCCCTTTAGCGTCGCGCTTTTGCCGATGCAAGCGCTTTGGACAGGAAATTTTTCGTCAGAGCTGGGCGTGGGCGCTGAGGCCGAAAACGCGCTGCACTTCCATCACGATATCGCGCAAGTGGAAGGGCTTGGAGAGGACCTTGGCCTGCGGGGCCTCGCGGCTGGCGCGCAGGGTGACGGCGGCGAATCCGGTGATAAACATGACCTTGGTCATGGGGGACACTTCGGCGCAGCGCTGGGCCAGCTCGATGCCGTCCATCTCGGGCATGACGATGTCGGAGAGCAGCAGGTCGAACTCTTCGGATTCGAGGTAGGGCAGGGCTTCACTACCCCGATCGACCGAGACCACATCGTACCCGGCGTTCTCAAGTGCCCGCGCCAGATAGGTGCGCATGGCCTGATCGTCTTCGGCAAGGAGGATGCGGATCATCGCGTCAAAATCCAATTCGTTACGTGCAGCGGCGACTGTGTTCTGAGCAGACCTATAGCGGCTCCTCCGTTAATTTTCTCGCCCGGATTTCCGATTGACCGGTAACGGGACGCTTTGACTCGACAAGATGAAACGGCCAGCTTTGAGACCATGGCCGAAACCCGAGGTGAGAGTGATTCGCAGACGGAGCGTGGCGGATGGATTCCGGGTGCGCCGGGGCTTCCCGCCTTTACGCTGCAAGCGAACGAACCTTCGGCCATCCCGGTCCTGATTGCCGTACCGCACGGCGGCAGGGCCTACCCGCGGGCTCTTCTCGACGACATGCGTCATTCGGAAAGCGTCGCGTTGCGGCTGGAGGATCGCTACGTCGATCACCTGGCCCACGGGATCGCGCGCGAGACGGGCGCCAATCTTCTCGTGGCCAATGCGCCGAGGGCCATGGTGGATCTCAACCGGGCACCGGCCGATGTCGACTGGGACATGTTTCTGCGGTCGGAGCGTCCTTCGGGGCCGCTGAGCCTTCCGAGCCGCCGGGTTCGCAGCGGCCTGGGTGTTATTCCACGCCGGCTGCCGGGGATCGGCGAGCTTTGGCGGCGGCGGCTTCGAAAGGAAGATCTTGAGGAGCGCATCGATGGGGTCCACCAGCCCTATCATGCGGCTTTGGCCAATGCCTTGCTCGCCCTGCGCGAGCGGTGGGGGGCGGCTTTGCTCATCGATCTGCATTCGATGCCGCCCCTGCAGGGCCGGATCGGGGCGGCTGGGGCGCAAGTCGTCATAGGCGATCGTTTCGGCGCGACGTGCCACGGCAGTGTCGTCGCCACGGCCTTTGCCCAGTTGGCCGCTTTCAGGCGCGAGGCCGCGCACAATCGTCCTTATGCGGGCGGCTACGTGCTCGAACGTCATGCCGATCCACGGGCAGGGATTCATGCCTTGCAGATCGAGATCGACCGCAGTCGCTATCTCGATTCGCATATGGTCGAACCGGGTGCCGGTATGGCTGCAATGATCCAGGACCTGAGCGTACTCGTGCGCCAGCTGGCGGCGGTGGTGTCCGATCTTGGTCAGGATTCAAGCGACAGGGAGTGGCCGCTGGCGGCGGAATAGCAGGCTTTTCGCGTCCGATCGCTGCGGCACATAAAAAACCACCCCGCGCTATGCGCGAGGTGGCCAAGGTTCAGGGAGGAGGTGCACGATGTGCACCAACCTGAACGGGCCATGAGGGTAGCGCCGATCAGGCATAGCCAGCATACGCATGCCTGATCTGACATTCAAGGGATTCGTTGATGCAAAATGAGGGCTCTTTGTCCAGCCCTGCTTTGCGATCTTTAAAAGATTGGGCGGAAGTGTGACAAAATAGCAATAACTTCCGCCCGATCTTTATAAATCAAACGTTTGCGACCGGCTGGGGCATCTTGCCCTGCGCCATCTGGCGACCGAAAATGTCGCGTACCAGTTCAAGCGAGAACAGGTGGGCGTAGATCAGCGGCAGCATGCCGTTCTGATTCCACTGGCGCAGAACGTCGCCGCGGACTTCACGCAGCTTGTTCTCGTCGATCATCTGGAAGCCGCGATAGTTGAACGGCTGATTGTTGCCGGTGTCGATGTTGAGCTCACCATCCATCAGCAGGTCATGCTTCTTGAGTTCGGCCATGAAGTTGGCGGTCTTGTTGCCGGCAACCTCGAAGTTTTCGCAGAACTTCAGCATGTTCTTGGTGGTGTCGGTCGGTTCCGAGCCCGAGAAAAGGGGTTCGCCTTCTTCGATTTCACCCACCAGATCACTGGACGGGTCGACACAGAGCGACAGCTCTTCCGCTTCCGGGCGCAGCTTGGCCAGCATGAAGGGGTAGCGACGGGCGTAGGCCGGAACATAGACCTGCGTGTTCAGCGTGCCGTCCTCGTCGACGAAGACGTTGATGCCTTCGTTCATGCCCATGAGGGCGAGAGGGATCGGATTGTCGCCCGAGGTGAAGATGATCGGGAAGTTGCGCTGCGCCTGCGGGAACTCTTCGACGGTCAGCGGAATGGAATTGACGCCCACCAGCCAGGTGGCCTTGTCGGTGGAGCGGGTCTTCCAGTTCGCGTGCTGCTGCGAATTGAGCGGAATGAGGTCCTTGTAGAACAGGGGCAGGGCAGGATTTTGCGGCGCGGTCGCCATTTTGTACTCTCCGCGAGATAGGGCTCTTGAAAAACGTGGCGTCGCTTTAGAGGCTGGCTCCGAACCGCGCAAGCGCGGTGCCTGTGCGGTTCGGGGCTTGCTGCTAGCTCTCAGGACATCAAACCAGCTTTCCGGGATTGAGCAGGCCTTGCGGATCGAGGGCGTTCTTGACGGCGCGCAGCATCGACAGGGCGACCGGATCGCCGAGTCGGGCCAGTTCATCCCGCTTCACTTGGCCGATGCCGTGCTCCGCACTGATCGACCCACCCCATTCGGTTACGAGGTCATGGACGCGGCGACTGATCGCCTTGCCTTCGTTCTTCTGCCAGGCAAGCCCATCGGACACGTGGGGCGCGATGATGTGGTAGTGGACGTTGCCGTCACCCAGGTGGCCGAAGGCAACGGCTTCGGTGCCTGGCCACTCGGCCTCGAGCATTGGCGCGGTGGTCTCCACGAAGGCGGGCATTTTCTCGACCGGCACGGAAATGTCGTGCTGGACCGCAGGGCCGCGTTCGCGCTCGGCTGGAGCCACCGATTCGCGCAGGAGCCAGAAAGCCTCTGCCTGCGTTTCGCTGGTGGACAGGACGGCGTCTTCGACCAGTTCCTTGTCGAAGGCCTCGGCCATCATCGTCTCGCACCGTTCGCGCAAGGTCGCCGCAGACGTGCTGTCGGCCACCACTTCGATGAGTACATGCCAGGCGTGTTTGCCTCCCAGAGGCGCGCGTGCTGCGGGCAGATGGGTAAGGACGGCATCCAGGCACGCCTGCGGCATGACCTCGAACCCCTCCAGCGCATCCCCGGCCATATCCTCGCAATGGAGAAGCAGGCTGCGCGCGGTGCCGAGCGAGGGTACGCCTGCCCAGATCACGACGCGGTCGGCCAGGGCGGGAACCAGCTGCAGAGTGGCTGCCGTGACAATACCCATCGTGCCTTCCGATCCGATGAGCAGTTGCTTGAGGTCGAAACCGCGGTTGTCCTTCTTCAGCGGCGTGAGCATCGAGTAGACCTGCCCATCCGGAAGGACGGCTTCGAGGCCGAGAACGAGCGCGCGCATCGATCCGTGCCGCAGGACCTGGCAACCGCCCGCATTGGTGGAGATCAGGCCGCCGACCGTCGCGGAGCCTTTGCCGCCCAGGGTAAGCGGAAAGCGCAGGTCTTTCGCTTCGACGGCTTCGTGCAGTGTCTGGAGCACGACCCCGGCTTCGCAGGTCACCCGGCGTGCCTCGACGTCGATCTCGCGGATCGCATTCATGCGTCGCATCGAAAGGAGAATGGCATTGCCCGTCTCGTCGGGGGTGGCGCCGCCCGACATGCCGCTGTTCCCGCCTTGGGGCACGATCGGTACGCCATGTGCCACGCACAGCTTCACGAGCTGTGAGAGTTCATCGGTGCTGGCGGGCGATGCCATTGCGCAGGCTTTGCCGGTATAGCGGCCGCGCCAATCGGTGAGCCAGGGGGAAACAAGTTCGGCGTCGCGAGTCAGGCCGCGCGGCCCCAGAATGGCGGCGGCTTCGTCCAGAAATACGTTTGAAGTCATCATGCAGGCCCTATGGCACAGACCGTAGAGGGTTTCATCCCACGAAGCTGTCGACAAGCTGTCGAGTTAAGCGACGGTTCAAGCTCTTGTCGTAAGGCAGGGAGAACGGCATGGCCGTATTCCGGGGACCCACTGAAGAATGAATCTCGCTGCCGCACTTCTCTATCCGATTGCCTTGCTGCTGCCTGCGGCCGGTGCGGTCGATAGCGAGTCCAAGGCGGATGAGCCCGTGGTGCGTTCGGAAACCGAGGTCCCGGCGCCGCACTATGTCTGGCCCGATATGCCGCCGCAGGTGTTGATGCCCAATCGGCCGTTCTCCGTGCGCATGTTGCAGGATGTGGTGCCGCGCCCCGGTTGGCAGGTGCACATCGAGCAGCGCGTGCAGATTCGCATTTCGCCGCGTGGCCGGGCGCCGCGACCGCAGGAGATGTTCGTCGGCATCCCCGATGGCGATTTCAGCGTGCATTTCACCGAGCGAAAGATCGGCAAATGTCTGGCCATTACAGACATCGCGGGTGTCCATCCGGATCGGGGCAATCGGCTGATGCTCTACATGCGCGATCGCAGGCTGATCGCGGCGGAGCTCGAGCGGTCCTGCCGGGCACGCGATTTCTATTCCGGTTTCTATCTCGCGAAGACGTCGGACGGAAAGCTCTGCGTCGACCGCGATACCTTGCTCTCGCGCAACGGAATGAACTGCAAGCTGACGCGCATTCGCCAGCTGGTTGAGACGGATCGCTGATTCGCGGGCGCCGGATTGGCGGGATTTCCTTGACTTTGGTGCCCTTGTCCGCATAGGGCGCGCAATCGCACGACGGGTGCCTGTGGGATGTCAAATTCCGGCGCGGACCTGTAAAGTGTGGCCACTTCTGATCTTCCGGAAATCTACTGCCTATGAGTTTTGCCGATCTCGGCCTGTCTGACGAATTGCTGCAAGCGGTGGAAGCCGCGGGCTACACCGAACCGACTCCAATTCAGGCGCAGGCGATTCCGCCCGTTCTGATGATGAAGGATCTGATCGGTATCGCCCAGACCGGTACCGGCAAGACTGCCAGCTTCGTGCTTCCGATGATCGACATTCTCGCGCACGGCCGCCGCCGCGCGCTGATGCCGCGCTCGCTCATTCTCGAACCGACGCGCGAACTGGCGGCCCAGGTGGCCGAGAACTTCGAGAAGTACGGCAAGAACCACGATCTGAAGATGGCGCTGCTCATCGGCGGCGTGCAGATGGGCGATCAGGTCAAGGCGCTGTCCGAGGGCGTCGACGTGCTCATCGCTACGCCGGGTCGCCTGATGGACCTGTTCGAGCGGGGCAAGATCCTGCTGACCGGCTGCGAACTGCTCGTGATCGACGAGGCCGACCGCATGCTCGACATGGGCTTCATCCCGGATATCGAGAGCATCTGCGCCAAGCTGCCGACCAATCGCCAGACGATGCTGTTTTCGGCGACGATGCCGCCGCCGATCAAGAAGCTGTCGGATCGCTTCCTTACCAACCCGAAGTACATCGAGGTTGCCCGGCCGGCGACGACGAACACAAATATCGCGCAGTACAAGGTGCCGGTGAACGCTCGCAAGAAGCGCGAGATGCTGCGTCATCTGTTACGTACGGATAATGTTTCGACGGCAATCGTCTTCTGCAATCGCAAGACGACGGTGCGCGAACTGGCCAAGAGCCTCAAGCAGCACGGATTCGATGCAGGCGAGATCCACGGCGACATGGATCAGCCCGCACGCGTTGCCGAGCTGGACCGGTTCAAGAGCGGCACCATCAACATCCTGTGCGCGTCGGACGTCGCTGCGCGCGGTCTCGATGTGAAGGGCGTCAGCCACGTCTTCAACTTCGATACGCCCTGGCATCCGGACGACTACGTCCACCGCGTGGGCCGCACCGGCCGTGGCGGTGCCAGCGGACGCGCGTTCACTTTCGTGACGCCCGAAGATGCCGAGGCGGTAGAGAACGTCGAGAAGCTGACCGGTGGCGAAATTCCGCTGTTCGAGTTTTCCGAAGAGCAGCCTGCAGAGGCTGTCGAAGCTGTCGAGGAAAAGCCCAAGGCCAAGCGGCCGCGTCGTGCGAAGAAGGACGAGGGCGCAGAGCGCGCCGAGGCAGCTCCTCGCAAGGAAACCAGGCAAACGCGCTCGGAAGAACCGCGCAAGGAACGCCGTCCCCGTCGCTCCGAACCCGAGCCGGCCGACGATGGCTGGAACGGCCCGGTTCCAGAATTCCTGCACGTTTCGGCTCTCGCCTGAACGAAACACCGCGACAAGTCGTAGCTCCGGCCGTTAGGCTGGAGCCATGACTCAAACCGCTGCACATCCCCGCATCTCAGTCAGCGTGGTTTCGGCCATGCGTTGGCCCGTCGCCCGTACGCTCGATTTCCTCTCCGGCCTCGGCGTAGGCGCCGTATCGCTGACGATGGCGCGGCTTGGCGATCCGGCGGATGAAGTGATCGACCTGATAGGCGGCAGCGGCATGAAAGTGGCGTCTGTCGGAACCGGCGGGGCGTCGCTGATCGATGACGCCCAGGCAACGCTGGGGCATCTGCGCCCCCTTATCGACGCAGCGGTCGCCTTGAACTGCCCCTCTGCTTTCACTGTATCCGGCCCCGCGCCCGAGCGCATGCCGACCGATGAGGCCTTCGACCGGCTGGTCGCGATGATGGGTCTCGCCAATGGCTATGCGATTCAGTCCGGCGTGCGGCTGGGGGTGGAGCACAATTCGATCGCCAATCGCGAACTCGGTTTCGTGAGTTCGCTGGCCGCCGCCTGCGAGCTGGGCGCGCAAGCGGACCTTGGCGTGGTGGTGGAGCTGCAGAACTGCTGGCACGAACGCGATCTGCCGCGGCTGTTTCGGGAACATCACGAACGATTTCTGATCGTCAACGTCAGCGATTTCAAAGTCGGTGAGGACCTGAAATTCAATCGCCGCGTGCCCGGCGATGGATCCATCCCGCTCGAATGGCTGATCGGCGAACTGCTCGATGCAGGCTACGCCGGATATTTTGACATTGAGTTTCTTGGCCCGGCTATCGAAGCCGAGGGATATGAGACGGCAATCGCGCGTAGCGTGGAGTGGCTGGCCGAACGGCTGACGCGCTGGGGCGTCTAGTCGGCCACCTTCACGAAGCTGTCGAGCACACGCTTGCGGCCCGACTTTTCGAAGTCGATCTCCAGCTTGTTGCCTTCCTGCTCGGCAATCGTGCCGTAGCCGAACTTTTCGTGAAATACGCGTGCGCCGATGGTGAGGTCGGTACGCGGTTTGGCGGCAAAGCTGGCGGCGCTGCGGGTGCTTTCGGCAATGCGACGCGGCTTGGGATCGAACTCCTGACGGGCTGCCCGCTGCCAACCGGGGCCGCGTGTAACGGTACGGGCAGGCTGCGCGCGGGCGACATCGGCAAAGGGATCGGCATGTTCGGACCACTGCGCACGCCATAGCGAGGCGCCGCCGGTCAGCGTCGTTTCGCTGTCGACGTGGACGTCGGGAAGCTCGGCAATGAAGCGTGAGGGGATCGAACTGGTCCACTGGCCGTAGATGCGGCGGTTCGCGGCATGCAGGATCGTGCATTTCCGGCGGGCGCGCGTGATTGCCACGTAGGCAAGCCGGCGCTCCTCTTCGAGGCTGGCGAGCCCGCCTTCGTCGAGCGAGCGCTGCGAGGGGAACACGCCTTCTTCCCAACCGGGCAGGAAGACATGGTCAAATTCCAGCCCTTTAGCCGCGTGCATAGTCATGATCGTGACCTTTTCCTCTTCCGAGGCGGCCTCGTTGTCCATCACCAGGCTGACATGCTCGAGAAAATCGCCGAGGCTTTCGTATTCCTCCATGGCGCGGGCAAGTTCGGTGAGGTTTTCCAAACGGCCTGTCGCTTCGGCGGTCTTTTCGGCCTGCAGGGCATCGGTATAGCCGCTCTCGTCGAGCACCGTGCGCATCAGGTCGGCCGGGTTCTCGGTCTTCTCGAGATCGCGCCAGCGGGCGAAGTCGCGCATCAATGAAAGGAACGTATTGCGGGCGCGGGCCGGGAGTTCGTCGGTGTCGACGATCTCGATCGCGGCTGCCGCCAGCGGGATCGATCGGCGGCGGGCGAGCAGATGAAGCTTTTCGAGCGCCTTGGCGCCAAGGCCGCGCTTGGGCGAATTGTAGATGCGCTCGAAGGCGAGATCGTCGGCCGGCTGGGCGATCACGCGCAGATAGGCCAGCGCGTCGCGAATTTCGGCGCGTTCGTAAAAGCGGAAACCGCCGATAATCCGATACTTGAGACCGATACTTATGAAACGGTCTTCGAACTCGCGGGTCTGGTACTGGGCGCGCACGAGGATGGCGATCTGATCGAGCGGGGCGCCTTCGCGTTCAAGCCGCTCGATATCGTCGCCGACCCGGCGGGCTTCCTCGGGGGCGTCCCACACGCCGATGACGCGCAGCTTGTCGCCAGGGTGTTTCTCGGTCCACAACGTCTTGCCGAGGCGCTGGCTGTTCTCGTTGATGAGGCCGGAAGCGGCGGCGAGAATCTGCGGCGTGGAGCGGTAGTTCTGCTCCAGCCGGATGACCTTGGCACCCGGGAAATCCTTTTCAAACCGCAGGATATTGGCAACTTCTGCACCGCGCCATGAATAGATGGACTGGTCGTCGTCACCCACCACGCAGATGTTCTGGCGACCCTGCGCGATCAGGCGCAGCCACAGGTACTGGACCTGATTGGTGTCCTGATACTCATCGACCATCACATATTTGAAGCGCTGCTGGTACTGCTCCAGAACCTCGCGATTGGTGCGCAGGATATTGAGCATGTGTAGCAGCAGATCGCCGAAGTCGCAGGCGTTCAGGGCTTTCAGCCGGTCCTGATAGAGGCGGTAGAAGTGCTGACCCTTGCCGTTGGCATAGGCTTCGTTCTCGCCGGCATCGAGGTCTTCCGGGTTGAGGCCGCGGTTCTTCCAGCGATCGATGCAGCCTGCCAGCTGGCGTGGCGGCCAGCGCTTTTCGTCCAAGCCCTCCGACTGGATGAGTTGCTTGAGCAGGCGGAGCTGATCGTCGGTGTCGATGATCGTGTAGTTGGACTGCAGCCCGACCAGCTCGGCATGGCGGCGCAGCATCTTGGCGGCAATCGCGTGGAACGTGCCCAGCCAGGGCATGCCCTCGACCGCAGGGCCGATCAGATGCCCGACGCGTTCGCGCATCTCGCGCGCTGCCTTGTTGGTGAAGGTCACGCAGAGGATCTCGCTAGGCCACGCCAGTCGGCTGCGCACGAGGTTCGCCAACCGTCGGGTGAGCGCAGACGTCTTTCCTGTTCCCGCCCCCGCCAGCATCAGAACAGGGCCCTCGGTCGTCAAAACGGCGTCGCGTTGCGGCGCGTTCAATCCGTCAAGCAAGGGATCTGGGGCATCGGTGGGCAGGGGGGATTGCAGGTCGTTCACCGGCGAACAACTAGGGAACGGATAGACGCTGTGCAAGGTCGCTTCGTCGCAGTTGGGGAAACATTGGCGGTGCCGGTTCGTCGAAAGGGCGACACGACAATCGACAAAGGAGAGAGATCCTATGCGCAAACTGCTACTGAACGGCGCCGCCGTGTTCGCCCTGGCTGCAGCCCCCACTGCGGTCATGGCCCAAGGTGCTATGGCGACGGATACGCCCGACACGACGATGTCTTCGCAGAGTGCGACCGATGCGCCGGTACTGACCACGGAACAGCAGAGTGCCTACGATGCCTGGGGCGCCGATCTGCAGTCCGACTACGACGCATGGCCGAATGAGTACAAGGTCTACTACTGGACGCTGACACCCGAACAGCAGAAGGGCTACTGGGCCCTGACGCCGGACCAGCGGGGCCGCATCTACGACATGACGCCCGAACAGCGGCAGTTGGCATGGCAGTCGGTCGTTCAGCAACTGGCGGGACAGACGCCCACGACACCGCCGGGACAGGCCAATCCTCCGGGCGAGGGAATGCCGACCAAGGGCGTGCCTGCTCCAAAGACGGCCAGCCAGGATGTGCCGCCAGCCATGCCGGCAGACGAAAGTTATCAGGGCGGGCCATACAAGGGCGCACTGACCCCGCCGCCGGCCTCGGCAATGAACAAGGACTATCCGGTCTGCAGCAAGGATGTGCAGGATAGCTGCCGCAATCCCGGCAGTATCTGATTTCCGATCATCGCGAAAAAAGGATGGGCGCCACTCCGATGGCGCCCATTTTCTTTTTGCATCGGCAAGTGTCGCAATTTGTCTCGGAACCAGGTCACCGGGAACTCTTTCGGGTCGATCTGTATTGAATAGAATAACAGGACAGAGAAATTAGGAGGCTGACACTATGATGATCAGATCATTTTCTATCGCTGGCGCTGCTATTGCTCTTGCTGCGGGCAGTGCTGCCATGGCTGCACCGGCAGAGATCGTTTCCAGGGATGCGAACGGACAGGCATCCATGGTGCGCATCGACGGGCAAACCTACGCCGTGTGCGATACGCAAAAACAGGACGATTGTATCAATCCGCGTGCTGCCGGCCTGAACTGGGGCGACCGTCCTCTCGACTACTGGCCCGGTAAGCCGGTCAGCGAAACGACGAGTTCCTAAGCCTTCGGGACATGACCTCGCTATAAGGGCGCCGGTAATCCGGCGCCCTTTGCGCATCCGCGCCTCAGGCTTCGCGGCGCAGGATGTGGATGCGGGCCTTGCCGACGTCGCGCGTTGCCTCTTCCACGAAGCCCTTTATCGATACGGCTTCCTGTTTCGCCGTCTCCAGGCTTACCCACGTCGTTTCGCCGATCCATCCGAGCCGCGCCAGCTTGTCGATGGCGACGCTGCCGGCACCGGTGTCGTAAGGTGGGTCGAGCAGCACCAGATCGAGCGGCTCCTTGCCCGGCCCCATGGCCATCACCGAACTGGCTCTCACATCCGATCGGGACTGGGCCTGCAGATTGGCAATGTTGCGGCGGATGGCCCGAATCGCTGCCGGGTCCTGATCGACGAAAAGGCAATGCGCGGCTCCGCGCGACAGCGCCTCCAGCCCAAGCGCACCCGAACCGGCAAACAGGTCGGCGACCTTGAGCCCTTCGAAAGTGCCCAGCCGGCTGGTCAGCATCGAAAACAGCGTTTCACGCGTCCGATCGGCCGTCGGGCGGGTGGTATCGCCTTCGGGCGCTGCCAGCTTGCGACCGCGCCACTCACCGGCGACGATGCGCATGCCCGTGCTCGTGCCCTTCCTCATGGCTTCGCGCCACCGAGCGTGCGGCGGAATGCCTCCAGATCGCGCGGCGCGATTTCGACTGCGCTGCCCTTGGGAAGTTCGTCGAGCGCAAAGGGGCCGTAGCCCACGCGGATCAGGCGGCTGACCTTGAGCCCAAGGTGTTCGAGAACGCGGCGCACTTCGCGGTTTTTGCCTTCTGTCAGCGTCATCTCGATCCACTGGTTGCGGCCGGTCTTGCGCTCCATGTTGGCGTCGATCTTGCCATAGCGCACGCCGTCGATCTCGATGCCGTCGATCAGGTCCTCGAGCTGTTGCTGAGTGACCTCGCCGAAGGCGCGCGCACGGTAGGTGCGCGGCACACCCGTCGCGGGCAGTTCGAGCTGGCGTTTGAACTCGCCATCGTTGGTGAGAAGTAGCAGGCCCTCGGTACTGAGATCGAGGCGCCCGATTGGCATGACGCGCCCGGCATTAGCGGGAAGGGCGTTGCGCAGGGCGGTGTAGATGGTCGGACGCCCTGCGGGGTCGCGCTCGGCGGTAATCAGCCCGGCAGGCTTGTGGAAGGCGAAGAGGCGGGTTGCCTCCGCTTCCTTTACCGGCTTGCCGTCGACGGTGACGTCTTTGAGGCTGGTGAGCACCGTGGCGGGCGTTTCGATCAGATCATCGCCCAGCTTCACACGGCCTTCTGCGATCATGCGTTCGGCCTCGCGCCGGCTGGCGACGCCTGCGCGGGCGAGCAGCTTGGCGATCCGGTCGCCTTCGCGGTCCTTGGGGCGCGGAGGTGCCGCGGGTGTCTTCGGAGCTGTGTTGGAGGAGCGGGGTTTGCCCGTCCTGCCGGCACCACGCGAGGGGTGGCCACGGCTGGGGCCTTGCGAGGGGCGCCCCTGAGATGGACCGCTGCGCCGCGAGCCGCCCGATTTGTGAGGTGGTCTGGACATTTGCGGCGCCATACCTGTTGATCGCGGCTTCATCCAGCCTTCCCATCGCTTCGTGCGACGCTAAGTTGGCGGTTTGATTTCGGGGAGAATGGCGTGAGCGCCGAAAATACCAGCAAACGGCGTAGCATCGGGGCTTCGATGGAGCCCTATCTCGAAAAGGAATCTCTCGCGTCCTTCTTTCTCGGGGTGTCCTCGGGGTATCCCTTCGCCTTGCTGGCCGCCACGTTGACGACGAGGCTGGCGCAGGACGGGATCGAGAAGTCGACGATCACCGCCTTCACGCTTGCGTTCTTCGTCTACAACCTGAAGCCCTTCTGGGCATGGGTCGTCGATGGCGTGAGGATCCCCGTGCTGGTCCGCATGGGCCAGCGCGTCTCATGGATGATCGTGATCGGCCTGCTGGTGATGGCGGCAACGGTTAATCTCGCCTTGGTGAACCCGTCTCCCGACAATATCGGGCCCACTGTGCTGGCGGCTGTATTGCTGGGCCTCGCCGGCGCCAGTTTCGATATCGTCATCGATGCCTTTCGCATCGAGACGCTGAAGCCCTATCAGCTCGGTACGGGCTCGGGCATGAGCCAGTACGGCTGGCGTATCGGCGCTGCCGCTGCCGGTGCCGTGGCGCTGGTGTTGGCGGCGCGGTTCGACTGGCACATGGCCTACGCCGCCTGCGCCGTCTTCGCGCTTCCTGCGATGATCACCGCGATCGTGATGGGGGAGCCTGTCCGGCATCAGGTCGTACATGAAAAGCGCGAGCTGTCGGAAGTCTGGACCTCTATCGCTGGCCCGTTTCAGGAGTTCTTCCGGCGCAATGGCGCCTTCCTCGTTCTGCTCTTCATTCTCGTCCACAAGATCGGCGACACGCTGGCCAACCTGACGTTCCGGTTGCTGTTCAACGACCTCGGCTTCACCAACGACGAAATCGCGCTCTATGACATCGGCGTCGGTTTCTGGGCGCTGATCATCGGCGTCTTCGTCGGCGGTGTGATCTACGCACGGATGGGGCTCAAGCGTTCGGTGCTGATCGCGCTGATCCTGATGGCCGTTTCCAATCTCAGCTTCGCCATGCTGGCAGCGGCAGGGCACAGCAACCTCGGGATGGCGGGGGCCATCGGCTTCGAAAACTTTGCCAGCGGGTATGGCGGTGTCGTGGTCGTCGCCTATTTTTCCGCGCTGTGCGACCTGCGTTTCACCGCTGCGCAATATGCCCTGATTTCTGCAGGTGCGAGCATTGTCGGGCGTTTCCTGACCGGCACCACGGCTGGGTCGCTGATCGAGATGATGGGATACGTGAACTTCTATCTGCTCACCACGGTCGCCGCACTGCCGGGCATCGTGCTGTTCTGGTGGATGATGCGCACCGGCCTTGTCGACGATGCGATGGGCACGGCGGGCGAAGTCGGTGAGGGCGACGCGCGGGATTAGTCCGGCAGTTCGTCGTTCTCGCGCAACACGCCCCCGGCAAGATACAGCGACCCGGCAATCAGCACGCATTCGCCCTCGACCGGTTCGATCCGCTTGAGCGCTTCCCCCACGCTGCCTGCAGCCGAGGCTTCGGGCGCGAAGATGTAATTGAACGCCGAGGCTTCGTGGCACGCATGCCCGGGCACCGGGACGACCGTCACGCTGGCCAGGCGATCTGCCAGCGGGGCGATCAGGGCGTTCGGGTTCTTGTTCGCCAGCATGCCGATGACGAGGTGGATATGCGGGCGGCTCTCGCGGAAATGCAGCGCCAGTGCCTTCCCCGCATCCGGGTTGTGCCCGCCATCGAGCCAGCACGGCGTGCCGGGCGGCAGCAGCGCAGTCAGCGGTCCTTCGCCTAAGCGCTGCAGGCGGGCCGGCCAGCGCGCCCATCCCATCGCTGCGACCACAGCGGCATCCGGCACGCTGAGCGCGTCCTGATGGCGCAGCATGGCAATAGCCAGCCCGGCATTGATGGCCTGGTGCTTGCCTGCCAGCGCGGGAAGGGGGAGGTGGAGAGAGCCTGCATCGTCGTGATAGGCGAAGCCGCTCCTTGTTGGGCCGATGGACCAGTCTCGCGTGCGGCGGATGACCTTGGTGCCGACTTGCAGCGCCTTGGCGTCGATAGCCTCGTTCATGCCGAGGTTGTAGTCCAGGGTGATCAGTGGCGCGCCGGCCTTGGCGATCCCGGCCTTCTCGAAGGCGATCCGGATATGCGGTTCCTTGGGCGCCTCAGGATCGGGGGAAAGCAGGAAAGCCTCGTGATCGATCCCGAGCGAGGCAATGCCGCAGACGGTAGGCGTCTCGATCACATTGGTGGCATCGAAGCGGCCACCGAGCCCGACTTCGATTACACAGGCATCGGCGGGCGTTCGCGCAAAGGCGAGGAAGGCGGCGGCAGTGGAGACTTCGAAGAAGCTGGCGCCGATGCCGGCAGCCTCGGCTTCATCGAGCACTTCCGCCAAGAGGTCCGCCAGCATCTCGTCGGAAATGAGCGTACCGGCCACCCGGATACGCTCGTTGAAGCGTACCAAGTGAGGGCTGGTGAAGACATGGACTCGGTGCCCGGCTGCCTCAAGAGCGGCGCGCAGGAAGGCGCAGGTCGATCCCTTGCCGTTGGTGCCAGCAACATGGAACACGGGTGGCAGGCTGCGCTGCGGATTACCGAGCCGGTCCAGCAGCGCACGGATGGTATCGAGCCCGAGCCGTCCCTGCGGAACGGAAAGGGCGTCCAGGCGGTCTAGCTGGGCCTGTACGCGCGGATCGTCCGATACCGCGAAGTCGCCCACCTTCAACGCGCCGAATGCACCGCTTCGGCCAGCGCCGAGGTCAGCTCCTTGAGCGGCCCCGCGGCCTTGTCTCCGTGCTGCTTGACGAGATCGACCAGCGCCGAGCCGACGACCACGCCGTCCGCAACCTTGGCGATCGAGCTGGCCTGCTCGGGCGTGCGTACGCCGAAACCGACGGCAACGGGAATGTCGCTGGCAGCCTTGAGCCTTGCCACGGCCTCTTCGATCGAGCCCTGTGCGGCCTGCTGCATGCCGGTGATGCCGGCGACCGAGACGTAGTAGAGAAAGCCCGAGGACCCTTCGAGCACGGCGGGAAGTCGCGCGGCGTCTGTGGTCGGCGTGGCAAGGCGGATCAGCGACACGCCCGCGCCGCGCAATGCGGGGCCGAGGGCGGCATCCTCTTCCGGCGGAATGTCGACGCAGATCACGCCGTCGACGCCGGCCTTGGCGCACTCTTCGGCGAACCATTCGGGGCCGCGGATGGTCATCGGATTGGCATAGCCCATCAGCACGAGGGGCACTTGCGGGTGACGCTGGCGGAACTCGGCGGCGTAGCGGAAGATGTCCGCCGTGCGCGTTCCTTTGCCGAGCGAGCGCAGGTTGGCTTCCTGAATCGCCGGGCCGTCCGCCATGGGATCGGTAAAGGGCATGCCGAGTTCGATGACATCGGCGCCGCCTTCAACGAGCGCGTCGAGGTTTGCAGCGGTGTCGCCGTCGCCCCCGGTGATGAAGCAGACGAGCGCGGGGCCCTTGGAGAAGGCGGTTTCGAAGCGATCACTCATGGATCGGATAATCCTCGTTTTTATCTTCCGGTTCGGGCAACTTGCTCCCGCACCAAGGGCAGTAATCAATCGTGATCATGGACGAGCCACCATCGTGGATCATGATCCCATAACGGACAAAGGCTGGATCGTAGCTGATTAGGCAATCTGGGCAGTCGCTGCGGTCAGGGTGCTGTTTGCAGGTCGAATTGACCTGAGCATCCATCATGTCGCAGCAGTGGGCCGTCAAAGCTCCACCCCCAGCGCCTCGGCCACGGTGAAGATGTCCTTATCGCCGCGGCCCGAGACGTTGACGACCAGGATCTTGTCTTCGTCCATCTCGGCAGTGAGTTGGGGCAGGGCGGCGAGGGCGTGGGCGCTTTCCAGCGCCGGTATGATCCCCTCCAGCGCGCAGCACTGCTGGAATGCTTCCAGCGCCTGATCGTCGGTGATCGGCACGTAGCGCACGCGGCCGTTTTCATGCAGCCAGGAATGCTCGGGCCCGAGGCCGGGATAATCGAGGCCCGCGCTGATCGAGTGCGCCTCGGTGATCTGGCCGTCCTCGTCCTGCAGCAGGTAGGTCTTGTTGCCGTGGAGGATGCCGGGCTTGCCCCCGGTGAGGCTTGCGGCATGCTGTCCGGTCTCGATGCCGTGACCGGCTGCTTCCACGCCGACCATCGCCACTTCGGGGTCGTCGAGGAAGGGGTGGAACATACCGATCGCATTCGATCCGCCGCCGACGCAGGCGAGAACCATGTCCGGCAGGCGGCCTTCGGCTTCCAGCATCTGCGCCCTGGTTTCGGTGCCGATCACGCTCTGGAAATCGCGCACCAGCTCGGGATAGGGGTGCGGCCCGGCGGCGGTGCCGATGATGTAGAAGGTGTCGTGGACGTTGGCGACCCAGTCGCGCAGCGCCTCGTTCATCGCGTCCTTGAGCGTCTTCGCTCCCGATTCCACCGGCACCACTTCGGCGCCGAGCAGCTTCATGCGGAACACGTTGGGCTGCTGGCGGGCGACGTCGGTCGAGCCCATGTAGATGACGCAGGGAATGCCGAAGCGCGCGCAGACCGTTGCCGTGGCCACGCCGTGCTGGCCCGCGCCGGTCTCGGCGATGATCCGGGTCTTGCCCATGCGGATCGCGAGCAGGATCTGGCCGATGCAGTTGTTGATCTTGTGCGCGCCGGTGTGATTGAGGTCTTCGCGCTTGAAGTAGATCTTGGGGCCCTTGCCTGCGGGCGCGGCCTCGCGGAAATGCTCGGTCATGCGCGGCGCATAATAGAGCGGGCTGGGGCGGCCGACGAAGTTCTTCAGAAGATCGTCGAACTCTTCCTGGAACGAGGGGTCTTCCTTCGCCTTGCGATACTCTTTCTCCAGATCGAGAATGAGCGGCATCAGCGTTTCGGCGACATAACGGCCACCGAACGTGCCGAAGTGACCGGTCGAGTCCGGCAGCGAGCGTAGCGAATTCACGGGCGGTTGAGCAGTCATGCATGCGCGCTTGGCAGAGCCGCCTTCGCTTGTCCAGACGCCCTTTTGGACACCATTCCGCTTCGGCAATCGACGAATGTCGTTGGCAGGCCGACCAAGTCCTTCGTCTTCGACGAGCGGAGATTGGCGCGGTCACCGAAGAAGCATAGAGAGCGGCGCATCAAGACAAGGCCGGAAAAGAGCTTCGATCTTAGTCAACAATACTGTTTCAAGGAATGTAAAATGAACCGTCTTACCAGTCTTTCCGCCGCCGCTTTGGCCGTATTCGCCATGTTCGGTATCGCCAACGCTGCTGTCAACGATGCGCAGGCAAATGCTTTTGCCGCCTATTCGGCACAGCAGGTCCATCGCGCCTGAACCCAGGCATCCTGATGGACGCAAAGGGGCGGCCCGCTTCGCGCGGCCGCCCTTTCGCTTATGTGCGGCGTACGGCCGCGCAGAAGGCAGCGATCCTGTCTTCGTCCTTCACGCCCGGGGCGCTTTCGACGCCGGACGAGGTATCGACCAGCGGTGCCTGCGTCATGGCGAGGGCTTCGGCGACGTTGTCCGGCGTCAGGCCGCCGGCCAGCCCCCATGCGGTCGCGCCTTTCCAGCCGGCAACGAGCCCCCAGTCGAAACTGAGCCCCATGCCGCCGGGCAGGGCACCTGTGGGTGTCTTGGCATCGAACAGCAGCATGTCGACGGCGCCTGCATAGGCTCGGGCGCGTTCCACGTCGTCGGCGCTCGCGATGGGTAGCGCTTTCCAAACCTTCCGTCCGAACCGCGCGCGCAGTTGTGCCGCACGTTCCGGAGTTTCCTTGCCGTGAAGCTGGAGGACATCGAGATCGGCAGCCTCTACCGCCTCGGCAAGCGTCGCATCGTCTGCATCGACGAACAGTCCCACTCTCACGATTCGGCCTTTGGCGCGGTCGGCCAGTTCCGCCGCTTGCGCCGGAGAGACATGGCGCGGGCTCTTGGGAAAGAACACGAAACCGGCATAGTCGGCACGCGCCCGGATCGCGGCTTCCAGAGCCGTTGGTGTGCTTATGCCGCAAATCTTGATCGCCGCTGTTGGCATCGGAGTGTTCTTGCCTAGATTGCGGTCCCCAGCTGTTGGAGAGAGACCGAAATGAACCGTCTGGCGCGCTATCTAGTGCCATTTGCCGCAGCTGCAATGCTTGCCGGCTGCGGCGTGAAGGAGTCGTTCAAGGACGCGTCGAAGGAAGTCGCGCAGTTTCATGCCGCACTGGACGCCGGTAAATGGCAGGGCCTGTGGGCCGGAGCCAGTCCCGAGCTGCGCAATGCGACCACCCGTGACAAGTTCGGCCGGCTGCTCGACGCCGTGCACAGCAAGCTGGGCAAGGTCACGGCGAGCGAGCAGGTCGGCTGGAATGCCAATGCCACGACGGGCGGTACGTACCTGACACTGACGATGCGCACGACCTTCGAGAAGGGCAGCGGCACCGAGCGGTTCGTCTATCGCAAGTACGACGAAGGCAAGCTCAAGCTGGTCGGCTACAACATCCAGTCTCAGGACATGATGCTGAACTGAATCAGGGCGCGAGTTCGAACTGAACGGTCACGTTGACGTTCATTTCCAGCTCGCCGGCGGCGACCGGGGGCGGCGCGGCGGCGTCCATCTTCTCGGCGCGCGCGTACATGACGGGGCTGGGCGTGTAGCCGCCGCTCTCGCTGATCGAGACGATGCCGACCACCCGCAGGCCTGCGGCCTTGGCGTAGAGATTGGCACGTTCGCGGGCCTTCTTCATTGCCTCCGTACGAGCCTCGTCCTGAGCCTCGTCAGGTTCGCTCAGAGCGAAATTCGGGCCGTTGACCTGGTTGGCTCCGGCCTTGACGAGCGCATCGATCACCTTGCCCATGTCTGCCAGCTTGCGCTGCCGGACGGAGACGGTGTTGGTGGCGCGATAGGCGACGATGCGCTGCTCGCTGTCGTCGTAGCTGCCGTCCGGCTGGCGCTTGGGCTGGGCGTAGATCGGGCGCAGGTTGAGATTGCTGGTCTGGATATCCTTGTCGGCGATACCGGCCTGCTTGAGGGCGGCCATCACCCGGTTCATCTGCGCCGAATTGGCCGAAAGCGCTTCGCTCGCCGTCGCACCCTGCGTGGTAACGCCTGCGGAATAGCGCGCCATGTCAGGCGTGCGCGCAGATGAGCCCTCTGCCGATACGGTTAGCAGCGTGTGCCCGGTCTGGATCGTCGGAACCGGGCTCGTCTGCTGCGCCATCGCGACAGGCGCGGCGGCTACGAGGCTCGTTCCCATGGCGAGCGCGGCAATCAGGGGCAGACGTTTCATCGACAACTCTCCATCTGTTCGGTCTTTCCAACGAACTGGATGGAAGCAGGTTGCCCGGGCCTGAACCGGGCCAAGGAATTCAGAGCGTCGCTTCGATGGCCCGTGCGGCGGCCATCGGGTCTTCGGCGCGCGAGATCGGGCGTCCGATCACGAGGACGCTGGCACCGGCATCGCGGGCCTGACGCGGCGTGACGGTGCGCTTCTGGTCGCCATTCCTGCCGTCGTCGGGGCGCAGGCCCGGGACCACGAAGAAGCCGTCCTTCCACTGCTTGTGGACCGCGCCGACTTCGTGTCCGGAGCAGACGATGCCATCGAGACCCGCGGAATGCGCGAGGTCCGCAAGGCGCAGCGCCTGATCGTGAGGAGAGCAGGAGACGCCGGTCGCGGTCAGGTCATCGTCGTCGAGGCTGGTGAGGACCGTAACGCCCACGACTTTGGTGTTTTCGCCCGCGGCGGCCTTGGCGTCTTCCATCATGGCGCGGCCGCCCGATGCGTGCACGGTGACGATGGCCGGTTCCAGAACATGGATCGCCTGCATGGCCGCGGCGACCGTATTGGGAATGTCGTGCAGCTTCAGGTCGAGGAAGATCGGCAGGCCGAGCTTGTGCAGTTCGTGAACGCCATGGTGGCCATGGGCGCAGAAGAACTCGAGCCCCAGCTTGATCCCGCCGATGTGGCCCGCAACCTTGCGCGCCAGAGCCTCGGCAGCGTCGAGGCGGGGCAGGTCGAGAGCGAGAAAGACGGGATTGTGGTTCATATGATCAGACTTCCGGCGAACTTGTTGGCGAAGGCGTTTCCCTGGAAACACTTTCGGTTGTGACGGGCGTATCGGCGTGCGCATTGATCGAGGGCATGGAACTGGCCCTCAGCGAATTTTCCAGGGAGGCGATGCGGCGGCCCATGCGCCAGCGCATGGCTCGCAGGTAAAGCCAGACCGGCACCATCCCCAGCAGGAAGAACACCAGCGCGACAACCCCGACCGGCCATTCGAAGTGGATGTAGTTGCCATCTTCCAGCGGCCAGAAGTTAACCGGAACCTTCGTCCAGTTCATGGCGATGAAAGCGACCAGAATCGCGGTGATCGCGATCCAAACCACGGTGCGGATGATCTGCATTCTTCCTCCTGCTTTCCTCGCGGGACTGCGCCGATGCTAGGATGTAATGCCGGGCAAGGGAAGACCGGCGGGCAGGCTCAGGCGCCGAAGACGCGATCGAAGATCGTGTCGACGTGCTTGAAGTGGTAGTCGAGGTTGAACTTTTCCTCGATCACCTCGGCAGGCAGTGCGGCTGCGACTTCGGGATCCGCCTTGAGCAGTTCCATCAAGCTGAGCTGCCCGTCGGATTCCCAGACTTTCATCGCGTTGCGCTGAACGAGGCGGTAGCTTTCGTCGCGGGTCAGGCCGGCCTGGGTGAGGGCGAGCAGTACGCGCTGCGAATGAACAAGACCGCCCATGCGATCGAGATTCTTCTGCATGCGTTCCGGATAGACCAACAGCTTGTCGATAACGCCGGTGAGCCGGGCCAGCGCAAAGTCGAGCGTGATCGTCGCATCGGGGCCGATGAAGCGCTCGACCGAGGAGTGCGAGATGTCGCGTTCGTGCCAGAGCGCAACGTTTTCCATCGCCGGCATGGCGTAGGAACGAATGATGCGCGCCTGACCGGTGAGGTTCTCGGTGAGGACCGGGTTGCGCTTGTGCGGCATCGCGCTCGAGCCCTTCTGGCCGGGCGAGAAGTATTCCTCGGCTTCCAGAACTTCGGTGCGCTGCAAATGGCGAACTTCGACGGCGAGGCGTTCGATCGAGCTGGCGATCACGCCCAGCGTCGCGAAGAACATCGCGTGGCGGTCGCGCGGGATGACCTGCGTCGAGACAGGCTCGATATCGAGGCCCATCTCGTCCGCGACATAGGCTTCGACGGCCGGATCGACATTGGCGAAAGTGCCGACGGCGCCGGAAATGGCGCAAGTCGCGATCTCTTCGCGGGCGGCGATAAGGCGCTTCTTTGCACGGGTGAACTCGGCGTAGGCCTCGGCCAGCTTGAGGCCGAAGGTGACCGGTTCGGCATGGATGCCGTGGCTGCGGCCGATGGATGGGGTGTACTTGTGCTCTTCCGCGCGGCGCTTGATGGCGGCAAGCAACGCGTCGAGGTCTTCGAGCAGGATGTCGGCGGCGCGGGCCAGCTGAACGTTCAGCGTGGTGTCGAGCACGTCGGAGCTGGTCATGCCCTGATGCATGAAGCGGGCTTCCGGCCCGACCTGCTGGGCCACCCAGTCGAGAAAGGCGATGACGTCGTGCTTGGTGACGGCCTCGATCGCGTCGATGGCCTCGACGTCGATTTTCGGATCGGTCGCCCACCAGTCCCACAGGGCCTTGCCGGCGCTTTCCGGCACGGTGCCCATCTCGCCCATCTTCACGGCGGCGTGTGCCTCGATCTCGAACCAGATGCGATAGCGCGATTCCGGCTCCCAGATCGCAGTCATTGCCGGGCGGGCATAACGGGGGACCATGTTCGACTCCTTGCAGACCTAGATGCGCGAGAGCCGCTAGGGTGCGAACGGAGGAAAGGCAAGGGCGGTTGGAAAAGCCGGCCTGCGATTGAACGTGCTGGTTGTCAGAACGGCCAGATCATCGGGATCATCGTGAGGGTGGTGATGGACACGATGAGCGTGAGGGCAAAGCCGTACTTGTAGAAGTCCGTGAACTTGTAGCCACCGGCGCCATAGACAAGCGTATTCGTCTGATAGCCGATCGGCGTAAGGAAGCTGGCCGATGCGGCGAACATCACGGCCACCACGAAGGGGCGTGGATCGACATGCAGCGCCTGGGCGAGGCTGATGGCGATGGGGGTGACCACGACCGCCACGGCGTTGTTGGTCACAAGTTCGGTAAGTACCAGACTGAGAATGTAGATCGCCACGAGCGCCGTGAATGGGCCCATCGTTCCCAGCCATGGGGTCGCGAGCGCCACGATGGCTTGCACAAGCCCGGTCTTTTCCAGCGCGGTGCCGATCGAAAGCATGGCGATGATCAGCACGATGATGCGCCAGTCGACGGCCTTGAAGGCTTCATCGGCTTCGACGCAGCGCATGCCCAGCACGACGGCGACACCGAGCATCGCGAGGCCGGCCAGGGGCATGAGGTTGAAAGCCGCTGCC
Source organism: uncultured Novosphingobium sp. (assembly GCA_965140495.1). Taxonomy (GTDB): domain Bacteria; phylum Pseudomonadota; class Alphaproteobacteria; order Sphingomonadales; family Sphingomonadaceae; genus Novosphingobium. Next base: position 3,151,835 of record OZ223239.1, on the reverse strand, counting down.
ACGACCACGCCGATCATGGTGCCGACCGCGATCCAGGCCTTGTTGCGACGGAATCCGCGTACGGTCGGTTCGGCGATGTTGACCAGTTGCTGATCCTGAACGAGACGCTGGAGGTCGTCGGGTGCACCTTCCATCAGAATCGTGTCGCCGACTTCGAGCGGTACGGTTTCGTAGCGTTCCTCAAGATTCGTTCCCTTGCGGTGAAGGGCAATGGGATAGACGCCGTAACGCCGGCGCAGGCGCAGGTTTGCAAGGGTATGCCCGATGATCGCGGCGCCCGGCGCGAGCAGTGTTTCCACCATCTTGGAATTTCGCGCCGAAAGCTGAACCAGATGCGGATCGTGGGTCGAGGAGGCCGTCAGGGCATGCTCGCCGCGTTCCTTGATCGTCATGAGGTCGGCCGCAGAGGTGCGCATGACGAGAATATCGCCTTCACTGAGCACGCAACTGTCGAAATCACGCCTGAGCGATTCATCCCCGCGCAGCACGTCCACGAGCCTGCGTTCGGGCCGCGAGAAGAGATCGATCTCGCGAGGGTTGCAGCCGATGTAAGGCGATTCCGCCTCGATGAAGACGGAGACGACGAAGCGCTTGTTGTCGTTGTTGGGTGTCAATCCGGCAATCGTGTGGCGCTCGGGAAGCAGGCGATGGGAAGCCGCCAGCCAGATCACGCCGATGACCGCGACGACAATGCCCACAGGGGCGATCTCGAAAATCGAGAAGGGAGCGATTCCCGCATTGCGGGCAACGCCATCTACGAGAATATTCGTGGAGGTCCCCAGCAGGGTTACGGTACCGCCCAGCACCGCCGCGAACGAAATGGGCATCAGTATCTTGGATGGAACGATGTTCAGTTCTTTCGCCAAGGTCATACCCACCGGGATCATCATCATGACGAGCGGGGTGTTGTTGGTGAAAGCCGACATGGCCGCGATGACCGCGAGAAAGATCGCGATTGAAACAGCGGGGTGTTTTTTGCCGATACCGGTGATGCGCACGGCCAGAAAGTCGAGCGCACCGGTCCGCACCATCGCCGAGGAAATGATGAACATGCAGGCGATCGTCAGCGGGGCAGGGTTGCTCATCGCTGCAAGAACATCGTCCGTGGCAAGGACGCCCAGCACGAGCAATACCGCCACCAATACCAGCGCGATGACTTCCGGCGCGGCCAGTTCCAACGCGAAGGCCAAGAACAAAAGAACGAGGAGAACGCCCATTACGGCAGGCGAACTCGCACCGATTCCCGGAATCATGTCCTACGCTGCCCCTCGTTACTTGGCATCAAAGCCGGCAGCATGAGTTAGCGGTAATTGCGTGTTACGCAAGTGTCATTTGTCTATAAAAATAATTGACAATAGGCATGAATTTTTTGCTCGACTGGATGTGTCGACGAGCAAACTCATGTTGCAGGCCATGTGAAATTGATGGCCTGCTCACCGGTAGCGACACCGTCTTCCGAGTAACTTCTCTCGACGACCCGACCGGAGCCGTCGCGCCCGATAGCAATGACGGTGCTGCAGCGCGTGCCATAGACAGAATCGCGGATGAATACGGGGGCGAAACGCGCCTCGGGGCCCTGCTCAGGGTCAGCCGGCGCCGGGCCCGGGCGCTCGTTGCGCAGAGCGTGGAGAAGCGACGAAAAATCGTCATCGCCTGCAGCCATCCACTGCTCGATGGCGGCCTGTACTTCCCGTGTCTTGGGCCATGGCACGTCGAAGCCCCCGTTCGATAAGCCGTGCATTCCAGGCGACAAGGCCCTTTTATCAAGTCTCGGAAAGTTGGTGAGAAATGACGCCGTTCCGTTTTCGACAAGCACCAGATTGAAAGGATTCATGGCTTCCATGTTCCGGGGAACGCTTCCGGTCAGCAGGTCGGTCACGAGCTTCCCGCGAGAGGGCCGGCCGGGCTGGGGCCCCTCGGGTACGCGGTAATTGGTGACGAGAGCGAACCGGCCTGCCTCGGTCAGTCCCAGCCAGGTGCCGCCACCCGTCAGGTCGGTCCCTGCGATGATGCCGGAGCCATCGGGCCATCTGCAAAGCGGCGCAGCGGGGCGGGCATGAAATTCGTCCCTGTTGCCGGCGCACACGAGCAGCCAGTCGGGATGGGCATTCCAGGCAACGGCAGCGACGCACATCAGATCAGACCCTTGGCTTTCAGGCTGACATGGCCTTCGCGGCCGATGATGACATGATCGTGCACGGTGATTCCCAGCAGGCGGCCTGCCTCGGCGATGCGATTGGTGATTTCGATGTCGGCGCGGCTGGGGTTTGGGGAACCGGAAGGATGGTTGTGGACTAGAATCAGCGCTGTCGCGCCGATGTCGAGCGCGCGCCGGATGACTTCACGCGGATGGATGGCGGCTTCGTCGATCGAGCCTTCCCCCACCAGATCGTCCAGCACCAGCATGTTCCGGGCATTGAGGTAGAGAACGCGCACGCGCTCGACCGTGAGGTGGGCCATGTCGATCGTCAGATAATCGATCAGGGCCTGCCAGGAGCCGATGATCGGAGCTTCGCGCACCTTCTCGCGCGCCATTCGGGTTGCCGCCACCCGGACAAGCTGCAGCGCGACGGTGGTGGCTTCCCCCATGCCGGGATGAGCCGCGAGGGTGCGCGGATCGGCATGCAATACACCCGCCAGTGACCCGAAGCGCTGCAGCAGGCTGCGCGCGAGCGGCTTCATGTCCCGGCGCGCAACCGCCTGCGCTAGGAGGAGTTCTATCACCTCGTGATCGGCCAGAGCTTCAAGACCGCCGTCGAGCAGCCGCTTGCGAAGGCGCTTGCGATGTCCGCTCGGATCGTTGCCCATATCGCCGGGGCGGCGCGCGGGCGCTGCGCGTTCATCGAAGAGTGGGGTGTCATCGGGCATAGAATGCACAAACAATTGCCTTTCCCGCGCGGCCAGCGCAAGTGATGGAGCGGATGGCGCAAGAGCAGGACCTGCCCCCCAGTCCCGAGATGACGGTGGACGAAACCGGCGCGCAGCCCGTGCGCCGGGCGCGTTGGCGTTGGGTGATGCTGGGGCTTGCCGCGCTTTTGATTCTGGCGCTCGGCGTCGTGTGGATCATGCGCAAGGACATCGCCGATACCGTCATATCGGACGAACTCGATTCGCTTGGACTGCCCGCGAAGTACGAGATCGTGTCGATCGGGCCGTCCGAGCAGATCGTGCGCGATCTGGTTGTCGGCGATCCAGCGTCTCCGGACCTCACCATCGATGAGTTGCGGGTCGAAACCCGTCTCACCTGGGGGATGCCGGGGCTCGGACGTATTACGCTCGTGCGCCCCCGCCTTTTCGGATCGGTCCATGACGGCAAGGTGAGTTTCGGCAGCCTCGACGAGGTCCTGTTCGGTGGAGAGGGCGGCCCGTTCGAAATGCCCGGACTGGACGTTGCCATCAAGGACGGCGGTGCGCTGATCGAAACGGACAATGGCCGCGTCGGCGTCACGCTGAAAGGTGCAGGCGCCTTGCGCGGCGGTTTCGAAGGGGAACTGGCAGCAGTCGTCCCCGAGCCCGTCCTCGGCGGCTGCACGGCGGATCGCGCCAGTCTCTACGGAAAGCTGACGACCAAGGCGCAGCAGCCGCGCTTTGCAGGCCCGGTGCGCCTCGCCGACCTGTCCTGCCCCGATCAGGGTCTCGCCCTCAGGCGCGCAGGACTGAAACTCGACGTGACGCTGGACAAGGCGCTCGATGGCGCCAGCGGCAAGCTGGGGATCGATGCCGGAGAAGGGCGCTACGGGGAGAACCGCATCGACGGTGCCTCCGGAACGGCCGACTTCACCTATCGTGATAGCGGGTTGAATGCCCGGTACGCGCTCAAGGCGCGCGGTGTCACGTCCCCGCAGGTTCGCCTTGCCAGCTTGTCATTCGACGGTCGCGCCCGGTCGGCGCAGGGATTTGATCGCTTCGACGTCGAGGGCGATGTGAGCGGCGACGGGGTTACGCTTGGCAGGCAGATCGATCAGGCTCTGGCCGACGTCGAGACGTCCGGGGCCGACACCCTCGTTACGCCTTTGGCGGCGCGGATGCGCGGGGGATTGGCTCGCGAGGCGAGAAGCAGCACGCTTTCCGCCAATGTGATCGTTCGACGGACTGCGGAAGGCCTGAGTCTGGTAGTGCCGCGCGGCTCTCTGAGAGGCGGCAGCGGCGCGTCCTTGCTGACTCTTTCGCGCGTGAAGGCCATGTTCGCGAACGGAGACGTGCCGCGCGTGACCGGCAATTTCGCGACGGGCGGACGCGATTTGCCGAACATTTCCGGGCGGATGGAAAGCGGTGGCGGTCGGCGTCTGACCATGCACGTTTCGATGCCCGAATATCGAGCCGGAAATGCAAGCATCGTGCTTCCGCAACTGGTGCTGGTCCAGAATACCAACGGGGCGCTTGCGTTTAACGGCCGCGCCGGGATTTCCGGCGATTTGCCCGGCGGTCATGCCGATAATCTGATGGTTCCTGTCGAAGGGCGATGGAGCGCTGCGGGGGATCTGACAGTATGGCCGGGGTGCACGCAGGTTACGTTCGATAGCCTTCGCTTCGCCAACCTTACGCTCGATCGGCACAGTCTGCCTATATGCCCGGCCAAGGGAGGGGCAATCGTCCGCACCGACCGTTCCGGCCTGCATATTGCCGCAGGCGTCTCGGATATGGATCTGGCTGGTCATCTGGGCGAAACGCAGATCCGGATAGCGAGCGGACCGCTGGGATATGCCCAGAACGGAACGCAGCCGGGCGTCATCGCAGCCAAGGCGCTCCAGGTTGATCTTGGTCCCGAAGACAGCGCATCGCACTTCGCCGTCGCCGATCTCAATGCCAATGTGGCGGACCAGGTTGCCGGTACGTTCGACGGAGCCGACGTCAGTCTTTTCGCCGTTCCGCTGGACATGCATCAGACTGCCGGGAACTGGGCCTACAAGGACGGTGCAGTGACTGTCGACGGGGCGAGCTTCGTGCTTGTCGATCGGGAAAAGGTGGCGCGCTTCAAACCGATGATGGCGCGAAATGCCACTTTGCGGCTTGAGAACAACATCATCACCGTAAAAGCCCTGATCCGCGAGCCCGAAAGCGATCGGGAGGTGGTTCGCGCCGACATTGTGCACGACCTGTCGGACAGCACGGGGCATGCCGATCTGGCGGTCGACGGCATCCGCTTCGACGACAACCTTCAGGCAGATGCCCTTTCGTCGCTGGCCTTGGGTGTGGTCTCGAATCTGGAAGGCGTCGTCCACGGGCAGGGGCGCATTGACTGGAACGCCCAGGGTGTGACCAGCGACGGTACGTTCTCGACCGACGGTGTCGATTTCGCTGCGGCGTTCGGCCCGGTGAAAGGCCTTTCGGGCAAGGTCGTGTTCACCGACCTGCTCGGCCTCGTAACCGCCCCCAACCAGACATTGCACATCGACTCCATCAATCCTGGCGTCGAAGCGACGGATGGCACTCTGTCGTTCGAGATGCTGCCCGGCTACAATCTGCAGGTGAACGGTGCTCGCTGGCCATTCATGGGCGGCACGCTCACGCTCGATCCGGCGCACATGAAGATCGGCGTTGCGGAAACGCGATATTATACGCTGAGGGTAAAGGGGCTCGATGCATCGATTTTCGTGCAGCGTCTTGAGCTTTCCAACCTCAACGCCTCGGGCGTCTTCGATGGCCAGTTACCGCTCGTGTTCGACGAGAACGGGGGAAGGATCGAGGAAGGGCACCTGGTGTCGCGACCGCCGGGCGGCAATGTCGCCTACGTCGGTGAGCTGACGTACAAGGATCTGTCGGCGATGGGGAACTTCGCCTTCGATACGCTCAAGTCGGTGGACTACCGGAGCATGGAGATCACCATGGGCGGGGAACTCGCCGGGGAGATCATCACCCGGGTCAGCTTTGCCGGGCTCAGTCAGGGGACTGGCGCCTCGAGCAACTTCCTGACCAAGCAGATCGCCAAGCTGCCCATTCGCTTCGTGCTCAACATCAAGGCGCCTTTCTTCAGCCTCTTTTCGCCGCTGCGTTCGCTCTACGATCCGTCCTATGTGACCGACCCGCGTACGCTCGGTCTCATGGGTACGGATGGACGCCCAAGGGCATTCGGGCAGCAGACAACCCCGGTCCCCGCCATTCAGCCTTCAGTCAGCGAGAATAATCCATGACGGTATGCGAATTGACCGGACGTGTTCCGGCTGCAAGTAATCCCGCAACGCAAGGTTGGGGTGGACACACTGTGCAGCAGGATAGCGGAAGGTCCGGCAGGCGCGCCGTTCGCGCCATGTTTAAACATGCGCCGGTGCTGGTTTCAGCGTGTGCGATCGGGGGGCTCGGCGGCTGCGTGAACGTTTCCGCGCCCGACAAACCGATCGTGATCGAGCTGAACATCAATATCCGGCAGGAAGTCGTCTATCGCCTTGACGCGCAAGCGGCCAAGACGATCGAGGAGAACAGGGACATTTTCTGATGACCACGATGTCGATCAAGAGTTTGAAATCCGTCGCAATCGCCGCTGCGGCAGCGTTGCTGGCAACGGGCTCTGTCGCTGTCCATGCCGATGGTCGCAGCCCCGAATACGCCGCCGCGCGCGCCTCCGGCAAGGTGGGCGAGCAGCAGGACGGCTATCTCGGTGTTGTCGGCAGCCAGCCGGCTTCGATCGTCGCCATGGTGCGTGACCTCAACAACAAGCGCCGGGCCGTTTATACCGAAGGCGCCGCTGCCTCGAAAAGCACGGTTCAGGAATACGCGACCGCGACGGCCTGCCGCCTGCTCGCGGACACCAAGCCCGGTGAGAAGTATCAGGCACCCGACGGCTCCTGGCAGACGCGCGGGTCCGCGATGCCGCCGCGCCCCTCCGGCTGCAAATGACAGCAGCAGCGCGTTAGGTACAACGCAACTTTGATTCGTTTGAAAGGGCCGGCTGACAGCATTGTCATCCGGCCCTTTTTTGTGCAGCATCGCCAACGCGGTATTGGATCGGGACTATTCGGGGTTGGGGCTAAGTCTGCATCGTTTGGGCGGCGGTTCGTCGTGGATAGTTGCAGTGCAGCACCGGCCACGGTTGACTCGGGAAAAGCCGCAACCTAAGGGGGCGGCGCCCTGGGCAGGCAGCCGTCGAGCGCGTCATTCGTTCCTGTGTCAAAGAGGAGCCTGACATGAACGACGAGCCACCTGCCCGAGACCCTGTTGGCGAGGATGCGCGGATCGACGCGCTCGATGAAAGGCTCAAGGCCCTTCGAGAGCGGGAAGAGAAGCGTAACCAACCGACGGCAAGCGCGGAGACGGACGAGAATTATCGTCTGGGGAACCGGGTGTTGTCGGAATTGCTGGGGGGGCTTGCGGGTGGACTGTTTATCGGTTGGGTGATTGATCACTTCGCCGGAACGTCTCCCTGGGGTCTGTTGGTAATGTTGTTCTTCGGAATCTTCGTTGCCTTCAGGAACATTATCCGGATTTCGAACCGGCGTCCTGACTGACCCAAGGGGGGTGGGAAGGGACGCTGTTGTTCAGTAGGCGACAGGGATATTCGCGTGGCAGCCGAAGGCAAGGTCGACCCGATGCACCAGTTTACCATCCAGCCGATGTTCGGCACGGATGGCTGGAATATTGCTGGTTATAATGTCGCTTTCACCAACAGTGCGCTGTGGATGGCGATTGCAGCCTTTTTGCTGCTCGTCTTCGTGGCGGGCGGCGCAAAGCGCCAGCTCGTGCCCGGTCGCTGGCAGATGGCGGTGGAAACCTTCACCGGCTTCGTCGATGGCATGCTGGCCGCCAATGTCGGCGCCAACGGCAAGAAGTATGTGCCCTACATCTTCTCGCTGTTCATGTTCATCCTCTTCGCGAACTTCCTCGGCCTGATGCCGCTGGGCGTGCTGGGGCTCCATCCCTTCACCTTCACCAGCCATTTCTCGGCTACCGGCGTGCTTTCGATCCTGTCGTTCTCGATCGTGATCATTGTCGGCTTCGCCAAGCACAAGCTGCACTTCTTTTCGCTCTTCGTGCCGCACGGTACGCCCGCTCTGATGATCCCGGCCATTTTCGTGGTCGAGCTGATCTCGTTCCTGGTGCGTCCGTTCAGCCTCGGCCTGCGTCTCTTCGTCGCGATGATGGCCGGTCACGTTCTGCTCGAAGTGCTTTCCAGCTTCGTCATCAGCTCGGGCAATGCCAACCTTGGCCTTTTCGCCATCGCCGGCCTGCCCAGCTTCATCCTGATGATCGGCATCTGCGCTCTCGAGCTGCTGGTGGCCGGTATCCAGGCCTACGTTTTCGCTCTTCTCACTTGCGTCTATCTCAATGACGCCGAGAACCTTCACTGATTTTACAGCCAATCGAGTTTTCCAAAGGGAGTTTTTGAAATGGACGCAGAAGCTGCAAAGCTGCTTGGTGCTGGTTTCGCCGCTATCGGCGCTGGCCTCGCTTCGATCGGCGTGGGCAACGTTTTCGCCAAGTTCCTCGAAGGCGCGCTGCGCAACCCGGGCGCCGCTGACGCCCAGCAGGGCCGCCTGTTCATCGGCTTCGCCGGTGCCGAGCTTCTGGGCCTGCTCTCGTTCGTTATTGCCGCGCTGCTGATCTTCGCCTGATCGCAACGCAGTTCCGTTCGGCCGAACCGCTCTGACCCTTTGGTGGAGCGGTTCGATCGGCGGACCGAAATTTTGACGGCCACCACGAGACAGGGCTGACCAATGCCTCAGATCGCACAGCTAGCCGCGACCTATTCCAGCCAGATTTTCTGGCTGCTGATCTTTTTCGGTTTCACCTTCTTCGTCGTTGGACGAGGCCTGGTGCCGAAAGTGATGGATACGGTGGCGCAGCGTGACAAGCAGATTGCCGACGACCTTCTCGCCGCGGAGCGTGCTCGCAAGCAGGCTGACGAGGAGGAAGAATCTTGGCGCCAGCGTGAAAACGCCAACCGTGCCCAGGCTCAGGCCCTGATTGCTGAAGCACGCAGCAAGGCTGCTGCTGCTACCGAAGAACGCCTGGCTGCGGCTCAGGTTCTGATCGACAGCAAGCTCGAGGAAGCCGAAACCCGTATCGCCGAAGCACGTCGCTCGGCTGCGGCAGAGATCGAAGACGTCGCTGCCGACGCCACGCGCGATATCGTCAGCCGCGTTGCCGGCCTTTCGCTGGACGACACGGCCGTGCGTTCCGCGGTGAAGGAGAACCTGGTCCATGGCTGATGATGTTGCTGTTCAGCACAATCTTTCGGCGGAAGGTGCTGCCCTCGCGGGTGCCGAAACGCACGCCACGGTAGAGCATCACGCCGAACCGGCTTTGCTCGGTATCGCGCCGCCGGTCGCGGTCGTCAGCACGTCGATGATCGTGCTGCTGGCCATCGCGGTCTGGAAGGGCCTGCCCGGCATGCTCACCAAGGGTCTCGATTCCAACATCGCGGAGATCAAGGCCCAGCTCGAGGAAGCAAAGACTTTGCGCGCCGAGGCGGAAGCCCTGCGCAAGGAATATGCGGACAAGATCGCCAACGCCGAAAAGGACGCAGCGGCGATGATCGAGCACGCCCAGCACGAGGCAGAAGCCATCGTCGCCAAGGCGGAGCAGGACACGGCCGACGTGATCGTTCGCCGCGAGAAGATGGCACAGGACAAGATCGGGGCCGCCGAACTGGCTGCTGTGACCGACCTGCGCAATCAGGCCGCCGCTGCTGCTGCTGCTGCTGCCAAGGGGCTGATCGCGGCCAACCACTCGGCCGATGTCGACAAGGCCCTGGTCGATCAGGCGATTGCCGGGATCTGACTTTCCGGCCGTTTTGGCTTTTTGCCAACTTGAAAAGCCTCCGCTGTTTGCGGGGGCTTTTTCATTTTCCGGTATGCGCGTTCCATCTCATGCTGGCGTCCGGCGCGCGAAGCGCTAGGCTCGTGCGATAACAGCAAGGAGAGTGGATGCCATGTTCATCAAGCTGACCGGAATCGATCGGACGCCCACCGCGATCAACGCGTCCCAAGTCACGTTCGTGACCCAGGTTTCCGACGGCACGCGCATCCGGTTCGGGGAAGGGCGCAGCGTCACTGTGGTCGAGCCGCTCGAGGAGGTTATGGACCGCCTCAACCGCACTCTGTCGTTCCCCGACACCTAGCACCCCTTAGGCTCGGACGCTCAGAAGCTGTCTTTCGCCGCGCGCAGGGCAGCAAACGTCGCCACCGCATCACCGCCGCCCCAGCGGGCCTCCATGTCCGGATCGTCCGCCCGCAGAAACGGATTGGTCTTGAGCTCCCGACCCAGCTTCGCGGGAACCGTCGGCAAGCCGGCTTCGCGCCAGCGTTCGATGTCCTTCGCGTAGGCCGCGAGTTCTGCATTGTCGGGATCGGCGTGCAGGGCGAAGCGGAGATTGGCCTCGGTGTACTCGTGCGCGCAGTAGATCATGGTCTCGGGCGGCAGGGCCTTGAGGCGCTTGAGGCTCTCCCAGAACTGCGGGGCAGTGCCCTCGAACATGCGGCCGCAGCCTAGCGCAAACAGCGAATCCCCCACGAAGGCCATGGTGGCGCCTGCAACGTGGTATGCGATGTGCCCGAGGGTATGTCCGCCGACGTCGATAACGCCGGCCTGCCAGTCACCGATAGCGACTATGTCGCCTTGTCCGACAAGACGGTCGGCGCCTTCGATCTTCCCGGCATCGCCCGCCGGTACCGTGATCTGGCAGCCGGTAACGGCCTTGATGGCCTCGTTCCCGCCCGCATGGTCTGGGTGCCAGTGTGTGTTCCAGATCTGGGTGATCTGCCAGCCCTTGCGGCCGGCCTGCCGCAGATACTCGTCGGCGTCAGGCGTGTCGATGCAGACGGTCTCCTCGCTGTCGGGATCGTGCAGCAGGTAGCCGTAGTTGTCGGACAGGCAGGGGAACTGGTGGACTTCGAGCATCTAAATCTCCTTGCCCCCAATGTAGCCATGTTGCGGCAAAGCAAAAGCCCGACGGATTAGTCCGTTGGCCCTAGTGTGGAATCGAAACGGCGCTTTGTAGACCGGCTCTCGCCTAGCGAAACTCTCAGCAGAGCGACTGCGATCAGAAACAGGAAGAGCCCATCACGTGCCATGTAATCGTGCGTCATCCAACGCCAGGTGCCGGAAGTCAGTGCGCCCGCGGTAGCAAGCCAGTGTAGCCTGCTTTCCAGTCTCGGGTTGGCGGACAGGAGGGCTGTGTGATCACTGTCCCGATTGATCGCATAAAGACCCACGACGGCAGCACAGACAAGGGCCACAAATGTGATGGCGAGATACAGCACTTCAGGCAGCCAGAGCGCCAAACCGCCGCTGACCATGCACATGCCTGCGACATGCACGCGAAAACGTAGGGGCATGCTCAATACGGGATGCTCGTTGTAGAGCTTTACCTCACTCATGCGATCTCATTTATCGCAAGGCGACCTCAAGCAAAAGCCCGCCCGGATTGCTCCGGACGGGCTCTTGGTGATTTGCTTTGCCGTGTCCCCGAAGGGACGGCGCAAGATCAACGGTTCTTGAGCGCCTCGCCGAGGATGTCGCCGAGCGACGCACCCGAGTCGGACGAACCGTACTGTTCCACGGCTTCCTTCTCTTCGGCGAGCTGACGCGCCTTGATCGAGAAGTTGGGCTTCTTCGAACGGTCGAAGCCGGTGACCATGGCGTCGATCTTCTGGCCGACCTGGAAGCGGTCCGGACGCTGCTCGTCGCGGTCGCGGCCGAGGTCCGAACGCTTGATGAAGCCGGTTGCGCCGTCTTCGCCAGCCTGCACTTCGAGGCCGCCATCGCGGACTTCGAGAACGTTGACGGTGACGACTTCGCCGCGGCGGAGCGAACCGCCGGTGGCGACACCGGCTGCCGGAGCGCCACGCTCAAGCTGCTTCATGCCCAGGCTGATACGTTCCTTCTCGACGTCGACGTCGAGAACGACAGCTTCGACTTCCTCGCCCTTGCGGTGCAGGGCCAGGGCGTCCTCGCCCGAGATGCCCCAGGCGATGTCCGACATGTGGACCATGCCGTCGACGTCGCCGTCCAGGCCGATGAACAGGCCGAACTCGGTGGCGTTCTTGACTTCGCCGGAAACCTGCGAGCCAACCGGGTGCTTCTCGGCGAAGGCTTCCCAGGGGTTCTGCTGAGCCTGCTTGAGGCCGAGCGAGATGCGGCGCTTGTCGGAGTCGACTTCCAGCACCATGACTTCGACTTCCTGCGAAGTCGAAACGATCTTGCCCGGGTGGACGTTCTTCTTGGTCCAGGACATTTCGGACACGTGGACGAGGCCCTCGATGCCCGGCTCCAGCTCCACGAAGGCGCCGTATTCGGTGATGTTGGTGACCGTACCGGTGAGCTTGGCGCCGACCGGGTACTTGACCGCTGCACCTTCCCACGGATCGCTCTCGAGCTGCTTCATGCCCAGCGAGATGCGCTGCGTTTCGGTGTTGATGCGGATGATCTGGACCGTCACGGTGTCACCGATATTGATGACTTCGCTCGGGTGGTTGACGCGCTTGTAGCTCATGTCGGTGACATGGAGCAGGCCGTCGATGCCGCCGAGGTCGACGAAGGCACCGTAGTCGGTGATGTTCTTGACGACGCCGTCGATGACCTGGCCTTCGCTCAGCTTGTCGATGAGTTCGCTGCGCTGCTCGGCGCGGGTCTCTTCGAGAACGGCGCGGCGCGAAACGACGATGTTGCCGCGGCGACGGTCCATCTTGAGGATCTGGAAGGGCTGCGGCACGTCCATCAGCGGGGCGACGTCGCGCACCGGACGGATGTCGACCTGCGAGCCGGGCAGGAAGGCCACGGCGCCGTCGAGGTCGACAGTGAAGCCGCCCTTGACGCGGCCGAAGATCACGCCCTCGACGCGCTTGCCTTCGCCGAATTCGTTTTCGAGCTTGTCCCACGCGGCTTCGCGGCGGGCGCGGTCGCGCGACAGCATCGCTTCGCCGTCGGCGTTCTCGACGCGGTCGACATAGACTTCGACTTCGTCGCCGACCTTGAGGCCGTGCTCGTCTTCACCGCGCGCGAATTCGCGCAGCGGCACGCGGCCTTCGCTCTTGAGGCCTACGTCGATGACGGCCTTGTCGTTTTCGATGGCGGTGATGGTGCCCTTGACGACGCGGCCTTCGAAGCCGTCGTCAGCGACGCCACCGAGCTGCTCGTCGAGCATTTTCGCGAAATCGTCGCGAGTCGGATTGGCAGAAGTAGCCATTGTTCAGGTGTTTCCTGTCTTCACGATTTTTCCGGCCAGGCGGTTGTTTCCGCCGGTCTTTCTCCGCCATCCGCACCATTGCATCGGCGGGCCAAAAGGGCCGAACTGCCGCAGGCGCCGAACGCGGTCTGCGGCGTTCTCCGGCCACTGGGGCCTTCGAACCGGCGCGCCGTACGCGCGTGTGTGTAGAAATGCAAGGAAAATGGCGTGCAAACCGGCAGCGCGCCGTCGGTTTCAGCGGGGCTCGGCGAGCAGGGCGTCTACGGCCGCGATCGCTGCGGCAATGGCTTCCTCGCGGCGCAGGCTCGATGTCTCGATCACCAGCGCATCTTCGGCGACCACGAGCGGCGAATCCTTGCGCGAGCGGTCCCGTTCGTCGCGGGCTGCGAGGTCGGCGGCAATTTCCTCGATGGAAACGTTGCGGTCCTGTTCGATCATCTCGCTGTGGCGGCGTTCGGCTCTCGCGTCGACACTGGCGGTGACGAAGAGCTTGGCGTCGGCTTCCGGTGCGATAACGGTGCCGATATCGCGTCCGTCGAGGATGGCTCCGCCGGGCTGGGTCGCGAAGCTGCGCTGACGTTCGTAGAGCGCCTTGCGCACATCGGGATGGATCGAGACGCGGCTTGCCAATCCGCCCGTTGCTTCGGAACGCAGTTCGGGATCGTCGAGCAGGCTATCGGGAAAGGTGCAGGCTGCGAGGGCATCGGCGGGATTGTCCGGATTGCCGCCGCTGAGCGCGCATTGCCGTCCGACAGCGCGATAGAGCAGTCCGGTATCGAGGTGCGGTAGCCCGAAATGGGCGGCTAGGGCCCGCGCAATCGTGCCTTTGCCTGAAGCGGTCGGTCCATCCACGGCGATAATCATGCCGTCCCAATGACGCGCCTGAAGAGCGTTGGCAAGGCTGCGCGGGGTAGGGCCGGTCGCCCCGTTCAGTCGGCTATGTCTTCTGCCCACAGCGCGCCGTTCTGGGCAATGAAGCGCGCCATCAATTCGATGCACCGGGGATCGTCGACAATGTCCACGGCAATGCCGTGATCGCGCAGGAACTGCTCGTTTCCGCCGAAATTGCGGTTCTCGCATATGACGACGTGCGGGATCTTGAATTGCACGATGGTGCCCGAACACATCATGCAGGGCGACAGCGAGGTGTAGAGCGTGCAGTCGCGGTAGCTGGTCTGGCGCCCGGCGTTCTGCAGACAATCCATTTCACCGTGGAGGATGGGATTGCCTTGTTGCACCCGCCGATTGTGGCCGACAGCGACGATCTCGTCGCCGCGGATCAGGGCCGACCCGATCGGCAAACCGCCTTCGTTGTAGCTCTTGAGCGCCTGTTCGTAGCAGGCGTCGATGGCCCGCTGGCGGATGCCGCTCACGCCGAGAGCCCGTCCAGCATCGCCTCGAATGCCGGGAAGCTGGTGGCGATGGGGCGCGTGTCGTCGACTTCCACGCCATCACGGCTCGCGAGGCCGGCGACGGCCATGGACATGGCGATGCGGTGGTCGAGATGGGTCGCGATGGGCCCTTCGGTGCCGGGCAGGGGCTCGCCACCGGTGCCTGTAATCACCAGACCGTCCTCACGTTCTTCGATTCGGGCGCCCGCAGCGGTGAGGGCGGCTGCCATAACCGCGAGGCGGTCCGATTCCTTTACACGCAACTCGTCTAGCCCGCTGGTGACGGTCTCGCCCTCGGCCAGCGCGGCGGCGACGAAGAGGGCGGGAAATTCGTCGATCATGCTGGGGGCGATGGCGGGATCTACTTCGATGCCTTTGAGTGTGGAGTGCTTCACCAGCAGATCGGCCACGGGTTCGCCGCCGACTTCGCGTGCGTTCAGTTCCTCGATCTGTCCGCCCATTTGGCGCAGCACGTCTACCAGGCCTGCGCGAGTCGGGTTGAGGCCAACGTTCTCGATCACGACTTCGCTGCCCGGCGTGATCAGCGCGGCCACCAGAAAGAACGCGGCGGACGACGGATCGCCGGGGACGTCGATCACTTGCGGGCGCAATTCGGCCTCGCCCCGGATCGAGATGACCCGGGTGCCGTCGGGCTCTACCGTAACATCGAGCTCGGCGCCGAAGCCTCGCAGCATGCGCTCGGAGTGGTCGCGTGTCGGGACCGGCTCGATGACCGTCGTGATGCCCAGCGTGTTGAGCCCCGCGAGCAGTACCGCGCTCTTGACCTGCGCGGAGGCGACGGGAAGGCGGTAGGTGATCGGAACGGCCGGGCTTGCGCCTTTGAGGATCAGGGGCAGGCGCCCCCCTTCGCTCGCTTCGAAACTGGCGCCCATTTGCGAGAGCGGATCAATCACCCGCCCCATCGGCCGTTTCGACAGCGAAGCATCGCCGGTGAAGGTCGCCGTTATCGGGTGGCTGGCGATCAGCCCCATCAGGAGCCGCGTGGACGTGCCCGAATTGCCCATGTCGAGCGGGCCCTCGGGCTGCAGCAGCGCGCCGACGCCGACACCGTGTACCGACCAGGCGCCTTCGCCCGTGCGCTCAACCGTGGCGCCCATGGCCCGCATGGCAGCGGCGGTGGCCAGAACATCCTCGCCTTCGAGCAGGCCGGTGACCCGCGTTTCGCCGACCGCCAGCGCGCCGAGCATGATCGAGCGGTGGCTGATCGACTTGTCGCCGGGCACGCGAATCCGTCCCTTGAGCGGCCCTGCAGGCAGGAAGCGGCGAGGGCGCATGGCGGAATCGGGGGTGTGGCTCAAGGATCGGGCTTTCGTTGCAGGAGAGGCCGGAAAATCGCGCGGCTTTTGACAGCGCGGGCGGCCTATGGCAAGGCGCGCGCCCTGATGCGATCCGGATGCTTGATTTTGAGTCCGGGCCTTACCATCAATTAGGATTTTACGCCCTTACCCATCCGGGTAGGCAAGACGAGGACAATTCATGGCCAAGCCTGAGTGGGGCGCCAAGCATGGCTGCCCGAAATGCGGCACCCGCTTCTATGATCTGGGCAAGGACGACCCGGTGACCTGCATCGAGTGCGGTTACGAGTGGAACCCCGAGCCTGTGCTCAAGTCCAAGCAGCCGATTCCCTTCGAGGAAGTCCAGAAGAAGGAAAAGGCTGAGACCGAAGACGATGATCTGGCCGATGACGATCTGGACATCGATGAGGACAGCGATTCGCCCGACAACGACGTCGATCTCGGCGGTGACGACGATCTCGGCATCGGCGGCGGCAAGGACGACGACGATCGCGACGAGTAAGGATGCAGGGGGCGTCCGGTAAAAAATCGGGCGCCACCAATTTCCCTCTTGCCAACCGGGAAAGCTCCCATTAGAGGGCGGCCTCCCAAACGCAAGCAAGGGGATAGGCGGACCTCCCAGGACCGCCTGAACGAAATGGCACGGGGCCTTAGCTCAGCTGGGAGAGCGCTACAATGGCATTGTAGAGGTCAGCGGTTCGATCCCGCTAGGCTCCACCATTTCGCTACATGAGTATCGCGCGATAGCGACACGCTGGTTGACGAGGTTTCGTCCACCGGCGTTTTTCGCGTAATATGGCGCATGCGTCGGTCGGCGAGGTTTCGTCCACCGACGTTTTTGGCGTTTTTGCAGATCTTGCCAGTCTGCGTGATGGAATTCGGCGCGATGTTCGCCCGGAGTGAGGACAGGAACGACAATGTTTGATTCTCTATCCGATCGTCTTGGCGGCGTATTCGACAAGCTGCGCGGTCGCGGCGCGCTCAAGGAGCAGGACGTCCGCGATGCCATGCGCGAAGTGCGCATCGCGCTGCTGGAAGCCGACGTTGCGCTGCCGGTGGTTCGCCGCTTCATCGATCAGGTTACCGAAAAGGCGATCGGTCAGTCGGTCCTGCGCTCGGTCACGCCGGGTCAGCAGGTCGTCAAGATCGTCAACGACGCGCTGGTAGAGATGCTGGGCGGCGATACGACGCCCGAACTCGACCTCAATGCCGCGCCGCCGGTCGTAATCATGATGGTCGGTCTGCAGGGCTCGGGTAAGACCACCAGCACCGCCAAGATTTCCAAGTTCCTCAAAGACAAGCAGGGCAAGAAGGTCATGATGGCCTCGCTGGACGTCAATCGTCCGGCGGCACAGGAACAGCTCAAGGTTCTGGGTGAGCAGGTCGGCGTTGCCACGCTGCCGATCATCCCCGGCCAGCAGCCGACCGAGATTGCCACCCGCGCGCTGCAGTCGGCCAAGCTGCAGGCCGTTGACGTGCTGCTGCTCGATACCGCGGGCCGCCTCCACGTCGATCAGCAGCTGATGGACGAGATGAAGGCGGTTTCCGCCATCTCGACCCCGCGCGAAACGCTGCTGGTTGTCGACTCGCTGACGGGTCAGGACGCCGTGAACGTCGCGCAGAGCTTCTCCGGCGAAGTCGACCTGACCGGCGTCGTGCTGACCCGTATGGACGGCGATGCGCGCGGCGGTGCGGCGCTTTCCATGCGCGCCGTCACCGGCAAGCCGATCAAGTTTGCCGGTACGGGCGAAAAGCCGGAAGCCATCGAGGTTTTCCACCCCAGCCGGGTTGCCAACCGCATCCTCGGCATGGGCGACGTCGTCAGCCTCGTCGAGAAAGCGGCCGAGAGCGTTCAGGTCGAAGAAGCCGAGGCGCTGGCCAAGCGCATGGAGCAGGGCAAGTTCGACATGAACGACCTGCGCATGCAGCTCAAGCAGATGCAGAACATGGGCGGCCTCGGCATGCTGGCGAACATGATGCCGGGCATGAAGAAGGCGAAGGCGGCCATGGCGGCCTCCAACATGGACGACAAGGTGCTGGTGCGCATGGACGCGATCATCGGTTCGATGACGCCCAAGGAACGCACCAATCCCGCACTCCTCAATGCCAAGCGCAAGATCCGCGTCGCCAAGGGTTCCGGCACGCAGGTCCAGGACATCAACAAGCTGATCAAGATGCATCAGGAAATGTCCAAGGCGATGAAGCAGATCAAGAAGATGGGCGGCCTCAAGGGTCTCGCCGCGATGTTCGGCAAGGGCGGCCTCGATGGCGCCATGCCGGGTCTTGGCGGGCAGGGCCTCGGCCCGGGTGCCGGCGGATTGCCGGGGCTCGGTGGTGGAGGTGGCCAGCCCGATCTCAGCAAGTTTCTGAAAAAGTGATTTCAAGAGTTTGATAGAAAGGTAGAAAAATGTCCGTTGCTATCCGTCTTTCGCGCGGTGGTGCCAAGAAGCGCCCCTACTACAAGATCGTCGTTGCCAACTCGCGCGCTCCGCGTGACGGCCGCTACCTCGAGCAGATCGGTACCTACAACCCGCTGCTCGCCAAGGACGACGAGAACCGCGTGAAGCTGAACGAGGACCGCGTGAACTACTGGCTCGGCGTCGGCGCCCAGCCGACCGACCGCGTTGCGCGTATGCTCGACAAGGCCGGCCTCAAGGAGCGCACCCCGACCAACAACCCGCAGAAGGGTGAGCCGGGCGAAAAGGCCAAGGAACGCGCTGAAGAGCGTGCCGAGAAGCTGCGCGAGGCCGAAGAGGCCGCCAAGGCTGCTGCCGAAGCTCCGGCTGCTGAAGAAGCTCCCGCCGAGGAAGCTGCTGCCGAGGAAAGCACCGAGGAATCGACCGAGGCCTAAGCCCGGAGATTTTGCGGTATGGCTACCGACAAGCCCGTCACGCTCGCGGCCATCAGTGGCGCGCATGGGGTGACGGGCGAAGTCCGCCTCAAGCTGTTCGGAGAAGGCGTGGCTGCGCTCAAGCGCTACCGCGCCTTCAACGATTCCACGCTGACGCTGAAAAAGCTGCGCGACGACGGCAAGGGTGGCGCTATCGCGCGCTTCGAGGAAGTGCCGGATCGTACGGCTGCCGAAAAGCTGCGCGGTACCGCCCTCACGGTGCCGCGCTCGGCAATGCCGGACCTCGCCGAGGGCGAGTACTACCACGCCGACCTGATCGGGCTCGCTGCCGTTTCGGATGAAGGCGAAGCGTTGGGATCGGTAGCCGCCGTCGAGAACTTCGGGGCGGGCGATGTGCTGGAAATCGAGCGCGCTGAACCGGACGAAAAAGGCCGTGTACAACGCTTCATGGTGCCCATGATCGAATCCGCAGTTCCCGAATGGGATGCGTCCCGCGTCGTGGTAGCGGCGGCTTTCGTCGAGTAGGGCATGGGCCCCTTGAGCGGGACAGTGGGGCGTTTGGACTGGAAGGCGAAACGACCGTGGAAATTCTCACTCTGGCGATCATCTTCGTCGTTCCGGTTTTGATCGGCCTGGGACTGGCCTTTTTTAAGCCCGGCATGGCGAGCTGGCTCTGCGGCCTGATCGCGACGGTGCCGGGAGCGATTGCCGTCTTCGGTATGGCCGCGTTCATTTACATGACTGCAGACATGAGCCCATGCGAGGCGCCGCCCTGCCAAAACACGGGGCCGATTTGGTTCTATGCCTTGCTCGGGGTGGGCGTCGTGAACCTGGCGATCGGATTCGGTCTGGGCATGCTCGGATATGTTCTGGGTCGGCAGCTGGCCAAGCACCGCTCTGAAGGCGGCCGGGCGTGACGTTCGCTGCCACTGTCCTCACGCTCTATCCGGAGATGTTTCCCGGCCCGCTCGGAATATCGTTGGCGGGCAAGGCGCTTGAACAGGGTAAGTGGTCGGTCACGCCTGTGCAGATCCGCGACTTCGCGACCGACAAGCATCGTACCGTGGACGATACGCCGGCAGGCGGCGGTGCCGGAATGGTGCTCAAGGCTGACGTTCTCGCCAGTGCCATAGATCATGCTCGGGGTCTGAATCCCGGTGCGCCGGTCTTGGCCATGACCCCGCGCGGAAAGCCGCTGACGCAGGAGCGCGTGCGGGAACTCGCTGCCGGCCCGGGCGTCACTGTCCTGTGCGGTCGTTTCGAGGGATTCGACGAGCGGATTTTCGCGGGCAGGGACGTGGAAGAGGTCTCGGTCGGCGACATCGTGCTTTCGGGCGGAGAACCGGCGGCTTTGATGCTGTTAGACGCTTGCATTCGGCTGCTTCCCGGCGTAATGGGCGCGGCTTCAAGCGGGACCGAGGAGTCGTTCGAGGACGGCCTTCTCGAGTATCCGCATTATACCCGACCTGTCGAATGGGAAGGGCGCACGATCCCTGAAGTGCTGCGATCGGGGGATCATGCGAAAATCGCCGCCTGGCGGAAACAAAAGGCGGAGGAAGATACACGGTTACGCAGACCGGACCTTTGGGAGCGCCATGTCGGCGCTCGGGACCAGTCTGCCTCTGGCGCGCGGCACAGAACGAAGGACTTGGGTTCATGAACCTGATTCAGCAGATCGAAGCCGAGGAAATTTCCAAGGCTGGTAAGGATATCCCGACGTTCCGTCCGGGCGACACCGTTCGCGTCGGCGTGAAGGTCGTTGAAGGCACCCGTACCCGTGTGCAGAACTTCGAAGGCGTGTGCATCGCGCGTTCGAACCGCGGCATGGGTTCCAACTTCACCGTTCGCAAGATCAGCTTCGGTGAAGGCGTGGAGCGCGTTTTCCCGCTCTACTCGCCGAACATCGATTCGATCACTGTCGTCCGCAAGGGCATCGTGCGTCGCGCCAAGCTGTACTACCTGCGTGGTCGTACCGGTAAGCGCGCCCGCATCGCCGAGCGTCGCGATTTCAGCGAAGCCAAGGGCTGAGCCGAAACCGTCCGACAGGACAGATAGAAGGAGGCGGCTCGGTTCGGGCCGCCTTTTTCGTGTCCGGCGCAGATGCGTCCGGCATGTACCTCGATTAAACTATTTTCACCGAATCGAGGCGCTTTTCCTCGTCCGGGGCTATCGGGCGGGAATGCTGCATTGCAGTGATTTGCTCCCATGGGCGAGTCGGCGCGCTGCGTCGTCGCGCATGTTGCAATGCACAAGCCCGGAATTGGCAAGAGAACGGCGGAAAAACGCGATAAACTGCGGATTTGACGGTGGTTTAGCCCTTGCCACCGCCGTTAAAACCCGCTCAATTCCGTGCCCATCCGAGGCGATTCAAAAATATCCCATCACAAACCGATTCCACTGAAAGGTAGGGGGTTCCCAGAATGAACAAGAACGATCTCATCAGCGCAGTTGCCGATTCCAGCGGCCTGACCCGTAGCGATGCGACCAAGGCGGTCGAAAGCGTGTTCGACGCCATCACCGGTGCGCTGAAGAAGGGCGACGAAGTGCGCCTGGTCGGCTTCGGCACTTTCTCGGTTGCCAAGCGCAAGGCTTCGACCGGCCGTAACCCGCGCACCGGCGAGCCGATGGAAATCAAGGCTTCGTCGCAGCCGAAGTTCAAGGCCGGTAAGGGTCTCAAGGACGCCGTCAACTAAGGCGCTTTGCGGCCTGTAACGCCTCACAGGCCAGAAACGATTACGCCGCGCCAACCGATCGGGTTGGCGCGGCGTTTTTCGTTTGAAGCGGCTCTGTGAAAGCTCCGCTCAGTTTTCCATCTTCAGGAGAGCGGTCGGTGCCGCCTTGGTTCGCGGATTGATGTCCCAGTCCAGCGCCTGACCGCCGGGAGCGGCCTTCGGCCCTTCGTCGGTATTGTTGGCGAGGATCTGCGCATCGGTCAGGAGGGTGAATGTGCCATCCGCCATGGCCGTGGGGCTGTCGTCCGACTTGTCCTTGCTGGCCATGCCCGACATCATGCCGGCCATCGCTGCGCTGCCGCTAGGAGGGCCGAAGCCCGGAGCGTCGATGCGAACGCTGCCGTCCTGCCGCAAGGAGACCTGTACGAAGGCATTGCT
This sequence comes from uncultured Novosphingobium sp., assembly GCA_965140495.1. GTDB lineage: Bacteria > Pseudomonadota > Alphaproteobacteria > Sphingomonadales > Sphingomonadaceae > Novosphingobium. The sequence goes on along the minus strand of OZ223239.1, from coordinate 3,130,047 downwards.
CATCGGGAAGTCTTCCATGGTCGGAAACACGAAGTCGTGGTCCAGCGTGCCGGAAATCGCGAAATCGACGTCGAACTTGCCTTCGCCCACGTACTCGACCTTGTTCCAGCCGGTCTGGCGCTGCAGCTTTTCGGCCATCGCCTTGCCCGCCTCGGGATTGCTCGGGTCCATTCCGCCCAGCATCATTTGCGCAGCCTGTGCCTTGCCTTTGTCCTTGCTGGCGCTTTCCTGTTCCCATTGGGCCTTCTGATCGGCGATTTCCGCCGGGGTGCAGTCGCGCTTCTCATACGTGTCGTCGTCGTAGCAGTCGTCGGGTTTGAAGGTGGCCTTCTTGTCCGACTTGCTCGATTCCATCATCGGAATCATCAGGATTTCGCCGGTGTAGCGAAACGAGAAGCTGCGATCCTTGCGTATGTCGAGGCGGGACGTGAACGTGCCCGGTGCGAAGATACAGGCGGCGGCCAGCAGCGAGAGTGCGGCGACGGCAAGCCCGGTCAGCACTCTGCGCGCGGCGGTTCTGTTCGATAGTGTCTGCATGATCCCCCTGATGTATTCGATGGGTTTCGGCGGTCCTTCTACACGGTTTCGCGCATCGCTGCCGCATAGAGCGCGATGGCAGCGGCGTTGCTGACGTTGAGGCTTTCCATTTCGTGGCTGATCGGCAGGCGTGCGATGGCATCGCAATGCTGGAAGATGTTGTGCCGCATGCCTTCGCCTTCGGCGCCCAGTACCAGGGCCACAGGGCCGGCAGGCAGTGCATCCGCCAGAATCGCCTCGCCTTCGCCGTCCAGTCCAAGACGCCAGTATCCTGCTTCGGCGATTTCATCGAGCGCGCGGGCGAGATTGACCACGCGGATCCATGGCAGCGTTTCGAGAGCACCCGACGCCGACTTGGCCAGCACACCCGATTCGGGCGGCGCATGGCGATCCTGAGTCACGATGGCGCAGGCATCGAATGCCTTGGCCGAACGCATGATCGCGCCGACGTTGTGCGGATCGGTTACCTGATCGAGCACGACGAGCGGTCTCGCCGGATCCCCGTCGAGCACGTCGGCCAGGAACAGGTCGTCGAGAGGTTCGCATTCGAGCACCAATCCCTGATGCGGTGCGTCGCGCGCCACCAGCCGGGCCAGATCGACCGGCTGCGCCCACTCGACGGGAAAATCCGCCGGTAGCTCTCCGTCGAGCGATTCGACGGCTTCGCGGGTTGCCCACAACTTTCGGTGGCTGCGATTGGGATTGTTGAGTGCGGCCTCCACGGCATGACGGCCCCAGAGGCGTACCATGCCCGAAGAAGCCCGACCGCTGCCGCGTCCGTTTTTCATTCGGCCGGCACGGCCGCGCAGGGCCCGGGCCGGGCGTCCACCCTCCTGCCTGTCGCTGCGCTTGCTCATCGATTGTCCTTTCCGTGAAAAATGTGACCCCGCTTTGGCAGCGACCCCATTGACAGGCAAGGCTCGGTTCGGCAAAGGCGCGGCTCCTCGGCAACGGGGCTCCGAAAAAAGGGCCTCGACCAAGCCGCTCCACCGCCTCGATGGCGGGAAGAGCAGCAGCCAGAAACTGGTGTGGACAGGTGGCCGAGTGGTTAAAGGCAGCAGACTGTAAATCTGCCCGCGCAAGCGTACGTTGGTTCGAATCCAGCCCTGTCCACCACCAGCTTTTTCTTTCAGACGGCAACAATGGTCCCGGTGGCTCATTGCAGTGGGCAGCATTGCGGTACGTGTGCGCAGGGACTAGATGAAGCTGATGGCGTCAGAAATACTCGATAATCAAGGCCGTGGTGAAGCATCATGGCAGTGGCCCTCCATTCATGCCGAAGGGCGCAAGTTCGGGGCGATCGCCGGCGGCGTAGCCCTGGTAGGCTGGCTGCTGCTCGGCCCCTGGGTGGGCTGGCCGCTTGCCGTGCTGACGCTTTGCGTCCTGGCCTTCTTCCGCGATCCGGTGCGTGTCACGCCGCAGGACGACCGCGCCATCGTGGCGCCGGCCGACGGGCTGGTGACCCTGATCAGCAAGGTCGCGCCGCCGCGTGAACTGACGGTGGACGACGGGTCGGGCTCCGCGCCGATGCCGAATGCGCCGGTTACCCGTGTTTCGATTTTCATGTCGGTGTTCGACGTACACATCAATCGCGCGCCTATTGGCGGCACCGTCAAGCGCGTGATCTATATTCCCGGCAAGTTCGTGAATGCGGACCTCGACAAGGCGAGCGAAGAGAACGAGCGCCAGCACGTGCTGATCGAGCGTAGCGATGGCACGCGTATCTGCTTCACGCAGATCGCCGGCCTTGTGGCGCGGCGCATCGCGCCCTTCATCAAGCCGGGCGATTTCATCGCAGCCGGCCAGCGTGTCGGCCTGATTCGCTTCGGCAGCCGTGTCGACGTCTATCTTCCCGCCGGTGTCGAGCCGCGGGTGGTGATGGGCCAGAAGACGATTGCCGGTGAGACCGTTCTGGCCGAACTCGGCGCAGCACCCCTGATCGAGGGTGTCGGGCAGTGAGCCTTGAGCCCGGCGACAGATCGGCTTCGGAACCCGACGGGTTTGAGGAGGGTAGGGGCAGCGCCCGACGTCGTCTCGCGCGCGGCCTTTCCATGCGCGCCATCGTACCCAATGCCATTACCGCCGCCGCACTGTGCGCAGGCCTGACTGGCATTCGCTTCGCTATCGGTGGTGATTTCGAGCGTTCGGTGCAGGCCGTGATCCTGGCCGGGCTGCTTGACGGTATCGACGGTCGGGCCGCGCGCCTGCTCAAGGCGCAGACGCGTTTCGGTGCCGAGCTCGATAGTCTCGCCGATTCGATTTCCTTCGGCGTTGCCCCCGCGCTGATCGTCTATCTGTGGAGCCTGCACCAGTTGCCCAGCGTGGGGTGGATTGCGGCTCTGGCCTTTGCGATCTGCTGTGTGCTGAGGCTCGCGCGTTTCAATGCGCGGCTCGACCTGCTCGATCAGCCGCACAAGCAGGCCGGTTTCCTGACCGGCGTGCCCGCCCCGCTGGGGGCAGGCCTGGCTTTTCTCCCGCTCTATCTGTGGATCGCCAGCGGCGTGTCCGAGTTTGCCAATCCCATCCTCGTCAGCGGATGGATGGTTCTCTGCGCTTTCCTGATGATTTCCAGCTTGCCGACACTGAGCTGGTCACGGCTGCGGCCGCCTCCCAGTCTGCGTCTGGGCATGATTGCCCTTGTCGGGCTGACCATGGCGGCACTGCTTACCGAACCATGGTTCACGCTTGTGGCGATAACGATCGTTTATCTGCTGCTGATCCCGGTCGGCCTGGTGACCTACGCCAAGGTCAGGCGGCAAGCGCCAGCCCCGGCCATTCCAGACCATGAGCCGGAACATTTTGACGAACAGGGCGCACCGCTCGGTCCATCCTGATCGCAAAGGGGCCAGGGCAGGGCCTGCGTTCGATCGACTTCCAGTGAATGGCCATTTCCTCGGGGCAGGCTTTCAGGTCAGCCCGAAGCGAAAGCGCGCGCTTTCCATAGCGTTTCCAGCTTGCGGCGACGATTCCGGCAGAGATCAGGGCGGCAAAGGCAAAGAGGCAGGCAGCGAACGCAGTCATGACCGATCCTTTCGAGCCATCGTCCGCGACATGTGTGCAGGTCAGTGGACGGCTTGTGGAAAACGCTAATCTGTTCTAACAATGTTCTTGTGAGCTTTTGTTCGCTGTTTGTTCCTTCGCAGTCAAGTGGAAATTGGAACATTGCGGCGTAAGATCATTGTTCCCCCCTCTCTTTTCGCGACAGTCGCGCCCGATTGGCGTAGTCTCCCACATCGTTTCGCATGCCGCTTCGGGTATTCGGCGGCGAAAGCGAGGGCAGGCGATGGCAAAGGTTACGGGGTTGGGCGGCGTGTTCTACGTCGTGAAGGATCCGGCAGCGACGCGGACATGGTACCGCGATACGCTCGGCATTGATGGAGAGTACGGGCCGATGCTGATGTGGTCCGAGGAAAAGGGCGAGAAGCCGTATTCGCTCATCAGCCACTTTTCGGATGAGACCTACATTCAGCCGGGCGCGGGCACTTTCATGATCAATCTGCGGGTCGATGATCTCGATGCGTTCGTTCAGGACCTTCGTGCAAAGGGCGTCGATGTCCTGGATTCGGTCGACGAGGGGTACGGCAAGTTCGCATGGCTGCTCGATCCCGATGGCGTGAAGATCGAGCTTTGGCAGCAATGCGGGGCCGCGGAATAGGCCCTGCGACCGCAACGCCGTGCAGGGCTTTCCGGTTAAGGGTCGGGCTTACGAAGGTAACTGGCCGCGAACGGGCCGGTTGGGAAGTCAGGCCGCGCTTCGTGCAGTGCGCGCGTAATGATGCAGGCGATGGGTAATCGGTTTTGGCCGCAGGCGGCGGCGCATGTGTCGCGGCAGTGGCAGAGCGTCAATCTCAAGCTCGGCCCCGGCACGAGGATCCATGGTATGAATGGTAATCTCGTGGACAGTCCGAGCTTCCGCCAATTCGGTGCGCAGTCGTGCGATTGCGGGCAGGGCGGACTTGAGACTGATCCAGATAGTCACGAGTGCGGTAAATGCCGCAAGCGTGAAAAGTAGAGGTGGAACGACACTCATCGTGTGTCTCCTTCGGCGATATCACCCCCCGGTGACTTTCAGAAACCCCCAACAGATATTCACGGTATTGAAGTGTTAGCTAATTTACTGTCATATTTCAGGATTGAAAGCTTTTAGGAGGCTGCCGTTCCCAAAACGGACCGGAATCTGGTCCGAAACGGAGGAAAGCGCGGCGAATCGCCCGAAATGCACGGCAGAAGGGGGCTGGATTTCCATCGTGAATGCCTCTAAGGGCGGCCTCGCTTAGGCGATCGGCTCCGAATCGGGGGCGCCAACCTCTGCAAATCCACATGGAAAGCACACATACCGGTGCCGCAGCGGGCTGATCCGCACGGTTCCAGCTTTCCAGAGGCCTAACCGGAAAGGAATTACTTATGGCGGCACCTGTCGTCACCATGCAGCAGCTCATCGAAGCCGGTGCCCACTTCGGCCACCAGACCCACCGCTGGAACCCGCGGATGAAGCCGTACATCTTCGGCGCCCGCAACGGCATCCACATCATCGACCTGTCGCAGACCGTGCCGCTCATGGCTCGCGCGCTCGACTTCATCTCGGCCACTGTCCAGTCGGGCGGCAAGGTGCTGTTCGTCGGCACCAAGCGTCAGGCGCAGGAGCCGATCGCTCAGGCTGCACGCGCTTGCGGCCAGCACTTCGTCAACCACCGCTGGCTGGGCGGCATGCTCACCAACTGGAAGACGATCTCGCAGTCGATCAAGCGTTTCAAGGCTCTGGAAGAGCAGCTTGCCGGCGACACCCACGGTCTGACCAAGAAGGAAATCCTTCAGCTCACCCGTGAGCGTGACAAGCTCGAGCTCTCGCTCGGCGGTATCCGCGACATGGGCGGCATTCCCGATGTCATGTTCGTGATCGACGCCAACAAGGAAGACCTGGCGATCAAGGAAGCCAACGTCCTCGGCATTCCGGTCGTTGCCGTGCTCGACACCAACGTGAACCCGCAGGGCATCGCGTTCCCGATCCCGGGCAACGACGACGCCAGCCGCGCCGTGCGTCTCTACTGCGAGGCTGTTGCACAGGCCGCGACCAAGGGTGGCCGCGAAGCCATGGCCGACAGCGGCGCCGATCTCGGCGCCATGGACGAGCCGACCGAGGAAGCCGTCGAGGCCTGATCGGCCCCGGCCACGACGTTTCGTCATGGAATTGTCGCGCGCCGGGTCCACAGGGCCTGGCGCGCACCCATATCGGGGGCCAGCAACTGGCTCCAGCAAACAAGAGGATTTGAGCGATGGCTTACACCGCCGCTGACGTGAAGAACCTGCGCGAGCGCACCGGCGCCGGCATGATGGACTGCAAGAAGGCTCTCGACGAGTCGAACGGTGACGTCGAAGCCGCCGTCGATGCGCTGCGCGCCAAGGGTCTTGCCGCTGCCGCCAAGAAGTCGAGCCGCACTGCGGCTGAAGGCCTGGTCGGCGTTGCCGTCTCGGGCACCAAGGGCGTTGCCGTCGAGGTCAACTCGGAAACCGACTTCGTTGCCAAGAACGAACAGTTCCAGGATTTCGTGCGCAGCACCACCGAAGTCGCGCTGGGCGTCTCGGGCGACGACATCGAAGCGCTCAAGGCTGCAGCCTACCCCACGGGCGGCACCGTTGCCGAAGCGCTGACCAACAACGTTGCCACCATCGGCGAGAACCAGCAGGTTCGCCGCATGAAGACCGTCGAAGTCGCCAACGGCGTCGTCGTTCCCTACATGCACAACGCTGCAGCGCCGAACCTCGGCAAGATCGGCGTGCTGGTCGCTCTGGAATCGGAAGCGCCGGCCGACGTTCTGGAAACGCTCGGCAAGCAGATCGCCATGCACATCGCCGCGGCTTTCCCGCTGGCGCTGACCGCTGACGACCTCGACGCCGAACTGATCGAGCGTGAGCGCAAGATCGCCGAGGAAAAGGCCGCCGAATCCGGCAAGCCCGAGAACGTGCAGCAGAAGATGGTCGAAGGCGCGATCGCCAAATACGCCAAGGAAAACGCGCTGCTCTCGCAGGTCTTCGTGATGGACAACAAGACTCCGATCCAGCAGGTCGTCGATGCGGCCGGCAAGGAAGCCGGTTCGAAGATCGTCCTCAAGGACTACGTGCGCTTCCAGCTCGGCGAAGGCATCGAGAAGGAAGAAAGCGACTTCGCAGCCGAAGTGGCTGCCGCGGTCGCCGGCTGATCCTTCAGCTACGCTTCCTTCGGGAAACAAAAGAAAGGCCGGGAAGTCCAAGGGCTTCCCGGCCTTTCTTGCGTCTGGCGGGCAGACTTCAATAGGCTGCGGTAAAACGCGCCCGCGGATGCCGATGGTTCTCCAGTTCGTCGACCATGGCGATGGCATAGTCCGCGAAGCTGATCCTGCTGTTGCCGGCATCATCCGAGATCAACTGATCTGTTCCGGTTCTGAAAGCGCCTGTGCGAGGGCCTTCCTCGAACGTCGCCGCGGGAGAGAAGAAGGTCCAGTCAATGTCGGTGACGGGACGGATCGCCTTGAGGAAGGTGATGCCGCCTTGGGCGAAGGCCTTCCACTCGTCGGGGAAGTCGGGCGAATCGAACAGGCGCTGTCCCGGTGCGATTTCCAGGCTGGCCGCGCCGCCCGTGACGAGCAGCCGTGTGACCCCCGTCTTGCGCAGGGCCGTCAGCAGGGTCTCGGCCGGAATGTCGAAGTGCAGCGCGCTGATCACAGCGTCGGTTCCCGCAATGACTTCGGCAAGTGCTTCCGCATCGCTGGCATCCGTGCCCGCAGCCGTGATGTTGCAGCCTGCCGGTACGTTTTCAGGGTGGCGCGCTACGGCGACGACTTCGTGCCCACGGGCAGAGGCCTCGCGGGTGATTTCCGATCCCGCACGGCCGCTTGCGCCCAGAACGGCAATCTTCATGACTCGAACTCCAATGTGGTTTCTGATGGATACCAAGTGTGGTATGGAAATCGGTCATGCAAGAAGGCACCTTGAACGCACCGGGTTACCCGGAAGAAACCACCCCGCCAGAGCCAGACGTCTTTGCGGCGCAGTGTCCGACGCGGCAATTGCTCGACCGGATTGCCGACAAGTGGAGCGTGCTCATTCTGACCACGCTCGGGGACGGGGAAATGCGCTTCAATGCCCTCAAGCGCAGGATCTCGGGCATTTCACAGAAGATGCTGAGCCAGACCCTGCGTTCGCTGGAGCGCGACGGTCTCGTGCAGCGCTCGGTGTTCGCGACGATTCCGGTGACCGTGAGCTACGCCATCACCCCCTTGGGGCGTGAACTGCTCGACGCACTGCGGGCTATGATCGACTGGGCGCAAAGGCGGCTGCCGCAAGTCGCCGAGGCGCAGCGCGATTTCGATGCGCGGATGGCCGAAGCAGGCTGAGTACGCCATCCACAACCTCGCCCCTTGGCAATCCGCCTGCGCCCTCCTAAAGCCGCTCGAGACCAATCCCCAGGAGACCGAGCGGCATGTCATCCTCCCCCTATAAACGCGTCCTTCTCAAGCTGTCGGGCGAAGTGCTGATGGGGAGCCAGCAATTCGGGATCGACCCCGAATTCGTTGCCGAGCTGGCCAAGGAAGTGAAGGCGGCCAAGGAAACCGGCCTCGAGATCTGCCTCGTCATCGGCGGCGGCAATATTTTCCGCGGCATGGCTGGTGCCGCCAAGGGCATGGACCGGGCGCAGGCGGACTACATGGGGATGCTTGCTACGGTCATGAATGCGCTTGCTATGCAGAACGCGCTCGAGCAGCTGGGCGTGGAAACGCGCGTCCAGTCCGCCGTGCAGATGGATCAGGTCTGCGAGCCGGTGATCCGCCGCCGGGCCGAGCGTCATCTCGAAAAGGGACGGGTGGTGATCTTCGCTGCCGGCGTGGGCGCTCCCTATTTCACGACCGATTCCGGCGCGGCGCTGCGTGCTGCCGAAATGCGCTGCGATGCCCTGCTCAAGGGGACCAGCGTCGATGGCGTCTACGACAGCGATCCGAAAACCAATCCGGATGCCAAGCGTTACGAATCCGTCGACTACGACACCGTCCTCGCCGACAACCTGAAGGTGATGGACGCATCCGCCGTGGCGCTGTGCCGCGACAACTCTATTCCGATCGTCGTGTTCTCGATCCGCGAGCAGGGCAATCTCGCCCGCGTTCTGGCGGGACAGGGAACGCAGACGATCGTGCAGAAAGGAGCCTGAACAATGGTCAAGTACGACAAGGCTGATCTCGAACGCCGCATGAAGGGCGCCGTTGAAGCCCTCAAGCAGGACCTCGTTGGCCTGCGAACCGGCCGTGCATCGACGCAGCTGCTCGATCCCGTGCAGGTCGAAGTCTACGGCGCGAACATGCCGCTCAACCAGGTCGCTACGGTCTCGGTGCCCGAGCCGCGCCTGATCTCGGTGCAGGTCTGGGACAAGTCGAACATCGGTCCCGTCGAAAAGGCGATCCGGTCCGCCGGTCTCGGCCTCAACCCGATCAACGACGGTAACACGCTGCGTCTGCCGATTCCCGATCTGACCGAGGAGCGCCGCAAGGAACTGGCGAAGCTTGCCAGCCAGTATGCGGAAAAGGCCCGCGTCGCGATCCGCAACGTCCGCCGCGACGGCATGGAAGCGCTCAAGGCCGACGAGAACAAGAAGGAGATCTCCGAGGACGACAAGAAGCGGTCCGAAGGGGATGTTCAGAAGCTGACCGACGAGCAGATCAAGGCCGTCGACGAGGAGCTGGCGCGCAAGGAAAAGGAAATCCTCAACAAGTGAGGGTTATGTCCGACCTTGCAGTGAGTGAAACGAGATGAACGGGGATGCGCCGCGTGCGCGCCATGTCGCCATCATCATGGATGGCAACGGGCGCTGGGCCAAGAAGCGCCACCTGCCGCGTGCGCTGGGGCACCAGCGCGGCGTGGAGGCGGTGCGCAAGGTCGTGCGCGGTGCGCGTGAACTGGGCCTCGAAGCGCTGACGCTCTACGCCTTCTCCACCGAGAACTGGCGCCGGCCCGAGGAAGAAGTCTCCGACCTGATGAGCCTGATGAAGCGCTTCATCGTCTCGGACCTCGACGAGTTTGCCGAGGCCGGTGTCCGGCTCAAGATCATCGGCAATTATCAGGCTTTCAAACCCGATGTCGTCGACCTGGTCGAAAAGGCGGTCGAGCGCACGGCGAGCAATTCGGGGACTACGCTGGCCGTGGCGCTGAACTACGGTTCGCAGGACGAAATTGCGCGTGCTGCGACTAAGGCTGCCGCCAAGGGGGCGATCACGCCCGAGACGATTTCCGCGGAACTCGATACGGCAGACATGCCGCCGCTCGACTTGCTGATACGGACATCCGGTGAAGTCCGGCTTTCGAACTTCCTGCTCTGGCAGGCGGCCTATGCCGAAATGCTCTTCACCGATGTGCTCTGGCCGGATTTTACCGCCGATCACCTGAAGGATGCGCTGGATACCTTCGCTGCAAGAGAGAGGCGTTATGGCGGTCGCTGAGAAGCCTTGCGATCAAACCCGGGCGAGGGGGCTATGACACAGGGCAAGTCCGATCTCGGCGTGCGCGTGATCTCCGCAGCGGTGATGCTGGTCGTGGCCGGAGCGGCTCTCTGGCTGGGCGGCCCCGTGTGGATCGCTTTCGTCTGCGCGGTTGCGGTTGCCGTCCTTTGGGAGTGGGTGAAGCTCGCGCGGGCAGGGACGCAGAGCCCCGCCGAGCGTGGCCTGTGGAACTTCGCCGGAATGCTCTACGTCGGCATGGGGGCGGCGATGCTGCTGTTTCTGCGCCATCCGAGTTTTACGCTTGCCCCGCTGTTGACGGTGCTTGCTGCCGTCATCGCCGTCGACGTTGGTGCCTATTTTACCGGACGGACATTCGGCGGTCCCAAGATTGCCCCGGCCATCAGCCCTTCGAAGACATGGTCCGGCCTCGTGGGGGGCGCACTGGGCGCTACGCTTGCGCTGTTTGCAGCCGCGATGCTGTGGCGCCACGGCAGCATCTGGCTGACGCAGGCAGGCTTCGTGGCAGATGCGCCCGCGTGCTTCGGAATGCAGCCCTGCTGGTATCTCGAGGCGGGCGCTGTTCCCGTTTTTGCGATGTGCCTGATGACGGGCTTCCTGCTGGCCATCTGCGCGCAGGCCGGTGACTTCTTCGAAAGCTGGATGAAGCGCCGCGCCGGTGTGAAGGACTCCGGCAACCTGATTCCCGGCCACGGCGGCGCATTCGACCGCGTGGATGGTCTTCTTGCTGTGCTCTTCGTGCTGGCCCTCATGCTGTTGTTCCAGCCGCGATGAGTGCGCAGCGCAGCCTTTCCGTTCTGGGCGCCACCGGCTCGGTAGGCGCTTCCACGCTCGATCTCGTGCGTCGCGAGCGGGAAAACTGGCGTGTGGTGGCGCTCACCGCGCATTCCAATGCCCTCGAGCTGGCACGGCTGGCCCGCGAGTTCTCCGCCGAAATTGCCGTGGTCGCGGACGAGGCCCGGTTGCCGGAACTGCGCGAGGCCCTCGCCGGGACCGGGATCGAAGTTGCCGGCGGATGCGATGCCCTGATCGAGGCGGCTGCCCGCGGCGCCGATGTGACGGTAGCGGCCATCGTCGGCTGCGCCGGGCTGGCACCGACCATGGCGGCCATCGAAAAGGGCGGGGTGATCGCTCTGGCCAACAAGGAAGCGCTCGTCTCGGCCGGAGAGGTCATGACGGCGGCTGTCGCGAAGCACGGGGCCACGTTGTTGCCCGTCGATTCCGAGCATAATGCGATCTTCCAGTGCCTGCAGGGCAACGATGTCGCGCACGTGCGCTGGATCACGCTGACCGCGAGTGGAGGGCCTTTCCGCGACTGGTCGTGGGATCAGCTTTGCGCGGCGACGCCGGCACAGGCGATCAAGCATCCCAACTGGGACATGGGCGCCAAGATCAGCGTCGATTCCGCCACGATGTTCAATAAGGGACTGGAACTGATCGAGGCGCACCACCTCTTCCCGGTGGGGCTCGACCGCTTGCGCATCATCGTTCATCCGCAATCGATCGTCCATTCGATGGTCGAATACCGCGATGGGTCGACGCTGGCCCAACTCGGCCCGTCCGACATGCGGGTGCCGATCGCGTCCGCGCTGGCTTGGCCGGAGCGGATGAACACACCCTGCGATCCGCTCGATCTGGCGGACATCGGTGAACTTACCTTCCGCATGCCCGACGAGGCCCGCTTCCCGGCGACGCGGCTGGCGCGCGATGCAGCGCATGCCGGAGGCGCCATTCCCGCCGTGCTCAATGCCGCGAACGAAGTGGCCGTTGCCGCTTTTCTCGCCGGTCAGATTTCGTTCACCCGGATTGCTGCACAAGTGGAAGACGTGCTCAATGCCTATATGCCCGTTCCGCCTGCCAGCCTGTCCGACGTCCTCGACGTTGACAGCGAGGCGCGGCAGCGGGCGCGGGAACTGATGGAGGCTGCCTGACTTGACCGGATCGCCCAATCTGCTGACGACGATCTTCGCTTTTCTTCTGGTGCTGGGGCCGCTGGTCCTGATCCATGAACTGGGGCACTACCTCGTCGGCCGCCTGTTCGGCGTGAAGGCCGATGCCTTTTCGGTCGGTTTCGGCAAGGAACTCGCTGGCTGGACGGACAGGCGCGGCACCCGCTGGAAGCTGTCGGCTCTGCCTCTGGGTGGCTATGTCCAGTTCGCGGGCGACATGAACCCGGCAAGTGCGCCATCGGCCGCTGACGACGGCCTGACACCCGAGGAACGGTCGCACACGTTCCATGTAAAGCCGCTGTGGCAGCGCGCGCTTATCGTGTTCGCCGGGCCGGCTACCAATTTCCTGCTTTGCGTCGCCATTCTGGCCGCTTTTGCCTTTTTCAACGGCCGCACGGTCGCAGAGGCCGAAGTCGCAGCCTTTACCGAGAACTCGCCCGCGCAGGCCGCGGGAATGGAGATCGGGGATCGCATTGTCGCGATCGACGGCGACAAGATCGACAGCGCTACCGAGGTGCCCGGCCATGTCGCCTATTTTGCCGGGAAGACGCTGCCGGTCACGATCGAGCGTGATGGGCGCACTTTGGTGCTGCCGGTTACCATCGCCAGCGAACAGGTCAGCGACGAGTTCGGCAATACGGCGAAGATCGGCGACATCGGTATCGACTTCGTTCCGCCGATCATTGGCGGTTTCTTCGGCGAATCGCCTGCCGAGCAGGCCGGTTTGCAGGCGGGCGACCGCATCGTGGCCATCGATGATGCCGACGTTCGCAGCTTCGGCGATATCCCTGAACTGGTTCAGCCTTTTCCCGGAAAACAGGTGACGGTCACCGCGCTCCGTGACGGCGAGGCGCGGGTGTTCCCGGTCACGATCGGCTCGATCACAGCGAAGGGACCTGACGGTCAGGAAAAGGCATTCGGTCAGCTCGGTATCCGCGCGGGCTTCGGCGAAGTGGTGCCCGTGAGCCCGAGGGAAGCGGTGGAGCTCGGCGTTTCGCGCAGCTTCACGATCATGGGTACGATGGTGACGGGCATCCGTCAGATTTTCACGGGCGACCGGTCGGTGAAGGAGCTTGGCGGACCGATCAAGATTGCCAAATATTCGGGCGAACAGTTCAGTCTGGGCTGGGATGCCTTTGTCGGATTTGTGGCGCTGATCTCGATTAACTTGGCATTCATCAACCTCCTGCCAATCCCTGGCCTCGACGGCGGGCACCTGGCTTTCTATGCGGCCGAAATGGTCCGTCGCAGGCCTTTGGATGTCCGCAGTCAGGAGTGGGCGATCCGCACCGGCGTGGCGCTGGTACTTGCGCTGATGCTGTTTGTGACTGTCAACGATCTGGTGTCTCTGCCGATTTTCGGGGGATAGCCTGGAGGTTTTATCCAACGATCACAATCTCGCCGGGTTTGGCTGCTTGATCGCAGGCTTTCCATCGGGCAGATGGCTGCGATTGCCTGCTGGGCAAGCGTCAGGCGTGTCCGGCATGTAGGGTTCATCGCGAAAGCGAAAACGGGAATTTGCGTAGAATGATGGGATGGGAAATGGTTCGCAGCACTGATGCCCGCCGTGCGTCGCAGCTTGCGGCAGTGCTTCTTGGGACCACGATCCTCGCGGGTGTTCCCGAAGCGGCTTTCGCCCAGGATGCCGAGCAGGCACCGGAGGCTGCGCCGGCTGCAACATCCGAGCCGACAGTGGCTGCCGATCCCGCACTTGCTCCTGCTCCTGCCGTTCAGACCATACAGTCGATCCGGGTGACGGGTGCCGAGCGTCTCGAGCCGCAGACGGTGATGTCCTACATCGATCTGCGTATCGGGCAGCCTTACTCCAAGGCTGCGGCCGACCAGGCGCTCAAGGACCTCTATTCGACCGAGCTGTTCAAGGACGTCCAGATCACCAATGAGGGCGGCAACGTCACCATTGCCATTCAGGAAAACCCGGTCGTCAACCGCATCATTCTCGAGGGCAACAAGCGGATCAAGGACGACAAGATCCTGCCCGAGATCAAGGTGGCACCGCGCCAGATCTTCACGCGCTCGAAGATCCGTGCCGACGTCGCCCGCATCATCGAACTCTACAAGCGTCAGGGCCGTTACGCCGCGACAGTCGAGCCGAAGATGGTCATGCTCGACCAGAACCGCGTCGACATTGTCTTCGAGATTACCGAAGGGCCCAAGTCCAAGGTCCGCCAGATCAACATCATCGGCAACGAGCACTTCTCCGACGGGAAGCTGCGCGGCGAGATGGTCACGAAGGAAGCGCGTTTCTTCCGCATCTTCAGCTCGGGCACGAGCTACGACCCCGACCGTATGGCCTTCGACCAGCAGAAGCTGCGTCAGTTCTACCTGACCGAGGGCTATGCCGACTTCCGCGTGGTTTCGGCCGTGGCCGAGCTCACGCCGGACAAGAAGGACTTCATCATCACGTACGTGGTGGAGGAAGGTAAGCGCTACAAGTTCGGCGACGTGAAGGTGGAAAGCCAGCTTCGCGATTTCGACGGCGAGAAGCTGGCGAAGAACCTGCCCATGCACAAGGGCGACTGGTACAACGCCAAGCAGGTCGAAGACACCATCGACAGCCTGAACGAGACGGCCGGTGCTTTCGGTTACGCCTTTGCCGATGTCCGTCCGGAATACGACCGCAACAAGGAAGACCTCACCATGGGGATCACGTTCGTGATCCAGGAGGCTCCGCGTGTCTATGTCGAACGGATCGACATCAACGGCAACACGCTCACCCAGGACAAGGTCATTCGCCGCGAGTTCAGGCTTGCCGAGGGTGACGCGTTCAACTCGCTGCAGGTCAAGCGTTCGACCAACCGCATCAAGTCGCTCGGCTACTTCCAGGAGAAGTTCGAGGTCGAGCAGAAGCCGGGCAGCGGCGAGGACCGGATTATTCTCGAAGCCAATGTCGAGGAAAAGCCGACGGGCGAACTTCAGCTTTCCGCCGGTTTCTCGAGCCTCGAAAGCTTCATCTTCCAGGCTTCGGTGCGCCAGCGCAACTTCCGCGGTCGCGGTCAGACGGTGGGGCTGTCGGGCAGCTATTCGCGCTATTCGAAGAGTGTTCAGGCAAGCTTCGTCGAGCCCTACCTGTTCGACAAGAACGTGTCGCTCGGCGTCGATATCTACCGCCGCGACTACAACAGCTTCAATTACTATAACTCCAGCCGCAACACGACCTACAAGCAGGCGACGACCGGCTTCCAGGTGCGCGCCGGTGTTCCGCTGACCGAATACATCACGGCCATCGGGCGCTACACGCTCAACTACGACGACGTGTCGCTGAGCAGCAACCAGTTCTATTCGACCGACGAGAATGGCGTCTATGCCTGCGACCCGCTGCGCGCCGGTCGCTATCTGTGCGAGGCAATCGGCAAGCGCCTGAGTTCCATCCTCGGCCTCTCGCTGGTCTACGATACGCTCGACAATCGTATTCGCCCCTCGCGCGGCGAGACTGCGTCGATCAACGTCGACATTGCCGGACTTGGCGGTGACGTGAAGTATGCGCGCCTTCGTGCCAACGCGGCGAAGTACTGGTCGCTTGGTAGCGGGTTTATCTTCTCGCTCTCGGCAGAGGGCGGTGCCATCACCGGCTATGGCGGCGACGAAGTCCGCCTGACTGACCGCTTCTATCTCGGTGAGCCGCAGATCCGCGGTTTCGGCATTCGCGGTGTTGGCCCACGCGTTATCCGTCAGTACCTCAGTCAGGACGAGAACGGCGACTACACCGTCCAGAGCAACAAGTCCGACGACGCACTGGGTGGTAAGTACTACTACATGGGCCGCGCCGAACTGGAGATCCCGCTTGGCTCCGGTGCCCGCGAGATGGGGCTGCGTCCGTCGATCTTCGTCGACACCGGCGCGGTTTGGAACATCAAGGCGCCGGACACCATCAATTGCGGCTCGGGCTGTTTCATCGGCACTCGCGACAGCGACGGCAATCAGCTCTACTACCCGGCCAATGGTGATGGTACGTTCGATACCACGACGACCACGACTGCCGACCAGACCGATGGCGTCGACAACCTGGCCGTCGGATCGACGCAGTATTTCACCGAGCGTTTCGTCGGCGATAGCTGGAAGCCCCGTGTCGCGGTGGGGTTTGGTGTGAACTGGAACTCGCCCTTCGGGCCGTTCCGCATCAACATTTCCAAGGTCCTCCTCAAGGAGGATGGCGACGATCCCAAAACATTCACATTTAACGTGGGAACCCAATTCTAATGAAAAAGATGTTCAAGACCGTGGCGCTGGGCTCGGCCCTCGCGCTTGCCACCGTCGTCGCACAGCCGGCTTTGGCCCAGAAGGCGAGCAAGGCAGAAGGCGGTACCATCGTTCCTGGCCTTGGTGTTGCTAATCTCGACGCCGTCATCGCCAACTCGAATGCCTACAAGACGGCCGAGCAGCAGCGTGAGACGACCTACAAGGCACAGTACGACCAGGCCCAGGCCCGTCGCGACCAGCTGACCGCTCAGCTTCAGCCCATGGTCGACAAGTTCAACACCGACCGTCAGGCCGCCAATCCGAACCAGGCCTCGCTGCAGCAGCAGGCCAATGCGATCCAGCAGATCCAGGAGAAGGGCAAGGCCGAGCTCCAGCAGATCCTGCAGCCGGTCGCGATGTCGCAGGCTTACGTTCAGGAGCAGATCGAGGACAAGCTCAACGACGCTCTCAAGGCGGCGATGGCCAAGCGCAGCATCTCGATGGTGCTGTCGCCGGAATCGGTCATCGCTTTCAACGGCGCGGCCTACAACCTCAATCAGGACATCCTGAACGAGCTGAACACGGCCATTCCGTCCGCACAGCTGGTGCCGCCGGCAGGCTGGGAACCGCGTCAGGTTCGCCAGGCCCGTGCCCAGCAGGCCGCTGCCCAGCAGGCGCAGCAGAGCACCAGCACGCAGCCGGCCGGCCGCTGATAGAGCGCGAGTACCGGGCATGAGCGACAACACCGAAGTGGAATACGACACCGCGAAGATCCTGGCGGCGCTTCCGCACCGCTATCCGATGCTGCTGGTCGACCGCGTGGCTTCCCTCGCCGAAGAGGAAATCCACGCCGTGAAGGCCGTTAGCTTCAACGAGGACTTCTTCCAGGGCCATTTCCCCGGCCGTCCGATCATGCCCGGCGTTCTCCAGATCGAGGCGCTGGCGCAGGCCGCGGGTATCCTCGCCATCGAGAGTCTCGGCCTCGCCGGAACCGGTAAGCTGGTCTATTTCATGGCGATCGAGGATGCGAAGTTCCGCAATCCGGTCACGCCCGGCCACTTGCTCGATCTGCGCGCGGGCTTCGTCCAGAAGCGCTCGCGCGTGTGCAAGTTCTGGGGCAAGGCCTCGATCGGCGACAAGGTGACCTGCGAGGTGAACTTCACCGCGATGATCGCGGATAGCTGATCCGCCCCGGCAGCTTGCGTGGCGGCGAGTGTGCGGAGCCTTGCAATTGATAGCTTTCGGCGCTATGGGCGCCGCTTTCCTAGGCAGGCCGGTCGGAACCGGCCACATGCAGAGAGTACCGAATAATGAAGGCCGATACGCATCCCGACTATCACATGATCACGGTGCAGATGACCGATGGCACCACCTTCCAGACCCGCTCCACCTGGGGCGCTGAAGGCGATACGCTGGTGCTCGAAGTCGATCCGACCTCGCACCCGGCCTGGACCGGCGGTACGCAGCGCGTCAACGAAGGCGGTCGTGTCGCTCAGTTCAACAAGCGTTTCGGTGGTCTGTCGCTCAAGAAGAAGTGAGCGAAGGGCACATAGCCAAAAAGAAAAAGGCGGTCCGGATCGGACCGCCTTTTTTCGTTCAGCCATCCAGGCCGAAGTTCATGAGGTCTTGCCATTCCCGTTGGTCGGATGGGACAGCACGCAGGAACTCCATGCCCGCAGTCTGACCGCGGACCCAGCGCACGATCGCGGGCAGCATCGAATTCTCGCAAAGCCCGATCGAAACGAACCCGCCCTGACGCAGCGCTTCGCCTTCGGTCTGGACGCAGCAGCCGTGCAGCGAGATGTCGGCCAGCAGGACGGCGAAGCGGCGACCCTGCGATGTTTCGAGAGTGGCTTCGAAGTGCGTGGCATGGCGCCGCTCGCGGCGGCGGTCATCCAGTGTGTCCTGATTGCTGGCGTATAGTCTTCCGATTGGTGCGTTCACAGCGAATCCCGTCATTTGTGGCGCTAGGAGAGACGCGCATTGTCGCTCTGCAATCGTTAATCATCGGCCACGATTCAGGCTTGCCAAAGCGGTAACCCTGTTTTGACGTTGCGGCGATTGCCTTTGCCGGGAACGTTCCTAGTCTGAAGCGTTGTGAGAAACAGGTGTGGTTGCACCATCGCTGCCCAGGCCTGGGCCTGCCCGATGCGGAAGGTGCCGGTCGGTGGCGTCAGATGATGGAAAGAGCCGCAAAGGTTCCGACAAGGAGAAGCGTTATGATCCGATCAGTCCCTATCGCCGCCGCATGTGCCCTCGTGCTGTCTGCTTCCGCAGCTGTTGCCGAGGATGCGCCGGCCGCCGCAAAGGGAGAAACGGTACACGCGACCGTGATCGGGCTCGATGGCAGCTCGCTCGGCATGATCACATTGCAGCAGACGCCGACCGGCGTCCTCGTGTCTACCGATCTCAAGGGCCTGCCCGAAGGCGAGCACGGCTTCCACTTTCACGAAAAGGGCATCTGCAGCCCTGCGGAGAAGTTCAAGACCTCCGGCGGACACTTCGCGGGTAGCCATGCCAAGCACGGGCTCATGGTCGAAGGTGGTCCGCATGCCGGCGACATGCCGAACCAGTACGTGGGGCCGGATGGCGTGCTCAAGGAACAGATCTTCAATACCGGCGTAACGCTGACGCCTGGCCCGAATTCGCTGCTCGATGCAGATGGCTCGGCGCTTGTCATTCACGCGGGTGCTGACGACTACATGAGCCAGCCTTCGGGCGCTGCCGGTAACCGCATTGCCTGCGCGGTGATCAGCGCCGGGGACTGATGCCGAACCCGGGGCAGGGCGGCGGCGTCCGTCCTAGCCCCAGGGCCTTTCGCGATACCACTGCGTGATCACGTACTTGCGCCCGGCGCGTACCTTCATCGCGTGGTGCAGTGTTGCGGCGTTGAGCGAACCGTCGGGCTTGCGGTTGTTCCAGGCGATCAGCTTGCCGCATTCCGGCTGTATCGTCTTGTTGATCGCCCGGAAGCGGGTGGCGCCGCCGGCTTCCACATCGTTCAGGTAGATCATGAAAGTCCAGGTGCGCTGACCGGCAACGGAGCAATAGGTTTCGTAGTCGGCGCTTTTCGGCTCGAAATAGTCGGTATGCGCCTTGAACTCCTGCCCGACTTCGTAGCGCTGGCCCTGAAGCGGTTCGGCGTGCGTGAGATCGATTCCGGAAAGGTGCGAGAGTTTTTCCGCCAGCGCTGCGACAGCGGGGATATCGGGTGACAGGTCGCAGGTCGAACTCGTCCGAAAGGCATTGTCGCCGTTGCTGTCGGCGACGGTGGAGGGGCGGTGCTGGGCTTCGATCAGGTCGAGCAGCTCCGCGCACTCCTGCGCAGAGAGGAATTCGCGCACAATGAACAGGTCCAGTCGCGATGACGGGAAGCGCTGAACGCCCGCACGGGAAAGCAGCCCAGCTGCCGATGATTCGCCTGGTTGCGTCATGGCGGCACCCATAGCGGCGGGGCCGGGGAGAGAAAATCGCGTGATGTTCGCTCCGATCCGATTTTTTGCTTTGCAAGAAGGCCCGCCATGTGCAAATGCGCCCTCCCGCGCTTGGGGTGTTGTGAAATGCCCCTCGCGAAACAGGATGCCGCTTGCAAGATTGGCGCATCCCGGGTGTGGCGATCGTAGCTCAGTTGGTTAGAGCGCCGGTTTGTGGTACCGGAGGTCGTGGGTTCGAACCCCATCGATCGCCCCATTTTTTTCTTTCATCGCAGCATCAGGTCCCTATGGCGGGTGACAAGCAAGACGCCTTGTTGTCCAACCCCTTGTTCCTTTCGCAACGGTCTTTAGAAGCGCGCCTGTCATGCATGGCTTTGCCAACCCGGCCCGATTCCTTCGCATCGCGCGATGGCTGATGCCCCTTTGCATGGGGGCGGGGATCGTCGTGGCCTTCGGCGCCCTTGGCTGGGGGCTCTTTGCCGCGCCGGCCGAACGCCTTCAGGGCGAAACCGTGCGAATCGTCTATCTCCACGTCCCTGCTGCCTGGCTCGGCATGGCCGGCTGGATGGGCATTGCCGTTGCCAGCTTCACCGAACTTGTCTGGCGCCACCCGCTGGCGGGAATCGCCGCGCGGGCCTGTGCCGTGCCAGGGGCGGTGTTCACGGCCGTCTGCCTGGTTACGGGATCCCTCTGGGGACGTCCCGCATGGGGAACATGGTGGGTGTGGGATGGACGGCTCACCAGCATGCTCGTTCTGCTGTTTCTCTATTTCGGCTGGATGGCGTTGTCGCAGGCCAGCGAGGCATCGGATGGCGGGCAGAGCAAGGCGCCTGCAATCTTCGGACTGGTCGGTGCTGTGAACATTCCTATCATTCACTATTCGGTGACCTGGTGGAACAGCCTGCACCAGCCGCCCAGCATCACCATGGGCAAGTCGGCCATGTCCGGCGCTTTCCTGTGGCCGTTGCTGTTTGCCATGCTCGGATTCACGCTGATTTTCGGCGGTGTCGTCCTGGCGCGCATGCGGGCGATCCTCGCCAACCAGCAGGCCGAGGCGCGTCTTCGCCGCAAGGCGCTGGCGGCAGGAGACCTGTAATGCGCGAGGCCATGGATCCCTGGACCTTTATTGCGGCGTCCTATGCCATCGGCGTGGGGGCCACGGTCGCCATGATTGGATGGTCGCTGCTGTCGATGAAGCGGGCGGAAAAGCGCCGCGACGAGGCGAGGAAGCGCTGATCATGGCAGTCAAGGCAAAGCATCAGCGTCTGGTCCTGCTCGTGATCGCGCTCGTCGTGCTGATCGGTGCCGGGCTCCTCGCGGCCTGGGCACTGCGCAATCAGGCGAGCTATTTCTACGTCCCCAGCGAGATCGTTGCCGATCCGCCCGCTCCCGACCGGGCCGTGCGGCTTGGCGGCATGGTCGAGAAGGGTTCGCTCAAGACGCAGGCCGATGGCGTTACCATTTCCTTTGTCGTTCAGGATGGCGAGGCGCGTGTGCCGGTGACCTTCAAGGGCATCGTCCCTTCGCTTTTCGTCGAAGGCTCCGGTGTCGTTGCGGAAGGCAAGATGCGGGCAGACGGCACGTTCATTGCCGACAATCTGCTCGCCAAGCATGACGAGAATTACGTGCCGCGTGAAATGCAGAATATGACCGACATGCAGGCCAAGCAGGTCGTGGCCGAAACCGAATGATTGCCGAACTCGGTCTCGCCGCCCTTTGGCTGGCTGCGGCATTGGCCGCATTGCAGCTCGTTTCGGGCTCGCTCGGCCTGACAAGCCGCGGTGCGGCGCTGAGCGGCGTCGTCCGGCCGGTAGCGGTCGTTCAGGGCCTGCTCGCGCTGCTCGCCTTCGGCTGCCTCATCTACGTTTTCGCGGTCACGGACCTGTCGGTAAAGCTGGTCGCAGCCAATTCGCATTCGATGAAGCCGCTGGTGTTCAAGATCGCCGGGGCATGGGGCAACCACGAAGGCTCGATGCTCTTGTGGGTGACGGTCATGGGTATGGCCGGTGCTTTCGTCGCGCTCGTCGAAAAGCGGCTGCCCGAACCGACCATGCTGGCGACGCTGGCAGGGCAGGCGTTCGTCTCGCTCGGCTTCTATGCCTTCCTGCTGCTGTCCTCCAATCCCTTCGAGCGGCTCTCGCCCGTTCCTCCGGAGGGCAATGGCCTCAACCCGTTGCTGCAGGACCTCGGTCTCGCGTTCCATCCGCCGACGCTTTACCTCGGCTATGTTGGCCTCTCGGTCGCCTTCAGCTTCGCCATCGGCGCGCTCATCACGCGAGAGGTCGGCCCGGCGTTTGCCCGTGCCATGCGGCCCTGGGTTCTCGGCGCCTGGATTTTCCTGACGATCGGTATCACCGCCGGCTCTTACTGGGCCTATTACGAGCTTGGCTGGGGCGGCTGGTGGTTCTGGGACCCGGTCGAGAACGCCTCGCTGATGCCCTGGCTCGCGGCGACGGCCCTGCTGCACTCGGCCAGCGTTCTGGCTTCGCGCAACGCCTTGCGGGCGTGGACAATCATGCTGGGTGTCGTCGCTTTTTCGATGTCGATGATCGGCACGTTCCTGGTCCGCTCCGGCATTCTCACCAGCGTTCACGCTTTCGCAGTCGATCCCGAACGCGGCACGTTCATTCTCGGCCTGCTGGCGATCTATATCGGCGGCGCGCTGACGCTGTTCGCGCTGCGTGCGGCGACCGTGACCGAAGGCAAGCGCTTCGCTCTGGTCAGCCGCGAAGGAGCGCTCGTGTTCAACAACGTGATGCTTTCGGCCATCCTGGGCATCGTGCTGTTCGGCACGCTCTATCCGCTTCTGGCGGAGGCAATGGGCGCCAAGGTCTCGGTCGGCCCGCCGTACTTCAATCCGATGAGCGCGCTATTCGCGGTGCCCATGCTGATCGTGCTGGCTGTCGGCCCGCTGTTGCGCTGGCGGCGCGACAAGTTCGCGCGCGTGGGCAAGGCGCTGGTGATCCCGGCCATGCTCGTGGTTGTGGCAGGCATCGCGGTTGTCATGATCGGCGGTGTATCGCTGCTGCCCTTGCTGGGGCTTGTTCTGGCGATAGGCCTCGCGTGGGCGAGCTTCCTGCCTCTGCGCGACCGCAACCTGCGCCGCACGCCGCTCCCGGTCTGGGGCATGGTGATTGCCCATTTCGGCATTGCCGTCGCCCTTTTCGGCATGAGCTGCGAGAGTGCGTTCACGGTCGAAAAGCTCGTCGCAGTCCGAACTGGTGACGTGACCGACGTCGGTCCTTGGGGCGTGAAGCTCGATGCCATCGAACCGGTGGCCGGACCGAACTGGACCGCGCTCGAAGCCCGGTTGCTGGTGCGCTATGGTCCGGACGGCAAGGTCACCCGCTTGCTTCCGCAATCGCGCAGCTTCTGGGCACCGCCGCAGCAGACCAGCGAATCCGCGCTGCTGACGCGCTGGAACGGCCAGCTCTATGCCGTGCTGGGCGGAGAGGGCGAGGATGGCCGCTGGCAACTACGCCTGTGGTGGAAGCCCTTTGTGCCGCTGATCTGGATCGGTGGGCTGCTGATTGCCCTTGGCGGCGTTTTCGCGCTCATCGGACGTGTTAAGAGTGATGTTCGCAGGCTGGTCGCCAAGGGCAGGATTGCCGATCGCCACGAAGGTGAGGCCCAGTTGGGGATGCGGCCATGAGCAGTCTTCCTGCCAACAAGCCCCGGCGCTGGGTGATCTGGCTGCCGCTGGCGCTGTTTCTCGGCTTCGTCGGGCTCGTGATGATCGGCCTGTTCCGTCCGGCGGACAGAAACGTCGCCAGCGCGCTTGTCGGCAAGTCGATGCCTGAATTCAACCTGCCGCCGGCGCTTCCTGGTCGTCCGGGCTTGGACAGCAAGCTTCTCGGTAATGGGAAACCGCACCTCGTGAACATCTTTGCGAGCTGGTGCGTGCCCTGCCGTGTCGAGGCGCCCCAACTGGCCGCGCTGGCAAAGGCCGGTGTCCCGATCGAGGGCATCTCGGTTCGCGATACGACCGAGAACCTGCAGGCCTTCCTTCAGCAAAATGGCGATCCCTATCAACGGATCGGCGCCGATGACGACGGGCAGGTCCAGCTTGCGCTGGGCTCTTCTGGTGTCCCGGAGACCTATGTGATCGATGGCAAGGGGATGATCGTCTATCAGCACATCGGCGAAATCCGGCCCGAACATCTGGGGTTGCTTCTCGACAAGCTGAAAGAGGCCGGCCGATGATGCGTGCGGCCTACAGCTTCGTCGCGGCCATGGTTCTCGCTCTGGGACTGGCCGCAGGCACGCCGGCGATGGCGCAGGAAGAACGCTCGACGGCGCCCTATGCGTACCGGCAGCTCGATGACCCGGCCAAGGAAGAGCAGGCGCAGGATCTGATGGAAACGCTGCGCTGCCTGCAGTGCCAAGGACAGTCCATTGCCGACTCGGACGCGCCGATCGCCGGTTCCATGCGTTCGCTCGTGCGCGAGCGCATTGATGCAGGCGAGGAGCCCGAGGAGATCCGCTCCTGGCTGATCGAGCGCTATGGTGACTACGTGAGCTATGCACCCCGGATCACCAGTCTGACGTGGCCGCTGTTCGCGGTGCCTGCCGTGCTGGTCCTGCTCGCATTCCTGCTGCTGCGCCGCCGGTTCGGCGCAAAAATGGATGAAGGGGACGAGGCATGACCTGGGTCTTCGTCATTGCTCTTGCCCTGATTGCGTTCGGGTTCATCGTCTTCGTCTTCAAGACGCCGCGCGGGACCCGCGAGGCCGTTGCCGCCGCCTTGCTGCTCGGTCTTGCCGGCTACGTCACGCAAGGCTCTCCTGCGATGCCGGGCGCGCCGAAGCCGCCGAGCGAATCCATGTCGCGCGACGCCGCTTCGCTCGTCGAGGCGCGGCTCAAGGTGACCAACAAGGGCATTCCGCCTAACAACCAGTGGGTGGTGATCGCCGATGGTCTGGCGCGGAACGGACGCTATGCCGATGCCGCACAGGTTCTGCGCGGCGCGATCGAGAAGGATCCGGGCAATTCGGAAGCATGGCTCGCCATGGCCAACTCGCTGATGGCGCATTCGGAAGGCGTCCTGACACCCGCGGCGATCTATGCCTATCGTCGGGCTGCCAAGGCAGACCCCAATGCGCCGGGACCGCCGTTCTTCTTCGGCCTTGCCCTGCTGCAGAGCGGGAAGGTGGCCGAGGCACGGTCGCTCTGGGCCGATGTGCTGGAGCGCGCGCCCGAGGACGCCGAGTGGCGCGGGCCTCTCGAACAACAGTTGAAGCGCCTTGATGCCGTGCTGTCGCAACAGCCTGTGGGCGCTTCCGATTCGGCTGCGTCCCAACCGTGAACGGGCTTTTGACCGGACTTTCTGCGGCGTTGCTAGGCTCAACGCATGCTGCTAACGGCCACACCCTTGCCGCAGTGGCGATATGGGCCTGCGAATCCATGACGGGGCGCACGAATGAGTGATGCAACATCGGATACGGCTGACGGCCCGGCGTTTATCGATCCGGTCACAGCCTCCGCAACACCGGGGCATGGTGGCCATGGCTCGGGCAATGTCGCGAAATTAGCGTTCGGCGCTATCGGCGTCGTCTTCGGCGATATCGGCACCAGCCCGATCTACGCGTTCCGTGAAACGTTCGTCGGCCCGCACCCGCTGGCAATCGACGAACTGCACATCCTCGGCGTTGTCAGCCTGATTTTCTGGTCGATGACGCTGGTCGTCTCGATCCAGTACGTCAGCATCTTGATGCGCGCGGATAACAAGGGGCAGGGCGGCAGCCTTGCGCTGGTCGCGCTGATTTCCGGCGTTCTCAAGAAGCGCCGATACAGCGGCTTGATCGTCCTGCTCGGGGTCTTCGCGACATCGCTGTTCTATGGCGACTCGATGATTACACCGGCGGTTTCGGTGCTTTCCGCAGTGGAAGGCCTGACTGTCGTCCAGTCGAACCTGGCGCCGTTCGTGTTGCCGATCGCGCTGATTCTGCTGATCGGCCTGTTCGTCCTGCAAAAGAGCGGGACGGCCAAGGTCGGCGCGCTGTTCGCGCCGGTGATGGTCATCTACTTCACCACGCTTGCCGTGCTCGGCATCTACCATCTGCTGCAGATGCCGGGTGTGCTGGTGGCGCTCAATCCGTGGTACGCGATCCAGTTCTTCCTCACCGACAAGATGCTCGGCTTCCTCGCGCTAGGTTCGGTCGTGCTGGCCGTGACCGGCGCCGAGGCGCTCTATTCGGATATGGGCCATTTCGGGCGCGGTCCGATGCGGCTTTCCTGGTTCGGCTTCGTGATGCCGTGCCTGCTGATCAACTACTTCGGCCAAGCGGCCATGATCCTCGGGCTCGACGATGCCTCGGCGGCAGAGGCCATGGAGAACCCGTTCTTCAACCTCGCGCCGGACTCGCTGCGCCTGCCGCTCGTGATCCTCGCGACCTGCGCCACGTTCATCGCCAGTCAGGCGGTGATTTCCGGCGCGTTCTCGATCACGCATCAGGCGATGCAGCTGGGCTTCATCCCGCGCCTTTCGACCCGCCACACCAGTGAGCACGAAGTCGGGCAGATCTACATTCCGTTCGTGAACTGGGCGCTGATGACCGGCGTCATCACGCTGGTCTTCGTCTTCCAGAACTCGTCGAACCTCGCTTCGGCCTACGGTATCGCCGTTACCGGTGCGATGCTGATCGACACCTGTTTGATGGCGGTACTGCTGATCGGCCTGTGGCGTTGGAAAATGTGGCTGGCCGTGCCCGTCATTCTATTGTTCTTTATCGTCGATGGCGCCTACTTCGCCGCGAACGCGACCAAGATCGCGGACGGCGGCTGGTTCCCGCTGCTGATCGGCGGCATTGCCTTCACGCTGCTGACGACCTGGAACAAGGGCCGCAAGCTCATGCGCGACCGCATGACCGAGGCCGCGCTGCCGCTCAATGTGTTCGCCAAGAGCGCCCATGGCAGCGCCGCCCGCGTGCCGGGCACCGCGATCTTCATGGCTTCCAGCAATATCGGCGTACCCTCGGCGTTGCTGCACAACATCAAGCACAACAAGGTCCTCCACGAACGTGTCGTCGTGCTGACGCTCGAAGTGCAGGATGTGCCCTATGTCGAACCGCGCGATCGGTATGAAGTGATCGATCTGGGGCAGGGCTTCTACCGCATGACACTGCGCTACGGTTTCATGGAAGAGACTGACGTGCCTCACGCCCTGGCCTATGCGCCGATGTGCGGGGCTCCATTCGAGATGATGAAGACCAGCTTCTTCCTCTCGCGCCAGACGCTGGTGGCATCGGAGAAGCCGGGCATGGCGATCTGGCGTGAAAAGCTCTTCGCGTGGATGATGCGCAACGCGGCCAGTGCGATGGAGTTCTTCCGCCTGCCGACCAACCGTGTGGTGGAACTGGGCAGCCAGCTGGAGATCTAGTCTCCGGCGGCTTCCATCACCGCCAGTGGGTTCAGGTATTCGGTGTGTTCGACGATCACGCCGTCACGAAAGCGTGCGAAGATCACATAGCTGTTCCGGTACGGCTTGCCGTTGGCCATCGTCGTTTCCGCCTGCGCTGTCGCGACAACGAGATCGGGGTTTTCGGTGCGCAGGATCAGCTTGTTGGAGAAGACCAGCGGCGTGCGGCCCTTTGCCGAACCTTGCAGCGCCGCCTGCGCGACCTCGCGCCCCGCGAACTCGGTGGGCAGCCCCGGAGGCATGAATGGCAGGCGCAGGACGAAATCGTCCGCGACCTGGCCGCAATAGCCCTCGAAATCGCCCTGCGGCATATGAGCAAGCCAGTCTTCGACTTGCGCGACGATGTCCGTCATCGCGGCGTTCTCCCGGTATCCTAAGCCCGCAGGCACCGGTCCATCGTGTCAGCCGCCTTTTGCAAAGGACAGTCGCCAGATTGGAGCAAATCGGCGCATCGTTCGGGAAGTGCCGGAAACTCGGTTGAGGCGGGATCATTCGGCCGCTTCGTGCGCTGGATATTCCGAAAGGAGAAACTTGCCATGCCGAGCCCCATCCGCACGCTGGTCCATGACTTCCGCTGGATTCATCTTGCAGTCGGGCTGTCCGGAAACTCCCTGTTCTTCGTCGGCAGTATCCTGTTCCTCCCAACGTTCGAGCCGTGGAAGACGCTGGCGGTATGGATGTTTATCGTCGGATCAGCGCTGATGCTGCTGGGTTCGCTGGGCGAGCTGCTCAAGCAGACACTGGCGCCGAACGCATAGCCAGCCGGCGCCGCGTCAATCGTGCGGCGGATTCTCTATCAGCTCTTCCTTGGCCTCTTCGCCCATGCCGTGTTTCAGCACCATCGGCAGCTGCGAGAAGGTGAAGACGAACGAGAGCACTGTGAAGCCCCAGAGCTTTGCCTGCAGCCACGTCTCGAAGCTCACGGTATAGACCAGTGCGGTGTTGAGCACGGCCAGGAACAGGAAGAACCACGCCCAGTTGCGCGAAAGCTTCATCCAGCCTTCCTCGTTCAATCCTTCGAAGGCCGACTGGAGGAGGTACTTGAGCATCGCCTTGCCGCGCCACAGTCCGAAGAACAGCACGCCCGAGAACATCAGGTAGACGGCCGTGGGCTTGATGCGGATCCAGAAGTCGTTGTGGAAGATCACCGTCAGCGTGCCGAAGCCGATGATCAGCACGGTCGTCAGCCACAGCATCGGCGAGACATGGCCAAGCCGCCACTTGGAGATGCCGAGCGCGGCTACGGTGGCTATCATGAAGGCGACAGTGCCCTTTATCACCGCACCGACCGTTGCCAGCGAACTGCCTTCGCCGGAGGGCGAATAGTACTTGTAGGCGAGGAAGAAGACGAGCAGCGGGCCGAAATCGACCACGAGATTGACCCACGAGCTCTTGGGCTTCTCGGGTTGCTCTGGCTGTTGGGTCGTGCTGTCGTTCATTACGCAATTCCGGCGATAACGCGGGCCAGAAGGTCCGGGTTGAAGGGGCGCAGGTCGTCGATCTTCTCGCCGACGCCGATGGCATGGATGGGCAGGCCGTATTGCTCCGCCGCCGCGACCAGCACGCCGCCGCGTGCGGTGCCGTCTAGCTTGGTCATGATCAGGCCGGAAACGCCCGCCACTTCCTTGAATATCTCGATCTGCGAGAGGGCGTTCTGGCCATTGGTGGCATCGAGCACCAGCACCACGTCGTGCGGCGCTTCGGGATTGAGGCGACCGAGCACGCGGCGGATCTTCGCCAGTTCGTCCATCAGTTCGCGCTTGTTCTGCAGGCGACCGGCCGTGTCGACGATCAGCGCGTCGATACCCTGATCGGTCGCCGACTTGACGGCATCGAACACGACCGAGGCCGGATCGCCGCCTTCGGGGCCCTTGACGATGGGAATGCCCAGCCGCTCGGCCCAGACGCCCAACTGGCCGATGGCCGCCGCGCGGAAGGTGTCGCCGGCAGCCAGCATCACCGCGTAGTCCTGTTCCTGAAACAGGTGGGCGAGCTTGGCGATGGTGGTGGTCTTGCCCGATCCGTTGACGCCGATCACCAGAATGACCTGCGGGCGCGGGAAGGCGACCACGTCGAGCGGCTTGGCAACGGGGCGCAGGATCTCGGCGATTTCGCGGGCGACCACTTCCATGATCGCGCGCTCGTCGGCATCGCGCTCGAAACGTTCTTCGGCAAGGCGCTCGCGGATGCGGGCCGCGGCGCGCGGGCCGAGGTCGGACATGATCAGCGCGTCTTCGATATCGTCGAGCTGTCCGTCGTCGAGACGCGTCTTGCCGACGATCCCGGCAAGGTTGCCGGTCAGCCGTTCGGACGTCTTTCGAAAGCCGCCGAACAGGCGGTCGGACCATTCGCCGCCGTCATTACCGGGATCGGCAGCCTCGTTCTCGGGCGTGGGGCCCTCGGTACTCATGCTTCCAGTATTCCTTCGACTACCCTTACGGGCGTAACGCGGATCAGTGCGCCGGGCTGCGTGCCGGCGGGCAGGCGGACGGCGGCGAATGTTTCCGCATGTCCGGTCCCGCCTTTCTCGGCGAGCACCCATAGCGGCTTGCCGGTTTGCGCGGCAAGCCAGTCTGCACGGACCTCAGCCACCTTTGCCCGCAATTCGGCCGCGCGGGCCTTCACGATGGTCGGATCGACCTGCGGCATCCGCGCCGCAGGCGTGCCGGGACGCGGCGAGAACGGGAAGACGTGTCCGTGAACGACCCGGGCCTGCTCGATGATCGAGAGGTTGGCGGCGTGGGCTTCCTCGTCCTCCGTTGGGAATCCCGCGATCAGATCGGCTCCGATGGCGATTTCCGGGCGCCGTGCGCGCAGCCGTTCGACCAGCGAGAGTGCATCGGCGCGGCTATGCCGGCGCTTCATGCGCTTGAGGATCAGGTCATGCCCGTGCTGCAGCGAAAGGTGCACATGCGGCATCATTCGCGCTTCGTCGGCGAGCAGGCCGAATAGCGCATCGTCCACTTCGGCGCCGTCGATCGAGGAGAGGCGCAAGCGGGGGAGGGCTGGAAACTTTGCGAGAATCGCTTCGCAGAGTGCGCCGAGGCGCGGGCTGGCGGGCAGATCTGCGCCCCAGGAGGTAAGATCGACGCCCGTCAGCACGATCTCGTTTACGCCGGCGTCGAGGTTGACGGCGACATCCTGTAGAACTTCGGTGACCGTATGCGAACGGCTGGGCCCGCGCCCCTGCGGGATCACGCAGAAGGTGCAGGAATGATCACAGCCGTTCTGCACCTGTACGAAGCCGCGCGTGTAGCCGCGCTTTTTGCGAGCAGGCGGCGCTACCGGCACGTTCCAGGCACGCGGATCGAGCTTGGCAGTGTTCGCCACCAGGCCGTCGACTTCGGGCATCGACCCGAGCATTTCGCGCTCGACCTCGGCTGCGCAACCGGTGACGATCAGCCGCGCATCGGGCCGGGCCCTGCGGGCGCGGCGGATGGCCTGACGTGTCTGGCGCACGGCCTCGCTGGTGACGGCGCAGGAGTTGACCACGACAAGGTCTTCGCTGCCGCCCAGCATGGCGCGCATGGCCTCGCTTTCTGACAGGTTGAGGCGGCAGCCGAGCGAATGGACTTCGACCGTCAATCCGTGCTCCCGGCCTCAAGACCGTAGTCGGCGGGATCGAAGCTGCCGCGGAAGCTCGCGGTAGCAGGGCCGGTCATGACGATCTGGCCGTCCTCGCGCCATTCGATCTGCAGCGGTCCGCCGGGCAGGGTGACAGTGACCTTGCGGTCGACGAGGCCACGGGTCATCGCGCCAATCGCAGTGGCACAGGCGCCGGTGCCGCAGGCGCGCGTGAGCCCGGCTCCGCGCTCCCAGACACGCAGAGTGATCGCGTCACGTGCCGTAATGCCGGCCACGTTGACGTTCACCCGCTCGGGAAAAACGGGGTCGGTCTCGATCAGCGGTCCGAGGCGCTCCATATCGACGGCATAGGGATCGTCGACGAAGAAGATCACGTGCGGGTTGCCGACGTTGACCGCGACCGGGCTTGCGAGGTCTTCCCAGGCGAGCGGCATCGTGCGGGTGTCCATGGCATAGGCCAGCGGGATCGCTTCCCAATCGAAGCGCGGCCTACCCATCTCGACCGAAATTCCGCTTTCGGAAGGGGTGGAGGAGATCATGCCGCCGAGGGTCTCGATCCTTGCCGGCCGACCATGGAGCAGGCCAACAGCGCGCGTGGCATTGCCGCAGGCTTCCACTTCGCTGCCATCGGCATTGAAGATGCGCATACGAAAATCGCCGTGCTCGGAGGGCTCCAGCACAATAAGCTGGTCGCATCCGATGCCGGTATGGCGGTCTGCCAGTGCAGTCGCAAAGGCAGCATCAAGGGCCGGAAGGCGCTGCTTGCGTCCATCCAGCACAACGAAGTCGTTGCCGAGCCCGTGCATCTTGGTGAAGTCGATCCGCATGGCGCGCGATCTAGGTGTTGCCGACGCCTAGGTCCAGAGGAATGCGCGTAATTGCGGCGTTCCGGCTAGCATGCGGCGAAGAACCTCTCGCCCTGCTGTCCGGCAGGCGGAACGGTGATGGTATTGTCGCCCCAACTCACCTGGAGTTCATTGCCTGCGCGAAACCTGAGCTTGCATGGAAAGCCGGGCGCTTACCGACACGCCGCTTAACTGGCTCGGTGTGGCGGTTGGTTTCACGCTCTCGCTCGCGCCATCTGACTGCACGGTAAGGGTCTTGCCGATCTTTACCGTTTCCGGACGCAGGAAGGAGAAGGCGATCTCGCCCGATCCATCACATCGCAGCACAAGGCGCACTTTATCCGTGGCCGGCTTGCCATAGGCCAGTTTCGGCCCTGAAGTTTCGGTGAAGTTCCAGCGCATCGCTGAGCGGCGATCATCGGTCAGGGACAAGTTGCGTAGCAGGCCCTGAAATGCTGCCTTGTCTTCGGCATTGCGCCACCTCTGGACGACAGCGACGGTCTGTGACCCGGCGGGTACGAAGGCGTAGGATGTGCCAGCTCCCTCAGCCTGTTCCACGGCCCGGAACCCACCCCGTCCGGCGAGCTTGGAGGGTTGGGCCAATGCGTCGGGAACAGACTTGCGCAGCGCCGAGAGCGTCTGGTCGAGAACGGCAAAGGCCAAGCCTGCCTCCTTGTTCGCATCGCAGGTCTGCGTTCGACCGGACTGGCCGTATCGGCAAGACTTCGTGCCGAGCTGTTCCGCGCGCGACCAGGGGATCAATTTGCTGGCTGCAATGGCGTGATCGTGATTGCCGGGAAGCGAGATGGTCGCGTCCATCAATGCAAATCGCTCCGGCTCGAATTCGTAGGTAAGCGGCCCTGCATGCTCTACGATCATAAGACTATCGAGCGCATGACCGAGCTGCCGTTCCAGATCGGCCGTGTTCGCCGGATATTCGAACCGGGCGGTTATTAACCGGTTTCCTGCCCTCGCAAGGCCGACCAGGGTTCGAACACCGTTTTCGCTTTTGGATGTGGCGCGCCATGTCCGCGGCGAAGTGCGTTGCTGTACTTCGAGCACCAACCCACGCCTCGCCGCTGTGATCTGGTCTGCGAATGAGTCTTCGATGTTGTGGTGCGCCGAAATGCGCATCGTCGTGTCTTCAAAGGTGAATACCCGTCCGTCCCCGTTCTGCGGTGGCGCCTTTGCCGTGAAACCGGGCGGAACACTGATAGCGAAACCAAACCGTTGGTTTCGATAGTGGCGCCATTCGTCGACCGGCTTGCTGAGCGCTGCGCTATCACCGGTGCTTTCCGATTTGCCGGTGGCGTCGGCCGCCGCAGACCCGGATGCTGCGGGGTCGGGAGCCTGTGAACAAGCTGCCAGTGCGGTCGCGGCAGACAAAATGGCTAGATGTTTCATGCCTTCTCAAGGCACGGGGCCAAGCCGTTGTTCCATCAACCGTGCGCAGAACGTTCGACGATATCGATGTGACTGGAGATGATGTGTTCAGGCGTTGCTGACACGCTTGGATGTGCCGGGCGAGGCGGCGGCTTCTGTAGCCTCCTGTGCCACTTGCGCGGCATCGTCCGCCGTCATCGGCTTCTGGACGAGAAACGGCATGTCCGGCTTCGCAGGGTTGCCGAGCTGCGCCAGCCATTCGGTGATCTCCGCAGCCGGGCGCGGACGGCCATAGTAGTAGCCCTGACCCTTTATGGAGCCGTACTGCATGAGGTGCTCGAGCACTTCGCTAGTTTCGATGCCCTCGACTGTGACGGGAAGCTTGAGACCCTGACCCAGCATCGCAATCGCGTGGACAATGGCGGCATTGTCCTTGTTCTCGATCAGGCTCGTCACGAAGCTGCGGTCGATCTTGATGCGGTCGAACGGCAGGCTGCGCAGTTGTGCGAGCGAGCTGTAGCCAGTGCCGAAGTCGTCGAGGCTGATCTTGATGCCCTGGTTCTTCAGGCTGGTGATCAGCGAGCGGGCCTGCGCGATGTTCTGGTGCAGGCAGCTTTCGGTGATCTCGATCTCGAGCCGGTGCGGCGGGAAGTTCGCTTCCACCAGCAGGCGCAGCAGCTTTTGCGAGAACCACGGATCGCGCAGTTGCATCGGCGATATGTTGACTGCCAGCGTCAGGCGCGAATCCCACCCCTTGGCATCTTCCAGCGCTTGCCGGATCACGCTTTCCGAAAGGTCGCCGATGGCGCCGATGTCTTCGGCAACCGGAATGAAGATGTCGGGAGACACGATGCCGAAGTGCGGCGAGTTCCACCGGGCGAGCATCTCGAAGCCGGTAAGCTCGCCGGTCTGCACATCGATCTGCTGTTCGTAGTAAGGCACGAATTCGCCGCGCGGAATGCCCTGACGTATGCCGCTTTCCAGTTCGGTGCGAAACCGCATCTCGTCGGCCATCAGGCCTTCGAACCAGAAGAAGTCGTTCCGGCCCTGCCGCTTGGCGTGGTACATGGCGATATCCGCCATTTCGAGCATCGCGTGTGCATCGGGGCGGTTGCCGTCGACGCCGGGTACGTCCGACCGGGCCATTCCGATCGATGCCGTCACCTCGATGCTGATGGCGTTGATCTGCGTGCTCTCGCCAATCGCCTTCACGAGCGAGGATGCCGTCTGGTTGAGCGTGTCGGCGCGCGACTTGTCGAATACGAAAGCGGCAGCGAATTCATCGCCGCCGATGCGTCCGAGCAGGGCGTTCTTGGGCAGGCTCTGGGAGATGCGCTGCGCGCACTCGCGCAGCAGCAGATCGCCGGTGCTGTGCCCGTTGAAGTCGTTCACCTGCTTGAAGTTGTCGAGATCGATCATCATCAGCGCGACGGCCTGACCGTTCGCTTCGGCGCTCTCGATCACCCGGTCGACGCATGCGTTGAAACTGCGCCGGTTCAGAAAGCCGGTCAGCGGATCGGTTTCTGCCAGTTGCCGTGCCTGCTTTTCAGCCGCCTTGCGAAGCTGGATTTCCTCGCAAAGCTGGCGATAGCGGCTCCATCCGAAAATGATGATCGCGATGTTCAACAGAAAGGCGTTGAGCATGAAGTTGTCGGGGCCGGGCCCGCGCTCCATCAGCGAATCCATCACCGATGGGGCAACTTCACTGCCGGTAGCGACGAACAACAGGATCGCTGCGGTAACGATACCGAGCGCGACAACATCCACCTGGCGAGCGTTCTCGCCCGTTTCCTCTCCGGTCGTGGTGTTACCGGATAATGTTGCCTTCACCCGAAAGCTCCCCTGGTCTGTCAGCCAAGGTGCATTTGTGAACGTCTACTCTGAAATTTCCGTTAAGCGGGGCCGTATTCATGGCTCTGCATTTGCCGGAATACGGCCCGGCTCAGTTTGTTTACCCTGTCAGGACTTCAGGCCGATTTCCCGCAGGCGCTCCTGCAGATAGTCGTCCGCCGTGATCGATTCCGGGTAGCGGTCCGGATTGTCGGCGCTGATGCATTCGGGCAGCGTCACGAAGTGGAAGTCGCTGCGCAGATGCAGGAAGAAGGGCATTGAGTAGCGGCTGTAGGTCGCCCGGTCGCCGGTCGGATTGCGGACGCGGTGAGTCGTCGAGGGCAGCACGTGGTTGGTGAGCCGCTGCAGCATGTCGCCGATGTTGATGACCATCGCGCCTTCCGGTGGTGCGACCGAGAGCCATTTGCCGTTCTTGCCGAGTAGCTCGAGGCCCGCCTCCTGTGCGCCCAGCAGCAGGGTGATGAGGTTGATGTCCTCATGGGCGCCCGCCCGGATGGCACCACCGGCACCTTCGCTTACCGGCGGGTAGTGTAGCAGCCGCATGACGGAGTTACCGTCTTCGATGGTCGGATCGAACCAGCGGGCATCTAGGCCCAGGTCGACGGCGATGGCGGAAAGGACTTCGGCGCCGGTCTTGTCGAACTGGTTGTAGAGTTCGGTAAAGGTTTCGCGGAAGCCGTCGATCTCTTCGGGCCAGACATTGGGCGGCATGGTCGCGGCGAGGGGGGAGCCATCGGGAAGATCCCGGCCGATGTGCCAGAATTCCTTGAGGTCCTTCTCGGTGGCGCCTTTGGCCACTTCGGTGCGGAACGGCGTATAGCCGCGTGCGCCGCCCTGACCGGCATTGAAGTACTTCATCTTGGTTTCGACCGGCAGATCGAAGAACTTTTGAGTCAGGTCCCAGGCACGGTCGATCAGGCCCTGATCGATGCCGTGATCGCGAATCATCGCGAATCCGAAGGTGCGAAAGCTCTCTCCGATCAGCGGGGAAAGCCGGTCCCGGTCGGTATCGAGGCTCAGGACGGGAATTTCAGCAAGGTCCATGGTGGTGGTGCAATCCGTTTTGAATCGTTTATGCGACCCCTTTAGGGATCTCGGTCCATAATCGAAATGGAAAGGCGATGCATGTCTAAGCGCTACTGGCTGATGAAGTCCGAACCGGACGCCTACAGCTGGGACGATCTGATGGAAGAGGGCGAAGGAACGTGGGACGGTGTGCGCAATCACCGGGCCGCGAACAACCTCCGGGCCATGCAGGTGGGCGACGAAGCGTTCTTCTACCATTCGAACATCGGCAAGGAGATCGTCGGGATCGCCACCATCAGCGAGGCGGGCCTGACCGATCCCAGCGATCCGGAAGGCAAGTGGGCGGCCGTGAAAGTGAAACCGGTGCGCAAGCTTGCCAATCCGGTGACGCTCAAACAGATCAAGGCCGATCCGGAACTGGCCGAAATCGAACTGGTAAAGCTCTCGCGCCTCTCGGTCGCGGTCATCACGCCCGAAGAGTGGAAGTACATCATTGCCATGTCGGAAGGCTGAGGTCTGTTCGCGGCGGGACGAGCGGAAGTCCTGACAGGATGGGCGGCGGAACCGCCCTCGTTCGCCAGTCGTTCTCTTCATGAAAGCGGCAGATCTGTTCTGCCCTGCAATCATGGAGTGAAAATCATGGGTGAACTCAAGGACACCGCAAAGGGCCTCGGCAATGAAATCGCTGGCAACGCCAAGCAGGCCGTAGGCGAGGCGAACAACGACGAGGACAAGAAGGCCGAAGGCAAGGCGCAGGAAGCCAAGGGCGAAGTTCAGCAGGGCGTCGGCAAGGTGAAGGGCGCTCTTGGCGACCGGATCTGATCCGATCCGTCCACGCTACTGAGCGGATCATGGAAAGGCCGCCTTCGGGCGGCCTTTTTCGTGTAATCCGAGTGGGTTGAGCTACTGGGACTAAGTGTGCTTTCCGCACACTCGTCCCGTTATGGGAAGCCGTTTCCGAGGCGCTTGGCAAAATAGTAAACAAATTCTTAAGACGTGCGTTATGAGAAAAATGACACGTCGCGCTCTCGTACTCTCACAGGAATCGGCCGGGCATCCCTTTCGCCGGTCGCTGCCCCCTCACGTCTTTACCGAACCGCTCGGTGCCGATGCCGAAGAGGATGATGAAAACGCACGTGCGGCCCGTCGTTGGCGCATGGCAGGGGGCCACTGGCGAGGGTTCCTCGCGGCTTACTGCGCGAGCTTCGTTGCCATCAGCATATTCATCGCCTGACGGGCGATTGCCGGTCAGGCGGTAACTGCCGACCGTTCAGCCCGGAACAGCAGGTAGCCGAGCCAGGCGGAAGCACCGCAACTCAGGGCCACCACCAGCAACTGGCGCACCACGGGAAGACCGCTCAGCGTCATCGCTTCGGTCAGGACCGCGCCCAGCACCATGGCTCCCGAATTGACGATGTTGTTGGCCGCCACCGTGCGGGCCGTCTGCGACTTGTCGACGAATGTCGTGAGGAAGGCGTAGAGCGGAACCACGAACATGCCGCCGCTGATGGCGATGCCGAGCAGCGTCAGCAGGAGCGGGACAGCGAGCGGCTGAACCACGAAAGTGGCGACGTCCATCAGCTCTTCGGGGCCGTTGTGCGGTGGCCAGATCGCGCAGACCTGCTGGAACGCCACGAGGAAAACGCCCATGCCGATGACGGAGATCGGCGACCACTTGGCCGATACGGTGCCCTTGAGCATCGCGTTGATGACCATCGATCCGATGGCCACGCCAACCGAGAAGATCACGAGGAAAAGGCTCGCGACCTGCTTGCTGGCCATCAGGATGTTCTTGGCGAGCGGCGGGAACTGGATGAACAGCACGGTGCCGATCGCCCAGAAGAAGCTGATGGCGCAGATGGCCAGAAAGACGCGGCGATCCTGCATCGTCGTGCGCACCAGCGTCACCGAGGAGCGGATCACGTGAAAGTCCAGCGGCTCGACCTTGCCCAGCGGCGGCGCAGGCGGGACCTTGCTGCCCGCGAAGAAGCCGATGCCGGCCACGGCGACGACGGCAATGGCTGCGGCCTGCACACTGATCCAGCCGGCCACGATCGTCCCCGCCAGCACCGCCAGATAGGTTCCGGCCTCGACCATGCCGGTGCCGGCAAGAACCTCTCCACGCTCCAGATGCTGGGGCAGAATGGCGTACTTGATCGGACCGAAGAAGGTGGAGTGGATGCCCATGGCGAACAGCGCGGCGAGCATCAGCGGAATGGCGAGCCCGTGCAGGGCGACACCCTGCCAGGCGAGCACGAGGCCGGCGCCGCCGATCAGCATGATGGCGATTTCGCAGGCCTTGATGATGCGGATCAGCAGGGCCTTGTCGCGCATGTCCGCCAACTGCCCGGCCAGAGCCGAGAGCAGGAAGAACGGAATGATGAAAATGGCCGAGGCCAGAGCGCTGAAGCGGGCTTCCTGTGCTTCGGAATTATAGACCTCGTACACGACGTAGAGGATCATCGCGTTCTTGAACAAATTGTCGTTGAACGCTCCGAGGAGCTGGGTGACGAACAGGGGAAGGAAGCGTCGCGCCCGTATCAGTTGGGTCGTGGTCATGTCGGGTTGTAACCGGCCTGCCTTTCGTTGCCGGGACACTTAATGCGGTGGGCAGGGGGCACAACCCCTGATCTGCACTTTATTCCATCCTCGCTTAGGGGCTATGGGCGGGCAGACATGCTGACCTTGCCCAACATCCTGACCCTTTCGCGAATCCTCGCCGTGCCGCTGCTGGCGTTTCTGCTGTGGTGGCCGGACTGGGAATTCGGTTACGGTCTGGCTTTCGGGCTCTACTGCCTGATGGGCATCACCGACTATTTCGATGGCTACCTGGCGAGGTCGAGCGGTACCGTTTCCAAGCTTGGCGTTTTCCTCGACCCGATTGCCGACAAGATCATGGTTGCGGCCGTAATTCTGGTGCTGACCGCCCAGGGTATCCTGCGCGGCCCCTATGTGGGGGACATGCACGTAATCGCCGGGCTCGTCATATTGATCCGCGAGATTGCCGTATCCGGCCTGCGCGAATTTCTCGGTCCCCTGCAGGTCTCAGTCCCGGTGAGCAAACTCGCCAAGTGGAAAACGGCCTTCCAGATGATCTCGCTCGGCGCCCTGATTCTCGGCGCGGCGATGCCCTGGTGGAACATGTTCATGGGCAGCGTGGAGATCAACATCCCCCACACCGTGGGTCTTGCGACGCTTTGGGCGGCGGCCGTGCTCACGCTGATTACCGGCTGGGACTACTTGCGCGTCGGCCTCAAGCACATGGATTGAGAGGCAGTCCCAAGCTGTCGCTCAGCCGGCGCGAAGTTCGTCCGCCAGCATCTTGAACTCGTCCGAACGCGGCGAGTTCTTGCGCCAGACCAGCGCGATTTCACGGTTCGCGTTTGCCGAGAGCAGCGGCCTTGCGACGACATTGGTGCCGTTGAGGATACCCGCATCCAGCGCCATTTCGGGCAGCATCGTCAGGCCAAGGCCATTGTCGACCATCTGCACCAGCGTGTGCAGGCTGGTGCCGATCATGGTCGCGCTGGCGCGAAGTTCCGGGCGGTTGCAGGCAGCGAGCGCGTGATCCTTGAGACAATGCCCGTCCTCGAGCAGCAGCAGCCGGTTTTCGTCGATGACTTCCGGTGAAACCTCTGCTGGCGGATTGCGCGGATCGTCGTGCGGGAAGGCGACGAAGAACGCGTCGAGCTCGATCGTTTCCTTTTCGACTTCCCCGGTCGGGTAGGGCAACGCGAGCAGCACACAGTCGGCGCGACCGTGGTGCAGCGACTCGATGGCCTGCTGGCTCGGTTCCTCGCGCAGGAACAGCTTCAGGTTGGGCCGTTCGCGCCGCAGCCGCGGCAACATGCGAGGCAAGAGGAATGGCGCGATCGTAGGGATCACGCTCATGCGTACTTCGCCCGAGAGCGGCTTTCCGCTCGACTGGACGAGTTCGGACAACTCCTCCGTCTCACGCAGGATGCGGTGCGCCTTGGCGACGACCTGATTGCCCAGCGGGGTGAAGCGGACCGCGCGCTTGGTGCGCTCGACCAGGGTCACGCCCAGCAACGATTCCAGGTCGCGCAGGCCCGCGGAGAGAGTGGACTGGGAGACGAAACAGGCCTCGGCCGCACGGCCGAAATGCCCATGCTCATGCAGCGCTACCAGGTACTGAAGCTGCTTGAGCGTAGGCTGATAGACGGTCATGGCGCGGTTTGGTCGTCCGTTTGCTCTGCGAGATCGTCGGCCTTGGCATCGTCGACGTGAGTCATCTTCAGCTTGCCGTTTTCGACTGCGAAGGCAAGCTTGCCTTCGACGAGATCGAGCGCGTCGCGGCCGAAGATTTCATAGCGCCACCCCTGCAGGATCGGCAGGTTCTTGCGAGCGCCGGCGGCCAGAAGTTCCATCTCGTCGCTGCGCGTCAACAGCCGGGCTGCAACGTCGATCTCGCGCGAGCGGATCTTGAGCAGCAGCTTGAGCAGGTCGGCAACGAGCGCGCCTTCCTTGCCGAGCGGGGCGCCACGACCGCCGCGGGGCGGCATTTCGTCATCGGGCAGGGGCTGGGCCTTGCCGATGGTCGCCATCAGGCGCTTGCCGATCTCGTTGTCCTTCCAGCCCTGCGAGAGGCCGCGAACCTTTGTGAGATCCGACTGCTGCTTGGGCGGGTGGCTGGCAAGGTCGGCCAGGGTCTCGTCGCGGGCGATGCGGCCGCGCGGGATATTCTTGCCCTGCGCTTCGTGCTCGCGCCACTCGGCAATGGCTTTCAGGCGGCCGAGGACCTGGGGGTTGCGTCCCGATGCCTTGATCCGCTTCCACGCCAGCGTGGGATCGTTCCGGTAGTTCTCCGGATCGGCGAGCTTTTCCATCTCTTCGTTGAGCCAGGCGCCCCGACCGGTCTTGATCAGGCGCTTGAGCATCTTGGGGAAGATCTTGGAGAGGTGGGTGACGTCGCCGATGGCATAGTCGATCTGCCGCTCGGTCAGCGGACGGCGCGACCAGTCGGTGAAGCGGGCGCCCTTGTCGACGGTGATGCCCAGCCAGGATTCGACGAGGTTCGAATAGCCGATCTGCTCGGACTGGCTGATCGCCATCATCGCGATCTGCGTGTCGAAGATCGGATGCGGCGTACGCCCGGTGAAATTGTAGATGATCTCAACGTCCTGACCACCGGCGTGGAAGACCTTGAGTACGTCTTCGTTGTCGGTGAGCAGGTCGAGCAGCGGCTTCAGATCGATGCCGTCAGCCAGCGGATCGACGGCTGCGGCTTCCTCGGTATTGGCGATCTGCACGAGGCAGAGCTCCGGCCAATATGTGTTTTCCCGCATGAATTCGGTGTCGACGGCAACGAATTCCGACTTGGCGAGGCGCGCGCAAAGATCGGCGAGCTCTTGGGAGTTGGTTATCAGCGGATGAATTTTCATTGAACAGGGGCGTTACGCCTAACCGTTGAGGGGATCAACGCCGACGTGGAGGTTTTGCCGGGGGCTTGCGCTCACTTTCGACCGAAAATGCGCTGCAGCAGGCTGGGTTTCTCGACCGCAGCCAGTTCGTCGATGCTTTCCTGCGTGACAAGGCGGCGGCGCAACTGCCTGCCCGAAGTGTGTGACCCTTCGGCGTTGATTGCGTAGTCGTCGTAAAATCCGTCTTCTATTATGGAATCGACGCCGAGCGGGAACGCGTTGTCCACCAAGGCATCGTCTTCGGCATCGGCCGACATTTTCCTGACTCCAGATAACCCGAGCCATCAGCGATAATCGCTAAGGGTTTATTTGGAGTTACCAGCGGCGTCCCGATGCGCGTTGCAGAGCCAAAGGAAAACGGCATCTGGAAATCGCCGCGGCACTCGACTAGGGGGCACGGCTTGCACATTCCGTTATCAGTGAAGAAGCGCGAAACCGCCATGACTCATCCCTACCGTTCCCATACCTGCGCCGCCCTGACGGCTGCGGACGTCGGCGAGACCGTCCGCCTTTCGGGCTGGGTCCACCGCAAGCGCGACCACGGCGGCGTCCTCTTCGTGGACCTGCGCGACCACTACGGCATCACCCAGGTGGTGACCGATG
The DNA here is from genome assembly GCA_965140495.1 of uncultured Novosphingobium sp. Classification (GTDB taxonomy): domain Bacteria; phylum Pseudomonadota; class Alphaproteobacteria; order Sphingomonadales; family Sphingomonadaceae; genus Novosphingobium. Next base: position 3,088,300 of record OZ223239.1, on the reverse strand, counting down.
CCGACAGCCCGGCTCTGGAGCTGCTCGATTCGCTGCGGCTCGAAAGTGTCGTGACCATCGAAGGCAACGTGAAGGCACGTACCCCGGAAACGGTGAATCCGAACCTGCCGACCGGCGAGATCGAGGTCTATGCGCGCTCGGCCACGGTCCTCTCGAAGGCCGAGGAACTGCCGATGCCGGTGGCTGGCGAGCAGGAATATCCGGAAGACATTCGTCTGCGCTATCGTTTCCTCGATCTGCGCCGCGAGACGCTGCACGCCAATATCGTGACGCGCACGAAGATCATTTCGGACATGCGTCGCCGCATGGAAGACATCGGCTTTACCGAGTACGCGACGCCGATTCTCACGGCTTCGAGCCCTGAGGGTGCGCGCGACTTTCTCGTGCCCAGCCGTATCCATGCCGGCAAGTTCTATGCGCTGCCGCAAGCGCCGCAGCAGTACAAGCAGCTGCTCATGGTTGCCGGTTTCGACCGCTATTTCCAGATCGCACCGTGCTTCCGCGACGAGGATCCGCGCGCAGACCGTCTGCCGGGCGAATTCTACCAGCTCGACCTTGAAATGAGCTTCGTCACCCAGGAAGAGATCTGGGAGACGATGGAGCCGGTGATCCAGGGCGTCTTCGCATCGTTCGCAGACGGCAAGCCGGTGACGCCGACGGGTGAATTCCGCCGCATTCCCTATGCCCAGGCCATGCTCGACTACGGTTCGGACAAGCCTGACCTGCGCAATCCGATCCTGATCAAGGACGTGACCGAGCACTTCCAGGGCTCGGGCTTCGGCATTTTCGCCGGTATCGTCGAGAACGGCGGCGTTATCCGCGCGATCCCGGCGCCGGGCGCCGGCGCGGGCAGCCGCAAGTTCTTCGACGAAATGAACAACTGGGCGCGCGGCGAGGGCTTCTCCGGCCTTGGCTATATCAACATCAAGGACGGCAACCCCGGCGGACCGATCGCCAAGAACCACGGCGAGGAAAAGACTGCGGCGCTGATCGAGGCGCTTGGTCTCGGCCCCAACGACGGCGTGTTCTTCGCCGCCGGCAAGGAAGAGCAGGCCGCCAAGCTGGCAGGCCTTGCCCGCACCCGCGTGGCCGAGCAGCTCGACCTGATCGACAAGGATCGTTTCGACCTGTGCTGGATTGTCGACTTCCCGTTCTACGAGTGGGACGAGGACAACAAGAAGGTCGATTTCGCGCACAACCCGTTCTCGATGCCGCAGGGCGGAATGGAAGCGCTGACCTCGCAGGATCCGCTGTCGCTCAAGGCCTATCAGTACGACCTGGTCTGCAACGGCTTCGAAATCGCTTCGGGCTCGATCCGTAACCAGTCGCCCGAACTGATGGTTGCTGCTTTCGAGAAGGTCGGTCTGTCGAAGGCCGATGTGGAGGAGCGGTTCGGTGGTCTCTACCGTGCCTTCCAGTACGGCGCGCCCCCGCACGGCGGTATGGCCGCCGGTGTCGATCGCATCGTCATGCTTCTGTGCGGTGCGCAGAACCTGCGCGAAGTGGCACTGTTCCCGATGAACCAGCGCGCCGAGGACCTGCTGATGGGCGCACCGTCCCCTGCAGAGCTCCGTCAGCTTCGCGAACTGCACCTGCGTGTGGTCGAGCCGCAGAAGAACTGAGCAAACTCAACGATTTCAATTTCTCCGTCTCTCCTGTTAGGGTCCTGAAAAATCCTGACGGGAGGGGCGGTGGTGTTTATTCTATCGAGATCGATCGGCGTGGCTGTTTCGGCGGCGGTCCTTGCGCTTGTGGGTGTGCCGGCGCAGGCGGAAACGCTTCATGTGCAGGGAATCTATCCAGCCGACAGTGACGGTGCGGCGGCTCTCAACAGTATAGCGGTCGATACTTTCGGCGGTGTGGATGGACCGACCGCCTCCATGGCCATTGCCGATGCGCTTCGGGCGGTGCGCATCGAGGGCGAGCACTATTTCAGCGTCCTGCCGGAAGGCGGAGGCCGTAATGCGGATGCAGTGCTCAATGGGTCTGCCGAAGCTGTCGTCCAGCGTCGATCCTACAAGGAGTCGCGCAAGAAGTGCCTCGTCAAGGACAGCGATGGCAAGTGCACCAAGAAGGGAACGATCAAGGAGCGTTGCCGGCGTCGGACGGTAGAGCTGGGTGCCTCGATACGCCTGGTTTCTGACAGGGGCAGGCTGCTCTATGCATCCGAGGACCCGGTTTCCGCCACAGACAACCATTGCCTCGATTACAAGACCGATCCTGAACCGGTGTCTCGGATCGTCCAGTCGCTGAGCGTCCGCCTTGCCGATCGCGTCCGTCACGCTCTCGCACCGGCCGAGCGGGCAGAAGACATCCGCGTGCTCGAACGTCGCAAGGAACTGCCCAAGGCGCTTCAATCGCGTTTCAAGGCCGCGGTTCGGGCGACCAAGCACGATCCGGCTGCAGCCTGCCGCGAATGGGAGGAGATCGACCGGGCCAGTCCGGGCAATCTTTCTGTCGTGTTCAACCTTGGTCTTTGTGCGGAATCACAGGGGCAGATCGGCGAAGCCGAGCGCTTCTATCAGGAGGCGCTGCGGATCTCGCCGGGGGCGGCCTATCCCGATGCGGGACTGAAGCGGGTGGAGGAACGCATGCGCGCCGACCACCAGCTGGCGGCCCACTATGGAGCGTGAACTGCGATGCCGGCTCCCACGTCCTTGTTGAAAAGCGCTGCCGCAGATGGCCTGAAGTGCGCGTTCTTCTTGAAAAGCGCGCAAGGCTGCGACAAAGGCTTGCCGCCATGTTGCTGGCAAAGGCTTGCCAGCACGCGCGCCAGTCATTAGGGCGACTGGCGAAGAATTATCCTCCGAATGTTTGAAGGGGTCATAGAATGAGCGATACCGCCGATCGGGTTAAGAAGATCGTCGTCGAACACCTGGGTGTGGAAGCCGACAAGGTTACCGAGGATGCCAGCTTCATTGACGATCTGGGCGCCGACTCGCTCGACATCGTCGAACTGGTCATGGCCTTCGAGGAAGAGTTCGGCGTCGAAATCCCGGACGATGCGGCCGAGAAGATCAGCACCGTCTCCGATGCCATCAAGTACATCGAAGAGAACAAGGGCTGAGCCAGGCCTTGCGCCGCTGAACCGTTGCCACGCTCTTTGCTCGGCACGGCAAAAGGCGCAGACATGAATTGAATTCGACAGGCTCGACCTCTAAGGGGGCGGGCCTGTCGCCGTTTCGGAGAGCTTGAATGCGTCGCGTTGTCGTAACCGGACTTGGTCTCGTCACCCCGCTGGGTGGTGATGTCGAGACGACCTGGGCTAATATTCTCGCCAGCAAGAGCGGGGCGGGGCCGATCACGCATTTCGATGCCGCGGACCAGAAGTGCCGCATCGCCTGCGAAGTGAAGCCGGCCGATCACGAATATGGCTTCGATGCCAACAAGCGCGTCGATGGCAAGATCCAGCGTCAGGTCGATCCCTTCATCGTTTTCGGCATCGATGCCGCAGGCCAGGCGATCGAAGACGCTGGTCTCCTGGACATGGACGACGCGACCAAGCTGCGTGCCGGCTGCTCGATCGGTTCGGGCATCGGCGGTCTTCCGGGGATCGAAAGCGAATCGCTGGTACTCGCCAACCGCGGGCCGGGCCGTGTCTCGCCGCACTTCGTGCACGGCCGTCTGATCAATCTGATCTCCGGACAGGTCTCGATCAAGTATGGCCTCAAGGGCCCGAACCACGCCGTCGTCACGGCCTGCTCGACCGGCGCGCACTCGATCGGCGATGCAGCCCGCATGATCCGCGACGACGATGCCGACATCATGCTGGCAGGCGGTGCGGAAGCGACCATCTGCCCGATCGGCATTGCCGGTTTCGCGCAGGCGCGTGCGCTCAACTGCAGCTTTAACGACCGCCCTGAACAGGCCAGCCGTCCTTACGACAAGGATCGCGACGGTTTCGTCATGGGCGAAGGCGCGGGCGTCCTTGTGCTGGAAGAGTACGAGCACGCGAAGGCCCGCGGTGCGAAGATCTACGCCGAAGTCGTCGGTTACGGCCTCTCGGGCGATGCCTATCACGTCACTGCGCCCGATCCGGAAATGGACGGTGCGTTCCGTTCGATGTCGGCCGCTCTCAAGAAGGCGGGCATGACGCCGGCGGATATCGACTACATCAACGCGCACGGCACCTCGACCATGGCCGACACCATCGAACTCGGCGCCGTGCGCCGCCTGTTCGGCGATGCGATGGCCAATGTCTCGATGAGCTCCACCAAGTCGGCCATCGGCCACCTGTTGGGCGGCGCCGGTGCGGTGGAGTCGATCTTCTGCATTCTCGCCATGCGCGATCAGATCGTTCCGCCCACGCTGAACCTCGATACGCCCGACGAAGGCTGCGACGACGTCGATCTTGTTCCGCACAAGGCGCGCAAGCGTGAGGTTCGAGCCGTGCTGAACAACAGCTTCGGTTTCGGCGGCACCAATGCCAGCCTGATCATGCGCAAGATCGACTGAGGCCGGGGCAGGGCAATGGTCTCCCGGCGCGGGTGCTTGTTGGTCACGGCACTCGCCGTGGCCGCCCTGCTGGCTATTTGGAGCTTTTTCGGCGGCTGGTACGGTTCCGGTCCGCTGGAAAAGGACAGCAACTTCGTTGTCCCCAATGGCGCCAGCCTGACGGCGGTGGCCGAACGTCTCGAAGACAAGGGCGTTATCCGGTCTTCCGGCGGGTTTATCCTGCGTGCACGCATTTTCGGCGGTGGTGGCGGTATCAAGGCCGGTGAGTTCCGGATTCCGGCGCATGCCAGCCCGAGCCGGGTCTTCTCGATCATCTGCAGCGACGATGTCATCCGCCGTTTCGTCACCATTCCCGAGGGCATGCCTTCGATCATGGTGCAGGAACGGTTGATGGCAACGCCCGAGCTTACGGGCGAGATCGCCGTGCCCGAGGAAGGTTCCGTTCTGCCCGACAGCTATGCCTTCCAGCGGGGGCAGACGCGGGAGTCGGTCCTGCTTCGCATGCAGGCGGCCATGCGCCGCACGCTCGAGGAGCTATGGGCCAAGCGCGGGCCCGATCTCGCTGTGAAGACGCCCGAAGAAGCCGTGATCCTCGCATCGATCGTCGAGAAGGAAACGGGCAAGTCCGAAGAGCGCCGCATGGTGGCGGGGCTCTACTCCAATCGCCTGAAACAAGGCATGCTGCTGCAGGCCGACCCGACGATCATCTACCCGATCACCAAGGGCAAGCCGCTCGGCCGCCGTATCCGCCAGTCCGAGATCCAGGCGGTAAACGACTACAACACCTACACGATGGTCGGCCTGCCCAAGCATCCGATCACCAACCCCGGCAAGGCCTCGATCGAAGTCGTGCTGCACCCGGCCAAGACCGACGCGCTCTACATGGTCGCGGACGGTACCGGTGGGCATGCCTTCGCCAAGACGCTGGAAGAGCACAACGCTAACGTGGCCAAGTGGTTCGCCATTCGCCGCGAACGTGGGGAACTGTGAGCGGGGCGCCGCTGGACTGGAAGGCGACCGGGCCGCGAAAGCCCGGCGCACCGCTGTTGATCACGGCTGAACTGCCCGCTGATGTCCTGGCCTGGACCGATGCCCTGCGCCGCGAGCACTATCCGCCCGAACGCAACCGTCTGCGCGCGCACGTAACGCTGTTTCATGCCCTGCCGCCCTCGGTGGAAGAGGAACTGCTGCAGATTCTCGCGGATCTTGCGCGCAGTCCTGCGCCGGAGGCCCGCATCGACGGGATCATGAAGCTGGGCAAGGGCACTGCACTGGCCGTTCACTGCCCGGAAATGGTGGAATTGCACGCCGTGATCGCGGAGCGAATGCACGGCCTGCTCACCGATCAGGATTCGCGGCCGCTGCGGCTGCACGTGACGATCCAGAACAAGGTGAAGCCCGAGGAGGCCAGGGCCTTGCAGGCCAGGCTTGAACCGGAACTGCGGCCGGTTTCCTTCCGCTTCCGCGGCTTTGGACTCTACGCGTGGGAAGACGGGCTGTGGCGCCCGATCCGCATCCTCGCATTCCGCGGGTAAGCCAGGCCAAAAGTTCTTGCGGAGTAGGGATGCGTTCCCGCCCCGGAAATGCGGAACCTCCAGAGATCCAGCCGGTCACCGAGCCAGCATGGTGGCTGTAAGAGTTGTCACCAGAGTGCGGCACGCGGGCACAACTGGCGGCTCCGCCTAGAATAACTGCCCCTAGGGACAGGTTGTTGTCATTGTGTGACATGCGCATGTTCCATTTCATCCCTGAACACGAATACGAAAAGAGGATGAAATGCGTTTTGTGAAAGACCAAAACCAATATGAGTCTGACAACGTAAGGGGAGGAAGTGAAGAACATGTCGTGAGATATGTTCTTATTGCCAGTTTGTGCCTGTCAATACTGAGCATGAGTGCGATATGGATTGGCCGGGCTCTGGCCTTGTATTGATTGAAGTACGTATCCGATCCGCAACATTGTCCCCTACGAACCCTTGCCCCCCCCCCAAAAAAATGGAGAGAACCTGATGAAAACTCTTATCGCTATGGCCTCGGCGATTGCCCTGACGGCCGCCACGCCTGCCCTTGCCGGTCACCATGGTACTTCGACAATCGTCGAAACCGCCGTCGCTTCGCCCCAGCATGAAACGCTGGTTGCTGCGGTCAAGGCCGCGGATCTGGTCGATACGCTCGGCGGAGAAGGGCCGTTCACGGTATTTGCGCCGACCGATGCCGCGTTCGCCAAGCTGCCCGATGGCACCGTTGCGCATCTGCTTAAGGCCGAAAACGTCTCAACCTTGCGCTCGATTCTGACGTATCATGTCGTGCCCGGTAACGTGTCGGCCACTGATCTGATCGGCATGATCGAAGACAACGGCGGCGAAGCGCGGCTCGAAACCGTGCAGGGCGCTACGTTGACCGCGAGCCTGTCAGATGGAAACGTCATCCTCACCGACGCCAAGGGCGGTACGGCCACTGTCGTCAAGGCTGATCTGAAGGCCTCGAACGGCCTCGTTCACGCAACTGACTCCGTATCGATGCCCGGCTGACACCTGAGCAGAATGCACCGTTGAAACTTCGACGCAGTGTACCCTGATGGCGGGGTGGCAATCTCGAATTGCTGCCCCGCTTTTTCGTCGCTGGCCTTGCCTTGTGGCCTGAGCGACACTGTCGCGAATTCGCGGGCAAAGGCGTTGATAACGCCGGCCTGACCGGCGGCGCTACTTCCGATGACAACTGAAAGGAAGTGGTAGGGAGGAGGGACTCGAATTAGTTCATTGAAATAATTGAATTTATTTTTTGAATCGAGTTCACCTTCTCCGCGAAGGCCCCCAAAAAGGCCCAAACAATTCTGGCCTTAAACATCACCGGAACCGAGTCCCGAAGGACGTGAAGCAAATGCGTTTGGCTCGATTCTTTGACCGACGTTTGAACGCCGCCCCGCGATGCCAGATCAGAAGGCATGTCACAAACCCGAATGAAGTCGAACCCGCGCCTTGCTGCCGACGTCGCGGAGTCGGACATCATGATTTCATCTGACGACGCAGATGGCCGTGGCCAGTAACTTCCCTCACGTGGTCCATAAGCGCGTTCAGCAGCCCCCGCACCTCATCCGGTTTGAAGCCTCCATCGTTGGGCATGGCATCGCCCGTAAGGTGCATACGGTTCCATTTCCAGTAGGGGGCGAGCACGCGCGTCAGGCGTTCTGTCTCTTCGCACTCGTAACCAAAGCCGGTGGCGTTGGCGTAGGCCAGCGACCGATCGACATGGAGGCCGATGTGCCGCGCGCACCAAGCATCGGGAAAGCCGACGTCCAGCAGGTGACATGACAGGGCCAGTTGGACAACGATGCCAGTGCAGTAGAGAAAGTTGGTCCACTCGCCCGGCGCGCCGGGTTCAAGCGATCGCCGGAATTCTTGCGCGCGCTGATAGCGGGCGCGGCTGAGGTCTCGGCCTTCGCGGGTCCGCAAGAGATGGAACGGCTCACCGCCGTAAATTCGCCAGAGCGCGGCAAGTTCGCCGTTATGGGCGCGCAGCACAGGCCTGACATGCAGGCGGCCTTGTGACGAGACAGGGGTAAGGTAGTCCATAGGCACCTCCGGTCCGCATCGATGCGGTTACGCGGAAGATGACGAGACGGATGCGGAAACAGTCCCGAACTCCCGCACGCTAGGCGCGGGAGCCGCCGGAGCTGGTAACATGCCAACGACATGCGCCGCCGCCTTTAGCCCGAGAGCTTGGACATACGCGTCGGCACCCCGGAAAACATAGTTTTCCGAGTTCGCATCGTTGGCGGGATTACCAGTCCCGGCGCCGCCATTTGCGCAGCGCCTCAGCAGAATAGCAGAGGCGAGTCCACGCGCCAAGGGCAGCGTGACTGGCTGCTGAGAGGTTTGGTTGTCGCATCAGCCTCGTTCAAAGATGTGTCTTGGCCCTGCCGTCCGCTATATCGGACGGCAGGGCAACTATCACCACGGCCACAGACGCTGCCACCATGGCTCGCCCTCGCGCAACGTGCGCAAGAATATCTTGAGAGCCGCTGCAAATTCGACCTCGACCTCGCCCGCGCTCATGCCGTGCCGCTCGGCGAGTTCGGGATAGCTGGTTTCCTCCAAACGCATCGCCCAGAAGATCGCGCGCTGGCGATCGGTCATTCGGCGCAGGGCACGATGGCCCCGCCGCCGAAAGACACGGTGCGGAAGCTGATCGCTCATGACCGCACCTCCCCGCCCGAGAGGAGAAAGTCCGCTGCCTTGCTGGCTGCGCTCGCGGCCCGGAAGATCGCCTTCTCGTCAGCGCGCAAGACTTCAAGCCACGCCCCAATATAATCCGAATGCCGGACCGTGGGCTGGATACCGAGCGAAGCGCAGGTGAAGGCCGCCGCCATTTCCGCGACGAGCTCTTCCTTGGCATACGCGGTCGATCCGAAAGCGCCTGACTGATCGCGGTTCAACCGGCTGACATGGCCGCTGTGGTGCCCGAGCTCGTGCAGCGCCGTCCGGTACCAGTTCACCGGATCATGAAATGCAGCCTGCGGCGGCACCTGCACATAGTCCTGTGTGGGCGAATAGAACGCCTCACCGCCGCCAATGCGGAAATCCGCGCCGGTCGCGATAATCACCCGGTCGGCCTCTGCAATCGCCATGACCGGATCGGGCCGCGCCGGAATGCTGGTCAGCTCCTCAGGAAGGCTCTCGCACTGATCGACGTTGAACACGGTAAAGCGCTTGAGAAAGGCAATGGTCCGTGCCTCGCGATCCTCGCCCCGTGCCTTCTCCGCTTCGTCCTTGGGCGTGAAGCGATCAGCATAGCAGTTGACCGTTCCCTTCTCCCCGCGCCGGACATGGCCGCCCGCCTTCTCTGCCTGCTTGTAGGTCAGCCAGCGCTGCGAGCCGTAACCCTGTTCGATCCCCGAGGCCCACAGGATCAGCACATTGATCCCGGAATAAACCCGGCCCGACACTCCGTTGTGCGGCATCGTGCACGGGCAGCGCGAGGCATCCCACGGCTGTACCCAAGGCAGCCTGCCGTCCTCCAGTTCCGCAATGATCTTGGCGGTAACCTCACCATAAAGGCTCTGACGCTCCGACGTGCTCATGGTCCTTCACTCCTTCCTTCAGGCGCACGGTGTATTGCACCGGCTTCATCGTGCAGCCTCCCCGAGAGTGCGCAGCGCACTCCCGAAAAGCGGCCCAATTGCGGGACTCTGCCAGTCCAGCACCTCCGCGCATTCTCGGCGCATTCGCGAAAAATGGCGGAAAAGCTGGATGCACCCGTGCGTGAGGTGTGTATCTGAATTGTTGGCTCGATGCGAAGCATCGCAGCCCCGTAACGCTGCCATTCCGGCGACCGGCTCAGGCATGATCCGATCCTTTCCGGTAAGCTTTACACAAAGCACCGCAGGGGCCACGGGAACAGCAACCGTCGGCTTCGTCGGGGCCGGAGTCCGGATCAGCGCAGGCCACATGCTGCCCGCTGACCCATGCCGCGATCATCGCCTTGGCTGCGGGGTCGGCCTCCTTGCGGTCGATCTCCTCCGGGACATGGCGAAGGGCGTAAAGATCATGCTCGCGGACCCATGCAAGGACCGTGTCCTCGATCGCCTGTTGCATCCGCTTATGCAGCGCCTGAGCCTCGAACGGATTGAGGTGCGCAGTCACGCCGGTCGTGACGATCAGGCCGCCTATCGGAAGCCAGTGCCGCTCCGCCACCTGCCATGGCCCGTCAATCCGGCAGGTGGAAATATCGCCGCGATAGATGGCAATCGGAGGGCGCTGGGCACGTCGCCACGGAATTAAGGAATTGCGGAACGTGTCGCCGTCCTCGTCGTCGGCAACGATCCTGTCGAGCAGCGGCGTTACATAGGGCGCGAGGCGAGCGTCGATGAACGCGTGATACGTGATCTTGCGATCACCGCGCAGCATGTCAGCAAGCCGGTCAACGGCCTTGCGGAAAATGGGCATGGGGTGTCCTTTCGTGAATTCCACGATCGTCAGGGTTGGGTGATGGTGCGAGACACAGGCGCAGAGCGCCTACCGGTCAGATGACGGTTCGGGATTGCGCCAGGCGTTTGATGGACTCGGTGGTAAGCAAGGTTCGCCTGCCGATCTTGATGGCGTCGAGACCACCGGACTTTATCAGGGCGTAGACCGATGATCGCCCGACGCCGAGCGCCTTGGCAGCCTCATTGATGGATATGGCGAGAGGTTCCATGTGCGTCTCCAAGTTGGCCGATTCGCGGCGGGAGACGTGTCAGTTTGCACATGATTGCCTGTAGGTCGTCCAGCAATGGGAGAGCCGCAGAAGTCTGCCGATGACGTGGGTTACAGAAATGCTCAGGCGCTGCCCGAAATGCTTGGGCGGCGTGGACAAATTCCGACATGGCAGCGTTACAAAGTGCTAATCCGGAAACATCTTTCCGAAAGAGCATGGTGGTATCAGTTGCCGCGCTTACGATGGCTCCTCACTGTCGGCCTCACCGGGGGGCCTTCCTGCCGCTTGCTCTTCCCGTATTATCTTCGCGATTAGATTTTCACTGATTTTCATTACTCGTAACGCGGCGTCTACGCGCTCCCATAAATCTGCCGAGTTTACACCGTCGGTCTTGCGGCGGGCATACGTGAAAAGGGTATCTGCCCTCCCATATATGGATGCGGATTGAATAATAAGTTTCGCAAGCTCGATATTGGTCAGGTCAGTTCCCTGGGCGAGCGATCTGGTCCTTGCGGACAGGATTTGAGCTTCCCTAAGCATACTCTCAATGCGTTCAGCTACCGGCTCGACATCGGTATGTTCCACCACCTTTTCAAAGGCGGCAAGAACTTCGGGAGGGAATGGCGGAATTTGCACCTGCATGCGGTAGGGCTTATCCCAGCGGAGTGGGTCTGGGTGCAATTTGGCTGGATTTGGCCACACTGAGTAAAGGGCCTCACCTACGGCTTGCGCATAGTCGCAGATGGCGCTTAGCGCTACAGGGAGAGAGGCACGTGCTGCTCGAAGCCGAGCTATTCGTTCACGGTCCACCTGAGCTTGATTCGCTGCGATTTGATCTCGCGCGACGTGAATTTGATCTCGCGCCGCAGCGAGTTGACCTGCTGCAATTTTTCCAGCCCACCAAGCCGCGCCCAACGCGATTAGCGCTGCGATCAGCGTCTGCCAATCTTTGGCAAGATGATAGATGGAGACGAAAAAAAGCCAAACGCAGTCGTTGCTCCTCATTCTCACTCCTCAAAACGTTAATTCGCTCTATTCTATGTCCAAATTTGTCGGGCCATGCGGTTTCGAGGCTTTTCTGGCCGCAACGGGCCAGTTGTGATCTTTCGAATGATCAGTTCGCTTTGGCGAACGCTATCTTCCGGTGTTCGATGCGGTGGCAGGTGGCGCAGAGCAAGGCGAGGTCCGCGAGCGCAGTCTCGGTGCCGAGGGGAAGGTCTGCAAGCGGGACTTTGTGGTGCACATCGAGCCCGGCATCGAGGAATGCCGGTCCATGCTTTACGGCAGGCTCGAACCCGCATTCCTCGCAGGCGAGCTTGCCTGTGGCAGCGAGCACCGCTGCCTTCTTGTCGCGCGCTAGGCCCGGCGCGCGCTCGCGCCGGAGGTGGGCGACCCGTCTGGGATGGCCCTCGACCCAGCGGCGATCGTCGTCCTCACTGGGCAGAGGTAGCCTTTCAGGCGCGTCGGCCTCGTCGCCAGCGACGGGCTCGTCCTTAGGTACAATGACGTAACCGGCCGCCTGTAGCAGTTCGAACGAGGGCTGCGACCACCCGGCGCTGAAGTGGGCCGGCACCGCATCGATGCCGAGCGCCCGTTCGAGCGCCAAGCCGAAGACTTTCTTAGGCGGAAATCGCAGGCCGCCAGGCGTGACAAGATCGTAATCGCGCGAATTCGCAAAGTTGGGCGCGTCGCCTCCTTGAGCGAGGGCTAGCACTGCGGCATGGATGTCGGCCGGTGTGACTTGGCGCTGATCGCTGTTGGAAAGCCGATTGGGAGCATCATCGACGCGACGAAGCTTGAGTTGCTGGACAAGTTTGCCTGGACCGAACTCAAACCTCAGCCGTTTAGTCGAATTCCCGACTTGGTTGCCGGGTGGCTTGCCGAAGTCCCGCATTCGGGTGCGAATGGCCGAAGCCGCCGCCGCCGGGCCGAGTGCGACAAGCTCCGGTTTCTCAGCTAGCACCCGGCTCGCGGCGTCGGGGAACGACCGTACAGCGTCGCGGCTTGCCAGTAGGACACGTTCAAGGTTCGAGAAAGGACCTAGCGATCGAGTGAGAATGGTCTCAAGCGCCGCGCTGTATTGAGAGTTGCGGGCATATGCGCCGCTTCCCCCCCGGCTTTCGAGAATGATCGCGCGCGGTTCCACGCTAATCACCGCATCGAGCCGATGACCATCCAACTCGATGCGGTAATCTTTTGCCATTGTATATCCCTCGGCCTCGTTGCGGGAATAACAAAGATATCTCTCAAGCGGCAATGTCGTATCGTTTTTTTTTCAGTTTGAACGGCTGCTTTTCCGATCACACCCACCGCCAACTGCCGTTCCGATATGCCCGTCTTTCTCATTCAGAAGGGCGAGCGAAGCGGCGTCAATACTCGGACAGCGGGGATTGAGGTCTGAAAGTTCGGGTAGGGGAAGATCGGACATGCATCGGCCCATGCGGACAGATCCATGAAACCCTCGGATAAGCCCAACCAAATGAGCCCAGCCCATAATTCGTTGCATTCCGTTTCCAGGAATTGGTTGACAACGGTTTCAAATAGTATGATCAAAACGTTCAAATTCTGAATTGGTTCGCAGAAAGGAAACCAAAATGGCTAGTGCTTGGCGAGATTTGGAGCCGTCACATATGCGCCGCCTGATGGTGTCGGCTTGCGTTCGTGCAGCAGAGGCGAAGGGCTTCACGATGACACGGCGACCGGGGCGCGGCCTCAGCACGGTCTATGACGCCAAGTCGAATGGCAAAACGAAGGTGCTGTGCATCCGCACGTCGCGGAGCCGCTGGTTTGCCTTCCCGTCGCTCAACAATGGGAAGAAGTGGAAGACCCTAGACGACTGCGATCTTGTTATGGTCGCCGCATTCGACGACGAGGAAAACCCGAAGGCAATTAACATTTACATGTTTCCTGCTGACGAGGTTCAGAAGCGGTTCGACGCCGCCTACAAGGCACGCATCAAAGCGGGACTCACCGTCAAGGAGGGGTTCGGCATGTGGATTCTGCTCGACGAGGGCGACGAGGAATATGCTGCACAGGCAGGCCATAGCCTCTCGGTCGATTACCCGACGATTCAGACCGTCAAGTTCAACGAAATGATGGAGCTTGGCGAAGATGAATATGGTGGAACGCTCGAAGATACCGAAGAAGATGTTACCGACGAGCACGAGCTTGTCGAGCATAGCAAATCGCCGATTTTCGCGACCGTAGCCGAGATTCTGGCCTTCGCCCGCGAGCACATTGCTCAGTTGACGGGTATGCCCGCCGGGAGCATCAGCCTCGATCTCAGGATGGGCATTTGAAGCGCGGCACGCCCGACGACCGCGATCGTAATATGGTGCAATGACGAAACGGAACGCTGCCCGACCAACACAACCAGTCTGAAAGGACGCTGTCAGATGAGTTGAAAGTCCGCTTCCGGGCAGCGAAATCTGACTGTTGAATGTCTTGGATTGAATGTATTGGCTGCATGGAGGCTGCCCGTCTATTTACGTCCCATGCCGGTCATCAGCCGGAAGTGAGCTCCTCCGACATTCTTGCCGGATGGCGAATCACAGGCGATCCCCATGCGCTTGAAGAAACCGGACTGTCATTCAGGTCGGAATTTGGCCACGCGGCTTAACGCAGCAATCGGAAAACGAAAGCGCCACTCAGCAGTTCTTGGCGGAAGCGAGCGTTTCCAGATGCGTGAAGATTTTTTCGGCATAGCGGGTCAATTGATCCCGGCGCGGCACATCGCCGGACTCATCGGCGTTGGCCTCGAACCATTCGGACAGCCAATCCTTGATGGCGTGGACCGCCGCCGCCCGATCCTTCAGGTCCAACGCACCTAGCCGGGGATCGCCGATCAACGAGATAATTGCCTCGTCATAGCGGTACTTGGTGTTTCGCCCCGGACCGCCTCTGCGCTTCGGCTTGCTCATCGCGAGCATTCTCTCGACATCATCGCGATGGAGATAGAGATCAGCCGGAAGGGACATGGCGGTCGGGAAGCGCATGACCATGCCGCGATCTTTGCTATACTCGGAGAACAGAAAGTAGCGTAACCGACCAAAAAACTGCCTGCGCCGGAGGGGAATCCGCTTCTTGCGGAAGCGGGAGCGATAGTAGGCTTGCGGGCCGTCCACTCTCTGCAGGTAACGCAGTACCTCGTCAAAAAGTCGGTCTGGACCATGGGGCAGTTCCAGCGGAGCTTCAGGGATGCTCAGGCCATATTGATACGCTTGTCGTAACAGGTGCGGCGCCACTGTCGCGGCCAGCGTGATCAATGTGAGATAGTAGAAAAGGCTCGTCGTGCCTGGATACCCCGGCGAGATCAGAAGACCGATCATGGAAAGGCCCGACAGAGAGCCGAACGCGAAGCTGACAGCGAAGGCCACATTGTAATACCGCGCGATGGGCGATCTGACCTGACTGATAATCGCCGTGTTCGCGCTCAAGCCTTCGTCCAAGTCGTCCGACCGGAATTGAGCCAACGCTTTCCAGAGCGGCACATCGTCGGCTTCATCCCCATCCGCGAAGGTTTTCCATCCTTCACTTGGGGAGTTCGTCATCTGTTTCCTCCGTCTCGCAGTTCGTCCAGATAGTCGCTCCACCACTGTGCCATTTCAACACGTTCGGCCCAATAAGCGGACTGATTGTAAATACGCCGTATCTCACCGGAAACATTATGCGCCAGCGCCCGCTCGATGGCGTCAGGATTCCACTTGCCGGATTCGTTCAGCAGGGAGGATGCCGATGTGCGGAAACCATGCGCTGTCATTTGCTCTTTTGTGTAGCCCATGCGGCGTAGCGCACCAGAAACGGTATTTTCGGAAATTGGGCGCGCTCGCGTCCTAACCGATGGAAAGACGTATCTTCCTTTCCCGGTCAGGCCGCGCATACTTTCCAGAATGCCCAGCGACTGCCGCGACAGCGGCACGGCATGAGGCTGCCGCATTTTCATCTTCTCTGCCGCGAGCGTCCAGATTTTCTTCTCAAAGTTGATCTCGGCCCATTCCATGTGCCTCAGCTCGCCGGGGCGCTGGAACACATGCGGCGTGAGCTTGAGCGCGTGCATGACTGCCGGGTCGCCCTCGTAGTCTTCAATAGACCGCAGCAGCCCGCCAAACGCGACAGGGTCGGTGATTGCGGCGAAATGCTTCGCTCTTGGCTGGATGAGTGCGCCGATCAACATTTGTGCTGGATCGCGGTCCGCCCTCGCGGTCGCAGCCGCGTACCGGAAAACCCGACTGGCAAAGGAACGAAGCCGTTTTGCGGTTTCGTATCGTCCGCGCCGTTCATGGCGTCTGATTTCGTGCAGGAGTTCGGCGGGGGTGATCTCCGTGATCGGCCTGCGCCCAAACTCGTTGCCGAGCAATTTGATCAGCCAACGATACTTTTCCAGCGTGCGCGGCGAGACCCCTTCCCTTTCGCGCTTGGCAAGCAACTCTTCTGCGACTTTGGCGAAGCTGTTTTCCGCCCGCATGCTCGCTTCAATCCGCGCCTGCCGCTTGGCTGCATTGGGATCAATGTCATGGGCGAGCAGTCTACGGGCCTCATCCCGCGCCGAACGAGCCTCGGCCAATGTGAATTGAGGATATGGCCCAATAGACAGTTTCCGCTCCACGCCGTTCCTGCGGTATCTGACACGCCAAAGCTTGCTGCCCCCAGGATTGACCAGAAGATACAGGCCCAGCGAGTCCGTGACCTTGTAGGGCTTTTCCTTTGGCTTGCAGTTTCGGATTGCGGTGTCGGTCAGCGCCATTGGGGGCCTCGCTTTTGCGGGGGGCTTTCCGAGGCCCCCAAATTACGCCCTGATCGGCCGCAATTGCAGGCAAACAAGGGCAGTCGCTGACAACCAGCGATTGCCCTTAAACTACCGGAAAAGTGGGGTTTTTTCAACCTTTGGCGACTGTCGCCAAACAGGATGTTGGTAGCGGAGGAGGGACTCGAACCCCCGACACGCGGATTATGATTCCGCTGCTCTAACCGGCTGAGCTACTCCGCCACACCAACGCCGTCCAACATGCGGAGGCTTGATCCGGTGCACCGGATGGCCGGTGCAGGCCGCGTCCTCTAGGGGGGAGGGTGCCTGTGGTCAATACCCAAAAAGCACCCTCCCTTGCATTCATCGGGAAGGGCCCTGAAAGCGCCGCTTATCCGAGGTTCCGCACATGGCGGAAATGGGCATAGCGGTTCAGCAGATCGTTGATCACCTGATCGGTGCCGAAGCCGGTAATGTCATGCGGCTGATCACCTTCGGAGGAGTGCGCGATGGCGCGGAAGTGCTTGCGGCTGTCGTCCGACTTGCTGCGGCCTTCCGCCCACGCGAAGCTCGGGGCGCTGAAGCCGCGGATGCGGATCGTGTAGCGGAACGCGCCGAGTTCCCCGTGCGGAACCGTAAACGAAAGACCGTCCTCGACTTCGTTGACGACCGGTTCCAGACCGCTTTCCTGCATCTGCGCCGATACGGCTTCGAGGGCAGGGCGCGCGGCATCGGTCAGGAAACGCGAGACTTCGGTCTTGCGATAGTGATGGACGATGCTCGTCAGACGTTGCTGCCAGGACATGCCAACCTCCGAGATGGCGTCTTCCGCGATCGAGAAGTCGATCGCGGTGCCGCCGCTTTCGGCCCGCAGCGCCTTGATCAGGCCATAGCAGATAAAGATCATCACCACCGAGAATGGCAGGGCGCTGGCAATGGCTGCGGTCTGCAGCGCCTGCAAGCCTCCTGCGACCAGCAGCACTGCCGCAACGAGACCGGCGCTGACCGCCCAGAAGACGCGCTGCCAGACCGGTGGGTTCTTCGCCGCGCCAGAGGTGATCATGTCGATGACAAGTGCGCCGGAATCTGCCGAGGTTACGAAGAACGTGACCACCAGCAGGGTGGCAATGCCCGAGCTGACAGTGGCGATCGGAAGCTGTTCGAGCGTTTCGAACAGCGCGACCGGCATGTTGTTGGTCACCGTCTCAGCAATCGGGGCGATGCCGTTGAGATCGAGCGTGATCGCCGTATCGCCGAACACGGTCATCCACAGGAAGGTGAAGAGGACGGGTACCAGCAGCACGCCTACGATGAATTCGCGGATAGTGCGGCCACGCGAGATGCGTGCGATGAACATGCCGACGAACGGCGACCAGGCAATCCACCAGCCCCAGTAGAACAGCGTCCAGTTGGCAAGCCACGGATTGGGCTCATAGGCGTACATGCGGAAGGTGCGCGGGACCACGGCACCCAGATAGGCGCCGACGTTCTGCATGAAGGCCTGAAGCAGGAAGACCGTGGAGCCGGCAAACAGCACGAAGGCAAGCAGGGCGATGGCGAGGATGATGTTGAGTTCGGACAGGCGCTTGATGCCCTTGTCGAGCCCCATGACCACGGAGAGCGTGGCAAGGCCGGTAATCACCGCGATAAGGACGAGCTGCACCAGCGTGTCGGACGGAATACCGAAGAGGTAGTTGAAGCCGGCATTGACCTGCAGCACGCCCAGACCCAGCGAGGTGGCGACGCCGAACATGGTGCCGAGAACCGCGAAGATGTCTACCGCGTGGCCGATCGGGCCGTTGATGCGCCGGCCCAGCAGCGGATAGAGTGTCGAGCGGATGGTCAGAGGCAACCCGCGACGGAATGAGAAGTACGCAAGGGCAAGGCCGACGATGATGTAGATCGCCCAGGCATGCAGACCCCAGTGAAAGAAGGTCAGGACCAGCGCCTGCCGGGCGGAATCGATGGTGCTGCCATCGCCTACCGGGGGCGAGGCATAGTGCTGCATCGGTTCGGCAACGCCGAAGAAGATCAGGCCGATCCCCATGCCCGCGCTGAAGAGCATGGCGAACCAGGAGATGTAGCTGTACTCGGGCTCGCTTTCGTCGGGACCGAGCTTGATGTCGCCGAAACGGCTGACCATCAGGAACAGAACGAACATCAGGAAGCCGGCGACAGAACCGATATAGAACCAGCCGAATTCATCGACGATCCACGACTGCACGTGACCGAATACGCGCCCGGCCTGCTCCGAGAAGACGGCACCGTAAAAAGAAAAGGCGAGAATCAGCGCCGCCGATATAAAAAATACGGGCGGATTGACCTTCAGCCACTCTCCGCGTCCCGCCGGAGCCGACTCAGTCAGTACCGGATCATTCATTCCTGTCTCCTGTCCAGACCTTGCAGCGGCCCCTCATGGTGGAACGGTGGGGGCCTTGTCGAGTTTCCTCTGGGGAAAACGAAAAATCGAATGGGGATAGAACGTGAGACGCTTCCTTCCGGGAATGGCGCTCGCTTTCGGTGTTCTTACACCTGCCATGGCTCAGGACACTTCGGCCGAAAGCAGCGCAAATCCGCCATCAGACGCGGACGACGGCACCACGAACGACTTGGGTGAACGGCTTTCGGCAAACGTCGGAGCCGCACTGGTGAGCAAATACATATCGCGCGGAATCGGGTTCGCAGAGGAATCGAGCCTGCAGCCGTACCTGACTGTCAGCCTGGACCTTCCTACGCTCGAAGGCGGCGCCATAACCGATGCGCGCGCTTTCGTGGGCAACTGGAACAATGTGAAACTGGGCCCGGTGGATCCGACGGAGGCGGGGCAGTTGACGCGCTTCTTCGAAACGGACTTCTATGTGGGCGGCGCGATCACTCTGGATGATCGCTGGTCATTGTCGGCAACCTACTACCGCTATGGATCGCTGAGCAATTCGTTCCAGGGATACAACGACTTCGAAGCGATTGTCGGCTTCGACGACAGCGGTTTGTGGGACGCGGTTCCGTTGCGCAACTTCTCGCTCTCACCGTCGCTGCGGATGGTTCAGGAAGCCGGCAGGCCGGGCCGTCCAGATGCGCTCTATGTTCAGCCATCGCTCTCTCCGTCCTTCGATCTGGGGAGCGTTGAGCGCCCCGTCCACGTCACCGTGCCGCTCGTTGCCGGGTTTTCGGACAGCTATTACGACAGCGTGCAGGGCGGCTATGAAACCTTCGGCTTTTTCCGCACCGGCTTGAGTGTCTCGGGCAGTCCGTTTCTGAAATCGGCGGCCAATCTACGCGTGACGGGTGGCGTCGACGTCTGGCTGCTCAATGACGATGTCGTGAATGGGCTGGGAGATAGCGAAGTGGTGGGGCGCGTCGGCATGAACTGGAGTTTCTGAGGCTGCGGGAGAGGCCTTCCGGGACCGTGTCCGGAAGCCGGCGATCATTAAATCGGCCCGGTCCGGCACATAGCGCGTCCCCGCACGTTTCGAGTCTTCAGGAAGATGCAAGTTGGAAGAAGGCGGGAGTTGGTCATGCAGGGCAGCGGATCGGAAGAAGGGCGTCATCGCGTCTTTATTGAAAGGCTTCTGATCATCGCGGCCTTCGTCGTGATCGCCTGGGTTCTGTGGTACGTCAGGTCGCTGATCGTCGTCGTGACCGGCGCCGTCGTTCTCGCCGTCCTGCTGCGTGCGATCGCGGATCCTATCGCCAGGCATACCCGGCTGAGTGCCAGGCTTGCGACGGCGATTGCAGTCCTGTTGGTTGCGGCCATTCTGGGATGCGCCGGCTGGTTGTTCGGCTCGACCATGGCCGACCAGTTCGCGCATATCAGTTCGACCATTCCCACTTCCTGGGATCAGCTGAAAGCGCAAGCTGACGCGATCCCGTTCGGCACCCATCTGATTACCTCGCTCCAGGGCGGGTTCGATCTTCCCAAGCTCGTACCCCAGTTGTTCAACATGGTCGGCAATGCGGCCACGACGCTGATCATGATCCTGTTCGGTGCCATTTTCTTCGCTTCACAGCCCGGTCTTTACACGCGCGGAATAGCCAAGCTGGTGCCGCAGGACCGTCGTCCGCTGTTTTCCCAATCGCTGCAGGATTCCGGTACGGCCCTTCGGCTCTGGTTGCTGGGGCAGTTGATCTCGATGGTCGTGGTCGGTCTGCTCACCGGTTTCGGGCTCTGGCTGGCCGGAGTACCCTCGGCAATGGCGCTCGGGCTCATCGCGGGGTTGACCGAAGGCATTCCCTATCTCGGCCCCATCGTGGGGTCGATCCCCGGCCTATTGCTCGCTCTTCTTCAGGGGCCGGAGACGGCCATGTGGGCCTTGATCGTCTATGTCGGGGTCCAGCAGATCGAGGGCAACACACTGGTCCCGCTCATCCATCACGAGTTCGTGAACCTGCCTCCCGCGCTCACACTGTTCGGGATTGTTGCCGCAGGGCTGATCTTTGGAGTGGTGGGGATCATCTTCGCGACACCGATGCTGGTGGTGCTCTTCGTGATGGTGAAACGGCTCTACGTGCGTGAGGCGCTCGACACCGAGACCTCGCTACCCGGTGAGACCGACGAAGAAGAAGCGAAGGCCTGAGCGGGGCAGTTCAGCCGCTGTCAGTTACGAGAACCGGTCTCCGACAGCGCCTTGGCCAGGGCCTCGATCTCTTCTTCAGGTATGCGCCGGGCAATGACGGGCATGGGCAGTTGCGGCTTGTGTGCATCGATCGTGGTCTTTTCGCCGCGCCAGTTGCGCAAACGGTCGGCCAGATAGGTGGCGTGCTGACCGGCGATCAAAGGCGTCGGCTTGCCCGGCGTATGGCACCGCGAGCAGGCCGGCAGCTGTTTCTCAGGTAGCCCGCTCGACAGGATCGGGTCCGTTCGGGGCAAAGGCACGTCTTCAAGGCCCGGCATTGCGGCGAAGTGATCGGCCAGCGCCTTCATCTCATAATCCGATAGCGGGGCGGCTGCGACCTGCATCGGGCCGCTGCCACGTTTTCCGGAAGCATAGTCGAGCAGGGATTGGAACAGATAGGCAGGTTTTTGTCCGGCCAGTACCGGTATGTCGTCTTGGTTGCGGCCGAGCCCGTCAATTCCATGGCATCCGGTGCAGTTCTCCAGCACCCCCGGCCTGAGCCCCGATATTGCCGGTCCCGCCGCAACCTCTGTCAGGTTGCGGTATTGCGAGGGTGTCATGGCGGGAAGTTGGCGCAGGAAACCGACCATGCGGCGCACTTCGTCCGGGCGGTCGAGCGAGGGCCACGCCGGCATTCCCGTGTACTTCACGCCGTGCTGAACGATCCAGAACAGCTCGGCATCGTCATAGTGCTGAACTGTCCGGGCAAGATCGGGGGCCGGGGGCGTGGCAGCCTGCATCTGCGGAGAGGGTGGCGTGCCCGGCGCGCCGTGGCAGACCTGACAGGCCTGTCTGAAGTGTCCCGCCGCGCTGATCAGACCCTTGTCGTCGCGAACGTCCTCGGGCGTCTGGAAGGTGGAATAGGTCCGCACCGAATTCTGCATCGTCCAGTGGAGGAACCAGTCGGTGATCTTCCAGTGCCCTGAAGAGGCCGAGATCTGGAACAAGCCCGACCATGCGAACAGCAGACCGGCGAGACCCAGGGCCACAAGCGCAGTCAGAGCGCGTTTCCACGTCACGTGAACAATCATGCCGGTTGATCCGTTTCAGTGCGCAGGAGGCTCCCCAGCAAGGCGAGGCCTCCTGCGAGGTAACTGACGGCGCCGATGGCCAGCATCACAGCGCCGCCGAGTTGCTGGTCGACAAGCGGATCGAGGCCGAGCGGTGAGGGATGCCGCATTCCGGCCATGGCGTAGAGCGGGCGCGGCGCCAGACCGATCAGCACGCCGAGCAGCGTCATGTGCATAGACGTCAGCAGCAGCGCGCCGATGCCCGACGCGCGGTTTGCGTTATGCAGTACAGCGCTCCACAGCAGATATCCCGATGCCAGAAAGCAGACCTGCTCGAGCAAGGCGACTATCGGAAACGACGCGCTGGCGTGCCGCAAGGCGGGAAGGTGCCAGCCCCAGACGGTCGCCAGTTCGAGAAGCATCATTGCCATGGGCGTGACCTGCCGCGGCCAGTGTCGCGCAACGTCGAAGGTACTGCCTCGAAGCCCCACCGCAAGCAGAGGCGCGGCTACGGCGACGGCAAGCATATGACCTGCCATATGCCCGGCCATGCCCAGCCGTGACAGTACCCAGGCTATCGGTATCAGGCCAAGGCCCAGAAGCAGCGGCAGCCGGTTCATTGGCAGTCCCCGATGAAGACTACAGGCAGCGCCGTGAAGACCACGCCGACAAAGCTCAATCCGGCGAGCAACAGCGTCGCCTTGGCCAGGAAGCGCAGGCGGTCGACCTCGGTGCTGTCCTGATGTGGCGGGGGATCGCCGGGGGTGCGTTCCTGATGCCAGGCGATCCAGCCGGAAACGAGGATGACGATCAGCGCCAGCACAGTTCCGACGAGGAACAGGACGGGGAACTTCGCGAAACTGCCCGTCTTGGCGCAGGATATGGCGGCCCAGAGGTACGAAAACAGGAAATGTGCGGCCCAGGCCGTGGGCGGGACGATCAGCGTCCACAGCGTCACCCGAAGACGTTCGTGCCACTTGCGGCGTTGCCGGGACTGATCGGGATCGCTCATGATGCCTCCGGGAACAGGCCAATGGTTAGGTAGGTCACGAGCGTCGTCAGCGCGAGGAAGTGCATGTAAACGGTCACGTTACGCAGATCGGCGTCGTGCTTCGGCAGGCAATGTCCGGCGACGCTGCGGGCCAGCACGTATCCGATCATGATGGCGCCCACGGCTGCGTGGGCTGCGGTCCAGATGGCAAGCGTCCAGACGATGGCCGGGTAGGTGTGCAGCGCCGGGTCCATCCCGAAAAGCCAGGGCCCGGCAAGCCCCGCTGCGCCGCTGCCGAGGCAGGCCAGTAACCCGGCGATCAGCATTGCCCTTGCGATGCCGACATTTCCGCGTGCGTGAACCTCGCGTGCGGCAACCGTCAGTGCCCATGCTGAGAGACCCACGGCCAGCGCCACCATCGGCCAGAATACGCCCGGGGCATCAGCAAGCGCGGCTGGCGGGAAATCCTCGTGCACCGTCCAGAAGAAGTAGTACCCGAACACGAGACCCGAAAAGGCAGTGGCGTCCGCCATCATGGTGATGAACATCGCCCACCATCCGGGCGAGGAAGTTCCGGAGATGTAGAGGGGGAGTTCCATGCCATGCCCGATCGGTTTCGAGGGCTTTTCGGGTATCTCCGCCGTGCCGGTCCAGACCCACCACAGGACCATCGCCAGCGTCGCTACACCCGATACGAGCGCGGCCCAGTAGAGATGGTAGGTGGTGAAAATGAATACGCCGCCGAGTGCGAAGGCCGTCATCATCGGCTTCCACGATGGCGTGCCGAGGCGGATGACCGCGAGCGGGCGGGCATCGAGGACCGTGGTGATGATCGTCTCGCGGCGGCCTTCCTCGGCATCGGGAAGGAAGTAGCGGCCCTCATCGACCTTGCGCATGAAGTCCGGCTGATCCCAGATCGGATAGCGGCTTTCGATCAGCGGGATCGAGCGGATGCCCCAGTGTTCATCATGCGGATAGGCCAGCCATTCGAGCGTGCCCGCATCCCAGGGATTGCGCTTGGCATGCGAACGGCGGGGGGAGCAGGCGAGATCGACGCAGATCACCGCAACGCCGATGGCAAACACGAAGGCGCCGATGGTCGAGGCCATGTTGAGGCCGCCCAGCCCGAGTTCCTCAGGGTACGTGAAGACCCGGCGCGGCATGCCTTCCATGCCCGACAGGTGCATCGGGAAGAAACAGAGGTTCACACCCACGAACAGGAACCAGAACGCGATCCGTCCGAGCCGGTCCGACAGCTTCTTTCCTGTGATCAGAGGCCAGTAGTAGTACAGTCCGGCGAAGAGCGGCAGCAGGGTGCCGCCGATCAGTACGTAATGCAGGTGGGCGACGACGAAATAGGTGTCGTGCGCCTGCCAGTCAAAAGGCGCGACGGCCACCATCACGCCGGTCAGCCCGCCTATCACGAAGACCGCAAGGCTGCCTGCGGCATAGAGCATCGGCGTCGACCACGTGACACGCCCCGCCCAGATCGTCGCGATGAACACGAAGATCTGCACCGCAGTAGGGATCGCAACGGCTTCGGAAGCGGCCGAGAAGAAGGCAAGGCTGATCTTGGGCAGTCCGGTCGTGAACATGTGGTGCACCCACAGTCCGAACGAGAGAAAGGCCGTGCCCACGGCCGCCAGCACGATCCAGGGATAGCCCAGCACATGCCGCCGGGCGAAGGTCGGGACCAGCATGGCGAAGAGGGCGATTGACGGCAGGAAGACGATGTAGACTTCCGGATGGCCGAAGATCCAGAAGAGGTGCTGCCACAGCAGCGGATCGCCGCCGCGCGATGCATCGAAGAAGGGCCAGTCCAGCAGGCGTTCCATCTCGAACAGCAGATCGCCCGCGATCAGCGGCGGGAAGGCGAAGAGGATCATCACCGCCACCACCAGAATGTACCAGGCATAAAGCGGCATAAGGTTGAGACGCATGCCCGGGGGGCGACACTTGAGGACACCGACGATCAGTTCCACGGACGCCGCAATGGAAGAGACCTCGATGAAGGAGAGGCCGAGCATCCAGATGTCGGCGCCGAGGCCCGATAGGTCTGTTCGGGTCGTGAGGGGAGGGTACATGAACCAACCCCCGTCAGGCGCCGCATTGAACAGGATCGATCCGGCCACGAAAACCCCGCCCAGCAGGAAGGACCAGTACCCGAAGGCTGAAAGGCGCGGAAAAGGCAGGTCACGTGCGCCGAGTAGCTGCGGCAGCAGGAGGATCGAGACCGCCTCGAACATGGGCACGGCGAAGAGAAACATCATCATCGAGCCGTGCAGCGTGAACAGCTGGTTGAACGTGGATGCGTCGACGAGGTCGTTTTCCGGCACTGCAAGCTGCGATCGCATGATCAGCGCGAGCACACCGGCGAAGAGCATGAACACGAAGGCCGTCAGCGTGTACCAGGCGCCGACCGCGTCGTTGTTCGTGTCGGTCCATTTCAGGAACAGCCCCTTGGGCGCAGCCCAGGCCGCGCGCAAACGCTCCTCCTGTTCGGCCCGAAGTTGAGGATCGTCCTGCTCGTGGAGGCTCATTTCAGTTCCTTCAGCCAGACGGCGATTGCCCGAGCATCGTCGGCGGGCATGGAGGGATAGGAAGGCATGCGGGCGCCGGGCTTGAAGGCATCGGCATCGCGAATGAACGCTGCCGTGTTTTCGACGTTCGGTTCAAGCGTTCCCGCTCCGAGGCTGGCGCGTGCGCCATAGTGCGAGAGGTCCGGGCCGATGCGGGCATCATGCGCGGCGCCGCGCACCGCATGGCAGGCATTACAGCCGTAGTCTGAGAACAGGGTGGCACCGGGAGAGGCCCGGCTTGCGGCATCTGCCGGTTGGCGGGCCGCTTCCAGCCATGCGTCGAACGCGGCTGGCTCCATCGCAATCACGTCGAACGCCATCAGAGCATGCGAGAGTCCGCAGAATTCGGTGCAGACGCCGCGAAATGTTCCGGCTTTCTCTGCCTTGACGACCAGCCGGTTCGAGCGCCCTGGGATCATGTCCATCTTGCCGGCCAGCCCAGGGATCCAGAAGCTGTGGATCACGTCGGTCGCTGTCAGGTCGAAAACGACTGTTCGGCCGACGGGGATGCGCACTTCGTTGGCGGTCACGAGCGGCGGTCGCGTATCGTCCTCATACTGGACACGCCACCAGAACTGTTCGCCTTCGACACGAATATTCAGGTCGTTCGGCGCGGCGGCCATGGGACGCATGTGCGGCAGGGCATAGAACAGAAGTCCGGTCAGGACGACGGTCGGGAAGACGCCGCCGAGCCACAGTACCAGCCGCATGCCCTGCTTGTGGGTGAGGGCGCCTTCGGGTGAATGCGTAGCGCGCCATGCAAGTAAGGCGACGAATAACGCAATGAGCACGGCACCCACAGCAAGCGACCAGGTCAGCCAGTACGTCTCACGCGCTTCAACGCCGAATGGGGCCAGTGCGGATTGATGCGTGTTGCACCCCGCCAGCAGCAATACCGATGCTCCGATCAGCAATCGCAAGATGTCCAGCCCCTGTGCCCGTTGCAACTGCGCCTTTCAGTTGCGGTACCTAGGGCAACACACGAGAAGGCTTTCGGTTCTCCGGAAAACCAGAATGTGGGCTTACAAAATATGTTCGCTTTCAGCGCCGAAGCGGAACGGAGGGCATATGCTGCGCGTTCGTACCGACTAACCCTCTGATCAGGACCGCCATGCGCGCCTTTGCTTGTCCCAATTGCCAATCGCCGATCCATTTCGAAGCCAGGATATGTCCGGCCTGCAAGGCCACGCTGGGGTATGATCCGGCCATCGATGCCTTTCGCTTTCTGGCGGACGACGCGACCGTATGGCGCGATGCCGCCAGCCAAACCGCTAGCGTCGTCGTGTGTGCAAACAACAATGACTTTGCGATCTGCAATTGGCTGGTGGCCGATGATGCAAAGACCGGCATGTGCCGTGCCTGCTGCCATAACCGCACGATTCCCGACCTGAGCGATGCCAACGTGCCGCAGCGCTGGGCAAGGGTGGAGGCGGCCAAACGGCGTCTCATCCATACGCTTTTGCGGCTAGGTCTGCCGCTCGAAACCAAAGCGGAGGAGGTGCCGGGCCGGCAGGGGCTGGCATTCGACTTCCTTCACGATCCTGCCGCTGAAAACACCGGGCAGGCGCAGGTGCTCACCGGGCACGACAGCGGGGTCATCACGCTGAACCTGATCGAGGCGGACGATGCCGAGCGCGAACGGATGCGGGCGGCGATGGGCGAGCCGTACCGCACGCTGCTAGGGCATTTTCGCCATGAGATCGGGCACCATTACTGGGCGCGGCTGGTGCAGAACGATCCGGAGGAACTGGCGGCTTTCCGGGCAATCTTCGGGGATGACCGTATCGACTATGCCGAGGCGCTGAGCGCGCACTACGCCGATAGCGGCAAGGTCTGGACCGACGCCTATGTCAGCTATTACGCGACGTCGCATCCGTGGGAGGACTTCGCCGAAACCTGGGCGCACTACCTCCACATTGTCGATGTACTTGCGACGGCAAGCGCGCTGGACCTCTCATTGCAAGTTCCCGACGCGGATGAGGGGCAGGAGGTCGAAATGGCCTTCGATCCCTATCGCGCCGATGCAACCAAGCTGGCGGTACACATGGAGCCGCTAGCCTTTGCGATGAATGCGATGAACCGGAGCATGGGGCAGGACGATCTCTATCCCTTTGCCCTGTCCGATGCGATCGTGAGGAAGCTGGACTACGTCGCCCGGCTCATCGCAACGAACCGGGCGGACGCATAACCAGAGGCCTGCCTAGACTTTCGGCAGGCGATCCAGATACTTGTCGAGCGTGAGCGGATAGTCGCGAATGCGCACGCCGGTGGCGTTGTAGACGGCATTGGCAATCGCTGCGCCCACACCGCACAGGCCGAGTTCACCCACGCCCTTGGCCTTCATCGGCGAAGACCAGGGGTCGGTTTCGTCGAGGAAGATCACTTCCTGATGCGGAATGTCCGCGTGCACCGGCACTTCGTACCCGGCGAGGTCGTGATTGACGAAAAAGCCGAAGCGCTTGTCGACCGCGAGTTCCTCGCTGAGCGCCGCACCTGCGCCCATGGTCATCGCCCCGATGACCTGGCTGCGCGCCGAGATCGGGTTGAGGATGCGGCCAGCCGAACAGGCTGCGAGCATGCGCTTCAGATAGGTTTCGCCGGTGTAGGCATCGACGGCGAGTTCGACGAAGTGCGCGGCAAACGTCGACTGCTGGTGGCTTTCGTTCACCTCCGCGTACTCGATCGAATCTTCCGCGACGAGTTCGCCGTTCTTTGCGGCCTCGGCAAGCGGGAAGGAACTGCTGCCGGAAGTGACCTTGCCGCTTGCGAAGGAGATGTCATCACCACTCAGGCCAAGGGCCGTCGCGACCTTTTCGCGCAGCTTCACGCAGGCCGCATAGGTGCCCGCGGTCGAGTTGACCGCGCCCCACTGACCGCCCGATCCGGCCGAGACCGGATAGCTGGAATCGCCCAGTTCCACACGCACCCTGTCGAGCGGTAGGCCCATGGTTTCGGCCGCCGTCTGCGCGATGATTGTATAGCTGCCGGTGCCGATGTCGGTCATGTCGGTTTCGACGATGAGGACGCCGTCGTTGCCCAGCCGGACGCGGGCGCCCGATTTCCTGAGCACGTTGTTGCGGAAGCCGGCGGCCATGCCATGGCCGATCAGCCAGCGTCCCTTGCGGTTGGCGGCGGGCTTCGGATTGCGCTTGTCCCACCCGAACGCCTCGGCGCCGCGGCGCAGACAGCCGACGAGATCGCGGTAGGAGAAGGGCCTGTCCGGATCCATCGGATCGACTTGCGTATCGTTGACGATGCGCAGTTCGACCGGGTCCATACCCAGCTTTTCAGCCAGCTCGTCCATGGCGATTTCGAGCGCCATCAGGCCCGGCGCCTCGCCGGGTGCGCGCATGGCGTTGCCTTCGGGCAGGTCCATCTCGGCGAGCCGCAGGGCCGTCCTGCGGTTGGCGCCGGCATAGAAGAGCTGCGTCTGGTTCACGGCCCCTTCGGGCCCGCCGCCGGGCAGGTTTCCGGACGTGCTTTCGTGAGAGATCGCCGTCAGCTTGCCGTCTTGTTCGGCCCCCAGCCGGATGCGCTGGATCGTTGCCGGGCGGTGTGTGGTGTTGTTGATGATCAGCGGTCGCTGCAACGTCACCTTGACCGGGCGCTGGAATTTGCGGGCGGCCAGAGCGGCGACCACCACATCGGCGCGAATGAACAGCTTGCCGCCGAAACCGCCGCCGATGAACGGGGAATCGATACGGACGTTTTCCTGCGGCACGCGAAGAGCCTTGGCGAGTGCAGACTTGCCCCACTGGATCATCTGGTGGGACATCCACACCGTGACCTTGTCACCGTCCCACGCCGCGATGGTCGCGTGAGGCTCCATCATGGCGTGGGATTCATCGGGCGTGGTGTAGGTGGCATCGAGCTTCACCGGAGCGGCAGCGTAGGCACCGTCGAAGTCGCCGTAGCTTTCCACCCGTGGTTCGCCATTGCCGCCTTTGGCCAGCGGTGCGTCGGGGGCGAGCTTCGCGAGATCGAAGTTGCCTTGCTCCCGCTCGTAATCGACGATGATCATGTGCGCGGCCGCGCGGGCCTGCTCGAAGGTCTCCGCCACGACCATGGCAATGGCCTGGTGGTAGTGCTCGATTTCCGCGCCGCCGAACAGGTTCGCGGTGTTTTGCGAACCGAGCGGCGCAGGCTCGAAGTCGAGCGTGTTGAGCACGCCGATGACGCCCGGAGCCTGTTGGGCATGAGCGATGTTCATCGCTTTGATGCGGCCCTTGGCGATCCCGGCACCGAGGATGTAGCCGTAGGCCTGGCCCGGCACTACGTTATGGCGCTCATAGGCATAGGGAGCCGTACCGGTGGTCTTCAGCGGACCGTCTATGCGCGGGGTGGGTTTGCCGACGACCTTGAGCTGATCGATCGGGTTGGTCTTTGCCGGTGTATCGAATTTCATGGGATCAGCTCCTGGCTTCCGCCATCACCCCGGCGAGCGTTCGTTCGACGAGAGCGATCTTGAATTTGTTTTCCTCGGTGGGGGATGCCCCCGCGGTCAGCGCCCGTGCTGCGGCGGCTACATCGGGCAGCGCCGCATCGGCAGATGCCACGCGCCAGGGCTTCGGCGCGATACCGCCAATGGCAACGCGTCCGGTACCGTCCGACTTAACGACGGCCGCTACCGAAACGAGCGCGAAGGCATAGGAGCGGCGGTCGCGTACCTTGTGATAGAGGTGCTTGCCGCCGAGCGGTTTGGGAAGAACCACAGCGGTGATGAACTCGCCCGGTTCCAATGCGGTCTCGATCTCGGGGGTGTCGCCCCAGAGGCGGTGGAATTCGGCGATCGGGATTGCGCGAGTGCTGCCGTCCGGTTTTACCGTTTCGACCACGGCATCGAGCACGCGCAGCGCGACCGCCATGTCGCCCGGATAGGTGGCGATGCACTTGTCGCTGACACCGATGATCCCAAGCTGACGGCTGGCTCCGCCGATCGCGGCGCAGCCTGAACCGGGCTTGCGCTTGTTGCAGGCCTGGTTGGTGTCGTAGAAATAGGGGCACCGCGTGCGCTGGAGCAGGTTGCCGCCGGTGGTCGCCTTGTTGCGCAGCTGGCCCGATGCCCCGGCAACGATGGCGCGGGTCAGCACGCCGTAATCGCGACGCACGCGTTCATCCGCCGCGCAATCGGTGTTGGTGACGAGGGCGCCGATCCGCAGGCCACCTTCCTCGGTCGGGGTGATCTCATCCAGCCCGAGGTCGTTCACGTCCACCAGATGGGTCGGGGTTTCGACCTCGATCTTCATCAGGTCGATGAGGTTTGTGCCGCCGGCAAGGAACTTGGCGTCGGGATTATTGTGGACGACCTTGGCCGCTTCTGCCGCGCTGCTAGCGCGCTGGTAGGTAAACGCTCTCATGCCTTCTCTCCGGCGACTTCCGCCATGGCTTCGGCAATGTTCGAATAGGCACCGCAACGGCAGATGTTGCCGCTCATGCGTTCGCGCATTTCCATGTTCGTCGGCTTCATCGGACCTTCGAGGTCGTCGGTGACATGGCTGGGCACACCCTTGCGGATCTCCTCCAGTACCGAAACGGCGGAGCAGATCTGGCCGGGGGTGCAATAGCCGCACTGATAGCCGTCGTGCTTGACGAAGGCGGCCTGCATGGGATGCAGGTTGTCGGGTGTGCCGAGGCCCTCGATCGTGGTGACCTCGTCGCCTTCGTGCATCACCGCGAAGGACAGGCATGAGTTGATGCGGGTGCCGTTGACCATGACCGTACACGCGCCGCACTGACCGTGGTCGCAGCCTTTCTTGGTGCCGGTCAGTTTGATGTGTTCGCGAAGGGCATCAAGCAGTGTCGTACGCGTGTCCAGCGTCAGCTCGTGTTCCTTGCCGTTCACTTTCAGCGAGACGGGAACTGTCGGCGTTGCGGGCTGTGCTGCTGCGCGCGCCCGGACGACAGGCACCGAAGTTGCCGCGACGCTGACCGTTCCGCCAGCGAGAACGCCGCGCCTTGATACCTTGAATGCGTCAAAATCAGCCATTTGTCTGCGATCTCCGGTTGTATGACCGGGGGTTTGTTTCCCCCTTGGCTGTGCCTGCCATGGACGTGCTTTCTAACGGGATGTGGATGCGTTGGATTGAAACTGCCCGTGGTGCCCAAACGCTCGCGCTGGTATTAAGTTCCCAGAGGTTGGTAATAACAGGCGTTATTTGCTGCATTGCGGTGCCGGGGTCAATCGCCCCGTGCAGATTTTGGCTTGGATGCGGGATTTGCAAGAATGTGCGGCATTTCGCAGGGACGGCAACTACCGTTGTCGCCAGCCTTTTCACCAAGGGCACACCTTGTCCAATCCGACCGGCAGGCGCTATGCACCCCTTGAGCAAGAACAGGAGAGGACGTGGCCACGATCAACATTGAACGCATTGAACGCGACATCACGGCGATTTCACAGTTCGGGTTCAATGAGGAAGATCGGGGCGTTTACCGGCAAGGCTTCAGCGCCGCCGACATGGAAGCGCGCACCTGGCTGCGCGATCAGTTCGAGTCACTGGGCATGGCGCACAAGGTCGACGGCGCCGGAAACGTGATCGGTCGTTACGGCCCCGAAGACAAACCTGCCATTATCATCGCCTCGCACATCGATTCCGTGCCCGCGGGCGGCATCTTCGATGGCGTGCTGGGGGTGATCGCCGGACTGGAAGTGGTGCGGACCATGCAGGACAACGGTATCGTTCCCGACTTTCCCATCGAAGTGATTGCGACGGCCGAGGAAGAAGGGCGTTTCGGCGGCATGCTTGGCGCGCAGGCGCTGACGGGGCATCTCACGCTGGACTGGCTGGAGCGGGCTGCGGACGAGCGCGGCAATCGTCTGGCGGATGCCATGTCCGCCGTCGGGCTGGACTATCATAAGGCGCTTCATGCCTATCGGCGTCCCGAAACGATCAAGGCCTTTCTGGAACTGCATGTCGAACAGGGGCCGGTACTGGACGCGGAAAGGACGACGATCGGCATCGTCGAGGGCATTTCGGGGGTCTTCAAGTGGAATTGCCGGCTGATCGGCAAGGCGGACCATGCGGGAACCGCGCCGATGGACATGCGCGCCGATGCGCTGATGGGCATGGTCGATTTCGCCCATGAGATCCCGCGCATCATCGAGGAGGAAGGGACCGAGCGGAGCCGCATCACCATCGGGCACGTCGAGTGCAAGCCGGGCTTCCCGCATACGGTGCCGGGCGAGGTCGATTTCACCATCGTCGGGCGCGATCTCGATGAAGAGGTGATGCGTGTGCTCTCGAACTCCTGCCGCCGCGTGCTGTCGTCGATTGCCCGCCGCCACAAGCTCAAGTTCGAGTACGAGGAGATGAGCTGGCTCTCGCCCGCCTATTGCGACAGGGATCTGATGAACCTGATCGAGAGCAAGACGAAGGATCTCGGCTATAGCTACAAGATCATGCCGTCGGGCGCGGGCCATGACGTGCAGTTCTTCTGCGGACACACCAAGGCGGCCATGTTCTTCGTGCCCAGCGTCGGCGGCGTCAGTCACGCGCCCGACGAATGGACGCACTGGTCCGACTGCCAGCGGGGCACGCAGCTCCTTTACGAGTGCGTGACCGAACTGGCCTGCGATTGATCCGTCCCCCTTTCAGGGGGAAGGGGCAGCGTCAGGCTGCCCCTAGGAGATCCTCCATCGCGTGCAGCGCGATGGCATGGTTCAGAATGATGTCCTTGCGGGTGTTGGCGGCATGATCGTCCGACTTGCGGTATTCCTCGATCGACGCGGTGAGCTTGTCCTCATCGAAGATGCCGTGTTCGGCGATCTTTGCGGATGACAGCCACTTGGCGATGAGCTTGTCGATCTCGGCCGCCTTCTTCTTGTCGGTGTGGGCAGGCGGCGCCATGAACGCGAACTTCTCGCGCTTGTAGAGCACTTCGGGAAGCACGTGCTTCATCGCCTCGCGCACGACCCACTTCTCGATGCCGTCGCGCACGCGCACATGCGGCGGGATGTGCATGGCCATTTCGGCGACGTGGTGGTCGAGGAAGGCCGGACGGCTCTCCAGGCTGTTGGCCATGTCCACGCGGTCGCCACCCCAGTTGAGGATCTGGCCTTCGAGCATGGTCTTGATCCACGAATACTGGACCTTGTCGAGCACGTGGCGTCCATCGAGCATCGACTTGTCGAGGCTGTAGGCGATGGCGGCGATGGGATCGTAGTCGCCCAGCTTTTCCTTGAACGCGTCCGAGAGCAGCGGCTTGATGCGTTCCAGCGTGAGCATCCACGGCTGGATCCAGTTGGGCGTGAAGCCCATGACTTCCTCGAACGCGGGATGCGAGATCTGCGTTTCGGCCAGCACCGAGCCGGAGAAGATCGCGTTGCGCTTGCGCATTTCCTCGGCCGCGGGCGTAGCGGCATATTCGGGATCGTGGAGGAACAGGTCGGCCTTGAACTGGGCGTATCCGCCGAACAGTTCGTCCGAGCCTTCACCGGTGATCACCACCTTGTAGCCGACATCGCGCACGTGCTTGCTCATCAGCATCTTGGCGACGCCGAGCGTGTTGTAGAACGTGCGCTCCGAATAATAGACCGCATCCTCGAAATTCTTGCCGTAGAGGTCTTCGGCCTTGAGGTTCAGGATGTCCTGATCGGCACCGGCCTTCTCGGCCATTTCGGTGGCGATGTGTGCTTCGTCGTAGCGGTCGTCGTCGAACGAAATGGTGAAGGCCTTGACCGGCGACTGCTGAATCGCCGCGGCCATGCCGATGATCGAACAGCTGTCGATGCCGCCGGAGAGGTAGCAGGCCACCGGCACGTCGGCTTCCAGACGGAACGTGATCGACTCCACCAGCGCGGCGCGCACGTTTTCGATGTGCTCCTCGTCGGGCAATTCATCATGCTGGCCTTCGAGCGGGAATTCCGCATCCCAGTAACGGCGCTCCTCGACTTCGAAGCCGTCGCCCTTGCGGGTGACGATCAGCATGTGCCCCGGCTTCAGGGCCTTGATGTCCTTGAACAGCGTCATGCCCGGAACCATGACCTGCATCATCTGGTGCAGCTGCGCCTTGGGGCACACTTCGCGCGAGACGTCGGGATGGGCTAGCATGGCCTTCATTTCCGAGCCCCAGAAGAAGCCATTGTCGCCCAGGTGATAGAACAGCGGGCGGATACCGAAGCGGTCGCGTACCAGGATCAGCTGCTGCTTTTCCTTGTCGAAAATGGTGAAGGCGAATTCACCGCGCAGCTGGTCGACGAAGTCGAGCCCGTGCTTGTCGTAAAGCTTGAGCGCGATTTCGCTGTCCGACTTGGTGTTGAATTCATAGCCGTCGGTCCGCAGCAGGCCGCGCAGGCGCTTGTAGTCGTAGAACTCGCCGTTGGCCGTAAGGACCAGATTGCCCGTGCCGTCTTCCTCGCGGCCGTAGATCGGCTGGTCGCCGGCATTGAGACCGATGATCGACAGGCGGGTGTGAATCATGGCGAGCCCGTTGTCGGGATCGAAATGGAAGCCGCGCCCGTCGGGACCGCGATGATAAAGCGTGTCCGCCATCTTCGCGGCCTGGCTTTCGGTTTCGGCGGAGTAACGGGTGGGGCTCCAGAGCCCGGCGATGCCACACATCGTCTGCGTTCCTTAAACTGCTGAGAGCTTCAAGCGAGGTATTCGGCCGGGACGACGTCCCCCACTCGCCCGAAGATGGCGAGAAGAAGCGCCTGCCTGATCCACACGGCGCCGTCGGCCTGGTTGAAATAGAGATTGTGCTGGGTGTTATCGAGGCTGGTATTCAGCTCCTCGCCGCGCGCCAGCGGATGCAGGATAACCGTGTCCGGCTTCAGCTTGCTGTCCTTGTCCAGCGAGAAGGCATCACCGAAGAAGCGGTACCCGTCGCCCAGATAGGCGATCGCGTTCATGTAGATGACGTCGAGGTACTCGAGGCTCTGCTTGAGGTTCTGCGAGAAATCGATGCCGATCGGGCTGGCATTGGTCAGCTCGCGGATCTCTTCGCCCAACGGATCGGCCATTTCGGAGAAGATAGTGATATGGCTGATGTTCTCCGGGAACAGCAGCGCGAGCATCAGGAAACTCTTCACCGTGCGCATGTTGCCCGGTGTGCCGATGATGCCGATGTTGAGGCGGAACTGTTCCGGGATCTCGCCATACGCAATCTCGGGCCGCCACTTCAGCAGCGCGTACCAGTCGGCCAGCGCCTGCGTCGGGTGCTCGTCGGACCCGTTGCCGCCGTTGAGCAGTGGAATGCGCAGGTACTCGCACAGTTCGTTGACCGCCGATTGCTCGGTGTGCCGGACGGCAACGACGTCTGCATAGGAATTGAACATCTGGCCGATGTCGCGCAGCGATTCCCCCTTGGCGACGCCGGTCGTCTTGGCATCCGCGACGCTGATCGTGCGGCCGCCGAGGTGCAGCATGGCGCTTTCGAACGACAGACGCGTGCGCGTACTCGGTTCAAAGAAGGCGGCTGCCATGATCTTGTCGTCCAGTGCATGCATCACCGGAAAGCTCTTGAGCTGGAGGTAGGCGGCAAGCTTCATCAGTTCGCACAGGATGTCGCGATCGAACTGATGCGCGGAAAGCACCGAGGTGTCGTGCATGCGCTCGAGCACGTCGAGCCGCAGCTTGGGATCGTGCTTGAGCAGGCCCGCAGGATTCGGGCAATTGCCGATCACCCCCGCCTTGCGCTCGGAGTCCGCCTTATGTTCGACTTGGGAAGCGGGCAATGTCACCAGATTTCACCGTTCTTGAGGTCACGGATGAGGAGGGTGGCGAGGCCAAGGCCAGTGAGGGCGCACCAGATGAGCGCGCCATAGATGATTGCTGTGAGGAAGCCGGCTGAAAAGGTCATGCTGCCTCACTCAGTTGGGCCCAGTCGAACCGGGCCTTGGAGAAGTGGGCGCAAGCCAGCACCCACACCATCGACACGGCGGTGGCGATCAGTGTCGCCACGTACCAGCCGATTGCAAAATAGCAGACGAGGCCAACGCCTGCGCCCAGCAGCATCCCCCCAACGGCTCCGACCGTGCTGGCCCTGCGCCAGTAAAGGCCGGTGACGATCGGCCAGATCATCGAGCCCACCAGAGGGCCGGCGAAGAACAGGACCGAAGCCAGCGTGCCAATACGCGGCAGACAGACAACCCACGTGAACAGGCCGAGTGCCAAGGTCACATACTGCGCCACCTTTTTCAATGTTTCCGGAGGCGCGCCGGGATTCATCAGCTTGCGGTAGACATCCTCCGTCAGCAGATCGGAGGTTGCGGCGAGCAGGCTGTCGAGGCTGGAGGCCAGCGAACAGAACACGACGATGAAGATCGCGATCGCGCCGAATTCGCCCAGCACGTCGGCCACCACCAGCGGGCCGACCATGTCGGCGGCCGGAACCGGCACGTTGAGCGCGCCCGAGGCGAGGGCTATGAAGCCGGCGGCGATGGGGATCGGAAACCAGATCAGTCCGCCCAGCGCAAAGGCCTTGCCGCCAACGCCTTCCCGGAAGGCGAAAGCACGGCTCCACCACACGTTGTTGTGGAACACCTCGCCCAGGCCGAACAGCAGGTTGTTGAAGATCGCCATGATCGCGGCGGGGAACAGGACGTTGAGCAGGGCAGGGCGGGTGGCCTGCAGGTTCTCATGAATCTGGTCGACCGAGACGTGCGAGAGGACGGCGAAGCCGACGATCACGACGCCCACGATGATGATCAGGCTCTGGATGAAGTCAGTGCCGATGACCGCGCCGAGCCCGCCGCGCATCGTGTAGATCACGCAGACCCCGAGGATGACCGTCATGCCCCAGGCATAGGGAATGCCCGACAGCGCATTGAGCAGGATGCCGCCGGCCATCGCCATGCTGACCAGCCAGGTCAGCGAATAGAACAGCGTATACACCATGAAGATGCCCCACGCCGCGCGGCCATAGCGCAGGCGGAAAAAGTCGCCGCTGGTATACCCGGTCGGCATGAGTTTGCGGATCCTGACCGCCATCGGCGCGAACAGGAATAGGCCAACGCTCGCAGTGGT
The DNA here is from genome assembly GCA_965140495.1 of uncultured Novosphingobium sp. Taxonomy (GTDB): domain Bacteria; phylum Pseudomonadota; class Alphaproteobacteria; order Sphingomonadales; family Sphingomonadaceae; genus Novosphingobium. The sequence goes on along the minus strand of OZ223239.1, from coordinate 3,050,752 downwards.
ATAGGCAAGCATGCCCCACACGCCGAGCTCGAGCGCGAACTGCGGAGCGAGCATCGTCGTGTTCGAGGTGATCCAGGTCGCCGCCGCCGTCGCCGAGCCGAGCGCCAGGCCGATGTTGCGTCCGGCAAGGGCGTGGTCTTCAAAGTTCTTGTTGCGCCGCCCCCAGTAGATGCCGAGGCCGATCCACAAGGCGCTGAAGAGGGCCAGCAGGATCCAGCCCACCATGGGAGGGAGTATGGCTGCACTCTCATTCATCGCGGGCACCCCGCAGGATTGTCACGACGATGGCAAGCGTGACGAGCGCGCCGATGGCGACGAGCAACAGCGCCCGGCTAAGCGACTGATGCGCGACAGAGACGATTACAGGCGCAGATGTCGCCCCCTGGGCCGTCGTCAGGCGCAGGTAGTAGTCACCGTTTTCGAGCCCGGACAGGGAATAGCGATGCGCGGCGCCCGCATAGAGCTCGGTGGTCTGCGCGAAGTCCGGGGACGTCGACATTTCCAGCGAGACCGGCGTGTCGGACTGCCATTCCAGCATGGTGTTGCCGGCATCTGTGGTTACTTCGGACGGCCCGTCGAATTGCGGAGACGCCGCCTGGAGAGGAAGGGCCAGAAAGGCGATCAGCAGGGCTGAGAGCAGAAATATCGGGCGGGCAGGGGCGGCACTTCGCCACCATCGCAACAGAGGAAAGCCGGGACGTCGGACGGTCTGGATCAGACCGGGGGCGAAATTCTGGCGGCTGCTTGAGATAGTCCCTTGTCCGTCCTGCCGGCCGGTCTGCCGGTGCTCTTGCTGGTGTGCCCTAAGAGGGCGGTCCCTATCAAATAGGCTTGGGGTAGGGAACCGCCCAATTGAGAGCGTCCCCAGCTACTGGATGAAGGGATCGCTGAAGCGGGGATCGGTTGTAAGTGAAGTGTCCGTAAGCGTTTCAAGAAAATCGACCAGTGCCTGCTTGTCGGCAGCGGAAAGATTGAGCCGTTGCGCTCCGTTACCCTGCCGTAACCGGTTGTCGAGCGCCGGGCCGTTCTGGATACCGCTGTCGTAGTGGTCGATCACTTGTGCCAGCGAAGTGAAGCGCCCGTCATGCATGAAGAATTGGGAGAGCCCCACGTTCTTCAGCGAGGGGGATTTGAAGACCGTCGCCTCACCGGCATCGAGCCCGTTGCTGCGGCTGTTCGCGGTGAGCGCGAACGTCGGGGGACGGCGGCAGGCAGCGCATCCGGCGCCGCCATTGTTGCGGCCATTCAGGAACAGCCGCTTGCCGAGGTTTTCCGAAGCGGTGAAGCCGGGGAACGTCAGGTCCAGATTGCGGTTCGGCGCATTGGCGCTGAAAACCTGGGCATAGGCCCGGTCCCAGCGGCTGTCGCTGGAGATCATGGCGCGCTCGAACTGGGCGAGGGCCGTCTGCATGCGCGTTTCGGTGATCGTGCTCGATCCGAACGCGAAGTCGAAGAGCACCGGATAGTATTCGATGCCGTTCATCTTGGTGATCAGGGCGTCGATACCACCCGCGCCGTCGTCCCAGCCCATCTCGACAGGGTTCTGGATCGGCTGTGTCGCCTGATCCTCCACCGAATTGGCGCGCTTGTCCCAGAACATGGTTCCGGGCTGGTAGTAGCGCACGTTCCCGAGGCGCATGGCATGGGCTGCCGTCCTGCCGCCATCGAAACCGGTCGACAGCGCCTCGTTGTCATCGAAGCCGAGCGCCTGTTGATGGCAACTCGCACATGAGACCGTATCGTTTACCGAAAGCGCGGTGTCGTAGAACAGCACCCGGCCAAGCGTTGCCACGGCATCGGAAATCGGGCCAGGGGCGTTGTCGTCGCCGTTGACGGTATTGTCGTAGTAGGCCGGCAGGCTCGGGTTCGCGTAGTTGTCCAGACTATCGAGATCGATCGTGAAGTACTGCGCGATGATTTCTGCCGGCGCGGTAGCGGTCGGCGTGGGAGTAGGTGTCGGTGTAGCAGTGGGAGTCGGGGAAGGCGTGGGCGTTGCCGTGACGACCGTCCCGCCATCGCCGCTGTCACCCCCTCCACAGGCCTGAAGCAAGGCCAGGGCTCCCGTCGCTGCCAGTGTGCGCAGCGCGATACCTTTCGAACTCCAATTCACATCCATCCTCCGACATGAGCAAACTCTGCTGTCGAGGAGGGGACGGAGCCGTCTGCCGATATGCGCATCGGCGGGACGAAAAAATGTGCGGGATCAGAAACCCATGCTGGCCGAAAGGCGCAGTGTGCGCGGACGCAACGGAGTGGCTTGCGGGGCGAGACGCACGGCGAAAGGGTTGCCGAAAGCGAAGCGGTTGCCGCGCGTGTCGAGCACGTTGTCGAGGGCAAGGGAGAGGTCCCACGCCCCCGCGGTCATGGAAGCGGAGAGCGCCGTATCGACATAGTCGCCCTGACGCACCTGCGATGTGGGATCGATGTCGAGATAGGACGTGCCGACATAACGCAGGGAAGCCGCGAGATTCAGACTTCGGCCCGAGGGCAGGGGCACGTCCGCGCCGAGACTGGCATTGGCGCCGAAGTCGGCCACATTGGGCAGCGTGCGCCGGTTGATGGTCTGGCTTGGCGTCAGCCGGTCGATCCGGTTGTGATTGAGGAAAGCGGCTAGTTTCGCATGCCAGACCGGATCGAAGCGAACGCGGGCACTGGCGGTCAGGCCGAAAATCCGCCCGTTGCCGAGGTTACGGGTGATCGGAAAACCCTCGGCCTGCACCAGATCGCCCTGGATGCGCGTCCAGCGCACATAGAAGGCGGCCAGCGAGAGGTCGGCGTCGAATGGCTCGGAAAGGCGCGTGCGCATCCCGAGTTCCGCGGATTGCATCTTGTCGGCGCGGAATTGGGTGGGGATCGGCGTACCGTCCTCAGCGCGCTCGACGGTCACGCCGCCGGTGCGGTAGCCATGTTGGTATCGGGCATAGACCAGCGTATGCGTTTCGGGACGCCAACCGAGCGCAGCCATGGGCAGGAACCGCAGCGGCGGGTTGTCGCTGTCTTCCGCCATATTGTCGCCGAAGAGGCGCACGCTGTGGCTCTCGGTCGCCACCAGCCGTCCTCCCAGCGTCAGTGACCATTGTCGGGCAGGGCGCAGCGTTCCTTCGCCGAACAGAGCATATTCGCGAATGCGGTAGCGAATATCGGCGAAGGGGGGAGGGCTGTCGCCATTCAGGCTGGTGACGAGTTGCGTGTAGTGGTCGCGGTTGGACAGGAAGCTTATGCCCGCGATCCACGAAAACGCCTCGCCATCGCCGGGCGAACTCAACCGGGTTTCGTGCGTGATGAGGCGAATGCGGCGAGCTTCGTCGTAGGCCTGCACTGTCCCTTCGCCGGCAAGGATGCTGGAATCGAAGCGGGTGTCCAGGTTGTTGTCGACCCCTCCCGTGGTGGAGACCAGACGCAGCGCACCGAGGTGGCCGTGGAGCGTCACGTTGCCGCCGATCAGGTCGTTGGCAAAGGGTTGTGCGATCAGGCTTTCGCGCGTGATCCCGGCATATGTCGGATCGATGTACTGGCCATCGCGGGTGCGCCGCCGCTGGCCGAAGGCGCTTGCAGAAATAGTCCAATCTTCCGGTAAGTCGCTGCGGACGGCGGCGCGGAAACCGGCCGTGTGGGATCGATTGACGTCGGTGAGAGCGCGTTCGCGATCATCGACATAGCCGCCTTCACGCCCACCATATGTCAAGAGCCGCACGGCGGTGCGATCGCTTAGCGGCGCATTGATCATGCCGGCGCCCTCGAAGCTCGGATCGCCGTGTTGAGTGATCGCCGCGCTCGACCAGATCCGGCCTTGCCATGTCGAGGGATCGGGTTCCTTGGGGGAAAGCCGGATCACACCGCCCAGTGCACCGGCGCCGTAAAGCGTGCCCTGCGGTCCCTCGATCAATTCGACCTTGTCCATGTCGTAAAGGCCGAGGGCGGGGTTGGGAGCGCTGTAGATCAGCCGCTGCTCACCCAGATAGAGGCTTATGGTCGACTGGGTCGGCCCGTTGAAACTGCTGTCGGCAATGCCGCGCACGAAGATCTTGTCGCGCCCTGCACCGAGCGCCGTTCCGGCCGTCTGCGGGAATGCGGCAAGCACGTTCTCGAGCAGTGGAGGGGGTGCTGCCCTCCCGAGTTCGTTCGCAGAGATTATCTGCACTGCGCCGAGGTAATCCGAGAGGTCGGTGTCGCTCTTGCTTGCCGAAACGACGATGGGTTCTGGCGCGACTGTGTGTAGCGATCTTTCGGTTCTGGTGGGGGCAGCGCGGACCGGCGTGCGTTCGATCCGGTAGATGTTCGTAGAGACGCGCCGGGCCCGGTAGCCGGTTCCGAGGAGCAACCGGCGCAGAGCATCGGCCACGGTCATGTGCCCGTCGACGCCTGCAGTGCGAAGGCGCGACAGGGCAGGATCGGTTCCGCCGACAGCAATGCCCGTTTGCTTAGAAAGCGCCTGCAAGGCGATGGTCAGTGGACCGGGGGCGATGTGGAGGTCATGACCGGATTTGCTTTGGGCTTGGGCGGTGACGGGCATCACGGCTGCGGGAAGCATTGCGGCTGCCGCGAGGCATGCGTTCCAACGCCCGTATTTCACCCCCGTTATCCCCCCTCGGCGCCTCAGGAGGGCTCGATTTCCCAATCCCCCTTGGCCGTGCGCCGCACAGTGCCGCCAAGAACGCCCGCCGCCCGAGCGACGGCCTCTTCCGGCTCACCGTCCGTGGGGATTACACCGGTAAAGCGCTGTTGGGAAAGACCCGGTGCGATATGGACAGGCAGGCCGAGCGTGCGGCTCAGATCGGCCGCGACCATGGGAAGCGGGGCATCGCGATAAGTCAGCCGCAGGTCGCGCCAGCCGGCCATCTCGTCGGCCGAGATGGCGCGACGTTCTCCGGTCGCCGATCCGCTCCGCAACAGGAATGCTTGTCCGGCAGCCAATTCGATCGCTTCTTCATCGGGATTGACCACGACCTTGCCGCTGCCCACGGCCACGCGGGTGCCGAAGGTATCCTGAATGACATCGAAACTAGTGCCTCGATCGATCAACGTCAGTTCGCCTGCCTCTACCCGCAGTTTCGAGGGCTGGGGGGAGTCGATGTAGAACGCCGCCTCGCCTGATTTCAGCCGCACGACCGGAGCCGAACCGCGTGCGATTTCCATTCGCGTCGCACCGTTGAGGGCAACGCGGATCGTTGGATCGAGCATGACTTCGCGGGTTTCGCCCGGAGCGGTGGCGATGGTTTCGAACTCCAGCTGATCCGGTTTTGGCCAGAACGTGACGGCCAGAACCAGGACGGCAGCCAGCATGCCGCCGATGGCCGCGAGCTTAGGCCAGCCGATGCCCTGCGGGGTTTCGATTTTCTCCTCCGGCGCGGCAAGGGCTGCGGTCTCGAGGCTCTCGACCTTGCCGTCGAGAGCGACGACTTCATCGTAGATCGCGGCGTGACTCTCGTCTTCGCCCAGCCAGTCGGAAAAGGCGATCCAGTCGGCCCCGCTCATCGCGTCGCTCTGCTGGCGCACGAACCACTCCACCGCCGCCTCCAGGACGGCTTCGCTTGCAGGGGTGCCTTTGCTGCTCATCTCATGATCAGACGTCACGGCGGGCTTTCTCCTGCATCGGCATCGGTGGAATTTTCCTCAACCTCCGGTCTGAGCAGGGCGCGATAGGCACGCTGCAGGTGTTTTTGAACCGCGGAAAGACTGATGCCATGGTCGCGCGCAAGATCCTTCTGCGGTCGGCCTTCCAGGCGGAACGCCACGAAAATGCGGCGAGTTCGATCCGGAAGCCGCTCCAGTCGCTCCCCGATCCGCTGCAGCGCTTCGCGTTCGATGGCGCGCTGCTCCGGCGAGGGTTCTGTTTCGCTTTCCGATCCGCCCTGTTCGGCCCAGTTCTTTTCGCGCAAGTGCCGCCGTCCTTCGGAACGGCGCAGATCGCGCGCAGCGTTTTCGCAGACCTGAAAGAGGTAGGCGAGGGGATCGGCAATGGGGCTGGTCGGAGGACGGTCGTTCAGCTTGATCCACACATCCTGCAGCACGTCCTCGGCCAGAGCGGCATCCTGCAGACGCCGCCCGAGAAAGCGCAGTAGCACTGCGCGCTGTTCGACGAAGATGGCGATGAGTCCGCCGCTTGCCGCACCTGATTCCTCGACCTGCTTGTCCGACAAGGGTAGGGGGGGCTGCTCGGGCATGCGGTGGATAGAACGTCCGGTGGTTGTCGATGGACGCCACCATGGCGCTACGCTACCGGTATGTCGACCTTGCGGCCTGGGATCAGACCATGAGCACGAGCGCGGCGCGGTAGAGCATGTAGACGGCAACGCACGCGATCAGGATCGAAAATACCGTGTTGAGCCGTCCCTTCGCTTCGGCGAGCCGCCGTGCGACAAGTGCACCAAGTCCGGTGCCGACGACACCGCCGCCGATGAAGACGCCGGCCAGCGGCCAGTCGATCATTCCGGACCACGCATAGTTCGCAGCCGTGGTCAGCCCGAAAGCAGTCACCGCGATCAGCGATGTGCCGACGGCCCTATAGACCGACATCGAGGTCGAGGCGACGAGCGCCGGCACGATCAGAAAGCCGCCACCGATACCGAAGAAGCCCGACAATGCCCCGGTGCCGAAACCGAAACTCAGGACCTTGGGCAGGTTGTCGCGATTGCAGACGACACCTTCGATGCCTGCATCCTTGCGGCCCCGGTACATGGCGAAAGCCACCACCAGCATGAGCAGCGCGAACAGGAAGAGCAGTTTCTGGCCGTCGAAAGCCTTGCCCAGCGTCGACCCCGCGAGGGCGCCGATAATGCCGGCAGCGGCGAATGTTCCGCCGCAGCGCCAGTTGACGTTGCCTTCGCGGGCGTGGTTCCACACACCGGAAAGCGCGTTGACGGCGACGGCAAGAGCGCTCGTGCCGATTGCGAGATGCGGGCTCTTCACGCCGACGAGATAGACCATCAGCGGAACAGCGAGGATCGAACCTCCGCCACCCACCAGACCGAGGGTGAAGCCGACAAGGACGCCGCTGAAGCCGCCCAGCAGATATTGCAGCTCGGTCACCGGAACGGCCTAGAGCAGGTTCAGCGGCAGCTTGAGGTAGCTGACGCCGTTGTCCTCCGGCTCGGGCATGTGTCCGGCCCGGATGTTGACCTGCAGCGAGGGCAGAATGAGCCGCGGCATGCCCAGCGTCGCGTCGCGGGCTTCACGCATGGAGACGAACTCGTCTTCGTTCACGCCTTCGTGGACATGGACGTTGCCGGTCTTTTCCGCGCCGATTGTCGTCTCCCATACGAACTGGTCGCGGTTCGGGGCCTTGTAGTCGTGACACAGGAAAACGCGCGTCGGCTCCGGCAGCTTCATTAGGCGGCGGATCGAGCGGAACAGCGTACCGGCATCGCCGCCCGGAAAGTCGGCGCGGGCGGTGCCATAGTCCGGCATGAACAGTGTGTCGCCGACGAAAACGGCATCGCCGATGACGTAAGCCATGCAGGCAGGCGTGTGACCGGGGACGTGCAGCGCAATGGCGTCGATGCCGCCGAGCGTGAAACGTTCGCCATCCTCGATCAGCCGGTCGAACTGCGATCCGTCCTGCGCGAAGCTGGCCGGTTCGTTGAAGATCTTTGCGAACACGCCCTGCACGGTGCGGATTTCGCTGCCGATGACGAGCGTTCCGCCAAGCACCTTCTGGATATAGGGCGCGTCGGACAGGTGGTCTGCATGGGCGTGCGTTTCCAGCAGCCATTCGACCGTGAGGCCTTCGGCGCGGACGTAGTCGATCACGGCATCCGCGGAAGCGTGGCTGGTGCGCCCGGAGGGCTGGTCGAAATCGAGTACGGAGTCGATCACGGCGGCGCGCATCGTTTCCGGGTCATGGACCACATGCGTAGCGGTGAAGGTCGCTTCGTCGAAGAACGTGCGGACGACCGGCAGGCGCTTGCTGGCCAGTGCGGCGTCGACTTGCTGGATGGCGGTTTCGATATGTGTGTCGGTCATTGTTCAATCATCCCGGTCAGGGCATTCAGCTGCCAGGCGGCGACCAGACGCTGACCGCGTGCCTCGAGCAGTGCTGCATCGGCCTTGATGGCCTCGCGCTCCGCATCGAGGACGGCCAGTACCGGTACCGAACCTACCTGGGCTTCGAGTTTACGCCCGCGAAGCGCTTCGTTGGCGGCTTCGGTTTGCAGGCGTGTGGCATCGACCATGCGATGCGCGGTGGCGAGGCCGGTCCAGGCATCGATCACCATTCCGGTGAGCGCCTGATCGGCCTGACGAAGGCGAGCTTCGCTCGCGTCGACCCGGGCATCGGCCGCCCGGGTCTGGGTGGCAACGCGGCCGCCGGCAAAGAGCGTCCACTTGCCCCGGATGCCGACGGAATAGGAGTCCGCCCGATAGTCGGGGAAGAACTGGTCGCGAACGTGCGCGGCTTCGGCGAAGGCACCGACTTGTGGCAGGCCTTCGGCCTTGGCGGCGCGAACACCGGCCTTGGCGACGTCTACGGCGGCCTTGGCCTGACGCAGCGAGGGGTTTGAGGTGCGGGCAAGATCGAGCGCTTCGTCGAGCGTGGGCGGCGTGCGGGGCAGATCGGGCAGCGGGGCGAGATCGCCGGCAGGCTTGCCGGTCAACCGTTCGTAAGCTGCCTCGGCCGATACAACACGGCCTTCGGCGTGCGCCTTGCCGGCTTCCGCTTCGGCCTTGCGAGCGCGCGCCTGCGCGAGTTCCGAATTGGTGATTTCGCCCGCCTTGAATCGCAGACCGGCCTGCCGTGCGACTTCCGTCAGTTCCTTTACGAGCTGCGCGAATCGAGTGCTGAGCTTGCGGGCCGTAAGAACCTCCGAATAGGCGGAGATGGCCTGAACGATGGTCTGCAGCCGGGCATGCTCGGCCTGAAAACCGGCGATCTTGGCGCCGCCCTCGGCCTGGTCGATGGCCGATCCGATTCGCCCACCGGCATAGAGCGGCATTTCCGCCGTGCCCTGCAGCGCCAGAGGCGTGGTGTTGGCGGCCCTGATGCCGAAAAAACCGCCGTTGTCTATACGGCCCGTCCCGACCGATCCCTCGACCCGAAGGAGCGGATTGCGTTCCGCCTTGGCGCGGTCGAGACGGGCCTTTGCCGCCGTTTCCTCGGCCTTTGCTGCCTCGAGCGCCGGCGCATGCGCCAGGGCATCGGCGATGGCGGCGTCGAGATCCTGCGCCGAAGCCGTGGGGGCAGCGACGATGCAGGTCAGGGGGAGCAAGGGAAGAAACAGGCGGCGCATAAGGGTCTCGCTCAGCGGAAGGCGTTTCCGGGTTTCACACCCAGCTTCTTGAAGATCATTGCGGCAGGGCAAAAGCCGGTAAAACTCGCCTGGATCATGTTGAGCCCGGCGAAGATCGTCAGCCCCAGCCACCAGGGATGCACGTAGATCGACAGGAGCACGCTGGCGAGGACCACCACGCCGGCGAAGCGAAGAACGGCAGCATCGAGATTCATCGATCCTCTCCTTTACTTGAAGCGCAGTTTGCGGATGCCCAGCGCGTGCATGGCGAGCTTTTCGTAGAACGGCTCGCTCTTGCCGCGGCGCACCTTGTGCAGGAAGTACTTCTCGAACCCGACCTTGGCCATATGGACCCACTTGCCGCTCGACGACCAGTTGAGGTTGCGCGGCGGAAGCTGCGGCTGGGCGACGAAGGCCACGCCGCCATCGCCGAAATCGGCAAGGCACACGGCGTTCCAGGTTGCCTCTTCGGAGGGCTCCTTGCCGGAAAGCTCAAGCTTGAGGTTTTCGGCAATGGCCGTGACCATCGATTCGATCATGAAGCCGGTCTTGGGCACACCCACCGGCACCGGCGTCGGACCCACGGGCGGGATCGCCACGCAGACGCCCAGCGAATAGACGTTCTTGAAGTTCGGATTGCGCTGGTGCTTGTCGGCGAGGATGAAGCCGCGCGGATTGACGAGGCCTTCCACGCCCATCACCGCATCGATGCCGCGGAACGCGGGCAGCAGCATCGAATAGCCGAAGGGCAGGTCGTGCGTGGCCTTGACCGAACCGTCTTCGGCCAGTTCCTCGCAGTGCATCATGCCGTCTTCGACCTTGGTGACGCGGTTGTTGCAGATCCACTTGATGTGGCGGTTGCGCAGTTCGCTCTCGAGCAGGTTCTTTGTGTCGCCCACACCATCGAGGCCGAGGTGGCCGATGTAGGGTTCGGCGGTGACGAAGGTCATCGGAACCTTGTCGCGAATCTTGCGGCGCTTGAGTTCGGTGTCGAGGATCAGCGCGAATTCGTAGGCGGGGCCATAGCACGAGGCGCCCTGAGCCGCGCCGACCACGATCGGTTTGGGATCGGCGCAGAAGCGTTCGAAAGCATCGGCAGCTTCGGCCGCGTGATCGGTCTTGCACACCGATACCGTGTGACCTTCCGGACCGAAACCCTCGATCTCGTCGAAAGCGAGTTCGGGGCCGGTGGCGATCACCAGATAGTCGTAGTGCATCGAGGTGCCGTCGCACAGTTCGACGCGGTTTTCCTCGGGATGCACCTTCTTGGCGCCCACGGACGTGAAGCCGATGCCCTTCTTCTTCATGATCGGGGGCAGGTGGACCTTGATCGCTTCGGGCTCGCGCCAGCGCACCGCAACCCAGGGGTTGCTCGGAACGAACCAGTAATCGTCCTGGTCGTTGATCACGGTGACGTCTGCCTTGCCCTTCGTGGCATCGCGAACTTCGTAGGCGGCGATCGTGCCGCCAAGGCCGGCACCTAGGATTATGATCTGGGGCAATGACATCACTTGCTCTCCCGTATTGAGGTTCCGCGTCTGACAGGGCGTCAGGGGGAAGCGGCCCGAGTAGATTGCGCTGTATATAGCTTGACTAATATAATGACTTTGCAATATACGCAAGAGGCAATGTAGAGAGGTACCGAAGGTGCCCTACAATACGGACAAGAGGTGATTCACATGGTCTTCGGTTTGGGAAAGCCACGGCATAAGGAAGTGACCGCACAGCAGCTCGAATCGATGCTGCAGTCGGGTGAGGCGCTTGTCGTCGATGTGCGCGAGCCCGACGAGTTTGCCGCGGGTCACATCCCCGGCGCGGTCAATATGCCGCTTTCGTCGTTCCAGCCTTCGAAGCTGCCGCACCCGGAAGGCAAGATGCTGGTGCTCAACTGTCTGGGCGGCAAGCGCTCCGGCATGGCGCTGGACAAGTGCGGCGTTGCCATGGCCGAGGTGGACACGCACCTCGCGGGCGGTTTCGGTGCCTGGCAGGCGGCTCGCTTGCCGGTCGAACGCTGAGCGCACGCGCCCTCTATAACGGGCACGATAACAAGCAGGGGATGTCATGATGCGCGCAAATGTCCTGGTCCTGTCCGCTCTCGGACTGGCTGTTCTCGGTCTGCCGCTGGCAGGCTGTGGCAGCAACGAGGAGCCGGTGCAGGAAAGCAGCAAGGCGCCTGCCGGGCCGCGACTCGTTCTGAAGGAGAGCGACGCGGCGGACTGGCAGGACGTCAGCGCCGAAGTGGCGACGGTCGACCAGGCACAGGTGCTCGCCCGCATCCCCGGCATTCTCACGTCACTCTCGGTGCGCGAGGGCGATATGGTCCGCAAGGGTCAGACCATCGGCCGGATCGTCGACAGCCAGCTTGGCCCGCAGGCGGCTGCCGCCAAGGCGCAGATGACGCAGGCGCAGTCCGAACTGAAGCGCGTCAAGTTCCTGCACGACAACGGTGTCTATGCCGATGCCCGCCTCGAGCAGGCGCAGGCAGCCGCGGCTTCGGCCCGCGCGCAATATGCCGCCACGACTGCTGTCGCGGGGCAGGGTGTCGTCGTCGCTCCGGCAACGGGCCGAGTACTGCGGGCCGACGTTCCCGCAGGCTCGCCGGTAGCACCGGGCATGCCGATTGCGGTCATTACCGCCGGTGCGACCATCGTGCGGCTGGAAATGCCCGAATCGCTTGCGGGCAAAGTCCATGTCGGCTCGCAGGTGAGGGCCAGCGATATCGGTAACGACGGTGCCGTCGGGCGAGTCGTGAAGGTATACCCCTCCGTGACGGCGGGTACGGTAAAGGCTGATGTCAGCATGCCGGGGATCGACGACAAGCTCGTCGGCCGGCGAATTGCAGCCAAGGTCCAGACCGGCACGCGCAAGGCGCTGCTCGTTCCGGACGCTTACGTGACCGAGCGCTATGGCATCGATTACGTGACGCTGGTCGGTAAGGACGGCGCGGCCACGCAGGTTCCGGTGCAGACCGCGCCCTCCGCGCAGGACGGCAAGGTCGAAATCCTCTCCGGCGTTTCGGCCGGTGATACCCTGGTGGCCTCCGGCAAGGGGGCGGCGGGGCAATGAATCTCGGGATCTCCGGCAAGCTGACGCGGGCAACGATCCAGTCGCCGCTCACGCCGCTGTTTTTGCTCGCCGCGATCATCGTCGGCCTGATTGCGACGATTACCATTCCGCGTGAGGAAGAGCCGCAGATCAAGGTGCCGATGGTGGACATCATGGTCCAGGCACCGGGGCTGACGGCGTCCGATGCCGTGGAACTGGTGGCCAAGCCGCTGGAGACCATCGTCAAGAGCGTGAACGGCGTCGAGCATGTCTACACGCAGGCGCAGGACAATGGCGTTCTGGTGACCGCGCGCTTTCTCGTCGGCTCGAATCCCGAAGACGCGGCGATCCGCATCAACGAGAAGATCGAGGCCAACAAGGACCGCATTCCCGTAGGCATTCCGCCGCCGCAGGTAACGGTGCGCGGTATCAACGATGTGCCTATCGTCGTCCTGACGCTGACGCCGAAACCCGGCGCGGCAGGGCAGTGGAACGATCAGGCGCTCGACGAACTCGCCGGCAAGCTGCGCACCGAGGTTGCCAAAGTCGACGATGTCGGGCTGACCTTCATCACCGGCGGCCAGAAAATGGCGCTGCGCGTGGTGCCCGATCCGGTCAAGCTCGCGACCTATCGCGTGCCGCTGGGCAACGTCATCGAAGCCGTAAAGCAGGCCAACCGCGCATTCCCCGCCGGTACCGTACGCGAGCAGGGACAGGCAGCGCTGGTCGTCGCCGGACAGACGCTGCGCGATGCGCAGGAACTGTCGCAGCTCACGGTGCGCTCGGTAACCGGCGCGCCGGTGCTGCTCTCCGATGTCGCCAAGGTCGAGCAGGCGCCGACACAGGATCAGGCCCGGGCCTGGCGCTGGGCCAAGGATGACGACGGAAAGTGGTCGATGGCGCCCGCGGTCAGCCTGGCCATTGCCAAGCGGGCCGGTGCCAATGCCGTGACCGTATCCGATCAGATCGTCGAGCGTGTGCACATGCTCGAAGGCAAGCTGATCCCGGATTCGGTGAAGGTTTCGGTCACCCGCAATTATGGCGAGACCGCGAACGAGAAGGCCAACGAACTGATCTTCCACCTCGCGCTGGCAACGGTCTCGATCGTCATCCTCATCGGTTTCGCGATTGGCTGGCGCGAGGCGGGCGTAACCGCGATCGTTATTCCCACCACGATCATGCTGACCATGTTCGCGTCGAACGTGATGGGCTTTACGATCAACCGCGTCAGCCTGTTCGCGCTGATCTTCTCGATCGGCATCCTCGTCGACGATGCCATCGTCATGATCGAGAACATCGCGCGGCACTGGGCGATGAAGGATGACCGCAGTCGCATGGATGCGGCTATCGAAGCGGTCGCCGAAGTCGGCAACCCGACCATCATCGCGACCCTCACAGTCGTTGCCGCGCTGCTGCCGATGCTCTTCGTCTCGGGTCTGATGGGCCCCTACATGGCGCCGATTCCGATCAATGCCTCTGCGGCGATGATCTTCAGCTTCTTCGTCGCGGTGATCATCGCGCCGTGGCTGATGATCCGATTCGCGCGCACCGCGCTTGCCGGTCACGAGCACGAGGATTCGCACGGCGGTAAGCTGGGTGCGCTCTACAGCCGCTATGCCAGCAAGATCATCGCGACGAAAGGCAGTGCATGGCGCTTCCTCATCGCGGTGGGCATTGCGACCGTGGTCGCCTGCTCGATGTTCTACTTCAAGGCGGTGACGGTTAAGCTGCTGCCCTTCGACAACAAGAGCGAAGTCCAGCTCGTCGCCGACATGCCCGAGGGCACCAGCCTGGAAACGACATCGCGCGTGCTGGAACAGGCCGCTGCGGTCACCCGCTCGGTTCCCGAAGTGGTGTCGATGGAAGCCTATGCGGGCACCTCGGCGCCGTTCAATTTCAACGGTCTCGTCCGCCACTACTTCCTGCGCAATCAGCCGGAAATGGGCGACCTGATGGTCACGCTGAAGCCCAAGGGCGATCGTTCGCGCTCCAGCCACGAAGTGGCGGTGGACCTGCGCGAGAAGCTCAAGGCCATTTCGCTTCCCACTGGTGGATCTCTGAAGGTGGTTGAAACGCCGCCGGGGCCGCCCGTGCTGGCGACGCTGCTGGCCGAGATCTACGGGCCGGACGAAGCGACCCGCGTAAAGACCGCCGAGCAGGTCGAGAAGATCTTCAAGTCGGTGCCGTTCATTGTCGATGTCGACAATTCGTTCGGCGAGCCGCGCCCCACGCTGAAGCTGATCCCCGACCGCGCCAAGCTGGACCACTACGGCCTGTCGGAAAGGCAGCTGTTCGATTCCATCGGTGCTCTGCTGGGGACGCAGACCGTCGGCTATGCGCCGCGTGGTTCTGGCCGCGATCCGCTCCCCATCGAAATGACGCTCGACCAGTCGCAGCGCAGCTGGTCGGCAGCCCTGGCCGCGACACCTGTCGCGGTGGCGCAGGGACCGGCTGGACCTCAGCTTGTGCAGCTTGGCCAGCTCGTCACGGCCGAGATGGTACCGGGCGGACGCGCAATCTTCCGTCGCGACGGGCGCGGCGCCGACATGGTGACGGCCGAATTGGCCGGACGCTACGAGGCTCCGATCTACGGCATGCTTGCGGTGGACGAAGCCATCGACACCTACGACTGGAAGGCGGCCGGCCTCGAAAAGCCTGAAGTCCTGCTCAACGGCCAGCCTGAGGATGAAAGCCACACGTCGCTGTTGTGGGACGGCGAGTGGGAGATCACCTGGGTGACCTTCCGCGACATGGGCGGGGCCTTCATGGTCGCCTTGCTGGGCATCTACGTGCTGGTTGTCGGTCAGTTCCGCAGTTTCACCATTCCGCTGGTGATTCTGACCCCGATCCCTCTCACGCTGGTGGGCATTGTCGTCGGGCACATGCTGTTCAGCGCGCCGTTCACCGCCACCTCGATGATCGGCTTCATCGCCTTGGCGGGCATCATCGTGCGGAACTCGATCCTTCTGGTCGACTTTATTCGTCATACGCGTTCGGCCGAGAAGAGCCTGCGCCAGACGTTGCTGGAGGCCGGCATGATCCGATTTAAGCCCATCGTTCTGACTGCTGCGGCAGCGATGATCGGTGCGGCGGTGATCCTCACCGACCCGATTTTCCAGGGTCTGGCGATTTCGCTGCTGTTCGGCCTGGCCTCCTCGACCTTGCTGACGGTTCTGGTTATTCCGGCCATTTACATCGTCCTTCGGGACGATGGCCTTCCCTTGGAAAGCTCGGAATCATGAAGCCCACTGACCTTACCGAACTCAAGTCCAACGCCAATGTCATGGCGGCCCGGCTCAAGATGATGAGCCATCCCGAACGGCTGTTGATGCTGTGCCGGATGGATGAGGGTGAAGTATCGGTCAGTGAACTGGTCGCGCTGACGGGTTTGTCCCAGTCTTCGGTCTCACAGCACCTCGCCCTGCTGCGCGAGGAAGGCGTGGTGGCCATTCGGGGCGAGGCGCAGACGCGGTACTACAGTCTGAAGGACAACGTGGTGCGGGCGATCATCCATGCGCTTTGCGACATCTGCGGAACGTCCTGCGAATAGCCGAGATACCCATGTCTGAATCGTTGATCATTGCCTGTCCCTCCTGCGCCTCGCTGAATCGTGTGCCGCGCGAGAAGCTGGCACAGGGCGGCAAGTGTGGACGGTGCGGTTCCGCTCTGTTCGGTGGCCATCCCGTTACGCTGACAGGCGCGAATTTCGATGCCCATGCGACGCGTAGCGATATTCCGCTGCTGGTCGACTTCTGGGCTGCATGGTGCGGGCCGTGCCGCCAGATGGCGCCGCAGTTCGAGGCTGCCGCCGCCGATCTCGAGCCGATGGTGCGCCTCGGCAAGCTCGATACCGAAGCCGAACAGGCCATTGCCGGCCGGTTCGGCATACGATCCATTCCGACGATGATCCTGATCGCAGGCGGTCGGGAAGTGGCGCGTCAGTCGGGCGCCATGCCGAAAAGCGCCATCGTCAATTGGGTTCGCCAGACATTGGGTTGAGGACTGAAAGCATGACCGACGCAGCACATCCCCACGCGGATGCCCTGAAGTACGAGGACTGGGGCGGCGAGATGGGCGCCCGCTGGCTGGCCAATCTCAAAGGCTTCGAAGGCACGATCGCGCCGGTGGGCGAGGCCTTGCTGGCCCGTGCCGCCTTCGCGCCCGGTGAGCGCGTTATCGATTTGGGCTTCGGCGGCGGTGCCACGACCATTGCCATTGCCGAAGCCGTCAGCCCCGGCGGCACTGTGCTCGGCCTCGACATATCGCCCGATCTCACCAGCGCCGCGACGCGCCGTGCGCAGCAGGCGGGTATCGACAACGCCCGTTTCCAGTGCGGCGATGCGGCGACTGTCACGGTTGCGGACGGGCCTTACAACCGTCTCGTGTCGCGCTTCGGCAGCATGTTCTTTGCAGAGCCGGTGCCGGCTTTTGCCAACCTGCGCGCGATGCTCAAGCCGGGTGGCCGGATGGACCTTGCCGTCTGGGGCCCGCCCATGGAAAATCCGTGGATGCTGAAAGGCATGGAAGTGGCCCGCCAGCACGTGGAGATCCCGCCGCCGGTGCCGCGGGCGCCGGGGCCCTTTGCGTTCGAAGACATCGACTATCTGCGCGAGGTTCTGGATGGCGCAGGTTTCGGCAAGGTCGATGTCGGCGTGACGGAAGGTGAATTACCCGTCGGCGGCGCCGGTGCATCGGCCGAACAGGCAGAAGGCTTCGCGCAGAATGCCATGGCCTTCGGGCAGGTCCTGCTCGACTATCCGGTCGAGGTGCAGGAGGCTGCCGCTCGCGATCTCAAAGCGCTTTACCAGCAGTATCATCGGCCGGGCGAGGGCGTGATGATGGGCTACAGTGCCTGGCTTGTGACAGCCTACGCTTGAGACAGGCGATAGCCTGAAAACGAAGAGGCCGCCGGAAACGGCGGCCTCTTTCTGTTTGGTCTCGGGGCTATACCTCGGGATCGTCGCTCATGGGCGAGCGGAACTCGTGCCACATGCCATTGATGATGCCGAAGGCGACGGCGAGGCCCAGTCCGAGAATCCACGCAAAATACCACATCGGTCTTGCTCCTTCTCAGTAGAAATCGGGGTTGGTGCGAACCTGCTCGATCGTGACCCGACCGAACATCACCCGCATCGCCCAGGCCGTGTAGGCCAGCACGATCGGCAGGAAGATCAACGTCACCAGCAGCATGATCCACAGCGTCAGGTGGCTCGACGAAGCGTTCCACGCGGTGAGGCTGGATTGCGGGTCGATGGCGCTGGGCAGGATGAACGGGAACATCGACAGGCCTACCGTCGCGATGATCCCGATTGTCGCCATCGAGGACCCGGCAAGGTTGATCAGATGGCTGTGGCTGCGGATGCCGATCAGCGCTACCAGCGGGCCGGCGAGGCCGAGGATCGGCGCGAGCAGCATCCAGGGATGCTGGCCATAGTTTTCGAGCCAGGCACCGGGCGCGGGGAGCGCAGGGACGTACCGGGGGTTGGACGGCCCCATGGAGTCGACAATGCCGTCGATCCGGAAACCCATCTGGCCCGTTGCCACCCACACGCCGCCCAGTGCGAAGAGCACGAAGGAGACGAGGGCGGCTGCCGTACCGATTTTACGTGCACGTTCGAGCACGGGGCCTTCCTCGATCTTTGTGGCGAGGAAGCCCGCGCCGTGCAGCACGATCATCGCGACCGAAAGCAGTCCCGTCATCAGCGCAAAGGGCGAAAAGAGGCCGAGCAGCGTGCCTTCGTAGAAAGCGCGAAGGTCGCTATCGAGCCGGAAGGGCAGGCCCTGCAGGACATTGCCTACGGCGACGCCGAAGACGAGTGCCGGTACAAAGCCGCCGATGAACAGGGCCCAGTCCCAGCGAGTGCGCCAGGCGGGATCGGCGTGCTTGGAGCGGTACTTGAAGCTCACGGGCCGCAGGATGAGCGCTGCCAGCACAAGGAACATCGCCAGATAGAAGCCGGAGAAGCTGACCGCGTACACGAACGGCCAGGCCGCGAAGATCGCGCCGCCGCCGAGGATGAACCACACCTGGTGGCCCTCCCAGTGCGGGGCGATCGCGTTGATCGCCATGCGGCGCTCCTCATCGGTCTTGCCGATGAAGGGCATCAGCGCCGCGACGCCGAGATCGTATCCGTCGGTGAGCGTGAAGCCGATCAGCAGCACACCCATGAGAGCCCACCAGATCAGCCGGAGGGTTTCGTAGTCGAGGGGAATAGCCATCTTGCGAAGCTCCCTTATTCGGCAGGCAGCGGGGCGATGCCGCCACTGCCTTCAATCTGACTGCCGGTATCCGAGGCATGATGCTCGACCGGGCCCTTGCGGATCGTCGAGAGCATCAGGCGGACCTCGATCACGGCAAGTGTACCGTAGAGCAGCGTGAAGCCGACGATCGTCGTCCAGATCTGGCTGATGGTCAGCGAGGATGCGCCCAGGAACGTCGGCAGCACGCCTTCCACCGCCCAGGGCTGTCGGCCGATCTCTGCCAGCACCCAGCCGCCTTCGATCGCGAGCCAGGGCAGGGGTATGATCGCGACGGCGACCCGCAGGAACCACTTCTTCTCGAACTGGCAAACCGAGGCGCAGTAGAAAGCCAGGGCAAAGAAGCCGATGAAGAAGAAGCCCAGACCCGCCATGATGCGGAACAGCCAGAACATCACCGGCACGTCTGGAATGGTGTCCTTGGCGGCCATGAGAATCTGCTTGTCGGTTGCCTGCCGCGGGTCTGCGACATAGCGCTTGAGCAGCATGGCATAGCCGAGGTCGCGCTTGTGCTTTTCGAAAGCCTCGCGAGCGACCGGATCGGTGCGCTGGAACTTGAGCTTTTCGACCGCATCGTAGGCGATCAGACCGCTGCGAATGCGTTCATCGGCTTTCAGGACCAGGTCGTTGATACCCACGACTTCGCCGGTCAGACTGCGGGTGGCAATCAGACCGAGCACGAAGGGGATCTTCACTTCGTAGCGGGTTTCCTGGTTGACCAGATCGGGAATGCCGAAGATCGCAAGGCCTGCGGGAGCTTCTTCGGTGTGCCACATGCCCTCGATGGCCGCGAGCTTCATCTTCTGGTTGTCGGTCAGGGCATAGCCCGACTCGTCGCCCAGAACGACGACCGAGAGCGAAGAGGCAAGACCGAACGCGGCCGCGACCATCATCGAGCGGCGCGCCACGTTGGTCCATTTGCCTTTCAGCAGGTACCAGGCAGAAACGCCCATCACGAAAACAGACGCGCAGACATAGCCGGCGCTGACGGTGTGAACGAACTTGGCTTGCGCGACAGGGTTGAACAGGACCGAATAGAAGTCGGTCACTTCCATGCGCATCGTCTCGGGATTGAACGTTGCGCCTGCCGGGTTCTGCATCCAGCCATTGGCGATGAGGATCCACAGCGCGGAGAGGTTGGAGCCCAAGGCGACGCAGAAGGTCACGGCGAGGTGGCCAACCTTGGAAAGGCGGTCCCAGCCGAAGAACATCAGGCCGACGAAGGTCGCTTCGAGGAAGAAGGCCATCAGACCCTCGATCGCGAGCGGGGCGCCGAAGATGTCACCCACGTAGTGAGCGTAGTAGGACCAGTTGGTCCCGAACTCGAACTCCATGGTGATGCCGGTCGCCACGCCGAGGACGAAGTTGATACCGAACAACTTGCCCCAGAACCGTGTGATGACCCGCCAGATTTCCTTGCCGGTCATCACATAGATGCTCTCCATGATGACCAGAAGAAACGATAGACCCAGGGTTAGCGGTACGAAAAGAAAGTGGTACATAGCCGTGAGCGCGAATTGCAGCCGCGAAAGCTCGACAACCGCCATGTCCATGAGCATGCTCCTGTCGCTGTAGATAGCCGGAGGCGGGACTCGACACATTGGGCCCCGTCGTTTAGCGGGGCTGCAAATATTAGAAATTGTTAATGTAGTCAACTGCTCCTTCCCATGACATTTTCTCAAGCTGTGCCAGCCATTTCTGCAACCGCCCAGCCGCGCGCGCGGCGCAAGATTGGGGGTGCTGCCCTCTGGTGGCTGTCCGACTCCGGCGGCGCCATCCTGTTTGCAGGATGCCTAGCGCTCGTGTTGCAGGGCTGGGTGAGCGGGACGATGTCACCGTCGACCCTGGCGGTGCTTCTGGCCGGGATTGTCATCAGCGGAATCCTGCGGGCCGGAGCGCAGGGCATGGCGGGCATCGCCGGCCAGCGTCAGGCGATCGGGATCAAGCGGAACTTGCGCACGCGGCTGCTTGCCGCGCTGCTGCCGACCGGACTGATACGTGGGCGTCTGATCGGTGAAGACCTCCATGTCGTGGTCGACGATGTGGAGGCCTATGAAGGGCTGATCGCCCGGTTCGAGCCGCTCAAGCTCGCCGCGGTGCTCTCACCGCTGCTGATTGCCCTCGCCGTTGCCTTTGCAAGCTGGGTTTCCGCGCTGATCATGATCGCGACGCTGATCCCCTTCGGCGTCGGCATGGCCTTCGCGGGGCTTGCCGGGAAGGCAGAGGCGGAGCGGCAGTTGCAGGCTCTTTCCCGTCTGTCGGGATTGTTCGTGGACCGCGTTGCCACTTTGCCTGTCGTCCTTTCGTTCGGTGCGGAAGACCGGGTGACGCGGCAGATCGGCGAAGCGGCGCGTGAAGTTGCGTCCCGCACGATGCAAGTGCTGCGCATCGCGTTCCTGTCCAGCGCGGTTCTGGAGTTCTTCGCAGCGCTCTGTGTGGCGCTGATTGCTGTCTATTGCGGATTTTCGCTGCTGGGCCTGCTGCCGTTTCCTGCCCCGGAATCGTTGACGCTGGGCCGCGCGTTCTTTGCGCTGGCGCTGGCGCCGGAATTCTACCTCGGCATGCGCAGGATGGCAGCGGCCTATCACGACAAGCAGCAGGGCGAGGCGGCCGATGCCAGCATAGGCGAGGCGTTGAGCAAGGCAGAGAGCCGTCCCCGTCCCGATCCGGTTCCCGCAAGCTGCGTCGTGCAGAATCTTGCGGTCGACAATCTGGAAGTCGCCTATGCCGACACCCGCATCGGCCCATTTACGGCGTTCTGGGAAGGCCCCGGTCTGCATGCCGTTGCCGGACCGACGGGTGTGGGCAAGTCCTCGCTCCTCCACGCGCTTATCGGAATGACGCCCGATATGGCGGGAACGGTCCTGTTGAACGGTACGCCCGTGACGCCTGTGTCGCTCGTGGAGCGGGTGGGTTGGGCAGGGCAGAAGCCCCTGCTGCTTCCGGGAACGCTGGAGGACAATCTCAAGCTTGGCGGAGGCGTCGATGCCGATCTCATGCCGTTGATCGAGGCCTGCGGTCTTTCCGATCTCGTCCGCGAGCGCGGAATGAGCCTCGCCATCGATCCGCGCGGATCCGGGCTGTCGGGGGGCGAGCGGCGGCGCATCGGTCTCGTTCGCGCCATAGCGTCGGGCCGGCCGATCCTGCTGCTCGACGAACCGACTGCCGATCTCGACGCGGTGACTGCCCGTAAGGTGATCGATCTGATCGCCAGGATCGCGTGCGACCGGCTGGTGATTGCGGCGACGCACGACGCGCAGCTTGTCGCGCAGAGCGCCAGCGTGATGAGGCTGTCATGATCGAGCAATTGCTTCAGGACGCAAGCCGTCGCCAGCGTCGCGCGACCGGTGTGGCCATTCTGCTTGCGGTGCTGGCGGCCATTGCTGGGGTCGGTCTGCTCGCCGTTTCCGGCTGGTTTCTGACCGGCGCGGCGATAGCCGGGGCGAGTGGCGTCGCAGCGGCGCGTGGTTTCAATTACCTCCTGCCCAGCGCGGGCATTCGCGCCTTCGCCATCGTTCGCACGCTCGGACGATACGGCGAAAGGCTGTTCAGTCACCGCGCGGCATTCTTCGCACTTGCCGATGTGCGCCCGGCCTTGTTTGCGCGCCTCGCGGCAGCGGAGCCGGAAGCGGTGTTCTCCCGCCCGAGCGGGCAAGTGGCGGCACAACTGGGTTCCGACGTCGATGCGCTCGAGGATTCCGTGGTGCGCCGCGTAACCTTGCCGGGGGCCTTGGCGGGCGGTGTCACGGCGCTGGTGGCTTGCCTGTTCGCCGGGCTATGGTCGGGCATTGCTCTGGTTGTCGGCCTTGCGGCCATGCGGGCGGTTTCGCGGACGCTGACACCGAAACTTATCGCTGAGCCCGTTCGCCGGCGTGCCGATGCGGTAACGCGGCTCAAGGCCGCCTATGCAGAATATGCCGGCTGTGCCCTCGAGATCAGCGCTTATGGGCTGGTGCCGCAGATCGTCGAGGCCATGGCGCCCGATGTCGAGGAACTGGAAGCGTCACGGCTGGCGATCGTGAACGCCGAAGCAACGACGCAGGGATTGCAGCTCATTCTGGCGGCGCTAACGGTTGCCGGCGTTCTGGTGCTGGCGAAGGGCGGTGCCGCCTTGGCTGCTGCAGCGGCGCTGGCAGGCGCTGCCGGTGCGGAGGCCTGGTCAGGGCTGACCCGGACAGACGTGCAGCGCCCGCGCGTGGACGACGCCATGACGCGTCTGGAGGACATGGCTTCGCTGCCTGCGCGCGCTCCTCAACATGCCGAACTGAACCGGCTTTGCGCAGAGCCTGTAAGATTTGAGGCCGATGGCCGCGATTGCACCGTGCAGCCGGGCGAGCGCGTCCTTGTCACGGGCGCATCCGGCGCGGGAAAATCCCGCATTCTGGGAACGGTGCTTGGCCTACGATCCGATGCACCGCAGCGCGTGTTCGTCGGAGAAACGGAGATCCGCGATCTGGGGCTGGAAACATTGCGCAGGGTCTTCGGGAACGCACCGCAGGATGCTTCGCTGATTGCCGGGACCGTGGCGGACAATCTGCGTCTGGCGCGGCAGGGGGTAACCGAACCGCAGATGTGGGACGCTCTTGAGACGGCCTGCCTTGCCGATACCGTGCGGGCCCTGCCGCATGGCCTCGATCAGTGGCTGGGCGCTGACGGTGCGCGCCTCTCGGGCGGTCAGCGCAAGCGGCTGTCTTTGGCGCGGGCGCTGCTGTCCGGTCGCCCCTGGCTGGTTCTGGACGAACCGAGCGAGGGGCTGGATAGCGAGACCGAACAGGCGCTGTCGAAGAACCTCGATCGATGGCTGTGCGAGACAGGTACGGGCCTGATCCTCGTAAGCCACCGCGAGGGGCTGCACAGCCTGGCCGGCGCAACTTTCACCCTTTGAGGGCGAAGGCGGCGCCGGGCTTGCTCATTGCTGCGGCACGAGGCGCATGGCGGCTCCGCCGCCCGGGGCGAGCCAGAGATCCATCGTATCGCCCTTGCGCACGGTGCGTGTCTCGTAGGCGATGCGGTGGCGTGCGTCGGTGAGGTAGGTTGCGCCTTCCCCATCCTTCCAGATTTTGACCTGATAGGTCTTGCCCGGATCGAGGAAGTCGAACTTCAGCGTCACGGTCCGTGCCGTGGCATCGTTGACGCCGCCGACGAACCAGCGCTGCGAATTGCGGTCCTTGCGCGCGAAGATCGCATAGTCGCCCACTTCGCCGGCAATCAGGTGGCTTTCGGCCCAGTCGGTAGGGACCGAACTGATGAAGTCCATCTCGCGCGGGTACTTCTCAAGCTGGTCTACGAAGTCCGCCGCCATCTGGATCGGCGAGTAGATCGCCAGATAGAGTCCCAGCTGCTTTGCCAGCGTGGAGGCGAGCGGTGCATGGTTTGCCCCTTCCAGACTGAGCACGCCGGGCGTGAAGTCCATCGGCCCCGAAAGCATGCGGGTGTAGACCAGCGTCGGCTCGTGGTCCGGTCCGTTGGCGAACCGACCCCAGGCGTTGTATTCCATGCCGCGCGCACCTTCGCGCGAGACCCAGTTGGGATAGGTCCTGCGCAGCCCGGTATCCTTGATCGGCTCGTGCGTATCGATCGCCACGTGATACTTCGCAGCCGTTTTCACGACATCGAGATAGTGGTTCACCATGCGCTGGCCGTCGTGCCATTCCATCAGCGTTGCTCCCGGCTTGCTTCCGGGTGCGATGACGCCGCCGGCATCGGCGACATAGCCGGTCTTCACCACATCGACGCCGAGCTTGCCGTAGAGCGCGAAGGCATCGTCCATCTGCGCTTCGTAATTGGCGATATTGCCGCCAGTCTCGTGATGGCCGATGAGGTGAACGCCCTTCTTGCGAGCGTAGTCGGTCACGGCCTTGAGATCGAAATCGGGGGTGGGCTGGGTGAAGCTGAATTCGTCGCCATGGCCGAACCAGTCGCCATTCCAGCCCTTGTTCCAGCCTTCCACCAAGACGCCGCGGAAGTGGTGTTTGGCGGCATAGTCGATGTATTTCTTGGCGCGGGCAGTCGTGGCGCCGTGCCTGGGTCCCTCGGCCCAACTCCAGTCGTTGCGGATCATGCCCCACCAGATGCCGATGTAGCGGGCGGGCTTGAACCAGCTCACATCGCCCAGCTTGTTGGGCTCATTGAGATTGAGCTCGAGACTGTTCTCGACCAGTCCCGCAGCATTGTCGGCAATGCGGATCGTGCGCCAGGGCGTCGCGAAAGGCAGGTCGCGAACAACGCGCGGTCCATCGGGCGAGGGCGCGAGCGTGGTACGGAACTGCTGCCCGATGACGCGCTTGAACCGGTAGCCGGCATAGTCGACCAGCGCCGCTTCGTGGAAGGAGAGGTGGGTGCCGTCGTCGAGCCGCATGGTGATGGGCGTATGCGCGGTGGATACGGCGTCGATCGGGGTCTTCTGGTAGACCTGCTCGTACCGGTTCCACTCGCCGCCGGGGATCCACCATGCCGTGCCCTTGGGCACGATATCGAACTCTGTGACTTCGTCGGCGATCCGCATGGTCTTGAGTGCGGGTTGTTTGGGCAGTTCGTAGCGGAAGCCGATGCCGTTATCGAACAGACGAAAGTGCACGTTCATCAGCCGCGAGCCCTGCGTTTCGGACTGCTTCAGCTTTACCGTGACTTCGTTGTAGTGATCGCGCACGAACCGGCGCTCGCCCCAGGGCTGTTCCCAGGTTTCGTCGTGGCTGCCTTTCTCGCTGCCGACGATACGGAAGCCGCGTACCATGTTCAGCCCATCGGTCAGCAGGAAGCCCAGCGTACTCGGCGCAATCAGCAACTTGCCCTTGCGCGAAAGAGACCAGGTGGCGCGGCTGTCGTTGTCGGTGGAGACAGTCAGCACCAGAGTGCCATCGGGCGAACTGGCCGTGACCGCGGGCCGGGTCTCCTGTGCGAGAGCGGGCGCCGACAGCGGCGCGAGCGACAGGCTGGCGGCAACCAGCAGACGGTGCGGTTTCATGACCGGTCTCCTTCGGTGATCCAGGCCGCGCCCCATGCGGGCAGCGTGCCGAGATCGGTTTCATTGACAGCAGCCAGCAGGGTGCCTTCGGGTACGACGGAAGAAGGCCACTCTGCGTCTCTGGCGGAAATGTTGAACACGCCCACGACGGTGCGATCGGTCCCCTCGCGGCGAACCACCAGCCGCGCTTCGTCGCAAAGCAGCACTTCACAAGGGCCGATCCGCAGGGCGTCGTTCGTGTGGCGAAGGCGCAGCAATTCGCGCGTAAGGTGCAGCAGAGACGTGTTGTCGGCCTCTTGCCTGTCGACGGCCCGATTCAGGTTCTGATCGCTGACCGGCAGCCAGGGCGTACCTTCGCTAAACCCGCCGTTCCGGGCTGCGCTCTCCCACGGCAGGGGCGTGCGTACGCCATCGCGTGAAAGCGTCAGCGGCCAGTTGGCGATGGCTTCCGGGTCCTGCAGCATCTCGAAGGGCACATCATCCTGCAGCAACCCCAGTTCCTCTCCCTGATAGAGGATCGGGTTGCCGCGCAGCGACAGCAGCAGCATGGCCTTCATCCGTGCGAAGGCATCGATTTCGGAGGGCTCGCACCAGCGCGAGAGCGCGCGCGGGGCGTCATGGTTTTCGAAAGCCCAGCTCGGCCAGCCGGTACCGGGCGTGTCGGGCCAGTCCTCCAGAGCCTGCGCGACGAGCTTGGGCGTCAGTTTCTCGGCATAGAGGAAATTGAAGCCGTAGGCGCTGTCGAGGCGCTCATCGCCCTGCGTGAAGGCCTTCATTTCGCTGGCCGCCTTGCGGCCGCCGACTTCCGCGAGCGAGAACGTATCCGGGTAGCTGGCGATCAGGGCCTGCAGCCGCTCGATGAAGCCGACGATGTCTTCATGCGACTGGTTGTAGACTTGCAACTGGAAGTCGAAGGGCCGCGTGCGGACTGTGCCGTCGTCGGGCGCGGGCGGATTGTTGCGCAGCAAGGGGTCGTGCATCGCGAAGTTGAGCGCGTCGATCCGGAACCCGGATACCCCGCGGTCCAGCCAGAACTTCGCCACGTCGAGCAGGGCCTGCTGCACATCGGGATTGTGCAGGTTGAGCTGCGGTTGCTCGGCGAGGAAATTGTGCATGTAGTACTGGCCGCGCCGTGCATCCCAGCGCCAGGACGGCCCGCCGAAGACCGACTGCCAGTTGTTGGGTGGCGAGCCGTCGACCCTGGCGTCTGCCCATACGTACCAGTCGGCACGCGGGTTGTCGCGGCTCAAGCGGCTTTCGGCGAACCATGCGTGCCGGTCCGAGGTGTGGGCGTAGACCTGATCGATCATCACCTTCAGGTCCAGTTCGCGGGCACGGGCGACCAGTGCATCGAAATCGGCAAGCGTGCCGAAGATCGGATCGACAGCACGGTAGTCCGAGATATCGTATCCGAAGTCCGCCATCGGCGATGCGTAGAAGGGCGAGATCCAGATCGCATCGACACCCAGCGATGCAACGTAGCCGAGCCGCGAAGTGATGCCGGCGAGGTCGCCAATGCCGTCGCCGTTCGAATCCTGAAAGCTGCGCGGATAGATCTGGTAGATCGTGGCGCCGCGCCACCATTCGGCCGTTTTGCCGAACACCGGCGGGGCGGAGGGAAGGTCTTGTTTCATCATGATCCTGGGGAGGAAAGGTGATCAGGGTTGCGCTGCGCAGACGCTGAAGCCGAGGGGGGGCAGCGTGATGGCGATACTGCCCGGAGCGCTTGCCGTGTCGGGGCAGTCGGAGCCGGCCAGTGTCGAGAATGCCTGTGAGTGCGTCTCGACCGCGACGTTCCGGGTCACCGGATCTTTCGACGTGTTGAACGCGAGAACGACTTCCTCGCCGCTGTCCGGATCGAACCGCGATACGGCGAAGAGGCCCGGTGTTTCGGACGTGGTTCGCAGCACCGTGCTGCCTTCGGTGAGGGCAGGCGTATTGCGACGGACGGCGGACAGATTGGCGATGAACTTGTAGAGAGGTTGGTCGCGGTCGAAATTGGCCTGCGCCGTCGTCGCGGTCGTGCCGACCAGCGCTTCGGCGTTGTAGAGCGCGGTCTTCGAAGGGAACATGTCCTGGCGTGACAACTGGTCGCCACCGGCTCCGACGAAGCCCTGTTCGTCGCCGGAGTAGATCGTCGGCACGCCGCGCAAGGTCAGCAGCATGGCATGCGCCAGTTCGTCGCGGGCCAGAAGTTCCTGACCGTCGATGCCGGGGTTGGCCTTCTCGATGAACATGGCCACGCGACCGGCATCGTGATTGCCGAGGAACGTGGGCAGTTGCCGCGCTGTCTTCTTGCCGCCCGGATAGAGCACGTCGTCGTCATCCAGCCGCGCCAGTTCCTGAGTGCCCTTCTTGCCGCTCACCGCATCGATCACCGCGTGCATGAAGGCAAAGTCGAGAACGGCGGGCAGCCCCGCATTGCGCGTCCACGATGCCAGCAGCGCGGGATCGTAGTCGTCGTCAGCCACTTCACCGAAGATATGGAAGTTGGGGATACCGCGCGCCTTTGCGCGGGCTTCCATGGCTGGCACGAAACGGCGCCAGAATTCCGGATTGACGTGCTTGGCCGTATCGATGCGGAAGCCGTCGACACCGTATTTGTCGATCCAGTCGCCGTAGATGGCGATCATGCCCTCGATCACGCGCGGGTTTTCCGTGGCGAGATCGTCGAGGCCGACGAAGTCTCCGTACTGCGCGCTTTCGCCTTTCCAGTCGGTATTGCCGCGATTGTGATACCAGATCGGGTCGTTGAGCCAGGCGGGCACTTTCACGTGCTCCTCGCCCTTCGGGACCATCGGGGTATAGGCGAAGGCGGGATTGGTCAGCTTGGCCCAGTTCTGCGGGCTGGCATCGTCGTCACCGGCAAATCCCGGATTGATCGCCGGCCCATCCACCGCGCCTTTCGTCGAGAACGGATAGTCGGCCCTGGAACGGTAGGGATAGGCCTCCGCCGTGCCTTCCTTGTACTGGATCACATCGGCAGTGTGGTTGGCGATGATGTCCATGTAGACTTTCATCCCGCGCGCATGGGCGGCGTCTACGAAGGCCTTGAAGTCGGCATTGCTTCCCAGATGCGGATCGACCTGCGTGAAGTCGGTGATCCAGTATCCGTGGTAGCCCGCGCTTTCCTGTCCCTTGGGCCCCTGTACCGGCTTGTTCTTGAAGATCGGACCGACCCAGATGGCGGTGGCGCCGAGGCCCTGGATGTAGTCCAGTCGCTGCGTCAGGCCTTTGAGGTCTCCGCCATGGTAGAAAGCCTTGTCTGACGGATCGAAGCCGGTCTTGAGCCGGTCTCCCTTCAGGCCGCCCTTGTCGTTCGAGGTGTCCCCGTTCTCGAATCGGTCCGGCAGGACGAAGTAGATCACTTCCTGCTCGGGAGGGCGCGCGCGCATGTCTTCGACAGGCGTGGAGAACGCCGCCGTGCCGCAAAGCGCCAGCGACAAGGCAATGCTGGAGGAAAGCAGGCGGATCATCGAACGGTCTCCGGCTCGGCTCTGACAGCGCAGCGCGCTGCGAGGAAATCCATGTGAAGCGGCATCGGGCGCACCGTCTCGATGCAGGCTTTCTCGACAGCGCCGAGAAAGCCGCCGAGTTCTTCCGGTGACAGCCGGTCCGCGATCGGGTTCCAGCGCTTGGGCACCATGCCTTGTCCGGCCAGCACCTGAAACCAAGCCACTTCGGTGAACAGCTCATCCGCGCCCGGCTGAATGTGGCAGGCTTCGCGATACTCGGCGATGCGCGCCTCGAGACTATCGGGCAGCGGCATCGTGCGGCAGTGATCCCAGAAGGGCTCGCCGACGCGCTGGTTGGCCTTGTAGTGCAGGATCAGGAAGTCGCGGATGCGTTCGAATTGCTCGGCGCAGCGACGGTTGAAGCCATCGCGGACCGCGTCGTTCGCGGAGCCGGACGGCAGTACCGTCAGGAACCGCGTGATGGTCGACTGGATGAGATGGATCGAGGTCGATTCGAGCGGTTCCATGAAGCCGCCGGACAGCCCGACGGCCAGCACATTGCGGTTCCACGCCTTACGGCGACGTCCGGTCACGAAGCGCAGCACCCGCGGATCGGCGGTCGCCGGTGCTTCGAGGTTCTCCGTGAGAGTCTCCGTGGCCTCGTCATCGGAGAGATATTCGGAGCAATAGACAAGGCCGTTGCCGATGCGATGCTGCAACGGAATGCGCCATTGCCAGCCTGCCTTGCGGGCGATCGAACGCGTGTAGGGGGTGAACGGTCCCGCCGCACTGCACGGCGCCGCGACGGCGCGGTCGCAGGGAAGCCAATGGCGCCAGTCCTCGTAGCCGGTTTCGAGGGTCTCTTCGATCAGCAGCCCGCGAAAGCCGGTGCAGTCGATGAAGAAGTCGCCTTCGAAGGAGCGGCCGTCGTCCGTCTGCACCGCTGCGATGTCGCCGTTGTCTGCGCGTACGACGCGGGCCACTTTGCCTTCGTGCCGGGCGACGCCCATCGCTTCCGCATGGCGCCGCAAAAAGGCTGCATAGAGCCCTGCATCGAAGTGATAGGCCCACGGCACCTCGGGAACGCCCGGGCCGGATACGCCCGTCGCCATGCGCCCGGTGCGAGCGGCGATTTCGTTAGCGCTGTAGTGGCCCAGCGGCCTCGCGATGCCGAGAGCCACGGCGCGCGTCCAGTAGTGGCGAAACGGCAGCAAGCCATGCTGTCGGCCAACGGTGCCGAAGGCATGCATGTAGCTGTGGCCTTCCCGCAGCCAGCCGGCGAACTCGATCCCCAGCTTGTAGGAGGCGGAGGTTTCTCGCAGGAAATCGGCTTCATCGATGCCGAGCGCGTCGTTGAACAGGCGGATCGGCGGGATCGTCGCTTCGCCGACGCCAACTGTGCCGATGGCGTCGCTCTCGATCAAGGTGACGCTGTACCCCGGCGGAACGAAGCGGGCGAGAGCGGCCGCGCTCATCCATCCGGCAGTGCCGCCGCCGAGGATGACGATTCTGAAGCTGGTCTCAGTCACGCTGGCCGATCTCCCGAAACAGGTACCGCATCTTCGCCGTCAGACGTTGGTCCTACCCGGATTGTACCGGGGAGGCAGCGGCGGAGCCACGCAAAGTGCCCTTTTCGTGGCTCCGCCGCCAGGTCCGGGTGAGGGAGGAGGAGGGACCCCCGGACCGCAGTTTGTGCAGCCCCGGTCCGGAATGGATCCGGGGCTGGTATCATGGACCGTGCTCAGAACTTGTAGGTGAAGCCGGCCAGGAAGCGGCGGCCATAGGTCTGATAGTCGATGATCCGGCGGCTATCGCCCGGCTCGTAGGTCACGAACGGCTCGTCGGTCAGGTTCTGGCCCTGGACGTAGATCGAGAGGCCTTCGAGCGCGCTGCCCGGCTGGAAGTCGTAGCCGATCTGGGCATCGACGATCGTTTCCGGCGCGGCCCGGCGGCGCACGCGATTGGCTGCGAAACCGGAGACTTCACCGATGAAGGTCGAACGGTAGCGGACCGAACCGCGCGCGTTGAAGCCCCACTTCTCGAAGTAGGCGGTGCCGTTGGCGACCCACTTCGAATAGCCCGGAAGATCGCTGGAAGGCGCGCCCGGCGTCGGGGCGATCTTGGTTTCGGTATAGGCGACCGAACCGGTCACGCCGAAGCCGTCGAGTGCCGAGACGAACGTGTCGAGCGGCAGGGTTGTCGCGAGTTCGACGCCGTAGAGCTTGCCGCCCTTGCCGTTGATCGGAACGTTGAGCTGCGCGGTCGGCGAGACGACCACACCGTTGCCCGGATCCTGCAAGGCCAGGAGGTTCGTCGGGATCGTGACGTCCTGATTGTAGATGTAGCTCTTCAGGTCCTTCCAGAAGAACTGGGCTGCGATGTAGCCCTTGGCGCCGAAGTACTTCTCGAAGGTGAGGTCGAGAGCATTGGCCCGCCACGGACGCAGATCCGGATTGCCGGATTCGCCGGTGACCTGCGCGACGTTGCCCGTCACCGTGTAGTTCCAGCTCAGCGAGGCTCGCATGTCGTCGAGGCGCGGCCGGATCGTTTCGCGCGCCGCTGCGAAGCGGATCACGAAATCGCTCGGGAAGCGCAGCGAGAGGTTCAGACTGGGCAGGACGTCGAGATAGTTCGTCGTCGCATTGCGCGGCAAGGAGCCGATGTTCGGCGAACCGTTGGCATTCTCGCCGAGATAGACCGCGGTCGCACCCTTCGAGTTCTGGTCGGTCAGGTTGGCCTGAAGGCCGATATTGCCGGTGAGGTGCGCAGCGCCGATATCGGTATCGATATTGGCCTGCGTGTAGAAGGTCATGATCTGCTCGCGGATCGAGTAGCTCTTGACCACGACATCGCCGTAGGGGTTCGGCACCAGATTGTAGATGCCGTCGTTGATCAGGTCGATCGGATTGTAGCTGATGACCGGCCCGAGCCCGAGGTACTTCAGGTTCGTGGTGCCCAGACGATACTCTTCGGGCACCGGCAGGTTGGTCGTGCCGTCGGTATTGGCGGCCAGGCCCAGGAAGTATTCCTCGGGAACCAGCGACTTGGACTGATTGGTGTAGTTCCAGCCAGCCTGGATCGAGCTGAAGGGCCCCTTGTCGAAGTTCTTCGCGACTTCGACGCGGAACTGCCAGAGTTCATCCTTGACGATGCGGTTGTTGTAGTAGCCGTCCTGACCGCCGACGATGGTCGTGCCGTCGGTGCCGATCTGCGTGCCGCCCCAGCCTTGCGGGCTGGTCAGCATCATCAGGTTGTAGTCGCCGTAGTCGAGGCCGTGCGTGAAGCTGGTGCCGGACGCGCTGCTGTTGAAGCCGATCGTGTCGGTTGCGCCCTGACCGTCGCGGCCAGTGCCCGAATAGCTTTCGATCGTCAGTTCGTTGCGGTCGGTCTTCGAGTAGCTGGCGTCGAACATGGCGTTCCAGCCGTCGTCGCCTTCCCACTTGTTGTTCCAGCCGAACGAATAGAGCTTGGCGTGGCGCTGGAACACGTCGTTGCGCAGCACGCCCTTCACGCCCGTATATTCGCCCTGAGTGATCAGGCCGTCAGCGGTCGTGTAGCCGGGCTGCAGCGATGCGCTGGACCAGTAGAGCGGCAGTTCGATACCGCGCTTGACCTGGTCGTCCTTGAAGTTGGAGTAGAACGCGTCGATCGTCGAGGTGAAGCGCGGGTCGGGGCGCCATTCAAGCGTGCCGTTGAGGCCCAGGCGCTTGAGTTTGGTCGAGGTGTTGTACGATTTCGAGCCGCCGATCACCTTGTTGCCGTCGGCCGCATCCGCATAGCCCCAGGAGTTGAATTCCTGGATCTGGTAGGGCTCGTCGGTGTAGCTCGCACCCAGCGCAATACCGATGGTGTCGTTGGCGAACTGGTCCACGTACATGCCGTTGACGCGGTAGCCCATGTCGTCCGAGCCGACATTCAGCTTGCCCTGATCGTTGTACGAACCGCGCGCGCCGACGGAGATGACGCGCTTGCCCGATTCCAGCGGACGGATCGTGCGCATGTCGACGGTGCCGGACAGGCCCTGACCGACAAGGCTCGCCATCGGCGTCTTGTAGACGTTGACCGCGCTGATCGCCTCTGCCGGGTACTGGTCGTATTCGACGGCGCGGTTGTCGCCCGTCGATGTCTGCTGCCGCCCGTTGAGCAGCGTGGTCGAGAAGTCCGGGGCAAAACCACGGATGGCGATCACGTTGGAGCGACCGGACAGGCGCTGCGAGGTCAGGCCGGGCAGGCGGGCGATCGATTCCGCGATCGAGGAGTCGGGCAGCTTGCCGATGTCCTCCGCCGTGACCGATTCCACGATCTGCTCGGAGGTTTTCTTCTTGTTGACCGCGCTTTCGAGGCTGGCCCGGAAGCCCGTGACGATGATCGCGCCGTTGTTGAGCGAGGCATCACCCTGGTCGGACGCGCTGGTGTCCTGTGCATGGGCAGCCATCGGTGCTGCGGCAGCGAGGGCGGCGGCGATAGCCATGCAGGACGACGTCCTGACGGCAGAAAACTCTGTGCGAAGCGACATCTCTTGTCCTCTCCTGTGCCAGCCGCGACCCGGAAAAAAGCAGTGGCTGGCAATGTCCTTGCGAAGAGCCCGGCGATTATTGCCGCGACTCCGTCGGTACAGCGTGCTTAGGGCGCGACGGGCTTATGCATAATATGGCATACGTATACGCAAGTGCAGCCGGGATACGGTGCGTTGCACGAATGCAACGATGACCAAATCCACGCTATCACATTCCGATTTGAAATCTTAAGAATGGGTTACAGGCAAGGGCCGGTGCCATCCGGTTTCAAGCTTTTAACGAACACGGTGAAAACACCGGGGTGAGGGAAATGGGACGCAAACCAAGCAATCGGCCGACGAGCTTCGATATCGCCTATCGCGCAGGGGTATCGCAGCCCACCGTCAGTCGCGCCTTGCGCGGCAGCAAGTCGGTGAGCGCTGCCACGCGTGAGCGGATCGAGACCATCGCGCGGGAACTGAATTACTCGGTCGACAAGAACGCGTCGTCGCTCCGGTCGCAGCGCTCCAACACCATCGCGCTGCTGTTCTTCGAAGAACAGACGCCCGACGATCTCAAGATCAATCCGTTCTTTCTGGCGATGCTGGGATCGATCACCCGGCAATGCGCCAACCGCGGGCTCGATCTGCTGATCTCGTTCCAGAAGCTCGAGGACGACTGGCACGTGCGCTATCAGGATAGCCATCGGGCCGACGGTCTGATCCTGCTCGGTTATGGGGATTACACGCTCTACAAGAGCCGGTTGGAGCAACTGGTGGGGCAGGGCACCCATTTCGTCCGCTGGGGCTCCGTCAGCGATGACAACCTTGGTGCCACGATAGGGTCCGACAACCTCGGGGCGGGGCGCATGGCAGGCGAGCACCTGCTTTCGCTCGGCCGGCGGCGCATCGCCTTTCTGGGACAGGCGGACGAGCACTATCCGGAGTTCGCGGATCGCTATCGCGGGTTGTGCGAGGCGCTGGAGGCTGCGGGGATCGTACCCGATCCGGCTCTGCTGCGCGATGCGATCAGTCACGAGGAAATGGGCTTCAGCGCCATGCAGGGCTTGCTGGCCGAGGGTGTGACGTTCGACGCGGTGTTTGCAGGAAGCGATCTCATCGCTGTCGGTGCGATGCGCGCGCTCGCTGCTGCCGGCGTTGCGGTACCCGATGACGTGGCGATCATGGGCTTCGACGATATCCCGGCAGCCAGCATGACAAGTCCGCCGCTGACCACTGTTATGCAGGATCTCAAGGGGGCGGGCGAACGCCTCGTCGAATCCCTGATCGCGCAGATCGAGGAGAGTGATGCGCCGCCGTCCACGCTGGATACGCAATTGGTCGTGAGGCGCAGCACTACCGGGCAGAAGGCGGGATAGGCATTCGTATGCATGTTGCCGACACGCTATTGCCGTGCAACGCCGCCCCTTCGATCTGAGGCGGCGCCAGTCTGCCGGGATAGGGGAAGGACGCGATGGAAATGGGGCAGGGGCGTAAACCCCGGCAGGGCTGGGCCGGCCTTTGGAACATCAGCTTTGGCTTCTTCGGCATCCAGATCGGCTTCGCGCTGCAGAACGCAAACATGAGCCGGGTCTTCCAGTCGCTCGGGTCGAGCATTGACGACCTTCCGGCGCTCTGGGTCGCCGCGCCGCTGACCGGACTGCTGGTTCAACCCATCGTCGGTCATCTTTCCGATCGGACATGGCTCGGCCGACTGGGACGCCGCCGTCCCTATTTCCTCTCAGGCGCCGTGCTTGCCACGATCGCATTGCTGTGGATGCCCGAGAGCAATGGCCTGCTGATGGCGGCACTGCTGCTGTGGATGCTCGATGCGAGCCTCAATATCTCGATGGAGCCGTTCCGCGCCTTCGTCGGCGATATGCTCGACAGGGACCAGCATACGGCCGGCTATGCGGTACAGACGGCCTTCATCGGCGCAGGCGCGGTCGTAGGCTCGCTTTTTCCCTATGTTCTGGAGCATCTTGGCGTAGCCAATACGGCTGCTGCCGGAAGCATTCCGGATACCGTACGCTACAGCTTCTGGGCAGGCGGCATTGCGCTTTTTGCCGCCGTTCTCTGGACGGTCGTCACGACGCGCGAATATTCCCCCGAAGAGCATGCCGCATTCCATGAAGAGGAGCCGGTAGAGGAGGCTGCGTCTTCCGCCGCGCTCGCCGGGCGCAGCCTTCTGGGCGCGGTCAGGTGGATCGCGGCAGGCGCTATCGTTGCTGCGGCAGTCTGGCATTGGGCGCTGGAAAAGGAGGTCTATCTCCTTGCGGCCTTGCTGGCGGCCTATGGCCTGGCCTCGATGTTCGCGATCCGCTTGGCGCGTGCGGGGCGCAGCGCATCGATGTTGGCCGGGATCGTCGGTGACTTCGCGGGAATGCCTCCCCTGATGAAGCGCCTCGCCTTCGTGCAGTTCTTCAGCTGGTCGGCGTTGTTCATCATGTGGATCAACACGACGCCGGTTGTGGCGCAGTACCACTTCGGTTCTGCCGATCCGGCCAGCGCTGCCTATCAGGCGGCAGGCAACTGGGTGGGCGTGCTGTTCTCTGTCTACAACGGCGTGGCCGCGATTGCAGCGCTGGCGCTGCTTCCGGTGCTGTCCTCACGGCTGGGCAAGGCCCGGGCGCATGCTCTGTGCCTTACGGCAGGTGCAGCGGGCTTTGCCGGGTTCCTTGTCCTGCGTGATCCGGATGCCCTGGTGATCTGCGAGATCGGTATAGGCATAGCCTGGGCCTCCATTCTGGCGATGCCCTACGCCATCCTCGCCAGCAGCCTGCCGCAGCGAAAGCTCGGCATCTACATGGGGCTGTTCAACGTCTTCGTCGTCCTTCCGCAACTTCTGGTGGCGACCGTGATGGGCTCGATCATGAAGGCCTTTTTTCCGGACCAGCCGATCTGGACGATGGCCTTTGCCGCCGCCACACTGCTGGTCGCCGCGGCAGCCTCCCTCAGGATCGGCGAAGGCGGGCAGTAGGTCCTGTTTTCGCTTCGCCGAGAAACCTTCTCATTGCTACGCGTAATTTTACGTCTTCGATTTGCATCTATATTACGGTAGGTGCGTTGAAGAACAGCAAGCACTGCATGGGAAAGGACCGACGGATGCGCGCCACCCCCGAATTCGATTTTGCGCTCGGCGAAAGCGCCATGATGATCCGCGAGAGCGTTGCGCGTTTCGCCGACGAACAGATCGCGCCGCTGGCTGAAAAGATCGATGCAGAGGACTGGTTCCCGCAGGAACTCTGGCCGGCGATGGGCGAACTGGGCCTGCACGGCATCACCGTCGAGGAAGAATGGGGCGGGATCGGCCTCGGCTATCTCGAGCACGTGATCGCGGTCGAGGAAGTCAGCCGAGCCTCGGCATCGGTGGGCCTGTCCTACGGTGCGCACTCCAACTTGTGCGTCAACCAGATCCGCCGTTGGGGCACTGAGGTGCAGAAGGCCAAATATCTGCCCAAGCTGATCTCGGGTGAGCATGTCGGTAGCCTCGCCATGTCGGAAACCGGCGCGGGCTCGGATGTCGTCGGCATGAAGCTCAAGGCAGAGGCGATGTCGGGCGGCTTCCGGCTCAACGGCACCAAGTTCTGGATCACCAACGGCACTTATGCCGATACGCTCGTCGTCTATGCCAAGACGGGTGAGGGCTCGAAGGGCATCACCGCCTTCCTGATCGAGAAGGGCATGGACGGATTCTCGATCGGTCAGAAGATCGACAAGATGGGCATGCGCGGTTCACCGACCTGTGAACTGGTGTTCGAAGACTGCTTCGTGCCCGAAGAGAACGTGATGGGCCCGCTTCACGGCGGCGTTGGCGTGCTGATGAGTGGGCTCGATTACGAGCGCGTCGTGCTGGCCGGGCTGCAACTCGGCATCATGCAGGCCTGCCTCGACACCGTCATTCCCTATGTTCGTGAGCGCCAGCAGTTCGGCAAGCCGATTGGTGCCTTCCAGCTCATGCAAGCCAAGATCGCCGATATGTACGTCGCGCTGCAGTCGGCCCGCGCCTACGTCTATGCCGTCGCCAAGGCCTGCGATGCCGGGCAGACGACGCGTTTCGACGCGGCGGGCGCGATCCTGCTGGCCAGCGAGAATGCATTTCGCGTTTCCGGTGAGGCCGTGCAGGCGCTGGGCGGCGCGGGTT
Source organism: uncultured Novosphingobium sp. (assembly GCA_965140495.1). Lineage (GTDB taxonomy): Bacteria > Pseudomonadota > Alphaproteobacteria > Sphingomonadales > Sphingomonadaceae > Novosphingobium. Next base: position 3,013,167 of record OZ223239.1, on the reverse strand, counting down.
ATACCAAGGACTGGCCGGTGGAACGCTATCTGCGCGATGCCAAGCTCCTCGACATCGGTGCCGGCACCAACGAGATCCGCCGCATGTTAATCGGGCGCGAACTGATCGGCGCCAATTAGGACCTATGCCGCGCCACGGTTGTGCCACCAGAAAAGCAAGATCCCGGCTCGGCCCCCGACAGGCTGGGCCGGGATTTTTGCATTGGCTTGCAGGACCTAGTGATATATAGTGGATCATAAGTAAGCAAAGCCCGATAGATGGGCTCGTCTTGGGAGAGTTCGAAGATGTCCACTGCACCTGCTGCGGAATGTCCGGTTCACAAGGGACGCGACGATCGCAAGAGTGCGCGGCTGGCCGAAGCCAATCTGACGCCGGCTGCGGGCGCACGGGTCGTTTCCTCGTTCACTGCCGGACGTGAAATTCTCCGCTCGCCGAAAGTCCGGCAGGCTGGAGCGAGTGCCGATCAGATCGATCTCAGTCGCCCCGAGGAGATATCGTTCTTCTTCCTCGATGGCGAAAAGCACCGCAAGCGCCGCGCTGCCGTCGCGGGCCTGTTCGCACCGAAGACGATCGTGACGCGCCACCGGGCGGTCATGGACAGCACGATGGATGAGATCGTGGCGGACCTGCAACGTCGCGGCTCGGCGCCGCTCGACGAACTGAGCTGGCAGATGGCGGTGGACGTCGCGGCAGAGATCATCGGTCTTACCGAAAGCGACAGCAACGCCAATCTCGCCAATCGGGTGAAAGCGGTTCTGGACTCCTCGGTGTCCCGCAAGCCCGGTTTTCTCAACACCTTGTTGTTCAACGCGAAGATGATCCCGCGGGTGGGCAAGTTCTGGAAGCATGATCTCGCGCCCGCCATCGAAGCCCGCAAGCGGGAGCCCAAGGACGATGTGATCTCCTTCATGGTGAAGGAGAACTACTCGAAAAAGGGCATGATCATGGAGTGCCTCAGCTACGGCGGGGCTGGCATGATGACCACCCGCGAGTTCATCGTCATGGCTGCCTGGCACTTGTTCGAGAAGCCCGAATTGCGCGAACGGTTCCTGACGGGGGGCGAGGACGATCAGTTCGCGATCCTCGAGGAAATCCTGCGACTGGAGCCGGTAGCCTCGCTCCTGCACCGCAAGGCCGCAGAGCCGGTCGAGAGTGCGCAGGGCGCTTCGATGGAGGAAGGCGAGACGGTCTGCGTCTCGATCCGTGAGGCGAACACGGACGAGGCGATTACGGGGCCGTGTCCCTACGAACTCGATCCGGACCGCGCCAAGCGGATGAAGGTCGTCGGGCCGTACATGAGTTTCGGCGACGGGCCCCATCGCTGCCCGGGCGCACAGGTCGCCTTGCATGAATCGCGGGTATTCCTCGACCGCCTGTTTCGACTGCCGGGCATCCGTCTCGTTTCCGAACCGGAAATCCAGTGGAATGCGCAGATCCAGGGCTACGAACTGCGCGGCGCCGTCGTGGCGTGCGATCCGGCCTGAATCGGGAGCAGGACATGGTCGGGATCCGATTCATCGCTGTCGATGGCAGCGAGCAGACGATCGACGCAACCGTCGGCATTTCGCTGATGGAGAATGCCGTTGCCAATGGCGTTGAAGCCATCGAGGCGATTTGTGGCGGGAATGCCTATTGCGGCACATGCCGCGTGCACGTGGAGCCGGAGTGGCGGAAAGTCACAGGGCCGGTCACCGAGATGGAAGAGCCCATGATCGAGGCCAGCGGCGACACCGATCCGGGTGTGCGGCTATCGTGTCAGATCGAAGTGACCGAGGCGCTGGAAGGCCTCGTGGTGAGGACACCGGAATCGCAGAGCTGAACGCCTCAGACTTTGGCTGGTGCTGGCTCGACGGGAACGATCTGTTGAGCCAGCCGCTCCACTTCCGCTCTGTCATGGCTGACGTAGAGAATGGGCAGGCGCAGTTCGTCGCGAATGCGCTCGATCAGGCGGAGGATTTCCTCACGCCGGTCGGCATCGACCGAGGCGAGCGGCTCGTCCATCAGCAGGAAGCGCGGTGCCGAAAGCAGGGCGCGGCCAATCGCGATGCGCTGGGCCTCGCCGCCTGATAGCGTGGCGGGCATCCGGTCGAGCAGATGGCCGATCCCGAGCAGGTCGAGCGCTACGTCTATCGACAGCCAGCGCTCGTCCGGTGCAACCCGTTTCCAGCCAAAGAGCAGATTGTCGCGTACCGAACGGTGCGGAAACAGGCGCAGGTCCTGAAACACGTAACCACAGCGCCGCTTCTCCGGCTTGAGGTTGATCCGCTGCCGGCGGTCGAACAGCGGCGTTCCGGATACGGTGATGTGTCCGTCCACAGGGCGGACAAGCCCGGCGACTGCATCCAGCAGGCTGGTCTTGCCCGCGCCGGATGGACCGAACAGGGCTGTCAGCCCGGGCCCCGCGGCAAAAGTGTAGGCCAGCCGTGTCTCGCCGCGCTGCAGGGTGATGGCGATGTCAAAGGACATGGCGGCCCTTTCCATGGCCACTGCGGCGCGATAGCCATTCCGAAAGCACCAGAGCGCCGACCGAGAGCAGGACGGACAGCCCGGCGAGCCGCGCAACCTGCAGTTCGGATCCCGGAAGCTGCAAGGCGCTGTAGATCGCCAGCGGAAGGGTCTGCGTTTCTCCCGGAATGTTCGAGGCGAATGTGATGGTCGCGCCGAACTCTCCGACCGAACGGGCTAGCCCCAGCACGAGCCCGGCGAGAATGCCCGGCATGGCCAATGGCAGTGTCACCGTCAGAAAGGTACGCCAGGGGCCGGCGCCCAATGTGCGCGCGGCGCTTTCAAGCCGCTGGTCCACCGCTTCGAGCGACAATCGCATTGCTCGCACCATGAGCGGCAGGGCCATGACCGCAGCGGCCAGTGCGGCGCCGGTCCAGCGGAACAGAAAGGTCAGGCCGATGGTGTCGGCGAAAAAGCGCCCGACAGGGGCATTGGTGCCGAACGTTAAAAGAAGCAGCCAGCCGGTCACCACGGGCGGAAGCACGAGCGGCAAGTGGACCACCGCATCGAGTACGACTTTGCCGGGAAAACGCCAGCGGGCCAGCATCCAGGCGATTCCGAAGGCCAGCGGCAGAACGGCCGCAATGGCGACGCCGCTTACCTTGAGCGAGAGGAGCAGGACCTCCCATTCTGCCGGCGACAATCCCTGCATGCGGGCGTTACTGCGTGCCGAAGCCGAAGCGGCGGAAGATCGCCTTGCCTTCGCTCGAAATCAGGAACTGCCGGAAGCGTTCACCTTCGTCGTTATTGGACGAGGCGAGCAGGGCGACCGGATAGCTGATCGGCTCGTGGCTGGTCTGCGGGAAGATGCCGACGACTTTGACGGCGGGATCGGCCTGGGCATCGGTTCCATAGACCACGCCGAGTGGGGCTGCGCCGCGGCTCACAAGGGCAAGAGCCGCCCGAACATTCTCCACCGGAGCAAGCTTGCCCTTAACCGAATCCCAAAGGCCAAGCTTGGTAAGCGATTGCCTGGCATAGATCCCGGCCGGGACCCCTCCGGGATCGGCAATCGCGAGGCGATCCGAGCCGAGAGTCTCGGCAAGAGGCATGTCCGGCCGGACGGCGAACATCGTCTTGCTGCCCTGCGGTGCAATGAGGACGAGTGTGTTGCGCAGGAAAGAGGCGCGTGTGCCCGGCTTGAGCAGTCCCTTGCCTTCCAGTTCATCCATCCAGGCTTCATCGGCCGAGACGAACAGATCGGCTGGAGCGCCCGCTTCGATCTGGCGGGCAAGTGCGGAAGAGCCGGCAAATGAAATACGCGGACGCGGATGGCCCTTGTCTTCCCAAGCGTCTGCCGCCGCATTCATCGATTCCTGCAAGCTCGCAGCGGCAAGTACCGTGGGCGCTTGTTCCGAGCGCGTGGCCAGAGAGGTCGACGCCGCCAGCACCGCCAGCAGGGTTATGAATAGGGCTAGCGCCTTACGCATTTCGGGTGTCTCCGGACGGCTTCTATATCTCAGTGTATATGGATATCGCTCTGTTGCATAGCAGCAAAGCGGTGCCTTTGCGGTCCCGTTCCGGCAACTGCGGTTTTATCTTTTGTTTTTCAGGCTTTCTGACGGACCCGTGGCTCGGCTCGCAACAGGTTCGACAGCTTGTCGAAGTCGCTGTCCTGCGATGCGTCATGAAGCTTGGTCTGCAAATTGCGATAGTGCGCCAGCACGTCCTCACCCAGCTCTGTAAGCCGGGCGCCGCTGCTCTGCGCGCGACCGGGAGCCGTATGAACCAGTGGAGTCTGCCAGCATCGGTTCATGGCATCGACCAGCAACCACGCCCGGCGATAGCTCATATCCATCGCTCGCCCGGCAGCGGATATCGACCCATGCTCCTTGATCGCTTCGAGCAGGTCTGCCTTGCCGGGCCCCATGGCGATCTCGTCACCGCAGTAAATCTGGATCTTGATCTTGAGCGTTCGGTTGCGGGCCATGGAGCGACCCTAGGACCGGTGCACGACGGCAGCAAGCGAACTTGCGGGACAGGCTGATTCGGAGAGAAGGGGACGAAATTTTTGCACCAGTCTGGGGAAAACTTCGTTGCCTCGGGACTCTTCGTGGGTCGCCTGCGAGGCAGCCGATTTTTGCTGCCTTGCAATGTACTGGTGGCGGTCGTGGGAGGGATTATCGTTTCGTCGCAAAACGTCGAAAACGAATTCGGCATTTGTGCGCTGCAGCACCACCGAAGTGAAATTCATCCATAGTTTCATGAGGTTGAAATGATATTTCTGGTGAGTGGACTTTAAATACGTCCAGATATGTCACTTTTGCTGCAGGGTAATGTGGTCGTACCAATATGGCTGAAAATGACAGGTTATGTTATAAGCCTTACCAACAAGAGCAGAGGGGCGACGTCAACGGACGCGCTCCCATGGGGCCGCATGAAGAAATCGAGGGGTGGTCCCTCGAAGTGGTCAAAAGCCCCCTTCAATGAGTTGAGGATGCCCAATGAAGGTCGCTGAGCAAGATATCATCGGTATCGATCAAAGGTTCGAAGGCGGGCGCGATGCGGATTACGCCAAGACTTCGGGACTGTTCTACGCCGCAAAGGATGCGCATGATCTCGAACTCGAGCACGATGCTCGCGGGCTGATCATGGCCATCGTGCTGTGCATGGCCTGCTGGGCAGCGCTGGGCTTCTTTCTGCTGACCTGACCCGCAACCGTCTCGGAACACGGTCGGCGTGAAGCGAACTATCGGTTCGCTTCAGCTTCCGGGTTCCGGCTTCTCCGAAACATCCCAACCGCCCGCGGTCGCGACATATAGGCGCGCGACGTTCTGGTATTGCCGGATCCGCGTTTCCAGCAAGGCCAGGCGTGCACGCTGGTACGAGCGGCTCGCATCCAGCACCTGCAGGATGCCGCTGTTGCCGACTTGGAAGCTGCGCCGCGAGAGGTGGAGTGAGCGATCGGCTATTGTCGCGGTTTCGTGGCGCGCGGCCAGTTCGCGGCTGTCGCTGTCCAGTGCCGAAAGCAGGCTGGAAACCTGCCCGAACGCTTCGGTCACCACTTGCTGGTACTGCGCAGCAGCAGCCCGCGCTTCCGCTTCCGCACCGCGCTTGTTGGCCTTCAGGGTGCCGCCGTGGAAAATCGGTGCGGTTATGCCGGCGAAGATATCGAAGGCGTTGAACCGGCTGTTGGCGATCTTTTCGGGTTCCGAAGTGGACTGCGTGATCGACGCGCCGATGGTGATATCAGGATAGAGTTCGGCTGTCGCGACTCCGACACCGGCAACGGCGGCATGGAGGCGCGATTCCGCTTCCAGAATGTCCGGGCGCTTGTGGACCAGCGCAGACGGTAACGCCACCGGTACCCGGGCGGGCAGGATGAAGTCATCGAGCGCAAAGTCGGTTGGACCCAGTTCGGCCGGCGAAATCCCGAGCAGCACCGCCAGCATGGCGCGCCCTTCTGCAAGCTGCTGTTCCAGCGCGGGGAGGCTTGCCTTGTCCTGCGAAAGCTGGCCCTGCGCACTCAGTACCTCGACCAGCGTTCCGGCGCCCGCATTCTTTCGCGCTTCTGTGAGCGAGAGATTGCGCTCGTCTTCGGAAAGCAGTTTGCGTTCGGTCGCGATGCGGTCGTTGAACGCGGCGATGGCGAGCACTTGAGAAACCACCCGACCGGCGATCACGAGGTGCGCGGCCGCGGTCGCGCGCTGCTGGGCTTCGGCCTGTGCGGCAGCTTGCTCAAGCGTGCGGCGGTTCTTGCCGAACAGGTCGAGGTCATACGAGACGCCGCCGCCCACTGTGTAGAGATCGAACTCGGGATTGGAGATGCTCTGTCCGCCGAAACCGTCGAAGCCGAAAGCGGCGAGGTTCACCCGCTGATATTCCCCGCGGCCTTGCGCATCCACCTGGGGAAGGCGTTTGCCGGCAACGGCCGCGATACGCTCGCGCGCTTTGGCAAGCGTCGCGCGGCTTGCCGCAAGGCTGTGATTGCCCACTAGCGCACGGCTGACGAGATTGTCCAGTTCCGCAGATCCGAAGGCCTTCCACCACTCGGCTTCCGGCCCCTCGTTCAGCACCGCACGGTCGCCACCATCGTCGGCATACCCGGCCGTTCCGGCGGGCGAGGGCGGTGCCGTGAAGTCCGGTCCCGCGGTCATGCAGCCTCCGGCAAGCAGGCATGACCCTAGCAGCGGGAGGAGGGCGGCGGCGGTGGTGCGCTTCATGTCATTCCCCAATCGGAAGCGTGGCATCCCCGCCCTTTACCTTGTTCACGCGCAGCAGGAGCACCAGCGGGATCAGCACGAGGGTGAGGATGAATACGAAGTGATAGATCGAGACGTTCCCGACCATGCTGGCCTGGCGCATGACTTCGCCATTCAGGCGGGCGAGCGCCTCGGTCGAATTGAAGTCCAGGCCGGGGCGGGCATAGAGCACCGCCGGGTTGTCGGGGCGCAGCCCCTGGATAAGCGTGTTGCGCGAGGCGGCGATGTCCTGAACCAGATGGACGTTCAGCAGCGAAATGCCGATGGCATTCCCGATATTGCGGGTCAGCGCGTACATCGAGGCGCCTTCGTTGCGCAGCGCGGGCGCCAGCGTCGAGAATACCACGACCGAAAGCGGCACGAAGATCAGGCCGCTGCCGAATCCCTGTACGAAGCCGGTGATCAGCAGCGTGCGCTCGTCCACATAGAGGTCCATGTGCGAATACATGAGCATGCTCATGCCCATGATCGTCAGGCCGGCAATGATGACCACGCGCACATCGAGGATCGAAACCAGTCGCGTGACGAGGATCATGGATACCAGCGTGCCGAATGCGCGGGGCAGGCCAACAAGGCCGGTGTGGAGCGCCGAGTAGCCCAGCAAGGACTGGGTCATCACCACCACCATCGGGATGGTAGCAAAAGCGACGATGCCGATCATCATGCTGAAGATGGATCCCACCGCGAAGTTGCGGTCACGGAACAGCCGGGGCTTGATGAAGGTATCCTTGGCGGTGAACATGTGCACCACGGTCAGATAGCCGGAGATGCAGAGGATCAGCGCATAGATGCGGATCTCGGTGGATTCCCACCAGTCTAGATGCTCGCCGCGGTCGAGAATGAGCTGCAGCGATGCCAGTGCGACCGATACCGTGACGAAGCCGAACAGGTCGAAGCGTGGCACTTCGCGGTTGTGACGGCGGATGAGGAAGGCCGCCATCCCTGCGAACGAGAGAACGCCGAAAGGCACGTTGATGAAGAAGACCCAGCGCCAGCTCAGCGTGTCGGTGAGATAGCCGCCGAGCGTCGGGCCGATGATCGGTCCCGCCATTGATCCCAGCGCGAAGATCGCCATGGCCTTGGCGTGTTCCTCGGGCGGATTGATGTCGAGCAGGATCGCCTGACTGAGCGGGATCAGCGCCGCGCCGCAGGCACCCTGCATGAATCGGGCGAACACGATCATGGTCAGGCTTGTGGAGAGCCCGCAAAGGGCCGAGGCGAGAGTGAACCCGCCGACCGAGAACAGCATGACGTTCTTGCGGCCCACCCGTCCGGCGAGCCAGCCGCTGAGCGGCGTCGCGATCGCGCCCGCCACGAGGTAGGACGTCAGTACCCACAGTACCTGCTCCTGCGACGCGGAGAGGCTCGATTGCATGTGCGGCAGCGCGACGTTGGCGATCGTGATGTCCACCGCGACCATGGTCGAGGCGATCATCGAGGGCACCGTTATCAGCATCCGCCGAGCCTTGCTCGGATACTGGATGGGAAGTTCGGACGTCATCGCATCGGCCGCTTGCAGCCTGTGCTACTGTTTCGATGCCGGCGCTTTGGCGGGTGAGTCCGGCCCGAACAGATGGCGCTGGTGTCCGGTGTCGACCTCGACCGTGGCGCTCAGCCCGGCGCTCAGCGGCATGCCCTTGGGCGCATTGTCGATGGCGATCTGGACGGGAAGGCGCTGTACCACCTTCACCCAGTTGCCGGTGGCGTTCTCGGCGGGAAGCACGGAGAAGCTGGATCCCGTGCCCGGGCTGAAACTCTCGACATGGCCTTCCAGCTTCTCGTCGGGATAGGCATCCACCTCGATCTCGGCCGGCTGGCCCACGCGCATGTAGCGCAGCTGGTTTTCCTTGAAGTTGGCCTGCACCCAGTAGTGAAGCCCGGTCAGCATGAAGACCGGACGGCCCGGCGTGACATAGTTGCCCGGTTGAAGCTGGTTGACCCGGGTCACCACGCCGTCCTGCGGTGCGCGAACGACCGTATCGCCAAGAGCGATCCTTGCCTGTTCAAGCTTGGAGGCTGCCTTGCGAACGGAAGGTTGCGAGGCGACGTCTCCCTTTACGCTTCCGGCAAGGCTGGCGCGCAGGCTTTCCGCCTTGGCCTGCGCAGCGGCAATGCTGTCGCGTGCGGTGCGCGCTTCGGTCACGGCCTCGTCGTACTGCGCCTGCGAGGAAATGCCTTCGGCCACCAGTGACTTCTGTCGGGCCGCTTCGCTGGTCGCCAGGTCATAGCGCGCCTTGGCTGCGCTCACTTGTGAGAGCGCTTCACGGTAATCCGCCTGGAGCGAGCTGGCATCGGTTCGGGCGTTGGCGAGTTCGGCTTCCGCTTCCGCCACGGCCGCTTCATAGCTGCTGGCCTTGATGCGGAACAGCACGTCGCCCTTGCTGACGCGCTGGTTCTCGCTGACCTCCACTGAAACGACCGTACCCGAGACGCTGGGGCTGATCGCGACCATGCCGGTTTGCAGCGAGGCATTGTCGGTCGATTCGTAGCGACCGCCGGTAAGGTAGAACCACCCGGCGCCGATCAGGACCAGAGCCGGTCCTGCCACCATGAGGATGGTCCTCAGGCTGCGCTTGCGAGGCGGTGTTACGGTCTCGCTTTCGCCTTCGGCTGAAATAGTGGTCTCAGCGTTCATGAAACTTCCTGTTCTGACTGCTATGTGCCGATACTAAGCATGGCTACTATCGGCAATAGGAAGATGGAAAATGACATTGGAACGGGTCCTCCCATTGGACGGTGTGCACAACTTCCGGGACTTTGGAGGGTATGCCGTGAGCGGCGGCGGTCGACTGCGTCGCGGTGCCTTGTGGCGATCCGGGCAACACCATGGCGCAACCGATTCGGATCTCGAAAAGATCGCTGACCTCGGCCTTGCCAGCGTGTTCGATCTGCGCACGTCGAAGGAGCGCGATTCACACCCCTGTCGTCGCCCGCAACGTTTTGAAGCAAAAGTGTTTTTCAGTGACGATCCGGTGCGCAGGCATGCGCCGCACATCGCCGCTGCGCAGGCCCCGCGCGAGCGAACGCCGCAATCGACGCATGAGAGCCTTGTGCGCAATTACAGCTCGATCTGTTTCCGCCCCGAGCTTCAGGCCATGGTCGGTCGCTATCTGGCGCGCCTTGCAGAGGGGCAGGGACCGAGCCTCGTCAATTGCATGGCGGGCAAGGACAGGACCGGAATCGCAGTCGCGATGCTTCACCTGGCGGTAGGCGTGCACCGCGACGATGTGATGGAAGATTACCTGCTCACGAACACGGCGGGCGATCCCGAAGCGCGTATCGCTGCCGGTGCGGAAACCATCCGCGCGGTCACCGGGCAACTAGACGATGCCGTGCTGCGCGTGCTCATGGGCGTGCAGCCGGAATACCTCGAAACGGCGCTGACGGCGATCGAGGAGCGTCATGGCTCCATCGATGCCTATCTGGAAGAGGCTCTTGGTGTCGATGCGGCAATGCGTGACCGGCTGCGTGCCGAACTGGTCGAGGACTAGGCGAGAAAGGCCTTCACATCGCCCATGAACCGGTCGAGCTGGTCGTGGTGCAGCCAGTGCCCGGCGTTCTCATACTCGATGAGCTGGGCGGTGGGGAAATGGTCCATGCGGCCATCCGAAGCGGGGCTGGAGGCGAAGCTGTCCTTGCCCCACAGCACCAGGATCGGACAGGTGATGGCTTCCCACATGGCGATGATTTCGTCAGTGGGCCGGTCCGATGCTGACCAGACGTTGAGGTAGTTGTCGAACTTCCAGCTCCAGGTGCCGTCCTCGTTCCGGCTGGCGCCGTGAATGGTCAGATGGCGGGCCTGTTCGTCGGTGAGGAACGTATTTTCCGCCTTCATCCGCTGATAGGCATCGCGCCGCGTGGCATACTTGCGCGGCGTGCGGCCAGAGGCCTTGCGCTTGTCTTCCACCCACTGGCGCAGCCGTTCGCCGACGCTCTTCTCCTCCATCTCGCGGCGGATCTGCGGCGGCGGGCCGAGGCCCTCGATATTGACGAGCTTCTCGACCTTCTCCGGATAGAGGCCGGTGTAGCGGGTGGCGATGTTGCCGCCCAGCGAATGGGCGATGATCGTCACCTTGTCATAGCCCAGCGTGTGCACCAGCTGCGCGAAGTCGTAGACGAAGGCGTCCATGCCGTAATGCCCTTCGGGCGACCACTCGCTGTCGCCGTGGCCGCGCAAGTCGGGGCAGATCACGTGCCAGTCATGGCGCAACTGTTCAGCCACCCAGTCCCAGCTGCGGCAATGGTCGCGCCCGCCGTGTTGCAGAATCAGCGGCGGCGCGCCGTAATTGCCCCAATCGACGTAATTGAGGCGAAGGCGCTGCGATATGAAGCGGTTGGAGGTGGGGCCTAGCTGCGTTTCCATGGACGGGAAATTGGTACGGACCGTGCGCAAGGTCAATCGAAGCCCTGATTTACGGGGGAGAACAATTTCGATTGGCGCCCTGCGCTTGGCAAAACACCGCCAATGTCCCTATTTCGCCCCTCAAGAGATTCACGCCGGAGGCAAGTTACATGGCGACCACGCACAAGACCCGCATGCTCATTATCGGTTCCGGCCCCGCCGGCCTGTCCGCCGCGATCTACGGCGCGCGTGCCGGGCTTGAGCCGATCGTCGTGCAGGGCCTGCAGCCCGGCGGGCAGCTGACCATCACCACCGATGTCGAGAACTATCCCGGTTTCCGCGACGTCATTCAGGGCCCCTGGCTGATGCAGGAAATGCAGGCGCAGGCCGAGCATGTCGGCACGCGCATGATGTGGGATACGATCACGTCGGTCGATCTCACCGGCGACACCTTCAAGGCCATCGGTGACGGCGGTGACATTTACGAAGGCGATACGCTGGTGATCTCCACCGGCGCGCAGGCCAAGTGGCTGGGCGTCCCCGGCGAACAGGAGCTTTCGGGCAAGGGCGTTTCCGCCTGCGCCACCTGCGACGGTTTTTTCTATCGCGGCAAGAAGGTCGTGGTCATCGGCGGCGGCAATACCGCGGTCGAAGAGGCGCTTTACCTCACCAATCATTCCGACGACGTGACGCTGATCCACCGTCGCGACTCGCTTCGCTGTGAGAAGATCCTGGAAGATCGCCTCATGGCCAATCCGAAGATTTCGGTCCTGTGGAACAAGCGGGTCGAGCGTTTCGAAGCCGGCGAGAATGGCGAACTTCGCGCGCTCGCGCTGATCGATACGCAGAACGGCGAGGAAAGCGAGATCGAGACCGACGGCGCTTTCGTCGCTATCGGCCACGCTCCGGCGACCGAGCTGTTCAAGGACAAGCTCGCCATGGACGGTTCGGGCTATCTTCTGGTCAAGGCGGGTACGCCGAAGACCGACGTGCCGGGTGTCTTCGCGGCCGGAGACGTCTGCGATCACACCTATCGTCAGGCCGTCACCGCTGCGGGCATGGGCTGCATGGCCGCGCTCGATGCCGAGCGCTATCTTGCCGAGAAGGAATTCAGCGGGGTTACCGCCACCGTTCAGGGCTGACGGGGCTCAGCCCCGCAGAACTTCCAGCACTTGCTCGACGAGCCAGTCCTGCGCGGCTGGCTCGACGTAGCTGTGCGTGGCTTCCGCAAAAGTGCGGATGCGCGGATCGGCCTTGTCCCATTTCGACAGGAAAGCGAGGCCGGTGCGATCGCGGCCTGCGATCAGGAAGCGGACCTCTCCGGCAAACAGCGCCAGCCCTGCCGCGATTTCGGCAGCAAGGCCTTCGGGCGCCTTTGGGGCGGGGCGTACGGCGGAGAGCAGGCTGCGGATCAGGCTCCCGATCGGGACTTTCCCGGTCAGTAGCCGCTTGATCGCGGCCGGATCGGTCAAGCGGCGGCGATAGTGATCGCGCACGACTTCGGCCGGAGCTTCTTCCGCGTCGTCCTCGATGGTCCAGGGGTTCGACAGGATCAGCGCATCGCATCCGGCGCCATCGGCCAGCATGAGGGCACTGGCGGCATCGCAGTTGCCGAATCCGACCACGCGGGTGAGGTGGGGGCACTGCTCCCTGAAAGCGGCGAGGGCGGCGGCCAGATCAGGGGCGCTGGAGCGGAAGCCACCGTTGCTCCCCTCGCTATCGCCCACGCCGCGGCGGTCGAAGCGCAGCACCGGGAAACCCGCGCGTGCGATGCGGTCGGCGAAGAGCGCCTGTCCATTCCATGCGCCGGCCCGGACTTCATTGCCGCCGGTCACGAGCAGCAGACCGGTGGTGCCCGCCGCCTCGTCCAGCGTTGCGACGAGCTGGGCACCCTCACAGGGAAAGGTGAAATGGCGCCGTGTCATCGCGCTATTTCCGCCGTCACGATGGTAGCCAGGGCATCGGCTTGTGCCGCATCCTCGTCGGGTTCGGCACGCAGCCACAAGCCGCTGCCGCCGACCTTGCCTTGTTCGATGAGGGCCGCGCCGCTGTCGGGAGCCAGGGGCTCGAAGTGGCTGTAGAAACCAGCGCCAAGTTCATAGCCGGCCAGGTTTATTCCTGAAGTCCGGGCCTGATCAGCGAGCATTTCGCGGGTTTCCTCGCGTCCGGCTTCGCGTGAGGACAGAACACGGGCGCGGAGCATCTGCCGCAGAATCGAGGCCGCCTTGACCGGCGCATAGTGCAGGGCCGGCAGTTCCGCAGGCGTGAAGAGGCATCCGCTCCTTATGCCCAGCACATGCGTCGCGCCGAAATGGCGGCCGGCTGCGATCGTGGCCGCAAGCCAGCCGGGAATGGTCTGTGCCTGCAGGGGCTGCAGGCTTTCGTTGCAGCCGGGCAGATCGGGCAGAAAGCTGTCGATCCCGGCTGCATCGAGCCGGCGCATCACTTCCGCTGTAAAGCGGCGCAGGCGATTGCCCTCGTCGAACAGGGCAGGGAGGATGAGCAGGCGTTGGCGGCGCTGGCGGTCGAAGGCGAGGGCGTATTCCTGGCTCGTGCCGCCATCGGGCAGCGGGCAGGGCCAGCTCGTCGGCGTCATCGCAAGGGCTGCCGCATGCTCATGCCTCGGCGCGCTTGGCCTCGGCAAAGGCGAGCAGGCCGCCATAGGTTTCGAGCATCTCGCCGTCGATCTCGTCGTCTTCGATAACGATGTCGAGGCGGTCTTCCAGTTCGGTCAGCAGACCGGCCACGGCCATCGAGTCCAGCTCGGGCAGATGGCCGAACAGGCCGGTGTCGGCATCGAAACCGTCAGCCTGACCCGGCTCGAGCCCCAGCACATCGGTAAGGATGCGGCGCAGCAACTGGTCGGTATCGTTGGACATGGTCCCTCGGTGAACTCGCATGATTAACGGCGGGCCTCTAGCCGCGCTTGGCCTTGGCGGCAAGGCTTCGCAGCCCGATCTTGCCAAGCTCAGGCCAGTTGCGCAGCGCCATCGGGCGGAACATGTCGAGCCGGTAGCGGGGGCGGACCTCCTCCATCCAGTCGCGTTTGTAGGGATCGTCACCGGTGCCGAAGTCGACGAGTTCGACCTTGTCGGTATCGATCACGTGGCGGAACAGCGCGGCGGTGAGCACCGATCCGGGCGACAGCGGCTTGGCGGCCTCGCGGTGGGCGAGCTTGTGAATGAAGGCAGTGCCGCCTTCCACCGTCCACATCTGGGCGGCAATTGCCTCGCTGCCGCCGGCAGGCCGGGCAATGGCCAGCCGCAGGCGTCCCGCGTCGCCCTCCTGTTGCGCAAAGGCGCGGAGGAAATCGGGGGAGCCTTCCTCGGGCTTCCAGCTTTCGGCGTAGATATCCTCGTAGGCAGCCCAGACCTCTTCATCGAAATGCGTGAGGATCTGCGTATCGACCTTGTTCGACTTGCGCTTGAGCGTCGTGCGCAACTTGCCCGGTCTGCCGGCGATGTAGGCGTCATAGTCGCAGCCATTTACCGGGAGAACGTGGTTCGTATCGCAGGCTTCCCGCTGCACGAGCCATCCGGCCGATTTGAAGGCGGCTTCGAGCAGGCTGGCGCTATCGTCCTCATCGGGAAGACCGGAGATTGTGATGCGGTGTGCTCGTCCGGCGAGTTCGCGAGCAAGTTCCGCAAGCGGGGACTGATCGTCCGTCAAGATGGGGCGGAAACGAAACGTATACCAGTTGGCCAGCGCAGTCAGGTGACCGTCCGATCCCGCCAGCGCGAGTACCGCCGCTTTGTTCGCATCGCGGGCTATGGCCAGCATGGGCTTGAGGCCGCAGTGCTGTTCCAGAAGCTGCCACCAGGCGAGCCGGTCGAACGGGGCATGCTGGCAGGCATCGGAGAGCAGCCGCATAAGCTGGTCATCCGATTGCACTTCCTTAAGATCGGAGTGATATTCGATCTTTACCACGTTACCTCGAAACCCTTCCACGGAGCCATTGCCTGACCATGCGCGGCAGTCCTGAAAATTCCGTCCTGCCGCTCGACCATCTCGCCCTGTGCGGGGAGGATGAGGCCGATGCGCTGGTCTTGCGTGAAGGTGTGCTTAGCTACCGAGAATTAAGATCGCGTGTCTCTCGCCTCGCCGCATGGCTGGCGCGTGCAGTGCCCGAAAAAGGCGCGCGCGTGGCAAGCTGGGCTGCGAAAGGCGAACTGACCTGCCTCATGCCGCTTGCCGCCGCGAGGGCGGGGCTGGTCCATGTGCCGATCAACCCGCTGCTCAAGCATGCGCAAGTGGCCCATATTCTGGCGGACAGCGGTTCGGTGATGCTGATCGGCACGCCCGCAAGGCTGAAGACGCTGCAGGATGGCGATGTTCCGGCGCAGTGCCGGGTCATTGAGGAAGCGCAGGCTCTGACCGACGCGGAGGATCTGGGCGGAGACCTTG
The DNA here is from genome assembly GCA_965140495.1 of uncultured Novosphingobium sp. Lineage (GTDB taxonomy): Bacteria > Pseudomonadota > Alphaproteobacteria > Sphingomonadales > Sphingomonadaceae > Novosphingobium. Next base: position 2,997,714 of record OZ223239.1, on the reverse strand, counting down.
CGCCTTCGACTGCCGATCCGGACGATCTGGCGGCGATCCTCTATACCAGCGGCTCCACCGGGCGGCCCAAGGGCGTGATGCTCAGCCATGCCAATATGTGGCTCGGCGCGGATAGTGTTGCCGACTACCTTGGCCTTGCCGGCGATGACCGGACCCTCGCCGTGCTGCCGCTTTCGTTCGACTACGGCCAGAACCAGCTGTTTTCGACATGGTTCGCCGGCGGTTGCGTCGTTCCGCTCGATTACTTGATGCCGCGTGACGTCATGAAGGCGGTGGAGCGCCATGGCATCACTACGCTGGCAGCTGTTCCGCCGCTGTGGGTGCAGGTCTGCGAGCTCGACTGGCCCGCCGAGACGGCTGCGCGCTTGCGTCGGCTGACCAACAGCGGTGGCGCGCTCACCATCGATCTCGTTCACCGTATGCGCGCTTTGTTCCCCGAGGCGCGTCTCTTCGCCATGTACGGACTCACCGAGGCGTTCCGGTCGACCTATCTCGATCCCGATCTGATCGACACGCATCCGACGTCGATGGGGACCGCTATTCCGCACGCGGAAGTCCTGGTAATCAACGATCTGGGTGAAATAGCTGAGGCCGGGCAGGAAGGTGAACTGGTCCACTGTGGCCCGCTCGTCGCGCAGGGATACTGGCAGGACCCGGAACGCACCGCCGAGCGTTACAAGCCTGCGCCGAAAGGGTCGGTCTATGGCGGCACCGCGGTCTGGTCCGGTGACCGCGTGAAGCGCGACGCGGACGGGCTGCTCTACTTCGTCGGCCGCCGCGATGCGATGATCAAGAGTGCGGGCAACCGCATCAGCCCCCAGGAAATCGAGGAAGCCGCGCTCGGCACCGGACTGGTGGCCGAGGCGGTTGCACTCGGCGTGAAGGACGAGCGGCTTGGGCAGGCGGTTCATCTCGTTGTCCGGGCGGCGCCGGGAATTTCAGATGCGGACCAAGAATTGCCGCGTAAACTCATGCAGGAATTGCCGAACTTCATGCAGCCGAAAGTCATTCACTGGCGCGATGCCATGCCTATCAGTCCGAACGGAAAGATCGACCGGACGAGCCTTCAGGCGGAGCTTGCGGCATGAAGCAGCTTGGCCCGATCCCTGCCGGCTATGAAGCCGTGGACGGCGTGCTGGCAGTCGCTGGCAAGCCCGTTACACATTGGGTCGATGAGGCAGGCACAACGCCACTGTTCGTCTACAGCGCGGATCACGTCCGCCAGCGCGTGGCCGATCTGCGTGCCGCGATGCCCGAGCGGCTGGCGCTGCATTATGCCGTCAAGGCCAATCCCTATCCGCCGCTGCTTACGCTGATGACGCAGCTTGTCGACGGGTTCGACATCGCCTCGGGCGGCGAACTCGAGATCGTGCGCGGGGCAGGTGTTCCGCTCGATGCCGTCAGCTTTGCCGGGCCGGGCAAGCGCGACGCCGAGCTGGAAGCGGCTATCGAGGCCGGTGTAACGCTCAATCTCGAATCCGAGGGGGAAGCGGCGCGGGCGATTGCCATTGCCGAACGGCTGGGGGAGACGCCGCGCTTGGCGGTGCGCGTCAATCCCGACTTCGATCTCAAGGGCTCGGGCATGAAGATGGGGGGCGGTGCCAAGCCGTTCGGCGTCGATGCCGAACGTGTGCCGGCCCTGGTCCGCACGATTCGCGACAGCGGCGCGGAATGGCGCGGCTTTCACATTTTCGCGGGCAGTCAGGCGCTCGATGCAGAGGCGATTGCCGATACGCAGGCACAGGCACTGGCTCTTGCTGCGAAACTGGCGGAGGAAAGCGGGGCGCCGTTGCCGCACTGCAACCTCGGCGGCGGCCTCGGGATTCCCTATTTTCCGGGCGATACGCCGGTCGACTTGTCGCTGGTGGGCGAAAAGCTGGCGGAACAGTTTGCCAACCTGCCCGATGTGCTTGCGGAGACGGCGTTCTGCATCGAACTGGGCCGTTATCTGGTCGGGGAAGCAGGCGTCTATCTGGCCCGCATTGTCGATCGCAAGGAAAGTCACGGCGAGATTTTTCTCATTACCGACGGCGGCTTGCATCATCAGCTTGCCGCATCGGGCAATTTCGGCACTGTCGTGCGCCGCAACTACCCTTCGGCCATTGCCACACGTTTCGACGCCCCGGTCGAGGAAGAGGCCTCGATCGTCGGCTGCCTGTGCACCCCGCTCGACAAACTGGCCGACAAGGGCGGCTTTCCGCGGGCAGAGGCAGGCGATCTCGTGGCCGTATTCTGCGCCGGCGCTTATGGCGCCAGTGCAAGTCCCGCTTCGTTCCTCGGGCAGGGACCGGCAGCGGAAATGCTCGTTTGAAAAATCTGTAAGGATTTAGATGGTTGCGCGTCCCGTTTTGGGACCCGGTTACTTTTCAGTGGCCAAGGCTAACGCAATGTTCACCCTTTTTTCGGATTACGGAGGCTGGATTTTGCCAGCTATCCCTTCGTGCCTGCAGGAACAGGGGCGGTTGGCGCAAACAAGGATGTGTCCATGCCGCGTTACCGCTTTGCCCGACATCTGGCCGCTGCTGCGCTTGCCAGCGTCGCCCTGACGGGGTGCATGGGATCGGCCTCGGGACCGGAATTGCCGCCCGCCTCGTTCGTGGCGATGCAGGAAGGTCCGGGTGAGGAATACGTTATCGGCCCGCTCGACACGCTGACGATCTTCGTTTGGCGCAACCCGGAACTCGGTGCGAAAGTTCAGGTCCGGCCCGACGGGCGGATCACTACCCCGCTGATCACCGACATGCCTGCCGTGGGCAAGACACCTTCGATGCTGGCCGAGGACCTTCGCCTGCAGCTTTCGCAGTACATCGAGGACCCGCTGGTCTCGGTCATCGTCGACAACTTCTCGGGCACGTTCAGCCAGCAGATCCGCGTTGTCGGTGCTACCGAAAAGCCCGCATCCATCCCTTACCGCGCGAACATGACCGTGCTCGACGCGATGATCGCGGTCGGTGGGCTGTCCGAATACGCGGCGGGCAACAAGGCGCGCCTGATCCGCTTCGACAAGACGAGCGGCAAGCAGAAGGAATACAAGCTGCGTCTGGGCGACCTGCTCAAGAAGGGTGACAGCAAGGCCAATGTGATGCTGCGCCCCGGCGACGTGATCATCATCCCCGAAAGCATGTTCTGAGGGGCGGGCGCACGCGATGACCAACCTTTACGAAGAGCTGCTTTCAGCGATCCACAGCGTCTGGACACGACGCTGGATTGCGCTGGGGCTCGCATGGGCCATCTGCCTGCTGGGCTGGCTGGTGGTGGCGCTGATTCCCAACAGCTACGAATCGCAGGCGCGGATATTCATTCAGCTCGACGACGCGCTGGCCGAACAGGTCGGTATCGGCGTTGCCGACAAGAAGCGCGACATCGAACGCATTCGCCAGACGCTGACCAGTGCCGTGAACCTGGAAAAGGTCGTTCGCGGGACGCGGCTTGGCGACACCATCGAATCGCCCAAGCAGATGGAATCGACGGTTCTGGAGCTGGCCAACAACGTGAAAGTGGTGAGCCAGCAGGATAACCTGTTCGAAATTACCGCGACGGCCAACTACTCCTCGTTTTCCGACGCTGAGAACGCCAAGCTGGCGCAGGACATTGCGCAGAAGCTGATCGACATCTTCCGCGAGGAAAACCTTTCCGGTGACCGCGGCGAAATGGTCGAGACGCTGGAATTCGTGAACCAGCAGCTCAAGCAGCGTGAGAAGCAGCTTGAAGTCGCAGAGCAGAAGCGCACGGCTTTCGAAGCAGCCCACCCCGAACTCGCGCAGGGCGGGACCGCGGTGATCCAGCGGCTGGAAACCTCGCGTGCGGCACTGCGTGATGTCGAGGCGGACCTTGCCGCCGCGCAAAGCGCTCTTGCCGCCATCGACGGACAGATCGCGGGTACGCCGCGCACCATCGCCAGCCCCAATGGCGGTGGCGCACAGGCGGCGCTTGCCAAGGCACAGTCCGATCTCGCCTCCATGAAGGCGCGCGGGCTGACGGACAGCCATCCCGACGTGGTGGCTGCCCGCAACCAGATCGCTGCGCTCAAGGGGCCGGCTGCGCAGGAAGCGGCCAACGGTGGCGGAACCATCAATCCGGCATACAGCTCGCTCCAGTCGATCCGCGCCGAGCGTGCGGCGAATGTCCAGGCTCTGCAATCGCGCCGGGCTGCGCTTCAGGCTGACGTATCCTCGCTCATGACGTTGGCGATCCAGGACCCGGAGCTGTCGGCACAGGCCCAGCGCATCAATCGCGACTATGACGTCCTGCGCCGCCAGTACGACAAGCTCCTGCAGGACCGCGAGGAACTCAAGCTGCGCGGTGAGGTGAAGACCGAGCGCGAGGCGGTGAAATTCGAAGTGGTCGATCCGCCGACGACGCCGCGCTCGCCGGTTGCGCCCAATCGTCCGGTGCTGCTGTTCGGCGTATTGATCGTCGGCATCTGCGGCGGCTGCGCCGGTGCTTTCGCGCTGAGCCGCGTGCGCTCGGTGTTCAGCACTACGTCGGGACTCGAGCGGAGCACGGGCCTGCCGGTGCTGGGCGCGATTTCGCAGAACCTGACCGATGCCGCGCGCGCTCTGCGCCGCAAGCGGATGAAGTATTTCTACGGTGCCAGTGCGGCGCTGGGTGGTTTGTTCGTCGTGCTGCTGGCCGTCGAATTCGTCCAGCGTGGCATGGTGGCGTGAGGGGAATAGCATGACCGACCAGAGCAAGATCCCCATGCCCGAAGGTTCTGAAAAGCGCAGCGAATCGCTGCTCGAACGTGCCGCTGGCCGTTTCGACTTCAGAAGCGCAATTGCGAAGCCAGAAGGCGTGCCGGCAGAGGCCCGCGCCAAGGCGCAGCCGCCGCGTGAAGCACCGGCTCCGGCACCGCGTCCGCTTGCGGAAAAGCCTGTCCAGACGCCGGACCCGGCACCTGTCGTCAGCGAGGACGTGCCGCCGGCACAGCCTGCGGCCGCACCTGTACCCACGCCTGTTGTCTTCAACGGCGAACGTCATCCGGTCGACCGCGAGCATCTGCGCGAGCAGGGCCTGATCGTGCCCGAGGGTGCGGTTACCGGGCTGCTCGAGGAATTCCGCATCGTGAAGCGCCAGATCCTGGTGCAGGCTGCCGATCTTCGCCGCCAGAAGGCAGGCGCAATGGCACAGCGTGTGCTGATCAGTTCTCCACACCCGGGGGAGGGCAAGACCTACTGCGCGCTCAATCTCGCGCTTTCCATAGCGGCGGAAAAGGAAAGCGAAGTCCTTCTCGTCGATGCCGACTTCGCCAAGCCTTCGATCCTCTCTGCGCTGGGCATGCCGGGCGGCCCCGGCCTGATGGACGCGCTGATGGACGAGAGCATCGACGTTGCCGACTGCGTGCTGGGCACCGATATTCCGGGGCTCTGGGTGCTTCCGGCCGGCGATACGAGCAACCACGACAGCGAATACCTCGCCAGTTCGCGCACCGCGCGGGTGCTGGAACGCCTGACCGAGGGCGCACCGCACCGCATCGTCATTTTCGATTCTCCTCCGGCGCTCGCGGCGTCGCCGGCGGCCGAGCTTGCAAAATACGTCGGGCAGACGGTGGTCATCGTCCGGGCCGACAGCACCGGGCAGGGCTCGCTCGAGGATGCGATTTCGCTCCTCAATGCCTGTCCCAACGTCCAGCTTCTTCTCAATGCCGCACAGTTCAGTCCCACCGGGCGCCGTTTCGGCACCTACTACGGTTACAAGGGGTGAGGCAGATGCGGCAGTCATTGCATAGACTGGCATCGATCCGGTTTTCGGTGACCTCCGGCATGGCTCTGGTTGCACTGGCGGCGGTCGGCATGCCGTCCGCGGCGTGGGCCCAGTCCATCGGTTACGACGGCTTCAATGGCAACGACGGCGGTAGCTCCGAGGCTTCGCCATCGCAGCCCGCCAAGGCGAGCAAGCGCGGCGGCAAGGGCAGCAAGCGGCTTGAGATCAGCCCCTATATCGAGGTCGATCAGATCGTGAATGCCCAGCTTTCGCCGGGTAACGATGTGCTGACCTACACGCAGCTGGCTGCGGGCGTTGATGCAGGCATCGCGGGCCGCAACAACGCAGCGTCCGTCTCGGTTCGCTACGAGCGTCAGTTCGGATGGGGCAAGAAGGCCGCCGATGGCGATGCGATCAGCGGCATTGCGCGCGGCTATACGACTATTTTGCCAGGCGTGACCCTTGAAGCCGGTGGCCTTGCCACGCAGGCCAGCGTCGAAAATGGCGTTGTCGCGGGCAACAACGGTCAGGTTTCGGACAAGAGCAAGACGAAGATCTATTCGGTCTACGGCGGCCCGTCGGTTGCGACGCGCGCCGGTGCCGTGAATCTCAATGCGAACTACCGGGCCGGCTACACCAAGGTCGATCAGTCCAATGCCTTCGTATCGGCGCCGGGCGTCGCGGCCGTGGATGTTTTCGACGAGAGCGTTACTCAGGTAGCCGATGCAGAAGCAGGCGTGGCCCCCGGCACCGTGCTTCCGGTAGGCCTCGCGGTTGCTGGCAGCTTCTATCAGGAAGACATCTCCAACCTCGATCAGCGCCTGCGCGACATGCAGGTCCGTGCCATGGTGACGGTGCCCGTCAGCCGCACGGTGCAGGCTGTGGGCGCAATCGGGTACGAGGATGTCGAAGTGTCGAGCCGCGATGCGGTGCGCGATGCCGATGGTAATCCCGTGATCGGTTCGGATGGCCGCTACGAGACGGACAAGAGCGCGCCGCGCGTGCTCGCCTATGACGTCAACGGCCTGACCTGGGATGTTGCCGTGATGTGGCGCCCGAGCCGGCGCACCTCGCTCTCCGCCCATGTCGGTCGCCGCTACGGTGCCACGAACTTCGGCGGTACGCTTTCCTATGCACCGGACGACCGCAAGCAGCTCAGCATTGCGGTCTACAACAATGTCGCGGGCTATGGCGGTCAGCTCAACCGCCTGATCAACGAACTGCCCGATGATTTCGAGGCCGTCCGCGATCCGGTGACGGGGGACCTGACCGGCTGCGTCGATACACTCGAAGGCAACAACTGCCTTTCCGGCGCGCTGGGTTCGCTGCGCTCTTCGACCTTCCGCGCGCGCGGCATTTCGGCGAGCTACACGATGAAGATCGGCCGTCTCAACGCAGGCGTCGGTCTCGGCTACGACCGCCGCAAGTTCATTGCCGCCGAAGGCACGGTGCTGGCTTCGGCCAATGGCGTGATCGATGAGAACTACTGGCTCGCCGGATATCTCAGCGGCCCGCTCGGCCGCGATGCCGGCTGGGCGACCAATGTCTATGCAAACTGGCTCTCGTCCAACGACCCGTTGTTCGGGGATGTGGCCGGTTACGGTGCTTCGGCCAGCTATTCACGCCTGCTGACGAGGCGCCTTCGCGCAAACGTGGCGGTCGCTGTCGACGGATCTTCCCGCGACACGCCCGACATCGACGATATCTGGACCGCGTCGGCACTGGCCGGTCTTCGCTACAATTTCTGAGTCCCCTGGGAGGACATACGATGTTCGACGATTTCTACGGGCTCCAGGCAAGGCCCTTCCAGCTCACGCCGGATCCGGAATTCTATTTCGAGAGCCTGACGCACAGGAAGGCGCTTTCCTATCTCGGCTACGGCCTTGCGCAGGGTGAGGGCTTCGTGGTCATCACCGGCGAGGTCGGTTCGGGCAAGTCGACGCTGGTCGCCTATCTCATGGCCACGATCGATCCTTCGCGCATGACGGCGGCCAACGTCGTCACGAGCGCGCTCGATGGCGAGGAAATCGTTCACGTCGTTGCGCAGGCCTTCGGCCTACAGGTCACCGGGCACGACAAGGCGTCTGCCCTGGGTGCCATCGAGGCCTACCTGCATGAGGAAGCGCGTGCGGGCCGTCGCTGCCTGCTGATCGTCGACGAAGCGCAGAATCTCTCGATCAGCGCGCTCGAAGAGCTGCGCATGCTGTCCAACTTCCAGCTCGGCTCGCACCCTTTGCTGCAGACGCTGTTGCTTGGTCAGCCCGAATTCCGCGACGTGCTGATGGAAAGCAACCAGCTCGAACAGCTGCGCCAGCGCGTGATCGCCGCGCATCACCTAGGCGCAATGCAGCCCAAGGAAGTACAGTCCTATATCGAACACCGCATGACGTGCGTGGGCTGGAAGGGCAACCCGAGCTTCGATCAGCGCGTGTTCGCCGAGATCTATGATGCGACCGGCGGTATTCCGCGCCGTATCAACCAGATCGTCAATCGTCTGCTGTTGCTTGGCGCTGTCGATCAGCGCAGCCGCATCGACGGGGCAATGGTCCGCCAGGTCCTCGATGAGATGAACGACGATGGGTCTCTGGCTCTGGTGGCGCAGAAACCAAAAGCGACGGAACCTGCACCGGCTCCGGTGCAGGAAGACGCGCGTCCCTTCGTGGAAAGCGAGCCCTCGGTCGAAGACGTTTCCGCCGAAGTCCCAACCGAAGCACCCGCCGCACAGCCTGTGCAACCGGAAGGGCTGGATGCCGCCGCTGCCGTCGCTCTCATCGAATCCGCGCTTGTCGATCGTGACGCGCAGATCGCCGAGTTGAAGCAGGCCATGGTCGACCTGGCTGCCGCCGCTGAAGAACGCGCAGCAGCGGAAGCCGAAGGTGAGAACGAGCAGGTTGCGGCACTGCAGGCGCAGCTTGCCGATGTCAGCGACCACGCCGCCAAGCTCGAGGCGCGTCTAGGTGAGCAGGAGCGCACGCTGCGTCACACGCTGACCATGCTGATTGAATGGATCGAAGGTGGTGAGGGCCAGCGCGAAGCGGCCTGATTCATTTCGTCCGGGGAGTTTCGTCCGATGAATTCCAGCGAGCCGATCAACGGGCTCTCGGTCGATGTCGAGGACTGGTTCCAGGTGGGCGCCTTCGAAAAGGTGATCGACCGGGACAGCTGGCCTTCGCTTACCGACCGTGTGGAGCGCAACTGCGACGAAATCCTGCGTCTTTTCGACGATTGCGGGGTGAAAGGCACGTTCTTCACGCTTGGCTGGGTGGCGGAGCGGCACCCCGTGCTGTTGCGCCGGATCGTGGCGGAAGGCCACGAGATCGCCAGCCATGGCTGGGATCACGAACGCGTATTCCGCCTCGGCGCCGAAGGCTTCGCGCAGGATATTGCGCGAGCCGGCATGACCATCGAGGATGCCTCGGGAGCAGCCGTGCTCGGCTACCGGGCCCCGAGCTTTTCCATCGATGCCCGCACGCCCTGGGCTTTCGAGGTCCTTGCCGAGCAGGGCTATGCCTATAGCTCCAGCGTGGCGCCCATAACCCACGACCACTACGGCTGGCGCGAGGCTCCGCGCTTTGCGTTTCATCCGTTGGCGGGACAAGACTTCGTAGAAATTCCCGTCACCACCGCGACCTTTGCCGGGCGCCGGCTGGCTGCGGGTGGCGGCGGGTTTTTCCGCGTCCTTCCCTATGCGTTTTCACGCTGGGCGATCCGGCAGGTGAACCGCGAGGAGCAGCGACCGGCCGTCTTCTATTTCCACCCCTGGGAAATCGATCCCGAGCAGCCCCGCGTCGCCGATGCACCGATGCGCTCGAAGCTTCGGCACTACACCAACCTGGGGGGCATGGCCGGAAAGCTGCGTCAGCTCATTGGTGAATTCCGCTGGGGTCGCATGGACGAACTTGCTGCCCGCGAGGCAGACCGAGCAGTGGCGCTCGCGGCATGAACGCGCCTTTCACCCTCACGCGCAGCACAGTGCGCCTCGTCGATCTGGCCGATCCCGGCGAGATCGATCGCCTCGAAGGCTTCGTTGCCCGCCATCCGGAAGGCACGCCCTATCATCGTCCGGCATGGTTCGTGTCGGTCGCCCGCGCTACCGGCAACGCGGCTCAGGCGCTCGTGCAGGAGCGGGGCGGGGACATCGTCGCGTTTCTTCCCGTCGACGTCATTCACTCGCCGATTTTCGGGCGCGTTGTCGCATCGACCGGTTTCGCCGTGGGCGGTGGTTTGCTGGTCACTGACGCAGCCGATGCGGACGCTATGTTCGCTGCAGTTGAGGAACTGGCTCGGCGCCAATCCTGCCCTTCGATCGAGCTTCGCGGGGGCACGCTGCCGACCGAGGCCGACGGCTGGACGCTTAAGACCGAATCCCACGCCAACTTTGCGCGTCCGCTCGCTGCCGACGACGAGGAGCAGCTCAAGGCGGTCCCGCGCAAGCAGCGCGCCGAAGTGCGCAAGTCGCTTGCGAACGACCTGACCGTCGAAGTCGGCTCATCCGAACGCGACAAGGCGGCGCACTACGAAGTTTTCTGCGAGAGCTATCGCAATCTCGGGACCCCGGTCTTTCCGAGGGCACTGCTCGACAGCGTGGTCGATGCTTTCGGCGAGGATGCCGATATCCTTACCGTGCGCCATGAAAACCGCCCGGTGGCCAGTGTCATCAGCGTCTATCATGGCGGCGCGGTCATGCCCTATTGGGGCGGCGGTACCTGGGATGCGCGGCGTCTGCGGGCCAATGACCGCATGTACTATGAGCTCATGCTCCATGCGCGTCGCCGTGGCTGTACGAGCTTCGATTTCGGTCGTTCCAAGACCGGAAGCGGCGCCTATCACTTCAAGCGCAACTGGGGATTCGAGCCCGAACCTCTGACCTATGCGACATGGACGGCGCCCGGTTCGGCCGTCCGCGAAGCCGATCCGACGAGCTCGAAGCTCTCGTTGCAGATCGCGATCTGGCAGCGCCTGCCGTTGGCCGTTGCTAACCGCCTCGGTCCGCTAATCGCGCGCGGGATCGGCTGATGGGCGAAATCCTGTTTCTGGCCCACCGGATCCCGTTTCCGCCGGACCGCGGAGACAAGATCCGCTCGCACCACATCCTGAAGGCGATGACGCGGCTAGCCCCTGTGCATGTCGCCACGTTCGCGGATGACCGGCACGATCATCAATTCGAAGCCAACCTGGCAGCCATTTCGGCAAGCTATCGCCTTGTCGACCGCAACAAGTCGTTGCCGGTCGCGGGTATCGAGGCGCTGGCGACGGGCAAGCCGCTCAGCCTTGCCGCCTTTCATGATGCGCGGCTGGCGCACTATGTTCATGAGGTGCTCGCGCATCATCCCATCGACGTGATCTACGTCTTTTCGGGCCAGATGGCGCAATATGTTCCTGCGGATTTCCGGGGGCGCGTCGTGGCAGATCTGGTCGATGTCGATTCCGCCAAGTTCGAGGCCTACGCAGCCAAGGGCAGGGGTTTCCGTTCGTGGATGGAGCGGCGCGAGGGCAAGCTCCTGTGTGCGGAAGAGGCCCGTATCGCCCACACGCGCGATGTTACCCTGCTGATCAGTCAGGCAGAAGCGGGCCTGCTGCGGTCCCGTCTTCCCGATCCGGCAGATCCGTCGGCGCATGTCTGTGCCATGGGAAACGGCATGGACAGCGAAGGCTTCGATCCGGCGCTGGTCGAGCCCGAGGCGCAAATGCTCGAGAAGGGCGCGCCGCGGCTGATCTTCACCGGTCAGATGGATTACGCGCCCAATATCGAGGCGGTTACCCGCGCGATGGACCGCGTGATGCCGCTCGTGCGCAAGGTCTATCCCGAGGGGACTCTGCACATCGTCGGGCGTAATCCGCCCGCGTCGCTTCAGGCGCGCAGCGGCAAGGACGGCATCGAGGTCTGGGGCAGGGTGGAGGACATCCGGCCCTGGCTGGCCGCTGCCGACATTGCATTGATTCCGCTCGAAATCGCCCGCGGTGTGCAGAACAAGGTTTTGGAAGCCATGTCCATGCAGGTTCCGGTGGTTCTATCCCCCGGAGCGGCGACAGGTATCGAAGCGTGCGATGGCCGCGACTTCATGATCGCCGCAGACGATGAAGACCTGGCGGAGGCCGTGATAGGCTTGGCCGGCGATGCCAAGCGGCGCGAGCGGATGGGCCATGCCGCGCGCGAATGGATCGTCGCCAACGCCAGTTGGGACGCGGCCCTTGCCCAGCTTCCCGTCTATCTCGGGTTCGAAGGCGGAAATCTGAGCGATGCCGCCTGAAGTGCGCGCCATGGCTGACACCTTTTCTTCCGCAAGCCAGCGCCTTTCGTCTGTCTGGCAAAGGGCGCTGCTGCGGCTTGCCGCTGTCTGGGCGATGCTGCTGATCGTTTTTGGATCCGACTGGGCTGCGATGGCACGGCAGTGGTGGGACATTTCCACCTACAACCACATTATCCTGATCCCGGTCATCCTGATTTGGCTGGTCTGGCAGCGCTGGCCGGAACTGGAAAAGCTGGAGCCGCGGGCATGGTGGCCGGGCCTGTTCCTGTTCGCGGGCGCCGCGTTCCTTTGGGTTCTCGGCGCCATTTCGGGTCTCGACCTGGCACGGCAGGCAGGCGCTGTCGCGATGCTTGCGGCAGCCGTGCCGGTGCTCTTGGGCGTGCGCGTCAGTGCCGGACTGATCTTCCCGCTTTGCTACATGGCTTTCCTCGTTCCTGTCGGTGAGGAACTGGTGAAAGTCCTGCAGATGGTGACGGCTGAAATCACCATCGCGCTCACCCATCTCAGCGGAATTCCTGCGGTCATCGATGGCGTGTTCATCGATACGCCCGCCGGCCTGTTCGAGGTGGCCGAAGCCTGTTCGGGCGTGAAGTTCCTCATCGCCATGATCGCGTTCGGTGTGCTTGCCTCCAATGTCTGTTTCGTGAGCTGGAGACGGCGTTTCGCGATGATGGCGGCTTGTCTCGTGGTCCCGATCGTCGCCAACGGCATTCGCGCCTGGGGGACGATCTATGCCGCGCAGATCGTGGGCGTTGAAGTGGCCGCCGGCTTCGATCACATCGTCTATGGCTGGGTGTTCTTCGCGGTCGTGCTCGCCTTCGTGATCCTCGGGGCGTGGCACTTTTTCGACCGTCCTCTCAACGAGCCGGTAATCGATGCAGAGGCTATTCGCAGTGCTACCGTGCTGGAACGGCTTGAAGTTGCCGCGAAATCGCAGCGCAACGTCCTGCTCGGGCTGGCGGCGCTGGTGATCGCTGCGCAGGCCTGGGCGTTCAGCGCGGACAGGCTCACCGCGCCGGTGCCCGGACTGATCGATCTGCCGCAGGTTTCGGGATGGACACGGGTGGACTATGCGCCGACCGTGTGGTGGGAGCCGCGCGCCGAAGGTGCCGAACACCGCTTGCTGGGCCGCTATGAAGATTCCGCTGGCCGGCAGGTGGACGTCTTCGTCGCGGTATATTCCAGTCAGGGCGAAGGGCGCGAAGCCGGAGGTTTCGGACAAGGTGCCCTCATGCCCGAGAGCGCATGGTCCTGGCAGTCTCCCGGAGAGGCTTTCGGCAGCGGAAAGAGCGAGCGCTTTCTGGCAAACGGGAATGTCGAGCGTCTGGCCGTCACGTGGTATCGGAACGGTGACCTGCTTTCGGGAAGCAATGCGCGCCTGAAACTGGCGGTGATCGCCAACCACCTGCTTTTCCGCGTTCGGCCGACGGTGACCCTGATCCTTTCCGCCGAGGATAGTCCCAAAGGTCAGGCAGCGGAGGCCATTCGTGCATTTCGCAAGTCCACCGGTCCGCTGGGGCCGTGGATGGACCGCATGGCGCGCGTGCGTTAGGGGCTCTTCGCATGTGCGGTATCGCCGGTATCTTTCATCTCGAAACACCCAAGCCGGTCGACCCCGCAAGGGTAGAGGCGATGTGCGATGCCATCGCGCATCGCGGGCCTGACGGTCACGGCATCTGGACCGCGCCCGGTGTGGGGCTCGGGCATCGCCGCCTGTCGATCATCGACCTTGCCGGTTCCCCGCAGCCGATGGCGGCCAGCGATGGCCGGGCGATGCTGGTCTTCAATGGCGAGATCTACAACTTCCAGGAACTGCGGCAGGAACTGAAGAGCGCGGGCGCGACATTCCGGACCGATGGCGATAGCGAGGTGATCCTCGCCGCTTGGCAGCGCTGGGGCCCCGATTGCGTCACCCGCCTGCATGGCATGTTCGCCTTTGCCATCTACGATCTCGATGCGCGCACGCTCTTCCTTGCCCGCGACAGGCTGGGGGTGAAGCCGCTCTATCTCGCGCCTCTCAGCGATGGCAGTCTGGCATTCGGGTCCGAACTCAAGGCCCTTTTGGCGCACCCGCTGCTGCGGCGCGAGGTCGATCCGCTGGCAGTCGAGGACTTCCTGACCTGGGGCTATGTTCCCGACCATCGCGCTTTCCTCAAGGGCGTGACGAAACTGCCGGCAGGGCACTCGCTGCTGCTGCGTCACGGTGCGCCGTTGCCAAGGCCGACCCAGTGGTGGGACGTATCGTTCGCCGAGCGCCGCAAGGGCAAGGAAGCGGACCTGGAGGCAGAACTGCTGCATCTGATGCGGCAAGCCGTCTCATCGCGCATGGTCTCCGATGTGCCGCTGGGCGCATTTCTTTCCGGCGGCGTCGACAGCTCCAGCGTCGTGGCGCTCATGGCCGAGGCAAGCGGACAGCCCGTTCGGACCTGCTCGATCGGCTTCGATGTCGCTGCGCTGGATGAAAGCGACTACGCGGCCAAAGTCGCGCGACAATACCAGACAGATCACGCATCGCGGCTTGTCTCGCCCGACGATTTCGACGCGATCGATGTATTGGCCGGCATGTTCGACGAGCCATTCGCGGACGCGTCGGCACTGCCGACCTGGCGCGTATGCCAATTGGCGCGGGAGTCGGTCACTGTGGCCTTGTCCGGAGACGGGGCGGACGAGGCGCTTGCCGGTTACCGCCGGCATGTGTTCCAGCATGGCGAGGACCGGGTACGGCGCCTGTTGCCTCAGGCCTTGCGTGGCCCGTTATTCGGCACTTTGGGCGCATACTATCCCAAGGCCGACTGGGCACCGCGGCCTTTGCGGGCGAAGACGACGCTGTTGTCTTTGGCCGGTGACAGCGCCGAGGGATATGCGCGGGCTCTGGCGTATGCTTCGCCGGAATCCCGCGATCTGCTCTATTCGGACGCCTTCCGGCGGTTGCGCGGTGACTACCGTGCCGAACAGCCTGTGCAGGACCTGATGCGATCCGCGCCGGCGAGATCCGGATTGGACCGCGCGCAGTATGCCGATCTCAAGGTCTGGCTACCCGGTGACATCCTGACCAAGGTGGATCGCACCAGCATGGCCGTCAGTCTGGAAGCACGTGAACCCTTGCTCGATCATCGCCTGATCGAGTTTGCCGCCAGCTTGCCGGAATCGATGCGCGTGCGCCGCGGGCAGGGCAAGTGGCTGATGAAGCACACCATGCGCCGCTATTTGCCCGACGACATTCTCTACCGCCCCAAGCAGGGCTTCGTCACTCCGATTGCGCAGTGGTTTCGCGGTCCGCTGGCGCAAACGGCCCGCGATATCGCGAGCAGCGCGACGTTGGCGCGCACCGGTTGGTTCGATACCCGGCGCCTTTCCACACTGGTGGACGATCATGTGGCCGGCCGGGCCGATAACTCGAGGACGCTCTGGCAACTTCTGATGCTGGACAAGGCTTTTGCGGAGAACGGCATCGGCTGAAACAGGCCGATTCCGGTGCAGGGCGGGCAAGGACACCGGAAGGATGCTCCATATTAACTATACCGATTATTAGGACATTTGCCGTACGCCGGAAATGTGAACGTCAATATGGGACGTCTATGAATGATGTAGGTCGCCATTATCGCTCTCTGGTGCCGGGTTCTCCCGGCGGCGATGGCGCGCATCTGGAATTGCTCCACTTGGGCAACCGGCACGGGGCATCGTCATTGTGACGGACGCCTGGGCCAACCTCAAAAGGTTCTGGAAGCAGCCGCGCGTCCGGATCGTGTTCTGGGCCGCGCTGACCGGGCTGTTCTTCGGCGTCACCGGTATCGCCCAGCCGGCGGAAGACATGCTTCGCGGCGTGCGCTGGTCGTTGGTTGAAAAAGAGTCCGATGGCGATGTGGTTATCGTCCAGCAGGACACGAAGACTCTCGATGAACTGGGCGCGATCGATGTCGATCGGGGCACCGACGCGCGAGCGCTGGGCCATCTTTTCGATGCCGGTGCGCAGCGTGTGTTCTTCGACAGGTCCTTCGCCAACCACAGCACCAAGAAAGATGATCAAGCGTTCATCGGTGTCCTGAAGGAAAACCCCGGAAAGGTGTTCCTTGGCGCGGTGCCCTCGGCCAACAGCAGGCCGGGCAACTATGCCGGGAAGCTGCCGCTGAAGGAATATCGCGAATACGCGGGCGTGGTTTCGCTCCTCATCTATTACAGGCCCTTCAATCTCAATGTTCGCCTGCCGCTGACGTCGGACAGTCCGATCGGGAAAATCCCGTCATTGTCGGCGAAGATTGCAGAGGTCGATGGGGACACGAGCCAGGCGTATTCGCCTGACTTTTCCGTTCAGGTCGGCACGTTCAAGACGCTGAGTTATGTCGATGTCATGCGGGGGCGTTTCGACCCCGCCGTCGTTCGTGGGAAGACTGTGCTGATCATTCCCACAGCGGTTACGTTCAACGACATCCACTCCATTCCCGGCCAGAGAGTCGACGCGCCGGGCGGCTTTTTTCACGCCATCGGTGCGGAGACCCTGAAACACGGAGTGCCCAAGGAATACGGTTGGCTGTTACCGTTTCTGCTGATTCTCGCGGTTGTCACATCCGGCCTGCGCAGGGGGCGCGTGCTCGACGTATACCGCCTCACTGGCCTGGTAGTCATTCTTGGTGCAGCGCCTTTCCTGCTCGATTTTGTCCGAATCCATGTTGAAGTCGTCCCGGCTCTGGCTGTCGCGCTCGTTGCCGTGGTTCGTGTGCGCAATCTGGACCGCGTCGAGGAAGCGGGCGAAACCAATGCGGGTTCGGGGCTGCCGAGTGTGCAGGCTCTGCGCAATTCGGATGAACTGACGCCGCATATCCTGGTTGCCCTGAAGATCCGCAACTACGGCGGTATCATCGGCAGTTTTGCCGAGCACGTAGAAGCCCAGCTTGCCAAGGAAATCGTCCGCCGCATCCGCATCAGCGACGACGATGTGACCGTCTATCACGAAGGCGGCATGTTCGTATGGCTTTCCAACATCCGTAGCACGTTCGACCTCTTCGAGAACCTCGAGGGCCTTCACCGTATCGTCCAGAACGGCATTCAGGTGGGCGGTCTGGATATCGACCTTTCGTTCAATTGCGGCGTCGATTCAGAGTTCGATCGACCTTTGTCGGGGCGTATTGCCAGCGCCATGCAGTCGGCCGAGGAGGCTGTCCGCAATGACGAGCTCGTCTATCAGCACGACAGTCGCAGGCACGAAGCGCAGTGGGAAATCTCGCTGCTGACATCGCTGGACCGTGCCATCGACAATGGCGAGGTGTGGGTGGCCTATCAGCCCAAGCTCGATGTCAGGAAGAACGAGATCTGCGGTGCGGAAGCGCTGGTCCGCTGGACCCATCCGGAGCGCGGCCCGATCAGTCCGGAAAAGTTCATCCGCATTGCCGAGGAATTTCACCGCATCGAGCGCATTACGCGTTTTGTGGTCAATGAAGCGGTCAAGTCTGCCGTCGAACTGGATCGACTGGGGCGCGACCTGACGATCTCGGTCAACATATCCGCTCAGTTGCTTCGTAATCCGGGTCTGCCTGGCATGATCGGCGATATTCTTGCCGAGCATGGATTGTCGCCCGAGCGCCTGATTCTCGAGATCACCGAAACCGATCGCCTCGACCGCAGTTCCCGGACGTTCCAGATGTTGCAGCGGCTGGTCAAATCCGGCTTGCGGCTGTCGATCGATGACTTCGGCACAGGCAACGCGACGATTGAGTACCTGCGTTATCTGCCCGCCAGCGAAGTGAAGATAGACAAGGTCTTCGTGCAGTCGATGGAATCGAGCAAGGACGATCTGCTCCTTGTGCAGTCGATCATCGAAATGGCGCACTCTCTGGATCGTACTGTGGTCGCGGAGGGCGTGGAGACGGCCGCCGCATTGCAGATGCTCAGCGACATGCAGTGCGATCTGATCCAGGGCTATTATCTCAGCCGGCCTGTCCCATTCCGGGATCTGGTCGAGCAGATTGCTGAACCAAAGGTTCTCAAGATTGGTTAAAAATTCCTTGATGGTCCGTTAAGCTATTGTTATCCATGTTTTCAGTCGCACTGAATGCGGCTGTTCACATGGGGAATATACTATGCGTAAGGACTTCTGGGGCGGTCACTGGGGTACTGCCGGCGTCTGAGCCGACACTACTTCAAGGTGAATCTGCAATCTGATTGCAGTTAACCGCGATAAATTTGAAGCGCTTTTCGGAAGATTTTTTTCTTTTGAAAAGCGCTTCATTTATTTTGGGCATGCAGCGTCTTTCCAGAAGCGGACAGGCGCTTTGTTTTTACTGGACGCTCAGGCGAGTGGTCGCCTGATCTTCTTGCCGGTGGGTGTTTGGTTGACGCCTGAAGCGCGGGGTCCCGATTCGGGATTCGTTAACCAATCAGCCTTCGCCGTGGCCCAGGGCAAGGTATTCGGCGCTCTGCATTTCGTTCAGGCGGCTGACCGTACGTTCGAATTCGAACCGGCCGGTTCCTGCCTGATAGAGGTCCTCCGGGGCTGCATCGGCGGCAGCGATGAGCTTGACCTTGTTTTCATACAGCGCGTCGATCAGCGTCACGAAGCGCGCTGCCTCGTTGCGCCGGTCCGGCCCCATCTTGGGAATGCCCATGACCAGAACCGTATGATAGGCGCGCGCAATCGCGAGGTAGTCCGATGCACCGCGCGCTTCGCCGCACAGGCGTTTGAAGCTGAAGACACCGACGCCTTTGAGGCTCTTCGGCACATGGAGCATGCGACCGCCGCCTACGTCGATTTCCGCCGAGGGGACGTGTTCGGCATCTTCCGGGGGGTAATCGGTCAGGCGATAGAAGGCTTCGCGCGCCTGTTCGGTCGCCGCTTCACCCAGCGGCATATGCCAAGTCGCCATTCCGCCCAGGCGTTGCAGGCGATAGTCGGTGGGACCATTGAGCGTGAAGACGTCGAGCTCGCTGCTGATGAGGTCGATGAACGGCAGGAAGTGTTCGCGGTTGAGTCCGTCCTTGTAGAGCTCGGACGGCGCACGGTTCGAGGTGGTGACGATAGTCACGCCCTCGTTCACGATGAGGTGCGTGAACAGCCGGCTCATGATCATCGCATCGGCCGAATTGTTGACGACCATCTCGTCGAACGCGAGGCAGCGCACGTTGCGGGCGATGGCAGCGGCTACCGGCGGGATCGGATCGCCCGATTCGCTCTTGCGCTCGTCGCGGAGCAGGGCGTGGACTTCCAGCATGAAGGCATGGAAGTGGACCCGGCGCTTTTCCGGGATGTCGAGCGTCTGGATGAACAGGTCCATCAGCATCGACTTGCCGCGCCCGACACCGCCCCACATGTAGATGCCTCGCGGAGGCTCAACCTTCTTGCCCAGCAGTTTGCCGATCAGCCCCTTGGACGAGGCGGTCTTGTAGAGTTCGCGCTGCAGGCGGTTGAGACGTTCGGCCGCAGCTTCCTGCTCGGGATCGGACCGCAGCTCGCCGGTTGCCACCAGCGCCTCGTAGCGTTCAAGCATCGCGGTCATCGTACGCTCGGCTTGCGCAGGGTGCCCACGAAGTTGGCCACCAGATGATCGCCTTGCTCGACGGTGCCGCGCAGGAAGACCAGGCGGCGGGTTTCCTTCATTACTTCCGAGACGACATCGAGCGGTTCACCGATCTTGCCCGAGCCGATGAACTGGTTGTGCAGGTCCAGCGTGACCGAGCCGGCGGCATCGGCGCCGAGGACCGTGTAGATCGCCGCGAACATGGCGACGTCGATCAGCGCGAGCGTAACGCCGCCGTGGACGTTGCTGTGCAGGTTGCTGTGCCGCGTTTCCACGTCGAGCAACCGCAGCCGGGCGCCGCGCTCACCTTCGGGGCGGATGATCATCCGGCCGAGGGCGTGCGTGTTGAAACGCGCGTCGTCGTTCACGCGCCACGTATGCCAACCCGGATTTTCCGGGTCGGGAACGTGGATGAATTCGCCGGTCGGCTTCATCCGAAGACCTTGCCGTTGCGCCCTTAGACCTGGCGCTCGGCCTGCATCTTCTTGATTTCGGCGATCGCGCGTGCGGGCGAGAGGCCCTTGGGGCACACGTTGGCGCAGTTCATGATGGTGTGGCAGCGATAGAGGCGGAAGGGATCTTCCAGCTCGTCGAGGCGCTCACCGGTCATCTCGTCGCGGCTGTCGGCCAGCCAGCGATAGGCCTGAAGCAGGATTGCCGGGCCGAGGAACTTGTCGGAATTCCACCAGTAGCTCGGGCACGAGGTCGAGCAGCAGGCGCACAGGATGCACTCGTAGAGGCCGTCCAGCTTCTCGCGCTGTTCGGGGGTCTGGAGGCGCTCTTTGCCCGACGGCGTGGTCGAGACGGTCTGCAGCCAGGGGCGGATCGAGGCGTACTGCGCGTAGAAGTGCGTGAAATCGGGGACCAGGTCCTTGACCACGTCCATGTGCGGCAGCGGGGTGATGCGGATGTCGCCCTTGAGGTCCTCGATCGCGGTGGTGCAGGCGAGGCCGTTGGCGCCGTTCATGTTCATCGCGCATGAACCGCAGATGCCTTCGCGGCAGGAGCGGCGGAACGTCAGGGTCGGATCCTGTTCGCTCTTCATCTTGATGAGCGCGTCGAGGACCATCGGGCCGCAGTTGTCGAGGTCGATCTCGAAGGTGTCGTAACGCGGGTTCTCGCCCGAGTCCGGGTCGTAGCGATAGACGGTGAATTTCTTCACCTTGGTCGCGCCCTCGGCCTTGTGGACGTTGCCCTTCTTCTTGATCTTGCTGTTGGCCGGGAGGGTGAACTGCGCCATGAAAGAATCCCCGTGATTTCGCAACTGCGGCATCAACCGCGACTACAGGTCCCCTCTAGCGATTCAGCCGCGCGGGGCAAGAGGTCAAAGTCGCAGGCTTTGACGCTAATTTCCCAATCTTTGTCCGGGTTGGTCATGCATGAATCTTGCTTAATTCATTGAAAAATATGTTTATTTAAGTTCGCGCTATGAACTTTGGCAGGGCTCGGAAAGGGCTTTGCACGCAGTTTGGCGGAAATCGGGGCCGGTAGGAAAGGCCCATTTCTCCCTGAAAACGGCGAGAATCGCCGCAGCGCTGCGCCAAACTCACGCTTCGTCTGCAAACGAGCCGAGATAGTCCGGTCCCTGTGCGACCTGTTCCGCCAGGCATCCCGCCTCCTGCAGGAGCGACAGCGTCTGCCCGCGATTGGTGAGGATCGTCCAGCTCCGGGTGTCTGCCGAGCCGGGGTCAGCGTCGCGCGCCGACTGCAGGGTCTCGGCGAGTTCCAGCGGGTCGGGAGCGTGCACCGCGAGCCCTTCGTTGGCGAAGGCGGCCCTGTCCACGCCCAGCGCTGCGCAGGCGGCGGCAAGCGTGGGTACGTCCTCCAATGCGACACGGCGATGGGCCTCGATGATGCTGACGGCCTCGGGATCGGCGATCTCGCCGTCGCGGGTCAGCACGGGCAGGTCGTCGTCCCATGCTTCGGGCGGGCAGAGCCGGTCCTGCGGTGTCCATGCGGTCAGCGGGCGGCGTTCGAGGGGGTAGATGCGGCAGATGCGCGGCCGGGCCTCATAGTTTCCGCAGCGCATGTCCGGCTGTAGGTGCGGGCAGGGGCCGTCGTGATAGGCTACCAGCGCGATGGCGATGCGCACCGGAATCTCGCCGCTCATTCCCGGAAACGAACGCGCCTTGTCGTAGGCCGACTGCGGCGTTTCCGGGTCGGGATCGGCGGGCCACGGCAGCGCTTCGGCGAGGATCTGCACGGTATGGCCGCGTCCCGCCCAGGTGATCGCCTCGTCCACGCTCAAGGTCAGCCGCAAGTTGTGGCAGCATTTGCCGCACTGCGTGCAGTCGAAATGAATGGTCATGGCCGATCCCGAACGTTTCCGATGTCGCTTTGCCCTGCGTCGTCACAGGCCGTCCGGTCAAGGCGTGAGCGGCGATTTCATTGCGATAGGTCGGCAGTTTCTTGAAACTTGACCTTTTTCGGTGGTTAGTCCGTATAACAGGGAAAAACCCGTAAATAGGCTAGTAATTATAAATATTCGAACGATACATACAGAGACAACAATCGTTTGCATGATTCGAGTATGGGTGGAGTTTGATGATGAGTCCGACGGAAAGTTCGGAAGCGCTTCTTGCGTCGCGTTTGCAGTTCATCAATTTCACCGAGGCAGACCGCCTTGCTCTGCGTGAGATCAGGGGATCGGTCGGTAAATCGCTTCAGGCCGGCCTGGATCAGTTCTACCGGCATATCGCCGCAGAGCCGGCTACGCGGGAATTCTTTGCAGATTCGCAGCACATGGATCGCGCGCAAGCGGCGCAGGCGAGCCACTGGGATGTCATTCTCAATGCCGAATTCACGCCGGAGTATTACGAGCGCAGCCGCCGTATCGGCATGACGCATGCCAGGATCGGTCTCGAGCCGCGCTGGTACCTCGGCGCCTATACCCTGCTGGCCGAGCATCTGATGCACGAGTTGGTCGCCAATTCGGCGTACCGTTCGCGCAAGCGCCTCGCCGCGCAGGCGAGTGCGCTGCTCAAGGCGATCATGCTCGACATGGAAATCGCCGTTTCGATCTATCAGGAAACCTCCGATCACGATGTGATCGAGACAATCGGCGGCGCGCTTTCGAAGCTTGCCGATGGCGATCTGACGCACCGTGTCGATGGCGTCCAGAGCAGGTTCAAGAAGATCGAGGACGACTACAACCGGGCTGCGATGCAATTGGGCGACAGCCTGGCCAATGTCGCCGGTGTGGCGGCTATGGTGCGCACAGGGGCCGATGAAATTCAGGCAGCATCGGCCGACCTTGGAAACCGAACCGAGCATCAGGCCGCCAACCTCGAGGAAACAGCGGCTTCCATGCGCGATGCCGCCGCTGCGACGCAGACGAGCGCACAGGGTGCCGCGGAAGTCAGTGCCGCAGTACGTACGACGCACAAGGAAGCGGTGGATGGCCAGCGCGTGGTTGCAGAGACGATCACGGCCATGCAGGCGATCGAGGAATCCTCGCACCAGATCACCAAGATCATCGACCTGATCGATGGAATCGCCTTTCAGACGAACCTGCTGGCGCTCAATGCGGGCGTCGAGGCAGCGCGTGCGGGTGATGCGGGCAAGGGGTTTGCCGTAGTGGCCACCGAAGTGCGCGCCCTGGCGCAGCGCTCCGCCGACGCGGCCAACGACATCAAATCGCTGATCGGGCGCAGCGCCGATCTGGTCGCCGATGGCTCCGGGCTGGTGAACAGGACCGGCGAAATGCTCGGGCGTATCGTCGAGCGTGTGGGTGAGATCGATTCCCGCTTGAGCGCCATTTCCGAGGGCGCCGGAGAACAGGCGCGCAATCTCGAGGTGATCAACCATGCGGTGGGGGAAATGGACCGCATGACCCAGCAGAATGCCGCCATGGTCGAAGAGGCGAGTGCCGCGGCGCGCAGTCTGGCCGCTCAGGCAAACGAACTGACCGGGCATGTCGGCCGGTTCCGGGTGGATCAGTTGCCCGCGCAGGCGTTTCTCAAGGCGGTTTGAGCGGCTTTGGGTCAGGATTTCTCCTGCTTGCGGTAGCGCAGCAGCACGACCATCGGCGCCAGCGCGAAGGCGCAGACGTAGAGCAGCCAGAACGAATCCGTGTAGGACACCATGAGCGCCTGCCGTCCGATCTCACCGCTGGCGCGCAGCATTTCTATCGGCGAGCCGAAGTCGAAATCGGGCCAGCGCCAGACCAGTGCGGGATTGTCCGGACGCACGCCCTCGGCGAGGCGGGCGTGGACCGAAGCCTCGTTGCGGATCGTCATCGACTGCATCACCGAAATCCACACCGACCCGCCGAGCGCGCGGATCAGCGAGTTCATGGCCGTGCCCTGATTGCGCAAGTGCGCGGGGATCGTGGCGAAGACCACCGTGGTGATCGGCACGAAGAGGAACGCGCCGCCCACGCCCTGAACGAAGCCGGCCAACTCGACCAGCCGGGCGTCCATATGCAGCGAAAAGCCTGCCATCATCGCCGTTGAAATCCCGCTGATCACCATGCCGACGACGATCAGCACGCGCGGATCGCCGCGGTTCACCAGAATCCCGACGATGGGCATCATGATCAGCGTGCCGATCCCTCTGGGCGCCATGGCAATGCCGACGAGCATGGCAGGATAGCCCATCAGGTCTGCCAGCAGCGGCGCGGTCATCGCCATGACCGAATACATCAGGCCGCCGAGGAAAAAGCCGAAGACCGAGCCGACCGCGAAGTTCCGGTCGCGGAAGATCGACAGGTTCACGAAGGGGCGGTCGGTGGTGAGCGTGTGAACGAGGAACATGTAGAACGAGGTCGCCGCCAGCACGGCCTCGATCCAGATCTCGGTGGAATCGAACCAGTCGAGCATCTGCCCGCGGTCGAGCATGAGCTGGAACGAGCCGATCGCGACGGCAAGCAGCGCGAAGCCGGTGAAGTCCAGCTCGACCGCGTTCTCGTCCTCGAAGGCGGGGAGGAAGGCGAGCAGGCCCAGGACTGCAATCACGCCGAAAGGCAGGTTGATGAAGAAGATCCAGCGCCAGTTGAACACCTCGATCAGCCAGCCACCCAGGATCGGGCCGCAGATCGGGCCGAGAATGACGCCGAGGCCCCAGGTGGCCATGGCGGAGCCGTGCTTTTCGGGCGGATTGATGTCGAGCAGGATCGCCTGGCTCATAGGTAGCAGCGCCGCGCCCATCGTTCCCTGGAGCATGCGGAACAGCACGAGCTGCTCGAAGTTCGCCGCTATGCCGCACAGCATCGAGGCCATGGTGAAGCCGATGACCGAGGTGATGAAGAGCCGTTTGCGGCCGAAGCGGCTCGCCAGCCAGCCTGACAGCGGCGTGAAGATGGCGGCCATGATGATGTAGCTGGTGAGCACCCAGGTAATCTGCTCGCGCGAGGCCGAGGTGCTGGCCTGCATGTGCGGCAAGGCAACATTGGCGATCGTCGCGTCGAGCTGGGTCATGAAGGCTGCTGCGAGCGTGAACAGCGTGATCAGCTTGCGACGGCCTTCGGGTGGGTAGGCATGCATCGCGCCGGACCTTCGGGACAATCGCGAGCCTGCGCAAGTCACCATAGTGGAACCGCATGGGCGATGCGAATTGACGGTAAAGGCCTTGCGCGAACTGCTGCGGCGGTGCTTGCTTGCCGGCAAGGTTTGATCGGGAGAGATATTTGATGAGCGAATGGCAGGGACGCACCGCGGTTGTGACCGGCGGCGGCAGGGGTTTTGGCAAGGCGTTCGGCGTGGCGCTCGCCGGCGAGGGCGCGCACGTCGTGCTGGTCGACATCGATGCCGGCGAAGCCGAGGCCGCCGCAGCGGAGATCCGGGCATCGGGCGGGTCTGCAGAAGGCATGGGCGGCGACGTCACCGACGAGGCGCGCATGGCCGAAGTCATGGCGCAGGCGGCGAAGACCCACGGCGGGATCGATCTGCTGGTGAACAATGCCGGTCTGCATTCGGACGAATACGGGCAGCCGATCCTCAAGATGGGGCTCGCCAAGGTGCGCCGCCTGTTCGACGTCAACGTGATCGGCGTCGTGTGCTGCACGCTCGCGGCGCATCCGCACATGAAGGGCCGGGCAGGGGGCTCGATCGTCAACATCTCCTCCAGCGCAGCGCACATGGGCGGCTCGGCCTATGGCGACAGCAAGCTGGCGGTTGCGGGGCTCACCATCACGTTCGCGCGCGAGCTGGGCGTGGACGGCATCCGCGTGAACGCGATCTCGCCGGGCCTCATGCTCACCGATACGATCCGCAAGGAACTGCCCGAAGCGACCAAGGCACGGGTGCAGGCGATGCAGCTGATCGCCGGCGACGGGCTGGAAGAGGACATCGTCGAAGCGCTGCTCTACCTCGCTTCGAAAAAGGCGCGTTTCGTCACCGGCGAGACGCTGCGCGTGACCGGCGGCATGGCGGCGGGCGTATGACCCGGCATAAGGGCGATATTTCCCCCGACAAGGCGATCACCGGGCGCAGCTCCTATCCGCCGCCGCACGACGAGAAGGTGAGGGGCCGCAAGACCTGGATGCTCACGCGCCAGTGGAAGCTCTCGCAGTTCGGGGTCAACATGGTAGAGCTGCCGCCCGGCGCCTGGTCCACCCAGCGCCACTGGCACCGCACCAACGACGAACTGGTGGTGATGATCTCGGGCGAACTCGTGCTCGTTACCGACGATGGCGAGGAGACCTTGCGCGCAGGCGACTGCGTGGGGTTCAAGGCCGGGGTGGAGAATGCCCACCACCTGCAGAACCGGTCTGACCAGCCCGCCGTCTACTACGACATCGGCGGGCGCGATGCCTGGGACGTCTCGACCTTCCCCGACATCGGCCTGGAAGCGCGCACGCATCAGGAACTGCGCTTTCGCGAGACCGGGAACAAGGCATGATCCGGCTGCTTTATTTCCCCACGCTCAATGGCCACAAGGTCGCGATCGCGCTGGAGGAAATGGGGCTGCCCTACGAAGTCGAAATCGTCGACATCCTGAAAGGCGAGCAGGACGCCGAGGCTTTCCGCGCGGTCAATCCGAACGGCAAGATCCCGGCGCTGGTCGACGGCGATGTGCGCGTCTTCGAAAGCGCGGCGATCCTGCAGTATCTCGGCCGCAAGACCGGGCGGTTCTATCCGGCGGACGAGGGCCTGCGCACGCAGGTCGATTCCTGGCTGTTCTGGCAGATGGCCGGGCTGGGGCCGATGTCCGGCCAGCTCAACTGGTTCAGTCGCGCCGCGCAGCATCCCGACCGAGAGCCGCAAGAGACGTCGCTGCCGATCCACCGCTTCCGCAAGGAAACCGAACGCCTGTTCGCCGTGCTCGAAAAGGCGCTGGACGGCCGCGACTATCTGTGCGGCGACTATTCCATCGCCGACATGTGCGTGTGGCCGTGGATCGAGAAGTACCCCGATAACGGCGGCGGACTGGACGCGCACCCGGCCATCGCCGCCTGGCATGCCCGCATTGCCGAACGGCCCGCGGTCCAGCGTGCGCTGGACGTCGGCGCGGACGTGATCGCCGCCTACCAGACCAAGGCCTCGTGACCCGCGCCTGCATCTTCGGCGCCAGCGGCGGCATCGGCGCGGCACTGGTGGAGGCACTTGCTGCCCGCGAGGACGTGTCATGTGTTTACGCCGCCAGCCGCACCCCGCCTGCCGCCAGCGACCGCGTTGTCCCGCTTGCCTGTGACGTGACCGACGAAGCCAGCCTCGCCCAGGCCGCCGCAACGATGGCGGAGCAGGGCGCGCCGGACCTCGTGATCGTCGCCACCGGCGCGCTGGAATTCGCCGACGGGGCAGGGCCGGAGCGCACGCTCAAGAAGCTCGACGCCGAGCGCATGGCGCAGCTTTTCGCCATCAACACCATCGCCCCGGCCATGGTCGCGCGGCATGTCCTGCCGCTGTTCCCGCGCGAGGGGCGCAGTGTCTTCGCGGCGATTTCCGCCCGCGTCGGCTCGATCTCGGACAACCGGCTGGGCGGCTGGCACAGCTACCGCGCCTCCAAAGCCGCGCTCAATATGCTGGTGCGCAACTTCGCTATCGAGATGGGCCGCACGCACCGCGAAAGCGTGATCGTGGCGCTCCATCCGGGCACCGTCGATACGCCGCTGTCCGAGCCGTTCCAGAACAACCTTCCCGAAGGCCAGCTCACCGCGCCCGCGCAGGCCGCGCAGAACCTGCTCGCGGTCCTCGAAGGTCTGACTGCGGCAGAGAGCGGCGGCTTCTTCGCATGGGACGGGCAGCCGATCCCCTTCTGATTGCCCCGCGCGGGTCATGCACTTGCCTGCGCGTCCGTGCCCGGCGCGCGCCCTTTTCGCCCGGCCTGCCTTGCCCTAGGCTGCGCGGATGGGAGAAAGCATAAAAACCTTTTGCCGCAACTGCAGCGCCTTGTGCGCCATGGAAATCGAGATGGACGAGGGCCGCATGGTCCGCGCCCGGCCCGACGGCAGCGTATCGCCCTACGGCGCCTATCTCTGTCCCAAGGGCCTTGCTGCCGTCGACTTTCACAACGGCGCGGAAAACCGGCTGCTGCAGAGCCTCGCGCGCCAGCCCGACGGCACTTTCGCGCCCATCGATAACGACGCCGCCCTCGATGCCATCGCCGACAGGCTCAAGGCGCTCGTGGCCGAGCACGGCCCGCGCAGCGTCGCGGTCTATCACGGCACCGGAGCCTATCGCTGCGTGCTCGGCGGGTTGATGGAGCGCGCTTTCGTGGCGGCGCTTGGCACGCCCAACTTCTTCTCGACGATGACCATCGACCAGTCGGCCAAGTGGGTGACGCTGGCGCGGCTGGGCACGATGGCGAGCGGCAAGAACGCCATGCGCGATTGCGACGTGGCGCTGCTCGCCGGGGGCAATCCGCTGGTCACGCATCAGGGCGCGCCTTATGCCGTGGCCGAGAGCGGGGCGCCCGCGCGCGGTTTCGAAGCGGCGAGGGCCAATGGCTGCAAGGTGATCCTGGTCGATCCGCGCCGCACCGAGACCGCCCGCTTTGCCGATCTGCTGATCCAGCCGCTACCCGGCCACGATGCCGCGATCTTCGCCGCCATTGCCCATATCCTGCTACGTGACGGGACCTACGACCGCGCTTTCGTGGAGAAGTGGTGCAACGGGCTGGAGGATCTGCGCGCCGCCGTCGCGCCGTTCACGCCCGAAATGGCCGCCGCGCGCGCCGATGTTCCGGTCGAGCAGATCGAACTGGCCGCGAAATGGCTGGGCGAGGCGCGCCGCGTGACGACCGGGAGCGGCACCGGCCCCTCGTTCTCCACGCACTCCAACGCCAACGATCACATGATCGAGGTCGTGAACGCGCTTTGCGGCGGCTATCGGCGAGAGGGCGACCGGGTGCGCAATCCCGGCACTCTGCGCACCAAGCCGGTTTATGAAATGGCCGTCGCGCCTTCGCGCAGCTTCGAGCGCGAGCCCAAGTGTCTGACCCGGGATACCGGCACGCTTCTGGGCGAAATGCCCTCCGCGCTGCTGCCGGCCGAGATCATGGCCGACCATCCCGACCGCATCCGCGCGCTGATTGTGTTCGGTGGCGATCCGCTGATGGCGGTGGGCGATCCGGCAGTGGCCAAGCCGGCGTTCGAACACCTCGACCTGCTCGTTTCGCTCGATTGCCGGATGAACGAGACGGCAAAGCTGGCCGACTATGTCATCGCCAGCAGCCAGCCGTTCGAGCGGCACGAGATCTCGGTCCCCGGCGATGCGCTCTACCCCGCGCCCTTCGCGCAATACACGCGGCCGGTGGTGGAAAAGCCCGAAGGCTGCCTGCACGACTGGGAGTTCTTCTGGGCGCTCGCACACCGCATGGGCGTGCCACTGACCTTCAAGTTCTGGGCCTATGGCCTCAACTTCGCCGACATTCCCGAAGGGCTGGACCTCTCGGGCCCCGAAAAGCCCGATCCGGAAGAGCTGTGCCGCTTTCTCGCAGCGGGAAGCGCGGTGCCTTTCGACGAACTGCTCGCCCATCCCGAAGGCGTGCGGCCCGACATGCCCGAACATTTCGTCCAGCCGGCCCCTGCAGAGGGGGGAAAGCTGGAACTCATGTCGCCCGATGTCGCCGGAGAACTGGCGATCATTCGGGACGAGCAGGAGGACGCTGCGCGGCCTTATCGCCTGATCAGCCGCCGCATTCTCCACGCGATCAACGGCGCCTATCGCCACTCGCGCGAAGCGAAGCGGCGCTATCCGGTCAACTTCGCCTACATGAACCCGGACGACATGGCGCGCGACGGCCTGAGCGAGGGCGATGCCGTGGAAATCGCCTCGGACGAC
Source organism: uncultured Novosphingobium sp. (assembly GCA_965140495.1). Lineage (GTDB taxonomy): Bacteria > Pseudomonadota > Alphaproteobacteria > Sphingomonadales > Sphingomonadaceae > Novosphingobium. The sequence continues at coordinate 2,968,029 of OZ223239.1, read as the reverse complement.
GGCACGGTGCGAACGCAAGTTAAGGCGGAAGATCGCCTGCGCCCCGGCGTCGTCTCGATGACGCACATGTTCGGACCGCTCGTCTCGACCGACGATCCCGAAGCGGACGAAGGCGCCAATGTCGGCCAGCTCTGTTCGCTGACCAAGGTGCTGGAGCCGGTAAACTTCATGCCGCGTTTTTCGGCGATTCCTGTTACCGTACAGCCCTGCGGGAAGAACTGAGAGGAGCGCGGAGATGGGACTGGCACGCTGGTGGGACGAAACCGTCGTGCCGCGCATCATCCGCTGCGGCTGTGCGCAGGCGCCGATCATGGAGATCCGCAAGGACGTGGTGCCGCTTGCATCGGGGCGGGTGCTCGAACTGGGCTGCGGCGGGGGGATCAACCAGCAGCTCTACGATCCGGCGCGCATAGAGCACTTCGCCGGGCTCGATCCCTCGGGCAAGGGCCTCGACTATGCGCACGCCGCAGCCAGGGAAAAGGGCTGGAGCGCCGACATCCGCCAGGGCGTGGCCGAGGACATCCCCTTCGCCGACGAGAGCTTCGACACCGTGGTGTGCACTTTCACGCTGTGCTCGGTCCACGATCATGGGCGCTCGCTGTCCGAACTGCGCCGCGTGCTGCGCCCCGGCGGCACGCTGCTTTTCGCCGAGCATGGCCGGTCCCCCGACGCCAAGGTCGCGCGGCGGCAGGAACGCATCGATCCGCTGTGGAGCAAGATCTTCGGCAACTGCCACCTCTCGCGCCCGATCACGTCCGCCGTGGCCGCCGCCGGCTTCGCCACCGAGCCATCAGGCGCGCGCTACATGGGCGTGGGGCCGCGTTTCGCGGGCTGGATGGAATGGGGCAGGGCGGTGAAGAGGGGGTAGTGGGGAAACAAGCGTCATCCCAGCGCAGGCTGGGATCGCGTGCAACCAAGCGCGAGGTCGAGATCGATCCCAGCCCTCGCAGGGATGACGGTCTGTTCGTGAGACATCGAATGTGACGGATTTTCAGGATTTGGTGCCGAAACTGCCGCTCCAAATACGCCGCGCGTGCGGCCATTAAAACCTTGACGTCATGCCAGCACAGGCTGGCATCGTTTTCGTCATCGCATAACCTTACGTCATGGCTGGCTGGACCTATATCCTGACGAACAAGCCACGCGGCGTTTTATACGTCGGCGTTACCAGCGACATCGCCGCACGGATGATGCAACACCGGTCTGGAAGTGGATCAGCCTTCTGCAGGAAATACGGCCTGAACCGCCTCGTTCTGGTCGAGCCTCATGCCGAAATTGTATCAGCCATCTCCCGTGAAAAAGCACTCAAGGCGTGGAAGCGGGAATGGAAAATCAGGCTCGTCGAGCAAAGCAATCCGGCATGGAACGACCTGTTTGAACATCTGGTTTAGCGGCTAGCGATCCCAGCCTTCGCTGGGATGACGAGATTGGTTTGGGGGGCAATTCAAACCTTTCCGCCCTTCCTTACCCGCCGCAATGGCCGGACACTTGTACGCATAGAAAAAGGCCCCCCGTCAGCGACGGGAGGCCTTTTCTTCATTCAGCCGGCATCAGTTGCCGAAGGTGCGCTGCCACCAGCCGCGGCGGGGCGGTTCCTGGTTGTCGCTGTCGCCTTCGGTCTCGCCTGCGCTTTCACCTTCGCTCTGGCCGGAGCCGTTCGCGTCGTTGGCAGCTTCCGCAGCGGGGGCGGGATCCGCGGCCGGGGCTTCGCTGGCCGGAGCCTCGGCAGCCGGTTCAGGCGCGGCTGCTTCCGGAGCGGGAGCCGGCGTTTCCGCAGGGGCTTCCGTGGTCTCGGCAGCAGGCTCGGCCTTCTTGCGGCGGGTACGCTTGGGCTTGGCCGGGGCCTTTTCAGCTTCGCCTTCACCGGTCGCTTCGGCTTCGACAGCAGGCTCGACCTTCTTGCGGCGCGTGCGCTTCGGCTTGGCGGGGGTTTCCTCCGCAGCGGCTTCGGCTTCGGCATCCGCCTTGGGGGCCTCGGCGTCGACAGCGGGTTCGGCCTTCTTGCGGCGGGTGCGCTTGGGCTTGGCCGGCGCTTCCTCCGCAGCAGCTTCGCCGGTTGCAGCCTCGCCTGCTTCCGCTTCAGCGGCAGGTGCCTTCTTGCGGCGGGTGCGCTTCGGTTTGGCGGGCGCTTCCTCTGCAAGGGCTTCCGCTTCGACGGCAGGGGCAGCTTCGGGAGCGGCTTCCTGCGCGACCGGTTCGGGCGCTTCGGTGGTTTCGCCGGCTTCGGCTTCACCGTCTTCGCTTACGGTGTCGCCGTTCTCGCCAGTGTTCTCACCGTTTTCGCCATTGCGACGACCCCGGCGGCGACGGCCACCGCGACGGCGACGCTTGCGCGGCGCTTCGCCGTCTTCGCCCTCGGCGGTTTCGGGCTGTTCGCCTTCCGAATCCTCGTTCTCGGTGTCGTCGCCTTCGCCGGTCGAGGTTTCTTCCGAACCCTGCTCGTCGGAGCGGTTACGGCTGCCACGGCCCCGGCGGCGCTTGCGGCGCTTGCGGCGGCCCGAGCCGTCGCCTTCGTCGTCCGAACGGGCTTCGTTCTGTTCGAACTCGTCGTCCTCTTCGGGAACGTCGTCGTCGTCGACATCGGCGACGATCGGTTCGAAGCGCGGCACGAAGTCGTTGCGCGGGCCCGAGGACATGACGCGCATCTTCGCGCCTTCGTTCTCGCCTTCGGGGATCACTTCGACCGAAACGCCGTAGTGCGCCTCGATATCGGCGAGGTCCGAACGCTTGGCATTGAGCAGGTACACCGCCGCTTCGGTCGATGCGAAGAGCGAAACGACCACGCCCTTGCCCTTGGCGGCTTCGTCCTCGATCAGGCGCAGCGCCGAAAGGCCCGCGGAGCTGGCGGTGCGGACAAGGCCGGTGCCGTCGCAGTGCGGGCAGGCGCGGGTAGTCGCTTCGAGCACGCCGGTGCGCAGGCGCTGGCGGCTCATTTCCATCAGGCCGAAGCTGGAAATGCGGCCGACCTGGATGCGCGCGCGGTCGTTCTTGAGCGCTTCCTTCATCGCCTTCTCGACCTTGCGGACGTTGGAGCCGTACTCCATGTCGATGAAGTCGATGACGACGAGCCCGGCCATGTCGCGCAGGCGCAGCTGGCGGGCGATCTCGTGCGCGGCCTCGATATTGGTGGCGACCGCCGTCTGCTCGATGCCGTGCTCCTTGGTGGAGCGGCCCGAGTTGATGTCGATCGAGACCAGCGCCTCGGTCGGGTTGATGACGATGTAGCCGCCGCTGCGCAGTTGCACGACCGGATCGTACATCGCGGTTAGCTGGTCCTCGGCGCCGTAGCGCTGGAACAGCGGAACCGGGTCGGAGTAGGGCTTCACCTTGCGCGCATGGCTGGGCATGAGCAGCTTCATGAAGTCCTTGGCGGCGCGGTAGCCTTCCTCGCCTTCGACCACGACTTCCTCGATGTCGCGGTTGTAGATGTCGCGGATGGCGCGCTTGATCAGGTCGCTGTCCGAGTGGATCAGCGAGGGCGCGGCCGAGTGCAGCGTCTTCTCGCGCAGCTCGTCCCACAGGCGGGCGAGATAGTCGAAGTCGCGCTTGATCTCGGTCTTGGTGCGCTGGAGGCCGGCAGTGCGCACGATGCAGCCCATCGAGCGGGGCAGCTGCATTTCGGCGATGATCGACTTCAGGCGCTTGCGGTCGCTGGCCGAGCTGATCTTGCGGCTGATGCCGCCGCCGTGGCTCGAGTTCGGCATGAGCACGCAGTAGCGGCCGGCGAGGCTGAGGTACGTGGTCAGCGCCGCGCCCTTGTTGCCGCGCTCTTCCTTGACGACCTGCACCAGCAGCACCTGGCGGCGGTGGATGACGTCCTGGATCTTGTAGCGACGACGCAGCGCCATGCGCTTGGCGCGCATGTCGTCGGCTTCCTTGGAACGGCCCGAGTTGCGCCCGCCCTGACGGCGGCCACGACCGCGGCGGCCGCGGTTGTTGCTCTCTTCGCTGTCGCCCTCGGAGGATTCATCCTCGCCGTCGTCGCCTTCGGAGAAGCCGTTTTCGACGTTGCCGTCCTCGATGGTGGCGACTTCTTCCTTCTCCGACGTGTCGACTTCGGTCAGACCACCATCTTCGTAGTCTTCGTTTTCGTCGTTGTCGGTATCCTCGTCGTCCTCGTCCGCGTCGTCATTCTCGCTGTCGCGCAGGGCTTCTTCCTCGGCGAGGAGCGCTTCGCGGTCTTCCTTCGGGATCTGGTAGTAGTCGGGGTGAATTTCGCTGAAGGCGAGAAATCCGTGCCGGTTGCCGCCGAAATCGACGAAAGCGGCCTGAAGCGAAGGTTCGACGCGTGTCACCTTCGCCAGGTAGATGTTGCCTTTTATCTGCTTGCGTTCAGTCGACTCGAAATCGAACTCTTCAATGCGATTTCCCTTGAGTACCGCCACCCGCGTTTCTTCCGGGTGGCGCGCATCGATGAGCATGCGCGTTGCCATTATGTGATCTCCATGCGCGCCTCATCCCGGCCGGATCAGCCTGGGTGGCGCGGTTCTGTTCGAAAAGGGCCGGTGCAGGAACGAATGCCCGGTCGGTAGCGACGGGGATGTTCGTGTGCAGGCCAGAGGTAGATAGGAACACGGGGCCATCCGGTGCCCCGTGCGTTGCAATGATGTCGACCGCCGCAAGGGCGGTGTTCGTGTCTGCGAGAGGAAGATCGCGTGGCGAATTCGGACACGCGAGAAATTGCGGCCACGCCGCGACCGCCCCTTCGGGCGTCGGCTGGCTAGGCGGCAATTGGCTTCTCATGGCTCGCATCAACCTGTTCGGACCCGGAAACGGATTTTCCGGTGTAATCGGTCCGGGGTTTGCCTGACCGGTCCTGCTCCGGTGTCATCTGGTGATGCTTGTGCCGGATTTCGAGGACCGGAGGTGTCATGGGCCCCGGATCGAATTGGCCTAGCATTCAAGGCCGTCATCGGCAAGTTACTTGGCTACGGCGCTTTTAGGGCAAACAGGGTTACCGATTTCTTGACCAAAACCGTGGGAACACGACGGGGCAGGATTGCCGGTTCGGCGAACGCCATCTAGGCAATCCGGCAATGTCGCGCATAATACAATTGTTGGTTCTCCTCTCGGCGCCGCTGGCGCTGGTGGTCGCGGCATTCGTGGTCGACAGGACCTTTTCCGCGGCGCAGGATGGCGAGAACTACGATTACGTGGTCCGCTTCGATCTGCCGAGCGTCGATGCGCCGGTGGACCTTCCCAGGGTGGACGGTCCCGCCGATGCCAGCCGCCCGCTGGTCGTCATCGATCCGGGGCATGGCGGTTTCGATCCCGGTGCCGGCACAAAGGACGTTCGCGAAAAGACCGTGGCGCTGCGGATCGCGCAGACCATTCGCGACCGGCTGCTGGCGGGCGGTGGCATTCGCGTCGCGCTGACCCGCGATACCGACCGCTTCGTTTCGCTGCAGGACCGCCCGGACATTGCCCGCAGGCTCAATGCCGACCTCTTCATCTCGATCCACGCGGACAGTGCCGAGAGCGATCTGGCGCGCGGCGCCAGCGTCTATGTGCTTTCCGAGAAGGGATCGAGCGAGGCCGCCGAGCGCTTCGCCGCGCGCGAGAACGGGGCGGACCGGATCAACGGAGTGTCGCTATCGGATGCGAACGAGAATGTCGGCGCGATCCTGCTCGACCTCTCGCAACGCGGCACACAGGCGGATTCGACCGAACTGGCCGACCTGATGCTGCGCGAACTGCGCGACGCGGATGTCGGCCTGCACCACGACCGCATCGAAATGGCGGCGCTGGCCGTGCTCAAGGCGCCCGACATTCCCTCGATCCTGTTCGAGACCGGCTACATCAACAACCCGCAGGATCAGGCGTTCCTGCGCTCGGCGAAGGGGCGCAAGGTCCTCGCCGATGCCACGGCGCGGGCGGTGCGCATTTATTTTGCTCGCAAGGCGGGGGTTTAGGGTGTTCGGCTGGACTTCGCTTCAGCAGGTGGCAGCTATCGGCAAGGCTGGGGCTGGGTGAGTGAAGTGGTCACGCCAAAGCGCTGCAGAAACCGCCGAAATGTGCCGATTGCGGGCAGACGACTTATGATTTCAGAACAGAGAGATTGGATATTCAAGCTTCTTGGAATTCGGGCAATCCGAAGTTAGCTCGAACGTCGTGAAGGTACGAGAACGGATTGCTGTCACGGCTCTTGAGGCCAGCAAGATATGACCGTACTCCAACATCTGTGACTGTCAGTAAGGCCCCAACTCCGAGCAGGGCGCCACCTGTCAGGCCAGTGAAGTAGCTCAAGGCACCAGCCGAGGGTATCGAAATCGTCAGTGCGCGAAAAGCACCTTCCCACGCTGTCTGAATCGAGCTGCTGTCCAGTTCCCGTTTCAATGCACGCAACTGGGGTTCTACCTTTTTATCGTATGTACTTTGAGCCTTGGCAAGCAGAGCTTGGGCATCGTCAGCCTGGCCGCATTCAGAAATCTCTTCAGAAAATTCTGATAGCTTTTGAGCCATTTCAAGATATTGATCTTTGCGCTTGCGGCGAAATTTGATCAGCGTTTCGACCGAAACCGAGGCATCGACTGTCAGTCCGCGCATCGCAATACTTACGAGGGCTCCCGTCGCTCTTTGGTTCGAATTCTCCACTACATTGTCGAACAGAAATCGAAACGAAAGTCCTTGCGACGGTTCGCTTGATGTTAGCGGACACAATTGAAACTCCTTGGCCAATCGTGAAGCCATGGCTGCCATATATGCGTCGGCAAACCGACCATCGACCAACAACCATTCGCCATCCTCATCTCGGTAATGGTCGTCGAGTTCCAATGCGTTGCGAAGAATGTAAGGCAACTTCTCTGGATGAATTCTGGCAAACTCAAAGTCGCGCATAATATGCCGAAGTTCAGGTGAAATTTTCCCTCGGTTGAGCTGCCTTAATCCAAATCGAAGCATCAAATTCCGAAGGTCGGTCGACATCTTATCGGGTCGCATGCCAACCATTCCCAGAGCGTCATTAATTTCCCAGTCGAATTTCTGGGACGCTTTAACTGCATTGGTAGCCGGGTGATCTTTGTTGCGAACTGCACGAAGCATCGGCGCATTTCGATCGGTCAATCCCATGATCTTTTGCCCCAAGTCTTCAATAACGTCAGGGTGAAGGTCGCATCTGAGCGGTTTGATATACCCCTCAGTTGCGCAAATTTTGGTGTCTTCGTTGCGATAAGGCTGGCTGATTGAACTTGGAGCGATAGTCTGGATATCGTCCCAAAACAAAATTGCAGATCTAAGCCATGCAGGATTGTCAATGTCGATATGCGGAAAGTATAAAGCCGATCCGAGCATGGAAGCCACCTGCAATTAAAGATTGAATATTACCCTAGCGTGTTTGGGACGCAATGGCTGCTTTGATATTGTCGTTAGTCAAGAGCAGGTTTCAGCTTCTCCTAAAAGCTCTCCCATCATGGCGTGCCGACCGGCCAGGATCGGACTGCCCAGAGTCGGGGAACATTAAACGAAGTGCCGATGGCCGTAATTGGTGCAAGGTTGCCGTAGACGCGATGGCAGCTTTGTGGGCGTATCCGGCTGGTCTGCTGATGGGACTAAGTCCCGCATAGCAGTCGTAGCGCTTCAGCCATGAATCTGCCGCTGTCGTTCGAACAACAACCGCACAAACCCCGCCTCACAAAGATACTCGTCGCAAATTCGCGCTTCCTGTCTGGCGCTGCGCGAAACGAGCGTGCTAGAGGGCTGGCGCAATGAGCGATCCTACCGACACGTCCGGCGAGCCGCAGTCCGAAGATGCCACCTACCGCGTCCGTCGTGGTGCTTCCGGGGGATTGGCGGCCATCGGGTCCGTCTGGCGCGAGCGCAAGTGGTTGCGCCGCTTTACCTATCTGTGCCTGGCCGGATTTGTCTGCCTCGCCGGGTTCTGGATTGTCCTGACCCGCGATCTGCCCGACGCCGGAAAGCTGCTCGAATACCAGCCGCCGCTGCCGACGATGGTCCGCGATATCGATGGCGACATCATCTACAGCTACGCGCGCGAGCGGCGCGTGCAGCTGCGCTTCGTCGATTTTCCCAAGCCGCTGGTGAATGCCTTCCTGTCGGCCGAGGACAAGACGTTCTGGACCCATGGCGGTGTCGACTTCACAGGTCTGGCCGGCGCGGTGGTGGACTATGTCTCCAAGCTGGGGACGGGCGGGCGAGCCAAGGGCGGCTCGACGATTACCCAGCAGGTCGCCAAGAACATCCTGATCGGTGACGAATACTCGGTCACCCGCAAGCTCAAGGAAATGATCGTCGCACACCGCATCGAAGGTGTGCTGACCAAGCAGCAGATCCTCGAGCTCTACCTCAACGAAATTCCGCTGGGCCGTCAGAGCTTCGGCGTGCAGGCGGCTTCGCGCGCCTATTTCGGCAAGGACGTGGGCGATCTCGACCTGCATGAAGTGGCGTTTCTGGCGATCCTGCCCAAGGCGCCCGAGCGCTATGGCCGCAAGAAGTACGAGGGCATGGCGATCACCCGCCGCAACTGGGTGCTAGATCAGATGGTCGACAACGGCTGGGTCTCGCGCGCCGATGCCGATGCCGCCAAGGCCAAGCCGCTGGGGCTCATTCCCCGCCGGTCGGAAAGCTACGATCCCGCAAACGGCTATTTCGTTGAGGAAGTGCGCCGCCGCCTGATCGACCGTTACGGCGAAAAGGCCGAGGATGGTCCGAACAGCGTCTATGCCGGCGGCCTGTGGGTGCGCACCTCGCTCGATACAGAGATGCAGGAGGCCGTGCGCGCCTCGCTGCGCAAGGGGCTGATCAGCTTCCACGGCAATCGCGGCTGGACAGGACCGGTCGCGCATATCAAGGATCTGGAGAACTGGCAGACCCAGCTGATCGTCTCCAACCGCACGATCGACTACAAGAACTGGCGCGTCGGCGTCATTCTCGACAAGTCCGGCAGCACCGGCCGCATCGGCTTTTCCGACGGCAACATCGCCGCGCTGACCAATGTCGCGGACAAGGCCAAGGCGGGCGACTTCGTGGTGGCAGAGCCGGTCTCCGCGGGCACCTGGGCGCTGCGCACGATTCCCGAAGTCTCCGGCGGCATGGTCATGGAGCAGCCTTCCACGGGCCGCATCCTCGCCATGCAGGGCGGTTTCGATTTCGGCCTCGGCTCGTTCAACCGCGCCACGCAGGCAGAGCGCCAGCCCGGCTCGACCATCAAGCCCTTCGTCTATGCCACGGCGCTGCAGAACGGCATGACCCCGGCCACACAGGTGCTCGACGGCACCTTCTGCGTCTATCAGGGCGCGGCGCTGGGGCAGAAGTGCTTCAAGAATTTCGGCAACGAGGGCGGTGCGGGCAAGCACACGCTGCGCTGGGGGCTCGAGCAGTCGCGCAACCTGATGACGGTGCGCATCGCCAACGACACCGGCATGCCGCGCGTGATCAAGACGTTCCACAACATGGGCATCGGCGATTACAAGCCGTACCTCTCCTTCGCACTCGGCGCGGGTGAGACGACGGTCCAGCGGATGGTCAACGCCTATTCGGCGCTCGCCAACAACGGCGTGCAGTTCCCGGCTTCGGTCATCGACTATGTGCAGGACCGCAATGGCAAGGTGATCTGGAGCGCCGATCCGCGCAACTGCGATCCCTGCAACATGGCCGAGTGGGACGGCAAGCCGATGCCGCGCATTGCCCGCAAGGGCAAGCAGGTGATGGATGCCGACACCGCCTATCAGACCATCCACATGCTCGAAGGCGTGGTGATCCGCGGCACCGCGGTGCGCCTGCGCAGCCTGAACCTGCCGCTGTTCGGCAAGACCGGCACCACCAACGGCCCGACCGACGTGTGGTTCATGGGCGGCAATCAGGACTACGTCGGCGGCGTCTATGTCGGCTACGACAGCCCGCGCTCGCTGGGCGGCTGGGCGCAGGGCGGCCGCATTTCCGCGCCGATCTTCAAGGATGTCGTCGAGGCCACGCGCGAGCGCTGGACCGACCGGCCGCTGCTCGCCCCGCCGGGCGTGCGCATGGTCCGCATCGACCGTGTGACGGGCAAGCAGGTCATGGGTGTGGAGCCCAGCGACGCGCCCAAGGCTTCGGTCATCTGGGAGGCCTTCAAACCCGATACCGAACCGCGCGAATATACCGCGCAGGATGAATTCACCCGCCGGCGTGATGCCCTGGTCGCACAGATCACGCAGGCGCGCGAAGAGCGCGAAGCGGCAAAGGCGCGTGCCGCCGGAGGCGAAGCGCAGGACTTTGCAGAACAGCAGGGCGGGTTATACTGAGCACTCGTACAGTCTGAGGGCGGCAAACGCTCCGGCTTCAAACTTAGGGAGGATTGATCGATGCCCGGCTACCATCCGTCGTGCCATGCCCGCACCACGCCTGACGCCCTGGCGCTCGTTGTCGCCGACACCGGCGAGACGCTGACCTATCGCCAGCTTGACGAAGGCTCCAACCGCGTCGCGCAACTGCTGCGGTCATTGGGGCTGAAGCCGGGCGACCGCATTGCCGTCATGCTGCGCAACTCGCCCGAGTTCGCGCAGGTCTACTGGGGCGCCACCCGCTGCGGCTGTTTCGTCACGCTGCTGTCCACGCACCTCAAGCCGTCCGAAGCCTCGTACATCGTCGAGGATGCCGGGGCGAAAGTGCTGATCCTGTCGGCCTCCATCGGCGAAACGCCGCGTGCGCTGGCCCGCGATCACGCAGAGCTCGTGCCGGGCGTGGACAAGGTCTATTACGCGGGCGACCCGGCCGGCGAGGGCGCGATGGAAGGCGCCGAGCCCCTGTCCGAGGCGCTGGAGGCGATGCCGGTCACGCCGGTGCCCGACCAGATTTCCGGCTTCCACATGATCTACTCGAGCGGCACGACCGGGCGGCCCAAGGGCATCGTCCTGCCGTTCACGCCGGGCCCGATCGACGAGTTCAACGCGCTCGAAGGCGTGATGCCGATCTATCACGAGCTGGACCCGCTGGTCTCGCTCAATGTCGGTCCGCTCTACCACGGCGCGCCGCTCTCCGGCATGGTGACGGCGCAGCGGCTGGGCGGCCTTTTCGTCACCCAGCGCAAGTTCGACGCCGAAGGCGTACTGGCCGCCATCGACCGCTACAAGGTGGGCGTCGCGCAGTTCGTGCCGACCATGTTCGTGCGCATGCTGGCGCTGCCGGATGAGGTGCGCGCGCAGTACGATGTGTCCTCGCTGCGCATGGCGGTGCACGCCGCCGCGCCGTGCCCGGTCGAGATCAAGCGCCGCATGATCGAATGGTGGGGCCCGATCATCTTCGAATACTACGGCAGCACCGAAGGCGTCGGCGCCACCGCGATCACCTCGCAGGAGTGGCTCGAGAGGCCCGGTTCGGTCGGCAAGTCCTCGCTCGGCCCGATCCACATCTGCGATGAGGAAGGGCGCGAACTGCCGCCGGGCGAAAGCGGGATCGTCTATTTCGAGGCGCCGGGCGGGCGCGTCGTCAATTACCTCAACGACTCCGAGAAATCGCGCAAGGCCACGCATCCCGAACACGACAACTGGTTCGCGGTGGGCGACATCGGCAAGCTCGACGAGGACGGCTATCTCTACCTCACCGACCGCAAGGACTTCATGATCATCTCGGGTGGGGTGAACATTTACCCGCAGGCGATCGAGGACTGCCTGATCGTCCACCCGCAGGTGCTCGATGTGGCGGTGCTGGGCGTGTCCGATCCCGAGTTCGGCGAGAAGGTGAAGGCGGTCGTGCAGCCCAAGGACTGGGCCGATGCGGGCCCCGCGCTGGAACAGTCGCTCAAGGACTGGTGCCGCGAGCGGATTTCGCCGGTCACCGCGCCGCGCGAGTACGAATTCGTCAAGGAACTGCCGCGCCTGCCTTCGGGCAAGCTGGCCAAGCATGAACTGCGCAAGCTCTACGGCAATTCGGTCGCCGTCGTCTGAGGAGGAAATCGGTATGAAGACAGGTTCCGGTACGCGCATGGCGCGCCGCTGGCTTGGCCCCTGCGCGGCGCTGGTTGCGCTGGCCGCGGCTCCGCTCCCGGCGATGGCGAAAGATGCGAGCGCAGAAGGCTCGGTCCATACCCAGACCGAAAAGGAAAGCGCGGCCAAGCCCTACGTGCGGCCCGATGTCGTCGACTATCTCAAGACGTTCTACGCCACCCCCAAGCCGCCGTTCACGCGCGAGATGCTGATCAAGATCCACCAGCTTCCGCCAGCAGCGGTGGCGGCGATGTCGCAGCAGGATCTGCCGGTGGGCGACATGGCGGTGATCAAGGATGTGACGATGCCCGGCCCCGGCGGGCCGATGGCGCTGCGCCTGTTCGACACCCGCGCAGAGCGGGAGCCGGGCCCGGTCGTGGTCTTCTACCATGGTGGCGGTTACGTGCTCGGCAGCATCGATACCCACGCGGGGATAGCCGCGGAGATCGCGCGCCAGCTCGATCTCCCCGTGGTTTCGGTCGAATACCGTCTCGCACCGGAAAACCCGTTTCCCGCTGCTGTCGACGATGGCGAAGCCGCGGCGCGCTGGGTCGCGGCAAACGGCGAAGCGTTCGGCCGCGACTTTACCGGATTGATCCTCAGCGGTGACAGCGCCGGCGGCAACCTGACGCTCGTGGCCGCCGCTGCCCTGCGCGACACGCCGGCCGCCGTGCCTGTCGTGATGCAGATCCCGATCTATCCGGCCACCGATTTCTCGCGAAAGTACCCTTCGGAAGAGAAGTTCGCGGAGGGCTACATGCTCGATGCCAAGAGCATGGGCGAATTCAGTGCCATGTACGAGGCCGATCCGCAGAGCCTGAAGGCCTCGCCGCTGCTCGGCGATCTGCACGACATGCCGCCCACGGTGCTGGTGACCGCCTCGCTCGATCCGCTGCGCGATCAGGGCAGGGCCTATGCCGCCAAGCTGGTCGAGACCGGCGTGCCGACCGTCTATTACGAGGGCAAGGGGCTGATCCACGGCTTCGCCACGTTCCGCAAGGATATCCCCTCGGCGCAGGACGATACGGTGGCCTTCCTCAAGCTCGCCCGGACGATGCTCGACGAGATCGAAGCCGATTCAGAATGACATGATCGTGTCAACATGACATGATCATGTCATGGAGAGAGGGCCTTTCGAGTCGCGGCATCCCCTGGTGGGGCTTGTCGATGAGACGATCCGGTTGAACAGCCGGCTGCGCAGCGTGTTCGCGTCTGCGCGGCAGGAAAGCGCCCTCAACGATTCCGAACAGATGGTTCTGAATGCCGTGGTGGAGGCCGAAAAGGCACCCACCGTGGCGCAGATCGGTCGCTCTATGGGGCAGGCGCGCCAGCTCGTGCAGCGCGCCGCCAATTCGCTGCGCGATAGCGGCCTGATCGCAATGGTCGACAATCCCGATCACAAGCGCGCCCCGCTGCTGCGCGCGACCGAGCAGGGGCTGGCGCTGAAACGCGCCATCGATGCCCGCGCCGATGCCATTGCCGAAGACCTGCTGCCCGCCGCCGAGATCGAGGCCGTGCGCGAGGCGACGCAGGTGCTTCGTACCTTACGCAGAAAACTGGAAGCGCAGCTTCGCGGGCGCTGAAACGGAGAGGATGATGGAAGCCGATCTCGATAAACTGGCGCCGATCGGGCCGCTGACCGAATGGCTCGATGCCCATGTGCCCGAACTGGGCAAGGGGCCGCTCAAGACCTCGCTGCTTTCGGGCGGCACCTCCAACGTCGTGCTGACGCTCGACCGCGGCGAGAAGCCGATGGTCATGCGCCGCCCGCCCGAAGTGCCGCCGCCGGGCGCCGAGAAGGGCGTGCTGCGCGAGGCGCGCATCCTGACCACGCTCAACCAGACCGATGTGCCGCACCCGGTGTGCTATGGTTCCTGCCCCGACGACAGCGTGGCCGGTGCGCCGTTCTACGTGATGGAAAAGGTCGACGGCTGGGCGCCGAACCTGCGCGACGAGAAGATCCACAACGAACCGCCGTTCGACCGGATGCCTTACGAATACGGTATTCCCTTCGCCATCGTCGACGGGCTCGTGAAGCTGGCCAATGTCGATTACGAGGCGATCGGCCTCGGCGACTACGGCAAGCCGGGCAAGTTCCTCGAACGGCAGGTGGACCGCTGGTCCGGACAGCTCGCCTCCTACAAGGAGCGCTATGGCTACGAAGGCCGCGAACTGGAAGGCTACAAGGAAACCGAGGAATGGCTGCGCGGGGCAAAGCTGCCCGAGGAAGTGCGCGGCATCATCCACGGCGATGTCGGCACGCCCAACATGATGTTCCAGTGGGGTCCGCCCGCGCGGCTTGCGGCCATGATCGACTGGGAGCTTTCGACCATCGGTGACCCCATGATCGACATGGGCTGGTTCACCGGCGGCATGCGCGACGAGGAGAACCTCGACAAGGAGTTCGCGACCGCGCTGAACAACCCGGACCACTTCCCCACCAAGCAGGAACTGGCCCGTTATTACTGCGCCGGAACCGGCCGCAACATCGAGGACTTCCGCTGGTTCTCGATCCTGTCGCGGTTCAAGTCCGGCTGCCTGCTCGAATACAAGGTCGCCCAGGCCGAAGCCGGGATCCTGCCCAAGGAAACCGGACGCTTCTTTTCGCGGATCGTTGAAAACGTGTTCAAGGAAACGGCCGCCGAAATCCGGAGGATGTCATGATCATTCCTCCCCCGCAGGGGGAGGGGGACCACCCGCAGGGTGGTGGAGGGGCACCGACGGTTTACGCGACGTTTCGTCATGCCGTCTGTGCCCTCCACCATGCTTCGCATGGTCCCCCTCCCCGTTTCGGAGAGGATTTGAGGAGAGTTTGAAATGATCGATTTTTCCGTAGAACCCGAGTTCCAGGCCAAGCTGGACTGGATGGACAAATTCGTCCGCGAGGAATGCGAGACGATGGACCTGCTGTTCCCCGAGCAGGGCGCGCAGTTCGATCCGGACTACGCGGCGGCCAAGCGCCACCTCAAGCCGCTGCAGGAAGAGGTGAAAAAGCAGGGCCTGTGGGCCTGTCACCTCGGCCCGCATCTCGGCGGCCCCGGCTACGGGCAGGTCAAGCTGGCGCTGATGAACGAGATCATCGGCCGCTCGAGCTGGGCGCCGGTGGTGTTCGGCACCGCCGCACCCGATACCGGCAACGCCGAGATCCTCGCGCTGTTCGGTACGCCCGAGCAGAAGCAGCGCTTCCTCGGCCCGCTGATGGCCGGCGAGATCGTCTCGAGCTTCTCGATGACCGAGCCGCAGGGCGGCGCCGATCCCGACGTGTTCACCTGCTCGGCTACGCTTGCCAAAAATGAGGAGGGGGGCGATGAATGGGTGCTGGAGGGCGAGAAGTGGTTCTCCTCCAATGCCAAGTTCGCCGCTTTCCTGCTGGTGATTGCCGTCACCGATGCCGACAAGCCGCTGACCGAGCGGATGAGCATGTTCATCGTGCCCACCGAGACCCCGGGCATCGAAATCGTGCGCAATGTCGCGATCGCCGGGGACTTCGATCCCGAGAACGGCCACCACGCGCATATCCGCTACAACAAGGTGCGCATCCCCTACGACCACATGCTGGGCGAGCGGGGCGGCGGCTTCAAGGTCGCGCAGGCCCGGCTTGGCGGCGGGCGCATCCACCACGCCATGCGCACGGTCGGCATGTGCAACCGCGCGCTCGACATGATGCTGGAGCGGGCCGTTTCGCGCACCACCAAGGGCAAGATGCTGGGCGAGCACCAGATGGTGCAGGAAAAGATCGCCGATTCCATCATCGAGCTCGAACAGTTCCGCCTGCTGGTGCTCAAGACCGCGTGGATGATCGACGAGGTCGAGGCCGGCCGCATGAAGCACGGCGCCCCGCGCAAGCACATCGGCATGTGCAAAGTCGCCATGGCCTCGGTCTACGCCAATGTCGTCGGCAAGGCGCTGGAGATCCACGGATCGCTGGGCATCTCGCTCGATATGCCGCTGGCCAAATGGTACGGCGGGCACATGTCGCTGGCCTTTGCCGACGGGCCGACCGATGCGCACAAGTCGCAGCTTGCCCGCGCCTACCTCAAGCGCGCGAAGCCGGCCGAGGGCATGTTCCCCAGCGAGCATATCCCGACCCGGACGGAGGCCGCGCTGGCCCGCTATCCCAACGCGCGAGACGCCTGATGGACCCGCTGTTCGATTTCACCGGCAAGGTCGCGCTCGTGACCGGCGGTTCGCGCGGGCTCGGCTATCAGATGGTCAAGGCCTTCGCCGAGCGCGGCTGCGACGTCATCATCGCCAGCCGCAAGCTGGAAAACTGTGAGGCGGTGGCCGAGGAATGCCGCGCGCTGGGCGTGCGGGCCATGGCGCTTTCCGCCCATGTCGGGCGGTGGGACGAGTGCACCGAACTGGTCGAGCAGGCGTGGGATGCCTTCGGGCGTGTGGATATCCTTGTGAACAACGCGGGGATGAGCCCGGCACAACCGAGCCACGAGGTGACCGAGAAGCTGTTCGACTCCGTCGTGAACCTCAACTTCAAGGGCCCGTTCCGCATCGCCAGCCTGATGGCGCACCGCATGTCCGAAGGGGAGGGCGGGTGCATCCTCAACGTCTCGTCGTCGGGCTCGATGATGCCGCTGCCCAAGACGATCCCCTACGGTTCGTCCAAGGCCGCGCTCAATGCCATGAGCAAGAGCCTCGCCTGGGAGTATGCGCCCAAGGTGCGGGTCAACACGCTCTCGCCCGGCGCCTTCCGCACCGACATCGTCGAGGCCTGGCCGGACAAGGGCAAGGGCCCGATCCCGACCCCGCGCGGCTATGCCGCCGAGCCGGAAGACATCGTCACCGCCGCGCTGTTCCTCGCGAGCCCGGCTTCGGTCAACGTCACCGGCTCGCTCGTCCGCTGCGACGGCGGTCAGCATTGACCGGCGCGCGGCCCCGAAGGGCTGGGTCCCACTTTCTCCCCTCCCGCTCGCGGGAGGGGCCGGGGGAGGGCGTGTTTTCGGGCTTTGCGTTGCGAACAAACCCTCCCCTAACCCCTCCCGCAGGCGGGAGGGGAACATCTTGACCAAGTCACTACGTTCCTTGGGAGTTATTCTATGCCCCGCGCCGTAATCGGCCACGAATTCGGCCCGCCCGAAAGCTACGTCCTCGAAGACTTCGACCCCGGTGCGCCCAAGGACGGCGAAGTCCGTGTGGCGATCAAGGCAGCGGGCGTTTCCTACGTCGATGTGCTGACCGCGATGGGCAAGTACCAGTTCAAGCCGCCGCTTCCGTTCATTCCCGGCAGCGAGGCGGCGGGTGTCGTCGAGGCGGTGGGACCGGGGGTCACCCACCTTGCCGAGGGGGATCGCGTGTTCTGCGGGGGGCTCGGCGGGCTGTTCGCCGAAGTGAACAATTTCAAGGCCGCCAACATGGCCAAGGTCCCCGAGGCGATGAGCTTCGAGCAGGCCTCGGTCTTCTCGGTGAACTACCAGACCGCCTACTACGCGCTCGCCGATCGGGGCCGCGCCAAACCGGGCGAGACCCTGCTGGTGCTCGGGGCAGCCGGCGGTACCGGATTTGCGGCGATCCAGGTGGCCAAGCATCTTGGCCTGCGCGTGATCGCCTCCGCCTCCAGTCCGGTGAAGCAGCAGGCGGCGCTCGACGGTGGCGCCGATGCGGTGGTGACGACCGGGGCGGAGGACTGGCGCGATCAGGTGGTCGCGGCCAACGACGGCAAGCCGATCGATCTGGTCTTCGACCCCGTCGGCGGCGACGCGCTGGAACCGGCGTTCCGGTGCCTCGGCTATGACGGCCGGCATCTCGTGATCGGCTTCACCGGCGGTATTGCCGCGCTGCGCACCAATCTCGCGCTGCTCAAGAGCGCCAGCCTCGTCGGCGTGCAGATGCGCGATCATGCGATCAAGCGCCCCGAAGAAGCCGAGGCGATGCGCCGCAAGGTCATGGAACTGGCGGGCGAGGGCATCTTCAGCCCTGCCATCGCCGAGCGCTTTGCCATCGAGGACTATGCAGCCGCCATGAACGCCGCGTTCTCGGGCAAGGCCGCGGGCCGCATCGTGCTCAAGATGGGCTGAGGCAGCAGGCGGCAGCGCAAGCCCTCAGAAGGTCTTGCGCGTCTCCACCCGCAGCCGTGTCAGCCGGCTTGACTGGATGCGCCAGCCGCAGTCCAGTCGCCGGTAGGTTTCATGGTAGTGTCCGAACCCGTGGAGATAGGTGCTGCCGTCCGCCAGCGGGTGTTCCGCTGTTCGGTAGAGCCGGTCTTCCATCGCCCAGATCACGCGCGCCTCGTCGTCCGAGACGAAGTCGATGATCGGCATGTGCCCATGATGCACCGAAACCTGATCGCCGGTCGAGGCGGAGACCCACTCGATGATCTTGTCGAGCGGTTCGACGACCATGTCGGCCTCGGGTACTTCGAGCCGGCCATCGGGTGCCCAGACGCCGCTGCGCCACAGGTCCCAGTCGCGGTGATCGAGGCCGTAGAAGTACCGCGCCTTCGCCTGCTTGATTTCCTCGATCGCGAGGAGGCGTTCCACTTCGGTCATCGCGCGATTTTCCTCAGCAGGACGATGCACGGTATTGCTGCGGCGTCATCCCGGTCCAGCGCTTGAAGGCGCGGCCGAAGCTGGTCTGCTCGCCGTAGCCGAGACGGTCGGCAATCTCGTCGAGCGAAAGGCGCTTGTCGGCAAGGTGGGCCTTGGCCAGCGTTTCGCGCTGCTTCTCGACGAGTTCGGAGAACTTCGCACCTTCGGCAGACAGGCGCGACTGCAGCGTGCGCACCGACATGCCGGTCTTTTCCGCGCAGCGCTCGATCGAACACGTCCCGCGCGCCAGCGAGCCGCGGATGAAGCTGTCGACCTTGTCGATGATCGACTGGCTGTGCTCCGATTTCACCCGCTGCAGATAGGAACCGAGCAGCTTGAACAGCAGGCGGTTGGCGCTCGGCACCGGTTGCTCGAGCGCATGAACAGGGAAGGCCACCGAGTTGCGCGGTGAATGGCCGACGACCCGGCAACCCAGCGTCTTCTCGATCTCGGGCAGGTCGCTGGTGCGGGTATCGGCGGAGAGGCTCACCCAGCTCGGACGGAAACCGGGGCCGCCGATGGCCTGCAGCAGTTTCGTGTTCAGCATGGCCGCCTGGTAGTTGGCCTGGTCGTTCACGCCGATGTCGGTGTTGACCAGCCAGGTCAGTTCGGCGGTTTCGTGGCCTTCGATCAGCACCACCTCGCAATCGGGCGCGTGGACCACGGGCAGGAAGTCGATCAGGCAGCGGATCCCGGCGCGAACCGTAGGCGCGGAGCGGCACAGCGCGGTCACGCAGCCGAAGACCTCGGGGTCCTGAATGGTGGCGATGTGCAGCCCGAAAAGCGGGTCGTCGAAGGCCGTGCTGCAGTATTCGAAGGTATCGGCAAGCTGCTGCGGGGCGATCAGGCTTTCCGGATCGGTCAGCACGCGCGCTTCCATGCCGTAGCGCTCGACGATACCGCGCGCATCGCGGCCATGATTGCGGGCGACCTGCGCCAGTCCGGCGAAGTTGGCGGCGCGGACCTGACCGCCGCCGGGGGCGACGTCGAGAGGTCCGTCGAGACTGAAAAAGCTGCTTTGGCCCATGGCTGTCCTCACCGGCTGGAAAGTCGGGACGGCCGTCTGCGCGTCCTGCCCACTGTGTGTCTTGCGGCATGCAATATCGAGAATGCCGCGCGAAATGCCAATACCCCCTTGCTTGCCTGTGGCAGCAGGCGGGAAAGCACGAATACGCCACACAATCGGGAGAGAGATCAGATGAAGACCATTGCCGATCACAAGAAAGCCGCAGAGGAACACGTCCTCTACGAGAAGGATCCCGCGACCAAGATCGCGACGATCACCTTCAACCGGCTGGACAAGCACAACACCGCCACCATCGGCATGCGCGCCCGCTTCGGCGAGCTGGTGTTCAAGGCGAACATCGACGACGAAGTGAAAGTGCTCGTCATCCGCGGCATGGGCGATCACCTCGGCAGCGGCGGCGACCTCAACGAGCACGGCGATCTCTATCTGAACCCGGGCCCGGACGATAACTTCCTGGTCGATCTGGAAATCGACGATCCCAGCGTGAAGTACCCACCGGCAGGCTCCTTCCGCTACCTGCACGGGCTGACCGACTATTATGCCAAGGCGCGCTCGGGCAACCGTCCGCTGCAGGAATTCAAGAAGATCTCGATCATCGAGGCCAAGGGCTACTGCTACGGCTGGCACTTCTACCAGTGCGCCGATGCCGACCTGATCGTGTCGTCCGACGACGCGCTCTTCGGCCATCCTTCGTTCCGCTACGCCGGCTGGGGCCCGCGCATGTGGCAGTGGCTGGAAACCGTGGGTCTGCGCCGCTTCTCGGAGATGCTGTTCACCGGCCGTCCGTTCACGGCGGACGAGATGTTCCAGTCGAACTTCGTCAATTCGGTGGTGCCGCGCGACCAGCTGGAAGCGGAAACCGCCAAATACGCCAACGCCTGCTCGATCACGCGTCCGACCGACGTCGTCGTGGCCCAGAAAACCTTTATCGAAGCCTACAAGCAGTATCGCGGCGAGTACTTCGGTTCGCTGCTCACCGGCTGGCTTGAAGGCATGCTGCCGCTGATGAAGGATGACGGGGATAACGACGTCAACCTCGGCAAGGGCGATACCTTCAAGCAGGGCATCGGCACTGTCGTGAAGGGGCATGACGAGAACTATCCGCCCGAATGGCGCCTTTCCATGAAGGGCCGCAAGGGCTGATAACCGGACGCTGCGGGGCGGCGAACATCGACAATGCGTGCAATGCAGAAAGGTTTGCGCGTGATGTAGAGTTCGCTGCCCTGTTCGTGGTACCTATTGAGGTGACCAGACCGACAGGAGTCGGCGGCCAGTCCGGTGAGGGCGGAGAGGATTTACCTGCCCCGCCAACGGGAGAGAACCATGACTGAGACTTTGTTCTCGTTCGACAAGCGTAATTACCGTGAATGTCAGCAGATGTTCCGCGGGACTCGCGACCAGGAATACTATCGCGGCGATTTCTGGATCGAGGATGCCTCGAACGTGGAGGTCCGCTCCGAACGCAAGACGGTCGGCGCGATCTCGATCATCAAGCAGCGGTCCGCGACGAACCTGTTCTTCCGCCGTACCCGGCAGCACATCCGCGAGGATGCCACCGATCTTTCGATCCTGTGGTTCGTGAAGCACGGCGAACTGACCTTTTCGAACCAGTGCGGCAGCAAGGTGGCCAAACCGGGCGATTTCGTCATCACCCGTTCGATGTCGCCGTTCTTCATCGAATGCCGCACCGACAGCGACAATGTGCACGAAGTGCTGCACGTCACCGTGCCCACGCACATCCTGCGCTCCTACATCCAGCACGATTTCAGCACCGGCCTGTTCATGCCGGTGGAACGCCCGGAACTGGCGATTGCCGAGAACATCCTGACCGACGTGTTCGACGACGACGGCGGACTTGGTGAGGAATCGGCACGCCTGCTCACCGAGACGGCGTTCGGCCTCATCGGCAATGCCGTTCGCGCGACCGAGGAACTGCAGCCGGCGCGCCAGTCGATTGCCGACCGCAGGCTCGAGGAAGTGCTGCGCTTCATCGAAGTGCACCTTTCCGATCCGCAGCTTTCGACCGCGATGGTTGCCAAGGGCTGCGGTATCAGCCCGCGCTATCTCTCGTTCCTGCTGCGTCTGCGCGAGACTTCGTTCTCCGAGCTCGTGTGGGAACAGCGCTTGGCCAAGGCCAAGGACTGGCTGGCCAATTCGGACCCGCGCGACATCTCGATCAGCGAGATCGCCTATGGCGTCGGCTTCAAGAGCCCGGCGCACTTCAGCCGTATGTTCAAGCGCGTTTTCGGCGCCAATCCCCGCGAATTTCGCGGTGAGTGCAGCACGCGCGACGAAGTGGCGATGCAGGTCGAGAAAACCGAGCGTTTTCCGGAGTTCCCCGAGGCAGGCCAGCTTCTCCAGTAAGCCTGCGTCCGGCGAGGCGATGAGTGCGCACTGCTAGATAGTGCGCACTTGCATCGCGCCTGCCGATGACGAATGTTGCACCCTGCATAATCAGGAGGATGCCATGCCCAAATTGAAGCTCGTTGCTCTCACACGTCCGAAACCCGGCCGCGAGGAAGAGTATCACGACTGGTACAACAACACGCACCTGCCCGAACTGGTCAACAAGTTCGGCATGGCCAGCGCGCAGCGCTACAAGCTCGTCGCCAAGCTGATGGGCAGCGACGAAAACGAATTCATGGCGATCTACGACATCGAGGCCGACGATCCGATGGCTCTGCTCGGCGCCATGGGGCAGGCGGCGCAGGCCGGTGAGATGACGCATAGCGATTCCCAGGACATGGGGACCTGCTACACCGCGCTCTTTACCGAAATGGGTGATCGGGTGGTGCCGGACTGATCCGGCACGCCCCGTTTAAAAAGCTTTCTACGAACGACCGATCCAGCCCGCCGAATGCCCGGCGGGCTGGCGTGTTTCAGGCGAGGGGTGTTGATAGCCTTCTAGAATGCTTGGAAAAATTTCGACCTTCGCCTTTGCGATTTCCGCTTTCTGCCTGACGGCTCCGGCGTATGCACAGGCTTCGCCGATCGACGATCAGACATTTCATCCGTGTCAGGACAGCGCCGATGGTCCGGCCCTGTCGGGAACGCTTTGCGCCGTCGCCAAGGTGCCGCTCGATCCGGCCGGATCTGCTGCGGATCACGGCGGGACCATCGACCTGTTCCTGCGCAAGTTTCCCGTAGCCGACCCCGCGCAGCGGCGCGGCGAAGTCTGGCTGGTCGCCGGCGGACCGGGCGAATCCGGTGCTTCGTTCTATCCCTTGCTGGAAACCTATCGGAAGGCGTTTCCGGGTTACGACCTCGTCGTGCCCGACCATCGCGGCACGGGCTACTCGGCCAGGCTCTGCCCCGAGCAGGAAGCGCCGGACAGTCCGGATGGCACGGCACTGGCCGGGCAGGAATGGGGGCCATGCATCGGCACGCTTTTCGGACAGGCCGAGCGCACCAGGGCTTTCACCGTCACCAATGCCGCGCACGATCTTGCCACGCTGATCGGCCGGTACCGGCAGCCCGGACAGGTCTGGCTCTATGGGGTATCCTACGGCACGCAGCTCGTCCTGCGCACGATGCTGGTTGCGCCGCCTGAGCTCGACGGGATCGTGCTCGACGGCCTGGTTCCGCCCGAAGCCGATTCCGCGCACGACCTCAGCCATCGCACGCAAGTGGTCGATGCCGTCGGTCGTGCCGTGCTGACGCCGGCGCAGATCGCGCAATACCGCGCGGTGCTGGCCGAGCCTTCGCTGGCGTGGAAGGACGAGGTGCCCGGCGGAAACCTGCGGCGGCTGCTGGGCAGTTTCCTCAATTATCCCGAGTTGCGCGACCGTATCCCGGCGATCATCGCCGCGCTTGCGCAGGACGATGCGCAGCCGCTCAAGGATGCCGCTGCGAAGCTGGCCGAGCATGGCGCGCTCTTCCAGCGCTATCCGCAGTCGCCCTCTTCGATCCCGCTAGTCATGCTGGTGAGCGGATCTGAGAACAATGCGAGGCCGGGCCTGACCAAGGAGGTCGTCGCAGCCGAGGCCGAGGATGCCTTGTTCGTCAGCAGCTTGCCGGGGCTTCTGGTCACCAGTCCGGGACCGCGCTACCCGCGTGACGCCCACTTCGGCCAGGATCCGAAGGATCTGCCGCCCACGCTGATCGTCCACGGCACGCTCGATCCCAACACGCCTTATGCCGGCGCGCGCGACCATGCCGAAGCGCTCGCGCAGGCGGGCAATCCGGTGCAGTTCGTGAGCGTGGAAAGCGCGGGCCACTTCATGCCGCTCGTCGCGCCGGGGTGTTTTACGGCCAGCGTTTCCCGCTTCGTTGCCGGAGAGCCGGTGGCCGAAAGTTGCGATGCGAGGGCCTTGGCAGAATCGGTCGAATAACGGATAAGTATTGCGACGCGTGCCGACAGGGGGAGCACGCCAACTCGGCCAAAAACCTGCATGCGGAAGTCGTTGGACCTGCTCGGCGTGATGATGATGCTCGTGCTTGTCTTTGCACGCGCATGGTCCTGTTCGCATGTTCTCGGCAAGTTCGCTCCGACGGACCCCGTCGATTACGCGATGTTCGACCGGCATGGCATCGGGGCCATTACGGGGTGGTTCTCGGCACTGCTGTTTGCGCCACCGATGATGTATCTCAGCGCGCGGATTCTGGGGCCCGAGCAACACGAGCCCCGCGCGCTTGGGCCGCGTCAGGTGGCCGTCTCGGTGCTCGTCGCCATCGTTTTCGCGCTGCCGACGTGGTCGCAGAGTTCCTACCTGATCGGCCTGCCCGCGCGGCTGACGGGTGAGATCGTGGTCACGTCCATTGCCTGGGCCGTGCTTGTGGGCGGCTTCCTTGCCGTTTGGCTCAAGCGCAGGGATGCGGGCAGCGTCAGCCCGTCTGTCCGCGTGATGGCGTTAGGCACCGCAATCCTGATCGCAGTGCCTAAGCTCCTGTTGCTGGTCAGGATCCCGCTACCGGGCTGAGCCCGGCGGCGTGCAACTCAGCGGCCGATGAACTTCGGTTTGCGCTTTTCCTTCAGCGCCTGGATGCCTTCCATGTGATCGGCGCTGCGCACCGAGACGCTTTCATAGGCGATGCCCGCGTCCATCAGCGCGGTGGCGAGGCGCTTGAGTTCGAGGTTGGTGAGGATCTTGGTGGCGCGGATTGCGACCATCGCGCCGTTCAGCAGCTTTTCGCAGAAGGCATCGACTTTGGCGTCGAGTTCCTCGAGCGGGACGCAGTGGTTGACGAGACCGATCTCGGCGGCCTTCTGCGCGCTCAGCAGGTCTCCGGTGAGGAGGTATTCCTTGGCGCGCGTCAGGCCGATGCGCTGGGCCCAGATCACCGCGCCGCCATCGCCCGCGACAAGGCCGAGCCCGACGTGCGGATCGCCGATCTTGGCGCCTTCCGCCGCGAAGATCACATCGCACAGCAGGGCGAGCGTGGCACCGAGGCCGACCGCGTGGCCGTTCATCCGGCACACGACCGGCTTGTCGATATCGAGCAGCGTGGAAACGATGCGCTTGGCGACGCGGGTTTCGTGGTCGAACAGGTGCGGGTTCTTCGCGTTGTTCTCGATGTGGTCGAGATCGCCCCCGGCGGAAAAGGCGCGGCCCGCGCCGGTGATCACGATCACGTCCGATCCGGTGTCGCACTGTGCGAACCACATGGCCTCGGCCAGATCGTCGTGAAGCTGCAGATTCACCGCGTTGAGCGCGTCGGGCCGGTTCAGCGTGATGCGCAGCAGGCGGCCTTCGCGGGCCATCTCGATGGTGCCAAGGCTGGGCAGGGCAGGGGCGGTATCGGTCATCGCGGCGGGTCTCCCATGGAACGCTGCTGGTCATAGGCCAGGATCGACTTGAGGCCAGAGCAAATTGGCCGTGCCCTGCCAACCGTTCGCTCGGGCGAAACCTGTGGTCCATCGCCGTGGCGTTGCGCGCCTCACCTTGCCAAAGCATTCCCGCTCCTGTCTATTTTCGCGCCAGACAGACGCGCATCAGGCGCGAATAAGGCAGTGCGAGAGGGAGCAAGGGGTATGGCGCAATTCGACGAGACCTTCGATTGGGTGGTCGTGGGCAGCGGGGCCGGCTCGATGGCTTCGGCGCTGCTGATGCGTCAGGCCGGAAAGTCCGTCCTGATTCTCGAGAAGGCGGATGTCGTGGGCGGCACCACCTGCAAGTCGGGCGGCGTCATGTGGATCCCGAACAACCGCTTCATTGCCGAGGATGGCGAAAGCGATTCCGTCGAAGCCGCGGTGACCTATCTCGATGCGCTGCAGAACCTCGACGGCAATCCCGCCCCCGGCTCGACCCCGGAAAAGCGCCGCGCCTATGCGACGCAGGCATCGAAGATGATCGACTTCCTGATCGATCAGGGCATCGAACTGCAGCGCGGCCACCACTACTGGCCCGACTACTACGACGAAATGCCCGGCGGCTTCAAAACCACGCGAACTGTCGTGGCCAAGCCGTTTAATCTCAAGGAACTCGGTCCGTGGCGCAAGAAGCTGCGCAAGGGCTTTGTCGAGGTCAACGCGACGCTGAGCGAAGGCATGGCGCTCGGCCACATGCGCACCAATCCGAACGCCAAGAAGACGCTCGCCAAGATCGCGCTGCGCACCATCGGCGACAAGCTGCGCGGCCGCCAGTACACCACCGCCGGTGCCTGCCTGCAGGGCCGCCTGCTCAAGGCGGCGCTCGCGGCGGGTGTCGATATCCGCACCGAGGCTCCGGTGCGCGAGATCATTCTCGACGATGCCGGCAAGGCCGTGGGCGTCGTGGCCGAGACGGGCGGCAAGGCCGTCCGCGTCGGCGCGAACCTGGGCATTCTCGTGAATGCCGGCGGCTTCGCGCACAACCAGGCGATGCGCGACAAGTACATTCCGGGCAGCCAGTCCAAGTGGTCGCAGACGCCCAAGGAAGATACCGGCGACATGCACATCGAGCTGGAACGCCTCGGCGGCGTGCTGGCGCAGATGGACCAGATGGTCGGCTTCCAGATGACCGAAGCGCCGGGCTGGGAAAAGGAATACGTCATGCCCGGCATGCAGAGCGTGACGGCCAAGCCCCACGCGATCCTCGTCGATCAGACGGGCGAGCGCTACATGAACGAAGGCGGCTCCTACGAGCTGTTCTGCGAGAACATGCTCAAGCGCGACCGCGAGGTCGGGGCGATCCCGAGCTGGGCGATCATGGACCAGCAGTACGCTGAAAAATATCAGGTTGCCGGCAAGTGGATCGACAAGAAGATGCCCAAGGCCTGGGAAGGCACCGGCTACCTGCACAAGGCCGATACGCTCGAGGAACTGGCGCAGAGCATCGGCGTGCCGGCCGACAAGCTCAAGGCCACGGTTGAGCGGTGGAACACCTTCGCCCGTGCCGGCAAGGATGAGGACTTCCACCGCGGCGAGCGCGAGTACGACAAGTGCGGTTACGTGGGCGATCCGTTCTCTGAAGCGAAGTCGATCGGCACCATCGAAAAGGCGCCGTTCTATTCGGTGTCCTGCGTCCCGGGTGACGTCAGCACGTATGGCGGCGTCGTGACCGACGAGCACAGCCGCGTGCTGCGCGCGGACGGTTCGGTGATCGAGGGCCTCTATGCCACCGGCGTCACTACCGCCTCGCCGATGGGCAACGTCTATCCGGGTGCCGGCGCGAGTGTCGGTCCGTCGATGACGTTCGGGTGGCTCGCGGCGAAGCACGCTGCCGGGCTCGACAACCAGATGGGGTGATGCGCTGCCCGCCCCCGGCAGGGGCGGGTCAGGCCTGTCCTGCGCAGACTACCTAGCCTGCCGGTGTCCGTGGTTAAGGATACCCCTTCAAGCGATGCTCAGGGGCGATCGGCTACTCCTCAAGGGATAATTTGGGAGTAGACCATGATCACTGTCAGCTATGATGACAGCAACGGCGTCATTCGTACCGTCACTTACGGGCAGACGTCGCGCTCGGAAATCGAGGAATATCTTCACCGCCTGTTCGCTGCGATGGAACGGGCCCGGGAGGAATGGGGGCGCGTGTTCCATCTCGTCGATGCGAGCGGCCTCGACTACCAGTCGGACGAAAACCTGTCGTCGCTCGCGGGCGCCAGCATCGATATGCAGCAGTCAGCCGATGACAAGACGGCCGTCGTGATGCGCTCTGTCAATGCCATCGAGCAGATGGAACGGATGCCTTCGCAGATGGGCACGATGATCTTCGGCGACTTCAAGGCCGCCAAAACGTGGCTGTTCACCACGTTCGACGGCCCCAATGCTCTCGCCGCCTGACGCGGCTTCATTTCCTCAGAGCAGGTTGACGCCGACCTTGCCGAAGAACTTGCCGCTTTCGAGGTGGCGATAGGCGTCCTGCAGCCGGTCGAGATCGTAGACCACGTCGACCACCGGCTTGATGTCGTGCTGCACGATGAAATCGGTCATTGCTTCATGCTGTTCGCGGTTGCCGACGCCGATCGGGGCGAGATTGACGCCCTGTTCGCCCATTCGGGTCCAGCTGAAATCCGATCCGAGCATGCCGATGGCCGAAAGCTGGCCGCTCTCACCCAATAGCGAGACGTTGTCGTCGAACTGGACCGCACCGACGGTATCCACCACGTTGGCCAGCGGTCGCTCGCCCAGTTCCTTGCGGATTTCGGCGGCCCAGTCGGGCGTGGTTCGGTAGTTGATGCAAAGGTCCGCGCCGTAGGATGCGGCTCGCGCCAGCTTGGCGTCGGAAGAAGAGGTGATGGCGACTTTCGCGCCCATCGCCTTGGCCAGTTGCAGCGCGGCGATGGAAACGCCGCCGGTGCCATGCGCCAGAATCCAGTCGCCGGGGCCGGTGGGACGGAACTGGGTGAGCGCGGACCACGCGGTCAGCGCTGCGCACGCGAGCGTTGCGCCTTCGAGATCGCCGAGCTGATCGGGCAGGGCGCACAGACTCTCGGCGTCGAACACCGCATACTGGCGCGCGACGCCGTCGATCGGGCCGCCGAGCATGCGCGGATCGGGCGTGCTGCCGCTAAGCCAGAACGGCGCGAATAGCGGCACGACGCGGTCGCCGGTGGCAACCCGTGTCACGCCGTCGCCGATGCCGACGACTTCGGCTGCGCAGCAGGAGAGCGGCACCACTTCCGGTTCCTTGCCGAGACCGGGAATCAGGCCCTTCGCGACGATGGTGTCGCGAAAGTTGAGCGTCGCCGCCTTGATGCGGATCAGCGCTTCGCCGGGGCCGGGCTCGGGGATCGCCGCCTCGCCGATCGCGATTGTCTCGATGCCCTTGCCGCTTGCGATAGTTGCCTGCTTCATCATCCGTTCCCTCCTGTTTCGGGCCCGACCCTAGACCACGGCAGGCGCGCTTCGCAGCCCGAATTCGGCTCGCCCGTGCGATGGCTTTGCCTGCGGCTGCGCACCGAAGTGACTGAGCCCCCAAAGCCGGCGGCGGCGCATTCCGCCCCCGTCCGGGCGTTGCTAGGCCCTTGCGGTAGCTTGCGCCAGGAGCGCTCGGGGAGAGGAATTTTCGTCATGCATGCCGCCGGCAATGATCAGGCAAACCTAGCGGAACCGCCCGTTTCGCTTGTCGCTGGACCGCCGATAGCCGAGGAGGCGGGGCAGGGCGCGCAGACCATTGCAGGCTATCTGCGCGAAGTGACGGAAAAGTACGGCCCGCGCGAGGCCGTGGTCCTGCGCAACCGCAGCCATCGCTTTTCCTGGACCTACGACGACCTGTTCGAACGCTCGATGGAAGTGGCGCGCGCGCTGGTGGCTGCGGGCATCGGCAAGGGTTCGCGCGTCGGTATCCTGATGACCAATCGGCCGGAGTTTCTCTCCAGCCTGTTCGGCACGGCGCTGGCGGGCGGCGTGCCGGTGGCGCTCAGCACCTTCTCGACGCCAACCGAGATGGACCAGCTTCTCAAGGCCTCGGAAATCTCGCTGCTGCTGTTCGAGCAGCACGTGCTCAAGAAGGACTTCTTCGTGATGATCGACGGGCTCGAACCCGCGGTCGGCCACGGCAGGCCTGGGCACATGGTGTCCGAGCGCTATCCCTATCTCCGCCATCTGGTTTCGCTGCCGGGCATCCTTGGCGATGCCGATCCGCTGACCTCGCACGAGGACGGGGCGGTGGAGCGCTGGGACACCTTCCTTGCGCGGGCGAAGCACGTTTCCGAGGCAGCCATTCTCGCGCGTGCCGATGGCGTGCACCCGGCGGAGACGGGCGGCATCTTCTTCTCCTCGGGTACGACCAGTCTGCCCAAGGGGATCGTCCACGCCCAGCGCGCCTTCGCGATCCAGTGGTGGCGCTGGCCGCGCATCTTCGCGATGACCGAACCCGTCCGCAGCTGGACCGGCAACGGCTTCTTCTGGTCGGGCAACATCTCGATGGTCGTCGGCACCGCCTTCTCGACCGGCGGTGCGGTGATCCTGCAGCGCTATTTCGATGCCGAGGAAGCGCTGTTCCTGATCGAGCAGGAGAAAGTCACCTTCACCAGCGGCCGTCCGCACCAGTGGGCGCGCTTTCAGGCGGCCTCGAACTGGGAAAGCGCCGACCTTTCCAGCCTCAAGTACGTGACGCGCGGCGAGCAGATCTGGGAGCATCCGACCGTCGATACCGACTGGGACGTGCCGATGTCGTTCGGCACGACCGAGACGATGACGATCTGCACCTCGCGCGTCGCGGGCGTCGCCGACGAGGAATATGCCGGTTCGATGGGCGAGGTGCTGCCGGGCAACACGATCAAGATTGTCGATCCGCTTACCGGCGCCATCATGCCGCTCGGCGAGAAGGGCGAGATGTGCATCAAGGGGCCGACGCTGATGACCGGCTATCTCGGCAAGGCGCCCGAGGAATGTTTTGATGCGCAGGGCTTCTACTGCTCGGGCGACGGCGGCAGCATCGATGCGCAGGGACGCTTCTACTGGGACGGTCGCCTGACCGACATGATCAAGACCGGCGGTGCCAATGTCGCGCCGATCGAGGTTGACGAGGTGGTCGGCCGCTATCCCGGCGTGAAGCGCGTCCAGACCGTCGGCATTCCCGACGACATGCTGGGCGAGATGGTGGTGACGGCGATCGTGCCCATCGAAGGCACCGAGCTCGACGAAAAGGCCGTCATCGGCTTCTGCAAGGAGCAGATCGCCAGCTTCAAGGTGCCCCGCCGCGTGCTGTTCTTCACCGATGAGGAAATGGCCGTGACCGGCAGCGAGAAGGTGAAGCCCGCCGTGGTCAAGGAACTGGTGAGCAAACGCCTCGAAAGTTAAATATCGCCGGGCCGCTGACCTTGCCCTTGCACTCAAATGCCTGCGGGTTAGTGGAATCCATTGTACAGCGACCCTGGCGACGGAGGTTATCGAGAGAGGGACCATGACAGACACGCTATCCAACCGCGCATCACCCGATGCGGACACCCAGCTCGATATCTACCGCCGCATGCTGCGGATCGAGCGTAACGACGAATTCACCCGTGCCCAGATCCGTCAGGGCCGCATCCACGCACCGTACTATTCGGCGCGCGGCCAGGAGTGCATTCCCGCCGGTATCTCGGCCCTGCTCAATGACGACGACAAGATCTGCACGATCTATCGCGGCATTCAGGACATGGTCGCCAAGAACATGCCGCTGCGCCCGCTCTGGGCCGAAATCTGCGGCCGTGTCGACGGCACCTGCAAGGGCAAGGGCGGCCCGATGCACCTTACCCACCCCGAGACCGGCGTGATGGTCACGACCGGCATCGTCGGTTCGTCCATGCCGATCGCCAACGGCTTCGGCTGGGCCGCGCTGCTCGACGGTACCAAGCAGGTCACTGTCGCCTACTTCGGTGACGGCGCCAGCAACATCGGCGCGTTCCACGAGGCGCTCAACCTCGCTTCGGTCTGGAAGCTGCCGGTCATCTTCGTGTGCGCCAACAACGGCTTCGCCGAGCACACCCGGTTCGAAAACGGCACCGGTGTCGACCAGATCTCGAAGCGCGCCATCGGCTACGGCATGCCGGGCTATACCGTCGACGGTAACGACCCGATCGACGTCTACGCCCACGCCCATGCCGCCATCGAGCGTGCCCGCGCGGGCGAGGGTCCGACCCTGCTCGAATGCAAGACCTTCCGCTTCATGGGTCACGTCTTCGGCGACAACGACGCCTACATGACCAAGGAAGAAAAGGCCGAAGCCCTCGAGAAGGACCCGCTGCCGCTCTTCCGTCAGAAGCTGATCGACGATGGCATCGCCACCGAGGAACAGCTCGAAAAGATGAAGGCCGACATCGAGGCCGAGGTGAAGGACGCCATCGACTTCGCCATGAACTGTGAATTCCCGTCGGACGACGAACTGCGTCGCGACGTCTTTGCCGAGGAGATCCCGGCGTGAGCACCGATACTGTTGAAATGGTCAAGATGAACGGCCTGCAGGCCATCAATGCCGCCCTGTCGGAAGCGATGGAAGCGGACGAGAAGGTTCTCGTGCTCGGCGAGGACATCGCCGATAACGAAGGCGGCGGCGTGGTCGGCGTGACCAAGGGCCTGTCCACCAAGTTCGGCACCATGCGCGTGAAGTCGACCCCGATCTCCGAACAGGCGATCATCGGTGCGGCCATCGGCGCGGCGATGGCCGGCTACAAGCCGGTGGCCGAAATCATGCTGATGAACTTCACGACCGTGGCCATGGACATGATCGTGAACCACGCGGCCAAGCTGCGCTTCATGTCGGGCGGCCAGAGCCAGGTCCCGATGGTGATCCGCACCCTGACCGGCGCGGGCAACCAGACCGCCGGCCAGCATGCCGACTTCTACGAGGCATGGTTCGCGCACACCGCAGGTATCAAGGTGGTGATCCCCTGGACTCCGGCGGACTTCAAGGGTCTGTACCTATCGGCGATCCAGGACCCCGATCCGGTGATGATCATCGAGAGCGGCAAGACGCTGTTCGTGCCGATGGACACCCCGGCCAACCAGGGCCCGATCCCGCTGGGCAAGGCCAATGTGGTCATGCCGGGCACCGACCTGACGCTGGTTTCCTATGGCCAGATGATGTTCTCGGTGATGCAGGCCGTCGAGGAACTCGGCAAGGCCGGCGTTTCGGTGGAAGTCGTCGACCTGCGCACGGTTTCGCCGTGGGACAAGGAAACGGTGCTGGCTTCGGCCGAGAAGACCGGTCGCCTGCTCGTCGTGCACGAAGCCGGCCGCAACTTCGGCCCGGGTGCGGAAATCGCCGCGACCGTGCAGGAAGAGCTGTTCGGCAAGCTCAAGGCTCCGGTCGGCCGCCTCGGCGCGCCGTACTGCTCGGTGCCGTTCGCCAAGAAGCTCGAAGACGCCTTCCTGGTGCAGCCGCCGGAAATCGTCGCCGAAGCCAAGCGCCTCGCCGCGATGGGCTGACAGGCTCTGCCGGTTTGAAAGAACAAGGGCTCCCGCAGCGATGCGGGGGCCTTTTTCTTTGCGCAGTTCTCGCCGGTCTTGCGCGTCGGCGGCTCAATCGACGACCGCTTGTTCCCGCTTTTCCGGCCTGATGTAGATCGAGGAAATCGACGGCGAGAGCTGCTTCATCCGCGCCTCGATGTCCTCGATCACCGTTTCCGCAACGCCCATGGACAGGTTGTCTGCAAAGTCCGCGCTGACGGCCACGAAGATGCTGGCTGGCGCGGTGTGGATCGTGCGGACGTGGTTGACCGAGTCGATTTGCGGGTGTGCCGTCATCACCGCACGCAGCCGGGCGATGAGGTCCGGATCGGCGGCTTCGCCGATAAGCAGCCCCTTGGCCTCGCGGGCAAGCAGGGCGGCGACACAGGCCAGTACCAGCCCGATCAGGACCGAGGCCAGGCCATCGAGCCGGGCGTCGGCGAAATAGACGCTGGACCAGACGCCGAGCGCGGCAATCACCAGCCCCACCATCGCGGCGCTGTCCTCGAACAGCACGATGAATCCGGTCGGGTCCTTGCTGCGGCGCACGGCCTGCCACCATCCCTGCCGTCCTCGCTTGCCGTTGAAATCGCGCACCGCGATCACCCAGGACGATCCCTCCAGCACGAAAGCGATGGCCAGCACGACATAGCTGATCGTCGGATCGGCAATCGGATGCGGGTCCTGGATATGGACGATGCCTTCGTAGATCGAGATACCCGCGCCCACGGCGAAGATCAGGATCGCGACGACGAAAGCCCAGAAATAGAGCTCGCGTCCATAGCCGAAGGGATGGCGGGCATCGGCTTTCCTGCCGGCCTTGTGCTGGCCGTAGAGAAGCAGCACCTGGTTGCCGCTGTCGACCACCGAATGAACCCCCTCGGTCGCCATCGAGGAAGAGCCGGTCAGGCTGGCGGCCACGAACTTCGCGACGGCAATGCCCAGATTGGCCGTCAGCGCTCCGTATAGAACGATGTTCTGGCGGAGGTGAGCGAAGAGCGGCGAGCGGGCGGTTCCATGCGTTTGCGTCATCGACGCGAAAACGCATGGGGCGTCGGGACGTTTCGTCCGCTACCGTTTAAGGCGGCGGCAAGCGGCGAAGTGCCGCTAGCGCCGGTCGATTATGCCATTGCGGTGAGGGCTTCGCGGCCGACCGTCTCGTTCAGGCCGTCGAGCGAGCCGCAAAGCTGCAGGTTCAGCATCGCGCGCTTCATGAAGAGATGGCAGGGGTGCTCCTCGGTCAGGCCGATGCCGCCATGGAGCTGGATCATCTCTTCGGTCACGAACTGGAAGACATCCGTAGCAAGTGCCTTGGCCCCGGCGATCTGCGTGCGTGTGGCCTGCGCGTCGTGGGTGCGGCTCCACAGCAGCGCCTCGGCAACGACGATCTTCGTCTTCATGTCGGCCGCGCGGTGCTTGAGCGCCTGGAACATGGCGATGGGCCGTTCGAACTGCTTGCGCATCTTCATGTACTCGACGGTCATGTCGAGCGCGGCGGAAGCCCCGCCGAGGCAGTCGGCGGCCAGCGCAAGGTGCGCTTCGGGGCCGAGCGCATCGTGCAGGGTGGTGGCGCCATCGGCATCGCTGAGCATGAGCGCCGGATCGGGCTTGTAGCCGGTGAGCACCAGATCGAACATGCGGCGGCTGAGATCCCAGATCGGCCGTTCGACCAGTTCGACGCCCTCGGCATCGGTCGGGATCAGCGCATAGCCGGTTGGCAGCTTGGCGACGACGGCCACGGCCATGTCGGCGTCGAACACACCGCCGATGGTGCCGGAGACTGAACCGTCCGCGGCTACGTCCACCTTGGCGGGCAGCATGTGCAGCGGGGCATATTCGCCGGCGGAAAGGCGTTCCAGCCAGTCGGCGCGGTCGGCAAGCGTCTTGCTCTCGATCACGGCCTGCAGACCGAGCTGCGCCGGGATCAGCGGCGTGGTGGCGAGGACGCGGCCCATTTCATAGTGGATGGCGGTGGAGGCCTCGCGATCGAGACCGAGGCCGCCATCGTCTTCGGGCAGGCGGATCATCAGCCAGCCCATTTCGGCGACCAGTTCCCAGCTCGCATCGCGGGCAGGGGAGAGCTTGTCGGCGGGAAAGGCCTTCTGCGCGGCGGCGGTGAGTTCGTTCAGCTCGATCATCTTAAAGCACCCAGCTCTTCGGTTCGCGCGGCATTTCGAGCATGCGCTCGGCAATGATGTTGCGCTGCACTTCCTCGCTGCCGCCGGCGATGGTCCAGGCGTAGGAGTTCATGAAGTCGGCCATCCAGTTGCCGGTGTTGAGATCGCCGAAGGTGATCGGGGCGATGTACTGCTCGTCCATTCCGCCGAGGCGCACGCCCAGCTTGGAATAGGCCCGCAGCGCGCGGCTGTAGGCGTTCTTCACGATCGAGGCATCGCCGATCCTCTCGACCCCGTTGATGCGGTTGTCGAGGAACTGGTCGGCAATCGCGCAGACGGCATCGACTTCGCTGACGAGCGCGCCGAAATCGCGCAGGATGCCGCGGTCTTGCGCGTGCCCGTGAGTGCGGATCAGCTCGGCCACGCGGCCCAGCGCGCCGCGCATGCGGTAGCCGAGTTCCATCAGCGTCAGGCCGCGCTCGCTGGCGAGCGTGGCCTGGGCTACGGCCCAGCCCTTGCCTTCCTCGCCGACGCGCTGTTCGACCGGGATTTCGACATTGTCGAAGAAGATCTCGGCGAACTCCTCGTCGCCCTGGATCTGGTGGATCGGGCTGACCGAGACGCCGGGCGTCTTCATGTCCATCAGCAGGTAGGTGATGCCCGCCTGCTTCACGCCTTCCGAGGAGGTGCGCACCAGCAGCAGGCACATGTCGGCGAACTGCGCCATCGTCGACCAGACCTTCTGGCCGTTGACGACATAGACTTCCCTGCCGTCGCGCACTTCCCGCACGGCCTTGCACTTGAGCGCGGCAAGGTCGGAACCGGCGCCCGGCTCGGAGAAGCCCTGGCACCAGGTCTCGCCCTCGAGGATGCGGGGCATGTACTTCGCCTTCTGCTCCTCGCTGGCGCATTCGTGCAGCGTGGCGAAGGCGTGGTAGGTCGAGACGAACGAGAGCAGCAGGCGCGGGCAATCGGCCTTGGCCAGTTCCTCGTAGATCACTTTCTGCTCGGCCAGCGAGCGGCCGCCACCGGGATATTCCGCGGGCCAGTGCGGGATCGCGTAGCCGGCTTTCACCAGCTTGGCGAACCAGTCGCGCTGGGTCTTCACGAAGTCTTCCTGGGTGCGGCTGGCATCGCGCCAGCCATGTGGCTTTTCGGCTTCGAGAAAGCTGCGCACTTCGCTGCGCAGCGCTTCGAGATCAGCGTTGTCCGTCATGCCCTCTCCATGCACAGCGGCCCGTTATGCGTCCAGACGGACGGCACCGCGCCTGCGATATTGCCAAACTGTCAGACCGCGACTTCGATCGTGTCGCCTTCGATCCGCACTTCGTAGGTTTCGATCGGAAGCGTCGCCGGCGGGTTCATCGGCTTGCCGGTTTCCAGATCGAAGCGGGCACCGTGAACCGGGCACGAGATCCAGCCCGCGCGCACGCGGCCGCATTCCAGCGTTTCGTAGGCGTGGCTGCACAGGTTGCGCACGGCAAAGATCTTGTCCTTGCTGTTGACCACGATCACGCTGGTCCCGTTCACGTCCACTACCTTCTTGCCGCCGGCGGGGACCTCGTCCAGCTTCGCCACGGCGACGAATGTCTTTTCACTCATGTTCGGTCTTCGACTTTCTGCATTTCTCGACTGTCGCCTGAAGCAGGCAATACGTTTCGGCCCTGCGGCCCGCACCCTCATGGCGCAAGGCCGCCGCGCGCGCCAGAGCACGGCCAAGCAATTTGCAGTACCCCGGCGGTCATTTCTAGGGCAAGCCGTGGACGCGATAAGGCACGCCGATGGCCCGTACAGTCAACGGATGGCCAAAGGGAGATAAGGGTGACAGTCGGCGAAACTTTCGATGTCGTGGTCGTGGGATCGGGTGCGGCAGGCGCCATGGCGGCACTGCGCGCGGCGGAACACGGCATGAAGGTGCTGATCGTCGAGAAGGCCCACAAGTTCGGTGGCACCTCGGCGACATCGGGCGGGGTCATGTGGATCCCGAACCACCAGCTGGAAGGCGACAAGGGCGACAGCCGCGAATCCGCGCTGGAATATCTCGACGCGACCATCGGCGTGCCGGTGAACCGCGAAAGGCTCGAAGCCTTCGTAGATGAAGCGCCCAAGATGCTGGATTATCTGAAGTCCACCGGGGTTCAGGTGATGGCGGCGGCCTGGCCGGACTACTACCCCGACCGTGCCGGCGCCCGTGCCGATCGCTCGGTGATCGTGCCGACCTTCGACGGCCGCCAGCTCGGCGACGACCGCTATGCGCTGATGCGCGAGCAGTACAACCGCTTCAAGCTGTTCGGCCGCTACGCGATGGACCTTACCGAGACTTTCGCGCTGATGATGCAGTCGAAGGGCTGGCGCACGGTAGCGGCCAAGGTGATCGGCCGCTACTGGAAGGACCGCAGCACCCGCAAGATCTCCCATCGCGACCGCCGTTTTACGCAGGGCGCGGCGCTGATGGGCGCGACCTACGAGCAGATATTCAAGCGCGGCGTCGAACTGCGCATGGAAACCAAGCTGGAACAGCTGCTGGTCGACGATGGCGGCCGCGTGATCGGCATCGAGGTTTCGAATTTCGGTCGCAAGTATCAGGTGACGGCACGCCATGGCGTCATTCTCGCCGCCGGCGGCTACGAGTGGAACCAGGAGCTCCGTGACCGTTTCTACCCGGTCCCCGGCCTCACGCGCCATTCTTCCACGCCTGAAGACGGCAATCGCGGTGAAGCGCTGATCGAGGCCGAAAAGATCGGTGCCTCGACCGAGCATACCGAGCAGGGCTGGTGGATGCCGACGATGACGTTGCCGATGCCCAAGGCGTCGAACTTCCACGAGATCCATCAGTCAGCCTTCGATGTGGGCCGTCCGTGGAGCGTGGTGGTCAACCGCAAGGGCGTGCGCTTCGTCGACGAGGCCTGCGGCTACGACCAGTTCGGTCAGGCCATGGTCCGCGACCATCTGGAAACCGGCGCGAACATGCCGTGCTGGCTGATCTTCGATTCGAAGTTCCGCAAGAAGTTCAGTGCCGGCGGCCTGATGCCCACAGTTCACACACCGGAGAAGAAAGTCCCGGCAGACTGGTGGGATCATTACGTTTTCCGCGCGGACACCATCGAGGAGCTTTGCCGCAAGACGCACTTGCCGGTGGACGCCGTGAAGCAGACCGTTTCCAACATGAACGAATATGCCAAGACCGGCGTCGATCCCGAATTCGGTCGCGGCATGAACCCCTACGACCAGATGTTCGGCGACCCCAGCTCCACGCCCAACCCGAACCTCGGCCCCATCGACAAGGCGCCGTTCTATGCCGTGCCGATCAACAACGGCGATCTCGGCACCAAGGGCGGCCTGCGTTGCGATGCGCGGGCGCGTGTGCTGGACCAGCAGGGCAACCCGATTGCCGGGCTCTACGCCGCGGGCAACAATTCGGGCACGCCTTTCGGCGACACCTATCCGGGTGCCGGCGCGACCATCGGCCCGGCCATGACCTTCGGCTACGTGGCCGCCAACGACATCGCCGAGCGCGCGGGCAACCAGCGCGCCGATTGAGCGCCGCAGCCCGAACAGACATTCCCTCGTCCGCATGGATGACGGCCAAGAGATCAGGAGTACGAAAGAATGCAAGGCAAGGTAGCCATCGTCACGGGCGCTGCTGGCGGCATCGGTGAGGCCTGCGTGCGGGCGCTCGGCGCGAAGGGCGTCAAGGTGCTAGGCACCGGACGCAGTGCCGACAAGCTGCAGGCGCTGAAGGAGGAACTCGCTGGCTCGGTCGAATTCGACTTCGTGGCCGTCGACGTCACGGCGGACGATGCGCCCGAGAAGATCGTGAATGGCGCGATCGAGAAGTTCGGCCGGCTCGACATTCTCG
Organism: uncultured Novosphingobium sp.; assembly: GCA_965140495.1. Classification (GTDB taxonomy): domain Bacteria; phylum Pseudomonadota; class Alphaproteobacteria; order Sphingomonadales; family Sphingomonadaceae; genus Novosphingobium. Next base: position 2,929,278 of record OZ223239.1, on the reverse strand, counting down.
TGAACAATGCCGGATCGTTCAATTTCGGGCCTGTCGACCAGACCTCGGACGAGATGCTCGACGAAGTGCTCGACATCTCGCTGCGCGCGCCGTTCCGGCTGTGCCGCGAAGCGCTCAAGCACATGGGCGAGGGCGCCTCGATCCAGTTCATCGGCTCGACCTGGGGTATCTACGGCACGCCCGGCGGCGGGGCCTACAGCACGGTCAAGGCCGGGCAGATCGGCCTCATGCAGACCATGGCCGCCGAATACGGTCGCCGCGGCATCCGCACCAACTACGTCGCGCCGTCGGTCGTGCGCACCGGCATGACCGATGCCTTCTGGGATCTCGATTTCTTCCGCCGCACCAACCACGAACTGACCCCGATCGAGCGCGACTGCACCGCCGAGGACATCGGCAACATGGTGGCTTTCCTCGCGTCGGACGAGGCGGGCTTCGTCAACGGCCAGACCATCGCGGTCGACGGCGGCATTTCCACGACACGATTTGTTGCCCCCGAGGCCGTGGGCGCGGTACGGCAGTAAGCACCGGGCAGGATCGCACAGGCGATTGCGCAGGCGCGCGGTGTTGTCGCGCGTGCGCTCTTGCGCCTAACGGTCCTGCCAGAGGACCTTGAGAGGCGCTGCGCTGATGCAATTCGAATGGACTGAGGAACAGGACGCTTTCCGGCACAAGATCCGGGACTTCCTCCACGCCAATCTGCCCGACGACTGGGAGAAGTTCTCCGAACACGGCCCGGCCTCCCCGGCGCTTACGGCCTTCGCCCGCGAGTTCTGCGTGAAGCTGGCCGATGCCGGCATTCTCTTCCCGCACTGGCCGGTCGAGATGGGCGGCGAAGGGCTGGGGCCCTGGGAACAGCAGATCCTCGCCGAGGAAATGTGGATCGCCGGCGAACCGCGCGGCGGCCAGTACATGAACGTCAACTGGATCGGCCCGACGCTCGAGAAATACGGCACGGACGAACAGAAGAAGCGCTATCTCGAGCCGATCACCAAGGGCCAGTCGCTCTGGTGCCAGGGCTTTTCCGAGCCCGATGCCGGGTCCGACCTTGCCAGCCTGCGCACCCGCGCCGAGCTGAAGGATGGCAACTACGTCATCAACGGCCAGAAGATCTGGACCAGCTATGCCGGTCTGGCCGACACCTGCTTCCTGCTCACCCGCACCAGCGACGACCGCAAGCGCGGCATCACCATCATTCTCGTGCCGATGGATACGCCCGGTATCACCGTGCGCCAGATTCCTTCGCTGATCGGCGAGGGCGACATCCACGAGGTGTTCTTCGACGACGTCACCGTGCCCGAAAGCGCGCGGTTCGGCGATGAGGGGCAGGCCTGGGAGATCGTCGGCTACTCGCTGCGCAACGAGCGCCTCGGCATTCCGCGCTTCACGCTGGCCCGCGCCGCGCTCGACCGCGCCGTGCAGATGCTCAAGGACGCCGGCGACTTTGACGGCGAATACGTGAAGATCGAGGCGGCGCGCTGCGCGGCGCTTTGCGAGGCGGCGGGCACGGCGAACTACGCCGTCGTCCAGCGCCGCGTCGACGGTCTGGCGATCGGCGCCGAGTCCAGCTCGGCACGCTACGCCACGGTCATGGCCGAACGCGCGGTGTGTGAATTCGTGATCGAGTTCCTGCCCGAGGCACTGGCCGGGGCCTCGCCCTATCTCAAGATGCACCACCAGCGCGGTATCGTCGCCGGTGTCGCCGCCGGTTCCGCCGAGATCCAGCTCAACATCATCGCCAGCGAAGTGCTGGAACTGCCGAGGGAGCCGCGCTGATGCAGCTTTCGCTCAACGAAGACCAGACGCAGGTCCTCGACTTCATCGACAGCCTTGCCAAGCCTTACGCCACCGTGCCGATGCACGACGTCTCGCTCGCACTCGAAAGCGCGGAGCTGGACGAGGCGCTGGTCGAGAACGGCTTCCTCGACGTCATGGCGGTCGAGGAACTCGGTCCGGTCACGGCGGCGCTCGTGATCGAGAAACTCGCCCGCCTGCCGTTCGCGGTGGAAGCTGCGGCCTCGGCCATGGTGCGCCCGCTGATCGATCCCGAACTGCCGCGCCCGTTGTGCCTGATGGAAGAGGGCAAGGCCCGCAAGCCGCTGCGCTTTCTACGTCCCGGCGCGACCGTGGTGGTCGTCGGCTCCTCGGGCGTGAAAAGCTTCACCGCCACCGAAGACATGATCGCTCCGGCTCAGGAAGACACGCTCTACGGCTATCCCGTCGCGTTCCTTGCTTCGCAGCCCGACAGCATGACGTCACACGATGTCGATGCCGCCGAAATCACCCGCGCCTGGCGCGTGGCGATGGCCGCCGAAGCCGCCGGCCTGCTCGGCGCTGCACTGGCGAGCACGGTGACCTACGTGTCCGAACGCAAGCAGTTCGGCCGTCCGCTCGCCACCTTCCAGGGCATGCGCCACCGCCTGGCCGAAGATCAGGTGATGACCAACACCGCCTACTGGATGGCGATGCGCGCGGCGGGCACCGGCTCCCAGGCGGATGCCGCCATGGCGCTGCACCACGCGCAGGAAGCGGCCAAGCGCGTGTGCTACGACTACCATCAGTTCCTCGGCGGCATGGGCATGACGCTGGAGCACCCGCTGCACCTGTGGACCTACCGCCTCAAGCTGCTCACGGCCGAACTCGGCGGTCGCGGGGCGCAGGGACTGGCGGCTGCCGAGGCGCTCTGGGGCTGAGGCTCTCCGCCCACACACGACCGTCGTCCCCGCGAAGGCGGGGATCCAGTCGTGGTGTTATCGCTTTGATTTGGCGTCACGAACTAACTGGATTCCCGCCTTCGCGGGAATGACGAATTTGGGGTTGGGGGCGTTGGTCCCCTCAATCCACGTCGATCATGCCTTTCGCTCCCGGGCCGCCGCTCACCGCCAGCGTCTCGCCGGTGATGTAGCTCGCGGCGTCGCTGGCGAGGAATGCTACCGCCTGCGCCACTTCCTCGGGCTTGCCCGGACGACCAAGCGCAAAGGCGGTCTTGGCGGCGCCGAGGGCGTCGAAGCCGGTCTTGGCCCAGCCTTTCTGCGCCAGTTCGGTCGCGGTCATGCCCGGTGCCACGGCGTTGACGCGCACGTTCGAGCCGCCCCATTCGCTCGCGGCGACCCGCGTGAACATCTGCAGGCCCGCCTTGGCCGCCGAATAGGCGCCGCAGCCCGGTGTCCCGGTGATACCCGCCTGCGAGGAAATGTTGACGATGGCGCCGTGCCCGCACTTCTTGAGATGCGGGATGGCCGCGTGCGAGCAATAGAACGCGGCATTGAGGTTGAGCTGGATGTCCTTGTCCCACATCGCGGGTGGCATCTTGGAGAAACCCGAGAAGCTCGACTTGCCGGCGTTGTTGATGAGGATGTCGAGGTGCCCGAAATGCTCGACGGTCTTGTCGATGAGCGCCTGCACCTGCTCCGGGTCGGTCGCGTCGGTGGGCACGCACAGGACCTCACGTCCGGTTTCGGCGCGCAGTTCCTCGGCGGTGGCCTCGAGCGCTTCCGCCTTGCGCGCGGCGAGCACCAGATCGGCGCCGCGCTGGGCCAGCAGCCGGGCGATTTCCTTGCCGATGCCCGTGCCGCCGCCGGTTACGATGGCCACGCGGCCGCTGAGATCGAATCCTTCCAACATCGTGTTCACCATCTCCTCCGGCGCTGGCAGCCCCGGACTCTTTCCTGAAGTTCGGCTGCGCGCTCCTGCGGCGATACCGTGGGGGTGTCGGCGGGGAGGTGATTGCGCAACTCTGCGAATTTGACGCGCTTGAGCGTCGGCGTCGGGCACGAATCGCAATCGTACCAGCGCCCGTAGATCGTGCCCTGCTGAAAGCCCGCCGGATCGAGCCAGTTCGGCACGCCGGGGTCTTCCAGCGAGATCACGGCGCGGAACTTGCCGTCGCTGGAGACTTTGGCGAAGTGGCCGTTGGTGCTGCTCAGCCGGTAAACGTATTCGAGCGCGTTGTAGTAGGGATCGTTGAGCTGGAAGTTCCAGTAGGGCCGCACCTCGGGCAGCTCCGTCTCGATGATCAGCGCTTCGTCGGCTTCGAATTCGAAGACGGCGGGGATGTAGATCTGACGCGAGAGCGCTCCGCCGATGGGGGCGGGCTTGAACACGTTGATCCCGGCCTCGTCGCGCACCTGGTTCTGCATCCAGTAGAACAGTTGAGTCGCCTTGGCAGGCATGCCCGCCATGCTCCTGATCCGCTGGAGAATTTCGTCGACCGAAAGGCGCGGTTTGGGCGGGACCGGATCGAGGTTTTCGATGGAAAGCACCGGGTCGATCTCGCCAGACCAGTCGTAGGAACGCTTGCGGATCATCAGCGTGCAGGCGCCCGGCTTGATCTGCAGCCAGTTGCCGGTGTGTCCTTCGGGCCTTTCGGCGCTCAGCAGGATCTCGAACGTGCCGTCCGCTTCGATCTGCAGATGCCGGTCGTCGAGATCGGCATAGCATTCGCCGGTCATGTCGGGCGGATCGGGCATCCCCGCCAGCGGGCCCTGCGTGTTGAAGGTGATCATCTTCACCGTGCCGCGCGTGCCTGAAACGCGGTAGCGATAGGCCGGGCTGACGGGCGACTGCAGGTAGATGTCGTCCGGGTTGGGTTGCAGCGTATAGACCGGGTTCCACAAGGGCGCCCAGTCGGGGTGCTCGGGCGTCGCGTGGAAGAACGCGAAGTAGCCGTAGGACATCTGCATCATGATCTGCCGGTAAACGTCGGCGCGATATTGCGGGTCGTCGGGCCGCCAGGTGTTGGCAATGCCGGCGACCGCCTCTTCAAGGTCCTGTAGATAATCGAACAGCGGACCGGGTTGCGTGGTCATCGTCCTGGTGATCCTCTCCCATGGGCCCCTGTTCGGGACTCGCCTTGGTTAGATGGTATATACTATCTAGCGGGCCTGCAAAGTGGAGTGGAACACGCATGAGCGATACCGATCTTCTCGATCTCGGCGGCCAGGTCGCCGTTGTTACCGGCGGCGGCCAGAACGCGGGCCGTGCCATCGCGCTGGAACTGGCGCGGCACAACGCGGGCGGCGTGGCCGTCAATGACTTCGTGGCCGAACGCGCCGAGGCCGTGGCCGAGGAAATTCGCGCGATGGGCGTGCCCGCGCTCGCGGTGCCTTTCGACGTCTGCGATCTCGACGCGGCCAAGGCCGCCGACGCCGCGATCAAGGAAAAGCTCGGCGCGGCGACCATCCTCGTCAACAATGCCGGCATGGCCGGGCCGGGCGGCTCGCTGCGGCCCAAGCTGAACTTCTGGGAGGAAGAGCCCGAAGCCTGGCAGCGCTATCTCGGCACCAATCTCTACGGCGTTTACAACTGCAGCTACGCCTTCATTCCCAACATGGTGGAAGCGAAGAAGGGCCGCGTCGTGACGGTCGTTTCGGACTCCGGGCGCATCGGCGAACCCAAGCTGGCCGTCTATGCCTCGGCCAAGGCGGGCGCACAGGGCTTCATACGCTCAATCGCCAAGGAACTGGGCCGTTACAACGTGACCGCGAACTGCGTGTCGCTCTCCGCGCTCATGCCCGACATGCCCGAAGAGCAGCTGGCCGAGATCATGGCCAGCGATCAGACCAAGGCGATGATGTCGCGCTACACCATTCGCCGCTTCGGCAAGTCGACCGACGTGGCCGCGCTCGTCACCTTCCTGTGCTCGGGCGCTTCGGAGTGGATCACGGGCCAGACCTATCCGCTCAACGGTGGTTACGCACCCTCGATGTAAGCGGCGGCAGACAATAGGGACCGGCCGGTATAAAAATCCGGCTGGTCCCGGTTGACTAAACGCATGCCAGTACCGATCATCTCCCGTGAGGAACCGGGCGGTTCCGGGGAGAAATCATGCCATCACCTGCTTTTCACGTACCCGACTCTGTTGAAGACGTCGTAGCCCTGCTGGCTGCCGATCCGACGGCGCGGCCACTGGCCGGGGGCACCGACCTTATCGTCCAGATGCGGTCCGGCCGGCTCACTCCCGGCAGCGTGGTCGATTTCAAGCGTATCGCCGGCATGACAGGCGTGCGGCGCGAGGGTGACGTCTTCGTCATCGGCGCGGCCACACCGTGCACCGCGCTCAAGGGCGACGCCGCGCTTGCGGCCGCCTGGCCGGGCGTGGTCGAGGCGGCCAACCTGATCGGCTCGGTGCAGGTCCGCAATCGCGCGACGATGGCGGGCAACCTGTGCAATGCCTCGCCCGCGGCAGACAGCGTCCCGGCACTGGTGGCGGCAGGCGCGACCTGCGTTGTCGCCGGTCCCTCGGGCAAGCGCGACGTGCCGGTACAGGATATTCCGGTGGCACCGGGCAAGACCTCGCTGGCGCCGGGCGAATTCGTGGTCGAGATCCGGCTTCCCGCCAAACCCGCGGGCGGCGGTGACGCCTACCTGCGCTCCACGCCGCGCACCGAAATGGACATCGCCGTGGTCGGTGCGGGGGTGAGCCTCGTGCTCGATGGCGAGGGTATCTGCACGTCGGCCCGCATTGCGTTGGGCGCGGTCGGGCCCACGGTCGTGCTGGTCGAGGAGGCCGGCAAGGCGCTCGTCGGCACCAGGCTCGACGACGACGCACTCGCCGCCATGTCCCGGGCGGTCCAGGCCGCCAGCAACCCTATCGACGACAAGCGCGGCAGCGTTTCCTACCGCAAGGCCATGGCCGGCGTTCTCGCCCGCCGTGCCGTCCTGATCGCCGCCACGCGCGCCGGAGCAAAGGCATGAGCAAGATTCGCGTTTCCACCACCGTCAATGGCGATGCCGCCGAATTCCTGTGTGACCCCGGTTCGTCGCTGCTCGATGTCTTGCGCGACACGATGGGCCTGACCGGCTCCAAGGAGGGCTGCGGCTCGGGTGACTGCGGGGCCTGCACCGTCGTGCTCGATGGCGAGATGGTCTGTTCCTGCCTCGTGCTCGCTCCCGAAGCCGAGGGGCGCACGATCGCGACCATCGAGGGCGTCGCCGAGGGTTCGGTACTGCACCCGGTGCAGCAGAAGTTCCTCGAACATGCCGCCCTGCAGTGCGGCTTCTGCACGCCGGGCTTCATCGTTGCCGCCAAGGCGCTGCTCGACCGCAACCCGAACCCCACCGAGACCGAGGTCCGCTATTGGCTGGCGGGCAATCTGTGCCGCTGCACCGGCTACGACAAGATCGTGCGCGCCGTGCTCGACGCTGCCGCCGAACTTCGCCAGGAAAGGACGCCCGCATGAACGCGCCCGAACAGATGAAGCAGTTCCGCCATGTCGGCACACGCCCGGTGCGTCCCGACGGTGTCGACAAGGTCACGGGCAGGGCGCTCTACAGCCCCGATTTCAAGGCGCCGGGGATGCTCTGGGGCGCGATCCTGCGCAGCCCGCATCCGCACGCCCGGATCATCGCGATCGACACGCGTCAGGCCGAGGCCCTTGCCGGGGTCAAGGCCGTGGCGACGGGCAGGGACCTGCCGACGCTCGAATCGCTGGTGATGCATGTCGGCGAGGGCGCCTCCGACATCGTCGATGTTTCGCACAACTGCCTCGCACTCGATAAGGTTCTCTACGAGGGGCACGCCGTTGCTGCCGTCGCTGCGATCAGCCCCGAGATCGCCCGCGAGGCCCTGGCGCTGATCGCCGTCGAGTATGAGGAACTGCCCTTCGTGCTCGGCGTGGAGGAAGCGCTGGCTGAAGGCGCGCCGGTCCTGCACGACAACGTCTTTACCAAAGGCGTCGATCCGAAGCCGGACAAGCCCTCGAATGCGGCAATGCGCGTCGAGATGGGCGGCGGCGGCGATGTCGAAGGGGCGCTCGCCTCGGCTGCGGCTACAGTGTCCGGGCGTTACTCGCTGGAACCGGTGCATCAGGGCTATATCGAGCCCCATGCCTGTGTCGCCTCGTGGAATGGTGACGGGCAGGCGCAGATCTGGACGTCCAGCCAGGGGCACTTCTCGGTACGCGCGCTCACGGCATCTGTGCTGGCGATCCGGCAGGCCGATATCCGGGTTACCCCGCTGGAAATCGGCGGCGGCTTCGGCGGCAAGACGACCATCTACCTTGAACCGGTCGCGATGGTCCTCTCGAAGAAGTCCGGCCGACCGGTGCGTCTGGCGATGACCCGCGAGGAAGTGTTCCGCGCGACCGGCCCCGCTCCCGGCGCGGTGATCGACGTGCGGCTCGGCGCTGCCGCCGATGGCACGCTGGTCGCGGCCGATGTCGAGTTTCTCTACCACTCGGGCGCCTACACCGCGAACGATGCCGGCTCGGGCGTGTCGAGCGCGATCGGTCACTACCGCATCGCCAACACTCGCGTCGTCGGCGTCGAGGTGCTGTGCAACCGCCCCGCCGCCAAGGCCTACCGCGCGCCGGGGGCGCCGCAGGTGAATTTCGCGGTCGAAAGCGCGATGGATGAACTGGCGGGCAAGCTCGGCATCGATCCGCTGGAACTGCGTTTGAAAAACGCCGTCGTCGAGGGAGATCCGCAGACGACCGGGCTGCCATGGGGCCGCATCGGCTATGTCGAATGCCTCGAAGCGGCCAAGGCTCATCCGCACTGGTCGGCGCCGCTCGGCCCCAATCAGGGGCGCGGCATTGCTGGGGGCTACTGGGGCAACTACGGCGGTCCCTCGACGGTGAACGTAAGCGTCGCCGAGGATGGCACCGTCACTGTGGCCACCGGCAGCCCGGACATCGGCGGCAGCCGCGCTTCCATGGTGATCATGGCGGCCGAAGTGCTCGACATTCCCTACGAACAGGTTCGCGCTGTCGTTGCCGATACGGCCTCCATCGGCGTCTCGATGGTGACCGGCGGCAGCCGCACGACGTTTGCGACCGGCATGGCGACCGTCCAGGCCGCCGAAGAGGTGAAGCGCATTCTGTGTGAACGCGCCGCGCGGATCTGGGGCGTTGCCGCGGATCAGGTCGAGTGGCGTTCGGGCGAGGTCGCCTGCCTCGATGGCGAAAAGCAGGGGCAGGTCATGTCCGCCGCTGCCATCGCCGGCCGCTCGTTCCATTCGGGCGGACCGATCGCGGCGGTTGCAGCGCTGAGCGCGAAAGGCTGGTTGCCGGGCTTCGGCGTGCACATCTGCGATACCGAAGTCGATCCCGAGACCGGGCACGTGAAGATCGTGCGGTACACCGCGATCCAGGACGTCGGCATCGCGATCCACCCGGACTATGTCGAAGGACAGATCCAGGGCGGCGCGGCGCAGGGCATCGGCTGGGCACTCAACGAGGCCTATATCTACGGCAAGAACGGCAAGCTCGATAACGCGGGTTTCCTCGACTACCGCATGCCGGTGGCGTCGGACTTGCCGATGATCGAGGCCGTGCTGGTCGAAGTGCCCAATCCGTCGCATCCCTATGGCGTGAAGGGTGTGGGCGAAGTGCCGATCGTGCCGCCGTTGGCCGCTGTTGCCAATGCGATCCATGCGGCGGCAGGTGTGCGCCTCAAGGACCTGCCGATGGCACCCGACCGGGTCTACGCCGCGCTGCATCCCGAAGGGTGATGCGCGGTGCGGATCGTGGTGATGCCGCCGTTCGACAAGGAGTTCTTCGGCGCTGATCGCCTCGATCTGGCGCCGCATAACCTGTTCGATCTGGTCGACCGGCTCGACCGTCTCGCGCCCGGCTTTGCCGATATCGCCCAGCCGCGTGTCCATTTCGCGGTCGATGGCGTATTGGAAACCGACTGGTCGCGCGATCTGGCAACGGCAAATGAAGTGATCGTGCTGCCGCGCGTCGGGGGAGGATGAAACCGTGGCCGTGACATTGCCGTTCCGCTGTCTCGAACCGTTCGGTGTCGAGATCGACTTCGATCTTTCGCAGCCGCTGGCGCCGTCGCTGGCGTACCATTTCCGGCAGCTATGGGCCGAGCATGGTCTGGTGCTGGCACGCGGTCAGTCGCTGACGATGGAGCGTCAGCGCGAGCTTTGCGCATTGCTGGGGCCGATCCTCGTGCGCGAAGGCGAGGGCGAGACGATGACCAATGCCGGTGGCGGACCCAGCGCTTCGCCGCTCGCCTGGCATTCGGACGCGGCCTATACCAATCATCCCTTCGATGCGATTGCCCTGCATGCGCTCGATGTGGTGGACGATGCTTCATCGACGCGCTTCGTCAGTGCCGAAGTGTCGCTGCCTGCCGATCTTCGGGAGGCGCTGGATGGGCGCGAGCAGGAAATGATCTCGCCGCACTACACCCAGCTTGCCGGGCGTACCTGCGACCAGCGCGAGCCGGAAGCGATGAAGCGCGGCGTGCGGCCCACGGTCCTCGAAAACCCGCACAATGGGCGTCCGTGCCTCTGGGTCAGCGAACTGCAGACGGCGCGGGTGCTGGACATGGGCTGGGAAGAGAGCCGGGACCTGCTCCATGCGGCGTTCGACCGGCTTTACGCCCCCGAGCGCGTCTTCGAGCACAAGTGGCGCACCGGCGACGTGATCTTCTGGGACAACATCGCGCTGCAACATGCGCGCGGAAATCTCGAAAGCGTCGGCACGCGCGTGTTGCAGCGCGTGATCGTCGGCGTCGAGGGGGTGGCCCCGCACGTGGCGGGTGAGGCGAGTCCGTCATCCCGGCGCAGTCTGGGATCGGTCTCGTCGTAGCGCTGGACTGCCAGCGATCCCGGCCTGCGCCGGGATGACGTCAATTCGAGGCGGCGACTTCCACCGACAGGCCGTCCAGCCATTGCCGCACCACCAGATAGCGGCCCTTCAGCGCGCCACGGTCCTGAATTCCGAAGCCCAGCAGTGTGCCTTCCTCGCCCTCGGCAGCAGGCAGCCATTTGACCTGCTCGAGCCCGACGCGAACGCCTTCGCGGCTCAAGTCCTTGGCGCGGGCCAGTCCCTCGGCGACAAGGCGGCCGATGTCATGCCCCTTTGCCGTCGCCAGCGCGCGCTGGGGCGGGGCGCCGAGTTCGGCCATGACTGCCTGCAGGGTACGGTTCGAATCGGAATGCATGTCGATGTAGAACCAGCCGTCGCAGGCGCGGGCGAAGTCGCCATGATAGCCGCGCAGGCCGGCGGTGTTCATGATCTTCGGACCTTCCCATCCGGCATGGGCAAGGGCGGTTGCCGCTGGCGACGCCGAGAGCCCGAGCCCGAGATAGACGAAGCCGTCGGGCTTTTCGGCCAGCACTTTCCCGACCTGCTCCTGCGCATCGTCCGCCATGGGCGAGAGACCTTCGGTAGCCACGATCTCGATGCCGAGAACGCCCGCTTCGTCCTGCAGGTACTTCAGGTGGCGCGTGCCGATGGGGGAGATGTCGAAGACCACACCCAGCCGTTTGGCGCCGAGCGCCGCCATGTGGCGGGCCATGACGAGCGATTCGTCCTCGTGGCTGCCCACCTGATGGTGGAACATGTAGCGGCTGCGCGCGCGCTCGGCTCCGGCCCAGTTGATCGTCGGAATGCGCAGTTCCTCGGTCAGCGGCGTGGCGACCAGCGCATTGTCGCCGATGGCGGGGCCGACGATCAGGCTGACCCCGGCATCGGCCAGCTGGCGATAGGCCCGCTCGACCGCTTCGGCCGTGCCGCTGGGCAGGCCCAGCCCGTAGGCATGGACGAACTCGACCGGCGCGGTCAGCCGCCCGGCCTTGCGCAGCGCGCCGATTTCACGCTCGAGCCAGTCGGTGATGTCGCCGGGGCCGGGGGCGCCGTCGTCGAGATCCGACAGGTCGGCCATGTCGTTGAGCACGCCGACCTTCACGCTTGCAGTCATAGGGCCTCCCGGCTCGGTTGCTTAGGCTTGTCGGCTAGCAATGAGCCAGCAGGCAAAAGGCTGCATGACAGGGATGCGAATTCTGCGCGCCCGGAGGGGTCAGGCGCGCGCGCCGCGCTGGAACAGGCGCTGGGTGCAGACCGAATAGCTCGGATCCTTGTCGCCCTGACCCAGCGTGCCGCCGCCGTCGAAGGGACGGCGCACCTTGAAGTCGTAGGTCACGACGCGCTTGGAAAAGCGCCACTTTCCGTCGGCGCAGCGGCGGTAATTGTCGATGTAGCGCACCGCCATGAAGTCCTCTTCCTGCCCGCCTTCGCGTGTGGGGATGAGGTGGTAGGCAAGGGCATAGACTTCACCGCTGGCCTCGTCGCCGTCCACCGCGATCAGGTGATTGCAGATGTGGTGGCCGGAATAGGGCATGTAGGGAAAAGAGCCGGCGATGAACTTGCAGTAGTCCTCCGCCGAGCCGTCGAAGCTGTCGCCGTGGGTGTCGGTCGCATCCTCGGTGTAGAGGTCCTTGAGCAGATCGATATCCTGCCGGTCGATCGCGCGCGAATAGAGCAGGACGAGGTCCCGGATCGCGTCCTTGTCGATGACCTGCTGCAGCGCCTTTTCGTCGATGGCCATGAATTCCTCTCCGTAGTGAATGTCTAAAGAAGGGCGCCCCCGTCGACGGGATAGACCTGCCCGGTGATGAAGCTCGCCCGGTTGGAGGCGAGGAAAGTGATGAGCCCGGAAATCTCGTCCGAGGAGGCGAAGGGCTTGCCCACGAAGGTGCGGCGCTGGCGGATGGCGCGGTCTTCCTCGCTCACGCTGGCGGCGCCCTTGGAGAACATGCCGTTCTCGGGATTGAAGCGGCTGCCCTTGCTCAGCTCGGCCGGATCGGTGGGGATCGTCGCGTAGGGGGCCACGGCATTCACGCGGATGCCGTGCTGGCCGACCTCCTTGGCGAGCACGATGGTGAAGCTGTGCACGGCGCCCTTGGCGGCCGAATAGACCGGCAGCATGTAGTCGCCTACGAGCGCGGCGGTCGAGCCGACATTGACGATGGCGCCCGACTTGCGCTCGATCATGCCGGGCAGCACGGCGTGCGTCATGCGCAGCACGGTGCCGAAGTTGAGGTCTATGTCGGCCATCCACTTGGCCGGATCGGAATCGACGAAGAAGCCCTGATCGACATTGCCGCCGATGTTGTTCACCAGCACTTCCACCGGGCCGAGCGCTTCGGCGGCCTCGAGGATTTTCGCGGGAGAAGCGGGATCGAGCATGTCGGCGGCGACGAAGACCGCGTCGCTCGCGCCGCGTTCCTTGCAGTCCGCCACCAGTCTGGCGCCGGCTTGCGTATCACGTCCGACCGCGACGATCTTGGCGCCTTCGGCGGCCAGGTCGAGCGTTGCGGCGCGGCCGATGTTAGCCGTGGCGCCGGTGACGATGGCGACCTTGTCGCGCAGTTGGAAATCCATGACCCACTCCCGATCGATCTTGCCAAAGGGCTAGGTCCAACGGTCGCAGGGTGCAAACCGCCGCAGCGATCAGCGCGGCAACTGGGCGATTACTTTCGCGAAGTGCGCACGCAGCGCATTGGGCCGTCGGTGCCGTCCGGGTTGACTTCGCGCAGGAAGCCTTCCGAAATCCGGTGCAGCGTCAGGCCCTTGAGCTTGCCGCCGGTCATGACCACGCGGCTGCCGGTGTAGAGGTAGCTGCCGCGCAGGCCGCCCGCCTTGTAGCTGGAGGCATTGACCACACGGAAGTCGTACTCGGGCACGGCCTTTCCGGCCGGGCCGGTCGCGTCGCCGGGCATCTCGCAGCTGTATTGGCCGATCGCCAGCGTGTGGATGCGTCCGCCCGGAACCGGGGGAGGGGGCGTGCTGCCTGCGGTACAGGCAGTGGCCGCCGGAAGAACGGTTGCCAGCAGGATTGCGGCGGCAAGGACGGGGCGAGACGCGAAGGATGGCATCATGGCCATCCGCTAGCACCGGCGCGAAGCAATTGCCATGCCCGCTCGTGTCGTCTAAGGGCGCAGGCTTTCAAGGTCGGTCGCCGGCAAAACGGACATCCGGCCGAACCACCAGCTCTTTCCCACCGAAGGCAAGAACCATGAAGATCAGCGGCGTCGACATTCGTCCCGGCAACATTCTCGAATACGAAAAGGGCATCTGGAAGGTCGCCAAGACGCAGCACACCCAGCCCGGCAAGGGCGGTGCGTACATGCAGGTCGAGATGAAGAACCTGATCGACGGCCGCAAGACCAACGTGCGCTTCCGCAGCGCCGACACGGTCGAGAAGGTGCGCCTCGATACCAAGGACTTCCAGTACCTCTACGCCGAGGACGACATGCTGGTGTTCATGGACACCGACAATTTCGAACAGATCCAGCTTCCCGCCGACCTGCTCGGCGATGCCGCGGCTTTCCTTCAGGACGGCATGCAGGTTCTGCTGGAAATGTGGGAAGAACGCCCCATCTCGGTGCAGCTGCCCGAACAGGTCGAAGCGACGATCGTGGAGGCAGACGCCGTAGTCAAGGGACAGACAGCTTCCTCCAGCTACAAGCCCGCCGTACTCGACAACGGCGTGCGAGTCATGGTTCCGCCGCACATTGAAAGCGGAACCCGCATCGTTGTCGACGTGTACGAAAAGACATACGTCAGAAAGGCAGATTGATGCGGAATATTGCGAAACTCACCACTTCGGCCGTGCTGGGCATGGGCCTGATTCTCGGCAGCGGCAGCGCGCTTGCAGCTGCGCCGGCCAAGGGCACGCAGAGCCAGGCCGAGGTGAACGACGCGATGCTCTACCTCAAGGTTCTGATCAGCGGTCTGCAGTCGGACAAGGTCGAGCAGCCGATGAAGGGGGCCCTTGTGGGGTGCCTCTACAACAATTCGCTCGGCAAGATCACGGAGTCGATGGACAAGGTGATCGCCGAGAATCCCGGGAAGATCCACAAGGACAATCCCACCGAGCTCCTGAGCGTGATGGTCCGCATCTGCGGCTACAATCCCCAGGCAGCAGCATCGAACAACGCGGCCAAGGGCCGCTGAAAAACGCCCGGCATCAGCCGGTCCCAGGAGTAGAGAACAGGTCATGGCCGCAATTTCCGGTCTCATTCGTGTCATGGAAAAGGCTGCCCGCAAGGCGGGCGGCCGTTTGCGCCGCGACTTTGGTGAAATCGAGCACCTGCAGGTAAGCCGCAAGGGCCCCTCGGACTTCGTGTCCAAGGCCGATCAGGCTTCGGAACGCACCATCTGGGACGAGCTGCGCGCAGCCCGCCCGGACTGGGGCTTCCTGTTCGAGGAAGGCGGCGAGATCGAGGGCGACCCGAACAAGCCGCGCTTCATCGTCGATCCGCTCGACGGCACCACCAACTTCCTGCACGGCATGCCGCACTTCGCGATCTCCATCGCGGTGCAGGAGCCGCGTCTCGACGGCAGGGGCTGGGGCGAAGTGACCGCCGGTCTCGTCTATCAGCCGATCACCGACGAAAGCTTCTGGGCCGAAAAGGCGCGCGGCGCCTGGCTGCAGGACCGCCGTCTGCGCGTGTCCTCGCGCCGTCATCTCGATGAGAGCCTGATCGCCACCGGCATTCCCTTTGCCGGTCACGGCGACGCGGGCGAGTGGACCAAGATCTACCACGCACTGGCGCCGCAGGTTGCGGGTATCCGCCGCTTCGGCTCGGCCGCGCTGGACCTGGCATGGGTCGCGGCAGGCCGCTACGAGGGCTTCTGGGAAGCCGACCTCAAGCCGTGGGATACGGCTGCCGGCTGCCTGCTCGTGCGTGAAGCCGGCGGATTCGTTTCGGACTGGAAGGGCCGTTCGCTGCCCTATCACGACAGCGAGATCCTGGCGGGCAACGATGCGCTGCACACGCGTCTGCACAAGATCCTGGTAAACGCGCTCAAGGCCTGACCTTGCCTCGACTGGTCGCGTTCAGGCAACGCTTGAGCGCGATTTTGACGGGTGTCCCCGAAGTGCCATCCAACTGACGCGGCACTTTCTCTTGCCGGAGCGATTGACTCCGGCATGGACTTCAGGTGCTTCCTCTCCATCGCTGCCGGCTCCGGCGCCGCTTTCCTGCCCCATTCGGGCATGGCTCAGGCCGTTCATTCGGAGCCGGTAACCGGGGCGCTGGCCCTGGGGGCGCAGTCGTCCGGTCTGTTCAACCTGCAGCCGCCGGTTCGCGGCGAACTGAAGCGGCCGGAATTGCTGCAGCGCCTCGACACCGACCGCGAACTGGAGATGCCGGAACCGGAGAAGATCAAGATCCGGTGGCGTTACCAGTCGTCCGAAGACGGTCCGCGCTTCGAAGTGGGCAGTTACGGTTCTGGCAAGGGCGCTATGAAGTCCCGGTTGCTCCACGTGGGGATGGACTGGGATTTCTGACCCGGTTGCCCTCGCGGGCACGCCACAATCGTTGCGCCGGCACCAACTGTCTCTTGAATGCGGGATGAGGCGCGGCTAAGCGTCCGCGCGCGCTTCCGTGCCCCTGTGGCGGAATGGTAGACGCGAACGACTCAAAATCGTTTGTCGCAAGACGTGCCCGTTCGAGTCGGGCCAGGGGCACCACGCGTTTCATGGCTTGCGCGTCGTACGGCGTCGCCATAGCTTGACTTCCATGAAAATTCTTCCGTTTGCGGCCGCTGCCGCCATCGCCGTCGCTCCCGCCACCGCCAGTGCCCAGACCGTGGGCGATGCCATCGCCTCGGATATGCCCGGGCTGATGGACATCTATCGCGACCTGCACTCCCATCCCGAGCTGAGCTTTCAGGAAACCCGCAGCGCGGCGATCATGGCGAAGGCGGCGCGCGATGCCGGTTTCGAAGTGACCGAGAAGGTCGGCAAGACGGGTATCGTTGCCGTCATGAAGAACGGTGACGGGCCGACGGTGCTGATCCGTGCCGACATGGATGGCCTGCCGGTGACCGAACAGACGGGTCTGCCGTTTGCATCGAAGCAGCGCGGCGTCTCGACGGCGGGTGTCGAGAGCGGGATCATGCACGCGTGCGGACACGACACCCACATGACCGCGTGGATCGAGACGGCCCGGCTCATGGCGGCGCGCAAGGATGAATGGTCGGGAACGCTGGTCATGGTCGGGCAGCCGGCCGAGGAGATCGGGCTCGGCGCTGTCGAAATGCTCAACGACGGACTCTACACGCGCTTCCCGAAGCCCGATTACACGCTGGCGTTCCACGATACGCCCGAGCTTCCCTCCGGCGTCGTCGGAGCGGCCAAGGGCTGGGCGCTCGCCAATGTCGACAGTGTCGATATTCTGGTGAAGGGCGTGGGCGGCCATGGCGCCTACCCGCAGGCGACCAAGGACCCGATAGTGCTGGCCAGTGCCATCGTGACGAAGCTGCAGACGCTCGCCAGCCGCGAGATCGATCCGCAGGACCCGGTCGTCGTGACGGTCGGTTCGTTCCACGCCGGGACCAAGCACAACATCATTTCCGACCACGCCAAGCTGGAACTGACGGTGCGCAGCTATTCGGATGAAACGCGCGCGAAACTGCTGAACGGCATCAAGCGGATCGTGAAGGGCGAAGCGATTGCATCGGGTATTCCTGAGGGTCTCATGCCCGAAGTGACGGTTGAGGATCCCTATACGCGCTCGACTTACAATTCGCCCGAGTTCACGCAGGAGGCCATCGATTACCTGCAGACCAGGATGGGCAAGCAGCGCGCGCAGATCACGCCTTCGGTCATGGGCGGTGAGGATTTCGGCGAATTCCGCCGCGCCGACGAGGATAATATCAAGTCGGTCATTTTCTGGGTTGGCGGTTCGCCGATGGAAAAGATCGCCGCGGCCAAGTCGGGAGGGGCGCCTTTGCCTTCGCTTCACAGCCCATTCTGGGCGCCCGAGGCCGACAAGGTTATCGGAGCCGGTTCGCAGGCGCTGACGCTCACCGCGCTGCGCCTCATGGCCAGGTAGGCTAGCTCAGTAGCCCATGTCGCTTTCGCCCGGAGCCGTTGCGGCTCCGGCGCGCTGGCGCGAAAGCGCAAGCATCTCTTCGATGTCCTGCGCGCGTTCCTGATCGAGATCCTCGCCCTTGCGACGCTTTTCGATGAGCTCGTTCCACTTCTCGGGCGTCATGTTTGCGGGCAGGGCGACGCCCGGCATGTTGCCGATCGAGCCCGCAGCCTGGCGGGCGCTGTAGGCGAAGTCGCCCAGGCCGCTGCTGTAGCTGCTGCTTCCGCTGTAGCTGTGGGAGCCGCCGGTGTCGGGTCCGAACGATCCGACGACCTTGGTGTCCGAGGCAATCTGGATCTTGTTGGCATCCTTGCCCTGAACGGCGAGATCGACCTGATCCGGCTGGTTCTGCTCGGCCTTGGCAATCTCTTCCGCCGATGCAGCGGGCTTCTCACCCTCCGCGAACAACGCGATCAACAACGTCACCACGAGCGTCACAGCCGCGAAGTGCGTGTACATCTTGGTCTGCGAGGACCGGGCGTCCTTCCGGGCTTTGGAAATGCGTGACATGCCGATGAGCATATACGCGGCAACGGTTAATCCATCTTCGCCGTGCCATGGTTACCATCCTGTTTAGCAGCGACTCGGGGGCAATGCTTCGCTTTGCAGGGTTCGAGGCAGGCCTGCTGTAAAGTCTGCCGACGCCCGAGCACGGAAAAATGGGCGCTTTCGCACGCCAAATTCCGATTTTTCGCAAGTCGTTGTCAGCTTTACCGACATTTTACGCCTTTGCCGTAGTCACGAAGGCCAGCGCTGCAACTGGCCCAAGGATGGCTTCACGCGACGATGATTCGTCTGTTCAAACATTACATTCCGCATGCGGTCATCCTGCTTTGGCTGGTGGACGTGCTTTTGCTCGTGGGCGCCAACGAGATGTCATGGCGCTTGCGCGCCGAGCAGATCGGCATGGACCCCGGATATCTGAGCGACCGGCTTGGGATGCACGGTGCCTTCGCCGCCGTGATCGTCCTGTGCATGGTCGCCGTCGGTGTCTACGGCTCGGACTCGCTGCGTTCGATGCGCTTTGCCGCCGCGCGGTTGCTGGTGGCGATTTCGCTGGGCATCATTGCGCTGTCTTTCGTCGATTTTCTGGGCGGCTCGCAGAACTTCTGGCGTTCGACGCTGGCCTATTCGATGGCCTTCGCGATCGTCCTGCTGATCCTCAATCGCCTGCTGCTCAGCGGCTTCCTGGGGACCTCCGCGTTCCGTCGGCGCGTCCTGGTGCTGGGCGCGGGTGCGCGCGGCGAAAGGCTTCGCGAACTGGCCGATCGTCCCGAGAGCGGTTTCATCATCGTCGGCTATATCGGCATGAGCGAGGCCAGCCCGGTCGTCGAGGAAGCCATCCCGCGCTCGGCGATTCCCAATCTCACCCGCTTCGTCGAGAATCTCGGCGTCAGCGAAGTGGTGCTGGCGCTGGAAGAGCGGCGCAACGCGCTTCCGCTCAAGGACCTGCTGCGCATCAAGACCGCCGGCGTTCACGTGAACGAGTTCTCGAGCTTCCTCGAACGCGAGACGGGGCGCGTCGATCTCGACACGGTCAATCCGAGCTGGCTGATCTTCTCCGACGGTTTTTCTTCGGGCCGCGCGATCTCCAGCGCTGCGAAGCGTCTGTTCGACATCTTCGTCAGCGCCTTGCTGCTGCTCATCACCGCGCCGGTGATCCTGCTGTTTGCGCTGCTGGTGAAGATCGACAGCAAGGGACCGGCTTTCTACCGCCAGTCGCGCGTGGGGCTGTTCGGAGAGCACTTCGACGTCATCAAGCTGCGCTCCATGCGCACCGATGCCGAAGCGGCCGGTGCCAAGTGGGCGGAAAAGGACGATCCGCGCGTCACCCGCATCGGCAAGTTCATCCGCAAGGTCCGTATCGACGAACTGCCGCAGGCCTGGACTGTCCTGAAGGGCGAGATGAGTTTCGTGGGCCCTCGGCCCGAACGTCCCGAATTCGTGTCCGATCTCGAAGATCAGCTTCCATACTATGCCGAACGGCACATGGTGAAGCCGGGCATCACCGGCTGGGCGCAGATCAACTATCCCTACGGCGCCTCGATCACGGATTCGCGCAACAAGCTCGAATACGATCTCTACTACGCCAAGAACTACACGCCGTTCCTCGACTTCCTGATCATCCTGCAGACCATCCGGGTCGTGCTCTGGAGTGAGGGGGCCCGCTGATGGTGGCAGGGTTCTGGGGCACCATAGGACTGGCGTTCGATCTGACCGGCGCCATCGCGCTGGCAACGCTGGCGATATGGCTCTGGCCGCGACTCAACCGTTTCGGCAATGCCGGGGCGTGGATCGTTTCGGCGCTCTTCATCACCGCCGCCTGGTGCCTCGCCGTCGCTTCGGCCTCGGGTGTCTTCGTTTCCTCGGTCGCCGAAAGCGCGCGCAACCTCGCGTGGCTCATGGTGATCTATCGCCTGTTCGCCAGCGACGGGCGGCATGCCACGGTCGCGCCGATACGGCCGGTCCTGTTGGCGCTCGCCTTCGTCGAACTGCTGCATCTGGGCGTCGACTTCGGCCTGTCGCGCGTCGCGTTCGACAGCAGCGTCGGGCGGGTGGCATTCGAATTCAACGTCATGTTCCGCCTGCTGGTGACGGTCGGTGGACTAGTGCTGGTGCACAACCTCTACGCGGGCGCCCCGCGCGAAGTACGCGGCGAATTGCGCTGGCCGGCGACCGGTCTCGCGGTTCTCTGGGCTTTCGATCTCAATCTTTACACCATCGCCTATCTTGCCGCGCGCTGGCCGGTGGAGATCGCGGCGTTCCGCGGCCTTGCCGCCATGGTGCTTACGGCCTGCTTCGCGATGGCAACCGCGGGCAACCGCGATGCGCTGAAACTGCGCCCCTCGCGCGCGGTGACGTTCCAGACGTTCTCGCTGCTGGTGATCGGCTTCTACCTGGTCGCCATGGTCGCCGTGGCGCAGTGGCTTTCCTATGCAGGCGGCAATTTCGCCCGGCTGATCGAACTGGCTTTCCTCACGCTGGCCAGCGCGGTCGCGCTCGTCGTGCTGCCCTCGCGATCGCTGCGCGGCTGGCTCAAGGTGATCCTTGCCAAGCACTTCTTCCAGCACCGCTACGACTACCGCGAGGAATGGCTGCGCTTCACCCGGACCATCGGCAGCAGCGGGCAGACATCGCAACCGCTTGGTGAACGCGTCGTGCAGTCGATTGCCGACGTCTTCGAAAGCCCCGGAGGCCTGCTTCTGACGCCCGGCGAACAGGGCGACCTGACGCTCGCTGCCCGCTGGAACTGGCCCGAGATCGAAGTGCCGGCCGTGGCCTATTCGCTACGCGCCCTGGCGTTCTTCGAGCGGACCGGCTTCATCGCCGACCTCGACGATACGCGCGCCGGAAACGCGGCGCACGGCGGTGATCTCGAAGTTCCCGGCTGGCTGCTGGACGACAACCGCGCATGGGCGCTGATCCCGCTGGTCCACTACGAACGGCTCGTGGGCATGGTCGTGCTCGACCGGGCGCAGCTGGCGCGCAAGTTCGACTGGGAAGACTTCGATCTCCTGCGCGTGATCGGGCAGCAGGTCGCCAGTTATCTCTCCGAAAACGCGAGCCAGGAAGCGCTGGCGGAGTCGAGCCGGTTCGAGGACTTCCACCGTCGCATCGCCTTCGTGATGCACGACATCAAGAACCTCGCCAGCCAGTTCAGCCTGCTTGCGCGCAACGCCGAACTCCATGCCGACAAGCCCGCGTTCCGCGCCGACATGCTGGTGACGCTGCGCAACTCGTCGGAAAAGCTCAACGCCCTGATCGCGCGCCTTTCGCGCTACGGGAACGGCGCGGTGGACAAGCTCGAACAGCTTCCCGCCAACGACGTGCTGGAAACGGTGATGGACCGGTTCCGCAACAATCCGCAGGTGGTTCTCGCCGAAAAGCGCGAAGTCGCGATTACCGGAAACCGCCATTCGCTCGAGCAGGTGCTGGTGCATCTCGTCCAGAACGCGCTCGATGCCAGCGAGCCGGAAAACCCGGTCTTTCTCTCGCTGACGGTCGAAGGGCTCCATGCCCGCTTCGAAGTTCTCGATTCCGGCTGCGGGATGAGCGCCGACTTCGTGCGTAACCGGCTCTTCAAGCCCTTCGTTTCGACCAAGAGCGGCGGCTTCGGCATCGGCGCGTTCGAAGCCCGCGAACTGGTGCGCGCCATGCGCGGCCGGCTCGACGTGGAATCGCGTGAAGGGCTGGGCTCGCGCTTCATTGTCTATGTGCCGCTCGCGGCGGCGACCGACGTTTATCAGAACATGTCCAGCCAGGATCAGAAGGTGGCGTGATGACAGAGACCCGACCCAAACTCCTTGTTGTGGAGGACGACGCCGGTCTCCAGGCCCAGCTCAAGTGGGCCTATGAGGATTTCGACGTGCTGGTGGCGGGCGACCGCGCCACGGCCCTGGCGACGCTGCGGGCGGAAATGCCCGACGTCGTCACGCTCGACCTCGGCCTGCCGCCCGATCCCGACGGTGTGACCGAGGGCTTTGCCGTGCTCGACGAGATCATGGCGCTCAAGCCCGATACCAAGGTGATCGTCGCCAGCGGCCATGGTGCCCGCGAATCCGCGCTGCAGGCCATCGCGCGCGGTGCCTACGACTTCTACCAGAAGCCCGTCGACATCGATGCTCTGGGCCTGATCGTGCGCCGGGCGCTGCAGCTCAACAGGCTGGAGCACGAGAACCGCAACCTCGCGTCCAAGGTAGAGAAGGACGAGAAGGTCCTGGGCCGCCTGATTACTGCCGCACCCGAAATGGTGCGTGTGGCCCGCACGATCGAGCGCGTTGCCAATACCAACGTCTCGGTCATGCTGCTCGGCGCCAGCGGCACCGGCAAGGAACTGCTGGCGCGCGGTCTCCACGACGCCAGCGACCGCGCCGATGGCGAGTTCGTGGCGATCAACTGCGCCGCGATTCCCGAGAATCTGCTTGAGAGCGAGCTGTTCGGGCACGAGAAGGGCGCCTTCACCGGGGCGGTGAAGACCACGCAGGGCAAGATAGAACAGGCCGCCGGCGGCACGCTGTTCCTCGACGAAGTGGGCGATATTCCGCTCCAGCTTCAGGTCAAGCTGCTGCGCTTCCTGCAGGAACGCGTGATCGAGCGTATCGGCTCGCGCGAATCCATTCCGGTGGATACCCGCATCGTCTGCGCCACGCATCAGGACCTCGAGGCGATGATTGCCGATGGCCGCTTCCGCGAGGACCTTTTCTATCGTCTGGCGGAAATCGTGGTCAGGATTCCGAGTCTGGCCGAGCGGCCGGGCGACGCCACGCTGCTCGCCAAGGCGTTCCTCAACCGCTACGCCAAGGAAATGAACCCGCGCGTGCGCGGTTTTGCTTCCGATGCGCTGGCCGCCATCGATGCCTGGCCGTGGCCGGGCAATGTGCGCGAGCTGGAGAACCGCGTGAAGCGCGCGGTGATCATGGCCGACGAAAAGCTGATCCATGCCGTCGACCTCGACCTGGCCGATCCCGACGAGCAGGTCATCAACGCGCTCAACCTCAAAACCGCGCGCGAGCAGGCGGACCGCAAGGTGATCCGTCATGCGCTCGCCCGCAGCGAAGGCAACATTTCCAGCACCGCCAAGATGCTGGGGATCAGCCGGCCCACTCTCTATGACCTGCTCAAGCAGTACGATCTCCAACCCTGATCCCGCATCTGGCGGGAGCAGGCGCAAGAGCGGAAGTCGGCTGGCGTTCGCGCTGGCCGTTCTCGTCATGCCGCTTGCGCTCTCTTCCAGTCCCGGGCTGAGCGAGCGTCCGCAAAGCGAGGTGCTGATCGATGCTGCGCGCGATGCCCTCACGCGCGGCGACGGGATCGATAGCGAGATGAAGCTGCGTGCGGCGCTGGCAAAGGGCGCACAGCGCAAGGATGTCGCTGCGTGGATGGGCAAGGCCTATCTCGAGCAGGAAAACTTCGACAAGGCCCGCGAATGGCTCGTTCCGGGGGACTTCTCCGCCGATACCGCTGCGCAGGGCTGGCGTGCGCTGGGGCTGCTGGAGCGGCTGCAAGGCAACCTGCCGGAATCGGGCCGCGCCTATGACAAGGCGCTGAAGCTCATTCCCGACGATGCCTCGCTATGGGTCGAGGTCGGCCGTTTGCGCTATTCGGGCGGGGAACATCGCTTGGCGATCGAGGCGGCCGAGCATGCGCTGGCGCTAGACCCCGCCAATGTGCGGGCGCTCCAGTTCCGGGGGCAGCTCGTTCGCGATCGCTACGGGCTGCTGGCATCGCTGCCCTGGTTCGAACAGGCGCTGATGCACGATGCCAAGGACGTTCCGGTCCTGCTCGACTACGCAGCGACGCTTGGCGAGCTCGGCCGGGCCAGCGAGGCTGTGACAGTGACGCGCCGGGTGCTCGAACTGAGCCCCAAGAATCCCGAAGCCTATTACATCCAGGCCGTGATCGCGGCGCGGGCAGGCGACTACAAGCTCTCCCGCGCCCTGCTCATGCGGACGGGCGACACGCTCGACGCCAAGCCGGGCGTGCAGATGCTGCGCGGTGTGCTGGAGATCGCCGCGGGCAACTACGAAATCGCTTCAGAGGCTCTCGAGGATGTGCTGCGCGCCAGACCGAGCAGCGAGCATGCCAAGGATCTGCTCGCGCGCGCCATCTACCTTGGCGGCCAGTACCGTTATGCCACGCTGCGCTTTACCGACGACATCGCCCGCGACGAGGCCTCGCCCTATCTGCTGACGGTCGTCGCGCGCAGCTATGAGGCTCTGGGAGACCGCAAGCGCGCAGGAGAGCTGCTCGACCGCGCCTCGGCTCCGCAGCCGGCGTCGCTTCGCATCCTGCCCGCGCAGGGGCGCATCGGCGAACTGCTGGCGCACGGGCAGGGAAGTGCCGCGGAAGCGAGTGCCGAAGCGGCTCGGCGCAGCGATCCCGGTTTCTACGACAATCAGGCGCTGGCCGGTGACGTTCAACTCGCCCTCGGGCATCCTGCGGCAGCGCAGGAGCGCTATGCCGCTGCAGCTGAAATCCGCATGCCCGAAAGCCTCTTCAAGCGCCGGTTTGCGGCCTACGCGATGGCGGGCGATATCCGGGGCAGTCAGGAACTCGTCGAGGGATATCTTCGCCAGAACCCGACCAGCCGCCCGGCTCTGCGCGCGGCGGCGGCCTTGGCCATCGGCATGGGCGACTCGTTCCGGGCGCGCGCGATCCTCACGTGGCTGCGTGAAAATGGCGATGCCCGCGACGTCGAACTGCTCACCAACCTTGCGCTGATCGAAGCGGGTGAGGGCGATCTGATAGCAGCCCGGTCCACCGCGCAATCGGCCTATCGCATGCAGCGCGCCAACCCTTCCGCCACGCAGGCGCTCGGCTTCAGCTATGCCGCGATGGGCATTCAGACCGCCGAGGCCCGCGCCCTCCTCGACAAGGCGCAGGCGATGGTCGGCAATACCCCGCTGATCGCGCAGGCACGGCGCGAACTGAAGGACAAACGGCGCGGCTGAACCGCGCCGCCGATCCGAACCTTACTTTTTCTTGGGCTGGTAGGTCTGCTCGACCCCGGGAAACGTGCGGGCGCGCACTTCCTCGGCATATGTGGCCGCGGTTTCCGAGATCATGCCGGCAATGTCGCCGTACTTCTTCACGAAGCGCGGAACGCGCTCGAACATGCCGAGCATGTCGTCGGTAACCAGCACCTGCCCGTCGCACTGGGCCGAGGCGCCGATGCCGATCACGGGGATTTCCACGCTCTGCGTAAGGGCGACGGCGATTGGCTCGACGACGCCTTCCACGACGACCGCGAAGGCACCGGCATCGGCGACGGCCTGTCCGTCGGCAATGATCTTGGCATGTTCTTCCTGACTGCGCCCGCGCGCGCCGTATCCGCCCAGTGCATTGACCGCCTGTGGGGTGAGGCCGACGTGTGCCATCACCGGAATGCCGCGCTGGCTGAGGAAGGCGATGGTTTCGGCCATGGCCTGACCGCCCTCGAGCTTCACGGCTGCGCATCCGGTTTCGGACATGATCCGGCTCGCGGATGCGAAAGCCTGCTGCGGGCTGGCTTCATAGGAGCCGAAAGGCATGTCGACGATGACGACCGAATGATAGCTGCCGCGCACGACGGCCGCGCCATGCGCGATCATCATGTCGAGCGTGACCTGCAGCGTTGAAGGCAGGCCGTAGATTACCTGGCCGAGCGAGTCCCCGACGAGCAGCATGTCGCAGTGCTGGTCGAGCAGCTGCGCCTGACGGGCGGTATAGGCCGTCAGCATGACCAGCGGCTCCTCCGTCTTGCCCTCGAACTTGCGCCGCTGGATCGCGGGCACGGTCAGCCGCTTCATCGGGGCCGGAGTGGGGTTGGCGCGACTGGTCGCGGTATCGAGCTGGAAGGTCGTGGACATGGCCGCGTCTTAGCCACTGCGGGGAAATTCTGCAAAGCTGGGGAGCAGCCGGTTCTTCGCTCTTGCCAAGCGGTTGCATGTCGTTAGCGTCGCGCGATCAAAAAAATCCGGGGGTCCACGCATGTTCGGACGCATTAAGCCGCTTGATGCCATTCTGGCCACGGCTGAAAAGAAATCTCTCCACCGCTCGCTCGGGCCGGTGCAGCTGACGCTTCTAGGCGTCGGCGCAATCATCGGTACGGGTATTTTCGTTCTCACCGCAGAGGCCGCCCAGAAGGCCGGCCCCGGCATGATGGTCAGCTTCGTGATCGCCGGCTTCGTCTGTGCGGTTGCCGCGCTTTGTTACTCGGAACTGGCGTCGATGGTGCCGGTGTCCGGCTCCGCCTACACCTATACCTATGCGGTCATGGGCGAACTACTGGCCTGGATGGTAGGCTGGGCGCTCGTGCTCGAATACGCCGTGGCGGCATCCGCCGTGTCGGTGGGGTGGTCCGGCTATATCGTCGGGCTCATCAACGATACGACAGGCATACAGATCCCGCTTGCGTTGGCAGCCGGGCCCTATGCCGGCGGTGTCGTCAATCTTCCGGCGATGTTCATTGCTCTGCTGGTGACGGGCCTGCTGATGATCGGCACGACGGAAAGTGCCAAGGTCAACGCCATCCTGGTGGCGGTGAAGGTGGCCGCGCTTACGCTTTTCGTGATTATCACCATTCCCTTCCTCAAGGGCAGCGAGTTCACCCCGTTCACGCCGAACGGCTGGGGCATCATCGGTGTCGGCGGCGCGGCGGCTTCGATCTTCTTCGCCTATGTCGGTTTCGATGCCGTTTCGACCGCCGCTGAGGAGACCAAGGACCCTCAGCGCAACGTGCCGATCGGCCTGATCGGTTCGCTGGTGATCTGCACCGTGTTCTACCTGCTGGTCGCCGCGGGCGCTATCGGCTTCACCGCTATCCCCGGTTTCGCGCAGCCGGTGACGGGGCTCAACGGTGAAGTGCTGGCACCCGGTTCGCTGGGGCTGGCCAACCGCTGCCAGGAAATCGTCGCCGGTGGCGGCACCATGCCGCTTGCCTGCTCCAAGGAAGCCCTGGCGCACGTTCTGAAAATCGGTGGATACGACTGGGCGGGCTACCTGATGGGGCTCTCTGCCGGTCTGGCGCTCCCGTCGGTCATCCTGATGATGCTTTTCGGTCAGACGCGTATCTTCTTCGTTATGGCGCGCGATGGCCTGCTTCCCGAAAAGTTGGCCTCGATCCACCCCAAGTGGAAGACGCCCCACGTGGTAACGGCGATTACGGGTGCATTCGTGGCAGTCGCCGCAGCCTTCCTGCCCGTGGGCAAGCTGGCAGACGTCTCCAACTCGGGTACGCTCTTCGCGTTCTTCATGGTCTCGATTGCGGTCCTGATCCTGCGCAAGACCGATCCGTCGCGCCCGCGTCCGTTCCGCACGCCGCTGGTCTGGATCGTTGCGCCTATCGCTATCCTCGGTTGCCTCAGCCTCTACCTGCTGCTGCCGCTGGACGCGAAGCTGGTGCTGCCGATCTGGGGCGGCATCGGTCTGGTGATCTACTTCGCCTACGGGTTCCGTATGAGCCACGTTGGCCGGGGACTCGTCGAAGTGCACGAGGAAGACACCGACGTTCCGCCGCAGCCGGTTCCGCCGATCGACTGATTGCGGTCAGCTACGGCAAAGGAGAAGGGGAGCCATTGCGCTCCCCTTTTTCGTGTCTGTCCGGAAAACCGTTTGACTAAGGTCCGTCTCTACGTACTTTGCACTGCAAAGTAACAGGGTGGCGCATCGAAGCCGACCCGAGGGGAGACAGGATCGACATGTTCAAGACGGTTATCAGCTTCGACATGCGCGCGCCGGAGTTCGGGGCACCGACGCCCGAACTCTATGCCGCCGCGCTCGAAATGTGCGCCTATGCGGACAAGATCGGTGTCGATGCGGTGGTTCTGCCCGAGCATCATTGCTCGGAAGACGGGTACAATCCGGTGCCCTCGCTGATGGCGGCGGCTGTCGCGGCGCGCACCGAGCGCATCGCCATCATGCTGGGCGCGCTTGTGTTGCCGCTGCACGATCCGGTCGAACTCGCCGAGACGATCGCCGTGACCGACATCATAAGCGGAGGCCGGCTCTACACGACGCTCGTGCCCGGTTACGTCGAGGCGGAGTTCCGCATGTTCGGCAAGTCGCTGCGGGATCGCGCAAGGCTGATGGACGAGGGGCTCGAGGTGATTGCCCGGGCCCTGTCCGGCGAGCGCTTCATGTACGGCGAGCGCGAGGTCTTCGTCCGCCCGCTTCCCCTGAACCGGCCTCCGCGCCTGCTTGTCGGCGGGGGCGTACCTGCGGCGGCGCGGCGGGCGGCCCGGCACGGGTTCGGTTTCTGGGTCCTGCAGCCGACCATGATGCCGGAAAGCCAGAAGCTCATCGCGCTCTACAAGACCGAGTGCGAGAAGAACGGCCATGCGGTGGGACCGGTCATGTCGACCCATCCGGCGGTCCATGTCGCGCGCGATCCCGATGCGACATGGGAGCAGATCGGGCCGCACATCGTCCACATGGTCCGAAGCTATGCCGACTGGGCCAGCGATGACGATACGACGACGTCTCCTTTCTATGGGCTCGACAGTGTGGAGGCCATTCGCAAGGCCGGGATCATCAATGTCCTCACGCCCGAAGATGCCATCGCCTTTGCCAGCAAGACGGACATTTCGCTGACGCCGCTGATCGCGGGGCTCTCGCCGAAAATCGGCTGGGAAATGCTGGAGCTTTTCGCCTCCGATGTCCTGCCGCATCTCGGCAAGAACTGACGCGCGGCGCAAGACAACGGAAAACGGTCGCAGGTAGCGGCCTTGGGAGCGGGAAACAGGACAATGACGGGAATTTCGTTCGAGGGGCGCGTCGCCATCGTGACCGGTGCCGGCGGCGGTATCGGCAAGGCGCATGCGCTGGAGATCGCGCGGCGTGGCGGTCATGTGCTGGTCAACGATCTGGGCGGTGATGTGGCCGGGCGCGGCGGTTCCGCATCGATGGCCGAACAGGTTGTCGAGGAGATCCGCCAGGCCGGTGGCAAGGCCGAGGCGAACCACGATTCGGTGGCGACGACCGAGGGCTGCAAAGCCATCGTGGCCCATGCGCTCGACGCCTTCGGGCGGGTGGACGTGCTGATCAACAACGCCGGCATCATGCGCAACAGCACCCTGGCGGAAACGAGCGATGAAGACTGGGATGCGGTGATTGCCACGCACCTGACCGGCAGCTTCAAGCTGACCCGCGCGGTCTGGCCGCACATGGCGGGGCAGGGATACGGCCGCATCGTCTATACCGCTTCCAGCGCGGGCGTGTTCGGCAATCCCATGGTTGGCGGATACGGCGCGGCGAAGGCAGGGATCGCCGGGCTCATGCATGTCGCGGCTCTCGAAGGGGAAGCGCACGGCATCCTGTGCAACGGGCTGATGCCGAATGCCGTCAGCCGCATGGCCATGCAGGCCGCGGCGGACTGGTCGGGCAAGCTCGACGGGTTCGAGACGACGATGCCCGAGACCATCGGCAATTCGATGCAGCCCGAGTTCAACACGCCGCTGGCGGTCTATCTGGCGAGTGAGCAATGCACTGCCACGCGCGGTCTCTATTCGCAGTGTCTGGGCCGGATGGCGCATGTCTTCATCGGCGCCGTCGACGGGTGGCAGGCCGACCGTCAGGCCCCGCCGAGCGTCGAGGAGATCGCCGAGCACTGGCAGGAAATATCCGACACCGGGAACGGCTTTGCGATCCCGCTCAGCGCGACGGACGAACACGCCGTCGTTCTGTCGCGCGGGTAACGGACGGGGGCAGACCCGGTCTCTTCAGGAGGGCCTGCCCCAACGCCGGTTCAGCCCATGCCCAGTTCGGCCACGGTCTTGCGGTCGTAGTAGTCGCGGAACATCGCGATCTTGCCGTCGACGATGCGGATTGCGCCCATCACCGGCAGCGGCATGTGCTTTTCGCCGACGACATGATCGTCCAGCCGCTCGCACAGCACCCATTCGCCGTTCACGGCGATGTTGAGCACTTTCACATCGATGCGGGTCAGGTGCTGGAAGCACATGTCCAGCCATGCACCGATCGCCTCATGGCCGGCCATGGGCTTCTTCTCGGGCACGTTGTCGTAGACGCCGTCCTCGGCGAAACAGGCGACCATCGCGTCGCGGTCGCGCGTGGCCCAGTAGCCGAGAAAGCGGCGCAGCAGGTCTTCGTTGGATTCGCTCATGTTTCCTCTCCCCTTTGGTCTCGTTGGATTGGCCGTGCGGGCCTTCAGCCGCTGATCGTCACCCCGCCATCGACCACCAGGCAGTGGCCGTTGACGTAGGACGACGCCTCGCTCGCCAGGAACAGCACAGCGCCGGCGATGTCCCGCGGTTCGCCGATGCGGCGGCTCGGTGCGCGGGCTGCAATCATCTCGAAGAGCTGCGACGGGGTGGCCGAAGTGCCTTCGGTGTGGATCAGCCCCGGCAGGACCGCATTCACCCGAATGCCGAGCGGCGCGAAGTCCACGGCGGCCTGCCGCGTCAGGGCATTGAGCGCGGCCTTTGTCGCGCTGTAGTTGGCGATGCCGGGGCCGCTGGGGCGCAGCGATTCCATCGAGGAAATGTTGATGATCCGGCCACCCGGTTCCATCTGCTTGCCCGCTTCGATCATGCTGCGCAGCGGCCCGAAGAGATTGACGGCGAAAGTGCGCTCGAACAGGTCCCAGTCGAGATCGGGCAGCTTGCCGCCCGGCCGGTAGATCCCGGCATTGTTCACCAGCACGTCGATCCGTCCGAAGTAGCCGACGGCGGCTTCCACCGCCTTGTCGCCGCCGCCGTCGGCACCGATGTCGATGGCAACGGGCACTGCCCGGCCCCCGGCCTCGGTGATCAGGGCGACCGTCGCTTCGGCGGCTTCCTGCGAAAGGTCGACCGCGACAACCGCCATGCCGGCGGTCGCCAGCATGGTGGAAATTGCCCGGCCCAGACCGGCGCCGGCGCCGGTGACGACGGCCACCTGGCCGTCCATGCGGAACATCTGCTCCGGACCGTCAGTCATGGCTCAGCCCCACGTCAGCGGCAGGTAATCGAGCCCGAACGTGCGGCCGGTGTGATAGCGCGGCGTTTCGCCGGGCTTGATGCGGATATTGTCGAAGGCCTTGAGGAATTCCTCGACGACGATGCGCATCTCGCGCTTGGCGAGGTTGATGCCCACGCAGTTGTGCGTGCCGGTGCCGAACGCGATGTGGCGCGGTTTGCGGTCGATATCGACGGTGTGCGGGTCGTCGTAGACCTCGGGATCGCGGTTCGCGAGCATGATCGGCAGGTTGACCTCGTCGCCCTTTTTCATCGGGACACCGTGGAACACGAAGTCCTTGGTCACCGCACGGTGAGTGATGACCACCGAATAGGCGCGGGAGAACTCCTCGATCGCCTGCGGGAGCAGGTCGGGATTCTCGCGCAGCCGCTGCTGCAGGTCGGGATGCGTGGCGAGATGCTGCATGATCCAGCCGATCGTCGAATAGACCGTGTCGAGACCGCCGACGTAGAGCACATAGAACATGCCCATCATCTCGTAGAAGTTCATCGGCCGGTCCTCGACCTGGCCGCTGACGATGCCCTTGAGCAGGTCCGTGGTGGGATTGGCCTGCTGGGCCTCCATATGCTGCTTGAGGTAGCCGTAGATCGACCGGGCGGCGGCAACGCGCACCATGGGATCGCTGGCGCGCATCAGTTCGTCCTGCCAGCCCATGAACTGGTCCAGCAGGTCGCGCGGCATGTCCATGAGATCGAGGAAGACGTAGGATGGGAAGGGCACGGCGAATTCATCGACGAACTCGCACTCGCCGCGGTCGCGGAACTTGGCGATCAGTTCCTGGCAGATCTGCCGGACCGGTTCGTCGTATCCGCGGATCGCGGCCGGCGTGAAAAAGGGATTGAGGATCTTGCGGTACTGGTGGTGCTGGGGCGGGTCGATCTCGATCGGGTTGAGCAGGATCGGCTCGCCCAGCATGTCGGCGATCATGCCGGGGCGTTCCGACGAGAAGTGCTCGTAGTCGATGAAGGCCTCACGGATCACGTCGTCGCGCGTGAAGATCCAGCCGGGGCGCTTGAAGTTGGCCTCGGTGCCCCAGATGACCGGCGGCCCGTCCTGCAGACGCGCGATCGAAACGAACGGATCGTCGCCTTCCAGAGTGAAGGTGTCGAAGTCGTGGTCCCAGACAAGCTCGGACGGAACGCTTTCGGGAAGGCGTTCGGTGGTGGCGAAAGGGGCGCTCATGCGATCTCTCCTGAACTTCCGGCGGGGCTCTTTTTCGGGGCCGGTTGTGTGATGATGTAATTAGGTTTGTAATGCAAAGTAAATGGGCAAAGCAAAACGATTACGCGGGCCGTTCCTTCCACGACCGCATGACGGGTTCGCTGCCGGCGGCCTGACTGGCTTTCTGCAGCACGCCTTCGAGTGCTTCGAGATAGGCGGAAAAGGCGGCGCGGCCGCGACCGGTAAGGCGGCAGCGGGTCTGCGGGCGCTTGCCGTCGTACCCCTTCTCGATTTCGACGTGGCCGGCTTCCTCAAGCACGGCAAGGTGGCGGTTGAGGTTGCCGTCGGTCAGGCCGCACAGGCTCTTGAGCGAGGAGAACGAGAGGCCTTCGGGCTGGCCGGCCAGTGACGTCACGATGCCGAGGCGGGCGCGTTCGTGAAACACCCGGTCCAGACCGTCGAAAGCGAACGGCGTATTGCGATCCATGTCAGGCACGAGGGGAATTCTCCCGATCAGATAGAACCCAGGCAATGGCAAAGTGCCCGACGATGAAAGGTCCGCCTACCATGAGCGGGGTGAGGCCGCCATTGTGGCCGGCAAGGAAAAGACCCGCCATCCCGCTTAGCAGGAACCACAAGCCGGGCCAGACGATCTTGCGCGGCATCGAGGGAAAGGCGGCGAAGGCCACCAGGGCCATGACCATCTGCCATATGCCCGGCACGATCCAGGCCGCTTCCGGCGAATATTCCAGGATGGCGACGGGAACGACGGCCGAAACCAGAAAGCTGGGCACGACGATGCGCGTGGCGGAAAGCAGCATGTGCCGCGCCATGTCGTCGCCATCGCGCAAGGTTCGCACGACGGCCTCGAAACCGATCAGCAGGAAGCCGGAAGCGAGCAGCAGGCCCCAGATGATGATGAACTGCCTGTCATTGGCCGCGAAACGGCCGGGCAGGCCGAGCTGCAACAAGGTGATCAATACAGACAGCACGCCGATCCCGCCGACGGCAGCCGGGGCATATCCGCTGAAGCGCGTGCTTACGGCAAGCTGCGCGCGAATGTCTGCGATCTGGGCAATCGCTCGGTCGACGTCCGACATGAGGTATCCCTTGCTTCTTTGTAGAACAAAGTAGGGGGCGCGGCGATTCCGTCAAGAGATTTGGCCCGGTCGCGGCTTCTGCCGGCAAGCGTTCTTGCGCAAGCAGTTCAGCGCTTGCGAAAAAATCTTGTGATCATTTGTGAGGAGAGAGTGGCAACCGACTGAAAACAGTGGTGACCCCTACGGGACTCGAACCCGTGTTTCAGCCGTGAGAGGGCCGCGTCCTAGACCGCTAGACGAAGGGGCCAAATGCCTGGCGTGCCTCCCCGGGCACTGTACCGGATGGTGACCCCTACGGGACTCGAACCCGTGTTTCAGCCGTGAAAGGGCCGCGTCCTAGACCGCTAGACGAAGGGGCCAAACCGGTTAGTGCCGGAGGCAGGACCGGCCCTCTAGCTGCGGGTTGGGAGGGGGTCAACCCCTTCGTGACAGATTTATTCCAAAGAGCTTTTCAGTCGGCGAAAGCGGCGTCGTCCACATGCAGTTCCGCCTGCGGCCGGCTGCCCCAGTCATCGATTTTCGCGCGGCCCGCCAGCCACAGCCTGCGGCCCTGCGAACCGTGGAGCAAAGCCTGCCCCATTTCGCTTTCCGCAGCCCGGAAGGCCATGGCCTTGAAGCGTCCGCCATCCTGCCCGCCGACGATAAGGCGGACATGATCCGCCCCGACGATGTCGGCTTTCACTACGCGCACCGGTCCCACCGCGACGCGCGGACCCGGCCAGCCCATGCCGTAGGGGCCGGCGCTTTCCAGCGTTTCCACGAGGCTGGGCGTGAGCCCGCCGGGTGAAAGCGCAAGGTCCAGCAGCATCGCCTGGTTGGCGCTGGCATGGGAAACGTCGGCGGCCAGACGCGAATCGAGCCATTCGGAGAGCGCTTCCAGCTTGTCCGGCGCGATGGTGAGCCCGGCGGCCATGGCATGGCCCCCGCCAGCCACCAACAGGCCCGCTTCGCGCGCGGCAATGATGGCCGCGCCGAGATCGACGCCGGTGATCGACCGTCCCGAGCCCTTGCCGTTGCCGGCATCATCGGCATCGAGCGCGATCACGAGCGTCGGCTTGCCGGTCTTCTCCTTGATCCGCCCGGCGACAATGCCGATCACGCCCGGATGCCAGCCCTGACCGGCCAGGACGAGGACAGAGCGGTTGTGCTGGCGTTCGATCTGCATTTCCGCCGCTTCCTGCACCGCCTGTTCGATGGAGCGCCGTTCATCGTTGAGATGCGACAGCTGGCTTGCGATCTCGCGGGCCTCTTCGGGGTCGGTGGTGGTGAGCAGTCGGACACCAAGCGTGGATTCGCCCACACGTCCGCCCGCGTTGATGCGCGGGCCGAGCGCGAAGCCGAGATCGGAGCAGGTCGGCGCCCGATTCAGGCGGCTGGCGTCGATCAGCGCGGCCATGCCGATGTTCTCGCGCTTGGCCATGATCTTGAGGCCCTGCGCGACGAGCGCGCGGTTGAGGCCGTGGAGCGCGGCGACGTCGGCAACGGTGCCCAGCGCCACCAGATCGAGCAGGGCGAAGAGGTCCGGCTCGCGGCGGGTCTTGAAGTATCCGCGCCGGCGCAGCGTGCGCACGGTCGCCACAGCGATGAGAAACGCCACGCCGACGGCGGCGAGGTGGCCGTGCCCGGCGGCCAATTCGCTTTCATCGAGGCGGTTGGGATTGACCAGCGCGGCGGCCATGGGAAGTTCCGGCGAGCACTTGTGGTGATCGACCACGATCACGTCGACAGCCGCATCATGCGCCATTTTCAACGCTTCGTGCGCCATGGCGCCGCAGTCGACCGTGACGATCAGGCTCGATCCCTCGCCGGCGATGCGCACCAGCGCCTCACCGCTGGGGCCGTAGCCTTCGAGCAGGCGGTCGGGGATGTAGTAACGCGCCTCGTGACCGAGCTGGCGCATCAGCAGGATGAGCAGCGCGGCACTGGTCGCACCGTCTACGTCGTAGTCGCCATAGATGGTCACGGTCTCGCCGGTCATCACCGCCTGGGCGAGACGGTCGGCGGCGGCGTCCATGTCGCGGAACTCGGACGGGTCAGGGAGGAAGGCGCGCAGCGAAGGGGTGCGGTGGCGATCCAGATCCTCACGCGCGACACCGCGCGAAAGCAGAAGCTGGGTGACGATATCGTCTTCGAGGCTGGCTGGACCGTCGGACAGGTCCATGTTGCCGCCACGCCAGCGCCAGGCCTTGCCGGTGAGCGAGCGGTCGATGCCGAAGAGGGAAGCGGGTCGCGAAGCCATGCCTATCCGATTAGACTACCGCGAACGGACCGTGAAGGGCCGGACCAAAGTAGCTGAGGAAGACCGTGCATGCTCGTAATCATCTGGCACAGCCGCACCGGCGCCGCGCGCGCCATGGCGAAGGCTATCCATGAAGGCGCGGAAAGCGAGGCACGGCTGATCGCGGCAGCCGATGCGATGCCCGACGATCTGCTGGAAGCGCAGGGCTACGTCTTCGTGTGCCCCGAGAATCTCGCGTCGATGTCTGGCGAGATGAAGGAGATGTTCGACCGGTGCTATTATCCGGTCCTCGGCCGTATCGAGGGGCGCCCTTATGCCACCGCGATTGCGGCGGGTTCCGATGGGACCGGGGCGCAGGCGCAGATCGACCGGATCGTGAAGGGCTGGCGTCTGAAGCGCATAACCGAACCGATGATCGTCAACATGGGCGCTCAGACGCCCGAAGAAATCATGGCGGAAAAGACGGTGCCTGCGGACAGGCTGGATGAATGCAGGGACCTCGGCGCCGCATTTTCCGAGGGGCTTTCGCTCGGCATTTTTTGACGGGCTTTTTGGTCATAGTCCGGCGGTTCGCAAAACGGACTCGACGAACGCTCTGAATTGAGGCCTATTATTTGTCGTTGTCCTTCCAGGCGTGGAGATTCAGAAGCTGCCCAGCATCCCCGAAAAAGCCTTGGACAGGGCTGGGATCCTGATCCTGTTTCCGAAAGGCGCCAGGCCGAGCCCGAAGGAGGTGGCGGCTCTGCTCGATAATGCCGATTCCGGTATTCCAGCGCATGTCACGCATCGTCCCGACCCAGCGGAAGGCTGGTTGGAAGTACTGGCGAGCGGGCTGACCTTCGACTTGCGCGGCCTCTCGCCATCGGCACCTTTGCCGCATGATGCGATGGAGCATGTCTACGGCTTCGAAGAGGCGCCGACGCTCGATGATCTGGAGGCCGTACAACTGGTCGCGTCCGGGCACATCGCTGCCGGGGCCGGGTTGCAGCCGGTGGTCCGCATGCTGGTCAATCTCGCGGCCAATCTGGTGCTCAACCTGCCGGCGACGGCTGTCGTCTGGCCTCCCGCCCGCACGGTAATGGAACCGCGCTACTTCTCGCGAGCAACCTTCAACTGGCTTTCCGGAGGGGCCTTTCCGGCGCTGGGTCTGACCGCGCTGGAGACCGGTGCGAACGGCAGCGTGACGAGCGCGGGGCTTGCGCATTTCATCGGTCAGGAACTGCAACTCGAAGCGCGCGAGGGCGATAGCCGTGTCGATGCGGTGAAGCTGGCCATCCGGCTGGTCGACTATCTGGTTCAGCAAGGGCCGCTGATCGACCGCCAGACGATCGATCTGGGGGAGGGGCCACTGCTCGCCGAACCCTCGCCTGTAGGCAAGCGCGTGTGGGTCTGGCGCGAGGAGGCCTGAGCGGCTGCGTGCGGCGAGGGACCATCTGCCGTTCCATGCGGTCAATCGCCGCGGACGCTCCGGCCACGATCCGGGGCTTCAGCGCCATCACCTGTTACCGCGCCAGCTTTTGACGACCGCTGCTTTCGCCCGGATGTTCGCCGGGACGGGGGAGTACAAGCACCGGTTCGACGATTTCCGTGAGAACGGCCTGCTGTTGCCATGCCGCGAGCCGGTGGCGCTGCGGATGGGCATGCCGCTGCATCGCGGGCCCCATCGCCTCTACAGCGGGCTTGTAATCGAGCGCGTGGGGCAGATCGAACGCGGCTGGTCGCATGCGCGCCTGCGCGACGCTGAGGGCGCTGCCGCTCAGGTCCACTGGCGGCTCGGTTTGCTGCAGCGCGCGCTGCGGCGGTTCCTGCTGGAAGGGCGGCGTCGCCGGATCGTTCTCAACCGCAAGGACCCGCTGCGGGCCGCGCCCGACTTTTCGGATCTGGATGCCGTTGCCGAAGCGCTATGGGGCGCGACGGAACCGGACCGCAAACCGGAAGGTGTGGCTCAGGCCGCGCCGATACGACCGAGCAGTTCGGTCTTTGCGACCTCGTACTGTGCCAGCAGGGCGTCCACCCGCTCGGCCACGGATTCGACAGCCTCGATGGCGCCGATGCCCTGGCCCGCACCCCAGATGTCCTTCCAGGCCTTCGCTTCCATGTTGCCGCCCGAACCGAAGTTCATCTGGCTCTTGTCGCCTTCGGGGAGGTTGTCGGGGTCCATGCCGGCCGCGACGATCGAGCCGCGCAGGTAGTTGCCGTGCACGCCTGTGAACAGGTTCGAATAGACGATGTCCGACGCGCTGCTCTTCACGATCTCCTGCTTGTAGGCATCGACGGCATTGGCTTCGGTTGTCGCGATCCAGGGCGTGCCGATATAGGCGAAATCGGCTCCCATCGCCTGTGCGCTGAGGATCGAGCGGCCACAGGCAATCGAGCCCGACAGCGCCACTGGTCCATCGAACCAGCTGCGGATTTCCTGCATGAGCGCGAAAGGCGATTGCGAGCCCGCGTGGCCGCCGGCACCTGCCGCGACCGCGATCAGGCCGTCTGCGCCTTTTTCGACCGCCTTGTGGGCAAAGGCATTGTCGATGACGTCATGCATGACGATGCCGCCCCAGCCATGCACCGCCGCGTTGACCTCTTCATTCGCCCCCAGCGAGGTGATGACGAGGGGGACCTTCCACTTCTCCAGCGTCTTGAGGTCTTCCTCGAGCCGGGTGTTGGTCCGGTGCACGATCATGTTGACGGCGAAAGGCGCGGCGCAATCCGCGGTCTCTTCGGAGATGCGGTGCAGCCATTCGTCGAGCTGGCTGGCCGGACGGGCATTGAGCGCGGGAAAGCTGCCGACGATCCCGGAGCGCACTTGCGCTATCACCAGGTCCGGGTTGGACACGATGAACATCGGGGCGGCAATCACGGGAAGGCGCAAATGCTCGAAAGGCGCAGGCAAGGTCATGTCGGATCCGTTTAATCGAACGATTAAACCGCCGCATATCGCTGCATCGTCCGCCTGTCGAGGGGCAACGCTCCGGCGTTGGCGGTTCGCATTCGGTCAGAAAGGGGCGTGACCTCGGTTTCCCATCATGTAATAGGCAGCACTGTCGATTAGTACGGTGCCTGCCATGCAGGCCGCTTGAGAGGATTTAGCCATGTCAGACCAGGCTTCCGAAATTCCGTTCGATTGCTCGGACATCGATCAGTACCTAGGCACGGTCATCGATTCCTCGCCGCTGCGCGAGCCGCTGGGCAACAACGATATCCGCCGCTGGGTGCAGGCGATGCACTATCCCAACCTGGCGCACTTCGACCCCGCCTATGCGGCCGAAAGCCGCTGGGGCAAACTGGTCGCGCCGCAGAGCTTTCCGATCGTGATGGATGACAGCCACGGCACGTCGTCCTCGTGCATGGGCGGCATCAAGGAATCGCACCTGCTCTTCGGCGGCGACGAGTTCTGGCACTACGGCCCGCGCGTATTCGGTGGCGACACGATCACCAACGAGCGCATCCCCTACGACTACACGATCAAGGAAACAGGTTTCGGCCCGACCTGCTTCCAGCGGGGCGACAACTACTACCGCAACCAGCATGGCGAACTGATCACCAAGCAGCGCTCGACCGCGATCCGGTACCGCGCGGCGGCCGGCGGCGCCAAGGTCGACACCTCCGAGTTCGAAGAGCCGGAGTGGACCGACGAGGAGATCGAGAAGCTGGAGGAGCGCAAGTTCCAGTGGATCCAGATGCTCCACGATCTGGGCCACAAGGAGCGCTGGTGGGATGACGTCAATGTCGGCGATCAGCTGCCAGAGCGCGTGTTCGGTCCGCACACCGTTGCCAGCTTTACCACCGAGTGGCGTTCCTATCTCTTCACGATCTGGGGTACGCTCGATCGCCGCACCATCGACCTCGAAGCGCTCGGCTTCACCAAGGAAATGGCCGGTCACGAGAACGACCCGGTGATGGAACGCATCAATCCGGAGCTGACCGACGGCGCCTATTACGGTCCCTCGCGCGGCCACCTGTTCCCCAAGTATGCCCGCAAGATCGGCATGCCGCGCGCCTATGGCTACGGCGCGTCGATGGGCGCCTGGGTGACCGACTACCTTGCCGGCTGGGCGGGCGAGTACGGCATGGTTGTCCACTCCACCGCCAACTACCGCGGACCGGCGCTTTCGGGCGACATCACCATCCAGACCGCCGAAGTGGTCGACAAGATGGTGGACGAGGAAGGCCGCCATCTCGTTCAGGTGAAGCACCTCATGCAGAACCAGAAGGGCGTGAAGATGTGCGTGGGCGTGGCCGAAGTCGAGCTGCCCAAGAAGCCCGACTGATTGTCCGTCGAACCAAGTGAACGGAAAGGGCGCCCATGTGGCGCCCTTTCTTTTGTGCGTCAGGCCAAGTGCAGCAGCCTGATCAACGCGAAGCTCATTATGCCCAGTCCGGCGAGCGACAGGATCACCGCTGACGTTACGCGGCCACCGGCCTTCGCCACGGTGCGGATATCCACGCCCAGTCCCAGAGCTGCCATCGAGACCACTGTCAGCACGGTCGCGGCAGTCCCGATCGGGGCGAGAGCGGCGGTGGGGATCAGTCCGAGCGCGCGGCAGCCGAGCATCACGACGAAGCCGATGATGAACCAGGGGACGAGGTGGGCAAGGCCGGGCCGCTTGGCGACGTCCTCACCGGCAACAACGGCATCGTCGGGTTCCATCTGAAGCGGTAGACGCGGCGCCAGCATCGACAGTGTCAGACAGACCGGCCCCAACATCAGCACACGCACCAGCTTGACCAGCGTGCCCATCTGGATGGCGGCTGCGCCCAGTGGCGAGGCGGCGGCAATGACCTGCGGCACGGCATAGACAGTCAGCCCCGCCAGCGCGCCGAAGGCGATGCCGCTCAGGCCCAGCGCGATACCGATCAGCGGCAGGCCCAGCACGACGACAACCCCGAGAACGGCAGTGAAGGCGATGGATGCGGCCACGTCGTCGCCGTCGGCGCCGATCACCGGGGCCACGGCGGCAATAGCCGAGTTGCCGCAGATCGAATTGCCGCAGGCCACCAGGAGGGCCATGCGCGGTGGCAGGCGCAGCGTCCGCCCGATGGCGTAGCTCAGGAGAATGGCGAGGATGACGACGCCGGCAATGCCGGCCAGCAGCCCGGGCCCTGCGGCCATGATCGCCGCGCTGCTCACCGAGGCGCCGAGCAACACGACGGCGATCTCGAGCAGGTACTTGGCGCTGAAGGCGATGCCTGCATGCCAACGCTGCGAAGGCGTCCAGATGGACCGGACGGCCGTACCGGCGAGAATGGCGAGCACGAGCGCTTCGAGCCATGCCTTCCCTGCCAGGGCTCGTTCTCCGGCCTCGAGCCCATAAGCGGCCGCCGTTACGACGATGCACAGCGCAACACCCGGCAAAATGGAAGTCGGAAAGCTCTCGTTGGGGGCAGCTGGCGGGGTGCGGTGATCGGCTATGGAGGCCATGGCGAATTCCTTTCGCCGCCCGGTCTAGATAGCACCTATCGTTCGATCCAACTTATCATATTTGTCATTTTAATCTGCAATGGAGATTGAATGTGCTAAGAGGCTGGCATGACGCTGGAACAGCTCCGCATATTCGTCGCCGTAGCCGAACGCGAACACATGACCGCTGCGGCGCAGGCGCTGCATGTCACGCAATCGGCCGCATCCGCCGCCATCGCCGCGCTGGAGGAACGTCATGCCGTCAAGCTGTTCGACCGGGTAGGGCGGGGCATCAGGCTGACCGAGGCGGGCCGCCTCTTTCTCGACGAAGCGCGCGGCGTGCTGGCAAGGGCGGCAGCTGCCGAAGCCGTTCTGGATGAACTGAGCGGCCTCAAGCGAGGCACGCTGAGGCTCGTTGCCAGCCAGACCATTGCGGCGTACTGGCTCCCTCCGATCCTCGCGGCTTTCCGCGCGCAGCATCCCATGCTGTCCATCGACGTTACCGTCGGGAACACCGAACAGGCTGCCGAACGCGTGCACAATGGCGAGGCCGATCTCGGTATCGTCGAAGGCGACGTCGACGATCCGGCATTGGCGCGCTGGCCGATCGGGGAAGACCGGCTGGTCCTCGTGCAGGCAGACCCTTTTGCCGAGGCCTCAGCCGATGCCGACTGGTTGCGGCAAGCGCGCTGGATCATGCGCGAGCAGGGATCGGGCACGCGCTCTACGCTGGACAAGCACTTGCGCGGCATGGGGGTGGATCCGGAAGCGCTCGACGTGGCGCTGGTGCTGCCGTCGAACGAGAGCGTGCGCACCGCCGTCGAGGCCGGTGGCGGCGTTGCGGCTCTGTCGTCGCTGGTCGTGGCCTCTGCGTTGGAGACGGAAAGGCTGCATGCGGTGCCGCTGGAGTTCGGTCCGAGGTCGTTCTTCGGGCCGCGGCACAAGGAACGCTATCGCAGCAAGGCTGCCGATGCGCTGCTCGATCTGATCGGCAGCTTCGCAAACGAAAAGGGCCCGGACATCTAGTCCGGGCCCTTCGCTATACGTTGATGAGCTGCCTCAGGCCGTAGCGGCGTTGGCGGCGCTCAGCACGGCGCGCACGCTGGCCGTGGCGACGTCCTCGTCGATGCCGACGCCCCAGATCGTGCGGCCATCGGGCAGGGCGCATTCGACATAGGCGGCCGCGCGCGCGTCCGAGCTCTTGCCCATCGAGTGCTCGGCATAGTCGCGCACTTCCAGTTCGACGCCGAAGCTGTCCTTGAGCGTCGCCACGACCGAAGAGATCAGTCCGTTGCCCTTGCCCGAAACGGTCTTTTCCTGACCGTTGACGCCGATCTTGCCGGCGAAGACGCGGGTGCCGTCGGCGCTCTTGGCTTCGTCCCAGTCGATCAGCTGGTAGTGCTGCGGCTCGTCGAGGCGGTAGGCCTTGCGGAACACTTCCCAGATATCGCTCGCCTGCAGTTCGCGGCCGAGTTCGTCGGCCAGGTTCTGCACGTGCTTGGAGAAGTGCGCCTGCATGCGCTTGGGCAGCTTGAGGCCCTGATCCTGCTCGATCACCCAGGCAAAGCCGCCCTTGCCCGACTGCGAGTTGACGCGGATCACCGCCTCGTAGTTGCGGCCCAGATCGGCGGGGTCGATCGGCAGGTAGGGCACCGACCACTGCTGATCGTTGCGCGTTTCCTGCGCGGCGAAACCCTTCTTGATCGCATCCTGATGGCTGCCGGAAAAGGCGGTGAAGACCAGTTCGCCGCCATAGGGATGGCGCTCGGGCACCTTGAGCTGGTTGCAGTACTCGACGGTCTGGATGACTTCGTCGATGTCCGAGAAATCCAGTTCGGGATCAACGCCTTGCGTGTACATGTTGAGGGCGACTGTCACCAGGCAGCAGTTGCCGGTGCGCTCGCCGTTGCCGAACAGGCACCCCTCGACGCGGTCGGCGCCGGCCATCAGGCCCAGTTCGGCCGCCGCAACGCCGGTGCCCCGGTCGTTGTGGGTGTGCAGGCTGATCACCGCGCTCTCGCGGTTGGGCAGGTTGCGGCAGAAGTACTCGATCTGGTCGGCGTAGATGTTGGGCGTTGCCGCCTCGACCGTCGCCGGCAGGTTCAGGATGATCGGGTCTTCCGGCGTCGGCTGCAGCACGTTCATCACCGCTTCGCAGCACTCGATCGAGAAATCGAGCTCGGCGGTCGAGAACGTCTCGGGCGAGTATTCCACGTGCCACTTGGTCTGCGGATACTTGGCGATCTGATCGCGGATGATCTTGGCGCCGTTCTCGGCAATGCCGCGGATTTCCGACTGTTCCATGCCGAACACGACATTGCGCCAGAGCGGAGAAACCGCGTTGTAGACGTGGACGATGGCGGCATGCACGCCGGCCAGGCTCTCGAACGACTTCTCGATCAGGTCCTGCCGCGACTGCGTCAGCACCTGCACCAGCACGTCTTCGGGAATGCTGCCGGAATCGACCAGCCCGCGGATGAAATCGAACTCGGTGGCGCCCGCGCTCGGGAAACCGACTTCGATTTCCTTGAGGCCGACGTTCACCAGCAGGTCGAAGAAGCGCTTTTTCTTCTCCGCACCCATCGGGTCGATCAGCGCCTGATTGCCGTCGCGCAGGTCGGTGGAGAGCCAGCGCGGGGCCTTGGTGATGACCTGCGAGGGCCATTGGCGGTTGGGCAGGTCGATCTGCGGGAACGGTCTGTATTTGACCGAGGGGTCTTTCAGCATGGTCATCGGTGTGTCTCGCTCGGGAATTCGTCTTCTACTGGGCCCGTTTGATCCGGGCATCGTTACTTGGGTCCCCTTGGGCGCCGAGCGCGCCGCAGGAGCAACGCGTCACCTCACGCCCAAGGGCGGGTAAGTCGCAGGAGAAGGCCGAGACGGAGAGTCATGCATGTGCCTATGGGCACTCACCGGCGTCCTGTAAAGAGGGAACGCCGCCGATCCGAGGCGATATCGCGGTTTTGGCCGGGACGGCATATGCGCGAGACTGCTGCGGCCATGGCCTTGCCCGCATGATCGCCGCAGGCGTAGGTTTCGGCGCATGACCGACATTCGCCCCCTGACGCTCGCCATTCCCGATACGCAGATCGAGGACCTGCATCGCCGCATCGCCATGACGCGCTGGCCCGAAGCGGAGACGGTCGACGATTGGTCGCAGGGCACGCCGCTTGCCGCTCTGAAAGCACTCGTCGCCTATTGGGCCGACGGTTACGACTGGCGCCGCTGCGAGGCGCGGCTCAACGGGTTCGGGCAGTACCTCACGCAGATCGACGGGCTCGACATCCACTTCCTCCACGTTCGCTCGCCGCATCCGGAGGCCGTGCCGCTGATCCTCACACATGGCTGGCCGGGCTCGGTCATCGAGTTCATGGAAGCCATCGGCCCGTTGACCGATCCTGTCGCCCATGGCGGCAAGGCGGAGGATGCCTTCCATGTCGTCGTGCCGTCGCTCCCCGGATACGGCTTTTCGGGCAGGCCCGCGAAAGTCGGATGGGGCGTCGAGAAGATCGGGCAGGCCTGGGCGGAACTGATGCGCCGGCTCGGCTATACGCGCTGGTTCGCGCAGGGAGGCGACTGGGGCGCGATCATCACGACGACCATGGGTGGGCAGGCGCCGGAGGGGCTGGCCGGT
Source organism: uncultured Novosphingobium sp. (assembly GCA_965140495.1). Classification (GTDB taxonomy): domain Bacteria; phylum Pseudomonadota; class Alphaproteobacteria; order Sphingomonadales; family Sphingomonadaceae; genus Novosphingobium. Next base: position 2,884,668 of record OZ223239.1, on the reverse strand, counting down.
ATTCACACCAACATGCCCGTCGCACGCCCGACGCGCGAGGACTACGCCGATCCCAGCCCGGAAGTGGCGGAGGCGAAGGCTGCCGGAGAGAAGTACAAGACTTTCGATTCCGGCTATTCGGCGATTCAGTCCACGCGGCCGCAGACCATCGGCTATGCCCTTGTCGATAGCCCGGTGGCGCTGGCGGGCTGGATCTACGAGAAGATGTGGTCGTGGACCGACAACACGGGATCGCCGCTCGATGCGCTGTCGATGGATGCGATCCTCGACAACGTGATGCTCTACTGGCTGCCGGCCAACGGGGCCTCGGCAGCGCGGCTCTATTGGGAAAGCTTCGGCGCCATCGGCAAATCGGGCCCGGTGCTTTTGCCCGCCGGGGTTTCGACCTTTCCGCGCGAGATCACCAAGGCGCCGCGCAAGTGGGCCGAGCGTATCCTGCAGAACCTCCTCTACTGGAACGATGCACCGCATGGCGGTCACTTCGCGGCATGGGAGCAGCCGCAGATCTTCGTCGAGGAAGTGCGCAAGTGCTTTGCGCTGATGCGCTGATCAGGTGCAGCGGAAGCCGGTGATCGTGCCGCTTTCATCGACGTCGATGTTCAGCCGCTGCGGGCGGTAGTCCATCGTGACGATCGTGCCGGGGCGGATAACGCGGACCGGATTGTCCCCGCGCCATTCGCGAATGGCGGCGATCGTGGAATCGCTGGCGGGCTGGCCGATGTAGGAACCGAGCATGGCAGCGCCGCAGGTGGGCTTCATGTCGGGGGCCGGGGGCGTCGTGGCGGGCTTTTCGCCACCATCCGTGGAGCATGCGGCAAGAGCCATCAGTGCGGCTGCGGGCAGGAAGGGAAGGCGTTTCGTCACGGCGAAGTCCTCTCGGTTGCCTATTTGCTGCATCCTTATCGCACCGTCGACGGGATACCCAGCCTCATGTTCAATCTGTCGTGGACCGCAGCGATGCGGTCTCGAACTTCGCGTCTTCCATGGTACGGGCCGTTTCCCGTTCCGGTGCGGCGGTGTCCGCCAGCATGGTGGCCGCTTTGGCTTCCGCATCCTTGGCGGGGAGCGGCGCGCTCAGGCTAAAGGCGATGGCGAATGCGCCAGCCGAGGGCAGCGCACAGGCCGCAGCGAGTAAACCTCTCATAAAAAACAATCTCCCGGACCTGACATTGCAGAAGCAACGGCAGGTCCGGGAGATTGTTCCGAAAATGCAGGACCGGGACGGAGCCGGTCCGGCAGAGATCAGTTCTTCGACTTGTCGACCAGAGCGTTGGCGCCGATCCAGGGCATCATCGCACGCAGCTTGGCGCCGGTTTCCTCGATCGGGTGGCGCTTGGCCAGACCGCGGGCAGCCTTCAGCTCGGGCTGGCCGGCGCGGTTGTCCATCACGAAGTCCTTGACGAAGCGGCCCGACTGGATGTCGGCGAGGACGCGCTTCATTTCCTTCTTGGTCTCTTCGGTGATGATGCGCGGGCCGGTCTTGATGTCGCCGTATTCGGCGGTGTTCGAGATCGAGTAGCGCATGTTGGCGATGCCGCCTTCATACATCAGGTCGACGATCAGCTTGAGCTCGTGGAGGCACTCGAAGTAGGCCATTTCCGGAGCGTAGCCGGCTTCCACCAGCGTTTCGAAGCCAGCCTGGACCAGCGCGGTGGCGCCGCCGCAGAGCACGGCCTGCTCGCCGAACAGGTCGGTTTCGCATTCCTCGCGGAAGTTGGTTTCGATGATGCCCGAACGGCCGCCGCCGACGCCCGAGGCGTAGGCAAGGGCGATGTCGTGGGCATTGCCGGTGGTGTCCTGCGCGATGGCAACGAGGCAGGGGACGCCGCCGCCACGCTGGTATTCGCTGCGCACGGTGTGACCCGGGCCCTTCGGCGCGATCATGATCACGTCGATGTCGGGGCGCGCTTCGATCAGGCCGAAGTGGACGTTGAGGCCGTGGGCGAAGGCGAGCGCTGCGCCGGGCTTCATGTTGGCGTGCAGGTCGTCGGCGTAGATCGCGGCCTGATGCTCGTCGGGCGCGAGGATCATGAGGATGTCTGCCCACTTGGCGGCTTCGGCGTTCGACAGCACCTTGAAACCGGCGGCTTCGGCCTTCTTGGCAGTGGCCGAGCCTTCACGCAGCGCGATGGCGACTTCCTTGACGCCGCTGTCGCGCAGGTTCTGCGCGTGGGCGTGGCCCTGGCTGCCGTAACCGAGCACGGCAATCTTCTTGCCCGTGATCAGATTGATGTCGCAATCGGCGTCGTAATAGACCTTCATCGTACTGTCCTTTCGGCGGCCCGCCATCTCTCCGGGCCTGTTGTATCGGTGCGCCCATGGCGCGGGGGTCGGATAGGCTTCCCTAGCGAGGCAAGCCACAAATCAAAATGTCAGGCTTCTTCGGCACCGCGGATCATGCCGACGACGCCGGTGCGGCCCACTTCGACAAGGCCCAGTTCGCGCATGATCGCCACGAAGGTGTCGATCTTGTCGGGCGCACCGGTCAGCTCGAAAATGAAGCTGGAGGTGCTGGTGTCGACCGGCTTGGCGCGGAAGACATCGGCGATGCGCAGCGCCTCGACGCGCTTCTCGCCCATGCCGGCAACCTTGATCAGCGCCAGTTCGCGCTGCACGAAAGGTCCGGCCTCGGTGAGGTCGACGACCTTGTGCACCGGCACCAACCGCTCGAGCTGGGCGTGGATCTGGTCGATCTGGCTCGGCGGTCCGTGGGTGACGATGGTGATCCGGCTCACCGCGTGGTTCTCGGTGATGTCGGCCACGGTCAGGCTGTCGATGTTGTAGCCGCGCGCGGTGAAAAGGCCCGCGATCTTGGCGAGAATGCCGGCCTCGTTGTCGACCGTCACGGTCAGGACGTGGCGCTCTTCGGCCTCGTGCTTGATATGCATCATGTCAGTCATGTCCTAGGGAAACCCGGCGCTCAGACGAGCGCCTTGGCCTCGTCATCCATCGTGCCGGCAACGGTGTCGCCGTAGAGGATCATTTCGGTGTGCGCCGCGCCCGAGGGGATCATCGGGAAGCAGTTGGCCTCGTTGTGCACGCAGCAGTCGACGATCACCGGACCGGGATATTCCATCATCGCCTGAATGCCGGCATCCAGTTCGCTCTCATTGGCGATGCGGATGCCCTTCCAGCCATAGGCCTCGGCCAGCTTCACGAAGTCGGGCAGGCTGTCCGAATAGGAATTCGAATAGCGGCTTTCGTAGGTCAGTTCCTGCCACTGGCGGACCATGCCCATCCACTCGTTGTTGAGGATGAAGATCTTCACCGGCAGGCGGTATTGCGTCGCGGTGCCGAGCTCCTGGATGTTCATCTGGATCGAGGCATCGCCCGCAACGTCGATGACCAGCGTGTCGGGATTGCCGAGCTGCGCGCCGATGGCGGCAGGCAGGCCGTAGCCCATGGTGCCCAGACCACCCGAGGTCAGCCACTTGTTGGGGCTGAAGAAGTGGAAGTGCTGAGCCGCCCACATCTGGTGCTGGCCCACCTCGGTCGAGATGATCGGATCCTTGTCCTTGGTCAGCTCGAACAGACGCTGGATCGCGAGCTGCGGCATGATCGCATCGGCATTAGCCGGGAACGAGAGGCTCTTGCGCTCGCGCCAGGTGTCGATGCGGCCCTTCCACCCGGTCAGGTCCTGCGCCTTGCGGTCGCCCCAGGCGTCGAGGATCTGCTCGAGAACCTGTGCGCAGTCGCCGATGATCGGCAGGTCGACCGGAACCGTCTTGTTGATCGACGAGCGGTCGATGTCGATGTGAATCTTCTTCGAATTCGGCGCGAAGGCGTCGAGGCGCCCGGTCACGCGGTCATCGAAGCGGGCGCCGACGCAGACGATCAGGTCCGACTGGTTCATCGCCATGTTGGCTTCGTACGTGCCGTGCATGCCGAGCATGCCCAGCCAGTCGGAACTGTCCGCGGGGAAGGCGCCGAGGCCCATCAGCGTCGAGGTGACGGGCGCGCCGGTCTTCTTCTGCAGCTCGCGCAGCAGTGCCGTGGCCTTCGGACCCGAGTTGATGACGCCGCCGCCGGTATAGAGGATCGGCGCGCGGGCGCTCGCGATCATCTCGACCGCCTGCTCGATCTCCTCACTCGCGCCCTGCGTACGTGGGGCATAGCGCTGACGGCGCTGGGGCGGGGAATCGCTCCAGGCGGCCATGGCGATCTGCACGTCCTTGGGAATGTCGATCAGGACCGGGCCGGGGCGGCCGGTGGTGGCGATCTGGAAGGCCTCGTCGACGACCGCGGCAAGGTCGGCCGGGTCCTTCACGAGATAATTGTGCTTGGTGCAGTGACGCGAGATGCCGACGGTATCGGCCTCCTGGAACGCGTCCGAGCCGATCAGCGCCGTGGGCACCTGTCCGGTGATGACCACCAGCGGAATGGAATCGAGGAAAGCGTCGGCAATGCCGGTCATGGCATTGGTCGCGCCCGGGCCCGAGGTGACGAGAACGACGCCCGGCTTGCCGGTCGAACGTGCATACCCTTCGGCGGCATGGGCCGCGCCGGCTTCGTGGCGGACGAGAATGTGGCGAATGCGCTCCTCTCCGAAGAGGGCATCGTAGATCGGCAGTACGGCACCGCCGGGATAGCCGAATACGAACTCGACCCCCTGCTTGGCCAGACTTTCGACCAGGATGTTCGCGCCGCTGCGCTCTTCACTCACAACCCATTCCTTTTCGACTCGATGCCGGACCCGCCAATCGGGGGGCATCCGAAAGCGCGCACCCATACTCTGGATACCTCCGGAAACAAGGCTTTCCGGGGGCTTTCGCGCTCCAATGAAACCGACCCGACACGACTAGGGGCCGTGCCGGGTCATCCTCTCCTCCCTGCATAACTTCCCATCAGCAGGTGACAGCGCCTCTAAGGAAACGTATGTGTTACGTCAACCCAAAATGGCGATATAAAATTGCTGTAATATTTTCCATTTCGAAACTTTCAAACTCAACCCTGGGCCATTCTTCCGGCGGCTGATGACGTAGCCAGGTGTATTGCCGCTTGGCGTAATTGCGCGTCGCCTGCGCGCCGCGGGCCATGGCTTCGTCGAGCGAGCAGGTGCCTTTCACGACTCCGGCGAGTTCAGGAACGCCGATGGCACGCATGACAGGAAGGTCCGGATCGAGCCTCCGCGCCAGCAGGGCCTCGACTTCCGTCAGGGCGCCGCGTTCGATCATCCGGGCAAAGCGCAGATCGCAGCGCGCGTAGAGTGCTTGCCGTTCGGGCAGGAGGATGGCCGGGTAGAGCGTCACGGCATTGCCGATCCCGCCGGTAGTCTGCTGCTGCCAGTATGAGAGGGGATGCCCGGTTGAGCGGACGACTTCGAGCGCTCGGGAAATGCGCGCGGTATCGGCAGGCGCGAGCCGCGCGGCGCGTTCCGGGTCTTCCGCCTGCAAGGCGGCATAGGCCTGTTTGACGGGCAGCGCGCGCACCTCTTCGCGAACACTCGCGTCGATAGCCGGAACCGGCGCGATGCCGTCGAGCAGCGTGCGGATGTAGAGGCCGGTCCCACCGACGAGGATCGGTACGGCGCCATCGGCATGGATATCGGCGATGGTCTCACGCGCTGCTCTGGCCCAGTCGGCGGCGGAGCAGGCCTCGGCGCCGTCCCATGCCCCGAAGAGGCGATGTTCGATGCCGCCCACTTCCGCTTCGGTCGGGCGGGCGCTCAGGATCGTGAGGTCGGCATAGACCTGCGAACTGTCGGCATTGACGATGATCGCCCGGCGCCCGCGCCGTTCCAGTTCCTGCGCCAGGGCGACGGCACAATCGCTCTTGCCGCTGGCGGTCGGCCCTGCGATGAGCGCCAGCGGCGGCCGGTCTCCGGTTGCGGTATCATAAGACGTATCAAGGGAATTCGCAGTGCTCATTGCCCGGCTGATAGCAGAACCGGATCATCTTTCGACCAATCTCGAAGCCGCCCGGGCGGAGATGGAAAAGGCCGGTGTGCGCATTGCCTCTGCGGCGATGCTCGATTTCTGCGGACAGACGATGGAGATCGATTCTCCCGACGATGACGCCGCGGCGTTGCGCGCCGGTCTCGATGCGCACTTCGCGCCGAGCGACGGTCTGGTCTGCGCCGAAGAGCCCGTCGTGCCGCGCGTGTTCATCTCGGACATGGATTCCACGATGATCGGGCAGGAGTGCATCGACGAACTCGCCGATTTCGCCGGGATCAAGGACCGGATCGCCGCCATCACCGAGCGCGCGATGCAGGGCGAACTCGATTTCGAACAGGCGCTGCGCGAACGCGTGGGCCTCCTCGATGGGCTTTCGACCGATGCCATCGATCAATGCCTCGCCGAACGGATTCGTCCGGTCTCCGGCGCAAAGGTGCTGGTGGAAACGCTCAAGGCGCTGGGATGCCGCACGGTGCTGGTGACCGGCGGGTTCCATCACTTCGCCGATCCGGTGGCCGCACAGCTCGGCTTCGAACATGTCGTCGGCAATCGTCTCGATGTAGCGGATGGCAAGCTGACGGGCGGACTGGCGGGCCCGGTGGTCGACAGCTCGGTCAAGAAGGCCACGCTGCTGGAGGAGATCGCGGCTGCAGGCGAGGACGCCACCAGCCTCGCTACCGGCGACGGCGCCAACGACATCCCTATGCTCGAAGCGGCAACCTACGGCATTGCCTACCGTGCCAAGCCCAAAGCCCGCGCCGCATCAAACGGCTGGATCGACCGCGGCGACCTGACGAGCGTGCTCAGGCTGCTGGGCATTCCTGAAAAGGAATGGGTGCGTTAACCAGCTTACCGAGCGTTAACTTCCCCAATCCTCCCTGTTTTGCCAAGCAAAATGGGGAGGCGGACCAGCCGCAGGCTGGTGGAGGGGGATTTCGGATGCCGCCACCGCTTCGAACCATTCGCAACGCGCGCCGTCTCCGCAAGGAGATGACACTACCCGAAGTGCTGGTATGGCAGCGGCTGCGCAAGGTGCCGGCAGGTATCAAGTTTCGCCGGCAGCATCCCGTTGGGCCCTATGTGCTCGATTTCTATTGTCCCTCGGTGAAGGTGGGCATCGAGATCGACGGCATCGGCCATGATATGGGCGATCGTCCTCAGCGAGACTTAGCGCGCGATGCTTGGCTAGAGGCCAGAGGGATCAAGGTGATCCGCATACCTGCTCAAGAAGTACTTCGTGACGTTGACGCCGTTGCTGAGGCGATAGTCTTGGCTTGCCGCGAGCGCTGAAAGCCCCTCCGTCATTCGCTGCGCGAATGCCACCTCCCCATTTTGCTTTGCAAAACAGGGAGGAGTTATCTGTTTCCACATCCTCCCTGTCGCGTAGCGATGGGGTGGTGGAGGGGTTAGGCCTCCATCCAGTCGCGGAAGAAGGCTTCGCTGGTTTCACGTAGAGCGGACACCTCAACACCGGCGACTGTCGTTCCGCCAACGGTACCGATCTTCACCGCGCCCGGCAGATCGCTGCCGGCGGGGGCGGTGACGACATAGCGTCCCTGATCCTCGCCGAAAGCTTCGGCTGTGTCGAGGGCGCCGTCCAACTGGCAGCCCTTGCCGCTGGCCAGAGCCATTTCCGCGAGCGCCACCAGCAGACCGCCGTCGCTGATGTCGTGAACGGCGGTAACCTGACCGGCCCCGATCCAGTCGCGGATCGACGCGCCATTGGCGGCTTCCGCCTTGAGGTCCACGCTCGGCGCGTCGCCCGCTTCCTGACCTGCGATTTCGCGCAGCCACAGCGACTGGCCCAGATGCGTGCCCTTGCCGCCGAGCAGGAAGATGTCATCGCCTTCGTTCTTGAAAGCAATGGTGGTCATCTTATCGTGATCGGCCAGCAGGCCGACGCCGCCGATAGCGGGGGTCGGCAGGATGGCCGAGCCGCCGCCGGTGGCCTTCGATTCGTTGTAGAGCGAGACGTTGCCGCTCACGATCGGGTAGTCGAGTTCGCGGCAAGCATCGCCCATGCCGTGCAGGCAGCCCACGATCTGCGCCATGATCTGCGGACGCTGCGGGTTGGCGAAATTGAGGCAGTTGGTGATCGCCAGCGGCAGGCCGCCGACCGCGCTGATGTTGCGGTAGGTTTCGGCCACAGCCTGCTTGCCGCCTTCGTAGGGATCGGCATAGCAATAGCGCGGCGTGCAGTCGGTGCTGATCGCCAGCGCCTTCTGCGTGCCGTGGACGCGCACGACGGCTGCATCGCCGCCGGACTTCTGCATCGTGTCCGCGCCGACCTGGCTGTCGTACTGCTCCCAGATCCACTTGCGCGAGGCGAGGTCGGGGCTGCCCATGAGCTTGACGAGGTCCGCGCCGAGATCGGTGCTCTCGGGCACATCACCGAGTGCCGGAACAGCGGCCCAGGCCTTGTATTCCTCGGGCGTGACGTAAGGACGCTCGTATTCGGGCGCATCGTCGGCCAGCGGGCCGAGCGGAATGTCGCAGACAACCTCGCCGTCGAATTCGAGCACCATGTGGCCCGTATCGGTCACTTCGCCGATCACCGCAAAGTCCAGTTCCCACTTCTTGAAGATGGCTTCGGCCATGGCTTCCTTGCCGGGCTTGAGCACCATGAGCATGCGCTCCTGGCTCTCGCTCAGCATCATTTCGTAGGGCGTCATCGCCTCTTCGCGGCAGGGCACCTTGTTCATGTCGAGCCGGATGCCGGCGCCGCCCTTGCTGGCCATTTCGACCGACGAGGAGGTCAGGCCGGCCGCGCCCATGTCCTGAATGGCGACGATCGCGTCGGTCGCCATCAGTTCGAGGCAGGCCTCGATCAGCAGCTTTTCAGTGAAGGGATCGCCCACCTGCACGGTCGGGCGCTTTTCTTCCGAATTCTCGTCGAAATCGGCGGAGGCCATCGTGGCGCCGTGGATGCCGTCGCGGCCAGTCTTCGAGCCGACATAGACGATCGGATTGCCGAGGCCTGTGGCGGCGCAGTAGAAGATCTTGTCGGTATCGGCGACGCCCACCGTCATCGCGTTGACGAGGATGTTGCCGTCGTAGGCCTTGTGGAAGTTCGTCTCGCCGCCGACCGTGGGTACGCCCACGCAGTTGCCGTAGCCGCCGATGCCCGACACGACGCCCTGCACGAGGTGCTTCATCTTGGGGTGATCGGGCCGGCCGAAGCGCAGCGCGTTCATGTTCGCGACCGGGCGCGCGCCCATCGTGAAGACGTCGCGCAGGATACCGCCCACGCCCGTCGCCGCGCCCTGATAGGGTTCGATGTAGCTCGGGTGGTTGTGGCTCTCCATCTTGAAGATGGCCGCCTGGCCGTTGCCGATGTCGATCACGCCCGCGTTCTCGCCGGGACCGCAGATCACCCAGGGCGCTTCGGTGGGAAGCTGCTTGAGGTGGAAGCGGCTCGATTTGTACGAGCAATGCTCGGACCACATGACCGAAAAGATGCCGAGTTCGACAAGATTGGGTTCCCGGCCCAGCGCATGCAGCACGCGCTCGTATTCTTCGGGGCTGAGGCCATGCGCCTCGACGACGTCAGGGGTGATTCCGCTCATGGCTTGGCCCTTAGCCATGTCCTCTCGCCTAGGCTAGTCCGGTCCCGCACCTCTGTGGCACTGCCCCCGGAATTCTCGGGCTCCACCTTGACCGTGACGGGCGAGACCGCCATTGCATGACCCATGGCCGGAGAGATGGAAGAGATCGAGAACCTGAGCTTCGAGGACGCCTTGCGCGCGCTCGAAACCATCGTGCGACAGCTCGAAAGTGGCGATGTGCCCCTGGAGGATTCGATTTCCCTGTATGAGAAGGGCGACAAGCTGCGCCAGCATTGCCAGAAGCGGCTCGATGCCGCGCAGGCGCGGATCGAACGGATCGTGACGGGGCCGGACGGCGCGCCCACCGGCACGCAGCCGTTCGACGCAGTGGATCGCTGAGCCATGGGCGCCAGCGGCGTGAAGGATGCGATCCTGGCTGAAGGGCTCGCTCGCATTGCCGAAGAGGTCGACGCCATGTTCGACGCTCTTCTTCCCGTTCCGACAGATGCGCGCGCGCGCCTGTTCGAGGCGATGCGCTATGCCGCCATCGGCGGCGGCAAGCGGTTGCGCCCCTTGCTGCTGGCATCGGTTGCTGAAATGTACGGGGTCCAGCGTTCAGCCGCGATACGGGCGGGTGTCGCGATCGAGGCGATCCACGTCTATTCGCTGATCCACGACGATCTGCCCTGCATGGACAATGACGCCATGCGGCATGGCAAGCCCACGCTTCATCTCGCCTTCGACGAGGCGACTGCGGTGCTGGCAGGCGATTCGCTTCATGCCTTTGCGTTCGAGGTGCTTGCCGATCCGGCAACGAGCGCCGATCCGTTCACGCGCATCGAGCTGGTGCAGACGCTTGGTCACGCGAGTGGCGGGCAGGGCATGGCCGGCGGCCAGATGATGGATCTGGTGGCCGAAACCAGCGAATTCGATCTGCAGACCGTCACCCGGCTGCAGCAGCTCAAGACCGGTGCGCTGCTCGGCGCTGCGGTGGAAATGGGCGCCATTCTGGGGCGCGTCTCGCCGGAAGGCCGGACCCACTTGCGCGGCTATGCGCGCGACATCGGCCTTGCCTTCCAGATCGTCGACGATCTGATCGATCACGAAGGCGATGCCGAAGTCGCCGGCAAGGCCGTCGGCAAGGATGCCGATGCCGGCAAGCAGACCTTCGTTTCACTGCTGGGCGCTGACCGGGCCCGGGAACAGGCGCGCATGCTGGTTGAACAGGCCGTCGAGCATCTCGGCCAGCATGGACGCGAGGCCGATCTGCTGCGCGCCGTGGCGCGCTATATCGTGGAAAGGGATCATTGATGGCGGGCTTGGAAGCAGGTGGTGAACGCGTCGGTGTCTATCCCGGCACTTTCGATCCGATCACGCTGGGCCATGCCGACATCATCCGTCGCGGGGCCAAGCTGGTGGACAAGCTGATCATCGGCGTCACCACCAATCCCTCGAAGAACCCGCTGTTCACGCCGGAAGAACGCATGGCCATGGTCGAGCGCGAAGTGGCAGCACTGGGCATCGACAATGTCGAGGTCGTGGGATTCAACGCGCTGCTGATGAAGTTCGCCCAGAAGCAGGGCGCCACGGTCATCCTGCGCGGTCTGCGCGCGGTCGCGGACTTCGAGTACGAATATCAGATGGCCGGGATGAACCAGCAGCTCAATCCGAACATCGAAACCGTGTTCCTGATGGCCGACGTGAGCCTGCAGCCGATCGCCTCCAAACTCGTGAAGGAAATCGCGATGTTCGGCGGCGATATCGCCAAGTTCGTCAGCCCTGCCGTTCGGGAGGACGTGGTGGCCCGTATCGAGGCCAACGGTCTTCAAGGGGACTACTGAACCGTCCCCGCCCAATTCATTCATTGTGCCGACAGCGGCCGCGCTCTATCGCGCCATGCCATGGATCGGATCAGCCTGTGAGTAATCGATGAAGTTTCGCTTGCCCCTTACCGCCCTGATGCTGGGCGCTGCGCTTGCCGCCACGCCGGCACTTGCCAAGAAGAAGGCCGAGCCCGTTGCGCCGGCTCCGGCGGCACTGCCGACCTTCGTCGATCCCGACGTGACGCACGATCCGGACAATGTCCTGCTTCTCGACCTGTCGGATGGCGGGCGCGTGGCCATTCGCCTGATGCCGCAGTGGGCGCCGCACCACGTCGAGCGGATCAAGACCCTGACCAAGCAGGGCTTCTATAACGGCATCATCTTCCACCGCGTGATCGACGGGTTCATGGCCCAGACCGGCGACCCGACGGGCACCGGGCAGGGCGGCTCCGATCTTCCGGACCTCGAGGCCGAGTTCAATTCGATGCCGCACATGCGCGGTTCGGTTTCGATGGCGCGTACCAACGATCCAAACAGCGCCAACAGCCAGTTCTTCATCGTGTTCTATCCGCGCTTCGCGCTCGACCGGAAGTACACCGTTTTCGGTCGCGTGATCGGCGGGATGCAGTTCGTGGACAAGATCCAGCGCGGTGAACCGCCCGAGAACCCGACCCGCATCCTGCAGGCCTCGCTGGCCTCGCAGCATAAGGGGCCGCCGGCACCCGCCGCCCCGGCACCTGCGACCATTACCGCGGATCAGCTCAGCAATTCGGTCTCGGACTGATCGGTTGCAGCAAAGGGATGAGGGGCGGCCCATCCGCCTGGATCATCCCCTGCTTGCCGATGGGCAGCCCTTGGTCTAGCGCGCGCCACCATGCGTGTTGATCTCTTCGATTTCGACCTTCCGCAAGAGCGGATCGCCCTGCGCCCGGCGCGGCCTCGCGATGCCGCGCGCATGCTCGTGGTCGAAGGGGACGCACCTTTCGTTGATCGCCACGTGCGCGATCTGCCGGACCTGCTGCAGAGCGGGGACGTGCTGGTGTTCAACGACACGCGCGTCATCCCCGCCCAGCTTGAAGGGCGGCGCGGCGAAGCCCGGATCGGCGCAACCTTGCACAAGCGCATCGATCTGCGCCGCTGGCAGGCCTTCGTGCGCAATGCCAAGCGCCTGAAGACCGGCGACCGGATCGCGTTTCCCGCCGATGTCCATGCTCTGGCCGAGGAACGTCACGCCGACGGAAGCTGGACGCTGTTCTTCGAGGGCGAGGAGCCCGTCGAGGTCTTGCTCGAGCGGGCCGGTCGCATGCCTCTGCCGCCTTACATCGCCGGCAAGCGCGAGACCGACGAGGCCGACGCCAGCGACTACCAGACCATGTTCGCGCGCGAGAAGGGCGCTGTGGCGGCCCCGACGGCGGCACTGCACTTCACCCCCGAACTGGTGGAGCGGCTCGATGCCGCCGGTATCGCTCGCGAAACGCTGACGCTTCATGTGGGCGCGGGTACGTTCCTGCCGGTGAAGGCGGACGACACCGGCGACCACCGCATGCACGCGGAGTGGGGCCGCATCGATGCCGCGACCGCCGATCGCCTCAATGCCGCAAGGGACGCGGGTGGGCGCGTGATCGCTGTCGGCACGACCTCGCTGCGCCTGCTCGAAAGCGCGGCGGGCGAGGACAACGTTATCCGGCCGTTCGAAGGCGATACCTCGATCTTCATCACCCCCGGCTACCGCTTCAAGGCCATCGACGGCTTGATGACCAACTTCCACCTGCCGAAGTCGACGCTGTTCATGCTCGTCAGCGCGCTGATGGGGCTGGACAAGATGCAGGCCGTCTATGCCCACGCTATCGCCGAGGAATACCGTTTCTACTCCTACGGCGATTCAAGCTTGCTGATCCCCTAGTTCTTCTTTGCATCAAAGGGCTTGGCACATGCGCCATAGGCGCACATCTATGCGCCATGCAGCCCATTCTGGACATCAGCAGCCTGACCAAGACGTACTCAGGCGGCTTCACCGCGCTCAAGGGCGTCGATCTTACCATCAACAAAGGCGAAATCTTCGCTCTGCTCGGACCCAACGGGGCGGGAAAGACGACGCTGATCGGCGCCGTCTGCGGGCTCGTCAGGCCGACTTCGGGTACGATCCATGCTTTCGGTGAAGACATGGGGTCGAACTGGCGCAACCTGCGGGCGCGCATCGGCCTGGTGCCGCAGGAGCTGGCAACCGACATGTTCGAGCCCGTCCGCAGGGCCGTCAGCGATTCACGAGGGCTCTTCGGCCTTGCGCCGGATCCCGACAAGATCGAGGAAATCCTGCGCGCGCTCAGCCTGTGGGACAAGCGCGATGCCCAGATCCGTACGCTCTCGGGTGGGATGAAGCGCCGCGTGCTGATCGCGAAGGCACTTGCCCACGATCCCGAACTGCTTTTCCTCGACGAGCCCACCGCGGGTGTCGACGTGGAACTGCGGCGCGACATGTGGCGGCAGATCGCTCTGCTGCGCGAGCGTGGCACCACGGTGATCCTCACCACCCACTACATCGAGGAAGCCGAGGAGATGGCCGACCGCGTGGGGATCATCAACAAGGGCGAGATCCTGATGGTGGATGAAAAGGCGGCGATGATGGAGCGCCTCGGCCGAACGGAGGCGCTGATCTCGCTGGCGCAGCCCTTGAGCGAAATTCCTGAGGCCTTGTCCGCCTTCCCGGTTACGCTGGCCGAAGATGGCAAGGTGCTTTGCTACCGCGGCGACGGCGGGGAAGGGGGCGGCGCCGGCACCACCGAAGTGGCACAACTCACCAAGGCGCTGATCGCGGCGGGGGTCGACTACACCGCCATCGACATCCACGAATCGAGCCTCGAAGACATCTTCGTCAACCTGCTGGAAGGAGGCGCGGCATGAGCCTGTTCAACGCGCGCAGCGCCTGGACCATCTACAAGCGCGAACTGCTGCGCGCTTTCCGCACGGCCTTGCAGTCGATCCTCGCCCCGGTGCTGACCACCACGCTCTACTTCGTCGTGTTCGGCGCCGCGATCGGCGGGCAGATGCAGGGCGGCATGGGCGGCGTGAACTACGGCGCTTTCATCGTCCCCGGCCTGCTGCTGCTGACCATCCTTGGCGAGAGCACGTCTAACGCCAGCTTCGGTATCTACATGCCGCGCTTTACGGGGGCGATCTACGAGTTGCTTTCGGCCCCGGTCGGTGTGTCGGAGACGCTGGTGGGCTTCGTGGGGGCTGCGGCGACCAAGTCGCTCATCCTCGCGACCATCATTCTGGTGACGGCCAGCTTCTTCGTGGACTATTCGATAGCCCATCCGGTCTATGCCTTCGGCTACATCCTGCTGGTCTCGGCCAGCTTCTCGCTCTTCGGCTTCATCCTCGGCATCTGGGCCGACAACTTCGAAAAGCTGTCCATCGTGCCGATGCTGATCCTGATGCCGCTGACGTTCCTGGGCGGCACGTTCTATTCTATCCAGGTTCTGCCCGAGCCGTGGCGTTCGGTGGCGATGGCCAACCCGGTGGTCTACCTCGTGAACGGGCTGCGCTGGACCTTCTATGGCCATTCGGACTTCCCGATCGGCCTGTCGCTTGGCCTGACTCTACTTTTCCTCGCGATTTGCGTGGGTTTGATCTCATGGATCTTCAAGACTGGCTGGCGCTTGCGCACATGAGGCCGTAACACAATCGCATGACGAAGCGTCCCCCGGTCCTCGCCATTCTTGTTCTGTCCGCGCTTGCCGCTCCCGCACAGGCCCAGGTTCTCGAAGAACCTGCGGTGCCTGATGCCGAGGAGCCGGTAGGTCCACTTCGTGTGGAGGCACCGCCTTTCGTCGATCCCGTGCCGTTCATCGCTGCGGATCCGCCCAGCCTGTCCAAACCGGTGAAGGCGATGATCGAGGAAGCGATCCGCCGTGACGATTCTGAAATGCTGGCTGCCGTCGTGAAGGTCGCTCTGGCAACGCAGCCCTACGACAAGGACGAGATCCGGGCGATGCAGCGCGCCTATCTTGACCGCAAGGCACGGGCCCTGGCGCAGCGTACCAAGGAGGAGACGGAGCGCATCCGCAACTCCGGCGTTCTAGAACTGTGGGCGGGCCAGCTGGAACTCGGTGCCTTCCGCTCGACCGGCAATACCAGCAACTTCGGCTTTACCGGCGCCCTCAAGCTCGATCGCAAGGGGATCGACTGGGAGCACACTGTTCTGCTTAACGCCGATTACCAGAAGGATTCGGGCAGGATCACGCGCGAGAAGTACGGAGCCAGCTATCAGCCCCGCTACACGCTGCGCGACGGGCTGTTTACCTATGGGCGCCTGCAGTACGAGAAGAACCGGATCCAGGGCATCGACGATCGCTATTCACTGTCCGGCGGTCTCGGCTACCGGATCCTGAAGCGCCGGAACATGAACCTTTCGGTCGAGGCAGGTCCGGCGGTTCGACATACGGATTTCGTTACCGATCCGACGGAAACGACGTGGTCGGTGCTGACTTCGCTCGATTTCGACTGGAAAGTGAACGGTACGCTCAAGCTGACCCAGACCGCATCGAGCTACGTCGGATCGGACGACAGCACCTTCACCTCGCTGACCGGGCTGGAGGTCGGGGTGGCGAAAGGGCTGAAGACTAAGATGTCCTATTCGATCGCGCATGAAACCTCGCCGCCGATCGGCGCGCTCAAGACCGACACGATTTCACGGTTCTCGCTGGTCTACGGCTTCTGATTTCTCTAACGGGCGGTCCATGAACCCCCGTTTCGACTTTCAGATCCACGCCACCGCCGGCAAGGCACGCACCGGTACCATTCGCATGCGGCGCGGAGAGATCCGCACGCCAGCCTTCATGCCTGTCGGTACCGCAGGCACCGTCAAGGCCATGAAGCCGCAGGACGTGCGCGCTACCGGCGCCGACATCATTCTGGGCAACACCTATCACCTGATGCTGCGCCCCGGCGCCGAGCGCGTCGCGCGGCTGGGCGGACTGCACAAGTTCATGAACTGGGATCGCCCGATCCTTACCGACAGCGGTGGCTATCAGGTCATGAGCCTGTCCGAGCTGCGCAAGATCACCGAGGAAGGCGTGACCTTCGCCAGTCATATCGACGGCTCGCGCCACCACCTGACGCCCGAGCGGTCGATGGAGATCCAGCGGCTGCTCGGCTCTGACATCGTCATGTGTTTCGACGAGTGCCCGAAGATCGATCAGCCGCGCGACGTGATTGCCCGGTCGATGGAAATGTCGATGCGCTGGGCAAAGCGGAGCCGCGACGGTTTCGATAGTGGCGGCGAACATGCGGAAGCTTCGGCGCTGTTCGGCATTCAGCAGGGGGCGCTCGACGAAGGCTTGCGCAAGAGTTCCGCCGATGCGCTGACCGACATCGGCTTCGACGGCTACGCCATCGGCGGGCTCGCCGTGGGCGAGGGGCAGGAGGCGATGTTCGCGACGCTCGACTTCGCGCCCGGCCAGTTGCCGGCGGACCGGCCGCGCTACCTTATGGGCGTGGGCAAGCCCGACGATCTCGTGGGGGCCGTCGAACGCGGTGTCGACATGTTCGACTGCGTGCTGCCGACCCGCTCGGGCCGCAACGGACAGGCCTTCACTTGGAACGGCCCGCTCAACATGCGCAACGCCCGCCATGCCGAAGACACGGGCCCCATCGACGAACGCTGCTCATGCCCGACCTGCGGGACCTATAGCCGGGCTTACATCCACCACCTGATCCGCTCGGGCGAGATTCTCGGCGCGATGCTGCTGACCGAACATAACATCTCGTTCTACCAGCAGCTGATGCAGGGCATGCGGGACGCAATCTCCGAAGGACGGTTCGCAGCCTTCGCGGCGGATTTCCGGAGGGATTATCTCAAGGTCTAGCTGCCCATCGTCCACGATGAAATTCTTGTAACCTGTTCTATAAGCTTGAATTCCCGATTTTGCCGCTCCTAGGATGAGCTATTCAAAATAGGGGCAATTCATGACAATTTCGATCAGGGCCATGGCTTTCAGTCTTGCCATGGCTGGTATGGCGTCGTCGGTATCGGGGGCCGACGAAAACGACATGGCGGCGCGCTTCGGCGCGCTCGAAAGTGCGCGGCAGATCAGCATGTCGCCGTCCGGCAACCGCATCGCCATCGTTTCGCCAGTCGGTGCGGGGACCGGCGTATCGGTCGTCGATCTGACATCGGGCAAGCCGCCCGTCATGGTGCTGCGCGAAAACGAGAGCAATCAGAACATTTCGAACTGCGCGTGGCCGACCGACGATCGCCTGATTTGCAGGGTCTTTATCCGGGGCACGGACCGCGAGCGGTACAAGTACACGTTCAGCCGCATGATGGTGTTCGACCATGATGGCGATCACGCCAAGGTGCTGACCGACACAGGCGGTATGCGCTCGCTTGGATTTACCTGGAGCGGTGGCGGGGTGATCGACTGGAACGGCGGAAAGCCCGGCACCGTCCTGATGCAGCGCCAGTACGTGCCTGAAAGTACGGCAGGGACCCGCATTGCCAGCAAGCTCGATGGTATTGGTGTGGAGCGGGTCGATGTGAACACGCTTGGCCGCGTCAATGTGGAAAGGCCGCGCAACGATTCATCGAGGTTCATTTCCGACGGACACGGGAATGTCCGCGTAATGGGTGCCTCCAAGCGCGACAACTTCGGCTACCAGCAGGGCAAAGTCGATTTCTACTATCGCAAACCCGACAGTAGTGAATGGCTCGAACTGTCGACTGTCACGGATGCTGCGGATGGCTCCTTGACGGGCTTTAATCCCATGTCTGTCGATCCTGACAAGAACGTGGTCTATGGTTTCGACGATAACGAGGCGGGGCGCCGGGCGATCTACAGTGTCAAGCTCGACGGTACCAAGGAACGCAAGCTGATACTGGGACGCGACGATGCCGACATCGATCATCTCATCAGCATCGGTCGCAGCGAGCGCGTGATCGGTGCCAGCTATGCAACCGACAAGCGGTTCGCAGAATATTTCGACCCTGAACTGGGGAAGCTGGCATCCGCACTGGTGAAGGCGCTGCCTGGCTTCGCGCAGATCGACTGGATCGATTCCAGCGAGGATGAGAACAAGCTGGTGTTGCTGGCATCGAGTGATGTGAAGCCGGGGACATTCTACCTGTTCGACAAGACGACTCATCGGTTGGACGAGGTCATGCCGCTTCGTCCCCAGCTGGCAGACGTATCGCTGGCGACCATGAAGCCGGTCACGTTCCCCGCATCGGACGGCACGCAGATACCCGGTTACCTCACTTTGCCGGTAGGTTCCGACGGGAAGAATCTTCCTGCCATCGTGATGCCGCATGGCGGTCCCTCGTCGCGCGACGAGTGGGGCTTCGACTGGCTGGTGCAGTTCTTCGCTGCACGTGGCTATGCCGTACTCCAGCCAAATTACCGGGGATCTTCCGGGTATGGTGCGGATTGGTACAAGAAGAACGGTTTTCAGTCCTGGCGCACCGCCATTGGCGACATCGATGATGCGGGGCGCTGGCTGGTCTCCGAGGGTATCGCCCAACCTGACAAGCTCGCGATCGTCGGCTGGTCGTATGGCGGCTATGCGGCACTGCAATCCGGAGTCACGGAACCGGGGCTCTACAAGGCGATCGTGGCCGTAGCGCCTGTCACCGATCTCGAAGAGTTGCGGGAAGAGAGCAAGCACTACTCGGATGAAAAGCTCAACAGTGCGTTCATTGGCGAAGGGCCGCATATCGAGGCCGGATCACCGGCCCGCCACGCGGACAAGATTGCCGTGCCGGTGCTGCTTTTCCATGGCGAAGAGGATCGCAATGTGGATGTCGAAGAATCGCGGCTCATGGATAAGCGGCTGAAAGATGCCGGCAAATCCGTCGAGTACATCGAGTTTCCGGAACTGGCCCACAGCCTGGTCAGTGCCGATGCACGAACCACGCTGCTCTCGAAGAGCGATGCCTTCCTCAGGAAGACGCTCGGTATCAAGTGATCCGGATTATCAGGCGGTCAGTTCGAGCTGGCCGCCTGTGCTTTCCGCCTGCGTCTTGTCGCAAACCTCGAGTTCGGTATGCACGTAGGCCACGAAGCGGCCCGTGCGTGTGTCCAGATAGCCGGCTCCGATTTCGCACGCGTGCTGCTGTGCGGTTTCGAGGTCGGGGTACCATTTTCCGGTGCGGTGAGGGGTGACGAAACGATAGCTTGTCATGGTGCTTGCCTAATGCCCGCCGACTGCGTCGGTTCCCTGACAAGCATCAAGAATCATGTAATTTTTTGTGTCGGTTAACGCGAAAAGGGCGGCCCCGAAGGACCGCCCTTTCCTGAATACCGTAAGGTACCGAAATCAGCGCGAGTAGAACTCGACGACCAGGTTCGGTTCCATCTTCACCGGGTAGGGAACTTCGTCGAGCGTCGGGACGCGGACGAAGGTCACCTTGTCGGTGCCGTCCTGAGCGACGTAGTCGGGGATCTCGCGCTCGGGCAGGGCCTGGGCTTCGATCACCAGCGCCATTTCCTTGGCCTTGTCGCCGAGGCTGATGACGTCACCGATCTTGATGCGGCGCGAGGCGATGTTGCACTTCACGCCGTTCACGCGGATGTGGCCGTGCGAAACGATCTGGCGGGCAGCGAAGATGGTCGGCGCGAACTTGGCGCGGTACACGACCATGTCGAGGCGCTGTTCGAGCAGGCCGATCAGGTTCTGGCCGGTGTCGCCCTTCATGGACGAGGCTTCCTGGTAGGTGCGCTTGAACTGCTTCTCGGTCACGTCGCCGTAGTAGCCCTTGAGCTTCTGCTTGGCGCGCAGCTGGATGCCGTAGTCCGAAAGCTTGCCCTTGCGGCGCTGACCGTGCTGGCCCGGGCCGTAGCTGCGGCGGTTCACCGAGCTCTTGGGACGGCCCCAGATGTTCTCGCCCATGCGACGGTCGAGTTTGTACTTGGCGCTCTTGCGCTTCGACATAAGATGTCTTTCCGTTCTGCTTGCCGTGCTACCACCTTGGTGCACGATCCCTAGTTTCCCGGGGCGCACCATCCAGCCCTGTTTCGCTGGATGCGGCCGCCGCTTCACCGGGGTGCGGGGCCGAAGGAACGATCCTGTCGGTAAAGGCAGGCGTCCTGTGAAGGGCTGCCCCTTACGGCGTGCAGCGCAGGAGTCAAGCCGAAAGGCTCAATCCCTTGGGCGACGTTCCTTTTCCAGCGTCGAAAGCACGCCACGCAGGGTGCGGACTTCGAGATGATTCCAGCCCGGCTTGGTCAACAGGTTGCGCAGGGTCAGCCGGTTGGCCTCGGCGCGGGTTTCGGGCCAGAAGTAGTTCTTCTCTTCCAGCATGCGCTCGAAGTGGCCGATCAGGCCTTCCAGTTCCTGCTGCGGGGCAGGGGGGAGCAGCTCTTCGGCGGTCGGCTGCGCCAGTTCCGCGCTTCCCTCGGCACCGCTCGGGACATGCTTGCTCCACTCATAGGCGCACAGGATCACGGCCTGGGCGAGATTGAGCGAAGCGAACTCCGGATTGATCGGGACGGTCAGGATGGCGCGAGCCAAGGCGACATCCTCGGTTTCCAGCCCGGATCGTTCCGGCCCGAAGACATAGGCGGAGCGGCTGCCGGTGGTCCGGCTCGCCGTGTGGATCTCGCGCGCGGCTTCCTCGGGTGTGACGACGGGCTTGGTGACGCCGCGCTTGCGCACGGTCGTGGCATAGACGTGCGAGCAGTCGGCGACGGCGTCGGCCAGGCTCTCGAAGACTTGCGCCTTTTCCAGCACCGCGTCGGCGCCCGATGCGGCAGGACCGGCCGAAGGATTGGGCCAGCCGTCGCGCGGGGTGACGAGGCGCATTTCGGTGAGCCCGAAGTTGAGCATTGCCCGGGCCGCCTTGCCGATGTTCTCCCCCAGCTGCGGCCGGACGAGAACGATGACGGGTGCGTTTTCAGCCATTGCCGATCTCGTTCGCGGCCACGTCCTGCAGCGTGCCGGCGAATTCCTCGAAGTCCTTGGCCTCGTTGAAAGCACGGTAAACGCTCGCGAAGCGGATGTAGGCGACGGAATCGAGCTGGCGCAGTCCGTCCATCACCATCTCGCCGATTGCCAGCGAGGAGACTTCCGGCTCGCCGCTGGTCTCGACCTGGCGCTGCACGCCCGAGACGAGCTGGTCGATCTTCTCGCGGTCGATCCCGCGCTTGCGGCAGGCGAGCGTTACCGACTGCTCTATCTTCGAACGATCGAACGGCTCGCGGGCATCGTCGCTTTTTACCACGGTGATCTCGCGCAGTTGCACGCGTTCGAAGGTGGTGAAGCGGGCGCCGCAGCTGGTGCATTGGCGCCGCCGCCGGATCGCGGTGTTATCCTCGGTCGGGCGGCTATCCTTAACCTGCGTATCGTCGTTGGCGCAGAACGGACAGCGCATTCAGGCAATCACTCTCTTGAAAAAGGCGCGGCCTCAGTCGGGCCGCACGCGTTTGTAGAACTTGTAACCCGCGCCTGCAGCGAGACCCAGTCCGACCGTGACGACCGGTAGCATCGCGCCTGCAACGGCCCCCAGCGCGCCCCAAGCCAGCACCGGCTTCGTCGAAGGATGGCGCATGCCATCCTGCAGCATTCCGGCGAGTTCCTGGCGAGCGTCGTAGATGAAATCGCCAGTGTCGTTGGGGCGGCGCGGGTCGGTCATAGTATCAGTCCTCGTAGATCGGGAATCGGTCACACAAGGCTTCAACGCGCGAACGCACATTCTGCTCCACCTGGGCATCGCCGGCTTCGCCGCACTTGGCGAGACCGTCGAGCACATCGGCGACCATGTTGCCGATTTCGCGGAATTCTTCCGGGCCGAAACCGCGCGTGGTGCCGGCCGGCGATCCGACGCGGATGCCGCTGGTCTTCATCGGCGGCAGCGGATCGAAGGGGATACCGTTCTTGTTGCAGGTGATGCCCGCGCGTTCGAGCGCTTCGTCGGCATCCTTGCCGGTCACGCCCAGCGGCGAGAGGTCGATCAGCGCGAGGTGCGTGTCGGTGCCGCCCGAAACGATCGCGGCGCCGCGATCCTTCAGGGTTTCGGCGAGGACCTTGGCGTTCTCGATCACTTTGGCGGCGTAGTCCTTGAACTCGGGACGCAGCGCTTCGCCGAAAGCGACCGCCTTGGCCGCGACGACGTGCATCAGCGGGCCGCCCTGCAGGCCGGGGAACACCGCCGAGTTGATCTTCTTGGCCAGCTTTTCATCGTTGGTCAGGATCATGCCGCCACGCGGGCCACGCAGGGTCTTGTGCGTGGTGGTGGTGGCGATGTGCGCGTGCGGGAAGGGCGAGGGGTGCACGCCGGCGGCGACGAGGCCGGCGAAGTGCGCCATGTCCACCTGGAACAGCGCGCCCACGCTGTCGGCAATCTCGCGCATGCGCTTGAAGTCGATCACGCGCGGATAGGCAGAGCCGCCGGCGATGATCAGCTTTGGCTGGTGTTCCTTGGCCAGCGCCTCGACTTCATCGTAGTCGATCAGGTGCGTGTCCTTGGTCACGCCGTACTGCACCGCGTTGAACCACTTGCCCGACAGCGCCGCGCGGGCGCCGTGGGTGAGGTGGCCGCCGGCGTCGAGGCTCATGCCCATGATGGTCTCGCCAGGCTTGACCGTTGCGAGCAGGACCGCACCGTTGGCCTGTGCGCCCGAGTGGGGCTGGACGTTGGCGAATTCGCAGCCGAACAGCTCCTTGGCGCGCTCGATGGCAAGCGTCTCGACTTCGTCGGA
The DNA here is from genome assembly GCA_965140495.1 of uncultured Novosphingobium sp. Classification (GTDB taxonomy): domain Bacteria; phylum Pseudomonadota; class Alphaproteobacteria; order Sphingomonadales; family Sphingomonadaceae; genus Novosphingobium. Next base: position 2,861,710 of record OZ223239.1, on the reverse strand, counting down.
CGGTTCGCAGCCCTGATAGTAGCGCTTGCCGGGATAACCCTCGGCATACTTGTTCGTCAGCACCGAGCCCTGCGCTTCGAGTACGGCCTTGGAGACGATGTTTTCCGAGGCGATCAGCTCGATCTGCTTGCGCTCGCGCTTCATCTCATGGCCGATGGCCTTGGCGACGGCGGGGTCGCTCTGCGCGATCGTTTCGGTGAAGAAGCCGGCGGAACGGATGGCGGTTTCAACTGTCATGTTCGAAGGACCTCTTCGGATCAGAATGCGGGGTTGGTGAGCTTCTCGACGCGGCCGGTGTGGCGGCCTCCGCCGAACTCGGTGGAAAGGAACGCATCGAGGCAGGCCTTGGCCATGTCCACGCCGGTGAGGCGCGCGCCCATGGCGATGCAGTTCGCGTTGTTGTGCTCGCGGGCGAGCGCGGCCGAAAGCGGCTCGGAGACGAGCGCGCAGCGGCAATCGGGATTGCGGTTCACGGCCATCGAGATGCCGATACCCGAACCGCACAGCGCGACGCCGTATTCGGCGGTGCCGTCGGCCACGACCGAGGCGAGCTTGTAGCCGAAGTCGGGATAGTCGACACGGTCGGCGGTCTCCGGGCCGAGGTCGGCGACCTCGTGGCCGTTTTCGATGAGGTATTCGCGCAGTTCGGCCTTGAGGTCGACGGCGGCGTGATCGGAAGCAATGGCAATGCGCATGGAAAGGGGGCCTGTCCTTATGCGGGAGTCGTTTGCGCTCCCCTTAGTCATGACTGCGCCGCAAAGCGAGTCCCGCCGGGCGCGCTATCCAGCGTGCGGCGCAATACATGCGATTTTTCAGACTTCGAGGTTGCCGGGTCGATCTTTCGGGACGAGCCAGCTGAGCCGCCTACTTGGACTTCGCCGCCTCGGGGTGTTCCTTCATGTAAGCGGTGATCTTGGCCTTGAGGTCTGCGGTCATGGTCTGAGTAAGCGCCATAACGTCTTTCATGTAGGCGGTATTTGCTGCGGCCACTTCGGGATCGGACATCACATCCATCGAGTGCTGCATGAAGGTCGCGCCGTGCGGAGTCTTGGCGAATGCCAGAACGTCCTCGAGTTCCGCCTTGGTGAAAAGGCGCGCATAGGCATGGGCGACGGCATTCATCTGCTTGGGGATGAACGCATTGACCGCCGGCTTCAGCGCATCGGGGATCGAGGCGAAATAGTCCTCGAAAATCTTGCGCAGGCCCGGGTCCTCCACGGTGTTGAGGTCGACACTCGCAGTGAACTGGTCGCGCATGGTGCTGACGAGGCTGTGCGTGCGCGTTTCGCGTTCCGCCGGTGGGAAGGCGATTTCGATGATCTGCTCCGAGATTGCCAGCCGCTCCGGATCGACGGCCAGCGATGGGCTCGATGAGGCGGTGCTGGTGGTTTCGGCTGCCAGAGCTTCAATGCTGGTCCCGCCCAGCGCAGTGGCGAGCGCTAGGGAGCCGGCCAGCATTTTGATCGAAAGTTTCATGATGTTGTGGATTCTTTCCTGGGAGATGACGCAGCAAGTTGTCTTGCCAGATGCATAGAGCCAAGCGCTCGTGCGAAAAGCTGTGGGTGAGTTAAAATCTGGAAAACCGACAGTGGCCTTGGTGTCAGCACGGACGCGGACCGTTCATGGCCCGCTGGCCGCATCGATCAATCAGATGCGCCCTTCCAGGACGTCCCTGACATCGCTGCGCAACTTTTTGGAAAGCTTCGCCTCGCCCTCCACGAATACGCGAACGATGGTGTCCTCCGCCTGGAGCAACTGCGGATCGTATTCATAGATGTCCCGAACCAATTGCTGCACATCGTCGCGCCCTTGCGGGGTTTGCGCCATTCTGTCGAGATAGAGAAGCTGCAGGCGGGGCAGCTTGGTCGCGAGGGATTTGTGCACGATGTAGACAATACGCGGCGCGGCCTCCTCGCGGGCGATCGCCCGAAAGCGCCGCGAAACCTTGGCAAGGTGCTCTTCGATCCAGTCCTTGGCGAATGGAGGGGCCTCGTCGGCGAAACGGTAAGTCTCGCGAACTTCGTTCATGGCGCGCTCGACGATCTCGTCCATGTGCCGCGCTTGCGCTTCGGGAGGATAGCCGACGGCTGCCACGCGTTTGACCAACTCGCTGCGTGGACCTGTAGTTGCCGAGCCGGATGGCGTCTGGGCCGGCGCGGTCTGTGGAATGGCAAAGGCAAGCAGCGACAGGCTCGCAGCTACGCTGGCGAAGCGGATCATTGACGAATTCCCCCTTGGATTTCCTTAGCTTGCACAGTCACCAAGGCTTGCCAAGCACTGACACGAAAAACGCCCGCGAAACCGGTTCGCGGGCGTTTCGATGTTCGATGCTGTGGCGCGATCCTACTGGTCGAGGAACGAACGCATCTTGCGGCTGCGGCTCGGGTGCTTGAGCTTGCGCAGCGCCTTGGCTTCGATCTGGCGGATACGTTCGCGCGTCACCGAGAACTGCTGGCCGACTTCTTCCAGCGTGTGATCGGTGTTCATGCCGATGCCGAAGCGCATGCGCAGCACGCGTTCCTCGCGCGGGGTCAGCGAAGCCAGGACGCGGGTGACCGTTTCCTTGAGGTTCGACTGGATCGCCGCGTCCACCGGGATGATCGCGTTCTTGTCCTCGATGAAATCGCCCAGGTGCGAATCTTCCTCGTCGCCGATCGGCGTTTCGAGGCTGATCGGCTCCTTGGCGATCTTCATCACCTTGCGTACCTTTTCGAGGGGCATCGAAAGGCGCTCGGCCATTTCCTCGGGCGTGGGCTCGCGGCCCTGTTCGTGGAGGAACTGGCGGCTGGTGCGCACCAGCTTGTTGATCGTCTCGATCATGTGGACCGGGATGCGGATCGTGCGCGCCTGGTCGGCGATCGAGCGGGTGATGGCCTGACGGATCCACCACGTCGCGTAGGTGCTGAACTTGTAGCCGCGGCGGTACTCGAACTTGTCGACCGCCTTCATCAGGCCGATGTTGCCTTCCTGAATGAGGTCGAGGAACTGCAGGCCGCGGTTGGTGTACTTCTTGGCGATGGAAATCACGAGGCGCAGGTTCGCCTCGACCATTTCCTTCTTGGCGATGCGCGCCTCGCGCTCGGCCTTCTGCACCATGTTGACGATGCGGCGGAACTCGGGGAGCGCCATACCGGTCGCAGCGGCAATGTCGGCCACTTCGGCGCGGATGCGCTCGACCGAATCGCCTTCGTTTTCGGCGAAGGCGGCCCACTTTTTGTCCTTCTTGGACATTTCCGGCAGCCAGGTGTCGTCGAGTTCGCGGCCGATATAGGTCGCGAGGAAGTCCGTGCGCTTCACCTTGTGACGCTCGGCCAGACGCAGCATCTGCCCACCCAGCGCCGTCAGGCGGCGGTTGTAGGCGTAGAGGTTGTCGACGAGGTATTCGATCTTGGTCGCGTGGAACTGCACCGATTCCACCTGCGCGGTGAGTTCCTCGCGCAGCTGCTGGTACTTGTCTTCCTTGGCGGCCGGGAAGTCGATGCCCAGGCCCAGCGCTTCGAGACGCTCGGTCTGAAGCTTCTCGAAAGTCTGGAACAGCTCGGTGATGGTCGCGAATTTCTCGAGCGCCTCGGGCTTGAGCGCGGCTTCCATCTGGGCGAGCGAGAGGGTGTTGTCCTCCTCGTCGTCCTCTTCCTTGCGGCGCGAGGAGCCTTCCTCGCCGTCTTCGCCGTCCTCGGAGGATTCTTCCTCCTCGTCGTCGTCATCGTCTTCCTTGTAGGAAGGGCCGGCGGTGGCTTCGCTGATCTCGCCGTCGTCGTCGCCGTCATCGTCGTCGTTGAGGTTTTCCGGCGCGGGTTCCTTCGAGAGCATGGCGTCGAGATCGAGGATCTCGCGCAGCTGCATCTCGCCGTTGTTCAGCGCTTCGGACCACTGGATGATGGCGTGGAAGGTGAGCGGGCTTTCGCACAGCCCCAGGATCATCATGTCCCGGCCGGCCTCGATGCGCTTGGCGATGGCGATTTCGCCCTCGCGGCTGAGCAACTCGACCGCGCCCATTTCGCGCAGGTACATGCGCACCGGGTCGTCGGTACGCTCGACCGTTTCCTTCTTCTTCGTTTCGACGACGGGCTTGGGCGCCGTGTTCGAATCGTCGGTGTCGATCTCTTCCGGACCGTCGTTGTCTTCCTGCGCGTCCTCGTCGTTCTCGACGATGTTGACGCCCATTTCCGAGATCGCGGCCATGATGTCCTCGATCTGTTCGGAAGACATCTGGTCCTGCGGCAGGGCCTCGTTCAACTCGTCGTAAGTGATCACGCCGCGGCGCTTTGCGCGGGCGATCAGCTTCTTGATCGAGGCTTCATTGAGATCGATCAGCGGCGCGTCGTTGCCGTCGGTGGTGTCGCCGCTGGTATTGTCGTTTTTGCTCATTCTTCCGCCGTTAACTCGTGCTGCCCCGCGCAGATCATAAGGCGCGCAGATCGTACAACCCCAATTATACAATTCGCGTCAGGGCGCATCTCTGCTCGCCATTTGCCTTAGGCGCTTGTCAAATTCCAGCTTTCTCTTGAGCAGACGTTGCTGCTCGGCAAAAGACTCCTCCGACAGCTCGCTTTCGAACCGCGTTGTCGCCTCTGCCAGGGCAGCCTCCAGAACCGGACGCTCCACCAAGAGATCGATGGCTTGAGAGAGTTCCGCTGCCGCCTGCTCTGCAGTCGCGTCGGGGGCAAGAAAGCCGAAGCGCAGCCCCGAATATTCAGCGGTTCCGGGAACTTCCAGACCATTTGCGCTCAATATGGTGGCAAGGCTCTCGCTTTCAAGCGTATCCGTTGCATCGCAGCATTCGATCAGCGCGAAGAAGCGCGGATCGAGCCCCGGCGTGCGGGCCAGAGCCTCGGCATGACGGGCGATCTGCGCGGGCCATCGCATGAGCCCTGCCAGCACGGCAGCGGTCAGGGCATCGCGCGATCCGGTGCCGGCATAGCGGGCGGTAAGCCGGCTGATCGATTCGGGGGACGAGGGCGCCGGGGGAGGGCGTCCGGGTTGCCACCGGCCTCCACCCTGCCGGGGCTGGAAAGGCTGTCGCTGGCCGCCCTGCCAGCGGTTCTCGCGCTTGGGGAAGGCGAATTCGGAATAGCGGTCCTGCAGTTCGCGGCGATAGAGGCTGGCGATATCCGGGTGCTGGATCGATTCGACGTGCGCCATGAGGCGCGCCTTGAGCCCGGCCTTGTCCTCGGGCGTGTTCAGCGGCTGGGCATCGCGTTCGACTTCCCACAGGACTTCGATCAGGCTTTTCGCTTCGCCGAGTACGTCTTCCATGGCCTTGGGTCCCTTGGCCTTGATCAGGTCGTCCGGGTCGAGGCCTTCGGGCAGGCGCACGATGCGCAACGAATGGGCAGGGCGCAGCAAGGGCAGGGCGCGGGTGATCGCGCGCATCGCCGCGCGCTGACCGGCGGCATCGCCGTCGAAGCACAGGATCGGCCGTTCGACATGGCGCCAGAGCAGCTCGATCTGGTGCTCTGTGAGCGCGGTGCCGAGCGGGGCGACGCATTCGGCGATTCCCGCCGCGGCCAGCGCGATCACGTCCATGTAGCCTTCGACCACCACCATCCGGCCCGACTGGCGCGCAGCGGGCGCGGCGCGGTGCAGGTTGTAGAGCGTGCGGCCCTTGTCGAAGAGCGGGGTGTCGGGCGAGTTCAGGTATTTCGGCGCATCGGTCTTGTCTTTGGCGAGGATGCGTCCGCCAAAGGCGATCACTCGGCCGCGCGTATCCTCGATCGGCAGCATCAGGCGGGCACGGAACCGGTCGTAGGGATCGCGGCCTTCGATCTCGATGCGCAGACCCGCCTCGATCAGCATCGACTGCGGGAAGCGCGAGAGCGCTTCCTTCATCGCCTGTCGGCCCTCGGGGGCATAGCCGAAGCCGAAGCGCTGCACGGTATGCGCGTCGAACCCGCGCGTTGCGAGATAACGCCGCGCCGCTTCGCCTTCGGGGGCGGAGAGGTTGTGCACGAACCATTCCTGCGCCGCGGCCATGACGTCATGCAGCGTATCGCGCTTTTCCGCTGCCTTCGCGGCGCGCGGATCGGGCGCAGGCACGTCCATGCCCGCCTCGGCGGCGAGTTCTTTGACCGCGTCCATGAAGGCGAGGCCCTGATGGTCGGTCATCCAGCGGATCGCATCGCCGTGAGCGCCACAGCCGAAGCAGTGGTAGAACCCCTTCTCGTCGTTGACGGTGAAGCTGGGGCTCTTCTCGTTGTGGAACGGGCAGCACGCCTTGTACTCGCGCCCCGCCTTCTGCAGGCGCGTCGAGCGGCCGATCAGCGTTGAAAGCGTGATACGGGATCGTAGTTGATCGAGCCATTGGGGCGTTAGCATCAGTAATCATGCCCGCGCACACGCGTCGGGCTCCACAAACTCCCCTCCCGCCTACGGGAGGGGGTGGGGGAGGGCATGTCAGCCAAGGTATTCTCAATGCGCGTCAAAACACCGTCCAGATTATCCATGACCTCGTTATTCCAGAACCGGATGACGGTGTAGCCCTGCGCTTCGAGAAAGCGCGTTCGGCGACTGTCGTAGTCTTTGGCCAGAGCATGCTGGCCACCGTCGATTTCAATGACCAGCCGGTATTCCCGCGAAACAAAATCTCAGAGAATTGGCCTACGGGAAACTGGCGGTTGAAGCGGACGCCAGCCAGCTTTCGTGCGCTGATCCCCCGCCACAAAGTGCGTTCGGCTTCGGTTGCGTTGCGACGCAGTTCGCGTGATCTGGCGGTGGGGCGGGAGTAGGCCTTGTCTTGAGATTGGTCCAACAGGCCCTCCCCCGGCCCCTCCCGCAGGCGGGAGGGGGGTTATTGGTGCTCGGCCTTTCAGGCGAGCGCTTGTTTCACCCAGCCGCTCGCCTTGCCCATGTCGAGCTGGGCGCCGTGGCGTTCCTTGAGCAGGCCCATGACCTTGCCCATGTCCTTCATGCCGGAGGCACCGGTTTCGGCCTTGATCGATTCGATCGCCGCCCTGGTTTCCTCTTCCGACATCTGCGCGGGGAGGAATTCCTCGATCACCACGAGTTCCGCCTTTTCGGCTTCGGCGCGTTCGGGGCGGCCGCCTTCTTCGTAGAGCTTGATCGATTCGCGGCGCTGCTTGACCATTTTCTGCAGCACGTCGATCACCATGGCGTCGTCGTCCGGCGTTTCGGTGGCGGTGCGCAATTCGATGTCGCGGTCCTTCAGTTTGGCGAGGATGAGGCGCACGGCGGCGAGGCGGGGCTTGTCGCCCGATTTCATGGCGGAAACCTGTGCGGCCTTGATCGAATCGCGGATCATTGTTCTTCTGTCGTCCTGATGAGTGTGAAAACGTGGCTGCGTAAAAGTTAGCAAGCCGCGTGGCAAATTGCACCCTCGCGCCTTGACGCCCTGCACAACCGTCTCTAGCGCGTGGGACTTAGCACTCATCGTCAGAAACGCCGTTAACGGAGCGACCCACCATGGCCGACGCCGCACCTTCGCCTGCGCCTAAACCGGAAGGAGCGACGGGCGTTATCGTCCTGAGCGACGGCCACGTGATCTGGGGGCGCGGTTTCGGCGCCGTCGGAGAAGCCGTGGGCGAGGTTTGCTTCAACACCTCGATGACCGGATATCAGGAAGTGATGACGGATCCGTCCTATGCGGGCCAGATCGTCACCTTCACCTTCCCGCACATCGGCAATGTCGGCGTGAACGACGAAGACCTCGAATCGCAGGTCGACAGCGCGGTGGCCTGCATCGTGCGCGAGGATGTGACGCTGTCCTCCAATTTTCGCGCCAGCGGTGAATTCGGCGACTGGATGGCGAGCAAGGGCAAGATCGGCCTTGCCGGCGTCGATACGCGCGCCCTGACCCGCCGCGTCCGCCTGCTGGGCGCGCCCAATGCCGTTGTCGCGTACAATCCCGAAGGCGAATTCGACATTCCCGCGCTGGTCAAGAAGGCGCAGGACTGGCCCGGCCTCGAAGGCATGGACCTGGCCAAGATCGTCAGCCGCGAAATCCAGGAGGGCTGGGAAGGCTCCACCTGGGAGCTGGGCGAAGGCTATGGCAGCGCGGAAAGCGGTGGACGCCCGCACGTGGTCGCCATCGACTACGGCGCCAAGGACAACATCTTCCGCAATCTGGTGAAGGCCGGTGCACGGGTGACGGTGGTTCCGGCCGAAGTCACGCTGGACGAGGTTCTCGCGCTCGAGCCCGATGGCGTGTTCCTGTCGAACGGTCCGGGCGATCCGGCTGCGACCGGTAAGTATGCCGTGCCGGTAATCCAGGCGCTGCTGGAAAAGGACGTGCCGATCTTCGGTATCTGCCTTGGCCACCAGATGCTCGGCCTCGCTGCCGGCGCCAAGACCGCCAAGATGTTCCAGGGCCACCGCGGCGCCAATCACCCGGTGAAGCGCATGGCCGACGGCGTGGTCGAGATTACCTCGATGAACCACGGCTTCGCGGTCGACAACACAACGCTGCCCGATGCGGTCGAGGAGACCCACGTCTCGCTGTTCGATGGCACCAATTGCGGCATCGCGCTGAAGAACAAGCGCGCTTTCGGTGTGCAGTACCACCCGGAGGCGAGCCCCGGCCCGCAGGACAGCTTCTATCTATTCGAAAAGTTCGTCGGGATGCTCGCTTGAAGCAGGCTGCGGTCTTGCTTCTGGCATCCTGCGGCCTCGTGGCGGCGTGCAATCAGGCACCACCGCCCAAGCCTGCATTGCTGAGCGAGGCCGAGATTGCGACCGTTGCAGGACGGTGCGGCGTTGCCGCGGGGACGATCACGGTGGAACAGGACAAGCTGCGCTTCGATCCGCCCAAGGGGATGGCACAATCGACACAGGCCTGCGTGCTGGCCGAACTGCGCGCCCGACTGCCTCGTGTAAGCATCTCCTACCCGGCCGAGATCAAGGGACAAACAAGGAAAGAGAACAGACCATGAGTGATCTTATCGACCACATGATCGCCTACTACATCGCCGGCCCCGCCAACGATCTCAACATCGCCACGCGCTGGTATCCCTATGGCGAACTGACGCTCATCATCGAGGACAAGTTCCAGATCGCCCACCGCAAGTTCGGCATGAAGGTGCGCAGCCAGTCGAAGGCCGCGGCCAAGCAGTTCCTCGATTCGATGATCGCCAAGGGCGCGTGGTCGACCACCGAGAACGAATTCGGTGGCAAGATGCACCAGTTCCAGGCCGACGTCTTCCGCGCCGAGATCAAGGAACGGCAGGCCACCAACCCGATCATCGCCAAGGCCAATGCCGAAGGTCCCGAGTACTGGGAAAAGGCATTCGGCGAACTGGTGGCCTGAAGCCTCCGGCACGCGATACCCTACTGACACTGAATCTAGGATAGCCCTCTACCATGCCCAAGCGCACAGACATCTCCTCGATCCTCGTCATCGGTGCCGGCCCGATCATCATCGGCCAGGCCTGCGAGTTCGACTATTCGGGGACCCAGGCGATCAAGGCGCTCAAGGAAGAGGGCTACCGGGTCATTCTGGTGAACTCCAACCCCGCCACGATCATGACCGACCCGGACATGGCCGACGCGACGTATGTCGAGCCGATCACGCCCGAAGTGGTCGAGAAGATCATCATCAAGGAGCGGCCCGATGCGCTGCTGCCGACGATGGGCGGGCAGACCGCGCTCAACTGCGCGCTGGATCTGTTCGAGGCGGGCATCCTCGACAAGCACGGCGTGCAGATGATCGGCGCCAATGCCGATGCCATCGACAAGGCCGAAAACCGCCAGCGCTTCCGCGAGGCGATGGACAAGATCGGCCTCGAGAGCGCCGCCTCGGGTGTCGCCCACTCGATGGATGAGGCCCATGCCGTGCTCGAACGCACCGGGCTTCCGGCGATCATCCGCCCGAGCTTCACGCTGGGCGGCACCGGTGGCGGTGTGGCCTACAACAAGGCCGAGTTCGAGCGCATCGTGCGCGAAGGCCTCGACGCCAGCCCCAGGAACGAGGTCCTCATCGAGGAATCGCTGCTCGGCTGGAAGGAATACGAGATGGAAGTCGTGCGCGACAAGCACGACAACTGCATCATCATCTGCGCTATCGAGAACGTCGATCCGATGGGCGTGCATACCGGCGACTCGATCACCGTCGCGCCGGCGCTGACGCTGACCGACAAGGAATACCAGATCATGCGCACCGCCTCGCTTGAGGTGTTGCGCGAGATCGGTGTGGAAACCGGCGGCTCGAACGTGCAGTTCGCGGTTAATCCGGAAAACGGCCGCCTGATCGTCATCGAGATGAACCCGCGCGTCTCGCGCTCCTCGGCGCTGGCTTCGAAGGCGACAGGCTTCCCGATCGCGCGCGTCGCCGCCAAGCTGGCGGTGGGCTACACGCTCGACGAGATCACCAACGAGATCACCGGCGCGACCCCGGCCGCGTTCGAACCGACCATCGACTACGTCGTCACCAAGATCCCGCGTTTCGCCTTCGAGAAGTTCAAGGGCTCCAAGGCGGAGCTGAGCACGGCCATGAAGTCGGTCGGCGAAGTCATGGCGATCGGCCGCAACATCAAGGAATCGCTGCAGAAGGCGCTGCGCGGCCTCGAAACCGATCTCGACGGCTTCAACACCGTGCCGTCGCTGGAAGGAGCAGGGCGCGATACGATTACCGCCGCGCTCTCGAAGGCGACACCGGAGCGTCTGCTCAACGTGGCCCAGGCCATGCGCGAGGGTTTTACGGTGGACGAGATCCACGCGATCACGTTCTACGACAAGTGGTTCCTGCGTCACATCGAGGAGATCATCGCCGAGGAAGCGAAGATCATGCAGGACGGCCTGCCGATCGATGCGCAGGGTCTGCGCCGCGTGAAGGGCATGGGCTTCTCCGACAGGCGCCTCGCCACGCTGGCCGTGCGTTCGGTGCATGTCGCTGGCGGTCTGGCCGAGACGCAGGCGAAGCGTTCGGGCCTGCTGCACGATGCCCTGCGCGCCATGGCTGGCGCCACCAGCGAGGACGAAGTGCGTGCGCTGCGCCACAAGCTGGGCGTCTATCCGGTGTTCAAGCGCATCGATTCCTGCGCGGCCGAGTTCGAGGCGATCACGCCTTACATGTACTCGACCTACGAGGCCCCGTTCTTCGGCGAGCCCGAGGACGAGGCGATGCCGTCCGACCGCAAGAAGATCGTCATCCTCGGCGGCGGCCCGAACCGTATCGGGCAGGGCATCGAGTTCGACTACTGCTGCGTCCACGCCTGTTTCGCGCTGTCCGAGGCCGGCTACGAGACGATCATGGTCAACTGCAATCCGGAGACCGTGTCGACCGACTACGACACATCCGACCGTCTCTATTTCGAGCCGCTGACGGCCGAGGACGTGCTGGAAATCCTGCGCGTCGAGCAGGAAAAGGGCGAACTGGTTGGCGTGATCGTGCAGTTCGGCGGGCAGACCCCGCTCAAGCTTGCCGCCGCGCTCGAGAAGGCCAACATCCCGATCCTGGGCACCACGCCCGACGCGATCGACCTTGCCGAAGACCGTGAGCGCTTCGCCGCGCTGGTCGACAAGCTGAACCTCAAGCAGCCGGCCAACGGCATGGCGCGCACTCGCGACGAGGCCGTCGCGATTGCCAACCGCATCGGCTATCCGGTGCTCACGCGTCCCAGCTACGTGCTTGGCGGCCGCGCGATGGAGATCGTCGACAGCGAGCAGCAGCTCGACAACTACATCGCCACGGCCGTTCATGTCTCGAACGACAGTCCGGTCCTCATCGACCAGTATCTGCGCGATGCCATCGAGTGCGACGTCGACGCTCTGTGCGATGGCGAGCAGGTCGTCGTGGCCGGCGTGATGCAGCACATCGAGGAAGCCGGCGTCCACTCGGGCGACAGCGCCTGCACCATTCCGGCCTACAGCCTGCCGCCCGAAATCATCCAGGAGATGGAGCGCCAGGCCGAAGCGCTGGCCATGGGGCTCGGCGTGCGCGGCCTGATGAACGTGCAGTTCGCAGTGAAGGACGGCGAGGTCTACCTCATTGAGGTGAACCCGCGCGCATCGCGTACGGTGCCGTTCGTCGCCAAGGCCATCGGTCAGCCGGTCGCCAAGATCGCCGCGCGCGTCATGGCCGGCGAAAAGCTTTCCGAGTTCCCGCCGTTCAAACGCGAACTGGACTACATGGCGGTCAAGGAAGCCGTGTTCCCCTTCGCGCGCTTCCCCGGCGTCGATCCGGTGCTGAGCCCGGAAATGAAGTCGACCGGCGAAGTCATGGGCATCGATACCGACTACCCGCGCGCCTTCGCCAAGGCCCAATTGGGCGCCGGCATGCGCCTGCCGACCGAAGGCACGGTCTTCGTGTCGGTGAAGGAAAGCGACAAGCCGCTGATCGTGCCTGCCGTGCGCAAGCTGCTCGACAACGGCTTCCGCATCATCGCCACGTCGGGCACGCAGAAGTATCTTGCCGACGCCGGCCTCGCCGTCGAACTGGTGAACAAGGTGGCCGAAGGGCGCCCGCACATCGTCGACAAGATCGAGGACGGTGAAGTGAACCTGATCTTCAACACCACCGAGGGCTGGCAGAGCCTGCAGGACTCCAAATCGATCCGCGCATCGGCGATCACGGCAAAGGTCTCGATCTTTACCACCGCCGCCACCAGCGTGGCAGCAAGTGAGGCTATCGACGTGATTCGTGGCAGCCAGCTTGAAGTGCGCTCGTTGCAGGATTATTATAGCTGAAATCGATCTTGCCTCCCCACATCGCTGCAGGTCGGCCCGCCCCCCTAGAGGGACGGGGCAGCCGAGTAGTCTCAGCAAGGGGGGCAACAGGAGGAAGATAAGAGAATGGCCAGTATCGAAAAGCTGCCGATGCTCGCGGAAGGCTACGAAAGGCTGACGACCGAGCTGAAGGCGTTGCGTGAGGAACGGCCGCGTATCGTCGACGCCATCGAGGAAGCGCGTGCGCATGGCGACCTTTCCGAAAACGCGGAGTACCACGCTGCCAAGGAGCGCCAGGGACAGGTAGAGGCGACGATCGCCGATCTAGAGGACCGGGTCAGCCGCGCGCAGATCATCGATCCCACATCGCTGTCCGGCGACAAGGTGATTTTCGGCGCCACCGTCACGCTGCTCGACGACGACGACAAGCCGGTGCGTTACCAGATCGTCGGTCCCTACGAGGCCGACGCCAAGGCAGGCCGCATCAGCTACAACTCGCCGCTCGGCAAGGCGCTGATCGGGCGCAAGGTCGACGACGAGATCGAAGTGACCGTGCCGTCGGGCGACAAGTTCTACCTCGTTCAGAAGATCGAGTTCATCTGATTTCGCGCGGCCTGCCGGGCCGCGTCGTCAGCAAACAAGAAAAGGGCCGGAACAGCGCGTTCCGGCCCTTTTCTTTGATGGTAGCGGTCAGGTCTGCCGCACTTACTCTTCCGGGAGCTCGGGTTCGAGCAGGCGGTGGAGGTGGACGATCACGTACTTCATTTCCGCATCGTCGACGGTGCGCTGCGCTGCCGACTTCCAGGCATCCTGTGCGGACGCGAAGTCGGGAAACACGCCGACCAGATCGAGTTTCTGGAGGTCGACGAATTCAAGGCTGCGCGGGTCCTTGACCCGGCCGCCCATTACAAGATGAAGCTTTTGCATGGGAGAGGGCCGCTTTCCTGATTGGGAGGAGGAGCGGCCCCTATAATTTTAGGCAGGGTCAAGAGCAAGAGGAGATCGCTTCTGCGATCTCGCTCCTCCGCAATGTTGAAAAGCATTAGCAATAAGCGGTGCAATCAACCCTTGACGCGCTTCTTCAGATCCTCTGCCGCATCGGCAAGGTCATGCGACTTTTCAGAGGCAGCTTCGCCGATTTTCGCGGCTTTTTCCGCCGCAGCATCGCCCAGCTTGCTGGCGCGGGTGGCCGTGGCGCGTCCGAATGCGCTGGCAGCGGCAAGGGCGGCGAGGCCATACTTTTCGAGGCGTTTCGCAGCGACCTCACCGGCCTGTTCTGCCTTTTTGCCCAGGATGCCCGCCTGTTCACGCGCATCGCTGCCAAGTTCGTGCGCCTTTTCGCCGGCGTTGCGGCCGAACATCATCGTGGCTGCGCCAGCGGCCTCGGCGACGCCCATGGCCTTGTCGATCATCTTGCCGCCGGTCTTGCGCGGCAGCAGGGCGGCAGCGGCCACGCCAGCAGTCACGGCACCGGCAACGGTGATGTAGGGGTGCTTCTTGACGAACGACACGACCTTCTCGGACGGGCGCTGTTTTGCGGGCTTTGCCGGCAGCGCGACGACATTATTGGAGTGCTGCGGCGTTTCGGTCGGGGTTGTCGGATCAGTATCAGTCACTGCCCAGCTCCTTCACTTTGTCTACGGCCGGCTCGAGCATTTTCTCGATCCAGGCGATAATCGGGTTTCGCAATAACCAAAGCGCCAGCGCGGCGATGGTTCCCCCGATCACGCCGGGGTTCGCTTCGGCCACGGCGACGGCTTCGTCGAACATGTCCTTGGCCTGTTCCTTCGCCTCGTCGAGGATGCGGCCGGTAACGCCGCGCTCCTCGATATCGGCCTTGAGTACGCCGTAATGCTCGTCGAAAACGGCGCGGGCCGCATCGCGGGCGGCGCGGTCGGCCATGACCTGTGCTGCCAGCTTGTTCATCAGCTTCCCTTGTCGTCAGAGATGATGGTCATCATCTGCTTGAGCTTCGATCTGGCGGCCAGCGCGCAGATGGTGGCGAACAGCAGCAGTCCCAGAGTTACCGCTGCCATTGCGCCCCACAGCCCGAGGACCGGACCGAGCGCGATCACCGTGCCGGTGACCAGCGCCATCACGGCAAAGAAGACGACGACCGCGGCCACCACCAGCAGGGCTGCGATGGCCTTGGTCTGCGACCCGGCGTAGGCCGCACGCGACTTCTGAAAGGCAAGCTCGGCCTGCGCCAGGGTCTTCGCCTCATCGGCGAGCTGGCGCAGGTCCTCGGCAAGGCTGGGGTCCTCGCCCTCATCGGGGAGGGGAGCTAAGGCTTCACTGGAATGTTGCATCGTGTCCGTCGATGAGTTCCGTACGATTCTACTTGCCCTTGAAGATGCGGCCGAGAACGAAGCCGGCGGCAACTGCCATGCCTACGGCCATTCCCGGGCTCGTACGGACGAATTCCTTGGCGTCTTCGCCGAGCTCATCGAGGGTCTTCTCATCGAGCTTGGTCGCGGCATCCTGCATCGACTTGGAAGCGCTGCGGGCATAGTCGCCGTACTTCGTGCCGACCTTGTCGTCGATCAGCGAGACGTTCTCGTCGATCGCCTTCGAGAGGCCGACAATCGCCTTGCTGGTGCGCGCCTTGCCTTCGTTGGCGTATTCGGTCGCCTTGACCTTGGCGTCGGTGGCGAAAGCGTTGGCCTTGCCCTTGGCCTCGTCCGAGCGGGACTTCGCCTCATCGGACCACTCGCCGGTCGTCTTGTTCAGCTTGCCGCGATACTCGTCGGCCAGTGCCTGCGCTCCGGCCTTGGCCTCTTCCACGGCCTTGGCGAAGTGATTCTTGGCGTTTTCAGTGCTGGCGGTGTCAGTACTGTCAGAAGTGGGAACAGTGGGCTCGACCATGGCGTTTTCCTTCCTGTTTTGTCCTTGCGGGACGAACTACCTTATAGGTGGTGTGCACACAGAGTAACACAAGTTACCCGATATTGCTGCAACGCAACTTGTCAGGTTGGGTTCCCCCGCTTAATGCGCCGAAAAGTGGCGCAAGTCGGCGCCGGCAGGAGGAGACCCGCTCAAATGACCGCAATCATCGACATTCACGGCCGCGAAATTCTGGACAGCCGCGGCAACCCCACTGTGGAAGTGGACGTGTTGCTCGAGGATGGCAGCTTCGGGCGAGCCGCGGTTCCCTCCGGCGCTTCGACCGGTGCGCACGAGGCCGTCGAACTGCGTGACGGCGACAAGGGCCGTTACATGGGCAAGGGTGTGCTCAAGGCCGTCGATGCCGTGAACACCGAAATCGCCGAGGCCCTGGTGGGCATGGATGCTGAAGACCAGCGCGACCTCGATCTGTCGATGATCGCTCTCGACGGCACCGAGAACAAGGGGCGCCTGGGCGCCAACGCCATTCTCGGCACCAGCATGGCCATTGCCAAGGCCGCTGCCAACGCCCGCGGTCTGCCGCTCTATTCCTACATCGGCGGTGTTTCGGCGCACGTGCTACCGGTTCCGATGATGAACATCATCAACGGCGGCGAGCATGCCGACAACCCGATCGACTTCCAGGAATTCATGATCATGCCGGTCGGCGCGGACTCGATTGCCGAGGCCGTGCGCTGGGGTTCGGAAGTGTTCCACACGCTCAAGAAGGGCCTGTCCGAGAAGGGTCTCGCGACGGCCGTTGGCGACGAAGGCGGTTTCGCTCCGAACCTTGCCAGCACCCGCGATGCGCTCGACTTCATCATGGCCTCGATCGAGAAGGCCGGCTTCAAGGTCGGCAGCGACATCCAGATCGCGCTCGACTGCGCCTCGACCGAGTTCTTCAAGAACGGCAAGTACGAAATCAGCGGTGAGGGCCTCTCGCTCGAACCGGCCGCCTTTGCCGACTACCTCGCGGACCTGTGCGATGCCTACCCGATCATCTCGATCGAGGACGGCATGAGCGAGGACGACTTCGAGGGCTGGAAGGCGCTGACCGACAAGATCGGCGACAAGGTTCAGCTCGTGGGCGACGACTTGTTCGTCACCAATCCGCAGCGCCTGACCATGGGCATCGAGCAGGGTCTTGCCAACTCGCTTCTGGTCAAGGTCAACCAGATCGGTTCGCTCACCGAGACGCTCGAAGCGGTCTCGATCGCCAACCGTGCCGGCTATACCGCCGTCATGTCGCACCGTTCGGGTGAGACCGAGGACGCGACCATCGCCGATCTCGCGGTTGCCACCAACTGCGGCCAGATCAAGACCGGCTCGCTCGCGCGTTCGGACCGTCTTGCCAAGTACAACCAGCTCATCCGCATCGAGGAAGAGCTGGGCAAGGCCGCCCACTACGCCGGTGCTGCTGCCTTCGGCCGCCTCGGCGCCTGAGCCTGCCATTCGCCTATAACCCGCTCCCGCGATGGGGCGGGTTATAGTCAACATTGTCGATTAGTCATTTCGCGGTTATGCTCCCGGCTCAGTAAACCGGGGCAAGACCATGGAAGCGAAGACCAAACGCCGGGTGAGGGACCCTGCGGCGACGCGCGAGACGATTCTCGAAGCGGCCAGTAATTTGCTGGCGAAAGACGGGGTCGAAGGCGTCAGTCTCTCTGCGGTTGCCCATCTCGCCGCGGTCAATCGCGGCACTGCCTACCAGCATTTCGAAACGCGCGAAAAGCTGATTGAGGCCACCATCCAGTGGGTCTCGGACAAACTGTTCCGGGCGGTTTTCGGCGATCCTTCCACGCTGGGCGAGCGTCAGGTGGAGCGGGTCGACGTCGCCGCGCTTACCGACCGTCTCTGCGACTTCGCGATGGAGAATCCGGACATTTGCCGGGTCTGGCTGCAGCAGGTGCTGGCCTCTCCCGATCCCAGCCAGGATCCGTTCTGGCGCGAGTACTGCGGTTCGTTGCGGCGTTTTGCCGGCACCGAGCTGGCCGAGCCGGGTATCGATTCCGAAGTGCTTTCGGTCGTCAATCTCGCCGGGGTGTTCTTCTGGCCCATTCTGGCGCGAGCGCACGCCGCCGAAGACGCGCAGCGCACCGAACTGGCGCGCCGCTTCAGTCACGAAATTCTGCGGCTGTCGATGTACGGCACGATGAAGGCGGACGCCTTCCCGGGTGTGGCCGAACGCCTGCGCAAGGAAGCCGCAGAAGCGAATGCCCGCTAGTACACTTCGCCTCGGCGATGCCCGGTTGCATCGCCATTGACGCGAAGCGACAGTTCCCTTTTCAGCAAGGGGTGAAGTATCAAGGTCGGGCCACTGCAACGGGCGGTCCGTCGCACGCATGATCGAAAGGCGCACGGCGCCGAGAGGAAGGGAGTTCTCCATGTTTTCCGCTATCGTGATCGACAAGACCGACGACGGGCAGACCGTTACCCTGCAGCAGCTTGAGGAAAGCGCGCTGCCCGAAGGTGACGTGACCATCGACGTCGCGTTCTCGACGCTCAACTTCAAGGACGGCCTTGCCATCACCGGCTCCTCGCCGGTCGTGCGCAAGTTCCCGATGGTCCCCGGCATCGACCTTGTCGGCACCGTCACCGACAGCAGCAGTTCCGAGTGGAAGGCCGGCGACACCGTCGTCCTCAATGGCTGGGGCGTTGGCGAAGTCCACTGGGGCGGCCTGGCGCAGAAGGCCAAGCTCAAGGGCGACTGGCTCGTCCCGCTGCCGAGCGCTTTCACGCCTGCACAGGCCATGGCCATCGGCACCGCCGGCTACACCGCCGCGCTTTGCGTCGATGCACTGATCGATGCCGGCGTGACGCCGGATCAGGGCGAAGTGCTCGTCACCGGTGCCACCGGCGGCGTGGGCTCGGTTGCCATCGCGCTGCTCAAGAAGCTGGGCTTCTCGGTAGCCGCGCTCACCGGCAAGGCTTCGGAAGCCGACTACCTCAAGTCGCTCGGCGCCGAGACCATTATCGACCGTTCCGAGATGTCCGAAAAGGGCAAGCCGCTCCAGAAGGAGCGCTGGGCGGGCGTCGTCGACACGGCCGGCAGCTTCACGCTCGCCAATGCCTGCGCCCAGACCAAGTACGGCGGCGCTGTTGCGGCTTGCGGTCTGGCCCAGGGCATGGATCTGCCCGCAACCGTCATGCCGTTCATTCTGCGCGGCGTCTCGCTGCTCGGTATCGACTCCGTGATGGCGCCGAAGGCCAAGCGCCTGAAGGCCTGGGACCGTCTCGCCAAGGATCTCGATCCGGCAGTGCTTGACACCATCGGCCAGACCATCGGTCTCGGCGATGCCATCGAGGCGGCCAAGAAGTTCATGTCGGGTGAGGTCAAGGGCCGTTACATCGTCGATGTGAACGCCTGATCAGGCGAACCGGCAAGCGCCCGGCAGCCGCTTTGTGCGGCGCCGGGCGTTTTCCGCTTATGACAAACCGGAACGGGACAGGATTGATGACAGCGAAAGTCGAAGTGGTGGACGGCATGTCGGTGGTTCGCGGTATTCCGCTCGCCGAGGAACCGGGCATTGGAACGCTTACGCTGGCCGGGCTGATCCGTGAGGCTTGCGATGCGCACGGCCCGAACGAGGCGCTGGTGCTGCACCTCGACGGCGAGGAGATCCGCTGGACCTATTCCGAGCTTTGGGAAAAGTGCATGGCCGTGGCCCGCGCACTCGTCGCCTGCGGTGTCGGCAAGGGCACCCGCGTCGGCGTGATCGCGACCAACCGTCCCGAATTCCTTTCGAACGTTTTCGGTGCCGCACTGGCCGGTGCGGTGCCGACACCGATCAGCACGTTCTTCACCCCGACCGAACTGGACGAGGTTCTGACCGCTGCAGGCGTTTCCGTCCTGTTGGCCGAGCACAAGGTGCTCAAGAAGGACTTCGGCGCCATCCTGACCGAGCTTGAGCCGGCGCTTGCGAGCAGCGCGCCCGGCGCCTTCGCCTCGACGCGCTATCCCTTCCTCACCCATGCGGCCTTCATCGACAGCGACGAAGGCAAGGGCGCCATCGAAGGCACCGCGGCATTCCTGGCCCGCGGTGAAGCTGTGGACCCGGCGATCGTCGATGCCCGCGCGGCGCAGGTCTCCCCGGCAGACCCCGGAATCCTGCTTTTCAGCTCCGGCTCGACCGGCAAGGTGAAGGGCATCCTTTCCGCCAATCGCGGCGCCTGCCTGCAGGCATGGCGCTGGCCGCAGTGGTACCGCTTCGAGGAACCGCCGCGCACCTGGTCCGCGAACGGCTTCTTCTGGTCGGGCAATTTCTGTCAGGGCATGGGCGCAACGCTCGCGGCAGGCGGTGCGCTCATCCTTCAGCGCTGGTTCGATGCCGAAGAGGCGCTCACGCTGATGGACCGCGAGAAGGCGACGATGCCCGTCGCCTGGCCCCACCAGTGGGCCCAGCTCGAAGGCGCGTCGAACTATGAGGACGTGAACCTTTCCAGCCTCAAGTATGTCGACATGAACACACCGCTGGCACGCCACAAGACGGTCACTTCGACCTGGCGCCAGCCCGAGTGGGCCTACGGCAACACCGAGACGTTCACGCTCATCACTGTCTATCCGGCGAACACGCCGGATGAGGAAACGCGCGGCAGCCATGGCCTTCCGACCGCGGGATCGATCATCAAGATCGTCGAGCCGCTGACCGGCGCCACGGTGCCTGTGGGCGAGCGCGGCGAGATCGCCGTGAAGGGCCCGACGCTGATGATGGGCTACATCGGCATTCCGCTTTCGGAATCGGTCGACGACGAAGGCTTCCTGCGCACCAGCGACGGCGGCTACGTCGACGAGGACGGGCGTCTCTACTGGGAAGGCCGCCTCAACGACATCATCAAGACCGGCGGCGCCAATGTCTCCCCGCTGGAGATCGACGCGGTGATCCGCGAATGCCCCGGCGTGAAGATCTCGCAGACCGTCGGCGTGCCCGACGAACTGCTGGGCGAACTGGTCGTGTCCTGCATCGTGCCGCATGAGGGCGCCGAGCTGGATGAAGCGACGATCCGCACTTACGCCAAGGAAAAGCTGGCCAGCTACAAGCTGCCGCGCCGTGTGCTCTTCGTGGCCGAAGATGAACTGGAAACGACGGGCAGTTCGAAGATCAAGACCGCCGACTTGCGCAAGCTCGCGGCCGAACGGCTCAAGGAAATGGACGACGCCGCCGCCTGAACGGCGGGGCCAAGGGAGAGACCATGACCGAAACACCGGATTTCGCCGACTGGCTGGCGATCTGTAACCTCAAGGCCGCTTACTGCCGGCTGCTCGATACCAAGGACTGGGAAGGCTGGCGTCAGCTTTTCACCGAGGACTGCGTGGTCGACACGCGTCCAAGCGGCGGGACGCTGGAGGAAGGTCGCGACGGCTTCGTCGACATGGTCTCGCAGTCGCTGGCCGATGCCAAGACTGCGCACCAGATCCACTCGCCGCAGATCACGGTGGACGGCGACCGGGCCGAAGTGGTCTGGGCGATGCAGGACCGGGTGGTGAAGGACAGCTTCGCGCTGACCGGATACGGGCACTACCACGAGACCTGCGTGCGTACCGCCGATGGCTGGAAGATCGCGCGCCAGACGCTCACGCGGCTGATCGTCGAAATGGATGGCAAGCCCGCCTGACGCTTGTGCGTTTTGCGCAATTGCCTGCAATGGCGCGAAATTTGCTGGTCAATAGTAAGCAAGCCTACTAATCCTTTGGCGATGGAACGCAGGGTGGGTACGGTGCTCGCTCAAGTCGCGCGGCTTATGCGGCGCGCCTTCGACGAACGCGCACGAGAAATTGGTGTCACGCGCCCGCAATGGCAGGTGCTCAGCGTGCTTTTGCGGCATGAGGGCATCAAGCAGGGCGGCCTCGCCGAAATCCTCGAAGTCGAACCGATCACGGCCGGGCGCATGATCGACCGCATGCAGGATGCCAAGCTTGTCGAACGCAAGACCGATCCCGCTGACCGCCGCGCATGGCGTCTGTTCCTGACGCCACGCGGCCGCGAGATCATCGACCGGCTGCAGCCGCTCGCCATGGAAACCACCGAAGAGGCGCTCAAAGGCATCTCGGAGCAGGACCAGGCGGACCTGCTGCGCACGCTCGATACGATGCTGGAGAACATCACGGGACGTCCGGCATCGTCGGCTTCCTGGGACGATTGAGGCGCCTCTCGCCGGGGTGTCTCGACGCAGGGCTTGCCAACTATCGCGACCGCGATAGGCAGGACCTTGCCGAGAAGCTATCTAGGTTGGAAATCAAACCCGCGCTTCTTTGAACGGCATGTCGCCGTCGCGCTGGAATTTGGATCTTGGGAGGAACTGTGGGCAAGACGATCGTCATCACCGGTGCCGGTGCGGGCCTTGGCAAGGCGCTGGCGCGCCGCTTTGCGAGCGAAGGCGAAACCGTGATCCTGCTTGGCCGGACCCTTTCGAAGGTTGAGGCTGTCGCCGAGGAAATCGGCGGGTCGGCCATGGCCGTGCAGTGCGACGTCGGCAGTGCCGACTCGGTTCGCCAGGCTTTCGCCGCGATTGCTGAAAAGCACCCCAAGATCGATGTGCTGATCAACAATGCCGCCGTCTACGAACCGTTCACGGTGGCAGAGGCGACGGACAAGCAGATCGACACCATCGTCGCCACCAACCTCAACGGTCCGATCTACTGCTGCCGTGCGGCCATTCCGATGATGGAAGCGGGCGCGCAGATCATCAACGTGGGCAGCGAGTCGATCGACGTGCCCTTCGTGATGCTATCGCTTTACCAGACGACCAAGGCCGGCCTCGAAATGTTCAGCTCAGCGCTCGAAGCAGAGCTGGAGGAATCGGGCATCCGCGTCACCACTGTGCGCGCCGGCCCGATGTACGACGAGGAAAAGGACGCGCCGAACTGGGATCGGGACGCGGCGATGCGCTTCCACATGGGCTGCGCCAAGAACGGCCTCGACCTGCGTACACGCCCGGTCTCGCACTCGAACTCGGTAACCGGCGTCTTCCGCGCCGTGCTGGATCTGCCGCCCGATGTGCGGCTTTCGCTCGTGACGGTCGGGGCGCGCAAGCCTTCGTAGTCTGCCCGTTCATCTGACCTGAATTCGATACTTGCCAAGGATCAACCTATGACCACCCTTCCAGATGCCAAGCTCTACATCGACGGCAAGCTGTGCGATGCGACCGGCGGCGGCACTTTCGACGTCATCAGCCCCTGGACCGGCGAGTCCGTCGGCAAGGCGGCCGATGCGACTGCTGAAGATGTCGACGCGGCGATCGCCGCTGCGCGCAAGGCTTTCGACACAACCGACTGGTCGACCAACACTGAAAAGCGCGTCGAGCTCGTTAAGAAGTACCGCGAGCTGTTCGAGAAGAACCGCGCACGCCTCGGCGAACTGGCTGTGCATGAGGCCGGTGCGGCGCTCGGCGCCGTGAACCGCGCCCACGTCGACATGGCCCTTGATGGCTGGGACGACTACATGGAAGTCTTCCCGAAGGTCGAATGGGAAGTCGACTACGGCGAAAAGCCGGCCTTCGGCATGATGCACAAGCGTCTCGGCCTGCGTGAGGCGGTCGGTGTCGTCGGTGCGATCACGCCGTGGAACGTGCCGCTTTACGTCAACATCGGCAAGGTTGTTGCCGCGCTGCTCGCCGGCTGCACCGTCGTCCTCAAGCCCGCGCCGGACACGCCGGGCATGGGTGCGATCTTCGGTGAACTGGCCAAGGAAGCCGGTTTCCCCGACGGCGTCATCAACGTCGTGTTCGGTGCCGATCCGGCGCTGGCAGGCGAAATGCTCGTCACCGACCCGCGCGTCGACCTGATCTCGTTCACCGGCTCGACCGGTGTCGGCAAGCGCATCATGGAGCAGGGCGCCGCTTCGCTGAAGCGCGTCTTCCTCGAACTGGGCGGCAAGTCGGCCAAGATCGTGCTCGACGACGCGCCGAACTTCCAGATGGACGTGGCCATGTCGATGCTGGTGTTCCACGCCGGCCAGGGCTGCGCGGTGCACTCGCGCCTGCTCGTCCCGAAGAGCCGCTACGAGGAAGCCAAGGCGATCCTCAAGGGCGCCTACGGCCAGTTCGGCGACAACTGGGGCGAAGTCGACAACCCGGCGCACATCATGGGCCCGGTCGTCTCCAAGCGTCAGATGGAGCGTGTGAAGAGCTACATCGATCTTGGCCAGGAAGAAGGCGCGACGCTGCTCGTGGGCGGCAACATCCGTCCCGACAAGGGCAATGGCTTCTTCGTCGAGCCGACCTGCTTCGTCGATGTCACCAACGACATGCGCATCGCTCAGGAAGAGATCTTTGGTCCGGTCCTGGTGGTCATCCCCTATGAGGACGACGAAGACGCGATCCGCATCGCCAACGAGAGCTCCTACGGGCTCTCGGGCGGCGTGTCGGGCAGCCACGACCGTGCGATGAACATCGCGCGCCGCGTGAAGACCGGCTCGATGAGCGTCAACAACGGCATGTGCATCGCCGGCGACATTCCCTTCGGCGGGTTCAAGGCCAGCGGCATGGGCCGCGAATGGGGTGTCGAGGGTATCGAGGAATACACCGACATCAAGATGCTGGCATGGCCTGTCGGCCAGGCGGAACCGGCCTAAGCCGGAACGCCAGAGTGGGGGAGAGAATGATGGAGAGGGAGGCGCCCAATCTGGCGGCGCTTCCCCCCGAGCTTGCGGCCGCAGTCACGAATTCGTGCGCGGCCGTCAGTCACAACCTGAATGGTCAGAAGCTCGGCCGCAAGGGAAGGGTCACGCGCGAGCGGATCCTTGCCGCGGCGATCGATCTGATCGACGAATCCGACGAGCCGTTCACACTGAGTTCGGTTGCGCGGCGCGCCTCGCTGGGCATGACGTCGCTTTACAACTACTTCACCGATCTCACCGAACTGCTGCTTGCGGTTCTCGAGCCGGTGATGGCGACGGCCGACGAGGCCTATCTCTGCAACCTGCAGGATCGCTGGGCCGACGACGAACTCTTCGAGTGCTGCTATCGCTTCGTGCGCAGCTATCACGATTTCTGGTTGAAGCACGCCCGGCTGCTGCATATGCGCAACGCCCTGGCCGACCAGCGCGATCCGCGCATGCTGGCACATCGTATCGACAGCACCCGCCCGGTCATCGCCCTGCTGGTACAGCAGATGGGGCATGACGAACTTTCGGCCGGGGTGGATACGTCCATGGCGACGATGGTGATGATCGGCATCGAACGCTCGATCACGATCGCCACCGACAGCGAACTGCGGCGTCAGGTGAAGATGGGGCCGGAAGTGAGCGAAGACCGGTTTCTGTTGCCCGGCGCCCGCCTGATGGAACTGGCCATCCGCGATGCGCGCGCGGGATCCATCACCGCGCACCACTGATCGGGTTGCGCGGTGATAGGAACGAAAGGAGCAGGGGCTGCGGCCCCTACTTCTTCTTGCCGCCTACGCCCTTGAGGTAGGCTTCCATGCCCTTGATGTAATCCGGGTTCAGCATGAGCCCGCTGTTCGCCATGCGCTCGACATGGCGCGAGGAATCGCGACCGACTTCGGCGCAGAGATCGATGGCGACCTTGGCGGCGCCCATCTGTTCGCCGTTCTGCTTCGCCAGGTGGCGGCAGAATTCGAGAACGTCCTCGTCGAACGTTTCGTCCTCGTAGACTTGGTGAACGAGGCCCATGGTGAAGGCCATGTCGGCCGGTGCCGGCTTGTTCGCCATAATCAGCCAGCGCGCCCAGTGCGGGCCGCACAGCCGCGTCAGGCGCGAGACGCCGCCTGAAGCCGGGAGCACACCGAACAGGCCTTCGGGGAAGGCGTAGCCAGCGCTTTTGGCAGCGAGGCGGAAATCGCATGAGAGCGACATTTCGAGGCCGCCGCCCACGCACATGGCCTGATGGGCCACGACGATGGGTTTTTCCACATGCTCCATCTCGTCCCACAACTGCTGCATGTTGTTGAGGTTGAGGCGGTGGTTTTCGCGGATCTTGCTGGCCGAGTTGCTGGCGACGTTGACTTCCGAAACGATGTTCCGGTTGCCGCCGCGCAAGTCCGCGCCCGAGCTGAAGTAACGGCCGGTCGAGCGGATCAGCATGACCTTGAGCTCGGGCGTGTCGCGCAGGCGCAGCACGGCTTCTGTCAGGAGGTCCATCATTTCGCGGCTGATGGCGTTGAGCTTGTCCGGCCGGTTCAGTGTGCAGATGATGACACCCTGTTCCGACGTATCGTCGACGAGCAGGTGCGGTGCTTCCTGTTCAGACATCGTTTTCCCCTCCTCAGTTGCGCGAACGCGGCAGGCCAAGGCCCTTTTCGGCGATCATCGAGCGGTGCACCTGACTGGTGCCACCGTAGATGGTCGTGCCGTGGGCATGGCGATAGGCGAGGTTGATGGCATCGGCCGCACCCTTGCGCTTCGAGAGCGAATGCGGCGCGGTGAGATCGAGCAGATCGCGCGAGTCCGTGATGAACAGTTCGGACGAGAACATCTTCGCCATCGGGCCGTAGGCGCCGTTGCCCTTGCCGTGGACCTGCGTCCAGTTGGCGCGGTAGGCGATCATTTCCGACGCGAGCACGTTCGCATAAGTGCGGGCAAGCCGCTCCTGCGCCTTGGGCTTCTCGATCAGCTTGCCGCCGCCGGCGACCTTGATCTCGCCGCAGAGTTCGACCGCGTCTTCCAGCATTGCGCGCTGCACCTTGGCGAAGCCGCCGCCGTGCTCGAGCTCGAGGCTCGCGGCCATCGTGCGGCCGCCGCCGTTGATCGGGCCAAGACGCCAGGTGTCGGGGATGCGCACGTTGTCGTAGAACGTGACGTTGGTGCGCTCGTCCATGAAGGTGTGCACGGCCTGCACGGTCACGCCCTCGGCCTTGAGCGGGACGATGAACATCGTCAGGCCCTTGTGCTTGGGGGCATCCGGGTCGGTGCGGCACAGCATCAGCACGTAGTCGGTGAGGTTGGCGCCGCTGGTCCACATCTTGGTACCGTCGATCAGCCAGGAACCGTCTTCCTGTTGGGTGGCCTTGCACTTGGCGGCGAAGACGTCCGAACCGCAGCCGGGTTCCGAGTAACCGAGCGAGCAGATGGCATCGCCCGACATGACCTTGGACAGCACGTCGCGCTTGAGCTCGTCGGTGCCGAAGCGGTACATGATCAGCGCGACCATCTGGGCGACGCCGGCGACCGGGTTGGTCCAGCCTTCTTCCTCGAACGCGTCGCGTGCGGCGGTCACCGCATAGGGGTCGAGACCGCGGCCGCCAACATCCTTGGGCAGCTGCAGATAGGCGAGGTTCGCCTCGACAAGCTGCTTGTGAATGACCGGGTTGTGGCCTTCCCACGAGAAGTGGAACTTCTCGCGCTGTTCGTCGGTGACGTTCTTGGCGAAGAACTCACGGATTTCCTGCTGGATCGCACGGGCATCTTCACCCAGATCGAATTCGATCTCAAGTTCGCCCACATCGGGCAGGCTGGCGGTTTCGCCGGCGTAGAGACGCCGTCCGGCTTCGGTGAGCCAGTCTTCCGGATCGCCCGCAACCAGCGGCCAGGCCTTGGCGCGCAGATTGTAGAGGTGAATGTCGTGCTCGGTGGTAAGGCCGATGCCGCCGAAGGTCTGCACGGCATGACGCACCGTACGCCCGGCAGCGCCGGCGGCGTACCAGATCGCGAGCGAAATCTGCGCGCCCGCCTCTGTCTTGCCGTCCGCGATCGAGCGCATGGCCCGCCAGGCAAGGAACTTGGAGGAATCGATTTCGCAGATCAGGTCCGCCATCGGGTGCGACAGCGCCTGGAAGGTGCCGATGAACACGCCGAAGGCCTTGCGCTCGCCGGCATATTCGGCCGCCATCATCAGCGCTGCGCGGCTGAGGCCGGACAGCGCGACCGCCATCAGCAGCTTCCATTCCTCGAGCCCGCTCGCGAAGGTGGCGAGGGCATCGTCGCCGCTGGCGAGGACGGTCGAGGGCAGGGCGCCCAGGTCGAGTTCGGCGATGGGGGTGGTCGCGAGATTGGGCTCTGCCACGCGCGCCTCTGCGGGCACGGAGACAAGCACGATGTCGTTCCCCTTGCGCGCGACGACAGCGTCGGCAACCAGCCCGCCGGCGATCCACTGCTTGGGGAACTCGGCGACGTCGTGCATCGCGATGGAGACGACCGAAGCGCCGGCAATGGCGTTTTCAAGCAATTCGTCCTGACCGCCGAAACGCGCCAGCAGGCTGGTAGCAACCAGCGCTTCGGCGAGTGGACCGGAGACGAGCGTCCGGCCGGCTTCTTCCATCAGGACGCAAGCGTCGAGCAGGCCGAGGCCCATGCCGCCGGCTTCTTCGGATACGCGCATGGCGAATGCGCCGAGTTCGGCGAGACCGGCCCAGAGTTCGGGGTCGAAGCCGCCGCTTTCCTGGGCCTTGCGAACCCGGGCGGTGCTTGAGTTATCGTCAAGGAAGCGCGCAAAGGTGTCGCGCATCATTTCCTGTTCGTCGGTCAGGTCGAAATTCATCGCAGGCTATCCCAAGGCTTATTGTTGTCGGTCGGCTTCTCTCGGCGATTAAGACGCCTTCATTGGTCCTCACCATAGTCATCGGGACCGTTCAATCACCACCTGTATGCAATCGCTCGCGCGATGGCTCGCGGCGCATATGGTTTGGCAGGCCGGTGAGCGTTACCCTCCGCCAACTCAGCCATGCTGCAGCTGACGTCACGTCCGCTGCAACGTGCTCAAATCGACGGGAGAAAGCCTTTACCCGGTAGAAGGGCCAGGGCGTGCCATCGGATCACCTTTTCAGGCGTGTCCGGCGCGCGTGGGCCCGATCCGGTCGGCATCGAGATGAACGCGCGCGCCGCAGACGATATCACCACCTTGCCCGGCTACCGGCGCGTTTTGCGCGTCGAGCCGGAACAGGACGGTGTGCTGGCCATGCTGGAGGACGACCTCCATTGCATGGCCGTTCGCCTGCGCCACGATGGCGAACGGGTCACGGCAGTGGAGCCGCGGATGGAGCGTGTGCCCTGGACCATATGTCCGGGTGCCGCCGAAGTGCTCGTGAAGACCTTTACCGGCAGCCTGCTCGGAGAGGTGACCGCACGCCGCGAAAAGCAGGCCAACTGCACCCATCTCCACGATCTTGCCGTAATCGCCGCGGCCCATGCGCTGGACGAAGCGCCGATCGATTACCATATCTTCGTAAGCGACCCGCGCGATGCGGATGGCGAGCCCGAGCGCAGGCTGGAAATCCGGCGCAACGGGAACCTGATGCACAGCTGGGTCGAACGAGGCGGGAATTTCGTCGCGCCGTCCGATCTTGCGGGCCTCAGCGCGCTGACCATGCGCGACTGGATCGCATCGCTGGAGGGCGCGGAGCAGGAGGCCGCGCGGCTGTTGCAATGGGCCTCGCTGGTCGCGCATGGCCGCACGATGACGGACGAACAGCGCCGGTCCTCCCTGGGGATGCGGCCGAGCTGTTTCACGATGCAGCCGGAACGCGTGGAGCACGCGCGCATGGCGAACGGAATTCACGATTTCAGTGCAGGCGGGCGTCAGCCGCTCGAAGGCCTGCAACACGAGTTCGAGGCCGCGCACGGTCCTTGATGAACAACGCCCCCTCAATGCATTCCAATAGGGAGAAGCCGAATGGAAATGAATGACATGGTGATCATCAGCGTCGATGATCACATCAGCGAACCGCCCGACATGTTCAAGAACCACCTCTCCGGCAAGCTGCTCGAAACGGCGCCGAAGATGATGAAGGACGACAACGGCAAGGACATCTGGGTTTATCAGGGCCAGACCTTCGCTTCGGTTGCGCTCAACGCGGTGGTCGGCCGTCCCTTCGAGGAATACGGCATGGAGCCGACCTCGCTCGATCAGCTGCGTGACGGCGTCTACATGGTCGACGAGCGCGTCAAGGACATGGACGTCAACGGCATTGCCGCTTCGCTGAACTTCGGTTCGGTGTTCGACTTTGCCGGCGGCCGTCTGCACCGCGTGCCGGACCGCGAACTCGCCGTCCACCACGTGTCCGCTTATAATGACTGGCACATCGACGAATGGTGCGCCGCGCACCCGGGCCGCTTCATTCCCTGCGCGATCCTGCCGACCTGGAACATGGAAGCGACGATCGCCGAACTGAAGCGCGTGTCGGCCAAGGGCTGCCACACCGTCTCGATCAGCGAGAACCCGACCTGCCAGGGCCTGCCCTCGATCCACAACGAGTACTGGGATCCCTTCTACAAGGCGATCAACGAACTCGACATGACGATCTGCCTGCACATCGGCGGCGGCAACCCGGCGCCGCACGCGTCGATGGAAACGCCGATCGAGGCGTGGATTTCGACGATGCCGATGTCGATCGCCTATGCCGCGTCCGACTGGCTGAACCTCAAGGCGCTGCATGACTATCCCGACATGCGCATCGCGCTTTCGGAAGGCTCGATCGGTTGGGTGCCGTACTTCATGGAGCGTGCCGACTTCTCGAACTCGCGCCACAAGTACTGGACGCACTCGCTGTTCCAGAACACGAAGCCGAGCGACATGTTCAAGAAGCACTTCCTGAACTGCTTCATCGACGATGCCTTCGGTCTCGATAACGTCGAATACATCGGCGAAGACAACATCGCCTACGAGTGCGACTACCCGCACTCCGACACGCTGTGGCCGGAAGTGCCGGAGCGTCTGTGGCCGACGATCAAGCACCTCACCGATGCGCAGATCGACAAGATCACGCACGGCAATGCCATGCGCTGGTTCCGCTTCGATCCGTTCCAGCACATCGCCAAGGAAGACCTCACCGTCGGCGCGCTGCGCAAGAAGGCCGAGGAAGAAGGCGTCGACACCACGCCCAAGTCCTCGCTGGGCGAGCGCCCGCTGGCCGAAGGCGAAGTACGTCCCGTTACCTCGGGCGACATCATGAAGATGTTCACCCGCCACGAGGAAACCGAGGCGAAGGAAGAAGCCTGATCGCCATCGGCGACAGCGCCTGAAACGTCAGAGGCCCCGCGAGTTGTCTCGCGGGGCCTCTTCCGTTGGGAGCTGTAAAAATGTGGGCGGGCGCCGTGTCCCGCTTACCTGGCGTGTCGCTCAGGCCGCGTTGGCGTTGGGGAAAGCTTCCACGTTGGTGGTCATTTCCGGATCCGGCAGGCACTTGCGCATCGCGTCGCTGAGGCACTGGAAGAGGGCTTCCGGATTGACCTTGTCGTCCTTGCCGTAGACCACGCTGACGACCAGCGGGTGGCCTTCGGGCTGGCGCGGAAGCAGGCCGCACAGGGCGTCGGCGCCGGTGCTGAAGCCGGTCGGGCCGAACACGTGGCGCGGCTCGCGGCAGGCATCGATGCGGGCCATCATGTCGCCGAAGTTGAACTTGGCGGCTTCTTCGGCTTCGGCATTGAGGCGGCGGACCATGCCTTCGCAACGCTGGCGGGCAATGGTCGAAAGCATGAGCCAGCCGGCTGCGCTCTGCACCAGCGGTTCCTTAACACCGCCGGCGAGCTCACGCGTGGCGGCCATGGCGCGCGGGCCGTGGCGCCAGCTGACGATCTGGGCGTCGAGCCCGACCATCGAGAGCAGCGCGACCGAAAGGCCGGTCTGCGCGACCAGGCGGTCCATCAGGCGCACGATACGACCGTCGCGGACCAGCTCGGGCTGACCGGAGGTGCCGAGCAGCGCGGCGCGCGGCGTCAGGCTGTAGGCGCGGGAATAGGGGTCCTTGTGAAGAAGGCCGAGCTCGACAAGACTGGAAAGCAGTTCAGACGTGCTCGATTGCGGTCGGTTGTACCGACGCACAATGTCCATGACCGTCGCTTCCTTATGAGTGTCGTCGAAGTACTCGAGCACTTCGATCACCCTGCGCGCGATCTTTGCCTTGTTCGATGATGTAGTCTTGCCAGCCATGAGGTCTCTCCTCCCTCCGATTGGATGTGAAACTCGCTTTTACCCCCGAGTCGATTCTGCTGTCCTTCTCCGAGTCGGGCTCGAAAAAATGAGCGCCGCTCGTTTTTTCCTCAGCTGGGTTAGCATCAACAGACCTGTTGATCAAGACGTCCGGGTGTATACCGAACGGAAAAACTTGCATCTGGAAGCATTGTGATGTGAGTTTTCACGAGAACGCTGGTCCCATTGCCGATAGTTTCGAGCGGCAGGTCGGGGGTGGTCAACTGCGATCCGGCAGGCCATGGCATATGCGCGACGAATGACAGGTCTGCGGGAGTCACAAAAAAGTCATGGTTTGCGCGGCGCTCATGGTCCCGGCGGCAGAACTGGCAAGAGAGGCCGCGCAGTGGTGCGAACCCGTGGCCTTCATCGATTTGCACCGGGAAGAGGGCGAGGTCCCGGACTTTTCGTTGCCTGCCTGTCCCGTCATCGGAGTCGGGCCCTGCAATCACCCGCTCGCGGCCCGTTTGGATACGATAGTTGAAACTTCATTCGACTCCGACGCGCTGGAGGAAGCCGCAAGATCCCAGCCGCTCGCCGCCGCCACGGTAGCGCAACTCCTGCGCTTGTTGCCGTCCCTGTCGCTCGAGCAGGGCCTGACAGCGGAGTCCCTGGCCTATGCCATGCTGCAGGGTAGCGAAGCGCACCGGGCCTGGGTGGCAGCCAGACCGTCGGTACAGGCCTTGCCCGAAGGACAGATCCTCCTCGACCGCGTGGAAGATGATCTGACGATCACGCTGGATCGCCCCGCAGCCGGAAACGCCATAGATCGCCCGATGCGCGATGGCCTTCATGAAGCCTTTGCGCTGGCCAATGCCGATCCCTCGATTGCGCGCGTGGTGCTGCGTGCCAAAGGCAAGGCGTTCAGCCTCGGGGCGGACCTTGGAGAGTTCGGGACGACCACCGACCCGGCGACGGCCCATGCCATTCGCATGGTCACCTTGCCCGCACGCGAAGCCATGCGCTGTGCGGAGCGTCTCGAAGTCGAGATCGACGGCGCCTGCATCGGCGCCGGGCTGGAACTGGCGGCATTCGCCCGAACCGTGCGGGCTTCGCGCCGTTCGTGGTTCCAGCTTCCCGAACTGGCCATGGGCATCCTGCCGGGCGCGGGTGGCTGCGTTTCCCTGACGCACCGCATCGGGCGGCAGCGCACACTGCTGCTGATCCTGTCGGGCAAGCGCCTCGGCGCGCGGCAAGCGCTAGAGTGGGGCCTGATCGACGCGCTGATGGATGAGGCGTCCTGAAATCCACGTTGCGGCAACGTCCTGACTGAGCAGCCGCGCGCGCGCCGCAGCCCAGGGACGATCGAGCAGACAGAGGTCGGCGGGCTCGCCCGGTGCGATTGTGCGCTGGCAGGCGAGATCGCAAGGATCGGCCAGGTAGAGCGCGAGCGCCTCTTCGGGGGTGAGCGTTTCGTCCGGACCTATGGTTGCGCCGCCGGCCGTGCGCCGATCCACCGCCGAGGCCATGGCGAGCCACGGATCGGCACTCCCATAGGGCGCGTCACTGCCTCCCGCCATGACGAGGCCTGCATCGCGCAGGCTGCGCAGGCGATAGAGATCGCCGTGATGCCGCGGGTCGACATCGGCCAGATACCGGTCGCCGCGCTCGCGGATGAAGTGCGGTTGCACGCATGTCTGGAGACCGAGATCGGCCATGCGCACGACAAGATCGGGCGAGGCGACAGAGACGTGTTCGATCCGGTCGCCGGGTAGGGTGCCGCTCTCCTCCAGCAAGGCAAGCGTGAAGACGAGTTCGACCTCGGTCACGCAGTGCACCGCCAGCGGTCGGCCTTGCGCATGGCCCGCCTTCACGAAAGCCACGGCCTCGTCGAAGTCGGGGAGGGCAGCTTCGTGCAGATGCAGCTTGAGCGGGCCCGGACGCCAGCCGGTCGGCTCGGCCTCGGCAAGCGCCAGCGATCCGGCCAGCATGAGCGATTGCGCCAATGTGCCGCTCTGGCGTTGCTGCGCGAAATGGCGTGCCATCACCGGATCGTTGCGCGGCGACATGTCGGTCGCACCGGTCACGCCGAAGGCTGCCAGTTCGCGGCTGACATCGCCAAGATCGGGCGGCGTGCTGCCGAGCGCATGCTGCAGCCAGGCATCCTCGTCGAACAAGCGCCCGGTAAATCGACCGTCACGGCGTTCGAGGCCGGGGGGCGCATCGGCGCGCTCGAGCAGTTCGTCGAGCGCCAGCGAATTGAGCAGCCACATGCGCCCGGTGCGGTGCTGCAGGCGCAGGGGGCGGTGGGCCATCAGCGCATCGAGCGCAGCAGCATCGGGCAGAGCGTGTTCCGTAACGCTTTCGTGAAAACCGATGCCTCTGATCCACCCCGATCCGGGGCGGGTGAGCGCGCGGCGCAGGCTTTCGCTGTCGGTGACCTCGGGCGGGCCGCAGTCAACCGATGCCTTGCGTGCGGCAAGTCCGGCGAGGTGGATGTGGTGGTCGTGCAGGCCCGGAAGCAGCGCACCGCCACGGGCATCGATCACCTGCTCGTCGGGGCGCGGTTCCAGATTGCCGAGCGCGGCGATGGTGGAACCGGCGATGCGCACGTCGCACCGGCCGGCCTTCCAGACTTCGGCGTTGCGGATCAGCACCGGGCCAGGTCCGGGAGATAGCGCGCCGTGTCTGCACCGATCTCGCGCACTTCCGCTAGGAGCGCGCGTCGCGGGACCGACGGGAAGGGGGCGCCGACCGATGTGCCCCATGCGCGAAGTTCGGCATCGATGGTCGCGCGGTCGTGTTCGCGTTCCTCGGTCAGGGCCATGGCGGATATCGCGCTCATCGACAGGCCGATGCGCTGGGCCACGCCGCTGCGCAAGGCGGCCAGTCCCTCGCGGGCGGCGGTGATGCCGGTCAGCGGATCGGCAATGGCATCGCCGACATAACCCATCTCGCCGGTCAGCTCCGCCATGGCGCGCGACAGGCCGCCCGCCACGCCGCAGTCGTTGCCGATGCCGACCCAGTTCGCCGCTTCGCCGGTGGCGCCATGGCCGGTGACGGAGAGCCACACCAGACCGGGGATCTCCTGCACCAGAGCATCGGCATCCACGCCGAGATGGCGCAGCGCGCGCGGACGGGAGGATTCGATCACCACGTCCGCGCGGCGGATCAGGGCGATCAGTGCCGCTCTTTCGGTCGCGTCGGTCAGATCGACGAGCACATTGGCCTTGCCCTGGTTGACGAGGTCGAATGTCGTCGGGTCGTCACGCCGGATCAGGTCGGGGCGCGAGGGGCTTTCGACTTTCACGACATCCATGCCCGCCTGCCAGAACAGGTGTCCGGCGAGCGGTCCGGCCCAGATGGCGGAAAGGTCCACGACAAGCGGCCGG
Organism: uncultured Novosphingobium sp.; assembly: GCA_965140495.1. Lineage (GTDB taxonomy): Bacteria > Pseudomonadota > Alphaproteobacteria > Sphingomonadales > Sphingomonadaceae > Novosphingobium. The sequence continues at coordinate 2,827,022 of OZ223239.1, read as the reverse complement.
TGGCCGGCGGGGCGTTCCTTATGCGAGCCACGCGCCATCACTTCGATGGGCGGCGCTGCGGGCGTCTCGTCCGCCGAGGCCACCGGCAGGCCGAGCGCGCGCCCGGCTTCGACCAGCGCTGCACAGTCATGCTGCGCCACTGCAGCAGTAATGGCATCGGCATTGCGGATGTCGAGATCGGGCGTGCCGAAGAGCGCGGGCAGCAATTCGCGGTCAACATCGCGGATCAGGGTGAGGGCGAACCAGCCGCCGTCGCGGGTCGGCATCAGGCGGCTGCCGCCGAGCCCGGCCGAAACCGGACCGCTGATCCGATAGCCTCCGTTGGAGCCGCGCTCGCCCATCAGCGTCGCGCCTTCAAGGGCACAAAGGGCAGGGACCTGATGATCCCTGCCCATCGCTTTCAATTGCCTGTCGGCCCAGCGCGCTAGAGGGATTGCCGGGCCGGAGCGGGTCTCAGGTGTTTTGGGATGTGTGCGAATTTGATCCATGGTGGAGCGAGAATGGCAGCTTTCGAGAACCGGCGCGCAGCGTACTTAAAGTACGTGAGCACCGGAAGCGCCGAAAGCTGGCGTTCGCAGCCCGCCATGGAGCAAAGGCGCGTGCATCCTAGCCGGCAAGGACTTCCTTGACCTTGCGCCGCAGCAGCTTGCCCATTTCGTTGTAGGGCAGCTCTTCGACGAAGGCGATCTTCTCGGGCACGCGCGACGAGCGCAGGCGCGAGCGGATCATCGACTTGATTTCGTCTTCGTCCGGCGTTTCGTGGCCTTCGCGGGTGACGATCGCGACGCCGACGGCCTCGCCCCATTCCACCGACGGAACCGCGCAGGCGCAGGCATCGGCGATGGCCGGATGCGTGAGCAGAACGTCCTCGATCTCACCCGGCGACATGTTCTCGCCGCCGCGCACGATCACGTCGTCGGCACGGCCGGAAAGGAAGAGGTAGCCGTGCTCGTCCATGTAGCCCGCGTCGCGGGTGGGGAACCAGCCCTCGGCATCGAGCGCGCTCTTTTCCTTGTACTCGCCCGAAACCTGTTCGCCGCGCACGTAGATCTCGCCGGGCTCGTTGGGACCGAGCACTTCGCCGTTCTCGCCGCGGATCTGCATTTCCACGGTCGGGATCGGCTGACCGAGCGAGGTGAGGCGGGCGCGGACCTTCGGATCGTCCGAAGCCAGCGCCTCGCGGTGATCGTCGGGGCCGAGCAGAGCGACGGTGGAGCTTGTCTCGGTCAGGCCGTAGGCATTGGTGAAGCCCGCCGACGGGAAGCGTTCGAGGGCCTTGTGGATCACTTCCAGCGGCATCTTGCCGCCGCCGTAGGCGATGGCGCGCAGGCTCTCGGTATTGGCGGTCACGCCCTTTTCCATGGCATCGACGATACGCGCGAGCATGGTCGGGACGACGAAGGCATTGGTGACGGTCTCGGTTTCGACCAGGCCGAGCCAGCCTTCGGGCGTGAAGTTGGGCAGCATCACGATCTTGCGCAGCGAGTAGATCGAGCTGAGCAGCGCCGAGATACCGGCGATGTGATAGGGCGGCACGACGACCAGCGCGGCATCGGCCTCGTCGGCGGACGCGAATTCCACCGTGCCGAGGATGTAGCCGAGCAGGTTGGAATGGCGCAGGATCGCGGCCTTCGGGGCGGCAGTGGTGCCGCTGGTGAAGAGCTGGATCGCGATGCCTTCGCCCGGATCGTATTCGCGCGATTCCGGCTCGGGCACGGTTTCCTGCGCCTTGAGCGTGAATTCCTCGCGCGAGAAGATCGTGTGGCCCTGCTCGCCCGCCACGCGCATGATGCGCTCTTCATCGCCCACCACCAGCGCCGGCGAGACGCGTTCGAGCAGCGCGGCCAGATCGGCATCGGGCAGACGGTAGTTCAGCGGGCAATAGGGCACCCCGGCCAGGGCCGCACCGAACACCGCGATCACCGCCGCTTCGCTGCTCTCATCGAGCAGGGCGACGTATTCCGCCTCGCTTTCCTGGATCAGTTCGAAGGCACCGCGTGCGGCGTCCAGCAGGTCTCCATACGTCCAGCGCTTGCCGTCGCAGACGAGACCGACGCGGTCGGGCGCGGCTTCCGCCGCCATTTCGAGAAGAAGGGCGATGTTCATCGGTTATTGCAGCCTTGGCTCGGAAGTTCTGCGATTTGGCTCAGTCGGAAGCGGGAAGCGGCTTGGCGTCCTTGACGACCAGCGCAACACCATCGACCGAGAGCGAGCCCTTGCCGGGCTTCACGCAGAGCAGTTCGTACTTGCCGTCGGCGTCGACATAGCGCTTGCCCATGAGCGTACCGGCCGAGAAATCTGCGGAGAGCGGAGCGGCTTCGGCGGGCTTGGCTTCGCCCATCTGCGCACCGCCGCATTCGATCTGGCCGTCGGCGCAACGGATCACCATGACTTCGGTGTCGCAGGCGGCACTCTTCAGACGGGTTCCAGGCTTCATTTCAAGTTCCTTCGTATCGGGTTATCTGTTGTGAATATATTGCATGCGGCACCTGCTCCGCATCACGCAATAGCACCGTTTGCCTTTAGGCTTTCGATGTCGTCCCATTCAAGGCCGAGCTCGAGCAGTACCGTCTCAGTATGTTCTGATGGCTGCGGTGCACGAGGCGTGGCGAACGCTTCGTGATCGAACTGCACGGGGCTGCGCACGATGCGCATGGGATCGGAGCCGTCGATCGGATCGACTTCCATGAACGTGTCGTTGGCCTGCGCCTGCGGATCGTCGCCGAGGTCGAGCAGGGTCTGGACCGCCGCCCACTGGCCGCGCATCGTCTGCAGGCGTTCGCACCAGTAGGCAAAGGTCTGCGCGCCAATGGCCGCAGTGATCACTTCGCTGGCCGCGGCGCTGTTTTCCATGAGCGAAAGGGCATTGGCAAAGCGGGGATCGTCCGCCGCTTCGGGAATGCCGAGATGCTCGAAGGTGTCGCGGATGTAGGGGTCCGGGACCATGATGAAGAGGCTGATGACGCGCCCGTCCGAGGTCTTGTAGTGGCCCAGGAAGGGATTGACGGCCGCGCCACCGGCCTGCGGCTTGCTCACCCGCATCATCTTGCCGGTGTGCAGATAAGGAGCGACGACCTGACCCATCGACCACATCGCGCTGTTGAACAGCGAAACGTCGATCTCGGAGGTCTCGCCGGTCTGCGCGCGGTTGTAGAGCGCGGCGGCAATGCCCCCGGCCAGGTACATGCCGCTGATGGAATCGCCCATGCCGCCCACGCCCATGGTCAGCGGGACGTCGAATTCCTGCGGGGTCAGCGCGTGGCCAAGGCCGGAGTGGATCCAGAACGCAGTGGCGTCGAAAGCGCCGCGATCACGCGATGGGCCCTTGTCGCCATAGCCGCTGCCGCGGGCATAGATGATATCGGGATTCGCGGCGCGGATGTGCTCCACGTCGATCTTCAGCTTCTGGCGTGCGGAAGGCAGGTAGTTGGTGAGAAAGACGTCGGCGGTCTTCGCCAGCTCGTAGATGAGCTTCTGGCCTTCCTCGGTCGCGACGTCGATGCCGATGGAGCGCTTGCCCCGGTTGGGGTGCTCGATCATCGGATTGACGACCGGGTCGAGCTTGGCGCCGGCGATCGAAAGCATGCCGCGCTGCGCATCGCCGCGCACGGGATGCTCGACCTTGATGACGTCGGCGCCCCAGTCGGCCAGCACGGCACCGGCAGCAGGGACGAAGACGAACTGTGCCACTTCCAGCACTCTTACGCCCTTCATCACCTGCTTCATGCCGGTCTATCCTCTCGTACGCTTAAATGAGGGCAGGGACCGCGATCAGGCGATCGCACCCTTGGCCTTCCATTCCTCGATCTTGTCCCACTCGACGCCCATTTCCATGAGCACGATCTCGGTGTGTTCGGACGCCTGCGGCGAGCGGGTGGTCTCGACCGGTTCGCCATTCCACTGCACGGGGCCGCGCACCAGCTTGAGCGGATCGCCGCCGTCAGCTGCTTCGACTTCCACCAGCATGTCGTTGGCTAGCGCCTGTTCGTCGGTAAGCAGATCCGAGAAGCTCTGGATCGGTGCCCACTGGCCCGAGAACGTCTTGAGGTGCTGGCGCCAGTACTCGAAGGGCTTTTCGGCAAAGGCCTTGACCAGAATGTCGCTGGCCGCGCCGGCATTCTCGAACAGAGCCTTGGGCTCGGAGAAGCGCGGATCGTCAGCAGCTTCGGGCACCCCGATGTGCTCGAACAGGCTCTTGATATGGCCGGTCGGCGAGATGGTGCACAGGTTGATCGTGCCGCCGTCCGAGGTCTGGTAGTTGCCCATGAACGGGTTGCGCGCTGCGCCGCCCGAGCCCGGCATCGGGTTGCGGGTGAGGATGCCGGTCTCGGCAACCTGCGCGATCAGCGCGCCTGAAGCCCATGCCGCCGTGCTCAGCAGCGAGACATCCAGTTCGGCCGTCTCGCCGGTCTTTTCGCGGTGGTAGAGCGCGGCCGAAATGCCGCCGGCGATGAACATGCCGCCGATCGAGTCACCGAAGGCAGGGATGCCCTGCGAAAGCGGCGCGCCGAGTTCCTCGGGCGTCATCGAATAGGCGATGCCGCTGCGCGACCAGAAGCAGGTGCCGTCGAAACCGCCGACATGGCGTTCGGGGCCCTTGTTGCCCAGCGCAGAACCGCGGGCGTAGATGATGTCCGGATTGACGGCACGGATGTGCTCGACATCGAACTTGTTCTTCTGGCGCACCTGCGGGAGGTAGTTGGTCAGGAAGACATCGCACTGTTTGGCGAGTTCGTAGAGAACTTCCTGGCCTTCCGGGGTCGACAGATCGATGCCGACGGAGCGCTTGCCGCGGTTGGGGTGTTCGAACAGCGTGTGGCGCTGCGGGTCGAGCGTCACGCCTCCCATATTGAGGAAGCCGCGCTGTGTGTCGCCGCGCACCGGGTGTTCGATCTTGATCACGTCCGCGCCCCAGTCCGCGAGGATCGCGCCGGCGGCCGGAGTGAAAGTGAACTGCGCTACTTCCAGGACGCGCACGCCCTCCATGACCTTTGTCGACATCTGCTGCCAGTCCCTGTTGTGTTCTTGCAAATCAGCGGCTCTCGAAACCCGTTTTCAGGGCATTTTCGAGTTCGCCCCGGTTTGCGCGTAATCCATTGGCGGATCAACCTCATAGACCATCGTGCAGACGATTATCCGGAGGGTGATTCGGCGCTGCAGCAAGATAATTGTGCGATGCAGCGTGGCAATTAGCGTATTTAAATCAATAATTTGATGAAAGTTGAGGAAATCGAGTTTGCACTTGCGTCATTTGCAATTGACTTTTTCGCGGGGAACTCCTAACCTAGGTTAGTAAGTGAAGAAAACCACATTTCGCATTCTGGAGTTACACATGATCAAGTTTGCCCCTCTCGCCGCCCTTGCCACCGTCGCGACCCTGGCCGTTGTGCCGACCACCGTGTTCGCCGAGACGACCCAGGCTGTCCGCGAAGTCACCGAAGAAGCTGCTGCTCCGGTTGAACTCAACGCCGGCATGATGCTCTACGCTTCGAACGGCTACCGCATTGCGCCGATCTACCGCGTGAACGCCGAAGGCAATCCGCAGGTCATCATGAACGGCCGCCTGATCACCGTTCCGGCTTCGACCGTGAGCGAAGTCGAAGGCAAGGTCACGACCTCGCTTTCGAAGAAGGAAATCGCTCGCGCCAAGTAAGCGCGAAACGAGCTCTCAAGAAGGAAGGGCGGTGCCGCGAGGCGCCGCCCTTTCTCTTTGTGCGTGGTGTATCGGTGAGATCGCGTTTCGCCGCAGCGAAGTCCGCAAGGCTTAGCCGCGGCTGACGTTCTCGTAGATGCGTTCCATGAAGCTCAGCAGCTTCTCGATTTCCTCGTCCGAGAAGCCGGCGAACATACGCTGTTCGCTTTCGGAGGCAATCGCGCCGAGCTTTTCGAGCAGGGGCCCGGCCTTCTCGGTCAGATAGACGGCGCGCGCCCGGCGATCATCGCGCCGGTCGCGGCGTTCGAGCAGGCCGTCGGCACAGAGCCGGTCGATCAGGCGACCGGCGGAGGCTTCGGACATCTCGAGGTATTCGGCGATCGTGCGCTGCGTGGAACCCGGATAGCGGGCGACGATCGCGATCATCGCCCACTGTGAACGGGTAACGCCGAGCGTCGTCACCTTGCGGTCGAAGTTGTTGCGCTGCAGCCGCGAGATAACGGTCATCCGCAGGCCGACCTGCCGCTTGGGGCTTTCGGCACGGACGTCGAAAGGATCCTTCTTGCATCCTTCGGTCGTCTTGTTTTCTGCGTCGGTCGCCACGCGGTACTCCTGCTTAGCTTTCGTTCAGACGCGTTCGATGATGATGGCAGGGGCCATGCCGCCGGCAGCGCACATGGTGATCAGGCCATAGCGGCCACCCGTGCGCTCCAGTTCGTCCAGAGCCGTGCCGATCAGCATGGCGCCGGTGCCGGCGATGGGATGGCCGAGAGCGATCGAGCCGCCGTTGGGGTTCACCTTGGCGCGGTCGAGGTCGAGGTCGCGAATGAACTTCTCGACGACGACGGCGAACGCCTCGTTGATTTCCCAGACGTCGATATCGTCCTTGGTCAGGCCGGCCTTTTCGAGCACCTTCTTGGCGGCCGGGACCGGGCCGTTGAGCATCAGGGTCGGGCAGTCGCCGATCTCGGCCATGGCAACGATGCGGGCGCGCGGCTTGAGGCCATGCTTCTCGGCGTAATCCTTCGAAGCGAGCAGGATCGCGGAAGCGCCATCGACCACGCCCGAGGAGATGCCGACGTGGTGGATCGGCTTGATTTCGACGTCGGGATAGACCTGGTTGATCAGTTCGACATAGGTCTTGCCGCCCTTGGCCGAGGGCATGTTGTAGAACATCTCGAACGCCGGCTTGAGCTTGGCAAGGCTTTCGGTGGTCGTTTCCGGACGCGGGTACTCTTCGTGATCGAGGATCACGTTGCCCTCGTCGTCCTTCACCGTGATGGTGGACTTGTCGAAGCGGCCTTCCTTGATCGCCACGTCGGCGCGGCGCTGGCTTTCGGCGCCCCAGGCTTCGAGTTCCTCGCGGGTGATGCCTTCCATCGCAGCGATCGCGTCGGCGCACACGCCCTGGTTCGACTGCGGATGCTTGGCCTGCAGACGCGGGTTGCCCGCACCCATGCCGGCGCTGCCGAGACCGGCTTCGCGCATCTTCATGCCATAGGCGTTGGCGTAGGACAGCATGTCCATGCCGCCCGATACCATCAGGTCGGACATGCCCGACATGATCATCGCCGAAGCGAGGCTGGTCGAGGTGATGCTCGAGCCGCAGAAGCGGTTCAGCGTCACGCCGCCGGCCTTCACGTCGTATCCGGCATCGAGCGCCGCCATGCGGCCGATGTCGCCGGCCTGCAGGCCGAGCGCGGCGGAGACGCCCCAGATCACGTCGTCGACGTCCGCGGTGTCGAGATTGTTGCGTTCCTTGAGGGCCGAGAGCACCGTCGCGGACAGGTGTTCCGGGTGCATTTCCGAGAGCGCGCCCTTGCCCATCTTGCCGATACCGCGCGGGGTCCGGACAGCGTCGATGATATAGGCGTCGGTCACGATTGATCTCCTCAAATTTCGGTGCGCGCATGGCGCCGTTTCCGGGGTCATGCGTGGGCGTATGGGGAAAAGCAATCGGGGCCTGACGCCCTATCGCGGAGGCGATTGCTTTCACAGGTTAGTATATTGGGATGGGAACAGATTGCGTCAATCGATCGTCTTAGCGATGCGCCAGCTTGACGCGTGCCGCGCGTACGGCAAGACCGAATTCAAATAACAGGCGCAGGGGAATACGAAGCGATGGCCGGCAGTGAACACGCCGACAGGGACGATGCCGGAGGTGCCTTTGCGCCTCTGAAGGAGCCGGTCTTCCGCCGGATCTGGTCGGCCAGCCTGTTTTCCAATTTCGGGCAGCTCTTTCTGGGCGTCGGCGCGGCATGGGAAATGACCCGCCTTTCCGACGAGCCGAGCATGGTCGCGCTGGTACAGACGGCGATGATGGTGCCGCTGATGCTGGTGACCCTGCCGGCGGGCGCCATCGCCGACATGTTCGACCGGCGCCGGATCGCCATGACTGGGCTGGGTTTCAGTGCCGTGTGCGCGGCCATACTGGCGATGATCTCGCACTTCGATCTGGTCACGCCCTGGCTGCTGCTGGGCTTTTGCGTGCTGATCGGCGGCGGTGTCGCCCTGTTCTCGCCGTCCTGGCAGGCCTCGATCCCCGAGCAGGTCTCGCGCGCGCACTTGCCCGCGGCGGTCGCGCTCGGCACGATCAGCTACAACGTGGCGCGCAGCTTCGGGCCCGCGCTCGGCGGTCTGATCGTGGTGATATACGGCGCCAAAGCCGTCTTCGGCATGACGGCGGTGCTCTATCTGCCCCTGCTGACGGCCTTCTTCCTCTGGCGGCGCAAGCACATTCCGTCGCGCCTGCCGCCCGAACGCATCGACCGTGCGATTATCGGCGGTGCCCGCTACGCGCTTCACGCCCCCGCGATCCGCACCGCCCTTATGCGCGTGCTGGTTTTCGGTCTTTCGACCGCGACGGCATCGGCTCTGGCGCCGCTGATCGCCAAGGACCTGCTTGACGGCGATGCCGCGACCTTCGGCATCCTGCTGGGTGCGCAGGGGGTCGGCGCCGTGACCGGGGCGCTGTTCGTGAGTGCAATCCGCGAGCGCATCTCGACCGAGTGGGCGGTGCGGGTCTTCGCGATCGCGTCGGGCGTCGCGCTTGTCGCCATCGGGTTCAGCCATTCGCTGGTCGTGACGTGCGCCGCCTTTCTGGTCGTAGGCGCGGGCAACATCCTGACCATCGCGATGCTCAACGTGACCGTCCAGCTCTCCGCGCCGCGCTGGGTGACGGCACGGGCGCTCTCGCTGTTCTCCTCGGCGATTACCGCGGGCATCGGCATCGGGGCCTGGGGCTGGGGTGTCGTGGCGGGTGAATACACCGTGGCGGTGGCGGTCATTGCGTCGGGTATCGCTGTCGCCGCGTCTTCCTTGCTCGGCTTCGTTCTGCCGATCGGCAAGGACCAGACGTTCGACAACGATTCCATCGAGATCGGGTACGAGCCCGAAGTCAGCCTGGGCCTTACCATGCGATCGGGGCCGGTCGTGGTCGAGGTGGATTACGACGTCGATCCCGACCGCGCGCGCGATTTCTATGGCGTGATGATGAAGATGCAGAGCATGCGCAAGCGCATCGGCGCCTTCCAGTGGTCCATCGCGCGCGACATTGCCGATCCCGGCTTGTGGACCGAGCGATACCACTGCCCGACCTGGGGCGACTACCTGCGCATGCGCGACCGCTACACTCAGGCCGACTTCGCCATCCAGGAAGAAGCCGACGGTTTCAACCGCTCGGGCAGCAAGAGTCGGGTGCGGCGTCGTCTGGAGCGGCCGTTCGGTTCGGTGCGCTGGAAAGCCGATTCCTACGACCCGCAGCAGGAGACGATCGGCTTCATCACGCCCTGATCTTGGGCGCGGGGTTTCCTGGGTTAACCCTGTTGCAACAATGGCGCAGATGCGAATATTTTGACACCTGTCCAGCTTTTCTCTGGAAAAGTGTCAGCCATCCGATTAGGTCCGGGCTCAAGAAATCTTGGGAGGGATACTATGATGATGGGAAGGACATCTGCGTCCATTTTCGGCCTTATCGGACTGGCCGTACTGACGCCGACACAGGCATTCGCGCAGGACAGCGACGATAGTGCAGCCAATAGCGGCGTGATCATCGTGACCGCGCAGCGCCGCGCGGAAGCGCAGGTCGACGTGCCGATTTCGATCACCAACCTCAGCAGCGATGCGCTGAAGACCGCGAGCGTCGAACAGCTTGCCGATATCGGCAAGGTTACGCCCGCGCTGCGTTTCGACTTCGCCGGCGGTTTCTTCCAGCCGACGATCCGCGGCATCGGTACGGCCGTGGCGACTTCGGGCGGTGGCGGCAACGTCGGCATCTATGTCGACGGCTTCTATTCGCCCAACCCGCTGGCCGCGGACTTCGACCTTATCAGCGTCGAGAGCATCCAGGTGCTCAAGGGGCCGCAGGGCACGCTGTTCGGCCGCAACACCACGGGCGGCGCCATTCTGGTCTCGACCCGCGAGCCTTCGATGCTCGAGAACTCGTTCCAGGGCCGGGTCAGCTATGGTCGCTACAACGAGCTCAAGGCGGAGCAGTTCTCGAACTTCGTCATCTCCGATCGCGTCGCCCTGAGCGTCGAGAGCCAGTACCGCCGCGGTGACGGTTGGCAGCACGATATCTCGAACAACAACAAGCGCGTCGGCGACTATGAGAACTGGTCGGTCCGTCTCGGCCTGAAGGCGGAGCTTTCGGACAATGTCGAAGTTCTGCTGCGCTACAAGCACGGCGATGTCGACGATCCTTCGCCGCTGCTGACATCGTCCTACTACAGCGACGAGTTCGGGCTCGGCGCTCCGTTCGGCGGCGTGCCGGGAACCTTCACGACGGCCAAGAACAAGATCGCGTCGGGCTCGCAGCCGGAATTCTTCCGCTCGAACACGGACGTCCTGCAGGGCACGATCAAGGCCGATCTGGGCTTCGCCGATCTCACGTCGTACTCGCAGTACCGCAACGAGAAGGTCGATTCCTCGCTCGAGCTCGACTACTCGGGCCTCGATATCTTCCAGCTCGGTCTGCCGAACAACAACGAGACCTGGAGCCAGGAATTCCTGCTGACCTCCAAGGCCGGAACACCGCTGCAGTGGACTGCGGGTCTGTTTTATTTCCAGAATACCGACCAGTACATCACGCTTATCGACACTACTCCCGGTTCGCGCCTGCGCCTGGGTGGTTCGAGCACGACGGTGAAGAGCTATGCCGCCTTCATCGACGCGACTTACGAAGTCACCCCGCAGCTCTTCGTGACCGGTGGTCTGCGCTACTCGAAGGACTCGGTCGATGATGCGTATTTCAATACGCGGTTCCTGGCGCCGACCACCATTACGCTGCCCGATGGAACGACCTGCAACTCCACTGACGGCCGCATCTACATCAAGGATTGCGATCCTTCGGCGGTCGACTACGCCAAGGGTGATCGCGTCACCCCGCGTGTGGTTATTCGCTACAAGCCGACTGACCAGACCAGCATCTATGCGTCCTATACCAAGGGTTACAAGGCTGCGATCATCGACGTGGGCGGCTCGTGCCAGAATTCCCCTTACGAATGTACCCGGGTGAAGCCCGAAACGATCAATGCCTTCGAAGTCGGTGCGAAGTACGAAACCTACGGTCTCTCGCTCGAAGCGGCCGCCTTCTACTACGACTACAAGGACCTGCAGGTCTCGATTTACGAGGCGGGTACCGCGCGTATTGTCAATGCGGCCAAGTCCGAGATCTACGGTCTTGAAGGCTCGGCGCGCTTCAAGCCGGCCGAGGGGCTGGAACTGTCGGCAGGTGCCTCGTGGGTTCATGCCCGCTACAAGGACTTCAACAACGCGCCGATCTACACGGCGTGTTCGGACTTTGGGCAACAGTTCTTTCAGGAAAACTGCGCGCCCAACGGGGTAACGTTCCTCGTGACCGGCCAGGATCTCGACAACGTTACCATGCAGCGCACGCCTGAATTCACCGGGTTCCTGGCTGCACGTTACGCCACTGAAGTCGGCGGCGGCGAACTCGCGCTCTCGGGCAACCTCTCGTATTCGTCGAGCTTCTACTTCGGGCCCTCGGGCATCCAGTTCAAGCAGGGCGGCTACGAAACCCTGTCGCTGCGCGCGCAGTGGACGGCGCCGAGCGAGAACTGGTACCTCGCGGCCTACGGCAACAACGTGACCAACAGCCGCTACCTCACGCAGGTTCAGTACTCGAACTTCGGTATCGGCTCGAACTGGTCGAAGCCGGTTACCTACGGCGTAGAGATCGGCTTCAACTACTGATGCGAACGGCGGGCAGGCGTTCCCACGCGGGGATTGCCTGCTTGTCCGCCCGCTGACCTAATGCGATCACGGCGGCGCCGCTCCGGAATGTTCCGGGGCGGCGCTAAGCGTTCAATTGATGGGAGAGACTATGATGCCGGAAGGCAAGACCTGGCGCGTCGTTCAGTGGGCCACGGGCAATGTCGGAAGCCGCGCGCTGCGCATGGTGATCGAGCACCCGAGCATGGAGCTGGCCGGCCTTTGGGTCAGCTCGCCCGAAAAGGTCGGCAAGGACGCCGGCGACCTGTGCGGCCTGGCCGAGACCGGCATCAAGGCCACCAATTCGGTCGACGAGATCGTCGCGCTCGATGCCGACTGCGTGCTCTTCATGCCGCAGGGGACCGACTACGATGCGCTCTGCGCGCTGCTGGCTTCGGGCAAGAACGTCGTCACGACCCGCGGCGACTTCCACTATCCGCCGATGATGGACCCGGCCAAGCGCGCCCGGATCGAGGAAGCCTGCGCCAAGGGCGGGACCTCGATCTATTCCACCGGTTCCAGCCCGGGTTTCTCGACCGAAGCTCTGGCGATTCCGCTGCTCTCGCTGCAGCGGGAACACGGCCTGCTGACGATCGATGAATATGCCGACGTATCGAGCCGCAATTCCCCCGAGATGCTTTTCCAGATCATGGGCTTTGCCGCCCCGATGGCGCCGTTCGACCAGCGGCGTGCCGAGCACCTGAAAGGGGACTTCGGCAGTTCGCTGTCCCAGATTGCGGAGGCTATCGGCCTGCCGGCGGACGAGATCGAGGCATTCGGTGAGCTCTCGGCCACGAAGAACGACCTGCAGATCGCGGCGGGCACGGTGCCTGCGGGCACTGTGGGTGCGATGCGCACGACGATCACCTGCAAGCACAAGGGGAAGCCCGTGCTTCGCTTCCGTGCGAACTGGTATGTCACCACCGAAATCGAGGACGACTGGGATCTGCGCGAATCCGGGTGGCGCATCGTCACCGAGGGCGACACGCCGGTGAAAGTGGATATCGTGTTCCCGGTGCCGGAAGAGGACTACGCGGCCTTTACGCCCGGCCTGACCGCGCACCGCCCGATCAACGCGATCCCGGCGGTTTGCGCTGCCGAACCCGGCATCCGTACGACCGTGGACCTGCCGCAGATCATCCCGCTCTATTCCTGAGCCGCGGCGGCCTCGGGCGATGACGCCTGGTCGCCGCCGAGCACACGGTAAAGCGTGATGCGATTGGCGGCGGCCTGCAGGCGCACGGCCACTTCGCTGCGGCGTGCGGTGTAGAGGCTGCGCTGCGCAACGAGGTTGTCGAGCGAGCTGGCGATCCCCTGCTTGTAGGTCGCCTCGGTCAGGTGGGCGGTATCCTGCGCGGCATCGGTATTGGCCTTGGCCGCGCGTAGCCGCTCGGCGAGCGTGCCCTGATCGGCCAGCGCATCGGAGACTTCGCGAAAGGCGGTCTGGATGGCCTTTTCGTAGGTCGCGAGCGCCGCATCCCGCTGCGCCTTCGCCACCTTCACATTGGCGGAGCGACCGCCCGCATTGAAGATCGACCAGCTCGCATCGGCGCCCAGCGTGTTCGAGAAGGAATTGCTGTCGAACAGCGAAGACAGGGAATCGCTCGCAAACCCGAGCAGTCCCGTCAGCGAGATCGACGGGAACAGTTCCGCCCGCGCGACCCCGATATCCGCATTCGCGGCGCGAAGGTCGTATTCGGCGGACACCACATCGGGGCGGCGCAGCAGAACGTCCGAACTGGTGCCTGCCGGCAGGGCTGCCAGCCCTTCGTTTACCTGCCGGATATCCTCGGGCAGCAGCGCGCGGTCGAATTCGGCGCCGACCAGCAGACGGATCGCATTGACGTCCTGCGCCAGCGCCGTCTTTTGCGCGGCGACGTCGCCCTTTGCCGTCTCGAGGATCTGCCGGGCCTGGCTCACATCGCTGCGCGGCGCGATGCCGCCCTTCAGGCGTGCTTCGGTGAGACGGACGCTGTCTTCGGCATTGGCGACGGTCGATTCCGCAATCGCCAGCAGGTCCCTGTCCGCAGCATAGGTCGCCCAGGCCAGCGCCAGATCGGCAACGAGGCCGAGACGCACCGTGCGGGCTGCGGCTTCGGTCCCGAGCGCCCGGTCGCGCTGGGCGGCCGTGGCATTGGCCAGCTTGCCGAACAGATCTAGTTCGAAGCTGGAGACACCGGCCTGAACCTGCGAGGTCCACAGGTTGCCGAAAGCGACGGCTCCGCCGCCTCTGTCGATACGGGTCTCCGATGCCGTCACGTCGACGGCCGGGAACTGGTTGGAGCGCACCACGCGGATTTGCGCGCGCGCGGCTGCGACATTGGCAGCGGCGGTGCGAATGTCGCGGTTGTTGACGAGCGCCTGCCGGACCAGCGCCTGCAAACGCGGATCGCGGAAGATCTCGGTGTAGGAGACTTGCGGCAGGGCCGCTTCGCTTTGCGCCAGATAGGTATCGCCAACGGGCCAGGACGCAGGGACCGGCGGCGCCGGGGCCACGTACTTCGGCGCCATCGAGCAGGCGCCGAGGGCGATAGCGGGGAGCAGGCCCGCCGTCAGTCGCAGGATCGTTTTCTGCCTCATGCCGCATCTCCCGAAGTCTGGCTGCGGTCGCGCAGGCGCTGCTTTGCGGCGGCCACACCGTCACGCACGCTGCGCCGGACGAGGACGAAGAACAGCGGGATGTAGAAGATCGCAAGCAGCGTTGCTGTCAGCATGCCGCCGGCCACGGCCGTACCGATGGCGATACGGCTGTTGGCGCCGGCACCCGTGGCGAGCGCCAGCGGCAGCACACCGAAGATGAAGGCGAAGCTGGTCATTAGGATCGGACGAAGGCGGATGCGCGCGGCTTCCAGTGCCGCGTCGATCACGCGTTTGCCCTGCCGTTCCGCCTGCTCGGCGAATTCGATCATCAGGATCGCGTTCTTCGCGGCGAGACCCATCGTGGTGAGCAGGCCGATCTGCAGGTAGACGTCGTTCTGCAGCCCGCGCAGCGTCACGAAGGCGATGGCGCCGAGCAGGCCGAGCGGGATCACGAGGATGACCGCGACCGGGATCGACCAGCTTTCGTAGAGCGCGGCGAGGCACAGGAACACGACCAGCAGCGAGAGCGCGTAGAGGGCCGGGGCCTGCCCGGACGAGAGCCTCTCCTGATAGGACGAACCCGACCACGCGACGCTGACACCCGGGATCTGGGTGGCCAGATCCTCCATCACGTTCATCGCGGTTCCCGAGCTGACGCCCGGCGCCGCACTACCCGAGAATTCGTAGGCCGGCAGTGCGTTGAAGCGCGAGGTCGAGCTGGGTGCCGTGGACCAGCTTACGTTGGAGAAGGCGGAGAAGGGGGCCATCTGCCCACCGGCGCCACGCACGAACCACTGCGACAGGTCTTCCGGCTTGGCGCGGAACGGCGCATCGCCCTGCACGTAGACGCGCTTCACGCGCCCCTTGTCGATGAAGTCGTTGACGTACGTGCCGCCCCACGCGGTCGACAGCGTGGCGTTAACGTCGCTGGCGCGCAGCCCGAAGGCGGTGAGCGCGCGCGTGTCGGTATCGATCTTGAGGGTCGATACGTCGGGAAGGTCGCCCAGACGCACGCCGGTCAGCTGATCGCTCTGCATGGCCTGCGCAAGCAGCTTGTCGCGCGCTTCCTCGAATTCCTCGCGGCTCATGCCGGTGCGGTTCTGGAGCTGCATTTCAAAGCCCGACGATGTGCCGAGACCGCGGATCGCGCCGGGGACGAGGGCGAAGACCTGCGCATTGCGGAAGTTCCGGAAGGCGCCCATGGCGCGCTGCACGATGGCGTCGGCGGAATCGCCCGGATCGGTACGCTCTTCCCAGTCCTTGAGCCGGATGAAGGCCTGGCCGGTGTTCTGCCCGCTGGCCCCGAAGCCTGCGCCCGAGATCGTGAACATGCCCGAGACGTTGTCCTTCTCGTGGTTCACGAAGTACTTTTCGATCTCGTGCTGAACGTCTTCGGTCTGTTCGCGCGGCGTGCCCGCAGGCAGACGCCACTGTACCATGACGAGCCCCTGGTCCTCGTTCGGCAGGAAGCCGGTGGGCAGGCGTTCGAACAGGTACAGCGTGCCCACGCAGATCACCGCGAAAATGCCGAGCCAGCGCCACTTGCGCGCAACGATATGTTCGATCCCGCGCACATAGGAACCGGTGCCGCGCTCGAAGGTGCGGTTGAAGCCGGTGTGGAACTTCTCCCACCCGCGCGCCAGCCACGGCAGGCGGCGTTCGAGGAAGGACGGCACCTTCTCCTCGTCTGGCTTCTTGGGCTTGAGCAGCGAGGCGGTGAGGGCGGGGCTGAGGATCAGCGCGACCAGCACGGAGAGGACCATGGCCGAGATGATCGTCAGCGAGAACTGGCGGTAGATCACGCCGGTAGATCCGCCGAAGAAGGCCATCGGCAGGAACACGGCGGACAGCACTAGCGCAATCGCGATCAGCGCGACCTGGATTTCCTCCATCGACTTGATGGTCGCTTCGCGTGCCGACATGCCGGGATTCTCTTCCAGCAGACGCTCGACGTTCTCGACCACGACAATGGCATCGTCGACCAGCAGGCCGATGGCCAGGACCAGCCCGAACAGCGTAAGCGTGTTGATCGAGAAGCCCATGACGTAGAGGATGGCGAAGGTGCCGAGCAGCACGACCGGAACCGCGATCGCCGGGATCAGCGTCGCGCGCCAGCTCTGCAGGAACACGAACATCACGATCACGACGAGGACGATGGCCTCGAACAGCGCCTTTTCCACTTCGGACACCGAGAGCTTGATGAACTCGGTGGTGTCGCTGCCGTAGGTGAATTCGAGGCCGTCGGGCATGTTGGTGGAGAGTTCCTCCATCTTCGCCTTCACGGCCTCTGCCGTCGCCAGCGCGTCGGCGCCGGGCGAGAGCGAGACGGAGACGCCCGCGCCGGGGTGACCGTTGAAGCGGCTGACGGCGCTGTAGTTCTCGGCACCGATCTCGACTCGGGCGACATCGCCGACCGTCACCACCGAGCCGTCCGAGTTGGTCTTGACCACGATGCCCCGGAACTCTTCGGGCGTCTGCATGCGTGAGCCCGCCGTAACGATGGCGTCGATCGGCTGACCTTCGGGAGCGGGCAGGCCGCCCAGCTCACCGGCGGCGACTTCGGTGTTCTGCGACTGGATCGCGGCGATCACGTCGCTCGGCATCAGTGCCACGGCGGCCAGCTTGTTCGGGTTGAGCCAGATGCGCATCGCGTGCGGCGCGCCGAACACGTTGACCTCGCCCACGCCCTCGACGCGCGAGAGCGGGTCCTGGATGTTCGAGGTCAGGTAGTCCGAAACGTCCTGGTTCGATCGGGTGTCGGTGGCGTCGTAGACCGCGACGAGCAGCAACTGGTCGGGGTTCGACTTGGTAACGCGCACGCCCTGGTTCTGCACCGACTGCGGCAGGCGCGATATCGCCGACTGGACCTTGTTCTGGACCTGCACCTGCGCAATGTCGGGATCGGTGCCCTTGGCGAAGACCGCGCTGATCGTCGCCCGGCCGCGGTTGCTCGACTGCGAGCTGAAATAGAGCAGGCCGTCGATGCCGGTAAGTTGCTGCTCGATGATCTGGGTGACGCTGTTCTCGATCGTTTCGGCCGAGGCGCCCGGATAGGTCGCGCGGATATTGACCTGCGTGGGAGCAATGTCCGGGTACTGCTCATTCGGCAGGAACTCGAGCGCACCGATACCGGCGAGCATCACGACGATGGCAAGGACCCACGCGAAGATGGGCCGGTCGATGAAGATACGCGACATGCCGGGCTCAGGCGCCCTTGCCGGAGCCGGCAGCCTGCGGCGGCGCGATCTTCTGCGGAGTAGAAGCCGGTGTCGGCTTCACTTCGGCGCCTTGTCGCAGCCCGTTCAGGCCCTGCACGATGACCTTGTCACCCTTCTTCAGGCCCGCGGTGATGACGGAGCTGTCCTTGTACGTGCGGTCTGCGGAGACCTTGCGGCGTACGGCCTTGTTGTCCTTGTCGACGACCATGACATAGGCGCTGCCGTCGAAGTCGCGCTGCACCGACGTGGGCGGGACGAGAATGGCGTTGGGATCGGTCGCCTGATCGAACACGGCGGTCACGAACATTCCGGGCAGCAGCAGCCCGTCCGGGTTGGGGAATCGGGCGCGCAGAGTCACCGTGCCGGTGTCCTGATCGACCGTGACTTCGGAGAACTCGACTGTGCCCGGCAGTTCGTATTGCGAACCGTCGTCCATCTGAAGGTGCACGGTCGTGTCGCCCGGCTTCACGCCGCCTGCCGCCAGCTTGCGGCGCAGCGCGGTGAGTTCGGCCGCGGACTGCTGCATGTCGATGTAGATCGGATCGGTGCGCTGGATCAGCGCCAGAGGCTCGGTCTGGTTCGTGCTTGCCAGCGCGCCGACGGTGGCCAGCGAGCGACCGATGCGGCCGCTGATGGGCGCGGGCACGGTAGTGAAGCGCAGATTGATCTTTGCGGTGTCGAGCGTCGCGGCCGTCTGCTGCACGGCGGCCTTGGCGACACGCGCCTCGGCCAGGGCGTCGGTATAGTCCTGCTTGGCGATCGCTTCCATCTCGGCAAGCGGCTTGAAGCGCTCCGCCTTCGCGGTCGCAGCATCGGCCGTAGCCTTGGCGCTCGCGAGGTTGGCCTTGGCCTGATTGACTGCCGCTTCGTAAAGGCTGGGGTCGATCTGGAACAGTGGCTGACCGGCCCGCACATAGCTGCCCTGCGTGAAGTACCGCTTGCGGATTACCCCCGTAACCTGCGGTCGCACTTGCGAAGTTTCGTAAGCCACCGTTCGCCCGCTCAGCGAGGCGGGAAGCGGCACTGTGCTGGGTGTGGCGACAATGTAGCCGACGGTCGCCGGCGGGCGTCCGCCGCCGCCCTGGGGTTCGTCGGAGCATCCGCCGAGGGTTGTCAGAGCCAGCAGGCCGAGCGTCAGACCAGCATGCTTCACCAGCGGACGTTTGGGGGGCAAGAGGTAAACCAAGTAGTACACCTTTTTGAAGAGGTGCGGGCTCTATCGATAGATTTTGCGCGGTCTGCAAGCGTGCATTTCGCACTTGCGACATTTTGCGACCAATTATCAATTAACCTCGCACATTCATCAGGTGCGGTCCAATGTCGATGCAAAACGCCCCGGGCAACATGTACCCGGGGCGCCCGCGGCTGTGGCCTTGAGGCAATGCGCAGCCTGTGCGCATCGGCGACCCGCAAGGGCTTCAGCGTTGTTCGTTCTGCCAGTTCTCCGCGCGGATGAACGGCAGATCGGAAGGCGGCAGCATGCCGCGTCCCAGAATGTGATCGGCGCCTTTCTCGGCGAGCATGATGGTCGGTGCGTTCAGATTGCCGGTCGTGATCGCAGGCATGGCCGAGCTGTCGACCACGCGCAGGCCTTCGATCCCGCGCACGCGCAGTTCGGGATCGAGCACGGCCATAGGATCATCGTCCGCGCCCATCTTGCAGGTGCATGACGGATGGTAGGCACTTTCGACCTTCTGCGCGACGAAGGTGTCGATCTGCTCGTCGGTGACGACCTCGGCGCCCGGCTGGATCTCCTTGCCGGTGTAAGGCTTGAGCGCATCCTGCGCGAAAATCTCGCGGGTCAGGCGCACGCAGGCGCGCATCTCCGTCCAGTCGTCGGGATGGCTCATGTAGTTGAAGCGGATCGCGGGCGCGTCGTGCGCGTCGACCGAGCGCAGCGTAACGTTGCCGCGGCTCTTCGAACGCATCGGCCCGACATGCGCCTGATAGCCATGCCGGTCGGCCATGCTCGATCCGTCGTAGGCGACCGCAAGCGGCAGGAAGTGGTACTGGATGTCGGGGTAGGGCACCCCGGCGCGCGAGCGGATGAAGCCGCAGCTCTCGAAATGGTTGGTCGCGCCGAGCCCGTCCCTGAAAGCGAGCCAGCGCGCGCCGATCAGCGCCTTGGCGAGCGGGTTCATCGCCGAATAGAGTGTGATCGGCTGCGGGCATTCCATCTGCAGATAAAACTCGAGGTGGTCCTGCAGGTTCTCGCCCACGCCCGGCAGGTCGTGCAGCACATCGATCCCGTGGGCCTGCAGTTCGGCAGCCGGGCCGATGCCTGAGCGCTTGAGCAGGGCGGGCGAATTGATCGGTCCGCTTGCGACGATCACTTCGCGCCGCGCCCGCACCTCGTGTTGCTTGCCGCCGCGTTCGTAGCGCACGCCAACGGCGCGGCGGCCCTCGAAGAGAATGCGTTCGGCCAGTGCGTGCGTTTCCACCGTGAGGTTGGGGCGCTTCATCGCCGGCTTGAGATAGGCGTTGGCAGTGCTCCAGCGCCGGCCCTTGTAGACGGTCATGTCCATCCGGCCGAAGCCTTCCTGCTGCGCGGCGTTGTAGTCGTCCGTCACCGGATACCCGGCCTGACGCGCCGCCTCCACGAAGGCCCGGTAGAGCGGGTTCTTCAGCCGGCCGTACTGGGTATGCTGCGGCCCCCGATCGCCGCGATAGGCATCGCCGCCTTCCGCCCGCGTTTCGGCGCGGCGGAAATAGGGGAGGACATGGGCATAGTCCCAGCCCGTCGCGCCCTGGTCCTGCCAGCCTTCGAAGTCCATCGGATTGCCGCGGACATAGACCATGCCATTGATCGAGGACGACCCGCCCAGCACCTTGCCGCGCGGGGTGTGCATACGGCGTCCGCCGAGATGCGCTTCGGGCTCGGAGTAGTAGCGCCAGTCGTACTTGGCGCTGTTCATCGGGATCGACAGGGCGCTCGGCATCTGGATGAAGACCGAGCGGTCCGAACCGCCGAATTCCAGCACCAGCACGCTGGTCGTACCGTCGGCGCTGAGCCGGTCGGCCAGCACGCAGCCCGCCGAACCGGCGCCGACGATGACGTAATCGAACTCGGCGCTCATCGCCGGTCTCCGCGTGCCGCGCGGTCAGTAAGGCGCATCGACGTCCCCCTTGGCGACATAGACGCTCTTGATCCGGGTATAGTGCTCGATCGCGGCCAGACCGTTCTCGCGGCCGATCCCGGATTGCTTGTAACCGCCGAAGGGGAGTTCGATGGGCGTGATGTTATAGTCGTTGATCCAGCAGGTCCCCGCCTGCAGCGCGGCGATCACGCCATGCGCGCGCATCAGGTCGCGGGTGAAGACGCCGGCGGCCAGCCCGAATTCGGTGGCGTTGGACCGTGTGATGACTTCATCCTCGCTGTCGAAGGGCAGAACCAGCATGACCGGACCGAACACCTCGTCGCGCACGATGGCGGCGCTGTCGTCTTCGGCCTGAAAGATCGTCGGCTCGACATAGAAACCGCGATCGTAGGCCGCGCCGGTCAGCCGTTTTCCGCCCATGATCAGCTTCACGCCGTCGCGCTTCGCGCGGTCGATGTGGCCCATCACCAGATCGCGCTGCGTGGCACTGACGAGCGGGCCGATCTGTGTTTCGGGATCGAAGGGATCGCCGATCCGCAGTTTCGCGGTGCGGGCGGTCAGCTTGTCCATGAAGGCCTTGAGCACGCTGCGCTGGACGAAGACGCGGGTGCCGTTCGAGCAGACCTGCCCGGTCGAATAGAAGTTCGCCATCATCGCGCCGCTCACGGCGTTGTCGAGATCTGCGTCCTCGAACACGATCAGCGGCGACTTGCCGCCCAGTTCCAGCGTCGCCGGCTTGAGACCGCGCGCGGCCTCGCCCATCACGAGCTTGCCGGTGGGAACCGAGCCGGTGAGCGAGACCTTTGCGATATCCGGATGCGAAATCAGTGCGCGGCCGGTCTCGCCATAACCTTGCGCGATCTGGAACACGCCCTCGGGCAGCCCGGCCTCGCGGAAGATCGCTTCCAGTTCGATGGCGGTCATTGGCGTCTGTTCGGCGGGCTTGAAGATCAGCGCATTGCCGCAGGCGAGGGCTGGCGCGGCCTTCCAGCAGGCGATCTGCATCGGATAGTTCCACGCGCCGATCCCGGCGCACACGCCGAGCGGCTCGCGCCGGGTGTAGCCGAAGGCCGCCGCGCCGAGGTCGAGGAACTGGCCCGCGACGGTGGCCGCAACGCCGCCGAAGTATTCGAGGCAGTCCGCGCCCGAGATGATGTCGACCGCTTTCGTTTCCATCACTGGCTTGCCGGTATTACGGGTCTCGATCTCGGCAAGCGCATCGTTGCGGTCGCGCAGGATGTCGCTGGTGCGGCGCAGGACCCGGCCGCGTTCGGTTCCGCTCAGTGCCGCCCATTCGGCCTGTCCGGCCTTGGCCTTTTCCACCATGCGGTCGATTTCCGCGGCGCTCGTCACGGCGATGTCGGCAATGGTCTCGCCCGTCGCCGGGTTTACCGGACGCACGCGGGCGGGCGCCTTTTGCGGCGCAACGGTAGCGCGGGCGAGCGAGTCGTCGATCACGCGGGTCAGCATCTCGCGCAGCGACTCGGGATCGATTTCCGACCAGCCCGACAGTGCGCCGCGCAGCCACGCGCCGTCGATCATCGCTGCGATCACGGCTGCGGTCTTGCGGGCCTCTTCGCGCGAATGGAACGCGCGTAGTGCATGCGTGAGGTTGGAGATCATCCGGCTCTGGTAGGCGTGCTGGATCCGGCAGAGCGCCGGGTGCCGCAATGCCTGTCCCCAGAAGGCGAGCCATGCCGCGCAAGTGCGGGCATCGATTTCCTCGCGTGCAAGGCTGCCGTCGATCACCGCCTGCAGCCGCTCGCGCGGCGTCTGGGCATTCAGCATGCGCATGCGGACGGCCTGGGCATGGCGGAAGGCCAGTGCGCGGAAGGTCGCCTCGAGCAGGCCGTTCTTGTCGTTGAAGTAGTGCGCCACAAGTCCGGACGAGACGCCCGCGCGACCGGCGATCCCGGCCAGCGTGGTCCCGGCAAAACCGGCTTCGGCAAGGCTGTCGATGGTCATCTCGATCAGCTGCAGGCCGCGGCCATCAAGCCTTGACGGCTGACCCGATGTAGCGGACGTTACGGTCAAGACACACCTTTTGAATCGCTGTTCAATCGCAATGGCGACCGGCTAGCCTTAAACCTCATGATTGCGCAAGAGGTAAGGAATAAAGCCTTGAACCCTTATTGATCATTCGTTCAATAGGGCCCTCGCCAAGTCCTCAGGGTGCCAAGCCCACCAGCAGAAATCGCGGAAAAGAGAATCCATGGGTCGGATCGGAAAGCACTTGATGATGGCAATGCTCCTGTTTCTGGGAGTGGCGCCGGCACATGCGGCAAGCGATCCGCCCTCCTGCAAGACCGTCCACCTCGCCGATGTCGGCTGGACCGACGTGACCGCGACCACCGGCATGCTGGCGCGCGTCCTGCGCGGTCTCGGCTACGATCCCGAAGTGCGGGTGCTGTCGATCCCGGTGACGTTCAACGGCATGCAGCGCAAGGACATCGACGTCTTTCTGGGCAACTGGATCCCGGCGCAGGACAGCGCGATCAAGCCCTATCTGGATGACGGTTCCATCGAGCGGGTGCGCATCAATCTGGGCAATGCCCGTTACACGCTGGCGGTGCCGAAGTACCTCCACGACGAGGGGCTGACCGACTTCGCGGATATCTCGAAGTTTGCCGGGCCGCTCGATCACAAGATCTACGGCATCGAACCGGGCAACGACGGCAATGCCCACGTGCTCAAGATGATCGACGAGAACGAGTTCGGTCTGGGCGACTTCACGCTGGTGGAAAGCAGCGAGCAGGGCATGCTGGCGCAAGTCGAGCGCGCAGTGAAGGAACAGCGCCCGATCGTCTTCCTCGGATGGCAGCCGCACCCGATGAACACGCGCTTCAACATGGAGTATCTCTCGGGCGGGGACGATGTCTTCGGCCCCAATTTCGGCGGTGCCAAAGTCTACACGACCGTCCGCAAGGGTTACCTTCAGCAGTGCCCGAACGTCGGCAAGCTGCTCGAAAATCTCGCCTTCACCGTGGACGACGAAAATGCGCTCATGGCCGGGGTCATGGCGAACGGCGATGCCGAGCGCACGGCGCAGGACTGGCTTGCCGAACACCCCGAGCGCCTGAAGACATGGCTGCAGGGCGTGACGACGATAGACGGCCAGCCCGCCGCCGAGGCTCTGCACAGCGACCTGTCGCCCGCAGCCAAAGGGAGCTTCGTCACCCGCTACAAGATCCCGGTCGGCCAGTGGATGACCGATATCGTCGAGTGGACCAAGGCCAACGGCGGTATTCTCGACCTCATTTCGCGCGCGGTCAGCACCAGCGTGACCGGGCTGACGAAGGGCATGCAGGCGATCCCGCCGCTGGTCTTCGTCGCACTGGCAACGGTGCTGACGTGGTTCCTGCGCCGCTCCGTCGGGCTGACCGTGTTCGTGCCGCTGGCGCTGCTGTTCATCATCAATCAGGGGTACTGGGCGGCGACGATCGAGACGCTGGCACTCGTGGTCTTCGCGGCGGCCACCTCCACCGTGATCGGGGTGCCGATAGGCATCTGGGCGGGGCATCGGCCACGCGCCTACGAGTACCTGCGCTCGGTGCTCGATCTGATGCAGACACTGCCGACTTTCGTCTACCTGATCCCGACGCTGGTGATCTTCGGTCTCGGCGTGGTTCCGGGGCTGATCTCGACGATCATCTTCTCGCTGCCTGCGCCGATCCGCCTGACCCAGCTCGGCATAGCATCGGTGCCGCGGCCGCTGATCGAGGCGGGCGAGGCTTTCGGCGCCACCAAACGACAGTTGCTGTTCAAGGTGGAACTGCCCTCGGCGGCGGAATCGATCCTTGCGGGGATTACCCAGTGCATCATGCTCAGCTTGTCGATGGTAGTCATCGCCGCGCTGGTCG
Organism: uncultured Novosphingobium sp.; assembly: GCA_965140495.1. Lineage (GTDB taxonomy): Bacteria > Pseudomonadota > Alphaproteobacteria > Sphingomonadales > Sphingomonadaceae > Novosphingobium. The sequence goes on along the minus strand of OZ223239.1, from coordinate 2,802,382 downwards.
GCGCGGGCGGGCTCGGCGTTCCGGTGGTTCGCGCGCTCAATACCGTGCAGGTGGGCATGGGCTTCGAGGCCGGCTTTGCCATCGTGCTGCTGGCGATCATTCTCGACCGCGTGACGCGGCGTGACAGCAAGGGAGACGTCTGATGAGCGTGGCGATCGAATTCCGCGACGTCGATATCTTCTTCGGCCAGGGGCGCGGACGCAAGCGGCAGGCGGGTCTCGACCGGGCTATCGAACTGGCCGGGCAGGGGCTCGACCGCAGCGCGATCTGCAACCAGACCGATGTGGTGCTCGGCGTGCACGGCGCCAGCCTCTCGGTCGAGCGCGGGCACATTTCGGTGCTGATGGGCCTGTCGGGCTCGGGCAAGTCGACGCTGCTGCGTGCGGCCAACGGTCTCAACGAAGTGACGCGCGGGCAGGTGCTGATCCATACCCAGGACGGCGTGCTCGACCTGGCCGAGCGCGATCCTGCCGTGCTGCGCGATGTGCGACGCCACCGCGTGGCCATGGTGTTTCAGCAGTTCGCGCTGCTGCCCTGGCGCACGGTGCGTGAGAACGTGGGGCTGGGTCTCGAACTGCGCGGGGAGAGCAAGGCCGACGTCGACCGCAAGGTGGACGAGCAGCTCGAACTCGTCGGTCTGGGCGACTGGGGTGACAGCTATGCCAGCGAGCTTTCGGGCGGCATGCAGCAGCGCGTCGGTCTGGCGCGGGCCTTTGCCACCGATGCCGATATCCTGCTGATGGACGAGCCGTTCTCCGCGCTCGATCCGCTCATTCGCGCCAAGCTGCAGGACGATCTGCTGGACCTGCAGCGGGCGGTTCAGAAGACGATCCTGTTCGTCAGCCACGATCTCGACGAGGCCTTCAAGATCGGCGACCAGATCACGCTGCTGGAAGGCGGGCGGATCGTGCAGAGCGGAAGCCCGCAGGACATCCTGACCAATCCGGCGACGCCCTATGTCACCAGCTTCCTCGAACACATGAACCCGCTGCATGTCATGACCGGCGACACGGTGATGCACGCCGTCGAGGATCTCTCGACCGAGGACGGCGCACTGCTGCTGGACGAGGAGGGCCGCTACCGCCTCGAGGGGGACCGCGTTGCCGTCGACGATGAATGGATGCCGGTCACCGAGATCGCCGAGCCGGAAGGGCAGGAGGACTATCCGGACGGTGTCGTGCAGGTTCCCTCCACCACACCTGTCCGCACACTGATGCGCATTGCCGCGCAGACTGACAATCCGGTGCTCTTGACCCGCGACGGCGAACTGGCCGGGGTTACCAGCGCGCAGGAAATCCTCGGCCGTCTGAGCGAGACGGGGCCGACCGATGACGGTGCTGCGGAAGCGGATGAACCGGCCGACGAAGGACCGGCAAAGGCGCCGACTGACTGAATCTTGTCGCGCGGGCCTGACGACAGACGCTCAGGCCCGCGCCGACCGAAGATCGGCTGCACGTGCAATCGTGTCTGGGAAGGCGTCCTTGGAAAAGGATGGTGCCCGGGGGCGGGATCGAACCACCGACACTGCGATTTTCAGTCGCATGCTCTACCAACTGAGCTACCCGGGCATCGCGTCGAACGTAAGGTCCGTGGGGACCGTCGAGCGGCTGGTTGCGGGCCTATGGCGAAGCACAGGCGCCTTGGCAACCCCCTAATCGAAGGGAAATTTCAATCGTCCTGTGGATTGTCGCCGAAGCTGGGCGGACCTGGCAGGGCGTAGCCGTCGTCGAGCCACTTGAGCAGATCGCGGTCGCGGCAGCGTTTGGAGCAGAACGGTGTGTGTTCGGCAGTGCGGGGCTTGCCGCAGATGGGGCATTTGCGTTCGGACTTGGTCATTGTGCGATCGCCTGCGCGAATCCGCCCGCGAGTTCAAGGGCGGGATTTTCTTCCCAGCGGATCGTTCGCCCGGTGCGACGCGCCAGTTCGCTTTCCCATGCGGCAGAGACGGCGGCGCGCACGGCGGGATGCGCGGTGAGCAGCAATACACCCGGCTCGCGGACATGCTCCGCCCGGCGCAGCAGCAGGCGCGCGGCAGCCCCGGCGGGGTCGCTGCGCACGCGCTGCAGGATCGAGGGGCGTTCGAGCCGCGCGACAAGCTGCACGAAGCCGAAGCCGTTCATCGCCGTGCGCTGGTGCGGCCAGTGGTCGAGTGCTTCTGCCAGCGCCTCGTCCACAGCGCGGCGCTCGTCCTTGCGCTCCAGAGTCGGGAAATCGATGCCGATGGACCCGGCGAGGTCGAACTGGCCTATGGCGCGAGCGATCGCCGGGACGGCCGCCAGCGCCAGCGCTTTCGGCGGCAAGGCGCCGTCGATGTCGATCACCGTCATCGCCGGGGTCGGCGAAACGACGAGCGAACCGCCGTCGAAGGCGACGACGCCATCGAGCGCCTCGGCGATCAGCTCGGGCCAGGGATCGTCGGGAAAGCGCGTCACGGAGCGCACGGACAGACCGTCCGCGCGCAAAGCCTCTGCAAGAGACGGGGCAGGCCGCACAGACTTGTCGCAGGCGCGGGTCTGCGCCCGCTTGAAGCGGCCGGTCTCGGCCATGGCGGCACGGGTGACTTCCACGCGCAGCGCGGCGCCTTCGCTGGCGGAGGCGGGCAGGCCATCGACCAGCGCTTCCTCTCCCGAAGCAAAGCGGACGGTGCCGCGCGAGGCGCCGCTGCGGCGGGAGATCAGCACGGCATCGGCGACTTCGCCAGCAACCAGCTTGCCCGGCCATTGCAGGCGCGCAGCCAGCAGTTCTCCGCCATCGGTCAGGATCGCGCGGCTTTCACCGATCCCCTCCTCGACGAGCCACTCAGGCAATCGGGAAACCTGCCGATTTTAGCAGCGCACGCGTTTCGAACAGCGGCAGGCCGACGACGGCGGAGTGGCTCCCGGAGATCCACGCGATCAGGCCTTCGGCGCTGCCCTGGATGGCGTAGCCGCCGGCCTTGCCGTCCCATTCATCGCTGGCGATGTAGGCGTCCAATTCCTCGTGCGAGAGCGGCTTGAAGCGCACAACCGTTTCGCAAAGGCGCTCGCGCAGCGAGCCGTCGGGTGCGCGCAGGGCAACAGCCGACAGCACGCGGTGGCGGCGGCCGGAGAGGAGGTCGAGGCACTGGCGCGCGGTGGCTTCGTCCTCGGCCTTGGGCAGAATGCGGCGGCCGCATGCGACCACGGTATCGCCGGCCAGCACGAAGGCATCGGCGGAAGGCACCGCCAGCGCCTTTTCGCGCGCCATGCGCCGGGCGTAGTCGCGCGGGACTTCGCGCGGGGCCGGGGTTTCGTCGATGTCGGCAGCTTCGATGGCGTCGGGCGTCACGCCGAGGCGCGCGATCAGTTCGCGGCGGCGCGCGCTGGCCGAGGCCAGGACAAGGCGAGGGGCGGAACCGTGGACGGGCATGCCCAACTGCGGGGCTTCAGTACTGACCGGGGCCACCGCGACCGGGCATGAAGCGATAGGTGATGCGGCCCTTGGTGAGATCGTAAGGCGTGAGTTCGACCAGAACTTCGTCGCCGACCAGCACGCGGATGCGGTTCTTGCGCATCTTGCCGGCCGTGTGGCCGAGGATTTCGTGGCCGTTTTCCAGTTCGACGCGGAACATGGCGTTGGGCAGTAATTCCACTACCCGTCCGCGCATCTCAAGGAGTTCTTCTTTCGCCATTGGCGATCACTGTCCGTTGTTCTGTCGGGTCATCGCGGCGCGACATAGCCACAGCGGCGGGAAAAGGGAAGACTCGGCGGTTCAGCGTACTGCAAGTTACTTGCGACAAAATGTTACCTGACGGCAGATTGCCCATGACACCCAAGCGAGGCATCAGCGTTGAAGGGAAGGGATTTGCTTTAGTCTTGGCGGAGATTCCGATTGCGTTCCTTGCCCCTTCTGAGCCTGGCGACCTGCCTGTGCTTGCCTGTACCTGCCTTTGCTGAAGAGCCTGCCGCTCCCGCGACGATCAACGACGGCGACGACGACCCGCTGGAAGTACACGGCGACGAGATCCTCGTGCTGGCCCCGCGTATCCGCGGTCAGCTCGACGTGCCGCAAAAGCCGGTCGAAGTCCTCGAGGAAGAAGACATCCAGGCATACGGCGCGAATTCTATAGAAGAACTGCTCGCGGCCATTTCGCCGCAGACGAACAGTGGACGGGGGCGGGGCGGTGGCCGGCCGATCATGCTGATCAACGGCCAGCGCATCACCAGCTGGCGCGAGATGCGCCGAATGCCGCCGGAAGCGATCCGCCGCGTGGAGATCCTGCCCGAGGAAGTGGCGCTGCGCTTCGGTTATCCGGCCAACCAGCGCGTGGTGAACATGATCCTCAAGGAGCAGTTCGCAGCCGTTACCGGAGCGGGCGAATACAATCGCCCCACGCGCGGCGGATACGACAACTACGAGCTGGAAACCGGCCTGTTCAACGTGTCGGGTCCGCGCCGCTACAACTTCTCGGCGAAGATCGTCCAGACGACGATGCTGACCGAGGACGAGCGCAATGTCCGTCAGGAGGAATCCTCCAGGCCCGATGTCGCGGGCGATCCCGATCCGGCCCGCTATCGCAGCCTTGCCTCGTCCGACTACGATCTGTCGCTCGAAGGCACCATGACGCAGGGACTGGGCGAGAACGGGCTGAACGGTTCGCTTACCGCCAGCGGTGGATACAACCATACGCAGAGCACTTCGCTCTCGGGGCTCGATACGGTGCTGCTGACCGATGGAGGCGAAAGCGCGCTGCGCACGCTGCCCGATCCGCTCACGACCCGCGTGATTACAGACTCGTTCGAAGGTGGGCTGGGCTTCAGCAAGTTCCTGGGCGACTGGGAGTTCAGCGCGACGCTCGACGGGAGCTACACCGACACGTCCACCCGCGTCGACCGGCGCCGCGATACGTCGGGCTTGCAGGCGGCGGTCGACGCCGGAGAGCTGACGATAGCCGGCGCGCTGCCCTTCGTGCCGGGAGCCGGTGTCGATACAGCGCAGAACCGCTCGCTTGCCCTCACCAGCCTCGCTACGCTGGTCGGCACGCCGTTCCGCATGCCTGCGGGCGACGCCAGCCTGACGGTGAAGGCGGGCTACGACTTCACCAACACCCGCAGCGACGATACCCGCAACACGCTGGGCACGATCAAGCTCAGGCGTGGCGATGTGCAGGGGGGTGTGAATCTGGCGCTGCCGCTTACCAGCAAGGACGAGGACGTGCTGGGCGCCATCGGCGACCTGACGCTGAACCTGAGCGGCGGGCTCAACCACCTTTCCGACTTCGGCACGCTTACCGACTGGAGCGCCGGCCTGACCTGGTCACCGACCGAAAAGCTTTCTTTGCAGGCGAGCTACCTCGTCAACGAAGCCGCGCCGTCGCTTTCGCAACTGGGCGCGCCCACGGTGTTCAACTACAACGTGCCGGTCTATGACTTCGTGAATGGCACGACCGCGCTGGTGACCACGATCAGCGGTGGCAATCCGGCGCTGGTCAAGGAGAAGCAGCGCGACATCAAGCTGTCGGCGACATGGCAGTTGCCGTTCTTCGACCGGGCCAACCTGATGGTGGAATACTTCCGCAACCGGTCGGACAATGTCACGGAATCGTTCCCGCTGTTCACCCCGGCGTTCGAGGCGGCTTTCCCCGATCGCGTGACCCGCGATGCGGCCGGCAATCTGATCGCGCTCGATCGCCGCGCGGTGACGTACGACCGGGTTGCCAGTTCGCGCGTGCGCTGGGGCTTCAATGTATCCGGCAACATCGGCGGCAACGACCGGTCTTCGGGAAGAGGCGGTGGTGAGGGGCGTAGCGGCTCCCCGCCGGCATCTGCCCAGCCCGCCGCAGGCACCCAGGGGCCGCCGCCTGCCGCAGGTAACCGGCCGGGCTTCGATCCCTCGCGCTTGGAGGCGCTGCGCAAGCAGCTCTGCACCGGCGACACCGCGCCCGACCCGGCGGCCTTGCCCGAGCGCATGCGGGAACGCCTCACCGGCGCCGACGGGAAGATCGATTCCGAACGTCTCGCCCGGTTCAAGGCGCGGGTCTGCTCTGCCGATGGTGCGGCGCCGGGCGGCGGTGGTTTCGATCCCGAGCGCTTCGCCCGCATCCGCGCGGTCGTCTGCGTTGAGGGCGTGCCCAATGTTTCGGCGTTGCCAGAGCAACTGGCCGAACGCCTGCGTGGCCCGGACGGACAGATCGACCAGACGCGCCTGGCCTCGCTGCGGGAACGGCTGTGCAAGGCGGATGGCGCGGCGGGCGGCCAATCAGGGCGGCAGACGGCCAGCCGCGAGCGTTCGTCGAGTGGCCCGCCGGCGATGTTCGGACGCGGGCGGCGCGGTGGCCGCTGGTACCTTTCGGTCTACCACACCTGGCGCTTCACCGACACGGTCCGGATCGCGCAGGGCGTGCCCGTGCTCGACGAGCTGGACGGTGATGCCCTCGCGGCGGGCGGCGTCCCGCGCCATGCCATCGAGGCCTCGGGCGGTCTGTTCGCCAATGGCTACGGCCTGCGCATGAACGCCGAGTGGGAAGCACCCGCCAACGTCAACGGGACGGGCCTGCCGGGCAGTTCGGACTTGCGCTTCGGCAGTACCTTCATGGTCGACCTGCGGCTGTTCGCCGATCTGGGCCGCAACGAGGATCTGGTGGCCAAAGTGCCGTTCCTTAAGGGCACGCGCGTCGCGTTCACCGTCGATAACCTCTTCGATTTCCGCCAGAAGGTCACCGACGAGAATGGGACTGTGCCGATTGCCTATCAGGCGGCCTACCGCCAGCCGCAGGGGCGCGTCGTGGGTATCGATATCCGCAAGATGTTCTGAGGATGATCGCGGCGCGGGGCTACCGAACCCGCGCCGCATGTCCTATCTGCACCGGCATGGCGCGTACTCCTGCCGGCACTCCTGATCACCCCAAGGGCCTCGAACGCTTCAACGAGGAGCGGGCGACCTATACCGTGCGCGGATCGGACAAGCCCGATCTGCAGGCCGGCGCCGAAGTGATCCGCGACACGGTGCGCACGCTGCCGACGCGGCCCGGCGTCTATCGCATGCAGGATGCGCGCGGCGATGTCCTCTACGTCGGCAAGGCGCGGGTGCTGCGGAATCGCGTCGCCAACTATGTCCAGTGGGACAAGCTGCCGATCCGCCTGCAGCGCATGGTCAGCCAGACGCGCTCGATGACGATCGTCACCACCAATTCGGAAGCCGAGGCGCTGCTGCTCGAAGCGCAGCTCATCAAGCGATTCCGCCCGCCCTACAACGTGCTCCTGCGCGACGACAAATCGTTCCCCTTCATCCTGCTGCGGGCGGACAACGACTTTCCGCGCATCATGAAGCACCGCGGCGCGCGCAAGGCCAAGGGCAATTACTATGGCCCCTTCGCCAGCGCGGGTTCGGTGAACACCACGATCAACGCGCTGCAGAAGCTGTTCCTGCTGCGCAGCTGCACCGACAGTTTCTTCTCGCGGCGCGACCGGCCCTGCCTGCTCTACCAGATCAAGCGCTGCTCGGCCCCTTGCGTCGACCGCATCGACAAGGCGGGCTACGCAGAACTGGTGCAGGAGGCGAAAGACTTCCTCGGCGGCAAGTCGAGTGCGGTGCAGCGCAAGATCGAGGCGCAGATGGCCGAGGCGGCCGAAGCGCTCGACTTCGAACGCGCCGCCATGCTGCGCGACCGTCTGCGCGCGGCGACTTTCATTCAGGGCAGTCAGGCGATCAATGCCGAAGGGCTCGACAATGCCGACATCTTCGCGATGGCGGCCAAGGGCGGGCACATCGGCGTGCAGGCCTTCTTCATTCGCGGCGGGCAGAACTGGGGCCATCGCGCCTTCTTCCCCACGCACACCGAGGGCCTGAGCGAGGAAGACGTGCTGCAGAGCTTCCTCACCCAGTTCTACGAGGAAGTGCCGCCCGCGCGCACGATCCTCGTCGACCGCGACTTGCCCGAGCGCGATCTGCTGGCCGAGGCCTTTCGCGAAGGAGCAGGGGGCAAGGTCGAGATATCGGTGCCGCAGCGCGGCTCGCGCAAGCGCCTGATGGAACAGGCCACCCGCAATGCCGTGGAAGCGCTGGAACGTCGGCTGGCGGAGCGCGGCACGCAGGCCAAGGTCATGCGCGAGATGGCCGAGTTCCTCGAACTGCCCGAAGTGCCGCAGCGGATCGAGGTCTACGACAACTCGCATATCCAGGGCAGCAAGGCACTGGGCGCGATGGTGGTCGCGGGGCCCGAAGGCTTCATCAAGAACCAGTACCGCAAGTTCAACATCAAGACCGCGCGCACCGACGACGACTTCGGCATGATGCGCGAAGTGATGACCCGCCGCTTCGGCCGCGCGCAGGAGGAAGACCCCGAGCGCGAAAGCGGGACATGGCCCGATCTCGTGCTGATCGACGGCGGCAAGGGCCAGATGAACGCGGTGAAGGACGCGCTGGAAGAGCTGGGCATCGAGGACGTGCCGCTGATCGCCATCGCCAAAGGCCCGCACCATGGCCGCGAGGGGCGCGAGGTGTTCCACTTCCCCGATGGTCGCGAAAAGATGCTGCCGGTGAATTCACCGCTGCTGTTCCACCTCCAGCGCCTGCGCGACGAAGTCCACCGCTACGCCATCGGAGCTCACCGGGCCAAGCGCAGCCGCGCGATTACCGCGAGTCCGCTCGATGAAATCCCCGGCATCGGTCCCGCGCGCAAGCGGGCGCTGCTGCTGCATTTCGGCACGGCGGGAAAAGTGCGCGCGGCCAGTTTGGCCGACCTGCAACGCGCGCCGGGTGTCAGCGCGGCGGTGGCGCAGACGATCTACGATTTCTACCATCCGGGTGGGTAGAGGCCTGCTTGCCGTTCGTGCAGCCCTTCTACAGAAGAACCAACTTACGTCGCCCCCGCGAAGGCGGGGGGCGCTTTTCTTCGCGCGCACGGAAAGAGAAGCGGGATCCCCGCCTGCGCGGGGATGACGGGAATTGGGAAATGGGGGGGTATAGGGTCGGGCGGGGAAAGACCTAGACCTCGGTATGGGCAGGACTGCGCGCCGTTTCGGCCTTCACGAACTGGCTGAACGCCGCGCGGCGCAGCATGCCGCCGATGGCGATCGATAGCCGGCCCACACTGCGCTTTTCGCGCCAGATACGGTCGATCATCGGGTGGTCCGCCGCAGCGCAACTGTCGCTCCAGACAATGTCCGGCCGGTCGAGCACGGCAAGGTTCTCGCGCTGGAGCAGCACGCCGGGTGAGAACCGCGCATATTCTTCATCGAACGCGGTCTTGTAGGAATAGGCGCCCGGTGGCGTCAGGAAGGTCGCCAGCATGGCCAGCGGCTTGTCGTCCAGCCAGAGACTGAGCCGCTCAAGTTTGCCGCGTTCGGCGGCGCCTGCAAGGCTTTCGCGGAACAGGTCTGTCGTGCTCTCGTCGCTCGCGAGCGCGGAACCGGCTTCCCCTTTCCAGCCTGCGGCTTCCAGCGCCAGGAAGTGTTCGCACCAGTCTTCGATGTCTTCGGCGTCGGTGCGGCGTTCGAAACGGATTTCGCCGAGGTCGGCGAGGCGGTTGGCCTGCCGGCGCAGTTCCTTGCGCTTCTTGCCGCTCATCGAAGTTTCCAGATAAGCCTCGGGCGAGAGGCTGGAACAGAGCATCGCGCGCGCTTCATGGTGGACGATCTCCACCTGTCGCCCGTCGCAGGCGACGACGCCTTCGAGCGCGGCGTGCAGCGGTCCGCCCAGAACGATACCGCGCAAGTGCATGAACAGCGCCGTTCCGGGTTCGTCATCGGCCCAGCGCAGCACGGCCTGCCAGAAGGGAACCTCGCAGCCTCGCGCGACCAGTGGAACGCCGCAGAAGCTGTTGGCATGCAGCCAGCTGGAGAGATGGGGCACCGGCCAACGGTAGTACTTGGGAGCCCGCACCATCGGCAGCAGACCCGCCAGTTCGCCATCGCGTTCGAAGCGCAGCACCGTGACTTCCTCGGTCTCGGGCATGGCGCGCAGCGAGGGCAGGAGATACCAGCTTTCGAAGAAGGGGTTGGGTTCGCTCGCGCGATCGGCAAGCCGGTCCCATGCCTCCACCTCGTTTTCCATGTCGCGCCAGGGCACGCAATCGAGCCGGTAGGACGGCGGACACACGGCTTCCGCTTCGGGATCGATTGCCGAAGAAGAAACCTCGTAATCCTGAGCCTTGCTCGCCACGATGCGGAATATCCGGTTTGGGGGCTGGAATTCGTCAGGATCACGTTACCCGTTAACCATCAAGGAATTGCTAACGCGCGGGGATCGCCGGAAGCGGGCACAAAAAAGGCCCCGCCGGGCACGCCGGCGGGGCCGTTGTAAAGGTTAAGCCGTCAGGCTCTTATCAACCCGCCGCCATGGCTGCGAGCAGCAGCAGGGCGACGATATTGGTGATCTTGATCATCGGGTTCACGGCCGGGCCTGCGGTGTCCTTGTAGGGATCGCCCACGGTATCGCCCGTCACCGCGGCCTTGTGGGCTTCGGAGCCCTTGCCGCCGTGATTGCCGTCCTCGATGTACTTCTTGGCGTTGTCCCATGCGCCGCCGCCCGAGGTCATCGAGAGCGCGACGAACAGGCCGCCGACGATCACGCCGAGAAGCAGGGCGCCGAGAGCGGCGAAGCCGTTCTCCGAACCGCCGACCCACGCAATCACGAAGTACACGACGATGGGCGCCAGCACCGGCAGCAGCGAAGGCAGGATCATCTCCTTGATCGCGGCCTTGGTGACGAGGTCCACCGTCTTCGCATAGTTCGGCTTGGAGGTGCCCGCCATGATGCCGGGATCGGCCGCGAACTGATCGCGTACGTCCATGACGACGTCACCGGCGGCGCGTCCCACGGCGGTCATGCCCATCGCGGCGAACAGGTACGGCAACAGCGCGCCCAGCAGCAGGCCGACGATCACGTAGGGATTCTCGAGGCTGAAGTTCACCGTCAGCGTCGGGAAGAACTCGCGAAGGTCGGTGGTGTATGCCGCGAAGAGCACCAGTGCGGCGAGACCGGCCGAGCCGATGGCATAGCCCTTGGTCACGGCCTTGGTGGTGTTGCCCACGGCATCGAGCGCGTCGGTCTTTTCGCGGACCGCATCGTCGAGGCCGGCCATTTCGGCAATGCCGCCGGCATTGTCGGTGACCGGGCCATAGGCGTCGAGCGCCACGACCATGCCCGCCAGCGCCAGCATGGCCGTGGCAGCATAGGCAATGCCCAGAAGGCCGGCGAGCTGGTAGGCGATGACGATGCCGGCAACGATCACCAGCGTCGGCAGCGCCGTCGCTTCCATGGCGATGGCAAGGCCCTGGATCACGTTGGTGCCGTGGCCGGTTTCCGATGCCTTGGCGATCGACTTCACCGGACGGAACTGCGTGCCGGTGTAGTACTCGGTGATCCAGATGATCAGCCCGGTGATGGCAAGGCCCAGCAGCGCGCAGTAGAACAGTACGCGGCCATTGAAGTCATTGCCCGCGATCGGCGTTTCCATGCTGCCGAGCGCGTAGCTGATGGCCCACCAGATGGCAGGGATCGAGAGCACTGCCGTGACGAGGAAGCCCTTGTACATGGCGCCCATGATCGAGTTCGACTTGCCGAGGCGGACGAAATAGGTGCCGATGATCGAGGTCACGATGCACACGCCGCCGATCAGCAGCGGCAGCGCCATCATCGCCATCAGGTTGTCCGCGCCCTTCAGCAGCAGCGCGGTCAGGACCATGGTGGCACCGACGGTGACGACGTAAGTCTCGAAAAGGTCGGCGGCCATACCGGCGCAGTCGCCGACGTTGTCGCCCACGTTGTCGGCGATCACGGCCGGGTTGCGCGGGTCGTCTTCCGGAATGCCGGCCTCGACCTTGCCGACGAGGTCGGCGCCGACGTCTGCGGCCTTGGTGAAGATGCCGCCGCCGAGACGCGCGAAGATCGAGATGAGCGAGGCGCCGAAGGCGAGGGCGGTCAGGCCCTCCACAACGGTGCGGTCTTCACCGCCCACGGTGTGCCCGGCGGGGCCGGTGAGGTACCAGTAGAACACCGCGATCGCGAGAAGCGCGAGCCCGGCAACGAGCATGCCGGTGATGGCTCCGGCGCGGAAGGCGAGCGTCAGGCCCGGCTGCAGGCCGGTCTGCGCGGCAGCTGCGGTACGCACGTTGGAGCGCACCGAGATATTCATGCCGATGAAGCCGGCCACGCCCGAAAGGATCGCGCCGATGACGAAGCCGATGGCCGAAACCCAGGTCAGAGTCAGGGCGATGATGATCGCCACGACAACGCCGACCACGGCAATGGTAGAATATTGCCGCTTCAGATAGGCTTGTGCGCCTTCCTGAATGGCTCCTGCGATTTCCTGCATTTTTTCGTTGCCGGCTGGCGAGCCGAGCACCTGTCTGCTGGTGACGAAGCCATAGATGATGGCCAGAAGTCCCAGGACAATTGCGATCGTGACTAGATCCACGTAACGCCCCCTTCCCAATGTTTTTCGCTATTTCGACGGGTTTTCCCGCTCGAAGACGAAAGGGCTATAGACAAGCAATATGACTGGCAAGCGGCTTAACTGCGTTTTTGCCATGTCGGCCTTGCGGGAAGTCAAATGGGAGCGCCGTTCAGGCGTTCAGTGCTGGTAACCCAGCTGATCGGGGAGCGGCACCGGCACGCCCTTGTGAAAGACGCTGAGGCCGGATCCTGCGGAAACGCCGCCGACGGCGTGGACCTCGCATCCCAGCGCCGATGCGGTTTCCCGGATCTGCGCGGTATGTTCGGGCGGGGCGGTGAACAGCAGGCAGTAGTCGTCCCCCGCCGTCATCGCGGCGAGCCGTGCGGGCAGTTCGTCTCCGGCAACGGCCCGGAAGGCTTCGGACAGCGGGACGGAATCAGCCCCGATGGTGATAGCCACTTCGCTGGCGTCGGCCATGCGCTGCCCGTCGACCAGCAGTCCATCCGAAATGTCCATCATGGCGGACACCCAGGGCGCCAGCGCGGGGCCGAGTGGCGTATCGGGGGATGGGCGACGATAGCGCTGCGCCAGCCATTCCGCTGCGTCGCCCTCGGCTTCCTGCCCCGTCAGCACCGAAAGTCCGAGACCGGAATCGCCAATCGTGCCGCTTACCCAGACGCGGTCGCCCGCCTGCGCCCCGCCGCGCGACGGTACGGCACCCTTGGTGCGTCCCAATGCCGTGAGCGAGAAACTGCGCGGCGCGCCTTCGGGCATGCGCACCGTGTCGCCGCCCAGCAGCGGCAAGCGGAAGTGCGTGCAGGCGGCGGCCAGCCCGGCGACGAAGGACTCGTCCCAGCTCTCCTCGCCAAGCGCATGCGAATAGAGGCACCCCAGCGGCTCTGCGCCCTTGGCCGAGACGTCCGAGGCATTCACCGCCACCAGTTTCCAGGCAATGTCCTCGGGCGGATCGCCGGGCAGGAAATGGACGCTCTCGACCATCGTATCGAGCGTCAGAACCAGCTTCTCGCCGCCGATCTCCAGCACCGCGGCATCGTCCATCAGTCCGCGCGCCTCTGGCGTTCCGGCCAGCGCGCGCAGGGCGGCGATGAGGGCGAGTTCGGTGGTCATTGCAGCGCTTCCTGAAGCTGGATCATGCAGCCATGAGAGTTTTGCAGCACGTCATTGTTCCAGAATCGGATCACCCGGTAGCCTTCGGATTCGATCATCCGGGTGCGCACCGCGTCGGCTTCCGGCGAATGCTGTCCGCCGTCTATCTCTATAACAACACGCAAGCGATGGCTGGCGAAATCAGCGATAAAATGCCGGATTGGCACCTGCCGACGAAAGCGACCTTTCGGAAAGTGGGTCTTGAGAAGCCGCCACATCGCCTTTTCCGCTTCGGTGGGATTTCCGCGCAACTCGCGGGCGCGCGTAACAGACATTGAAGGCGGATACTTCTTCAAAACCGGGCACAATTCCCTTCCTCCCCTTGATGGGGGAGGGATACGAAGGCTTGGCAGCTTGTCTGCCTAGCCGCAGTTGGGAAGGGGTGATGTCACGCGCGTGCCCAACACCCCTATCCAACTCCGACTAGGCCGCTCACGCGACCAAGTCTGCGTATCCTTCCCCCATCGAGGGGGAAGGTCAATGCGTCAGGAACGAACCGCCTTGGCTACTGCGTCGAGCACGCCGTTGACGAACTTCGCCTCGCGCGGCTGGAAGAAGGCGTGGGCGACGTCGACGTATTCGGTGATCGCGGCGGCGGTCGGTACGTCGGCGCGGGCCATGAGTTCGTATGTGCCGGCGCGCAGGATCTGCAGCATGGTCTTGTCGAGGCGCTTGAGCGACCAGCCCTGCGCCAGCTTGCGCCCGAGCAGGTCATCGATGTCCTCGCGGCGGGCGAGGGCGCCCTTCACCACGTCGTCGAAGAAGGCGACTTCGGCGGCGAGGTACTGCTCGTCGTCGATCACCGCGCCGAGGCGGTGGCGGTGGAATTCGTCGAGCAGGCTGGCAAGCGGAGTGCCTTCCATCTCGTGCTGGTAGAGTGCCTGAACGGCGGCGAGGCGGGCGGCGGTGCGCGCCTTCTTGGATGTGGTCATTGGCCGAGCCTTACGGAAATGGAGCGTGCGTGCGCGGGAAGCCCTTCCGCATCGGCAAGGGCTACGGCGGCGGGGCCGATGGCCTCCAGCGCCGCCTGATCGAGCTGGATGAAGCTGGTGCGCTTCATGAAATCGAGAACCGAAAGCCCCGAGGAGAACCGCGCCCGGCGCCCTGTGGGCAGCACGTGGTTGGGGCCGGCGACGTAATCGCCCACCGCCTCGGGGGTCATGCGGCCGAGGAAGACCGAACCGGCGTGGCGGATCTGCTTCATCAGTAATTCGGGATCGTCGGTGGCGATCTCGACGTGTTCGGCGGCAAGCTGGTTGGCGAGCGCGGGCGCTTCGTCGAACGTGGCAACGTCGATGATCACGCCGTTATCGTCCCAGCTCTTGCGCGCGGTTTCCTGCGTCGCCAGCGCAGCGAGCTCGGTTTCCACCGCCGCGGCCACGGCATCGGCGAAAGCCGCATCGTCGGTGATGAGGATCGACTGCGAGGTCGGGTCGTGCTCGGCCTGGCTGAGCAGGTCGGCGGCAACCTTGCGCGGTTCGTTCTGCGCATCGGCGATCACGAGGATTTCGCTGGGGCCGGCGACCATGTCGATGCCGACGACGCCGTAGAGCTGGCGCTTGGCTTCGGCGACCCAGGCATTGCCGGGGCCGGTGATGACGTCGACCGGCGCGATCCTCCCAGTGCCATAGGCGAGCGCGCCCACGGCGTGAGCCCCGCCGACGCGCCAGACTTCATCGACACCGGCGAGATGCGCGGCGGCGAGCACCAGCGGATTGACCTCGCCCTTCGGCGTCGGGGTGACGACAACGAGCCTTTCAACGCCCGCGACCTTGGCCGGAATCGCGTTCATCAGCAGCGAGGAGGGATAGGCCGCGCGGCCGCCGGGAACATAGAGGCCCGCCGCATCGACCGGATGCCAGGTCGCGCCAAGGCGCACGCCGGTATCGTCGGTATAATCGCGGTTCTCGGGCAACTGCGCGGCGTGATAGGCGCGGATGCGCTCGGCCGCGAGTTCGAGGGCTTCGCGCAGCGCCGGATCGAGCGCGTCGAAGGCCTTGCGGCACGCCTCGGCACCGATGCTCCAGCCGCTCGTATCGAGATCGTGGCCGTCGAATTTCGCGGTCAATTCCGCCAGCGCTTCATCGCCGCGGGCCCGCACATCCCGCAGGATCGCAGCCACATCGGCGGCGACATCGACCGCGCTTTCGCGCCGGTCCGCCACCACGCGGGCAAAGGCCTCGGCAAAGCCGGGCGCCTTGGAGGACAGGCGCAGCATCAGGCGGCGGCTTTCTCGCTCACCAGCGCGCGGAAGGCCTCGACCAGCGCACCGACGCGCTCGTCGGTCTTGAGCGCGGCGCGATTGACGATCAGGCGCGCGGAAATGTCCAGGATGCGGCTCGTTTCGACGAGGCCGTTTTCCTTCAGCGTGCGGCCGGTGGAAACAAGATCGACGATCCGGCTCGACAGGCCCAGCGAGGGCGCCAGTTCCATCGCGCCGTTGAGCTTTACCACTTCGGCCTGCACGCCCAGCTTCTCGAAGTGGCGGCGGGTGAGGTTGGGATACTTGCTGGCGATCCGCAGGTGCGAGGGCAGGGCGCCGCCCTCTTCGCCGACCGGCTCGGCTACCGACAGGCGGCAATGCCCGATGTCGAGATCGACCGGCGCGTAGAGATCGGAGTAATTGAACTCCTCGACCACGTCCGAGCCGACAATGCCGACCTGTGCGGCGCCATGGGCCACGAAGGTCGCGACGTCGAATGCGCGCACCCGGATCAGGCGCATGTCGCTGTTCTCGCAGTCGAACGACAGCGCGCGCGACTTCTTGTCGTGGAACTCCGCCTCGGGCACGACGCCTGCACGCGCCATGAGCGGCAGCGCTTCGTCGAGGATACGGCCCTTGGGCACGGCGAATGTCAGCGGTTTCGGCATGGTGCGCGCATTTAGGGCGCATGCACCGAAAGGGCAACCGGCGATGAGAGGCAGTGGAAAGCGCTCATGAATGCCCGAGATCAGGCGGCGATCAGGGCCCGTGCGACCGAACCAAGCTGAGATGGCTTACCGGCGGAGCAATCGACAAATCGAGCCGGCTTCAGTCTTGATGACTGCGGTGCCTGCAAACCGCATAGATCAGCAATACGGGCGTCATCGCGAACAAATACGCTGACGGTAAAAACAGGCCGAAGAAAAACACCGAGAAAACCTGTGCTCTACCGGTGTTTGGAGAGGTGATTGAACTGTTGTTGAGAGCGATATCCGGTGGGTTGAGCGTCAGAAAGGCGGCCAGCCCAAAGCAGAGCATCGGAACTATACCGAGGCGTAATGCCCACCAACGATATGGCAGCACAGTCTCGAAAATTTTTCCGAACAGCCAAACGAAAGCAAATGCGGCAAACACCGGTATCGGGATAAGCTCGTTCATCGGTAAGCTGTAGCCCAGGCGGGTGCGGTTTCAAGTTAACCGACGGAAATCTCGATGCGTCGAGAGTTCCGCCGGTCGAGAGGGCAGGGCACTGCTACTCCCCCGGCGCGCGGGCCTTGATGGCGATGGCGTGGACGCGTTCGCCGGGGATGTCGCCCAGCGCGCCGTTGACCATGCGCTGGCGCTGCAGGCGCGAGACGCCGGCGAACTTCGGGCTTTCGATCACGATGGTGAAGTGCGATTCGCCGCTGCCGTCATCGCCCATATGGCCGCTGTGGCTGGCGGAATCGTTGATGATGTCGAGCTGCGTGGGCTCCAGCGCGGCTGTTAGCAGTTGCCGCATTTCCTGCGCGAGTGGTCCGGTCATGGGTTCCATTTAGCGATGCGATGCCCCATCTTGAAGCCGGTGAGACATCAAAGATTTCATGGCAGGTACGAATCCGGCGGCCGCGAATGCAGCTGGCCGGGATGCGAAGAGGCGGGCGAGTTCCGGGCACCGGGCGGTCGGCCGTCCGGTTTCGACGGGCCGGGGGACTACCGCTGGTTCTGTCTGGCGCACGTGCGCGAGTTCAATTCGGGCTACGACTATTTCGAGGGCATGGAAGCCGAAGAGATCTTCCGCGCCCAGTCGCCGCTGCATGGCTGGGAAACCGAGACGCGCGCGTTCCGGCACGATGCCGGTGTGGACGGAACGCCGAACTGGGCAAACTTTTCCGATCCGCTCGATGCCATCAGTTCACGCGCCCGGGCCCACGTGAAGCGCCGTCAGGCGGACATGCGCGCGCAGAACCGCTTCTCTCCGGACGAACGCCGTGCGCTGGAAGTGCTCGGGCTGGAATCGGACGTCGACCGCAAGACCCTGCGCGCGCGCTACACGCGGTTGCTGCGCCAGTATCACCCCGATCACAACGGTGGCGATCACAGCCACTCCTCGCGGCTGCAGACGGTGGTGGAAGCCTATCAACTGCTGCGCAAGGCCGCTGCACTGGCCTGAACTCCGCGCTTGCCGGGCGGTGCGATCGCTGCCTAAAGTCCCGACCGGGGCAAGGCCGGGATTCCGCACATCTGCACCATACGATTTGTCGTTTGACCAGCGGGCGCACGGCCCGGTTCGAGGAGTTTGCATGAGGAATTTCAGGATCACCGGCGCGGCTCTGGCGTTGACGATGGCCATGATGGCGGGTTCCCCGGCAATGGCTGGCGATGACCCGGCGCCCGCAGAGCAAGGGCAGGCCGCGGAAGCCTCCTCCTTCGTTCCGGCAGATTTCGATGTTCCGACCCTGGTCGAAGCCGAGGGCTTCAAACTCGTGCCGCTGGGCCCTGATCTGGTGAAGATCGACTTCGACGCATACATGTCGTCGATCGAGCATCTGCAGAAGACCTTCAGCCGCAGCACATCGTGGCCGCATGAAGGGATTTCCGATGCCGATGCCATGAAGGACATGGAGAACGAGCAGGCCCGCTTCCAAAAGCGCACGTCCTTCGCCTATGCAGTCCTGACTCCGGATGGCCTTCGCGAGCGTGGGTGCGTCTACGTCTATCCGAGCAACGTCGACGGGAATGATGCCGTGGTGAGGATGTGGGTCACCAAGGCCGAATATGACGCCGGCTTCGAAGACGAACTGTACGCTTTTGCGGCCAACTGGATCGAAACCGAATGGCCGTTCGAGAAGGTGGCCTATCCCGGTCACTCGGTGGACTGGGAAACCTGGGATGCGCTCGTCGAAGCCGGGAAGGCCGGGGAAGCGGCTGCCGAGGAAGAGGCCTGAGAGCAGCGCCTCGGCGTTTAGGCGCTGCGCAGCGCTTTCCAGCGCGCGGCGCCATCCTCGCCGTAGATCCGCACCACGTCCTTGCCCGAATAGTAGCCGGGAAACTGTTCCGACCCTGCCGGGAGCATGACCCAGGGCTGCTTGCTTACGACATAGATATGGACGTCGGGCGGACAGGCATCGGGATCATCGAGCGTTCCCACGCGGACGAAAGCGGCTTTCTCGCCCGCGCCGCCGAAATGGCTCCATAGCGCGACCTGACATCGGGGGCAGCGAAATACCGCCTGCCCCTTGCCGCTGGCCGAGGGCGTGTCGATCCGTTCGGGCGTTCCTTCGATCACGGTGACGTGGCTCGTCTCGATCAGTGCATTGAGCGCAAAGGCAGTGCCGGACTCGCGCTGGCACCAGCGGCAATGGCAGCAGTGGACGACGATCGGCTCGGCCTCGAGCCGGTAGTGGACCTCGCCGCAGGCGCAGCGACCCTGTTGCGGTGTTGCTGCCATACCTGGTTCTCCTTCAATCGCGGCCGGGATCGCCCAGCGGGAAGTACTGTCGATAGGGCCGGGCACCTTCCACGCAACGGGCCACGGCGGGTTGGCGCAGCAGGTGCGTGCGCCAGCGGCGCAGGCGGGGCCGGTCTTCCGGGATTGCATGGACCCAGTCCGCGTAGAACAGCGCGGGTGCCGCGGCGCATTCGATCAGCGTGATCTGATCGGCGGCAGGGTAGAACTGCAGCCAGCCCTCCAGCCAGGCATAGACCTTGTCGAGCTTGCCGCGAGCCTCCGCGATGCGGTCCGCATCGGGGTTCTCGGCATCGCGCAGGTATTCGTCGACCACGGCCTGCATCGGACCCATGACGTAGTTGTCGAACACCCGGTCTAGCATGCCTATGCCGATCGCCGCGTCGGGTTCGGACGGGATCAGCATTTCGCCGGGAGCGTGGTGCTGCGAAAGGTACTCGATGATCGTCGTGGCTTCGAACAGCAGGTTCTCGCCGTCGCGCAGCACCGGGAACTTGGCGAGGGGCCCGGCCGACTGGACGACCTCGAGGTTGTCGGGATGATCGGCATCGACCATCCGGAACTCGAAATCGATCTCCGCCGCATGGAGCGCTATGAGCACTTTCCAGGTGTACGAGGAAAAGGGGTGGCCAAACAGTTCCAAGCTCAAGCGATGCCTCCTGCCCAAGCCGCCCGGTTCGGCGGCCTTGTCGGTATAGTCTTACGGTCGGGCCTGCCTTGGCCCGCGACCGGGCCGGAAGGCAAGCGCGGGACATGCCGCAAAGGGAAGTCCCGGTTGCTCGGCGCGCCGGGGCAGCCCTACTTCTTCATCTCGGCGATCAGCGCGTTGTCGATCGCCTTGGCCGTCTTGTAGGCCGCGCGTGCCTGACAGCGTTCGGCATAGCCCACGAAGGAGGGCAGGGGCGGCAGGATGCCGAAATTCAGCCCCCAGTCGACCGAACTGCCGACATAGACGTCCGCCATGGTGAAGCGCTTGCCGCAGACCCATTCGGTTTGCGACAGGTGGCCGTCGAGCGTCTTCATCGTGCGGTCGAAGTTGCCCCATCCGGCCATGCCTTCCTGTTCGGGCGTGGGATCGAACTTGAAGCTGCGCGAGGTGATGGCCTGCTCGACGGGGCCGGCGGCGAAGAATGTCCACCGGTAGTAATCGGCCATCTCGGCATCGCTGGGCAGCAGGCTCGCCTCGGGGTGCATCTCGGCGAGATAGAGGCAGAACGCGGCGGTTTCGGTGACGATCCTGTCCCCATCCCCGGTATGATGGACAAGCGCGGGGACCTTGCCCATCGGGTTGGCGGCGAGGAACGCGGCCGGCTTGTCCTGCCACTGGACAATGACCGAATCGTATTCGGCCCCGGCTTCATGCAGCGCCCAGCGCGCGATCTGTCCGCGCGACATCGGGTTGGTGTAGAACGTGTAATCGGCCATCGTTCGTGCTCCTTCGGCTACGCGCCAGAGGGGAACATTGCGCGAACGAACCCGCCCGTCAACGGCTTTGACGCACGCCGCTGCCGCAATGCCCGGCCCGTCACGCGGACTGGCGATAGCAGGCCATCTGATCCTCCAGCGCGCGCTGGAAAGCGGGCCGCGCCTCGCCGCGGGTCTTGAAGGCGGCTAGGGCGGGGAAGCCGTCCAGCAGGTCGGTGTGATTCACATTGCGCAGCACCGATGTCATCATGATGTCGGCGATGGTGAAGGGGCCCGCGAACCACTCGCGCTCGCCCAGCGCCTTCTCGGTGCTCTTGAGCTTGGCGCGCGCCAGTTCGAGCATCGCCGGGCGGGCTTCCCTGGCCCACGGCTGGCCGGCGAGGAAGAAGTCGAGATTGACGATCTGCATCAGCGAGGGCTCGACGCTGTTGAGCGCGGCGATGGTCCAGGTGATCGCGGACCAGCGAATGTCGGGATCGTGCGGCAGCAGCCGCTCGTCCTGCTCGCCCAGGTAGAGCAGGATCGCGCCGCTTTCGAACAGCCGCATGTCGCCTTCGGCGAAGGCGGGCACCTGGCCATAGGGCTGCCAGTCGCGGTAGCCGTCGGGCTTGGGCTTGAAGGCATCGAGGCCCTGCACCGCATAGTCGCGGCCGATTTCCTCCAGCGCCCAGCGCACGCGCAGATCGCGGACCATGCCCTTGGCGAAGTCGGGCACATTGTCGAAAGCGCTGATCACGGTATCGGCGGTATCGGTCATCGGCATGGTCGTCTCTCCATCGGCATCGCTGCGAATCGATCTTGCCTGACGGTGGCACTTGGGTTACAAAAAGCAACTATGAAGTTGAAAAAAGAAACCGGAGCGGCCCGCAGCGTGCATGGCAAGTGGTACGGCGATGCCTGCGCCGCCGCTTTCGGCATGGAGCTGATCGGCGAGCGCTGGACGCTGCTCGTCATCCGCGAGCTGATGCTGGGCGGACGCCGTTTCAGCGACATCCGCGCCAGCCTGCCCAACCTCTCCGCCAAGACCCTGACCGAGCGGTTGGAGACGCTGCAGGAGCTGGGCATCGTCGAGCGTGCGCATTTGCCGCCACCGGTCTCGGCGCAGGTCTATCAGCTCACCGAGTGGGGCCGCGGGCTGGAAAAGGTGCTGCAGGAGCTGGGCCGTTGGGCCCTGCGCGCGCCGTTCCACGATCCCTCGCTGCCGCTCACGCCCACCTCGCTCCTGCTGTCGATGCGCACGATGCTCGATCACCGCAGGATCGGCGACATGGAGCTGTGGGTCGCCTTCGACGTGGGCGAGGACCACTTCGCCGGACGCCTGCGCCACGACGGCCTCAGCATCCATCCCGTCGGCGATACCATGCTCTCGCCCGACCTGCGCTTCAGTGCGGGCAGCGCCTCGGATTTCCTCCCGGTGTTCTACGGCAAGAAGACGCCCGAGGAAGCGGGCAACCGGCTGGCCATCGGCGGCGACGCGGATCTGGCGCGCCGCTTCGTCGATCTGTTCGTGCTGCCGGAAAAGGTGGAGATGAAGGCGGCGGAGTGAGGGGGTCCGTCCCATAACTTCGTCATCCCCGCGAAGGCGGGGATCCAGTCCGGCGATGGCGTTGAACACGGAGGTCGCAACTGGATTCCCGCCTTCGCGGGAATGACGAAGGTGAGCAATCGGGGGCGGTCTACCCCTTCCTTTTCGGACAGGTCCGCCGCTAATCCGGCCAAAGCTTATTGCGGTGCAGCGCCGCGTCCTTTAGGCGGGTGGGGATATGGCTCAATCTGCGAACATCATGACCGACAACCGCGACTCCACTGTACTGGCTGCTCCCGACACCGAAGTCGACGTGCGCGAAACCTTCGGGATCGACATCGACATGAAGGTGCCCGCCTTCTCGAAGGCGGACGAGCGCGTGCCGGACCTCGACGCGACCTACGTGTTCGATCCGGACACCACGCTGGCAATCCTCGCGGGCTTTGCCTTCAACCGCCGCGTGATGGTGCAGGGCTACCACGGCACCGGCAAGTCGACCCACATCGAGCAGGTCGCCGCCCGCCTCAACTGGCCGTGCATCCGCATCAACCTCGACGCGCACATCAGCCGCATCGACCTGATCGGCCGCGACGCCATCGTCCTGCGCGACGGGTTGCAGGTCACCGAGTTCCGCGAAGGCCTGCTGCCCTGGGCGCTGCAGCACCCGGTTGCGCTGGTGTTCGACGAATACGACGCCGGCCGGCCCGACGTGATGTTCGTGATCCAGCGCATTCTGGAGACCGAGGGCAAGCTGACCCTGCTCGACCAGAACCGCGTGATCCGCCCGGACAAGCACTTCCGCCTCTTTGCCACCGCCAACACGGTGGGCCTCGGCGATACCTCGGGCCTCTATCACGGCACCCAGCAGATCAACCAGGGCCAGATGGACCGCTGGAATCTGGTGGTCGGCCTCAACTACCTTCCGGCCGAAACCGAGATCGCCATCGTCACCGCCAAGGTGCCGCAGGTCGATGCCGGCACCATCGCCAACATGGTCAAGGTTGCCGACTTCTCGCGTCAGGGCTTCATGAACGGCGACATCTCGACCGTGATGAGCCCGCGCACGGTGATCACCTGGGCGCAGAACTCCGCGATCTTCAAGGACGTCGGCTTCGCCTTCCGCCTCTCGTTCCTCAACAAGTGCGACGAGACCGAGCGCATGCTGGTGGCGGAGTACTACCAGCGCGTGTTCGGGACGGAGCTGCCGGAGAGTGTTGTCGGGAAGGCTTGAGGGCTTTCCGCCCATGACCGGGATATGGGCCGGTCGCGAAACGTCGACTTTGCTCAATCGGCCTTGAATCGAGACACAAGAGCGAAAGTGGCACGACCCTGTAACAAGGGATCGTAGCGCTTCCCAAGTCGTCATTGGGAAAGGAAGTGCATTGCGATCTCACCGCTTCCGTACCTAGGCTGTGGAAATGCAGGAGGAGTCTTCCGCCCGCTTCACGCGGCCCAGGCACGTCGAGCTGGAACTCGTTACGGTGGCCTATCGCAAGCGCAGCTTTCCCGTTCACATCCATGACCAATACGTCGTGGGGGTTGTCGAGAGCGGAGCTGAGAAACTGGAAGTCAACGGCACGGTGCATGTGGTCGAAAAAGGCGACATGATCACCGTCAATCCGGGCCTTGCCCATTCGAATTCCACATTGGGAAACGAGGTCCTGCGCTACAGGGTGTTTTACCTGCCGTCTGAGACAGTAGCGTCTTATACCGGCCGCCTTGATTTGCGCTTCGATGCGCCAAAGCGGACGGATGCTTCAGGAGCCGAGCGTCTTTTAGAAATGCATCGGTGGTTCGAGCTTGAAACGGGGGACAGGCTGGAACAGGAAAGCGCGGTTGCCGAAATTGTCGACATCGCACTCGGCGCGGTGGGGCGATCAGGTCTCGATACCCACATCCCCGAAGCCGTTCACCGCGCCCAGCAGTTCATTGATGAGCATTACCGTGCCAGCTTTGGCCTGGATGATCTTGCCGAGGCGGCCGGAGCGAGCAAGTTTCATCTGGCACGAAGCTTTACTCGCGCGCTTGGATTGAGCCCACTTGCCTATCGTACACAGCGAAGAATTCACGAGGCCCGCCGCCTGATCCTGGCAGGCGCGTCTCTGGTGGAAGTTGCCACCACCTTGGGTTTTTCCGATCAAAGCCATCTTACTCGCCAGTTCCAATCGATCGTGGGCATCTCACCAGGTCGGTATAGAGAGCAATAATCTTCAAGACATCGCTTGACAGCCTCGCCTAATCCTCTGCCTACAAGGCATGATAGGGGCTGCAACATGACGAATTCTGG
This sequence comes from uncultured Novosphingobium sp., assembly GCA_965140495.1. GTDB lineage: Bacteria > Pseudomonadota > Alphaproteobacteria > Sphingomonadales > Sphingomonadaceae > Novosphingobium. The sequence continues at coordinate 2,777,971 of OZ223239.1, read as the reverse complement.
CCGCGTAGCTGGCGTTTCCACACTGTCACATTTGGGGGGCGCCGGGGTTCGGGTAGCGATCCTGGCGTGCTTGACGTTTGGGGTTGCCGCGGCTCCCATCGAGAACGCGTTCGCCCGGGTTGCGCAAGAGGAAGCCGACAATCGGGATGGTGGCGGTAACCATGATCCCTACGCAGAGTTTCTCGTGAAATACGTCGATTGGGCAAAATCGATTGAGGCAGAGGGACAGCAGCGGGGCACACCGCTCAATCCGGAACAGCTTGAACTGGCCACTCGGATCGGGATCCAACAGCCCGAGAAAGTGCGACTGGTCTTTGTCGATGAAATTCCTTTCCCGACCCATGACGCGGACATGCGGCAAGTCGGGCAAAGCCTTGGTTTCATCGGACCCGGTGTAACCAACAATGCACAGGCATTCGGCTACACTGTCTGGGTTCGTAAGGCCTTTGTGCTTGATCGACCGAGGTTGGCTCATGAGTTGGTCCACGTTGCACAAATCGAACGAAGCGCGAGTTTCGGTGCTTACGCAAGGACGTATATCGACCAGTTACGGAAGTTCGGTCATGCTGACATGCCGCTGGAACGTGAAGCTTACCAAGCCAATCGGGAATATGCCTGCAAGGGCAACCAAGGTTGAAGCATCCATTTTACTGCACACCGCTCAACTCCTCCCCCTTGATGGGGGAGGGATACGCAGGCTTGTGCCCGCAAGGCGGGGGCTAGCCGGAGTTGGGTGGGGGTGAGGTCCCGGCGCCGCGCTTCGTCACCCCCATCCAACTGCGCCTAGGTTCGCTGCGCTCTCCAAGGCTTCGTATCCTTCCCCCATCAAGGGGGAAGGGCTGGAGGCGCATTTCCGCATTTTCCTACACCCTCCCGCCTGCGGTATCCTCGCCGCATGCCCCACACCCATCGCGCCCGTCCGCCCCGCCGTTCCAACGCCGAGTATCGCTGGAGTCGGCTCCGCATCCATGCCTTCCTGCGCGCGCTGGCGGTGACGGGGTCGGTCGCGGCGGCGACGCGCGTCGTGGGGATGAGCCGGCAGTCGGCCTATCGCCTGCGCCGGCGGCTCGGCGCGGGCTTTGCGGAGGTCTGGGACGAAGGGCTGCGCCTCGGCGCGCGGATGCGGCAGGCCGGGCTGGTCTACGACGCGCAAGGTGACAGGTGGGTGCCACAAGGTGACATTTTGGCGCGCCAAGGTGACACCGGAGGCACAAGGTGACACGTTTTCCCCTGGACCGTGTCACGCGTGTCAACCGGACTGTCACCTTGTGACCGTTCAGGGTGCACGCGGAGGCGCGGAGACGCGGAGGATTGGCGTTTGCGGCGAAGCCGCTTTCCTTGCGGGCCTCGCGGTTGGCGAAAGCTCGGGGAAGGGCAGGAGGCCTGCGGCGCGTCGGGATCTCTTCGCGTCTCCGCGCCTTTGCGTGAACCCTTCTTCCGTCGCGTCTGGTGATGCACCGGTTGCCGGTCGCAGGCGTTGGCCGCCTCGTCCGGACCATGCCCTTTTTGCCGCAACCGGCCCAATTTCTAATGTCGATGGCCCTAGACCTTCGGCGAATTACACCTTACGCCTTCGCCGTCTGGCTTCCTGAACTTCCGGGTCGCCTTGGCGACAGGGGGAGTATCTATTCTTGTTATATCCCTCATCGGTCGCATGCGGTTGGCACGGAGACAATCAAAGGCATGAATCTAGCCTATTCGGTAGCTGGTCTTCTGGTCGGAATTCTTGTCGGCCTGACCGGGGTCGGCGGCGGATCGTTGATGGCGCCGATCCTGATACTGTTTTTCGGATTTAATCCTGCCGTCGCCATTGGCACTGACTTGTGGTTCGCCGCGATTACCAAGAGCGTCGGCGGCGTGATCCATCGCCGCGTCGGCTCACCCGACTGGCAAGTCATCCGGCGCCTTGCGCTGGGCTCAGTGCCGGCTGCCGTCGTCACGCTGATCTGGCTGAAGGTATTCCACCAGGGGCGGCTCGATGCCGACGTGCTGTTCATCCTGCTCGGCATCGCGCTGCTGCTCACCGCCGCGGTGATGCCCTTCAAGGACCGGCTGCGCTCGCCGCTCATCGAGCTGCGCCGCAAGCTGGGGCCCAGTCTGCGCAAGCGCCAGTTCTGGTGCACCGTGATTTCCGGGGCTGCCGTGGGGGCTCTGGTGACCATCACCTCGATCGGCGCCGGGGCGCTGGTCGCGGTGCTGCTGATGATCCTCTATCCGCTGCGCCTCGATACGCGCACGGTTGTCAGCACGGACATCCTGCACGCGATCCCGCTGGCCTTGGTCGCCGCGATCGGCCAGTCGTGGCTGGGTAACGTCGATATGTCGCTGCTGGCTATGCTGCTGCTCGGCTCGATTCCGGGGATCATCATCGGCTCGTTCATCGCCGGGAAGATCGACGAACGCCTGATCCGCTACATCCTTGCCGCGATGCTGGCGATTTCCGGCTTCAAGCTGCTCACCGCCTGATCGCGATCAGGCCTCGGGATAGACCGCGCGGACGAAGTAGAGCCCGTCGGGCGGGGCGTTGAGGCCGAGGGCCTGCCGGTCGCGGGCTTCGAGGGCCTCGCCCACCTGCTCCTCGCGCCAGCGGCCCATGCCGACCATGGCGAGGCAGCCGACCATCGAGCGGACCTGATGGTGCAGGAAGCTGCGTGCCTCGGCCTCGATCAGTACCTGCTCGCCCTCGCGCCGGACGTCGAGCCGGTCGAGCGTCTTGAGGGGGCTCTTGGCCTGGCAGTGGACCGAGCGGAAGGTGGTGAAATCGTGCTGGCCGACCAGCGCCTGCGCGGCGCGGTGCATGGCCTCGGCATCGAGCGGGCGCGAGACCAGCCAGGCCTTGCCCCTCTCCAGCGTCAGCGGCGCGCGGCGGTTGACGATGCGGTAGATATAGGCGCGCCCGACGCAGGAAAAGCGGGCGTGCCAGTCGTCCGGAACCTGCTCGCAAGCGGTCACCGCGACCGGGTTCGGCCGCATCCGGGCATTGAGCGCTTCCATCAGGCGGAAGGGCGTGAAGTCCTTCGCGATGTCGATATGGGCGCGCATGGCGAGGGCATGGACGCCGGTGTCGGTGCGCCCGGCGGCGTGCATCGTCACCGCCTCTCCGGTGACGGCACGGGCCGCGTCCTCGACTGTCTGCTGCACCGAGGGGCCGTGCGCCTGCCGCTGCAGCCCCATGAAGGGCGCGCCGTCGAATTCGAGAGTGAGGGCAAAGCGGGTCATTTCGCCACGCCGATACAGGACTGACGCAGCGGTGCAATGGGCTTGGCGCGGGGACAGGGGGATGGCACCATGCGGCCTCTGAGGAAGAGGAGCCGAGATTATGGCCGATACCGAACGCCCGCGTTTCGAGATTTTCCGGGGCGCCGATGCAACGCCGCTCGAGGAATGCGACTGCATGACCAACGACAGCGAGACGCCCAACCTGGTCGCCATGCAGCCCAAATTCGCCGAGGCCATGACGGTGCGCGGCGAATATGCCGACGTTCCCTACCGCCGCGAGGGCATGAGCCTCGCCCGACTATGGGTGAAGAGCGGCTTCCCGCTGCCGCTGCACACGCACGACTGCGATTGCCTCTACTACGTCGTCGCCGGATCGATCCGCATGGGCACCGAAACGCTGGTGGCTGGGGACGGGTTCTTCGTCGGTAGCGAGGTGCCCTACGGCTACACCGCCGGGCCCGAAGGCGCCGAAGTGCTGGAATTCCGCGGGACCGACAGCTTCAACATCCGGGTGAAGGACAAGCCCATGGGCGCCTGGGAGAAATACGTCGATCAGCTCCGCGACGGTGGCACCCGCTGGGCCGACGAACCGCCGCCCGTGAGGAAAATGCCGGAGAAGGTCTGAGCGTTTCCCCCTCCGTCAGCCCTGACGGGCTGCCACCTCTCCAAGCAAGCTCGAAGAGGAATATCTGAGGGTTGCACCAATTCCTCCCCGAGCTTGCTCGGGGAGGGGGACCGCCCGCGCAGCGGGTGGTGGAGGGGGAACTACCCCAGCTTGGTCCCCGCGGGCACGGGCTTGCCGCGCAGCAGGTCGGCGGTCGCCATGGCGGGCTTGCCGGCGCGCTGGATACGCGTCACGCGGATCGCACCGGACCCGCAGGCGACGGTGAGGGCATCGTCGAGCGTGGTGCCCGGCGTGTCCGAGCCGTCGACGAGGTCGGCGGCCAGCACCTTGTAGCGCTCGCCGTCGAGTTCGAAGAAGGCCCCCGGCGCGGGCATGAAAGCGCGGACCTGTCGTTCGACCTGCTCAGCGGACTCTGAAAAGTCGATCCGGGCCTCGGACTTGTCGATCTTCTTCGCGTAAGTCACCCCGTCCTCGGGCTGGATGACGGGGCGGTGAATTGCCAGATCGCGCAGCGTGCCGACGAGAAGCTGCGCGCCTTTCTCGGCCAGTTCGGTGGTCAGCTCACCGGCGGTCTTGCGGTCGATGGTGGTCCGCAGCGTGGCGAGCATCGGGCCGGTGTCGAGTCCGGCTTCCATCTGCATGATGGTGACGCCCGTGGTCGGATCGCCCGCGAGGATCGCCCGCTGGATCGGCGCCGCCCCGCGCCAGCGCGGCAGGATCGAAGCGTGGATGTTGAGGCAGCCGCGTGCTGTTCCGTCGAGGATCGCCTGCGGCAGGATCAGCCCGTAAGCCGCCACCACGGCAATGTCGGCTTCCAGCGCGGCGAAGGCGGCCTGTTCCTCGGCGCCCTTGAGCGAGACGGGATGGCGCACCTCGATCCCGCGCATTTCGGCTTCCTTGTGGACGGGGGAGGAAGTCAGCTCCTTGCCGCGCCGGCCACCGGGACGCGGAGGCTGGGTATAGGCGGCCACGACCTCGTGCCCGGCTTCGATCAGGGCAACCAGCGCCGGCACCGCGAAATCGGGCGTTCCCATGAAGATGATGCGCATATGTGGGGAAATCTCCGGGTCTCTTTCGCTTGTGCCCGCAAGGCCCTATCTGCCGATGCATGGCATCGCAAGAGATCGAGACGCTCACCGCCGCCCTGTCGCGCCTTCCCGGCCTTGGGCCCCGTTCCGCTCGCCGCGCCGTGCTCTGGCTGATCAAGCGGCGTGAGACGGCGCTGGTGCAGCTGCTCGATGCGCTGGCCAAAGTTCGGGACACACTCGTCGAGTGCGACACCTGCGGGAATATCGATACCGCGAACCCTTGCGGCATTTGCACCGACCCGCGTCGCGATGCCCGCTCGATCTGCGTGGTCGAGGAAGTGGCGGACCTCTGGGCGCTCGACCGCGCCAAGCTCTTCACCGGGCGCTATCACGTGCTCGGCGGCAGGCTCTCGGCGCTCGACGGGGTGCGGCCCGAGGACCTGACGATCGACCGTCTGCTGCACCGTATCGAGGAAGGCGGGATCGACGAAGTCCTGCTCGCCATGAACGCCACGCTGGAAGGCCAGACGACCGCGCACTACATCGCCGAACGGCTCGAGAGCTATCCGGTCCGCGTGACCCAGCTCGCGCACGGCCTGCCGGTCGGCGGTGAGCTGGACTACCTCGACGAGGGCACGCTGGCCCAGGCGATCAGGGCGCGTCGCCCTCTGGGATGACGGGGGCTGTTGGGGTGGAGAGCGGCTCGCTCTCTCCCTCGTCCGTTGTCGCAGGCGGATCGGACGGTGCTTCCGGCGCGACAGGCTCCACGGCCTTGCCCGGCTTTACGCCGGCTTCGATGAGCCAGTAGGCGATGCCATCGGCGGCAGCCTGCATCCCGGCCTTGTTGAGATGCCACTGCAGGCCCTGCTTGCCGTCATAGCCTTGCGGGGCGCCGATCATCCACGGTTCGGGATCGCACGGGGTGTGGTTGGCGGAGGCGAGGTTCATCTCGACGACCAGCGCACCGTTGGCGAGGGCAACCCCGTCGGTCATTTCCGCCAGGCGCTGCCCGATGGTGCGGATGATCGCGGCGTGCTCTTCGCTGACCGGCGTGGCGGGGCACAAGGCTCCGGCGGGTGGCAGCGGTGCGAGATACTGGACGAAGACGATCCGTGCTTGCGGTGCGACGTCGCGAACACGCTGGACGATGGCATTGAGCTGCGCTTCGTCGCGGGCGTAGTCCGCCTCGGTCGGAATGCGGACGGGCGCACAGGATTTCGGCTTGGCGCCGGACAAAGCCACGGCCTTGGCGTTGAAGGCGCAGGTCGCCGAGAACAGATTGCCCACGTAGGACAGGTCGTTACCGCCGATGGTGATCGTCACCAGCCGCGTTTCGGGCGTGACGCTGGCGACTTGCGCCGGGATCTCATTCCACGGGCCGAGCACGTGGTCGGTGGTTGCGCCCGAGCAACTGCGGTCGATCAGCACCATGCCGAACCGCTCGGCCAGAAGCGTGGGATAGTTGTTCAGGCTCTGGCCGCAGCGCTTCGGAGCACCGGGCTTGGCCGGGGGTAGCAGGGGGCCCGCTGCATAGGAGGAGCCCATGGCGACGTACTGAGCGCCTTCCAGCGTTTCCTCGACCGCTTCGGTATGATCCTTGTCCACAGCCGCCATGGCGGGCGTCAGCGGCAAAGTGGATGCAGCAAGCGACAGGGCAGCCGCAACAGCAATGTGCTTCATCACTTCACCCAGTCCAGACCGATCTCTTCGTAGATGTCGCGGGCCTCGGCCCAGTTTTCCTCGACCTTCACATGCAGGAAGAGGTGGACCTTCTGGCCGAGGATTTCGGCGAGTTCCTTGCGCGCCGCTTCGCCGATCGCCCGGATCTTCGCGCCGCGTTTGCCGAGCACGATGGCCTTCTGGCTGTCGCGGGCAACGACGATCTGCTGGCGGACTTCGACCGATCCGTCCTTCCGCTGCGTGTAGCTTTCGGGGCGTACTGCAGTGTCGTAGGGGAGTTCGTCGTGCAACTGCTGGTAGAGCTGCTCGCGGGTGATTTCGCAGGCAAGCAGGCGTTCCGAGGCATCGGAGACCTGCTCTTCGGGATAGTGCCAGGGGCCTTCGGGCATCAGGTCCGCGAGGCGCTGCTTCAGTTCGGGTACGCCGTCGCCGGAGAGAGCCGAGACGAAGAACACTTCGTCGAAGGCGGCCTTGCCGGTCAGGTCTTCGGCAAGGGCAAGAAGCGGTTCCTTGGCGCTCGCGTCCACCTTGTTGAGGACGAGGAGCTTGCGTTCGGAACGATCCTTCAGCGTTTCGAGCAGCGGTTCGAGTTCATGGCGCCGCTGCTTGACGGCATCGACGACGAGCAGGATGGCATCGGCTTCCTGCGCACCTTCCCAGGCAGCCGCGACCATCGCCCGGTCGAGCCGGCGGCGGGGCGCGAAAATGCCGGGCGTGTCGGCGAGGATGATCTGCACGTCGTCCTTCAGCGCGATGCCCATCAGCCGGGCGCGTGTGGTCTGCGCCTTGGCGGAGGTGATCGCGACCTTCTGGCCGACAAGAGCGTTGACGAGCGTGGACTTGCCCGCATTGGGCGCGCCGATAACGGCGACCAGACCGCATTTTTCGGTCATTGAGACAGTGTTCCTTTGAATTTCGTGCGTGGCGGTGGTCCAACGCGCCCTGCGCCTGCGCTATTTGGGGCAACAGCCGGCGCGTTGCAATTGCAAAGCCGATCGCCGGCGTCCGACGTCGGCAATTACCCGAATTTGCGCATGAACTCTTCTGCGGCCTGCGTTTCGGCATCCTGCTTTGAGTTCGCGGTCGCCTGTGCCGCGCCGACGTTGTGGACCGAGACTTCGACGGTGAAGCGCGAGGCATGGTCCGGGCCGCTGCGTTCGACGAGGCGGTATTCGGGCATGCGGCGGCGATTGCCGGCGGCCCATTCCTGCAGCGCCGACTTGGGATGCTTGCGCTTGCCCGTCTTCCCGGCGAGCGTGTCGGTCCACAGGCTGCGGACCATGTCGCGTGCTGCCGGAAAGCCGTTCTCTATGAAGCAGGCGCCGATCAGCGCTTCCATCACGTCGCCGAGGATGTTGTCGGAATCGAGACCGCCGTCGTCGCGCGCCTGCTTGCCGAGCCGCATGTGCGGGCCGAGCCCGATGGTCCGGGCGATCCGCGCGCAAGTGGCGCGGCTGACGAGCGCGTTGAGGCGCTGCGAGAGACGCCCTTCGGCTTCCTCGCTGTTCTCATAGAGCCATTCCGCGACCGACAATCCGAGAACGCGGTCACCCAGGAACTCCAGGCGCTCGTAGTTGCGTTTTTCGCCGGTCGAACCGTGCGTGAGGGCCGCAATCCAGAGCGCCTCGTCCCTGGGCTCGCTGCCGGAATGCCGGGTCAGAAAGGCGCGGGTATCACCATCAAGCTTGGACATGGCGAAGTCAGATCGTGCTTCCGATCCGGTTCCAGCGGGCCGCGGTGAACCAGGTCCAGGGCTTGAGCCATTCGGCCGAACCGTCGGTGGAGAACATCATCACCGCGGCCTTGCCCACGAGGTTCTTCTGCGGGACGATCCCGATGCCACCGCCTTCGACGGCCGGAAAGCGGCTGTCCATCGAGTTGTCGCGATTGTCGCCCATGACGAACATGTGGCCTTCGGGCACGATGAAGGTCTGGGTGTTGTCGGCATCGACGCCCCAGGGATTGTTCGCGTCCGACGGCCCGAAATCGAGTACATTGTAGCTCTTGCCACTCGGCAGCGTCTCTCGGAATTGAGGATAGTGGCAGAAGGCCTTGCCTTTGCCGTCCATCTTCTGGAAGCGCGGCGCATAGCAATGGGTATTGGGGGAAACCGGCACCACGAAGTCGCCGATCCGCTTCTTCGGGATGGGCTTGCCGTTAAGCCAGACCTGACCGCTCTTCACCTGCACTTCATCGCCCGGCAGACCGATCACGCGCTTGATGTAGTCGACGTGGTTGCCCGGGGGCGCCTTGAAGATGACGACGTCGCCGCGGTCCGGCTGACTGGCGAGAATGCGGCCCGGGATCAGCGGTACGCTGAAGGGCAGCGAATACTTGGAATAGCCGTAGGACCACTTGGTTGCGAACAGGTAGTCCCCGTCGAGCAGGCGGGGCAGCATGGATTCGCTGGGAATATTGAACGGCGAGATGATGAAACTGCGCAGCGCCAGCACGCCCAGCACCAGCCAAAAGAGGAAGGAGAAGAAGTTCTCGTCCTTCTTGACGGGCGCTTTCGGCTTGTCGCCGGCCTTCTGAGGCGCTGGATTTGCGGTTTCCGCTTCGGCGGCGCTGGGAGTCTCGCTCATGAACGAACCCTTGTTGCCAGCAGGGCGATACGTCAAGAGCGTTACCTGCCAAGTAGAGGGCCGGATCGATTATGGCACAAACTCGCGCTTGGATTTCGCGGATGCAGCACCCATAAGACCTCCGACCAGGGCCAGTGAGGAGTGATGCATGAGCGACGCGGTGTGGAACAAGCTGAAGGATCTCGACAAGCCGACTCTCGCTGAATTGTTCGCTGCCGATCCCGACCGCCTAGACACATTTGCAACGCCCTTCGAACTCGGCGACGAGGAGAATTCCTGTTCGATCCGTTTCGACTGGTCGAAGACACATCTCGATGCCGCGCACGTGGCCGCGTTCGAGGAACTTGCCGAAGCCATGGACTTTGGGGCCCGCCGGGCAGCGCTGTTCGCCGGCGAAGTCGTCAACACGACTGAAGGGCGCGCCGCCGAGCACACGGCCCAGCGCGGTGTCGGTAAGGAAGAGAGCGTAGCGCTCGCTGCCGAGAACCATCATCGCATGGCTGCGATCGTCGAGGCCATTCATCGCGGTGCGATGGGCGACGTGAAGCACCTGATCCATGTCGGCATCGGCGGCTCCGCGCTGGGTCCCGCTCTCGCGGTAGATGCATTGGCCCGCGACGGCGCGATGGTCGATGTGCATGTCGTTTCCAATATCGATGGCTGCGCGCTCGAACAGGCTTTCGAGGCCTGCGATCCTGCCACGACAATGCTGGCGGTGGCTTCCAAGACGTTCACGACCATCGAGACGATGACCAACGCCGAAAGCGCGATCGCCTGGCTTCGCGAGAACGGTGTCGAGGATGCCTACGGCAGGGTCGTGGCGCTCACCGCCTCTCCCGAGAAGGCGATTGAATGGGGCGTCGACGAGACCCGCATCCTGCCCTTCGCGGAAAGCGTCGGCGGTCGTTATTCGCTGTGGTCCTCGATCGGCTTCCCCGTCGCCATGGCGCTGGGCTGGCCCGACTTCGCAGAGTTCCTTGCCGGGGCGGCCGCGATGGACGAGCATTTCCGCGATGCCGACGGGATGGCCAATCTGCCGCTGCGGGCTGCCTTCGCGGATCAATATTACACACGCCTGCGCGGCAGCCAGACGCGGGCGGTTTTTGCCTACGACGAACGGCTGGCGATGCTGCCCGACTATCTGCAGCAACTCGAAATGGAATCGAACGGCAAGAGCGTTAAAGTCGATGGCTCGCCGGTGGATGGACCGACGGCCCCGATTACCTGGGGAGGTGTCGGCACCGACGCCCAGCATGCCGTGTTCCAGCTTCTCCATCAGGGCACGACTCTGGTGCCGGTGGACTTCATCGCCGCGATCGCGCCCGGCCACGATCTGGCCCCGCTGCATCACCGCATCCTGCTGTCCAACTGCTTCGCCCAGGGGGCTGCGCTGATGGCGGGCAAGCAGAGCGACGATCCGGCGCGCGCCTATCCGGGCGACCGCCCCTCGGCCACCATTCTGCTGGATGAAGTCAGCCCGGCGACGTTCGGTGCTTTGATTGCCTTCCATGAGCACCGTACCTTTGCCAACGCGGTGCTGATGGGCATCAATCCCTTCGACCAGTTCGGTGTCGAGCTTGGAAAAGAAATCGCCAAGCAGATCGAGAAGGGTGGTACGACTTTCGATCCCTCGACAGAGGCATTGCTCGAACTCGCTGGCATCGGTTGAGGTCGGGGCTGTGCATCGACCCTAAATCGATCTCTCCTCCGTCAAGGAGGCAGCCTTTCAGAAACCGGCAACAATTGCTGGCTTAAACGGAAGGCCGGGACACGATAAGAAGCAGCACGCTCCGCGTACGTTCAGGAGAACGACCGGGCGGCACTGCGGGGGATACGGGGCATGGCGGTCGCATCGAAAATTCTACGCAACGCTTTTGTGGCAAGTGCGCTGGCAATGGCGCTTTCTGCGTGCGGAGGCGGTGGCGGCGGAGGTGTGAACTCCACGCCCAGCCCGACACCGTCGCCAACGCCTTCGCCCACTCCGACGCCAACGCCGACCCCGTCTCCGCCGTCGGGATATGTCATCGTCCCGGAAAACCAGCAGCCCAAGCGTTCGGCTGAAGACGACACCGAATTCAGGCGGAACTACATCTCGTTCGAATACGTGAATGCTCTTTATGCGCTCGACAACGGTTGGACCGGGCAGGGCGTAAAGGTTGCGGTTCTCGATGACGGGGTGAAGGAAGTCCCCGAACTCGCGGGCAAGATCTCCAGCCTGAGCCGCGACTACGGCACAGTGACCGAAAACGGCGTGACCACCCGCCGCAATGTCATCGGGGATGACTATTCCGATCACGGGACCATGGTTGCGGGCGTGCTTGCGGCATCCAACAACGGCACCGGCGTGCAGGGTATCGCCCCCGGCGTCGAGATCGTTGCCTTGCGGATCAGCGAGATCAATCTCGACGAGACCAACCCCGACGATCAGGAAACGCTGGGCATCGGCCTTGCCGATGCCATCGACTATGCCGGAAGTCTCGGCATCAAGGTGATCAATGCGTCGATCGCCAAGCTCGATGCCGCCAAGCCGAGCGCGGGTTGGGCACAGGCCGTTGCAAGCTACCAGAAGACCGGCGGGCTGTTCGTCAACGCGGCCGGGAATGAGAGCGCAGATGACGCCGTCGGCTATCTTGATCTCAATTCCAGCAATTCGAAGAGCTGGCTGTTCGTCGTGGCTTTGGCGGGTACGCAGACCACCTACCAGTTGGCAGGTTATTCGAATGCTTGCGGTGCCGCTGCGATGAACAATTGCGTCGCGGCCATGGGCACCAATGCCACGCAGGATGTCGATGGCTCGCTCGTCATGTTCAGCGGCACCAGTTCCGCGACACCGCAGGTCAGCGGCCTTGCGGCGCTGATCCTCAGCAAGTGGCCGCAGCTTTCCGGAATCGAGGCCGGGCAAGTCATCGTCAACACCGCACGCGACATCGGCGACAAGGGAGTCGATCCGGTGTACGGCCATGGCCTGATCGACGTGCAGGCGGCCCTGTCGCCGGTGAACCCTACACTGTCCAACGGCGCGACCCAGACTTCCGCGACAGGTTCCGTCATGGTGGTTCCGACCGCCATCGGCAGCGCCGGTTTCGCTGCCAAGGCGCTGGGTGACGTGACCGTGCTCGATGCCTATGGGCGGGACTTCAAGGGCGATCTGTCCGGGCTCGTCGTCAAGCCCGGTGCTGACAGTGCATGGCTGGATCGGCGTGTCCAGGTGCAGTCCCATGCCGGCTCCGCGTTCATCGGTACGCCCGACATGCAGGCCAGCGCCGGCTTCACGCGTCTGCGTACCGGCCCGGGTGAGGACGAAATGCGCACCATGCTCACCAATGGCCGCGTCGCTTTCCGCAGCGGAAAGGCGTGGTTCACCGCGTCACTCAATTCGAGCGATTCCGTGGCGGATGAGTTCATGGGCCTCGCTCCCAGTTCCGATGCCGTCTTCGCCTATTCGTCCGTTGCCAATCTCGCGATCGGCGCGCGCTATCCGCTGGCCGGCGGCTGGCTCGGCGTCGAGACTGTCGGGGGCAGGACCGATTACGGTTCCGCCAGGGGCGCAGTCGTTTCCTGGCGAAAGGCAGGGCTGCGCTTCAAGGCGGGTATGCTGGACGAAAACCACGTGGTGTTCGGGACGCCCACCGGCGCCGGCGCCTTGCGTTTCGGCGATGGGGCGCAGACGGTTTTCCTTGAAGCGTCGCACGATATCGCGCTCGGAAAGTGGAAGCTGGGAGGCTACGCCAGCCTGGGTGCCACCCGCCTCAAGCTGGCCGACGATATGCTGCTGACCGATGCAGGCACGATGCTGACCAACCGTTTCGGTCTCACGGCAAGCCGCCATGCTCTCGGCGGCCGGATGAGCTTCGGACTTGTTCAGCCGCTCACGGTCGTATCGGGCAGCGGAACCTACACGGTCGGTTCGAGCTATGACCTTGCCAGCCGTTCCCTGCTGTTCAGCAATCGCCAGGTCGACTTTTCCGGTCGGCTCGATCCGCTCCTGACCCTGGGCTACGCCCGTGGTGGGCCCAACTCGCTCGTGCGCTTCGGGCTGGCCAGCAATGCCGATGCAAGCGACGTGCGCGCGCTGGGCACCTGGCGCGTGACATTGCCGTGATCGATCGCTGAAAATCCCTCCGCCGGTTGGCAATCCGGCAGCACATGCCCCATATGCGCCCGCGATCAGCATTTAGGCGCGCAACAGGAGCATCTGCATGGCCGACTACGACTACGACCTTTTCACCATCGGGGCCGGATCGGGCGGTGTACGTGCCAGTCGTGTAGCAGCGGCGCATGGTGCGCGCGTGGCTGTGGCGGAAGAGCATCGGGTCGGCGGCACATGCGTGATCCGGGGCTGTGTCCCCAAGAAGATGCTTATCTACGGCGCCCACTTCGCCGAGGATCTCGAGGACGCAAAGCATTTCGGCTGGGATATTCCCGAATGCACGTTCGATTGGGTCAAGCTGCGGGACAATGTGCTGGGCGATGTGGATCGGCTCAACGGACTCTACACCAAGACTTTGGAAAGCCACGAAGTCGAGATTTTCCATGAGCGTGCGACGATCACGGGGGCGCACGAAATCACCCTGTCGAGCGGCGAAAAGAAGACGGCAAAGGTCATCCTGATCGCAACGGGAGCCCGTCCGCACGTGCCGAGCTTTCCGGGGCACGAACTGGGCATTACCTCGAATGAGGCCTTCCACCTCGACGCTATCCCGAAGCGGGTGCTGATTGCGGGGGCAGGCTACATCGCCAACGAGTTCGCCGGCATCTTCAACGAGTTCGGCGCCAAGGTGACACTGATCAACCGATCCGACCAGCTTCTGCGTGGCTATGACGAAAGCCTGCGCGATCGGCTGCTGCAGATCTCGCTGATGAAGGGCATCGATTTCCGCTTCAATGCCGAGTTCATCAAGATCGAGGAGAACGAGGACGGTTCCCTGACCGCGCACATGACCAATCACGATCCGCTCGATGTGGACTGCGTGATGTTCGCCACCGGCCGCGTGCCCAATGTCGAAGGCCTCGGCCTCGAGGACGTTGGCGTCGAGGTCGACGAAAAGGGCGCGATCAAGGTGGACGAATATTCCAAGAGCAGCGTCGATCATATCTATGCTGTGGGTGACGTGACCAACCGCGTCCAGCTCACGCCGGTCGCAATCCGCGAGGGGCAGGCCTTTGCCGACACTGTCTTCGGCGACAAGCCGAGCACGGTTGACTACGGCTGCATCCCGTCGGCCGTGTTCAGTCATCCGCCGATTGCCGCCGTGGGCATGACCGAGGCCGAGGCGACCAACACGCTGGGTTCCGTCAAGGTCTACACCAGCGACTTCCGGCCGATGAAGAACGTCGTTGCGCATCGCAATGAACGCGCCCTCTATAAGATGATCTGCGATGCGGCGACCGATCGTGTCGTCGGCATGCACATGATCGGCCCGGACAGCCCCGAGATCATGCAGGCGGCCGCTGTTGCGGTGAAGGCGGGGCTCACCAAGGCCGACTTCGACGCGACTGTCGCCATCCACCCGACGATGTCGGAGGAGCTTGTCCTGCTGAAGTGACGAAAGGGGCGTAGGGGTTGCATGCGCGGGCGAGGGGGTTATGCCCCCGCCATGCGTTATCTACGATGGCTGTCCCCGGTTCTCCTCGCCCTCCTTTCGACCCCGGTGCTCGCCCATGGCGGGCACGTGCATGAAGACGCCAATCCCTGGACGCTCTGGCAACTCTCGCCGGAAATCCTGCTGGGTCTTGTAATCGCCGGTCTGATCTACTGGCGGGGGAGCCGTCATGGGTTGGTCGACGAGCGCTGGCGCATCGCCGCGTTCTTCGGCGGGCTGGCGGCGCTCTTCGTGGCGCTGATTTCTCCGGTCGAGCGCCTCGCGGACCACATCTTTGCAGTTCATCAGGTCGAGCACATGCTGCTGCGCACCGTGGCGCCCATGCTGCTGTTTCTCTCGCGACCGCAGGCCGCCATGGTTCGCGGTCTGCCCGCCGGCGTGAGCAAGTTCTTCGCCGGCACCGGCTGGTTGCGCGGGCTTGTCGACTTTCTGCGCCATCCGGTCGTGGCGACGCTGCTGTTTCTGCTCGCGAGCTACTTCTGGATGCTGCCGCACTTCCACGACATGGCGATTCTCGACGAGCCGATCCATTACATGTGGCACATCAGCCTGCTGGTGACGGGTCTGATTTTCTTCTCGGTGATCTTCGACCGGCGCACCGCACCGCAGGGTCCGGGGCTGGGCGCTCGGCTGGGCATGTTCGTCTTTGCCGCGCTGGGGAATATCGTGCTGGGTGCTTTCCTCACGTTCAAGACGGTGCCGCTCTACGACGCCTATCTGGCGCTCGGGCATATGTGGCACGTCTCGATGCTCACCGACGAGCAGACCGGCGGTATCATCATGTGGATTCCGGGCACAATGATGTTCGCCGTCAGCGCCATTCTCGTGATCCACCGCTGGAGTAGCGAGGAAGACCGCGTTGTCACCCGGCGCCTGCGTACCGGGCGGGACGTGGCGGCTGCCAGTTCGGGCGCCAATCGCACTTTGGCCTTTGGTCTCGCCGGGTTTGCGCTGCTGATGCTGGCGATCGTTTTCAGCGTCGTTTCGGTAGTCGATCACCCGCACGGCAAGGCCCGCGATTTCGGGCTTTCCGGCCAGATCCCGGGTTAGCGCGGTTTCGGCTCCCGGCGATCTATCGGCGGGGCGAAAGGGCCTCAACCGGGGCGGCGATTTGTTTTAATCGTGCGATTAAAACTATTGACCTGAGCGCTTCGACCTGCCTTAGCAAACCCAGCATTTCCAAGCTGGAACCACTGCGGACAAGGGAAGCCGGATGTCAGCCAATATCGCCGAAATGGAAAGCCGTCGTGCAGCCGCCAAGATGGGCGGCGGTCAGCGGCGCATCGATGGTCAGCACGCCAAGGGTAAGCTCACTGCGCGCGAGCGCCTTGAGGTTCTTCTGGACGAAGACAGCTTCGAAGAGATGGATCTCTACGTCGAGCACGACTGCGTCGATTTCGGCATGCAGGATCAGAAGGTCCCCGGCGACGGTGTCGTTACCGGTTCGGGCACGATCAACGGCCGCCTGGTTTACGTCTTCTCGCAGGACTTCACGGTTTTCGGCGGCTCGCTCTCGGCTCGCCACGCGCAGAAGATCTGCAAGGTCATGGACGCGGCGATGAAGGTCGGCGCGCCGGTGATCGGTCTCAACGACTCCGGCGGCGCGCGCATTCAGGAAGGCGTTGCTTCGCTGGGCGGCTATGCCGACGTGTTCCAGCGCAATGTCACCGCCTCGGGCGTGATTCCGCAGCTTTCGCTGATCATGGGCCCCTGCGCGGGCGGCGCGGTGTACTCGCCGGCGATGACCGACTTCATCTTCATGGTGAAGGACAGCTCGTACATGTTCGTGACCGGTCCCGACGTCGTGAAGACCGTCACCAACGAGGTCGTCACGCAGGAAGAGCTGGGCGGCGCCATCACGCACTCCAGCAAGACCTCGGTCTCCGACCTGGCCTTGGAAAACGACATCGAGGCGCTGCTCGCCGCCCGCGATTTCATCGACTACCTGCCGGCTTCGAACCGCGACGAAGTACCCGAGCGTCCCTGTGCCGATCCGTGGGACCGTACCGAGGAAAGCCTCGACACGATCATCCCGCCTTCGGCCAACCAGCCGTATGACATGCAGGAAGTGATCCGCAAGACGCTCGACGAGGGCGAATTCTTCGAGATCCAGCCGCTCCATGCGGGCAACATCCTGTGCGGCTTCGGCCGCGTCGAAGGTCGCACCGTCGGCATCGTCGCCAACCAGCCCATGGTGCTGGCGGGCGTGCTCGACATCGACTCCTCGAAGAAGGCCGCGCGTTTTGTGCGCTTCTGCGACGCCTTCAACATTCCGATCATCACTTTCGTGGACGTTCCGGGCTTCCTTCCCGGTACCGACCAGGAACACAACGGCATCATCAAGCACGGCGCCAAGCTGCTCTTCGCCTTTGCCGAAGCGACCGTGCCGAAGATCACCGTCATCACCCGCAAGGCCTATGGCGGCGCCTACGACGTCATGAGCTCGAAGCACCTGCGCGGTGACCTCAACTACGCCTGGCCGACCGCTGAAATCGCGGTGATGGGCGCCAAGGGCGCGGTCGAGATCATCTTCCGCGGTCTTGATGCGGACGGCATCGCCGCGAAGACCAAGGAATACGAGGACCGCTTCGCCAACCCGTTCGTGGCGGCGAGCCGCGGCTACATCGACGAAGTGATCTACCCGCATTCGACGCGTCGTCGCATCGCCCTGGGTCTTCGCAAGCTGCGCAACAAGCAGCTCGAGAACCCGTGGAAGAAGCACGATAACATTCCGCTGTAACGCAAGCGGGGCACAATCGCCGCAATCGGCTGAAAGTGTCCCTTTTGCGAGTATCGCGATCGGGCACGGATCTGCACAGGTCCTCCCCGATCGAAACTGAACTAGGGATTGGAAGTCAGGTCATGGAAGACATCTACATCGTCAGCGGCGTGCGCACGGCAGTCGGCGACTTCGGCGGCTCGCTCAAGAGCTTCGCACCTTCGGACCTCGGCGGCATGGTCGCCATCGAAGCGCTCAAGCGTGCCGGTGTAGAGCCGGAAGCGGTCGAGCACATCGTGATCGGCCAGGTCATGCCCAACAGCGCGCGTGACGAGATGCTCAGCCGCGTTATCGGTATCAACGCCGGCGTGCCGCTCGCGACCCCGGCGCTGACGCTCAATCGGCTGTGCGGCTCGGGCGTGCAGGCGATTGTCTCGTCCGCGCAGATGATGAAGCTGGGCGAGGCCAAGATCACGCTCGCCGGCGGCGCGGAATCGATGTCGAACGTGCCCTACCACGACCATGGTACGCGCTGGGGCAAGAAGATGGGCCCGAACGTGCAGGAAGACGCCCTGACGCTCGGTCTTTCGGATGCCATCGGTGGCTATCACATGGGTATCACCGCAGAGAACGTCGCCGAACGTCATCAGGTGACGCGTGAGGACATGGACAAGCTGTCCGTGACCAGCCACCAGCGCGCGAGCCGCGCCATTGCCGAAGGCCGCTTCAAGGAGCAGATCCTTCCGGTCGAGGTGAAGACGCGCAAGGGCGTCGTCGTGTTCGATACCGACGAGCACGTGAAGGCCGACACCACCATGGAAGTGCTGGGCAAGATGAAGCCCGCCTTCAAGAAAGACGGTTCGGTCACCGCCGGCAATGCCTCGGGCATCAACGACGGTGCCGCCGCAGTCGTCCTGGCAACCGGCAGCGAAGTCGAAAGCCGCGGCCTGAAGCCGATGGCGAAGATCGTCGCCTGGGGCCACGCGGGCGTCGAGCCCGACTACATGGGCGAGGGCCCGATCAAGGCCGTGCCGATCGCGCTGGAGCGCGCCGGGCTGGATCTCGATCAGATGGACGTGATCGAATCCAACGAAGCCTTTGCCGCTCAGGCTGCTGCCTGCGCCCGGGTACTCGGCTTCGATCCCGAGAAGGTGAACCCCAACGGTTCGGGCGTTTCCATCGGCCACCCCGTCGGCGCGACCGGCTGCATGCTCACCATCAAGTGCATGTACGAGCTGAAGCGCATCGGCGGTAAGTACGGCCTCATCACCATGTGCATCGGCGGTGGCCAGGGTATCGCCATGATCATCGAGAATGTGGAGTAATCTGCCATGAAACTCGGCCGCATGAACCATATTGGCGTTGCTACGCCGGACCTCGACGCTTCCATCGCGTTTTACCGCGACGTGATGGGCGCGACGGACATTACCGAGCCTTTCGTGCTCGACAGCCAGAAGGTGCGTGTGTGCTTCGTCAACACGCCGGGTGAGAACGGCACCGCGGGCACGCAGGTCGAACTGCTGCAGCCCACCGAGGCGGACTCCGCGGTTGGCAAGTGGCTGGAGAAGAACCCGTTGGGCGGCCAGCACCACGTTTGCTACGAAGTGCCGGACATCAACGAGGCCAAGGCCTGGTTCGAGAGCAAGGGCAAGCGCGTTCTGGGCGAACCCCGTATCGGCGCTCACGGCACCATGATCTTCTTTGTCCACCCCAAGGATATGGGCGGGCAACTGACCGAGATCATGGAAACGCCCAAGGAAGCCCACTGATATTGACGTAAGGCGCCCTCGGACAGGGAAGGGCGCCCGACTGAGGAAACCGACTATGGCAGACATCAACGACTGGAAGGCGCTTGCCGACAAGGAGGTCAAGGGCCGGGACCTGACCTGGAACACGCCCGAAGGCATCGCGGTCAAGCCGCTCTACACCGCCGAGGACGTCCAGACCGACCCAGGCCTTCCCGGTTTCGCGCCGTTCACCCGCGGTGTGAAGGCGTCGATGTATGCCGGTCGTCCCTGGACGATCCGCCAGTATGCCGGTTTCTCCACGGCCGAAGAATCCAACGCCTTCTACCGCCGCAACCTCGCGGCCGGTCAGAAGGGGCTTTCGGTGGCCTTCGACCTTGCCACGCACCGTGGCTACGACTCCGATCACCCGCGCGTGGTCGGTGACGTGGGCATGGCGGGCGTCGCCATCGACTCGGTCGAGGACATGAAGATCCTCTTCGACGGCATTCCGCTCGACGAGATGTCCGTCTCGATGACCATGAACGGCGCGGTGATCCCGTGCCTGGCGTTCTACATCATCGCCGCCGAAGAGCAGGGCGTCAGCCCCGAGAAGCTGACGGGGACCATCCAGAACGACATCCTCAAGGAGTTCATGGTCCGCAACACCTACATCTATCCGCCCGAACCCTCGATGCGGATCATTTCGGACATTTTCGCATATACCGCGGATAACATGCCGAAATTCAACAGCATTTCCATCTCCGGCTACCACATGCAGGAAGCCGGTGCGACGCAGGTGCAGGAACTCGCCTTCACCATCGCCGACGGCATGGAATACGTGAAGTACGGTGTCGGCTCCGGCCTCGATATCGACAAGTTCGCGGGCCGTCTGTCGTTCTTCTTCGCCATCGGCATGAACTTCTTCATGGAGATCGCCAAGCTGCGCGCCGCGCGCACGCTGTGGCATCGGGCCATGACCCAGCTCGGCGCCCAGTCCGAGCGTTCGAAGATGCTGCGCACGCACTGCCAGACCTCGGGCGTCTCGCTGCAGGAGCAGGACCCCTACAACAACGTCATGCGCACCACGATCGAGGCGATGGCGGCGATGTTGGGCGGCACCCAGTCGCTGCACACCAACGCACTCGACGAGGCGATCGCGCTGCCGACCGACTTCTCGGCCCGCATCGCGCGCAATACGCAGATCGTCATCCAGGAAGAGACCGGCATGACCAATGTCGTCGATCCGCTGGGTGGCTCGTACTATATCGAGGCGCTGACCAAGGAACTGGTCGACAAGGCCTGGGAAATCATCGAGCGCGTCGAGCGGGAAGGCGGCATGGCCAAGGCCGTGGCCGCTGGCTGGCCCAAGGCGATGATCGAGGAAGCCGCCGCCGGCCGACAGGCCCGCGTCGACCGCGGCGAGGACGTGATCGTCGGCGTGAACAAGTACCGCCGCGACGAGGAAGACCCGATCGAAACGCTCGAGGTCGACAACCACAAGGTCCGCGAAGCACAGATCGCGCGCATCAAGCGCACCCGTGAGTGCCGCGACGAGGCCAAGTGCCAGGCCGCGCTTAAGGCGCTTGCCGAAGGCGCCAAGGGCAAGGGCAACCTGCTCGCACTCGCCGTCGATGCCGCTCGCGAGCGTGCGACGCTCGGCGAGATCTCGGATGCCATGGAATCCGCATTCGGCCGCTATGGCACGATGCCGACACCGGTTAAGGGCATTTACGGTTCGGCCTATGCCGGCGACAGCCGCTACCAGCAGGTGCTCGATGGCGTCGAAGCCGTCACCACCCGCCTTGGCCGCGCGCCCAAGCTGTTCGTTGCCAAGATGGGCCAGGACGGCCACGACCGCGGCGCCAACGTCATTGCCTCGGCATTCGGCGACATGGGCTTCGACGTGGTGACCGGTCCGCTGTTCCAGACGCCGGAAGAAGCCTGCAAGATGGCGGTCGAGAACGGCGTCGATGCCGTGGGCGCCAGCTCGCTGGCTGCCGGCCACAAGACGCTCATCCCCGAACTGATCGGCCATCTCAAGGATGCCGGCCGCGGCGACATCAAGGTCGTTGCCGGCGGTGTTATCCCGCAGCAGGACTACGATTTCCTCAAGCGCGCAGGCGTCCAGGGCATCTACGGTCCCGGCTCGAACGTGGTGGAGTGCGCAGCCGACATGCTTCGCCTGCTCGGCCACAATATGCCGCCCGCCGACGACGCTCTGGAAGCCGCCGAGTAAGCGGGAAGGAGCGTTCGGAACGATGTCCCTGGGCTTCTCGGTAGAGGACCTGCTTCCCAGCGCACGGGTTTCCGGCCCGCTGCGCATGGGGCTGGTCAAGCTCGCCGAGAACGCATGGATCGATCCGCGACCGGACCTCGCCGCGCGCAACGCGGGCTTCGATGCCCACCCCGAAAGCGTGATGGTCCGGCCTGAAGCCGAGCCTGGAATTTCCGAGCTGGCCGAGTTGCTGGGCGTAGATGGCGGTCTTGAGGCCTGCGCGCGGTCCGTCTGGGAAGATCTCTGCGTGATGGTGCAGGACGCGCCCGGAGAGCCGTTCCGTCTCGGTGCCGGCGCAGTGGCGTTTCCGACCGACTGGCGGCTTTCCGAGAAGATCGGCAAGCCCGTGCATCAGGTGCACGAGCCGATCCATGGCTATGCCGACAAGCTCGCGTCGCCCGTCGACAAGTTCATGGACGGACTGCAGTCGTTCAACATCTTCGGCCGCACCAACGCCTTCGTCGTCGCTTCGGACGATCTGCGGTACATGCCCGAAGTGCCGCCCGCCGAACGCTTCGCGCATGTGACGGCGGAAAACGCTGGCGAGACGCTGTTCGTTCGCTGTGAGCGCGAAGCCCTGCGGCGGCTGCCGAAGTCGCGGGCGATCGTCTTTACCATCGGTATCTATCGCACGCCCCTCGGCATGCTCAGTGACGCCGGCGTTGCGCGCATCGCGCAGTCGATCGGGGGCTTTGAAGGCGGAGAACTGGAACGGCGTGCCGGGCCGCACTACGGGCCGGCGCTGAGGGAATACGCAGCGGCACGCGCCGCAAAACGGCAAGCAGCCTGAGGAGGAGGGATCATGACGCACAAGCTCGATACCATGGCAGTTCACGCGGGATGTGAACCGGATCCGGCGACCAAGGCACGGATCACGCCGATCTATCAGACCGCCAGCTACGTGTTCGACGATGCCGATCACGCCGCGCGTCTCTTCAACCTCGAAGAGTTCGGCAACATCTACAGCCGCATCATGAACCCCACCAACGGCGCCCTCGAAGGCAAGATCGCGGCGCTCGAAGGCGGCGTTGCGGCCCTGGGCGTGGCTTCGGGCCATGCCGCGCAGCTTCTCGTGTTCCACACGCTGATGGAGCCGGGCTGCGAGATCGTGGCCGCCAAGAAGCTGTATGGCGGTTCGCTCAACCAGCTTGGTCATTCCTTCCGCAAGATGTCGTGGGAGACCAAGTTCGTCGATGCCGACGATCCGGCCAATGTCGCGGCTGCCATTACCGACAAGACCCGCGCGGTCTTCGTGGAAAGCCTTGCCAATCCGGGCGGTGTCGTCACCGACATCGCCGCCATTGCCAAGGTCGCGCACGATGCCGGTGTGCCGCTGATCGTCGACAACACGCTGGCGACGCCGGCGCTGTGCCGTCCGATCGAACATGGCGCTGACATCGTTGTCCACTCGGCCACCAAGTTCCTCAACGGCCATGGCAATGCCGTCGGCGGGTTGATCGTCGATTCCGGCAACTTCGACTGGATGGCGTCGGACAAGTATCCGACCCTCACCGAGCCGAACCCCAGCTACCACGGCATGAAGATGGGCGAGACCTTCGGGAACATCGCCTTCATCATCGCCTGCCGCACGCTCGGCCTGCGCGACCTCGGTCCCGCGATGGCGCCGATGAACGCGTTCCTGTCGCTCACCGGCATGGAAACGCTGGCGTTGCGTATGGAGCGCCACTGCGAAAACGCCCTCCACCTTGCGAAGTGGTTGCAGGCACATCCCAAGGTTGCCTGGGTCAACTACGCCGGGCTGCCCGAGAACCCTTATCACCAGCTTGCGCAGCAGTATCTTGGCGGCAAGGGCGGCGCGGTGTTCACCTTCGGCGTCAAAGGCGGCTATGAGGCAGGCGTGAAGCTGGTTACCGAGGTCAAGCTTTTCAGCCACCTCGCGAACATCGGCGACACGCGTTCGCTGATCATCCATCCCAGCTCGACGACCCACCGTCAGCTGGAGGAAGGCGCGCAGATCGAGGCCGGCGCCGGTCCGGACGTGATGCGCGTATCGGTTGGCATCGAGCATATCGACGATATCGTGGCCGACCTTGCACAGGCCCTGGAGCAAATCTGACCTTATGACTGAAGCCCCCCAGACCGAAACCCGCAACGACTGGACGCGCGAGGAAATCGCGGCGCTGTTCGACCTGCCGTTTACCGAGCTGGTCTTCCGCGCTGCCGAGGTTCACCGCGCGAACCATGCGGCCAATGAAGTGCAGCTCTCCACGCTGCTGTCGATCAAGACCGGCGGCTGCGCGGAGGACTGCGGCTATTGCTCGCAGTCGGTGAAGGCGGATTCGGGCGTCAAGGCGACCAAGTTGATGGACGTGCAGGCGGTGCTGCAGCGCGCGGCGCAGGCGGCCGATCAGGGCTCGACCCGCTTCTGCATGGGCGCCGCCTGGCGTAATCCCAAGGACCGCGACATGCCCGCCATCATCGAGATGGTGAAGGGCGTGCGCGACATGGGCATGGAAACCTGCATGACGCTGGGCATGCTGACGCCCGAACAGGCGGACATGCTCAAGGAAGCCGGGCTCGATTACTACAACCACAACATCGATACCTCGCCCGAGCGCTACGATCAGGTGATCACCACGCGCACCATGGAGGACCGTCTCGACACGCTCTCCGAAGTGCGCCGCGCCGGGATCAACGTCTGCTCGGGCGGTATCGTCGGCATGGGCGAGACGCGCGAGGACCGTGTGGGCTTCGTCCACACGCTGGCGACGCTGCCCGATCACCCGCAGTCGGTGCCGGTGAACGCGCTGGTCCCGGTCAAGGGCACGGTGCTGGGCGACATGCTGGCCGATACGCCGATGGCCAAGATCGACGACGTGGAATTCGTGCGCACCGTGGCAGTGGCGCGCATCACCATGCCGAAGTCGATGGTGCGCCTCTCGGCCGGACGCGAGTCCATGTCCGAGATGACGCAGGCAATGTGCTTCATGGCGGGCGCGAACTCGATCTTTACCGGCGACAAGCTGCTGACCGCGCCCAACGCTGGCGACGACACCGACATGGCGATGTTCGCACGTCTGGGCATCAAGCCTATGGCCATCGAGCAGACGCAGGCGCAAGTGGACGCGGAACGCATGCCCAAGGGCTGCGCGAAGCTGGAAGCTGCTGAATAGTTTTTGATTTTTGTTTCCGCCCGGCCCTGTGACGCCGGAGGATTGAAGTTGGAGGAACGGGGTTGTTCAAGAAGATCCTCATCGCAAACCGGGGCGAGATCGCCTGCCGTGTGATCAAGACCGCCCGCCGCATGGGCATCCAGACGGTGGCCGTCTATTCGGACGCCGACGCCATGGCGCCCTTCGTGCAGATGGCCGACGAGGCGGTCCATATCGGCCCGCCGCCGGCCTCGGAATCCTACCTGATCGCCGACAAGATCATCGCCGCCTGCAAGCAGACCGGCGCTGAAGCGGTCCATCCGGGCTACGGCTTCCTGTCCGAGCGCACCTCGTTCGCAGAGGCGCTGGCCAAGGAAGGTATCGAATTCATCGGCCCGCCGGTGAACGCCATTGCCGCGATGGGCGACAAGATCGAATCCAAGAAGCTCGCCAAGGAAGCCGGCGTCAACGTCGTGCCGGGCTTCGTCGGCGAGATCCGCGACACCGAGCATGCGGTCGAGATTTCCAACGACATCGGTTACCCGGTGATGATGAAGGCTTCGGCCGGCGGCGGCGGCAAGGGCATGCGCCTTGCCTACTCCGAGCAGGACGTACGCGAAGGCTTCGAGGCGACCAAGCGCGAAGGTCTCAACTCTTTCGGCGATGATCGTGTTTTCATTGAGAAATTCATTCTCAACCCGCGCCACATCGAGATTCAGATCCTCGGCGACAAGCACGGCAACATCCTCTACCTGAACGAGCGCGAATGCTCGATCCAGCGCCGCCACCAGAAGGTGGTCGAGGAAGCGCCGTCGCCCTTCGTCACGCCCAAGATGCGCAAGGCCATGGGCGAGCAGTGCGTCGCGCTGTCGAAGGCCGTGGGCTATTACTCGGCGGGCACGGTGGAACTGATCGTCTCGGGCGCCGACCCGACGGGCGAAAGCTTCTACTTCCTCGAAATGAACACCCGTCTGCAGGTGGAGCACCCGGTCACCGAAGCGATCACCGGCGTCGACCTCGTCGAGCAGATGATCCGCGTTGCCGCCGGCGAGAAGCTGGAAATGACGCAGGACGATGTGAAGATCGATGGCTGGGCCATAGAGAACCGCGTCTATGCAGAAGATCCCTATCGCGGCTTCCTCCCCTCGACCGGCCGCCTCGTGCGCTACAACCCGCCGGTGGAAGGCTGGACCGACGATGGCGCTGAGAACGGCCGCCGTGGTGTCGATGGCATCCGCGTCGATGACGGTGTCTACGAGGGCGGCCAGGTCTCGATGTTCTACGACCCGATGATCGCCAAGCTGGTGACCTGGGGCGAGACGCGCGACGAAGCCGCCGACAAGCAGATCGCCGCGCTCGATGCGTTCGAGATCGAGGGCCTCGGTCACAACATCGATTTCGTCTCCGCCATCATGCAGCACCCGCGCTTCCGCTCGGGCGAGCTGACCACCGGCTTCATCGCCGAGGAATACCCAGAAGGCTTCCACGGCGCTCCGGCCTCGGACGATCTCAAGGTCAAGCTGGCCGCGATTGGCGCTTTCGTCGCGACGGCGCGTTCGGACCGCTCGCGCCGCGTCGACGGTCAGCTGGCAACGCCGCTCGATCCGCCGTCCGAATGGACGGTCTCGATTGACAAGGAGCCGTATGAAGTCGTGATCGGTGAAGAGACGGTCGTCGTCAACGGCACCGAGGTCGAACTGGCGCTGGAATACACGCCGGGTGACCGCTTCATTGACGCCGAAGTCGATGGCGAGGACATCACGATCAAGATCGAACCCACGCGTCTCGGCTTCAAGATGACGACGCGCGGTGCGATCCACCAGATCGGTTGTCTGCCGACCCGCGTGGCCTCGCTGTCGCAGCACATGATCGAAAAGATCCCGCCGGATCTTTCCAAGTACCTCATCTGCCCGATGCCCGGCCTGCTCGTTTCGCTGAATGTTGCCGAAGGCGACAAGGTCGAATCCGGGCAGCCGCTGGCCGTCATCGAGGCGATGAAGATGGAAAACATCCTGCGCGCCGAAAAGTCGGGCGTAGTGAAGTCGGTCAACGCCAAGGCCGGTGACAGCCTTGCGGTGGACGCGGTTATTCTCGAGCTGGAGTAACCGTTGCATCTCGATCACGATCCCGCCGCGCCCGCCGGTGCCGAGATCGCGTTTGACGACTTTCTGAAAGTCGACATTCGCGTGGGCACCGTCGTCGCGGCGGAAGTCTACGAAGGCGCGCGCAAGCCGAGTTACAAGCTGCGGATCGATTTCGGTCCGGGCATCGGCGAGAAGAAGAGCGTCGGGCAGGTTGCCGCGCTCTACACGCCGGAAGATCTTGTCGGTCGGCAGGTCGCGGCCGTGGTGAACTTTCCCAAGCGCCAGATCGGCAAGGCTCTTTCCGAAGTGCTGACCCTGGGCT
This sequence comes from uncultured Novosphingobium sp., assembly GCA_965140495.1. Lineage (GTDB taxonomy): Bacteria > Pseudomonadota > Alphaproteobacteria > Sphingomonadales > Sphingomonadaceae > Novosphingobium. The sequence continues at coordinate 2,750,991 of OZ223239.1, read as the reverse complement.
TTGCGGACGAAGAGGGGCGGGTGACGCTGTTCTCCCCGGACAAGGCTGTCCCCAACGGATCGCGGCTGTTCTGATGACCGGATTTGCCGGGCTGCTGGCCGGGGCGCAGTCCCTGGAAGATGGCCTTTCGCTGACGGTGCCGGAAACCTGGCATCAGGGGCGCACGGCGTATGGCGGGTTTTCCTCGGCACTGGCGCTGGCTGCTGCCTGCAAGGTGGGCGGCCCCGACTTGCCGCCGCTCCGCTCGGCGCAGATGGCAATGATGGCGCCGGTGAACGGTCCGGTGGAAGCGCGTGCCCGGATTACGCGGGCAGGGCGCAATGCCACCTGGATCGCGGCGGAAATCCATGGAGAAAAGGGGCTCGCTTTCAGCGCAAGCTTTGTCTTCATGGGGGCGGTGGATAGCGGTCTTCACATCAACGACAGGCCGGTGCCCGGGGATCTCGTTGCCTGTGACGCCGCGCGAGAGGTGACGTATACCCGCCATACACCGGCATTCCTTGCGAACAATTTCGAGACCCGCCACGCGCTGCCGCCGCGCGATGGCAAGCGCCCGGAAATGTGCCGCTGGGTGCGGGCTGCCGAGCGGGATGGCCTCGATCCGATGGTCGAGATGCTGCTCGTCGGCGATGCCTTGCCGCCCGGTGTCATGCCGATGCTGCATGCGGCGGTGCCCGTCTCGACGATGCACTGGCAGGTCAATCTGCTCACGCCCGCTCCGGCTACACAGGATGGCTGGTGGTTGCTCCGCACTGTCGGCGACTATGCCGAGCAGGGCTGCTCAAGCCAGCGCATGGCGATCTGGAATACGCGGGGCGAACCGGTCATGGCAGGCATGCAGTCCATCGCCGTGTTCGGGTAGCCTTTCAAATCTGGCGGAAAGGGGCGTGTCGGTTAGCTGGGAGCCCTCTCCGTCGGCCCCATAAGCCGGTCGGCCAGGAACAGCTTGAAGGCGCCGAAGCCGACGAGGCCGATTACGGCCGAGGCCACGTGAAGCAGCCAGAACTGCGGCGTCGGCATCGTCTCGAACAGCGTACCGATCTCGCCTACGGCAAGGTTCGCTCCGAAGAACGACAGATAGTAGATCCCGATGATCGACGCATTGAGCGCGCGCGGCGCCAGTCGTGTGAACAGCGCCAGGCTGACCGGCAGAAGGTGCGCGAAGCCGATCGAGTTCACGAGGTGAAACATGACCGGCCAGAACAGTCCGATCTTGCCTGTCCCCTGTGTGATGGACGCAATGTAGAGGCACAGGCCGCCGCCGATGATGAAGACGCAGCCGATCAGCATCTTGCCCAGTTCGTCGGGCTCCTTGCCGGTGCGCGCGCCGATCCATGCCCAGAAGGCGGCAACGGCAACCAGCATCGAGAAGCTGAACGTGGCGTCGACGCTGATCATCCAGGTCGTGGGTACCGTCATACCGAAGAACGTCAGCTGGAATTGCTGGTCCGCCCAGACGAGATAGGCGTTGAAGACTTCCTGATTGGTCAGCAGCGAGACGGCCATGATCGGGACCAGCACGAGCACGGCAATCACACGCGGCCAGTCGCCAGGCTGAAACTTGGCGCGAGGCTCGGCGGTCTTCTGCGCTCGATCGTTGTCTGCGGGTAGCCAGGGGCGGGCATAGATATAGAGAAGCATGCCCAGCACCATCACCACGCCGGCGCAGCCGAAGCCCCAGTGCCAGCCTACTTTCTCACCCAGTGTGCCGGACACGAGCGGTCCGGCGATGACCGACACGTTGATGAAGATGAAAAAGATCTGGAAGGCCATCGCCCGCCGGTTGTCGTTGGGGCCGTAAAGTTCGCCGACCTGACTGGCGATGTTGCCCTTGAACAGACCGACGCCGACGACGAGCGAAATCAGCGCGAACAGAAACGCGCTTTCAAAGGCCATCAGGAAGTGGCCCAGCGACATGATCAGCGCGCCGGCGATCAGCGCGGCCCGGCGGCCGAGGAGGAGGTCGGCCAGTATGCCGCCGAGGATCGGCGTCAGGTAGACCGTAGCGGTGTAGAGGCCGAAGATTTCAGAGGCGAGCGGCTGTCCTTCAAGACCCGGAAAGATGTGGGCCTTGAGCCAGGCGAGGCCGATCACGCTTTCCTGCCGTCCGGGTAGCAGCAGGTATTTCACCATGTAGAGCGTCAGCAACGTCTGCATGGAATAATAGGAAAAGCGTTCGCACGCCTCGACCATGCCGAGGAAACCCAACCCTTTGGGATGGCCGAGAAATGCACGATCGTCGTGCGCGGCTTCCTCGGGGAAGTCGAGTTCCGGCGTGGCTTCGGCGGCTGTCATGGCGACCCTCGTATTATTGTTGTCTTGTCGCGCAACTTAGACACGCTGCTCGGCAATGTCACGCTGGAAGGACGCCAGTTTCGGAAGGTCTCGGGTCAGTCGTCGACATGCTCGGGTTTGCCCTTGCGTTCGCTTTCGGCGAACTCCTCAAGCTGCTTTTCGGACATGGAATCGTACATCTCGCGCGCGGCGCCCTGCAGATCGCTCTTCTTGGTGTCGCCACGCTTCGCTGACAGGGCTGCGCCTGCTGCCTTTTGCTGTGCTTTGGACTTGGCTGGCATGATTTTCTCCTTTCACGGAGAAAATGCATCCGCGCGGCAAGCGGTTCCGGACCGGTCTGAAGGGCGGAGGCTGTCAGGCCGATTTGCGCGCGAGTTCCTCGTCGAGGAAAGCGGCGATATCCTCGAGCGAGACCTCCTTGTCGAGGTAGGTCTTGCCGATGCCGTGCAGCAGCAGGAAGGGCAGCGTGCCCGCATCCATCTTCTTGTCGTGCAGCATATGCCTTGCGAGTCCGGTACCGTCGCAATCCAGCCCGAGGCCCGATAGCGAAGCGGGCAACCCGACTTCGTCGATGTGCTGCGCCACGCGCTCGGGGCTGGCCCTGGGCATGAGCCCCTTGCGTGCCGAGTAACGTGCGGCCAGCACCATGCCGAGCGCGACGGCCTCGCCGTGGAGCAGCCGGTTCGAAAAGCCGGTCTCGGCCTCAAGTGCATGGCCGAAGGTGTGGCCGAGGTTGAGCAGCGCACGCTTGCCGGTCGTTTCGAACTCGTCCTCGGCGACGATGCGGGCCTTGGCTGCCACCGAGTGCGAGACGGCGTATTCGCGCAGCGCGCTGTCGCCGGCGATGAGTGCGGAACCGTTGCGCTCGCACCATGCGAAGAAGTCGGCATCGTCGATCAGGCCGTACTTCACGACTTCGGCATAGCCCGCGAGCAGTTCACGCTCGGGCAGCGTTTCGAGCGCGGAGAGATCGGCCAGGACCAGCGAGGGCTGGTGAAACGCACCGACGAGGTTCTTGCCTGCCGGTGTGTTGATTGCGGTCTTGCCGCCGACGCTGGAATCGACTTGCGCAAGCAGCGTCGTGGGTACCTGGATGAACTTGCATCCGCGTTTGAGGACGGAGGCGCAAAACCCGGTGAGATCGCCGATAACGCCGCCGCCCAGCGCAATGATGTGATCGCCGCGCTCGACTTCAAGCGCGAGCAGCCAGTTCACCGTGGCGGCCAGCTCTTCCCAGGACTTCGTCTTCTCGCCGGGAGGCAGGATGCGCCAGTGCGGCTCATGGCCATTGTCGCGCAGGCTCTTTTCGATGACGTCGCCCCAAGCGGCATGGACATTGCTGTCGGTGACGATCGGAACGCCACGCTTGCGCAGGCGGCCACGGCAATGCGGCACGAGTTCGGCGAGAAGGCCCGCACCCACGCGAACTTCGTAGGGGCGACCGGCGATATCGACGGGGATCACAGCCATTGCGAAATTCCCTGAAGGACTTTGTTGATGGTCTGAACGTGTGGTCCGCTGCCGCTGACCACATGGATTGGCGCCTGCGCATAGAACGGCGCGCGCTCGTCGCGCAGGCGAGTCAGGATCTCGCGTGGATCGCCTTCCTTGAGCAGGGGGCGGTTGTCCTTGCGCGCGGTGCGCTCGACTAGCGTGTCGATCTCGCTGTCGAGCCAGACCGTGATCGCCTTGTCCAAAATGAGCGCCCGTGTTTCCGGATTGCAGAACGCGCCGCCGCCGGTGGCGATGACGATGTTGCAGCCGGGCTCTTCGGTGTTTTCGCTGATCAGCCGCGCAATGACGCGGCGCTCGCCGTCGCGGAAATAGTCTTCGCCGAAATCCTCGAAGATTTCGGGGATGGTCATCTGCGCGGAATGTTCGATTTCCTCGTCGGCGTCGACGAAGGCGCAGCCCAGCAAGCCCGCGAGCCGTTTGCCGACGCTGGACTTGCCTACGCCCATCATGCCCACGAGCACGATGGGGCGGTCCAGCTGCCGCGCCAGACCCGCGATTTCCTGAGCGGAAAAGTGGGTTTGTTGAACGTCCATTGCTCCACTGCCTATAGTTGCGCTAGGTCGCAGCGCAAGCACAGGTAAAGGAAGGCGAGTGACGATCCAAATGCGTGGGCGCGGGGTGTTGATAGCGATCGCCGTGGCAGTTCCGCTTTCCGCCATTGCCCTGTGCACGTATGCGTGGGTCGACGCCGGGCGTCGTCCGGTGCGCGATATCACGATTTCCGTTCCCGTGCCGGAGTTGCCGCGATGAGGGCTGCCTATCTGCTTGCCGGTGCGGCGCTGGTTCTGACGTCCGCCTGGGCGGTCGCGCAGGACGCACCCGAGTCTCTGCTGCCCAAGATGTTCGAGGATGCGCCGGCCTCGACGCCTACGCCGACCCCGCGACCGGCTCCCTCAAGGCCTGCCGCGACGCCGACGTCATCGTCGAGCGGGTCTGGCAGTGCCTCGGTGTCTACGCCGGTCGTGCAGGCCATTCCGGATCAGGCTGCCGATGCCGCCGAGGAACCGGCTTCGAGCGGTGGCAAGGACGCGCTCAAGCGGGTGCCGAGTCTCGAAGAACTGGCGAAGATGACGCCGGAGGACTTCGAGGCGCTGTTCGGCAGTCAGGTCGTGTTCGACATGCCGCCGCAGGCGCGTCGGTCGATGGAAAGAGCCGGTCTTCTGGATCAGAGCGAGGGCGGTCTTCCCGCGGATTCGCTCGCGGGTCAGAGCGCGCAACTGGTCGATCTTGTCCTTTCGGGCAACAAGGGCGCGCTGGTTTCCCGCTGGGGCCATATTCTTCTGCGCCGGGCCTTGCTGTCGCGCTTGCAGGCGCCGCAGGGCATGACGCCGCAGGACTTCCTTGCGTTGCGCGTCGGGCTGCTGCTGCGCATGGGTGAAACCGATGCGGCGCGTGCGTTGCTGCAGGACGTCGACATAGCCGACTATACCCCTGCCGTGGGGAACGTTGCGCTTGGCGTTTACGAGAAGACCGCCGATTTCACCGGGCTGTGCCCGATCATGGCGACGCAGGGCACCTTGCGCGACGATTCGCACTGGGATGCGGCCAAGACCATCTGCGAGGCGTTCCGGGGCAACAGCCGCGCGGCACTTTCGCAGCTCGACCGTGATGTCTCGCGCGGGACCATGCCCAAGATCGACCTGCTTCTGGCGCAGAAGTACGCCGGGGCCGCCGGCAAGACGCGGCGCGCGGTGACCATCGAGTGGGACAATGTCGATGCCCTGACGCCGTGGCGCTACGGTCTGGCGATCGGTGTCGGCGTAGAGCCGCCCAAGCGCCTGATGGATGCCGCGGGCCCCGAATACAGCTACGTCACCGCGCTGGCGCCTATGGTCGGTCTCGAACGCCGCGCCGCCGCGGCAGACCGGGCAGGGGCATCGGGCGTGCTGTCGAACGCGGCCATGGTCGATCTCTACGCGCAGATCTATTCCGATGCGGAAGTGAGTGGCGACTGGCAGGAACGCGCCGAGAGTCTGCGCAACGCCTATACCCTGAGTGATAGCGAAGCGCGGCTTTCGGCCATGCAATCGCTGTGGGACGGGGCGGGCGATGCTTCGGGCCGTTATGCGCGGCAAGTGCTGACAGCGGCGGCCGCCGCGCGCATGCCGGCCAGCGAGGACCTGGCAGACGAAGCCGCGCCGCTCATCACTTCGATGCTGTCGGCCGGTTACGACGCCAATGCCGTGCGTTGGTCTTCGGTGGTCCCGGCGGGTAGCCAGAGCTGGGGCATGCTCGTCTTGGCCGCCCCCGGCCGCACCGAACCGGTTTCCACGTCATCGCTCGACACCTTCATCGATGCGGACGAGAGCGTGGACAAGCGCAAGTCCTCCTTCCTGGTGGCCGGTCTTGCCGGGCTTGAGCGTCTGGGGCCGAGTGAATCCGAACGCTATTCGAACGACATGTCGCTGGGCCTCGGTGCGGATACGCGCTGGACCCGGGCCATCGACGGCGCAGCGGAGCGGGGCGACAGCGCAAGTGTGGTCCTGCTCGCAGGGTTCGGCATGCAGGGGACGAATTGGCATCGCATGACGCCGCGTTACCTCTATCATATAGTTTCCGCCCTCCGCCGTGTCGGGTTCGAAGCCGAAGCGCGCATGATTGCGGCGGAAGCCGTAGCCAGAGCCTGAGCGGGCCATGGCGGGAGATGACCTCGCCGAACGCTTTCTGGCGATGCTGGCGGTCGAGCGGGGCGCTGCGGCCAACACTCTGGCAGCCTATAGACGTGATCTGGAATCGGCACGGGAAGCGATCGGCGATCTGGCTTCGGCCGACGGACCGGCCTTGGCATCGCTCGGACAGGCATGGAGCAGCCTTGCCGCGTCGAGCCTTGCTCGGAAATGTTCGGCCCTGCGCCAGTTTTACGGCTTTCTGGTCGATGAAGGCGTGCGCGAAGACGACCCCTCGGGTTCCCTGCCGAAGCCGCGTACCCGCCGTCCATTGCCGCGCTTGCTGAGCCACGAAGATGTCGAACGTTTCCTGGCCCTGTCGGAAGAGGAGGCCGAAAGCGACAGGCCCGATGCGGTCCGGCTGCTCTGCCTGCTGGAACTGCTCTACGGCTCCGGATTGCGGGCCAGTGAGCTGGTTTCGCTTCCCGTGTCGTCGGTTCCGCACGATGCCCCCTTTCTGCATGTCACGGGGAAGGGCGGGCAGCAGAGAATGGTCCCGGTAAGTACGCGGGCGCGCAAGGCCCTGTCGCGCTGGTTGACCTTGAGGCGCCCGCACGCTTCCAAGTTCCTGTTCCCCTCGCGCGGGGCAAGCGGGCATCTCACACGCGTGCGCCTGTTCCAGTTGCTGCGCGGCCTTGCTGTGCGCGCCGATATCGATCCCGCGCGCATATCTCCGCACGTGCTGCGCCATGCCTTTGCAACGCATCTGCTTGAAGGCGGCGCGGACCTGCGCGTGCTGCAAATGCTGCTTGGTCATGCCGACATTGCGACGACCCAGATCTACACGCATGTTGATAGCGCGCGGCTCGTTGCACTGGTGAATGCCCGGCATCCGCTCGCCCATAAGGGGAACTAGGCGCAAGGTTCGTCGTTTTGTGCCGGAAGGCGATGCGCGCGGCGCATCACGATAGGGGAAGGTTATGTTGAAGTTAGGCGGCCGGAACCGGCTCAAGGCAATAACGGCCGGTTCGGTCACGGCGTTTGCGTTCATGCTGCAAGGGTGCGTACCGGCAGCTTCGGGTGGAGGCGTGGCATCGAGCGGTGATCCCTCGACACCGGCAACGATCAGCCAGGCCGACAAGGCCGAGGGCGCCAAGGCCCATCCACAATTGCTGCAGGAATTCGGCGGTGCCGTGACGGGGCTGCAGGCGGCCTATGTCGAGAAGGTCGGCAAGGGCATCGCCATGCAGTCGGGGCTCGGCAACGCGCGCAGCGACTTCACCGTGACTTTGCTCAATTCGCCGGTGAACAACGCCTTCGCGATTCCAGGCGGCTATGTTTACGTGACGCGACAGCTGACCGCGCTGATGAACAACGAGGCAGAACTGGCGGCCGTTCTGGGGCACGAGGTCGGCCACGTCGCGGCCCGGCACTCGGCCAAGCGCCAGCAGGCGGCATCGCGCAATCAACTGCTTGGCGCGCTCGGCTCGATCCTCTCCGGGGTCCTGTTGGGCGACAGTGCATTCGGGCGCTTGGGGCAGCAGGTCTTTTCGCAGGGATCGCAAATGCTTACGCTCAAGTATTCGCGGTCTCAGGAGCTTGAGGCGGACGATCTCGGTATCGCCTATCTGCGGCGTGCCGGCTACGATCCGCGCGCCATGTCGACGGTGCTGGAAAGCCTCGCCCGGCAGAACGCGCTGGAGGCTCGGCTGCGTGGGACGAGCAATCAGGTCCCGGAATGGGCTTCGACTCACCCCGATCCGGCCTCGCGTGTGCGCGACGCCCTGGCCACCGCGGGCGCCAATGCCTCGGGCATCGTCAATCGTGACGGATTCCTCACCAATATCGATGGCCTGATCTACGGCGACGATCCCAAGCAGGGCATCATCGACGGGAGCAAGTTCACGCACCCGGTCCTGCGTCTCGCGTTCGAGGCGCCCGATGGATTCTACATGGTCAACGGGACACAAGCCGTGTCGATCAACGGCGGATCGGGCAAGGCGCAATTCTCGGGAGGAACCCTCTCGGGCACTCTGGATGCCTACATCAACTCTGTTTTTGGCAGCCTCACCGACTCGAATCAGACGCGAATCACACCGGCGAACATCGAAAAGGCGACCGTGAATGGCATTCCCGCAGCCTATGGTGTGGCGCGGGTGCAGGCTTCGAACGGTCCTGTCGACGTGACGGTGTTCGCCTACGACTTCGGTGGCGGGAAGGCCTATCACTTCATCACGATCACGCAGGCAGGGCAGGCCGGGGTGTTCAACCCGATGTTCAAGAGCTTTCAGCGCATTTCCGCAGCGCAGGCCGGCAGCGTCAAGCCACGGATGCTGGATGTTGTGACTGTAAAGTCGGGCGACACCATTCAGAGCCTTGCCGGGCGCATGGCCTATTCGGACGCGCAGTTGGATCGCTTCCTGGTGCTCAATGGCCTGCAGTCCAATTCGACGCTTCAGGCTGGACAGAAAATCAAGATTATCAGGTACTAAGAACTGTGTCGCCGGTGGCCTTCAGGGCCCCGCGCACAAACGAAAAGGGGCGGCAGGTTTCCCTGCCGCCCCAATCCGTTCAACTCGAATGGTTCGATTAGTTGGTCGAAGCCATGGTCGAGGAGGTCTTCTCGAAGGTCGAGGTCAGCTGCGAGCCCATGCCCTGCATGGCGGCGATCGCGGCGACGGCGATGAGAGCGGCGATGAGGCCGTATTCGATTGCGGTGGCGCCTTCTTCGTTGCGGCGCAGCTTGGCGAGAAACTTCATAATGTGTCTCCTGATGATGCAGTCGTATGTACCCGTTCCGCTGCGCCTCAAGCTGTCTGCTGCGCTTCGGACGATCTGAGAATTAGGTGAGAAGTCTTGAAAAAGGCTTAAATCCGCAGCGGACTTATTTACCGCCGATCGCATTTGACGATTTGGTGGAAATATCGTCCCACATGCCGATGGTCTCGGTTGCGACGCCTTCAATGGCGAGGAAGACGACAAGAACAATCATGCCCAGAATAATACCGTATTCGACGGACGAAGTCCCTCGAACATCACGAATAATATTGGAAAGGCGTCGAAAGCTTGTCATGGGCACCCTTCATGCGTCCCGCGATCGTCTCTGGGTCTCACAGCGGCGTTAATTAGTCTTTAACAGGATGATCTGAACTGGAAGAAATTCTGACACCCTTGCTCGTTACTGCCGTCGCCCTTGTCGATAAGAACGAAAAAGTTCTCATGCAGCAGCGGCATTTCGCTGCGGTGCATGGCGGCCTCTGGGAATTTCCGGGGGGAAAGATCGAATCGGGGGAGACTCCCGAGGACGCTGCGGCGCGCGAGCTCGAGGAAGAGCTGGCCCTGCGCATTCTGCCGGAAGCGCTGGAGCCTGTCGGCTTTGCCAGCGGTCACACCGCTGCCCCGTCCCACGGTGGCCGCGGCGATCAGCGCCCGCTTGTAATTCTTCTTTACGCTTGCCGCAGCTGGCAGGGCACGCCGCAGGCGCAGGAAGCGGAAGCCGTCGCATGGTATGACCCTGAAAAGATCGCCGATCTCGCCATGCCACCTCTGGATTATCCGCTGGCGGAAGCGCTTAATCGACATCTCGGGCGACATTCCTCGGGCGATAAGGCGATATAGACGTTGACCGGACTCGAATCCCTTTCTAAAGGCGCACCTCCAACGCGCCCGTAGCTCAGCTGGATAGAGCATCAGACTACGAATCTGAGGGTCGGACGTTCGAATCGTTCCGGGCGCGCCATTATCTCCGTTCAGGCCTTCGGGCTGCGACGGTACAGAGATGGGCATATGCGCGCCCGTAGCTCAGCTGGATAGAGCATCAGACTACGAATCTGAGGGTCGGACGTTCGAATCGTTCCGGGCGCGCCACATCTCTCCCCAAACGAAGAAGGCCCGGTCAGCGTGACCGGGCCTTCTTCGTTTGGGCTGTCTGTCTCAGAGCGCCATCAGGCCTGCTTGGCGCGGCGCGGCTCACTCTGGAGCGCGAAACCGTGTGAGAGGCCGTGATAGAGCTTCTCGCGGCACACCAGCTTGCTGACGCCGTCTGCAATGATAGCCGTTGCGAACAGTGGCAGGATCATGCCCCTGCTGGCGGTTGTCTCCATGAGGATGATCACCGCCGTGAGGGGGGCACGCACGACGCCGACGAAGTACCCCGTCATGCCCAGCAGGATCACGGCCGACATGGGATCGTCGGGAAAGCAGTACGTCAGCAGTTGTCCGACACCCGCGCCGACGGACAGCGAAGGTGCGAAAATGCCGCCGGGAGCGCCGGAGACGGCCGTCGCAGCCGTCACCAGCAGCTTGGCCGGACCGAACCACGGCGAAGCGCTCTGCTGGCCCTCGACCATCTGTTTGGTGACTTCGTAGCCGGTGCCCCAGGTCGACCCGCCGGAGACCACGCCGGCGACCGCGACGATGATGCCGCAGATGAGCGCGAGGAGCACCGGGCGCTGGCGGAAATAGACGAACCAGCGCTGACCGCTGCGGGCGAACGCCAGCAACGTGCGCGAGAAGAGCCCGCCCAGAGCGCCGCCGACGATCCCGGCAACCGGAGCGACGATGACCACCGAACTGACGTTCAGCGTCTCGTGCATCACGCCGAAATAGATGTAGTCGCCCGACAGGCCCAGGCTGACGAGGCCGGAGATGACCACAGCGCCCATGACGAGCACGGCGACGCGTTGTTCGAAGGCGGCAGCGAGTTCCTCGATCGCAAAGGCCACACCGGCGAGCGGCGTGTTGAACGCGGCTGCGACACCGGCCGCACCACCGGCGATCAGTACGCCCGCCGTCATCGGGACCCGAAAGATCTTGTGGCAGGTGATCATGATTGCGGCTGCCACCTGAACCGTCGGCCCCTCGCGGCCCACGGACCCGCCTGCGAGCAGCATGGCCAGCGTCAGCAGGAGTTTGACGATGGCCGTCGGCATCGACAGCAGCTTGGTATAGGCGAGATCGAGATCGCGTCCGGCAGCCATTACCTGCGGAATGCCGGAACCGCGTGCATCGGGAGACCAGCGATTGGTGATCCACACGACGGCCACGAAGATGGCCGGAGTGAGCACCAGCGGAAGGTAGCGGTTCTGTTCCTGAAACTGGTTGAAGATTTCCTGCGACTTGTCGCCCAGCCACGCAAAGACGATGGCTATCAGACCCAGGGAAATTGCCCCGATCGCCGTGGCCGCGCGGCGCCGCGCGAGGTCCATGGAGTTGTCGAAGCCTGGGACGGCGTGAAGGAATTCGCGGATTCTCTCCTGGGAGGTCAAGGCGGTGTCGCTCGCTGGGCTGGGTGTGAAAACGCGCCGAAGCGCGCAGGGTGCTTTCGCGGGCCCTATTGCGCCAAGCGCACAGACAAGAGCAAGGGTTTTCCCCGAAAAATCGCGCTTTCTTGGGAAAGGGGCGCAAGGGCCAATGTCCAAGTCGCTCTGAAGCATGAAAAAGGGCCGGAGCGAGTGGTCGCTCCGGCCCTTCGGTCAGTCGTCCAGGACAGCTGTCTCTGGATTATTCGCCGGCGGTTTCTTCCGTGGCGGCTGCCTCGCCTTCAGCCGGTGCAGCGGCTTCTGCGCCAGCCTCTGCCGGGGCGGCGGCCTGGGTCTGCTGCGCGAAGGCTTCGGCAGTCATTCCGAGCGTAAGAGCTTCGTTCACGAGGCCGAGGTACGACTTCTTCAGGATGACCGAGTTGCCGTCGCTGAGCTGAACGGTCACGTCATCGCCTTCGATCTTGGAGATCGTGCCGAGGACGATGCCGTCACTGCTCTTCACCGGAGCGTCAACGACCATGGCTGCTTCCTTCGCAGCGCCGGTTTCGGCCTTGGCGCCGTTGACGGCAGCTTCGAGCTGAGCCTTGGTCATGCCGATGGTCAGACCCTTTTCGCGCATGGCGAAAGCGCTCGGCGGCAGTCCGGCGCGTGCGGTGCCGGTGCTGATGGTGATCACACCGTTAGCGACGGATTCAACCGTACCAACTTCGTTGCCTTCGGGGCCGTAAACCTTGGCTCCCACCGTCGGGGCGACAGCCGCGCTAGCTGCGTCCTGCGCCGTGGCGGCGACAGGAGCCAGGCTCGCTGCGGCAATCGCGGCGGCGATGAGGGATTTCTTCATGTGGTACTCCTCTTCGGTGCGGGACCAGTTGGCGATCCCGGATAGCCCCCGACCCTGTGGGGGCACGAAACACGGTCCGGAAGCAGTGCCCGGACGGCTGACCCGGTCCGGTGGACCGAGGAGCGTTCGCCGGCGTCGAGGCGCGCGCGAGGGCGAACGGCAATGGTGCATTAATTACACCATTAAAACCGAATGGCCGCTGAACGGTTGCAGATCAATTGCGAAATGACAGTTTTCCGTGCCAAATCGCGAAAAAGAGAGGGTCGGGGCGCCGCTTCAGGTAATCTTCGTGCGCCGATAGCTCTCATCGTCCGGGAAACGCCCGCCCGGATCGACCATGATCCCGAGCATGCCCTGAGACCAGTCTGCAGAGTCCGGATATTGCCGGAACCAGTCGGTCACGACGAGGCGTTTGGCGATGCGCCACTCGTCATCGCGCTTTTCGAACGTGTCGAGATAGCGCCCCGCGCCGATGACGTCGGACTTGCCGCCTTCCGGCACGTTTATGCGATGGATACCGTAGAAATAGCTTTCCACGTCGGCCGTGTCGCCGTCGATGGCGGTCAGCACGTTGCCGATAAGGTGCATCGTCTGGTCCATCGATCCCATGATCGGAAAGGCCCAGGCAATGAACTCCTCGGTGTTGCCGGTGAAGCCCATATGGTCGTCGATGCAGTCCGGCCAGTAGGCGGATCGGATCATGTCTGCATCGAGCCGGTCGACGCCGCGCGAATAGCGATAGAGGCATTCGCGGATCGCTTCCCGGTCGGCAAGCTCCTCCATGATCTTGGAAACTTTGGTGGACATGTCCTTCTCCCGCATCGTCTCGTGCAATTGCCCGAGAGGATCGTGGCTCGTGGCGCGGGGTGCAACGACTGGATACGGACTGGCACCTGCAGGCAAGACGGACAGCCGAGCGGGGCTTTAGTGGTCCGAAGGGAACAACCTTGCACCTTCGAGGCTTGATCCGGCGAGGTGGCTGCTCCAGCAAGGTGGACGATGAAAGAACAAGGTGTCGCAGAAGCCGAGTGCGAAAAGGGGGCTCGGCCTTCGGTCTGGCGCTATGTCATGGCGAACCGCGCGCACTTGTGCATCGACGCAGCCGACTACTTCGCCATCATGCGCAGGGCGATGTTCCGGGCGCGCCAGCGCATCTTCCTGATCGGGTGGGACTTCGATTCGCGCATCATGCTGCCCGCCGGGCGGCGCTGGTGGCAGAAAGGGCGCAAGTACCGGTTCCCCGCTCGCCTCGGGTCCTACATTCTGTGGCTGGTCAAGAAGCACCCCCAGCTCGAAGTGCGGCTGCTGAAATGGAACTTCGCCCTGGTGAAGTACCTGTTTCGCGGGACCATGCTGTTCGACCTCGTGCGCTGGGCCATGCGCAAGCAGATCGATTTCAAGTTCGATTCGGCGCATCCGGTCGGTTGCAGTCATCATCAGAAGATCGTGGTTCTGGATGACGTCATGGCTGCATGCGGTGGCATCGACATGACCACGGACCGCTGGGATACTTCGGAGCATTTGCCGAAAGATCCGCGCCGGCGGCGACCGGGCGGGCGGCTGTACGATCCCTGGCACGACGTGACGATGGTGATGGAAGGGGACGTCGCGGTTGCGCTGGGCGAACTCGGCCGGGAGCGCTGGCAGCTTGCTGGCGGCGAGAAAATGGAGCCGTGCAAGCCGCAACCCATTAGTCCGTGGCCGGAAGACCTCGATGCCGATTTCAGGAACGTGGAAATTGGAATTGCCCGTACCAGTGCCCGTTACGAGGACACGCCCCAGATCTGCGAGATCGAGCAGCTGTTCATCGAGCAGATCCGCCGGGCACGCCAGTTCATCTATGCCGAAACGCAGTACTTCGCATCGCGCGCCATCGCCGAAGTCATATGCGAGAGGCTTTGTGAGTCAGACCCTCCGGAAATCGTGATCGTCAATCCGCTGACCGCCGATGGCTGGCTGGAGCAGATTGCGATGGACTCCGCGCGGGTCGAGCTGGTCGAGACGCTGCAGGAAGCCGACCGGCAGGGGCGGTTCCATATCTATCACCCCGTGGCGTCGGACGGGACGCCCATCTACGTTCATGCCAAGCTGATGATCGTTGACGACGAGATCCTGCGGGTCGGCTCAGCCAACATGAACAACCGGTCTATGGGCCTGGACAGCGAGTGCGACGTCTTCATCGACGCGGCGCGGCCGGCCAACGGCCATGTCGTACCCGCGATCCGCAAGCTGCGCCTGCGACTGCTCGCAGAGCATTGTGGAGCAGAGCAGGAGAAGGTCGAGGCGGGAATCGACACACACGGCTCCATGGCGGCGATGATCGATTCGCTGTCCATGTCAGGCAAGCGCCTCGAACGGTTACCCTTGAAACATCTGTCCGAAGCTGAAAGAGCCCTTGGCACCAGCGGAGTGCTCGATCCGGAACGCCCCGGCGAAATGTTCGAGCCAATCGAAACACGCGGGTTGTTCCGGCGTAAGGGACAATTGATGCGTATGCGCCTGATGCGAAGATTGAAAAGGAGTTTCAAGGGATGAGCAGTCTGGTCGGCCCCGACGAAGACAACCCGCTCGGAAAGCCGGACGTCCCCGAGGACGTGCAGGATGCTATCCGCACCCTGATCCGCTGGGCAGGCGATGACCCGACCCGTGAAGGCCTGATCGACACGCCCAAGCGCGTCGCGCGGGCCTGGCTGGAATATTGCCAAGGCTACCAGCAGGAGCCTTCCATCCACCTTTCGCGCGTGTTCGAGGAAGTGGGCGGCTACGATGAGGTGGTCCTGCTCAAGGACATCCCCTTCCAGTCGCACTGTGAGCACCACATGGCCCCGATCATCGGCAAGGCCGCGATCGCTTACCTGCCGCGCGACCATGTCGTGGGTATTTCAAAGCTGGCGCGCGTACTGCACGGCTATGCCCGTCGGTTGCAGATTCAGGAGCGGCTGACCGCCGAGGTGGCCCAGTGCATCTGGGACCACCTGAAGCCGCACGGTGTGGCCGTGGTCATCGAGGCAAGCCACGCCTGTATGACTGCCCGCGGTGTTCGCACCCCCGGAGTCGGCATGATTACCAGCCGCATGATGGGCACGTTCCTTGAGGACGATCGCTCCCGCAAGGAAGTGCTCAGCCTTATGGGCTATTGATCACAAAGAAAAAGCGCCGGGGGTGAGTCCCGGCGCCTTTGTCTATCGCCTTGCCCGCAAGCCGCTTGCGGGCAAGCGTGTTTTCAGGCTCCGCGCGGAACCGGAACGAGCGCGCCGGTAACGGCACGCGCCTCGTTCGAGGCGAGGAACGCGATCACATCGGCAATCGCATCGGGTTTGGTCCACTGCGAGAAATCGGCATCGGGCATGTCCGCGCGATTGGTCGGCGTGTCGATGATTGTGGGCAGAACCGCATTCACGGTCACATTCGTGCCAGCCAGTTCCTCGGCCAGCGCTTCCGTCAGACGGTGCACGCCGGACTTGGACGCGGCGTAGGCGCCCATGCCCATGCCCGCCTTCACTGCCGCGCCAGCGCCGATGTTGACGATGCGGCCGGCGTCGGACTTCTTCAGTTCATCCAGCGCGGCCTTGGTGATGGTGGCGGCGGTCATGAGGTTCATCGAGTGCATGCGCGCCCACTCGCTGACCGAACCGTCCTCGAGCGTTTCCCAGGTGAAACCGCCTGCGATGTTGACCAGCGTATCGATCCCGCCATGCGCAGCGACAACCTTTTCGAGAGCGGCCTTGGTCGCTTCTTCATTGGTCAGGTCGACGCCGCCGATGTCCAGTGCGCCTTCGATTGCGGTCTTGGCTTCGGGTGCGAAATCGATGCGAGCCACTTTTGCGCCGGCCGCGGCGAACTTTTCCGCCACTGCCTGACCCAGAACTCCGAAACCACCCGTGACGATAACCGAACGTGCCATGAAAACTCCTTGCTTTGGGGCAGAGGCTAACTTGGGCCGGGCAGGGGGGCAAGCAGGCCCGTCGGTCCAACGCCCTGCCGATACCGGGCCACGAAAAAAGAGCGGCCCTCCATCCGGAAGACCGCCCTTCGGCTAATCCGTAGATTACCTGTCAGAGCTGGTTGAGCATGTACTCGGCCGAGCTCACTTCGAAGGTGCCGGGCTCTTCGACGTTCAGCTGTTCGACGACACCGTCGTTTACGACCATCGAGAAGCGCTGGCCGCGCGTGCCCATGCCGAAGCCCGAGCCGTCCATCACCAGGTCCACCGCCTTGGCGAAGTCGGCATTGCCGTCGGCCAGCATGGTCACGTCGGACGAGCCGGAAGCCTTGCCCCACGCGCCCATGACGAAGGCGTCGTTGACCGCGGTGCAGACGATCTCGTCGATGCCCTTGGCCTTGAGGTCGCCGGCCTTGTCGACGAAGCCCGGCAGGTGCTTGGCCGAGCAGGTCGGCGTGAAGGCGCCGGGGACCGAAAAGAGTGCGACTTTCTTGCCTGCAAAGTAATCGGCGGTCTGAACCGGTTCGGGTCCGCTTTCGCCAGCCTTCATCAGCTTGACGTCAGGCAGCTTGTCTCCAACGGCGATGGTCATGGAATGCATCCTTTTTCTGCAAGTGAATCGCAACGCGGGCAGATATAGGATGCCAGCGCTATAGGACAACGTCCCCGGATGGTGAATTCCGGTTGGGAGCGCGTCTTCAGGACAGAGAGTGAGACTGAAGCGTTGGCAAGTGGCGGCAAGCCCGGTCTCAGCTGCAAAATCTGAACGGGGGCGCGTCGGCACGTCGCTCGCTCATCATATAAAGATATCTTTATATTTGCTTCCGGTGCCGGGAATGAGTAGGGATCGCCCATCCCGGTGCCGCTGGAAGTCGGATCGACACATGCGGCGCCCAACCTTGAAACCACCCAGGAGTTTGCGCCCGTGGCCACTGCCAAGACCGACGCACAAGATTACGCCATCGCCGACATCTCGCTTGCCGAATACGGCTTTGACGAGATCGCTATCGCGGAAACCGAGATGCCGGGCCTGATGGCCCTGCGCGAAGAGTTCGGCGAATCGAAGCCGCTCAAGGGCGCGCGTATCACCGGTTCGCTGCACATGACGATTCAGACGGCGGTGCTGATCGAGACGCTGGTTGCACTCGGTGCCGAAGTGCGCTGGGCCACCTGCAACATCTTCTCGACGCAGGATCACGCTGCTGCCGCGATCGCCGCGAAGGGCATCCCGGTCTATGCGATCAAGGGTGAAAGCCTCGCCGATTACTGGGACTATGTCGGCAAGATCTTCGACTGGTCGACCGAGGAAAACCCGGACCTCACCGCCAACATGATCCTCGACGACGGCGGCGATGCCACCATGTTCGCGCTGTGGGGCGCGCGCGTGGAGGCGGGCGAGGAGCTGTTCGAGCCTTCCAACGCCGAGGAAATCGAATTCGTTCGTGCGCTGAAGGCCTTCCTCAAGGCCAAGCCGGGCTACCTCTCGCGCTCGGTCAACGCCATCAAGGGCGTGTCCGAAGAGACCACCACTGGCGTCCACCGCCTCTATCACCTCGCCAAGGACGGCAAGCTGCCGTTCCCGGCGATCAACGTCAACGACTCGGTGACCAAGTCGAAGTTCGACAACCTCTATGGTTGCCGCGAGTCGCTGGTCGACGCCGTTCGTCGCGCCACCGACGTCATGCTTTCGGGCAAGGTCGCCTGTGTTGCCGGCTTCGGTGACGTCGGCAAGGGTTCGGCCGCCTCGCTGCGCCAGGCCGGCGCCCGCGTCATGGTGACCGAAATCGATCCGATCTGCGCTCTGCAGGCCGCCATGGAGGGCTACGAAGTCGTCACCATGGAAGAAGCCGTGAAGCGCTGCGACATCTTCTGCACCGCGACCGGCAACGAAGGCGTCATCACCGGCGAGCACATGGAGCAGATGAAGGACAAGGCTATTGTCTGCAACATCGGTCACTTCGACTCCGAGATCCAGATTTCGGCGCTCGACAACTATGACTGGAAGGAAATCAAGGCCGGTACCGACCTCGTGACCTTCCCGGATGGCAAGCAGATCATCATTCTGGCCAAGGGCCGTCTGGTGAACCTGGGTTGCGCCACCGGCCACCCCAGCTTCGTGATGTCTTCCAGCTTCACCAACCAGACGCTGGCCCAGATCGAGTTGTTCACCAAGTCCGACGACTACGAGGACCGCGTTTACGTGCTTCCCAAGCACCTCGACGAAAAGGTCGCGGCGCTGCACCTCGACAAGCTGGGTGTGAAGCTGACCAAGCTGTCCGAAAAGCAGGCCAAGTACATCGGCGTGCCGCAGGCTGGTCCGTTCAAGCCTGATCACTACCGTTACTGATCCGACAGATCGGGGGATTGCGCCCTAAGGGTGCGATCCCCCCATTGTCATAGCGCGTTCGCGGCACCATAGCCGAAGGCGATGGAGCTGAACCGTTTCCTGCCCCTGCTGATCGGCCTGCTGCTTGGTGCCTGGACGCTGGTAGCCGCTTGGGCCGTACTTGCAGCGCGTGCGCGGGACCACCGCACCGAAGCCCAGCTCAGATCCGCCCGCCGCCTCGCCCGGATGGTCGAGGAATCTCCGGCGCTGCCACTACTCGTGCGCTCCGATGGCCGAATCGAAGCCAGTCCGCGTCTCGCGCAATGGCTCGGCCTCGATGCCATGCCCCAGTATCTGTCCGAACTCGATGGAGGCGGACGGGGGCTCCCCAAAGACAAACTCGATGAACTGACCGAGGCGGTACGCCGCTGCCAGAAGACGGCAGCGCCTTTCCGCATGGTCGTGACGCCCGAGGGCTCGACCCGCAGCCTGGCGCTGCGCGGTCATCTGGCCGATCCGCAGGTTTCGCCGGGCGGCGCAGCGCTCGTCTGGATTTTCGATTTCAGCGACAGCGAAAGCGAACTGAACCGCCTGCGCGAAGAAGCAGCCCGAGCGCGTGGCGACTTCCATGCGCTCGTCTCGCTGATCGAAGCTGCCCCCATGCCGATGTGGTTCCGTCGCACCGATGGCGAACTGCAGCTGGTGAATTCCGCCTATGTCGCAGCGGTCGGCGCCAAGAGTGCCGAAGCCGTAGTGGCAAGCGGCGTCGAGCTGATCGAGACGGTCGACGGTGTGGCGCCGGCACAAGTGGCGCAACAGGCAGCGACGGGAGGAACGCCGATCGAGCGCATCGTCCATGCGACGATCGACGGACAGCGTCGCGCGCTTCGGGTCAGCGATCTTCCGTTGGGCGACGACGGCATCGCGGGATACGCGGTGGACATCGAGGACATGGAAGAAATGTCCCGTTCGTTCCGGGCGTTTCGTGATGCGCAGCGGGCATTGCTCGACCAGCTCTCCGCCGGCGTGGCGCAGTTCGACGACAAGAAGCGCCTCGCGTTCGCCAACCAGCCGTTCCAGCGTCTGTTCCGGCTGTCGACGCGGGCGATGAAGGATCCACCCGCGTTCGAACGCCTGCTCGATGCGGCGCGCGATGCTGGCCGCGTTCCCGAAGTCCGCGACTTCCCGGCCTGGCGCCGGGAGCGGGCGGCCTGGTTCGCCTCGGGCGATACTCACGAGGAAGCCTGGTCGCTGGCGGATGGTACGCACTTGCGTATCGTCGCGCAGCCGATCCCCGACGGCGGTCTGCTGCTCATCGTCGAGGATCGCACCGAACAGCTGCGTCTCTCCGCCATGCGCGATACCTTGCTGCGCACGCGTACGGCGACATTCGACAGTCTGTTCGAATCGGTCGCAGTCTTTGCGCCAGACGGGCGGATGCAGCTGTGGAACCGGCGCTTCGCTGCCGACTGGGGCCTCGACAGCGAATTCCTCGACACGCACCCGCATGTCGAGATGCTGCTCAAGAAGATTTCCTCGCGTCTCAAGAAACCGGCCGAGGCGGAAACGGTCGGCAATGTCGTTCGCGCGGCGACGCTCGACCGTACGCAGAAGGGCGGCCGGATCGCGCTGGCCGACGGGCGGATACTGGAGTTTGCCGGCGTTCCGCTGCCGGACGGCAACGGCCTGCTTGCCGTGCTCGACATCACCGACTCGCAAAAGGCAGAAGATGCCCTGCGTGAGAGCAATGCCGCTCTGATCGAAGCCGATGCCATCAAGACGCGCTTCCTTGCCAACATGAGCTACGAACTGCGCAATCCGCTCAATTCCATTGGCGGCTTCGCGGAAATGCTCGAGCATGGCCTCGGCGGCGAGCTGACCGATTCCGGCAAGGAATATGTCGGTTCGATCCTGCAGGCCTCGGGCCAGCTTGGCGAGCACATCGACAGCCTGCTCGACCTTTCGCAGAGCGAGGCGGGTATGCTGCCGCTCAAGAAGGAAGATATCGACATCATGCCGTTCCTGCGCGGTGTGGCGGAGGAGCGGGCGCCGCGGCTCGAGAAGGCCGGGCTGACGATGGATCTGCGGGCCGATGGTCTGCTGCGCTCGCTTTCGGCCGATCGCCGCCGCCTCGCCCGAGCGGTCGGGCACATTATCGACAATGCCATCACCGCAAGCGAGAAGGGCGGGCGCATTCTCATCAAGGTCTCGCGCCGCAAGGCGGGCGGCGCCGACCGCATCCGCATCCTGATACAGGATCAGGGCAAGGGCATGGACAGCCGTAGTCTGGCCCGTGCGCTGGAAGGCATGAAGGTGAGTGCCGACGGCAAGACGATGGAACGTCGCCGCGGGCTCGGCCTGCCGCTGGCGCGGCAACTGGTCGAGGCACATGGCGGAACGCTGCGCCTGGAGTCCGAGCTTGGCCAGGGCACCAGCGCGATCATCGAGCTGCCATGACCATCGATCTCCCCGATCTTTCGGCGATGGATCGTCTGGGCCGCTCGATCGCCTCGAAATTGCAGCCGGGAGACGTCGTCGCTCTCACGGGCGGGCTCGGCGCCGGCAAGACGACGCTGGCCCGCGCGATCATTGCGGCGCTCGGACACGCAGGCGAGGTGCCGTCGCCCAGTTTTTCCATTGTCGAACTCTACGAGCCGCCCGCTGTTCGGATCCCGTTGGTGCATGCCGATTTCTATCGGTTGAACGATCCGCAAGAGGCTGACGAGATCGGTCTCGACGACTACCGCGAGGGCGCCGCGATGATTGCCGAATGGCCCGATCATGCCGGGGGCTTTGCCCACGAGGCAGGTTGCCTCTCGATTACGCTCGATGTTGTCGGCAAGGGACGTATCGCCATTGTCGAAGGTGGTTCTGATTGGCTAGGGCGAATGCCACAATGACATCGACTCAATCCGACCTACCCGCTGATCTCGAACCGTTTCTGGCCAAGGCAGGCTGGGAAGGCGCTGCCGTCGAGCCTCTGCCGGGCGACGCCTCGTTCCGCCGCTATTTTCGCATCCGCAAGGGCGAGGACAAGACGGCGATGCTGATGGATGCGCCGCCGCCGAACGAGGACCCGGTGCCCTTCCTGCGCGCGGCGCGATGGCTCGACGCCAATGGCATGCGAGCCCCGCGGATTTTCGCGGACGATCCCGAGCGCGGACTGGTACTGCTGGAAGACTTCGGCGCTGCGCGCATGCGCGATTATCTCGATCAGTGGCCGAGCGACGAAGAGGCGGTCTACAAGGGCGCGGTCGATGCACTGGTAGCACTGCACGATCTGCCGCCGGGCCCCTTCCTCGATTATTCGCTGCACGAATATCAGCGCGAGGCGCGGCTTTTCATCGACTGGTACTGCACGGCGCAGAACCTCTACGTCGATGCCTCGGGCTACACCTCGGCTTGGGAAACGGTCCTCAGCGAACTGCTGCCGAACCAGCGTCCCGGCGTCACGGTGCTTCGTGATTATCACGCCGAGAACATCATGCTGCTCGGCGCGCTGGAGAAGCAGGGGCTGCTTGATTTCCAGGACGCGCTTGTCGGTCATCCGGCCTACGACCTCGTGTCGCTGCTGCAGGATGCCCGCCGCGACGTTTCGCCTGAAGTCGAGAGCCGGATGTTCGACCGCTACGTGCGGGCGATGGGCGTCGATAAGGATGTTTTCCTAGCCGACTACGCGCGTTTGGGCGCACAGCGAAATGCGAAGATCGTCGGTATTTTCGTGAGGCTATGGCGGCGCGACAACAAGCCGCGTTACCTCGACCTGATCCCGCGTGTATGGGCGCTGCTCGAACGTGATCTCGCGCATCCGGCACTGGCACCTGTCGCTGCATGGTTCGATGCGAACATTCCGGCTGAGCTGCGTTCGGCCAATGGGGGACAGTTCCAGGTATGACCGGAAAACCTCTGGCGAGCGACACCGCGATGATCCTTGCTGCAGGGTTGGGCAAGCGCATGCGCCCACTCACCGCGGCCCAACCCAAACCGCTGGTTCGGGTGGCAGGCAAGTCGCTGATCGATCACGCGCTCGACAAGCTGGAAAGCGCCGGCATCGAGAACGCCGTGGTGAACGTCCACTATCTCGCCGATGCGCTCGAAGGCCACTGCAAGGTTCGCAGCAGGGCGCCGAAGATCAGTGTCTCGGATGAACGCGAGCAGCTGCTCGAGACCGGGGGCGGTATGGTCAAGGCTGCGCCCATGCTGCCCGATCCGTTCTTCTGCCTGAACAGCGACAACATCTGGGTGGATGGCCCCAAGGATGTGTTCAGCGAGCTATCGCAGGCCTGGGATGCGGAACGGATGGATGCATTGCTGCTGCTCGTCCCCCATCCGCGTGCGATCAACTATCGCGGCGAAGGCGATTTCCATCTCGATCCCGAAGGCCGCATCACCCGCCGCAAGCGCGGATATGTTGCGCCCTTCATCTATTCGGGAATCCAGCTCGTATCGCACCGTTTGCTGCGCGATGCCCCGGAAGGGCCTTTCTCTACCAACGTGTTGTGGACCCGGGCGATCGAGGAAGACCGCCTCTTCGGCATCTCGCATATGGGGCTGTGGTTCGAGGTCGGTGAACCGGCGGCGATCAAGCCGACGGAGGAGTGGCTGACCCGTGCCTGAAAGGGCCGGGCCCAAGCTTTACTCGATTGCCGCGCATCGCGGTTTTGCCGATGCTCTCGTGGCCGGGCTCGTCCCGCGCTACGCCGAACCGGACCTTGGCCTCGCTCGCCTGACACTCCTTCTGCCGAGCCGCCGTACGGTGCGCACCGTGACAGAAGCTTTCGTGCGGCATTCCGGCGGCGAGACGTCGCAGGGGATGCTGCTGCCGCGCATGGCGGTGGTCGGCGATCTTGATCTCGACGAGACGCTGGGGCCGCTGCTCGATCCGCTCGGTGCTGCGGAAATTCCGCCTGCGGCCGACCCGACGCGCCGATGGCTGCGTCTGGCGCATTCCCTGCGTGAGGTCGAAGGCGACAAGGCGGGCAAAGGCGCGGCCTTGCTGCGCCGGGCCTGGGAAATCGGCCGGACCATGGATCGCCTTCTGGTCGAGGGCATCGCGCCGATCGACCTGATGTCCGAAGAAGTGATCGGTATCGTCGGCGATCTCGCCGGTCACTGGAACGACAATACCCGCACCTTCCTGATGGTGCAGCAATACTGGATTGCCGAGCTGGCCGAACGCAGCGAAATCGACGCGCCCGAGCGTCGCAACCGCCTGTTCGAGCATGCCGCCCGCCGCTGGCGGGATGCACCGCCCGCTCATCCGATCGTTGCAGCGGGTGTAACCAGTGCCTCGCCTTCGCTCGCGCGTCTGCTGCGGGTAGTGAGCGAGCTGGAGCGTGGCAGCGTGATCTTGCCCGATCTCGATCTGGCACTTGCCTCGGAGGTCTGGGAGGAACTTGGCACCGCCGGCGCCCCTGCCGAAAAGGACCATCCGCCGTTCGGCAGGCAGGATGCGGTGACGCATCCGCAGTACCATCTCAAACTGCTGCTCAATCGCATGGGCATTGCGCGCGAAGAAGTGCAGCCCTGGCACCGCTCGGGTCTGGCCGCCGCACCGCCGGTGCGCAGCAAGGCGATTTCGAACCTGTTTCTGCCGCCGAAGGCTTCTGCCGCATGGGCTGATCTCAAGCCCGAGCATCGCCGCTTGTCGGGTGTGCGGCTGATGGAATCGACTCACCCCGGTGAAGAGGCACAGGCCATCGCGGTGATGATCCGCGAGGCGCTGGAAGTGCCGGAACGGCGCGTGGCATTGGTCACGCCGGATCGCGGTCTGGCGGCGCGTGTTGTCGCGCACCTGCAGCGCTGGGGGATTGAAGCAGACGATACAGCGGGACAGCCCTTGCCGCAGACGGCAGCAGGGCGCCTGTTTCTGTTGCTCGCGGAAGTGGTGGGCGAACAGGCCGCGCCCGTGCCGCTCATCGCGCTGCTCGTGCATCCGCTGGCCGGAAGCGGCGAGGGCAGGGCACGCTGGCTGGAGAATGCCCGGAAGCTCGACCTAGCGCTGCGCGGCCCCCGGCCCGGTGCGGGCTTGGAACCGCTCAAGGTAATTGCTGCGCAGCATAAGCTTGGCGAATGGTGGGCCGAGGTCGAAGCGATTCTCGCACCGCTGTTTGCGCTTGGCGATGTCGAACCTTTCGGGGCGATGCTTGGTGTGCTGTCGGAGGCTGCCGACGCCTTGTGCGGCGAAGCGATCTGGACCGGGCCGGATGGCCGTGCGCTCGGCGCTTTCATCGAGGAAGTGCGCGAGGCCGCCGCTGCTGCGGGGACGGTGCTCGATCCGCGCGAACTGCATGCCGTGCTGCGCGATGCCATGGATCGCAGTTCGGTGCGTCCACCCTGGGGCGGGCACCCACGCGTGTCGATTTATGGTTTGCTCGAAGCGCGGATGAGCCGCGCCGACCTCGTTATTTGTGGCGGTTTGGCGGAGGGTGTCTGGCCCGCCACACCTTCGCAGGATTCTCTGCTGCCCCCAGCGGTGCTGCGCGCGCTGGGTGTGCCTGGCGCGGACTTCCGCATCGGTCTTGCTGCGCACGATCTCGCTGCAGCATTGGGTGCACCTGAAGTCGTGCTGAGCTGGGCGCAGAGGGACGAGGGCGGACCCGTCATTCCGTCGCGCTTCGTTTTGCGGGTAAAAGCCATGCTCGGCGATCAGGTTGCCCGGCATGAGGAGAAGCGTACGCTGGAGCTCGCACGCAAGCTGGACGATGCGCCGCTTGTGTTAGCGCATCCGCGCCCGCAACCGATGCCGTCGCCCGAGCAACGCAAGGTTGAGGTTTCCGTCACCGGGCTTGACCGGCTGCGCGGCGATCCCTACCAGTTTTACGCCAATGCGATCCTGCATCTGCGCGCGCTCGATAGTCTCGATGCCGAACCGACGCCGGCTTGGCAGGGTATTGCCGTCCACGCCATTCTCGAGCGCTGGCACAAGGCGGGCGAGCCTGTCGGCGGTCTCCATGCGATTGCCGAACAGGTGCTCGACGAGATGAGCGCGCACCCGCTGATGCGCGCCTTGTGGCGTCCGCGTCTGCTCAAGGGGCTCGACTGGATCGACGAGGCCATTGCTGCGCAAAAGGAAGCGGGCCGCAAGGTCGTCTCCGTCGAACAGTGGGGCGGCATGCAATATCGCAACGTGCGCATCCACGGGCGCGCCGACCGCATCGATCGCTTGGCTGACGGAAGTCTCGCAGTGGTCGACTACAAGACTGGTACGCCGCCGTCTTCCCGGCGGGTTGAGGAGGGCTTTGCGCTGCAACTCGGCCTGATCGGCATGATCGCCGAGAACGGCGGGTTTGAGGGCATCGATGGCGAGGCCACCGGTTTCGAATACTGGTCGTTGGCCAAGAACAAGGACCAGATCGGCTATGCTGCGACCCCGCTCAAGATCGGCAACAAGCGCAGCGGCATCGAGCCGGACGAGTTCCTGCCCAAGACCGAGTTCTTTCTGAACGATGCGCTCGACCGCTGGATCCTCGGCGCCGAGCCCTTCACCGCGCGGCTCAATCCCGAACTCGGCAGCTATGCCGATTACGATCAGGTGATGCGGCTCGACGAGTGGCTGACGTCGCTCGGCGACACCCCCGCGGAGGATGCAGAGTGAGCGGCGCGGCAACCGTCCACCCTCTTCACGGCAACCAGATGCGGGCTGTCGATCCGCAGGAGACCGTGTGGCTTTCCGCATCGGCCGGCACCGGCAAGACGCAGGTGCTGTCATCTCGCGTGCTGCGCCTGCTGTTGCAGCCGGGCGTCGAGCCGTCGCAGATCCTGTGCCTCACCTTCACCAAGGCCGGCGCGACCGAAATGGCGGCACGCATCAACGGAACATTGGCCGAATGGGTGCGGCTAAGCGAGACTGACTTGTTCGCCCGCCTGAATGCCATCGGCGCGCCGACTGATCCCGATACGCTGGCCCATGCGCGCACGCTGTTCGCCGCCGTGCTGGATTGCCCGGGCGGTGGGCTCAGGATCGATACGATCCACGCCTTTTCGCAGTGGTTGCTGGCGACCTTCCCGCTGGAGGCCGATCTCATCCCCGGCAGCCGGCCGATGGAGGATCGCGAGCGGGTGTTGCTGGCGAGACAGGTGCTCGCCGATCTCCTGCTCCATGCCGAAAGCGACCCGCTGGGCGATCCGCAATTGCTGCGCGCGGTGGAGGTGCTGTCGGTGCGACATGGGCCCGAAGCGGTCGTCGGATTCCTGCTGCGCTGCGCCTCAGCACGCGAGGCGTGGATCGGGCCCGGTAGTTGGCAGGCGAGCGACATGCGCGCCAATGTCCTGCGCCTGCTCGGCCTGCCAAGCGATGCCGATGCGGACTGGGTTGCGGCGATGTGCGAGGATGCGCAGTTCGACGTGCAGTCGCTGCGCCGCTGCATGGAAGTGAACCACGAGTGGGGCACCAAGACCGGTCTCGTCGCTGTCGATGCGATCAGCGAATGGCTGCTCGGCGATGCGGCGCAGCGCATGGATGGCATCGATGCCCTTGCCAGTGTCTTCGTGACGCAGAAGGGCCTGCCCAAGTCGACCACATCGCAGGAGAAACTCGACCCTGCCTATGCCGACTACGCAGCGCGCGTGATCGAATGCATTGCCAAGGTTCGGGCTGCCGCGGCGCTATTGGCACTGGCTGAAAGGCTTGTGCCCGCTCTGCGCCTCGGCCGTGCTTTTGCGCTGGCATGGGACGAGGCGAAGCAGCGCGAAGGGCTGATCGATTTCGACGATCAGATCCGCCGCGCCGCCGACCTGCTGGGCAACAAGGCGCAGGCCGACTGGATCCGCTACAAGCTGGATCGCCGTTTCGACCACATCCTAGTAGACGAGGCGCAGGATACCAATGCCGCGCAGTGGGATATCATCTTCGCCATGGCCGAGGAGTTCTGGGCCGGCCTCGGTCAGCGCGGCGACATCATGCGCACGCTTTTCGTGGTGGGCGACTACAAGCAGGCGATCTTCCGCTTTCAGGGGACCAGCCCCGAAAACTTCCGCCGCGCCGCCGACCGCGTACGCCGCGAGATGTTGTTGGCGGCCGAAAATGCGGAAATGCTGCGCAGCAATCAGCGCGCGCGTAAGCTGATCGAGCTGGGGCTCGACCGCAGTTTCCGTACTGCGCAGCATGTGCTCGATTTCGTCGATCAGGCGATTGCCGGGATCGGGCCGGAAAACTTCGGTCTCGACCACAGGCCGGACCGGCACGAAGGGCAGGAGCGCCCTGGCTATGTCGCCCTGTGGCAGCCCATTCGCGAAGCGTCCGATGACGATGCCGACGAGGAGCAGGAGGAGGGCACCGCTCAAACCTGGCTGTCGCGCCCCGACCGGCGGATGGCGGACAATATCGCACAGCAAGTCAAGGTGTGGCTGGATCCTTTGGGCCCTGGCTTCACGCTGGTGAAGGGCAAGCCACGCCGTGCCGATGCGGGCGATATCATGGTGCTCGTGCGCCAGCGTAAGGAACTGGCCGGGTTGATCGTGGCGCGACTGCATGCCGCAGGCGTTCCCGTGGCCGGCGTCGATCGTCTGCGGCTCGGTGCGCCGCTGGCGGTGAAGGATCTGGTCGCTGCGTTGCGGTTTGCGGTGCAGCCGCTCGATGACCTCAATCTCGCCGGACTGCTGGTTTCCCCGCTGGTGGGCTGGAGCCAGGAGCAATTGCTGCAGCATGGCTATCGCGACAAGCATACGCGGCTGTGGGATCACCTGCGACGGTCGCGTGAGCCGGAAGTCGCCGCAGTGCTCCAGCAACTCGGCGAACTGCTCGCGCTGGCCGACTACGAACCGCCGCACGATCTACTGCACTGGCTGCTGGTGGGACCTTGGCAGGGGCGGCGCCGGCTCGTCGCGCGGCTTGGCACCGAGGCCAACGATCCGATCGACGAACTAATCAACGCGGCGAAGGCCTACGTTGCCACCGATACGCCCAGCCTGGCCGGGTTCCTCGCGTGGTTCGATGCCGGCGACGGCGAGTTGAAGCGCGAGGCCGACAATGCCGCCGGCCTCGTGCGGGTGATGACGGTGCACGGCTCCAAGGGCCTGCAGGCGCCCATCGTCATTCTGGCCGATGCCACGGGCAATCCCGAAAGCGCGCGCGAGCGAGGGCTCGATCTGCCTGACCCGGCGAACGATAAGCGGGCGATCCCGCTGCCTCCGCTTTCAAAAGATGAGAAGCAGGGGCGTATTGCAACGGCCATAGAGGCTAACAAGGCGGCGGACGAGGAGGAGCACTGGCGGCTGCTCTACGTTGCGATGACCCGCGCCGAGGAAGCCTTGTTCGTGGGTGGTGCTCTTGGGCGCAGGGACAAGGACGGCCCTCCGCCCAAGAGCTGGTATGCGCGGCTGCGCGAGTTGTTTCCGCTCGAAGGTGAGGTGTCCGATCCGATCTGGGGCGCGCGCTGCGAGCATGGCACGATGTCGCCCTCGCTTCCGGTGGCTGCCGCCGCGCCGGAACTGCCGCTGCGCGAACCGTTGCCGACGTGGCTGGAGCGCGCACCGCCTGCAGAGCCGCGTCCGCCGCGTCCGCTCGCGCCGTCGGCATTGGGCGAGGAAGATGCCCCCGATCCGCCGTTCCCGCCGGGCTCCGGCAGAGATGCTGCCCGTCGCGGGACGCTGATCCACAAGCTGCTGGAGCGCTTACCGGACATCGCTACAGAGGACCGTTCCGACGCGGGGCGCAGGTGGCTTGCACGCAACGCGTCCGATCTCTCGGCAAGCGAGCACGGCGGCTTGCTGGAAACGGCGCTGGGTGTGCTCGAGAACCCGGATTGGGCGGACCTCTTCCGCCCCGATAGTCTTGCGGAAGTACCGGTGGCGGCCGTGGTCGGCGGGCAAGTCGTGGCCGGTACGATCGACCGTCTGGTTATCGGACCTGAGCGGGTCCGGATCGTCGACTACAAAACGTCGCGTCGGCCGCCGGAATCGCTTGCGCAGGTCCCGCGGGGCGTGCTGCGGCAGATGGCTGCCTATGCGGCGGCACTGGAAACGACTTTTCCGGGGCGTTCGATAGACGTGGCACTGCTTTACACCGCCGCGCCGCGCCTCATTCCGGTTCCCGCCGATGTGCTGGTCGCCCACAAGCCCGACTTCGCGGGCATTGAGTAATGCTTTTCACCGTGGGCGTTGCGCCGGCGGCTTTCGTCTCTAGATTGTTACTTCATCAGACCCCGAGGAGTTTTTTCCATGTCCACCATCGCTGTCACCGATGCCAGCTTCGAAGCCGACGTTCTGAATGCCGACAAGCCCGTTCTCGTCGATTTCTGGGCGGACTGGTGCGGCCCGTGCAAGATGATCGGCCCGGCTCTCGAGGAGATCAGCGAGGAACTGGCCGAAAAGGTCACCATCGCCAAGATGGACATCATGGCCAACACCGACATTCCCGGCCAGATCGGCGTAAAGTCGATCCCGCTCATGGTGCTGTTCAAGGATGGCAAGCCCGTAGCCCAGAAGCTCGGCGCTGCTCCCAAAAATGCTCTCAAGGGCTGGCTCGAAGGCGAACTGTGATCGTCTGAGCTTCGAATTTCTCAAGTTACAAAGGCTCTTCCTGCCACATGGCGGGGAGGGCCTTTGTCTGTCGGGTGGCGCTACCGGCTATCGAGAGCAGCCAGTCGGTCCGCCAGATCGTCGAATAGGGCTGGAGACGATGCACCGATCATGCCGCGGCGTTCGAACTCGTCGACCCGGTAAGCCGAACCATCGGGGCGGGCGCAACGACCGCCGGCTTCGTTGAGGAACAGCGCGCCAGCGGCATGGTCCCACGGCAAGGTTCGCTCGAAAACCGAGACATCGTTGGTGCCAAGGACCAATCGCGGATACTGTTCGGCAGCACAACGGGGAATGTCGACGAGGCGATAGTGCGGCGCGATGTGTTCGCGGATCTGCTCGCGGCGGTTTTCTTCCAGAAATATGAGCGAGATGGCTGCGACCGGCCTGGTTTCGCCGCTTGGTGTTGCCTGGACGCGCTCGCCGTCGATCCACGCACCCGATCCCAGCCCGACATGGCAGAACCGGCCCGTCAAACAATCGAGAATCCACCCGCCCAGCGTTTCACCCTTGTCCGCGAGCGCCACGAGAACACCGAAGGGCGGCTTACCGGCTGCAAAGTTGTTGGTGCCATCCAGAGGATCGACGATCCAGCATAGCCGGTCCTTCAGTTGGTCGAGAACGCTTGCGTCGGCAAACGTGGCTTCCTCGCCAACGACAGAGGCTTCCGGAAGCAGCCTGGAAAGACGTTCGGTAAGGAGCTCTTCGCTGTTCTGATCCGCGACCGTGACGACGTCGTCCGGTGCCTTGGCATCGATCTGTGCGTTGGTCAGCGTTTGGTAGTGCGGCAGGATCGTCCGTTCGCTGGCTTCCCGCATGACGGCTTCGACGGCCTTTGTCAGGGCATGGGTGATCATGTCAGAGGGATCATCACTTGCGAGGCGTAACCCGGGCGTTCGCGTATGCGGTCGTACCAATCCGCAATCCCGGGAAAGTCCGGCTTGTCGAACGGCAGGCTGAACCACGTATAGGCGTAAACGCCCATGGGGATATCCCCGACGCCGAACTGGCCGCCAGACAGCCAGGGTTTTTCCTGCAGGTAGCTTTCGATGACGGACAGGTGTCTGGCGCAGGCGGTGATCCCTTTCTCGATGGCGGGCATGTCCCAGTTTTCGCGCGGTGTCCGTGCGAAGCTGAGAAACGGTACGCGCTGGTCTTCGGCGTAGGCTGCTTGCCAGTCCATCCAGCGGTCAGACAGGGCGCGGTCGATGGGATCGGCAGGAAACCAGCGCTCTCCGCCGTACTCCGCAGCCATGTAGCGCAGGATCGCGTTCGATTCCCACAGGACGATCTTGCCGTCCTCGATAGTGGGGATCAGGCGGTTGGGGTTCTTGGCGAGGTACTCGTCGGTGAAGCCGAACTGCCCGCCGATATCGCGGCGCTCGTAAGCGAGGCCCAGTTCCTCCGCGAACCACACCACTTTCTTGACGTTGTGGGAGTTCAGGCGGCCCCAGACAGTGAAGAACGGCTTGGCCATCGGCTTAGCTGCGGTAGTCTGCGTTGATCGAGATGTA
The DNA here is from genome assembly GCA_965140495.1 of uncultured Novosphingobium sp. Classification (GTDB taxonomy): domain Bacteria; phylum Pseudomonadota; class Alphaproteobacteria; order Sphingomonadales; family Sphingomonadaceae; genus Novosphingobium. The sequence goes on along the minus strand of OZ223239.1, from coordinate 2,719,170 downwards.
GCCGTGCGTCAGGTCGCAGGTCCACACGGTGGCTATGCCATCGCCAAGGCCCAGATCGACTTCGATCGTCACGTTCTGCCCCTTCAGGTGTGCGGCAACCGGCGCCTCGTCGTAGTCGGGCACCGGCATGCCCTCGAGCGCGGCCCATATCCCGCCGAAACCGATGGACAGTTTGTCGCGGTCAGCGGGCTCGCCGGCCTTGCCCACCGCCATGACCACGCGGCCCCAGTTGGCATCCTCGCCGGCAATGGCGGTTTTCACCAGCGGTGAATTGGCGATGGCCATGCCGACCTTGCGCGCGCTCTCGTCCGAGACGGCGCCCGATACGGTCACGGCGATGAACTTGCTGGCGCCTTCACCGTCGCGCACGACGAGGTGGGCGAGCTGGGCGCATACCTCGTGGATGGCCGCATAGAAGGCATCGGCGCCGGGGCTCTCGAACGAAGTGAGCGGGGCGTTGCCGGCCTTGCCCGTGGCGAAGGCCAGTACCGTGTCGCTCGTCGAGGTGTCAGAATCGACGGTGATGCATGAGAACGTGCTGCGGTTCGCGGTCGAAAGGCACTCCTGCAGGAACGCGGGATCGACGGCGGCATCGGTGAACACATAGCCGAGCATCGTCGCCATGTCCGGCGCGATCATGCCCGAGCCCTTGATGATGGCGCTGATGGTGACCTTGGTATCGCCGATCATTGCCGTCGCCGTCGCGCCCTTGGCGAACGTGTCGGTGGTGGCGATGGTATTGGCGGCGTCTTCCCAGGAGCAGGGCTCCGCCGTCAGCGCCTTTTCCACGCCTTCGCGCGCCTTGTCCTTGGGCAGCGGCACGCCGATGACCCCGGTGGAAGAGACGAAGACCTGTTCCCTGGCGCAGCCGAGATGCGCCGCGACCTGATCCATGATCTGCTCGACCGCTTCGCGTCCGCGATAGCCGGTAAAGGCATTGGAATTGCCGGCGTTCACGACAAGCGCCCGCGCTTGACCCTGGCCGATGTTCTCGCGGCCGAGTTCGACTTCGCTCGAACAGCACAGGTTCTTCGTGAAGACCCCGGCCACCGCCGTGCCTTCCTCGAAAGTGACATAGGTGAGATCGCAGCGGCCCCAGTCCTTGTATCCCGCGCGGACGACATGGGGCGTGACCCCTTCGATTTGCGGCAGGTCTGGGAAGGGCGTTGCGAGCGGAGAGACGGGATAGGTCATGGGTGAAGCGGGTAGCGCAAGTGCATGACAGGTCAAGCGTCAGCAAGGACCGGCTGCGGCAGGGACGGGAGCGATCTTGTAGGCGAGAATTAACCGGTGCCCGTTACACCGCATTTGCTCAGGAGGCGGGATGAACGGGAACAACGACGGTAGACTGGCTGCGTTCGATGGCCTGCGGGGCATCGCGGCCATTGCCGTCATGCTCTATCACGTCGGTAACTTCTATGATGTCGCAGGCCCGTTCATGCGGGGTTATCTGCTCGTGGATCTCTTTTTCCTGCTGAGCGGCTTCGTCCTCGCGCTTTCGGCCGAACCCCGTTTCGCCGGTGGATGGACAACGACCGCGTTTGTGCGTGCCCGCATAAAGCGCTTGTGGCCGATGATCGTGGTGGGCGCGCTTCTGGGCGCGCTGTCCTTCGGATGGCGCAATGGCTGGGATGACGTGCCTGTCTATTTCGTGCTCGGCTTGTCGCTCCTGCCGTTGATCGCACCCTTTGGCCGCGGGCAGCTTTACCCTCTCAATCCACCGCAATGGTCGCTGCTCTTCGAAGTCGCAGCGAACTTGCTGCACGGACTGGTGCTCCGCCGCTTGGGCGACCGGGCGCTACTGGTATTTGTCGCCATCTCAGGCGCTGCGCTGATCTGGGCTGCCTATACGATGGGCAGCAATACCTGCGGTCCCTATGCTGCGACCTGGTACCTTGGACTGCCGCGCGTGGCTTTTGCCTACGCGCTGGGTGTGTGGATGGGGCGCCGGCATAGTGAGGGGGCTTCGGGGATCCCGGTCAGGTATTCCGTTGTGCTGCTGCTTCCTCTGCTGGCTATGGTAACCGCGAGCGCGACACAGAACGCCGTGTGGCTGGTAGACAGCCTGATTGTCGTCGTAGCATTCCCCCTCATGGTCTGGCTTGCGGCGTCGGCGATCGTGCCGGCGGGGGCAGAGCGATGGCTGGACAGGCTGGGGATCATCTCTTTCCCGCTCTACACCGTCCACGTTCCCATCGTTGCCTTGCTTGCAGCCATCAGCCCATCTGCACTCTCCCTTGCGGCTTCGATAGTCGCGAGTCTGACGGGCTCCTGGGTTCTGGCAGCAGCGCTGGAGCGGCGGCGCGTCCGGGCTCCATCGAAGGCGCTCATGATGGAATTCGCGCGATAAACCGATCTGTCCGGTGGACTATTGCCAGGAGGCCGCCTATCTGCACCGCATGGCCAATCGCCTGATCCTGACCCTGCTTGCCCTGTTGACGGGGCTATCCGCGCAAGTCGGCCCTGCCGAGGCACGCGCGTCGCAGGTGGCCAGCATGCAGGTGGCGATGCTTGGCGAAGTCGCCGCAGCGAAGGCTCCGCGAGCGCCGGTTGCGCTGGCACGCCTGCCCGAACCGGGCCGTCTCAACACGCGCCGCCATGCTCCGGCCCGCACAGCAGAGCCGGTCGTCGTTTCGGTTGTGCCGGTACTGCCGGGGATAGACCGCGCCCGCGAATAGCGGGCGCCGATCCGGATTTTCCGCTCCTTTTTGAGCGTGCTCGATGCGTCCGGCAAAGACCGCCGACGTATCTTCGAAATTTATCATACATCTTCGAAAAACAGGGATTCCCGCCATGCTCGGCGCTATCGTCAAATCCATTTTCGGTTCGTCCAACGACCGCTACGTCAAGTCGCTCGACAAGATCGTCCAGCAGATCAATGCCTTCGAACCCACGCTCGAAGCCCTGAACGATGAAGAGCTTGCCGCGCAGACCGTCAAGTTCCGCGAGCAGCTCGCGAACGGCTCCAGCCTCGACGACATTATGCCTGAGGCCTTCGCCACGGTGCGCGAAGCCTCCAAGCGCGTGTTCGGCATGCGGCACTTCGATGTGCAGATGATCGGCGGTATCGTGCTCCACCGTGGCGAGATCGCCGAGATGCGCACCGGTGAGGGCAAGACCCTCGTGGCTACCACCGCCACCTACCTCAATGCGCTCGAAGGCAAGGGCGTCCACATCGTTACAGTGAACGACTACCTCGCCCGTCGCGACGCGGAATGGATGGGGCAGGTTCACCAGTTCCTGGGCCTCACCGTCGGCGTGATCGTGCCCAACCTCAACGAGTTCGAGCGCCGCGAGGCCTATGCCGCCGACATTACCTACGGCACCAACAACGAATTCGGCTTCGATTACCTGCGCGACAACATGAAGCATGAGCGCAGCCAGATGGTGCAGCGCCCCTTCAACTTTGCCATCGTCGACGAAGTCGACTCGATCCTGATCGACGAGGCGCGTACACCGCTGATCATCTCGGGTCCGACCGACGACAAGTCTGAGCTGTACATCTCGGTCGATGCTGTCGTGAAGCAGTTCGATCCCGAAGACTACGAGACCGACGAGAAGCAGAAGAACGTCACGCTGACCGAGGACGGCGTCGAGAAGGCCGAGCGTATGCTCGAGGCTGCCGGGCTTCTCGAAGGCTCCAACCTCTACGACGTCGAGAACACGCAGGTGGTCCACCACCTCGACCAGGCACTCAAGGCCGTGGTCATGTTCAAGCGCGACACCGACTACGTGGTGAAGGACGGCAAGGTCGTCATCATCGACGAATTCACCGGTCGCATGATGGATGGCCGCCGCTGGTCGAACGGTCTGCACCAGGCCGTGGAAGCCAAGGAAGGCGTGAAGATCGAGCCGGAGAACCAGACTCTCGCCTCGATCACTTTCCAGAACTACTTCCGCATGTATCCCAAGCTTTCGGGCATGACGGGTACGGCTGCAACCGAGGCCGCGGAATTCTACGACATCTACAAGATGAACGTGGTCACCATCCCGACCAACCTGCCGATCCAGCGCATCGACGAGGAAGACGAGTTCTACAAGAACACGATGGACAAGTTCGGTGCCATCGCGAAACTGATCCGCGAGAAGAACGAAAAGGGTCAGCCGGTCCTCGTCGGCACGGTTTCGATCGAGAAATCGGAACTGCTCTCGGACTTCCTCAACAAGGAAGGCGTCAAGCACTCGGTGCTCAACGCCCGCTTCCACGAAAGCGAAGCGCACATCGTGGCGCAGGCGGGCCGTCTGGGCGCTGTGACCGTTGCCACCAACATGGCCGGTCGCGGTACCGACATTCAGCTTGGCGGTAACGTCGAGTTCCGCACCGAGGACGAACTGCGCGACATGCCCGAGGGCCCCGAGCGCGAGGAAGCCATCGCGCGGATCAAGATGGAAGTGGCCGAGGAGAAGCAGCAGGTGCTCGACGCAGGCGGCCTCTGCGTGATCGGCACCGAGCGGCATGAAAGCCGTCGTATCGACAATCAGCTGCGCGGTCGTTCGGGCCGCCAGGGCGATCCCGGTCTGTCGAAGTTCTACCTCTGCCTGGAAGACGATCTCCTGCGCATTTTCGGGCCCGATACGCTGTTCTCGAAGATGATGAATTCCAACCTTCAGGATGGCGAGGCGATCGGGTCGAAGTGGCTCTCCAAGGCCATCGAGACCGCGCAGAAGAAGGTCGAAGCGCGCAACTACGAAGTCCGCAAGCAGGTCGTCGAGTACGACGACGTGATGAACGACCAGCGCAAGGTGATCTACGAGCAGCGCGCCGACATCATGGACGCCGAGGCAGTCGACGATGTGGTCGTCGACATGCGCCACGACACGATCAACGCCCTGGTGGCGGATGCCTGCCCGCAGGGCTCCTATCCCGAGCACTGGGACGTCGAGGGCCTGAAGGAAAAGGTGAGGGACGTTCTCGCCATCGATCCGGCTATCGAGACGTGGGTGGACGAGGACGGCATCGAACCGGAAATCGTCGAGCAGCGCATCACCGAAATGGCCGATGCGCACATGAACGAGAAGATGGGCAAGGACGATCCGTCGATCTGGCGCCAGGTCGAGAAGTCGATCCTGCTCGACCGCCTCGACCACTACTGGAAGGAGCATCTCGCGACGCTCGACGCGCTGCGTCAGGTGGTGTTCCTGCGCGCCTATGCGCAGCGCACGCCGATCAACGAGTACAAGCAGGAGGCCTTCAGCCTGTTCGAACGCATGCTGGAAGGCATTCGCGAGGACGTGACGCGGATCCTGGCCGTCAGCGAGCTGCGCATCCCCGAGCCGGCTGCCCTGCCGGATCTGCCGGACTTCCTGACCGGGCACGTCGACCCGCTGACAGGCCTCGACAATTCCAATGACGGGGACGGATCGGCCGCTCAGGCGGCGTTGTTCGGCTCGCTGGCAGGCAGCCCTGAGGCCGGCGCGAGCCCAGGCGGGACGGGCGAGAATCCCTACGCCGATCTGCCTATCAGCCGCAATGCACCGTGCCCCTGTGGCTCGGGCAACAAGTACAAGCACTGCCACGGCGCTCTCGTCTGACGAGCGTCGATTGCTTGGAGAGGCAATGGCATTCTGCCTGACGCGGCGGATGCCGTGCTTCGCCTTGGCACTTTGAATACCCGCCGATAGCCTCTTCCCCGACAAGAACAGGGGGAGAGGTTCGGGCATGCATGCTGACGGAACCGCGGGCACGGGCAGTGAAATGCCGGTCGGCTCGACGATGGGCGGGCGTACGGTCACCGCTACATGGTTGATACTGGTAGCGGCGACTGTCGCCGGCTGGCTGCTGTCGGGGCATGACGGGGCAGGGGAGAACCCGCTCCGCATTGCCGGAATTCTCGGTCTGGCGGCGATCAAGATCTACCTCGTGATCGCCTTGTTCATGGGCCTGCGTACGGCCCGTGTGGGGTGGCGTTTCGGCGCCGTCGTGTGGATTGTCGGGACATTCGCTGCAGTCGGTCTGATTATCGCGGGATTGCAGCCGTGAAGGCGCCTGACAGCACGGCCCGTATAATGCGCATGCGGCAGAGCCAGCTGATTGCGCTCAACAGCCTGTTCCCGTTCATGGCGGTGTTCTTTCTTGGCTGGGCGGTGCTCGGGCATCTGATCCCGCCGCCGTCGCCCGCGCTGGGCGGTGAAGAGATCGCGCGCTTTCTGCTCGGGAGCAGGGACAGGCTGATAGCCTGCATGATGCTCTCGATGATGAGCATCGCCTTCCTGATGCCCTTCAGCGCCGCCATCATCGGCCAGATCGCACGGATCGAGGCGGAGGGCCCTCGCGTCTGGACTTACGCGGCGCTGATGGCTGCGGCGGGCAACGTCGTTTCCTTCACCTTTCCGCTCATGTTCCTCGGCGTCGCTCTGTTCCGGCCGGACCGCTCCCCCGATCTCGTCCTGTTGGCAAGCGATCTGGGCTTCCTGCCGTTTCTCGGCATGGCCTGCCCCTACATCGCCTTTCCCATCTGCGTCGCCATCGCGGGATTTCTCGACACGTCCTCCGAGCCGGCTTTTCCGCGCTGGTACTGCTGGTTTTCGTTAGCTTCGACCATCGCGATTCTGCCGGCGCCCATGCTGATGTTCTTTCACGATGGCTGGTTCGCGTGGAACAACCTGTTCGGATGGTGGCTGCCGTTCTCCGATGTGTTCGGCTGGATGATGGTGACATGGTGGCTGGTCCGCCGGGCCATCAATGCCCAGGCGGCGGCAGCGAGAGCGGAGGCAGTGGCATGAGGATCTCCCGCACACGGCACTTGCCCGGAGAAATCGGACTGTGGGTCTTCATCTTCATGGATCTGGGTTTGTTCGCGCTCTTCTTCGTGCTCAGCGCGATAGATCGGGCGCATGAGCCGCAGGTCTTCCGCGAAGGACGGCAAGGCCTGCTCATCGGCGTGGGGATGATCAATACCTTAGTACTGCTGACGGGCTCATGGGCGGTGGCCATGGGGACACGTGTCGTTCCTCGTGGGCGACCGGCTGCACCCTGGATATACGGCGCGGCAGCGTCAGGCCTTGTGTTCCTCGCGCTCAAGACCGTGGAATATGTCCATGCCGCGCAGGCCGGCTACTCCGTGTCGCAGGATGCTTTCCACACTTGGTACTTTTTCCTCACGGCCTACCATGGGTTCCATGTCGCTGCAGGTGTCGTGCTGCTGACCCTCGTCGCGAATCGCATGCGGAAGGGAATCGCGACGGACGAGCGGCTGATCGAAGCGGCCGGATGCTACTGGCATCTCGTCGACCTGCTCTGGATAGGCATATTCGCCCTGATCTACCTGCTGTGAGGCAGGGATCGACGTTCGCAAATCCGCTAATGGTGCTGGAAGAAGAAAGTGGCTCCCCGAGTAGGAGCCATTTATGGATTTCCGCGATTCTCAACTGTTCTCAATATATCTAAAATAGCGTATATATATCAAATATATATGGGTCATATCGTCCCAGCAGTTCTCTTGACGTCTCCTAAGATATCAATCTGAGTGTGGTAACGAATGTGGTAACGTGTAGGATGGCTCCCATGGGTAATCTCACCGCACTCAAAGCCAAAAATGCTAAGCCGGGTCGCCATAGTGATGGCAAAGGTCTTATGCTGCTGGTCAAGCCAAGTGGTGCGCGGTCGTGGGTTCTCCGCGTCCAGCGCGACGGAAAGCGACACGAGATTGGCTTGGGCTCAATAGATGTTTTATCGTTGAACGAGGCTCGCGATAGAGCGGCGGAGTTGCGAAAGATCGTCCGTCTGGGAGGGGACGCGCGTGCCTTCCGAGATAAAGCGGATACCATCATTCCGACCTTTGCAGAGGCGGTCGGAAAGGCACACGCGGCCCTTTTGTCCGGCTGGTCGGACAAGACAGGTGATGCTTTCAAGCGCTCACTTGAAGAGTATGCAGTCCCGAAAATTGGCAAACGTCGGGTGGATGAGATCGAGGCTGAGCATGTGGTCGCCGTGTTGGCGCCGATTTGGGTTTCAAAGCCGCAACAGGCACGAAAAATTCGCGTGCGCATCCTTCAGGTTCTCGGATTTGCCAAAGGGCGCGGCTGGCGGTCAGCTCCGCTTCCGGATCCATCGGACATTTCCCGAGCTCTACCCAAGCAACCGCGAGGTAGCAACTTTGCTGCCATGCCCTACGAAGCGGTGCCGTCATTCGTTAGTGGCCAACTTGAGGCTAAAGATTCCTCTGCGCGACTGGCTTTACTGTTTGCTATTCTAACCGCCGCGCGAAGCGGCGAAGTGCGATTGGCCTGCTGGAAGGATATCGATCTTCGTGCGAGGACTTGGACTCGATCTCCTGACCTAATGAAATCGCGTCAAGCCCATGTCGTCACACTAAATGCAGCAGCGATAGACATTCTTGAGAGGGCCGCCGCCCACCTTCGCAGTGAATCGCTGGTGTTTCCATCGTTGAAACCTAATAAACCACTTTCAGACATGGCGCTGACCAAGTTGTTGCGCGACGCGGGGCGGCCTGAGACTGTCCACGGACTTCGATCCACTTTCCGGGATTGGGCCGCGGAAAAAATGACAACTATGCCTCCAATGGTCGCGGAATTGGCCCTGGCCCATAGTGTCGGCAATGCCACTGAACAAGCTTACCTTCGATCTGACCTGCGCAAGCTGCGGTTCCAACTGATGGATGCATGGGGTGACTTTGTTGCGCCATCATTAGCCAAGCTTGGAACGTGATTCTGTCCTTGTTATACCAACCTGCATTGATCACGACCTACGCGCCCATTTGCGGCGTCCGATAGAGGGGCGCAAAATTTCTCTCGATTCGCTCGGTATACCTTAAGTCAGCCGCCAAACTGTCCAAGAAGGCGGGACCACCTCAAATGGGACATTATCTTTCAATATCAAGCAGCCTGAGCCCTTGGCTCGCTCGTGTCAGCTTTTACCACGTCACTGCCCGTCGCTAAACGATGCCTGTTTCCACTCGAACTCCAATACTCTGGCTGCCCTTGTTGACCCACCTTTGCTCGCTATCGGTAAGCCTTAAGGGCCTCCCGATAGCGAGCAAAGGTCAGGGCCGCACGTGTGCACGCGGTTCAGCCAGAGCAGTTTTGCCCCTGCTCCAACGTGACAAGTTCAAGAGCATTCGGGGTAAGATTGATAGGCACGCTGTAACGTTGCGTAGGCTTGATCTTGGTTGCGTCGACTTGCTGCAGGTTGGCAGTTTCTGGATTGCCCCAATAATTGCTGACCTTGTCATCGATGCGGTACATCCGCTGACAGAGGCTCTTTCCGCGCAGGTTTGCGGGCAGAAGGCCCATGTCGATCGTCACGTCATAGCTTTGCCGGCCGACGTGCTGGTAGTTCCACACCATCACCGCTGCACCATAATCATCCCTCGTGGCGATACTGTAGACGCCGATGCCATCCTTGAGCGCGCTGGACTTTGCAGCCACCCGTTGCTTCTTGAGTTTTGCCATCATTGCCATTGCATTGCCGTAGGGCGTGAAGATGCCCGTGGGCAGATCTTCGGCGTTGTCTCCGCCTTTGACCGCGATATGTCCGCCATTGCGGGCCCGGGTGATCAGCTGGTCCTTGCGTTCTTCACTGTAGTGGCGAACGACCCAGTTGAAAGGATAGACGTTGGGCTGCTCAAGATACCAATAGTGAAGTGCTGGAACACCGGCCGCCCCAATCAGATAATCCGATTGCGGATCGTTCTGGTGATCGAAGGAGGGACCGGGATAAATACCGGTTTCGGTGATGAAGGCCGGAATACTTGTATCTAGGCCGCGGCTTTTCAGCGCCGCATTCAAAAGTTTGCGCTGGCCGGCGATCTCACTGGGGTTGCCCTTGTAGAAGTGGTAAGCGCGAGGTCCGCTGCTGTCCCCCGTGCCTTCGGGGAATTCGCCATAGGCATGCCACGACAGGAAATCGAGGCGCTTGTCAGGCGAAGTATCGGCCGCGTAGCGGTCGAGAAACGCATACATCCACTTCTCGTTGAATTGCATGTAGCCGGGCCCCCCGATCTCCAATGGGATCTGCGGCTGCAATTCGCGATTGATCTCATTCACGGCCTGATAATAGACCTTGTAATAATCATAGAGACCGGCGGGTGAAAGGCTTTTTGCCAAGTTGTGGTCGGGCTCGTTGAATGCCTCTACATAACGTATCTGTGGGTACCGCCGTTTCAGATCGGTCATGATGCGCTTGATGATCGGTTTGATCTCGGTAGGCGTTCGCCCCATGTCGCGCACAGACACGCGCGTATCCATCACCATCAGGAGTTCATTCGAGAGTAGGCTTGCATCGGCAAGGTAATCGTCAAGTCCGTTGTAATCGTAGGTGTTGGTCTTGGGGTCGTGGATGCGTTCGGCGTCCACCCAGACCTTGTACACTGCGCCATGAAGGCCTTGCTCGTTCAAAAACCGAACATCGGCATCGCGCTGGGGCTGCCAAGCCGACCACCGGGTAAAATTATTGTAGCGCTCTGGATGTCGGAAATCGCCACGGGACTTGTCGAAGTCGACCTTTACGGTGGCCGATTCAGCGTCGGAGGAAGAAGGTGTCGGTTCAGAATGCCCAAGCGTCGGGGACATTAGCACCGCGAGGGAAATTGCCGCTGTCGAGGAGTAACTTGCACACTGCATCAATTTCTTCATTTCAAACTCCCAAATGTTTATAAGTTTTTGGTTGCAATATTAAATATGCAGGCAGTGCCCGCGTAAGCCGAACCGCATGTCGCCAGTGTTGCAAATGCTGCAGCCAGAATTCTGCTCACGATGGTGCGGGAGGTGGTCCAGTTCGGAAACGCAAGCATCACGCCGGCAACTTGCATGCAAAAGTTCGGAGCGAACTAAGCGCATCTCCGCGGGAAATTCGGCGAAGCGTCCTCCCGAAAACGGGGACGTTTGATTGTAATCTGTTGCCGCCGATAGGTGAGTGACGAATGGCCTTGTGTGGTACTTTCACAAATTTGTTCCATTCCCAAACATAACTTCGGTTGCCAACTCCGGCTCGCTTCCCGCCTTCTTCTGGTCGTTGCGCGCTTTGATGGCGTCGAAATCCGACTCATACTTCTTTCGCATCGTACCGCACATGCGGTCCCAGATCGTGGTGTAGCCTCCGAAATTGCCTGTGAAATAACGATGGTGCTGATCATGGAACGTGGCTGTGATGAACCACTTAGTCGCCCAGGTTTTATGCCACCAGCGCGGGAGGAATTCGTATCCGGAGTGAACGTAAAGGCCCATCAAAATATTCGTTGGAAAGATCAAAGCCATGGTGGCGTCATGGATGGTAAAAACCGCGACGAAGAGAGGCACGAAGCCGCCGTTTATGAGGGATTCCAGTGGGTGCACCGACAATGTTGTAAGCAGATTTGGTGATGTCGACTTATGGTGAAGCTTATGGACCCAGCTGTAGACCGGCTCCTTGTGCATCCAGCGGTGGAGCCAGTAGAAATAGGTATCAAAAAGGAAGAAGTAGGCCGCAAACTCCAAGGCAATCACCCACCATGAGGTCGAGGCGTGGTTGAAGGTTATCCATCCATTAGCGGTGAGCCAGTGCTTGGCCGAGCCCAGAATTTTACCCGATATCAGGAGAGTGACGACAGCCACGATCAGTTCATTGCGGAATACTTTCCATTTGAAGCCTCTGGGCTGAATCTTACGGGCCTTGAAAAATCCGGAAACGATTCCGGCCAGAAGCCCAACAGCAAGAAATGACCAGAGCCACAGGTGTAAAGCATATTCGCCATTCGAGAGGATGTCCGGCATGGCTCAGTTCAGTACGAAGGCGAATGCCGCAAAATGTGCGATGATGGCGAGGGCCCCTGAAAGAAAGACGGGCTGCAGTCGAGCGATGTTCATTTTGGTGCTCCTCCAAGCTGAATCGTTGTTATGAATGCGCAAGCTTGCTGGTATCGATGGCACCATCCGGTTGGCCGGCAAGGGCTTTTCCGTTACGTTGTGAAAGCAAGCTGCAAATTGCGCAAATCGGTGGAATTTGCGATTTGGCGCTTCGTGAATGGGAGGAGGTTTCGTGATCTGGTTGCGGCGTGGGCTTCTTGAATTCTGGGCCATGGCCGCGCTTTCCGTCCTGGTGGGGTTCCTTGGGCCGTTCGGGACCTATTCCAACGGCGATTTTCCGTCGCGCTGCTGGCATTGGTGGTTTCAACTGATGGGGGCGTATATTCTCGTGCGTCCTTCCATCATGCTATGGGAGGCAATCGCCTCTGTCGCTGGGCTCCCGCTTCGGATGCTCGTTTTTTGGGGCGTTTTTGTTTCCGCGTTCCCTCTTGCACTGCTTTGGAAATGGAGCGCCGACGCGTTCTTCAACGGTCTCAATGGTTTTAGCGCCCTGCTGCCTTTTGCAATGCTTAGCGCGGTCGGAGTTTTCGGGGTCACGGTCTGGGCACGTCGAACCGATGAGCACTTGAGAAACGAATTTTCGCGGGGCAGGGAGGCCGCGCCGAAGAGTTCAGTACCGTCTGCTGCTAGCGCAGAAGTTACAGGCAGCGATTTTTCGCTTGCTGAGCGGGTCGAGGGAACCGTGAGCGGCCTAGATGATACTTTGAAGCCGCGGCTTACCCATCGGTTGTCTCCGAAATTTCGAGGTCCTATTTTGGCGCTGCAAAGCGAGGATCATTATGTCCGGGTCCATGGAGAGCAAGACACTGAAATGGTGCTCATGAGACTGAGAGATGCAATCGCCGAAATGGATGGCATTTCCGGCCAACAAGTCCATAGAAGCTGGTGGATCGCGCAAGGCGCCATAGCTTCCGTCCAACTTGAAGGCAGGCGACGGGAGGTCAAACTTCTGAACGGGGTCTCTGCTCCGGTCGCACGTGATTCCGTGGCTCGCCTTCAGCGCAGCGGTTTTTTTCAGTCAACGGAAGTTAAATTCGAAAAGCATTGCTGATTTTCACTCGCCGCCGCTAACCCGACTGTCTGTGTAGAAGCTATCGTACAATAGCAGACGACGTCGAAGCGCTTAAGACGCTCATGTCCGCCGCGCTCATTGCGCTGCCAGTGGAAATCAACAATGCTGACGATGCCTGGGCTGTATCATGGTTAAAATGGGGGCTTGGTAAGCGTCCGCCCAGTACCGTTCATCGGCACGTGGCTTCGTCAGCATCCGCCCACAAGTAGTCATCCAACTGGCCGCTGCACCCTCAGACCAGATCCGTGCCAGGCGTTTAATGGGCGCAGCATTCCATCTACGTCGACGGAAAGTTTTGGCGTAAGCGGTCGAAGGCGGTGGCGGGTCCTTGTCGCAAGCGCGCCTCGATTGCATCGCAAACCTGCTCCGGCGCCAAATCTTGCGTATCGAGCAGCAAATCGGCCACCTGGTTGCGATAGACTTCCTCATAGAACCACGGCCGCAGCCGCGTCAGCCGGTCGATGATCTTGTGGGCGGCGTCTTCGCCCAGCAGCTCGGTCGGGATTTTCTTGTCCATCCTGCGCTCTGCGACGCGGCGCTCGAGGACCTCGAAGGGCGGCTTGAGGGTCACAAGCAACACCGGCAGGCCTGCTGTGCGGCGCACCAGGTCCTGCAGCACCGGGGGATCGCTCATCAGCAAGTGATCGAAGATGACGTTCAGCCCTTGGCGCGAGACCGCGGCCATCCACTCGTGCAGGACGGCAAAGGCATTCATGGCATGAGGTGCGAACTGCCACCGCAGGGGGCCATCAGGGTTCGATGGATCGACCGGAACGGCCGAGATGCCTTCCGCCGCCAAGGGGCCATGGTGACCGTATTTGGCTGGCAGCGTGCCGGCGGTGAAATGGTCGATCCCGTACAGCAGCCAGTATCCGTCCTGCCGCTTCTGGAACAGTTCACAAGTCGTCGACTTGCCCGAACCCGAGGTGCCGTTGACGACGACGATCTGACCGGGCCTGGTCATGCGGCAGTCTCCTGCGACATTCCGATCGCGATCTCGCCGCGGGCGATCTGGCGGAAGCGCTCGGTGGGGGAAAATTCCTGATTGTCGCGCGGCAGGTCGGCCTGCAAGGCCAGGCGTTCGGATGACTGGCCGAACTTCATGCGCCGCAGCCGCGCCAGTTAGACCTTGAACTTCTCGATCTGCAGCGCCGTGATCTTGAGCGAGTTGTGCGCCATCTCGAGCTGCTCACGGGTCTGGCTATGAGCTGCGCGTCGGCCTCCAGCGCCTGTTCCGAAGGGGCCAAACGGGCTTGTATTGCCTCGGCAAACGCCTGCAGTTCAGCCGGATCTGAGGGAAGTTGAAGGTCGCTGGAAGGCACGATCTCTTCTTGTCAACCGGCGCGCAAAACTGACCCCCTATCGGCGCCCAATATTGACCCCACCTTTCGGTAGTCAGGCGGTTATCCCGGTAGTCGATAGGAGGGGCCCACGGACGACGACGCGCACCGTCAGGTGTGCTGGCGGCGTCGTCCGTGGGAGGTCCCTGTTGACCCACCGGGTTAACCGCCGGGGATGGGGGTCCGGGGGAAGGGGTTTTCGGCTCAGTTCCGGTTTTTGAACCGCCAGCTGTCATTGCCCGTCTCGATGATGTCGCAGTGGTGCGTGATGCGATCGAGAAGCGCGGTGGTCATCTTGGGGTCGTGGAAGACGCTCGGCCATTCGCCGAAGGCGAGATTGGTCGTGATGATGACCGAGGTCTTTTCGTAGAGCTTGCTGATCAGGTGGAAGAGCATCTGGCCACCGGACCGGGCGAACGGCAGGTAGCCGAGCTCGTCAAGCACCACGAGATCAAGCCGCGAGAGTTGGGTGGCAAGGCTGCCGGCCTTGCCCAGGCGAGCCTCTTCCTCAAGCCGGTTCACCAGATCGACCGTATTGAAGTATCGGCCTCTGGCACCGGCGCGCACCACCGCGGCGGTGATGGCGAGAGCCAGATGGGTCTTGCCCGTGCCTGTTCCGCCGATCAGCACGATATTGCGCCGTTCCGGCAGGAACGAGCCCGTATGAAGCGAGCGGATCAGTCCTTCGTTGATCGGCGTGCCATCGAACATGAACCCATCCAGGTCCTTGATCGCCGGAAGCTTGGCTGCGGTCATGCGATAACGGATCGATGCCGCATCCCGGTGCGCCGTCTCCGCACGCAACAGGTCGCCCAACATCTCCATGACCGTTCTGTCTCGGCGGATGCCGTTGGTGACAGCATCATCGAAGGCCGCCACCATGCCCTTGAGCCCCAGCCCCTTGAGGGCGGCCATGATCTCATGCCGCTGCATCGAGGTCTCGCACGGTATCGTAGCGGCCGCAGTTCGCCTCTGGCGGATGCTTGAGCTTCAGGTTGACGACGACGTCCATAGCCTGGGCATCATGAGGCTCGCGGCGACGGGACAGGATGTTGAGGATGATCTCGTCGCTGATAGTACCGGCGCTGAGTGCCTCGCGCACTGCGGCCTCGACAGCCTCCAGGCCATCTTCGGGGACAGCGGCGAGGACGCGTACAAAGCGCCGGTCGGCATCGTCGCCCTTGCCCAGCTTACGCCGCAGTTGGGCCAGTGCAGGTGGGAGAGCCCAGTCCTGGAAGGGAGCACCATTGCGCAACGCACCGGGCTTGCGGGCGAGGATGGGCAGGTAGTGCCATGGATCGAAGATCGTCTGGTTCCGGCCGAAGACCCGTTCGTGTTCAGCCACGACAGCGCCGTCGCAGCGGATCACGACGCGCGTTGCGTAAGCACGCACCTGCACAGCCTGATGGGCCGCCTTTGCCATCACCGAGTACCGATTGCGATCGAAGCTCACGAGGCACGTCGAACTGGCGACGTGTTCGCTCTCGAAGAACCCGTCGAAGGGGAGCGGTAGCGGTTGCAGCATCGGCTGCTCCGCCTCCAGCGCCTGCGCGATCGTCATATCCTCCTGGTCAGGGTGCTGGTTGCGTTCCGCCCAGCGACGGCACTCGGCCTCCAGCCAGATGTTCAGCTCCTCGAGGCTGGCAAAGCGCAGGCGCGGCTTGAACAGGCGCTCCCTGCTGGTCTGAACCTGGTTCTCGACCTGACCCTTCTCCCATCCTGCAGCAGGACTACAGGCCACCGGCTCAACGCGATAGTGGTCCGTCATGATCAGGAACCGCCGGTTGAACAGGCGCTCCTTGCCGGTGAACACCGTCGTCACTGCCGTCTTCATGTTGTCGTAGATGCCGCGCGTCGGAACCCCGCCGAAGAACGCAAAGGCGCGGGCATGGGCGTCGAACACCATCTCCTGCGTCTCGCGAGGATAGGCACGGACAAATGGTGCCCGTGACCAGCAAAACCGCATATGCGCGACCTTCACGCGCATCGGCTTGCCGGCGATCTCGACGTCCTCATGGCTCCAGTCGAACTGGTAAGCCTCGCCGGGCCGGTACATCAACGGGATGAACGCCTTGGCCATATCGCCGGCCTCGACGCGACGCTCACGCTTCCAGCGCGCAGCATAGCGCCGCACAGCGTCATAAGAGCCGCCAAACCCTTCCCGCTGAAGCAGATCATGGATCCGCGTCATGCGAAGCCGGTCACGTCGGGGCAGCCCTTCGTTTTCTTCAAGCAGTTCTTCCAGGCGAGTGCTGAAAGGGCCGGTCTGCGGCCGATACTGTTCCTTGCGCTCGTAACTGGCATCCGCGTCCGGCGCCCGGATCGCCTTGCGCACCGTGTTGCGCGACAACCGCAAATCCCGCGCTATCGCCTTGATAGGCTTCCCGTCCCGGTGCTCCCGACGGATCCTCGTAATCGTCTCCACAACCAACATCCCTGTACCCGCCGTTCGGAACCCAAACGGCGGCGCTTCTCACAATGAGATGAAGGGGGTCAATTTTAGACGCCGATCACCCCGCTAAGGGGGGCAATTTTGCACGCCGCTCCACAATCTCTTCTACCGGAATCGACTGAATCAGCCAAGTACAAAGCACCGCAAACGTGCCGTTCAACGGGTAAAATCTGCACCGGAATACGAGGCCGCTCAGGTGCCACCGTACGGCACCAATCCATCGCCTCGAGCAGCAGCGAGAGCACCACACCGCCATCGATCAGCGGCGGCCATACAAAGCGATGACGCTCCAAGCGCTTGGCGAACAGGCATATACCGGTGCCGTCTCAGCACAGCGCCTTCAGGTGGTTGCCGCTCTTGCTGCGGAACAGGAACATATGACCGCTATAGGGCTCGACCAGAAACAGTCGCCGGACCAGCGCCGCCAATCCGTCGAAGCCGAGCCGCGTGCAGACCGGCTTGCTGGCAAGATACACCTTCGTGCCCGGCGCCAGCGAGATCATGGCACGGCCCGCAGCGTGCGCAGCACCCGCGCCAGCGCCTTCTCATTGACGTAGCTGTCGACCGACAGACGCACCCCGCTGGGCAGGTCGATGTCGATCCGGCCTGGCCGGTTACCGGGATGCGGGCGGACCAGATCCTCTGCGGCTCCGTGCATCGCGGTCGATGTAGGCTGTGCAGCTTGCTTCCGGGGTGCCTGCGGAGACGGAGCTTCGGCTTGCGCAGGAACGACCGCGTACGGGATGAATGCCAGCGGCTCGCTGGCAAGCGTTGCAGCCTGACGCCGCACAGACCGCCAATTATTGATGAGGCTCTCGGCGATGCTGTGGCGTGTTGCGACCTCGCGTACCGACACACCATCCTGATCCGCTTCGTCCAGGATTGCCGCCTTCTCATCATCGGAGAACTTCCGGCGTCGCTCCGTTCGCGCAATGATCTCGATCCGGTCCGACAAAGAACCTCCTTCTGGAGTCCAGAACGAGACACCTCTACCGAAGCCTCATCCTTGGCGAACCGCCGCACCGCAACACGTGGCAGGGCGGACGCTTACCTTGGTTGTGGGGATTTGCCGGGCCGCCCCTGGACCGGACAATTCGAGGTTCCTCCCTCCCTTTGTGTGTCCAGATAAAAAAATGGACGGATGGGCTTGCAGCCACCCGCCCAAGGAGGAGAGGAGATTTGGGTCTGTTATTGTTATCTTGAGCCGAATGAATACCGGACGTTGATGCCGAACTCGCGAGGTGGCGTCATAGTGACGCCTGTATAGGTGCTCGTATACGAGGCAGCGGTCGGGCCTGTCAGAATAGGTCGGTTGTTGTCGTCGAAGCCGCCAAAGCCGAGCTGCTGGTAGCTTGTGACAAGCGGGTTGGTCCGCGAAAGCGCCTTTTCGACATTGAACAGGTTCTTTGCGAAAAGCGAGACTTCCCACATGCCTTTCGGATCGCGAATACCGGTGAACAAGTTGACGAGAGCATAGGCGCCAACGTCATCGTAAATGTTGGTCGGGTCGCTCTTCGACTTGCCGTTGTAGGTCACCAGGCCGCGCAGGTACCCGTCCACCCTTCCGGAGATAGGCATTCGGTATTCGCTCTGCAGTGTGGCGGAGAAAGGTGCCTGGAATGCCGAACGCTGAGAGACTGAGCAGGCAGCAAGGTTATCTGCTCCCACGGCCGCCCTCAACTCATCTATTTGCGGGGCTGCGGAAACTACATCCGGCACACCATCGCCGTTGAGGTCATTGCAGGGAACCAGGCCGTTCTTGATTTTCCCGAGCGAGTAGCTGGCGACAGCATTCAATGACCAGCGATCGCTAACGTCGAAGGAAAGATCGCTTTCAATACCATTTACTTCGACCGGGACTGGCGCAACGAAATTGAAACTGGAAACCTCTTTGAGCAACGAACCATCGGTTCTACTTCTTGTCGTATTGATGAAGTAAACGCCGTTCCCAGGGACGCGATAGGGATAGTTGTTGAATTTCTGATGGTATCCCGTGAGGTTGAAGCGCATGCGTCCGCCCATCAATGTGCTCTTCAAGCCGATTTCGTACGACTTCGAGGTTTCCGCAGGCAGGTTCAGGAAGCTGCGCTCCAGATCCGACTGCTCTTGGCTAAAGTCGCCGACCACGTTGAGTCCGGGCCGCCAAGAACTGCCGGTGCTGGCATATATCATAACATCCGGAGTGATCTTGTATTTCGCAGATGCCGAATAGATCCACTTTTTGGCATCCTGACCATCCGCGTTCAGAGTTCTGCCCGATACCACAAGCAGGTTGTTCGAGTTGTAATCGATATGGCGAAGGCCGCCGGAAATTTCGATCGCATCGGTCACATGGGCGGTCAGGTTGCCAAAGAACGATTGTTCATGCGAGCCGCCAGTGCGGGCAATGTCGGTCTCGACGACAGAGACGACACCGCCTCCGAGGAGCGAAGGGAGCCGCACGATCGTGGGACGGGTTAGATAGGTGGGCGCATCGTCCTTCTTGTCGAAGAAGCCGACCACATAGTCGAACATGCCGAAAACACGGTTTTCGTTCTGCAGGCGGACCTCATGCGAGGTCGATTTCGAACGCGAATTCGTTGCTTGAAAGAAATCGAAGTCCTGGAAGAAGTTGGCGTTGTCCTGATTTGTCGTCGACAGAATGTGCTGCTTCGCCTGCTGCCCTTGATAAATCAGGACCTGACCGGCCAAACTGGCTTCGGCACGCCAATTGAAGATATTGTAACGCTGCCTGACAGAGCGAGGCTCTTCGAGGATGGAAAGGCGATCGCCGGTGGAGATGAAAACCGGGCTTGGATCGGCGTCAGGGTTGACCTCGCTGAATGATGCAGCCTGATCGTATGTCCGGGCACGGCGATCCATGTGCTGGTACATGCCTTCGAAGCGCAGCCAGTCCAGAGGCTGCAGCACGGCACTGATGCGTCCTGCTTTGGTTCGCGCGAAAGGATCCTTGCCACCGCCGATGGGCTTTACCCGATCAACCTCGTTCTCGTCCCAAACGCCAGCCACGCGCACGGCGGCGACGCCTTCAATTACGGGTACATTGACGCCACCATTGAAGTTCAGAGTGCCAATGTCATTCGCCGTCATGTTGACGGTTCCGCCGGCCTGGTAAAGGTCTGGTTTGCGGGTGGTCACTGTGATCGAACCCGAAGGCGAGGCACGACCGCGCAGAGTGCCTTGCGGGCCACGAAGAACTTCGATCTGACCAATATCGAACATCTGCTGAAGAACCATGCCCGCCGTAATGGGAGCATCGTTCAAATAGAATTCTACAGTGGAGTTGAATCCGCTCGCATTGACGTCGAAATTGACGCCGCGCAGCTTCGCGCTGCCTCCGACGCCGTTTGCCTCGGAGTTGAGCTCGAGGCCCGGAACGAGCGTTTGGACTTCTTTGAAGTCGCGAATATTGAGTTTGGAAACCTCTTCCGAGGTGACGACGTCGACCACTGCAGGGACGTCCTGAAGTGCCTCATCACGGCGACGCGCGGTCACGATGATTGCATTTTCCAAGTCAGCTGACGTGGCACTCGTGGCGGGAACGTCCTGCGCCATGGCCGGTGCGGATAATCCGGCAATGCTGGCCGAACACAGCATGATATTACGAATAAGCCTCATTCCAACTTCCCTCCCGTGAAGACTGCCATTCTGCGAGCGGCTAATCTTATTTACCAAGCAAGCTAGTGGCGACATTCGACCGCCAAGTCAATAGTGGTCATACCAAAAAGAGGGATATTGGTCTGCAGGTCGCCTGCGCACACATTCAACCGCGGAAACTCGCGAAATGCGACGCGTGATCGCGCCGCGTACGGGGCTACTTTTGTTGGGCGTTGAACCGGGGGGGCAAAGTCGCGGATGGGTATTCGCTCGTCGCAGGCAGGCGCCAGTCGTGACAAGGCTTGCCGTAATGCGCGAATGTGCTTTCCGGGGGCGTACGAGCCGTACGCATTATTCTACGGGCGTCGTGATATCCCTCCAGGCGACGCGAACAACCAGAACGTCAAATACCCCGCTGCTGACCGCTTGGTCGCTAGATCACGTAATTGAAATCGGTTTGGCCGGTGCTGGAATATATTATTCCACTATGATGCGCGCTCTTGCCAGATTCTGGATGCGGGCGAAGGGGGTCTGATGATCGCCTTCGCGCTGAGACACGCCTCGCAGAACGGCAAAGTAGGTGCCCGGCTTGGCAAAGCTGTGCGTTGCTGTGACGGAGAGCTTGGCCTTGGTGCCTGAAGCTGCATCGGACTGGTCGAACGCCCCATCGCCTTCGAAGTCCCATTCCGTTGCGACGACAAAGCCGGTATCCGGCGGCGTCGTGACGGTTCCTTCAAGTGTGACCGGCTCGCCCACTTTGACCACCGTGCTGGGGGCGCCGTTGGCGGAGAGGGTGACGACCGGCTGGATGCCCTTTCGGGTCGCAGCCGTGGTGGGCACCTCGACCTGGCCGTCGACCACCTTGTAGCTCGTCGTCTGGGGTGGAACCTTGCCCTCTTCGACCCATGCGGACAGATCGCGCAGCGCCTGCTGCAGCACGCCGATATAGGATACGACGCGCGACGGATCGTCCTGTTTCGTCTGATCTCCATGGAGGGCCCGGTCGGTGTACCAGAGGCGGAAGTGTCCGGTATCGTCGGGGCCGCCGTGCGCCTGCACCTGCCGGCGGTACCAGTCCCCCTGCCAGGGCAGGGCTTCGCGGTCCCACAGGTTCTCTATCAGGATCACCTTGCCGTCGTACTTGCCGCTGGGGATCGAGCCGGACGCGTTCCTGGTGAACATGGGCCCCAGGATCATCGGCCGCTGGGCATAGAGCGGTTTCCCGTCGGGACCGCGGTACTGGTCCCATACCGGATACTCGCCGTCGTTGGCGGGGACCTGATGGCGATGATAGGCTTCGGCAGCGAGAACGTCGCTGTTGTCCAGGCGTACGGTTTCGGCGGCCTTCACGGTGCCGACCAGACGTGGATCGTTGATACCGATGATGCCGATGTCGTCTTTGACATCGGCAAGCAGCAGCTTCTTGCCCGACGGCAGAACGAGGTCGGAAAGCAGCAGCGGGCCTTGTTCAGGCACGTTGGACAGGCGCAGGGCGACGGGCGTTTCGCCTGCCGAGTTCAGGCCCATCGCTTTCCAGGCCATGTCTGCCGTGCCCTTGGCCGTACCCGGCGAGCGCCCGACGTCCAGGCCCATCGCTTCGGCTTCATCGGCCGTGATGACGTCGGCGATGGTTGTATCGAACTGGACGCGATCCTGCGTGTAGAGTTCGGGGCTGTCATGCCCTTCGTATCCGGGTTTGGTCCAGAAATCGGTGAAATAGGGCGCGTCGACCATGCGGATCGCATTGAACAGCAGTGCGAAGGCATGCGGGCCCATCGTGCGCCACGCGTACCACGACTGCGGCGGGAAGCCCATTGCGGTCGCTTCCTTGAGCGCGTCCCGTTCTAGCGGGGTAAGCCCCTCATAAGGATCGCCGCTGCCACCCGCGTCGAGGGCATCGACCACGCCGTCGAACTTGCTGCCGAGCACGCGCATCGCGTTGAGGCGAACCGTGAACATGTTGGGGATCGCCATCGGCGAGCCGAGCACATAGGGCACGGCTCCATCCCACACACCGTGGGTGTTCTCTATCGATCCAAGCGTACGATAGGCGCCGCCGCTGCCGCCATAGGCGTAGCCGTAGATATGATTGCGCGGTTCATAGACCTGCCCGGCCACGAAGCGCGAGAATTCGGCGGCCGCTGCATTGGCGCGATAGGCGCCGATTGTCTGATCGAGGCCGCCGGACGGATCGGCGGCCCTGGGACCGCCACCGTTGGTCTCGATGAAATAGGCGCCGCTGGTAAGGGCCGCGCCGATGCGGTCTTCCTCACCTTGCAGGCCCTGTGACAGGGTTTCGCTGTCGGGAACCGGCGTGATGTACTGGAAGAAGCGGCCTTCCCAGTCCTTCGCCAGCGGAAAGTAGTAGGAAAAGCCGGTGTCCGTTCCCTCGAAGCCACCGTGCACGTAGCGGTAGGACTGCGCGCCATCATGGCGCATTTCGTCCTTGTCTATGAAGGGCTTGGCGAACAGACTGTCTTCGGTCGAGAAACCGTCAGTCGAAAGGGGGCGAGGCGTTGCCGTATCTGTTTCGGAGCTGGCCATGGAGGTTGCGTCTTCCGTGCTGGTGTTCGCCGAGACGATGTTCGAGAACGGCAACGTGGCCACTGCAAATGCAGCAAAGATTGCCTGAAACCGGCTCTCGATGGAGCTCTTCCGCTTCGACGTTCTCGACATCCCATCCCCAATTTTGCCAATTGCCGGTCGTCTTTCGGCTTATCCCCGCTAGCCAGTAAAGGTAAATCCACTTATGCGCAACTGGTAAGGTCGGGCGGTCATGCGCCGGCATCGGTATTCGGGAGAGACGCATATCATGGTGGCAGGTAGGAATTTTGCAGCTGTTTTTGGCATCTTTGCGGCTTCCACGCTGGCCCCGGGTGTGGTTCTGGCGAATGCGGTTGAAGCGCAGGTGAAGATCCGGGCTGCGCGCGACGTGACCGAGCTTTCCGATGGCTGGCGCTTTCACTTCGGTGATGCCTCTGCGGCCGTCACCAAGGACGGATTCAACGATGCCGGTTGGCAAAGCGTTTCGGTTCCCCACACGTGGAATCGCATTGGCAGCTACGGCGCCGAGCGCAGCCCCGACAGCAACAACGAGCAGGGTATCGGGTGGTATCGGCTCTCGCTGCAGGCGCCTGCGGTCGAAGCCGGCACGCGGCAGTATCTGGACTTCGGTGCCGTCGGCAAGATTGCGGATGTGTGGGTCAATGGTGTTCACGTGGGCACCCACAAGGGGGCGTTCGCGCGCTTCCGCTTCGATGTGACCAAGGTCTGGAAGCCGGGCGAGAGCAATCTCATTGTCGTGCGGGCAGACAACAGCAAGGTCGAACCCGGCAGTTCCACGGCCGAAGTGATCCCGCTTTCGGGCGACTTCTTCCTGCATGGCGGCATGTACCGCGGCGTATCGCTGCTGCAATTGCCCTCGGCGTCGATCGATCCGCTCGATTATGCAGGCCCCGGCGTCTATGCGCGGGCTGCCGAAGTGACCGACGCAAGAGCCACGGTCGATGTGCGCACCATGCTGCGCAATGCGGGGGCAGCACGTGATCTGACGCTGACCACGCAAATCCGTGATGCGGATGGCAAGGTGGTGGCCCGCACATCGCAGCCCGTAAAACTCGCTGCGGGAACGCAAAGCCTCGCGGCTCGTCTGACCGTCGCCGATCCGCACCGTTGGAATGGCCGCGAAGACCCGTATCTCTACCATGTGACGGCAACGCTGACCGATGGCGGCCAAGTCCTCGACAGCGTGACCCAGCCGCTCGGGCTGCGCACTTTCCGTTTCGATGCTGACCAGGGCTTCTTCCTCAATGGCCAGCATCTGAAGCTCCACGGCGTTTCGCGCCATCAGGACTGGCTCGGTTCGGGCTGGGCGCTGACCGAAGCGCAGCACGAAAAGGACATGGAACTGATCGAGGAGATCGGCGCCAACACCGTGCGTCAGGCGCACTACCAGCATGCCGACAAGTGGTCAGACCTTGCCGACGAAGCCGGCATGGTGGTCTGGGCCGAGCTGCCCTACGTCACCACGCCGAGCGTCACCGGCGGCAAGGGATCGGACAGCCTCTGGGCCAATGCCGAACAGCAGCTGCGCGAGCAGATCCGGCAGAATTACAACCACCCCTCGATCATGATGTGGTCGGTCGGCAACGAAGTCGATTCCGCCAAGGGTTTCGGGATCAAGGGCGACCCGCCCGAGCCACTTGCCCTGCTGCAGCATCTCAATGACGTCGCCAAGGAAGAAGACCCCGACCGCCCGACGACCTTCGCCGATTGCTGCGAAGGGCTGAGCATGATCAAGACGGCGGGCGAAAAGCTCGCCGGAACCGCCGATTTGATCGGCTACAACCGGTATTACGGCTGGTACTATCCTGAGCCGCTCAAGGCGCGCGCGCAGTTCGGGGAAACGCTGGACGAGCTGCATGCCGACCATCCGAACCTGCCGATCTCCATCAGTGAATACGGCGCCGGCGGCGCAATCAGCCAGCATACCGATGATGTTACGGGTGGTTTCGTCAATTTCGTCGGTCGTCCCCATCCCGAGGAATACGAGGCCTGGGTTCACGAACAGGCATGGCCGGCGATCAAGGCGCGCGATTTCGTGTTTGCCGGCTGGGTTTGGAACATGTTCGATTTCGCCAGCGACTTGCGCGACGAAGGCGATGCCGTCGATCTCAACGACAAGGGGCTGGTCACGGCAGATCGCAAGGTGAAGAAGGACGCCTTCTGGTACTACAAGGTCGCCTGGAACGACGCGCCGATGATCCACCTTGCCGGCAAGCGCTATGTCGACAGGTCCTATCCGGTGATGAACGTCAAGGCCTATGCCAATTCGCCCAGGGCCAGCCTGACGATGAACGGCAAGGCCATCGGCGAAACGGCCTGCGCCGATGATGTGTGCGAATGGAAGAACGTGCCTCTGAAGCCGGGTGCCAACCAGGCCGAAGTGACGGCGGTGGGCGGCAAAGCCGCGCTCACCGATACGGCAGTCTGGAACGGGCCCGATCCCGAACAGGGCATCCGCATCGATGCCGGCAATCTCGGTACGCGTGAACTTGGTGGCCATCGCTACGGGTCGGACACGTTCGTAACCGGCGGTAAACCGCTCGTGCTCAATCTGGTGGGCTTCGGCGGCCGGTCGCTGCGTCCGCGCCGCGATGTCGAGACCAGCCATCCTGAGCTGTTCGAATACTGGCGCGAGGGTGAGAATTTCACGTATGCCGTGCCGGCGCCGGATGGCGATTGGACCGTAACGCTCTACCTGTTCGAGCCCGACGGGAAGGCGTCGGACAATCAGGCGCTTACGGTGACGGCGAATGGCAAGCCCGTCATCGAAGGGCTGCATGTGCGCAAGGCGGCGGGCGGGCCGCTCAAGGAACTGGTCCGGTCTTTCCCGGTAACCGTGAGCGGCGGGCTTCTCACCCTCGATTTCAGCAGTGTCGAAGGCAAGGCCGCGCTGGCGGCGATCGAGATTACGCGATGACGGGGATGCTGGCCCGCCGTGAGGCGATGGCCGCGCTGGGCGTGCTTGGCCTTGGTGCCTGTGCGACGCCGCGCGCACCGCTGAAGGCGCGCCGGCCGCTTGGGCTGGCCGATCTCACGGTGATGAACGCGCTCAAGCAGGACTATGGCGCCACGGTGCGGGCGGTTGCAGTCATGGGCTACACGCACTTCGGCTTCCGGCTTTCCAGCTACGCACCTAACGATACCTCTGAACTGGCGCCGGCGGAAAAGGCGCGGCTGATCCGCGAGGCGGGTCTTGAGCCGGGCGTAGTCCGCTATGGCTATGGCAAGGATTTCGGCGAGCAGGCGCGGCAGGCTGCGGACATCGGTGCGTCGATCATCGCCTATTCGGCAGCCCCGGTGTTCTTTCGCGGCAGCCAGTTCGGGGTGACCACGCGGGAGGCATTCGACGGTTGGTTGCCCGAACTCGGCAAGATGGCGGAAACCGCTCGGAAGCTCGGCCTGAAGCTGGTCTACCACAACCACTGGTGGGATCATGTGCCGCTCGACGGCGAGACTCCGCTGGAGATCATCGCGCGCACCTATTCGCCCTCCCAGGTGAGTTTCGAGATCGACCTTGCCTGGGCGTGGCTCGGCGGTGTCGCTCCTTTCACTCTGGTCAAGTCGTTGGGTGCTCGCGTGCGATCGATGCACTTCAAGGACGTCGATCCCACCCGCGGAGCCAACAGGATGAAACAACTGGTTGAACCGGGCGCCGGGCGTCTCGACTACGCCACGCTTCTGCCCAACCTCGATCGCGTGACCGATGCCATCGGCTACGTCGAAGTGGACGAGCCTGCCGATGGCCTCGCTGCGGCTGCATCTGCCGCTCGCTTCCTCCAGGCCGTTCGGGCAGGTGAGGCATGAAGCGCCGGATTCCCTTGCGCTGGTGGATTATCGGGCTGGTCACGCTCGGCACGATCCTCAACTATCTCGCCCGCTCGACGCTTTCGGTCGCCGCCCCGACGATCAAGACCGAATTCGGCATGACCACCGAGGAATACAGCTGGGTCGTCATGGCGTTCCAGGCGGCCTACACGGTGATGCAAACCGTCGCCGGTGCCGTGCTGGATGCCTTGGGCACGCGGCTGGGCTTCTTTATTTTCGCGATGGGCTGGGCGCTTTCCAATATGGCGCACGGTCTGGTCGGCGGCTGGCAGGGGCTTGCGTTCATGCGCGGTCTGCTCGGCGCGACCGAGGCCGCGGCGATCCCGGCCGGGACCAAGGCGGTTTCGGAATGGTTTCCCGCTCGCGAACGGCCGCTGGCGACCAGCGCCTTCCAGATGGGTACGAGCGTCGGCAACATCGTCGCGCCGCCGCTGGTGGTGTTCTGCATCCTCAACTGGGGTTGGGAGTCGGCGTTCTACGTGACCGGCGCGCTCAGCGTCGTCTGGGCGCTGCTCTGGTGGTTCGCCTATCGCACGCCGCAGGACCACCCGAGCATCGATCCTGCCGAGCGCGCGCTGATCGAGCAGGACCAGCAACAGACCGCCGATGCCGGCGCGCGCCCGGCGACGCGCAAGGCGGTGCTGCGCTCGCGCGGGTTCTGGGCCATTGCCGTTCCCCGCTTTTTGGCCGAACCGGCCTGGCAGACGTTCAATTTCTTCATCCCGCTCTATCTCGTCTCCGTCTGGGGGCTCGATCTCACCAGTGTCGCAATGTGGGCGTGGCTGCCGTTTCTGGCGGCTGACCTAGGCTCGCTGGCGGCAGGTGTGGTGCCGCCGGTGTTGATGCGGCGCGGGACCGGCATGGTCGCTTCGCGCAAGATCACGATGACGATGGGCGCAATGTGCATGATCGGCCCGGCCTGCATCGGCCTCGCCGGATCGCCGGGCATGGCAATTGCCTTGTTCTGCGTCGGCGGTTTCGCGCATCAGATGCTCAACGGCGCGCTGATTACCCTGTGCTCCGACCTGTTCGAGCCGCGCACGGTCGCCACTGCCAGCGGCATGGCCGGCACGATCGCGTGGATCGGCGGCATGCTGTTCACGCTGATCATCGGCCAAAGCGCGGACCTCTATGGCTACAATCCGCTCTTCGTGGCACTTGCCGCGCTCGATATCGTGGGCGCCTGTGTGCTGTGGGCGTTGCTGCGCGGGTGGCGGGAAAGCAAGGCCTGAAAACGGTTTCCCGTTCAGTAGGGCGCGGCCTCGTCCCTGGCCGGAATCGCGCCGCGCCGCATCACGCACCAGCCTGCCAGTGCGTGCCCCGCGTGCGCCGCTTCGTCGATGGGCATGCCGTTCATCCGTGCGGCCAGGTACCCCGCATTGAAGGCATCGCCCGCGCCGCTGGTGTCGACCGGACGTAGCGCGTGCGGCGGCGGGCAGGGGGTAAGGTCGGGCAGGAGGCAGCCCTGCACACCTTGTTTGACGATGACTTCCCGGCAGCCGTGCTGTTGCCAGTGTGCCGCGACGTCCCGGGCGGTTTCGACGCCGCTCATGGCGGCTTCATCCTCGAAAGTGGGCAGGCCGATGTCGGCGAAGGCAATGGCCTTGTCGCGAAGGCGAACGGCGGCTTCGTGCGCTTCCCAGAGGTTGGGGCGGAAGTTGCCGTCGAAAGCGACCGACCCGCCGTTGTCGCGCACCTTGCCGGCTAGTCGCAGCAGATCCTGCCGGCCCTGCGGCGGGAGGATCGCCAGTGAGATCAGTGAAAAATAGAATAGATCCGCTCTTTCAGCCGCTGCAATAGCTTCCTCGATGTCCGTCACTTCGAACATCGCCCGCGCCGCGCTGCTGTCGCGCCAGTAGGTGAAGGTGCGCTCGCCTTCGTCATCCAGAGCGATGGCATAGAGCCCCGGACGGCGTGAGGGGTGGGTGGCGATGAGGCTGCAATCGAGCCCTTCGCTTTTCCAGCGCGCGCGCAGGTCCATGCTGAAGGGGCACGAACCCAGCGCTGTCATATAGGCGACGTCGTGGCCTGCGCGGGCAAGGTGGATCGCCGTATTCAGCGTGTCGCCGCCGAAGCCCATGCGCCAGTTCTCACCCTCGCGAGAGAGTTCGAGCATGCCTTCACCGAGGCAGACGATGCTTGCCATTGATCCCTGACCTGCCCGAGTCGCTTACCAGTTCCACATCGTCCCGTCTTCCAGCCGGGCGACCGGCAGGTAGGCGGGCTTGTAGGGATACTTGGCGGCAAGGTCTTCGTCGATATCGACGCCGTGACCCGGGGTGTCGCCAACGGTCAGATGGCCATCCTCGAAACGGTAGTCGTGCGGGAACACCGCGTCGGTCTCCTCGGTGTGGCGCATGTATTCCTGGATGCCGAAATTGGGCACCCAAGTGTCGAAGTGCAGCGCGCAGCCCATCGTTACCGGCGAGAGGTCGGTCGCGCCATGGCAACCGGTGCGCACCTGATAGAGCGCGGCGAGATCGGCGATGCGGCGCAGATGGGTGAGGCCGCCCGCGCCCACCACGGTGGCGCGGATATAGTCGATCAGCTGGTTCTGGATCAGATCCCTGGCGTCCCAGATCGTGTTGAAGATCTCGCCCACGGCGAGCGGCGTGACGGTGTGCTGGCGCACCAGCCTGAAGGCTTCCTGGTTTTCCGCCGGCGTGCAGTCCTCCAGCCAGAACAGCTGATAGGGCTCCAGCATCTTGCCAAGGTTCGCGGCTTCCTGCGGCGTGTAGCGGTGGTGGCCGTCATGCAACAGGTGGTGATCGAAGCCGTAAGTTGCGCGCAGCTTCTCGAACATCTTGGGCACGTAGTTCAGCGCCTTGCGCGTGTCCCACCCTGTCTGTGAGGGCAGGACGGCGTCGGCGGGTTCATAGTAGAGCTTGCCGCGGCCCACGCCATAGGCATCCTTGATGCCCGGAACGCCGGTCTGCGCGCGGATCGCCTTGTAGCCCATGTCGATGTACTGACCGACGGCATCGACGGTCTCATCGATGTCGGAGCCATTGGCATGACCATAGACCATCACCCGCTCACGGCTCTTGCCGCCCAGAAGGTCGTAGACCGGCATCCCGGCCATCTTGCCCTTGATATCCCACAGCGCCATGTCGACCGCCGCGATCGCACGCATCGTCACCGGGCCGCGCCGCCAGTAGGCGCCGCGATAGAGGTATTGCCAGATATCTTCGATCCGGCGCGGGTCCATGCCGATCAGACACGGGATCACGTGGTCCTCGAGGTAGGCGACAACCGCCTTCTCGCGGCCGTTGAGCGTTCCGTCGCCGATTCCGTAAACCCCTTGATCGGTTTCGATCTTCAGCGTTACGAAGTTGCGGCCGGGGCTGCAGACGATCACTTTGGCGGATTGGATTTTCATATGGCCGATACTCGCTACGGAGGATTGCGCTATAGGAACGCAAGCTGATGGTGTTTGACCATTTGCAAGAAAGTGGTAGGACCGCAATAGAAAGGTTGGGGCGATGGACAACACCGAGCTGAAAATGGTTGTGCCGAAATCAAGCGGCCACCTAATAGCAGGCGGAGACGAGACGCGGCTTTACCGACGTGTGGTGAACGTCCTGCTCGAGGATCTGCAATCGGGGGCTTATGCAGTCGGCGATCGCATGCCCGCCGAGCGCGACCTTGCCGTGCGCATGAAAGTCAGTCGGCCGGTCGTACGAGAGGCTATGCTGGCGCTGGAGGTGCTTGGACTGATCGAAGTCCGCATCGGCGCAGGAACCTTTGTGGTCCGTTTGCCTGGCGAGAGCGATGAGCCTGAGTTTACGGTCAGTCCGTTTGAACTCCTCGAAGCCAGGCTTGTTTTCGAAGGCGAAGCTGCGGCCCTGGCAGCAATCCAGATTTCCGACGATGAGCTGGCTGAGCTGGAACGGCTGGTTGTCGCAATTCAGGAGCAGAACAAGGAGGGAATTGCCGAAGAGAATGCGGACATGGCCTTCCATATGACCATCGCCAAGGCGACCCGCAATTCCGCCGTGGAAAAGACGATCCACGATCTCTGGCTACAGCGCTGGAGTTCGCCGGAATGCAAGTTGTTGCTTGAGCAGGCCCGCACTGCGAACGTACTGCCGGTGGTTGAAGAGCATACGGCGATTGTCGAAGCTTTGAAGAGCCGCAATCCCAAAGCTGCCAGAAAGGAAATGCGTGCGCATCTCGATGCCGTGATAAAACATCTGCTCTTTGCCATCGAGGAAAAGGCGCTCGCCGAAGCGCGCAAGTCGGTGGATAGCCAGCGACAGCGGTTCGGTCGCGTGGCGCAGATCTGACCTGGAGCGCTTGTTTGCCGTCTTCGCTTCTCCGACTGTCGGCGGATCGTCTGTTCCCCGCTGATGAACGCACGCGCGACATTGCGCGGGCGCTCTACAGCGAGGTCTGCGGGCTTCCGATCATCAGCCCACATGGACATACCGACCCGGCGTGGTTCGCCGGGAACGCGCCGTTCGAGAACGCAACCGAGCTGTTACTGCGACCGGATCACTATCTGTTCCGCATGCTCTATTCGCAGGGGATTGCGCTGGAGGATCTGGGGATCGGCAATTCGTCCGCCGATCCGCGCGAGGGCTGGCGCCTGCTGGCGGCGAACTATCATCTGTTCCGGGGCACGCCGTCGCGCCTGTGGCTCGACTGGGTCTTCGCGGAAGTATTCGGCATCGAGGTGAAGCTGACGGCAGGGACTTCGGACCTGTACTTCGATACCATCACCAGCGCCTTGCAAAGGCCGGAATTCCGGCCGCGGGCCTTGTTCGACCGGTTCGGCATCGAAGTCATCACGACGACCGAAAGTCCCCTCGATACGCTCACGCATCACCAGACGATCCGTGAAGAGAACGCGCGCGATGGCGGTTGGCAGGGCAGGGTGCTGACGGCCTATCGCCCGGACCCCGTGGTTGATCCTGAATTCGAGGGCTTTCGCGCCAATCTGGACGGCCTCTCGGGTCTGACCGGCGAGGATTGCACCCACTGGCAGGGCTATCTCGCCGCCCATCGCAAGCGCCGCGCGTTCTTCGCCTCGATGGGCGCGACATCGACGGACCATGGTCATCCGACGGCCGCGACTGCCGATCTGTCCCCGGGTGAAGCCGAAGCGCTGTTTGGCAAGGTCGTGTCCGGTACCTTCACGGCGGCCGATGCAGAGCTGTTTCGCGCGCAGATGCTGACTGAAATGGCACTAATGAGCCTCGACGACGGTCTCGTCATGCAGATCCACCCCGGATCGTTCCGCAATCACAACCAGCGTCTTTTCGAGACCTTCGGGCGCGACAAGGGAGCGGACATTCCCGTCTCCACCGAATATGTGCGGGCGTTGCAGCCGCTGTTGTCGCGCGTGGGCAACGAGCGCGATCTCACGATTATCCTCTTCACGTTGGATGAGACGGCCTATTCGCGCGAGCTTGCGCCGCTGGCCGGGCACTATCCCGCGTTGAAGCTGGGGCCGGCATGGTGGTTCCACGACAGCCCTGAAGGTATGCGCCGCTACCGCGAGCAGGTGACCGAGACCGCCGGGTTCTACAACACGGTCGGGTTCAACGACGATACGCGCGCGTTCCTCTCCATTCCGGCCCGCCACGATGTCGCCCGCCGGGTTGACTGTGCTTTCCTCGCCCGGCTCGTGGCCGAGCACCGGCTGGAGGAAGACGAGGCCGCCGAACTGGCCGTCGATCTCGCCTATAAATTGCCGAAGCAGGCGTACCGGCTGTGAGACTTTCACCGGCCATCTTTGGCAGGCTGAGTCCGGATGTCGCGCGTTATGGATATGACCGTAACGATCAGGCGGTGGGCATCGTTCACTTCGGGATCGGTGCGTTCCATCGCGCCCATCAGGCATGGTACACCGACGCGGCATTGGACGCGGGCGATCGCGATTGGCTTATCACAGGAATTTCTTTGCGTTCGCGGGCAGTTGCCTGCCAGCTTAACCCGCAATGCGGGCTCTATTCGGTGACGGAGCGCTCTGGAAAGGGCTCGCTTACCCGTATTGTCGGGGCCGTGCGCAACGTGATTCCGGCGAGTTCGATGAAAATTCCCGTGGAGCGGCTGCTGGCTTTGGAATCGACGCGTATCGCCAGCTTTACGGTTACCGAAAAGGGTTACTGTCGCGCGGCAGACGGATCGCTCGATTTTGCTCTGGCGGACCACGGCAGCATCTACCGCTTCATCGCCAACGGACTGCGGCGACGGTACGACGCGGGGCTCGGCGGACTGACCTTGCTCTCCTGCGACAATCTGTCGGAGAATGGCAGGCAGTTGGAGCGCTTGTTGCGCGAGTACCTTCAGCGCCGTGATCCGGACCTATTGACCTGGTTCGACGGCGAATGCACCTGCCCCTCATCGATGGTCGACCGGATCGTACCGGCAACGACTGAGGCTGATCGCATTGCGCTGAAAGACAGGTTCGGCGTGCGCGATGAGGCCGCCGTCATGACTGAGCCGTTCAGTCAGTGGGTGATCGAGGACAGGTTCGCCGCAGGCCGGCCAGCGTGGGATGCCGTAGGAGCGGAGATTGTCACTGATGTTGGGCCTTACGAAACGGCCAAGTTGCGCATGCTCAATGGAGCCCATTCGGCGCTCGCCTACCTAGGGCTGGAGTGCGGACATGACTACGTTCACCAGGCAGTGGCCGATCCGCAGATCGGGCCGCTTGTCGAGCGCCTTATGCGCGAGGAGGCGGCACCGACCATCGCAGCGGCACCGAGGCAGAACCTTGATGCCTATGCGTCCTTGCTGCTTGAGCGCTTCGCCAATCCGGCCCTGAACCATCGGTTAGAGCAGATCGCGATGGATGGCAGTCAGAAGATCCCGCAGCGTTGGCTGGCGACATTGTCCGACTGCCAAGAGCGTGGTCGTAGTTGTCCTGCAATTTATGCTGCCTTGGCCGCTTGGTTGAGACATGTTCGCGGCGATAAGCGCAAGGTTGACGATCCGCTGGCCGGGGCGTTGGCCGAGGCATGGCGGTCGCATGGCGAAGATGCCATTATTGAGCGGCTTTTTGGAGAACGGGGGCTGATTTCAAGTCCTTGGCGTCCGAATAAGACAGACCGATGCCGCTTGCAAACCGCACTGAAGAGCTGACCGGTTAGCGCCCGCGACTAATCTCTTTCAAGCATCGGTCCGCAGGCAGTTCGCGACCCAACTGGCGATGCGTGAATTGGTCGATCAACGGATTTTCGAGACCTTCACGCATTGCTTTGCCGCGTAACGGATTGGCAGTTGCGGGGAGATTGTTCCCTGCCACGAACATCCTTCGTGCAAACGCCGTCCAGCGACGGTCGTGATTCGAACGGTTGGCGGGGCTCAAATCTTGACCCGGCCCTGTAAGAGAAGAGGACGTCAGGTGCATTTTACTGTCATCAGGAATATCTCATCGGTGTTTGGAGTTGCTGTGCTCTTAGCCGGCTGCGCCCACGTGACATCCATAGAGCAGGAAAGATCCGCTCGACCGATCGGATCCTATGAGGTGTCTACGGTTCCTTTCGACCCTCAACTCAACTTGCGGTCCGCCACGTTCACACCGTCGGGAAAAATCCTTGTTTCATATGCCGAAAATTCCAATCAAAACCGCAGGCATATCACTCTTGCCGTCATGGATGACAATGGTGGGAACCTGCGGCCATTCTTCTCGGGAGAAATCCCTCCTCGGGAGAAGGACAATGGCTATCGGTTCATGGTCTTTCCAGACGACAAGCGCATCTTTCTGGGCGATTTCGTGCTCGAATGCTCCAAGGTTCTTGCAGCGTGTGACGATGCGAAGCTTCTTCCCGTGACGTACCCCGCCGAAGTGGCCGACGGAGACCATATTGCCCACCGATGGTCCGAGATGATCATTGCGCCGGATAATCGGCACATCGCGTGGACCACGCTTCTGGCCAACTTCTCAGCACTCGTTTTCACCGGTGAGTTGAAGAAGACCGGCGCCGAATACACAATCGTGAAACCGGAGATCATCAGCACGATGGATCCCTTCAAGCCTGATCCCGACCATTCGGATGGAGTATTGCCTCAGCCCGTGCT
The DNA here is from genome assembly GCA_965140495.1 of uncultured Novosphingobium sp. Classification (GTDB taxonomy): domain Bacteria; phylum Pseudomonadota; class Alphaproteobacteria; order Sphingomonadales; family Sphingomonadaceae; genus Novosphingobium. Next base: position 2,684,489 of record OZ223239.1, on the reverse strand, counting down.
TGGCGGCGAGGTCAAGCAGTTCGTCCATGGAGGGACGGCAATTTCACTGGCTGGGGCGGTGCGCCGCGATGTGCCGGATTCGGTATTGCTCGACCTCCTCACAGGCAAAAGGCATTCCGTTACAGACACGCCTGGATATACCGAAACGACGATATTCTCGCCCGATGAACGCTTGGGCATAACGATGACCACGCGCTTTTCCGAGCATACGGACCCAGCGATACTGGGACTTGTCCCCCGGCCTTATCCCGACAGCCTTAACATGGGGCTCAGCATGTTTGCCTATACTTATGCTGTCACCGGTGTGCGCGGCAAAAGGGCGGGTAACATCGGACCCGCCTTGATCGACATCGACGCTTCACAAAATCGGGAAGGCTACCGCGGACATAATCTGAATACACAAGAAGACTGGGTTTATCATTCCCCCATGTCGTGGCACCCCGAGGGGAAGATGGCGATGTGGATCGAGGGCCGACGCGGCAGTGATGCAAGGCGCATACAGGTTGTTAGATTGCCGGACTACAGACCGGCTGAGCCAGTGGCAGCGAAATCGACGCCGGACCACATGCCGGGCGCGTTGACGGATCTCTCGCTCGTAACGCAATATGCCGCATCCAGCCATGATATCGACGTGAAGGTCTATGGACGCAGTTCAGGCTATCTGACCTATCACCGGGCTCCGAACGGCACGATCGAAAAGGTCTATTTCGATTTCAGCGACGATGGCCGCAACATCTATTCCGGACGCGAGAAAATGGTCGCGAATCCGCGAGGCCATTCCACCTACACCGCCGATCTACGGCTATCGGGTCCTCATACGGGACGAATGAACCTCAAGATGACGTTCGGACCCTTGGGCGGAGAACTGCCTGCCAGGCTGATTTTTGCAAAGGACGATAAGGGTGTGGCGCTAACACATGGTTTTGCCGAATACGACGGCAGGCGGATCGAGGTCAACTCCCTTGAACCGTGACACACGGCGGGCGCGGGCACTTCGTATCCCTGCTCGCTCGATCTTGGCGTCCCCCGCTGGCCCACAACGCTGCCGTTTGGGTGTCCATCGCGCCCGAGTTCTTCCCATGTTCCGCACCCACGGGCAGCCTGATGCCCGTTGGGGGTAGTGTACTAATGGTAAAGAAAATTATCCAAAAAATGCTGTTGGCGCTTGGCAAGACTGGAATTTGAACTAGAGGTCGCGTTTTAGCTTGATCGCAAGTGTCCTGAAGGAAGCGTACGCGCAAACTTTATGGTTCCGAAATGAAAATGCCGCCACCAGACCTTGAGGTGATCGCCCGTCGATCGGAAATCGCGCGGGCCATGCGCGAAATGGTGCCGGGCGAGGGCGTCATCGACCACCCGGATGAACTGAAGCCCTATGAGAGCGACGGGCTTACGGCATATCAGCAACTACCGATGCTGGTGGTCCTTCCCGAAACGACGGCGCAGGTTTCAGCCGTTCTGGCATGGTGTCATGCCAACGGCGTGAAAGTGGTGCCGCGCGGTTCTGGCACATCGCTTTCCGGAGGCGCGTTGCCGCTAGCCGATGCGGTGTTGCTGGGATTGGGTAAGTTCAACCGCGTGCTTGAGGTTTCCTACGAGGACAGGGTGGCCGTGGTGCAGCCCGGCGTTACCAATCTTGCCGTCACGCGCGCGGTGGAGGAGCGGGGTTTCTATTACGCGCCCGACCCCTCGAGTCAGATAGCCTGCTCGATCGGCGGCAACGTGGCAGAGAATTCAGGCGGCGTGCATTGTCTCAAGTACGGGCTGACGACCAATAACGTCCTGGGCGTGGAACTGGTCATGATGGATGGCGAGATCCTGCGCATCGGCGGCCGTCATCTCGACCCGGCGGGGCTGGACCTGCTGGGCCTGATCGTCGGTTCCGAAGGGCTGCTCGGCGTGGTCACCGAAGTGACGGTTCGTATCCTGCCCAAGCCGCAAACGGCGCGCGCGCTGCTGATCGGGTTCTCCACGGTCGAGGGGGCGGGGCGGTGCGTGGCGGAAGTGATCGCCAGTGGCATCATCCCTGCCGGTATGGAAATGATGGACCGCCCGGCCATCCATGCCGCGGAAGCCTTCGTGCAGGTGGGATATCCGCTCGATGTGGATGCCTTGCTGATCGTGGAGCTCGATGGCGTCGCGGCGGAATGCGATCACCTGACCGAAGAGGTCGAGCGGATCGCGCTGGCGCATGGCGCGGTATCCGCGCGCATCAGCCAGAGCGAGGAGGAGCGCGCTGCCTTCTGGGCAGGACGCAAGGCGGCGTTTCCGGCCGTGGGCAGGATTGCGCCCGACTATTATTGCATGGATGGTACAATCCCGCGGCGCTGCCTGCCGGAGGTGCTGAAACGGATGCAGGCACTTTCCCAGCATTATGGCCTGGGCGTGGCGAATGTGTTCCACGCCGGCGACGGCAATCTCCACCCGCTCATTCTGTATGATGCCAACCAGCCCGGCGAGCTGCAAAAGGCCGAGGAGTTCGGCAACGATATCCTGCGGCTCTGCGTGGAAATGGGCGGCGTTCTCACCGGCGAACACGGCGTGGGCGTCGAGAAGCGCGACCTCATGCCGGAAATGTTTTCAGAGACCGATCTGGCACACCAGCAGCGCGTGAAATGTGCCTTCGATCCGGGCCTGCTGCTCAATCCCGGCAAGGTCTTCCCGACACTTCACCGCTGCGCGGAGCTGGGCCGGATGCATGTGCATCGCGGCCAGGTCCGCTTTCCCGATCTGCCGCGGTTCTGATCCGATGAAGGAATTGCGCCCTCAAAGTGCCGAGAACGTCCTGCACTGCGTTCAGGAGGCTCTGGACAGGAACCACAAGCTGGAAGTGCGCGGCGGCGCCACGAAAAGCGAAATCGGCAGGCCTGTCGATGAAGTGGTCATGCTCGACATGCGCGGGCTTTCCGGTGTGATCGACTACGATCCTTCCGAACTGGTCCTCACGGTTTTGCCCGGAACGCCGCTCCACGAAGTGGAATCATTGCTGGATTGTCAGCAACAGATGCTTGCTTTCGAACCCTTCGACCACGGACCGATTTTCGGCAATGCGCCCGGCCGTGCGACCATCGGCGGCATAGTGGCGGCAGGTGTTGCCGGCTCGCAACGGCTTACCTGCGGCAGCGCCAGGGATCACCTGCTGGGGTTCAAGGCGGTTTCGGGCCGCGGCGAACTGTTCGTGGGGGGCGCCAAGGTCGTGAAGAACGTGACCGGTTACGACCTGCCCAAGATCATGGCCGGAAGCTGGGGACGGCTGGCGGTCCTGACCGAACTCACGCTGAAAGTCCTGCCCCGTCCGCGCGAGAGGCTGACCCTTGCCATGCGCGGTCTTTCCGAAAGCGCGGCAGTTCAGGCAATGACAAGAGCGGTAGGCTCACCCAGCGAGGTTTCCGCCTGCGCGCATCTGCCGGAGGGGGGAGGGGATGGACGTTCGCTCACTTTGCTGCGGCTGCAGGGCGTGGGACCGTCTATCGCCGTGCGGGCCGCTGCGCTGGAAGACCCGCTGGCATCGTTCGGTGCCGTCGATCGCCTCGAAGACGATGAAGCGGTGCAGCATTGGCATTCCCTGACGACGCTCCCCATGCTGGGCAGCGGCCCCCTTTGGCGCATCAGCGTCGCGCCGACGAAGGGGGCGGATCTGGCCGATGTCGTTCGCCGGCTGGGAGGACACTGCGTGCTCGACTGGGCGGGCGGTCTTGTCTGGGCAACGTGTGAAGGCGGTGCAGAGGAGATCCGCCGGGCCGCCGCGTTGGCCGGCGGACATGCCAGCCTTGTCCGCGCCGCGCCGGAACAGCGTGACGCGCTGCCTGCGTTTCATCCGCCTGAACCCGGCATCGCCGCTTTGGAAGGGCGGGTGCGCCGCTCGTTTGATCCGCAGGGCATCTTCGAGACAGGGCGCTTCTGATGCAGACTGCGTTTACCCCCGAACAACTGGCAGACCCTGCCGTCGCCTCGTCAGAGGCCATTATCCGCAAGTGCGTTCACTGCGGGTTCTGCACGGCAACCTGCCCGACCTACGTGCTTCTGGGAGATGAGCTCGATAGCCCGCGGGGGCGCATCTACCTCATCAAGGACATGCTCGAGAACGAGCGCCAGCCGACGCCGGAAATGGTCAAGCATGTGGATCGGTGCCTGTCCTGCCTCTCGTGCATGACGACGTGCCCGTCGGGCGTGAATTACATGCACCTGATCGACCACGCGCGGGCCTATATCGAGAAGACATACCACCGCCCTGCAACGGACAGGCTGTTCCGCGCGCTGCTGGCCGCAATCCTGCCTTATCCCCGGCGCTTTCGGGCTGCGCTCAGGCTCAGCGGCCTTGGCAGGATCTTCCGTCCGGTGTTTGCCCGGACAGCGGCTCTGGCGCCGCTTGCGGCGATGCTGGCGCTGGCACCCCGGCGGCTCGCTTCATCCTCTCGTTCGAACGAGAACGCGCCGGTCCAGCCGGTCAGGGGGCGTGTCGTTATCATGCGCGGCTGCGCGGAGCCGGTGCTGGCACCGCAGGTTCGTGAGGCTGCCGCGCGGCTTATGGCGCGCGCGGGTTATGAACTGGTGCTGGTGAGGAACGAAGGCTGCTGCGGTTCGCTCGTTCACCATCTTGGCCGGGAAGACGAGGCGCTGGCGTTTGCCCGCCGCAATGTCGATGCCTGGTACGAGGAAGCCGAGAGGGAGGGGCTGGCCGCGATCATCATCACGGCATCCGGCTGCGGCACCACGATCAAGGACTATGGCTTCATGTTGCGGGAGGATCCCGCCTATGCCGAAAAGGCGGACCGGGTTTCGGCTCTTGCGAAAGACATCAGCGAATTCCTTGCCGAGCTTGACTTGCCGGAAGGCGACGGTCGGGGCCTCAATGTCGCTTATCACCCGGCCTGCTCGCTGCAGCATGGGCAGAAGGTGGTCGACCTGCCCAAGCGGTTGCTGTCGAAGGCAGGGTATGCCGTGCAGACACCGGCTGACGCGCATCTGTGCTGTGGTTCGGCGGGGACCTACAACATCCTGCAACCGGAGATTGCAGGCCAATTGGGCGATCGCAAGACCAGCAGCCTCGAACGTCTCGGGCCCGATGTGATCGCAACGGGCAATATCGGGTGCGCCATGCAGATCGGCAGCCGGACAGAGGTGCCCGTGGTTCATACGGTCGAACTGCTTGACTGGGCGACCGGCGGGCCGGTGCCGCCGTCTCTTCATCCCATACAGGCAAGGAACTCATAGAATGCCGCAGATTTCGCTCGAACAGGCCAATGCACTGATTGCTGGCGCCCTCGCCAAGGGCAGGGAATTGAACCTCAACCCGCTAAGCGTTGTCGTGACCGATGCGGGAGGGCACGTCATCGCCTTTCAGCGCAGCGACGGCGCCTCCTTCGGTCGCTTCCAGATCGCGCTGGGCAAGGCCGCCGGGGCACTGGCGCTGGGCGTATCGTCACGCAAGGTCGGCGACATGGCCGTCGACCGTCCGTGGTTTATCGGTGCCTTCGCATCTTCCGCGCCGCATCCGGTGGTGCCGGCGGCGGGCGGCGTGATCGTGGTCGATGCAGACGGATCGCCGATCGGCGCGGTCGGCGTCACCGGCGATACCTCGGACAATGACGAAATTGCCGCCCAGGCGGGGATCGAGGCCGCGGGCCTCAAGGCGGTCCCCTGACGTTCGGCGCTCAGGCCTGGCCAAGCAGGCCGGGCGGAACGGTCAGCCCGAGGTCGCGATGGGTGACGATCCCCGGCGGTGCGTCGCACACGGCGGGGATTACGTTTACGCCCAGTAGCGCGGTGAGAGACAGGCCCGGATACTGGGGGCGTCCCTCGGCATCCACGCCGGAAAGCGTCAGCAGCAGGGCCGGATCGCCGTCGATACGCACGCGGTAGCCGCTGGAGCCGCTGTCCCAGGCGGGCTCGGTATCGTCACCCATCTTCCAGAAGCAGTGGAACGTCATGAACGGCTTGCCCTCGACGATCGCGGTCCACTGGTAGTGCTGGCCGGCCACCGTGCCTTTCGAAATCACGCCGCCGGGATAGGCAATGTCGCGCGGCGCCGTTGCCAGTTCCAGACTGGTTTCCATGCGCTCTATGGTCTTGCCCAGGGCCTCAATCACCATGGCCATGGACTGCGAGAAGATCAGGGCGGCCTCGGGTGACCGCGCGGGATTGGCCAGCAGATCGTCAGGCTCTCGCCCGAAGCCCATGAATGCGATGTAGTTCGACGGGTTCGCCGCGAAATCGATCGTTTCATAGACGTGGATGTGATCGATGCGCCCGGCTGCGCGCATCATCACCAGCGGCAGCAGGTCTCCGGCAAATCCGGGGTGAATACCCGAGCCGTGGAACGAGGCACCGCCTTCGCGGCAGGCCTCGGCAATGCGGCGGCTGGCTTCCTGCGAATGCGGATACTGGTTGGAGGCATAGAACGGCCCCAGCGGCGAGACGACGTTCCTGCCGGAGCGCAGCAACCGGCACACCATGTCCAGATCCTCGACCGCCGGCGCGAAGTGGACGCAGTCCGCCTCCATTGCAAGGATCGCTTCCGGATCGTCGGTCGCGATTACGCCGGTAGCGGGCATACCGGCCAGTTCGCCTGCATCGCGCCCGACCTTTTCGGGATTCGTGACAAGCACGCCCGCCAGTTCGAACACCGGATTTTCGATGAACCGGCGGATCGAGACCTTTCCGACGTTTCCGGTCGCCCACTGGACCACACGGTATGGGCCTTTTGCCATTTGCTCTCTTCTCCCTGTCAGGCTGGTACAGACGATCTTGCGCTCTCGGGCGCGTTGGCGGGTTCGATCTCGATCGGAATGCCCGAGTAGAGCACCATTCCGGTCAGCGCATCGACGCAGTCGACGCTGGTCAGAAGATTGACGTTCGCGCTTTCGTGCCCGTGGGGAATCGAGGCCACGCCCGGGCGGATGGAATCGTCCACGCAGGCCGTCAGTACGATTTTCCCGCGGCTGGTGCGCACGCGGACCGGCTGGCCATGCTCGATGCCCTCGCGCCGCGCGTCTTCCGGATTGAGGATGATGTCCGCCGGGCTGCCGAGGAACGTGAGCGAGGCGTTCAGCTTGCGGCGTTGCCGGCGCGGAATGAACGAGAGCGGGGGAGGGGGCGCATTCTCGTCGCGTTCGCGCGTCTCCGCCCATGATTGCACCAGGGCATCGGGAGCGAGGAACCACCCGCCGATCCGCTCGATGTGATCGTCCACCCACTTGCCGGGAAATTCCAGCGGCCGGGAGACCGTGCCTGCCTCGCGAAGTTCCTCGAAGGTGCAGCGCGCGCCGGCCATCTGGCGGGCAAGCATGGCATCGTCCGCACCGGGATCGCGGTCGCTGGCGGGCAGGTCGTCGGGCACGGAAAGCCCCATGCGGGCCATGAGCTGCGACACGATCCACCATCCCGAGCGCCGCTCGCCCAGCGGTTCGACGACGGCGGGCGAATAGAGCATCGACAGGCTGCCGCAGAGCGTATCCCAGAAGGAGATGTCGGGGCGTTCCAACTGGTCCTTCGTCGGCAACACGTGCGTGGAAAGCGCCGTCGTCTCGTTCGCGACGATCTCGAACGACACGAAAGTGTCGAGCTTGCGCAGCGCGGGTTCCAGCACGTTGGCATCGGGGAACGATCGCAGGAGGCTGCCGCCCAGATTGATCAGCGCGCGGATGTTGCCTGCCTCGATCTCGCCCGGCAGCGCGGCGCAGGGCCAGTCGCCGATGATGCCGGATGCCTGCGGCATGGTCGGCGCGCCGGGGGTGAAGGGATTGTTCATCAGCGGCAATTCGAAACTGTCGAACTGGGTGATGAAGCCGGGGTGGAACCAGACGCCGCCCTTGCGGTTCATGCGGCCGGTCAGGATGTTGAGCAGCCAGGCGAACCACTGGGTGAGGTTGGCCCCTTCGGCCATGGTCACGCCGGTGCCCGTTTCCACGGTGACGCCGCCCCGCCGCCTGATGGCCGCCAGAAGATCGTCCAGTTCCTCTTCGCTTACGCCGGATACCCGCGCGGCGGTGGACCGGTCGTACCCTTCCAGCGCCCCGCGCAATGCCTCCAGGCCCTGCACCGGCTGGGCGGGGGTCAGCGGCCCGCCGTCGATCACTTCGCGCACGAGCCAGGCCAGGATCGCATAGTCCTTGCCCGGCCAGGGGCGCAGGTGACGGGTGGAGAAGGCGGCCGTTTCGGTACGAAGCGGATCGATGGTCCAGACTTCGCCCCGCGCGGCGATCTCGCGGATCGGACCGGCCGGGTTGAACATGCCGGTGTTGTGCCCATGGCTCACCATCGGATTGACGCCGACGTAGAGCAGCATGCCGACGTTGTCGTTGTCGGTCTTGCCCGAAAGGCCGGGGAACCCGCCGACCAGACTGCTGACGAGAACCTTAGCCGTTCCGTCGATGGTGAGGGGAGAGAACTTGGGCGGTGTGCCGAGCGCGTTGTACAGCGCCTCGCTCATCCTGAACCCGGCCGCATCCATTCCCAGGCCGCTTCCGAAATAGAACCCCACGGCATTTGCGCCGTGCTCGTCTACTATCCTGCGCAGGCGGCTTGCCAGGTCGTCCAGGCATTCATCCCAGCCGGCGCTTTCCAGCACGCCCTCGCGCTGCATCATCGGGCCCTCGATGGCGTCGGCGTGATGGTGCAGACGTCCCAGTGCGCGGCCTTTGGGGCAGGTATAGCCCTTGCTCAGCGGATGATCGAAATCGCCTTTGACGCGGCCGATGCGGTTATCCTCGACCTGAACCGTGATCCCGCACTGATTGGTGCAGATTCGGCAATGGCTGCGGACGATGTCCGGCATGTCTGTCTCTCCCTTGCGCATCCAACGGTGCGAATCGCTTTTAATTGAACAATCGCTCAATTGTAAGTGAGCCACTGTTTACTTAGCTTGTCCAGAGGCCTGTGCCGGGCTACATCAGGGCGATGGCGAGCAAATCGGACATAAGGCGCCGGGATCCGGTGAAGACGCGGGCCGAAATTCTTCAGGCCGCCGTCGAGACATTCGGCGAGCGCGGCTATGCGCAGGCCGGCCTGCGCGACATTGCGGCGAGAGCGGGCACGGCCTCCTCGCTGCCGATCCGCTACTTCGGAACCAAGGCCGCGCTGTTCGAAGCCGCCCTGATCGAGACAGTACGTGGCAATTCGGTGTTCACCTGGGACAAGGCCGACTTCGGGATCAAGATGGCGCGCCTCATCAGGGATCGTAGCAATGTGAACATCAGCGTCATGCTGATACAGGCGCTGTCCGATCCGGATTCGCGCGAAGTGGCGGCACGGGTCTGGAAGGAACACATGATCGCGCCGTTGGTGGAATGGCTCGGCCCTCCGGATGCAGAGGCCCGTGCGAACAACCTCTTCGCGCTGCTGACGGGACTGACGCTGCAGATGCACGGGCTGGCTCACGGTCAGGCATGTTCCGGGCAACTTGAATGGATGGCGCGGACCCTGCAGTCGATCGTCGATACCGATTAGCTGCGCGGCACCACGGCTGCAGTGTGAAATTCTGGATAAAAAAATTGACCGAAAGGTGTTTCGGGGAATAGTGGCTGCCCAGGCTGGAAACCTCTTCGCTCAGGAAGGGGGCGGAGGGACAGGCTTCCGCAGGAAGCAGCACGAAGGGAAGGACAGCAGATGAGCGTGGCTGGAAAGCGTCGGGCGTGGTGGGAAGAGCCTTACCGGATTGTGCAGACCAACTTGCGTCTCACCGATGCAGACCTCGATCCCCTTGCTCTTGCCGGGCAGGTGCGGGACTTCGGCGCGACGGCCGTCACGTTCAACGTGGGGGGCATCTTCGCTTTCTATCCGACCGAACTGCCTTTGCAGGCCCGCAATCCGCTTCTCACGCGCGATCTTACCGGCGACATGCTGAAGGCTGCGCACGACGCGGGTCTGCGAATGATCGGACGTTTCGACCTCTCGAAAGGGACACGGCTGGCGTACGAAGCGCATCCCGAATGGTTCGTCCACAATGCGCGCGGAGAACCGCAGGAATATAACGGCACCTATCAGGCCTGCGTGAACGGCGGCTGGTCGCACGATTACGCGCACCGCATCCTGCGCGAGGGACTGGGCCGCTACGACCTGGACGGCGTGTTCTTCAACATGACCGGGTACCAGCCTTACGACTACAGCGGTGCTTACCGGGGCATCTGCCATTGCCGGAACTGCCAGCAGGGCTTTGCAGACATGTTCGGGCGTAAACTGCCCGAACGTGAGGATTTCAGCGACCCTTCCTTTGCCGATTACCTGGAATTCAAGAAGCGCACGAGCCGGGCTGCATCGCAGCGGCTGTACGAAACCGTGAAGGATGTGCGGCCCGATTGCGGCGTGATGGGCAACGGCCACGGCAGCTTCGACTTCATGCGACTGGAAATCCAGCGGGCCGTCAGCCGGCCAGCGCCGGAATGGCCGCACCAGCCGGGCGAACTGGCGCGCTGGGGGGCCGCCATCGGCAAGGGCCGGACCTATTCCTGCGCGTCGACCAACTTCCTCGACTACCAGTGGCGCTTTGCTTCCGAGACCGCCCACAATCACATGTTGCGCTTCGGCCAGCAGATCGCGAGCGGAGCCCAGATAGACTACTATCTGCTCGGCACCTTCGATCAGGACAATTCGGCGCCGCTCGAGCCTGTCCACGAATTCATGCAGTGGCATGCCGCAAATGGCGAGTACCTGACGGGAACCCGATCTCAGGCCCGCGTGGCGCTCTATCATTCGCGGGCTGCGGACCTGCATGCCGGTGCGACGGCTTCGGGGAAGGCGCGCGCCAACAGTTTCCGCGGTGCGTACCGGATATTGCTGGAATCGCGCATTCCATTCGACTTTGTCAGCGACGTGCGCATGGGCGATGCCGACGTCGGCGAGTACCTTTCGCGCTATGACGTGATCGTGCTGCCCAACACCGCCTGCCTCAGCGACGGAGAAGCCGCGGCGCTCGACGCATTCGTTTCGCAAGGAGGAACCCTGATCGCCACCGGCGAGACCGGGCTCTACGACGAACATGGTTCCCGTCGCGACGGCTTCGCCCTGCAAAGCCTCCCGGTGACACGCATGGTTCATGCTGCCGCCAATCTTGAGACCTATGTGCAGGCCGACGATGCGGAACTGGATCTTCCGGCGACGCGACTGCTCCATCTTGATGGTTGGTATTTCTACACCGATCGGCGCGAGGACGCCGGGAGCCTGCTCAAGCTCCTGCCCCCGCCGAAATACGGACCGCCCGAGCTTTGCTTTCCGGAAATGGGGAAGACCCGGAACCCCGGGGTGCTGTTCCGCACGTTCGGCGAGGGGCGGGCGGTCTATCTGCCGTGGTTGCCTGAATGGCTCTATTTCCGTGACGGATTGCCTGAACATCGCGCTCTGATCGTGCAGCTTGTATCGCAGGCGTGTTCCGCGCAGGTCAGGCTGGAAGGCGCCGGACCTGTCGAAGTTACCGTGCGCGCCCGGGAAAACGGCGACAGGATCGTTCATCTCGTGAACTACGCCGGCCAGCGTCAGAGCGCCTACGAGGAGCCGCCCGTGATCGGCGGCCTGCGGCTTGGCATCGAGGGCAGTGCCAGCGAGGCGCGATCCCTGGTCGACGGGAAGCCGATCGCTGTCGGCGCGCCCGGTGCGGACGGCTATGCCTGGCTTGACGTACCCGGCATCAAGTATTTTCAGTCGATCCTGCTCTCCGGTACTTTCTCATAATGCCTGACAGGCCAATGCGAGGACTGACTGTCCTGACGACCCTGAGGTATGAGGGCGCGCATTGGCAGGGGCTGTGCAATGCCCTCGACGGTGCAGAAATCCTGCGTTTCGAAAGCCCCTGGGCAGAGGGATTCGATGCGGCGCTGGATCGCGCCGACGTGGCGATCCTGGCCGCGGATCCCGACGCGCGAATTCTGAAAGCGCCGCGATTGCGCTGGATCCATGTCGATCATGCCGGGCTCAATCGGGCCGCCAGGCCCGAGGCCTTTCGCGAGGGGCTTGTCGTGACCGGATCGGCGGGACGCTCGGCGCCGGTGCTGGCTGAACATGCCATGTTCTTCGCGCTTGCGCAGGCTTACCGCTACCCGGCCTTTCTCGACGCACAAAGAGCGCATCGCTGGGGCGTGCCCGGTCAGGATGACCTTCGCGGCCTCTATGGACGCACCATGGGCATCGTCGGGCTGGGCAATACCGGCAAGGAACTGGCCTTGCGGGCCAAGGCCTTCGGCATGCGCGTGCTGGGTTATCGGAGGCGCGCCACGGAGCCGCCGGCGGGCGTCGACCAACTGTTCAGCGCCGATGCCGGGGACGGGTTGGACGCCTTGCTGGCGCAAAGCGACTTTGTCGTGCTGGTGCTGGGACTGTCCGACAAGACGCACCATCTGATCGGTGCGCGTGAACTCGATCTGATCGGGCCGGAAGGCTACCTGATCAACATGGCGCGCGGGCCGGTCGTGGATGAAGCGGCGCTTGTCAGGGCACTCTGTGACGGCAGGATCGCCGGGGCCGGACTGGACACGTTCGAGGTCGAACCGCTGCCGTCGGACAGCGCCTTATGGGACGCGCCGAATGTGCTGATAACCCCGCATGTGACCCCGCAGGTGCCCGACCGTACCCAGCGTTCGCTGGACATAATCTGCGAGAACGTCCGGCGGTTTTCCGCAGGGGAAGCGCTGCTCAACCAGTTGATCCGCGAAGATATCTATTCGGGGCCGTCCGCTTCGTGAGAGCGTGACGCGGGGCGTTTCGCGCGGGTGCCCCGGCGGGGTTTGGGCGCTACCAGAAGCTCATTGCGCGCCAGCCGGCGAATGGAAGCCTGAAGCCTCTGTTCCTCTTCGTGAATTTCGCGCTGGGTCTGCATCGTGGAAATCATGTGCCTGCGCGCGGCCTGTTCGGCGCGTTCGGGCGCGCGGTCCCTGATCGCCTCGAAGATGGCGCGGTGCTCGGCCAGTTGCTGCTCCGGCTCTCGCCTGTGTTCGTACAGGTTCTTGCGGTTCAGATAGACGTTGGAACGCAGAATGGCCTCGAGGCTGCGCATGACCTGAAGCAGCATGACATTATGGGCCGCGCCGTAGATGGCGAAGTGGAAATCGCTGTCGGTCCTGCCGATGGCGTCAATGTCGCTGGCTTCGTGGGCTGCTTCCATGGCCCTGAAATGCTGTTCGATCGCGTCAAGGTCGACCTTCGACGCGCGTTCGGCCGCGAGCCTGGCGGCTTCGGCTTCTATGCCCGCGCGGAACTCCATGCAGTCGAAACGGCCCTGGGGATTGTCGAAGAGCATGAACAGCGGATCGCGGATCGACTTGCCGATGTCCTCGCTGACATGACATGCCCCGTTCGCATCGGTGGACAGGAGCCCGCGCTCCACGAGTTTCTCCAGCCCTTCGCGCAACGAGGGACGCGACACGTCCAGCTTCAGGGCCAGTTCCCGTTCCGGCAACAACCGCTCGCCCGGAGGCAGCGCCCCCTCAAGGATCAGGCCCTGAATGTGGTCTGCGACCGCATCTGCCAGTTTGGCTGGCCGGATCGACGATGTGGCCATCGGTAACTCCTAAGATCAATGGGCGATTAACGTTTGCACTGCCTGCCGTCTCAGTGGCTCACAAGTAGCAGACCCGTCAATCGCCCACTGGTGATTCAACCGCCCAGTTCGCACTCTCCCAAGGCCTCGATCGCGCGCACCATGGCCGAATGGTCCCAGCCGCTGCCGCCGCGCGCGACGCAGGCGCTGAACAACTGCTGCGCAGCCGCCGTGTTCGGAAGGGCCATGCCCAATGCGCGGGCACCGTCGAGGGCAAGGTTGAGATCCTTCTGGTGGAGTTCGATACGGAAACCCGGATCGAACGTCCGGTTGATCATCCGTTCGCCATGCACCTCGAGCACGCGCGAAGAGGCAAACCCGCCCAGCAGCGCGTTGCGCACCTTCGCCGGATCAGCCCCCGCCTTGGCCGCAAAGACCAGCGCCTCGCTGACGGCTTCGATATTGAGGGCAACGATGATCTGGTTGGCGACCTTGGCAACCTGACCGTCGCCCACGCCGCCGACATGGGTGATGTTCTTGCCCATCAGTTCGAACAGGGGCTTTGCCCGTTCGAATGCTTCCGGCTCACCGCCGCACATGATGGTGAGTGCAGCATTCTTGGCGCCGACTTCGCCGCCCGAGACCGGCGCATCGACGTATTCGCAGCCCTTGTCCCGAACCCGGGCGGCAAAGGTACGGGTGGCGATGGGGTCGATCGAACTCATGTCGATGACCAGTTTTCCGGCGCTCAATCCGTCGGCCACGCCATCGGAACCGAACAGCACCCGCTCCACGTCCGGCGTGTCGGGCACCATCAGGATAATCACGTCCGAACTTTCGGCCACCTCGCGGGCGGAGGCGCAAACAGAGGCGCCCTGTTCGACGAATTCCGCCGGAAGCGGCGAACGGTGTTTTACGACGGCAAGATTGTGACCGGCAGCGAGCAGATGGCCCGCCATCGGTCGCCCCATGATGCCGAGGCCGATGAATCCGATGTTCATGTCATTCTCCAGATGGGGGAAACCCGCGGGCTGCGGGAAGGGCAAGAATTGCCCGGAAGTCGTTTACGTTGGTTCGCGTAGGGCCGGTGGTCACGAGATTGCCAAGCGCCTCGAAGAAGCTGCCGCTGTCATGCCTCTTTAGATGATCTGCCGGATCGAGGTTGCCTGCCTTGGCGCGCGCCAAAGTGTCCGGCCCGACGATGGCGCCCGCAGCTCCGAGGTTCGCGCCGTCCTCGCCATCGGTATCGCAGGCCAGCGCCCATACGTCGCGGCGCCCGTTCATTTCCGCCGCCAGCGCCAGCAGGAATTCGGTATTGCGTCCGCCCCGTCCGCCGCCGCCCGAGCCGATCGTGACCGTTGTCTCTCCCCCGGAAATCCAGACCGTCGGGGCATCGGGGGCGGGTATCCCTGCAGCCATGTCGCGCGCGACCAGACAGCTTTCACCTTCGACATCATCGCCCATGACGACAGGAGCGACACCGTGAGCGCGCGCGACCTCCGCTGCGGCGTTCAACGAAGCGGCAGGCGTGGCGATCAGTGTCGGCGGTGCAATCGCGGGATGGCCCGCCGGCGCGGCGGGTGCTGCAAGCAGCTCCACCACGCGAGGGGGCAACTGCGCGCCGAGCTTGTCGATCACTTGCGTGAGGTCCGGCTCCGGGCCGGCCGCGAACGCCGTCGGTCCGGATGCGATCGCTGCCGGGTCATCGCCGGGAATGTCGCTGATGGCGAGGGTGACGACACGGGCGGGCGCCGCGGCAAGAGCCAGCTTTCCGCCCTTTATGGCGGATATCCGCCGCCGCACCGCGTTCATTGTGCGAATGTCCAGACCGGACGCGAGCAACACACGATTGGTGATCTGCTTGTCGGCCAGCGTCAGGCCCGGCGCAGGCAGGCACATCGTTGCCGAGCCGCCGCCCGAAATGAGTGCCAGAACCAGATCGTCCGGACCAAGATCCCGAACGCTGTCGAGCATGGCCTGTGCGGCCACCAAAGATTGGGCATCGGGCACGGGATGACCTGCCTTGATCACCCGGATTCGCGCGCAGTCCGAGCCATGTCCGTAGGGAACCGCGACGGCGCCGTGAAGATCGGCATCGGGCCATGCGCCCTCCACGGCACGGGCCATGGCTGCCGAGGCCTTTCCCGCGCCGACAACGACGCAGCGCCCCTTCGGTTGTGGCGGAAGATGCGCTTCGAGTACCTTGGCCGGGTCTGCTGCGGCGACCGCTGCATTGAACATTTGCGTTAGAAGCGCTCTTGCCCAGGCATCGATATCATCGAACGAATGAAAGTGGTTTTCGCTCAGAGCGGATGGAATGTTCATTGGATGCATGAAATCCACTCTCGGTGTGCCTGAGCGGCGGATGCGGACAGGCAGGTCCGCAGGCGAAGCGTCTCCAGAGCAACATTGTGGGAATGAGTTGTTACCAAGATTTTGGGTGCCCGGGCCGGAGGGGGACTTTCAGGCCGGCCATTGGCGCTGAACGAGGGGTGACGACGATCATCACCGCGCGTCGGGACACGCGCAGCATCGGAGCGTTCCTGGGGCGATCCGCCGAAGGCATTCCGAGCGCCGGGCATCAGACGGAATCGGTCGCGATAGGGTCCGGCGGCGACTTGTACAGTCGACCCGGGCCGGTGAGAAAGAAGCAGATAGCGCCCAGTACGGTCGTGACTGCAACGATGATCAGGAATGGAGTGTAGCTGTTGCTGACACGCAAGGTGAAGCTCAGGACCAGCGCGCCGATGGCCCCGCCGCCGTCGAGACCGGCTTTTACGAAGCCGAGGATAAGGCTGTAGTTCTTCAGGCTGAAATGGCGTGAGATGAGATAGCCGCCGATATCGCCTTCCGCCCCTTGCGCGATGCCGATGATGAGAACGGCGCCGGCCAGCAGCCACACAAGGCTGATCGACGATGCGAGAATGGCAAAGCCGATCGCAGGCAGGCTCAGGGCATAGAGCGCGACGTGATTGGGCTTGATGCGATCCAGGGCCAGCCCGAAGATGATCCGGCCTATGATCACGCCGACGGCGTAGAGCGATACCATCCAGGTGGCCGCCTGATCGGTTATTCCCTGCGCCAATACGATGAGCTTCAGCTGCGAGGATGCGAACACCTGCGGCACGTTGATCAGGGCCATGCCGCCGACAAGCAGTATGAAGGTGGGCGACTTCATGAGGGCCCAGAGTTCCTGGCGGCTGAGGTGCACATCTTCGGTGGGACTGCCATCGGCGGCGGTATCACCGCTCTTGTTGCCCCGCGCCATGAACGTGACGCAGATGACACCTCCGACTGCGGAAATCACGCCCAGCACGACGAAGGCGGTACGCCAGCCCTGCGCAGTGATGATGCCGGCAATCAACGGGGCCATTATGGCGCCAACCAGCGGCGGCGATGTCATCAGCACTGCCAGGGCGCTTCCGCGCGCCCTGTCGAACTGTTCGACGATAAGCCTGGAGAATACGAGGGACGTGGAGAGCACCCCGAATATATGCTGTACGACCCAGATCATGAAAAACTGGGCAAGGCTGCCGGTCATGAAGCTGTAGGCAAAGAAGCCGAGCGACATCGACGCAAAGCCGATGCTGGCAGCCACCTTCACGCCGAATCTGTCTGTGAAGCGCCCCGCGAAAGGCGTGAACAGCAGCGTGAATATCTGCAGCGAGCCGACCAATGCATAGTCTGCTCTGGACCATCCGAATTCCTTGATCAGTTCGGGCCCGAACAGACTGAGGGTGTAGTGACCGATCGCGGAGCCTGTGCCTATCCCGATGAAGGTTGCCATGAGCGAGCGCCAGTTGATCTTGAACTCGCTGAAATAACTCATGAAACCTATCCCCTCGCGCGCTCTTCAGGCGTTTTTGGCGGCAAATTTTTATGGCCAGGCGGCTGCCTTGGCAGGCGGCATCGAACAATTGTGGTAATGCATTGTATTTCTGAGGCTCTGCGGAGCCTTCTCGCGCTCTCCTAACGCAACCTAGCGCAGCTTGCCATAGCCGGGAGGGTTTTTGGATAAAATAATTGACCAGAAAATTCGCCTGACTTAAGGCTTGAAACGCATTCAGCCATGGGCTCGTCCATGGCGCTGGCCGCATTCGTGTCTGCGCAATCGGTGTCATATCGTTGCGAGAGGCAGGATGGGATTGCGGCAAAGAGCAACGATCATAAACGGAGAGCGATGTGACTGGGAAACGAATGGCCGCATTGGTTGGCGCGGGCGGACTGCTGTTGAGCGGTTGTGCAACCGTCCCGGTAAGTTCGCCTAACGCCGAAGTTAAATCCGACGAGTCAACCGCGGTCGTATCCGTCGATTTTTCCCGGTCGAGGGGCGCCTTCCTTCATCCGGAGCGCTTCAACAATGTCAGCCGCTCGACCAGCTTTCCCCACGTGCGTGATGCCGATGTGGCGTTCTTCAATGAACAAGGTCTCCATGGGTCGATCTACCGCACGTGGGTCGATACCCATCTGCTCTACGATGCCGAGACGGGAAAATACGATTACTCGCCCGTCGACGATTATCTGGCGGATCTGAGCCGGCTATCCGACAACCTCTTGGTTGTTCTGGATACCAGGGTGGAGATCCGGGACAGGGGAGAGACGCCGACCCAGATCAAGCCCGTCATCAAGACAATTCTGAAGGATCTGAAGCAGCGCTACCCGCATATCCGGTATATCGAGGCATTCAACGAGCCGGACCACAACATGGTCAAGGCCGTGTCGGCGGAGCAACTCTACGACTATTATGTGCCCTATTACGAGGCCGTGAACGAGGTTAACCGGGAACTTCAGCCCGACGTTCCACTGGAAGTCGGCGGACCGGCCCTGACCACATTCAAGGAAGACTGGCTCTACCCGTTCCTTGATCGCTATGCGGCCGATGAAAATCCGGGCAAGCGCCTCGATTTCATTTCATACCATGCATATGGTCTGTTCACCGTTGGCGGGCCGACCGAAGAAGGGCCGCGCGCCTATCACTTCTATAAAGGCGATCCCAGCGAAGTTGCCGGACAACGGGCCAAGCTGGAAACGGCGCTGCGCAGCCGCGGTATCGACCAGACCGTCCCCAGCTTCATCACTGAGCTTGGCATATATCCGGGGCCGTCCTTCGACAACCCGACAGACCCCAGACCCGATTATCTTCGTACTGCAGTCGGCGTGCCCTCGCTCATCTACTGGTTCTTGGAACAGCCGCACACCATCCCGTTCAACTGGGTGCTTCGCCACAAGACAGAAGAGCGCAAGGACCAACTTATCACGCGCGCTTCCGGCGGCGAGGCGATGGCCGTGAAGGCTGGGCAGGGCAAGGATGTGCCGACGGATACATTCACGCCTTACGGCAACGCCATGGTCATGTTCTCGAAACTGAAAGACGAACGGGTACCGGCCGTGTCGAGCGCGCTGAAAGACGGAAAAGGCGTCTATGCCATCGCCACCCGGGATAAATCGGGAGTGGCGATCCTGGCGTGGAACTATCAGCTCACGGACAGCAAGTCTTACAAGGTGAAGATCGACATGACCCGGATGCCGCGAGACCTGCAAGGCAAGCCCTTGCGCCAGCGGCAATACAGGATCGACGATCAGGTGAGCAATTACTGGGGCAATCCGGATACCGCGAACCTGCAGCAGGTTTCCCAGTCCACGGTAACGTCAGGCGGTCGCCACGAGGTGACGTTCGAACTGACGCCGAACGCACTGCAGCTTGTGACGCTCGAACCCGAGAACGGGAACTGACGAACCAAGGTGTTGACCGCCTACAGCCGCTTTGGGGCAGGGCCCCGAGGCGGTTTTCAGGCGTTCGTGTCGCATCTGCAGCGGTAGATCGTCGCGCGTTCGACGCAAAGTTCACGAAGGCGATAGCTATCGTCGGCCCCCGGCGCTTTGGGTAACGCGAGGAAAGCCTCCCCGCTGGGAAACCAAATGCCCAGCACCTCGTGCACGCCCGCGGGTTCGCCGACCACCTGACCCAGCACGGGGTGCCGCCACGCGATGCGGCCGCCGACCGACTCCAGCACGCTTTCGAGCGCGGCGATATACCCGCGATACTCTCGTCCATCGGGGAAACCTGCCTCGGGTTTATAGGTGTTCAGATTGACCATCAGAACGGGCGCATCGCTCCCGCTTTCAATATCGCGGCGGATGGCCGCGATCTCGCTGGAGTTGCGCTGGAGGTGTTCGGGAAGCATCGGTTATCCGCGGCTGTGAATGACCGGCGGGGCGCCATCATAGATCTCGACGCCCCGCCAGTCATTCAGGCAATAGGTTCGTCGCCCTGGAGCTTGGTGCGGTGAAGCATCCGTCCGGAATCCAGATCGTAGGGCGTCGCCCGATGCAATGAACCGGTATTGTCCCACATGACAAGATCGCCCACCGTCCACTCGTGGGTGTAGGTGAATTCCTCGCTCGTGGCGAAGTCGCGCAGACGGATCAGCAATTCCTCGCCATCGAGCGGATCGTAATCGAGGATATTGTGTGCGGAGTTGCCGATCACGAGGCTCTTGCGGCCCGATTTGTGGCTCCAGACCAGTGGCAGTTCCTTGCGCCCGACCGCGCGCCAGGTCTTCCAGAGCTTGTAGCTGGGTTCGGGCACCACATCGAGCTGAGTGGCGGCGAGAGCGTGCACTGCACGCATGTCCTTGATCAGGGCCTTGTCCTTGTCCGACAAGGCCTCGTAAGCGGCATAGGTGTTAGCGAACTGCGTGTTGCCGGTTCCAGGAGCCGACAGCACTTTGGCCGACAACAGGCTGGCACGGATCGGCATGGGCGACATGAAGCCGTCGAAATGCCAGAAGAATGCACCCTTGAGGTATTCGGCGGTCGCGTTTTCGCCAGTATCCAGCGTGATCTTGTGGATTTCCTGGCCACCAATCTCGCGCGCGAATGTGCCGAGGGTAGACGTGAAGGCAATTTGCTCTTCATCGTTCATGTGAACTTGGGGAAACACCAGGACGCCGCGTTGCTCAAGCCGGTCCATGATGTCGGCGGCGATGTCGCCGCTCAGCAGTTCTTCCTTCGTGTTGAGAACGCGCGCGCCGATCTGGGGCTTGATGTCCTCTGCCAGAAGTCTGGTCTTACTCTGCGTTGCCACTTTTCATCTCCATTCACTCATGCCGCGTTGTGAGAATCTGCTCGAACCGAGCAGGCCAGACAGGCGTTCGAAATGCCTTTTTGTACGCTCCAGACCCGGAGCTTTCCATGACAAACGGTGTCGTGGGGTATAGCACATCGATATACCTAGTCGTTCAAGTTGCTTTGTGCCGTCCCGCGCGATGCCGCCTTTCCCAGTGCTGGAAGCATGCGCGTCTTGATCTTTGCGCCGTTCACGACCGTGCCTTGTCCTGACATTCGTAGCCTTAAATGCTCATCGCAAGGGCTCAATTCGAGGGGACTTGGATTGTCCTGACAACTGAAGGGGCGCGCTGACAAAAGTCTCGCGAAGCACCAGGAGTGATCGTTTGCCGCTCATGACAAACGCGAAACAGGTGCTATACGCTGGTGCTATAGAAACTGGGTGTCGGACGGTGGACTTCAAACGCTTGGGCTACTTCGCGCAGGTCGCGGAGCTGGGCTCGTTATCCAAGACTGCGAGCCGTATCGGCATCGCCCAACCATCGCTCAGCCGGCAGATGCGCCTGCTGGAAGAGGAGCTCGGCGTCAGCCTGTTCACGCGCGGCGCCAGGGGGATGACGCTCACCGATGCGGGGGAGTTGCTTTACGCGCGCGTTGCCGGCCCGCTGCGGGCAATCGGACATGCGATCTACGAAGTCCGTTCCCTTCCCTCCGACGTGGGAGGCAAGGTGGACTTCGGGATGCCTCCGACGATGATCCAGACGTTTGCGGGGGCCTTGACGAAGCGAATGGCCACCTATGCGCCAAAAGTCACGCTTCGGATCGTCGATGCCTATTCCGGTCACCTCCAGGAATGGCTCGAGCACGGCAAGCTTGATGCGGCGATCCTTTACGGCCCCAACCCTGCGGGCCTCAACGCGACCAAGCTTCTCGAAGACGAGTTGGTCCTCGTGGGCGCTGCGCGGTCTGAAATTTTGCGCGATGATGCGGTTGAGTGCCGTAAACTGGAAGACTTGCCCCTGATCCTTTCAAGTCCGGCCCATGGTCTTCGCACCCTGATCGAGGCAGCGGCTGCGAAAGCACGCATCAAGTTGAATATCCAGACCCAAGCCGACTCCTATCAGCTACTGAAGGAACTGGTCATATCCGGCGTCGGCTATACCATCCTGCCCTATTGCGCGATCTCGCAGGATGCAAAAATCGGAAGGCTCGCTTTCGCGCATCTGAGAAAGCCGACATTTGCACGGCAATTGTACTTTGCCATGCGCTCGGACGCGCAGGCTCCGCAAGCGGTCCTGCAGGTTGAGGATCTCCTGAGGCAGGAAGTGGCGGCCTATGCCGCCAGTGAGACCGGGGAGTTGTTCCGCGAAGTCCGCTTGGGCGAAAGCTGAGAGCGATGTGCCGCGGTCCGGGGAACCGGCGCGGGCCGAACCGGCACTGCCGATCCTGCCCGCGGGGAATTCAGTCCATTCCCTCGACCAGCACGACGCGCCAGTCGGCGGCCTTCTGCCGGAAGGGAATCGCGTCCTGATAGTCCTTGCTGTTGTACCAGGCCTTGGCGGCTTCCATCGTGGGGAACTTCATCACCACCACGCCATCAGGCGCCGCACCTTCCAGTCCTTCGACCTTGCCGTAAATGACCAGCGGCTGTGTCCCGAAATCGGCCTGGGATTTCCCCGCATTCTCCCGGTTGCGACGTGAATATTCGGTTATCGCCGCTTCATCACTGACCGGTGTTTCCCGATAGACGATCAGATATGCACTCATTCTTTTTTCTCTCTTTCAACGCTATTCCTGCTCGCTGCCAAGTCCGGAAAAAAGCTATCGAGCGACCCACACGCGTTTGCCAAGCGGGAATGATCCGCTCTTCGAAAGGCCCGCTAAACACAAATCCGTCCGCCAGTCCCGCGGCTCTTTGCAGCGCGGCATCGCAAAGGGTGCCGCACCCTATCGGTATCGTCCGGGCCGGACGCGGGTTGAGCGCAGCCCGGTCGATGCGGCGGCCGGTCAGCCTGCGTCGTAGAGGCGTTTGAATTTGCCCATGTATTCGATGTGAGCGTCGATGTCTGTGCCCAGGCCCTTGTCCGTCGTTCGCATGCTGCCATAGGTCCCGCCGGCGTCGCGAAACAGCCTGAGGTGATCGGCTGCCTCTTGCGGCGTCCTGGCAAAGAGCGCCAGCAGTTCGCTGCCGAACGCTTCGCTATCGCGTCCCACGGTGCCAAGATGGTGCCGGACGCGTTCCAGCGCTGCGACCCCGCCAGCTCCGTCGGCGGCAAAGACGAACCCGTCGCCAATCCGGGCACCGCGTTCGTACGCGACCTCGGAATGCCCGCCGATCCACAGCGGGATCTGCCGGCCCGGTAGCGGGTTTATGCCAGCACGGTCGATCCTGTCGAAGCGGCCTTCGAACGAGAGAACGGGCTTTTCCCAGAGCTGACGTAGAAACCCGACCTGTTCTTCGAAACGCTTGGCGCGGGTCTTGAAGTCCTGTCCGAGCGCGTCGTACTCGACGTAGTTCCACCCGATGCCCACGCCGAGGCGAAGCCGCTGCTTGGACAGCAGGTCCACGTTGGCCGCCTGCTGCGCGACGAGCACGGTCTGGCGTTGCGGCAATACGAGGACGCCTGTAACGAATTCGAGACTGGTGATGCCAGCCGCAAAACCGAAGAAGACGAATGGATCGTCGAAGCTGTCCTTTTCCGTGTACGGTCCCTTTAGAGGCGGCACACGCCCCTCGTGCGGACATTTCACGACATGATCAGGCATCAGCAGGTGATTGAAGCCCATGCTCTCGGCTGCGCTGCAGAACTTGCGGATTGCATCCGGATCGCCAGGGACTTCCCGTGTGGGATATTTCACGCCCAGCTTCATTGAACCACATCTCCCGTCATCTTGACCGCTCTTGACTATCGCGCGGTAACAGCCCTGCGCATAACAAGCTGGTCCGCTAAAGAACCAAGACAATCTTTGTCTGGAGATATAGCTATTACCTATAGGTGGAGGACTGCACCTATTGAACGCTGCTCATGTCACCACCGATGACCGCAGGTATCAGCGACCGTCTGGGGAGCTGGGATCAATGTAATATTGGTAGAAAGAAGCGAGATCGGAGCAGCCGACAAAGTGGAGTCCTTTCAAGGAGCTTTCAGACCGACCCGCTACCCGGATATCAGCTTTGTTGAAGCGTCGGGTGCGGGAACGGAGGGCTGGCCAGGCTGCAGGATCGGCAGCGCAAAGGACGTTGCCGGATCCCGCCGTAACGAGAGTCCGGCTCAACTCGTGCAGTTTGGATTTGCAGCATCGGGCAGCGTGATGAAGTTGACGCTGGTTGGAGACAGGGCGACCCGGTCGGCCCCGATTTTGATGGGGGTGATCGCAGGAAGTTCGTCATCCGCGTCCAGTTTCAGCGGGCTGCCATTCAGGAGAACGGTGGAACTTTGAAGTTCCGGAGCCGTGAGCGCATAGAGTTCGGACGGCCCGGACAGTTCCAGTGTCGTCGGCGATGCCTTGAGGTTGATGGCAAGAAGCGTGACGGCGCCGGGTTTACCGCGCTGGCAGTGGGCATAGACGTGAAGGCCATCCTGATGCGGGCCGGCGTCCAGAATCCGGGTTCCCATCAAGCGCCGCCATAGCAGGGCGCCCCAATAATCGGCATTCGGCTCGAACGTCTTTTCATCGATCACGCCATTGCTGCCGCTGACGAGGGCGTGGGTGATAATGGCATCGAGCCCCTGCTTGGCCAGACGCGCTTCCGTGTCCAGATAGCGGAACATGTCGAGGAACTTGGTCTGCCAGGTCAGGCCACCGCACGCGCCCCCGCCGGATTCGGTAAGCCAGATGGGCGCCCCGGGCGCGTATTTGTCCCGCAGCGCCTTCATCTTCCCGAACTGTTTGTCCGGACGGGCCAGAAACTCCTCGCTGAGGGCTTGGTCGGCACTCAGTCCCAGGGCGCTTCCTGCCGGGGCGCAGCGCTGGGCGAGGGCCGGGTAGAAGTGATAGGAAACGATGTCGAAACGCGGTGTCGGTGATGCAGTGGCGTATTCTTCGGCCGTCGGCTTCATTCTCAACTCGGAGCCGGGCAGCCCCATTGTGGCTTCCCCCGGTCCGGCGAGCTTCGTTTCCGGTGCAGCCTGAGCCATGAACGTGCTGAAGGCCGCGTAATCGCGCGCGTACACATCGGCATCGACGCCTTTGGGGATCTTGGGCGGCTCGGGGGCGTTGGGCTCGTTCCAAAGCTCTGCGGCATATATCCTGTCGCCGAGCTTGTGCGTGTACGCCATCCAGGGGGCGGCCATTGCAGGAGTCCAGGCCCCTTGCGCATTGCGCACACCCTTGCTGATGGTGAAGGACGTTACGACCTCGGCGTCGATCGCTTTTGCGAATTCAAGTCCGTCTTTCCATGCCTCGCGGGTCAGCACCACATTATAGCCGTCCGGCGCTTCTGCCGGTGCGGGTGTATCGCTGTCGTGGAAATAGACCGAGTTCGCGGTGGTGCCGCTATAGCGCAGATAAAATGGTGCGAGGCCGGCGCTTAGCGTGCGAAGTCGCTTGTTGGACAGATCCAGCCGCGAACGTGCTTCGCGCACTTCCGTAAAATTTTCGGACTGGCGGCCGTCGGGCAGTTTGTCATAGGACTTCCACGTCTCCCCGCCCGTCAGGTGAGAGAACCCGATCTGGAACGACTGGAAGCGTTCATCTGTCTCCCGCACGAACGGAAACGAGCCTGCATTCATTGCGTGGACGGGCGTTTCGGGGGCTGAGCTGATCTTCTCAACGGTGCAACCGGAAACGAGAACCGCAGATATTACCCCAACATAGGCCAGACTGGCAGAGGATCGCATAATGAGTTTCCCTTATCGGAATTATAGGCGGGGAGGGGCGTTCGCCCGACATTCTCATGATTGAGGGCTCTGAAATGAGATCTGGCTATCCTTCCCCAAGGCCGCCTGCGGCAAATCCAGACTTGCTGCATAAACCCGTTTCAGAGCCCACGCCCAACACGAGGCAGCACTGACGCCAAGGCCTCTTGTGGTAAGGTGGATGTGAATCTCTTGTTGTGTTTTGTCTATCCGGCTGCGCCACGGTTGGTCAAATTAATTGTCCAGAAAATCCGAGATTTTCGCACAGCAGGTTGCGTGTCACGCGCGTAGGCGCGGTTGGGGAATTGGGAACGATCCATGCCGCAGTGAATTGGCGGCTCCCTTCAAGGCCTCTCCACTCAAACGTGCCTGGCGTTTCTTTCGGTGCAAGGCGTGGAGTTACTCCAGGAGGCCGGGGAGCGGCTCGATCATTCGGTGGCAAAGCGCGGGGCGGGGATGTTGCCCATGCCGGCTGTCAGCCCATACCAACTCAGACGACGAGTTCGCTGATGGTCCGGTTGGTCTCCATCGACATTTCGCCCCACTTCTCGACCTGAACGCCCATCGCCTGCTGGACCGTCAGGCCGAGGCGGGAGATCGGATCGCCGCGACCTGCGAGGTGATAGCCGGTGCGGACCTGTCCGCCGGCATTGCCCGCCACCATGGCCGGAATGCCCTCGACGGCATGCGCCTTGGCTATCGAGCAGTCCGAGTGGGCCAGCACGAGGCAGTTGTCGAGCAGGGTCCCGTCGCCCTCGGGAATGCCATCGAGGGCATCGAGGAACTCCTTCCAGGCCACCATGCTGCGCGTCGCGAACCAGGAGACTTCCTTCTGGTAGCCGAGGTTCTTGTCCACCGGCTCCTCGTGCGTGAGTGTGTGGTGCGTGGTCGTCTCGCCTTCGCGCCGCAGGTTGGATGCGGTGTCGGACAGCAGGACATTGAAGACCCGCGTCTGGTTGCATTGCAGCGCCTTGGCCAGCAGGCCCGCCATCAACCGGTGGGTCTCCATGACATTGCCCATTTCGGAATCGACCGGCATCTCCGGCGGCGCGGCCGGCTTGGTGAAGTCCTTCACCGGTGCGGGCGGTTGCAGGCGCAGGGCAAGCTGCTGCTCGATCTGGCGCAGCGAGGTGAAATACTCGTCGAGGCGCTGGCGATCCGCTGCGCCTACCGTACGCATCAGCCGCGCGCGGTCGTCGCTGACAGCGGACAGCACGCTTTTCTGCGCTATCGTGCGGGTATCGGGCGTGAATGTTGCCGCGTTGGGGTCCTGGAAGCCTTCGCCGAACAGCCGCCGGTACAGCGCCTGCGGCGAGGTCTCGCTGGGATTGGGCGATCCGGCTGCGTGGTAGGAATAGGACGTCTCGATTCCCGACGTACTCAGTTCCAGCGAGCGGAAGCGCGAATTGGTGCCGATCTTCTGACCGATCAGCACATCGAGGGTCGGTGCCTTCACGTTCTCGTTCGGCACCGGAATGCCAGTGCGAAGGCCCAGGCAGCCGGTCACGTGCGGCTTGTTCGGCACGCCGTCCAGCTTGACGTCGAAGCCGCTGAAGATCGCCAGCTTGTCGCGATAGGGCTCCAGCGGGGCAAGGTCGGCGGGCATCAGGTATTCTCGGCCGGTCGTTGCCGGGATCCACTTTTCGGGAATGAACCCGCAACCCCAGATCCAGGTGCCGAAGCGCACGGGAATGCGCTGGCCGGTCGCGGCAAGGGCCTCGCCATTGTCGTCGAGGAAGCAATCGAGCAGCGGCAGGGCCACGGCTATGGCGGCGCCCTGCAAAGCGCCGCGCAAGATCGACCTGCGTGTGATCCTCGTCATGATGTGCCTCCCGTTTCGGTTGGTTCCGTTTCGACCATCAAGGGCTTTCCGCGCTCATTGTCGCCGGGCGCGACTGCAAAGAAGTCGCGGCTGAGCGCAATACGGCGCATGAGTTCGGGAATGCGGTAGCCGTCGTCCGCGAATTGCGCATCGAGCCAGTCGAGATAGGGGCGCTCGCCCCAGGTGATGTCGCGCCCCACCGCTGCCTTGAACATGCGCTCGGCAACGCAGCGCGGCGTTTCGGGGTGGTTGCGCAAGGCCTCGCCGAGGCCCGCATTGGTATCGAAGTCCGCACCGTCGAGCGAACCGGCGGTGTCGATCCGCGCGCCGTTTTCCCGGGTGCGGTACGTGCCGAGGCCATCATACTTTTCCATGGTCAGGCCGAGCGGATCCATGACTTTGTGACAGCCGGCGCATGAAGCCTCGGTGGCATGCATGACCAGCCGGTCGCGCGCGGTAGAGTTCTTCTTGTGCACAGCCGCTTCGATGTCGGCGAAGTTGACGTTGGCTGGCGGATCGGGCACTTTCTGGCAGAGGAATATCTCACGCACCGCGCGGCCACGCAGCGTCGGCGAGGACCTGCCGGGATGCGCATAGAGGGCCAGGAACGAGACTTGAGACTGAATGCCGGCGCGATTGGCATCCTTCGCAAAGACCACATGTTCCCAGTCGCCCCGCGCCGCGACCGGCGTGCGGTAGATCACGCCCAGAGGACGCGTAAGAAAGGTTTCGCGCGTGGTGAACAGGTCCCGATAGTCCCCGTCCTTGGTGACAAGCTGATGGACGATCGTACGCAGCGTCTGTTCCTGCGCATCGGCGATCACCTGCGAGTTGAAGGCAGGATAGATCTCCGGGTCTTTGCTCAGTTCGGCGAAGCGGTCGAACTGCAGCATGTCGGCAAAGAACGCGCGAACCGATCCTTCGAAACGGTCCGAGCCCATGAGCCGGTTGACCTGCCGCGCCAGTCCCCATCCGCCATCGAGTCCACCGGCCTGCGCCGCTCGCAGCAGCTCGCGATCCGGCGTCGAATTGGTCAGGAAAAAGCTGAGCCGTGCCGCTTTGGAATAGGCGTCCAGTTCGCTGGCATTGCCTGGCGCTGTTTGCTCAATGCGGAACAGGAATTCGGGCGAGACCAGCATCGTGTAGAGACTGAGTTCCAAGCCGCTGTAGAAGTTGCCGAGCTTGCCGTGGGCACGCCGTGCAAGCCCGACGAATTTGCTCACTTCCGCATCGTCCAGCGGGCGCCGGAACAGCATCATGCCGGTCTGGCTCAGGAACCTGCGGGCACAATCCTCATGGAATGCGCTGGTGTCCTCGGGCAGGCAGGGCAGGAACTCTTCGCGCCGCTTGGGGCTCAGCACGGCTGAAGCTATGCCCTGCGCCGCCGCGTCGTACTGCTCCATGGCAAATGGCGACATGCCCGACTCTCCGGTGCCGATCGCGATCAGGCCTTCGGAGCGCACCGGCTTTTCGAAACGGGCGGCGATGGGGATGTCGGGCGCGAAGACGTCGGCAATGGTCGCGCGGTACTGCGCTTCGGTGAGTCTGCGCACCATCGCAGGACCGCCCACAGGCTCGGGCTCGCCGGTCTCGAACGCCGGGGCCAGGACCGCCAGCGTGAGCACCCCGAGAACACCGGCGGCAAGCGCTTTCCGGTGATCCGAGAGGAACCCGGCAAGACGCACATGCAAGGGAGGGGCGGAGCGGTCAGTCATTATGCACCAGCTTCTCGTTTGTGCTCTTCGTCTCGACGTCGACGACGAAAGCGGGCCGGGCCTCGAACGTGTACTGCGTCGATATCGCGGTGAACTTGCCGGTGCGCGGATCGGGGTAGGCATCGGCCAGCCGCTGTAGCGCCTGGTACATCCCCTGACAGGTATAGCCGAGCACCCGCGCCGCGCCGTTCGCGGACCCGAGCCTCAGCCCCATCGGCGCCGGCTCCCCGGAGGCTACTTTCGCGTCCCTGAACCCGAACTGATAGTCGTAGAGCTTTTGGGTCGGCACGTACCCGGCCAGATAGCCCTTTAGCACGCCGTCCTTCGACAGCGTGGCCTTTATACGGGCACTGCGGATCGGGCGGTCAACCACCATGCTGTTCACGGCCGAGTAGAAATGCATGTCGAAGGGCTTGGTGGTGAGCATACCGTTGCGAATGCGCCCGGTTGTCGTGGCCCTGAAGTGTTCGTCTTGTGTCATCGCGTACGTCGCGTATTCGAGCGCTGCGCGCGTGGGGCTGAGCTGCATCGGGTCGGCGTTTGCATAGATTCCGACTTCGACATGATCGTCGTTTTCGAGATCGTCGACGTCCCTCAGGCGCAGGAGAATGCCCCAGGAACCCGTGTACATCTCGGTTCCGAACGAATTCGACAGGCCGTCGGATCGAAACGAGCGGCTGCAGCCAACCGCGCGGTAGAACTGATTGTCCACGCCCGTCTTTCCATCGAGGCCGGTAAAGTCGGCAAGGCGGCGCTGCGCGGAGGAGGCGCCCGTTGAAGAAGCCTTCCCATCAAGGTCGATGCCGTCGGCGCGAACCGACAGGCTGTCCAGCGTCCGGAAATGCGGGTCCTCGGGCGCAAGTTCGGGGTGCATGCAGTAGTTCTGCCCATCGGCATCGACCGAAATGCGCTGTCCGCCGGCATCCAGCCGCTTGCTGTACTCTCCGTCCCCTTCGCCGGGGCGGCGCTGTCCTTGGGGGGTGGCGCCGAAGATTTCAGTCACGTTCTGCGACAATCCGTTGGGGCAGGCGGAACTCTCGCCGGCATCCGGGCCCAGCGCATACGCCAGCTGGGTAAAGACGAAGCCGGCCTCTCCATGGCGCACAAAGGAGCCGGTTTCCGCCTCGGCAGGCCCCGAAGCCGATACCGTCCACACGCCGAAACCGGCCGCGCCGACCGCCGCCAATCCAGCCCCGATGGCAAGGCTTTTTCCATATCTGCGCTGTGCGCCCACGCTCTCTCCCTCTCGCGCTTCCCATTTGTCTTCCGGGGAAGGCCATGCCCGTTTTCAACACGGCGATTGCAAACCGACACCCATGTTAGTAACATCCCTGTTAGAAACTTCAACTGCCTGTTGCGAAGGGGCTGGTCAGCCAGCAATAAAACTATGGCGCGTCCGATGTCAGCAACCGACGAGGAGATCCTCGAAGCGGCCCATGCGGTGATGGCCCGGCACGGTGCCGATGGTTTCTCCGTTTCGGAAATCGCGCGGCAGGTCGGACTTTCGCGTGCTGCAATCACCCGGCGCTTCAAGAGCGTCGACCACCTTCGTAGCCTTCTGCTACGTCAGCTTTCGAAAACCTTCGAAGAGGCGCTTGCACAGCTAAAAGCAGAGCCGGGGGCGTCAGGCCTTCTGGAGGTCGCCGGCTTCGTTGGCGGATGGACACGCGGCCGCGCTAATTTTTCGGCTTTCATGCTCGATTACAGCGCTAACATTTCTGACGGAACGGCGAAAAGCAGGGAGTTGCGACGAGGTGAAGCGCTGCGCGCCGCAGTCGCCCGTGTCATGCCGCCTCTGGCTGTGGACCCTGCCGCAGCGGTCGATGCTTTCATGGCGCATATGACCGGGTCGCTGTTTGCCTGGCAATCCAGTGAACATCCAGACGCAGGCAGCTTTCTGCGCGAACGGACGCAACAATGGCTGAAACTCGTGGGAATAGACGACGTCCAAGCCTCTTAGGCCAACCGGTTGGCCGGGAACATCCGGCGACACGCACGAACGAAAGACTGCGGGGAGATGATGGGAGTGAATGGGCGTCTTGGCCTGAACTGGCGAAAGATCCGAACGGTAGCCGCGTTGGCCGTCGTTCTCATCGGCGCGACCGCCGGATACGTTTTCCGTCCGATTGATCAGGCCAAGGCGCCCGCGCTGCAATCGCTCGATGCCAGCGCGGAACAGGGGCACTATCTCGCCAGGATCGGCAATTGCTCGGCCTGCCATACCGCCCCCGGCAAGGCGGCCTTCGCAGGCGGCGTGCGTTTCGAGACACCGTTCGGCGCGATCTATTCGACGAATATTACGCCGGATCCCCGCAGTGGCATCGGTGCCTGGTCCTACGCCGATTTCCACGATGCCATGAAACACGGGGTACGCCCCGACGGTGCGCACCTCTATCCCGCCTTTCCTTACACGTCCTTCGCCAAGCTCAGCGATGCCGACATCGCCTCGCTCTACCTCTACTTGCGGACGGTGAAGCCCGTCGCAGCCGCAAATCATCCCAATGCAATGAAGTTCCCCTTCGGCAACCGGCGTCTGCTCTATTTCTGGAAACGTCTGTTTCACGACGATGCGGGCTTTGCGAAGCAGCCAGAGCAGTCGGCAGAGTGGAATCGCGGGGCCTATCTCGTGGAAGGCCTGGCCCACTGCGGGGCCTGCCACACCCCGCGCAACATGCTGGGCGGGCCGCAGCGGACGCGATCGCTGGAAGGCGGCACCTACACCGACCGGGTAGCGAGCGGTGCCTACCGCACCTGGGCCGCAGTGGACCTCACGCCGGGCCATACCGGCCTGTCCGGCTGGAGCCGGCAGGACATCGCCGCCTATCTCAAGACCGGCAAGAACCCGCACGCCGTAGTCCATGGCCCGATGAAGGAAGTCATTGCATCGACCCGGCACCTGACCGATGCCGATGCCAATGCCATGGCGACGTACCTCAAGGGCATTTCGCCGAGCGATGCGCCGAGCCACTTGCTGTCAACATTGTCGCGCTTCGATGGCAGCATGAGCAGGGGCGAAATGATGTACACGGTCCATTGCGGCACGTGCCACCTGCCCGATGGCAAGGGCGACCGCATCCTGGGGGTGCCGCTCGCCGGCAGCGCCATCGTGCAGGCACCCGATGCGTCCTCGCTGATCAACGTCATCCTCTACGGTCCGGACCTGCCAGCGCCGCCGTTTTCCTCGGGCCGAACGCGGATGCCCCCGTTCGGGAAGCGTTTGTCCGATGAGGACATCGCCGCAATTGCCACCTACTTGCGCGCTTCGTACGGCAACAGCGCTGGGTCCGTGTCTGCCGATCAGGTGCAAAAGCAGCGCTGATGCCAATCACCTTATGCGCTGACTTATCCCCGTGCGAACGACATCAAAGCACACGCGGCGCCCCGCGTCCTTCCATGAAATTGGCCAAGTTGCGATGCAGGTTGATCACCTTCTGCTCCTGGTGCGGATTGGGTAGCGGACCGCGAAAGCCGGACGACTTCATGCCCTTCTGCACGAACTGCATGTTCGAGAAGTCCTGCGCCAGCACCGATCCCCAGTTCTCGCCGATCGGATCGGCATAGACCCATTCGGTCTCCGGCTCTTCGCCCTCGGGGAAGCGTTCGAGCGCGTAGCTTTCGAAGATGCACTTGTCGGGATCGTCGCCGTAGGGACGCACGCGGTAGCACAGGGCGAAGGTCACGCCGTGGAGGATATTCTGGTTGGGAAACAGGCCCCAGGCAAGCCCGGTCTCGGCCATGACGTCGTCCGGAATTTCCGGCCAGATCACGCCGCGCTCGGCATCGGCTTCCTTGGCGATCTTGAGCCAGTAGGCGATGCACTCCTGCGGGGTCACGTCCTCGGGCAGTTCGTGCTGCAGGCGGCTTGCGGCCTTTACCAGCGATTCCGTCGAGGCCGAGTAGTTCACGGTCTCATAGTTCTCGCGGATCAGCTCGTAGGTCGAAACGCGCGGATCGTCGCCCTTACCCGCACGCGTGGTACCGGCGCTTTCGTTCATCTTGAACTTGTCGTCGCGCGTGTCGTAGCTCGACACCGAGTGCAGACCGTACTGCTTGGACAGCGCGTAGTAGTCGCCATAGGCCAGCAGCTGGGTATGCGTCCCCGCGACGTGATAGGGCTCAAGGAAGGCCTCGATCGCGGTCTTCCAGTTGCAGTCGTAGATCGCCCACTGGCGCCACTTGTAGCGCATCTTGTCGAGTTCGTAGGCGCCCAGAATCTCGCCGGCACGGCCCATCCATTCCTTCAGGGGAACGCAGTCGGGGTCCATGTTGATGTAGATGTACCCGGCCCATGTATCGACCTTCACCTCCGAAAGGCAGGTCATCTCGGGCGTGAGCTTGTTGTCCCAGTCCTGCGGATCGAGAATGTAGGTGTTCTGCCCGTCCAGATCGAAGGTCCAGCCGTGGAAGCCGCAGATGAAGTTCTTGCGGTTGTTACCGCGCACATCGTGGACCTTGCCCGGCAGCATGTCCGGCACCGATACCAGCTGGCGACCGCGATGCGGGCAGACGTTGTGGAACGCCTTGAGGCTGCCGTCGTCCTTGCGCAGCACGATGATCGATTCATCGGCGACATTGTAGGTCATCCAGTCGCCCGGGTTCGGCAGGTCGGTTTCACGTTCGACCATCTGCCAGACCTTCGGCCACAGCAGCTTCTTCTCAGCCTCGAGGTATTCCTTCGAAAGAAAGGCCTCGGTGGGATAGGTCGACAGAACCTCGTCATCCATGTCCTGCGCGGTAATGTTGCGTGTCTCGATTTGTGAAAGCTCATTCATTGCATTCTCCCGTGTAACTGGCTGACCCCAGGCGGTTTTGGCTGAATCTAGGCATCCCAACTCGCATGCTATAACAAAAAAAGAACGAACAATCATTCGTAAAAATTTGCCGGAGCTGTTGTTATGCCCTTTGGACGCCAGGGGAGATCGGGTAGGGGGGAAGTCGATCTTGCAGTGGTAAGGGGTTTTTCCGGGGTCGATGGCACACACGGCTGAAGCTTTGGCGCGGCGACGTGCACGTGCCGAGCGTCGGCAGGATCAGATCCTCGACGCTGCCGAGCAATGCTTTCTGACCGAAGGCTTCCATGGCGCGAGTATATCTCGGATTGCGACTGCGGCAGGGATGAGTGCAGGGCACATCTATCAATACTTCGAAAGCAAGGACGCGATCATTGTTGCGCTTTGCGAAAGGCGCTTCTCTGGTTTCGAGGAATTGCTGGAGGCCGCGGAGCGAGGCGCCCATGATGCTTCGGTCTCATTCGTCGATGCTTGGATTTCACAGTTCGCGTGGTGGATCGATCCGGAACGCGCGCCGCTAACCCTGGAAATCATGTCCGAAGCCGGCCGTAATCCGAAAGTGGCGAGCGTTGTGCGAAGGATCGACTTGCGGTTCCGTGAAATCATGCGCAGCAGCCTTTTGCCATTGGCCAGTCCGATTCCGGACAATGAGGTGGAAAGCAGGCTCGAAGCGATTGTCATGCTCTCCCACGGCATGACCAGCCGTATCACAGCCGACAGTAATGCCGACCCTGCTGCTATCCTCGCTGCATTCCGCATGGCTGTGCGCGATCTGCTCACCAGACCATGTACGTGAAAGACTGACATTGATGAGTGTTGACCCGGGCTAGCATGTGCTGCTTTCCGGATTGCGGGCCTCAAAGTCGACGACATCAAAGCCGATGTATCCGTCGGCCTTAGTATCTCCGAATGCTGATGCAGGGCTCCCTTGATCTTACTTGGATTCCCGATCTGCCACTTATTCATGATCTCGAGGGCCCTGGGTCACGCTAGGCATTGAACTAGCTCCGAAGCGTCAAGAGGCGGGCGGACAGCATTTGGCAGCAGGGGGCAGGCACATCCGGCAGGGGCCGGGTAGAGCAGCGCGCTGGTCACCTCGCGCATATTCGTTGCCCCGACTGCGACCGCCCTGTTTGACCGGGCGTGCAGGGGCTGTCAGCAGCGCCAGCGGATTGTCGGCCTAGCGCTTCAGACTCACACCCTCAACGATGAACCTGGCATGCGCAATGACGCATTGGCATCAGTCAAAATAGGGCATTTATGGTCAAAAGTATTGACCGTCAGTAGATTTCATGTGACGACAATCTGGTTTCTGATGGGGAGGAGTTTGCACGTGAGACCAGTGCGAGGCGGGTTTGGTATAGAGACGTCTAGCACCCGGGGGCTGTCGCTCCGTTCCCGGCTGAAGATCGCAACGGCCGTCGTTCTTGCCTTGGTTCCAGCCCCTGTCGCCATCGCCCAAGTTCAACCCTCTGACGCCCATCCAGCCACCACGAATGAAGATTCGGACGCCCGCGCAGCCGTGACGCTCGCTCGGATGACACGGGAAGAGAAGCTTTCGATGCTGCGGGGCTTTGTCCCACAAACATGGCCAGCTGGGGAATTCCCAGATGACTTGGTAAAGGGTGCAGGTTATGTGCCGGGCGTGCCGCGGCTCGGCATTCCAGCGCTTACAGAATCCGACGCCAGCCTGGGAGTTGCGAACATGGGCGGGCTGATGCGGGCAGGGGATGAAGCAACCGCGATGCCGGCTGGGCTGGCCATGGCCTCCTCCTTCAATCCGGACCTGATCGAGCAGGTTGGCCGTGTGATGGGCGCAGAAACTCGGGCCAAAGGCTTCAAAGTGCTTCTGGCCGGGGGCATCAACTTGGTGCGCGACCCTCGCGGCGGTCGCGCCTTCGAGTATTTTAGCGAGGACCCGCTACTCACTGGTGTACTCGGTGGCCATTCGGTCCGCGGGATCCAGTCCAACAACGTCGTTTCTACGGTCAAGCACTACGCGCTCAATGCCAACGAGACGGGGCGCTCGTTCGCCGACGTCCAGATGGAAGAGCCTGCGATGCGTGAGAGCGATCTGCTCGCCTTCCAAAAGGCGATCGAGATCGGCCAGCCCGGCTCGGTCATGTGCGCGTACAACAAGATCAACACCACCTACGCTTGCGAGAACGCTTTTCTGCTCAATGACGTGCTTCGGCGCGATTGGGGTTATAAGGGTTGGGTGATGTCCGACTGGGGCGCGGTCCACTCCGTATCGATCCGGCAGGGACTAGACCAGGAATCTGGTACGCAGCCAAGGCATGAACCCTGGTTCGGGCAGCGCCTCAAGGACGCGCTGGCGGCTGGCACGGTCAGGATGAGCGAGGTGGACCGCTCAGTGTTTCGCATCTTGCGGACCATGTATTCGCTCGGACTCGTGAATAAGCCAGCGGCCGCTGGCAGGCCGATCGACTTCGCCCCGCATCTCGACCTTGCCCAGCGGGTGGCAGAGCAGGGAATTGTTCTGCTCAAAAATGAGGGCGACGTTCTCCCGGTTGCCAATGACGCCAAGCGTATCTTGGTCGTCGGCGGTCATGCCGACGTGGGCGTGCCGCAAGGAGCAGGCTCCTCACAGGTGTGGCCGGTCGGTGGCTCCCCTCTGCGTCTGCGGTACGATGACAAGCCGTATCACTTTCGCCTCTATATGCCCTCCGCGCCACTCGATGCATTGAAAGAACAGTTTCCTCACGCCACGGTGAGCTTCGACGACGGTAGCGATCCGGCTCGTGCCGCGCAGGCTGCGCGCCGTGCCGACGTAGTGGTCGTTTTTGCTGAACAGTTCCGGCATGAAGGCCGTGATGTGCCCAACCTAAGCCTGCCGGATAACCAGGATGGGCTGATCGAGACGGTGGCCGCTTCCAATCCCCGTACCGTCGTAGTCCTCGAGACCGGCGGCCCCGTGGCGATGCCCTGGATCGATAAAGTGCCGACAGTACTTGAGGCCTGGTATCCGGGTAATCGCGGCGGTCAAGCGATCGCGCGAATTCTCTCCGGTGTCGTTAATCCTTCGGGACACTTGCCGGTGACCTTTCCGGCTGCATCCACGCAAATCCCCAACGTCGTGCTCCCGGGCCAGAATCTTATCGACGCGGCTGGTGGCAAGGACGTCCAGACACTGCCGAAAGACGAGCAAATCCTCCGTATCACCTTCCCCGAAGGATCGGACGTGGGCTACCGCTGGTATGCGCGTCAGGGGCTCAAGCCGTTGTTTGCGTTCGGTCACGGGCTGAGCTACACCACCTTCCAGACTTCGGCCCCGAAGCTGTCAGGAACAACCGCTACGTTGACCGTGCGCAATACCGGTAAGCGTGCGGGTGCTCAGGTCGCTCAGCTTTACCTAGTGTCACAGGCTGGACAGCCCAAGAAGCGGCTTGTCGGCTTTCAGCGCGTTGAGCTGGCGCCCGGCGAATCGAAGCGAGTAGTGCTAGAAATCGACCCTCGTTTTCTCGCTGACTGGAAGAACGGCAGCTGGCACATGCCAGCAGGAGTCTATGGCTTCGCACTGGGAAAAAGCGCCGACGCTCTTGGGCCCACTGTCGAGATAAGTTTGCGTGAGCGCAATTGGTGGGAGAACAGGCCTCCAGCGAACTGATCCGAGTGGCGAACTTTGCTTGGCCGTTACGGGGACTTTTTTAGTCGGTCTGGTTTTGAGCCCTGAAATGAGATTCCGAGCGATTTGGATCGCATCTGCATAGTGGCCAATCCCGCCATAGTTGCGGATTTGCGATTGCTGGATGACCATTGACCTGCCCCCCCCGCTGGTCCCGCAGTCATAACGAGAGTCTGCCGGTTTGATATTCGTGCTGCTCCACCGGCACAAGCGCGTCGGGTGTGACGCTTCCATCATGCAGGAACGTCCGACGCGCTTGTGCCGGTGTCCGGTTCCCCAAGGATGAGTGCGGCCGGACGTTGTTGTAGTCGTAGGGCCAGACGGCCAGCTTGCGCCGGGCGTCAGCCAGGCTGTCGAACAGCTCCTCGTTCAGGAACTCGTCGTGCAGTGACCCATTGAGCGATTCAATGAACGCATTTTGCTGCGGCTTGCCGGGGTCGATGTAGTGCCACTCGACCCGGTTTTCGCTGGCCTACTTCAGGATCGCCCGGCTGGTGAACTCGGTCCCGTTATCGCTGACGATGCAAGCCGGTTTACCATAGAGCCGCACCAGCGTGTCCAGTTCGCGTGCCACCCTGACGCCTGAGATGCTGGTGTCGCCCACCAGACAAAGGTTCTCGCGGCAGGCGTCATCGTTGATTGCCAGGATGCGCAGCCGACGGGAAGCGCCGAACGTGTCGCCCATGAAGTCCATAGACCAGCGGTCGTTCGACCGCAGCGGCACGGGCATCGGCGTCCGGCTGCCACGAGCACGCTTGCGCCCGCGCCGACGGCGCACCGACAGACCCTCCTCCCGATACAGCCGGTAGAAGCTTCTTGTGGTTCATGATGTACCCCTTACGCTCCAGCATCACGCCGACACGGCGATAGCCGAACCGCCGACGCAGGCCGGCGGTCTCGCGGATCGCCTCGCGGATCACAGCATGGTCAGGCGGACGTTCTCGCCGGACCGTTTTCGGATCGACGCCGATCAGCACGCAGGCTCAGCGCTGCGAGACCTGGTAATCCCGCATCACGCCGAGCGCTGCGTCCCGTCGCTGGCCTGGCGTCGTCAGCCTTTTCCCAAAAGGTCTTTCAGGATCGCGTTGTCCAGCACGCTTTCGGCCAGAAGCCGCTTGAGCTTGCCGTTCTCGTCCTCAAGCTGCCGCAGACGCCGGGCATCGGACACTTCCAGCCCGCCGTACTTCGCCTTCAGCTTGTAGAACGTTGCCGGGCTGAGGCCGTGCTTGCGGCAAACCTCCACCGTTGGCAGGCC
Source organism: uncultured Novosphingobium sp. (assembly GCA_965140495.1). GTDB lineage: Bacteria > Pseudomonadota > Alphaproteobacteria > Sphingomonadales > Sphingomonadaceae > Novosphingobium. Next base: position 2,645,869 of record OZ223239.1, on the reverse strand, counting down.
CGCCTCCTGCTCCTTGATCATCCCGATTATCTGTTCCTCGGTGAAACGGCTCTTCCTCATTCGTCTGCTCCTTCGTTGGGGCAGACTCTACATCAGATCGAGGGAGCCAGTGGGGGGCAGGTCAAGAAGAGTGCCGCCGGATCGCGTAGCGCCGCGAAGCCGATCAGGAATGCCGCCACGCTTAGCGCCGCGGTAAGGGCTATGCACGAGGCACCGAGCTTCACCTATAAGAACGGGCGCCTGTTGGGCCGCCCGTCGAGGGGAAGAACTGGTTTTCGTGCCCGACGGCCAGCGCGTGCCAACACGTAGCGTACGTTGATGCCGAATTAATGAGGCTTAGTGGTGTTTACGTTGGTGCAGGTGGATACGGCAAATATCTGTTAGCTCTGATGGCCACGCTGAGTGGCTTGGTGCGCAAGAAAGGCTTCGTTGCGCCGGTAAGGCGTGACGAGCGTGGAGTGATGAAGGGATCTGATCCCCAAGGTCACACTAATGGCTTGGGTAGCTCGTTCTCAAACTCGATTGGCGGCAAAGTTAATAACCAGGCTGATGTTCGTTCAAATGTCGCTTTGTAGGGACTATTACCATGATGGCGCTCCCCTAAGAAGGCGTGCTACCAAACCTTCTGCCATTTCACGTGCTTCGAGTGGTTCGATTGGAGAGGCTTCTGTGCGCAATGCTACCACGCCAGCGACAAGAGCCATGATCATGTCGGCAGCCTCGTTCGGAGCCTGTGCCGATACGCCCCATGCTGGTCCGAATTCTTCGATCGCCTCGCACAACCGCATTTTCATGTTCTGGTAGCCTGACAGATTGCGCCCTTTGAATTTGCCGTTCGGCAAGTTGGGCAAATGGGCGGCGAGTTTATTGATGGCCTGCACCTCAGGCTTCGTCGTCCAGGTTAAAAGCGTCGTGACGTAATGTATCAATCGTGATCTCAAATCAGAACCTAAGTCCGTCAATTCTTGAGATCGGATGCTGGACCACCTTGCAATTTCAGTTTCGACCACTGCATTCAGTAGGTCAGCTTTATCAGAAAACCTCTTATATATAGTGGTCTTTGGGACATTTATTTCTTTTGAAAGAGCATCGATGGACGTCTCTTCAAACCCAAATTCTAGAAACATCTTGGTTGCTTGTGAGATAATGTCCGTAGTAATCTTGGCTGACAGATCGGCGGACGGCCGTCCTCTGCGTCTGGGGCTGGCAGTTTTTATGGTGGTTGTGCCCGGTGGAGGTCGTTCGGTCAAAATCTGTCTCTGCTTTTCATGGCTTCCTGTTTGGAAATCCTCAGTAAATTCAGTTTCGCTCCTGATGTCGGAGGATGCTTGCACGTTGCCGTAACGGCGTTGTCATGGACCGTTAAAAGTTAAACTATGCTGTAAGTCTAACCTAGTCCAGCATGGAAAGGATGCGCCGCGCGGCGGTGTTGGCTGGCCGATGCTGTTCAGTGCGGCCGTTGTGGCGAGTGAGTTCGGTCCGGTGAATAGGGTTAATGTGCATAACTTGTCTGTTTCAGCGCAACGAGTGTGAAACCGATGCGCGCGGATCGGTAAGTCGGCCAGCCGGCTTCTGCGGCACTCCACTGCCCTGGTGGCTTCAAACTTGGACATGTCCGTCCACTCCAGCGCCGGATTCGCGAACACTCCATCTTCCCAGCCAACAATGTAGCCGCTGCCTGTCGGCCGGACTAACCGCGTTCATCATTCAGAGCCTTCCGGATGGCCGGCTGGGAAAGGTCGTGGGCAAGCCGGTTCGTGTTCTTGCTCGTCGCTAAGGCCCTTCCTCACGGATACTCTAAGCTCTTTCGAGATCATTTTCATGGACCTGCGGTCCTGATGCTGGTTTTGTCTGCAGCCTTGGACTTATGGCGCGTGGAGTGGCTATGAGCATCATGTCTCTAGGACGGGGAATGACATGGGCAATGGTCCGGATTGCGCGAAAATGCATTTGATTGGCCTGACCAATTATGGCAGTCTGTGCCTTACTGCCTGTCGGAATTCGCCTGACGGATCGTGTTGTGGGTTGCTAATGTCGGCGCAGGCAATAGATCGGTAATGAATCCCGAACAGCATGGTGAAGTGCGGCATAGCCAAGTAAGTTTTATCGGTTGCCTCTAAGGCGTCGCCGATTATGGGCCGGTCGGCATTCCTCCTGCTGGCCGGCCCAGACAAATTCAGAAAATGGTAGTTACGTTGCGGCATTGCTTTCTCGGCGCGATTTTTTCCTAGTTATGGTAAAACCACGTCCGGTGGTTTTGGTCAGATGAATTGTTTAAAAATATCTGGCCTTTTCGTATCCACCCTTCAGAACATCGGACGGCAATGCTTGTTTCAACGGTGCGTCAGGCAAGGTCGCCGTTATCCTGTGATCACGTCGGATTCTTCACTCACAAACAGCCAGCTTTCGCTCGCCAGTTTCCGGGCAGATGTCACCCGATTTTACGCAGCTTCAATCAAGCATACCGTAAAACAACTGATCGTATTTTTTTTCACCCTTAATCCTTCTGGTCGATAGCCCGTTACGACGATTCAAGTCGTAATAATCGGTCCCAGGGGGGAACAAATGCTCAAGTCAATCAGAATTTCTGCTGCCAGTTCCGTTTCTGTTCTCGGGTTGGCCATTGCGGCCTATGCTCCTCCGGCTCTTGCGCAGGAAGCAGAGCCCAAGCCGCTCACTGCGTGGGAGGCAAGCCGAACAGTGGATGACGATGCTACAGTCAAGACGGGTGTCGCCAAGGCGCGTGATCCGCTGGACAGCGCGACTTCGACCAGTGTCTTGAAGGACAATGAAGTCGCCAAGCTGGCGCCTGCATCGCTGGCAGACCTGTTCCGAAACATACCTGGCATTCGAGTCGAAGGCGGTGCTGGTGAAGGACTCAACAGTTATACGGTCCGCGGCCTGCCGCTCGTCAATGGCGGTGCCAAGTACGTCCAGATTCAAGAAGATGGCCTCCCGGTTCTGGAATTCGGCGACCTCACGAACATGGGACCAGATGCATTCGTCCGGGCAGATATCAATGTCTCTTCAGTCGAATCAATACGCGGTGGCTCCGCCTCGACTTTCGCGTCGAACGCTCCGGGCGGTGTGATCAACCTTATTTCCAAGACCGGCGAGGAAGACGGCGGCTCAGTTCTGCTTTCCACCGGGCTTGACTACGACAACAAGCGCATCGACTTCGATTATGGCCATCATCTTGGGGACGGCTGGCGCTTTCATGTTGGCGGTTTTTATCGTGCGGGCGAGGGCCCGCGCGAGACCGGCTATACCTCGACTCAAGGCGGTCAGGTTAAGTTCAACGCCACAAGGGAATTCGCCGGCGGGTACGTCCGCTTCTACGGCAAGCTGCTCGACGACAAGTTCCCGGTCTACATGGCCGGCCCGATGGCTGTAACGGGTACGAATGCCAATCCTGAATATCGCGCATTGCCGAACTTCGATGCAGTTAAGGACACCATGATGTCGCGCTACATCGCTGATGTGCCCCAAGTGGACGCGTCAGGCAACGTCGTGACCAATAGCGCGCAGAGCGGGTATCATGTCAAAACGCATAGCCTGGGCACCGATGTTCGGTTCGCGCTGGGCGACTGGAGCTTTACCGAGCGTTTCCGCTATTCGGACACTTCAGGTCATGCGATTATTCTCGACCCGCAGATCGAAGTCGCTGCCCCGACTGTCATGCTTGGCTATTTTGCCCGTGGCGGTTCGCTCACTTATGCCTCGGGTCCGCAGACGGGCGCAGCCGTCAATCCCGGCACGGTCAGCGGCAATGGACTGCTCGCGCTCACAACGATCGGTCACACGGACATTAAAAGCCTGAGGAACGTGACCAACGATTTTCGCGGCAGCCGGGTATGGCAGATCGGTGGCGGTGACCTGACCCTGACAGGCGGCCTTTACAAGGTCTACCAAACAATTGATCGCGACTACTACGGCTCGGTCATCGTCCAGGACATCGTCGGGGGAGGCAATTCCACGCTCATCAATGTGAACAATGCTGCTGGTAACTGCGTCTTCTGCAACGGAATGTTCGCCTACGACGATGCGCTCAATCACAAGCAGCGCGTGAACGTCGACTACGACATCCTGGCCCCCTATGGCTCATTCAACTTCCACAAGGGGAAGGTCGCGATCGGCGGCTCCATCAGGTACGACAGGGGCAAGGTTTCCGGCTCCATCGCCGAGGCATCGGCAAGAAAGCTGATTGACGTCAATGGCAGTGGCTCGACCGTTGGCGATCGTGCCGAGCAAGGCTCGTCCACGGGAAGCATTCTGGGTATTCCTTATATCCCGGCGGGTGCCTCGCAGCCGGTCAACTACCACTATGACTACCTATCTTATTCGCTGAGCGTCAATTATCGCGCGTCAGAGGCCCTTTCCCTGTTCGCTCGTCACAGCCTCGGTGGCCGGGCAGGCGCCGACGCGCTGCTGTTCTCGCCAGCCATCAGCGCGACTACGGGTGCGCTTCTGGATGGTAGGGTTGATCATGACTCCGTTCGCCAGACCGAAGCCGGATTCAAGTTCCGCAAGAACGGGATCGTGCTTAATCTGACCGGATTCTATGCCACCACCAGGGGAACGTTCCTGCCGGTGCTTCCCGATAGCCTGGGCATCAAGACACCAACCTTGGTCAGCCGCTCCTATCGCACCTACGGCGCCGAATTCGAAGGTGCGATCCGTCGTGGTCCGTTCAGCGTCGCTGGGAGTTTGACCCTTACTGGAGGCGAAATCACCGCGGCTGAATCGGCTAGCCTTGTCGGGCAGGAGCCGCGTCGGCAGGCTGCGCTTCTCTATACGGTCACCCCGCAATATGACGCGGGACGCGTGACCCTCGGCGCTAATGTGCAAGGTCAGACCTCAAGCTACGCCGACAACTTGAATCAGCTCAAGATGCCTGGTTTCACGACAGTAGGCCTCTTCGCGCGATACCGGCCAGTCGACCGCCTGGAACTCGGCGCAAACGTCTCGAACCTGTTCGACGAGACAGCGATTATGGAAGTGAGTTCGACCGCAGTTCCGACATCCGGTGTTGCAAACGTACGCACGCTCTATGGGCGACTCGTGTCAGCGTCGGCTCGCTTTTTCTTTTAATCGAGGGGATAATGTTCTCGTTTAAATGGTGATATGGTTATATTTTAAAATTATAGATATAGCTAAATCATACCGTTGAGTTCTCCTGGCGGCGCATCATCCCTGTTTCGCACCGCGTCGTCGGGAGTTCTTAAATTTTCCTCGTTAGCGCCAATGTGAATAGCCCCTAGTTTTCTAGACGCCTTCTGCTTTCAAAATCTGCTGCCGTTCGAACTGTGCGGGCGACAGCATCCCGTTCCTGACGTGCTTGCGTACCGGATTGTAGAACATCTCGATGTAATCGAACACGTCTTGACGGGCTTCTTCGCGTGTTTTGTAGGTACGGCGCCGGATGCGCTCGCGCTTGAGCGAGGAGAAGAAGCTTTCAGCGACGGCGTTGTCATGGCAGTTGCCGCGTCGGCTCGTCGAGTGCTCAAGATTGTGAGCTCGGATGAAGGCTGCCCAGTCCATACTGGTGAACTGCGAGCCTTGGTCAGAGTGGATCAGCACTCGGTGCTTCGGCTTGCGCCGCCATACTGCCATGTGCAGCGCCTGCAGTACCACATCGGCGGTCTGCCTGCTCTGCATCGACCAACCCACTACGCGGCGGGAGTAGAGGTCGATCACGACAGCCAGATAGGCAAAGCCTTTCAGGGTGCGAATGTTGGTGATGTCCGTCTCCCACGCCCGATCGGGGGCAGCAACGTCGAACTGGCGATCCAGCGTGTTATCGACCGCCAGGGACGGATTGCCGCCATAGCTCCCCGGCCGGCGCTTGTAGCCGATCTGCGCTTTGATACCCGCCAGCCTGGTCAACCGGGCAACTCGGTTTGGACAGTGGTCTGAGCCCGACGTTTCTACCAACTACGAGTAGAGCCTTGGGCCGTTTTGATGCCCATCGCTGGGCGTGATGGCAACAACCGTATTGGGGGCATGCCCCCAATACGGTTTGCCGTTTGATCCGGTCCCGATCTCGGCCGGGGTTCTGTTTCCGAGGCTTGAGTGGGGCCGGAAGTGGTTGTAGTCGTGTTGCCATGCCTCCAGCTCCTGGCGGGCATGGGCGAGGCTGGTGAAGATCGTCTCGTTCAAGAACTCATCCCGCAGCCGTGCGTTGAAGCTCTCGATGAACCCGTTCTGGTATGGTTTACCCGGCGCAATGTAGTGCCATTCCACATTGCGCTCCTTGGACCAGCGCAGGATCGCCATGCTGGTCAGTTCGGTGCCATTGTCGCTGACAATCGTGTGGGGCCGCGCCATCCGCTCAAAGACCGCTGCATCGAGCTCCCGCCCGACCCTTGCCCCGGAGATCGATGTGTCGGCGATCAGCCGGACGCACTCTCGGCTATAATCATCAACCACGGCGAAGATCCGGAACCTGCGTCCGCAAGCGAAGGCATCAGACACGAAGTCGAGGCTCCAGCGCTGGTTGGGGCCGTGCGGGACCATCATCGGTGCCCGCGTGCCCAAGGCCCGCTTGCGACCACCGCGGCGGCGCACCTGCAACCGTTCCTCGCGATAGAGCCGTCGGAACTTCTTGTGGTTCATCACCCATCCTTCCCGGCACAACAGCCAGTGCAATCGCCGGTAGCCGAACCGGCGTCGCGGGCTAGCCAACTCACGGATGCGCTCGCGCGCCTTCGCATCACCGGGGCGACGACTGACATAGCGCACCATGGTCCGATCAACGCCCAGCACCGCGCAGGCACGGCGCTGGCTCACCTCGAAGATCGTCTGGAGATGAGCCACCGCATGTCGCCTGGCACCGGGCGTCAGAACTTTTTTGCGCTGATCTCCTTAAGCATGGCGTTGTCGAGCATCGAGTCCGCCAGCAGCTTCTTCAGCCTCTCGTTCTCCTGCTCCAACTGGCGCAGCCGACGGGCGTCGGACACTTCCAGCCCGCCATACTTCGACTTCCACTTGTAAAAGGTCGCCGAGCTGATCCCGTGACGGCGGCATACATCCGCCTTCAGCATCCCCGCTTCCTGCTCCTTCAATACAGCAATGATCTGCTCCTCGCTGAACCTGCTCCGTTTCATTCGTCCGTCTCCTTGTCAGAGCCGCACTCTACCCATCGCTGGAGGAAATCTAAGGGCTCAGACCAGCGAGCGACAGGCCCATCGGGGAAGCCCGGCAGGGAGTGTTCGATTACATCGAGATGTTCTATAACCTGGAGCGCAAGCATGTCAGGAACGGGGTGCTGCCACCCATCGAGTTCGACCGGCAGCAGATTTTGAAAACGGAAGGCGTCTAAAAAACCAGGGGCTATTCACCTGTCTTGTCTCCCATCGCCCGGCAGGCGTTGTAGTGTAGCGTTGAGCGGCTGTCGTCAGTTGGCCGCTTTATCTGTCCGCCAAAACGCACTAGCCAGCGGCGCAGGTGCAGAGAATCCGATGTCCGTGTCCCCCCCGCCGCCAGCCTCCGGCCTTGAAGCCGCCTTTCTTGCAAACCGGCAGCAGCTCTTGCGTTTCCTTCAGGTAAGAGGTGCGGGCGATGCTGCCGAGGACATTCTGCACGAAGTCTGGATTCGCATCGCCACCAGCGGGGCCGGTCCGGTCTCGGCGCCTGTCCCCTATCTCTACAGCGCGGTAAACGCGGTCATGATCGACCGCTACCGCTCGCAGCGCCAGGCGGAAAAGCGCGAGCGCGACTGGAGCGACGTCCAGTCGGGTGAAGGTGAGGCTTCGCCCGAACCTTCGGCGGAGCGCCGGCTGGCCGCCACCCAGGAGGCGGCGCAGGTTCTCGCCATGCTTGACAGTCTGGGGCCGCGTGTCGCGTTGACCTTCCGCCGCCACCGGGTCGACGGGGTCGCCCAGAAAGCGGTCGCGGCGGAACTCGGCGTGAGTCTGAGTACCGTGGAGAGCGATTTGCGCACCGCCTACCGCGCCCTCGCAGAGTGGAAAGCACGGGCCGATGGAGAGACGCGATGAGGTTGCGGCCGGTTGATTCCGTCTCGGTTGTGAAAGGAGCGCACCGTGGCCAGTGATGAGACAATTCGCGACGAAGCGGTCCGTGAACAGGCTCTCGACTGGGCCGTGCGCACGAATGATCCCGCTTTTGCCGACTGGGAAGCGTTCACGCAGTGGCTGGGAGCCGACCCAGCGCATGGCGCGGCCTACGATGCGATCTGCGCGGCCGCACTGAAAGGTGCGGACCTGCTGCGGACCGCAGGCCCGGCAAACGACAGTGCACCGGTGGAGGAGGTGCACGCCCCCGAGGCGACCGGCTCGCGCCGCCGCTGGCTGGGCGGGGCGCTGGCGGCGTCGGTGGCACTTGTGTTGGGTATCAGCCTCTGGCAGCGCGAGCGTCCGGCGCCTTATGCTGTCGTCACGGCACCTGGAGAATTTCGCACGCTGACCCTCGAATCGGGTACATCGATCGCGCTGTCGGGCGGTACGAAGGTCATGCTCGACCGCAACGATCCGCGCCGTGCCCGGATCGAGCGGGGCGAGGCGCTGTTTACGGTGCGGCACGATGAGAACGCGCCGTTCCGCGTTGCCGTTGGCGATGACGAGGTTTTCGATGTCGGCACCGTCTTTGATATACGCCGCGACGGCCTGGGCATGAGCGTAGCTGTTGCGGAGGGGGCGGTGCAGTTCAATCCGGGCGCGGAAAACGTGCGGATTGCACCCGGCCAGATGCTGACCCAAAAGGCCGGTACGGATCGTTATGTCCTCTCGTCCCTGGCCGTCGAGCGGATCGGCGAGTGGCGGAAGGGCCGGCTGACGTTCGAAGGCGCGTCGCTGGAGCGGGTGGCCAGCGACCTGACACGCGTAACCGGGATCGCATTTTCCGTACGCGGGACGCAGCAGGGGGCAGCGCCTTCACGAACGGTCTCGGGATCGGTCCTGATCGATCCGATCCGCAAGGACCCGCGCGTGCTCGGCAGCCTGCTGGGTCTTGATGTGACGCCGGCAGGCAAGGGCTGGAGCATCGGCGGCTCCTGACCATGCGAACCGGTCGATACCTGATGGGCGCAGCACTGATGGTGCCGGCGCCGGCGCTGGCGGGGCAGGCCGAGGTAGCAACGCGCCCCGGCAATGCAGGGGCCGTGGCGATCGAGATCGCGCGCCAGACGAGCAGCAGCATCGTCATTGTCGATTCCGCGCTGGCGGCGCGGCCCGTTCCGGAGATCCGCGGGCGTTTCGATGCGGCTGAAGCCGTGCGCCGCCTGGCCCGCGCGGCGGGCGGGCGCGCGGTGGCAACCGGGCCGATGGCCTGGCGGATAGAGCCGGCCGTTGTCCGTCGGGCCAAGACCGCGCGCACTGTGCAGCCGCAAGAACCCAAAGCGGTGCGGGCTGTTTTTGCAGCGGAACCCGAACCGATCGTCGTCGTCGCGACCAAGCGTGATCTCACGCACGATCAGGTCCCCGGACAGGTTGCGGTGCTGGACGGGGGCGTGCTGGAAGCAGGCGGTGTCGGCGGAACCGAGAAGATCACGCAGCAGCTTGCCACGGTGGCATCGACGCATCTGGGCAGCGGGAGGAACAAGTTGTTCATCCGGGGCATCGCGGATTCGAGCTTTACCGGGCCGACGCAGGCGACGGTCGGCCAATATCTGGGTGACCTGCGTCTGACCTATAACGCGCCCGACCCGGACTTGCGCCTGTCCGACATGGCTCGGGTGGAGGTCATGGAAGGGCCGCAAGGCACGCTTTACGGCGCCGGTTCGCTGGGGGGCATCATCCGCCTCGTGCCAAACAGGCCGCAGCTCGACACCACCAGTTTTGCCGGCACGCTCGGCGGTTCATTGACACATCGCGGGGCCGCAAGCGGCGATGCCGGTGCCGTGATCAATCTCCCTCTGGTACAAGATGCCGCGGCGCTGCGGGCGACGTTCGATGCCATGCGGCTGGGCGGCTATATCGACAAGCCGCTGCTGGACCGGCGAAACGTCAACCGCACCGACATCTTCGGTGGCCGCGTGGCGCTGCGGGTCGATCCCGCGCCTGGCTGGCAGGTGGAAGCTCTGGTGCTGGGCCAATGGACCGATACGGCCGACAGCCAGTATGCGGACCGCCATGGCCCTCCACTGGAAAACTCGGCGCGCGTGCCCGAGAGTGCGCATGCGGATTATGCCATGGGACAGATCGTCGTTTCCGGGCGGATCGGGGCGGTTCGCTTGCGTTCGACCACGGGTCTGGTTCGCCAGACCTTGCGGGAAAACTACGACGCATCGCTGCCCGAAGGGGATCCGCGGCTGTTCACCCAGACAAACCGTACGCGCATGGTCGCCAGCGAGACGCGCCTGTGGATGCCCGAGAGCAGCGGTTTCAGCTGGCTCGCTGGCGTGAGTTTCACCCACAACGAGGCGACCTTGAGCCGCCTGATTACTGCCGAGGTCCTCCGCAGCGCGACAGCCGGGGTGCGCAACGTCACGGACGAGGCGACGTTCTATGGCGAGGCAAGCCTGCGGCTGGCCGCGCCACTGGTGGCGACGGCGGGAGGCCGCGTTACCTGGTCGCAGCTCGGGGGCGAGGGTGAGGACATCCGGCCCGAGGTGATCATGGCCTATGCCACCAGCGGCATTACGGCGCAGCGGACCCGGACGACCATTCTGCCTTCCTTTGCGCTGCACCTTGCTCTTGCTTCGCACTCGGCGCTCTATGTGCGCTATCAGGAGGGCTTCCGGCCCGGCGGGCTTGCCATCGAAGGCGACTATGTGCGCCGCTTTCGCGACGACCGCACGCAGACCTTCGAACTGGGCGCGCGCCACGGCAGTCGTGGCCAGGGCGCGTTCGATCTGGCGATGAGCCTGTCCTATACGCGATGGCAGGATATTCAGGCCGACTTCATCGACGCAACCGGTTTGCCGAGCACGGCCAATATCGGTGACGGGCGAATATGGACTGCGAGCCTGACCGGCGGTGCGCGCGTGTTGCCGGGTTTGCGTATGGAGGCTGGCGTCGCGTGGAACCGGAGCAAGGTGAACAAGCCGGTCCTGCCTCTGGCGCTACTGACAGCAAGGGCCATGCAGGTGCCTAATATCGCTAACGTGGCGGCCCGTATGGGGTTCGCCTGGGACGAGGGGCTCGGTGGCGATGTGCGCCTGCAGGCGCAGGGTTGGGCCAGCTACGTCGGTCGTTCCCGACTGGGGGTTGGGCCCGAACTGGGCGCGGCTCAGGGTGACTACTTCGACAGCGGTATCTCCGCCCGGATCGGCACGCCACTGTTCGGCGTGACGCTCGGCCTCACCAACATTGCCGACCAGCGCGGCAACCGTTTCGCGCTGGGGACTCCTTTCGGTACCGGCCGTGAACAGGTGACGCCGCTGCGCCCGCGCACGCTGCGGATCGGCATAGACACGACCTTCTAGAAACTTTTTTCAAGGCTACGCGCGGATCGCTCCGTCCTTCCGGTCGATACGACCTGAAGGGATTGAGATGTCGCGTTACCTGCTTGCTTCCACCGCACTCTTCGCTCTTGCCGCCGGAGCCCATTCGGCCCGGGCGGAGGACATCACGACCAAGAAGACGACGCCGCTGCGTACCTCCACGATCAAGGGCGGGGCAGCGGATTCCATCAACATCACCCAGGATGGGTCGGTCGTCCTGACTGGCGGGACCGCCGTTACCATGGACAGCGATCACGCCGTTACCAATGCAGGCGCGATCACGGTCAGCAATGGCTCCACCGGGATCCTTGCTGCGGCGGGCACTACCGGAAATATCACCAACAGCGGCACGATCACCGTGGATGAGCCTTACAAGCCTGCCGACGATGACAACGACGGCGATCCTGATGGTCCCTACGCCCTGGGGGCGCATCGCTACGGCATCCGGACCGAAGGAACGCATGCCGGTAGCATCGCCAACAGTGGCAAGATTTCCGTGCAGGGCAACGATTCCGCCGGCATTTCTCTGGGCGGTACGCTGACCGGCAATCTAACCCAGAATGGCAAAATCACGGTAACCGGCGATCGCTCCAAAGGTATCGAAGCCGGCGCGATCGACGGGGATGTGCGGCTGGCCGGTTCAGTGGCGGCGCGGGGAAAGGACGCAATCGGGGCACACTTTTCAGGCGATATCGACGGAGCCATGGTCGTGCAGGGCACGGTCGCTGCAACTGGTTATCGCTACACTACCGTTCCGGCCGATCCTTCGAAGCTCGACGCCGATGACCTGCTGCAAGGTGGCCCGGCCCTGCTTGTCGAGGGCAACGTTTCGGGCGGAATTGTTCTCGCCATTCCTCCCAAGGACGAGGATCCGGACAATGCCGACGAGGATGCGGACGGCATTCCCGACAAGGACGAAGGATCGGCACGGGTCGTGTCTTATGGCGCGGCACCGGCGATGGTCGTTGGCGCTACGGATCATGCTGTCACCGTTGGTCCGGTGGCCGGTACGGCGAACGGTTACGGATTGCAGATCGACGGTGCGATCGAAGGGCGCGGGCTCTATTCCGCCGTTGATGCGACCGGGCTGGCCATTGGCGGTCGCGGCGGTGCTGTCACCATAGCCAACGGTATTGGCGTTCGCGGTTCGATCACAGCTGCCTCCAACGGCGCAAGCGCAACAGCCGTGCGGATCGGTGCCGGCGCGACGACGCCCGAACTCAAGAGCGCGGGGTCCATTGCGGCCACCGGAGGCGATGCGGCTTCGGCCAAGACAACGGCCGTCCATGTGGCGGCCGGGGCAAACCTGCCGGCGATCCGCAACAGCGGATCGATCAAGGCCACGGCCGGCAAGGCCGGTACGGCAACGGCCATCCTCGATGAAAGCGGCACGGTTACGCTGGTTGAAAACAGCGGCACCATTGCCGCGAGCGGGGCACAGGATGGCTCGGGGCGCAACGTGGCCATCGACCTTTCGGCAGGAAACCAGGGTGCGACGGTGCGTCAGACCCAGGTGGGCGCGGGATTCGCTGCGCCGGCGATCACCGGGGACATCCGCTTCGGCAGTGGTGATGATCTGCTCTCCATTGCCGATGGTAGCCTTACAGGTGACGTCTCGTTCGGGGGCGGTGGCGACACGCTGGCATTGTCTGGCGATGCCGTGCAGACGGGCAAAGTGTCCTTCGGTAACGGCGCCGACACGATGACCCTTGAAGGCAGTGCCAGCTATAGCGGTATGCTGGACTTCGGTGGCGGCGCGGACATGCTGACCTTGACGGGTGCTTCAAGGTTCTCGGGCAGCCTGCTGAATGCCGCGCAAGCTTCGGTGAAAGTGGCGGGCGGTACGTTTGATGTTGGCAAGCCTGCGGCAATTGCCTCGCTCGACATCGGCAAGGATGGCGTGCTGGTGGCGACTCTCGACGCCGCGGCTGGCCAAGGGAGTGCCTATACCGTCTCCGGCACGGCTAGCTTCGCAGAGGGATCGAAGCTGGCGATCCGTCTTGCAGACGTCTCCACAGCGGAAGGCAGCTATCAGGTGCTGACAGCGGGGGCTATCCAGGGCCTCGACAAACTCGAAACCGTCACCGATCTCGTTCCCTTCATGTTCAAGGCCTCGCTCGACGAAAGTGCTGCGGCCAATACGATCGTGGTCGATATCGCGCGCCGTTCGGTTGCCGAACTGGGCCTCAACCGCTCGCAGGCCAGCGCCTACGATGCGGTCTTTGCCGCTCTTGCCAAGGACGACAAGGTCGAGGATGTGTTTCTCTCGATCACCGACGGCAGCACGTTCCGTGATGCCGTCACCCAGATGCTGCCCGATCATGCCGGCGGCGCGTTCGAGGGTATCAGCCTGGGTGTACGCACGCTTGCCCGTCAGTTGCAGGATCCGCCGAACCGGATCGAGGCCAATGGCAAGATCGCCACGACCGTCAATCTCGCGTTCTGGGGGAGTGACAAGAATACCGGCCAGACGGCAGCCTATGACCTGAGCGGTTATGCTTGGTCGCTTGGCGGCGAATACCAGACCGGCCTCGGCTACTTCGGTGCGACGGTATCCTATTTGTGGAACAGGCATACCATCGATGCTGCCAGCGAAGTGAAGTCGGGTTCGGTGGAAGGCGCGGTGCACTGGCGGGGCCACTGGGGCGCCTTTGGAGGCTTCGCCCGCGCTTCGATCGGCCATTCCGATTTCGATAGCGAGCGCACCTTTTCCGGTGTTGGTTCGACCGGCGATACGAAGCGTACCATGGACGGTAGTTGGAATGGCCGGTTCGTAAGCTTCGCCGCCGGCGCGTCGGCCGAGGGAGGCAGCCAGTTCTTCTTCTTCCGCCCCCAGATCTCGCTCGATTACGTCCGGTTGAAGGAGGATGGCTATGCCGAAACGGGCGATGATGCGCTTGATCTCACCGTGGACAAGCGGACCAGCGACGAGCTTGGCCTCAATGCAGGCATGACCGTCGGCGTGGATCTGCTGGGGATGCGGGCCCGTGACGAGAACTGGATGCGCATCGAGACCGAAGGAGGCTGGCGCGAAGTGCTAAGCGGCAGCCTGGGCGCCACGACCGCGCGTTTCGGCACCGGCGATGTGGAACAGGGCAATCGCTTCACCCTCTCGCCCGGCGGTTCGACCGGCGGCTGGTTCGCACGACTGCGGGCCTATGGCGGCCTGGGAGGGTTCATCATGGGCGGCGAGCTGTCTGCCGACCAGCGCCATGGGGACGTCAACGTTGCGCTGCGCGGTAGCGTGACGGTCAAGTGGTAAGAGCCGGCTACTGCATGGCCGCTGCGATCCTCTTTCTGGCGCTGCTGGGCGGATGTACGGCAGCGCCAGGCGTGACCAAAACCGCCCGGCCTAAGGAAGAGATTGTCATCTCGCGCGGCCCCTGCCACGGTTTCTGCCCTGTCTATCTAGCCAGCGTGACACCGGGCGGGCTGGTCAGCTTCCAGGGCCTGCAGCACACGGCGCTGCTGGGTTCGCGTACACGAGCCGTTTCGCGCAGGACATACGAGGAAGTGAGCCAAGCAGTCTCGCCCATCCGTCCTCCGACCGGCAGCGTGCGGGACTGGCTCTGCGAAAACCAGCCTACCGATACCTCGCTCATCACGCTGGAATGGGAGCGCGAGGACGGTACACGCACGGTGCTCCGTTACAAGCTCGGGTGCCGCAGCGCCGATGGCGCCATGATCGAGCGCCTGGTCGAACGGCAACTTCAACGACTGGGCGTTGCAGGCTGCATTCGACAAGCGTTGCCGCCAGATAGCCGTCACGTCTTGAGTGACACGAGTGATAGGACCGGTAGAGGATCGCTGCTCCGCAAATGAGCACAGCTGATCGCGTCCATGTTGCCATCACATGGTGGGACTAAATACCTACTATCTGAAGGCAAATTGCGATGTCGGCCATTTAGGTGGGATGGTGAAGTCAACTCAGGATGGTCGATTACCACGTTTCCAGAAGCAGAATGCAGCAAGCGCGCCCAACATTGCAAGGCCAAGGCCAGTGCATGTTATAGCGACTTTCCAGATCCAACCTCCCACCTTTGCGGCATGGATGGGGTAGAATTTCTCTCCGATGGCTTGCTTGTCGAATGTGCCATCGGGGGCATCGATCCGGAGACGGCCCGATGGGGTGATGTGTATGTAGGTGCGACCGTTTGGTGTCCATTCGAAGGGTTGCCTAAGCCGCAGCACAGCTTCGGACCTATCGCCTTTCCCAATCTGCAACCGTCGTATCTCGGCGTGTGGGAAGGCCCGCTTGGCTTCGATAAACGCGGCCCTCCAAGCGTTTCGTGCTATATGATGTTCGGTCGGTCCAGAACTTGCTGCAGGGTCCGGCCATGGTGCAACAATGGCTTGTGACAGCCATGGAAAGATCATGGCGCAACCAGTGATCATCGCGATCAACAGCAGTGGGGCCAGCACCACGCCCAAATCGCGGTGTTGCCGGACAATCGCGCTTCTCGTGAGCCGCTTCGGCCACAATCGGAAAGCAAATGTCTTGCGTGTGCGCCACCACAGGATTGTGCCGGACATGACGAAGAAAATTCCCGCAAGGCCGGCAGTACCGACGAGTAGCTCTCCGAACTCGCCAGCGAAGAGATGATGGTGCAGATCGAAGATCCACAGTTCCGGGCGCTCCCAGCTGCTGGACCATGCGGTGACGATCTTGCCGGACTGATCGATGTACGCACCGCTGCCGTCACGATAGGCGGCCTGATGGAGGCCCAATTCAGGGCCTGCGAAGGTTATGCGGGAGAGCCCCGTGTGATGGGAGAGCGCGACACTCACCGATCGAGCCAGTCCGTCCGCGGAAGCGGAGGCAGGTGCGTCTGCACCCGGCACGCTGATCCACGAACCTTCCCAGACAAGCGCGGTGCCCGATAGTCCCATGACGATGAGGATGAGGCCTATCGTCGCACCGAGCCAACGGTGCAGGGACGTGAGCAGCGCCATCAGAACTCGCTTTGCAGCGACAATGTGAAGGTACGTCCCCGGCCGGTGAAGTAGCGGTTGTTGTCGGAGGTGCGTACGGTGTCGCTGTCGTAGGTCAGATAATATTCGTCGAGTGCGTTCTGGATACCGAGTGACACCAGACCGAAGTTTGTGCGGTAGCCAATATAGGCGTCCAGCAAGGTGTACCCCTGGAAGCTGCTATCGGCAGGCTGGCCATCAAAGGTGCGCTGCAAGTAGAAGCGGGCTTGCGTGCGGGCACTGAACCGGCCGCGTTGGAAATCGACGGCAAGGTTGAGCCGGTCAGGCGAAATGTTTGCGCCATCGAGGTCAGCTTCGAGGATACCGTCCCCATCGTCGTCGGTATGGCCGGTGAGATGGCTGTATCCCACCGAGAGATCGAGCCCCGGAACGGGGGTCTTTGTCGAAAGGCTCAGCTCGAGCCCTTCGATATCGACGGGCGCGCGCACGACTTCGAAAATTCCGTCGCCGTTGAGGACCAGCCGGGAGCCGAGTTCGCTCGACGACCAGAAATAGCTGGCACTGGCCTTGAGCGGGCCACGCTCCACCTCGAGGCCCACTTCCTTGTTGTTCGATATTACAGGTTCCAGCGAGAGGAAGTTATCGATGTCGACTCCCTGCTCGGTGATCCCGCGCAGGATGCGCCCGACGTCGGCTATGGTGTAGCCCTCGGCATAGCTCCCATAAGCCCTGACCCCCTCGATCGGCTCGAGAATGACGCCGCCGTTCAGAAGTGTGTCGTTGAACGAGGGGCTGCCGCCAGCGACGAATATCGACTGGTAGGTGGAGACGTCGGCTGGGTCTGTTGCACCATAGGATGCCAGCGTCTCATAGTCGCCGACCTTGAGCTTCACGTCTTCGTGGCGAAGTCCGCCCGCAAGGCGCACGATGCCGTCGAACAACTTGAGGTTCGCCTGAGCGAAAGGCGCAAAGCTGCGGAACTCGGTTTCGGGGACCCACTTGCGGCCTGTTTGCACAAGATATTGCTCGGTCTTGTCGAACAACGCATCGAAACCGATTGTAACGACAAGGTCCTCGAATCCGGGAACGGGCCGCTCGTAGCTGACCTTCCCGCCTAGCTTCCGCGATTTGTTGGCCGACTGGTCGAACAACTGGCCGGTCGGGTCGATAGTGGGATCCTGGAACGTGGCGAAAGTGCCCCCGCCGAAAGTGTCCTGTGTCCGGTTGTAAAACCCCTGCAAAGTGAACGTCCCGCCGGCAAGATCACTGTCCTTTAGCGAAAGCGAGAGCATATCCGCCTTGTTGGAGGGGGGACCGCCGGATGTCTGTCCCTTGGTGCTGGAAGCTGGAATACCTGCGGCGCGGTTGCCGGGAACGACCACGTAGTGGTTATTGCCTTCGAGTTCGAAGTGATTGGCAATCAGTTCGATCCGTGTGTCCGGCGACAGCTGATAGCCGATCCGACCGAAAACTGACCAGCTGTCACTGTCCTGGATTTCGCCCTGCGTGCCATCGACGCCGATGCGATTACCGGCGCCGTCGATGAACACGCCGCGACGCTGGAACGCACCGCCCACCGACGCGTCAAATGCGCCTGAACGCCAGCCAACCAAGGTGGCCAGCTTGCCTCCGAGCGCTTCTCCGTCAAAACCATCGGCAGCGCTTGCCTGCACCATAGTGCGTATCTTGATCCCGTCGGTCTTGGGCGCAGCTACGGTGACCTGGTTTACCACGCCCCCGGTGCCGCCAATGCCTTGCAACGCATTCGATCCGTAGATGACCTCGATCCGGTCGATGAAAAAGGGGTCGATTGTATAGCCGTCACGCGACCCGTCGCGAACGGGTGTGGATTGCGGGATGCCGTCTATGGCATAAAGCGGCGCGCGCCCCCGCAAGCTCTCTCCGGCACCGCTAAGCTTCTGGCGTGTCGGTGAGAACGAGGGGAGCAGTGCGGATACGGCATCGACAGTCGACCCCGAAATCACCAGCTGGCGATCAAGTGTTGCAGTGTCGATCACATCGATGGTGAGTGGCAGAGCGCTGGCCGGTAACTGCGTGCGCGCCGCGGTGACGACGATGTCGCCGGCACGGGGTTCCTCGGGCTTCTCTACCTCCTGCGCTGCAGCCGGAGTGGCAAAGGCAAGGGTTGAAACCGTAAGAGCTAGAACGTGAACGCGGCGCATGAATCCTCCTGAGAACGGAGGCGCCACTACCGCTAATGATAATTTGTTGCAATCGTCCCGGGCATCTCATCAGGCTTGCCCGTTGAGCCAAGGCGTTAACCCGCGCGTTCGAAACATGTTGAGCTCACTTGGACAAGCGGTGTCCGCTGAATAGGCTGAAGGCAAAGAATGGGCCGATAGCCGACCGTCTCAGGGAGCTGAACTTGGGGGACCTGCTCCGCACGGGATCCAATGTCTCGGTCAATAGTCCCCGCCAAAGGCAACGTTCGGCGATGGAATTTGACACCCGATAGCCGTCGTTCATCCAGGTGATCTGCTGCCGGATCCCAATCCCTGTCGCTGGGCAGTGAGGGCACGCGCAAATTGGCCCGGCGCGCAGCCTTGCCGTTTACGAAAGGCGGTGCTGAAGGCACTTGCGGATTCATAGCCGATCTCGCCTGCGATCCGGTCCAGCGATTTTATCCCTTGAGCTAGCGCGTCCTTGGCCAATGCCATCCGCCAACGCGCCAGATATTCGATCGGCGCACAGCCAATCGTTTCCACAAACCGCGCCGCAAAGGCTGATCGAGACATGCCGGCGATGCGCGCCATTTCAGCCACCGTCCAGCTTTGCCGGACATCGGCATGGACCGAACGCAGTACGCGGGCCAGCGCCGGGTCTTGCAACCCCTTTAGCAGGCCCGTCGGTACTTCCTCGCCATCCAATCCATGCCAGCGCAGCGCCTCGACCAGAAGGGTTTCCAGCATGCGCTGGACGATCAGCTCCTTGCCCGGAAAATCTGCGGCACATTCCTCGGCCAGCAGGTCGACAAGACGGCCGAACCGGGTCGTGCGGCCCAGCGATGCCGGAATATGGATGAGATCAGGTAGCAGCGCGAGCAGCAGCGGTGCGTTAATCCTCTCGAAGGCAAAGGTCCCGCCCAGCGAAATGAAGTCGGGCTCCCCATCCTGCTCGCCATGCCGGACAGCGTCGTTTCGCGGTTCGACCGGAGTGCAGACGACGCCAGGGTTGCTATAGAGCGAAAAGGCGGGTGTCGTCGGCAGCAGCAGAAAATCGCCGTCCACGAGCCGCTGCGGTTCCCGTCCTTCGAATGCGATCCAGGCCTGGCCAGAAAGAACGATCATGAAACCCGGCGCGTCATGGGCCTGATAGCGCACGCCCCACCGGCCGCGCGCACTGATCGGCTTCGAGACGGCTGCGCTCGGCCGCAATAGGGCGATGATCTCGCTCAGAGGATCCATTCTGGACGATCTATAATTTAATTCAGATCATCAGTTATAGGTCGTGTCAAACTGTACGTCTATCGCTTTGTCATCACCGGCAAGGAGACAGATGATGACCAAGACGATCCTGATTACCGGCACCTCGTCAGGCTATGGGAAGGCGACCGCCGAACTCTTCCTGGCCCTTGGCTGGGCCGTAATCGCCGCAATGCGGCGCCCTGATCCGACGGTGTTTGCCGCCACGTCCGATCTTTTACGCGTGCTGCCCCTCGATGTGACAAGTGAGGAGAGCATTGCCGCGCTGATCGACGAAGCCGGGCCGATCGATGTGCTTGTAAACAATGCCGGGATAGGCGGTGTCGGCGCTTTCGAAGCGATGCCCATGTCATTTGTCCGCCAGCTGTTCGAGACCAACACGATCGGAGTGATGGCTATGACCAAGGCGGTCATTCCCCAGATGCGCGAGCGCAACTCGGGCACCATAGTCAATGTGACCTCAAGCGTCACGCTCGGTGACTTCCCGCTCGCCGCGGCCTACACAGCTACCAAGCAGGCGATCGAAGGCTTTACCGGTTCGCTGGCGCATGAACTGGGTTACTTCGGCGTACATGCAAAGCTCGTCGAGCCGGGCTATTCGCCGGCCACCCGCTTCGGAGCAAATGCCATCGTTCCGGTCGATCAACTTTTGCCTGACGACTACGGCGATTTCGCAAGGCCGATCCTTGAAGGTTTTGCCAGCCCTGCGCTCACCACCAAGGAAAGCGACGTCGCGGACGCGATCTGGAACGCTGTCCACGACACCACCGGCCAGCTCCGCTTTCCTGCAGGTCCGGACGCTGTTGCGCTTGCCCAGGCGCGCTGACCCTGGTCTTACTGCGGGGCAGCATGGGGTCGGCGGAGTTGCTGGAGTGGCTGGCCCCTTCTTCCGGTGTAGGGGCCAGCGGCCTCACGCCTGCTGACCCCTAAGTTGACCAGATCGAGCAGGGATCAGAACTTTGCGCTGATTCCGAAGTCGACGTTCAGACCATATTCCTCGCGCGAGGTAATACGGTTGGCAACGCCCTGGTAGCCGACCAATGGCGCCTCGCCGATGTTGGAGACAGATCCGAAGACCTCGACGCCCTCGAATATCCGGTAGCCGATGCGGGCATCTAGTACCGTGCGCCCCTTCGTGTAGCTGTCGAAGTCGGCGCTGCCGCCCACGCCGGTCAAGTAGGCATCGCGATAACTGACGGCAAAGCGCGCTTCGAACGGTCCTTTCTCATAGAACAGCGCGCCGCTCGCCAGCCACTTCGACTGCCGGAAGAACGGCAGATCGTCGCCTTCGCGGCCAGGAACGTCCACGCTCGAATCCACGTAAGTGACGTTGGCGGAGATGCCAAAGCCGTCGAGCGGCTGCGGCAGGAAGGCAAAACGGGTCGTCATGTTTGCTTCGATACCGAACAGCTCTCCGCTATCGGCGTTCTGCGGCTGCGACAGGCTTACCAGATCCACGCCCGCGAAAGTCGTGTCGTAGATCGTCTGCCCGTAGATCGGGTTCTTGATGTGCTTGTAGAACGCCGCCAGCGCGAACACGGTGTCTGCGTCCGGATAGTATTCCGCCGAAAGGTCCAGGCCCATCGACGTGTAGGGCTGCAGGTTGGGATTGCCTGCCTCGCCTTCCCGGTCCTCTTCCTCGAATGTCGGCACGACATCGCTGTAGTTCGGTCGGCCAATCGTGTTGGTCCAGGCTCCCCGGATCACCACTTCAGGGCGCGGACGATAGTTCAGCGTAATGCTGGGCAGGACGTGGGTGTATTCCTTCTTGAAGGTCAGCGGCGCGATATCCGAAACCTCGATCTCGCCGTCCCCGTCCGTGTCGCGGATGGCAAAAGCGTTATACTTGCCTGAGGTATGCTCCACCCTGATGCCGCCGATTGCAGTCAGATCGCCAAAGTCCAGGCTGACCATGCCGTACCCGGCGTAGATCTGCTCGTTGATATGATAGTCGCTGGACTTGTCGTTGAAGGCCGTCCGGTCTGCATCCAGCTCCAGCATCCCAGGGTTCTGGGCGAAGAAGTAGTCCATCACGCCATTGTAATCCATCGCCGGACCGAAGGCGTATTTGCCCCCGAAGTAGTCTTCGACCGTACCGAGCACGCCGCCGGTATCGGCGAACGTTACGTCGTTCACCGGTTCCCACTGCTCTTGATAGTTGTCGCGATCCTTGGTGCGATCGGTGAACTTCGCGCCGACCTTGATGAAGCTGTTGGTACCATTGGCAAAGTCCGCCTTCAGGTCGGCCTTGATCGCATGCAGGTCTTCATCGATCTTTTCGCGGCGGATGCGGATCCGGCGTAGCGGAAATTCCGCCGGATCGTAGAGAGCGGAATCGATCGACGTGAAAGTCGGCATCCCGTCGCCAACCAGAATCGTGGATACAGCGCTGCTGCCGGTACGGAACTCGATGTCGTCGCGCACCGGGGTATGCTCTTGCGCGTGGGCGTAGGTGTAATTCAGCTTCAGTTCGACATTGCCAAACCGCAGATCCACGCCCGGAGAGATGTTGTAGAGTTTCTGGGTCTGGTTGTTCTGCCGGAATTCGCGGGAAGCCCGTCCCCGCGTATAGGTCACCTCATTGGCGGACGGGAACGAGACGTCGCCGCGATCCATGTCGTAGTCGAACTGGTCGCGTCCTTCGTGATCGGTGAACTCGTTGTAGATCGTGTTGACGTAGAGCCGCACATCGTCGCTGGGACGCCATTCGAGATTGACGATCCCGCCGATACGTTCGCGCATGATCGCATAGTCGTACATGCGCATGCCGGTAGGAGCCCAGAATCCGGAATCGACCTCCTCCCAGCTCAGCGGATCGACAAGCTGGCTGTCGATAAAGCGCTTGGAATAGCTGGCGCCGATGACGATGCCGAACTGGTCCTCGCTGCCGAAAGTCTGGCCATGCATGGCGCTGGCGCCGAAGCCCAGTTTGTCCGCCTTGCTACCGTAGACACCGCGCGCGGAGATATAGGTGAACGGCTCCGAATGGTCGTAAGCGCTCGGCGTCACGATGTTGATGGCACCGCCGATGGCATTGGCATCGTAGTCGGGCGTGACGGTCTTCACGACTTCGATCGCACCAACAAGGGCTGACGGAATCGTATCGAGCGCAACGCGGCGGCCTTCCGCTTCGGGTATGCCGACAACATTGCCGTCCACCGTCACCAGATTGAGGTTCGGATCGACGCCGCGAATAACCACGTAGCGCGGCTCGCTCTGGTCGATTTCTACAGAAATACCCGGAAGCCGCTGCAGAGCTTCGGCCGTGTTGTAGTCGGGCAGCTTGCCGATACCGTCGGAAGAAACCACATCGGCGACTACGCTCATGGCCCGCTTGCGCTGGATCGCGAGAAGGCGCGATGCACGGGCGCCCGTGACAACGATCGTTTCACCTTCAAGGGCAGTGGCAAGCTCGATCCGGCCATCGGCATTGACCTTGCCGACTTCGGGTACGGTCACCTGCATCGTCTCGCTGCGGTAGCCGGGCTGGCTAATGGTCAACGTGTGCTCGCCCGCTTCCACCTCATAGACGACATAGCGTCCAAGTTCGTCAGTCGTGGCCGAAAGATCACTGCCATCCACCGAAACGCTGGCCCCGCGCACGGGGCGATCCAATGCCGCGTCCGTGATGATCCCCGCGACCTCGCCGGCGAATGCCGTGCCAGGAATGCAAGTACTCGCAAGAATAGCCGCGCGCACGAGGTTGCGGCGCCCGCCCAGACGAGCGGGTTTCGAAGAAATCATGGTAAGCCCCTGTGTTATGCTTCGCAGACAAGCGCGGGCCTCTACGGAGCAGCGATGACAAGAGGGTGATATTTATGTGTGTCTGATGTGTCTTGAACGCGACGATCCGATCACAATTGTGCAGCAAAATCGTCACGACAGGCCTGTAGCCGCCACCACATGGCTGATCGCGATTTTCTCCCCTTCGTCGGTCGCCGCACTCTTCTGGAAGCTGCGGCACTGGCTCCTCTGGCTGCGTTGCTTCCGGCTTCGCTTCGTGCCGATGAGCCAAGCGGATTTACCCACTCGGTAGCCAGCGGCGATCCTCTCCAGACCAGCGTGACCTTGTGGACCCGGTTCGTCCACGCCGGTAATGGGAGCGCAAAGCTTCAGGTTGAAGTGGCCCGGGACCCCGCATTCAAGAGAATCGCCGCACGCTCCTCTTTAGAGGCCGGACCGGAGGCCAATTTCTGCGCAAAATGCCGCATCGAAGATCTGGAGCCGGGTCATTGGTACTACTACCGGTTCACCGCACCCGATGGCCGGATGTCCCATACTGGCCGCACCCGAACGCTGCCTGAAGGGGCCCTCGACAATTTCCGCATCGGTGTGTTCTCGTGCGCCAATGCCACGTCAGGCTGGTTCAATGCCTACGGGCACGCGGCGGCACGGAACGACCTCGATCTCATCGTCCACCTTGGCGACTACATCTACGAGTCCAAGCTGACACGTTCGGATGCCTTGCGTGAACTGGCGGTAGCGCGAAACATCCAGCCCCAGCACGAAGCGGTCAGCCTGCTGGATTACCGCCTGCGCTACGCCAGCTATCGCCGGGATGCCGATCTGCAGGCCCTGCATCGGGCCTATCCCATGGTCGCCATGTGCGACGACCACGAGACGGTAAACAACAGCTGGCAGCATGGTGCCAAGAACCACGGCGCCGACGAAGGGCCTTGGGAGACCCGCATGGGCGCGGCGATGCAGGCCTGGCACGAATGGATGCCCATGCGGGCCGAGCCCTATACCCGATACGATCTGGGCGATTTGGCCAGTCTTTTCCGTCTGGAAACGCGCATTCTCGCACGCAGCAAGCAACTCGATCTCGGCGCATGGCTGAAGGACAAGCCAGATCCGATTGCGGCTGCAGCCGCTTTCCGCGATGGACCGCTCGCCGATCCGACCCGGACCATGATGGGTGAGGAACAGGAGCGATGGCTGGCAGAGGGCCTTGCCGGCTCGGTCGCAGCCGGGACGAAATGGCAGATACTTGCACAGCAGGTGATCATGGGCACCGCCCTTATGCCACACGACTACAGCGCATGGTTTCGGCCGGGCTCATCCCCGAGTGAAAGCAAGAGGGCGGAACTGGATCTCGCCGTGCAACTGGGAGAAATCGGCATCTCCACCCACATGGATCGCTGGGACGGCTATCCGGCCGCGCGCGACCGCGTCTTGTCCGCAGCCCGGTCGGCAGATGCCGACCTCGTCGTCCTGAGCGGGGACAGCCACAACGCCTGGGCCTTCGATTTGGAGTATGACCAGCAGCCTGTAGGTGTCGAATTTGCCGGGCACAGCGTATCGTCGCTGGGCATCGACAAGCACTATTTCGGCGATCCCGAGGCCATCGCTCGCACCTATCTTGAGACCAACCCCAACCTCAAGTGGTGTGACACCAGTCGCCGGGGGTACATGGTGGTGAATGTCAGGCCCGAGGCAGTGACCACCGAGTGGCTGTTCCTCCATTCCCGCCAGCAGCGCTCACTGGAGGCTCTCGGCAGGAATCTGATGCAGGTTCGCAAGGGCGCGCGCAAATTGAGGAAGGTCTGACACGCAGCGTCTATAATTACTCCAAGAACCTGAAAGGGCTTTGGCGCAGCTGATAGCTCAGCGAATATTCGTCGGTCGCGTTGGGCGTGAAGCCGACCTTGGCATTGAGGCGCCAGTCCATGCTGCGTGAGAAATCGCGATGCCCGCCGTCTTCGGCTGATCCCGTAACCGGCGCATAGCTGCCGGGAAGGTCCCAGTGATCCTGGAAATTGCGGGTGAAACTGGCCTGCGCGTACCAGCTGTCATGCTTGGTCCCGACAAGACCGAACAGGTTGTAGCCGGCGTACTCCCCCTTGCGCCCCAGGTTCAACGTGCCGCGAGCCTCGACTTCCAGCGGAGCCGCGGGCTTGCGCGTCATGAGGTTGACCGCGCCGGCCATGGCGCCGGGGCCATCCAGTACAGAGGCATAGCCCTTGGCCACCTGGACCTGCGCGATCTCGCCGGTAAGAAAGCGGCTATAGTCGAGCCGGCTGTCGGCGGGAAGATAGACCCGGGTGCCGTCGATCGAGAGCGGCACTTGGAACCGGTCGAAGCCATGGACATAGATCAGCCGTTCGTTGCGCGATCCGCCGCTGTTGGACGCCGATACGCCGGGCATAAGGTTCACTGCATCATCGATGCTGTTGCGCTGGAACTGCTGCATAGCCGTGGCATCGAGCGTTGATGTCGTGATCGCCGGGGCCGCTTCGGAAGGGGCCGTGACGATGATCTGGCCCAGTGTGAAGGTGCTGGCCGCGCCCGGCGCGGCCTCGTTATGACCTCAAGGCGCGGCGTCTACCGAGATGCAAAGGAACTTGGGGTACTGTCGAGAGCCCATCAACATCTTCTGACCCAGACTTGCATCGCCGACCGTGTGGGAACCCGATCGCGCCCTCTAGAGCCGTACAGTGAAATTGCGGGCACAAGTCCTGCGATGAAGCTGTCGAGCAAGCAGCTTGCCAACGACATGGCTATAGCCTAAGAAAGTGTATATGCGAATAACGTACGTATATACGTACATTAAGCAAGCAGGCAAGGATCGGATCAAGGGGCACTGCAGAGGCTCTCCGGACTGCCTGACAATGGGCACTGAGGGAGGATGTCGAATGAACAGGAAGTTGGTTTACCTGCTTTGCGGGACAGCTTTGGCCTTGCAGGGAGGGCAAGTGTGGGCTCAGTCAGGTGGTTCGCGAGAAACCGCATCTGACGAGGAGCTCAATCAGATCGTCGTGACAGCGCGCAAACGCGACGAGACACTTCAAAATGTACCTGTTGCTGTCACCGCCATTGGTTCTGAATCGCTTTCCGATAATCTTGCGCAGGATCTCACCAAACTTGCGGAACTGGCCCCTCAGGTCTCGGTCGGTGAAGGTGGATCGGGAACTGGCGCGGTGATCTCCATTCGCGGTATCAGCTCTTCATCGAGTGATGCAGGTTTCGACCAGAGCGTCTTGGTGGAAATGGACGGCGTGCCTTTCGGTCGCGGTTCGATCATCGGGGCGCGCCTGTTCGATGTCGCCAACGTTCAGGTGCTGGCAGGACCGCAAGCCCTCTACTTCGGCAAGAATTCGCCAGCGGGCGTCATCTCCATAAACTCGGCCGATCCGACGCCGACTTTCGAAGCCTACGCCAAGGCAGGATACGAGTTTACTGCGGACCAATACTATACAGAATCGGCCATTTCCGGACCGCTTACCGATACCCTTTCGGGTCGCATCGCATTGCGCACCAGCACGCAGAAAGGCTGGACGCGAAACTATGCCCCTGTCGTTCCCGATATCTTCGGGCCGGCAACGAATACCGCAGGCGCCATCCCCAAGCGCATGCCCGCATCCGATGAACTGGCCGCCCGGGTAAGCCTTCTCTGGGAGCCTTCAGACACATTTTCGGCGAAGTTCAAATACACTATCAATTCGGTGGAAACGAATACCGGCAACGGCAACAGCGAACCGTATTGTATCGGAGATACCCTGGCGGCCAATTCTCCGGTTATCGTGGGGGCAGTCCCCTCTCCGGGGGCAGACTGCTATGCAGACAGGCGCACGTCACAGGCCGGAGCATCGCCGGTCTATGCCCGCAATGCACGCTTCGCCAACGGAGGTCGGCCTTATAACGATCGCCTCTTCCATTTCGCCGTGCTTGAACTTCAGAAGTCCTTCGGTCCGTTCGAACTGACGTCTACGACCGGTTACTACAACGAAGATTTCAAACTGATGAACGTCACCGACTGGTCTGCCTATGCGACGATCTGGGCCGCGGCACGGTATCGGTACGAGCTCATCACGCAGGAGTTGCGGTTGGCGACGGACTTCGATGGCCCTTTGAACTTCATGTTAGGAGGCTACTACGAGCATTCGAAGCGCCCCTTCGACAACGTTCCGGAGATCTTCCACGTCTACAATCCCGATGCAGACAACTATGTCAGTGCGGATATGTCTTCGGTCACCAAAGGGGATTATTATTCAGCCTTCGCCGAAGTGACGTTTGATATCACTGACACTCTCGAACTTTCGGGTGGCGCCAGGTGGAGCCGTGACGAAAAGGCGATGCGCCAGGTTAACCTTACCAGGGGACCTGCCTGGCAGCAGCTAAGGGCTCCGGGCGATCCTCTTCACGTGAGCTATGACGACAACCACATTTCACCTGAAGTCACGCTGACGTATCGTCCGAACCCGAACCACACGGCCTACGTGGCTTTCAAGTCCGGTTACAAGGCCGGGGGTATTTCCAATCCCTTCCTGCTCAATGCGAATGATACGGCGGCAGATCTCACGTTCCGGCCCGAAATTTCAGAAGGCTTTGAAGTTGGCTACAAGGCAACTCTTGCCGGGGGAACGCTGCGTTTCGATATCAATGCCTACACCTACAAATACGACGACTTGCAGGTGGTTTCCGCAGACAACAGCAGTATTCTGCAAGACTTCAATCTGACCAATGCCGCTGCCTCTCGCGTGAAGGGTATTCAGGCGTCAGCCAATTGGCAGGTGACGGATGAGTTCAGGGTAAACGGCAATGTGGGCCTGAACAGTGCGAAGTATACCAAGTACGATAATGCACAGTGCTTCGCTTTCCAGACCGAAGCACAGGGCTGTATCGACATCGATCCGGATCCCAATGTCACATTCAGGGTGCAGGATCTGTCCGGCAAGCGCCTGATCCGTGCGCCCAAACTGACGTTCATGGTCGGTGGGGAATATGAACCGCAGATCATTCCCGGCTGGGACACGTCGATCTCAGCTTCCGGAGCCTATACATCGAGCTACCAGGCTACCACCGACAATGCTCCGGGCGGTGTCCAGAAAAGCTACTGGCTGCTGAACGCGGCATTGAAGGCAGGCCCGGACGACGGATCCTACGAGCTTGCGGTCATTGGACGAAATCTGACCAACAGCTACTACAAGCTCCAGGCCTTCGCATGGACTGCAGCGGGCAACCCCGATCAATATGTCGCGTTCTGGAACCGTCCGCGAGAAGTCGTGATACAAGGAACGGTTCGCTTCTGAGCCGGTTTGAATCGCAGACTTCGGACAGGCACCATTCTGGAAATGGTGCCTGTTTTTTCGTGGGTGCCTCACTTACACGCGCGACTGCAATCCTAGTTCAAAAAATCTGTTTGCCTGGTTGTTCCGGACCGAAAGCAACTGTCGGGCGTGTCGCCAGTACCTGTCTCACAAGTGACCGACGCTCGTTGACCGATGGCCACAGGCGCGATTGGCGCTTCAGTCAGTCAGGCATCCGCGTCTTGCACTTTTCAGGAAGGGACTCGAGCACCCATAGCTCGTAACGGCCAGCCTTACACCGCTGCGTTATTTTAGCCGGGAGACTTGATGCACGGAAATGCCGTCAGGCGTGCTTCCAACCGCCGGGCTTGCCAAGACCGATCACCGCCGCAGCGCTGATCACCATCATGGCTATCGTCAGCAAGAGAAACTGGGAATAGCCGCCATAGATGTCGTAAGTGAGGCCTGCGGCAAGCGGCCCGATCGCACCGCCTGCAGCCATTGCCGTTACGATCGAGCCGAAGATTACACCGTAGTTCTTCAGGCCGAACTGTCGGGTAGCTAGATAGGCGATAACATCTACTTCAGCGCCAACAGTAAACCCGAAAAGGGCAGAAGCTATCGATTGGCTCATGGAGTCCGTCCCGTCCAGTAGCAGCAGCAGGCATGCTGCCACGGGCAGCATGAACGACAGGGCGCCCACAAGACCTGGAGGGAAGCGGTCCAGCAGATAGCCGGTGCAAAGCCTGCCAATGATCGAGAAAACTCCGATGAGCGAGGCCACACCGGCAGCTCCAAGTGTCGTGGCACCCTGATTCTTGAGGATAGGCACAAAGTGCACGATCATTCCAACCGCGGTTGTCGTGAAAAGCAAGGCAGCAAGGAACAAGAAGTAGAAAGAGGTAGATCGCAGCGCTTCCGATACCGTCGCTCCTGGCAAGGTCGCTGGTGATGGCCGTCTGACCGCGGTTCCGCGCGCCGTGGCATCCTGCGCCCCGCGAAAAAACAGGAAAACCAGAGGAAAGACGCCCAGCGTCCAGATCGCACCGACCAGCATGATCGCAGTGCGCCAGTCGAAGGACACGATCAGGGTTGTTGCTATGAACGGCAATATGGTGGCGGTCAAAGAGGCGCCTGAGAAAGTGACGGCGAAAGCCATTCCTCGCGCTTTCTCGAACCGGCTGGCGAGTGCGCTGGTCCAGACCGTTGCCTGCATCCAAAGACTGGCAAAGGCAACAAGGCACCACAGCAGGTACCAGTGTGTCAGACTGTCCGTAGTCGTGCCGAGCAAGCCGATCGAAACCGGCATCAAAATCGTTCCGATCAGCGCTACACGGCGCGGGCCCAGGCGATCGACAACCATTCCCATGGGAATGGCAAACAGAGCGCCGACCACACCGACTATCGTCAGGCCCAGCGAGATGCTCGCACGCGACCAGCCAAATTCCGCTTGGATTGGCTCGATAAAAGGTCCGCTGCCATACGTGTGCAGGACCGAGCTTGAATAGCCGAGCCCGGCAACCAAAGGAAGAAACCAGTATTTCCGCCATTCGTCGGCGGCACCGGATTGCATGTGCACGTATTGTCTCCCGTTGGTCTGGTTCTCGTTCTTGTGAGTTGGCGAAGCCGCAGGTTCAAAGCATGAGCTGACCGCCATCGACATTGAGGGTCTGGCCGGTAACGTAGCGGCCTGCGTCGCTGGCAAGGAAGACGGCAGCAGCACCAATGTCCCGTTCCGCATCGCCGAAATAGCCTAATGAAACGTCCGCGCAGAGCTTCTCTAATTCGGCGGGCCTGTCCTCGAAATAGGCCTTGCCGCTATCGCTCAGCGATGCCGGATTCAGTGTGTTCACGCGGATGCCGTGCTTGCCCCATTCGCGTGCGGCACAGCGGGTGAGGGCGCGGATCGCTTCCTTGGCAGCCGCATAGGACCCTATTCCAGGCATCGGCTGCAGCCCCATTTTCGAGCCGAAGTTGATGATCGAGCCGCCGCTGCCTTTCATGTGCGCGAAGGCCTCCTGCATATGCATGAGAGTGGCGACCGGACCGGTAATTAAGGCAAGATCCATATCCGCCTCGCTGATCTCTTCGAGGGGTATGCCCGAACGGCGGGCCTGGGCGTTGTTGACCAGAATATCGAGACTGCCGAAGGCATCGACTGCGGTTTGAACGGCCAGCCTTGCGTTCTCCCGGCGCCCCGCATCGCCGGGAAAGGCAATTGCGTTACCGCCACGTTTGGCGATGATCCTTGACGCAGCGCGCAGCCGGTCCTCGTCGCGCCCGGTAATGACGACAGACGCCCCTTCATCGACAAAGGCCAGCGCAATGCCCAGGCCCACCCCCTGGCCCGCGCCCGT
Organism: uncultured Novosphingobium sp.; assembly: GCA_965140495.1. Taxonomy (GTDB): domain Bacteria; phylum Pseudomonadota; class Alphaproteobacteria; order Sphingomonadales; family Sphingomonadaceae; genus Novosphingobium. The sequence goes on along the minus strand of OZ223239.1, from coordinate 2,614,707 downwards.
GATTACCGCGGCCTTGCCTTCGAGCCTCCTCATCCCTCGACCTCTCCCGTTCCGTGACCGCAGGCGACACTGGTTGAAATGTTGCCTAGCCTTCCGGATAGCCGTCGTGCGAGGCAGGGTCGGGGCCGACCCCCTCGGGCCAGAAGGCAACGCCCATTTTCCGGTCGGCGGAGGGAGAAAGTGTCTCCATTGCCTTGCCAAATCCCAAGACCGCTTCAAACTTTCCGGCCTCGTCCACAGCGTAGACCACGGCTGCGCGATATTGCCTGCGCTCGCCGGGCCGGGGTTCGACGACCCACAGTTCCTCGGCGAAAACATACCAGTCGGTTACGTGACGATTGAGTATGGAGACATGAACGGGACTTAGCGCAGCATGGCACTGACTGACGAACTCGGCAGCCGCCTCGGCGCCCTCGAGGTTGACGATCTCTCCGCCATCCACCTCGCTGCGGTAGTCCCGTTGCGCCCAGATGCAGCCAGGCACGAGCGTGGCGGACAAGGCCGCTCGATCACCACGACACACGCCATCGAGCAGGTCTTCGTGTAGCTGCAGATTTCGCAAGGGTCGGTCGGGAAGAGGCTCTCCGTCATGGACCACCGGAGGGCAGGGGGGAGAGTGCCTTTGCCAGGCATACTCGCCGGTTATGCCGTTCTCATCGTCGGTAACGAACATCGTTACGGTCTGGACCGTCTTGTATTCGCCGCTCTGCACCCAAAGGCGTGTCGGCACATTCTCGATGAATACGTACCAGTCGCTGGTGCGTTGCGAGAGGAGGCGGCTGGCCTGCGGGGCGGCGTTGGCGACCGATCCCCTGTACATTATGTCGACGTCGCTGCGGCCGGACAGGACGGTTACCTCCCCGGGCCGCAGCATCATGGCGAAGTGGGGGTGCTTCCCGATCGTCTCCATGACACCGACCATGCGGGTGCCGTATTCGCTGCGGATGTGCCGCTCGGCCTTTATGATGCTCTGCAGCAGTGGTTCGGTCAGATCGTTCGATGTCATTGCCAATCCTCTCCTCGATTGCCGGAAACTGTGCCTTGCGGACGATCTTTCGTCTCGAAGGCAGCCGGTCGGGTTACCCTGTCGGCTTCGCCGCGATGGCAACGTTCACAATCGCTGTTGCGACCGGTTTGTCTGGTGATCCCTGCCAAAGCGTGGCGGCAACATTGGCAAGGCGTCGGCCCGCCTTGACCACCACAGCCTGAGCAAAGGCCCTTTCTTCGCCGGCAGCACGCAGAAACTGCACGGTCGAATTGAGTGGCGTCAGATTTGCAGGCCCATGCGTCGCGCTCAGTTGAGCGCCGAGCGCAGCAATCGCTGCCGTTTCCAGAAGCGTGCTTACAGCGCCGCCATGGAACATGCCGGGGTTCCCGCAAATGGCAGGCGTGTAGTCAATGCCAAGAACCAGCGTGTCGCCTTCCCAGCGGTCTATCTCGATGCCGATGGTTTTTGCATATGTCGGCAGGTTGATCTTGGGGTTGGACATGTCCGGTCCTCAAAGAAGCATGAAAGTAGCGGAGACGTGACAGACCGGATCCTGCGGCGTGTCCTCATATGCGATGCCTCGAGTCAGGGCCGTTGAGCCTTGCCAACCAAAGCATTCACAGCGGCATATGATCGCCGCGCCGGGTTTCGCTGTCCGAAGATAGTCCGCGCGCAGGTCGAGCGTTACCTGCGGCAGGTAGCCTCCACGCTTCAGGTAGATGGAACAGCCCGCCGTGTTGTCCATCAGTGTCATCAATGCGCCGGTAGCCATCGAGCCGCTCGCGGCATCGTCGACGAACCGTTCGGACCATGGCATCGATAACTCGATCCAGTCGGGGGTGTGTGCATGGTATCGCAGGCCAAGAAGCGCGTTGTTGCCCTTGTCGGCCAGAAATGCATCGAGTTCGCCAGGGGCGAACGTCCAGTCAGCATCGCCGGTCAAGCCAGTCTCTCCTGTTCGGTTGCTTCGGGGAAATGGGATGGTTTTTCACGCATGGCTCATTGCATTGCCATGATGACCAAGGCTGTTTGAAATGCTCTGAGCGGCTTCGCGAACCATTGAACGCAACATCGCTTCCTCGCCCATCATGCGCGATGTGGGCCCTGCCATTATGAGCGCGCCGACAACCTCGTTCGAACTGTCGCGTACTGGGGCTGCCATACCTGTAATGCCTTGGATCATCTGGTCCGCTACGCAGGAAAACTCCTGTTCACGCGCTTCAAGGATAAGTTTGAAGAGCGTGTCCGGATCGGTTTGCGTTTGCGGATTGATCTGGTTGAGGGGCGCGGTGGCCAGATATCGGCGAATATCCTCTTCAGGCATGGCGGCGAGCAGTATGCGGCCGCCGGCTGTGCAATAGAGTTGACTGCGATCTCCGATCCCCACGGAAATACGAATGGCTCCCCGGCTTTCGACAACGCCGACGTAAGTCATTACCGGCGGGTCTTCGCCGGTCGCGATGCCATAGAGCACGGTCTCTCCGGACCGCTTGCAAAGCGCATTCATGCCCTCGCGCACATAGTCGCCCATGTGCAGGCGTTGCCGTGCTGACAGGACCTCGTTCGCCAGTTCGAACGCGCTTCCGCCGAGCCGGTAGGTGCCGTCTGAAAAGATGACATAATTCATGTCGACCAGCCCTCTGAGCAATCCGATCAGGCTGGTTTTCGGCGTGCCGAGCCGGCGGCTGAGTTCGGCAAGCCCGATCGGCTGCTCCGCAAGGCTGAGAACTTTCAAGATTTGCAGCACGCGCGAGACCGAGAGTGGCGGCTTTCCGCTCACAGGCTTCGTCGTCATATTTCACATTTCCCATCGAAACTGGCTTCCTTGCCCATGCTGACCGAAACTCCGGCACGCATGGCGCAGCCTGCGTAGCACTTGCATGCCACTCCAACCCAGCGGGTTCCGACGGTGCTGCTTGCCTTCAACTCCAAACTCTCTTATAAGAACTTATATACGAATGATGTTCGAATATACGTATAGCGGGAGAGTGTCAAGGCTTGCAGTCAGGGAACTGTTTTGAACCCCTTGAGCAAGTTTCGATTAGGTCGCGGCGAGAACGTCGGGCCGATGCCAGGCCATGAGCACTTGGGCCGGACGCACAAATGAACGGAACCAAAAAGGAATAGGGCAACACATGAAGGTAAATCTCGGCATTGCATCGCAAAACTCCGAAGACTGGCAGCGCATTATCGACGGAGATCTTGGTAGCCGCCCGAAGACTGCGGATTGGCGAATTGTCGAGCAGGCTCTGGCGCTAGGCGATCTAGCCGAGCCGCTTGGCTATGACGGCATCTGGGTTCCCGAGCACTTCGGCACCCCTTACGGCATGACGCCGAATCCTCTGCAGCTGCTTTCCTACTTCGCCGGGCGGACCGAACGGGTCACCTTCGGGACTCAGATCGTTGTCGTGCCCTGGTGGAACCCGGTGCGGCTCATTCACCAGATCTGCTACCTCGATATCATTTCCAACGGCCGATACGAGACCATTGGACTGGGACGCGGCGTGGCCAAGAGCGAATTCGATTCGCTTGGTATCCCCCGAGAAACGAGTATGAAGCGGTTCGAAGAGACCATCGAAATTCTCGAACTGGCCCTGTCGCAAGACCGGTTCTCCTACGATGGCGAGATCTTCAAGATTCCCGAGACCGAAGTCCGCCCGGCACCACGAAGCTCGGACCTGTTCTCGCGCCTTTACGGTGCTTCGGCCACTGGCCCCTCGCTGGAGATGATCTCGCGTAAGGGCGTCAAGCCGCTGTTCGTCGGCAACAAGCCGCTGAGCGAGGCAGCCAAGGATGTGCGCAAAATCAATACGATGCGACGGGAGGTCGGGCTGCCGCCGTGCCAACCCAAGAACATCCTGTTTACTTATTGTGTGTCGAGCAAGGAGGAGGCTGCCAAAGCCGACGAATATCTTGCCACGGCCAATCGCGATGTGGCGCTCGCCTACGGCTTGAACGATCCCTCGAATTTCGCGGGTGTGAAAGGGTATGAGAGCTACGCAAGCCAGTCCAGTTCGGCAACCGCGCCGGGCGAAGCGGCCAAGCAGCAGAACAAGCCGGCACCCAAGGGGTACGATCAGTCGAACCTGATGATCGGAACTCCCGAAACGATCATCGAGCGGATCATCGAGAACCAGAAAGCCTGCTCGTTCTCCGAGATCACGCTGATGCCTCAGTTCGGTACCATGCCCTACGAAGAGGCAGCCAGGAGCGTAAAGCTGTTTGCTGAGGAAGTGCTGCCGGTCGTCCACAAGATGGATGCTCCTTTGCACGATGCGGCCCTGCCCGAAAAAGAGGTGCGCGCCTGACGGCGCCCACCGACCGCAATTCCAGGGGAGGAGCAAATGGGGACCAACCGGGAGGCGGGTGAGGTCGATCCTCGGTTGTGGCAGTACAGGGCAGGGGACCAGGTTCCGCGTGTCTTGCACACAATGCTACGGGTGACCGACTTCGAAGCGTCTTTGCATTTCTACTGCGAAACGCTCGGGATGAAGGTCCTGGACCGTTTCGACGTGGAATCGCGGCGCGCCACCGGAGTGTTCGTCGGTTACGGCGATTCGGCTCAATCTGCCCTGCTCGAACTGACCCGAAAATGGGATGTGACGCGCTACGAGCACGGCGAAGCCTTCGGACATGTGGCGATCGGCGTTGCGGACCTGGACCGGCTGGTCGGGAGGATAGACGATGCCGGATACCAGGTGACCGATCGGCCCGGTGCGGTGGTCGATGGCGGACCGAAGGTCGCATTCGTGAAGGACCCCGACGGCTTTGTCGTTGAACTCGTCCAACTCCAACAAGTGTGAGCTGTCCCCATGGCTTTGATCGCACTTCCGCGCCTCGATCGTCGGGTGCTGTTCGGACTGGAACCAAGTTTCACACCCGGGCCCCAGTTCTTTCCCGTCAAGGACCCCATTGAGAGATGACGAGTTTTCACGACCTGCTCCGGACATCGGCAGAGCGTCATGCCGATCGGCCAGCGATCCTTTTCGAAGGGCAGACCCTGACCTATGCGCGGCTGCTGTCCCGGACAGAAGCACTAGCCGCTGGCCTGTCCGCCCACGGCATTGCCGCGGATAGCCGGCTGGCGCTGATCATGGATAACTCGCTTGAGTGCTTGTTGGCCTGGCTGGCAAGCGCCTTGACCGGGTGCACCGACATTCCGATCAATCCCCAGTATCGCGGGGATCTGCTCCACTATTTGCTCGAGGACAGTGGCGCGTCAGCGGTGATCTGCGATGAACGGTACCTCCCCTCGCTGCTCGAAGTCGCAAAGCGGCTTCCCGGCCTGAAGCAGATCATCGTCAACGGCGCGGTTCCCAATATGGGGACGCCGTCGATGCCTGTTCATGCCCTGGCGGATTTCGAAAAGGCGGAGGCATTCGAAGGAGAGAACGCTGCGGGCGAGCAGATCATCCTTTATACCTCCGGTACGACAGGGCCATCCAAAGGCGTCGTTCATACGCAGAGTTCGATGCTTGGTCTGGCCCGATACAACGCGGCCATCCTTGGCTACGGTCCTGATGACAGGCTTCTCAACTTCTTTCCGCTCTTTCATCAGAACGCGCGCTACACAGGCGTTGTACCCGCGCTGTGCGTAGGGGCGGCCATTCGTGTCGAACGCAAATTCAGTACCAGCCGGTTCTGGGAGACCTGCGAGCGGGACGGCATAACGGCCTTCAACTATCTGGGCTCGGTCCTGAGGATGATCCTCAATGTGACGGAACCGGGTTGCCGCAAGGGGACACATAGCGTCGAGCGTGCGTTCGGTGCAGGAGCTTCGCCGAGCGCGTGGAGCGAATTCGAGGACCGCCTGGGTATACGCCTGTTCGAAACCTACGGACTGAGCGAGGCGCCCATGGCAACCATCAACGTTCCCGGTCCCGGGCGATGTCCGCCGGGCTCGGCGGGACGCGCGAGCGACCTCTTCGAAGTGCAGGTTTTCGATGAAGCGGACAACGCCTTGCCGGCAGGAGAGACGGGCGAGTTCGTGCTGCGGCCCAAGCGACCGGACATTTTCATGCTCGGCTATCACAACAAGGCCGAAGCCACCGTCAGGGCCTTGCGCAACTTGTGGTTCCATACCGGCGACCGCGGGCACCTTTCGGAGGCAGGGCACCTCTATTTCGAGGAACGCAGCAAAGACTCAATTCGCAGACGTGGCGAGAACATTTCTGCATGGGAAGTGGAAAGCGTTATCGAACGACATCCCACTGTTGCGGAAGCTGCAGTCTACGGGCTCGCTGTCGGCGACAATGAGGAGGAAGTGGCCGCCAGCATCGTAAGTTCGGGCCCGGGTCTCGATCTGGCTGCTGTTCACGCCTTCGCAACCGAGCACTTGCCTGGCTACGCTGTGCCCACGCTCATGCGCATAGCCGAGGACTTGCCGCGTACCCCCACGGCTAAGGTCAGGAAAGAGGAGCTGCGCGCCATACCCTGCGATGCGTACACGACGTTCCGTTCCGGTAGCAGTGGCGGACAGGCGCCAGTCGATGGTTCGGAATCTCGAGAGTTAAATACCTGAAAGGAAGTCAAATGAAGCCGCATAGCGATAGCCACATTGCCATGGATGTCATGGACAGGGTGGCCTATGTGACAATCTCCCGGCCCGAGGCCAAGAACGCTCTGACCAAGAGCATGTATGCCGCTGTGCGCGACGCCTGCCTTGCCGCCGAGAGAGACGATGGGGTCGACGCTGTGGTCCTTAAGGGGACCGGCGGAGCATTTGCGGTCGGCGGAGACCTGAAGGAAATGCTCGACGCGCTCAATACCGACACATCGAGATTACTGGACTACGACGACTACCTTCCTTTCGAGACTGTCCGGACACTGAGCAAGCCCACAGTTGCCTGTATCGATGGCCTGTGCATCGGCGGGGGGCTGACACTGGCACTCCTGTGCGATTGCCTGATCGCGACCGACCGGTCGCGTTTCGCCATTCCCGAAGCCAAGGTCGGGATCGTCGATGGTCATTTGCCCCGCCTGCTGCGAGAAATGGTCCCCCCGGCAAAGCTGCGCTACTGGATGTATACCGGCAATATGTTCGATGCCGCCGAGGCGCAAGCGGCCGGATTGCTCAGCAAAGTCGTGCCCGCCGAAGAGCTGGATACGAATCTCGAAAAGCTTCTGCGCGATCTCAAGGCAAGTTCGATTGAGGCCATTCGGCATCTGAAGGTCGTGCTCAACGAAACCCGCCCGCTTTCACCGATGACCGACGCCTATTTGACGATGCTTCAGCCGCACGTGCGCAAGCGGTTGGAAGCGTTCGCCGGGAAAGCATGACCGTCCGGACCGTTATTGCCCAGTTGGAGGGGGAGTATGGGTACCGGCGCCGAGAGCGTCACATCGTCGCGAAATACGACGTTCTGTCTGAGCTTGTCCGCGAGTTCGGCAGGGCAGGGTGCTCAATGAGACACTCGGCCCTGCCGTGCAATCATTCCGCGAAGACCTCTCCAAACAACCTTTGCATCGCATCGAAGGATCGGCGGTCAGCCACTTCGTTATAGTGGCAGCCGGGAACGCCAAACGCTTCGGCATCCGGGTTCGTGAAACTGTGACCGACGCCTGAAAACAGAAGCATCTGGGCATCCACGCTATTGTCGGTGAGGTTGTCCATGAAGGTGTCGCGCGCCTCGCGTGACACAAGGGGGTCGCGGTCTCCAAGGCAGACCAGCACTTTCCCCTTTATGTTGGCGGCTTCGGCCGGATCGCTTGCCTTCAGGCCCGAGTGGAAGCCCACGGTTGCGCGCAAGTCGGCACCCGAACGGGCGAATTCCAGCGCTGCCTGTCCACCGAAGCAAAAGCCGATGATCGCGAGCTTGTCGGTATCCGCGTTGGGCACGTTGCACAGCGCCTGCAGCGCCGCGCGTAAGCGCCCCCGCAACTTGGCGATGTCGCCTGATAGCTCGCCGATATAGGCGGATGCCTGCTCCATGTTCTCGACAGGCCCGCCGAATATATCTGGTGCGAAGGCCACATAGCCCAGCTCCGCAAGCCTATCGGCCTTCGCCTTCGCATGGCCCCCCAGCCCGGATGCTTCGTGAATGACCATTACGCCGGGCGCCTTTTTGCCGCCCGATCCATCGACGAGATAACCGCTGAACGTCGTTCCGTCACAGTCGTAAGTCAGCTCAATACTCAAATTTCCGTCTCCCATTTTCAAGAAGGCTCTAAAATCGCCGGACGAACGAACAAGCGGTTGACTGCCGGCGGCTCATGAGTGAACATCAGCCATCGTTCGTATATACAAACGGTATATGTATATGCGTTCAAGTTAGAGTGTGACTGCCTGCGTGGCAAGTCGCGCCGCGCAAAGGAGAGCGATTATGCCTGTCGGCGGATTTGTCCGGTTGATTCCCAAGGCAGGAAAGGAAGACGAACTGCTGGAGCGAGTGCTCGATGTGGCCGAGGATGTGCGAGCCGAACCGGGCAATCTCGCAACCTACGTCCTTCGTGACCGGGAGAACCATCGCGATGTTCTGATGTTCGAGCTCTTTACGGACCAGTCCGCGATCGATGCACATCGAGTGGCAAAACACTCGATGGAAAAAGGGCCGGCGATCCATTCCATACTCGAAACACCCATGCAGGTGCAGTGGATTGAAACGACCTGACCCAGGAGTGATGAATAGCGGGGATGACCTGGCCGCCTGTCCAGAACTTCCTCTTCAATCGAATGACAAGGCAGCCGGGGATGAGACTATGCCGTTAGGGTTTTTTCTGAATTTCACAGCAAAGCAGGGATGCGGTGCCGAACTGCGGACGCACCTGATCGAAGCGGTCGAACGATCCCGCAAGGAACCGGGAAACCTCCTGTGTGTGCTCATGGAGGATCCGCAGGACGCAGACCGTTTCAGCATCTATGAGATCTATCGCGATGAAGAGGCGATCGCCGAGCACCAGTCGGCCGATTACACGAAGCAAAGTGCGCCTGTCATTCATGCCCTTTTTGCGAAGCCGATGGAGATCATCCGCCTGGTTACGGTTAACTGGCCGTCGCAAAAACGCGTCACGTTCCAGGAAGGGGACGTAGAGTGACACAACTGACCCTGTATTCGAAGCGTTCATGCCCCTACGTTCAGAGAGTAATGATCGGGCTCGCCGAAAAAGGCGCGTCCTACACACTCACCTATCTCGATGCTGGCGAAAAGCCGGACTGGTTCCGGCAATTATCGCCGCTCGGCAAAGTGCCGCTGCTAAAGGTGTCGCGTCCCGATAAGCCGGATATCGCCATTTTTGAGAGCATGGTGATCCTTGAATTCATCGACGAGGGGTTGCCCGGTTCACGCCTGCATTGCCAACCGGCGCGCAAAACTGACCCCCTATCGGCGCCCAATATTGACCCCACCTTTCGGTAGTCAGGCGGTTATCCCGGTAGTCGATAGGAGGGGCCCACGGACGACGACGCGCACCGTCAGGTGTGCTGGCGGCGTCGTCCGTGGGAGGTCCCTGTTGACCCACCGGGTTAACCGCCGGGGATGGGGGTCCGGGGGAAGGGGTTTTCGGCTCAGTTCCGGTTTTTGAACCGCCAGCTGTCATTGCCCGTCTCGATGATGTCGCAGTGGTGCGTGATGCGATCGAGAAGCGCGGTGGTCATCTTGGGGTCGTGGAAGACGCTCGGCCATTCGCCGAAGGCGAGATTGGTCGTGATGATGACCGAGGTCTTTTCGTAGAGCTTGCTGATCAGGTGGAAGAGCATCTGGCCACCGGACCGGGCGAACGGCAGGTAGCCGAGCTCGTCAAGCACCACGAGATCAAGCCGCGAGAGTTGGGTGGCAAGGCTGCCGGCCTTGCCCAGGCGAGCCTCTTCCTCAAGCCGGTTCACCAGATCGACCGTATTGAAGTATCGGCCTCTGGCACCGGCGCGCACCACCGCGGCGGTGATGGCGAGAGCCAGATGGGTCTTGCCCGTGCCTGTTCCGCCGATCAGCACGATATTGCGCCGTTCCGGCAGGAACGAGCCCGTATGAAGCGAGCGGATCAGTCCTTCGTTGATCGGCGTGCCATCGAACATGAACCCATCCAGGTCCTTGATCGCCGGAAGCTTGGCTGCGGTCATGCGATAACGGATCGATGCCGCATCCCGGTGCGCCGTCTCCGCACGCAACAGGTCGCCCAACATCTCCATGACCGTTCTGTCTCGGCGGATGCCGTTGGTGACAGCATCATCGAAGGCCGCCACCATGCCCTTGAGCCCCAGCCCCTTGAGGGCGGCCATGATCTCATGCCGCTGCATCGAGGTCTCGCACGGTATCGTAGCGGCCGCAGTTCGCCTCTGGCGGATGCTTGAGCTTCAGGTTGACGACGACGTCCATAGCCTGGGCATCATGAGGCTCGCGGCGACGGGACAGGATGTTGAGGATGATCTCGTCGCTGATAGTACCGGCGCTGAGTGCCTCGCGCACTGCGGCCTCGACAGCCTCCAGGCCATCTTCGGGGACAGCGGCGAGGACGCGTACAAAGCGCCGGTCGGCATCGTCGCCCTTGCCCAGCTTACGCCGCAGTTGGGCCAGTGCAGGTGGGAGAGCCCAGTCCTGGAAGGGAGCACCATTGCGCAACGCACCGGGCTTGCGGGCGAGGATGGGCAGGTAGTGCCATGGATCGAAGATCGTCTGGTTCCGGCCGAAGACCCGTTCGTGTTCAGCCACGACAGCGCCGTCGCAGCGGATCACGACGCGCGTTGCGTAAGCACGCACCTGCACAGCCTGATGGGCCGCCTTTGCCATCACCGAGTACCGATTGCGATCGAAGCTCACGAGGCACGTCGAACTGGCGACGTGTTCGCTCTCGAAGAACCCGTCGAAGGGGAGCGGTAGCGGTTGCAGCATCGGCTGCTCCGCCTCCAGCGCCTGCGCGATCGTCATATCCTCCTGGTCAGGGTGCTGGTTGCGTTCCGCCCAGCGACGGCACTCGGCCTCCAGCCAGATGTTCAGCTCCTCGAGGCTGGCAAAGCGCAGGCGCGGCTTGAACAGGCGCTCCCTGCTGGTCTGAACCTGGTTCTCGACCTGACCCTTCTCCCATCCTGCAGCAGGACTACAGGCCACCGGCTCAACGCGATAGTGGTCCGTCATGATCAGGAACCGCCGGTTGAACAGGCGCTCCTTGCCGGTGAACACCGTCGTCACTGCCGTCTTCATGTTGTCGTAGATGCCGCGCGTCGGAACCCCGCCGAAGAACGCAAAGGCGCGGGCATGGGCGTCGAACACCATCTCCTGCGTCTCGCGAGGATAGGCACGGACAAATGGTGCCCGTGACCAGCAAAACCGCATATGCGCGACCTTCACGCGCATCGGCTTGCCGGCGATCTCGACGTCCTCATGGCTCCAGTCGAACTGGTAAGCCTCGCCGGGCCGGTACATCAACGGGATGAACGCCTTGGCCATATCGCCGGCCTCGACGCGACGCTCACGCTTCCAGCGCGCAGCATAGCGCCGCACAGCGTCATAAGAGCCGCCAAACCCTTCCCGCTGAAGCAGATCATGGATCCGCGTCATGCGAAGCCGGTCACGTCGGGGCAGCCCTTCGTTTTCTTCAAGCAGTTCTTCCAGGCGAGTGCTGAAAGGGCCGGTCTGCGGCCGATACTGTTCCTTGCGCTCGTAACTGGCATCCGCGTCCGGCGCCCGGATCGCCTTGCGCACCGTGTTGCGCGACAACCGCAAATCCCGCGCTATCGCCTTGATAGGCTTCCCGTCCCGGTGCTCCCGACGGATCCTCGTAATCGTCTCCACAACCAACATCCCTGTACCCGCCGTTCGGAACCCAAACGGCGGCGCTTCTCACAATGAGATGAAGGGGGTCAATTTTAGACGCCGATCACCCCGCTAAGGGGGGCAATTTTGCACGCCGCTCCACACCCCGAGTCCGGGAGTGCTCGTTTCGACCTTCGTCCCGGGCTGCGCTCCAGACCGCACGGTAGCTATGTGATCTTCTACAGTACCCTGGACACGGTCATCCGTATCGAGCGTATTTTGCATGGGGGCCCGCGATGTCGGCGCGATCCTCTTTTCCAGTTAGGCAGTAACTCCAATGCCGCGACTCAATTGCCGTATTGGCGCACCATCCTCTGGAGTCGCCGTCTGATGGCCTCGCACCATCCTACCTATCGCCGCCTTACCGGCTTGCTGCGTCTCAACGGCCGCAGCGCCCGACGCGGCAACTGCCATGAGAATGTGGTAGCTGAGAGCTTTTTCTGTCCGCTCGAGCGCGAAGGCGTCCGGCGCTGTATTTGCAGAACAGACGGGGAAATCCGCCAGGACGCGTTCGATCTACATCCCGGTACGCAAGAAGGTCAGGAATGCGACGTTGCAGCACGCACAGTTCGAACAGCACCAGATTTTGAAGGTGCACGGAAGACGCTCAATTATCTGCGCACTACTCCAAGACGTAGAACTCACGGCGCATCGAGTTCGTTGGACGGTACGGCGGACATAGCGATCTGGATGTCCTTGGCGACTTCCGGTCGCACTGACTTCCAGTGAAACTTTGCATCCGGATTAAGCGCTGAACTCTGCCCGATGTAGTGCGTGAGCAGCATCGGTTTGTAGAGCGGCTGTGTAATTGCGATAACCTTGTCCCATTCCGACAACGCCGTTTTCAGATGTGCGACCGCCTGTTCCTTCGCAGCTCTATCTGCGTTGCTCCGATAGGCTTGCAAGGCCACCGCTCCACGAATCTGGGCAGCCAGGTGAAGGCCAAGATGCGCCCATGTGCGAATGTCCGCCACTTCATAGGTGAGGGCCAAATCGCTACCTGGTTCTATGTGCTCCACCAGGTCCAGTGCCGCACGGCAGTCGGATTCGAGATGATCCGCCAACGCCGGAGGTGTGATACGGGAGGCCGGGAAATCGCGCCCGGCGCGCTTCGTGGCCACATAATCGGAGATACTGACGTATTGCGGATCAAGGGCTTTCTGATTGATCAATGCGTCGACACCGATGTATTGCATCTTGCGGCCATCAAGCCAGAGCATGCCCTCGCTGTAGAGAGTATGATCCCATTGCGAATAGAACAGTGAGGCAAGCTTGAGCGGGGTTGCAGATGCCAGTTCGTAGGCTTGGAGCAGATTGCGGGCCTCCGGGCCGTACCTGCGGGCAAATTCGTCGGCGAACACCTTGTCAGGGGTCGCCGGATCGTAGAGCAAGCGCCCCCACAGCATGTAGAACAACCACTGACGCTGAAAGGCATATGTCCATTGCGGATGATCTGCAGCGATCGTAAAATAATCGAGAGCGGGGATATAGGTCTCGCTGCCCACGGTGTAGCCGCCCACATAGGACGGCGTCCCGTTTTCCAACACATGACGGCGAATAAAGGACGGAGCACCCCAACGCAGCGCAAAGATGTCCTCGTTCCGGGCGATCCACGAAACCTTGTAATTCCGCGGCTCCGGATCGAAATAGGTGTTGCCGACCTTGCCGCCGTGGATCTGGACAAGCTCGGTTGTGGATAGGGCGTGCGACCAGTTGAACTTGAAGCTCGCCATGATGGGGGCCTCGACATAGTCGATGCCTTCAATTGTCGAACGCAGCAATTTCTCGTCAACGGCGGGATCGCTGGACGTGCTTTCCCATTCCTTTGTCTCTACCGATGATATTTTCCAGACCAGCTTGACCTGGCGCTTGGTCTCGCGGATCGCCGCGAGGTACGTGTCATTCACCCACGCGATCCGCTCTTTTGCCGACATGCCGCCCATGCCCTCGCCAAGGTTGATGCCCAGACCCGTCAGGTCAGGATATTCTGCCAGCACTTGCGCAATGCTGGTTCGGATATAATCCCGGATGACGGGTGATGTATCACCCTTGGTGTTGTAACGGGGATAGGTGTTCAACTCGCCGACCTTGTGAGTAGCGGCAAACTCCCTGCTCACGAAGATATTGAACGGCAGCAGATAGGTGTCGATCCCACGCTCTTTTGCCAGGCGAAAGATGGCCCGATGCAGTCGGCGCCACTCTTCAAATTGTTTGTCATCAAACGAGCTTGCTTCGGGGTACCCTTTGGTCCGGACCATATACGGCCAAGGATCAAGGTTGCTGAGCGTGATGGCATTGAAGCGGTTGCGCGCCATCATGTCAAAAAAGGCCTCCCAAAACCGGATGTCACGAACTGTGAGCAAATGCTGGTCAAGAGCACCGCTTGCCCGATAGGATTCCCACGGCAGATCGAACTTGATCGCACGGAAACCGACCTTCGGTCGCTCGTTCGCTTTCTGCAGGTTCGTCACTGACTTGCCGTTGTCGAGCTGTTCGACCACGGCCAGGGCGCCGTAGATCAGGCCGCGACTATCGCCGCCCGTGATGGTCACGGTTCCTTTCCCCGGGGTGATAGCAAAGGCTTCCGGAACCAGGTCTTTCCGGTCCACTGAGAGTACGAAGCGGTATGTGGCCAAGCCACGGGAGTTGACGAAATCACATCCTTTGCGATCAAGCGCAGTGTGCAGCTGGGCTGCTGCGTAATGGGCTTGGGGGCTGGCGGCATCAAATTCGATGAAGACCGACTGCGCGCGTGCGTTTCCGGCAAGCGTGAAAAGAGCGCCCACGAGTAAAAGAACGACCACAAGTCGTCTGGGATTTGGCAACGGATGCGATCTCTGGACTGCCTGGCTCTGGTTAACTTTTAATTTCTCTGCCGCATTCCCGAGTCCATACAGACGTTCTAGCAGAGCGAAGAACTCGCGCATCTTTCAATTTCTCCGAGTCTATTTGTCAGGTCCGCCAGCCTGTATTCGGCCACGCCTTGTCTCGCAGAACGGATTGTTTTGCCGAAAGACTGCGCAAGTCTGGCGAGGGTACCTTTAACGTCACTAATTTTGCAGCCCCTGAATTTCTTGGGCGTACACCGAAAATGTCGAACTGAACGCATCTCATTTCATTGCAGATGCAAGGTCCAGGGTAGCAAAGAATTGGCTCAAATACGGATTGCGTCCACGAGTATCTTGCTAACATTGGGGTACGGCAGATGGACAAAAAGGATTTGGAGATTGCAGGGCTAAAGCATCGGCCAACTTTGCGGACGTTGGTCTTGCCAATGTCGTGTAATTGGACTGATGATGGTCTGCCAGAGGTAATTTCAAAAAAATGCTTCGGGGGGGTGATGAACGAGTTTCATGTTGGATGAACATGCAAGGAGTCCTCACTGCGAAGGCGAAGGGCCGCGTTCTCCAAGTTTACCGACTTCACGGCGCGCATATTCCGACGCATCGACACCGTCGTGTTCTGGAAAATGGGGCACTGGTTGGCGCAGAAGTACCGGTCCCGCATCAAGCGCTTAATGCGCAAATGGTACCGCGTGCCGGAAATCGGCCAATCAAACACGTGGTTAATCTACGGCCGAAGCAATCAGGGCAAATGCCGTCGGCAAGGCGCTGCGACGACTGGTCACCAGCCAGAAGATGCAATTCCACTGGCGGAGCCCGGAGCGAAACCTCAACATCTTCAGGGACGAACTCCTGAATGAGGTACTGTTCGACAGCCTCGCGGACGCTCGGCCCAAGCTAGCTGTCTCCTCGGTCTCTACAGCCTCATATCGCTAGGCGCCAGCGATGTGCTCACCACCGGCAGCATCCCCTTACGCTGTCGCCTGGTACCGAACCAGCCTGACGTTCACTGACGCCATCGGTGCCGTCCGTCGCAAAATCTGGCTCGGCGACATTAACCGACGTGCCCCGCCGCATCATATTCCGGCAACAAATGGCGCGAGCACTCTGCTTCGCGGCATAAACGTACAAAATCGTGCTGAGTGTGGCGCGTTATCTTCTGATTTCACCGCAACTGTTTGATCGCGCTCATGCCAGATCTTCTTCAGGTCCGCGCAGTAGAAACTCGTCGGTGAGTTCAGCGATCCGGTCTGTAATTGTCGCTGCCATTTTTCTTTGAAACGAGCCGAGATAACGCAGCCTTCGCAGTGCCTCCCCCGATGTTACCGATGATGCGCGCGCTTCCGCCAGGCGGCCAATCTGGTCGAGCAGGTGGGCTTGTGAAATAAGCAACCCTGAATAGGAATCCGATACGCCATAGCGCACGCGCTTCGTTCCTCGCTCAGAGTGGCGTCGCGCTAGGCCGAACTGTTCAAGCGCTCGGGCGGACACGTTCGCGGTGCTCTTCGCCACGCCAAGCGCTTCTACAATCGTGTCCAGACCGACAGGGGCGTCGCAAATGAGGAGGTAGGCATAGACCCTAGCCATTCCGGGTTGCATTCCCCACGGGGTCAACAACGCAGACATGTCCTCCACGAAGCGTTGTTGTTCATCAGAAAGCGGATTTGACATATTCGACATTTGCCGAATATGTCAAATCCGGATCGGAAATCAATATCCACGGGAGAGGGCGCCCCATGCTCGATGCAGCCGAGATTATCGCAGAAGCTGAAGCGAGGACTGGAATGCACGATGCGGATCCCGGGGCGGCGGCCAACCTTGCACGACTGATCGCGGCTCTGCGCGAGACCTTCGAGATGTCAAAGGCTGGCGAGGCACGGACTCAAGCGATACTCCTGATGGATGCGACCAATCGCCTGGAAAGCCTGAAATGGGTGCAGCGTCATTCCGAGATACTCGACGAGCCCATAGAAGCGCCGGTTTTCCTCACGGGACTCCCCCGCTCGGGCACGACATATTTCCAGTACGTCTTCGACCGTGACTACCGCTTCCGCTTGATCCGTACCTGGGAAGCATCGATGCCCTCGCCCCCACCGGGACATGATCCGGCTTCGGTCGAGACCCGACGCGCAGCCTGGCGGGAATTGCAAAAGCAGCGCGGTCATTTCGACGGTTTCGAGGCGCTGCACCTTTACGACGAGGACGGTTCTGACGAATGTCACGCATTCCTCCAGCAAAGCTGGGGAGCGATGGGGCTGAACAATCTCTACCGAGTGCCGCAATATTTCGACTGGCTGCTCGACGAGGCGGATCTCACCGAGACATACCGCATACACAAGCGTCAGCTTCAGTGCCTGCAATGGAAAACTGAGCGAAAGCCTTGGGCGCTAAAGTATCCCAATCATCTCGTTGCGATGAACGAGATTTTGGAGGTCTATCCCGATGCTCGGTTCGTGATGACGCATCGCGATCCCGCTCAAGTTGTCGCCTCAATTTCAAAGATGACCTGGAATCTTCGAAGCATGTGTTCGGCGAAACCGGTCGACAAGCACGAAGTCGGGCGAGATATGATTCATTTCATCCAGCGACATGTAGACCGGATTTCGGCTTTTGACGACGGGCCGCATGGCCATCGTGTCATCCATGTGGACTACTATGCCCTTGTGGCCGATCCTGTACGGGAAATGCGGAGTATCCATGCCGCACTCGGCATCGATACCCCGGATGACGTGGCGAAAGCGGTGGCCGAATGGCGCTCGGCCAACCCCAGAAACGCGCGCGGCGACAACGATTATTCGCTGGCTGAATATGGGCTAGGCGCCCAGGCGGTGCGTGAGCAGTTTGAGGCGTACAGCATGCGTTTCAATATTCCGACCGAGGCAGAAGGGCTGTCCCGCGTATGAGCTGGGAGGGCCTCAATGCGGCTATAGCCAAAGCCCGCGACATGGTCGCGGCCAACGCGCCCGACCCGGAAACGGCAGCCGAAGGCGAGGTCTATGTCAGCCGCGTGGTCAGCGCAGCGCTTGCCACTGCTTTCATGGGTCACCGGCTCATGGAGAGAGGCCTCGCGATGCCGTTGCCGGTTTATGGCGGGCCGAATCCGGATTACATCATGCGCCATTGCGTTGTGGAGGCGACGGGTCGATATCGCCTCGCAGGCCGGCTCAACGGTTCGGAGCGGATCGGCGTGGGGCTCTATAGGGCGGGCAACAACGGAGCCCCTCGGATCGCCAATTATGTGGCGGTCGATCGCGATAATTGCGATGCGGATGGGTGCTTCGTGATCGACATAGGGGCTGGGCTTTTCGGTCCCGGCACTCTTGCGATTCCCGAAGGCGCACGGATCATGATGGTCCGCGTGCTCCACCGTGACGGATCGCCACCTGCCCATCTGGACTTGACTGGCGGCTCCCCCATCAGCGGGCCGACACTGGTGACGGGCAGCAACAACGGCGCGCTCGCCTTTGCTGCGAAAACCGTAATAGGAAATGTGGCCGAGTATATGAAATGGGTCTCCGCTGCCCGCGGCTTGCCCAACTGTCTCGCCCCTGCGCCAGCAGAGTTGGCAGACACTGTCGTGGGCGATGCGGACACGCAATATTTCCTAGGCGGCTTCGACCTCGCTGAGGGGCAATGGCTGGATGTCGTCATGCCTGCTGGTCTTAGCGGCTATTGGTCGCTTCATGCCTACAACTTCTGGTATGAACATTTGGTCACTCCCGGTGTCCATGATCGCAACGCTGTCTTCTCCAGTGATGGCCGGGTTGTAATTGCTGTAGGGCCGAAGGTGCCCGATGCGCCCAATCGCATCGATACCATAGGTCGCCGCAAGGGCGCGTTCGTTTGCCGCATCGTCGGTGCGGAGAAAGACATTGCGCCGCCTGAAGTCACGATCCGCTCATAAACAGAAAATCATGTCCAAGTTGCGGACCTCCGCGGGTGTTCTGCCAGCAGACTGTCGAAAATCGTGACTGTCTTGCGCAGACACAAGTCGAACGCTGGTCTCGGCCTTGAGGAACAGATTGCCTTGCCCGGCAAGCCAAGCTGGCTCACGTCTTGCCGGGCAGCGTGTTTCATCACAGCTATCGCCGGCGACATGCCTCGTTGTCGGCATCGGGCACGGTGATGAACGAGATCGCCTGAGGAGGTATCCGGACGGTTCCCGAAACCTTCTTCGCTGCCAATCCGCTGAGTTCCCCGCCCTCTGTGAGTGATGGTGTTCGCCCGTTTATGGTCACAGTCTCGCTGTCCAGTGAAACGGCTTGCATCGTCCAGGTGCGAGCCTTCCCACCAATCGGCAGGACCTGGCTGGTTTCGCCAATATTGATGGCAGCCAGCGCAACCCCACCCGAGGCGTCGCGCGAACAGTGGGCATAAAGGCGAAGGTCTGGGGAGGGCGATGCAGGTGGCAATAGCACTTCGTTGCCCATTGTCCGTCGCCACAGGACCGCAGCCCAGTAATTTGGCCGCGGCTCCCGACTGTCTTCATCAATCAGCGAATAATCGGATGCAGTCAGGGTGTTGTGGAAGACCACCTTCACGCCCTTCTGCGCAAGCAGCCCCAACTGGTTCAGATAGCGGAAGCTGTCGACAAATGATGCTGCCCAGGGGCTGCCGCCGCAAGCCGCCTGTGCGGTCTCGGTCACCCACATGGGATCGCCAGGCTCGAACTTGTCGCGAAGAGCCGAATAGTAACGCAAATCCCTCAGCGTGAGGTCGAGCCAAGCCGGCGTCAACGCATCGGATCGCTGGGCCGTGGTGGGCCGCCTCCCGGCGCAGCGCTGCGATACATCACCATAGAAGTGATAGGAAACCGCATCGACAGTGCCTGGATTTGCCTTCATGAGAAGGTCTGTACGCAGCATCTTTTTCAGCGATGCCACCGGAACGTTATCGAAACCGGCTCCTTCGCCCACACCTCCCGGGCCGACAATCAACATTGCTGGAGCCTGATTGTGCGCCCAGGAACGGAAAATCGCGAAATCGCGGGTGTAATCGGCGACTTTGTAGTTTTCGGGCAGTCGGCCAAGCGAAGCTGCATTCGGTTCATTAATGAATTCGGAAAATGCGATATCGCCGCCGGATTCACGGGTGAGATCGAGCAGGCGCTGAGCCTGATCGGTTGTCCAGACGCCGTCGCCGCCGCGCGCCCCTTCGCTGACGGCATAACTCACGCCTATGCGGGCATCGACCGCTTGCGAGAATGCCACGACGCCGCGCCATTGGTCGCGCGTCAGGACTTGTTCATAACCCGAAGGCGGAGTTGAGAGATGTTCGCCTTTGGCTTCCAGATATGTTGAATTTGCCCATGTCCCGCTGACCCGCATATATGCAGGGCCGAGGTGGCGAGCCAATGCGCGCAAGCGCCGGTCACCGAGGTCTTCGGGCGGACGCTGACGGTACATTTCGCCGGAAGGCCCGTCGTAGGGTGCCCAGAAGCGGCCGCCGGTCACTTCCACCATTTCTACGTTGTAGGACTGAAAGCGTTCGTCGACCTCGGCAATCTGGCGGAGTTGATCCAGCTGTAGCCCCTTGCTCGGCCCTTTCGCAAAAACGGTACCGTTGCATGCTGCAATTGCGGCAAGGGAGAGGCATGTTGTCCGAAGAAGCGTTTTGAAAGACATCGGTCACCTTACGATCTGTCCGGGAGGGGGTGCTGGCCGTCTGCCAGATGCGACCATCGCGGAAATGACAATTTCTCTTGGCGGGCAGTGAACCTAGAACGAACCTTTGTATATCTCTTCAGTATGGCGCCTACGATTTCAAGAGCGGCCAACCTGGTGAGATCAAATGGCTGTCAAGCGGGCGCCGATACGGGAACAAGGCCAATCCCAGGTCGGAGATGTCGCTCTTGCCAGACAAGCGATCTAATCTTGGCGGTTGTCTGCATCTTGGATACCCTGCGCCAATGAGTAAGCTTACACTTCCGTCGATTACCTCAAGCATGCCGCTGGTCCAGATTAGAAAGCCAAGTGATCGGCGGAATGTCTCGCGTTCAGCGACGCGCGCGCTCGACACTCTGGAGTTGTTTGGAGCCCGCCGCGGCCCGCTTCGCGCCGTCGAGGTGGCCTCGGCGCTCGGACTACATCCGTCCACCACCAATCAGTTGCTCAAATCGATGGTCGATTCCGGGCACCTCGTATTCGAAGCGCGGAGCAAGAGCTACCTTCCATCGGCAAGACTGGTAGAATTTGGACAATGGCTCAGCACACGCTTTGCGTCAGGCGCGCAGTTGAATGAACTGATCAGGTTGTTGAGCGACCTGACAGGCCAGATCATCACGCTTGCGACCCCCAACGACATCTTCATGCAGGTCGTCGACCTCGTGGTGCCGAAAAACCGGCAAGAGTTCCGCGGTTTACAGATTTCCATGTTCGGATCGGCCGTGGGCGGTGCCTATCTATCCACGCTGGACCAAGACGAGATTTCCCGTCTGGCCTATCGGGCGAGGGTGCCCGAAAGTGCATGGGCGCGGATTTTCAACGATGCCAATGTCGCCCGGTTGAAAGGCTTCTCTACAGCGGAGAGCGATTCATCCAACTGGTCCATCGCGTTGCCGCTCTCCATCAGCGGGCTGAGCGCGCCGAAGGTTATCGGCATGTCAGGCGATCCCGCTGCCCTTCGCGATAGTCCCGAAGCTATAGCCCGCAGAATGCAGGATGCTATAGGTCACTGGTTGGAGGAGCAAAATTCTCGATAAAGTGGACGATTTCGTTCATTACGCGATGCGCGCCTTCGGCTTCCAGATCGCGTGTAACGGCGACATGTTGCATATCGGGGACGACGCTTAGACTGGCCTGAACACCGGCATCGACCAGCTTGCGATAGAAGGAAAGGGCGTCGTTCAGCAGGACCTCGCTTTCGCCCACGCTTATGTAAGTGGGGGGACACTGACTTACGTCGGCGATGCCGGGCGAGGCAAGCGGATCGGTCGGATCATGTCCCTGCAAGTACAGGGCGGCTGAAGCCAGCGCTGCTTCCTGGGAAAAGATGGGGTCGTTCTGCGCATTCGTGCGATAGCTTTCCGCGCTCACGCGCAAATCCACCCAAGGCGAAAGCAGGATCAATCCGGTCGGAATTATGTTCGTGCGTTGGCTAAGGCACGCGAGGCTAGCCGCAAGTCCGCCACCTGCCGAATCGCCGGCGATAAACAGAGCTCCCTGTTCTCCGGCTATGGCTTCGATTGCGGTGGCACCGTCATGGAGAGCGGCTGGAAACGGATACTCCGGCGCCAACCTGTATTCCGGGCAGATCACTTTCACGTTCGCCCGCCGCGCCAGTTCGGTGGCGAATGGGGCCATGGCGTCGGGCCTGCCGAGGCGATAACCGCCGCCATGAAAATGCATGATCGTCGCGCGGCTGGACCCGGCCGGCTTTGCTGCCACGCACCGCATGCCGCCAAGCGAGACTGTCTCGACCGGCGGGGTGGTTTTCCAATGGCCGGCTGCTGCAGCGTTAGCCATCGTTTCGCGCATGGCGAGCAGTTCGGGTGCAGCTTTATGGCCACAGCGTGTTGATTTCCGTTGAGAGCTGACCCGGGAGGGGCACAAATTTCCACTGAGAATTGACCCATGTTTTGATCGTTCCCCTGGCTGATTTGTCGGGGGATCCAGGAGTGATCGACATGGCGTTACTGAGTGTAATCCGACGCTGGCATTTCCGGCAGCATATCCCGATCCGGGAGATTGAGCGGCGCACGGGCTTGTCGCGCAACACGATCCGCAAGTACCTGCGCGCGGATACTGTGGAGGCGAAGTTCAAGGTCCCAGAGCGGCCGAGCAAGCTGGACCCGTTTGCCGAGAAGCTGTCGGCCTGGCTGCGGATCGAGGCTGGCAAGTCACGCAAGCAGCGGCGCACAGCCAAGCAGATGCACGCCGATCTCGTGGCTTTGGGATACGAAGGTTCCTACAACCGCGTGGCGGCCTTCGCGCGGGCCTGGAAGGCCGACCGGCAGCGCGATGCCCAAACCAGTGGTCGCGGGACTTTCGTGCCGCTGATCTTCCAACCCGGCGAAGCCTTCCAGTTTGACTGGAGCGAGGACTGGGCCATGATCGGCGGCAAGCAGACCAAGCTCCAGGCCGCACACACGAAGCTGTCGCACAGCAGGGCTTTCGTCGTCAGGGCTTATCCACTGCAGACCCACGAGATGCTGTTCGATGCCATGACCCAGGCCTTCCGGGTTCTGGGCGGCGTGCCGCAGCGAGGAATCTTCGACAATATGAAGACCGCGGTCGACAAGATCGGCACCGGCAAAGCGCGGCAGGTCAACGCCCGTTTTGCCGCCATGGCGAGCCACTATCTGTTCGAGCCGGAGTTCTGCAACCCGGCCGCGGGATGGGAGAAGGGTCAGGTCGAGAAGAACGTCCAGGATGCACGGCGGCGATTGTGGCAGGCAATGCCAGCCTTCCCGGACATCGATGCGCTCAATGCCTGGCTCGAGGAGCAATGCATCGCGCAGTGGGGAGAGATTCCGCATGGCGTGCTGCCCGGCACCATCGCCGACGTGCATGCCGCGGAGATCGCGAGCCTGATGCCGCTGGGGCGGCCCTTCGACGGCTTCGTTGAACACACCAAGCGAGTATCGCCGACATGCCTGATCTCCTTCGAGCGCAACCGCTACAGCGTCCCCGCGTCCTTCGCCAACCGGCCGGTAAGTCTGCGGGTCTATCCCGAGCGGATCGTCATTGCCGCCGAGGGACAGATCCTGTGCGAGCATGGGCGGATCATCGAACGATCCCATGATCAGCCGGGACGGACGATCTATGACTGGCGGCACTATCTCGCGGTGATCCAGCGCAAACCGGGAGCCCTGCGCAACGGCGCGCCCTTCACCGAGATGCCGGAGGCGTTCCGGCAGCTGCAGGGCCAGCTTCTGAAGCGCCCCGGCGGCGATAGGGAGATGGTGGAGATCCTCTCGTTGGTCCTGCACCATGACGAACAGGCCGTGCTGTGTGCCGTCGAGTTGGCTCTCGAGGCCGGCGTCGCGACCAAGACCCATATCCTCAATATCCTGCACCGCCTGGTCGACGGCAAGGACCCCGCTCCGCCCAGGATCGATGCCCCGCAGGCCCTGATCCTCTGCCGCGAACCCAAGGCCAACGTCGCACGCTATGATACCCTGCGGGACAAGGATCTGCGCCATGCGTCATGATCCCGCCAGCGCCGCCGTCGTGGTCATGCTGCGCTCTCTCAAGATGTATGGCATGGCCCAAGCCGTCGGTGACCTCATCGAGCAAGGGGCGCCCGCGTTCGATGCGGTCGTTCCGATCCTCTCCCAGTTGCTCAAGGCCGAAGTTGCCGAACGCGAGGTCAGGTCCATCGCCTACCAGATCAAGGCGGCCAAGTTCCCGGCCTACAAGGACCTGGCCGGCTTCGATTTTGCATCCAGCGAGGTGAACGAAGCCATGGTCCGCCAGCTCCATCGCGGCGAGTTTATCGACGGCGCCCACAACGTGGTGCTGATCGGTGGTCCCGGCACCGGCAAAACCCACATTGCCACTGCGCTCGGCGTGCAGGCCGTCGAGCATCACCGCAAGAAGGCCCGCTTCTTCGCCACCGTCGACCTGGTCAATGCGCTGGAACAGGAAAAGGCCATGAACAAGGCCGGTCAGCTCGCCGATCGGCTGCTGCGCCTCGATCTGCTTATCCTCGACGAGCTGGGCTACCTGCCGTTCAGTCCGTCAGGCGGTGCGCTCCTCTTCCACCTGCTCAGCAAGCTCTACGAGCGCACCAGCGTCATCATCACCACAAATCTCAGCTTCAGCGAATGGGCCGGTGTGTTCGGCGATGCCAAGATGACCACGGCACTGCTCGATCGGCTCACCCACCACTGCCATATCCTCGAGACCGGAAATGACAGCTTCCGGTTCCGCGCCAGTTCGGCAGCGCCCAAAATCAGAAAGGAAAAATCACCAGCTTGACCCACCGCCCGCACAGCGGGACATACTACCCACCCGGGTCACTTCTCGATGGAAATCCCGGGTCAACTCTCAACGGAAATCAACACTGGTCACATCGCTCGACCATCAGCGAAAGCGGGCGATTGCTAAACGACTCGCTGAGGAAGCATCTGTACGACAAGTGATCGTCTTCACGCACGACCTCGTATTCCTCACGCTGCTCTCTGACAAAGCCGAGGCCGCTGGCTGCGAGGTCACGAGCCACTGGGTACAGTGCTTGGAAGGTGTCCCTGGGTGTGTGAGAATCGAAGACACGCCAGCCAATAGCAGGGCCTATCGCAAAACCACCAAGGCGAAGGAGTTTCTGCAACAGGCAAAGCAAGCCACAGGCGGCGATCGGGTTGATTTGGTTCGGAGTGGCGCAGGGGCGCTTCGCCGCACGATTGAAGAAGTGGTCATTCTTCACCTGTTCAAAGACACTGTGCGTCGATGGGATGAACAGGTCAGATTGGGCGCATTGACCAAAATCAGTTGGTCAAACGACTTAGCAGACGAGATTGTCGCCTTGCAGGATGACACCTCCCGGCTCTTGGAAGGCCACTCCAATTCGGATGAATTCGCAGGTGAAATGCCGGATGTGGGCGATCTCGAGAAGTTGATCGCCCGCGTGGATGATATGATCGACAAAGCCAAAGCTCAACGTACCTGAGACCGAGCAAACTGCAGCGATCCGGTAAACGGTTGAAAGAGGGCGCAAAGCTGACACGCTAGTTCTCTGCCGGCAACGTCCGCTATGCCAATCCGCGCTCCTGATAGGAGACGTTCCGGTTCGTCCGGCGTGGCGGTCGTTCGTAAGCCCTAGAACAACCCTCCTGAACCAACGGCAGCTCCGGGTCATTCAGCGTCGCATAGGAGCCGTTCCGGTTCGCCCGACTAAGCAGACATCACGGTGCGACCAGGCAAGACTTCGGTCATGTCCGTGATCTGGATTCCGGTAACTTCCCGTGAGGGGCGGTTCAACCCCTTGCGTCATGTATCACGTCATGATACGTATCAATCCATGATACAGAGCGCCAAGGGCAAGTTGGTGGAGCAGGTGTTGGCGGGCAAGCCGGGAAAGGGCTTCCCGAATGACATATTCCGGGCTTCTCTGCGGAAAATAGCCATGCTTGAGGCCGCGGTAAATCTGGACGACCTGCGGTCGCCTCCGGGTAACAGGCTGGAAGCCCTGTCCGATGACCGTGAGGGCCAGCATTCGATCCGTATCAACGACCAATGGCGTATCTGTTTTGTCTGGACCGACAATGGCCCGGAAGACGTAGAGATAGTGGACTATCATTGAAAGGAACCGTCATGACCATGTTGAAAACCCCGGTCCATCCCGGCGAAATTCTCAAGCATGAGTTCCTTGAGGAGATGGGCATTTCTGCAGGCAAGCTTGCGAAGCATATCCATGTTCCCCGCACCCGTATTGAGCGGCTGTGCGAGGAAAGGACTTCAGTCACGCCGGACACGGCCAAGCGTCTGTCCAAGGCACTTGGCACGACGCCGGAGTTCTGGCTTAACCTCCAGACGCATTATGATTTGCTGGTGGACCAGGCTGCTGACATCGAAGGAATCAAGCCGCTGCTGGCGGCTTGATTCTCCCCGCACGACATCAATGCGAGTCTTTTCCTCCGCTTCGGCTACCTGAGAACTGCCAGGTCGGATCTGACCAGGCTCGATAGTGTAGATGGGGTAGCTGCCCTTGCGGATCTGGAAGCGAAAATCGGCACCTGAATGGGGTCAAAGGGTCGGGGGCGGGAGGGCAGTGTAGGGGCTATCCCCATAAACGACCTAGGGGTAGCCAAGAACGCTGGACGACTTGCCGCATTCTACGTCGTGTGTCTGCTGCCCAGTTGGTCGCTGATCAAGTCTTGCCTGCCTCCGCCGTCTGCACGGCGATGAATCGCGCTAGTGGAATCTCATACAGAGGTCCTTCCGAAGCCATTTCACGCGAGACAAGCGCCATTTCGATCCACTCCGAACTGTCGCTGTCACCTCGCCGTGCGAATGCATTCCAAGCGACGACGTCGGCCCAAAAGGCCCGCTTCGGTTCCAGCATGTTCTCGATGATCGCGACGAAGTAGCTACGGTCCAGGATCGTCCGGCACAGCAGTCATTATGATGGTAACCCCCAAGTCCCATCGCATCAACGGTAGGGGAAGGGAGGCATGGTGTTGCCATCGCGTAGCATCGAAGGAACGGCCAAGTGGCACGAATTTCACCTCAATCCCATCGGTTTTCGTTTTCGAACGCTCAACCTTGATGGTAGCTTCGTGGCCGGAAAGGATCCCCCCTGTGGAACCCGCGAACGATCCGAGCAACATCACGGAAATTCACGCGTCTCTTGCCAGGTCAAAGCCAAAAGCATCCGCTTGGTTATGGGTGCCATGGTACGCAAAACTTTGGTGGGCAAGCACAGCCGCCTACTGGGCGGGCAAGTGCGCGTCGTTCTATTTGCCATCGCTCGGTGAATTCTACACCCGCGCGCTCGCCGGTTACCTGAACATTCTGTTCTTTCCGATGACGGCACTGCTCATTCTCGGGATCGGCTTCGCACAGGCATGGTTTGCTGCGAGCGATTGGGAACTCGTCGAGCCGACGCAGGAGGAGATGTTCCCCAAGCTTTCAGTTGGAGGCTTTAGGGACCCAGCCTCGGATCCGCTTGATCCGCGCTCTGGTCTACATTGGCAGCATTCTCATCGACATCGTTGAGAACTCATTTATCCCGACGTTCCTTGAAGCTGGGATCACCGTCGAACGGACCATTGTCCAGATCGTTGGAAAAACGCCCAGAACGCAAAACGGACGATTGTTCAATCGACGTCAGCGGCCCTGTAATGTCTGCCGTCCCGCGACCGGCATCCGCCTGCTCAAGATAACGATTGCGTAATCCGCGATCCCCAAGGATTTGATGGCTCAGTTCCTTGGTGAAGCTTTCCGCAGGATTTTGAGATCTGGTGGCGACCGCGATCTTGGTGCCGATCGAGGATATCGACGAGCCCATGCCGTCCTTGACGATCTTGCCCTTGTCCTTGCAGCAATTCTGAAAGCTGTCGGACAGTCCCGGAGGACGGCAGCGCATGGCACGCCCGGAAAAGATCTCGATTTGCGCGGCGCAGTTTCCCTCGGCATCGAGCGCCCCATCGGCCGGAACGCCCGGATCGTTCATGGCGGGTTCCTCGGCGATCGGTGTTGTATCGGTATCGAGGCATGCGTGGGGCGAACAGGCGGGAGTGCTGCCTGAGCTTGGTATCTCGCAAGCAAACTGGTCCCCAAGCGGGCAGGCGTAGGAACCGTCGGTATCCGCTACACAGTTCACTGCTTCGATCGGGCAGAGCCAGGCTGCGCTGGAGGTCGCAAGGCAGCTGGCGGTCTCGCCGGGATCGGCGGCATCGCCGTTGCCATTGAGGTCCGCCGCGCACAGTGCATCAGCGCGCGCAGGCGCCGCGAGCGCGAAGCTCGCGCTGGCCATGAGGGCGAGGAGGAAGGGCGAGGTTCTCATCGCTCGGCGCTCGTGCAGACCATGTCCGCGCCTGCGAGCCGCACGGTCTGCATCATGACCACGGCCTCGGGAAAATCATCAAGGCAGCCGCAGGGGCTTACAATTTGTTCACCGGGGCCTGCGGGACAGGCATTCGCGCTGTCGCACACGTGGTAGAAGGTGTCGTAGCCGGTCGGATCGTTCTGTTTAGCGCCAACCACGCCCGCCGGCGCCGCGTCGGTGTTGGCCCGGGGAGCACGCGTCTTGCAGATCGCTTCGCAGGCAGGCACCGAACCCCGGTCCGGCAGGCTGAAGGGCCGCGTCGAGGTCGTGACAGTGCCATCGGCCGCGGTTTGGCGATCGGCGAGCAGGGTCTCGGTCGAGTGGTCTATCACGTAAGCGCCGCGGCTGAGATCGGGTTCGGGTAGGGCTGCGCTATCGACGATGCAGCGGTATTGCCGCTTGCGGCTGAAGAAATCGCGGGCAAACTGGAAGGTGCAGGCGCCGGTTCCGAACAGGCGTGTCTGGGGCAGTGGACGAAGGCCGGTGCTCACGCTGTTCACGACTGTAGCCACCCCATGGACCGTTTCATTGTAGAGGCGGCATGTGTCGTCAGCGGCATTGGCGGCGCACAGGTCGATCAGCCGCTCGCTCACATCGCATCCCGTTTTCGCGGTGATCTCGATGTCGATGTAGCCCTGGCGGCCATCGCCGCCGCCGCGCACCCTTGCAGCGACAGTGGTCGAACCGGCCTTGAGAGTCGGTGCTATATCGAGATCGAGCGCAACATAGGGATCGCTGCCGCCATGGCGGCAATCGCCTGTCGGCAGGCCATCGGTGAGCCAGGGGCGTTTGCCGGCCGAGCCAATGATTTGGCCGTTGACGCGGCCCTGGACCCAGTCGTCGGCGCCAAGGCCGACGACGCGCGCGGAAACGATGCGGTCGGGCGCATGGGTATCGATAGTCGCGCTGAATAGCGGCGGCACATCGCTGCAGTTCCCGTCGCCGCCGATCCGGTAGCGCCGGCAATCGGTACCGCAACTCATGACCGACTGCACCGCGCCCGACACGCCCAGCACATCGTCGAAGGTCCAGGAGCGGACTTTGATCTCCCGCTCGATCGGGCATGAACGGGTCACTTCGGCCTTGCCTGAACCGGCGGCCGAGCCTTGCAGAGCCTGGAACACCGAGTTCGTGGAGCTGAGGGCAAAGGCATCGCCGCCAATCGCGGTGGGATTCTTGCGGTACGCGGTCTCGGCGGCCGTATCGCCGTCGGTGCAACTGGTGGTCAGCGCACCAACATAGTCGATCACGGGGCCGTTGATCCGCGCTTCGGCAACGCCGATCGCGGGGAACGCGGTGGTGAGCGCGCCGACCATTCCGCCGCCAAGGTCCTTGAGGACCATCGCCAGGTTGCCGAAGACGAGATTGTTGCCGCAGCTATTGTTAACGCAATAGCATCCGGCAAGTTCGGGCATCTGGACCTCGGTCAGTTTCAGATCCTTTGCCGCATCGACGTCCCAGCGGAAGGCGCGGCAATGGGACCAGGTGCCCGGATCGCAGGAGAGCACACCATTGGCGCAGATGCCCGAGACCGGGACGGGCAAGTTCGAGCTGGTATCGAAAGTACCGTCCATGTCCGTGTCGCGCGAGATGCGAACGAGGCCGATGTCGCCGGTGGCGGCAGGCTGGATCAGCACTTCGAGCAGTTTCGAACTCTTCTGGCAGGCGATGGCGGGCGTAAAGCTCTTGCTCCCGTCAATCGTCGTCACAGCTTCTCCGCTCATGGCGGGCGTCACGTAGCTTTCGAGAAGCACATCGCTGGTCCCGGTCTTCGCCCGCGAGGCGCTGGCCGCGGTTTTGGCGCGTTCTTCCACGTTCTGGGCCTGGAGGGCGGCAGAAAGCAGCACGATCGTGCTCGCGGCAAGGCGTGGCCAGGGTCTCATTGCCTGCTCCCGCCGGGGGCAGGCCGGGCCCCGATGGATGCGTGACCGCCAAGGGTGGCCGGCATGGCCGCGGCGAAGCCCGGGACGGTTGAGAGGGCGAACGTCCCGGGGATCCGCCGGCGGCCATGCCGGCCGGGGGCGGAGCGACCCTGCCCGGGGGCAGGCAAGGCCGCTCCTGTTCCGCGCGCGTCCCGGCAGCCATCGTGGCTGTGGCGGGCAGACCATTGCGGGACCGGGCCGCGCGCGGAAAGGGAATGAAGCAGGATGCTGTCTTGCTGGGCACTCATGGCGTGCTCACTCCGGCGCAGCAGATGACTTTCTCGAAGAGCATGAACTGGGCATTGTCCTGACCCGGGACATGTTTGGCGGAGGACCACAGCGCGCCCGGACGCCCGACATTGACGCACTTGCCGCCCTTGACCGGCTCCATGAGCTGGTACTTGTAGCGGCTCTTGGTCCAGATGGGCTGGGGGATGAACGAGCAGCCGTCGGCCGAGGAAATGGTAAGCGCGCCGAGGCGCCCCATCATGAATGTGCCGCGCGCCGCCAAGCCGGCCCAGGCCTCGACACTGTCATCGAAATGAATATCGCCGGCGACCGGGTAGGTCGCGCCCCAGGAGCCCATGCACCAGAAGAGCGGATCTATGACCTTGCCAGCGGCCGCAGCCGCGCTGTCGGCCATGCAGGCAAGGCCCGCGGCGGGATTGCCGAAAAGGATGCCCTCAGGCTGGATGATCGCAGTCAATGTTCCCGATTGCCAGGTCGGCAGGACCTCGGTGATCATCGCCACATCGAAACCGTCGTCCTCGAGGCAGGGCAGGTCGGTGAACATGTCGAGCATCTTCCAGACCGGCGAGATGTAGTAGTGCATCTGCGCGAACATCTTGCGCGTGTTCGTCCCGTCCGAAATCGAACTCTGGCTGCCCTGGAGGCGGCCATGCGTGGGCATGAGATCGGCGCCGAGCGCCATCATGCATCCCGGTTCGGTCACGACATCGATCATGCGATTGGGTGACCAGAAGCTGACCTTGACCCCGAACCAGAAGGTCGCGCCCTTGCGGCAGGCGCAGAGCGGCTTGGAGGAGGACTGCGCGTCGAGTTCGCGCGAGAGCTTGTCGGTGCTGCCCACGCGCACGCCGCCGATCGTGATCGGGAAGATGCAGTTCCAGCGCACCTTGGTGATCGGGTTGAACACGGTGCCTGCCGGGCAGGACGATGCCTTGGCCGGACCCGCTGCCAGGCCTGAGGCGAAAAGCAGTGCTGCTCCAAGGGCGTTTCGGATGCGTGAGCGGTTCATGGCTCGGGCCTGCGTTCGCTGGCGGGCGTAGTCGTGGCGCCCTTTCGGTTCCCGCGCCGATCGAGGCGGACTTCGGTGAGTTCGAGCCTTTTGCCCTGCTGGCGCACCACGACCGGCGCGACGGTAAGGCCGAGGCGCTGTTTCACGCGCTCTTCCAGAATGAAGATCGGCCGGCCCGTGCGCTCGGACAGCGTGATCGCGTCCTCATCCTGCGCATCGCCTGCCGCCAGCAGGATGAAATCGGTCAAGCGCGCGGTCTGGAGAGCCCAGGCGAGATCGCGCGGCTTGACGACGACAAGGCGCTGGGGAAGCGTCACGTAGTCGAGCGGATTGAAGGTGAAGCCGCTGGGGTAGAGCACCTTGCCGTCCGGCAGGCGGATTTCGGTATCGAGGGTATAGAAAGGAACCACATTTCGCGTCCGGTTGACGGTGGCGGGCGCCAGTGAGGCCGCCTGCATGGCCGACCATCTGGACCGCGGGCCAAATTGCGCTCGCATGTCGGAGGGGAGCCTGGTGGTGCGGGCCTCGATTTCTGCAAGCGCATCGGGCTCGGCGATGGGCCAAGTGCGCCCGATCGTTGAGGTCGCGGCCTTGGCGGTGGCGCCGAGCAGGGCGGAAGCGAGCACCAGCGAGGCGATGGTCGCGGCCTGGAACAGGGCGACCGCGCGAGCGTGATCGTGCTGCGGGGGCAGGGGCCTCATCACCGGTGCCTCCAGCGGCGCAGGCACGCGGTGAGGTGGCATGCGGCACCTGAGAGAACGATGAGCAGCATGCCGCTTGCAAAGCAGGCGATGCCGACAAGGAACGCGCCGCGCAGTACCAGCGCTGTGGGCTGGTCGAGGGTGAAGCCCGCTGCCAGCACCAGAACTATCATCATGACGCTTTCGACAAGGATCAGCCGGAAGCGCCAGCGCAGGGCCGCGGCCTCGGCGCGGATGGCAACGCGTGCCTCGATGATCCGCTCTATCTCGGCATCCTTGCTCCAGTCGAGGCTCATCTGGTCGGGGTGGCTGGGGCGCGTTCGCATCATGCTGCCTCCTCGTCCTCGGCGGTAAGAAGGAGCGGCGGGCGGGTGCCGAGGATCTCGGCGGGATCGACCCCTGCAAGTTCGCAGACCGCCTCGAGCGGCGAGCGGCCGCGCCGGATTAGCGCCTCGAATGCGGCGACTTCGGTCGGCGCGGAAGTGTTGATCCAGTAGCTGAAGGGATCGACGACGAGCCGCGCGATACCCAGACCCAGCGGGGAGTCGATGAAGACCTCGGAGTAGTTGGGCTTGTTGTTGCGGACCGACTTCAGGAGGTCGAGCACGAAAGGCGAGTAGTCGAGGATCACTGAGCGCCACCCGCCGCCCAATGCAAGGCGTGCCTCTCCGCCCGGCAATTGCAGAACACCGCCTTCCGCGCTCGCTTCCAGGGTATCTAGGGTGTTGTCATAGAAGATCCGGTTGCGGGAGAACTCCGCGCCGCCCAGATTGGTCACGGTTTCAGCATCGGAGTCGCTGCGGCCATGAACATAGCCCAGTGTCGCGAGCCATCCGCCCGGCAGGGCCGCCTTGATCCGCGGGGCAATGGACCAGGATTTGACGTCCCGCTGCGCCGCCGTACCATTTACGGTGAAGTCGCCTGTAGCGAGGAACGCCAGCGCCGTTTTGGAACGGCGTTTGCTGAACTGGCCGTCGAGCTCGACAGTGAATGTGTCGTTGAGCTGCTGATGTCCGGCAAGGACGGCGCTTTTCTGATTGAGCGAAGGATAGAGCGTGGTCGACCTGTCGAGCGCAGAAGTAATCGAGCGCTGTCCGGCTGTCACGTCCGTGGAACGGCTGAAGTCGCCTGCCACCATGAAGCCGCCGCCGTCCCAGCGGCTTCCCGTCACGAGGTTGTATTGCTGCTGGACATTGCCGCCATCGGTTGCGGCGCCCAGGCGGGCGGATATCTTGCCGCCCTCGTAATCTTGGCGAAGTATGACATTGGCGACGCCTCCTACTGCATCCGAACCATAGAGGGCCGAGGACCCATCAGCGACGATTTCCACCCGGTCGATCGCCACGAGCGGGATGGCGGAGATATCGACGCCCTGAACGACGGAATCGTAGGCCGCGCGGTGGCCGTTGATGAGTGTGAGCGTTGCGTCGGCGCCAAGGCCCCTGAGGTTGAGGCTCGAGGAGGAATTGAAGTTTTCCGATCCCTCCTGGACACTGCCGATGACGCCGGGGTTCTGTCCGCCCGCATAGTTCTGCGGCACGCTGCGGGCATAAGCCCCGAGATCGGTAATGCCGCGCCGTTCGATCTCGTCGCGGCTGCTGGCAACCACCGGCGAGGTTGGAACCGCGCCGCGGATGCGCGACCCGGTGACGTGATTTCTGGCCCCATGGCAGATGGTTCGCTTGCAGACTGCGGCGAAGGGGAATTCTCCCGGATGAACACGGTGCGTCCGGAAACTTGCGCGGTAAGGACGGTGCCCTTGAGGAGGAGCGCGATGGCCTCTGCTGCGCTGTAGCGCCCCTTGAGGGCCGGTGCGCGTTTGCCGCTCAGGGCCTCGGACGTTGCTGCCAGTTCGAGGCCGGCAGTGCGCGTAACGGCATGAAGCGAGAATTTGAGTTCTTGCGCCGGGAGATCGAAATCACGCCGGGTGTCCTCCTGCGCCTGTGCGACCGAGCAGATCGCCGTGCTGGAAAGTATGGCCGCGAGTAATAGCCGGCTCTTGTTGTCCATGTCCTTGCCCCTGTGGAGCCCGCGCTGTGTGCGGGCATCAGGGCTAGACGGGGCAAGGCCGAAAACGGTGCGCGAAAAAAGGAAAAAAATTCATCGCGGCCGCAGAACGAGTTTGCCCGCTTGGCTTCGATCGACCGTCAGGTCGAGCAAAACGGCGAGCTTGCGCGCGACAGCATCGGCATTGCGGATGTCGAGATCGATGAACAACTCCTTCTGCAGAAGCCCGGGTTCCGACACTGAAATCCTGGTGCTGGAATAGGCGTTGGTCTGGGCAATGATATCGGCGAGCGGCATGTCTTCGAAGCTCATCGTCCCGGACAGCCATCGGCCGTCGCTAGCCAGAGCGGCCTGCGGAACCGGCATGACGGCCTGCTGGCGCGATGCAAATTCCGGCTTCTGGCCAGGAACGAGCCTGACAGGGCTATCCTCGTTCGCAGATGAATTGTGCGCCATGGCGACTTCGACCGAACCGCGCATCAGGTGAACGCGAACCGTGCCGCGCACTTCGACGTCGAACACGGTCCCTGTTGCGGTGACGCTTCCGCCGGGTGTCAGCACCACGAAAGGCCGCGAGGTATCATGCGCGACTTCGAAGCGGACGCGGCCGTGGGATAGGTCGATCATGCGCCGGTCCGCCGAAAAGCGGATGGCGATGGCACTGTCCTTGTCGAGCGTCACGACCGATCCGTCGGGGAGCCGGGTCCGGCGAACGTCATTGGCATGGGAGGGCCAGGCTTGGGCGATCGTTGGGGTGGCAAACGCGATGATCTCGCCGGGCCGTTCCAAGCTGCGAAGCATTAGAAACGCGGCCGAACCGGCTGCTAGGACCGAAGCGAGGACCGCGATCGCCCATACAAAGCCAGAATTGCGGAAAGGCCTTCCTCTTGCGGCTCTCGCGTCTGCGGGACGCAGATCTAGCTGGGCGGCGCTCCATGTGGCGAGGCGCATTTCCCGGGCCACGCGGTTGTACACGATGAGGTGGTCTGGACTGCGAACGATCCAGTGTTCAAGGCCCGCCCGGTGCCGGTCGGGATCGTCGGCCATCTTCATTGCCCATTTATAGGCCTGGCGTTCGATCCGGTGCATGGATTGGAAACGTCCTTCTGCTTTGCCGAGCCTCACCGGTGCCTCCGATGTTGGTCGAGATGGGCAATGGCCTGCAGCATATCGCGCTTTACGGTGAAGACAGTTAGGCCCAGGCGTGCGGCGATCTCCTTGTAGGTATATCCCTCGACGCGGCTGAGCAGGAAGACCTTCAGCACTCGGGGTTTGAGTTGGCGCAGGACCTGCTCGTAATGGACAAGCTCCTCGCGCGCTTCGAGTTGCTGGTGCTGATCGAACTCGACCGGGCGGTCCAGTCCTTCGACGAGGGGTACCGAAATCTGCGCAAGGCGGGTCGATCCGTGCTGGGCCCGGTCGATAAGGAGATTGCTGGCGATCCGGCGCAGATAGGCCTGAGGTGTTGCCATCTGCGTGGAAGGGGCCGCGCGCAGGAACCGGGTGATGGCTTCCTGCGCGAGATCGTCCGCTTCGTCGGGGCTAGCGAACCTTGCCTGCCGGCGAAAGAAGCGGATCAGCCTCGGGCGTTCCGCGCAAAGCAGGTCGGTCAGTTGCCGTTCCCGCTCCGCCGGGTTGCTGGCCCCGGTACGGGAACGGCCAGTATCGCCATCACAGGACGCATCGTCCAGAGCGGCGGACGTATGCGAAAACAGGTGCGGGGAGCGCATGGGCAACACAGCCTGCGCCGGCCAAATACGAAGCGTTCCCGGCAAGCGGGACATTCGAAGCTAAGGTGTGCCGTGAGCTGAAGCGCTCCAGCCGACCGGCCATTGCGGGCGGGCGTGATGATGCCTGGCAGGATTATCCTGAGGACGGTCGCCAGCATTTCCGTCTCATCACCGGAATATGGAACAAACCATGGACTCCGGCAAGCCTTGGCCGGAATGAAGGGAGGGAGGGGCAATTAAATTGTTGCAAGAAAGCGTAATTATTGTGTGCGGTCGCATGCAATTGGCGCTGGGCAATCTTGCGGTGTTGCGTTTAGGGTGACGGTCCATGCGTACGGGAATTGATCATCTGCCTCCGGCCAAGCAGCGCGAGCTGGAGCGCGTCGTCGGCGTTATCTTCGAGGAATTTCGCGAGGCGACCGAGCATGCGACCGGTCCGCGTGCCCGTGCGCAAATCCTGAAGATCGTGCTGTTCGGCTCGTATAGCCGCGGCGACTGGGTCGATGCCCCGCTCTCGGCCAACCAGTACAAGAGCGACTACGACATCCTCATTATCGTCAGCCAGAAGGAGCTGGCCGACCGGGCCAAGTACTGGGCCAGGTGCGAGGAGCGGCTGATTCGCGAGTACATGATCGAGAAGACCCTGCGCACGCCGGTGAACTTCATCGTGCACTCGCTGCAGGAGGTGAATGACGGTCTCGCCCACGGCCGCATCTTCTTTCTGGAGATGGCGAAGGAAGGCATCGCGCTCTACGAGTCCGACGAGCGCGAGCTTCATCAGCCCAAGCCGAAAACGCCCAAGGACGCGTTGGTCATGGCGCGGGAGTATTTTGAGGAGGGCGTGCCCAGCGCGGCCGAGTTCCTGGAAGGGTACCGGTTCTATATGGGGCGGAGGAGTTGGAAGAAGGCAGCTTTCATGCTTCATCAGGCTACCGAAGGCCTCTATTCCTGCTTCCTGCTGGTCGTGCAGAACTACACGCCCTACAATCACAACATCGCGTTTCTGCGCACTCAGGCCGAGCGTCTTGACGCGCGAATGGTGGGCATCTGGCCCGAAGGCTCACGCCGGGAACGGGCAATGTTTCAGAAGTTGAAAGAGGCCTACACCAAGGCCCGTTACTCCAGGCATTATCGGATCAGCGAAGAAGAACTCACTTGGCTTGGTGAGCGCGTCGAGGAGCTTGGCCGGGTGGTCCACCTGATCTGCAGCGACAAGATCGCCGAACTGGAAAAAGCAGTCGCCGCAGGTTGATCGGTATATGCTACCCCCGTTTTTGGCGGCACAGACCGTTGTTTTAAAACGAAAATTGTTAGGACTGTTCGATGCTCACGCTTCAGAAGTCGGGCGGGACTGTGTATGTGACAGCTTTACTGCCCTCCATGGACCTTCAGATGTACGCGTCAACGGCACCCCACAGGAGGCGCACAAGGCATTGTAGCCGTCGAGCTTGCTGCGTGAGATGGAATGTATCGACGGTTTGTGTCGACCAAAATGGCAGAATAGGGACATCGCTGCTTATTTAGCGTCAAGGCCATGATAGGTCATCAGCTTTGCCTCGGTTATGCAGGAGAAATTTTTTCCCGTTTTGATGCTCGATCTGAATACCCCTGGTTTCCAAGACGCCTTCTGCTTTCAAAATCTGCTGCCGTTCGAACTCGACGGGCGACAACAACAGCATTTGTCGCGCTCAAAGCAGAGGTCCGATCCATGTCCACGAACGCTGAGCGAAACCGCTAGTTGCGAAACGCAGACGAGGAATTGCGAGCGGTACCATCAGCGAAGCGAAAGGGCACCAAAAGGATTGACTGTCGCGGTGGACGACATTCTCCCCGGCCACATTAAATATATGTAATATGATTGCAGCGTATGCACGTACAGCAATACGTTGCGCCATGCGACTATCCCCCACGATAGTAGCAGTCGAATACCGGGAGTGGTGCATCGCTCCCGGTATTTTCGTTTTCAACCTTATGGCCTTCAGCCGACTGTTTGAAGCGGCCGCACCCTTCCGGTACTATTGTTGCTGAGGAGTAGCTGTATGGAAAATGATCTAATCACCTATCAGATGAAGTTCGCCGATGAGGAGGCGGGCATGGAGAAAACGGTAGAGTTTCAAGCGCCAGACGCATCTGAAGCTCTCATCGTCGCCAGATCAGAAGCGCCCAACCGGAATGTTGAGTTGTGGCAGGGGGAAAGGCTGCTGTGCCACCTCAAACGTACTGAAGATGAGGTCTGATTGATCAAGCCATAGCGGCGGATGAGCGAGGAGAAGAAGCTCTCGGCCACTGCGTTGTCATGGCAGTTGCCGCGCGGGCTCATGGCTTCGGCACCTGTTTGATGTTCGCTTTGAATTAAGCTTCACCTGCGCGATTTGCGGGCGCCCTCCAAGTGGTTCCGCATCAACGAGGTCGAAGACCAACAGGCCGCAATCGACCAGGTCCGGTCGTTAACACAAACCGCAGTGAACGTCCGCTCCTGATAGAAGCTGCCGGTGGGACGCCCCAGAGCGGACGGTCGGCAAGGCGCCCTAATCCCAGCCATTGCGCATTGCCTGCCGATCCCCCGAAAGCAGCCAATAACTTCACCGGTCGGCGCTTTCCTGGCTATCCGACAACATCGCCGAAGATGGTGCAGTCGGTTCGTCAAGCTGCCCACTCAGTACCACATTCTGGTAAGCGTAGGGTATTTCTATCCCGGCTTCATCGAACCGTTTCTTTATCTGTTCGAGCAGATCGTATTCCACCGATTTGGCGATTGCCGAATCTGGGCACCACGCGCGAAGCGAGAGATCCACGCTCGATCCGCCCAGGCCAATTACCGGGCATCCGACGACCTCCTGAACGTTGTCATGTGCCTGCGCTAGTTCGAGAACTATCTCGCGAGCCTTGTCGATGTCGGAGGTGTAGCCGATCGAAATTGGCAGCGACATCATGACCCTGAGATCGATCGATGACAGGTTGATCATGATCTGGTTCGAGATCGTACCGTTGGAAATGACGATCCGCCGGTTATCAAAGGTGCGCAGCACGGTGTAGCCGAGCGACAGATCCTCCACGATCCCCGTTTCGAGCCCAGTCGGGGTCGTCAGCTGCAGTCGGTCGCCGCGACGGAAGGGCTTGTAAATGACCAGGCTAATGCCCGAAACCAGATTGCCCAGCGTCGACTGCGCGGCAAAGCCGATCACGACCGAAACGATGCTGACCCCCGCCAGAAGCGATGTGGTCAGCTTGTTCAGTGAAGGCACGAGGTGCGAGAACAACAACGCCAAAACGATCCACATTATGAAGGTCGCAAGATGC
Organism: uncultured Novosphingobium sp.; assembly: GCA_965140495.1. Taxonomy (GTDB): domain Bacteria; phylum Pseudomonadota; class Alphaproteobacteria; order Sphingomonadales; family Sphingomonadaceae; genus Novosphingobium. The sequence continues at coordinate 2,575,725 of OZ223239.1, read as the reverse complement.
TGAATGAAGCTGATCGTCATGCGATCGATCCGTTCCTTCGGATCGTGATCGATCACTGCGACAACTGTCCGGCGAAGGAGCCAGCTCAAAGCCAGGCCGAACACCAGGAACACTACGCCGAGAGCGACCGCGCCCCATAAATGGCTCGGGTTGAAATACTCGGTCAGATCGGCAAGCATTGGCAATACACCCGCTCCAGTTGGTGTGGCAGTCACTTTTGCTGTCGGGATATGCTGGGTCGCAATCAATTTGGAAGCCATATGACGGACCGATAAGCTGCGGACGGTGTCGTCAACAAGGGGAATTCTCTTTGGGCCTGCGAAGCTTCGGATCGTGATTGCTGCAAATGCGCGAGGAATGCGGCGCCTGTCTGGATCATCGCCGCATTCAGTTCAGAATACCGCAGCGATTATCGTCAGCAAATTGTCGGTGAACCGGCGCGGCATCGGGCGGTTTGTGGCGACGTCGCGATCAATCTCGATTGCATCGGAGAGCCAGCGGCACTGGCGTTCGCGCACCTGGGCGGTGAGTTCAACCGACTGGGACAAAATGCTGTTCTCAAAATTGAGATCGAGGCTGCGCCGGTCCATATTGGACGACCCGATCAACGCCAGGGCATCGTCCGCGACGAGTGTCTTGGCGTGAAGCATTCCGCCGCGATATTCGAAGATGCGGACCCCGGCTTTTGCGAGCACTGGGTAATAGGCGCGGCTGATGGCGCTCACGATCTGGCTGTCGTTGCGGTGCGGGAAGATGATCCGCACCTCGACCCCGCGCCGGGCCGCGGCAACGATCGCGCCGATCAGTGGCGGATCGGGCGCAAAATAGGGCGTCGTGATCGTGACATTTGCCTGTGCTTCCGCGAGCACGGAGACGAACATGTCGGTCATCGTTCCACGCGGAGAGAGCGGCCCGGTTCCGGTTGCGATGGCGGGGAACCCATCGGCTGACAGGGCCGGCGGCTCAGCGCTCATGACCGGACGCAGGTCCTCTCCTGTTTCGGGGGACCATGCCGCTGCGAAGATGATGTCGGCCTGCCGCGCCACGGGCCCTTCGTAACGCACCAGGATATCTACCCACGGGGCGAAGCGTCGCTTCACGAGAAACGCGGGGTCGGCGCAATTCTGACTGCCGCCATAGGTGATGCGTCCGTCGATGACGGCTATCTTGCGGTGGTTGCGCAGATCCGTGCGTCGCCCCACGAGAAACCCCAGGCCAAGCGGCACTTCGAGCAGGCTGCAAAGGTGCGCACCTGCGTCGCGCATCATTGTCCAGTGTGGAGAGCGGATCAATGCGCGCGAACCGATCGCATCGGCTGCGATACGGCAGGTCACCCCCCGCTGAGCGGCGCGACAGACAGCCTCCACCACTTTCATGCCGTTGTTGTCCCCAAGCCAGATGTAGAATGACAAGTGAACCGTCTTCTTCGAGGAATCGATATCCGTAACCAGCATGTCGATCGCGGTGTCGGAATCGGGCGTGATACTTGCGGTGTTTCCGATCGACACCGGCCAGCCGGATGCCGCCTCGAAGGTTCGGAACGCATTGGCGGTCAAGCTGGCCGCATCACCGCGTTGCGCCGGGTGTGGGGCGAATTGCCGCAGCTCTTCATCGATGTGTTGGCAACGCTTTCGGAAACCTTTCGAAATCCACGGCTCGCCGAACAGAAGGTACAGGATCACGCCAGCCACGGGCAAGGCGATCAGCAGCAGCAACCACGCCGCTCGCGAATAGGAATCGCGCCCGTCGAGCAGGATCGCCCTGACGATTACGGCGAGATGGATAGCCACGACAATCAGCCATTGGGTCGTCCCCGGATCGATCAAGCTCGTGTCACCCTGCCAGCGCCAATTTCAGCTCCATGCCTCTTTGGTGACTTTATCGTCAAATTGCCTCTACTTGCTCGGAGCGGGAGGACGAGTCCGCTCCCCCGAGCCGAAGTCGCTTTCTCCTCGCTTGAGTCGACAAGACTCCAAACCGGATCCGCGAGGCTGCATCTAAAGCTTGAATAAGTGAGATCAGGAGATGATTGCCATCTGCGACTTTCCGGCCGACCAGCGGCCGGGCGTTCCCCTGCGAAGGTGACGGATGGGTAGTGCGAGTTGGTAACGTTCTAACCCGACCCGCAGATGATAGCCGCTGATCATCTCCGGTTTCGCAGTGGGATCGCCAAAAGCCGCCAGTCAGCAACCGGCCCAGCCTCAGTCAATCGACGATGGCATCCGTCCAAGGCTTGAGCGTCAGCTGTTGCCAATAGCCGTCATTCAAGTGGCGAGCCGCGAACGACGGATTCGTCCCAGAAGCGGCGTTCCGCTTTCAGGCAGCACGCGCCCAACACAAGACATTTGGCGTAATCGACGAGACCGACAGCTTTTGCTGGAACCCGCCGTTCGGTTCGCGCAAATCGGCTGGTCGGCAATTCGCCGCTGTTGCCACTCGGAGGTTAAATGGGGGCCACTTCGCGACTTGGCTTTGAAAGAGAAAAGACCTTCGGTCAAATATCCTTGGCCAAAATCCTATTGTAGATCGCCGCTACGCTTCTTGAAGCTTCGTCCCAGGAATATTCTGAACTCGCTTCGCGTGCGGCAGAGCCCATGGCCGCGCGCAATGACGGGTCATTCGCCAGCACCGAGACAGACGCGGCGAACGCCTGCGGATCGTTGGGTGTACAAAGCAATCCGGTCCTAGAAGGTTCGATCAGCGTTCGCGCATTGGGGGCATCGGCACTAACGACGGGAACGCCGCTTGCCATCGATTCCAGGATGACCTGGCCGAAGGTTTCAGTGGTGCTAGGTGTCAGCATAATATCGGTACTCGCCACTGCGCGCGACAGTGCACCGCCTTCCAAATGTCCTAGCAGCACGGCGTTTTCAAGACAATCGAACAGCGGGCGGGCCGGGCCTTCGCCCACAACTACCACCCGCAATTTTGCCATCGCTTCGGCCGCCTGCATGGCCTCGATAAAGATGCCAATGCCTTTTTCGAGAACCAGTCGACCGAAGAAGAGTACCGCGGTCTCATCGTCGGCTATGCCGTGCGCGCGTCTCCATTCCATGTCACGGTAACGTGGCGCAAAACGATCTCGATCGATGCCCCTGCTCCATACGCTGGAACGATCGTCCCCTCGCATTGCTGCCAGCCCGGCCGCCAGATCGGGGGTGGGCGCCAACACGTGATCCGCGCGGCGATAAAACCGGCGCAGATGTGCTTCTGCCAACGGCCTCAACCAGCTTAGCCCGTAGAAATCGAGATAGGTTTCGAACAAGGTATGCATGCTGGCCACAATCGGCACACCATGGTCGATCGCCCAACTCTGTGCGCGCACGCCAAGGATGTCGGGCGTCGATACATGCACGATATGCGGATCGAAGCGTTCAAGATCGTCCCGCGCCGATCGGGATATGCCGAGGGCAAGGCGAAATTCACTGCGCTTGGGCAGGGCGATCGAGCGCACCGGCACCAGCGTTCCGGCAGGCTCGAATGCGGGCGTGTCGGTCACCGGCGAATAGACATGAACGCTCGCCCCCGTTTCGCGCTCCAGATAGTCCACCAGGTGATTGAGCGCTCGGTTCGCGCCTTCGCGAAGATAATTGTAGTTTCCCGAGAACAGGGCGATGCGCATATCGCTCATACCTTGCGGAAGTTCAGCGTGGCGTTGGACAGGAACATGGCCAGCCCGGCAACGACCGATACGAGCACCCGAGCTATGAGATAGTTCATGCCGGTCCAATCGAGCAACACGGCGTAAAGGCTGACGGTGATCGCCATGCCAAGGCTGGCGTTTAACAGAAATATGACGTAGCCAGTTGCCACCGCCCGGTCGGATTCTGGAAATATCCAGCCTCGTGCGAGTGCATAATGTACGCTCTGCGCTGCGATAAAGCCTATCGCTGCGGCAAGCACTTCGTCCATGGATGCATAGGTTACAAGCAGCCAGAGCACCCCGATGCTCACCAAGAAAGACAGCGAGCTCGAGACGGTATTGCGCAACAGCATGCCGCCGACCCGGCGATTGAGAAATCGTGTTTTCATGAATGCAGTGCGCCGGGTCAGGGGGCTGGTCGCGGACGTATAGCCCCGGTTTCCCCTCCGTCGGCCCAGTCATGGCGCCGACGGGTGAAGGGATTAAGGAACAGGAGCGGCAGCTTTAGAAAAAGGAGTTCGGAATGGATGAACGTATCGATCCGCCGTTCCCACCACTTCGGCGCGCGTCTGCCATGCTCGCGCAGCCAACCCTCGTAGGGCGCCCAATGGCTGGGCTCGTCCTGCCTGATGATCCGAAAGATTTTCATGAGCACCGGATCGCTTCTTACCATGGGATGATCGAGTAGAATCTCCACCTGCCGGTACCCGCGCCTTTCCGTCAGCGCGATCACACGGCAAAGCTTCTCGAACAGGCGGTCGTCATCGATCACCGCTTGTGTATCGAGATCGTCGATGCGCTTGCGAAAGACGATCTCGATAAAGCGGTCAATGTGGCCAAACGTGCGGTCAACGGCCAGCGGCAGACGATCCTGGCGTTCAAACCAGCGACGAAACATCATGTAGTGCGTTCGCTCGTCGGCCCGGTGTCGTTCTATGGCTTGAATCAACTCCAGATCGTCGGGCGAACGCGCACGAACCGCGTCCAGAACCCGGTCGATCGCAGTATAACCGCGATGTTCATTGTAGATATAAATCGATCCGAGAACATCGAGGTAGCGGCGGCGTAACAAGCCCAGCATTTATGGGAATCTCTCTTATAGCTGCCTACCCGAGACGAGAGGCTTTGCAGCCGGGTACCACAAGCCGTCAACAGCTCGCCAACTGTTCGTTTTGCGACATCCGTTCAGCGCATTCAGATTGCCCAAATCAAGGTTCGTCGCAACGCGAACAGCTGCTCCATCCGAAACCCGTCGCTCACGGCCGTACTCACGGACGGCAGAAATGTCCCAGACTCAGTCACCACTCTGGCGTTCGTTCGTGGGTCTCGACAACTCGGCGCTGTCATGCGCCCATGTGTTAAGCAGCCGAACAAATGCCATTGGCCCATTCAAGGCTATTGCTCTTGTACGCGCAGCTTATCGACGCCTCTGTCAACATTTTCGATCAGACCTTTACCGTAGAGTGGAGACAGCGCATTGTTGACCAGTTCCTCCCATTTTTTCTCATTCGGTCAATGGTTTGCCTGCCTGCAATCAGCAGGCAAAAGAGGCAATCTTGTCCCAATGACGGTCAGTTGCTGGGTTACGACAACCCGATGAACAAAGGGCAGGTTTTAGGTGCGGTTTCAAGCGGTAGAATGTCTGCAATGGCAGCGGATGTGTGCGTCGCTTAGACGTGGTCGGAATGTTCGCCTTTTCGACATGAGCACGCTGGTTGTTGTAGTGCGGCCGCCAACCGGTCGAAGATCGCTTCCAGCTTCTCCCTGAAGGCGTCGGATAACTGTATTCCGACGCGTCGACGATCACATTCATCGATCATGCGAACAACCATGCCTTTTTGCACCATGAGGTCGATCTTGCGGTGCGCACTTGAGATCGGAACTTTTCCGGCAACACTCAGTGGCCAGATATAGAGCATTCGGCCGTCCCGGTCGGCTACGTACAGATCTAACAGCATGTCCCAGACTGGGTTGGTGCACAGCGGCAACCCCAAGGTCTCGACTGCCAGCGTTCTTTGCAGAATGAGCGTCCGGCACAGATGAAGACGGTGGTCGGCGTCAGCGCTATTATCCATTGTTTCGTTCCATGCCGGGCATGGGCGCACCAGGCCTACTCGCCGTTGAAGATGGCCCCTGGAAATTGGGGGCACCAACCGAACCGTTACGCCACGCACTGATCAATGCTTCTTGCTCCGGCAGAAGTGCATCGACGGCTCCCTGCGGCTCAGGCCTTCCATTCAACAGTAGGGAAGGGCAGCGGCCCTCGTAAGTGCCAAGGTTTGGTCGGTGCACTTGATAACCTGCCAGTCGAGCCAAGTTCTCCGGGAAATGTCTGGCGACCTCGGGGGGATAGGCAAGCCACGGCAATTCGTAGGGTTTGAGCCATCCCAGGCAGTAGCTGATGATCATGCCGCGGCGGGGGACGGCCGTTCGGTTGGATCCGGCGGCATGTAGGGTGGACCCCAGGAACATCAGTGCCGAGCCGGGGTGCATTTCTGCGACTACGGCCTCTGAAGGATCGATGAGCATTTCCGACTGACGTGTGTGGCTACCTGGCCAGACCAGCGTGGCGCCGTTGTCCCGTGTGAAGGGGGAAAGGGGCCACATGACGTTGACCAGAAATTCGATCCCGCTTGCCGGGGAGACGAACTGGCTACAGGGCCACATGTCCTGGTCTCGGTGGGGGACTTGCGGGGCGGCGCCGGGGGTGAGTTCTATTGCCTGCGTGAGGTTCAATGAATAATGATCACACCATGGTCCGAGCACCTGCTGAGTGATCGCCAGAACGAGATCGTGTTCGACCAAGGCTGCCACGTGTGTTGACCGTTTTAACAAGCCTGCAAAGCGGCGGGTTCCTTCTCCGGAGAACAAACCTTCAGACTTGCCGGTGGCGGCGAACTGATCTTCAAAGTCTGCCGCAAGTGCCTGGATGGTATGGGGATGGGCCAGATCGTCGATGACGCAATATCCCTGTTCCATGAGAATGGCTGTGTAGGGGGCGGATGAACGCATTCCCGGCATGGTCGTCCCCGTCACTTGCTAGCCGGTATAAGCGGTGAATTCGTGTGCAACCAGATTCCGGCATCGTGCAGCAATTCCGGTGTTTCCTCGTCGATCTCGATCGAGAGGGCGGCTAGTATCCCGCTGGGTAAATGCTGCGGGAGCCCCAATGGTAGGCAGCGCCATCCGAACGAGAGAATCTGCTGGTGCCAGGGCATGTCTGCTACACAGCAATAGGCGCTGATACCATTGTTCAGGGCAAAGAGAGTCGCAACAGTCGCAAGGCGGTTGCGAACCTGCAGCCGCTCGGCTGCACGGATGCTGCGCGAGAGACAGAGCCGCGATATTTCCCAGACATCGGGCGCCTCGGGTGGACTGTCCTCGCACAGGGCTGGAAAGATCGTGCCCAGCACATGCGGCTGGGTCGTGGGCAAGAGCCGCATCGATCCCAGGTGTTTGCCGTCCGGTCCGGCGATGATGAGATAAATGGTCGAAGGTGTATCGAACTGGTCAATCTCATAGAGGCCATCGCGCACGGGCAAATCCCAGTGCAGCAGATCGATGAAGACGCGCTTGCGGTCCTGATACATCTGGGCGAGCAGGCCATCGTCCGCAGTCGCCGATCCGCCGTGGATGACGTGGGTCATGATCGTCTCCTTCCGTGATCGTGGAAGGATCGGGGAAGTGGGTTCAGCTGGATATTCCTCTATTCAGAGGGGGTGCGAACCAGTTGGGGATAGCAGATCTGGCCATCGAACAAGGCCCGCACTACAAGAGCAGGACGCTTAAATACGTGCAGTTTGCGCATGGCGTCTCCAATGTACTGATGGACTGTCGCATCGGAGAGCCCGAGCGCATGGGCAATTTGCGTGTCGCCAAGCCCTGATGCAATGAGTGCGGCGCAGTCCGCTTCCCGCGGGCTCAATTTTGGAATGCTGGGCACCGAATCCCCAAGTCCGAGGCGCGTGCGTACCAGCGTCCGCGCTGTCTCGAAGGCGTAGCAGGCAATTATTTGTGTGGCCCCTTGTAGATGGGGCGTCATGCTAACAGCTCGCGATGTAGCAAAAGAGCAAGTCCCGCGATACTCACCAGGCGCATGGACGGGCACGGTTATGCCATCGTTGAGCCCAAACTGACTACCTTCCTGGAGAATCGCTGTTTGGCGCCGGCTCGGGCGGAGCATTGCTTCAATAGCGTGCCAGGCAAATGGCGTAATGCGGCCGGTGCTGGCGGCATGCACGGGGTCATCGAGGTAGTAGCGCTTGGCATGGATACGCTCGATCCAGGCTTCGGGGTAGTTGGACAGCGCGACGGCCTGGTTCTTCTGCGCAATGAGATCTACGTGACTGACAAGGGCGAACTGCTCAAATCCTAGCCGCCGGGTCGTTTCTATCATGAGCTCTTGAAGATCTGCCTCACTACGGACTTGCGTATTGCGGCCGAGAAACTCGACAAGTTTTGAACCAATGAACACTGTAGTATGTCCCTCCACTCAAGGGCGGTGCCCGTGTCGCGGCCAGTGTTTCTGTCTATTTCCTGTTCAGCCGCGGCGTGTCAGACCTCGTTGTGCGTCCCTTCTGGCGCCTTCCGTTTAACTGCCGTTTCCCAATGCTGAAGGCCCATTGTCGGAAGTCACTTCAGCGGTCGCTGCCGATCCGTTCGAACGACCATTTGTGGGGTCCACACGTGGATGGCGATGCTTGGATCAGCTTTATCATGACGATGGTATTACCGAGGATGAAATTCTTGTGATCCTCTAGCGAAGGCAAGAAATCCACGACATCAGAGGTTAACCCATTCTCGTCCGAAAAGAACCCGTCATCATATTGAAAATAATGTTGAATCTGTTTTCCCCAATGAGGGAGGTTCTCTATCGTTGCTTTACCGGACCCGCATAAGTTGCGAACTTTTAATGGGTGGTGCGCGCATGAGTGGACCGCACGTCAATCCAATGGGCGATCGTTTGCTTGCCAAACTCTGTAAATGCCACATAATGATGCATTGGCGGTCAGACCTCATATGCCGAGGTTGTGCAAAATGAGCGACGCCTTTCTGCGCCTGAAGACTGTCGTAGCTGTGACAGGTGTTCCGCGTTCCTCTCTTTACCGGATGATCAGCGAAGGCCGCTTTCCGCGACAAGTCTCGCTAAGCCATCGTTCTGTTGGATGGCGAGCATCCGCGGTTCAGCGGTGGCTTGATGATCCCACCGGATTTCGAGAAGACCGCTAGTCTCGAACCACCTTTCCGTCTCCGATTGGTTTGCCGCCGTGGTTATTCGCTTGCATTGGCGGCGCCGCGTTCACCGGCATTCGTTCGCGCGGCTTAGATACGCTTGTTGTTTCGCAGGCACGGGGTGAGGCTTCCCAGAAGTGATGCCCCGTGCCGAAACTTTCGATCGGCCCTGAGAGGCCACGTCACCACGTCCTGACGCTTTTGTCAAAGCGGTGCGTCGGATGCCTTGCTCGTGAGCAAGAGACGAGGGGGGAACGGGATGGGGAGAGTGCAGCTCTTGTCGAGTTGGAGCTTTTCAAACGCGCGCTTGGCACTCCACGAGCATTCGCAATAGTGCCTGCGGCGGGCTGAATGGCTCAAGAAAGCTCACCAAAGCCCGATCACGATGTGGTAACAAATGTGGTAACGCTGTGAGCGATCATACCATAACGTATTGATAATACGCCACTTTCTGGAGGAAAGTGGCTCCCCGAGTAGGATTCGAACCTACGGCCATTCGATTAACAGTCGAATGCTCTACCGCTGAGCTATCGGGGAGCAGCCCTGCAATGTCTCCACCGCGGGGCAGGGGTGCGCCTATAAGCGGCTCATTTCGGCTTGGCAAGCCCGAGCTGGAGGAAATTTCGTACAAAATCATTCCGTCGCGCGGACAGCGCGGGTCAGACCTGGAATTGTTCGGCAAAGATGCGTTCTTCCAGCGTGAAACCGGGGTCGAACAGCAGGGTCAGTTCGCGCTCCGCCGTGGCCGCGATCCGCACGGTGGCGACATCGCGAACTTCCTTCTGGTCGGCGACGGCAGCAACGGGGCGTTTGCCGGGTTCGCGAATCCGGAATTCCACTTCCGCGCTCTCGGGCAGGATTGCGCCCTTCCAGCGGCGCGGGCGGAAAGGGCTGAGCGGGGTCATGGCCAGCATACGGCAGCCCAGCGGAAGAATCGGGCCGTTGGCCGAGAGGTTGTACGCGGTAGAGCCCACGGGTGTGGCGAGAAGGATGCCGTCGCCTGCCAGTTCCTCCATGCGCACGCGTCCGTTGATGCGCACTTCGAGTTTTGCGGTCTGCCGGGTCTCGCGCAGCAGCGAGACTTCGTTGATGGCGTAGTAGCTGAACTCCTCACCGTTCTGATTGGTGGCGTGCATAGACAGCGGACGGACCGGGACCCGGTGCGCCTCGGCAATGCGCTGCGCGATGGGAACATGGTCCTGCTGGCCGTTCATCAGGAAACCCACGGTTCCCAGGTTCATGCCGTAGACGGGCTTGAGGAATTCCCAGTCGAGCATTTCGTGCAGCACGTGGAGCAGAAACCCGTCTCCGCCCAGCACGACGAGGACGTCGGCTTCCTGCGGCGAGACCCACTCGTGGGAGTCCCGCAGCGACTGGGCGCCGGCTTGCGCCTTGGCGCTGTCCGACACGATCAGTGCAAGCTTCAGGTCGTCGCTCATCAAGTCCCCCGGTCGCCTTCGACCATATCGGGGTTGGCTGTCGAATTTTGAACGCTTTGGCAAGGGCTTTGGGCTAAGGGCATTACATGGGCGCATCGCAACAGGATCGAACACAGAGCCACTCCACCCGGCTCGAAGACCGGCTGACGGGCATTCCGGGTGTGGATTCCGTGTACGAGCGTATCGCCGCCTGGCGTTCCGATCCCGCAATCGCGCCGCGGCACGCCCACGTCCACGCCATGCTGCTGAGCCTGCGCAGGCTGGAGGCGATCAACATCGCCTATGGGGAAGCCGCGGGCGACGGTGCGCTGGAGGAAGTTGCCAGCCGCATCCAGCATTTCGCATCCGAAGAGCTGGATGGCCCCTGGCAAATGGCGCGGTCCGGCGGGGGCAGCTTTCTGCTGGTCGCCAACGACGCGTGCAGCCGCGAACGCTGGCAGCTCGTGGCCGATCAGCTGGCCGATCTCATTTCGCGTCCCATCGCCGTTCCGACTGGTGTTTTGCGCTTGTCGCCTCGCGTGGCGCTCATCAGGGCGCTTACGGACGAAAGCGTGGACTCGATGCTGGATCGCCTCGGGCACGCCCTCCAGGAAGCCAGCGAGCAGCAGGGCCAACGCCTGGCCTGGGCCGATGGCGAGGTTACGCCGCCGGGCCATTCCAGCGCGCAACTGGAGGCGGACCTGCTCGGCGCCATCGACCGCGACGAGATCGAGATCCTGTTCCAGCCGCAGTTCAGCCTCGAGGACGACAGCCTCACAGGCGCCGAGGCGCTCGCGCGGTGGAACCATCCTGAGCTGGGCCGTATCGGGGCGGGTGCGCTCTTCTCGATTGCAGAGCGCGCGGATCACATCGGCCCACTGTCGCGACACATCGCCGCAAAGGCACTGGCAGCCGCGAGTGAATGGCCGGGAGACCTGCGCCTCTCGATCAACGTCACGCCTGCCGATCTCGCTTTCGGCAGCTATGTCCGCCAAATGCTCGATCTGATCCGTGAGAGCGGTTTTCCGCTACGTCGGCTGACGCTGGAAGTTACCGAACAGGCGCTGATCAGCGACATCGCCCTGGCCGCGGACATGATGGCGGAGTTTTCCGCACAGGGCATTCGGATCGCGCTCGACGACTTCGGTGCGGGGTTTTGCAACTTCCGCTACCTGAAAGTGCTGCCGATGCACTATCTCAAGCTCGATCGTTCGATGATCGAGGGGGTGACGACCGACAAGCGCGACGTTGCCGTGTTGCGCGCCATCGTCGCAATGGCCGAGGCGCTCGACCTCAAGGTGATTGCCGAAGGGATCGAGGAGGATGCCCAGCGCGCCGTCGCCAAGCGCGAAGGTTGTGGCTTCTATCAGGGCTTCCTGCGTGCCCAGCCGATGAGTGCGGCACTTTTCCGCAAACTGGCGGCCTCCGAAGCGTGACACCGCCAAGCCGCTAAGGAAAGGGCCGGAAGGTTTCCCCACCGGCCCCGTTTCGATCAGTTGTTGCCCTGCGCGTAGAAGCGCTCGAGATCGAGCCGCATCTGGTGCAGCGCTTCCGGGTTCAGGTAGATCATGTGCCCCGCCGGGTAGTACGTGAACTGCAGGTTGGGCTGCAGCTTGGGTTCGAGCATCATGTGCTTGAGATCGCGCTCGGTCGAATGGAACGGCGTCGCCATGTCGTAATAGCCGTTCAGCGACAGGACTCGCAGGTGCGGGTTGGTGCGCATCGCGGCGCTGAGATCGACGGTGACGTCGGCCACGTTCTGGTTGCGACCCCACCCACGCTGCGGCGACTCGTGCGACCAGTCCCATTTGAAATCGGCACCTTCGCGCGCGCTCAACCGGTAGTGCATGTCAGTGCGATAGCCGAAGGTGTTGGTCAGCCGGTCTAGGAAGCTGCCGACGTAGGCGCCGGTAATCGCGGTGCTCGAAGCGTCGTAGTCGGGGCCTTCGCCCGCGGCATCGGGATCGATGCCCAGATAGCGTCCGTCGAAGCGGCCCACCGTCTCGCGCTGATCGCGCAGCAGTTCCTTGCGGAAACGGTTGAGATCGACGCGCAGGTTCGCCTTCTTGATGAACTCCACCGACAGGCCCGTGAAGCGGCTGAGCTGGCGGGCAACGGCGTCTTCTTCCGCCGGCGTGATGTCCTGCCCCTTGGCCAGCGCCGCGGCGTAGGCGCCGTTGGCGAACTGGCGGGACTGTTCGACGAAAGTCGCCAGGTCGGCCGGACGGTCGGGGACCTTGTTGTGATACCAGGCGACGGCGGCGAAGGTCGGCAGGTAGCCGACGTAGATGTTGTCGAAGCCGGATTGGCGGATGCCGTAGTTCATGATCGAGGAAAGCAGCATCACGCCATTGAGCGCCATGCCGCGGTCTTCGAGCTGGTAGGCGAGGGCGCCCGAACGCGTCGTGCCGTAGCTTTCGCCGAAGATGTACTTGGGATCGCCCCAGCGGCCGTTCTTGTTGACGTAGCGGAAGATCGCCTTGGCAAAGGCATCGACGTCCTGATCGACGCCGTAGAAGGTCGAGGGTTTGGTGTCTCCAAGCGGGCGCGAATAACCGGCGCCGACGGCATCGATGAAGACCATGTCGGTGCTGCCGATCAGGCTGTCCGGATTGGGCGCGACGTTGAAGGGGGCGGGCTTCACGGAGACGGGATCGGTCGTCTGGACGCGCATCGGGGCGAAGCTGCCCATGCGCAGCCACAGGCTCGCCGAACCGGGGCCGCCGTTGTAGAAGAACGTCACCGGACGATGCTTACCCGGCGCGGTATAGGCGGTGTAGAAGACGCTCGCGGTCGGCTTGCCGCTGTCGTCGCGGATGGTGAGCGTTCCGGCAGTAGCGGTATAGGCGATAAACCGGCCATCGACCGTGACCGAGCCCTTGGTCGTCTTGGAGACTTCCTCGACCGGTGCGCTGGCCCAGTTGTCGGCTACGGTCTTCGCCGTCTGCTTGGCATGTTCCTTTGCCGCACTGGCGGCAGCGTCATCGGGCTTTTGCGCGAGAGCCGGTTGCGCAAGCGCAAGCAGCGAGACAACGGCGAGCGTCGCTGGGAGTTTCATCGATTATCCTTTGTGTCGTCGGGGGTGCGAACCGGCGTAAATGTTTAACGGTCCATCGCCCGGCGGCAAGAGGATATGTCTTCGCTGAGCGCCTTAGCTACCAGCCTTGCGCGCGACCGAGGCTAGACCCTTGGTGAGCTGGAACAGTCCGTTCAGCCGCGCCTTGGGATCGCCCCATGCCCGCGACAGGACAAGCTTGTTGTCCGGGCGCAGCTTGACGGTGCCCTGCAGCCGCTCGGCATAGGCGATGAGCCCGGCAGGGTTGGGGAAGCTGTCGTTGTGGAAGCTGACGAGTGTGCCGCGCGCGCCCACATCGATCTTGGCAATGTGTGCCTCGACGGCCTGACGCTTGATCTCGATGAGCTTGATGAGGTTGGTCGTGGGCTGCGGAAGCGGTCCGAAGCGGTCGATCATCTCGGCGGAAAGCGACTCGATTTCCTGCTGGCTGTCGGCGTCGTTGAGACGGCGATAGAGCGCCATGCGCACGGCCAGGTCGGGGACATAGTCGTCCGGGATCATGATCGGCGCATCGACGGTGATCTGTGGCGACAGGCCCGAGGTGTCCTTCTCCAGCCCGGCGCTGCCCGCGCGCGCGGCCATGATCGCATCTTCGAGCATCGACTGGTAGAGTTCGAAGCCGACTTCGCGGATATGGCCGGATTGTTCGTCGCCCAGCAGGTTGCCCGCACCGCGAATGTCGAGATCATGGCTGGCGAGCTGGAAGCCAGCACCCAGGCTATCGAGATCGCTGAGTACCTTGAGGCGCTTTTCCGCGACTTCCGATAGTTGGGTATCGGCGGGCGTCGTCAGATAGGCATAGGCGCGCAGCTTCGAGCGGCCAACGCGCCCGCGAAGCTGATAAAGCTGAGCAAGCCCGAAGCGGTCGGCGCGGTGGATGATGATCGTATTGGCGCGCGGAATGTCGAGGCCCGATTCCACGATGGTGGTGGAGAGCAGTACCTCGTACTTGCCCTCGTAGAACGCGCTCATGCGCTCTTCCACTTCGCCCGCGCTCATCTGGCCGTGCGCGGTGATGCACTTGACCTCGGGCACGTGGGTGCGCAGCCATTCCTCAATCTCGGGCATGTCCGAGATGCGCGGCACGACGATGAAGCTCTGTCCGCCGCGATGGTGTTCGCGCAGCAGGGCCTCGCGCATCACCATGTCGTCCCATTCCATCACGTAAGTGCGCACCGCTAGGCGGTCGACTGGCGGGGTCTGAATGGTGGAAAGCTCGCGCAGGCCCGACATTGCCATCTGCAGCGTGCGCGGGATCGGCGTCGCGGTCAGCGTCAGCACGTGCACATCGGTGCGAAGCTGCTTGAGCTTTTCCTTGTGATTGACGCCGAAGCGCTGTTCCTCGTCGACGATGACCAGGCCGAGGCGCTTGAACTGCACGGTCTTCGAGAGAATCGCGTGCGTACCGCAGACGACATCGACGGTTCCGCTTGCCAACCCCTCGCGCGTGGTGCGCGCTTCCTTTTCGGGCACGAGGCGCGAAAGGCGGCCGACGTTGAGCGGGAAACCGGCAAATCGTTCGGCGAATCCGGAATAGTGCTGGCGTGCGAGCAGGGTGGTTGGTGCGACGACGGCGACCTGCTGCCCGGCCATGGCCGCGACGAAAGCCGCGCGCAGGGCAACTTCGGTCTTGCCGAAGCCCACGTCGCCGCAGACGAGGCGGTCCATCGGCTTGCCTTCGGATAGGTCGTTCAGCACGTCCTCGATGGCGCGGTCCTGATCGTCGGTTTCCTGCCATGGGAAGCGGTCGACGAACTGGTCGTAGGCGGAGCCTTCGGGCACCATGACCGGCGCCTTGCGCAAGGCGCGTTCGGCGGCGGTCTTCATCAGCTCGCCGGCGATTTCGCGGATGCGTTCCTTGAGGCGCGCCCGGCGCTTCTGCCAGGCCTCGCCGCCCAGCTTGTCGAGCATGACGCCTTCGCTCTCGCTGCCATAGCGCGAGAGGACGTCGAGGTTCTCGACCGGGATGTAGAGCTTGTCGCCGCCCGAATAGGTCAGCATTACGCAGTCGTGCGGGGACTTGCCGACGGGGATCGACTGCAGGCCTTCGTAGCGGCCGATGCCGTGATCCATGTGGACGATCAGATCGCCCGGCGTCAGTGCCGAGAGTTCGGCAAGGAAGGCGTCTGAATCCTTGCGCTTCTTCTTGCGCCGCACGAGGCGGTCGCCGAGGATGTCCTGCTCGGTGATGACTTCCAGCGCGTCGTTGGAAAAGCCGGTTTCGAGCGGCAGCACCAGCGCGGCGGAGCGGCCCTGTACGGCGAGCCCCAGGGCTTCCTGCCAGGTCTCCGCAAGACGCGGTTCCGGTCCCTGCGCTTCGCCGAGAATGGAAGCGAGACGCGCACGGCTGCCGGTGGAATAGGCGGCAAGGATGGCCTTGCGCCCGCTCTTGCCGACTGCCTGCAAGTGCTTGGCGGCGGCTTCGTAGGCATTATCGCCTCGCGCGCGTTCCGGCGCGAAGTCGCGGGCATTGCCAAAGCCGAAGTCGACGACCTTGCCGCTTTCGGGCTGGGCGAAGGGATCGGCGCGGTGGACGGGAAAGCCTGACAGCGCCTGCGTCAGTTCCTCTGCGCCCAGATAAAGAGCATCGGTGGCCAGAGGGCGATAGCTGCCGGCTTTCTGGCCGGAAGTTTCCAGGCGGGCCTTGTGATAATCCGCGATGTCGCCGAGCCGCTCGTCCGTGGCGGCAATTGCCGCCGTATCGGCAACGATCAGGTCCTCGTCGGCCAGGTGATCGAACAGGGTAACAAGCCGGTCTTCGAAAAGCGGAAGCCAGTGTTCCATGCCGGCCAGCCGCCGTCCGTCGCTGACAGCCTGATAGAGCGGGTCGCCGGTCGCATTGGCGCCGAACATCTCGCGAAAGCGGGTGCGGAAGCGTTTGACCGTGGCGTCGTCGAGCAAGGCTTCGCCGGCGGGCAAGAGCAGGCACTCGTCGACGGTCCCGGTCGAGCGCTGCGTGCTCGTATCGAACAGCCGCAGCGTTTCCAGTTCATCACCGAAGAAGTCGAGCCGCAGCCCGGCGTCGAGCCCGGCCGGCACGATATCGAAGATCGAGCCGCGTACCGCGAATTCACCCGCATCGATGGCGGTGTCGGAACGCTGATAGCCCTGCCGGCGCAGCAACGCGATCAGGCTCTCATGCCCGATCTCCATCCCCGGTTTGAGCAGCCGCACGGACTCGCGGATGCGAAATGGTGTCAGGACGCGTTGCAGCAGGGCATTGGCGGTCGTGACCAGCAGCTGTGGTCCCTTCCGCTGGGCCTGCAGCCGGTAGAGCGCGGCAAGCCGGCGTCCGCTCACCGACAATGCCGGGCTGGCGCGGTCGTAGGGCAGGCAATCCCATGCGGGGAATTCCAGCACGTCCAGCTCGGGGGCGAAGAATTTCGCAGCCTCGGCAATCGCGGTCATCGCCGCTTCGTTGTCGGCAATGAACACGGCGCGGCCTTTGGCGGCGCGGGCGAGGTCGGCCATGACGAGCGGCTGCGCCCCGCGCGTCACCGAGGCCAGGGTCAGCGGCGCGGTGGCCGAGAGAATGCGTTGAAAGTCTGCCATGTCAGGATGGGCGCGAGATAACGGCTCGGGTGGGAATTTCAATCATCTTGAGAGTTGCGTGTGCCGCTGCCTCTGGGCCATCACCGTGGCAAGCAGACGAGGTGCGTTAAATGACGATGACAGATCTGAGCGGAAAGCGGGCTTTGGTCACGGGAGCATCGAGCGGGTTGGGGCGACACTTTGCCAAGGTGCTCGCGGCGGCGGGCGCGGATCTGATACTTGCTGCGCGTCGTCAGGACCGGCTTGAAAGTCTGGCCGAGGAGATCGGTTCACAATTCGGCTCCGAGGCACGCTGTGTTTCGATGGACGTTACCGATCCCGACAGCGTCAGGGATGCCGTTGCGGCGGCGGGACCTGTCGATGTCCTGATCAACAACGCCGGCGTCGCGCGGTCGAAAGGCGTGTTGGGGTTCGATGCGGACGATTTCGACTTCGTCATGGATGCCAATCTGCGTGGCGCGTTTCTGGTCGCGACGTCGGTGGCGCGTGCGATGCGGGACAGAGGGGCAGGAGGCGCCATCGTAAACGTGGCATCGATCCTCGGGCTGCGTCAGGGTTCGCAGCTTTCGGTTTATGCCATCAGCAAGGCCGGTGTCGTGCAGATGACCAAGCAACTGGCGCTTGAACTGGCGCGGTACGACATTCGGGTGAATGCTCTGGCGCCCGGCTATTTCGAGACGGATATCAATCGCGGTTTTCTGGAAAGTCCAGCGGGAGAGGCCATGCTGCGGCGCATTCCGCAGCGCCGGTTCGGTAATTTCGATGATCTAAACGGGCCGCTGATGCTGCTGAGTTCCGATGCCGGGCGGTACATGACCGGGGTGATTATTCCGGTCGATGGCGGGCACTTGCTCAGCCCGCTGTAAATCCGCTGGTCAGCGCGGGATCTCGACGTAGTCGAGCTTCATCATTCGCTCGATCAGAGGGCCGCGGTATTCCTCGGGGATAGACTGGGTGCCGAGCGCCCATGCCATGATGTCGACGTCTTCTTCCTCGATCATCTTCTCGAAGAGGTCGAGATCCTCTTCGCTCCATTCGGCGTGGAAGCGGTCGAAGAAGCAGCCGATCATGTAGTCGGCTTCGCGCGTGCCGCGATGCCATGCGCGGAACTTCAAACGGGCCAGGCGGGGCGAAAGGTCAGACATACCGGCGCCGTTACGACACGGCGCCGGTATGGGCAAGGTGGTGTATGGTCCGTCAGGCGTGCAGCATCTGCACGATGTCCTCGGTCGGGCGGCCGGTCATCGTCTTCGGCACTTCGCCCAGCAGCACGTTTTCCAGTTGCTTGTGATAGTGTCGGCGCATTTCCCCGAGCGAGCGCGGATCGGCGACGACGACAAGCTTGTCGATGCGGTGGGCGAGAACCTCTCCGTTCAGCCACTCGGCGACCGCGGTCACATGAGCGGCTTCCTCGAGCTTGCCGATCTTGTCCTTGGGCGCACCCGTTTGAAATCGCGAGATCTTGTCGTGGTCCTTGGCACCCGCGCTGTAGTTCGTGCCGTCGAGATCGGGCACGTCCATCGCGGCGAGCTTGGGGGACGCTTCCATGCCGGAGTTGCGATAGAGTTCGAAGTTCTCTCCATCGACGATCGCGAACACCGTTCCGTGCGGCAAGAGCATGGATTTCTCCTTTTATTGATTGATCCATGTTTCCAACGAAACTTGCATGCGCCGGTTCCGCATGCACTGGTGAAACGATGCGCTCCCGCGCTAAGGGGTGGCCATGCGGCCCGAAGCGCTCAATCCCCTGTTCGTCGAAGTCGACGTGCTCGACGGAGTCGGGCCCAAGTTGCGCCGTCCGCTCGAAAAGCTCGGCCTCGCCCGGATCAAGGACGTTGCCTATCACCTGCCCGACCGTTTCGTGGAGCGGCGCGCGGTTTCGAATCTCGATGAAGCGGGCGTGGGCGAGAACGTCGTCGTTGCGCTGACAGTGCGCGAACACCGCGCGGCGGCGGGCCGGGGGCCGTTCCGGGTCATCACCGAAGACGACATAGGCAACCACTGCACGCTGACCTATTTCGGTCGGGCGTCCTACACGGCGAAGAAGCAGCTACCGGTTGGCGAGCGGCGCTGGGTGGCCGGGAGGCTGGACCAATACGGCCAGACCCTCCAGATCGTCCATCCCGAGCATGTTTCCGAAAGCACATCCGCACCGCTCGCGCAGTTGCGTGAGGCTGTCTATCCCCTGTCCGAAGGGCTGACCCAGGGGCGTATTGCCGGACTGGTGCAGCAGGCACTCAAAGGCCTCCCCGAGCTGCCCGAATGGATCGAACCCGGCCTTCTGGAGCGTATGCAGTGGCCCGCATGGCGCGAAGCACTGCAAGAGGCGCACAAGGGCAGCCATGCAGCCGCTCGCGACCGTCTGGCTTATGACGAACTTCTGGCCAATGCGCTGGCGCTGATGCTCGTGCGGCAAAGCAATCGGGCGCAGCACGGCAGCCCTCTTGCCGGCGATGGCTCGCTGCGCGCGAAGTTGCGGCTTCCCTTCGCGCTCACCGGTGCCCAGAAGCGCTCCATCGCAGAGATCGAGGGGGACCTCGGTCAGTCCGCGCCGATGCTGCGATTGCTGCAGGGCGATGTAGGGGCAGGCAAGACGGTGGTAGCACTGTCTGCGATGCTGATCGCCGTCGAGGCCGGAACGCAGGCAGCCCTGCTGGCTCCCACCGAAATCCTCGCCCGCCAGCACTTCGAGACGCTGCGCAAGATGCTCGAAGGCACGGGCGTCGAGATCGCGCTGCTGACCGGGCGGGACAAGGGCAGGGCGCGGGAATCGATCCTGATGGGTCTGCTCGATGGGTCGATCGACATTGTCGTCGGCACGCATGCGATATTTCAGGACACCGTCGAGTACCGGAACCTGGCGCTGGTCGTGATCGACGAGCAGCATCGTTTCGGTGTCGGCCAGCGGCTGATGCTGGCACGCAAGGGTCGGCGAACGCCGCATACACTCGCGATGACGGCCACGCCCATCCCGCGCACGCTCACCTTGGCTCAATATGGCGAAATGGATGTCTCGCGCCTCGACGAACTGCCGCCGGGGCGACAGGCCATCGATACGCGTGTCGTTTCGGTCGAGCGGATCGCGGATGTGGCCGGGGCACTGGCGCGGCACTTCGAGACGGGGCAGCAGGCCTATTGGGTCTGTCCGATGGTGCGCGAAAGCGAAACCGACGATATCGCCGCGGCCGAAGCCCGGTTCGCGGCGCTCAAGGAGCGGTTCGGCGAGGACGTCGTCCTCGTCCACGGCCAGCTCCGGCCCGAGGCCAAGGACGCCGCAATGGAGCGCTTTGCTGCGGGCGAAGCGCGGCTGCTGGTAGCGACTACCGTCATCGAAGTGGGGGTGGACGTTCCCAACGCCACCCTCATGGTGATCGAGCAGGCGGAACGGTTCGGTCTCGCCCAGTTGCACCAGCTGCGAGGCCGCGTCGGGCGTGGGAGTGAGAAGTCCACTTGCCTGTTGCTGCGCGGAAACTCACTGTCGGAAACGGCGCGCCAAAGGCTCGCCCTCATGCGCGAGACACAGGACGGATTCCGTCTCGCCGAGGAAGATCTCGAACTGCGCGGAGGTGGCGAACTGCTGGGGACGCGGCAGTCCGGTGACACGCCGTTCCGCATCGCCAGTCTGGAACAGATCCAGAAGCTCTTGCCACTCGCCCATGACGATGCCCGTCTGCTGATGGAGCGTGACGGTGGCTTGTCAGGCAAGCGTGGCGAGGCTGCGCGGCAGCTTCTCTATCTCTTCGAGCGTGACTGGGGCGTGCAACTGCTTCGCGGCGGCTGAGGCTTATCGCGCAAGAGCTGGTGCCTGAACGAGAAAAGGCGGGGGACCTTTCGATCCCCCGCCCCTTCGCATGTGGCAGTTGCCGTATGTTGCTATCAGCGCGAGCCGAAAGCGTAACGCACGTTGATACCGAACTCGCGCGGCGCGGTCGTGCTCACGCGGTTGTATGTGCTCGTGTAGGTCTGTGCCGACGGGTTGCCCGTGTTGGGATCCGGAATGAACGGGTTGCGGTACGACGTGAACAGCGGCTCCGAACGCGTCAGAGTCTTCTGGGTGTCCAGAAGGTTCTTGGCGAACAGCGACACGGTCCAGGCACCTTCCGGATCGCGGATGCCGGTGAACACGTTCAGCAGGCCGTAGGAGCCGACATTGTCGAACTGGTTGTTCGGGTCGACACGCGAGGAACCGTTGAAGTTGAACAGGCCGCGCACGAAGGCATCGACGTTGTCCGAAACCGGCAGATGATACTCGGTGGTCAGCGTGGCGCTGAACGGCGAGCTGAAGCCGGCACGCTGGTTGACTTGGCAAGCCGACAGGTTGTTAGCACCAACGGCTGCCTGCAGTTCCTCGAGGGTCGGAGCCGAGACAGTTGCGTCGGGCACACCGTCACCGTTGAGGTCGTTACAAGGCACAACACCGTCCTTGATCTTGCCGAGCGAGTAGCTCGCGACAAGGCTCAGGTTCCAGTTGTTGGTGACTTCAAGCGAGAAGTCGCCTTCGATGCCGTTGACCTCGACCGGGACTGCGCCGACGAAGTTGAACTGCGCCACTTCGGGGAAGATCGAGATCGGAGTGGTCGTCTGATCGACGCCGTAGTTCACGTAGTACACACCCTGGCCCGGAATACGGTACGGGTAGTTCTTGAACTTCTGGTGGTAGGCCGTGAGGTTGAAGCGTGCACGGCCGCCCATCAGGGTGCTTTTGAAGCCGATTTCATACGACTTGGAGGTTTCGGCCGGCAGGTTCAGGAAGCCGAGCTCAAGAGCCGACGGCATCGCACTGAAGTCGCCGACGACGTTGAGGCCCGGACGCCAGGAGCTACCGGTGCTCGCGTAGACCATGAAGTCCGGCGAGAAGTTGTGCTTGATCGAGGCGTTGTAGATCCACTTCTTGGCGCTCTGGCCACCCGAAGTAACCGGGCTGCCGTTGATCATGAGGCCGTTGGTGTCCTTGTAGTCGATGTGACGCAGGCCGCCCGAGATTTCGGTTCCTTCACCGATGTGCGCGGTCAGGTTGCCGTAGAACGACTGCTCATGCGATTCGCCGGTGCGCAGGATTTCGGTCTGCGCCACGAATGCGGCGTAGCCCTGCGTCGCCGAGATCGGGAAGCCGATGATCGTCGGGTTGTTGAGAACGGTCGGGGTGTCGTTCTTGTAGTCGAAGAAGCCGACGACGTAGTCGAAGATGCCCATGACGCGATTTTCGTTCTGCAAGCGAACTTCATGCGACGTCGAGGAGATGTCCGAGTAGTTGCCACGGTTGAACTGGCCAGGGAAGAAGTCGCCCTTGTCCATGTTCTCGTTGCCGGTGATTTCCTGCGTGTAGTGCTGGCCCTGGTAGATCAGGACCTGGCCCATCGCGGAGACTTCGGCGCGCCAGTTGTAGATATCGTAGATCTGACGGAGGTCACGACCTTCTTCCATGTTCGAAAGGCGGTCATCCGAGCTGATGTAGATCGGGCTTTCGGGCGCGTCAGGATTTACTTCGCTGAACGAGGCAACCTGGTCGTAGGTGCGGGCCTTGCGATCCATACGCTGGTACAGGCCTTCCAGCTTCAGCCAGTAGGTCGGCTGAACGATCGCGGAAATGCGGCCGCTCTTGGTACGGCTGAAGGGGTCCTTGGCCGAGTAGATCGAACGAACCCGGTCGCCTTCGTTCTCATCCCACACGCCGGCAGCGCGGATCGCGGCAACGCCTTCGATCACGGGGATGTTTACGGCGCCCTTGAAGTTGAGCGTACCGATGTCG
This sequence comes from uncultured Novosphingobium sp., assembly GCA_965140495.1. Lineage (GTDB taxonomy): Bacteria > Pseudomonadota > Alphaproteobacteria > Sphingomonadales > Sphingomonadaceae > Novosphingobium. The sequence continues at coordinate 2,553,055 of OZ223239.1, read as the reverse complement.
TTGGCGGTCATGTCGATGAACGCGCCGTACGAATAGAGGTCAGGCTTCTTGGCGGTGACGGTGATCGAGCCCGACGGAGAGGCGCGGCCACGCAGCGTGCCCTGAGGACCGCGCTGAACTTCGATCTGGCCAATGTCGTACATCTGCTGAAGCAGAACGCCGGCGGTGATCGGTGCGTCGTTGAAGTAGAATTCGACAGTCGGGTTGTTGCCGCTGGCGCTGATGTCGAAGTTGACGCCGCGCAGCTTGGCGCCGCCGCCGACACCGTTGGAATCGGTGTCCATGGTCAGACCCGGAACAAGCGTTTCGACTTCCTTGAAGTCGCGGATGTTGAGCTTGTTCACGTCGTCGGCCGAGACGGTGTCGATCACGGCGGGAACGTCCTGGACGTCCTCGGCGCGGCGACGGGTCTGAACGATGATGACGTTGTCGGTGAACGACATGTCCGTTTCGGCTACCGGTGCGGCGTCCTGCGCGAAGGCAGGCGTCGACAGGCCGACCACGCTCGCAGAGCACAGCAGCAGGCTGGAAATAAGGCGCATAATCTCTCCCATGAGGTAGTGCAGGGTTACTTCTTGCGCGCAGGAACTGAAGATCGTTCAGTTTTAAGTCAACGCGCCTGCGGAAAGATTACGTAGGAGCGATAGACTGTGACATCGCGGCAACGGGCGCGGAAAAAATGAACTGGATTCACTTCGAAATTGCCCGGAATTTGGCGATTCGTCGCATGAGGCATCCGCGGTGCGAATGTCAGCAACAAACATGATTGATGGGGCCGCCTTCAAAACGGGCTTGGCCGCATATCGATTCGGCGTGCCGATTTCGGAACGCCGGGGGTCATGCTGATCTGGATTTGATACGGAGCGATACAGGTCGAGGCGCCGGGTGCGTTGCACCGCGGCGGCGTCCTGAAGCATCGATTTGAAGTGATGAAATGGTCGGGGAGAGAGGATTCGAACCGTTAAAATATCTTGACGCGGGAAGTCTTAGGAGTCGCGGTATTTTGCGGCTTGTAGGCGGCTTCGCTGTATATTTTACTGTATATTTTTTGCCCGATTTTGGGTATGATTTCGACATATGAAGCAACCCAAAAACGCTGCCAACCGCTACCTCTGGTTTCGTGATTCCGCCGTCATCTGGTTTCGCATGGCAGTGCCATCTGAGTACCGGTCCTTCGTGGGGAAGGCGCTGATCGCGGAGTCGCTTGGCACTACCGATGTTCGTGAGGCGCGGGTGAGAGCGGGCAAGCGCCGCGCGGAGTTGCTAGAAGGGTGGGGTGCCGTTGAGCCGATGCCTCGACGCAAGCCAACGAGAGAAGAGCTTGAGGCTTTCGCTGTCGAAGCAGGTTACGACATGGTTGTCGAATATGGCGATGCCCGACGCAAGATGCTCGCAGGTGGTAACCATGCGCAATGGAGCAGGCACGAGCAACGCATAGCGATCAACAGTCAGACTGCCCGCCGCATGGCGGCGACGGGCAACGCAAGCCTTGTGCGAGATGCCGCTGACATCATAATCGCGGATCGGCAGTGGGACTTGCCGAGAGATGGCGACGGCTATGGCGAACTCTGCCAGCTTTTGATGAATGCGCGCGTCGCTGCCGCTGAGACCGACGCCCTGCGCGTGAATGGCGATCTTGAAGCCGAGCATCCTAACACGCTGGTTGAGCGGGTGCGAAAACGTGGTCAAACGAAGTCGAAGCCCGGCGAGACGCTGTTGGAGCAGTTCGAAAAATGGGCGGCTGAGCGGCTTGAGAAGGGGCGTAAGCGTGTTGATACCGTCAACCAAGACCGCAAGAAGATTGAGCAGTTTGCCGACTTCGTGGGACGTGATCGCGCCATAGCGTCGATTACCGCCGCTGAGGTTTTTGACTACCGGGAAATACTGCGTGACCTGCCGCCGAAGTGGGCCAGCAAGAAGGCATTCAAGGGCTTGTCGATGCACGACGCGGCGAAGCGTGCGCGCGAACAGAAGATGCCGTTCACATCATACACGACGGTAAACAGCCATCTTTCTGTGATTTCGCCGCTGTACAAGTGGCTGGCGAAGCAACCGGCGTGGGTGGGGTTGGTAAACCCCTGTGATGGGCTGTTTCATGACGATGTGAAGGGCAAGAACCCACGCCCACCGTTCTCGACGAAGGCGCTAAACACGCTTCTCGCAAGTCCTTTGTTCACCGGATTCCTGGGGGAGGGGCAGGAGCATAAGCCGGGCGAAATGCAAACCGACGACTGGCGAAAGTGGGTGCTGCTTGCGACCATGTTCACTGGCGCGCGCGTTGGCGAAATTGCACAGTTGCGGATTGGTGACGTGCATGAGGATCGCGGCGTGTGGCTTGTGCATATTCGCGAAGAGGAGGCCGAAGGGCTCACCACCAAGAACCGCAAGGGCCACGCGGTACCTTTGCATTCGAAGCTGATCGCTATGGGTTTCATTGCCTTCGTTGAGCGCGAACGTGCTGCACGTGGCGACAATGCCCCGCTGTTCACCGGGATCAAACGCAACTCACGCGGGCATTGGGGCGCGGTTTCGCGGTGGTATCGCGACTATTTCGAGGCCATCGGCGTGAAGTGCGGTAGTGACGGCATTGGCCCGCACAGCTTCCGGCACACGATGACAGACCGGCTTCGCAGCGAAGCCGAACTGCTAGACGGCGAAATCGCCGTCATTCTTGATCACTCGACCAAAACAACTACCGGCGGCTACGGCGTTTTGCCGCAAGGTACGATCAAAAAGCTGAAGGGCTGGATTGAGGCAGTTACATGGGATGGGGTCGTGTTTGACCACCTGATAGCTGAGCACTCGTGAACGATGAATATCGTGAGACCTTCAGATAGCCTTTAGAAGACGCTCTGAGGGCTCCGCCGCGCCTTATGGGCATGTGTTGCAAAAATACCATATCGCGCGTGTACGGGGCTGTGCGGCCAATTTTAGGCATGTCGAAGCGCTGACCTAGGTGCCGATAGCCGCGCGACGTTCGATTAGGTCCCAGCGAGGGGCGTCGACCGCGCACAGCGATGCCTGCATGTAAGTTGCGACACACAAACGACTTCATATAGCTGAACTGCCGGGCCGATTCGCGGCTCGGACAAAAATACATGATGAACACGAAGTTGCCCGCCGGTGATGTTGAAGCGCTCAAGGGCATTGCCGAACTTGTGATGTGGCTGGGATGGGATCGCGTTGCCGACGCGATTTACGCCGCCGCAGAAGGCGAGGAGGCGGTAAATTGTGAGCAGGATACCGACGATTGGTCGGAAGTTTTTGCCAACTGAGTGCGGACGCGGAAGGTTTGTTACCGGTGATGAACTGGCAAGGCTGGATTAGGTAAATCCGGCCTTGCTGGTCGCCGATGGATGGTGTTTTCGAACGTAACAAAATCCTCTTGACGGTCACCGGTGGTTTATGCAACGCGCATGCATACGCACACACATGCACGCACGCCTGCACACCCACGCGCATTGTTAGTTTTTATATTATATATTATATTTATATATTATATTTATATCTCTAGTAATTCGTTATCTTCACTTCGTTCAGATAACAGAACCGCGCTGCGGTTGGTAACTACTTTCAGATGAAAGTATCTGTCAAGTGAACCCTGCGGTGACCTCTACTTGGATTTCTGCATCGCGTATGACAGACCTGAGGTGAGCAAGAGTCTGCGGTCTCCGTCAGAAGACTCCCATACTCGGCAAGTTTTGCTTGCGTTCTCCACTTGTTCTGATATGATACTCAAATTCCAAGTCTTTCGGTTGAGCCGGAGACTTCCCACCTGCTGGGGATGCCGCAGGACTTCATCCCTCTGGATGTCGATACAGAGAACTGACCGCGTGCGGTCATGCCTGAACGAAGGGCCAGTACGAAGCCGACTGCCATAGGCTAGTGCTCAATCCTGAGCCGTTTGCATCAATCCTGCTGTCGGTAGGCGCTTGCCTGCTCGCTGCACCGCAATCGGTTTTTTCGTTCGTGCCTGCCAAGCCCATTCCCTCTCTAGCTGCGTCCATCGCCTCTTGGCGCGATGGCAGTGCGGGATTCTTCAAGTTCCTTGAAGACGTAAAGCCGCAGGTTCCTGCCTCTGCCGGTGGCTTCACTGCGTACATGCCCGGTGACCGGGAGCGCGCCGAAATCGCGACTGCACTCGACACGCCCGGTGTGTCGGTGGCCGTGTTCTGCTGGCCGCGCAGGCACGGCAAGACCGCCACCAGCGTCATGGTCATCCTGTGGCGCTTCCTGACGCGGCAGGCCGAAAACGTCGCCATCGTCGCCAACTCGGAAAAGCAGGTGCAGAGCACCGCGTTCCGCTTGCTGCGGCACGGCAGGACCAAATCGCACAGGCCCGCACCATGGAAGTGCGCTTGTTCGAAACCATCAAGACCGTGGTCAACACGCACAAGCCGGGCACCATTCCCGACGATGCCACCATCGGCATCGATTTCGCGGAACAGCAAGATCAGCTCTCCGAAGCCGAGCAACTCACCAACGCACAGGTGAAGACCGAACTCGGGATTTGGTCGCCTGTCGATGTGCTCCTGAGCGCGAACCCTGACGGCTTCCCCGACCGCGAGGCGGCGTTCGCAGAGCTTCAACGCCGCCGTGACGAATCCACCGAACTTGCCCTCCCAATGTGAGCTAGACCATGCCCGAAGACGATACCCCCACGACCCCGAACGATACCCCCGCGCCGGTCACGCCGCCGCAGGCTCCGGCACCTGCCAAGGCCGAGCTTGAGGCCCTGAAAGCGCAACTGGCAGACACCGCAACGCAAATGCTGGCCGGTGTTCCTGAAAACCTGCGCGGCATCATCCCGGCGAACCTCGAACCCACCGATCTCATCGCGTGGTTTCAGAAGGCCATTCGTCACCCACAATACACGGGATTTCAGCGACGAGCAGCGAGATACTCGTGAGCCGCATCCACATCTCGCCGCGGTGTTCGACGGGCTACGTTCAAGTTATGTCACGAACTTATCAGTGCTTCTCAACACTTATGCGCCTGATCTTGTCGAGGAGGCTCGGTTCGAGCGTGAGTGGGTGCAGGGACCGCGCAAACTCTCGGAACTCTTGGATGCGGAGCACAAACTCTTCAAGCAGGTTTGGTATAATCGAAAGTGGAATATCATCGCTCGCGTTGAACAAGGAGCGGAACGCCTTGTCAGTGAAGCTGAACGGAACAAGGCAACGCCAGTCGAGCGACAGAACATGATGGTCAAGTCGACATGGGACGGAATGTTGGCTTCGATGAAGAGAATGGAGGAGGAGCTAGGACCTGACGACATTGGCCCTTGGGGTGACTTCGAATGGGGGATGTTGAATGGTAAGCTTTCAGCGCTGCGGTGGGTAATGGGGGAGGAATGGGACATGCTGGACACGTGAGTATCTACACGTTGAGGCAATATCTTGCTGCGGTTTTCGGCTGGACAGCAGGTTTGGCGATTATGGCTACCATACCGGTCACTGCGTTCGACATGTCTTGGGCACCGCGGGTAGGAGCGTTTGGATGCGGTTTGCTAGCGGTTGCGCAGGAAATTGACCCAACAGATAAACGCCCATGGTGGTTGCGAGCGTTACTCGCGTTAGCGGCAGCGTTTGGTGCCCTGTGGCCCTAGGGCGCGCATAGCGATGGTCAGCAAAACTGAGCACCGCCGCACTGTATATTTTTCTGTATATTTTTGCGGCGCTCTATCGATCTAATATTATGATTTTAAAGCGTTTTTACGAATTGGTCGGGGAGAGAGGATTCGAACCTCCGGCCCCTGCCTCCCGAAGACAGTGCTCTACCAGGCTGAGCTACTCCCCGACCGATCGTGCCGCGTTAAAGCGGCCCGAGGCAGGAGCGCGCCTATAGAGAGCGATTCTCGTGGTGGCAAGGGCCGATTGTGTAAATCATGCGGCCTGACGGGAAGAGGTGTGCAAACCCTGCTTCGACGCGCCCGCAGGCTCCTGCGAAAGCTTGAAGTGTGCGACGGTCTGGCCAAGCGTGATCGCCTCGTTCGAGAGGTGACGGGCCGCAGCCGTTCCTTCCTCGACCATGGCGGCGTTCTGCTGCGTGGCCGAGTCCAGACGGGCAATGCGCTCGTTGACGTGGCCGATTTCCTGCGCCTGTTCACGAGACACCTGGGCAATCGTTTCGATCGTCTCGTTGATCTGAGCGATGCCCGACACGATCGTGGAGAGCGACTCTCCGGATTCGCCGACAAGCTTCACGCCGCGCGCGACCTGGCTGGTCGAGGTTTCGATCAGTGCCTTGATCTCATTGGCGGCATCGGCCGAGCGTTGCGCCAGCGCGCGGACTTCGGTCGCGACCACCGCGAAACCCTTGCCGGCTTCACCGGCGCGTGCAGCTTCGACGCCTGCATTGAGAGCGAGCAGGTTGGTCTGGAAGGCGATGCCGTCGATCAGCGTGATGATCTGGCTGATCTGGTCGGCAGACTGCTCGATCTCACCCATGGCTTTCACGGCGGTCTCGACGACCGAGCTGCCGCTCACCGCGTCCTGACGGGCCCGGGCGACGTTGCCTTGCAGTTCCTGAGCGCTGGTCGCGTTCGCCTGCACCTTGGAATTGAGCTGGCGCAGGGTCGAAGCGATGTCCTCGAGCGTCGCGGCCTGCTGTTCGGTGCGCAGGGCCAGGTCCTCGGTTGCACTGCGGATCTCGCTCGAGCCGTTTTCGATCTGCAGGGACGATCCGGTTACGTTGCGAACGATGTCTTCGAGATCGGTCGCCGCCGAGTTGAAGTGGTGGCGCAGCTTCTCGTAGCTCGTCGGGAAAGCCTCTGCGAGACGCAGCGACAGGTCGCCCTTTGCCAGCGAGCCGAGCGCGGTGCCGATCTTCTCGATGACAAGGTTCTGCTGCTCAGCCGTGCGGTCGCGCTCCTGCCGGGCTTCCTCTTCGACCTTGTGGCGTTCTTCCTGCGCTTCGGCCTGATCCAGCACGAGCTTCTCTACGTTGCGCGCGATGACGATCAGGACAGCCGTTTCCACAACGACGATGACGGCATGGAACACGACCCGCTCGAAGTCCGACCCGTTCGGAAAGACGATCGATGGAGCCGCGAAGTTTGTGGTGAGGTGATGAACCGCGGTGATGCCGGCTGCGACGAGAATCGGCCGCCAGTCCGCCATGATCGTAAGCATCGCGATTGCCGCGAAGAAGATCATGTGGATGTCCAGCATCCACTGCGCGCCGGCCCACTGCCAGAGCAGGATTGCGGGATAGAGCGGCAGCGCGAGGCCGATCGCCATGCGGGTCTGGGCGCCATCTCCGCCCCGCAGGGTCTGGATCGTCGGCACCACCGTAATCAGTGCCGCCACGCCGACAGGTATGAGGCCCGTTCCGGAGAGGAACGCGCAAAGGCCGATCACGGCAACGCATGCCCAGCTCACATAGATAAGGACAAGGGCGCCCCGGTGGCGCAGTTCATTCAGATCATTCATGACGTTCCAGCCGATTCCGTTTCAGGACCACCACAGAGAAATTCCGGTACGGAAATGAGGAGAGCTCCGCTGGAATAGGCAGCGAGAGAGTCTTCGCCCGCGTTCACACGAATGATGAACGCCCCGTCGTAGGGACCGGGGGCGAGAAGGCGCGCTCCATTGTCTCGCGACCAGGCGACCGCGCTGGCCATGTCTCCGCCGGCAAGGGGGAGGTAGAGAGCCGTACCGCCTTGCGCCGGCGACAGTGCGAAGACCAGCGCGGCCAAGGCTACGACTCCCTGAACGGCCAATGGACTTGGCAGCAATCGCTTCAGAGTGGTGGTTACATTGAGGGGCATGGCTGGATTATCGCCCGAAGCAGGCTGCAGTCGCGCAAACTCGGGGGTAGGGGGGATCACGAAGGCGGTGGAGTAAATTGGGCAACCTTCTTTTCCTTACCCGCTGCTGCGGTTAGGTCGATGAAGGAACCGACAAGGAGCCGAGACCGTCCATGACTGCCCCGCACTTCGAAAACCAGTACCTCGATCTGCTTCGCCGGGTCTGGGAGCAGGGCGATGAACGGCGTGATCGGACCGGTGTCGGCACGCGATCGCTGTTCGGTCCGACCATGCGCTTCGATCTGTCGGGCGATGCAATCCCGTTGCTGACGACCAAGCGCGTCGCGTGGAAGACGGCCGCTCGTGAAATGCTCTGGTTTCTCACCGGCGACACCAACATCCGCGAACTCGTGCGTCAGAAAGTCCATATCTGGACGGACTGGCCGCTCGACCGTTATCGGCGTGAAACGGGCGAAGACATCGATCGCGACAGCTTCGAAGCGCGCATTCTCGAAGACGATGCCTTTGCGGCGCAGTGGGGCGATCTCGGACCGGTCTACGGCAAGCAGTGGGTGAACTGGGATACCTATGAGCCGGCAGGCGACGGGCTGTTCAAGCACGGCGAGCCGGTCAACCAGATCGCACAACTGGTGCACGATATTCGCACCAATCCGACATCGCGGCGCCTGTTGTTTACCGGCTGGAATGTCGCGGAACTGCCCGGCATGGCCCTGCCGCCTTGCCACATGACCTATCAGTACCACGTCGCCGGCGGACGCCTTTCGGGCATGCTCTGGCAGCGTTCCTGCGATTTGGGGCTCGGATTCGCCTTCAATGCCTTTTCTGCCGCGATGCTGCTGCGCATGCTGGCGCAGCAGTGCGACCTCGAGCCAGGCGAGCTCGTCTGGAGTGCGGGCGACGCGCACGTCTATCTCAATCACGAGCATCTGGTTCACGAACAGCTTGCGCGTGAGCCGCGCGGCCACCCGGTGCTGAAGCTGACGCGCAAACCGGCCTCGATATTCGATTATCGGATCGAGGATTTCGAAGTTCACGATTACGAACCGCATAAGCACATCGCTGCACCGGTAGCGGTCTAGGCGGCGGCCCGTTCCATGACGCCCGCGGGTTGACAACCGATAGTGGCAGCTACAGCCCGGACGCAGTTCTGCGCAGCGAAAGGGCTTGTCCGTGACATTCGACGTAACCACCCGCAAACATGGCCATGTCGGCGAGATTCACTTCTCCGCCCCACCGCACAACTTTGCCTCGTCCGGCATGCTGTGCGCGCTGGCCGACGCGATAGATACGATGGATGCCGATATCGAGATTCGCTGCATTCTGTTGACGGCGGAGGGCAAGGTGTTCTGCGGCGGTGCCAATCTGGCGGGCGCGGATGAAGTGCAGGGCGCCGAAGGCATGAACGAGATCGCCCTGTTCTATAAGAACGCGGCGCGGATCATGAAGCGCAAGAAGCCGATGATTGCAGTGGTGCAGGGAGCCGCGATCGGCGCCGGTCTGGGACTGGCGCTGGCGGCCGACTTCCGGATTGCCTCGCCGGCGGCCCGGTTTTCGGCAAACTTCGTGAAGCTGGGGTTCCATCCCGGTTTCGCCATTACCCACACGCTGCCCCGGCTCGTGGGCGCGCAGAAAGCCTCCTGGATGATGCTGAGCGGCAACCGTATCAAGGGCGAAGAGGCATTGGATTGGGGGCTGGCGGATCGCGTGGCTCCGGCAGAAAGCCTCGAGACGGACGCGCTCGCAATGGCCGAAGAAATCGCGTGCAACGCGCCGCTTGCGCTTGTGGCCATTCGCTCGACGTTGACGAGCGATCTGCCAGCAAAGGTGATCGCGGCCATGGAGCACGAGCACGCCGAACAGACCGTGCTTAAAGAGACGTCGGATTATGCCGAAGGCGTTGCTGCGGTGTTCGAACGGCGGGACGCGAACTTTACCGGGACATAGGCGTTCCAACCGTGCAGGGTCTGTTCCCGCTGTGCGTCGTGTGCGATTGACATTGCGGGAGTGAGTAATATTATGACCTCACCGTAGAATTTTGATGCTCAAGGTTCTTGCGGCCCGACCATGGCGGGAGAGCATGAAAATGGCCGAAGGTCCGGTTAGATCAGGTAAGCCGCGCGGCAATCTGCCGCCACTGGAATTCTATGTCCCCGAACCCCGGTACCGGCCGGGCGACGTCGTGGACTATTCGCATCTCGAGATCGCCGAGGCGGGCGCTGCGCGCCGTCCGGACGAGGCGTGCGAGGCCAAGGAGACCTGGCCGCTCACGACCGATCTGATTCGGGTTCTGGACGAGAACGACCAGGCCGTCGGCCCTTGGGATCCCAAGCTCGATCCCGAGACGCTGCGCGGCATGCTGCGCACGATGGCGCTCACGCGTGCGTTCGACGACCGCATGTATCGTGGGCAGCGGCAGGGCAAGACCAGCTTCTACATGAAGTCCACTGGCGAAGAAGCGATTTCGGTCGCCTGTGCTTTCGCGCTGGCGGACGACGACATGGTCTTCCCCAGCTATCGCCAGCAGGGCATCCTGATCTCGCGCGGCTATCCGCTGGTCGAGATGATCAACCAGATCTATTCGAACCGCGCCGACCGGCTGAAGGGCCGCCAACTGCCGATCATGTATTCGGCGAAGGACTACGGCTTCTTCACGATCTCGGGCAATCTCGCCACGCAGTTCCCGCAGGCCGTGGGCTGGTCGATGGCAAGTGCGATCAAGGGCGATACCCGTATCGCCACCAGCTTTATCGGTGAAGGGTCTAGCGCGGAAGGCGATTTCCATGCCGCGATGACCTTCGCGGCGGTCTATAACGCGCCGGTCGTCCTCAACGTCGTCAACAACCAGTGGGCGATTTCGAGCTTCTCGGGCTTTGCCGGATCCGAGCGCACGACTTTTGCCGCGCGGGCCAACGGCTATGGCATTGCCGGTCTGCGCGTGGACGGGAACGACGCGCTTGCCGTCTATGCCGCGATGGACTGGGCCGCCAACCGGGCGCGGGCCAACAAGGGGCCGACGCTCATCGAGCATTTCACCTATCGCGCCGAGGGCCATTCGACCTCCGACGATCCGAGCGCGTACCGCTCGGCCCGCGAGGCAGAGGAATGGCCGCTGGGCGATCCCGTCATGCGGCTGAAGAACCACCTCATCGCGCTCGGCGAATGGTCGGACGAGCAGCATGCGGAAATGGACAAGGCATTGGCCGAGGAAGTCCGCGCCGCCACCAAGGACGCCGAGAAGAACGGTATTCTGGGCCATGGTCTGCACCATCCGTTCCACACCATGTTCGAAGACGTCTTCGAAGAGCTGCCCTGGAACCTGCGCGAACAGGCCGATCAGGCGATCAGCGAACGCCGAACCAAGTTTCCAGAGTGGAAGGAGTAGGGGACATGTTGGAAGAGGACGCCGTCAGCCTCCACGAGGCTCCTACCCGGCAGATGAACATGATCGAGGCGATCAACGACGCGCTCGATGTGATGATGGGCCATGATCCCGATGTCGTCGTGCTCGGCGAGGACGTGGGTTACTTCGGCGGGGTGTTTCGTGCCACCGCCGGGCTGCAGAAGAAGTACGGGAAGAACCGCGTGTTCGATTCCCCGATCAACGAGTGCGGCATCATCGGTGCGGCTGTGGGCATGGCGGCCTATGGTCTGCGCCCGGTGCCCGAGATCCAGTTCGCCGACTACATCTATCCCGGACTCGATCAGCTGATCTCCGAAGCGGCGCGCATGCGCTATCGCTCGGCAGGGCAGTTCACGTCGCCGCTAACGGTCCGTTCGCCTTTCGGTGGCGGCATTTTCGGCGGTCAGACGCACAGCCAGAGCCCCGAAGCACTGTTCACGCATGTCGCCGGGCTCAAGACGGTCATCCCGTCGACCCCGCACGATGCCAAGGGGCTGCTGATCGCCGCGATCGAAGACAACGATCCAGTGATCTTCTTCGAGCCCAAGCGCATCTACAACGGCCCCTTCGATGGCAACTACGACAGCCCGTCCAAGACGTGGAAGTCGCATCCGGGCGGCAAGGTGCCGGAGGGGTACTATTCGATCCCGCTCGGCAAGGCGCGCACCGTGCGCGAAGGCTCGGCGATGACCGTGCTGGTCTATGGCACGATGGTGCACGTGGCCGAGGCGGTGTTGGCGGCGAAGGGTGTCGATGCCGAGATCATCGATCTGCGCACGCTTGTCCCGCTCGACATCGATGCTGTGGAAAAGTCCGTGGAAAAGACCGGGAAATGTCTGGTGATACACGAAGCGACCAAGACTTCGGGCTTCGGCGCCGAGCTGGTTTCGCTCGTGCAGGAGCGTTGCTTCTATCATCTCGAAGCGCCGATCGAGCGCGTGACCGGCTTCGACACGCCGTATCCGCACAGCCTCGAATGGGCTTATTTCCCCGGTCCCGTCCGCATTGGCGAGGCGGTGGACCGGCTGATGAAGGAGTGATCCAATGGGTCGCTACACATTCCGCCTGCCCGACATCGGCGAAGGCATCGCCGAGGCCGAGATCGTCGCCTGGCACGTGAAAGTCGGGGATACCGTCGAGGAAGACGGCCGTCTGGCCGACATGATGACCGACAAGGCCACCGTGGAGATGGAAAGCCCGGTCGCCGGCAAGGTGATCGAAGTCGGCGGTGATGCCGGCGACGTCATCGCCATCGGCTCGCCGTTGGTGGTGATCGAAGTCGAAGGCGCCGGCAACGAGAAGGATGCCGGAGGCCCCGCTCCCAAGGCCGAAGAGGTCGAGGAGCGCATCGAGGCGGAAACGCCCGATGCCGGCGACGTCGATCGTGTCGAAGCTGCAGCGCCCGAACCGACCCCGGCTCCCGAGCCTGCACCGGCACCGGAGCCATCGCCCGAACCGGCGCCCAAGCCGAAGGCCGAGGCTGCTCCGGCAGCGACCGGCACGAAGGCTCCGGCTGCCCGTGCTGCTGCCGGACAGTCCAAGGTTATGGCCAGTCCGGCGGTGCGCAAGCGTGCGCAGGACCTCGGTATCGATCTCGGCGAGGTTCGTCCCGCCGAGGATGGCCGTATCCGTCACGCCGATCTGGATGCGTTCCTGTCCTACAACTCCGCCGGCGGCTTCCAGCCTGCCGGGCAGAAGGGGCAGGACGAGCAGGTTCGCGTCATCGGTCTGCGCCGCCGCATCGCCGAGAACATGGCCGCCTCGAAGCGCAACATTCCGCACTTCGCCTATGTCGAGGAATACGACGTCACGGCGCTGGAGGAACTGCGCGCGCAGCTCAACGAAGGGCGTGGCGATCGGCCCAAGCTGACGATGCTGCCGTTCCTGATTTCGGCGATCTGCAAGCTCATGCCGAAGTATCCGATGCTCAACGCGCACTACGACGACGAAGCCGGTGTCGTGACGCGCTATGGCTCGGTCCATCTCGGCATGGCGGCTCAGACGCCGGCGGGGCTGATGGTTCCGGTGATCCGCGATGCGCAGGACCGCAATCTGTGGCAGATCGCTACAGAAATCTCGCGTCTTGCCAGTGCCGCGCGCGACGGATCGGCGAAGTCGGCCGAGCTTTCGGGCTCGACGATTACCGTGACTTCGCTCGGCCCGATGGGCGGTGTGGCGACCACACCGGTCATCAATCGTCCGGAAGTGGCGATCATCGGCCCCAACCGCATCGTCGAGCGCCCCATGTTCGTGCGCGATGCCAGCGGCGTCGAGCGCGTCGAAAAGCGCAAGCTGATGAACATCTCGATGAGCTGCGACCACCGCGTTGTCGACGGGTGGGATGCTGCCAGCTTTGCGCAGGACCTCAGGAAGCTGATCGAGGCGCCCGCGCTGATCCTTGCTGGCTGAGCAAGCGGTCTAGCGGACCGTTCCCGCGTAGACGATTTCACCGCGTCCCCGTGCAGCGCTGCTGGCGGGGATGCGCCAGCGCACATGGGTGACGTCTTCGGGCGTCGCATCGCGTGTGCCGATGCGCAGATTTTCCAGATGGCCCCAGGTTCGCCCGCCATCCACCGAGACTTCCTGATAGTCCGATGCGCTTTCTGCATAGGCGAGCGATGCGGGCAGGGGGTTGGTGATTACGAAACCGCCGTCGCCGCCCATTCGATACCAGCGCACCACGGTCACGACACGATCGCCTCGCGCCAGTCTGCTGGCCGGTTCGAGGCGGCGGCTCGTGTCGGGTGCGATTCGTTCGACGAAGACGGCACTGTCGGTTGCCTCGACCGGAGCGGCTTGAGCCGAGGCGCTGAACACGCCTGAAAAGGCGATGGCTGTGCTGAGAAGGGCCTTGCAGTTCCAATACGCCATATCGGGTTCCCGTCAGCCCGGTTGCGGGCCCGATGGAACATGCCGCGGCTTCGCGAAAATATGGTTAATTCCGTCCCTCCGGTATGGCCGGCGAACGGCGCGACACAAAAAATCGTCCGGCCCTCGGCAATGCAGTTGACAGGCCCCCATGGCTGTCTTAGTGGCGCGGCTCCCAAGCGGACGCACCGCAAAGTACGCGGGTGTAGCTCAGTTGGTTAGAGTGTCGGCCTGTCACGCCGAAGGTCGCGGGTTCGAGTCCCGTCACTCGCGCCACTTGGGAACTCTTCCGGGAAACCGGAAGAGTGCGGATGATCAGGCCCGACTTGATCGAGATATAGCTGCGCGGGTGTAGCTCAGTTGGTTAGAGTGTCGGCCTGTCACGCCGAAGGTCGCGGGTTCGAGTCCCGTCACTCGCGCCACTTCTCACGAAGTGGCCACCGCAGCATAAAGTGAGGCCGGGGAAACCCGGCCTTTTTTATTGTCCGCGATGGGGGCTCGACGCGTTCAGCCCCAGCGGCCCGTTTCCATCCAGATCAGAAGCCGCCGCAAGGGCAGGATCCAGACGATGCCGAGCACGACGTAGACGGGCGTCTGGGCAAGCGCGTTCCATTCACCGATCAGCGGCGGCACGAACGTGGCGACGGCAATGCCGTAGAAGGCAAGCGCAACGACCAGCAGCAGGACGCCGATCGGAATCCGCCATGTCGGGGCCTCGCGCATGTCACATCTGTCCTTCGTAGATACGTGTCGGTGTCACCACGGCCGCCAGGTGCCGGTCGTGGTCTTCGTGCGGCAGCTCCTCGGCGATCTGGCAGTCCCATGCAAGCCCGATTGCGGGAACATCGGGATGGGCATCCAGCCAGCGATCGTAGTGCCCGCCGCCCTGACCGAGCCGCTGCCCGGACATTGTGAAGGCAAGAAGGGGCACAACGAGGAACTGCGGAACTACCGGGCCATCGCCTTCGGGTGGCTGCAGAGCGCCCCACGGGCCCTCCAGCAGCGCGTCCTCATCCCAGGGATTGTCCCAGAGCCGGAATTCCATTGGCGCATCGCGCTCGCCGAACCAGGGCAGGGCGACTGGGTGCCCGTTCTCGGAAAACCATCGGGCCCAGCCATGCGTCGGCGCCTCGGAGCCCACCGCATGATAGAGGCCCACCGTGGCGCCGGACGGTATCATAGCGGTCACGGGGCCGGGCGGGCGGTTTAGAACCAGTGCCCGCAAGCTCTCCGGCAAGGCCGCGACATGCTCCGCACGAGCCTCGCGAAAGGCCTTGCGCAAGGTCTTCTTGTGGTCGGCGGGATGCCTTGGGGGTGACGGGTCCACCATGGGTCGTTTTCCTAGAAATCCTCTGACGCCTTCACGTCAGGTGGGAGCCATGTACGTCGGACCACGGTCCGGGCAGGGACAGCCCCCTTGGATTGCTTATAGCCTCAGGGATGTTCGAACGGCTCGTGCCGGGCAGATCCCGTCTCGCGCTATCTAGGCGTTCACGGGGCGTCCCTCAAGGACGTCGGCAAGATTTTCGATGCGTGAGGCTATCTGGCCGAGCCGATCCTCGAAATCGGCGGGCAGGGCGGTCTCTGTTGCGCGGCCTTTCAGGTCATGCACTTCGTCTGCGAGGAGCAGCGCGGCATAGAGCAGCATGCGGGCTTCGGTCTGGCCGCCCATGCCGGCGGCGGCGACTTTCTCTTCGATCAGTGCGGCCAGCTTGCCGATATGCGCTTCCTCGCCGTCGGCGCAGGCGACGGTGAAGTTGCGGCCCCCGATGGACAGTGTGACGTTGCTCATCGCCGCAATCCGGCAATCAGCGTGTCGAGATTTTCCAGAGAGCGCGAAACGGAGGACTTGAGGCGCTCGTGCCGCTGGCGAAGATCAACCGCTTCGCGCGAGGCGACTTCGGCGCGCGTCAGGGCGGCTTCGATCCTTTCAATCGCATTCACGATCGATGCATCCTCCATGGGACCATGGCTAGCTCATTATCGCCCCGAGGCAAGTAGTTGGCCAAGGTTGTTCACAATCTCGTGAAGAGATGGGCAGGTCGCAACACAGGCAAGGACTGTCGCGAATTGGGGTGCTGAACTTGACGGGAAGGCCCCTCTCCCTAAAGGGGGGCGCAAATCTTCGAATCATCCTGCAATTTCCCGTTTTCCGGAGCTACCCAATGACCCTTTCCCCCGACCGTTTCGCGCCGATGGCCAATGCCATCCGGGCGCTGTCGATGGATGCGGTTCAGGCGGCCAACAGCGGCCACCCCGGCATGCCGATGGGCATGGCCGACGTGGCGACCGTTCTTTTCGCCAAGTTCCTCAAGTTCGACCCCGCCGATCCGCAGTGGGCGGACCGCGACCGCTTCGTGCTCTCCGCCGGCCACGGCTCGATGCTGATCTACTCGCTGCTGCACCTGACGGGCTACGCAAGCCCGACGATGGACGACATCCGCAACTTCCGTAAGCTTGGCAGCCCCTGCGCCGGCCACCCGGAAAACTTCCTGATCCCGGGCGTGGAATGCACCACCGGCCCGCTCGGTCAGGGCCTTGCGATGGCTGTGGGCATGGCGATGGCGGAGCGTCAGCTCAATGCGACCTTCGGCAACGACCTGGTCGACCACAACACCTGGGTCATCGCCGGTGACGGCTGTCTCATGGAAGGCATCAACCACGAAGCCATCGGCCTTGCCGGCAACCTGAAGCTCGGCAAGCTCAAGGTGCTGTGGGACGACAACAAGATCACCATCGACGGCGATACCTCGCTTTCGACCTCGGAAGACATCCCCGCACGCTATCGCGCCTCTGGTTGGGACGTGTTCGATTGCGACGGTCACGACTATGCCGACATCGAACGTGCGCTGTCCGAGGCGGCGGCTTCCGACAAGCCCTCGCTCGTTGCCTGCCGCACCGTGATCGGCAAGGGCGCGCCGAACAAGCAGGGCGGCCATGACGTGCACGGCGCCGCGCTCGGGACCGACGAAGTCGCTGCCGCACGTGAATATCTGGGCTGGACCTCCGAGCCCTTCGAAATCCCGTCTGCCGTGCTGGCCGACTGGCGTTCGCTCGGCGAGACCGGTGCGAAGTTGCACGCGGCGTGGGAAGAGCGTCTCGCCGTCAGCGCACATGCTGCCGAATTCAAGCGCCGCATGGCGGGCGAACTGCCCAACGGCGATGCCATCCGCAAGGCGCTGACCGAATGGGTCGAGGGCGATGCCACGGCCGCGACCCGCAAGGCTTCCGAGAACTGGCTGAACGTTCTGGCTCCGGTTGTGCCCGAGATGATCGGCGGTTCCGCCGACCTTACCGGTTCGAACAACACCAAGGCCAAGTGCCAGGCCCCGTTCACGGGCGACGATTATTCGGGCCGCTATGTCTATTACGGCATCCGCGAGTTCGGCATGGCCGCCGCGATGAACGGCATGGCTCTGCACGGCGGCGTCATCCCCTACGGCGGCACCTTCCTGATCTTCTCGGACTATTGCCGCAACGCGATCCGCATGGCGGCGCTGCAGCAGACCCGGTCGATCTACGTCATGACGCACGATTCCATTGGTCTCGGCGAAGACGGTCCGACCCACCAGCCGGTCGAGCAGGTGATGAGCCTGCGTCTGATCCCGAACCTCAACGTATTCCGTCCGGCCGATGCAGTCGAGACGGCCGAGTGCTGGAACCTGGCGCTGGAATCGGCAGAGACCCCTTCGGTTCTCGCGCTGACGCGTCAGAACCTGCCGCAGCTGCGCAAGTCGGGCGACATGCTCTCGGCTCGCGGCGCCTACGTGCTGCGTAGCGCCGAGGCGGACCGCAAGGTCATCCTCATCGCCACCGGTTCGGAAGTAGAGCTCGCCTGCAAGGTTCGCGACGAGCTGGAAGGGCAGGGCATCGGCGCCGACGTCGTTTCCATGCCGTGCATGGAACTGTTCGAAGCGCAGGACGAAGCCTACAAGCACGAAGTGCTGCCGCACGATCCCGCGCTGCTGCGCGTATCGATCGAGGCCGGCGCGACGATGGGCTGGGAGCGCTATACCGCGCTCAGCCGCAACGGCGGACTGAATATCGGTCTGGATCGCTTTGGGGCATCGGCTCCGGCGAAAGATCTTTTTGCCCGCTTCGGCTTTACTACCGAAGTAATTGTGCCCAAGATTTTGGACAAGCTAAGCGCCTAAGGAGGAGTATTTATGGCGACCAAGGTTGCGATCAACGGTTTCGGACGTATCGGGCGGCTTGTCGCTCGCGCCATTCTGGAACGCCCCGACTGCGGTCTCGAACTGGTTTCGATCAACGACCTGGCCGACACCAAGTCGAACGCTCTTCTCTTCTCCTACGACAGCACGCACGGCCGTTTCCCGGGCACCGTCGAGGCCGGCGAGGGCAAGATCACGGTCAACGGCAAGGACATCGTCGTCACTGCCGAGCGTGATCCCGGCAAGCTGCCGCACAAGGAACTCGGCATCGACATCGTGCTCGAGTGCACCGGCTTCTTCCAGTCGAAGGAAGCATCCGAACCGCACCTCGCCGCTGGTGCCAAGCGCGTGCTGATCTCGGCTCCGGCTTCCGGCGTCGACAACACGATCGTGTTCGGCGTGAACCACGAAACGCTGACCGCCGACCAGATCGTCGTGTCGAACGCTTCGTGCACCACCAACTGCCTCGCGCCGCTTGCCAAGGTCTGCAACGACACCGTCGGCATCGAGCGTGGCTTCATGACCACGATCCACTCGTACACCAACGACCAGCGCATGCTTGACCAGATCCACAGCGATCTGCGTCGCGCCCGTGCCGGTGCCGCCAACATGATCCCGACCACCACCGGAGCTGCCCGTGCGGTTGGCCTCGTGCTGCCGGAACTGAAGGGCAAGCTCGATGGTTCGTCGGTCCGCGTGCCGACCCCGAACGTCAGCCTGGTCGACCTGTGCTTCGTGCCGAAGCGTGACACCACCAAGGAAGAGATCAACGCCGCACTCAAGGCCGCCTCGGAAGGTGCCATGAAGGGCGTTCTGGCCTACACCGAAGATCCGCTGGTCTCCTCGGACTTCAACCACTACCCGGCGAGCTCGACCGTGGACAGCCTCGAAACGGCCGTCATGGAAGGCAAGTTCGTCCGTGTCGTGTCTTGGTACGACAACGAGTGGGGCTTCTCCAACCGCATGATCGACACTGCGGGTGCGATGGCGAAGTTCCTCTGAAAGTGAACTCGGCGACGGGCACACTCCAGGGCATCGCGCGGCGATCGAAATCGCGCGCTGCCATGGAGGAATTGCAGTCCGTCGCTGTCACTGCCGCCGCGGGAGTCCAGGGGGACTTTCGCGGCGTCGTGCGTCAGGGCGCCGTGAAACCGCCGCGCCGGCAGGTCTCGATCATCGAGGCGGAAAGCTGGCAGGCGGCCATGGACGAAATGGGTATTGGCGATGAGGAGGCACTGCCGTGGTACATGCGGCGTGCCAATCTGTGCGTCTCGGGTCTGCGCTTGCCGCGCGAACCCGGCAGCATCCTCGCAATCGGCCCTTCCTGCCGTATCGAACTGACCATGGAATGCGATCCGTGCAGCCGCATGGATGAAATCAAACCCGGTCTGATGACCGCGCTCGTGCCCGATTGGCGCGGCGGCGTTCTCGGTCGGGTGCTAAGCGATGGCGAGATTGCCGTCGGTGACGAAGTGAGGATCGAGAGATGAGCGCTTTCAAGACCCTTGATGATCTGGGCGATGTAACTGGCAAGGTGGCGCTGGTGCGCGTCGACCTCAACCTGCCGATGCAGGACGGTCTCGTGACCGACGACACCCGTATCCGGGCGGCAATCCCCACGATCACCGATCTCTGCGAAAAGGGCGCCAAGGTCCTGCTGCTGGCCCACTTCGGCCGTCCCAAGGGCGAGCGCGTTTCGACGATGTCGCTCTCGATGGTCGTCGGCGCCGTCGAGAAGGTCCTCGGTAAGGAAGTGATGTTCGTACCCGAGATCGCCGGCCCCGTGGTCGAGCAGTCGGTCGGCATTCTGCGTTCCGGCGACGTCGCCATTCTCGAGAACACGCGCTTCTGGAAGGGCGAGGAAAAGAACGATCCCGAGCTGGTAAAGGCGATTGCCGCCAACGCAGATTTCTACGTCAATGACGCTTTCTCTGCCGCGCACCGCGCCCACGCCACGACCGAGGGTTTGGCTAAGGCACTGCCGGCATATGCGGGTCGCTCGATGCAGGCCGAACTGGAAGCGCTCGACAAGGCGCTCGGCAACCCGATGAAGCCGGTCGCCGCCGTCGTCGGCGGCGCCAAGGTTTCCTCCAAGCTCGACGTGCTCAAGCACCTTGTGACGCAGGTCGACCACCTGATCATCGGCGGCGGCATGGCCAACACCTTTCTCGCCGCCAAGAGTGTCGATGTGGGTAAGTCGCTGTGCGAGCACGACCTGACCGGCACGGCCAACGAGATCCTCGCCACGGCGGACAGCTCGGGCTGCACGGTGCACCTGCCTTACGACGTCGTGGTCTCGAAGGAATTCGCGGCCAATCCGCCGTCGCTGCGCACCTGCAACGTGCATGAAGTCGCTGCCGACGAGATGATCCTCGATGCCGGTCCGGCGGCTGCCGAAGCACTGGGCGATGTGCTCAAGACCTGCCGGACGCTGGTGTGGAACGGTCCGCTCGGGGCTTTCGAGATGGCCCCGTTCGATGCGGCCACCGTGGCCCTCGCCAAGACGGCCGCTGCACTCACCATCGAAGGCACGCTGGTTTCGGTGGCCGGCGGCGGTGACACCGTTGCGGCACTCAACCATGCCGGTGTGGCGAAGGACTTCAGCTATATCTCCACCGCGGGTGGTGCCTTCCTCGAATGGATGGAAGGCAAGGAACTTCCCGGCGTGGCGGCGCTTCTCGTCTAAGCGGCCCGATCTGCGGCGCTGCCGGGCAGAAGGATCAAGGGCATGAGCGAAACCGGGACCGCCACGGACCGAGCGGGCGTATCGACGTCTGTTCGGGCGGTTTCCGGTCGCTACGTTACGCTGGATGGAATGCGTGGCATTGCTGCGCTTGCCGTCGCGCTCTTTCATTTTGATTTCATCCGGGCGCCGCACGGGTACATCGCCGTCGATTTCTTCTTCGCGTTGTCGGGCTTCGTTCTCTGGCAGGCGTACTACACGCGCTGGAAAGAGCGGAGCTACGGCACCATCGCGTTCATGCGGCAGCGCGCGATCCGGCTCTATCCGCTGTTCCTGCTGGGTATAGTCCTGTGCACGATCACGGTGTTGGGTAAGCTGGCCGTCGAGGGCTGGAGCGCCGCAGCTGCGCATAAGATATTCTACAGCCTGCCCACCAATCTACTGATGCTGCCGTCTCCGGTCACGCAGGCGCTGTTTCCCATCAACCTGCCTGCCTGGACGCTGTTCTTCGAGCTGCTGGCAAGTCTGGCCATGGTAACGGTCATGTTCCGGCTGCCGAAGTGGGGGCTGATGGGGATATGTATGATCAGCGCTTCGCAGCTCGTGCCGGTCATCCTTGAACGCCACAATGCCAACATTGGCGCGTTGTGGCGGGAATGGCCGACCGCGCTTGCCCGGACGATGTTTTCCTTTTCGCTCGGAGCGCTCATCGCGCGCCTCCCGCAACCGGCTGACCGTCCTAGCGGTTGGGTCGGCGCGTTGTTGCTTCTGGTCGCCGCGTACCTGCTGGGTCTCTTCGTCGGGTTCGGGCTGGGGATCAGCATTCCGGTCAGGACCCCGGAAGTGGGGCTGTACGATCTCGGGTGCATCTTGCTGCTGTGGCCGGTGCTGTTGCTATTGGGATCGCGTTTCGAGGTCCCCGCGATGCTTGCCCCGGCAGCCCGATTTCTGGGGGATGTGTCCTTCGCGCTTTATGCCGTTCACTGGGCTTTGATCGATCCGTTCAAGTGGCTGAAGAACGACGTGGGGGTGCCCCCGCTATTGAGTGCGGTGCTCTACATCGGGACGGGCCTGATACTGTCATGGTGCGCGGTAAAATGGTTCGATGAACCCGTACGGCGCCGGCTTTCGGCTTATTTTCATCGCAGTTCCAAGTCGTCGTTGGCGGCAAGTACCGCCTGATCGCACCGGCAGCGTAACTTGTCCTTACCGCAGTTGCGAAATACGCATTGCGGCGGTAACGGTGACCTAAAGTTTTTCGACGTTCAGGAGGAGTAACATGCAGTACACGGATATGGCGGCGAAGATGGCCGAAGGTAACGGCTTTATCGCAGCCCTCGACCAGAGCGGCGGTTCCACGCCCAAGGCGCTCAAGGGTTACGGCATCGAAGAGGGTGCCTGGTCGACCGAAGAAGAAATGTTCGGCCTGATCCACGAGATGCGCAGCCGCATCATCTCCTCCCCTGTGTTCACCGGCGAAAAGGTCATCGGTGCGATCCTGTTCGAACGCACCATGGACGGCAAGGTGGGCGGCGTACCGACCCCGTCGGCGCTGATCGCAAAGGGCATCGTTCCCTTCATCAAGATCGACAAGGGTCTGGAAGACGAAGCCAACGGCGTGCAGATGATGAAGCCGATGCCGACGCTCGACGCCCTGCTCGAGCGTTCTAAGGCTCTCGGCGTGTTCGGCACCAAGGAGCGTTCGGTGATCAACTCGGCCAATGCCGAAGGTATTGCCGCGATCGTCAAGCAGCAGTTCGAAGTCGGCAAGCAGGTGATCAGCCACGGCATGATGCCGATGATCGAGCCGGAAGTGAACATCAAGAGCGAGACGCGCGCCGACTGCGACAAGATCCTTCTCGCGGAAATTCTCAAGAACCTCGACGAACTTCCCGAAGGCCAGCAGGTCATGCTCAAGCTGTCGCTGCCCGTTGTGCCGGGCACGTTCGATCCGCTGGTCGAGCACCCGAAGGTTCTGCGCGTCGTTGCGCTGTCGGGCGGCTACTCGCGCAAGGAAGCTTGCGTAGAGCTGGCGAAGAACAAGGGCATCATCGCCAGCTTCAGCCGCGCGCTGCTCAACGACCTGCGCGCGCAGATGAGCGACGCCGAATTCAATGCCTCGCTCGCCGAAGCGATCGACGACATCTACAAGGGCTCGACCCAGAAGGCCGAAGCCGCAGCGACTGCCTGATCGCTTCGACTTCTTTAAAAGATGCGAAGGCGGTGCCCCGGCGGGTGCCGCCTTTTCGTTTATGTGCGTGCTATCGGGCTTCGATCCGGACAGGAATGCCGGACATGCGCGGCATCGCCTGCAGCGCTTCGGTGTCCTCATCCAGGCTAACGAGGTGGGATACGGAAGAGCCGCGGTCTCGGAAATCGGCGTCTTCTCCGGCAAGCCAGCCGAAGCCATGCGCCATGCTGACAGTGCCGGGCTTGAGCGTTTCGTCCGCGCGCACGACAGACGGTATCCGGCCATGCCGGGATACCACCCAGCATTCCGCCTCCGCATCGAGCCCGCTCCGGCGCAAGTCCTGGGGATGAAGGTAGAGCGGATTGAACGGCATGCGTTTGCGCGCCGTCGGGAAATTCCGGCACGAGGTGTTCGATACCTCGCGCACGCGGCGTGCGATCAGGCGCAGGGGGAACGTGCCGGATCGGACGCTGGCGGATTCCGGGATGCTCTCGAGAAAGCCTTTTAGCTCGGCAGCGACGTCCTCCGGCATGACATCCAGCCGGCCCGCTTTCTCGCCGGCGCCGCGCACGACGACTTCGGGCAAGTCTTCATAGACCTTTCCGCCAACGGCTTCCTGTCGCAGCTGATCGAAGGGTACGCGCGCGTTGGCAGACAGGATGCGCAGATAGTCTTCGTCCGTCGGTGCCTCGTCCATGCCCAGTTCTGTGCCGAAAAATGTGATTGCCTTGCCCAGTCTCTTGGCGATCGCCCAGGAAATGTACCCCTCGTCGGCAAGCTCCGATCCTTCCGGGGGCGCCGCGACGGCCTCGGTAAATTGTGCATAGGGATAGTCGAGATTGACCATCTCTAGCGCGAAGGTGAAGTCGATGTGCTCGTAGAGAATACGTGGTGGCAGCACGTAATCCGCAAGCGCCGTCGTCTCGTTCTCGAACGGCTCGATTGCAACGAGCAGATCTAGCGCGCGGAAGGCCTCGACCACCTTTTCGCTGTCGGGAATGGCGCTGGCGGGGTTGGCGCCCGAGATCATCAGGCCGCGGATGCGGCCTTCGCCCGGAGTCAGGATTTCTTCCGCGAGGGTGGGCGTGGCCGATTCCCCCATGAGCTGTGCCGCACCCCTTACACGCGTCGGTGGTGCCTTCTCGAAACCGCGTTTCGGGTCGATCGCCTCGGCTCTGGGCGGTCTCTTGGCATTGATGACGCCGGGGTTCGGCAGGATGTCACCCTGGCGGTTGTAGCGCCCGCAAATCGCCGCCAGAGCCTCGTAGAGGTGCTCGGTGAGGTTCGGAAAGCGCGACATGCTGGTGCCGGTTCCGGTGGTGACGCTGCCGCGCTTCGCCTCGTGGGCGAAGAGATGCGCCGCCTTTTCCAGATCCTTCGCATCGATGCCAGCCCGTGCAGCAACCATGTCCGGTGTGAACGGCGCCACGGCCTCTCGCAGCCGGTCGAAATTGCGCAGGTTCTGCTCGCAGAATGCCTTGTCTTCCCAACCGTTGGCGAGGACGAGGTGGATCAGTCCGGCGACAACGGCGGCATCTTCGCCCGGGTAGAGTTGCAGATGTACGTCGGCGTATTGCGTGAGTTCGGTCGCCCGCGGATCGACCACGATGATCTTCATGCCCCGGTCGCGGGCTTCCTTCATCTTCTTGGTCGGGTTCTGCACCGGCGTGTGCCATGAGTAGACCGAGACGAGCGGATTGGCGCCTGCGAAGAGCCAGACATCGGATTGGGAGAAAGCATGCCGTCCGGCCTTCCACGTACCGAAACGGTCGTCGCGGACCCACTTGGCCGACTGATCGATGGTCATCGTGGAAAAGCGGGGGCTGTCGAGTGCGTCGGCAAGTCCGGGAAACATGAACACGGCAATAGTCGAGCCGAATGTCCCTGTGCCGCGCATGAAAGCCATGGCCCGGGCGCCATCCTCATCGACGATCGCGCCGATCTTTTCCGCGATTTCGTCAAGGGCCTGCTCGAGAGGAATTTCAATGTACCCGTCGCCGAGCCTTTTCCGCGGCCTGAGGATGCGGTGCGGCCCATACATCCCGGCCGGTGCATCGAGGCCCTTGATGCAGGCATAGCCTTGCGTCGCCGGGTTCGACTTGTCTCCACGCACCTTCGCGACGTGGCCGTCGTCGTCGAGCGTTACGTCCATGCCGCAGAAGCCCTGGCACAGCCGGCAATAGGATTTGGTCTTGAGAATGGGTATGTCCTCTCCCGCCGGTTTTTATGTGCGACGATGCCGTCGCCTGCAGCGTTGGAGACAGCGAGCACACGATCGTCACTGCATGTCAATCTCGGCCTCGGGGCAGTGCCGTCAGAAGCTAGGCTGCGTTGCCGGTGAAGAAAATTCGGCGCAGATCCAGTTCGCCTCGATGGGACGGTTGAGCCGGCAGTGCGAGAGTTTCCATGACCGTAGAAACCAGAATTGCAGCCTTGACCGGACAACCGGTATTGTCGCTATCGCGGCTGCATGGCGGGGATCTGTCGACAGTCTATCGCGTGGCCTTGAGCGATGGCACGACCGTAGTCGCCAAGGAAAGCAGCCGGGCCCAAATGGAGGCGGCCATGCTGCAGGCCATCCTTGACTCCGGAGCGCCCGCTCCCAAGGTGCTGGCCGTCGAGCCCAACCTGCTGGTCATGGAGAACATGGCGACGAAAGGCCGTCTGGCACTGGCCTGGCCGGACCTCGCACGGGTTCTTGATCAACTTCATGGCACCCATGGCAAGACCTATGGCTGGTCGGAGGACTATGCCTTTGGCGATGTGCAGATCGTTAACACGCCCCATGACCACTGGCCGACGTTCTGGGCCGAGCGGCGTCTGCTATGCCATGTCCCGTATCTCCCCGCTGCGCTGGCCCGGAGGATCGAGACCCTGAGCCGGACGCTGCCGGAGAGGGTACCGGCCCGACCCGCCCCGTCGTTGCTCCACGGGGACTTGTGGGGTGGCAACATTCTGGTGCGAGGCGATGCGATATCAGGGCTGATCGACCCGGCCTGCTACCATGGACACCGTGAAGTCGACCTCGCGATGCTGACGCTGTTCGATCATCCGCCCACCCGGTTCTTCGAGCTGCTCGATCTCGAACCAGGATGGCGTGAGAGGCAGGCGGTGTACCGCTTATGGCCGTGGCTGGTACACTGGCGGCTATTCGGGGAAGGGTATCGGTCGGCGGTAGAGGGGTGTTTGGAAGAACTGCGGGCATAGCTTGGACCTCTTTCAGCCAAACACCTCCGCCGCGATGATCACGCGTTTTTCGCTTTCTGTGAGAAACAGACAAAGTTCATCGAAGTCGATGAAGCGCTGCAGAACGTTAGGCGCCACTTCCACCCAAGTGTCGAAGCTCGGTGACTTTGCATTTAGATCGAATTTTGCTGCGATGATCGAAACGGCTTCATCGGTGGCCAGACCGATGATGTTCGTTCCGGCAACGAAGAAATGATCTCTAAAGCTTGCTGCAGCGATGCCTTCGTGGTCGATCGTTATTGTGCAGGTCCCGTCCGAGGCTTCATAGTCTTTGCCGCTGCAAAAGCGGTCATTGTCGTCGTGCTCGACCAACACGAACTGGCGTTCAAACTCGACCCAGTTAGGTGGCGGTTGATTCAGCTTAAAGCCTGCAATCTGACTGCAGGGAATCCACCAATCGTGTGCTGGCATTTTTACGGTCCTTAATGTGGGATCGAGGGCGCCGGGAACAGTTAGAACCCGCCCATGAACCGGAATCCAAAGCGGTAATCCGCCGGATCGATGGCGCCGTCGTTCGTCGTCGTGACCTTGTCCGGTCGCACTTCGACCAGTTCCAACGAACCATCCGCGACCTGGATCGGTTTGCCCGAGGTGATCTCCATCGACTTGCGGCGCAGGCCGCCGTGGACGCTGATGCGCAGGCGGACCTGCCCGGCCCAGATGCAGCGGGCATTGATCGGGCATCGGCTGTCTTCCAGAACTTCCTTCGGTGTAACCTTCAGGCCGTCGACCGAAACCGTCTCGTGGAGGGCGGCGAAGGTCAGCGGAGCGTTCGAAGGCGGCGGTACTTGGGGTGGCGGTGCCGGGGAAGGGGGCGCAGGGGCCGGCGGTGGAGCGGGTGGGGGTGTGTCGGCCGGGATGACCGTGCAGCCGGCAAGTCCGGCCACGACGAGAATGGCAAGTGATGCGCGAATGTTCATGTCCCTTCCTTACCCGGTCGCGCTTGAACGGCTCCGGAATGCCCGGCGCGACAGAGGCGCTTCCAACCGGCCCGATTGCGCTCTAAAGCGCGGCCATGACCGATGAGACCGCCGATACCGAAATAGCGCGCGAACCGACTGCGCTCTACCTGATTTCTCCGCTCGACGTGGGCGGCGACTTTCCGCAGCGGCTTGCCCGCGCGCTGGATGCGGCGCCGGTTGCGGCCTTCCAGTTTCGCGTCAAGGACATGGACCAGCACGAAGCGGCACGTCTGGCCGAGCCGCTGCAGGCCATCTGCGCCGAGCGCGAGGTCGCCTTCATCGTCAACGATTCGATCAGTCTGGCCAAGCGCCTTGGTGCGGACGGCGTGCACCTGGGGCAGGAAGACGGCACCGTGGAGGAAGCGCGCAAGGCGTTGGGCCGCGATGCGCAGATCGGCGTGACCTGTCACAACAGCCGCCACCTTGCCATGGATGCGGGCGAAGCCGGCGCGGACTATGTGGCGTTCGGCGCCTTCTTCCCGACAACGACCAAGGAGGTGAAGTACACCGCCGGGCTCGACCTGCTCGAATGGTGGCAGGCGCTGTTCGAGATTCCTTGCGTCGCGATTGGCGGCATTACGCCGGACAACTGTGCAGAGCTGGTGAAGGCAGGCGCGGACTTCCTCGCCGTAAGCGGTGCTGTTTGGAACGGGGATGAGGCCGAAGCGGTCAAGGCGTTCCATGCGGCCATGGAAGCTGCGCTCTAGCTCTCCGCCAGCAGCTTTCGGGCCGCGCTGACAACCGGCGCTAGGCGGTCGGCAGGTCCGATGCCCGCGCGGGCCTTGGTCATTTCGGGGACTTCCAGGCCGATCGCGATTTCGGGCGGAAGCGCCTTCACAAAGTCTGCGAGCGGCAGATCGCCCGCGCCGGGGGCAAGACGCTCCTCGCGCGCTTCCAGGCCATAGTCGTCAGTCCTGGGCGGCATCGGCACGTCGCAGATCTGGACATGGCCGATCTTCGCCGGATCAGCTGCGGTAAGCTCCGAAAGGGTGCTGCCTCCCCGGAAAAAGTGCATGGCATCGACCAGCACTTGTGCGTTGTCGGCAGCACAGGCGTCGATGTAGGCGAGCGCCTCGGCGAAGGACGCGGGCGGCATCAGCGGCAGGAATTCCACCGTCGCGCGCAGACCGCGTTCTTCCGCCATTCTGGCAAAGGCGCCGAAGGTTTGCGGCGACGCGGCCATGCTCACGGCATTGACCACGGGCGCCCCCAAGTCCGCGAAGAGATCGAGCATGGGCGCGAACGTGGACAGGTCCATGTCGTCGCGAACGAGGAAACCTTCGCCAAGCGCGACGCGGACGCCAGTGTCTGCGAGGGCGGCCTTGGTCTCGCGCACCAGAGCCTTGTCTTCCAGCAGGCTCCATGCCGGATAGCCATGCGGATTGGCGGTGATCGGCTGCGGCGCGAGCCCGATGGCGGAGACGCCGAGGTCAGCGGTGAGGCGCACGAATTCCACCGGCGGCATGCCGAGCACGCAGATGAATTCGATGGCGAGCCTGTCTGGTGTGGTCTGCATGGGTTGGGCCTAGGTTTCCTTGGGTGTCTCAGCGGGCGGCAGAAAGACCGGATAGGGTCCGAGCCGCGTTACCAGTAGCGTGGCGATCGCGGAAAGGGCGAGGCCGATCATGAGGAACAGGCCATAGCTGCCGTTCGCATCGCGAATGTAACCGGCCAGGATCGGCCCGATGCCCGAGCCGAGGCCCATGCCGCTGGAGGCGATGCCGTAAATCTTGCCGAAATGCCGCACGCCGGCATAGCGGGTGATCAGATAGGTCCCGATAGTGACGCAGGCGCTGCTGCTAAGGCCTGCCAGTACCACGCCTAATGTGAGCCCGGACTGCGACCCGGTGGCTTGTAGCAGGACGATCAGCGCCAGCGCCAGCAGCACGAAGCAGCCGAAGGGCAGCAGCGCACTCGATGTGCGGTCGGCGAGAAAGCCGGTGACGATCTGCCCGGCCAGGGCGGAAACGCCGATCAGGGCAATGATCCCGGCAGCGGATGATCGGGCGACGCCGGAGTCGGTCAGGAAGGGAAAGAGGTGCATTGACAGCCCGCTCATTACGAGGCTGTAGAGCGTCATGGCGAGAATGATCCGCCAGATCGGCACGCTGCGGATGGCCTCGCGGAATGTGAGGCCGAATTCTGCGGGTTTGTCGTCCGCTTCTGCACCATCGGAGGCTTGCCTGGCGCTTCGGCGCTCGCGGAACAGGAACAGTGCGACAAGGAACGCCAGGCCGGGCCAGCCAATGCCGATGGCGGCGAAGGCCGTCCGCCAGTCGAACGCAGCGACCAACTTCTGGGTGAGCACCGGCGCCGTCGTCTGGGTGAAGGAGAGGCCAAGCATCACGACGGCCAATGCAAGACCGCGGCTGACGTGAAAGCTCGCGGAGAGTGCCCGGTTCCAGACTGTCGTGCGGATCAGCAGTTGCGAGAACGCGTAGGCGACCCAGCAGGCGATGTAGAGCGCGAACCAGCCGGTCATCAGCGAGAAAGCCGCGAAGGCGAGGCCGTTCAGCACCAGTCCCGGTAGAACCAGTCGCCGCGATCCGAAGCGGTCTGCCAGCGCGCCGGCGAAGGGCGCGAGCGGGGTGGTGATGAGCGCGAAGACGGTCATGCCGAGCGAGATTTCCGCGCGCGTCCAGCCGAACGCTTTCTCCAGCGGCTCCATGTAGATGCCGAGTGTCACCGCGGGAATGGCGATGACCGACATGCCCATGAAGCTCGCCAGGGCAAGGCCCCAGTTTGCACGCCATTCGCCCGCAGCGGATCCCGGCACTGGTGCCGTTCGATCGGTCATACTCTCTCCCCAATGGTGGGGCCGCCGCGTGTCTTCGCCGCTGCTGGCCCCGGTCTGATCGTCAATCCTGTTCCGGACGCGCGAACTCCGGGTAAGGGCCGAGGCCGACGAAGAGCATGGCGCACAGCAGCATGACCGGTGCAGCGATCATCTCCAGCATGTCGTAGCTGCCGGTGAGGTCGTGCACCGCGCCCGCGAACATCGGGCCCAGCGCGGTGCCGGCCATCATCATCGAGCTGATCGTGCCGAAAATCGCGCCGAAATTGCGCAGGCCCGCGTAGCGCGAAATCAGGTAGGTCGAGATCTGCAGGCCGGCACCCGACGCGAAGCCGATGCACATTGCGCCGATCAGCAGCGGCGTCGCGCCGCCGATGAGGCCGATCAGCAGGAAATGCCCGAAGGCACCGATGGCAAAGCCGCTGAAGGGAATCAGGCTGCCCTGAACCCGGTCGAGCAGCCAGCCGACGCCGAGCTTGCCGATCAGCCCGGCAAGGCCGGCCGTCGCGGCGATCTCGACCGCAGTATCCATGCTGATCCCGGTCTCAGAGACGATCCGCACGAGGTGAACCGACACGCCCGAGCCAACCGATGCCATCAGCAAATTGGCGATAGCAATGCGGATCACGCGGCTGTCGCGTGTTGCTTCCTTGATGGTGAGGCCGGGCAGGACGATGGTCGGCTTTTGCTCCGCATCCGGCGCCTGACGGGCCTTGCGGGCATGGGCGTCGAAGTAGAACGGGATCAGCAGCACGAGAGCCACGCCGGCCCAGCCGAGCCCGAGCCAGATGTAGGCCTCACGCCAGCCGAATGCGTTGATGAGCTTGTTGGCGGCGAGCGGGGCCAGCGTCTGTCCGAGTGCAGAACCGCTCAGCACGACGGCAAGGGCCAGGCTGCGGGCATGGGTGAAGACGCTGGAGATACCAGCGCTCCAGACCGTGGATTTGATGGCCAGCGCGAAGATGCCGTAGATCACATAGAGCGCGATCCACTGGACGATCGAGCCGTTGAGCAGGCTGAAAGCGGCAAAGGCCAGTCCCGCGAGGACCATGCCGATGATCCCCAGCTTGCGGGTGCCGAACTTGTCGACGGCCATCCCGATGAACGGACCGCCCAGCATCGAGATACCGGCGAATACCGTCAGGCCCGACGACAGCGCCGTGCGGCTCCACCCGAACTCAGCTTCGAGCGGCCCGATGAAGGTGCTGAGCGAATAGGTAAGGACCGTATAGAACGACATCCCGACCATCGCCGCGAGTACCGTAGGCCAATACCTGCGCCACTCTTCGAGGGCGGTTGTCGGTTCGTTCATCTGCAAGCCCCTCCCAAGGCGTTCACCGGGATCAGAAGTCGATCTTGGAGATAACCTCTTCGCCGAACTGGCGGGCGAGATCGCAGTATTCTCCGCGCGTGTCGGCATAGACCGTGGCGCCGGAAGCATCGATGCCGATCGACTTGAGGTGCGCGAAGTGGTCCAGCGCTTCCTGCGCGCTCCAGCCCTTCTTGATCGAGTAGGTGGACGAGGCGATGACCTTGGGCGGAACGTCGCGGCCGACCTTGGCGCAGTGCTCCTGCATGTAGGCGATCGCGCCCTTCACGTCGTCGTCGTCTTCCATGGCGGCGGTGCGCGCGGTGTCGGTGATGGTCTTGGGCACGAAGAAGGGATGCCAGGCATCGCCCAGCTCGACTGTGCGGCGCAACGCGCGCTTGGAGTTGCCGCCCACCAGCAGCGGCGGATGCGGGGTCTGTGCCGGGGTCGGGCGCACACGGTTGCCGAGCGCGGTGTAGCCGGTGCCTTCGAACGTGAAGTCCTCACCGGTCCAGGCCAGCTTCATCGCCTTGATGTATTCGTCCATCAGGTCGTTGCGGGTGTCGAAATCGACGCCCAGCGCCTTGTATTCGGCCTTCATGTAGCCCGCGCCCATGCCCAGGATGACGCGTCCGCCGGTGAAGTGGTCGAGCGAGGACACCGCGCGTGCGGTGATGAAGGGGTTGCGATAGGGCAGCACGATGATGTTGGTCTGCAGCCGCAGCTTGGTCGTCACTGCACCCAGCATCGAGAGCATCACGAACGGATCCTGCGCGTAGTGGCCGCCGTTATCGAGCCAGCGCGCGGAAGGGACCGGGTGATCGGTTACCGAACCGGCGTAGAAACCGGCGTCCTCGACGGCGCGCGCGATCTCGTGGAGCGCCTGCATGGAGACGAATTCGTCTGCCTGTTCCACATGGTCGAAAGGCAGGCTGGTGCTGAGTGTGAAGGTCATGGTTCTGCTCTGTGTTGATCCGGGGGAGGTCAGTCGATCACTTCGGGGGGAAGGATCCAGGTTTCGTTGCGGTCGCGCACCCAGCCGCTGGAGGCCCAGGAGCCGCCATCGACGGGAATGATCGTGCCATTGACGTAGCTGGCCATCGGCGAGGCGAGGAACACCGCGACACGGCCGCATTCCTCATCGATACCCGCGCGACCGGCAGGGATGCGGCGGCGCACGGAATCGATCTGCGCTTCGGTGGGCTGGTACCATGTGCTTTCGTCCACCGGCCCCGCCCATTGCCCGCGCGTGCCGGGGGTAACGGTATAGTCGGGAGCAATGGTATTCACGCGAATACCGTATTCGCCGAATTCGAGTGCCAGCGTACGGGTCATGTTGTTGATCCCCGCCTTGCACGCGGCATAGACGGCATAGCCCGGCGCGGCGCGCGATCCTTCGATGCTGGTCACGTTGATGATCGACCCGCCGCGGCCACCCTCGATCATCACCGGCACCGCGGCCTGTGTCGCGACGATGTTGCTGACGAGGTTGATGTCGATGTGCCGGCGCCAGTTCTTCTCCTTGAGGTCAAGGAAGTCGCGGCGAGTCACGCCACCGGCGTTGTTCACGAGGATATCGAGACGGCCGAATGTGTCCGCGGTGGCCGCGACGGCATTCTGCAGCGCGTCGACGTCCATCACGTTGCCGGGAATGCACAGCGCCTTGCGTCCGCGTGCCTCGACCATCTCTTTCACCTGATCGCAGCGTTCGGGGATCGCCTCGATAATGGCGATATCCGCGCCCATGTCGGCCATGCACAGCGCGGTCGCGCGGCCGATGCCTCCGCCGCCGCCGGTCACGAAGGCCACCTGGCCTGTCAGGTCGATATCGCTTGCCTGCAAATGCTCTCTCCGCCGTGCCGTGCCGTTTTCGGCATCGCTCGCAGCATGGGCTGCTAGTGTTCGATTGTATACACCTGTCTAGCATCAACAAGATCGGCTGGCTCGTCTATATCTTTCTCAAGTCCCGCGCTGAGGATCGTCTCCACGTTGAGACCCAGTCTTTCCGCCTCTTCGCGGTGGTGCGCTGCACTGTCGGTGCCGTAGCGGAAGCGAAAGCCTGCCGCCTCGGGCAAGGGCAGGGACAGGGCGTTCGTACCCGTTCCATGCCTGTCGGGCGCGATCGCGATGGACTGGCGCGGGGCTTCTGCCAGCAGGTCCAGATCGAGCGGGGTGACGCAAGGCAGGTCCGCCGCAATCACGATCAACCGGTCGGGCCGGTCCTTCGATCGCACGATCTCGTCCAGGGCATGGACGAGCGCAGCGTTGAGGCCGTCACCCGGATCACCGATCAAGGGGATGTCCTGATCCAGCCCATGGCGCGAAGGTCCGACAAGGACAGCGCGCGAGACCATTGCCGCCTCGCCGGCTGTGCTGGTGACGTGCCGCAGCATCGCATCGACCAGCGCATCTCGCTCTGGCGCGGACAGCGAGCCGGCAAGGCGGGACTTGCCCTCACCGCTGGCCTTGATCGGAATCAGGGCCCAGATGATCGGCGCACCGCTCATGGAATGGCGGGGGCTTCCGTCAGGTTGGTGAAGCGGATGCCGGCGCCATCGGCCTTGTAGGTCTTGTTCATGTAGATGAGGATCGAGGTCAGCGCCTCGGCCGCTGCCGAATTGCCGAGGGAACCGCCGGAAAGGCCGCGCAGGCCCATGCCGGGGCACAGGTCCACCACGGTCTTGCGCGCTTCGATGTCGTCGCTGAACACCAGCACGTCGCAGTCGATGGCATGGTCGCTGTCGAGGTGATGCGCGGAGACGTTGTGGAACGCTGTCACCAGCTTCACGTCGGGTCCGAGGTGCGCGCGGGCCTGCATGGCGGCGCTGCCTTCGGACGGAAGCTGCACGCGCATGACCTTGGGCGGGACGAGCGGCACGGTCGTATCGACCACAATAGCATCGCCGACCTTGTCCTTGATCAGCGCGAGCGTGTCGCCCTGCGAGGAATGGGGGACGGTGACGATCACCACGTCCTTGCCGCTGGCGGCATCGGCATTGGCGGCATAGCCGGCAGCACCGAGTTCCTCGGCCGTCACCTGGGCCTTTTCCGCAGAGCGCGAACCGATCGTCACATCGTGACCGGCTTTTACGAGACGGCGGGCAATGCCCTTGCCCAGTGCGCCGGTTCCGCCGATGACCGCTATCGATGCCATTTGATCTTCTCTCCTGCGAATTCTTGTTCGTTACGGTTGTCGTTGGCAGTGCGGTCGCCATAGAGGAAGTCCCCATGAGGAGACCGGCGGATTGATCCGCCGAGAGAAGGGCCCTGAATGAACAGTACCCCTGCGATCACTGTGCGTCCGCTTGCCGGATTGCCCATGTTCGCCCCCGGAATGTCGATTGTGCAAGCGATTTGCAGCAAGCTGGCTGACGAAGGCGATGGCTTACGCGACGGCGATATCTGCGTGATCGCGCAGAAAATCGTCTCCAAGGTCGAGGGCAGGGCAGTCAGTCTGGGCGATATCACACCCGGCGAAGCGGCGCGCGATCTTGCCGGGCGGACCGAGCGCGAGCCCGCCATGGCGCAGGCGATCCTCGACGAAAGTGCAGAGATTTTGCGGGCCACCCCCGCTGCCATCATCGCCCGGCACAGAACCGGGCATGTGCTCGCCAATGCCGGGATCGATGCCTCGAACATAGCAGGAGGCGATCAAGGGAGTGTCCTGCTCTGGCCGCAGGATCCCGATGCTTCGGCTCGCGCCATCCGCGCCGAACTGCAGGCAGTCTGTGGCGCGCGGATCGGTGTCGTCATCGCGGACTCGATGGGGCGGGCCTGGCGGATCGGGACAGTGGGCACTGCGATTGGCTGTGCCGGGCTGACGGTGCTCGAGGATCGGCGCGGCAAGGCGGTGGACCTCTATGGACGCACCTTGCAGGCCACGGTGATTGCCGTGGCGGACTCGATTGCCGCCATGGGCGCGCTTGCCATGGGGGAGGGCGCGGAGGGCACGCCGGTGGCACTGGTACGTGGTGCCGAAAAGTGGGTCAGCGATGAAGACGGTGCAGGCGCGGTGAGCGGCTTGCGGCCGGTAGAACAGGATATGTTTCGATGAGTGCCAAGAAAGACAGCAAGCGCCACGTGCTGGCCCTTTCGGGCGGCGTTGGCGGGGCAAAACTGGCCGCCGGTCTCTCGGCTGTCCTGCCGCCGGAGGATCTGACCATCGTCGTCAATACAGGCGACGACTTCGAGCATCTGGATCTCACGATCTGTCCGGACATCGATTCCGTGACCTATGCACTGGCAGGCCTCAACGACACCGAGCGGGGCTGGGGCGTGAAGGACGAGACATGGCAGGCGATGGCCATGCTCAAGGCCTTGGGCGAGGCCGAGTGGTTCAATCTGGGCGACCGCGACATGGGCATGCATCTGGCGCGCTCATGGCGCTTGCGCGCGGGCGAAAGCCTGTCGGATGTCACTGCACGTCTCACTCGCGCATTGGGAATCGCGCCTGCGATAGTTCCCATGAGCGATGCGCCTGTGCGCACGCAGGTCTGCACGCAGGAAGGCTGGCTGGACTTCCAGCGCTATTTCGTCGCCGAGCAATGTCGTCCCGTGGCGACGGGCATCCGGTTCGACGGTGTTCCGGGCGCGATGCCGTCACCGGCATTCGCTGCGGCGCTGGCGCGTGAGGATCTCGGGGCTATCGTCGTATGTCCCTCGAATCCGTACCTCAGCGTCGATCCGATCCTTGCCGTCGATGGCGTCCGCGAGGCGCTGGAAGCGCGCAAGGTGCCGCTCGTTGCAGTATCCCCGCTGGTAGGCGGCACGGCCCTGAAAGGTCCGCTTGCGAAGCTGCTGGGTGAGCTCGGGCAGCCGGTATCGAACCGCGCGATTGCCGATCACTACGGCGATCTGCTCGATCACCTGATCATCGACGAGGCCGACGCCGCCGATGCCGAGGGGTTGCGTGCCGGCGGCCTTTCGGTCACGATTACCGGAACAGTCATGTGCGATGCCGAGGTTCGGGAGCGGCTTGCGCGCGTAGCACTGTCCGCAGCCCGTATCGAAACAGGATGACTATGGCTCGCGACGACGGCGCATTGATTACTCGACTCTTATCTACACCGCTTGAAGCCCTGCTTGCCGAAGCCCGCGCGCACCGCGATGCGCGGTTCGGGCCGGGCACACCCGCGCGAATGACCTATTCGCCCAAGGTCTTCATACCGCTGACGCGGCTGTGCACCGATGTGTGCCACTACTGCACGTTCGCCACGACGCCATCACGGCTCGAAGCGCCTTATATGTCCGAGGAGGAAGTGCTGGAAGTGGCCCGCGCAGGGGCTGCGGCGGGTTGCAAGGAAGCGCTGTTCACTTTGGGCGATGCGCCTGAACGCCGCTACGCAGCTGCGCGGGAATGGCTGGCAGAACGTGGCTTTGCCCGTACCATCGATTACGTGCGCCACTGCGCCGAACTGGTGCTGAAGGAAACCGGCCTGCTGCCGCATGTGAATGCGGGCATCCTCGACGAAGAGGACTATCGCATGCTGCGCCCGGTCGCGGCATCGGTGGGGCTGATGCTCGAAAGCACGTCGGAGCGGCTGCTCGAAAAGGGGATGTGCCACCACGGTTCCCCCGACAAGGTTCCGGCGGTTCGCCTCGCCTCACTCGATGCCGCTGGCCGCGCCCGCGTGCCGACCACCAGCGGTGTGCTGATCGGGATTGGCGAAGCGCCCGAGGAGCGTATCGAGGCGCTGCTCGCGTTGCGCGATTTGCATGAGCGGCACGGCCATCTTCAGGAAGTCATCGTCCAGAACTTCTGCCCCAAGCCCGGAACCAAGATGTCCGGCGCCGCGGAAGCGAGCGAAGCCGACTTCCTGCGCACCATTGCCGCCGCCCGGATCATCCTGCCCGGCGAAGTCTCGGTGCAGGCGCCGCCCAATCTCAACGACGAGCGGCTGGCCGAACTGATCGATGCCGGGATCGACGACTGGGGCGGGATTTCTCCGGTCACGCTCGATCATGTGAACCCGGAAGCGCCCTGGCCCGAAGTCGAGCAGCTCGAGGCCGTCTGCGCCCGTGCCGGCCTGCCACTGGCCGAGCGGCTGACCATCTACCCGCGCTACATCGGCGCTGCCGGCAGCGAATGGCTCGATCCGGCGATCCGTCCGGCGGTGCTCAAGCTGGCCGATGCCGAAGGGCTGGGCCGCGACAGCCGCTGGAGTCCGGGGGTGGCCGATGGCGCACCGGGGACCGTCCGCACACCGCTAGGGCGCCGCTATGAGGGACCGGTCGCCTCCCGCATCCATCGCATTCTCGACCGCGCCGCTGACGGAGCCTTGTTGAGCGAAGAGGAGATTGTCTCGCTCTTCGCCACGCGCGGCGCTGCGGCGCAGGCGGTTGTGGAAGCAGCGGATGCCCTGCGCGCCGAGGTCAGTGGCGATGACGTTACCTATGTCGTCAACCGCAACATCAACTACACGAACATCTGCACGCACGCCTGTTCGTTCTGCGCCTTCTCGAAGACGAGCATCAAGGCGGGATTCCGCGACAAGCCCTACAACCTCGATCTCGAAGAGATCGCCGGGCGCGCTCGTGAAGCCGTGGAGCGCGGGGCAACCGAAGTGTGTCTGCAGGGCGGTATCCACCCGAGCTATACCGGCGAGACCTACCTTTCGATCCTGCGTGCAGTGAAGGATGAATGCCCTGACCTGCACGTCCACGCCTTCTCGCCGCTCGAAGTCAGCCAGGGCGCGCGCACGCTGGAGATGCCGGTCTCCGATTATCTGGCAAGGCTGCGCGATGCCGGGCTCGGCTCGTTGCCCGGCACGGCGGCGGAGATCCTTTGCGACGATATCCGCGCGCAGATCTGCCCGGACAAGCTGACGACGCAGGAATGGCTTGATGTCGTGGGTAGTGCCCATCGTGTCGGTCTGCCCACCACCTCCACGATCATGTTCGGCCATCTCGAAGGCATCGAACACTGGGCCCGCCACCTGCTGGCGCTGCGCAACCTGCAGCTCGATACCGGCGGCATCACCGAGTTCGTGCCGCTGCCGCTGGTCCACATGGAGGCACCGTTCTACCGGCGCGGGCAGAGCCGCAAGGGGCCGACCTGGCGCGAAGCGGTGCTGATGCATGCGGTGGCGCGCCTGGCGCTCAATGGCGCGATCAATTCGATTCAGTGCTCGTGGGTCAAGCTGGGCATGGACGGCGCGGCCGCCGTGCTCGCCGCCGGTGCCAACGATCTGGGCGGTGTGCTGATGAACGAAAGCATCAGCCGCGCGGCCGGTGCGTCGCACGGGCAGGAAGTGGGTGTCGAGGAACTGCGCACAGCCGCAGAGAGTGTCGGGCGCCGGCTCAGGCAGCGCACCACGCTCTATGGTGATGTTGCGGGGTCGGTATTGACCGACGAGGTGGCCTGACGCTCAGGCGGCGATCAGACCCATGCCGATTCCGCGAACGGCCGCCGATGTGCGGTCGGTGACGTCCAGCTTGTCGTAGATGCGGCGCAGGTAGGTGTCCACGGTGCCTACCGATATGCCGAGAATATCGGCGATGACACTGTTGCTCTTGCCGCGGGCCACCCAGTCGAGAACTTCGCGCTCGCGGCCCGAGAGACGCCGATCGTCGGCCTGATCGTCGGCCTTGAACTCGCATATCCGCAAGTGGGCGGCCTGTGCGGCCAAATGCATTTCGCGCAGGGCATCCTTGCCGGTCTGCGCCTGCTCGGTCATCTTGCCGATACCGACATAGCCGTCGCGCCCATTGGGGCCATAGCAGGGCAGCGTGAAGCCATCCCCGATTTCCAGATCACGCATCAGTTGCAGGAAGCCGCGTTCTTCGGATGTGGTATCGACCGAGGCCCATGCCTCGGTCCAGCGTACGGGAATGCCGAGCGCCATGGCCGTGCGCGGTACGATGTCGAGACGCTGGAAGTTGGCCGAGAGATAGGCCTCCACCACTTCGCGACTCAGGCCGTGGTGAACGGGGTCCATCAGCGCGCGCGGGGCATTGCCTTTCGAGCCTGGAGCCGCGGAAAAATAGAAGCATGCGGTGAACCCCCGCACTTTGAAGTAGGCGGGCATCAGCTTGAGAAGTTCGGGTAAGCTTTTGCTGCGTAGTATTTTGTCCATTATCGCAGGCATTAGGCCGTCCTGCGAAATAGGGTGCGCAGACAGATTGGCGGGTTAAGCCGACCCGACCGATTTTGTTCCTGATTTTTGCGTGAAGGCAGCAAGACTCGTTTCCGCCTCTCCCTTTGAAGACGCGCAACTATACTCCAAATTTACGGTTCCGTAACGCAAGAATTAGTCATTGGAATCGGGGGCATCACTTTGTCCTGAGATCGTCCAGGCAAATCGTTCCAGATCGGCGCTGAAATGTGTCCCGTGGGTGCGTGACTCGTTCGCGATTGGCAGTGGCCCTATCTGCATCGGGTTGCATCGCAGCAGGCGCCGTCTCCTCCTCCCTCCGGCGCTTGCCGAGCTCTCGGGTCGCACCAGGAGCTGTGCACGCACTAGACGGCCACAGTGCCTGAACGACCTGTCAGTCCTGCACTAGGGCTGACAGGTCAACAGCCGTCAAAAGCTCCTTACATCGCGCGGATCTGCTGCCACATGGCTTCGGGTATCCAGGTATACTCGATGTAGTGCCCGAAGACCTTGCGGGCATCGAGGTAGAGGAACTTGAGCCCGTTCGGGTCCTCGCCGGTCAGATCGCGTTCCATTGCGACAGGGAATTCCTGATCGTCCACCCGGGCGCGGAAATCATCCCAATCGTCGATGCGGAAGCAGATGTGGTGGAAGCGCAGCGGGCCGCCGTTCGACAGGCAGTTTGCATAGATGCCCACTTCGTCGATCTCGTTCTCGATCAACTCGTATTGCAGGTCGCCGATCCAGATGAAGCAGATGCGGCCTTTCTGGCGCTTCGGGCCTTCGGGCGTCTGCACAGTCTGGTCGACCGGAATGATGATCGGCTCCTTGGTCATTCCGCGCCCGCGGAACAGCGCGATGCCGGCCTCGAGGTCGTCGCAGATGTACGCGTTCTGGTAATGCATGCCTTCGAGCATGAGTGTCTCTCCCTGGCGCCTCAAATGGCTGTCATCTCCTCGTAGAGGAGGATCCCGCCTCGTTTCGACGCCGAGAAGAAGCGGGGCCCCCGCCTGGGCGGGGGCGACGCGGATGGGTGTGGCTCAGCCTTCGCGCGCGACGTCGTAGCGCGAGAGGTAGCGTTCGAAGAGCGGCTCCAGGTCGGCCTTCGTAAGACCGTACTGGTCCAGCTTGTATTCGTGCTTGCCGAACTTGTTCTGCGGGTTGTCGTCCACCCACTTCTGGATCCCGGCCTCGG
Organism: uncultured Novosphingobium sp.; assembly: GCA_965140495.1. Taxonomy (GTDB): domain Bacteria; phylum Pseudomonadota; class Alphaproteobacteria; order Sphingomonadales; family Sphingomonadaceae; genus Novosphingobium. Next base: position 2,512,371 of record OZ223239.1, on the reverse strand, counting down.
CTTCGCTGGTCCATTCATCGCCCAGCTTGGCGTAGAGCTTCTTTGTCTCGCCCACCGGATCCTCGACCAGATCGGCGTAGTGCACGTCGATGATCTTGTCCTCGCCGAACTTGTCGCGGAAATCCATGATCCGGTCAGCATGCTCTGCGGCCTGCCAGGGGTAGTCCTCCTTGAGCCATTCGGTGTCGATCTTGCCCATGTGCGCCATGTGGCTGAGCGAGATGATCGAGCATAGCGAGCCGGTTGCGGTGAAGGGATCGCGGTGGGTCCAGACCACGCGGGCATCGGGATAGACCTTGAAGATGGTTTCCAGCCACAGCGCATGGCTGGGTTTCTTTACGTTCCAGACGCCGCCTGCGTTCTGTTGCAGGACCTGCAGGAACTTCTTGTGGTACTCGTAGGCGCTGGTCATGTCGCACGAGAAGATGAAATCCTTATAGAGCGGCAGCTTGCCCTTGGACTCGATCATCAGCGTCTTGAAGTCGTGCGCCATGAAGAACACGCACTCGTTGGGATAGATGGCCGAGCCGCGATAGTACTTGCCCATCTCCGGATTGGCTTCGAGCATCGCCTTTTCCTGCGCAAGACGGCCCTGCGCGCGCGGATCGTTGATCAGCATGTCGGTCGAGGATACCGGCGGCACCGGATCGTCGATTTCCCAGGTCAACGGCGAGCGGCGCGCGGGGTCGGCGGCCAGCAGGTTCGACATCAGCGTGGTGCCGGTGCGCGGCACGCCCATGACGAACACGGGCTTTTCGACGGGACGATCCAGAAGCTGAGGATTATCAGCAAGGTACTTGGAAACCTTCAGGCGTCCGCGCAGGTAGTGCAGGGTATCGTTCTTCGCGCGGCCTGCGCCGCCTTCGGTCATCCACCCCTTTTCAATGCCTTCGTTGAAGGACTGGACGAAGACGTCGAGGCCTTCGCGGTAGGTGTCGTTGTCGAAGGCATCGATGCCGGTTTCCTTCATCGCTTGTTCGATAAGGGCGTCGGCGACCAGTAGCTCGGTCATGGGTTTCCTATCCTCTGTCCCGTTGGGTTGTGCTGACGGGCTGCAATCAGCAGCGCCGCGTTGAGGCAGAGATAACGCCTGCGGGCAGCCCATTGGCAATGCACCTGTCCCGACAATTCCAGCCGGACTATCGAATTCAGGTCAATTCCCGGCACTAGCGAGCGGTGCATCCAGTACCCGCACCTGTCTTTGCCGAAATGCGCTGGGGCTTGTGCCGACCGCACGACGGAAAGCGAAGGTGAAGCTGGACGGGGACGCGAAACCCATGGCGAAGGCTATGGATTTCACGCTCTCGCCTTCCATCAGCAGGCGCTTGGCGGCTTCCATCCGGCGCTGCTCCATATAGTCGCCGATCGAACAGGCGCGGCTGACGCGAAACCCGCGGGTAAGCTGGCGCACCGACAGCGAGCAGAGATCGGCCAGTTCCTGCAGCGATGGCGCTTCGAGGCTTTCCTCGAGCCGCTCGTCGATCAGCCGCAGGCGCCATCCGGCAAGGCCGCCCGTTACCGGGCGTTCGGCCACTTCGTAACAATAGCGACCGAGTTCGATCGCCAGTTCCGCGCCGAGCAGTTCGAGCATCTTGGTCGCTGCAAGGCCCGGGTGTCGAATTTCGGCCGTGATGCGGAACAGAAGGGCGCGCACCTGTGCGCTCGAGATGTCGAGCGTTGCGGCGAGGTGCTGGTCGTCCCATTCGAGGTCGCGCCCGACGACATCGTGGAGCAGCGCCGGTTCCAGAGTGCAGATCAGCGAGGCTTGCCTCCCGGTTCCGCCTTTCACATAGAGTTCTTCGCCCGGCGGCAGCAGGAAGATGTCGCCGAGCCTCTCGAAACGGTGGGGGCCCCAACGCTTGCGATAGCCGGCGCGTGATTCGAGGGGCCGTGGGGTCAGGCACATGTTGATGTGGTACCCTTCAGCCATCTGGTGCAGCGTCGCGGTCGGTTCGGGGATGCCGAAACGTACGATCTGCGCGACGATACCCGGCGCTCGCAGCTCGGAATCGACCTCCATGGTCGGAAGCAGCGCCTGGCTTTCGGGCATCGATGCACTCCACGTCGCGGGCCGTTTGCCGCCGGCCGGAAATATGTCCCTGATGGGATGATTGGGCTCGATTTCTATAGTCGCTGCCCTTGATAGGCAAGCCGTGCCCGCCGAAACCTTACGCCATAACCGCGCCACTGGTGGCGCATGTTTCGGGATCGAGGAGATACGACGATGGCCAACGGCCTTTTCGACTGCACGGGCAAGGTAACGGTAGTAACCGGCGGCAACGGCGGCATCGGCTTCGGCTTTGCCATGGGTACGGCCAAGATGGGCGGAGACATCGCAATCTGGGCGCGCAACGCTGAAAAGAGCGCCAAGGCGAAGGCCGAGCTGGAAGCTGCCGGCGCTGGCAAGGTGATCGCCTATCAGGTCGACGTCTCCGAGGAAGATAACATCGCCGAAGGCTACAAGAAGGTGATGGAAGACTTCGGCCGGGTCGACTGCGTCTTTGCCAATTCGGGCGCATCGCCGCGCTACAACTCGGTCTTCGATATGCCGACCGAGCATTGGTACGATTTCCAGAAGACCGCGCTGCACGGTGCGTTCTTCACCCTGCGCGAAGGTGCGCGGCTGATGAAGGAGCGCGCGGAAGCCGGTGAGAAGGGTGGCAGCCTCGTGGCCTGCGGTTCGCTCTCGCTGTTCCAGGGCCTGCCGGGCAAGATGGAATATGCCTCGTCGAAATGCGCCGTTGCGGCTGCGGTGCGGTGCCTCGCTGTCGAACTGGCCCCGCTCGGCATCCGTGCCAACGTGGTGGCGCCGGGTCTGATCATCACGCCGATGATGGGCGAGGGCGCACGTGCCGAAGGCGTCGCCGCGCACTTCGCGCCGACCATTCCGATGCAGCGCTGCGGCCGCCCCGAGGACTTCGAGGGTATCGGGGCCTACCTGTGTTCTGACGCCAGTTCGTTCATGACCGGCGAAACGGTTACGATCGACGGCGGCTACATGGTCCGCCCGTAACCACAACAAAATCGGGGGCGAGGAGAGAAGAGATGAAGCGTCTGAATATTCACGGCGTCGGGGATGCCCGGCTCGATTCCTACGAACGACCGGAAGCAGGCCCCAAGGACGTGGTCGTGCGCATGAAATCCGTCGGCATTTGCGGCAGCGACCTGTCCTACATCAAGATCGGTGGCATGCCTGCAGAACCGGGCGGTCAGACTGCGCTTGGTCACGAAGGTGCAGGCGAAGTGCTGCAGGTCGGTGCGGACGTATCCGGCATCGCGGTTGGCGATCCGGTCATCATCAATCCGATGATGACACCCAGCAACATCGGTTCGGGCGGCCCGGAAGGGGCGTTTACCGAAGAACTGTTGGTACGCGAGGCGCGGCTCGGCGATTCGATCCTGCCGATCCCCGAAGGTGTCGACTATGACGTTGCTGCGATGTGCGAGCCGCTTGCGGTCGCCATGCACGGTGTCAATCGCGCCGAAGTGAAGCCGGGCGACAAGGTCGTTGTCTTCGGCTGCGGCCCGATCGGGCTTGGCATGCTGCTGTGGCTGATCGATCGCGGGATCACCGATGTCGTCGCGCTCGATCTCGCGGAAGAACGCCTCGAGCGTGCCCGCGCGCTGGGCGTGCAGGCCGCGTTCGATCCCACCAAGGTGGACCTGCGCGCCGAACTGGCGAAGCTGCATGGCGAAGTGCCGAGCTACGGCCGCGTGGGCGTCGGGACCGATGCCTTTATCGACGCGGCGGGCGCGCCCAACATTCTTACCGATGTGATCATGATGGCCAAGTTCCATGCGCGCATGGTGATCACCGCGGCCTACATGAAGCCGCTCGAGTTTCCCGTCGGCCGTATGCTGACGAGTGAAATGACGATCACGACGGCGGTCGGCTATCCGACCGAGATGCCCGAGGTGATTGCCGCCATGCCGCGCCTGAAGGACAAGATCGCGGCGATGATCAGCCACAAGCTGCCGTTCAAGGACGTGATGAAGGGCCTCGAAATCGCGGCGACACCGTCTTCGGCCAAGGTCATGATCGAGATGGAGGACTGACCATGGCGGAAACCAAGGAAGCGCCGGCGAAAGATGACGGTCCGAAGCTGGCCGGCCTCGTGCGCTCGGGCGACGAGCAGACCGAAGCCATCGCGATCACCGACTTCATCTTCCAGGCCAACGACATCTCCAACGCCTATCTCGTGACCACGAGCGAAGGCGACGTGATGATCAACACCGGCTTCATGGACAATGCCGAGCGTACCAAGCGCCTGCTGGCGCCGCATCGGACCGGCCCGCTGGCGTTCATCATCCTCACGCAGAGCCACGCCGATCACTACGGTGCGGTGCCTGACTTCCTCGAGGATGGCACGCAGGTCATCGGTGGTCCCGACTTCAACGAAGCGCTGGACGACATGATGCGGCTGCAGCCGTTCTTCGGCCCGCGCAGCGGCAAGCTTTGGGGTTCGACGCTCAAACGTGGCGGCACGCCCAAGCCGCCGCCGGACGTGAAGCCGGACATCCTCGTCGACCGCAAGCTGACGGTTGATCTGGGTGGACGCACTTTCGAGATCATCTCGACACCCGAAGGCGAGACGATCGACGCGCTGACCGTATGGATGCCAAAGGAAAAGATCGCCTTCACCGGCAACGTCTTCGGTCCGGTCTGGCTGTCGATGCCTTTCCTCAACACTCTGCGCGGCGACAAGCCGCGTCTGGTGCGCAACTATCTCAAGTCGCTGGAAACGATCCGCGATCTGGGCGCCGAGATCGTCATCACCGGCCACGGCGACGCCATCGTCGGCAAGGAACGCATCAAGGCAGACCTCGACAAGCTGCACGCAGCGGTCAGCTACGTTCGCGATTACACCTTTGAGGGGATGAACGCAGGCAAGGATGTCCATACGCTGATGCGGGAGTTCGCCTGGCCCGAGGGGCTGGAAATCGGTGAGTTCCACGGCAAGGCAAGCTGGGCGGTCAAGTCGATCTGGCGCGAATATGCTGGCTGGCTGCACTACGAGGACGGTACCACTGCACTCTACGGTGTTCCGCGTTCGAGCGTGGACGCCGATCTGGCTGAGCTGGCAGGCGGCGCTGATAAGCTCGCTGAAAGGGCCCAAGCCAAGCTCGATGCAGGCAAGCCACTCGAAGCGATCCATCTCGTCGATGTCGCGCTGGGCGCCGAACCCGGCAATGTTCCAGCACTTAAGGTGCGCAAGGCCGCGAATGAGGCCCTGCTGAAGGAATGTGGAGGCAAGAACCTGAGTGAAACCATGTGGTTGCGCTCGGAAATTGCCGAATGTGAAAAGCTGCTGGGGGAAGGGGCCTGAGGGCTCCTTTTCCTAGACTTCTACACGTATGTAGAATTCTGTACTCACTCATCGCTTGCAAGGCGTCGGCTGTCACCTATTCTTAACCCTTTCCGGTCAGATACTCGTAAGGAATTGGTATCGAATTGGTCAGACTGAGTGCGACACACAGGCAGGCTCGTACCGCACGAAGACATTGCACAGGGGGACCAGAACTTTCTGCGCAATGAGCGGTCATTTACGCGCAAGGTGGCGCTGCGGATGGTCGCTTTTGCGTTCTGCGCAGCGGCCATTGTTGCCATATTCTCGTTCTATTCTGCCGAGCGGGAGGCCGAGCGCGCGCTTCTCGTCGAGTGGCGGACGCAGATCGAACAGCGCGGTCGATACGAAAGCCGCCGGTTTCTTCGCGCAGAAGCCCTGACGGACCGGTTCGCTCGCCGGTTTCTGGACAGCTACAAGGATCCCGGTGTATTCGCTTCACCGGACTTCGGGGCCTATTTCGAGAACCTGCCCGATGGCACGGTGCGTCTGCGGCCGAAGTACTATTCCGGCTATCGGGATCGCAATGGGGTGACGCACAGCGGCGTTTCGGGCTTCGTCGCGCGCAACCGGCCTGAACTTACGCCTGAACTGAAGCGTCGATTGGTCATCGCCTACCAGACGGTCGCCGAGTTCGGTCCGGCGGCATCGGGCGAATTCATGAATGTGCACGCGAGTCTGCCCGAAAACGCGCTGATCATTAACTGGCCGGGGCAGCCCTGGGGGCTCGATGCCGACAGCGAACTCGACATGACTGCACTTTCGGTCATCGGCGCAACCCTGCCTTCGCAAAACCCGCAGAGAAAGCCGATCTGGACCGGCCTCTACTTCGACGCGACTGCGTCCAAGTGGGCCATCACCTTCCAGCGGCCGATAGATTGGCAGGGGCGGCACCTTATCAATCCCAGCGTGGACGTCGGCCTTACGGAGCTGATCGGCGATGTGGTCGACGATCGGCCGGAGGGGATCTACGATCTCATCCTTTCGCAGGACGGCAAGCTGATCGCCCATCCCGCCGGTCTTGGCAAACTGAACAAAAAAGAGGGACAGATCAGTGTCGAGAAATTCGACAACCCGGCGGTGACCGGCATCTATCGCGAACTGGCCAATGCAAAGCAACGCGCCGACGGCGTTGGCAGGGTAACCTATGATCCGGACCTGGACGCCTATGTGGCCAGTGTCGGTCTGGAAGGCCCGGAGTGGTGGCTTGTAACGGTCTATCCCAAGTCGGTGGTACAGGCCCGCGCACTGCGGTCCGCCGGCCTTGCCCTCGTTCTCATTGCCGCACTGTTCGGGGCTTTCATTCTGACGGTGGTCCTGGTTCTGCGCGCCAGCGTATCACGGCCGATCCGCCAGATGACCGAAGCATCTCACCGCCTCGCCGAGGGTGATTACACGGCTGTTGCCAATGGCAGCGTGCCGATCCCGACAAAGCGGAATGACGAGATCGGGATGCTGGCACGTTCCTTCCAGTTCATGGCAGGGCAGGTGGACAGCATCATGAACCGCCTGGAACACCTCGTCGCCGAGAGGACCATCGAACTCGAGCTGGCAAACCAGCAATTGGCCGAACGCAGCCTGCGAGACGGCCTCACCGGTGCGTTCAATCGCAGGGCCTTCGATCAGGACCTGGAAAAGGCGCTGAACGCTGTCGAAAAGAATGGCCTGACCATTGCGCTTGCCTTGTTCGACGTCGACTTCTTCAAGGCATATAACGATCACTACGGCCATGTTGCGGGCGACAAGGCGCTGGAGCGGATCGTTGCCCGCATAGGCGATTCTCTGCCGCGCGCGAAAGTCTATCGCTACGGCGGCGAAGAGATCGCGGTCATCATTCCGTGTCGGGACGCGCGCGAAGCCGAAGAGAAGGTCCGGCAAGCTGTGCGCGATATCGAGGGCCTGGCGATCGCACATGCCGAGAGTGCGTTCGGTCGTTTGACGGCCAGTGCCGGGGCGATGTTGCTCGAGGATACCTCGCTAAGCCGTTCAGAGGTGCTGGAGCGCGTCGATCAGGCCTTGTACGCGGCCAAGGAAGCGGGCCGCAATCGCAGCATATGGTCCGCGGATTGACCTGATCTTCCGGCCTGCTGAGCCGGCCTAGGCCATCACAGCCACGCTGTCGCTCACCAGTCGAACCAGTTCCGCCTGGCCGCGTACCCCCAACTTTGCATAGAGGCGCTTGGAGTAATTGCGCGCGGTCTCCAGCGTGAGGCCCATGTGTTCGGCAGCTTCGGCGATCGACTGGCCCTCGTTGAGCGCCACGGCGAGTTCAGCTTCGCGCTTCGCAGATCGAACAGGCGGGCCAGGCGGTCGACGCTTTCCGATGTTCGGGCGTTGGGAAGGCGGCAAAGCACCAGCATCGAGCGGCGCGGCATGTCCGTCGTCGCAGAGAGCAGCGCTTCAAGCCGAGGGTGTTCGTTGAGCAGGAGAGGGCGGGGCGGTCCGGCTTCCTCGCCGGTGAAGTGCATCGCCGCAGCCATCAGGTCCCGCTCCGTCTGTACGCCAAGGTCCCGCAAGCGTTCGCCGATGCGGGGGCTGTAGCCCAGCGTTTCTTCCATCCAGGCTTCCAGACGCGGATCGATCGAAAGAAGCCGTGCCTCGCGGTCCATGACCATCCATGCCGTCGCGGAGCGTGCGAGCCCCTGAACGCTGACGCTAGCCCGGACGCGGTGGCGTTCGAGCTCGACATGAGCGCGCAACGCCTCTTCCAGATAAGGCGCGAGGTTGGAGAGGAGGGCGCTGTCTGCCGCTGTGCAGGGTTTCGCGCGGGCCATGACGAGCCAGGCGCTGACGTCCTCTATATCGGGCAGTCGCACGACCCGTTCGTCCGCGATACCGAGCTGTTTCATGCGGCGTGCCCGTTCGGCGCGATAGACCGGATCGTGGTCGAAGAACTCGGAAATCGCATAGACGCGGCCCGGTCGCAGAGCATCGTAGTGGAAGCGGTCGAGGGCATGAAAATCGAGCGCATCGGCGTCCAAAGCGCGGGCGCGCAGGTCGATTCCGGCGTGAAAAGTGCTCACTTCGGCGTGCGGTCCGGAGCCCACGCGCTGGATTAGAGCAACATATTCTGCATCGGTGCGACGCCTAACCCGTTCCAGAAACGTCGAAAATGCCGCCTCTTCCGACAATCCGCTGAAGAGGGGGAGCAGCAGATCCGTTTCGTCTCGACTGGTTAGCGCCATGACCCTCCCATATGGGAGGTTTTTGTAAAAGTCATCCCTGCAAGAAGATTCGCGACCCGCAAAGGGGCCAACCCAACAAAGGGAAGCTCGATGAAAACCCTGACGCACCTCGAGAGGCTGGAAGCTGAAAGCATCCACATCATCCGGGAAGTCGTTGCCGAAGCCGAACGGCCGGTGATGCTTTACTCGGTCGGCAAGGACAGCGCCGTCATGCTGCACCTCGCCCGCAAGGCCTTCTATCCTTCGCCGCCGCCGTTTCCGCTGCTCCACGTCGACACCACGTGGAAGTTCCAGGCGATGTACGAACTGCGCGACAAGATGGCCGAGATGTCGGGCATGGACCTGCTCGTCTACCACAACCCGGAAGCGCAGGAGAAAGGGATCAACCCGTTCGACCACGGCTCGCTTCACACCGACATGTGGAAGACCGAAGGCCTGAAGCAGGCGCTCGACAAGTACGGTTTCGATGCCGCCTTCGGCGGTGCGCGCCGCGACGAGGAAAAGAGCCGCGCCAAGGAGCGCATCTTCTCGTTCCGCACCCAGTCGCATGGCTGGGACCCGAAGAACCAGCGCCCCGAGCTGTGGAACCTCTACAACGCGAAGAAGGCGAAGGGCGAATCGATCCGCGTCTTCCCGATCTCGAACTGGACCGAGCTCGACGTGTGGCAGTACATCCACCTCAACGACATTCCCATCGTTCCGCTCTACTTTGCCGACGAGCGCCCGACCGTGGAGCGCGACGGCATGCTGGTCATGGTCGATGACGAGCGTTTCCCGCTCAAGGAAGGCGAAAAGCCGGTCATGCGTTCGGTCCGTTTCCGTACGCTGGGCTGCTATCCGCTGACCGGTGCGGTCGAGAGCACCGCCAAGACCCTCCCCGAGGTGATCCAGGAAACCCTGCTCACCACCACGTCCGAGCGGCAGGGCCGCGCGATCGACAAGGATTCCGGCGGCGCCGGGATGGAAGTCAAGAAGCAGCAGGGGTACTTCTGATGGCCGAAACAGACACCACCGAACCGAAGTACGTCGTCGACAGCCTCATTTCCGAGGATATCGACGAGTACCTGAAGCAGCACGAACACAAGACGATGCTGCGCTTCATCACTTGCGGCAGCGTCGATGACGGCAAGTCCACGTTGATCGGGCGTCTGCTCTACGATTCGAAGATGATCTTCGAGGATCAGCTCGATGCGCTCAGCGCCGATTCCAAGAAGGTCGGCACGCAGGGGCAGGAAATCGACTTCGCGCTGCTGGTCGACGGTCTCGCCGCCGAACGTGAGCAGGGCATCACCATCGACGTGGCCTATCGCTTCTTCAACACCGAGAAGCGCAAGTTCATCGTCGCCGACTGCCCCGGCCACGAGCAGTACACCCGCAACATGGTGACCGGTGCCTCGAGCGCCGACCTCGCGGTGATCCTGATCGACGCGCGCAAGGGCGTGCTCGTTCAGACCCGCCGTCACAGCTACATCTGTCACCTGCTGGGCGTGAAGAACATCGTCCTCGCCGTGAACAAGATGGACCTGGTCGACTACAAGCAGGAAGTCTTCGACAAGATCGTCGCCGACTACACCGAGTTCGCCAATTCGATCGGAATCGAGAGCTTCACCGCGATGCCGATCTCCGGCTTCAAGGGCGACAACATCACCGCGCATTCGGACAACACGCCCTGGTACAAGGGCCCGACGCTGGTCGATCACCTCGAAACCGTCGAAGTGCTCAGCTCGGCCGATGCTGAAAAGCCGTTCCGCATGCCGGTGCAATGGGTCAACCGTCCGAACCTCGACTTCCGCGGGTTCTCGGGCCTGATCTCCACGGGTGCAGTCAAGCCTGGCGATCAGATCCGCGTCCTGCCTTCGGGCAAGACCAGCACGGTCAGCAAGATCGTCACGTTCGATGGCGAGCTTGAGGAGGCCGGTGCCGGTCAGTCCGTAACCATCTGCTTCGATGATGAAATCGACTGCTCGCGCGGTTCGGTGATCTCGGTCGCGGACAACCCGCCGCAGACCGCCGACCAGTTCGAAGCGACGCTGGTGTGGATGGCCGATGAAGCCATGGTGCCGGGACGCGCCTATTGGCTCAAGCTCGGCACGCAGATGGTGTCGGCGACAGTGGCCGAGCCGAAGTACGAGATCAACGTCAACACGATGGACGAGCTGGCGGCCAAGACGCTGGAACTCAATGCCATCGGCGTGGCCGAGATCACGACGGACAAGCAGGTTGTTTTCGAACCTTACACCGACAACCGCGCGCTTGGCGGGTTCATCCTGATCGACAGGATGACCAATGCCACTGTCGCGGCAGGCATGCTCAACTTCTCGCTGCGCCGTTCGCAGAACGTGCACTGGCAGGCAGTCGACATCGGCCGCAAGCAACACGCAGCGCTCAAGAACCAGCAGCCGGCCGTGTTGTGGTTCACGGGCCTGTCGGGTTCGGGCAAGTCGACCATTGCCAATCTCGTCGAGAAGAAGTTGCACCGGATGAACCGGCACACCTTCCTGCTCGACGGCGACAACGTGCGCCACGGTCTCAACAAGGACCTGGGCTTCACCGAGAGCGATCGTATCGAGAACATCCGCCGCGTCGGCGAAGTCTCGAAGCTGATGACCGATGCGGGCCTGATCGTGATCACCGCCTTCATCTCGCCGTTCCAGGCGGATCGCGAGATGGTGCGTTCGATGCTACCCGAAGGCGAGTTCTTCGAGGTGTTCATCGACACGCCGCTGAAGGTAGCTGAATCGCGCGACGTGAAGGGCCTCTACAAGAAGGCACGTGCGGGTGAGTTGAAGAACTTCACCGGTATCGACAGCCCCTACGAGACGCCGCGTAGTCCGGAAATCCGGATCGACACGACCAAGCTGTCACCCGAGGAAGCCGCAAACCTCATCGTCGACACCCTGCTGGGAGACGCCTGATGAGCATGACGGACGGCGATCTTGCGGCCCATCTCGCGGACCAGGCAGGCAAGATCCTGCTTCAGGTCCGCGCCTCGGGCATGTTCGAGGGCAAGTCGCTCGGCAAGGCCGGGGACCAGACCGCGAACCAGTTCCTCGTTCACGCGCTGCGTCAGCAGCGCGGCGAGGACGGCCTTCTTTCCGAAGAAGAGAAGGACAATCCGGAGCGCCTCGAAAAGGAGCGCGTCTGGATTGTCGACCCGGTCGACGGCACGCGCGAATACGGCGAGGAACGCACCGACTGGGCGGTCCATGTCGGCATGGCGGTGAACGGGGCTCCGGCGCTTGGCGCCGTGGCGCTGCCCGGGCTCGACGTGGTGCTGCGGTCCGACCAGCCGGGTGAAGTCCCGGCTGCGCCGGAAAAGCTGCGCATGGTCGTCAGCCGCACACGCCCGGCCAAGGAAGCCACCGGCGTTTGCGAAGCGATCGGCGGCGAACTGGTGCCGATGGGCTCGGCCGGGGCCAAGGCCATGGCCATCCTGCGCGGTGAGGCGGACATCTACCTCCACTCGGGCGGTCAGTACGAGTGGGACAGCATGGCGCCAGCGGCCGTGGCGTTGGGGTGGGGGCTTCACGCTTCCCGCATCGATGGCAGCCCGCTCGTTTACAACCAGCAGGACGTCTACATGCCCGACCTGCTGATTTGCCGGAAGGAGCACGCGGACATGGTGCTCGAGAAAGTCAGGGCCTTTCTCTGAGTGCTGCGGATGACCGGTGCCAGGGGGTAATGGCACCGGTCATCCGCCCGCCTCCGCAATCGGGGCGCCGCTCCTCTGCTCTGGGGTAGAGAGAGGATCGGCCCCCTTTTTGATTCCTAGCGTGCCGCAGCGGCGTGTGGGGGAACATCATCCATCAGCACGACGGAACGGGATGCGGAGGCGAAATATTCCAGCATGGCGTCGTAGCCACGCGCGCTGAGCTTCACGTAGACGCGCCTGGCGTCACCGGGATCTGCTTCACGTACCAGCAACTCCTGTCTTTCGAGGACCGCGATCCATCGCAGCGCCGTAGTGGAGGGAACCGCCGCGCCGATGCAGGCGCTCGTGACCGAAACGCGCCGACGCATCTTGGCCGCAATGAACAGATCGAGCAGGATGTCCCATGCGGGTTCGCCGAACAGCGTTTCGTTCTTGAAGATTTTCTCGCGCCGGCGGCGATCGTCGTAGCTCTGGCGCGCGAGTTCGCACCACATCGGGTGATCCTTCGACGAAGCGGACCGGTTCCCGCCCGCAATGCCAACCTCGTTCAAACTGGTTGTTGCCGGCGTTGCATCACCGATTTCCAGTTCTCGCGCCATGGCGAGGAGTTCATTGGCAACACCGATGAGGCGGACGGCCTTGGCCCGGTTTTTCAGTGAATGGTCCGCTTTATCCATCAAGTGGGCTCACCAGCGTCAGTGTGCGAAATTGTCGAAACGACAATCTCGCGACGATTACTAGGCCACAGGACAGAAAGAGCCGATAGTACCTGAGAGTTGAGATTTCAGGACACTACTTGATTGCCCAATTGCCCGCCAACACCAGAAAATACTGACACTCTGTGGCTGAATCGTCTTGGCAAGCTTACTCCGGATCGGAGATATTTCTTGGGATGTCGAATGACCGGCAGAGGCTGTCGATGGCGGCATCAAGATGGGCTGCAGACACCAGCGCACCGATTTCTTCCATTTTCCGAAGTCTGACCTCGAGGTCTTCCGCCAACGATTTCGCAATCGCGATCTTGTCCACTTATGTTCTCCGTAAGGCGCGCCCGAAAACGCACCCGGCCCTTTTCGAGCCCATTCTTGCGACCCTTGAATCGGCTTTTTGAAGCCATTCAATATGTCCACTCCGGAGCAATTATCCGTGTTGCTCCCGGTAATGGCATGAGCCGCCTAAACGATCAGAAGAAAACTGAAATCGATTTATTCGGACTGTCCAAATTGTGAACAAATTGCAAGCGAACAATAGCTCACAGAACGTTGCGAAGAGATTTCATGGTGTTACCGCGTGTTACGGCTAGCATTACTACTTAAGTAGACATGCCTATCTATTTTGCCGCGTCGAGCCGCTGCACGTGCTCGGGCGCAAGCTGCAGGCGCGCGGCTGCCGCAAGATCGGCAACCTGGGCCGGCGTTGTGGCGCTTGCCAGGGGGGCAGCAATGCCCGGTTGGCTGTTGAGCCAGGCCAGTGCCACATGGGTACAGGCAACGCCGAGCTCATCTGCAACCTCGCGCAGGACTTTGAGCACGTCCCAGCCGCCATTCGCGACTGCCTGATCGAGGGAGAAGGCACGGCTCGACTCCGCCCAGTCTTCCGCCTTGCGATACTTCCCGGTCAGGAAGCCTGAAGCGAGGCCGTAATAGGGCAGGACGGCTATCTCGCGCTGGACGCAGAGATCCTGCATCGCGCCTTCGTAGTCCTGTCGATCCACCAGGTTGTAGAGCGGCTGCATCACGGTGAACCCGCGCGCGTTCATGCCGGCAGCCACGTCGATGACTTCGCCAAGCCGCTCGGTCGTGTAGTTCGAGGCGCCAAGTTCACGCACCTTGCCCGAACGGAACGCGTCGTCATAGGCACTCACGACCTCGTCCAGCGGTGTCGTGAGGTCATCGCGGTGAGCGTAATAGAGATCTACGTAGTTCGTGCGCAGCCGTTCGAGCGAGCCTTCCAGCGCAGCAGCGACGGCCTCTGGCTTGAGCGCGCCCGGAGGGCCGCCCTGACCGGTCTTGGTGCCGATGCGCATATCGGCGCGCACGCCGCGGCTTTCGAGCCATTCGCCGATCAGGGCTTCGGATTCGCCGCCCTTGTTTCCCGGCACCCAGCTCGAATAGCCTTCGGCAGTGTCGATCATGCGCCCGCCTGCCTCGTAAAAGGCATCGAGCACGGCAAAACTTCCATCCCTGTCGATCGTCCAGCCGAATACGTTGCCGCCCAGGACGAGCGGAATGCCTGCAAGGGCCGGATGATCTCCAGGAATGTCAGCCATCAAATTTCTCTCTCAGTTCCAGCAGGGCGATAGCCGCCTTGGCCGCTTCGCCGCCCTTGTCTTTCTGCCCCGGGTCGGCGCGAACGAGCGCCTGGGCTTCGTTCTCCACGGTAAGGATGCCGTTGCCGATGGCAATGCCGTCCATGGTCAGTGCCATGATCCCACGGGCACTTTCCCCGGCGACGATCTCGAAGTGATAGGTCTCGCCGCGAATGACGACGCCGATGGCGACATAGCCCTCGTACTGGCCCGAAGCATCCGCGAGCGAGATCGCGCCGGGAATTTCCAGCGCGCCGGGCACGGTGATGACGTCGACCGTGTGGCCGGCCGCGGTCAAAGCCGCCTTGGCGCCCGAGATCAGCATGTCGTTGAGGTGGTCGTAGAACCGGGCTTCGACAATCAGGAAACGGGCCATGTCAGTTTGCTCCCTTGGCCTCGGCGGCCGTGATGCGGCGTTCGCCGACGATGTTGAGGCCATAGCCTTCCAGCGCCACCAGCGAGTGGTGCGTGTTGGTGAGCAGGATCATGTCGTGCACGCCAAGTTCGGAGAGGATCTGCGCGCCCACGCCGTAGTCGCGCAGCTCTTCCAGGTCGGGGCTTTCGCCCGCACGCACGCGCTGCTTGATGTCGATGGTGCGCGACATCAGACGGCCCATCGGGCGGTTGATAAGGACGATCGCGCCCGAACCTTCCTTGGCGATGATTTCCATGGCCTGCTGCAGCAGATCGGCACGGTCGCCCTGTTCCTCGCCGAGAATGTCGGAGAAGATCGAAAGCGTGTGCATGCGGACCAGCGTCGGCTTGTCGGGATCGATGCGGCCCTTGATCAGAGCCATCGTCTCGTCGCCGGTGGCCTTGTTGAAATAGGTGCGCGCAGTCCACTGACCGCCGTACCGGCTCTCGAAGGTCAGTTCCGCCTTCTTCTTGACCATGCGGTCGTTCTTGCGACGATAGGCGATGAGGTCGCGGATCGTGCCGATCTTCAGATCGTGCATGCGTGCGAAGCTGATCAGGTCGTCCATGCGAGCCATCGTGCCGTCGTCGCGCATGATTTCGCAGATCACGCCCGAGGGATTGAGGCCGGCGAGACGCGAGATGTCCACGGCGGCTTCGGTATGACCGGCACGGACCAGCACGCCGCCGTCGCGGGCACGCAGCGGGAAGACATGGCCAGGCGTGACGATGTCGTCTTTCGACTTGCTGCCGTCGATGGCGACCGAGATGGTGCGCGCGCGGTCGGCGGCGGAAATGCCGGTGGTGACTCCTTCGCGGGCCTCGATCGAGGTCGTGAAGGCGGTTTCGTGCCGGGTGCCGTTGTGCTGGCTCATCAGGTTGAGCCCGAGCTGGTCGACGCGGTCGCCGGTAAGCGTCAGGCAGATCAGCCCGCGGCCGTGCGTCGCCATGAAGTTGACGGCGGCCGGCGTCGCCATCTGCGCGGGAATGACGAGGTCGCCCTCGTTCTCGCGGTCCTCGTCGTCGACGAGGATGAACATGCGGCCATTGCGGGCTTCGTCGATGATCTCCTCGATCGGGACTAGCACTTCACGGTCGTCGTTCGAGAACAGCACGCGTTCCAGCTTGCCAAGCGTTTCAGCCGTGGGATTCCAGTCGGTCTCGGTGCAGTCGCGCAGGGTGTTGGCGTGAAGGCCTGCAGCGCGGGCGAGGCCGGCTTTGCTCATGCCGCCCTCGGATACGAGCTGGCGGACTTTTTCGATCACATTGCTGGACATAAGAATGACTCGTTCACATTAGGATGTGATGCCCATATGGGATAATCACATCGCAACGCAACCGTTGTCTCTGGTATGTGGATAAGCGAAGGGCCGGATCATTCGACCCGGCCCCACACTCAACTACCTCAAGAAAGGAGGGCTCAGCCTTCCTGCTTCTGGCCACCCATCATCTTGGTGATGTCGACCTGACCCGTTGCCAGGCCGCCCATGAAGCCACCATCGACGGGCATCACGATGCCGTTGACGACGCCGGCGAGGTCGGAGTTGATCAGAACCAGCGGGCCGGCCTGCTCTTCCGGTGTGGTGTAACGGCCGAGCGGCTCTGCAGCGGCATCGACGACTTCCTTGCCCGAAGTCTCGTGGAAGGTCTTCATCATCGGCGTCTGCGTGGGCGAGGGCAGCGAGCAGTTGATGCGGATACCCTTCTTGATCAGCTGGGCGCCCATGAACTGGGTCCAGACGATCACGGCTTCCTTCGAGAAGGCATAGCCTTCGGAAACCTGATCCATGTTGGCTTCGCACCATTCAAGGCCGCCCTGGAAGCCCTTGGTCATCATGAGCTGCATGTGGGTGGGGATGCGGCGGCTCCAGCCGAGGCCGCCGGTCGAGGCGATCGAGACGATCGCGCCCTTGTCGCCCATCAGCGGAACGACCTGTTCGGTGAGGTGACGGGTGCCGAGGAAGTTGACCTTCATCACGTCCATCGCGGGGAAACCGCCACCGCCGGGCAGGCCGGCGCAGTTGAACAGCGCATCCACCTTGCCACCGACACCGGCCACGGCCGCTTCGATGGTCGCGGGATCGCGCAGGTCGATCTGGGTGAAGGACGCCATCGGCACCGAGCTTTCCTTGAAGTCGAAGCCGTGCACTTCGGCGCCGAGGTCCACGAGCAGCTTAGCCGTGGCTTCGCCCATGCCGGAGAAACAGCCGCTGACGATTACGCGCTTACCCTTGTAGCCCAGAACATCACTCATTTTTCGGTCCTTCCTCTCTCGGGGCGCGGCGCGTGGCGACCGGACCCAAATTCATGGTGCGGTAGCTAGGCTGGGACCAGCGTTCTCTTCAACCGCCTTGAGGGCTGATCGCTGGCACGATGAGCCTTGTCAGAGCTTGGCCGAAGGGGCCGTATCGTCCTTCTCCCGCTTGCCCAGTGCTTCGCGTGCCTTGGCCCGGATATAGGCGTGAAGCTGGCGAATCTGGTCTTCCGTCAGGTTCTCGAAACGCGGCATGCCGCGCGACATCAGAGCGCCAGATTGCAGCAAGGCGCGGAAGCTGTCGAGGTCAAGTGCAATGGCCGATTCCCGCAAGTCGGGTCCGGGAGTGCCGGTGGCCTGGAGGCCGACACCGTGGCACGCGGCACACTGGACTGACAGCCCGCGACCAGCGAGCACATCGTCCTCGTTGAGCTTGAGTGCGGGATCGTCGAGCGCGTGGACAGTGAAGTCGGGCGGCGGCGAAGGCGGCAGCGACTTGTCGCCGCCGATGGCGAAGGTCAGCAGGCGGCGCGGTTGCAGGCCATACTTGTAGCCCATGTCCATGAAGTGGCCGTAGGCCGCCGTCGTACCGCCATAGCCGACCAGCACGGAGACGTATTGCTTGCCGTCGCGGCTGTAGCTCATCGGCGCGCCGATGATGCCTAGACCGGCGTTGAACTTCCAGAGTTCCTTGCCGCTCTTGGCGTCGTAGGCCTTGAAGTAACCCGTGGCCGTGCCCTGGAACACGACGCCGCCGGCGGTGGCAAGGGTTCCGCCGTTCCACAGCCCCTTGTGCTGAACGCGCCAGACTTCCTTTTGCGCCACCGGGTCCCAGGCGACGAGGTAGCCATGGCCGTCGCCGGGTTTTTCGGCAATGGGTTCGAGCATAAGGCCCATGACGTTGAAGGCGTTCTCCGATCCGCCCTTGCGTGAGAAGCGGGCGCCGATCTGCTGCTGGGGAATGTACACCAGCCCGGTCTTCGGCTGTAGCTCATCGCCTGCCAGTTGTGCCCGCCGATCGTGCCCGGCCACATCTTGGTCAGGCCGGTTTCATAGCGGATGTTCGGCGCCTCTATCGGGCGGCCGGTCTTCATGTCGATGCCCTTGGCCCAGGTGATGAGCGTGGTCTTGCCCGGCTCGTTCACGAGCTTTCCGGTCTTCCGGTCGAGAACGTAGAAGAAGCCGTTGGTGGGCGCATGCATCAGCACCTTGCGCGGCGTTCCGTCGATGGTCAGCGTGGCCATCTGGATATTGGGCGTGGACTTGTAGTCCCAGGAATCGCGCTGGTTCTCCTGATAGTGCCAGATGTATTTGCCGGTATCGGCATCCAGCGCGACGATCGAGGTGGTGAAGAGGTTGTCGCCCTTGCTGCCCGGATCGCGGATGTCGGGGTCATAGGGCCCGGCATTGCCGACGCCGATGTAGATCCGGTTGAGTTCCGGGTCGTAGGTCATCCCGTTCCACACGGTGCCGCCACCCCCGCCTGCCTTGAGGTGATCGGGCCCCCATGTCTTGGCGGCCAGTTCCATTCCCGTTTTGCCCGCGTTCTCCTCGTCGGTACCGGGGGTCGTGTAGAAGCGCCAGAGCAGCTTGCCGGTCTCGGTATCGAAGGCCGTCACGAAGCCGCGCGCACCGAAGTCTGCGCCGCCGTTGCCGATGATGACCTTGCCGTTCATCACACGCGGCGCGCCGGTGGAGATGTTGAGCGCGTCTGCGGGGATCGATTCCGAAACCCACAGTTCCTTGCCGGTCTTGGCATCGAGTGCGAAAACGCGGCCGTCGAGCGATGCAGCGAAGACCTTGCCGTCTTCGTAAGCCATGCCGCGGTTGGCGCCGAAGGAGAAGTGCATGGCGGCCGGATCGTGCTTCCATGTCTCCGGATCGTAGGTCCACAGGATCTTGCCGGTCGTCGCATCGACCGCATAAGCCTTGGCATAGCTGCCGGTGAAATAGATCACGCCGTCGACTTCGAGCGGCGTGGCCTCGAGCGTGACTTCGCCGGGCAGGTCGAGTGCCCAGGCTAGCCCCAGCTTGTCGATATTGCCGGTGCCGATCTGATCGAGGCGGGAATAGCTGGTTTCGTCGAAGCCGCCGCCAACGGCGGTCCAGTCCGCATCGCCGCCGACTTCGGCGTCCGCTGAACCGGTGCCGTCTGCCTTCGCCGTGCATCCGCTGAGCGTGCTGGCCAGCACCAGCGCCGTGGCTGCCATGACCGGCCCGAACTTGCGCTTCATCCCGCTTCCCTTCCCACGTGTTCTGCCCATTGTCTAAGGCGTTTTGAGCCGTTGTAAATCGTAACTCGCCCGCTCGCATTGCCGGCGTGTGCTTGCTAGGGCGGATGCTGGAACACAACGGAGGAAGGTTCTCAGGTGGCGGAACGGCAGACAGGCGCGCGCAGGAAGAACGGGGATCGCCGTCAGGTCATCCTCGATGCGGCGGCGCGGCGTTTTGCCGAATTCGGCTTCGAGGCCACGACCGTTCGCCAGATCGCCGATGACGTGAATATCCTCTCAGGAAGTCTCTACCATCACTTCGCGACGAAGGAGGAGATGCTCGCTGAAGTCGTGCGCGGTGCCGTGCTGGATCAGCGCGAAAGGGCGCTGCGCATCGCGGGCTCGTCACACGATGCCGAGACCAAGTTCGTCACCCTGATCCGCGAGGAATTGACGGCGCTGGCGGAGCGGATCGAGGCCTATGCGATCATCTTCAACGAGCGGAAATTCTTCCGCCGCAGCCCCGATTTTCTCGACCTGATGAAGGCGCGCAAGGAAAGCTTCGAGGCATGGCGCAATGTGCTGGAGCAGGGTGTGCGAGAAGGCCTGTTCCATGCCGGTATCGACAGTTACCTGACGATTTCGACGATCATGCGCATGCTGAACAGCGGTGCAGACTGGTATCGTCATGAAGACGGATCGCCGCTCGATGCGATGGCGGACTATTCGCTGGAAGCGCTGACCGAGTTCTACACCGGCTTCGTTCTGCGCTCGGTGCGTTCGGCGGAGCGGGCCGCAGAGCCCATTCCGTCTGCGGTCGAGGTGGCATGACTGGGCCGCTCCCGGAGCTCTATCGCCAACCGGAAAGGGCGGCACGGATCGCGCTTGTGGCGGAGAGTTACGAGCGGTTGCTTGGGGCATCGCTTGTCGATCCCAGCGACGATCCCGTTGCAGCGCTCTGGGCGTCTCCCAAAGCCATTGTCGCGCATGGCACGGAAAACGACCCTATCTTCTTTTTCGGCAATGCCGCAGCGCTACATGCATTCGAGACCGACGACGATGCTTTCGTGCGAATGCCTTCGCGGCTGTCGGCGGAAGCTCCCCTGCGTGAAGAGCGGCAGGCGCTGCTCGACCGCGTGACGGCAAACGGCTTTATCGATGACTATGCCGGTGTGCGTATCAGTGCCAAGGGCAAGCGCTTTCGCATTGGCCCTGCCGTCGTGTGGAACCTGATCGACGCGGAAGGACGACGCCACGGTCAGGCAGCATGCTTCACGCCGTGACGCGGCTGGCATGAGCAAGGCCGATCCGCGTGTGGTCGAAGCCGTCATGGCGCAAGTCCGGGCGGCGCTTGGAGAGCAGAGCCATAGACCTGTCGTCATCGGGCTATGCGGGGCTCAGGGATCGGGAAAGACGACACTCGCTCGCGCCGTTCTGGATGCCTGTGGCCGGGAAGGGCTGCGCGCCGCCGGGCTTTCCATCGATGACCTCTATCTTACCAGGGCGGAGCGTGACGTTCTGGCCAGCGACATTCACCCGCTTCTGGGCACGCGCGGCGTGCCGGGCACCCACGATGTGGCTTTGGGGCTGTCGGTTTTCGATGCTCTGCGAGAGGGTGAGGGCCTCGCACTGCCGCGGTTCGACAAGGCGCGTGACGACAGGGCTGCGCCGAAGACCTGGGCGCATGCGCCCGCTGATTGCGAAGTCCTGTTGTTCGAAGGCTGGTGTGTCGGGGCTAGGCCGCAGCCGGAGCAGGACTTGGCCGAACCCATCAATACGCTGGAGGCAGAAGAGGACGCGGAAGGCGTGTGGCGCCGATACGTCAATACTGCGCTGGCAGGAGCCTATCAGGACCTGTTCGCCCAAATCGACCGGCTCGTTCTGCTCGCTGCACCCGGTTTCGACGTAGTGCACGGCTGGCGACTGGAGCAGGAGCGAGACCTTGCCGCCACGGCGGACGCGGACACCAGGGTCATGGATGACGCGGCGATCGCGCGTTTCATCGCGCATTACGAGCGGCTGACGCGCTACATCCTGTCCGAGATGCCCGATCGTGCAGATCTGGTCGTGAAGCTCGATGCCGGGCGGCAGCCTGTCGAAATCGTGCGGCGACGCTGATCTCAGTCGCCGTCCGCATGTTTGCGTTCGGCCTCGGCGCGTCGCGTTTTCAACTTTTGCAGTTCGCGCAGAGATGGGACAGTGTTGTCGACACGGTCGGCGAGGATCGCTCCGCGTTCGCCCGGCGGTCGAGACGGTCCCACCGTCGTGTCGTGAAAGGTCTGCCGTTCGATCTCCGCATTGAGCAGCGCGCCGACAAGTACGCCATAGGCGGACAGGAAGAGCCACATCAGGAAGACGACGATGGCCGACAGCGAGCCATACATTGCGTTATAGTCGCTGATATAGGCGACATAGAGCGAAAACCCGAAAGAGATCATCATCCAGAGCAGGGTGGCCATGACGGCCCCGGGAGCCAGCCAACGCCACTTGGCCGGGCGCCGGTCCGGCCCGTAACGCATGATGAGGGCGAAACCGCCGCTACCCAGCGCAATTGCCGCTACCCAGGTCAGGCTCTTGAACAAGGTCTGGGTGGCGGAACCGAGATAGACGCTGGTCTGTGTCTGCAGCCAGGCGAACACACCTCCGGAAAGCACGCCGGTAAGCGCGATCAGGATCGCGGCCAAAGTCAGCGCCGCAGCGCGCAGCCACAGCGCGATCGTGCCGCGCGTTTCGCGTTCCTCATAGATGACGTTGAGGGCACTGATCATGCCGCTGGCGGCGCGCATTGCGCCGAATATCGCGAAGAAGAGCGCGATCAGCAGGGCCAGGCCGGTAACCCCCGAGCTGGTCGAGACGATCTGGATAAGCTGGGCTTCCAGCACGTGTGCGGCATCGGCGGGAAGAACCTGCGCCAGCCGCTCCATCTGCTTGCGGACCGTCTCTACATTGCCGACAAGGCCGTAAATCATCACGGTCGATGCAATCAGCGGTGTGATGGCGAGGAAGGTGTAGAACGCGAGACCTGCTGCGAGCAGGCCGAGTTCGTGAAAGCCGATCATGACCCACACGCGTTTCAGGACTTTGTACCAGGCTGCGCGGGGCATACCCCATGGGGCGGTTGCCGAAGCGCCGGGCGGCAGATCGGCTGGCGGCGATTCGCTTTCCGTCATGCCTGTAAATCTGCGCGGGAACTTTCGGTGTTGCAATGCGATAGGCAAGTTCGGGAGAATTTCTCTATCCCGGTGCGAGAGAAGAAGGGGTGATTCGTCGCGTTGATCATGGTTGGGCTAATCGATCACACGAAACGTTGTTCCCCGCGTCTTCGTTGCGGGGTGGGGCTTGTTGCTCTTTCTCTGGCTATGGTTTCGGGCGTGTCTCCGGCTGTTGCGCAGGAGTTGCCTGACCAGCAGCAGGACGCACAGTCCGATGCGCAGGATGTGCCGTCCCAGATCGACGTTCCGCCGCCGCCGTCCGATGCCAACCTGCCCGAGGTCGATCCGGTTATAACCGAGCGTGAATTCGAGCGGCTGGTTCCGGCGCTGGATGCCGCGGACGATGCCGAGCTCGACAAGCCGCTGGAGTCCATCGAGGCTTTCGAACGTCGGCTGGCGCAGGAACAGTCCGATGCCAAACCCGAAGAGGGGCAGGCCGCGCCGCTCGATACTCCCGCGCTCGCCGATCAGGATGCAACCGAGGAAATCGGTGATGCGCCCGTCCGCGATACCGAACTCGTTGCACCGCTCCCTCCGATCGACCAGTTCGAAGTCACGCCCGTGGAGTTCGCCGAAAACGCGACCGATGAAGAACAGGTGGAGGTTGCCTACAAGGTCGATGTCGAAGGGTTGGACGCCGCCGACAAGGAAACCGATGCCAGCCTCAAGGGGCAGTTCAATTCGCTGTCTGCGTTGAAGGACGGCGACGGCAAGGCTGCGAACGCGGCCATGGTCCGCGCCCGCCTTACCGAGGATGAACAGCTGTTGAAGACCGTCCTCGAGTCCGAGGGGTGGTATTCGCCGGTGATACGCAGCCGGATCGTCCCTTCGCGCGATGAAAAGAACAACGAACTCACGGCCCGGCTGACGGTCACGCCGGGCAAGCGGTATGTGTTTTCCGATATCGTTATCCAGGCTGATCCCACCGAGCCGCCCAACCTGATTTCGGACAATCTGGCGCTCCAGACCGGCGAACCGATCGTTGCCGAACGCGTGCAGGGCGCAGAGGCGCAGATTGCAGTCGCGCTACCGGAAAACGGCTATCCTTTCGCCACGGTCGGCAACCGCGACATCCTGCTCGATCGCGACACGGGCGAGGGCGTCTACACGCTGCCGGTGGACATCGGTCCGCGCGGACGCTTCGACGGGTTTACCACGGACGGCGATCTGGCTTTCGACGCCGATCACATCCGCGTGCTGTCACGTTTCAAGCGCGGCGAAATCTACGACAGCCGCAAGGTCGACGATCTGCGCAAGGCGCTGGTCGCCACCAACCTGTTCAGGGCGGTTTCCGTCGAGCCAAAGCGCAGCGGCGAATCCGCAGGCGAGAACAGCGAATACGTCACGCTTCATGTCAATCAGGAAGCCGGGCCGCCGCGAACGATCGCAGGCTCGCTCGGCTATGCCGCGGGCGAAGGCTTTACGGCCGAGGCGACGTGGACCCACCGCAACATGTTCCCGCCCGAAGGCGCGCTTATCGGTCATGCCATTGCCGGTACCCAGCAACAGGGCGCTGGCGTGACGTTCCGCCGGTCCAACGCAGGCAAGCGCGACCGCACGTTCGAAATGAAGGCCGAAGCCTACCACAACAACTACGATGCCTACAGTGCGTACACCGGCCGCCTGGCCGCGCGCATCAGTCGCGATTCCACGCCGATATGGCAGAAGCGCTACACCTATGCCTATGGTGTGGAACTGCTGGCGACGGCAGAGACGGACTACGATGCCGAAACCGGCGATCGCAAGCGCAACACTTACTACATTGCCGGTGTAAATGGGCAGGTCGGTTTCGATACTACCGACGACCTGCTCAATCCCACCGAAGGCTTTCGCCTGACGGCGCTGGTCCAGCCCGAGGCGACGGTGAACAAGGGCTTCGATCCCTATGTCCGCGCCCGCCTCGATGGCTCGACCTACTACGCCGTGAACGATAGCCTTGTACTCGCCGGCCGCATTCGTCTGGGCACGATTCAGGGTGTCGGTCTTTACGACATTGCGCCGTCGCGGCGGCTCTATGCCGGCGGCGGCGGCTCGGTTCGCGGTTATGCCTATCAGGGGCTCGGTGAGCAGGCGCCGGACGGCAAGCCGGTCGGCGGGCGCAGCCTGAACGAGGCCTCTGTCGAAGCGCGCTACCGCTTCGGCAACTATGGTGTCGTGGCTTTCGTCGATGCCGGTCAGGCTTATAGCGAAACCATGCCGCAATTCTCCGATCTGCGGTACGGCGTGGGTCTGGGCGGACGTTTCTACACCAATTTCGGGCCCATCCGTCTCGATGTGGCGACGCCGATCAACCGCAGGCCCGGTGAAGCGCGCATCAACGTCTACGTCTCGATCGGGCAGGCATTCTGATGGCGCAGGAGGAGGAAATCGAAACCGGTGCCCAGACCGAGGTGACCGAAGAAGCCGAGGCTACGCCTACGCTGGGTCAACGCTTCCGCAAGCGTGCGCTCAAGACCGTGCTCGTCGGCGTGCTCGGGCTTCTCGCGCTGATTGTCGCTGTCATTTTCGGCATAGATACCGGGCCGGGACACCGATTCGTCGCCAACCAGATTGCCGGGCTCAAGTTCGAGAACGGCATGCGCATCTCGGTCGGCCGGATCGAAGGATCACTCTACGGCGAGTTCACGCTGCATGACCTGTCCGTGCGTGACCCGAAGGGCGAATTCCTTTTCTCGCCGGAGATCCACATCGACTGGCGGCCGTTCGCCTACCTGAGCAATCACGTCGACGTCCGCAGTGCCACCGCCCAGCGCATGATCCTGCGCCGGGCGCCGGCCTTCAAGGAAACGCCGCCGAGTGAAGGCCCGCTTCTTCCCGACCTCGATATCGATGTCGGCCAGTTGCGGATCGACCGTTTCATCGCCGAGCCGCCGGTCTCGGGCAAGCTGCGCGTGGTGACAATCGATGGCCGGGCGCACATCGCTGATGGCCGAGCGCAGGTCTATGCCAAGGGCGGCACCCTGGCCGT
This sequence comes from uncultured Novosphingobium sp., assembly GCA_965140495.1. Classification (GTDB taxonomy): domain Bacteria; phylum Pseudomonadota; class Alphaproteobacteria; order Sphingomonadales; family Sphingomonadaceae; genus Novosphingobium. The sequence continues at coordinate 2,486,820 of OZ223239.1, read as the reverse complement.
GGAAGACAAGGAAGGCGGAGACAGGTTCGACCTGACTCTGGATGCAGTGCCGGCGAAGAACCGACTGGACATCGACCTTGACCTGTACGCACCCACCGGCGGCCTGATTGCGGCACTTGGCGGGCTGACGCAGCCGCTCGATCTTACCGTAAAGGGCAAGGGCGACTGGGCACGCTGGGATGGCGCGTTGAATGCCGACCTTGGCGAAGGGGAACTCGCGCGGCTGGATCTGGCGGCACGTGACGGCACCTTTACGATCAAGGGGCCGACGCGCATCGCGCGGCTGCTGACCGGTTCGACTGCCAGCCTGCTCGGGCCCGTCACCAATTTCGATCTGACCGCTGCGCTCGACCAAAGACGCGCAGCGCTTTCGGGCATAATTTCCAGCGATGCCTTCAACCTTACGCCCAGCGGCACCGTGGACCTCGCGAACAACAGCTTTGACCAGTTCGTGCTCGACTTCGTGTTGCTTAAGCCTTCCGCGATTGCGCCCAATCTGAGCGGGGCCGGTGCGCGTGCGCAGCTCAGCCTCGGCGGCGCTTTTGCGACACCTGCAGTGGCCTACAAGATCAACGCCAATCGCCTCGTCATGAACGACATGGGGCTGCAGAATCTCTCCGCAGACGGCGTTGCCAAGGTCGATTCCGGTCGTATCCTCATCCCGGTCTCGGCCAGGGTCGGCCGCATTACCGGATTGGACACCGTTGCCGGTGGTTCGCTGACCGATGTCACGCTCAATGGCGATATCGCCATCGACGGCACCCGCATCCTTTCGGACAATATGCGGATCAAGTCGAACCGAATCGATGCCGGCGTGGTTCTCGTCGCCGACATGAGCAAGGGGCTCTACACCGGAGCCATCGATGGCCGGATAGACAACTATCGCATGGCCAGCGTTGGTGTCTTCAACATCAGCACGAACATGGACCTACGCAGTGAAGGTCAGGGCTTTGCGCTTCAGGGGAATGTGAAGGCGCAATCGACCAAGCTTCTCAACGAGAACCTGCAGAATTACCTCGGCGGGAATTTCGCGGCGTCGTCGAACGTCCATTATGGGTCGGATGGCGTGGTGCGCTTCTCCGATCTGCGGCTGAACGCGCCCGATCTGCGTGTGGTCGGCGGGCAGGGCAGCTGGTCTCCCGATGGGCGGATAGCGCTTACGGCGGACGGCACATCGGATCGCTACGGCGCCATCGGCGTACGCGTGACCGGTACGCTCTCCGATCCCGATGCACGCCTGACGGCAGAACGCCCCGACTTGGGAATTGGCCTCGCCAACCTCGACGCGCGGGTCACCGGGGCGACCGGCGGCTACAATCTCGTGGCCACGGGGGACACTGATTACGGGCCGCTGCAGGCCGATGTAACCCTGGGAATGGGTGAGCGTACGTCGCTACAGATCAACAGCGCCGACCTTTCCGGCGTCAAGTTCGCCGGTAAGCTGGACCAGACGGCCGCCGGGCCCTTCGCCGGCAAGTTGACGGCGAACGGCAATGGCGTCGGCGGCATCCTGAAGCTCGACGCGCAAGGCGAGTATCAGGCTGTCGATTTCAACCTGCGCGCCAAGAACACCGTATTCGATGGCCCGGCGCAGCTCGCCATCGGGTCCGCCATTATCGACGGGCGTGCGGTGCTCTACGATCAACCCCTCGTCGTTGCGGACGCCCAACTGTCCGAAACCAGCCTCGGTGGATTCGATCTGGCGGCAGGACGCGTGCAGGTCGACTACCGCGATGGCCGGGGCAAGGCCAAGGCCGTGATCGAGGGTGCGAGCGGCGTCCCGTTCCGGCTCGGCGTGAATGCCGACCTCACTCCGGACCTGTGGCGCGTAGCCCTGCGGGGACGGGTACGCGGCCAGACGATCAAGACGCTCAGTCCCGCCCGTATCGTTCCCAAGGACCAGGGCTATGAACTCATGCCGACGGCAGTTTCGGTCGGCGGTGGCACGGTGAAGCTGGCCGGCGACTATGGCACGGGCATGAAGCTGCAGAGCCGCCTCGAAGGCGTCGACATGGGGCTGATCAATGCCTTTGCTCCCGGCTATGGCATCGGCGGCACGGCGAACGGCAGTCTCGACTTCGAACAGACGAGTCCGACGGCCTTTCCGCGGGCCGATGCGCGCATGACCTTCAAGAACTTCACCCGCACGAGTGCGACCACGGTGAGTCAGCCGGTGGACGTCAACTTTGTCGGCAAGCTGCTTGCCGACGGTGGTGAGGCCCGTGCTGTCATCCGTCGTCGAGGCTCCGTGATCGGTCGCCTCGTGGCGTCGCTGCGACCGCTGCCTCCGGGCGAGGGCGCCTGGACCACCCGCTTGCTCGAAGCACCGCTGGGCGGTGGCATCCGGTACAATGGCCCGGCCGACACCCTGTTTTCCTTTGCCGGTCTGGGAGGCCAGACTCTCAAGGGCTCCGTTGGTCTGGCTGCGGACTTTTCCTGCCGCGTTTCGGATCCGTGTCTCAACGGTCTCGTAAAGGGCCAGAACCTTACCTACGAAAACCAGACCTATGGCACCAAGCTGACCGACATGAACCTTGCCGGCACCTTCGATGGCAATTCGCTCCAGCTCGACAAGCTGACGGCGAAGGCCGGTGGCGGCACGGTAGATGCCAGCGGCAAGGTCAGCCTGGCGGCGGATGCCGGATATCCGATGAACATCTCGGTCAAGCTCGATGATGCGCGGCTCGCGAGGAGCGACGGCATTTCGGCAACCGCGACGGGCAATCTCAATCTGACCAAGACGGCGGACGAGACGGCCCTGCTCAGCGGCAACCTGCGTCTGCCCGAAACGCGCTACAAGATCGTGCGTGAGGGTGCCGCACAAGTACCACGTTTGACGGGTGTGCGCTTCAAGGAGCGCAAGCAGCCTGCACGTGTGACCGGCGATGAGCCCGCGCCGCCGATGTCCAGCGTCTTTGCGAAGGTTCGGCTCGATCTCGACTTGCGTGCGCCCGAAAAGCTCTACGTCTCGGGCATGGGCCTGGAATCGGAATGGAGCGCAAGGTTCCACCTTGCCGGTACGAGCGCGGCGCCAAGCCTGACCGGGCAGGTCGAACTCGTGCGCGGTACGCTGGGCTTCGCCGGCCGTTCGTTCAATCTCGACGATGGCCTGATCTCGTTCAACGGTGGTGAGACGATCAACCCGACCGTCGCCATAACCGCGACCGACTCCATCGACGATGTCGACGTGAGCGTGAACGTCTCGGGGCGGGCTTACAATCCGCAGGTCGGCTTCAGTTCTTCGCCTGCACTACCCGATGATGAAGTGCTCTCGCGTATCCTGTTCGGCAGTTCGATTGCCAACCTCTCGGCCATCCAGGCCGTGCAGCTTGCCAGTTCGTTGAACTCGCTGCGCGGATCGGGTGGCGGGCTCAATCCGCTTGGAAAGCTGCGCTCGGCTGCAGGCATCGACCGTTTGCGCATCCTTGGCGCCGACGAAGCCACGGGCCGGGGGACTTCGCTCGCAGCCGGTCAGTATTTGACGGACGACATCTACGTGGAACTGATCACCGATGCCCGTGGCTTCACGGCGACGCAGCTCGAAGTCAGCATCACCAAGTGGCTTTCGGTGCTCAGTCAGGCCGGCGGTTCGGGCGTCAACAGCGTGAACCTGCAGATCAAGAAGGACTACTGACGATGAAGCGGGCGATCCTGCTCGCCGTGACGCTCGCGCTGCCGCTCTGTGCGTGCAAGCGCGAGCCCACCTTCGACGAGCGTTACGACGCGGCCAGCGAGAAGATCTCCAAGACGTCGAAAGAGATCGACGCACGGCTTGCGGCGACCGGCACGCCGCAAGCCGAAGCAAGCGAAGTGGTGCCCTGAGCGGCGTTCGCATCGTGATGTCGTGAGGGGAGTGGTGGACGCACTAGGGCTCGAACCTAGGACCCGCTGATTAAGAGTCAGCTGCTCTACCAACTGAGCTATGCGTCCCCACGGATACCGCAGGAGGAAAGGCTTGGTGGACGCACTAGGGCTCGAACCTAGGACCCGCTGATTAAGAGTCAGCTGCTCTACCAACTGAGCTATGCGTCCACGCTGCCTTGCCGGAGGGCCTTGCAGCCCCGCGCCGATTCGGCGGCGGAGGGGCTCCTATAACGTATGTTTCGCCCATGAAAAGGGGGAAACTTTCAGGAAAGTCAGGAGAACGCGCTGGGCCTCTGATTCCAGCGGCTTACCGCCATGATCGTGCCCAGGCAGATCATGTTGGTCAGCATCGACGTGCCCCCGTGGCTCATGAAGGGCAGGGGGATGCCCACGACCGGTGCCAGGCCCATGACCATCATCAGGTTGATCGCGACATAGAAGAAGATGGTCGCAGTCATGCCGGCGGCCAGCAGGCTCGAAAAGCGGTCTGGCGCATTGCGGGCGACACGCAGGCCCCAGGCCATCAGCACACCGAATACGAAGAGCACGAAGAGCCCGCCAATGAAGCCCCATTCCTCGGCCATCGTCGCAAACACGAAGTCGGTGTGGGCTTCAGGCAGGTATTGCAGGTGGCTCTGCGTGCCGTTGCCGAAGCCCTTGCCGAAGATACCGCCCGATCCGATCGCGATCTTGGACTGGGTGATGTGATATCCGGTGCCGAGCGGGTCGCTCTCGGGATCGAGAAAGGTCAAGACGCGCTTGCGCTGATAGTCGTGCAGGAGCGTGAAGAACGCTACGGGCGTACCGACGACCGCGACACCGCCTGCCCCCAGGAACCAGGAAAGCGGCAGTCCGGCCAGAAACATGGTGACGGCGCCGCCGAAGCAGATCGCCAGCGCCGTACCAAGGTCCGGCTGCAGGATGACCAGCGCTGCGGGAATGCCGATCAGGACGGCAGCCGGGACCAGGCCGCGGATGCTTGCCGTCATCGGCGGAGGCAGCGTCTCGTAGAACTTGGCGAGAACCAGCACGATGGCCGGTTTCATCAGTTCCGATGGCTGCAGCGTCATGAAACCGAGATTGAGCCATCGCTGGCTGCCGCCGCCGACGGCGCCGATCAGTTCGACCAGCACCAGCAGCAGGACAATGCCGCCATAGATCGGATAGGACGCCATTCGAAACAGGTTGCGGCTCATCAGTGAAATGACGATCGCCATGACCAGGAAGACGAGAAAGCGGATCACGTGGCTCAGCGCATAGGGCTGAAGGTGCCCGCCTGCCGCGGAATAGAGGACGGCACCGCCCAGCGCGACGAGACCGAACAGGGGAATAAGCATCTGCCACGGTTGGCGGGCGACGATCTCTGGGACGATCGAGCGGCTCATTGCGGATCGTCTCCGGAACCGTCGCTGTCGGGCGCCGGAGACGGCGTACCCTCCGCGGCGGGGGCTTCGCTACCGGTAGAGACCGGCTCGGGCGCTGGAGGTTGCGCTTCGTTGACGATGGGCTGAACGCTCTGCTGCGTATTTTCCGCCTCACGCACGTCCTCGGCAGAGACCGCAGGAACGTTCACGCCATACTGCGCGGCATAGGCACGATAGCGGGCATCGAGCCGCTCGCTGGGCGTGCCGCCCCATTGCTTCTCGAACTCGAGAAGCTTGTCCATGGCTTTCTCTTTGTCCCAGAGATAGGTCATGACGTCACGCGCAACAGGATAGGCCGCGCCAGAACCGCCGCCGTGCTCGATCACGACCGCGCAGGCATAGCGCGGCTTGTCGAACGGGGCGAAACAGATGAAGTGGCCGTGGTCCCTGTATTTCCAGAGGCCGCCCTTGCCGCTGCTGACACTCAGGCTGACGACCTGCGCCGTACCGGTCTTGCCGGCAAGGTTGACGCCTTCGATCGGCAGCGCAGCGCGGTGCGCGGTACCCGGTCCATTCACCACGTCCGACATCGCCTGATGCACGTAGTCGAGGTGTTCCTGCGTGACGCCGAGCGAGGGCGCCCCTGCGTGCTTGTCCGAGTAGAGCAGGCCGGGCATCAGTTCCCGCCCACTGGCAATGCGCGAGGCCATGACTGCCTGCTGCAGTGGATTCACAAGGAAGTAGCCCTGGCCGATGGTCGCGTTGACGGTGTCGTATGTCTGCCATTCGCGGCCGTATTTCTTCAGCTTCCACGCGGGGTCGGGGACAGTCCCATAGGACTGCCCGACAACCGGCAGGTCAAACTCCTGCCCCAGTCCCAGACGCCGGGCCATCGCCGCGATCGGGTCCATGCCGATCTTCTGGGCGAAGTAGTAGAAGTAGACGTCGCAGCTCTGGTAGATGCCCTTCGCCATGTTGACCCGACCGTGGCCGCGCCGGTTCCAACAGTGGAACACGCGGTTGCCCACACGCAGGCCGCCGTTGCAGACGACCGATTCCTCGGGGTCGAGCCCGGCCTTCAGGAACGAGAGCGCCACCATCGGCTTAACCGTCGACCCCGGCGGATAGAGCCCGCGCAGGACCTTGTTGCGCAGGGGCACGTGGTCGTCGTCCGACAGCATCTTCCACTCGAGACGGCCGATACCGTCTGAAAAGCTGTTGGGGTCGAAACTGGGCATCGAGGCCATCGTCAGGACGTCGCCGGTATGGCAATCCATGACCACCACCGCGCCGGATTCCGGCCCGATCCGGCGGGCCGCATATTCCTGCAACCCGGCATCGATCGTGAGCTTGATGGTCTGGCCCTGCACGTCCTCACGCGTTTCGAGGTCGCGCACGATCCGGCCCGAGGCGGTCACTTCGACGCGGCGCGCGCCAGGCTTGCCGCGCAATTGCTGCTCGAAGACCTTCTCCATCCCGTCCTTGCCGACCTTGTAGCCGGGCGTGATGAGCAGGGGGTCGCGGTCCTTCTCGTATTCCTCGGCCGAGGCGGTGCCGACATAGCCGAGGAGGTGTCCGACGCAGGGACCAGCCGGATAATGGCGCGAGAAGCCGCGTTGGGTGACGACACCGGGCAGATCCGGAAGGCGCACACTGACAGCGGCGAAGCGTTCCCAGTCGAGGCCCGAGGACACTTCCACCGGCGCGAAACCCCGCGCCTTGTCCAGCTTGTCGTGCAGGTCCTGCATCTGGATCGGCGTCAGCGACAGCAGCCGGCCGAGGCGGTTGATGGTGCGATCGGGATCGCTCATGCGGTCGGGGATGACGTCGACGCGAAAGTCCGCACGGTTCGATGCCAGCGGCGTGCCATGCCGGTCGAGGATCCAGCCCCGGCGCGGCGGGATCAGCGAAAGATTGACGCGGTTGCTCTCCGCCTCGAGCTTGTACTTCTCGTTCTCGAAGACAGCGAGATAACCCATGCGCGAGGCCAGCAGGACGCCGATCCCGCCCTGGACCGTGCCGATGACCATGCTGCGCCGGTCGAAACTGTTGCGCAGCGTTCCTGAAGTCGTGTGGCGTTCGGGAAAAAACCGCCGGAAATTGATCTTCATCGCAAGACCGTGATCGGCGTAAGCCGCAAGCGGTCCACGACTGCAACGAAGCGTCCGACAAGCGGATAGGAGAGAACGGAAATCACGATCTGCGGCAATATGATTCTAAAGGGGGCCCCGGCACCGGCCAGGTTGTTAAGGCCCAGACACAAAACGATATAGGATACGATGAGGCCGATCGCCAGAAGCCACTCGGTAAGAAAATTCCGCCACGGTACGCGCGCTTCAACGAATTCGAGTGCAATCGCCGATAGCGACCAAAGCAATACGGCCGCGCCGAACGGCTGACCCGAGTAGAGATCGTCGAACAGTCCCAGTGGCAGCGCGGACCAGATCGGCAGGAGACCCGGCCGCAATTGCCGCCATGCAATGAAAAGAAGAAAGCCGAGCGGCGGCATGACCGGCGCGGACGCGATAAGCAGCCAGCCGGGCACCATCGAGCCCAGCAGGATCGTCAGCCAGGGCAGAGTATAGGCAAGAACCGGGGAAGGAGCGCGGTTGATCCGCCGTCTGGCTGGAGGGCCGCCGGAGGTAAGCCGGGACATGCTCAATCGCTCTCCGCATCCGGATCGGCGGGTGGGGGCGGCTCGTTCGGGCCCCAGACTTCTTCCACCATCACGAAGTCGGTATCCGACGGGTTGCTGAGCACGCGGGCGATAGCGCCATCGCGCAGGATCTCGGTCACGATCGCCATCGGCGTACCGGGTCGATAGAGGCCGCCCGAGCCGGAGGAGACCATGACGTCTCCCTTTTTGAGCGGATTGATGCCGAGGTTGATCAGGCGCACCCGGATTGTGCCGTCTCCGTGGCCCTGCGCGAACGCAGGCACGCCGTCAGTGGCGCGCCGCACCGGGACGAGGCTTTCGGTGTCGGTGATCAACAGCACGCGTGAACTGGCAGCGCCGACCTCGAGAACACGGCCGACCAGTCCGGTTGCGGATCGCACCGGCATGCCCTTTGTGACGCCGTCCTTGCGACCGACATCGATGATGGCGAAACGGCGCACGCTGGCGCTGGTGGAACGCGTCAGGCGAGCGGAAGCGACGGCGTCGGGTTCGACGTCCTTGAGCGCGAGCAAGCGCTTCAGCCGGCGGTTCTCGGCTTCGGTCGCCTGTGCTTCGACGAGGCGTACCTTGGCTTCGGCCAGTTCGCGTTCCAGTCGGGCGTGTTCGCGCCCCGAAGTCAGGAAGCCGGCAATGCTCGCGAAGAAGTTCTTGCTGTAGCTGCGGCCCGCAGCCGTAGCCTGTCCCACCGGCTCGCTCGCGTCCGTCGCCGCACTGCGCACACCGGCAAAGGCTTCGGGCTTGACGATGGATACCGTAACCAGCCCGAGACCCACGACGAAGCTCACCACGCCAGCAGTGTAACTTAGGAACGTCGCATTTTGCGCCCGGCGCGAAAATCCGAAGCGCCTATTGGCAGGCGGGGCCATGCGCCATGCACTCCTGTATTCCTGGCGGCGGTCCCCTGGAGAGGCTGGCGCCGCCTCTTTGGCGACCTAAGTCAGGCGGACATCAGCACGCCGCGGTAGATCGGATCCTCCATTGCGCGGCCGGTGCCCAGCGCAACGCAGGACAGCGGATCTTCCGCAACGCTGACAGGCAGGCCGGTTTCCTCGCGCAGATACTCGTCGAGACCCTGAATCAAGGCGCCGCCGCCGGTCAGCACTATGCCCTGATCGACAATGTCGGCCGCCAGTTCGGGGGCGGTGTTCTCAAGAGCGATACGCACGCCCTCGATGATCGCACCGATCGGCTCGGCCAGAGCTTCGGCGACATTCGCCTGATTGATGGTGATTTCCTTGGGCACGCCGTTCACGAGGTCGCGGCCCTTGATGTGGATCGTCTCGCCCACGCCGTCTTCGGGCGTTACGGCAATGCCGTAGTCCTTCTTGATCCGCTCGGCCGTCGCATCTCCAATGAGGAGGTTATGGTGGCGGCGGACGTAGGAAACGATGGCTTCGTCCATCTTGTCGCCGCCGACGCGGACCGACGTGGTGTAGGCGAGGCCGCGCAGCGACAGGACGGCCACCTCGGTGGTGCCGCCGCCGATGTCGACGACCATCGAGCCGACCGGTTCGGTCACGGGCATGTCGGCGCCGATCGCCGCGGCCATCGGTTCGAGGATCAGATAGACCTGGCTGGCGCCGGCGTTGCTGGCGGCATCGCGGATGGCGCGGCGTTCGACCGAGGTCGAGCCCGACGGCACGCAGATCACGATTTCCGGATAGCGGAACAGGTTCTTCTTGCCGTGCACCTTGCGGATGAAGTGCTTGATCATTTCTTCCGCGATTTCGATGTCGGCGATCACGCCGTCGCGCAGCGGGCGGATGGCCTCGATGTTGTCGGGCGTCTTGCCCATCATCATCTTGGCGTCGTCGCCGACGGCCTTGACCTTCTTGATGCCGTTGAGCGTTTCGATGGCAACGACCGACGGTTCGTTCAGCACGATTCCCCGGTCCTGAACGTAGACAAGTGTATTGGCGGTCCCAAGGTCGATCGCCATGTTCTGGGAGCCGAGTTTGAAGAATCGCGAGAAGGGGCCGGCCATCTAAAATCCGTTGTTTTACCAGTCTCTTGCCCAAAACTATTCGGACTCGGCGACAGGCAGGTTGTCAAGGAAGGGGCCCCCTTAACCCATCGATTCGCGAAACGCCAAAATTTTGTGTCGATTTCTGGTGGGTTTCTGTCTGCATCCGTCTCGAATTGATGCCGTTTCATCGCTAGGTCTTGGTCATGCCCACAATTCGTCGCCTTCCGGAACATCTCGTCAACCGCATTGCCGCCGGTGAAGTGGTCGAGCGCCCGGCGTCCGCGCTGAAGGAACTCGTCGAAAACGCCATCGATGCCGGGGCGAATCAGGTCACGATTCGGATCGCATCGGGCGGGCTCGACATGATCGAGGTGACCGACGACGGGTGCGGGATGACGCCCGACGAGATTGCGCTCGCGCTTGAACGGCATGCCACATCGAAGCTGCCTGACGAACACATCGAGCAGGTCGCCACGCTGGGTTTTCGCGGCGAGGCCTTGCCCTCGATCGGGTCGGTGGCGCGGCTGACGATCGAGAGCCGTCCGCACGATGCCAGCGAGGGTTGGAAGCGTGCCGTCGATCACGGCGAGACCGTGGCGGATGGTCCCGCTGCGCTGCCGCCGGGGACGCGAATCCGCGTGGAGCAGCTGTTCGGCAAGGTTCCCGCGCGCCGCAAGTTCCTACGGACGCCGCGCTCCGAATATGCCGCCTGCCAGGATGTCGTGCGCCGTCTCGCCATGGCCCGGCCCGACGTGGGGTTCGTGCTGGAACATGACGGCCGGCGCGTGATCGCCGTGCAACCGCGAGAGGAACTAGCGGCCCGAGTAGCGCGCCTCGTAGCGCGCGAACTGGCGGAGGATGGCGTCGTTATCGAGGCCGAACGCGGAACCTCGCGGCTCACCGGCGTAGCAGGTCTTCCCACGTTCAATCGGGGCGTTGCCGATCACCAGTACCTGTTCGTAAACGGTCGTCCGGTGAAGGACCGGCTGCTGGTGGGCGCCGTGCGCGGTGCCTATGCCGACATGCTCGCGCGGGACCGGCATGCGGTGCTGGCGCTGTTCCTCGACATTCCGCCCGAGGAAGTGGACGTGAATGTCCATCCGGCCAAGACCGAGGTGCGTTTTCGCGATCCGGCCTTCATCCGCGGGTTTCTGGTCGGCGCGCTGCGCCATGCGCTCGAAGGCGCGGGTCAGAAAAGCGCGCAGCCACCGTCCGCCAGCGCCATGGATAATTGGCAAGTCGAGCCTGTCGCGGCGCCAACTCCCGCAGCACCGGCGCTGGGCTCGCTCTTTGCGCGCGAGTATTCCGCGCCGCGCACGCATGTGGGAGAGGCGCGGGTATCGGAGGCCGGCGCAGTCTGGCGTTCCTACGAGGCCGAAGTCATGGCCGAGCCGTCTGCCCGCGCTGAAGCCGTGGCGGAAGAGCCCGAGGAAGCGTTGCAGTATCCGCTGGGCGTTGCCCGCGGTCAGGTGGCGGAAACCTATATCGTTGCCGAGGCGCAGGACGGACTCGTCATCATCGACCAGCATGCCGCGCATGAACGGCTCGTGCTCGAAAGGTTGAAAGCGGCAGGCGCCGAAGATGCGATGTCCCGCTCGCAGGCGCTGCTGCTGCCGGAAGTCGTGGAGCTTGAGGAAACGGCGTGCGATGCGCTGGAAGACAAGATCGCCGATCTTGCCCGCTTCGGCCTTGCCATCGAGCGGTTCGGACCGGGCGCGATGCTGGTGCGTGCCGTGCCCTCGGCGCTCGGCAAGAGCGATGTTCATGCCCTGGTGCGCGATATTGCCGACGATCTGGCAAAGAACGGCGATGCCCTGCTGCTCGGCGAAAAGCTCGATCTCGTCCTTGCCACGATGGCCTGTCACGGTTCGGTGCGGGCAGGGCGGTCGCTCAATGTTGCCGAGATGAATGCCCTCCTGCGCGAAATGGAGCGCACCCCGCGATCGGGCCAATGCAACCATGGCCGCCCTACGTGGGTTAAACTAGCCCATCAGGACATAGAAAAGTTGTTTGGGCGAAAGTGATGCATTGGAAATTGCGAAGTCTGGCCGTTCCCGTCGCAGTGATGGGAGCGATGATCGGTGGCTGCGACACCAAGGATATCGAACAGAAGGCCAGCGATACCGCACGCGATGTCGCCATGGTGGAACGCATGAGCCAGCCGCCGTTTCAACCTGTCGTTCCCGGTCCTATCTCGGATGAAGACATGCAGCGTTACGGCCTCGACCGGGCGTCCTGCGCCTTCCGCAAGGAAGGAAGTGAGGAGCCTTTGTTCCTTGCCGGGAGCCGGGAGGGCTTCATTCGCATCGATAATGAGATCAAGCGCTATGCGGCCAAGAGCGCGGCGGCGGATCTGCCCGGCGATGCCCGCACGAGCTATGTGGGTCTGGCCGGGTGGGCCGATCTCGTGAGGCTACCCGATGAGGGAACCGGGGCAGGGCAGCAGCATTGGCCGGCCCGTCTGATCCTGCACGACGCCCATGAGCGCGTGGCTTTTACCGCCGACGGCGCGGTGACCTGCAAGGGCTGAGCCCGGCGCCGCCTAGATCGGCCTGACCAGCATCCACAGCGCCATGCCGATCATGAAGAGGTTCTCGGTCAACGAAATGAACCCGAGCGGCACATCGCCCGCACCGCCGACACAGGCACACTTCAATTCGCGTTTCTGGACGTAAACAGCGTAATAGACCGACACGGCACCGACACTGCCGATGATCAAGGCAACGGGGATTGAAAGCCAGGGCAGGATGTGTGCCGTCATGAGCGCGCCCGCCGACCATTCGAGAAAGGGATAGGCATAGGCGTAGGGGACCCACTTTCGTGCCAGCAAGTCGTAGCCGAGGAACATGACCGAGAACTTCTCGATGTCCTGAAGCTTGAGCATGGCCAGCAACATCATGGTGATTGATACGAACCATTCCGCCGAAAAGACCGTCAGCGGCGTGCCCAGCGCGGCAGTGCTTGCGGCCAATGCCGCGACGGCAGCAGTGATGAAGACGCAAAGCACGGGGACATAGCGCCCGATCGCGTTGTGGCTTGCTTCAAGGCCGAAGAAGTTTCTGAGGTCTTCGTAGCCGCCGATCCGCTGCCCCGCGATAAAGGTCTGAGGTGTCGTTTGCACACCGTGTTCGCGTTTGAACGCTTCGGTGTCTTCGCGGGAGCTCAACCGGTGGTCTTCGATCCGGTATCCCTTGGATTTCAGCAGATGCTTGGACTTCAGGCCGAAGGGGCAGACGTGCTTGTCCATCACCATGCGGTAGATGACGGCTCGCTTGTTGGGGTCTGACATTTGGCCACGCTATAGGTTCGTATTGAAATTCCCTGATGTTTGGTCAACGCAGCCCAACCGGAATCGTGCCCTGAAACGCGATGAGCGGAGCGAAGAAATTCCGGGGACGTCTTGAGCCGCTACGAAAAGGTGTGCTTTGCACTCCCCATATGGTTGCTGGGGTCGAGGTCCGGAATGACCCGGTAACGGGCGACGATGATGCTGAAGATTCCGAACAGCAGCAGGCCCAGAGCCACCAGCGTATGCACAGCACCCACGTCACGCATGTCGGTAATGGCATTACCCAGCGACAGCGCTTCGTTGGTTTCCTCGAACCATGCCGATCGCAAGAGCGACCAGCCGATGAGCAGAAAGACGAGGCCGCGCGCGGCATAGCCGAAACGGCCGAGCCAGCACGTCCAGGTGGGGGCACGCGAGGAGACGCGTTTCATGAACTGCAGAGTCAGCGCCTGCTTCGCCTGATAGAACCCCGCCCCGAGCAAGCCGAGGCCGACGATGCCGAGCGCGAGCGAACCGAAGTCGTAGGACAGCGCGGTCGATACCATCGCGTGCGTGCGATCTCCCGCATCCTGCTTGCTGCCGATGGCGAACTGCAGGGCAGACCACGCCAGGCCGAAATGGAGCAGGGCGCTGCAGAAATGACCCAGCCTTGCGGCCAGACCCTTCGCTTCGGTCCCATGGTTTTCCGTATCGAGCAGGGCGCTGGACAGACGGAAAAGGCCGTAGCCGAGCAGACCGACGGCAGCGAGGAACATGATCGCCGTTCCGCCGGGGATGCTGTTCAGATATTCCAGCGCGCCCGATTGCCCCTGCTTCACGGTCTGGCTCTCCGCGGACGAAAGCGCCAGATACCCGAGAAGCGCGTAAACAACCCCGCGCGCGACGAAGCCAAGCCTCGCCATCCAAACGACTTTTTCTGACTTGTCGACCATTGTCGTGCGTTTCCTCTGTTCCCTCACGGGAGAGCTAACGCACGACAATGGGCAATGTGCCCGGATGCTGGAGAGCCTCGGGCTCAGACGTTGAACTTGAAGTGCATGACGTCACCGTCGCGCACCACGTAGTCCTTGCCTTCCTGACGCAGCTTGCCGCCTTCCTTGGCGCCGCTTTCACCGCCCAGTGCCACGAAGTCCTCGTAGGCAATCGTCTCGGCACGGATGAAGCCGCGCTGCATGTCAGTGTGGATTTCGCCAGCCGCGTCGGGGGCCTTGGCGCCCTTGTGAACCGTCCAGGCGCGCGCTTCCTTGGGGCCGACGGTGAAGAACGTGAGCAGTTCGAGCAGCTCGTAACCGGCGCGAATGATCCGGGCGAGGCCGGCTTCGTGCAGGCCCATTTCCTCGAGGAACATCAAGCGTTCATCCGCTTCCATGCCCACCAGTTCGGCTTCGATGGCGGCGGACACGATCACGGCGGTGGCATTCTCGGCAGCGGCCTTCTCGAAGACGCGCTTGGAGAATTCGTTGCCTTCGGCAGCGGCTTCCTCTTCCACGTTGCACACGTAAAGCACCGGCTTCGCGGTGAGCAGCTGGGCCTGACGGAAGACGCGGGCTTCTTCCTCGTCCTTGGGCTCGGTCAACCGGGCGGGCTTGCCTTCGCGCAACAGGTCGAGCGCCTGACCGAGCACGGATGCAGCGATCTTGGATTCCTTGTCGCCACCGGTGGCGCGCTTCTGGGCGGCCGGAACACGCTTTTCGAGGCTTTCGAGGTCCGACAGCAGTAGCTCTGTTTCGACCGTCTCGGCATCGGCGATGGGATCGACCTTGTTGTCGACGTGCTGGATGTCATCGTTCTCGAAGCAGCGCAGCACGTGGATGATCGCATCGACTTCGCGGATGTTGCCGAGGAACTGGTTGCCCAGGCCTTCCCCCTTCGAAGCGCCGCGGACCAGACCGGCAATGTCGACGAAGGACAGCTGGGTCGGAATGATCTTCTGACTACCCGCGATCTCGGCCAGCTTGTCGAGGCGCGGATCGGGAACGCCGACCTGCCCGACATTGGGCTCGATCGTGCAGAACGGATAGTTCGCAGCCTGCGCCGCCTGTGTCTCGGTCAGTGCATTGAACAAGGTCGACTTGCCGACATTGGGCAGGCCCACGATCCCGCAACGGAAACCCATGTGATACTCCGGAAATGAAATTTCGCCGCCCATAGCGGCAGTGATCGGACTTGACCAGTTTGCCGAGAAAAACCTGCACGAGTTGACGGAAATTTCAGGCCTTCTGCGTAGGAGGGCGCGCATGAAACGGATTACCCGACTGGCCGTCCCCCTCGCAGCCCTCGCCGTCCTTGCCGGCTGTGGCGATAGTCCCGAAACCCTGCTCGCAAAAGCGCAAGAAAGCTATGCTGCCGAGAACTATCAGGCTGCGCGTCTGCAACTGGCATCGGCGCTTCGTGAGGAACCGGAAAACCAGAAGGTGCTGGCGCTGATGGCGCGTACGCAGCTGCGCCTCGGCGATCCCGATGGTGCCGAGGGCATTCTGACCCGTCTGGAGCGCACAGGTTTCAAGAGTGCCGATCTCCCGTGGATGAAGGCGCAGGTCGCGCTTCTGCGCGAAAACCCCGAGGAAGCCCTCACGCTGGTGGGCAATGACACTTCGACCAACGGTTGGCGTGTACGGGCCGAGGCGCAGCTTGCTCTGGGCCACGATGCCAAGGCGGTGGACGCCTACAAGAACGGCATGGCGGCGGGCGATGATATTCAGCTTGCCGAATCCTATGCGCGCTACCGCCTTGTTTCCGGAGACCCGGATGGTGCTGGCGCGATCCTGCAGCGCATGGAAAAGATGGCGCCGGATGCCTACGAAACGAAAGTCCTCGCCGGCGATCTCGCCGTTGCCCGCGGACAGACCGACAAGGCTATCGGCATCTACAAGAAGGTCATCGATGCCTTCCCCGGTCGGACCGGCCCCTTGCTGGCGCTGGCGAACCAGTATGATGCCAAGGGCAAGGTGGACGAGGCCAGCGACCTCGTGAAGGAAGCCGAAAAGCTGGCCCCGGACAATGAACAGGTGGAAGCGCTGAAGTATCAGCTGCTTGCCGAGAAGGGCGAGTGGGACAAGGTGCGCCTCGGCCTGCAGGGCAAGGAGTCGCAGCTCGACCCCGGTTCAGGACTTCAGATGCGCTATGCCGAAGCGATGCTGCGCCTCGGCCATGCAGAGCAGGCGCGCGTGATGTTCAACCGGGCGGTTCTGGCCTTGCCGGGTAATCCTTACGCCAAGATGATGCTCGGCGAGGCGCAACTGGCGAGCGGCGATGCCGAAAGCGCGTGGGCGACGCTCAAACCGCTGGCGATGAGCACGCTTGCGCCGCCGCCCATTATCGAAAGCGGCGCCAAGGCGGCCAAGGCGGTCGGCGCGCCTGAAGCGGCCAGCCTTGAGGCTCGTATGGAACCGTCACGCCTCAAGCCGACGATGGCGCTGGTGGAAAAGGGCAATATGGCCGTCGTGCATCAGGACTGGCCGCAGGTGCTGAGCGTATTCAGCAAGTTGCTGGAGAAGGGGGAGGACCCCGAAGTTCTGAAGCGTCTGGCCCTGGCCACGAGCAATCTCGGACGCCCGCAAGAGGCTATCGGTTATGCCGACCGCGCCTTGGCGAAGTCTCCTTCCAATCCCGACTATCTCTATCTGGCCGGGCTCGTGCGCCTCAACGCAGGGCAGGATCTGGTCCGGGCGCGCAATCTGTTGCAGTCCGCGGCAAGCGCCGATCCGCGCAACGCCGTGATCGCGCGGGACCTCAAGAAAGCGGAAGCCGCCGTCGGCTGAGACCGACGACGGCTTCGAATTCCTGGCCCGACGGGAGTGGCGGGCCGGATCTTCTTCCCTCTTGGCCGTTTCCGCGATGGGCGCGTGGAAACGGCCGGGAATTCCTGAAATCAGGCGCGGGTCTTGCGACGGCGGGCGTAAGCCAGGCCGAGCAAGCCCATGCCCATCATGCCGAGCATGCCGGGCTCGGGAACGTCGGTGCCGCCCGAGGTGGAACCGCCCGAAGTGGTGCCACCCGAGGTCGTCGTACCGCCCGAAGTGGTGGTGCCGCCCGAGGTCGTCGTACCGCCCGAAGTGGTGGTGCCGCCCGAGGTCGTGCCACACTGTGCAGAGCCAGTGGAGTCACCGCAGTTGCAGTAGTGGGTGTGGCCCCAGGAACCGCCCCACCAGGTCGCCTGCGCAGGTGCACTGAACGCCATGACCGAACCGGCAGTGAAGGAAAGTGCGAGAAGCGTCTTGCGGAACATGTGAATTACCCCTTTTCTCAGAATTGCTTGACGGCCTTCTTCGCAAACGGCGTGCCAAATGCAGATTCCCGAGGGTTTCACTGGTTAACGGGTCTATGGAGCTCCGAAGTTTGTAAGCTAACTCGACACTAATTCCGCTTTACAACGCCTAACGCGTGTTAACGAATTCGTTTGCAATAGTTTGCTGGGGCTCAATCCTGCTGTCGCAGGGCAACATCGTTCATGAAACGCGTGTCGTCGCCTGCTGCCAGATAGTCTGCCTCGCCGGCTATGGCGCCGAGCATGTCTGCCAGCGGATCCATTTCAGCCTTCGCGAAATTGCCCAGCACATAACCCGTTACCCGGTCCTTGTGGCCGGGATGTCCGATGCCGAGACGCACCCGGCGAAAGTCGGGGCCGAGATGCTGCCCGATCGATCGCAGGCCATTGTGTCCGGCATGGCCGCCGCCCTGCTTCACCTTGACCTTGAACGGGGCGAGATCGAGCTCGTCATGGAAGACGGTGAGCGCGGAGAGGTCGAGTTTGTAGAAGCGCATGGCCTCGCCCACGGCGCGGCCGCTCTCGTTCATGAACGTCGCGGGCTTGAGCAGCAGGACCTTCTCGCGGCCGATGCGGCCTTCCTGTAGCCAGCCCTGGAACTTCTTCTGGACCGGCCCGAAGCCATGGACCTCGGCAATGGTGTCGACGGCCATGAACCCCACGTTGTGGCGGTGCATCGCATATTGCGGTCCGGGATTTCCGAGGCCGACCCAAAGCTGCATGGCAATTCCGTGTCCGTAAAAAAGAGAAAGGCCCTTTCCGCGCGCCGGTATGCCGGGGCGGAAAGGGCCGTTTCAAGCCATAAAGACTTATTCGGCTTCGGCTTCGCCTTCGCCTTCTTCACCGTCTTCCTTGGTCGTGTCGCCTTCCTGGCTCTTCAGAGCGGAGGGCGCCGCGATCGTGGCGATGGTGAAGTCGCGATCGGTGATCGCCGATTCCGAACCGTCGGGCAACGAGACGTGGCTGAAGTGGATCGATTCGCCGACGTCGAAGCCGGTCACGTCGATGACGATCTCGTCAGGGATCTTGTCCGCGCTGCAGACCAGCTCGAGCTCGTGACGGACAACGTTGAGAACGCCGCCGCGCTTGAGGCCCGGGGACAGCTCTTCGTTGATGAACGAGACCGGCACGTTGACGTGCACGGTGGCGTTCTTCGCCAGGCGCATGAAGTCGACGTGGAGCGGACGGTCGGTGACGGGGTGGAAAGCAACGTCCTTGGGGAGCGTGCGCACCTTCTTGCCGCCGACTTCAACTTCGACGATCGAGTTGAAGAAGTGACCGGTGCCGAGCTGACGGATCAGCTCCTTTTCCTCGACGTGGATCGCTACGGGGCCTTCCTTGGCACCATAGACAACGGCGGGGACGCGACCTTCACGACGCAGAGCACGGGAGGCTCCCTTGCCTGCCCGTTCGCGCGTCTCGGCCGGCATTACAAGCGAATCGCTCATCAGAACTTGCCTTTCGAAAACTGGATAAATCTCGGCAACCGACCGTTCATTCGCCCGGTACCGCCCATCACGCCTCCAGGGATGACCACGATGGGAAGGGCGGCCCCTTACGCGCAAAGTCGCATAAAGGCAAGCTTCCGCGTGCCCGGTAACCGCTAGTCAACGCGCGTGACGGTAAAGCCTTGCCGCGCGAGCATCGCGGGCAGGCCATCGGGGCCCGCCATGTGGGCCGCGCCGACGGCCACGAACGGCTTGCATCCCGCTCTGACGGCTTCGGCAATCCGGACCGTCCAGCGGCGGTTGCGACCGGTGAACAGCACTTCGCGCAGCTCGGGATCGGCCAATAATCCCTTGCGGGTTTCGGTCTCTATCGCGGCCATGTCGCCACTGCGCCAGGCGGCGGACAAATCGCGTTCGGGATCCGCTGCCTCTCGCGCCACGGCTCCAAGCAGATCGCGCTGTTCGGTCTCCGGCAGGGAATCGAAGAGGCTCAACTGCTTCGTCGCACCTTCGAGTTCGATGATCGGTCGCGGACCGGCCTGCGCCACGATAGCGCGATCGACGCCGTTGCGCGCGTCGTCCCGGCCGGCATTGTTCCGGGCTAGAGTCAGTGCCGCAGCCCAGGTGTCCATCGCGGCGAAGTCGCCATCCTTGTATCCGGTCCTCTTGAGCAGGGAGATGAGGGCAGGGCGGTCTGCAGCGATCACGCGCTGGGTAATCGGCGGTTGGTCGGCATTCTTCGCCAACCGGGCGAATGCCGCCGAGACCTCCGCCTCATCGGCAAGGTTGCCGACTTCCACGACCACCGCACCGGCGTCTTCAAGCGCTGCGCGTACCGGAGGCGTCTCCCAGTCCAGCGGGCGCGGCGAGCTGTGGATCGTCCCGAACAGCCAGCCCACCTGACCCTCGGGACTTTCGACCTTCCACAGCGCCGGGTCCGCATGCTGCGGGATCGACGAGCACCCGGCCAGCGCCAGAGCCGCAAGTAGAAGGATCGCCCAGCGCCGCATAGACCGGTTACTGCACCCGCGTGGAGGTGATGCCGTAGCGGGCCAGCTGGTCCTGCACGCTGCCCTTCCCGGCAAGGTGCCCGGCGCCGACGGCGACAAAGACTGTGCCCGGCTTGTCGAGGCGGGTTTTCAGCCACTTCGCCCAGGCCTTGTTGCGGTTGGTCAGCAGGACCTTGCGCAGCTTGGGATCGTCTTCCTCTTCGTTGAGAAGCGCGGCGAGGTCCTTGGCCTTGCCGGCCTTCCACGCGTTCACCATGGCATCGATGTCGGACTTCACCGTGGGCAGTGCTTCCACGACCTGATCGAGGTAGGCGTGCTGCACCTTCTGCGGCAGGTCGTCGAACAGCGCGATCTGGTATTCGGGGCTCTCCAGCGCCGCATTTTCCATGTGCCGGGCCTTGGCCTTGGCACTGATCTGGGTATCGACGCCGCTTTCCAGATTGTAGCCCGAAACCTTGAGCGGGATCAGCGTGAGCATGAGCGCGGCGTACCAGGCATCGTTCTTGTCGAAGAGCTGCGGGGGCAGGCCGATGGAGGCCATGCCGGCTTCATAGTCGGCGCGTTCCTCGTCGGTGAGGGTCTCGCGCAGGGTCTTGCCGTCTTCGCGCAGGCTCTTTTCGGCAATGATGCTTTGCGACTGCTGCGCGGCATCGAGCGGAATTTCGGTCACGAGTTCGCTGGACTCGTCGAAAGCCTTGGACACCGGGCCGGCAGACCAGGCGATGTCTTCGGGCAGGATGTGGATCGTGCCGAAAAGCCAGATCGTGGTGTCCTCGTCGGCGACTTTCCAGAGCGCGGGCTGCGCGGGTGCAGGGGCGGCGGTTTCGGTCGCCGGCGGCGCCACATCCTCGGCAAAAGCGGGCAGGGTGGAGAACAGCGCCACGGCACAGGTGGCGGAACGAAGCAGGGTCTTGAGCGGTACCATGGTCATAGCCATGCGCGACAAAGGCCAAACAGCAGCTTAATGCAAGGATATCCTCCGCCCATAGCGGTTGATTTGACCCGTGCGATCCGCCAAAGGCCGCGCAGTCACGAACGACACAAAGATTTTTGACGGAACCGCGATGTCCACCGCCGCTTCAAAGGCTGACACACAGCCGCTCAGCTTCCAGGACATGATCCTGACGCTCCACAACTTCTGGAGCGCGCAGGGGTGCCTGATCCTTCAGCCCTACGACATGCGCATGGGCGCCGGTACGTTCCACCCGGCAACGACGCTGCGGGCGCTGGGCCCCGAACCGTGGAAAGCGGCTTATGTCCAGCCTTCGCGCCGCCCGACCGACGGCCGCTATGGCGAGAACCCGAACCGTCTGCAGCACTATTACCAGTATCAGGTAATCCTGAAGCCGAACCCGGAAAACCTGCAGGAGCTCTACCTCCAGAGCCTCGCCGCGATCGGCATCGATCCGCTGGCGCACGACATCCGCTTTGTCGAGGACGACTGGGAAAGCCCGACGCTGGGCGCCTGGGGTCTGGGATGGGAAGTCTGGTGCGACGGCATGGAAGTGACGCAGTTCACCTATTTCCAGCAGGTCGGCGGGTTCGACTGCAAGCCGGTCGCGGGTGAGCTGACCTACGGCCTCGAACGCCTCGCGATGTACATTCAGGGCGTCGACTGGGTCTATGACCTGCGTTTCAACAACGAAGGCATCAGCTACGGCGACGTGTTCCTCGCCAACGAACAGCAGCAGTCGAAGTACAACTTCGAGATTGCCGACACGGACTCGCTGTTCGCCGGCTTCAAGGCCGCCGAGGCCGAGTGCATGCGCTGCATCGATGCCAAGATCCCGCTCGCGGCCTACGATCAGGCCATCGAGGCGAGCCATCTTTTCAATCTGCTGCAGGCGCGGGGCGTCATCTCGGTGCAGGAACGCGCCAGCTACATCGGCCGCGTCCGCGATCTCGCCAAGGGATCGTGCGAGGCCTGGATCGAAAAGAACAAGGACGAGTGGGAAGCGAAATTCCCGGGGTGGACCGTATGACCACAATGAGCAAATTCGTCGTCCCAGCGAAGGCTGGGACCGCTGTGATTCCGGCAGGCGGCCCCCGCCTGCGCGAGGGCTGCGGAGAAAATCATGACTGATTTTCTCCTTGAACTCCGCTCCGAGGAAATCCCCGCCCGCATGCAGGCCGGAGCCCGCGCCGATCTGGAAAAGCTGTTCCGCAAGGAAATGGACGCTGCCGGCGTCGCACTCGGCCACATCATCGTGTGGTCGACCCCGCGCCGTCTCGCGCTGATCGCCAAGGATCTGCCCGAGACCACCGAGGCCGTGCGCGAAGAGACCAAGGGTCCGGCCACCAGCGCGCCCGAACAGGCGCTCGAAGGCTTCCTGCGCAAGACCGGGTTGACCAAGGACCAGCTCGAGGTTCGCGAGATCAAGGGCAAGCAGACGTACTTCGCGGTCGTCGAGAAGCCCGGCCGTGCCGTGAAGGACGTGCTGGCAGAGGCGATCCCCGCCATTGTGCGCGCCTTCCCGTGGCCCAAGTCGCAGCGCTGGGGCAAAGCCTCGATCAGCACCGAGAGCCTGCGCTGGGTGCGCCCGCTGTCCGGCATCGTCGCGATCTTCGGCGAGGAACTGGTCGAATGCGAAGTCGGCGGCATCAAGTCCGGATACACGACGCGCGGTCATCGCTTCCATGCGCCGGGTGAGATCACCATCGGCGGTGAGCATGACTACGCCAGCAAGCTGTCGGCCTGCCACGTGATCGTCGATCACGGGGAACGCCAGAACCTCATCCGCGACGAGGCCCGCAATGCCGCGGAGGCCGCCGGGCTGACGCTGGTCGAGGACGAGGGGCTGGTGATCGAGAACGCCGGCCTCACCGAATGGCCGGTGCCGCTGCTCGGCCGCTTCGACGAGGCCTTTCTGGAAGTGCCGCCCGAAGTGATCCAGCTCACCGCGCGCGTGAACCAAAAGTACTTCGTGTGCGAGAAGGACGGCAAGCTTGCTAATGCCTTCGTCTGCACCGCCAATATCGACGCCAGCGACGGCGGCGAGGCGATTGTCGCGGGCAACCGCAAGGTCCTCGCCGCCCGCCTGTCCGATGCGCGCTTCTTCTGGGAGCAGGACAAGAAGACCAGGCTGTCCGAGCACGCCGAAAAGCTGGGCCGCATCACCTTCCACGAGAAGCTGGGCACCGTCGCCGACAAGGTCGAGCGCGTGGCCAAGCTGGCCGAATGGCTTGCAAGCGAAGGTATCGTCCCGAACTGCGATCCGGCCATGGCACGGCAGGCTGCTGAGCTGTGCAAGGCCGACCTTGTCACCGAGATGGTGGGCGAGTTCCCCGAACTGCAGGGCCTGATGGGCGGCTACTACGCCCGCGCTGAGGGCCTGTCTGACGCCGTGGCCGATGCTATCCGCGATCACTACAAGCCGGTTGGCCAGGGTGATGATGTGCCAACCGCGCCGGTGACTGTGGCGGTATCACTGGCGGATAAGCTGGATACGCTTGTTAGCTTTTTTGTGATCAAGGAGCGGCCCACTGGCTCGCGCGATCCCTTTGCGCTTCGGAGAGCTGCGCTAGGCATTATTGAAATCGTCCTGAAGAACAGCCTTCGCCTAGAACTTGATTACGCAACTGCACGAGCGGCAAATCTTCTCGCTCGCCAGAGCGAACGTGCATTCGGCGTTGATGCCAATGTCGTCTGGGTAGAAGAGCATTGCACAGCCGAGTTGTACGCTGCGGTCCCAGAATTCTTCGTGGACCGCTTGAAGGTCCAGCAGCGCGAAGCCGGTGTACGGCATGACCTGATTGATGCCGTGTTCAAGCTCGATAAGCGCAAAGATGAGATAGTTGGGAACCTAGCCCGCGTCCATGCGCTGCAGGCGTTCGTCGCTACCGAGGATGGCACCAACCTGCTCGCCGGCTACAAGCGTGCTGCCAATATCCTCAAGAAGGAGGACTGGAAGGGCTCGGGCAAGTCCGAAGGCATCGAGCGCACCGGCGAGGAAGATCCGCTCGCGCTGGTCGACGATCCGGACCTTGCCCCGATCGTCGCTGCGGAATTTGCTGCGCACAATTCGCTTTCCTACACGCCCGAACCGGCGGAAAAGGCACTGATCGAGGCGCTCGATCGGGCCGAGCCGCAGGCGGCCGATGCTGTCGAAAAGGAAGACTTCGCAGCGGCCATGGCAGCATTGGCCTCGCTCAGAAAACCTATCGATGCGTTTTTTGAAGAGGTGACGGTGAACGATTCCGATCCCAATAAGAGAACTGCACGTCTTGTATTGCTTGATCGTTTCCGTGCTGCAGTGCACAACGTAGCGGACTTCTCGCGGATCGAGGGGTAGAACTGTTCTGCCTCTGGAACGTGTCAACTGTGTCAACCAAAGTGACTAAATACAGAAAGACAGGGGATAGATGAGCAGGCAGGTCTACACGTTCGGTGGCGGAGCCAAGCACGACGATCCGCGCGCCAAGGACAAGATCATTACCGGCGGCAAGGGTGCAAACCTGGCCGAAATGGCCGGGATCGGTCTGCCGGTGCCTCCGGGCTTCACGATCACCACCGAACAGTGCGTGCAGTATCTGGCCGAAGGCGGGGACTTCTCGGACGAACTGCGCGCCGATGTCGCCGAAGCGCTGACGCACATCGAAAAGACCGTCGGCAAGTCCTTCGGCGATGCGGCCGACCCGCTGCTGGTCTCGGTTCGCTCGGGCGCGCGCGTCTCGATGCCGGGCATGATGGACACCGTTCTCAACCTCGGCCTCAACGACGAGACCGTCGAAGGCCTCGCCAAGACCTCGGGCGACGACCGCTTCGCCTGGGACAGCTATCGCCGCTTCATCCAGATGTATTCCGACGTCGTTCTCGGCGTGGAGCACCACCTGTTCGAGGAAGCGCTGGAGATCGCCAAGGAAGACAGCGGCTATCTCAACGACGTGGAGATGACCGCCGACGACTGGCGCAAGATCGTCAAGCAGTACAAGGACATCGTCGCCAGCGAGCTTGATAATCCGTTCCCGCAGGACGTGAACGAACAACTCTGGGGCGCGATCCGCGCCGTTTTCGACTCCTGGGATTCGGAGCGCGCCAAGGTCTATCGCCGCCTCAACGACATTCCCGGGGGCTGGGGCACCGCGGTCAACGTGCAGGCCATGGTCTTCGGCAACATGGGCGATACGTCCGCCACCGGCGTTGCCTTCACCCGCGACCCGGCGACCGGTGAGAAGGCCTATTACGGCGAGTACCTCGTCAACGCGCAGGGCGAGGACGTCGTCGCCGGCATCCGCACCCCGCAGTACCTGACCAAGGCCGCGCGCGAGAAGGCGGGAGCCAAGCCGCTCTCGATGGAAGAGGCGATGCCCAAGGCCTACGGCGAGCTGGCCGCGGTTTTCGAGCTGCTCGAGAAGCACTACTGCGACATGCAGGACATCGAATTCACGGTGCAGCAGGGCAAGCTGTGGATGCTGCAGACCCGCGCGGGCAAGCGCACCGCCAAGGCCGCGCTGAAGATGGCGGTCGACATGGTCGAGGAAGGGCTCATCGACGAGGCCACCGCGATCAAGCGCGTCGATCCGATGGCGCTCGACCAGCTTCTCCATCCCACGCTCGATCCCAAGGCGCCGCGCGACATTCTCGGCCGGGGCCTGCCTGCCTCGCCGGGCGCGGCTTCGGGCCAGATCGTGCTCGATGCCGATACGGCGGAAAAGCGCGCCGAAATGGGCGAAGCGGTCATTCTCGTGCGCGTCGAGACCTCGCCGGAGGACATCCACGGCATGCACGCGGCGAAGGGCATTCTCACCGCGCGCGGCGGCATGACCAGCCACGCCGCCGTGGTGGCGCGCGGCATGGGGCGTCCCTGCGTCTCGGGCGCCTCGGGCCTGTCGATCGACATGAAGACCCGCACGCTCAAGATGGGCGGGCGAGAGCTCAAGGAAGGCGATATCCTCACGCTCGATGGCGCTTCGGGCGATATCATGGCCGGTGAAGTGCCGACCATCGAACCCGAACTGGCCGGCGATTTCGCCACCCTGATGGAGTGGGCCGACAAGCACCGCCGCATGAAAGTGCGCACCAACGCCGAAACGCCGACCGACTGCAAGATGGCCCGCCAGTTCGGCGCCGAGGGCATCGGCCTGTGTCGGACCGAGCACATGTTCTTCGATGCCAGCCGCATTTCCGCCGTGCGCCAGATGATCCTGGCCGAGGACGAAGCCGGCCGCCGCGGCGCGCTCGAAAAGCTGCTTCCCGAGCAGCGCGCGGATTTCCACGAGATCTTCGACATCATGCGCGGCTTGCCGGTGACGATCCGCCTGCTCGACCCGCCGCTGCACGAATTCGTGCCGCACGAGGATGCCGAGTTCGCGGAACTCTCCGACGAGATCGGTATCGGCGTCGAGACGCTCAAGCGCCGGGCCAGCGAGCTCCACGAGTTCAACCCGATGCTCGGCCATCGTGGTTGCCGCCTCGGCGTGACCTTCCCCGAGATCTACGAGATGCAGGCCCGCGCGATCTTCGAGGCCGCATGCGACGTCGCTGCCGAGCATGGCGAAGCGATCGTGCCCGAAATCATGATCCCGCTGGTCGCAACGGCCAAGGAGCTGGAAATCCTCAAGGCACTGGTGGCCAACGTCGCCACGCAGGTCTTCGAGGAGAAGGGCGCCACGCTCGAGTACATGGTCGGCACCATGATCGAGTTGCCGCGCGCTGCACTGATGGCGGGCGAGATCGCCGAGGCGGGCGAGTTTTTCTCGTTCGGCACCAACGATCTCACCCAGACGACGCTGGGCCTGTCGCGCGACGATGCGGGCAAGTTCCTGCCGACCTACGTGCAGAAGGGCATCTTCGCGCGTGACCCGTTCGTCAGCCTCGACATCGAGGGCGTGGGGCAGCTGGTCGGACTCGCGGCCGAGCGCGGACGCAAGACGCGTCCGGACATCAAGCTCGGCATCTGCGGCGAGCATGGCGGCGATCCGGCCTCGATCGCGTTCTGCGAGAAGACCGGCCTCGATTACGTGAGCGCCTCGCCCTACCGCGTGCCGATCGCCCGTTTGGCCGCCGCGCAGGCCGCGCTGGCCTGAGGGACGTGCGGGCTGGAGGTCAGCGCTTCCAGCCCGACAGCGTCAGGATCTCGAATACATCTACCGTGCGACCGTCTTCGCCAGCGGCGGCAAAGGCCTCGCGTGCCCGCGCCAGCGCTTCCTTGCTCAGCGGTGGGCCGGGATCGGCCAGCACGTTCGAGAGGCCTTGCGCCCGCAGATCCCCGACGAGCCGGTCGAGGCTGCGAAAGGCGACCTTGAGCGGGCGCTGATCGATCACCGGATCGGCGAAAAGCGTCCGCTGGAGCAATTGTCCGCCGGCCCGCACGTCGATCGAGGGATGCAGGCGCGGGGAAGGGCGGTCGCCATCCGCCGTGAGCATGACGTCGCGAAGAACCGGCAGGCAGCCCGCCGACGCGAAACTGGCGATCATCATCCCGCCTTGCGCCAAAGCCTTGCGGATGTGCACGAGAGCGCCGGGTACGTCGTTTACGGTGTCGAGCGTGCCCAGACTGGCGATCAGGTCGAACCCTTCAAAGGGGTAGGGCTGTTCTTCCGCAAATCCCCGAGCGGGCTCCGCCTGCGTCACTTCGACGCCGCGCGCCTCGAGAGTGCGTCCCAGTTCTCCGCTGTAATCACCGATGATCAAGGCCGTGGCCGGTTCGAAGCGCAGAAAGGCGAGGCGTTCCAGCACGTCCTCGACCATGTCGTCGATCAGGTAACGCGGCGCATCGGGCAGGGCCTGCAGGCCGAGCATGCGGCGGCGTCCGGCGATGCGGCGCGTGAGGGAGAAGATGCGCGGGGGTGCTTTGCTGGCCATGGGTTCTCCCCTGCAACCTCGATGAAAACCTTGCAACAGCTTGTGACCGGCGATGTCGGGGATACCATCCGGACATGGCACTCAACCGGGCCCTGGCTTCCATCGTCGATCTGGTCTTCCCGCCGCGTTGCCCGCTGTGCGGAGATGCCATCGGTGCGCAAACCGGACTGTGCCTGGAGTGCTGGAGCGACCTGATCATCCCCGGCGAGCCGGCCTGCATCACGTGCGGGCGTCCGTTCGCTGACGGGATGCCGGAGGGCGCAGTCTGCGCGCCGTGCCTCGGCACGCCGCCTCGCCATGACGGTATCGCGGCGGCAACAATCTACAACGAGACCTCGCGCAAGCTTGTGCTTGCTCTCAAGCATGGCAACCGCATTGCGCTTGCGCCGATGATGGCCGGGCTGATGGCGCCGAAGTTGCCAGGCGTCGGCGCCGATTGGCTGATCGTGCCGGTGCCGCTCCACCGATGGCGGTTGTGGAAGCGCGGTTACAACCAGGCTGTCGAACTTGGCCGTCATCTCGCAGGAAAGACCGGTGCCACTCTGGCCGTCGATGCGCTCGTGCGGCGCAAGCGCACGCCCTCGCTGGGCGGGTTGGGGAAGAAAGCGCGTAAACGGGCCCTTTCAGGCTCGATCACGGTCAATTCGAAACGCGCTTCCTTGCTGAAGGGCGCGAACCTGATCCTCGTCGATGACGTGCTGACAAGCGGCGCGACCAGCGACGCCTGCGTATCTGCGCTCAAGCGCGCTGGTGCCGAAACCGTGGTGATAGCCTGTTTTGCGCGTGTGCTCGATGAAGTCCCCGCTCGTCCCAAAAGGAAAACGCCCGGAACCGAAAGTCCCGGGCGCCCTCGTGACGAAACTCTTGGACCCTGCGATGCAGTTCGACGACACCCCTGATTGTCGTCTGGTCCGATCCCTCATCAATTCGACCGAAGCGGATTGTGTCGCACTTCGATCATTCGTCCCTGAACCGTGGCGCTTGTGTATCAGCGACCTGTGGGTCAGAAGCAGCCCCCCAGCTGCACGAATAAAATCCGACGAATCCGGCCTTTTGAAAAGGGGTTTCGTGCTGATACGTGGATTTTGCTCGCTAGCTGTTGTTATCGTGCAACATTACAATACTGAAAGATCGATTGAGGAAATGTCCTGAAATGACCGAAGTCTCCACTGCCGAGCGTGAACTTGGCACAGCCTTTCTGCCGCGCTTCGATGCAAAGGGTCTGCTTATCGCCATCGCCGTCGATGCCGAGAGCAAGGAGATCCTCATGGTGGCCTACATGGATGCGGAGGCCCTGGAGAAGACGCGCGAGACCGGTCTGGCCCATTTCCATTCGCGCTCTCGGGGCAAGCTGTGGCTCAAGGGCGAAACCTCGGGACACTTCCTGCGCATTCAGGAAATTCGCGTCGATTGCGATCAGGATGCGCTGCAGCTGATCGTGAAGCCCGAGGGGCCGGCCTGCCACACGGGGGCCAAGAGCTGCTTCTATCGGCAGCTCGAAGGGGACACCCTCCGGAAAATTATCCCTTAAGCTATCTTAACCTTTGTTAATAAAACGAAATTAATCCCACGAGTGGACTTCTGTGTAGGACGAAGCGCTTCTTCAGGCATTTCGTTACCAGGGGTTTCATGAATTTCGTTTGATGTGGTTCCTCTCCAGTCTGTGTCCAAATTCTGGGAAAGACCCGCGGCCTCTGGCTGAGTGAAGACAAGAACCGTGATCATCCCCGAGTAATCGAGGCGGGGCCGTGAATCGCGGAATAGCTACTCCGCGTTGGTCGCAACGCCATACAAGAGGCTTCCGTTGAGCAGGGCGGGGTAGCGGTTCCGGCTGCCTGAAGTGGTGGCTGTCTTTCAAGGATCGAACGAAAGCGAAGCATCCGCGGTGGATGCCGGGACGGAGAGTCATGTCCGGAAGGGCGACGATGAAGCACGCCCATTTAGGAGACGTATATGATCAAGCGTATCGCACTTTGTGTCGGCACGGCCGCGGCAATGGCGCTTGTTCCGGCAAGTGCCTTTGCCGGAACCAAGGCAAAGCAGTCCATGCCGCACTTTTCGCCGTCGGCGTTCAAGAAGGCTGCATTCGGCAGTTTCGATGAGCCGCCCGGTCGTGCCAAGCATGGTCGAGGCAAAGGCTATGGCACGGGCAAGTCCGATAATGGCCATCACAAGGGCTGGGGCAAGGGCCATCACTTCGGCTGGGGTAATCGGGGCAACGGCTCGGGTGGCTGCTGAGCGCTAGATCCGCAGAAACCGGAAATGGCCACACCTTCAGCAAGAGGTGCGGCCATTTTCATTCGCAACTTCAGGCCAGGATCTCGTCGAAGAGGCTGACCATCGCAGCCCATGATTGCCGGTCTGCGCTGGCATCGTACTTGACCGCATCGAAGCCGCGGGCGTCGCTGCCGGGATCGGTAAAGCCGTGCCGGACCTGGCTGTAGGCATGAAAGTGCCAGTCGGCACCTGCAGCATCCATTTCTTCCCAGAAAGCCAGAACCTGTTGGCGCGGTACCAGGGGATCGGCATCGCCATGGCAGACCAGAAGGCGCGCCTTTACCGCACCCGCCTCCGCGGGCTTTTCGGTCGACAGGATACCGTGAAAGCTGACTGCGGCGAGAAGATCGTGCCCGTCGCGGGCGGCCTCCAGCGCGGCCTGACCGCCCATGCAGTATCCCGTTGTGATCATCGGCAAGCCGGCTGCTTCAGGCAGGCTGCGCAGGGCGCCTAGGGCGGCGGCAATTTTTCCCCGATAGTGCGAAACGTCGCTGCGAAGTTGGTCGGCAAGCGTGCGGACCATCTCCGGATCACTGGTCGCCTGGCCATAGAAATCGGCCACCATGGCCAGATAGCCCAGCCCGGCGAGCATGGTGGCACGCCGTTCCACCGCGGCATTGATGTTCGCGATGGTCGGAAAGACGACCACCGCTGCACGCGGCGGACCGGCCGGGCGGGCGAGCCATCCGGTGAGGTCCTGCCCCGCGTGGCTGTAACGGACCGGTTCGAGTGCCATTATTCAGGCAGGAAGTCGGGCACCGAAAGGTAGCGCTCGCCGGTGTCGTAGTTGAAACCCAACACGCGGCTGCCGGCCGTCAGGTCCTTCAGCTTCTGGGCAATCGCGGCGAGCGTGGCCCCGGAGCTGATGCCCACCAGCATGCCTTCCTTGGTCGCGCATTGGCGCGCCATTTCCTTGGCGTCGGCGGGATCGACCTGGATTGCGCCGTCGATCGACTGGGTGTGCAGGTTCGACGGGATGAACCCGGCGCCGATACCCTGGATCGGGTGAGGGCCCGGCTGACCGCCTGAGATCACCGGCGAAAGCGTCGGCTCGACGGCATAGGCTTTCATGCCCGGCCAGGTCTTCTTGAGCGTTTCCGCGCAGCCGGTGAGGTGGCCGCCGGTACCCACACCCGTGATGAGCACATCGATCGGGCTATCCGCGAAATCGGCGATGATCTCCTGCGATGTGGTCTTCACATGGATGTCGACGTTTGCCGGATTGTCGAACTGCTGCGGCATCCACGAACCCGGGGTGGCCTCGACCAGTTCCTTTGCCCGGTCGATGGCGCCCTTCATGCCCTTTTCACGCGGTGTCAGATCGAACTCGGCGCCATAGGCCAGCATCAGGCGGCGGCGTTCGATCGACATCGATTCGGGCATGACGAGGATCAGTTTGTACCCCTTCACCGCCGCGGCCATGGCGAGGCCGATACCGGTATTGCCCGAAGTCGGCTCGATGATCGTGCCGCCTGGTTTCAGGCTGCCGTCGGCTTCCGCCGCTTCGATCATGGCGAGGCCAATGCGGTCCTTGATAGATCCACCCGGATTGGCGCGCTCCGCCTTTACCCAGACCTCGTGATCGGGAAACAGGCGCGAGAGGCGGATGTGCGGGGTATTGCCGATAGTGGCAAGAATACTGTCGGCCTTCATGGCTTTTGCTCCCAAGATGCTTCAAATTTACGAGCGCGCCGGATTTCCGGAAATAACCACGCCCAGATTACAGTAATAACTATGGCACCGGTGCCGCCGAAAACAACCGCCCCGGTTGCGCCGAGCAACGCCGCAGCGACGCCGGACTGCATTTCACCGAGTTCGTTGGAGGCGGAGATGGCCAATCCCGAGATCGCCGAAACCCGTCCGCGTACATCATCCGGGGTGCGCAGCTGGACGAGCGAGCTGCGAATGAAGACTGAAATCATGTCCGCGGCGCCCAGCAGCGCCAGAAATCCAAGCGAGAACAGGAATTCACGCGATACGCCGAATGCCACGGTCATGGCTCCATAGATGCCGACCGCCACCAGCATCTTCACGCCGACGTTGCTGGTAAGCGGGCGGAACGAGAGCCACAAGGCGACGACGGCGGCACCCGCGGCCGCAGCTGCGCGCATCTGCCCCAGGCCTTCGGGGCCGACATGCAGGATGTCACGCGCGAAGACCGGCATGAGAGCGGTCGCGCCACCCAGCAGAACCGCGAAGAGATCGAGCGTGATGCAGCCGAGCAGGAAACGTTCCCGCCAGACGAAATGGAAACCGTCGATGATCTGGCGCACCGGGTGGGCCTTGCGCGCATCCCGGTGCACTTCGGGAAGGTTGTTGATGGCCAGAATGGATGTGGCCGCGACCACCTGCATGACCGCTGTCGTCCAGTAGGGCAGCGCGCGGTCGGCAGCGAAAAGGAATCCGTAGGCGGCAGGGCCGATGATCATGCCGGCCTGCATCGCTATGGAATTGAAAGCGATGGCGCGCGGGATCAGGCTCGTCGGTACCACATTGGGCGCGATGGCCCCCATGGCGGGGCCGATGAACACGCGCACCACGCCGTGCAGGACGGCAAAACCGAAAAGGACCGGAAGGCTGCGGACTTCCATTTCGGTCGTGATGCCCAGCCCCAGCGCCACGCAGACATCGAGCAGGGCCGCAAAGGCGGCCACCTTGCGCCGGTCGAACCTGTCGGCGATCACACCGGCAACGGGGGTGAGCAGGAATACCGGCAGGAACTGCGCGAAGCCCAGCAGGCCGAGCTGGAACGACGCCTGCCCCATCGACATGCCGTATTCGCTGCGGGCCACGTCGTAGAGCTGATAGCCGATGATCACGACCATGCCCGTCGACGCGAGCATGGCGCTGAAACGGGCAAGCCAGAACTTGCGGTAGTTGGCTATCTGAAGGGGGGAGGTGGGGGTACTCACGCGCGGTGCATGGCACCACCTCCCGCCCTTGCCAAGATTAAGCCGTGTTTTCTGCTCAGTAGGTGAACTTCGCGGTTATGCGCAGGTCACGTCCGGCGATCGGCACGAAGTCCCGCGTGAACGACGCGGAGCGCCGACCGACGACGTCGAACAGGTTGTTGGCGGAAAGCAGCAGCGTGACCGGGCCTTGCTCGCCCATGGGGTGCCAGTCCGCACTCAGGTTGACGACGGTGAAGCTGCCGGTCGGATATTCATAGGCCCCGACACGGTCCTGCTTGGCATTCCATTCGACTTCGCCGCGCAGGTGCAGGTCGCCCAGCGTAACGTCGCTGCCACCGCGTAGACGCAGGGCCGGAATACGGGGAACCGGTCCCAGGTTCTTCATCTGGGCATGGGTGTAGTCGGCCGAGGCGTCGAAGCGCAGGTCGCCGTCACTCCAGTCCATGGCCTTCACGCTGCCCGATGCCTCGAAACCCTTGAAGGTCGCGTCGACCGGCGTGTAGCGATAGACCGGTTGGCCGTCCTGTTCGGCACCGGTTGCAAGCGGGGCGATGTAGTTGCTGAACTTTGTCAGGTAGCCGGTCACGGACAGGTTGATGATCGGTGTCTGATAACGGACGTAGGCCTCGAAACCATTGCTCCGTTCCACGCCCAGCGTTTCGTCACCCACCTCATAGGCCTGCGTGGCAACGTGGATCCCGTCGCTGAGCAGTTCTTCAGGCGAGGGCGCGCGTTCGCCATGGACGAAGTTGGCACCGATGCCGAGGCCATCGCCGGACTTCCACGAGACACCGGCTGCTCCCGACCAAAGATCGAAGCTGCGTGCGAACGACGCGCCGCGCGACTTGACGCGTGAAGAGTCGTAACGCCCCGAACCGTCGATCATGAAGCCGCTGCCGATATCGAACGACTGCAGTGTGAACATGCCGATGCGTTCGATATCGTAGTCGGGCACGACGGCTTCTGGCCCGGTAACGGTCAACGTGCGCCACAGGTATTGAACGCCGCTGCGCCCACGCCAACCGCCGCGGTTCGACTGGACGAGATCGGTGCGCATTTCGATGCCCTGGCCATCGAAGATCGTACCCTTTTCGTCGCCTTCGTATTCGATGTGGCGGTAGTCTGCATAAGCGCCGCGGACCTGCACCCGGTCGAGGAATCCGCCGAGTTTCAGTTCGCCGCGCAGATCGAAGCGATCCTGCACCAGATCGATGTGGACGGGCGCCTCGCCATGATCGTGTGCACCTTCTTCGTGGGTTTCGCCTTCCTCGTCGTGGAAGGTCGCCGGGCGGTCGGGCACACCATAAACGGTGTCGTAGTGCTGATAGGAAATGCCCAGGCTGCCGCCGGCATCGATGAAAGCCAGACCGGCGCCGATAGTGGTGGTGCGTGCCGCCGAATTGGGAATCTTGCCGGTGCGGTTTGCCTCGGCCGTGAGTTCGGCGGCTTCGTCGGGCTCACCGTCGGCGGCCATTTCATCCGCCGAGTGCAGCATTTCGGCCCTCAGTTCGGGCGAATAGACGTGGCCGCCGGAGCGCAGGTTGTCGCTCTTGCGCCAGGACGCGTCGACATGCGCGACGAAGCGGTCTCCCAGAGGGACTTCCGCGGCGCCGCTGGCCGAGCGTTCGTTGGCAGCCGAACCATAACCGGCAATCCCGGTCGCCTGGATGCGGTCGGGGACTTCACGCGGAATGCGCTTGTCGATGGCGTTGACTGCACCGCCGATGGCGTTGCCGCCGAACAGCAGTACCGAAGGGCCGTGAAAGACGTCGATGTGATCGACCGTCAGCGCATCGAAAACCACGGCATGGTCGACCGAAACGTTGGAAGCATCGAGCGAGCCGATACCGTCGGTCAGTACGCTGACGCGGTCACCACTGAAGCCGCGCAAGACCGGACGCGAAGCACCGGGAGAAAAGCTGGTCGAGGAAACGCCGGGCAGCTTGTTGAGCACCTCGCCGATCTGCGACCGGACGTTCGACACGAGCGTATCCCCGGTGATGCTGGTGGTCGCGGCGAGCAGCCCGTAGTCCGTGGGCGGGTGGCCGACGACGACGATCTCGTTACCACCGGCATGTGCGTCCTTGTGCGGATCGGCAGAACTCTGATCCGTGTTCGCACTCTTAGCATCCTGGGCGAGGGCGGTGCCCGGGACAACGAGGCCGGTGGAGATGGCAAGGACACTGGCGCAAGCCAGCGCGGTGATTCGGGGGGAGGGGCTGTTCATGCCTGCTCTGCTAATTGTGATGATATATTATATCAAGACTCAAAAGTGCACGTTGAACACAAATGTGCTGCAGCGCCGCAAAGGCGCTTCACCCGACTGTGGTGACCGACGCAAATCGGTCGGCGGATCTGATCGTATGTAGCGGTTAGCGGCGGGGGCGCAGGCGGGGATTGGGCTGCAGGGTGTCGACCAGCTTCAGAAAGTCATCGACGCGGATGATTCGCTCGAACTGGAAACCGGCACGACCTTCGTGCGACCAGATGAGATGCGCTTCGATGCGTCCGACTACGGGCAGGCGCATGACAACACGTTCGCCGCGTTCCAGGCCGAGGTCGCCGTCGACCATGAAACCCTGGGCCGAGACGTTGACGATATGCAGGGGCAGGTCGCCGATCTGGCGATGTTCTGCAATCACGGAATAGTCGACCGGATGGCGTGCCGCCCGGCGCTTATCGGTTACAGAAAGCTGCGCACCCGCACTCATTATCATTGCCTCAGTTCGTGACCGTGAGGACAGACAATGCCCGGAATTGGCAAACAATCGGTAAAGCCGGCAGTAATGTGCCGGACGAGCGGTGCATTTTTGCCGGTCAGGCGCCCCTGAGGATGCCGTGCTTCTTCTTCCCGAGGCTGAGTTTGCGCGATTCGCCTGGTGCAATCGTTATCAAAAAGCCGGGGTCGCTCATCACTTCATCGTCGAGCTTGACCGCGCCTTCGGCGATCTTGCGCTTGGCTTCACCGTTGGATGCCGTGAAGCCGAGAGCGGTGCAGGCGGCTCCCAGACGAATGCCGTCAGCGCCAACTTCGACTGTGGGGAGGTCCTCGCCGGCACCCCCGCCAGCAAAGGTCTCGCGCGCAGTGGCTTCCGCCGCCTGCGCTGCTTCCTCGCCGCGGCAGAGTTTCGTTGCTTCGTTGGCCAGCACGATCTTGGCGTCGTTGATCTCGCCGCCTTCGAGGGCTTCGAGCCGCGCGATTTCATCCAGTGGAAGATCGGTGAACAGCCGCAGAAAGCGGCCGACATCCCGGTCGTCGCAATTCCGCCAGAACTGCCAGTAATCGTAGGAAGGCAAGGAGGCTTCGTTGAGCCAGACGGCGCCGGAAACCGACTTACCCATCTTGGTCCCGTCCGCCTTGGTGATCAGCGGCGTGGTCAGGCCGAAAACCTCGGTGGAATCCATGCGGCGCGTCAGTTCCACGCCGTTGACGATGTTACCCCACTGGTCGGAACCGCCCATCTGCAGCCGGACGTGCTGCGTCTGGCACAAGTGCCGGAAATCGTAGCCCTGCAGGATCATGTAGTTGAATTCGAGGAACGTCATCGGCTGTTCGCGCTCGAGGCGCAGCTTGACCGAATCGAAGCTCAGCATGCGGTTCACGGTGAAGTGCGTGCCGACCATCTGAAGCATCTCGATGTAGCCGATCTGCCCCAGCCAGTCGTGGTTGTTGACCATGACCGCGTCCGTCGGACCGTCGCCGAAGGTCAGAAAGCGTTCGAACGCAGTGCGGATCGAGGCGATGTTGTCCTCGATCGCCTCGTCCGTGAGCATCTTGCGGACTTCGTCCTTGCCCGTCGGGTCGCCGATGCGCGTGGTGCCGCCGCCCATCAGGACGACAGGCTTGTGTCCGGCCTGCTGCAGGCGGCGCAGCAGCATGATCGAGACAAGATTTCCGACATGCAGAGAAGGCGCGGTGGCATCGAAGCCCACATAGCCCGGCACGATCTGCTTTGCGGCGAGGGCATCCAGGGCCTCTGCGTCGGTAACCTGATGGATGTAGCCACGCTCGTCGAGCAGGCGGAGCAAAGAAGATGAGTAGGTCATGTCCGTGACTTCGGCTTGTTCGGGAGCGGCGCGCCTAGCACGCGCGGCGCAGGAAACAAAGCCGCCACCTGCGCACGGCATTGCGGCTCGTTGGAACGGCCGGTCGTGCCATGTTCGACGTCGGACGATTCGCGATTGCCAGCGGCGCGCGTGGAGTTCTACGGCACCGAAAATGGCGAACCTTATACCCCATCCCGCTCATCCGCCCTCGGCCGTGCGCAGCATCGAGACGCGGCTCATCAGCTTCGATGCAACGTGGCTTCGGGTGCGCTGGAAGATCATGGGGTGCGCAAAGCTGGTCGTCCCTGCATTCGCGGGGAAGGGGCGGGCTGACGAGCTCTGGAAAACGACGTGCTTCGAACTGTTCCTGCAGTCGCCGCACGATGCCGGGTATATCGAGCTCAATCTCTCGCCGTCCGAACGCTGGAACGTCTATGACTTTTCCGGACGCCGCGAGGGCATGAACGAGCGCCCCATGCCGCGCGAGCCGGACTGCACGATGCGGCTAGGCACCGACATGGCGATCTTCGACGCCGCCATTCCGGCGACGGGCCTGCCGCCGGCTCCGCTGAAAGCCGGTTTTACGGCGGTGATCGAAGAGCAGGGCGGAGTGAAAAGCTACTGGGCCATCGCACACCATGGCGACGCGCCGGATTTCCATGATCCGGCTTGCTTCCTGGAGGACGTTGCGGCACCCAGCGCTGCATGAAATTCGGTATCGACCGCCTCTTGGCGGACCCAGCGCTGCGCAAGCCCCTGGAAGGCAAGCGCGTGGCCCTTGTCGCTCACCCGGCCTCGGTAACGGAGGACCTCGTCCATTCGCTCGACGCGCTGATCGCGGCGGGCGTGAATGTGACTTCGGCTTTCGGCCCGCAGCATGGGCTCAAGGGCGACAAGCAGGACAACATGGTCGAGACGCAGGACGATACCGATCCTGTCTACGGCATCCCCGTGTTCAGCCTCTACGGTGAGGTGCGACGGCCTACGGACCAGATGATGTCCACGGCGGACGTGTTCCTGTTCGACCTGCAGGATCTCGGCTGCCGCATCTACACTTTCGTCACCACGCTGCTGTACCTGCTCGAAGCCGCAGCCGCGCACGGCAAGAGCGTCTGTGTACTCGACCGCCCGAATCCGGCAGGCCGTCCCGTCGAGGGTACGATGCTGGTACCGGGGCAGGAAAGTTTCGTCGGTGCGGGACCGATGCCGATGCGGCACGGTCTGACGCTCGGGGAGATGGGCCACTGGTTCGTCCAGCACTACAAGATCGACGTCGATTACCGGGTGATCGCCATGAAGGGCTGGACGCCGGAGGCCGGCCCCGGTTTCGGATGGCCGGAAAACCGCATCTGGATCAATCCCAGCCCCAATGCCGCCAGCTTGAACATGGCGCGGACCTATGCCGGAACGGTGATGATCGAAGGGGCAACGCTTTCGGAAGGACGAGGCACGACCCGTCCGCTCGAAGTGCTGTTCGGCGCCCCCGATGTCGATGCGAAGGCGGTCAAGCAAGACATGGAACGGATGGCGCCGGAATGGCTGGCCGGTTGTGCCCTGCGCGAATGCTGGTTCGAGCCCACGTTCCACAAGCACCAGCACACACTCTGCAACGCCCTGATGATCCACGCGGAAGGACCGTTTTACGATCATGCCGCGTTCCGCCCATGGCGGCTGCAGGCGCTGGCCTTCAAGGCGATCCGCAATCTCTGGCCGGAATACCCGATCTGGCGCGACTTCCCCTACGAGTACGAACTGGATCGTCTCGCCATCGATGTGATCAATGGTGGTCCGTCGCTGCGCGAGTGGGTCGACGATGCTGGTGCCTTGCCGGGCGATCTCGAGGCGATGGCCGCGTCGGATGAAGCGGCTTGGCGTGACACGATCAAGGATCTGCTGATCTACAAAAGTTAACCCGCTTGCCATCGGGCGGGGCGGGCTTAGGCTCCCTGGTTGCGAGCGTCGCAAAGGCGCCGCGCCAACAGAGGGGATGCTATGCGAAATGTATCTTTCGCGTTGGGGCTTGCTGCCCTGACTTTGGGAGGTGCCGGCCTTTCGGCCTGCAACTCGCAACCGGCGGCGGAAGCCGCACCACCACTCACCGAGACGCAGGCCGGCGCCATATTGTCCGACTTTGCCAAGGCCATGGGGGCGATGGATCTTACCGCTATCGACAAGTGGTACGCCAACGACATCGTGGCCTATGAGCCCGGGGATTCAGGTCGCATCAGTGGCAAGGTAACGATGCATGTGAGCAATGCGCAGTTCGTCGACATGAAATTCGACAAGGCCGAAATGCCGGATCCGAAAATCCAGATCCTCGGACCTGACCTGTTTATCGCGTCGGGTGTTGCACACCTCACCAGCAGCGCCGGCAAGGTGAAGGAAGCCGACATCCGCTATACCGAGGTCTTCCAGAAGCAGTCCGACGGCTCCTGGCAGTCCATTCACGAGAACGCTGCCTATCCGCCGGAGACCTGATCGATTGACGCCGGGCCGCTCCGACTGCGGGCGGTCCGGTCAGCTCTTCTTGCGGGTCAGTTCCTTCATCGCCGCATCGAGACCGTCGAGCGTTACGGGATACATCGCGCCGCCCATCAGGTCGCGGATCATGCGGGTCGAACTGGAATATTCCCACTGCCGTTCGGGTGTCGGATTGAGCCAGACGGTGGCCGGATAGGTCTGCATCACGCGCTGGAGCCAGACCGCGCCGGCCTCCTCGTTCATGTGCTCGACCGATCCGCCGGGATGGCTGACCTCGTAAGGGCTCATAGAGGCATCGCCGACGAAGATCACCTTGTAGTCGTGGCCGTACTTATGAAGGATATCCCAGGTCGGCGTGCGCTGCGACCAGCGGCGGCGGTTGTCCTTCCATACGCCTTCGTAGAGGCAGTTGTGGAAGTAGAAGAATTCCAGATTCTTGAACTCGCTGGTGGCGGCGCTGAACAGGTCCTCGACCAGCGAGATGAACGGGTCCATCGATCCGCCGACATCGAGGAAGAGCAGCACCTTCACGGCATTGTGCCGTTCGGGCCGCATGTGCAGATCGAGCCATCCCTGCTTGGCGGTGCCGCGGATCGTCTCGTCGAGATCGAGTTCCTCGGCCGCGCCTTCACGCGCGAAACGGCGCAGGCGACGCAGCGCAACCTTGATGGTGCGGGTGCCCAGTTCCTTGGTGTTGTCGAGATTGGCGAACTCGCGCTTTTCCCAGACCTTGATCGCGCGGCCGTGCTTCCCTTCGCCGCCGATGCGGATGCCCTCGGGGTTATAGCCCGAGTGGCCGAAGGGCGAGGTACCGTTGGTGCCGATCCACTTGTTGCCGCCTTGGTGTCGCTTCTGCTGCTCCTCAAGCCGCTTCTTGAGCGTGTCCATGATCTCGTCCCACGAACCGAGGGACTTGATGTTCTCCATTTCCTCTTCGGAGAAATAGCGCTCGGCGAGCTTCTTCAGCCAGTCCTCGGGAATGTCGACCGGCTGCTGGCCGTAATCTGTGAGGACGCCCTTGAAGACCTTCTGGAACACCTGATCAAAGCGGTCGAGGAGGCCCTCGTCCTTCACGAAAGTGGCGCGCGAGAGGTAGTAGAATGCCTCGGGCGACTGTTCGATGACCTGTCGGTCCAGCGCTTCCAGCAGCACCAGGTGCTCCTTCAGCGAGGCTGGAATTCCTGCAGCGCGCAGTTCGTCGATGAAATTCAAGAACACCCGTGCGCTCCTTTGGCCTGAGAGGCTGATAAGGGAGAAGCGGGGGCGGGAGCAAGGCCTGGATCACGTTTGCACGACAGGTCCGAGCCGGTTGCAGCGCGAGAATCCGGTTGAGCCGGAAGTCTGTATGACTAATCGTTAACGCGATTAGTTAACGGGACGGTTAAGGTGATTCGTCTGGCTTGCAGCATCGCTGCGTCGATCGTCATGGTAATACCCGCAAACCTGGGGGCGAGTGGGCCTGTTTCGGTCCCACGAACGGCACCGTTGCCGGTTACGCAACCGGAGGTTGTCGCGAAGCCCGCCGAACCGAAACCGGAGAAGCTGACACCCACCGTCGAGGAGGTGATGGGGGCAGGGACCCTGATCGTCATCAGCAAGGCCTCCCAGAGGATGTACGTTTTCAAGGACGGTGAGCCTTGGAAGGAATCTCCTGTCTCTACGGGGAAGCGTGGCCATTCAACGCCGACGGGTGTCTTTCCGATCCTGCAAAAGGCCGTGAAGCACCGTTCCAATCTCTACGCCAACGCTCCGATGCCCTACATGCAGCGCCTGACGTGGGATGGTATCGCCATCCACGCCGGACACCTGCCGGGCTATCCGGCCTCGCACGGCTGCATTCGCGTGCCCTACACCTTTGCACGCGCACTCTATGCCCAGACCCGCGCCAGTTCGACGGCAGTCGTCGTGACCAATGAGACGCTCGAATCCCA
The DNA here is from genome assembly GCA_965140495.1 of uncultured Novosphingobium sp. GTDB lineage: Bacteria > Pseudomonadota > Alphaproteobacteria > Sphingomonadales > Sphingomonadaceae > Novosphingobium. Next base: position 2,445,483 of record OZ223239.1, on the reverse strand, counting down.
CATTTCAGCCGAGGCGCTGGCGCTCAATACAACGAAACCTGCGGAAGGGCCGGGCGATGCGGTTTCGCGCGAGCCGCAACTGGCCTCCGCATCGGCGCCAAAGGCAGTCGTAGCGCCCAGGATCGCCTATTTGCCGGTGACCGATCCACCTGCATCGGCACGGCCGGATCTGGAGACTGTGCAGCTTGCAGCGTCGTTAAGCCCGGATGAGGCCGATGCGCATTGGGACAGGCTGGTAAGCAGGCATCCCGAGCTTGCTAGTGTCCGCAAGACCGTCACGCCGGCGGTCGTCGGCGCGCGCCGCTACTACCGTTTGCGGATAACGGCGCCCGATGCACACGCGATCTGCGCCTCGCTCAAGGCGGATGGTCAGGCCTGCTTCAACGTGGGCTGACGGGGCAGGGTGCGCTCCTTGGGGCGATGCACCGCCGCCACGAGGACGAACGATATGTACATCAGCAGATACCAGGCGCCCAGCTTGCCCGGATGAACGAGCGCCCAGCCGTGTTGCTGGTTGGGGTAGATCCACGCTTTCGAGAAGGTCGAGATGTTCTCGGCGAACCAGATGAACAGCGCGACGAGGAACCAGCCGAGAAGCAGGGGCATCCAGCGGTCCTGCCGCCAGACACGAAACCAGATGCGCGTACGGACGAACAGCAGGGTGATGAGCGCGAACAGGCCAAGACGCACATCGGGCAGCCAGTGGTGTGCGAAGAAGTTGACGTAGATCGCCACTGCCAGAAGCCAGGTGAACAGCGGTCGCGGATAGCGCGTGAAACGGAAATCGAAGATGCGCCAGACGCGCGCGATATAGCTGCCGACAGCAGCGTACATGAACCCAGAAAACAGCGGTACACCGCCGACCCGCAGCAGGCTCGTCTCGGGATAGATCCACGAACCATGCGCAGTTTTGAAGAGTTCCATCACCGTACCGACGACGTGGAAGGCAAGGATCACCTTGGCCTCGTCCAGCGTTTCCAGTCTTAGCGCGAGCATGGCGATCTGGATGGCCAATGCACTGAGCGTCAGGAAATCGTAGCGGGCAAGCGTCGCATGGTTCGGGTAGAAAAGGTGCGTTCCGAGGAGCAGGGCGAGCAGCAGCCCGCCGAACAGGCAGGCCCACCCTTGCTTGAAGCCGAACAAAAGGAATTCATAGAGCCAGGCCCGCCAGCCGGGACGGGGTTCGATAGCTTCCAGACGCGCGCGGATCCGCGCAAAGCGGGTATGTTCGCCCCGACCGTTGCCGGGCTCTGACCCCAAGGCTCAGCTCGCTGGCGGCGGCGGAGGCTGGCGCGGGAACTGTTCCATGGCGTCGCCGTCCTTCGCCCAATCGGGAGCTTCATCGAGCCAGATCGCCGAGGAAGGGCGAAGGCCGTGCGGTGGATCGATGAACCCGAGGCGGACGACCAGCGCCCCCTGGCGTGCCGAGTTGCGGCCGAAGATCTGCGTGCCGCAGGTGGGGCAGAAGCCCTGTTCGATGGTATTGCCGCTTTCGGCCGTATAGCCGTTCCAGCGGACCTCGCCGGACAGTGCAATGGCATCGCTGGGGAACAGGGCATTGGTGGTCGCGCTACCCGAGGCGGCCTTCTGGCATTGCCGGCACCAGCACTGACGCACCCAGACGGGTTCGGCGTCGATAGTCGCGGTCACGGCGCCGCAGTTACAGCTTCCGGAGTAGGGAGCGCCCATCTCAGCTTCCGCGGCGCGCCATGAAGGCAAGCCGCTCGAACAGCATCACGTCCTGCTCATTCTTGAGCAACGCGCCGTGGAGGGGCGGGATCGCCTTGCTGGCATCCTGATTCTGCAGGACATCCAGCGGCATGTCCTCGTTCATCAGCAGCTTGAGCCAGTCGAGCAGTTCGCTGGTGGAGGGCTTTTTCTTCAGGCCGGGCACTTCGCGCAGCTCGTAGAAGATCTCCATGGCCTTCTTCACCAGCGTCTTCTGGATGTCGGGGAAGTGGACGTCGATGATGGCTTCCATCGTCTCGCGGTCGGGAAACTTGATGTAGTGGAAGAAGCACCGGCGCAGAAAGGCGTCGGGCAGGTCCTTCTCGTTGTTCGAGGTAATGACCACGATCGGGCGCTCCACGGCGGCGACGTGTTCGCCGGTTTCGTAGACGTCGAAGGCCATGCGATCGAGTTCGGCGAGAAGATCGTTCGGGAACTCGATATCCGCCTTGTCGATCTCGTCGATCAGCAGCACCGGCAGCTTGGGCGCAGTGAAGGCCTCCCACAGCTTGCCCTTGCGGATGTAGTTGGAAATGTCGTGCACGCGCTCGTCGCCGAGCTGGCCGTCGCGCAGGCGGGCAACGGCGTCGTACTCGTAGAGGCCCTGATGCGCCTTGGTGGTGGACTTGACGTTCCAGGTGATCAGCGGGGCATCGACGGCCTTGGCGATTTCCTCGGCCAGCACCGTCTTGCCGGTGCCGGGCTCGCCCTTGACCAGCAGCGGACGGCGCAGGAGCACTGCGGCGTTGACCGCGACCTTGAGGTCATCGGTGGCGACGTAGTTGCTGGTGCCTTCGAAACGCTGCATCGGCTGATCCTGTCCGTTTAAGTGTTCGATCAAGCCCTATGTTGTGCGTCGCAGCAAGGCAAGACCGTTCCGGGCCGTGTCCTGCAGGCCCATGGACAACCCCGCCGCAGCGTTGCACAAGCCACGGCCATGGGGGCGTTCCTGAAACAGATGGACTGGCTGGGGAGGGCACGCGCTCTCGGATACCTGCGCCTGCTCGCCTTGCTGAACGTGGCGATGCTGGTCTTTCTGGTGGCGACATCGCAGGGCGGGATAGACCGCAACGGCTTCCTGCTCGGCAGCGATTTCATCAGCTTCTGGACAACGGGGCAAATGCTGCATCGGGGCGCGGACGTCTATGATGCGGCGGCCCACATAGCCGCGCAGCGCGAATTCTTCGCCTCGGATACCGGCTATACGGCGTTTTTCTATCCGCCATCCTTCCTGTCGATGTGCTGGCCGCTCGGTCTGGCCGGTTATTTTCCCGCCCTTGTCGCTTGGCTGATCGTTACGGGCGTCGCATACGTTCTTGCCGTGCGCCAATGGTGGCTGCGGGCAGGGGACACCGCCCCACTATGGCTGCTGATCCTCGCCTTTCCCGCCGTTCCGATTGTCATGACGCACGGGCAGACATCATTTCTGGTGGCAGCTTTCCTCGGCCTGGGGGCCTTGCTGGTGCGGACCCGTCCCGACATGGCGGGTGTGTTCTTCGGCCTGGCCACGATCAAGCCGCAGTTCGGATTGCTGGTACCGCTCGCACTGGTGCTCACGCGCGAGTGGCGGACGGTGTTTTCGGCGACGGCAACGACGTTTTTGCTGATGATGATCGCCGTCGTCCTTTCCGGCCCGCAGGTCTGGATTGACTGGCTCGCAGCGAGCAGCCGGGCGACGACAGCCATGGAGGCTGGCGCTGTGCCTTTCGGCAAGATGGTGAGCGTATTCGCCGCCGGGCGCCTGCTCGGCATGTCGGTCAGCCTCGCGTACGCCGTGCAAGTTGCGGCGGCGATCGGAGTGGGGCTGGGCATCGGGCTGCTTTGTCGCCCGCATCGCTGGACGAGCGGAGTTGCTGCAGGTGTGCTTTCAGGCGCGCTGCTGGTGACGCCCTTTGCGCTGGACTATGATCTCGTTCTCCTTGCGTTCCCGATGCTGTGGTTACTGGGGGAAGGGCTGCGTAACGGGTTTCGGGAGTGGGAAAAGCTGGCGCTGACGCTGGCGTTCATTGCACCGGCCTTCGCGCGCCCACTGGCTCTCAATGTTTCGATACCGATCATGCCGGCCGTGCTGGCGCTTCTTTTCGCGATGATCGTGCGGCGGGCAACCAACCCGGCGCCCATGCATTGGCAAGAACACGAATTGCAGGGGACTTCCTAATGGCCAGCGCCAGCTCACACCGCAGCCGCAACATCGCGTTGCTCATCGATGCCGACAATGCGTCGCCGTCCACGCTCGATGCGGCGCTGACGATCCTGGGCGATCTCGGCACGGTGAATGTGCGGCGGATCTACGGCAACTGGAGCAAACCCGCGCTCAAGGGTTGGGCCGGGCTCGTCCATCGCCACGCGCTGGAGCCGCAGCAGCAGTTCGATCTTACCAAGGGCAAGAATGCCACCGACATGAAGATGACGATCGACGCCATGGACTTGCTCTATGACGGACACGTCGACGGCTTCGGCATCATGTCGAGCGACAGCGACTTCATGCCGCTTGCCATCCGCATCCGCCAGAACGGCACGCCGGTCTACGGCTTTGGATCGAGCCGCACGCCCGAAGCCTTCCGTGAAGCCTGCACGCGCTTCATCGATCTCGACGCGATGAACGCCAAGGATGCCGACGACAAGCAAGGTGCCAAGACGGAAAAGCCGACCGTGGATGATGCGCTGATCAATCTGCTGGGCGATGCCTGGAAGGCCAGCAAGCGCGATGACGACGGCTTTGCCAGCTTGTCCGAAGTCGGCCAGCGCGTGTCCAACCGATCGAGCTTTGACGCGCGCAGCTACGGCTTTTCGCGTTTGTCCGAGCTGGTGCAGAGCCTGCCGAATTTCGCAACCGAGAAGCGCGAGAGCGGGCTGTACGTGAAACGCTTGCGCTGAACACCCGGGCTTTTGGGGAAAATTAGCCGAAAGGGCTCTCCTCCGGAGCACGAACGCAAGAATGATAATATATATTATGTTAAATAATGGGATGTATGAAAAGGGGGCATGGTCCCCGTCCTGACGCTACTGTTCGATACGAAAGCCGCTTACCTGGATGATCACGACCAGGCCGACGATGATGGCCACCCAGATCAGCGCGTACTTCACCGTACCGCTCATTCCGAGATTGCGAAACGGCGCGCTGCGCGTTGCGAGGATCAGGCACGCGATCACGGCAATGACCGATACGATCGTTCCGGTTTGCATCACAGCTCCATCACCATGCCATCATACGCAACCACCGCATGATCAGGCACTTCGCTGCTGAGCTTGGCGAAATCCATGCTCTTGTCGAGGTGTGTCAGGACGACCGAGCCGGCTTGCGTGGCCTCCGCGAACTCCAGCGCCATGCCGAGATGTGCGTGCGTCGGATGCGGTTCGCGGCGCAGGCAATCGACCACAAGCACGTCACAGCGGAAACACAGGTCGATCATGTCGCGCGTTATTTCACTGAAATCAGTGGTATAGCACACGCTCTTGCCATCGCATTCAAAGCGATAGCCGGTCGACTTGGCTGGGCCATGCGGCATTTGGACGTGATCGACCTTGAAGCCCTCGCAGATCCTCACAGTGTCGAGATTGTCGAGCGTGACGATCGTCGGATAGCCTTCCTGGCCGGCAAAAACATAGCCGAAGCGCTGGCGCAGGCGGCGCACGGTTTCCGAACCCGCAAAGCCTGGGATCGGGCCGGCCCGGCCATAACGCAAGGGCCGCAGGTCATCGATGCCGTGGCAATGATCGGCATGATCGTGCGTCCAGAACACGGCATCCAGTCGATGGATGTCATTGGCGAGAAGCTGTGTACGCAGATCGGTGGGCGTATCGACGAGAATCCGGCTCCCGGCCTGGCTCTCCACCATGATGGAAACACGGGTCCGCCGGTTCTTCGGATTGTCGGGGTCGCACTTGCCCCAGTCCGCACCATGCTCACCCCCGAGGCGCGGCACGCCGGTGGACGTACCGCTGCCGAGGATCGTCAACTTCACGCGCCGGCCTTTCGGAACAGCGCGAAGAAATTGCGGGTCGTCACGTCTGCCAGATGTTCGGGTGTAACCCGCGCAGGTCAGCGACGAAACGTGCGGTGTCGGCCGTGTAGGCAGGTTCGCATTTGCGTCCGCGGTGCGGCACCGGTGCAAGAAACGGGGAATCGGTTTCCACCAACAGCCGATCTTCCGGAAGTTCCGCAGCAACGGCCTGCAAGTCCTTCGCATTCTTGAAGGTTACGATGCCGGAAAGCGAGATCGTCAGCCCGAGATCGAGCACCTTGCGGCCGAATTCGGCGCTGGCTGTGAAACAGTGGATGAGGGCGGGGAACGCCCCCTTCTCCGTCTCTTCCTCGAGAATGCGGGCGGTATCGTCTTCCGCGTCGCGCGTGTGGACGATCAGCGGCAATCCGGTCTGGCGAGCGACGGCAATGTGCGTGCGGAACAGCGCCTGCTGCACCGCGCGGTCGGACTTGTCGTAATAGTAGTCGAGCCCAGTTTCGCCGATGCCGATTACCTTCGAATTCTCCGCCGCTTCCAGCAGAGCCCCCTCGCCCAGATCGGCGTGCTGATCCGCCTCATGCGGATGAATGCCCACCGAGGCCCAGACGTCACGTTCGCGGGCAGCGGTGCCGACAACCTTGTCCCATTCGCGCTGGCGCGTGGAGATGTTGAGAAATCCGCCAATCCCGGCTGCGCGTGCCCGGTCGAGCACGCCTTGCTGGTCCTCGACGAGACCTTCGTATTCGAGATGGCAGTGGGAATCGATCAGCATCAGGCCGACGCTTCCTCGGGCATCTCGAGACGCGGGAACACGCCCTCAGGCTTCGCGATCGTGAAGCCGCTGTCTGCGAGAGTTTCGAGCCAGTCCGACTGCTCCAGCGCGGCATAGTCTCGCGCATCGGCGGCAATGCCCATCTGGTCGAGCAGCTTGTCGATGGCGGTCGGAACCACGGGACGCACAGCAATGGCGAGGCTGCGCACACAGCGCAACAGCGTCATCAGCACAGCTGCCATGCGTTCCGGATCGGTCTTGCGCAGTGTCCAGGGGGCCTGCTCGTCGACGTACTGGTTGCAGGCAAAGACAGCGCGCATCCAGGATTCCAGACCGGCGGAAAAATCGAGGTCCATGAATGCCCGGCGCATGCCGGCAACGCCTACGGCCACGGCATCGCCCAAAGCGACATCGGCGTCGTCGAGCGGCAGGCTCGGCTTAAGAGTGCCGTCCATGTTCTTGAAAATCATGGAGAGCGTGCGCTGCGCCAGATTGCCGAAGCTGTTTGCCAGTTCAGCATTGCAGCGCGTCACGATGGCTTCGTGTGACCAACTACCGTCCTGCCCGAAAGCGACTTCACGCATCAGGAAGTAGCGCAAGGTATCGACCCCATAAGCTTCCGCCAGACCGGTGGGATCGGTGACATTGCCAAGCGTCTTCGACTCCTTCTGACCGCGGTTCAGCAGAAAACCGTGACCGAAGACCTGCTTGGGCACCGGCAGACCGGCGCTCATCAGGAAGGCAGGCCAGTATACCGTGTGGAACCGCACGATGTCCTTGCCGATCAGGTGCAGGTCACCCGGCCAGTACTTGGCGAAATCGCCGCCTTCGTTCGGGAAGCCGAGGCCGGTGATGTAATTCGTGAGGGCATCGACCCACACGTACATCACGTGGTTCTCGCTACCCGGCACTTTCACGCCCCAGTCGAAGCTCGTGCGCGATACCGAAAGATCGCGAAGACCGCCTTCGACGAAGCGCGTCACCTCGTTGAGACGGCTTTCCGGACGGATGAACTCGCTCGACTTGTAAAGCTCCAGCAGCCGGTCGTGATACTTCGAAAGCCGGAAGAACCACGATTCCTCGACGGTCCATTCGACGGGCGTGTGCTGGGGAGAAAGCTTCTGCCCCCCCTCTCCTTCGATGAGCTCGCTCTCGTCGTAGTAGGCTTCGTCGCGAACCGAATACCAGCCCTCGTAGCGGTCGAGGTAGAGGTCGCCATTGGCTTCCATGCGGCGCCAGAGTTCCTGCACCGATTCATGGTGGCGCGGCTCCGTCGTGCGAATGAAGACATCGTAACCGACATTGAGTTTGTCGCACATGTCGATGAAATGCTGAGACATTTCCGCCGCTAGTGCTGCCGGTGTCATGCCCAGATCGCGCGCTTTCTGCGCCATTTTCAGGCCGTGTTCGTCGGTGCCGGTCTGAAACCGCACGTCGAAACCCTCGGCCTTGCGATGGCGGGCGATGACGTCTGCGGCAATCGCCTCATAGGCGTGGCCGATATGCGGCTTGCCATTGGGATAGCTGATCGCGGTGGTAATGTAATAGGGCTCGCCCATGGGCGGTCGCACTTTCTCTTCAGGTGTGACTAGCGAGCGGTTTCTCTAGGCATAGCTGTCGAGGCCAGCAACCCGCCAATTTCCATTATGAGCAGTCCGGCATCGAAATTGTAGGTCGGCGCCTGCATGCTGATCCTGCTCAGCGTGCCGTGCGCCTCGATAATCTGGAGCTGGCGCGCCCGCGAGGAGCCGGCCAGTTCGGAAACCAGCACGCTGCGCGCAAGTTCCAGCGCGGCGACTTGCCGCTCTCGGGTCGGGCGCGCGCCCATTTCCCCGGCCAGAGCCCCGCGCAAGTGATAGTCGGCGTCGCCCTCGCGCAGAATGCGCAGCATCAACTCGTGGATCTTGCCGAGATCCTGTTCGACGAACGTGAGCGCCATGCCGGGCGATCCCTGCGCGGCCGAGATCGCTGCCTCGCGTGACGCGCTGTCGGCCTCGGGCACGTCGCGGCGGATGACGGCGTCCAGCTCTTCGGCTGCCAGCGCGGCAAAACGCAGGATGCGGCAGCGGGATCGGATCGTGGGCAGAAGCCTGCCGGGCTGGTGTGTCACCAACAGAAAGTATGTGCCGACCGGGGGCTCTTCGAGGCTCTTGAGCAAGGCGTTGACGGCGTTCTTTTCCAGATCGTCGGCCGGATCGATCACGATGGCGCGGCGGCTTCCCAGCGTCGGGCGCGTGGTGAGCCGCTGCTGCATCTTGCGAACCTGGTCGATCGTGATGTTGCGCTTGGTCTGGAAGGGTTTGCCGTCGGCCTTTTTCTTAGCCTCGTCGTCATTTGCGGGCAAATGCTCGAGAATGAGGACGTCGGGATGGGTGAGCGGATCGGGTGCCTTGCCGCCCGGTTCGCGCACCAGTTCAGCCGCTGCCGCACGGGCGAAGGCACGCTTGCCCAGCCCTTTGGCGCCGGAAAGCAGCCACGCATGGTGCATGCGCTCGGATTCGATCGCCGCCATCCATTCACGCCATGCGGCATCCTGACCGATGAAAGACGTACCGCCGATCATGGGGCTGGCAGCAGCGGCGCGAGTGCGGCCAAGACACCCGCCTGGGTTTCTTCGGGGGTGCCGTTGCCATCGATGCGGGCAAACCGCTCCGGTTCGGTTTCGGCAAAGGTAGCGAATGCCTGCGCGACGCGTGCATGGTAGGCATTGTCGCGCCCCCCGATCCGGTCGGTGCCATGGGTATCGCGCAGGGCAAGCCGCTGTGCGGCGACATCGGGGGCGACTTCGATGAGTAGCGTCAGATCAGGAAGCATGCCCTGACTGCCGATGGCATGAAGCGCGATGATGTCGGCATCGGACAGGCCTCCGCCACCACCCTGATAGGCCCGGCTAGAATCCAGAAACCGGTCGCACACGACCCATGTTCCGCGGGCCAGTGCGGGTTTGATCAGGCTTTCGACATGATCGGAACGCGCGGCTGCAAACAGCAGCGCTTCGGCGCGGGGGTTCCAGCCAGCGCCATCATCGCCTGGTGCGCCTTCGAGCAGCAGCTTGCGGATCGCTTCCGCTCCCGGCGTACCGCCCGGCTCGCGCGTCACCACGACCTCAATCCCGCGCGCGCGCAAAGCCTCTGCAAGCAGCCGGGCCTGGGTCGATTTACCGGCCCCTTCCCCGCCCTCGAGCGCGATGAATCGTCCCGTCGTCATGAGAAGAGGGTGATAAGCCCGTTCCACAGCCTGTCCAGCGTCCCGGCTTTCCCGACATCGCGCGCGGCGTAGAGCGGCATGTGGCCGGAAGACAGGCCTTCAACCTTGATTTCCAGTTCACCGACCTCGTCACCCTTGCGGATCGGGGCAACGAGAGGCCCGCGATAGTGCACGGAGAGGGATATCTTGCGGTTGCTGTCCCTGGGAACAGTCGCGTGCACCTCGCGATTGGCAACCAGTGGAACTGTCAGTGCGTCGCCGTTCTGGACTTTCGCCTTCGCCACGGGCTGACCCTTGTCGAAAAGATGACGCGGCGCCCACGCGGAAAACCCCCATTCCATGAGGGCCCGGGCGGCCTTGTCGCGGATGGGCGTCGTCGGCGATCCTGCCAGTACCATCACGAGTCTGCGGCCATTGCGCTCGGCCGTGCCGACGAAGTTGTAACCCGCCTCGCGCGTATAGCCGGTCTTGATCCCGTCCGCGCCGGGCACGACGCCCGTAATGGGATCGTGGCTGCGCATGTTCACGTCCCCGGCCATGCCTTTCCAGAACCAGCGCTTGTGGCCCGAAAACTCTCGATAGAGTTTCGGATAGCGGGTGATCATCGCATCGGCGAGCCTCACCATGTCGCGGGCCGTAACGTAAGTGTGCCCCTCGTCCATCCAGCCATTGGGCGTGTGGTAGTGGCTGCGCGTCATGCCGAGACGCCTGGCCGCGTCGTTCATCTTCGCCGTCCACTTGTCGACACTGCCGGCATAGCCTTCTGCCAGGACGACACATGCATCGTTGGCCGACTGGGTCATTATTCCATGAAGCAGGTCGCGGGTAGTGGGCCTGTCCTCGACGGTCAGGTACATGTTGGTGCCCTTGGCGAACCATTCCTTTTCGGTTTCGGGCCGCTCCACGAAGACCTGATCAAGCGAGAGCCGCCCCGCTTCGATTTCCTCGAACGCGACGTAGGCGGTCATCACTTTTGTAACAGACGCCGGCAGAAAGGGCGTATCGGGGTGGCGCGCATCGAGAACCTGGCCGGACCCGAGATCGACCAGCAGGTGCACGGGGATCGGCTTCAGTTCGGCCGGCGGCACCGGGTTCGCCGCGCCGGCAGCCGTGGCAACGAGGCTCGCCGGCAACGCCAGTGCCAGCGCAAACTTCACGATCGACTTCAAGACCCGACTTCTCCCGCGCGCCATTACAGGCGCCTGACTTCTGCGGAGCCGGTTCTTCCGATCAATCCGCAGACTGGATTCGTGCGTCGCTATAGCCCGCGCTTTTCGCCTTCTCCAGCGCCGGCGCGGCTTGTGCACGGTTTGCGAAGGGGCCGAGCTGAACGCGCCAGTACTTGCCGCTGTGGTCGATGTTGCCATCGAGCTGCTTGGCGGCCTTCTTCGCGTTGGCTTCCACACCGAAGGCCGCGACCTGCACGACCAGCGGTTCCTTGGATGCGGTTTCAGCGGCCGCGGCAGGAGCCGGCGTTGCCGCAGGCTTCGGCGCCTCCGGTTTGGGGGCAACGGGCGGAATTGCCGCATCCGGATCGATCGGAACCGGCGTTGCAGGTACGATTGAAGGTTTTGGGGCAGGCCCCTTCTTCGGCGGCTTGACGGGTTCGACGGCCTTGGCGGTCTTGACGTCAGGTTTCGACGCCGGGGTCTTGGCCGCTGCGGCAGGAACGTCCTTGGGCATCGCAGGCGGGGTCGATGGCGGCGGGCGCAGCGGCTCCTGCTCGGCCAGCTTGCGACGCAGGACCTTGAGGAGGCCGTCGGGCGTTTCCATCCGCTCGGGCGCGCGCTTGCCGGTACGCAGAAGCGCGCGTTCCGGTTCGGGCGGATTCACCCGGCGAACACGCACCGGCGAATGCTGGCCGGGTGCCAGACCGAGTTGCGCGGCGGCCATAGGCGAAAGCTGGATCAGCACGTCGTTGACCATCGGGCCGCGCTGTTCGAGGCGCACCAGGATCGTCTTGCCGGTATCGAGAGCCGTGACCTCGACATAACATGGTAGCGGCAGCGTCTTGTGTGCGCCGGTTATGCCGGAAAGCTCGTCGCCGCCAACGATGGCATAGCCGACCGCGTCGTAATTGAGCTGGTCCGTCGGGGTCCAGACAGTGTCGCCGATCGTGAAGGGCTCGCCGATCACGACAGGATAGTCGGCCGCCGGTCCCGTTACCGGAGCAGCGGGCTTTTCCTCGCGATCCTTGGCATAGGCGGGTCCTGCGCTCAGCAGGATCAGCGCTGCAAGCGGCAGAACGCGGTTAACGGGCAATCTCATCGGCAAGCAATCCCACGGACATGGCATAGTAGTTCGAGCAGTTGTACTGCAGGATCACCCGATAATTCCCGGTTAACAGATAAGCGGGCGAGCCAGGTCCGTCGGGCTGAAACAGCGATGCGAGCACGTCGTTGCCGATCGGCTTGAGCGGTGAAATGCCGAGCGCGCGCCATTCCGATACCGTCTTCCACTGCGAATGGCGGGCATGGACGCGGTCGCAGCTCGGAGCATTGAGCTTCGTCGCATAGGTATCGACGTCGAAACCCGAAGGCACCGCGACCCGCACACCCCAAGGCTGACCCTGCCGCCATCCCGCGTCGCGGAAGTAGTTGGCAATGGACGCAAGCGCATCGGCGGAGTTGTCGAAGATGTCGGCATTGCCATCGCCATCCCCGTCCGCGGCCAGGCGAAGATAGACGCTGGGCAGGAATTGCGGATAACCGAAGGCCCCGGCCCAGCTGCCCTTCAGCTTGTACTGGGGCACACCGCGGTCCACCATCTTCATCAGGGCGATGAGTTCGCCTTCGAACAGGTCACGCCGACGGCCTTCCCAGGCGAGCGTCGCCAGCGAACGGGCCAGATCGAAGTCACCGGTGTAGCTGCCGTAGTTGGTCTCGTGCCCCCAGATCGCGAACAGGACGGGTGCCGGCACACCATAGCGGCGCTCGATGCCCGGCAGGATCGAGGACAACGAGACATAGCGCGAGCGACCGCGGCTCACGATCGAACTGCCGACGTGCCGCGCTATGTAGGGCGCCATCGGCGGCGGTGCACTCTGGCGTCCGGGCTGTGCGGTGTCGAGCTCTATCACGCGCTGGTTCGGCGTCAGGCCATCCAGCACGGAATTGATGGTCCGGGCACTGACCCCCTCGTTTCGGGCATGCGAGGCAACGACCTCCATGTATGAGGAAAAGCTCTCCTGCTGCGCATCTGCGCGCATGGCCGGAAAAGGTACCATCGCGAGAATGGCGGCAACGAGGGGAAGGCGCAGGCGCTTGCGTGTCGTGTTGGCTGTCATCGCCTTGAATTTCGCACAAAGCCGGGCCCTTGCAAACCGTCCGTTCACCGTTCCGGTGGACAGCCGGCGCACAGGCAATCCCGTTCACCGACGCACACCCCCTTGCACGGCGGACACATTCGGTTATGCGCAAGGGCGAGCGGACAGGTGGCCGAGTGGTTTAAGGCAGCGGTCTTGAAAACCGCCGTGGGTTCACGCTCACCGTGGGTTCGAATCCCACCCTGTCCGCCAACTCCTCCGAAACATGATGAACGCATCGATTGCCATTTGGATCGTCGGCACCAAATTTCCCTGCGTGATCTCGATCAAGGCTTGCGGTACAATAGCGGCATAGGGACCGGTCATTCCTCTCATCGGAGTCCACCTTGCATGTCTGCTGACACCCTGACGCTCGCCACGCGTTCCGGCATCGATATCGACGTTCGCCCCGTGACCGAGGCAGACGAGCCCGAGATTGCCGCTTTCTTTGACCGGGTTTCGGATGACGACCGCCGCTTCCGGTTCTTCGCCGCCGGAGAACACGTCACGCACGAGCAGCTTCAGCCGCTGGTTCATACCGACCACTTCCGCACCGAATCGTGGCTCGCCTTCAATACCGCGAGCGGGCGCCTCGTGGCGTCGGGCCTCCTGGCCTGCGATGGCCCGCTCGACACCTGCGAAGTTGCGATCTCCGTTTGTGGCGATCACCGCGGCAAAGGTATCGGATGGGCAATGCTCGACTTCCTGGCCAAACAGGCCGAGGGGCGCGGGTGCCGCCGCGTGATCTCGATCGAGAGCCGGGACAACCACGCGGCGATCGATCTGGAGCGCGAAAAGGGCTTCACGCCCGAGCCGTTCGACGGCGATCCGACGCTGGTCGTGCTTTCCAAAACCTTTCGCTGATCTCCGTAGAGCTGCGGCACCGAATGGTAATTTCGCGATAGGTTTGGTTCACCGGCCAAGCGGAATGCATTTCTTTGATCTGCAACGACTTATCCACTGATTCCTGACGGCGCAGGGCCTGTCGCTAACGGTATGGTAACGCCGGGCAGGCACAGGCGTCTCTCAGCGAACAGGGAGACAGTCTTGTACCAGGAACGGATTTCCGCCCCGAAGGATCAGCGGGCCGAGCGAAAGGAACGCGTCGGCGTGGTTCTCCTGTGCGAAGTGCGTCAGGGTACGCGACCGTGGAAGATGGCGCGGCTCGAGGATCTCTCGCCCGACGGGTTCCGGATCGCCTGGCTTCCCGATGCCCGCTCCGAACTGCCGCTGCGCATACGCATCCCCAAAATGGAACTGCTGACCGCGCACATCCGCTGGATCCGTGAAGGTGCCGTCGGCTGTGAATTCGCAAGCCCACTGCATGTGGCGGTGTTCGATCACCTTGTAGCAGCCGCCGGCGTAGACTGACCTCCATAAAGAAAGGGCGCGCCCGCAGGCACGCCCTTCCCTGAAGTCTCTGGCTCCGAGCCTCAGATGTGGACTGCGCGTCCGTAGGCCGCGAGCACCGATTCGTGCATCGATTCCGAGATGGTCGGGTGCGGGAACACGGTGTTCATCAGCTCGGCCTCGGTGGTTTCGAGCGTCTTGCCCACGACATAACCCTGGATCATCTCGGTCACTTCCGCACCGATCATGTGTGCGCCGAGCAATTCGCCGGTCTTGGCGTCGAACACGGTCTTCACGAAGCCTTCCGGCTCGCCCAGCGCAATCGCCTTGCCGTTGCCAATGAACGGGAACGTGCCGACCTTGAGTTCGTAGCCCGCTTCCTTGGCCTTGGCCTCGGTCATGCCGACAGACGCGATCTGCGGGTGGCAGTAGGTGCAGCCCGGGATGTTGTTGCGGTCGAGCGGGTGCGGATGGACGTCCTTGTTGCCCAGTTCCTGCGCGATGGTTTCGGCGGTGGTGACGCCTTCATGGCTCGCCTTGTGCGCCAGCCATGGGCCTTCGACGCAGTCGCCGATGGCCCAGACGCCCGGCACATTGGTACGGCCATAGCCGTCGACCTTGATGTGGAAACGCTTGTCGGGTTCGATGTTGAGGTCCTCGAGGCCGATGTTCTCCACATTCGGGACGATGCCGATGGCAACGATAACGTGGCTGAACTCGGTGGTCTCTTCCTTGCCGTCCTTGTCCTTGATGGTGACCTTGACCGCCTTGTCGCCCTTTTCGATGGCACCGACATTGGCCTTGGTCTTGATCGTCATGCCCTGCTTCTTGAGCTGCTTTTCAAGGAAAGCGGACACATCGGCATCTTCGACGGGGACGACGCGGTCCATCATCTCGACCACGGTGACGTCCACGCCCATGTCGTTGTAGAAGCTGGCGAACTCGATGCCGATCGCGCCGGAACCGATGACCAGCAGCTTGGTCGGCATTTCCTTGGGCGTCATCGCGTGACGGTACGTCCAGATGCGCTCGCCGTCGGCCTTGGCCTTGGGCAGGTCGCGCGCACGCGCGCCGGTCGCGATGATGATGTGCTTGGCTTCGAGCGTCTCGGTGCCCTTCTCGCCGGTCACTTCGAGCTTGCCCGGCGCGGTGAGCTTGCCGGTGCCCATGTGGACCGTGATCTTGTTCTTCTTCATCAGGCCGGTGACGCCGCGGTTCAGCTGATCGGCCACGCCGCGCGACCGCTTCACGACCGCGTCGAGATCGGCGGTGATGTTCTCGGCCGCGAGACCGTAGTCCTTGGCGTGCTTCATCTGGTGCATCACTTCACCCGACCGCAGCAGCGCCTTGGTGGGAATGCAGCCCCAGTTGAGGCAGATGCCGCCGAGCCGTTCACGCTCGACAATCGCGGTCTTCAGGCCGAGCTGCGCGCAGCGGATCGCCGAAACGTATCCGCCGGGCCCGGAACCGAGAACGATGACGTCGTAGGTATCTGCCACTTGCTTAACTCTCCTGTTCGATAGCGGCCGGGTCGATCGGACGGGGCTGGCCCGCTGCATCGATGGCCACGAAGGTAAAGACCGCTTCGGTAACCTTCACCCGTTCTTCTTCATGACGGTGGCGGCGCCAGGCTTCGATGGCAATCGTCATCGAGGTGCGCCCCACCTTCTGCAAATCGCCGTAGACGGTGACTTCGTCCCCGACCTTGACCGGCTTGTGAAACTGCATGCCGTCCATCGCGATGGTGACCGCCCGGCCATGCGCGCGGCGCGCCGCGATGAGGCCCGCGCCCATGTCCATCAGGCTGACCAGCCAACCGCCGAAGATGTCGCCATAGGCGTTGGCATCGGCGGGCATAGCCGTAATGCGGATGACTGGCTCGCGATAGGCTTCGCTCATGCCACGCTCTCGTCCAGCGCTTCGGCGATTGCCCTCGGCTTGTCGTTCTCGTCGAGCACGACGAACGTGAACTGTCCGCTGGCGACTTCCGTGCGGTCTTCGCTCGCCCGCGACCGGCCGAACCCGCGCGTCGAAACCGTGATCGAGGTCCGCCCGGTGCGTTCGATGCGGGCATAGACGTTGAGCTCATCGCCCACGACCATCACGCCGGGAAAGGCGAAGTCCGTCGCCCCGACGACCACGGCCTTGAGGCCGGTGCGTCGGGTGACGAGCGAACTGGCGCCGAGTGCGAGCTGGCACATCAGCCAGCCCCCGAACACGCCGCCATAGGGATTGAGGTCGGTCGGCATCGCGGTCACGCGAATGACCAGATCGCCCTCGTCTTCCATCTCAGGCTACCATGCCCAGCGGGCTTTCGACGTATTCCTTGAACGCGGCCATCAGGCGCGCGCCATCGGCGCCGTCGACGGCGCGGTGATCGAAACTGCCGGTTGCTGTCATCACGGTGGCTACTCCCAGCGACCCGTCTGGCATGACCCAGGGGCGCTTTTCACCTGCCCCAATGGCGAGGATAGTCGCCTGCGGAGGATTGATGACGGCAGTGAAGTGCTTGATGCCCATCATGCCCATGTTCGAGATCGAAGCGGTGCCGCCCTGGTATTCCTCGGGCTTGAGCTTGCCTTCCTTGGCGCGCTTGCCGAGGTCCTTGGTCGCCGCGGCGATCTGCGAGAAGGACTTGCCGTTGGCGTCCTGGACGATCGGGGTGATGAGGCCGTTCGGGATCGAGACGGCAACGGATACATCGGCGCGCTCGTACTTGATCAGTTCGTTACCGGCGAAGCTGACGTTGCACTCGGGCACGTCGATCAGCGCCTTGCCGAGCGCCTTCACCAGCATGTCGTTGACCGAGACCTTCATGCCCTGCTTTTCGAGCGCAGCATTCAGTTCGGAGCGCATCGCCATCAGCTTGTCGAGGCGGATGTCCACCGTGAGGTAGATGTGCGGCGCTTCCTGCATCGACTGCGTGAGGCGGCGGGCAATCGTCTTGCGCATGCCCGAGAGCTTCTCGACGCTGTGCGGGATGCGCTCGTCGAGCAGCGCGCGGGTCTCGGCAGCCATCTCGACCGAGGCGGGCTTGGCGACCGGCGCGGCGTCGTTGGCGGGAGCGGGCGTTGCGGCCTTGGGCTTGGCCGTACCGGGCTGCGCGGCTTCGACGTCCGCCTTGATGATACGGCCGTTGGGGCCCGAACCGGTCAGGCTATCGAGATCGACGCCCTTTTCGGCGGCGAGGCGCTTGGCGAGCGGAGATGCAATCACGCGGCCTTCCTTTGAAATTGCGGGTTCTGCAGGTTTGGATTCGGGTTCGGACGGGGCGGGTTCCGGTTCGGCCTTCGCCTGTTCAGGCTCGGCTGCGGGGGCGGACATTTCCGCCACGTCCGAAACGTCCTCGTCCTCTTCGGCGAGCAGTGCGATGACCGTGCCGACCTTCACGCCTTCGGTTCCTTCGGGAACCGTGATCTTGCCGATCGTGCCTTCGTCGACGGCTTCGAACTCCATCGTCGCCTTGTCGGTCTCGATCTCGGCCATGATATCGCCGGAGCTGACGCTATCGCCTTCCTTCACCAGCCATTTCGCCAGTTTCCCCTCTTCCATCGTGGGGGAAAGGGCAGGCATCTTGATCTCGATAGCCATGGAAGCGTTGTCGTCCCTTCTGTTCCTTGGGGAGGTATGGGGCTCGTGCTCTCCTTGGACAAGATGTAGCCCGCGCACAAGCGCCTAACGGCGGGATTTCGTATTTACGATGACTTGCACGGCATCGGGATTAGGAAGATAAGCCGTGCCCGAGAGGAACATGAATGCGCGTCTATCTGGTCATTGTCGATGAAAGCGAAGAGGCTCTGGTCGCCCTGCAGTTCGCAGCGCGCCGTGCCGCCAAGACCAACGGGGTGCTGCATCTGCTGGCGCTCGTGCCGCCGCAGGAATTCAATGCCTTCGCCGGGGTTCAGGCGACAATCGAGGAAGAAGCCCGGGCCCGTGCCGAAACCATGGTAACGGCCGCGGCGGGAAACCTGCTTTCGCAAGGCGCGAAGATGCCGGTCATCGCCGTGCGTGTCGGCGAAGACATCAAGGTCGTGCGCGAATACCTGAAAGAGCACCCCGAAGTCTCGGCACTGGTCCTCGGCGCTGCCAAGGAAGGCGGGCCGGGCCCGCTGGTCGCGCACTTCACCGGCGCCGGCATGGCGCACATGACCTGCCCGGTCTTCGTCGTTCCGGGTAATCTCGACTCGAATGCGATCGAGCGGCTCAGCGAATAACGCTGCCGCGTACGGCGTTACCGCTTCTTGCGCCCCTGATGGCGGATGTTCGAGGGCCGGCCGCGCTTGCCCACCATGTGCTTGCCGCGCTTCTTGAGCGGTACCGGACGGCCACGCGGTTCGACCCGGCCACCGCCCTGTTCCAGCTCGAACTTCAGCGCGCCGGTCAGCGGATTCGCTTCGGCAAGCCGCAGCCGTAGGAACTGACCGATCGAATATGTCGTGCCGGTGTCGTCGCCCGAGAGAACCTGCGCTTTTTCGTCATAGTGGAAGCGCTCATCGCCCAGCGTCGAGACCGGGACCAGTCCATCGCCGCCGAGCCCGACGATCGTCGCGAAGAAGCCGAACTTCTGGACACCGGTGATGCGGGTTTCGAACACTTCACCGACACGGGCCGATAGCCACGCGGCCACATAACGGTCGATCGTTTCACGCTCGGCTTCCATGGCCCGGCGTTCGGCCTGACTGATCGCGTCGCTGACCTTGCCGAGATCGTCGCGGTCCCGGTCGGACAGGCCCGAGGTAGCGGGGATGTCTCCCTGCGGCCTGGGCTGTTCGAGGTGATAGGCATCGACCAGCGCGCGGTGAACCAGAAGGTCGGCATAGCGGCGGATCGGCGAGGTGAAGTGCGCGTAGGAACCGAGCGCGAGACCGAAGTGGCCCTCGTTGCGCGGGCCGTAATAGGCCTGCGTCTGGCTGCGCAGCACCGCTTCCATGATCAGCGCCTTCTCGGCCTCGTCGCCGATGTCCTTGAGCATGCGGTTGAACAGGCCGGGCGTAATGACCTGACCCAGTGCCAGATTCTTGCCGAACGTGGCGAGATAGTCCTTTAGCGCAACCAGCTTCTCGCGGCTCGGTGTCTCGTGGACGCGATAGACGACCGGCGCCACCTTGGCTTCCAGAGCCTTGGCCGCGGCCACGTTGGCGGCGATCATGAAGTCCTCGACAACACGGTGCGCGTCGAGACGTTCACGAATGGCGATCTCGCTTATCCGACCCTGTTCGTCGAGCTTCACGCGGCGTTCGGGCAGTTCGAGTTCGAGCGGATCGCGCTTCTTGCGGGCATGGGCCAGCGCCTTCCAGCAAGCCCACAGATTCTGAAGATAGGGCTCCGCCTTCTCCTCATCGATCCGCGCCTGCGCATCCTCATAGGCAATGACCTCGTGGATGCGCACGATGGCACGGGTGAAGCGCCAATCCTTGACCTTGCCCTCGGCGTCGACCTTGAGATGGCAGGCCATTGCTGCCCGGTCGTCGCCGGCGCGCAGCGAGCAGACGTCGGCGGAAAGCACCTCGGGCAGCATCGGCACGACGCGGTCGGGGAAATAGACCGAGTTGGCGCGCCGTCGTGCCTCGCGGTCGATCTCGCCGCCCGGCCGCACGTAGAAAGAGACGTCGGCAATGGCGATCAGGGCATCGAAGCCCCCTTCCCCGTCCGGCTCGGCCCAGATCGCATCGTCGTGATCGCGCGCATCGCTGGGATCGATGGCGACGATGGGCAAGTGCCGCAGATCCTCGCGCTTTTCCACGCTGAGCGGCAGCTTGGCCGCACGCTCGGCCTCGGCCAACGTCTCTTCGGAAAAGACGTTTGGAATGCCGTGCTTGTGAATGGCAATGAGGCTGAAAGCCTTGGGAGCCAGCGGCTCACCCAGCACTTCGGTGACTTTGACGGAGGCACGAGCCGAACGGCCGACCGGTTCGGCCAGCACGAGTTCGCCGGCTTCGGCGCCGCCCAGGTCGGACACGGCCGAAGAATGCCGGATGCGCTTGTCGACCGGTGCAAGCCAGGCCTTGCCTGCCTTGTCGATCTCGATCACGCCGAGCACCTGTTCCGAGCGCAGCGCGAGCTTTTTCATCGGATAGCCGCGCCAGCCCGTGTTGCTTTCCTCGGTGCGGGAAAGAACCCGGTCGCCCTTCTTGAGCGCGCTGCCCCTTCCCTTCTCGATCATGCGAATGCGGGGCGGCGGACTGGAATCTTCGGGCTGCCAGGTGTCGGGCACGGCAATAGCCTCGCCTTCGTCGATGTCGACGATGCGCAGCACGGTCACTTTCGGTAACCCGCCCATCTTGTGGAAGGCGGTGCGCTTGCCGTCGATCAGGCCTTCCTCGGCCATGTCCTTGAGCAGGGCCTTGAGCTGGATCTTCTCTTGCCCTTTCAGCCCGAACTCACGCGCGATTTCGCGCTTGCCGGCGGGAACCGGCGAGTTCTGGATGAAGTCGAGGATCTGCTTGCGCGTCGGCAGGCCGGGTGCAGGCCGTTTCTTGGGTGCCATGCCGCTGCAATGGGGGCTGGCACGCCCGAATGCAATGGCCCCTCAGCGAAGGAGGCGGACTAGTCCCGGGCCAGAGGATGAAAGCCGCCGCCAGGCACGGCTGCCGCGACGGCGCTTTCACTGCCATCCGCCGCGACCGCGCTGACACCGAGGATCCAGTCATCCCCGCGCAGGCCATCGAGCTTGACGTGGGTCTTGTCGGTATCGGCAATCACAGGCTCCGCTTCCCAGCCTGCGGCCGTCGTCCGCCTTTTCCAGACGTTGTAGGCAACCGCGCCGGGCACGGGCTGCCAGGTCACATCGGTCCATGTCTTCACCGCCGCATCGGCCTTGGGGGCCGGTGGCATCGGTGCCTTGGCGAGCGCTGCGAGACTGGCGACATTGAGCCTTGTGACCTTGGCGAGATAGGGAAAGTCCATCTCTTCCACCGTGTCGCCGTAGGTCACACCGTCTTCGGTGCGAAGGTCCTGATGCTGATGCTCGTAGTCCTCGACCGCGACGGTGAAGCGCACGGCAGGATAGCCATGTTCGAGAAACGGCAACTGGTCACCGCCGCGGCCCATGCGATCGGCGCGCCAGATCTGTCGGACGTCGAGATCGGCCTGCACGCCGCCCGCCAGTCCGGCGATGTAACGAGACAGGTTGCGGCCGGGGCTATCGTTCTCACCGCCGAAACGGCGGGCTGCCGCGCGGGTTTCATCGGTCGCATCCGCACGCGGGCCTTCGGAAAAGACGCGGACGTGCGTGTCGTCGCAGTAGCCGTCCGACCCGCAAGATCCGCCGACGATGTCGTTGTTGAGCACGGCCTTCACGGTCCAGCCCTGCTGCGTGGCATAGTCGGCCAGCAGCTTGCCGCCGAAGAGGCCCTGCTCTTCACCCGAGAGGACGGCATAGACGATGGTCGTGGGGAACTTGTGCTGCGAAAGGACACGGGCCGCTTCGAGGACGAGAGCCGTGCCCGATCCGTCGTCATTGGCACCGGGGGCATCGCTTTCGGCATCCATCACGTCGCTGGCACGGCTGTCGATGTGGCCCTGGACGATGACGACTTCGTTCGGACGCTCGGTGCCTCGCTGGATCGCGACGACATCCACAAGCCGCACCGGCTCCGGAATCCGCGATCCACTCACCATGGTTTCCGGCGTCGCTATTTCGAGGCAGCCGCCGCAGGCCTTCGAACTGGCGCGGAACTGGTCTGCGGCCCAGCGCCGTGCCGCACCGATGCCACGATGCGCATCGGTCTGCGAAGACAAGGTGTGGCGCGTGCCGAACCCGACCAGCGCCTCCACGTCGGCGCGAAGCCGGTCCTGCGAGACGGCACTGCCGGGCGCATCCGGGGCCTCGGCGAACGCAGCGGTGGTGGCGAAAGGAACAGCGCAGAGGCCAAGGGCGAGCGGGGAAAGGTACTTGATCATGGCCGGCAACATTCGCCGGAAGCGCCACCGATGGCAAGAGCCCGATACCGGGGAAAAGCCCTTTGGTTTCAGAGGTGCTCGGGCTCGGGGCCGTATATGTTGTCGCCGTCGCTGGAAGGCCAGATGCCGAAGACGACGACCAGAAGGATTGGGACCCAGCTCAGCAGGCCGCTCAGGGCATACTTGGTGCGATGGGCCTGGACGGCAACCTGCATTGCGGTCGGATCTTCGGTCTTCAACGATCCGACGAACGAGACCATTTCCCCGATCATCCCGATCGTGAGCGCGACGGAGAGCAACTGGAGCCCGACGGCGACACCGGCGATCCATCCGGGCTTGTTCGAATCGTGCAGTCTGCGCGTGAAGGACGCGGCCAGCAGCATCGTCATGAGAAACGACATGATCACCGATCCCCACATCGAGATACGGATCATGTTGCCCATGCCGGACATGACGTTCTGCTGGATCGCAGCTTCGTCCGCGCCGCTACGAGCCGCCTGATAGGCATCCACGGCAATCGCGCCACCGGCCACGATCGACAGCCCGAACGAGAACAGCGCGTAAACGATCGCAAGGAACAGCAGGTAGAACCAGAAAGTGGAACGCGAATCGCGTCCGGAAATATTCGCCAGGTTGGTGAGATTGTACCGGATCGCCTCGAACATCGCGTTCCTCTCCATTTATCTGGTCAATAAGCCCTTGCGATGTATATCCTTTCCACCGCGGGGCGTCCCGTGAAAATACAGTCACCGCTCACCGGTTCCGCATCGAGCGGCGTGTTGCGCATCGTCAGTTTGAGCGTCTTCAGCTTCTGAATGACGGTTTCCAGTTCATCCCCGGTCGGACGCGCCCATTCCGCTTCGACCCAGCCCGGGTAGCGCTTGTCGGGGGCGAAGAACGCCTCGATTTCGGCGAAGGTGGAGACGCGGGTGATCTCGGCGTCGCGCTTGGCCTTGGCCTCTTCGAAGAGCGCCGCCTGGAGCTCTTCGAGTTCACCGGCAGCGCGGCTGACGAAATCGTCCTTGGGCACGCCGACGAAGTTGGCCTTGGCCGCCTCGTTCCAGAGCTTGTCGCGGCGCAGCATCGAAACCTGGCCGCCGGCAGCGTCGCGGCCACCGATTTCGAGGATGAGCGGAACGCCCTTCTTCACCCAGCTCCAGCGCTTCTGCGTGGCTTTGCCGGGACGCTTGTCGAGCAGGACGCGCACGGGTTCGCCGAAGGCCGACAGACCGACCAGTGCCTTGCGCAGATCTTCGCAATACGCGAGCAGCTCTGCATCTTCGGGCTTGTCGCGCAGCATCGGCAGGATGACGATCTGGTGCGGCGCCACCATCGGCGGCACGCGCAGGCCGTCGTCGTCGCCGTGAGTCATGATCAGGCCGCCGATCATCCGGGTCGAGGTGCCCCACGAGGTCGTGTGGCAGTACTGCTGCGCCCCCTCGCTGTCCTGATACTGGATTCCTGCGGCATGCGCGAAGCCGGTGCCCAGATAGTGCGAGGTGCCGGCCTGCAGCGCCTTGCCATCCTGCATCATGGCTTCGATCGAATAGGTCGCCACCGCGCCGGGGAAGCGCTCGTTCTCGGGCTTTTCACCGGCGATCACCGGCATGGCCAGTTCGGTCTCGGCGAACTCGCGGTACATCTCGAGCGCGCGCAGCGTCTCTTCCATCGCGCCCTCGCGGTCGGCGTGGGCGGTGTGGCCTTCCTGCCAGAGGAACTCACTGGTGCGCAGGAACATGCGGGTGCGCATTTCCCAGCGCACGACGTTGGCCCACTGATTTGTGAGCAGCGGCAGGTCGCGCCAGGACTGGATCCAGCGCGACATGGCCGCGCCGATCACCGTCTCCGAGGTCGGGCGGACAATCAGCGGCTCTTCCAGCTTCGCTTCGGGATCGGGCACGAGACCACCCTCGCCGTCGCCGATCAGGCGGTGGTGCGTGACGACCGCCATTTCCTTGGCGAAGCCTTCGACGTGCTCGGCTTCTTTGGCGAAGTACGAGAGCGGAATGAAGAGCGGAAAATAGCAGTTCTCGACACCGGCAGCCTTGATCCGGTCGTCCATCCGGCGCTGCATGCGCTCCCAGATGCCGAAGCCCCACGGCTTGATGACCATGCAGCCCCGGACACCGGACTCCTCGGCCATTTCAGCCTCGGAGATGACTTCCTGATACCATTGAGCGAAGTCGTCCTCGCGCTTGATCGAGAGGGCGTGACGGATGGCAGACACGGGTGCTCTTCCTGTGATTGTGTTGTGCTTGCGGAGGACCGTCCTCCGAAGCGCACCCGCTGGCCTTTATTTGCCTAGCGCGTCAAGCTTCTTCTGCATCTCGGCCATCTGCTCCTTGAGCGCGCTGAGATCGCCGGTCTCTTCACCGGCGGGCGCGGCAGGCTTGCCCTCGCCCTTTTCAGCGCCGGGCATGAAGGCGGCCGAGGCGGCCCGGAACATCGCCATGTTCTGCTCGGCCAGCTTGGCGAGCGGGTTGTTGCCCAGGCTGTCCTCGAACGCCTTGGCGAGTTTGGCCTGGTTGGCGCGGAAATTTTCCATCGAGGCTTCGAGGTAGTGCGGCATCAGTGACTGCATCGAGTTGCCGTACATGCCGATCAATTCGCGCAGGAAGCTGACCGGCAGCATCTGCTCGCCGTTCGATTCCTCTTCCATGATGATCTGGGTCAGGATCGTATGGGTAATGTCGGTGCCCGACTTGGCGTCGAGAACCTTGTAGTCGACACCCTCGCGCGTCATCTTCGCAAGGTGATCGAGCGTGATGTAGCTCGACGACCGCGTGTTGTAGAGACGCCGGTTCGCATACTTCTTGATGATTACGGTGTCGTCGTCACCCTTAGCCGCATCAGCCATTGCCTATCCTGCTCCATCCCAGTCCTTAGTGTGTACACGTTACCATTCAGGGATATCGCGATGCAACACAAATTGCTGCGCAGCAAAAGAAGCTGTTAACGCAATTTAACGGCCAAACCTGCGGCCCAAAACCGTGAGCAGCTCGTATTGGGACAGACCAGTGGCTGCGGAGGCCTGTGGCAGCGAATAATCTGCGCTTACCCAATCGCCCTCAAGCACATTCGGCGCGTCACTGAGGTCGATAACGGTCATGTCCATGCTGACCCGTCCGACCACAGGAAGCTGTTGCCCTGCGGCATGGAACGATCCCGTCTTCGACCATAGCCGCAGGTAGCCGTCCGCATAGCCCAAGGCGATGGTGCCCGTGCGCATGGGCCGGGGTGCGGTGAAAGTGGCGTTGTAGCCTATCGTCTCACCGGCAGCGACGTTACGCACCTGCATGATGGCGGCCTGCGGTGTGACCACTTGCCGGATCGTGCCGGCCATGTCCTCACGCGGCACACCGCCATAAAGCGCGACGCCCGGTCGCGTCAGGTCGCCGTGGTAGGCGCTGCCGAGCGCAATGCCCGCACTGTTGCAAAGACTCGAACGCTGGTGCGCAATCACGGCGCAGGCATCGCGCCACCGCTTGCACTGGAGAGGATTGAGGTCGCTTGGTTCTTCTGCCGACACGAGATGCGACATCAGCACATCGACATCGAGCGAGGCGAGAAGTTCATCGCCGATCTGCGACAACGGTAGACCGAGACGGTTCATGCCGGTGTCGACCATCAGATCGCACCGCCCTCCCCCGGCTGCCAACCAGCGGCGCGCCTGATCCAGCGAATTGATGACCGGCTTCACGCCGCAGGCGGCGGCATAAGCTGCATCGGCATCGGTGAGCGGCCCGTGCAGGACCGAGACCGAACCCGGCGCAACCACATCCAACACGTCCGGCACTTCGGACCAATGCGCCACGAAGAAGTCGTGACAGCCTGCGGCATGCAGAACCGGCACGACCTGACGCGCGCCGACACCATAGCCGTCCGCCTTTACCGCCGCGCCGGCGCGAGCATTACCGGACAGGTGATCGAGCGCCTGCCAGTTCGCTTTCAGGGCATCGGGATCGAAGCCGAGCCTCAGGGCCGGCGCGGGAACGTCAGGACGCATCTTCACCATAATCGCGTGGAGGACCGCCGCGCAGCCCCCAGATTGCCACTACCAGACCGAAGGCGACGATCACCCAAGTGTACCACAGTCCGGCATAGGCATCGCCGGTCCGGGCATTGATGTAGCTGGCGATCAACGGCAGGAAACCGCCCAGATAGCCGGCTCCGATGTGATAGGGAATAGACATCGAGCTGTAGCGGATAGGCGCCGGAAACATCTCGGTAAGCTGCGCCGCGACGCCGCCGTACGTCAGCGCCGAAAGCCCGCCAAGCACCAGCAGGATCGCGGCAATGCCCAGAAGCGCCGGCAGGGCCGGATACTGCACGCTGAAGTCGAAGCCATGCTCGGTCAGAGCGCTTTCGATGCCGGCCTTGCGGGCCTTGGCAGCTTCCTTCTTGTGCACAGCGTCATCTGCAAACCAGGCTGCCGGAAGATCCACCATGTCGCTGCCCACCGTGAGCGTGACTTGAGATGCATCCTGCACCGAATAGGGCACACCGCTTGCCGTGAGCGTTTCCAGCAGCATGCCGCAGGGGCTCAGCTTGCTGCCGGTCAGATCGGCGAAGGGATCGGTGTGACATGCCGGTCCGGACACCACGACAGGCGCAGCCTTGGCGCTTTCCTGAAGACCGGGGTTTGCCAGCGAGCCCATGCCCCAGAAGAGCGGAAAGATCAGAACCAGCGTCGCCGCGGCGCCGATCACCAGCGGGCGCTTGCGGCCGATCCGGTCCGACCATCCACCGACGATGACGTAGAAGCTCATCGAGATCAGCGCGGTGATGCCGATCACCACTTCGACGACCATCGGGTCGACACGCATCGGGCCCTTGAGAAACGACAGCGACGAGAAGAACGCCGTGTACCAGATCGTCGTCAGAATGCCGGTCACGCCGAACAGCGCGACGAAGATGCGCTTCTTGTTACCCGGATAGGTGAAGCTCTCGACGAAGGGGTTGCCGGCAACCTCGCCCTCTTCCTGCATCGCGAGGAAGACCGGGCTCTCGGAGAGCTTGAGGCGCATCCACAGCGAGATCGCGAGGAGTGCCAGCGAAAGCAGGAACGGGACGCGCCAGCCCCAGGCTGCCAGCGTCGCATCCGAGAACACCGCCTGGTTGATGAGCACGACGATGATCGACAGCACGAACCCGCCGACCACGCTGCTCTGGATGAACCCTGTAACGAACCCGCGCCGGCGCGGCGGCGAGTGCTCAGCCACGTAGATCGCGGCACCGCCATATTCGCCGCCCAGCGCCAGTCCTTGCAGAATGCGCAGTCCGATGACGGTGAGCGGCGCCCACAGACCGATCGAGTCTGCCGAGGGGATGAGGCCGACGCCTGCCGTAGAAATGCCCATCAGCGTGACGGTGACGAGGAAAGTGTACTTCCGGCCAAGCTTGTCGCCCCAGTACCCGAACAGGATCGCGCCGAGCGGGCGGAAGCCGAAGCCGACGGCGAAGCCTGCCCAGACGAGCAGTATCTGCAACGTCGGTCCTACCGACGGGAAGAAGGCCTTGCCGATGAAGCTCGCCAGCGTGCCGTAGATGAAGAAGTCGTACCACTCGAAGATGGTGCCGGCAGACGAGGCCGCGATGACCAGCTTGATATCGGAAGCACTGGGCTCCGGCCCGTGCGGATGCTGGTGCGAGTCTGCCATGTCGTCCCCTCTCGAATGCTCCCCGTTCGAGGACGTCCTTTAGACGGCGCTTCAGACGGAGGGAAGAACCTGCATCGCAGCGTTCCACGGCAACATCACGGCGCCATGGCGCGCGGGATAGTCGCGCGCTGCGGCAATGACGGAAAGACCGGGCCAATCGGGCATGTCACCCTCGCCCGCCAGCCATGCCGCGACGGATTTACCGGCTGCGTGTATCTCGGCGGACGACATGCCTTTTGCCCCCTGCACAAAGATCGCCGCCGAAGCCTGGCCGATGGCGCAGGCCTGACTGCGAACGCCGATATCGCCGATCGTGCCATCCGGAGCCAATGCAAGCCCCAGCGTGATCGCGCTGCCGCAACTCTTGGAGCGCGCTTCGCCCTTGAGAGGGAGAGCATCGTTCAACGGAAACCGCGCCAGTTCGATGGCAAGGCCGAGCACTTCAGGCGTGTAGAGAACGGTAGCGGACACGGGTCAGAGCTCGTCGCTTGCCGCGGCACTGGCTTCCCTGCGGCGCTGGGCAATAAGCTGAACCAGCGCTTCGCTGCTCGCATTCACGAAAGGATAGGTCCGCGACTGCGTGATCCAGTGCGGTCGGCCGCCGATGCCCCAGACCGTATCGTAGCCCAGCACCAGCACCGAAAACGCCATGATGACGATGACCACGCCTTTCACGGCCCCGAAGCCGAAACCGAGAACCCGGTCGATCGGCCCGAGCACGGAAGCGCGGCTCTTGTTGCCAGCCCATCCGGCGATGATCTTCACTGCCGCATAGGGGACCAGCAGCAGCAACGCGAACGCCAGTACTCCCGAGCCGGACTCGGTGCCGATATGCGGGGTCAGCCAGTCCGTGACCGGGGTGTGCAGCATGCGAATGGCGAATATGGCGAAAACCCATGCGCCCAGTGCCAGTATTTCCTGCACGAATCCGCGAATGAAGCCCGTGATAGCGCCCAGCCCGACGAAGAGCAGCACAGCGATGTCGAAGCCAGTCATAGGCGCGTGAAATTATGCATCGGAAAGGATGCGGTCAACGAGATTGGGCAGCATCGTCAGGCCGGTGAAACGGAAACCCTTCTCGGCCTTGACCTCACCACCCGGACCGCCTGCCGGACCCACGGCACGACCGAAGCCGAGCTTAGCCGATTCGCGCTGCCGGATGGAAGCATGTGCGACAGGCCGGATCTCGCCGGCAAGCGAGACTTCCCCGAACCACACCGCATCGTTGCCGAGCGGTTTGTCGCCCAGCGCGGAGATGAGGGCCGCTGCCACGGCGAGGTCGGCCGCCGGATCTGAAAGGCGATAACCTCCGGCGACGTTGAGATAGACTTCGGCACTGGAAAAATTGAGCCCGCAGCGCGCCTCGAGCACGGCGAGCAACATGGCCATCCGGCCATTGTCCCACCCGACGACCGCGCGGCGCGGCGTGGCCCCGCTCTGCAGCCGAACGATCAGCGCCTGGATCTCGACCAACACCGGCCGCGTGCCTTCCATCGCCGGGAACACGGCGCTGCCCGCCATCGGCTCCTCGCGGCCCGACAGGAACAGCATCGACGGATTGCCGACTTCGGCTAGCCCATCGCCTTCCATGGCGAAGACGCCGATCTCGTCGACCGGCCCGAAGCGGTTCTTCAGTGAGCGCAGGATGCGATACTGGTGGCTACGCTCGCCTTCGAAGCTCATCACCACATCGACCATGTGCTCCAGCACGCGCGGTCCGGCGATATTGCCGTCTTTCGTCACGTGCCCGACGAGCACCAGCGTGACGCCGTTTTCCTTGGCGTAGCGGATCAGTTCGAAGGCACATCCTCGCACCTGGCTGACCGTGCCGGGCGCGCCCTCGATCTGATCGGAGTGCATCGTCTGGATCGAATCGATCACCAGCAGCGCGGGCGGATCCATCGTCCCGAGCGTGGTGAGAATGTCGCGCACAGAGGTTGCCGCGGCGAGCTGGATCGGGGCCTTGGACAAGCCGAGCCGTTCGGCCCGCAAGCGCACCTGCCCGGCCGCTTCTTCGCCGCTGACATAGACCGAACGCCCGCCGCTTTGGGCGATGTGCGCGGAGACCTGCAGCAGCAGCGTCGACTTGCCGATGCCGGGGTCGCCACCCATGAGGATGGCCGATCCGGGCACAAGCCCCCCGCCAAGTGCCCGGTCGAATTCGGCGATACCGCTCGCGCGCCGTTTGGGCGTCTCGCCGGGCTGATCGAGCGGGGTGAACTGGATCGGCCGCCCGCCCGACGACAGATCGTGCTTGGCTGAAAACACCGTCTGCGGGGCATCCTCGACGAGCGAATTCCACTCGCCGCAATCGGCGCACTGACCCTGCCAGCGCGAGGCGACGCTGCCGCAGGCCTGACAGATATAACGACGCTTGGGCTTTGCCATGGCGTCGAAATAGTGAGAACAGATTGCGAACGCAAGGCCTCAGTAGAGTTTGCTGTCGCTCTCCTCGGTAAACCTGTCGAAGGTGTCGCGCAGTTCGGGCTGGGCCAATGCATCGGCATAGATTTTCCCGAACGAGATCCGCGTCTGGGCATCCCACGAATCCGGCTCCCACAGCCGCGCACGCCGGGCCGAACGCACGCAATGAAAAGCCGCGCGCTCAACGGCGACGCGAATGACCAGAACGGCCGGTTTGCCGCCGGCGGGAAGCCTTTCGCACAAGTCTGGATCGTCATGCAGCGTGGCACGGCCGGAGATTCGCAGCACTTCGTCGGTCGCAGGCCGGACGATCATCAGCCCGACGCGGGGATCGCGCAGGATGTTCTGCAATCCGATGCACAAGTGATTGCCCGCGCGTTCTGGGATCAGAAGAGTCCGATCGTCGACCTGTTCGACAAAACCGGGATGATCGCCTTTCGAACTGAGTTCTATTCCGCCCGCACCTATCGTGCCGAGCACAAGGAACGGGCTCCTTTCGATGAACGCCCTGCCCTGTTCGCAAATGTGATCGCGGATCTTTGCGGCTCCGCGCGGTCCGTAATCGACAATGATCTCGCGCAGCCGTTCTACCGTCTCGATTCTCGCCATGGCATTTCTCCCAAATGCTGCGCGCGAGAATGCCGCAGTGTGCGCAGCAAAGCACGATGCACACCGCACGGAATTGCAGGGACGATTTCACCGGGGTGATGATCGCGGTTGCGATTGCGGTAGCGCTCGCCGCTCCGCTCTGCCAAGCAGGGGGCATGCGGCAGAAGGAATTGCGGATCGCGTTAGTCTGCTACGGCGGCATCAGCCTTGCCGTCTATATGCATGGCGTGACCAAGGAAATCTGGAAGGCCATGCAGGCAAGTCGCGCCCATTGGTCCGATGAACCCGATCCTCCGGGGAGTGCCGGCGTCTACCTGCGCCTGCTGCGGCGCCTCGAGCATGGCAGCAACCTGCGGCTGCGGCTGCTGACCGACATCGTGGCCGGTGCCAGCGCGGGTGGCATCAATTCGGTCTTCCTCGCGCAGGCCATCCACTCCGGGCAGTCATTGGAGCCGCTCACCGACCTCTGGCTGGAATGCGCCGACGTCGATGTGCTGCTCGATCCCGATGCCCGTCCCTGGTCCCGCGCGACGAAATTCTGGGCGACGCCGCTCGTTTCCTACCTGCTGCACCGTCCGGGCAATGCGGTCAGTGCCAGTGTGGCGCCCGAAACACGCGCGGAAGTCCGCGAGAAGCTGTCGCGTCTGATCCGATCGCGCTGGTTCGAGCCGCCTTTCAGCGGCATCGGCTTTTCGCGCCTCCTGTGCCGGGCCTTCATGGCCATGGAGAAGAGCGCAGCGGAAAGGCCCTTGCTGCCCGAGCGGCACCGGCTCGATCTATTCGTGACCGCGACCGATTTCAAAGGGCATCTCGAAGCGCTGCACCTGCATTCGCCCCATCTCGTGCTGGAAAGCGAACACCGGCTGACTGTCGATTTCCATGCCCCGGCGCCGGGTAAGGGCGGAGAGTCGCTTGCGCCCGTTTCCGAACTGGTCTTCGCGGCCCGCTCGACCGCGAGCTTTCCGGGGGCCTTCCCGCCCTTGCAAGTCAGCGAGATCGATCGCCTGGTGCGTGAAAAGGAAGCCGAGTGGCCCGGGCGAGCCGCCTTCCTGAAACGCATCATGCCCGAACACACCCGTCACGGAGAAATCGACTCGGTTTCGCTCATCGACGGGTCCGTCCTTGTCAACGCGCCGTTCTCCGATGCAATGTCCGCACTGCGCGATCGCCCGGCGACACGCGAAGTGGACCGCCGCTTCGTCTATATCGATCCGACCCCCGATCCGGTCGGCCCGATGGCGCGCAAGGATACCCGCGCGCCGGGCTTCTTCTCGGTTATCCTCGGCTCTCTTTCCTCGATCCCGCGCGAACAGCCGATCCGCGACAACCTGGAAGCGCTGGAGAAGGATTCACGGGAGAAAACCGCCCTGAGGTCCATCGTGCGCGCCTTGCGGCCTGAAATCGAGGAAACGGTCGAGAAGCTCTTCGGGCACACGCTGTTCCTGGACCGGCCGACGCCCAAGCGTCTCGCCGCTTGGCGCGCGAAAGCGCAGCAGGCGGCACTCGAACAGGCAGGCTTCGCCTATCATGGCTATGCGCAAGTCAAGTTCAGCGGCATCGTCACGATGCTGGGCCGGATGATCCTGCAGGCGGCGCCGGATCTGGGCCTGCCCAATGCCGCGCCCATTCGCGAAAGGCTTTTTGCCTACCTGGAAACCACCGGGATCGATCGGATGAAGGCACTGCGCGATTCCAAGTCGCCCGCGATGATCGATTTTTTCCGCACGCACGATCTTGCCTTCCGCATCCGCCGTCTACGGCTGCTGGCGCGCCGCGTGACGCAGGAGTGGGACAACGAAGACAGCGTGACCGAGCAGGATCGCGACGATGCGCGCACGGCGATCTATGGTGCACTTTCATTGTACGTCGACCGCGAAACGCTCGACACACTCGGCGAGGACTTCTCCGGGCTGGCGCGTGGTGTGTTCGACAATCCGCAAGCGGTGGTGGATGCCGTTGCCGAAGCCCGCAACCTCATGGAAGTCGATGCACAGGTGGACGAAATCCTGTCCGAGGCCATGGCCGCGATGCCGGTCGCGCTGCGTCGGCGCGTGCTGCTCGCCTATCTGGGATTTCCCTTCTACGACACGGTGACGCTGCCCCTGCTACGCGGCGAAGGCATGACCGAGTTCGACCCGGTTCTGGTCGACCGCATTTCTCCCGATGACTGCAATGCGATCCGCAAGGGCGGCGCAGCAGAAACGCTGCGTGGCACCGAGTTCTACAACTTCGGTGCGTTTTTCAGCCGGGCCTATCGTGAGAACGACTATCTCTGGGGCAGACTGCACGGCGCGGAACGCATGATCGACCTGATCGCGTCCGCCGTCGGCCCCGAGCACGCGGTGACCGAACGCGACCTGCGCCAATTCCGCCGCGAGGCCTTTCTTGCCATTCTGGAAGAGGAACGGGACCGGCTGCGTGCCGATCCCGCTCTTGTCGATCGTATTCTTGCCGAAGTGACTGCGCGCTAGGCTATTCGGTCAGATCGCTCCAGGCGTCCTTGATACGGTCGAAGAAGCCCTTCGATTGGGGGCATTCCTCGCCAGTCTCGGTAGCCTGCAACTCGCGGAGCAGTTCCTTCTGACGCGAGCTGAGCTTGGTCGGCGTTTCCACCGAGATCTCGATGACGAGATCGCCGCGGCCACGGCCCTGCAGCACGGGCATGCCCGCACCGCGCTTGCGCAGCTGCTTGCCGGACTGGATACCCGCCGGAATGTCGACGGTGATCATCTCGCCGTCCATGCCGGGGATCTCGATCGATCCGCCCAGAGCTGCCGTGGTGAACGTTATCGGCACCCGCGTCAGCAGCGTCGTGCCTTCGCGTTCGAACACCTTGTGGCGCTTCACGTGCAGGAAGATGTACAGATCGCCCGGAGGCGCGCCGAACGGCCCCGCCTCGCCCTTGCCGGAAAGACGGATCCGCGTGCCGGAATCGACACCCGGCGGTATGTCCACCTCAAGCGTCTGCGGTGTGTCGACACGGCCTTCGCCGCGACATGTCCGGCAGTGCTGTTCGATCACCTCGCCCCGGCCATGACAGCTCGGGCAGGTGCGCTCGACGACGAAGAAACCCTGCTGGGCGCGAACCTTGCCGTGGCCGGCGCACATGTTGCAGGCATGCTTGCCAGTGCCCGGTTCCGCGCCGGAGCCTTCGCAGGTCTCGCAGGTCTGCGACACCTCGATGGTGATATCGGTCTGCTTGCCGTGGAACGCCTCGTCGAGGCTGATTTCCATGTCGTAACGCAGATCGGCGCCGCGTCGGGCTTGCTGACGGCCGGCAGCCCCACCGAAGGCACTGCCGAAAATGGATTCGAAGATATCGCCGATGTCGCCGAACTCGGCGCCCATCCCGCCACCACCTGCCGCGCCCATGCCCTGCTGAAAGGCGGCATGGCCATAGCGGTCATAGGCAGCCCGCTTCTGCGGGTCCTTAAGGCAGTCGTAAGCTTCGCTGATCTGCTTGAAGCGCGCTTCAGAATCGCTGCACCCCGGATTCTTGTCCGGATGGTAGCGCATGGCGAGCTTGCGGTAGGCCGACTTGATCGTCTTGTCGTCGGCGTCGCGCGAAACTTCGAGCAGTTCGTAGTAGTCTATCTCGGTCGCTGACACGTAGTATCCCCCGTAGATAACCTAACCGCCACCGGAGCGGCAGCACCGGTGGCGGTCATGGTTTTCATCAGGACGTTCAGCCCTTGTTTTCGTCGACTTCCGAGAACTCGGCGTCGACAACGTCTTCGTCGCCGCCTGCAGCCTGAGCCTCGGCACCCTGGGAACCGGCTTCGCCCTGTTCCTTTTCGTAGATCGCCTGGCCCATCTTCATGGCCACCTGGGTCAGTTCCTGAGCCTTGGCATTGATCTCTTCGGGGTTGTCGCCTTCGAGCGCGGTCTTGGTCGCGGCAATCGCGGCCTCGACTTCACCCTTGAGCGCGGCATCGACCTTGTCGCCGTTCTCGGCCAGCTGCTGTTCGGTCGCGTGGACGAGGCTGTCGGCGTTGTTACGGGCCTCGGCGGCCTCGCGACGCTTCTTGTCCTCTTCGGCGAACTGCTCGGCATCCTTGACCATCTGGTCGATGTCGGTGTCGGACAGGCCGCCCGACGCCTGGATGCGGATCTGCTGTTCCTTGCCGGTGCCCTTGTCCTTGGCGGACACGTTCACGATGCCGTTGGCGTCGATGTCGAAGGTCACCTCGATCTGCGGCACGCCGCGACGCGCCGGCGGAATGCCGACGAGGTCGAATTGGCCGAGGAGCTTGTTGTCCTGCGCCATCTCGCGCTCGCCCTGGAACACGCGGATCGTCACCGCCTGCTGGTTGTCCTCGGCGGTCGAGTAGACTTGGCTCTTCTTGGTCGGGATCGTCGTGTTGCGGTCGATCATCTTGGTCATGATGCCACCCAGCGTCTCGATGCCCAGCGAAAGCGGGGTCACGTCGAGCAGCAGCACGTCCTTGACGTCACCCTGCAGCACGCCGGCCTGGATGGCCGCGCCCATGGCAACGACTTCGTCCGGGTTCACGCCGGTGTGCGGTTCCTTGCCGAAGAAGTCCTTCACGACTTCGCGAACCTTGGGCATGCGGGTCATGCCGCCCACGAGAACCACGTCATCGACTTCCGAAGCGGAAATGCCCGCATCGGCCAGAGCCTTCTTGCAGGGCTCGATCGTGCGCTTGATGAGGTCGGCGACCATCTTCTCGAGGTCTGCCCGCGTCACCGTCTCGACGAGGTGCAGCGGGGTGGTGCTACCGCCTTCCATGCGCGCGGTGATGAACGGCAGATTGACTTCGGTCGAAGCCGTCGAGGACAGCTCGATCTTCGCCTTCTCGGCCGCTTCCTTCAGGCGCTGCAGAGCGAGCTTGTCGGTCCGCAGGTCCATGTTTTCCTTGGCCTTGAACTTGTCCGCCAGCCATTCGACCAGCTTGGTGTCAAAGTCTTCACCGCCCAGGAAGGTGTCGCCATTGGTCGACTTCACTTCGAAAACGCCGTCACCGATCTCGAGGATCGAGACGTCGAAGGTGCCGCCGCCAAGGTCGTAGACCGCGATGGTCTTGCCGTCCTGCTTCTCGAGGCCATAGGCCAGCGCAGCCGCAGTCGGCTCGTTGATGATGCGCAGCACTTCGAGACCCGCGATCTGGCCGGCGTCCTTGGTCGCCTGACGCTGCGCGTCGTTGAAGTATGCCGGAACCGTGATGACCGCCTGCGAAACCGTTTCGCCGAGATAGCTCTCAGCGGTTTCCTTCATCTTCTGAAGGATGAAGGCCGAGATCTGCGAAGGGCTGTAGTCCTCACCGCCTGCGTTGACCCAAGCGTCGCCGTTCTTGCCCTTCACGATGGTGTAGGGGACCAGTTCGGTGTCCTTCTTGGTCACCGGGTCGTCGAAGCGGCGGCCGATAAGGCGCTTCACTGCGAAGATCGTGTTGTCGCCGTTGGTCACGGCCTGGCGCTTCGCGGGCTGACCGATCAGGCGTTCACCATCCTTGGTGAAAGCCACGATCGACGGCGTCGTGCGCGCGCCTTCCGAATTTTCGATAACCTTGGGCTTGCCGCCGTCCATCACAGAGACACAGCTATTGGTCGTGCCAAGGTCGATACCGATTACTTTTGCCATTTACCCCATTCCTCACGTCAGTGGTTGACACCGCGCGGATCGCCTCCCGAAAGGCAAGGCAGCTTGCGCGGCTCGATGACGTTCCAAGTCGTCGGAGGGCGATATAGGAGCGGTTTCGCTTGGAACAAGAGCGGCAAGGTGGCATTACGTTCGCGAATTTTCACAAGTCTCAATTCGGGGAATTTCCGGTCGTGAAACCGCTACGTACGCTTGCTTTTCTTTCCGGTGTCACTGCGATGGCATTGCTGGCGGCATGTCAGCAGGCGGATGCGCCGACGCCCGAGGCGACCTCTGCCGAGGCCAACGGCCCGGATGCCAAGCCCGGTATTTCCGCGAGCCAGGGACGCATGGTTCTGCCGGTCGTCCCCGGTCGCCCCGCAGCCATCTACTTCTCCATCCGTAACGACGGCCAGCTCGCGGCGACGCTCGCGGGCGTTCATGTGGCGGGCGCCGAAAAGTCGGAAATGCACAAGACCGAAGGCGGCAAGATGGGCGCGGTCGATGCGGTGACCATCGACCCCGGCGCCACCATCGAATTCGCGCCCGGCGGCTATCATGTGATGGCCTTCGAATTGGGCGATGACCTCAAGTCCGGCAGTTCCACCGAGTTGACCATGACGTTCTCCGACGGGGACAAGCTTTCCATGCCGCTCCACATCGAGACGATGGGCGATGCCATGAACGGGGGGCATCACTGAAGGCGCGGCGCGCCGCGCACACCTGTCCGCCCGGTGGCGAGCGGGAGCTGACGCCGGGCGAAGTGGTTCTGGTGCGATCCGTATTCGGTGAGGCCATCGATCCAGCGCCGGTGCGCATCCGGCGTCGGCGCTGGTTCCCGTTCCAGCCGGTCGGCACGGTGATGGCGCCATGCGGACATGTACATTTCCATCCCCGCGCCGAAAGCTACAGGGATGATTTCTCGGTCCACGGGCCGGGCCTGCAAGGCCTGTTCATCCACGAAATGACGCATGTCTGGCAGACCCAGCAGAAAGGCCGCTGGTACCTGCCGCTCATGCGCCATCCGTTCTGCCGCTACGACTATGCCTTAAAGCCGGACTGGCCGCTGGAGCGCTATGGCATCGAACAACAGGCGGAAATCGTGCGACACGTGTTTCTGCTGGGCCGCGGCTACAATGTGGCGGGAGCCCAACCGCTGAAAGACTACCGCGGTGTCCTGCCATTCGCATCCACCTAGCCGAAAGATTGCAAGCGTCCGTTGCTGCGGCCCGCCTTCAATTCAAAAGAAAAGGCGCGGAATCCGTCCGCGCCTTCTCATAATCACATCGTGACCTGCGATCAGCAATCGCGGTCCCAGTAGCGGTTGCCGTTCCGGTCGTACCGGTAGCAGCCCTTTTCCCTGTCCTTGTCGACCTGCGAACCGACGGCTGCGCCTGCCGCTGCACCGATGGCTGCGCCCGTGCCGACGTCACCGCCGGTCACGGCGCCTACGCCGGCACCCAGAGCACCACCGGCCAAAGCGCCTTCGCCTGAATAGTTGCTGGCACAACCGGCAACGCTGAACGCACTGGCGGCGAGAATGGGCAGAATGAACTTACGCATCGAATTCCTCCGAAAATCTGGCTCTCTCGCAGAAAACAACGGAGGGGGACGGCGCATGTTCCAGACAGGACAACGGTCCGTCTACGGCCTGCTTCAGGTCACCCCAAGGCAGGCCGCGGCAGGTCTTTGTCAGTCGGGCTTCTTGGCGACGGCCACCATGGCCGGGCGCAGGAGGCGGTCCTTGATCATGTACCCGGACTGCATTTCCTGGACGATCGTACCCGGCTCGGCCTCTGCCGACGGAACTTCGATCATCGCCTGGTGCTGGTTGGGATCGAGCGGCATGCCCATGGCTGCCACGCGGGTAATGCCGTGCGAGTTGAAGACCTTGTCGATCTCGCGCGAGGTCGCTTCGATGCCGGCCACCAGGCCCTTGAGCTTCTCGTCCTCCCGCATTTCATCCGGGATCGCCGTAAGCGCACGGGCGAGATTGTCGGCCACCGAGAGGATGTCGCGCGCAAAGGACGTTGCCGCATAGGCCCGCGTATCCGCGATATCCTTCTCGAGCCGCCGGCGCACGTTCTGCGTCTCGGCGCGTGCGTAGAGCACGTCCTGCTTGGCGACTTCCAGTTCCTCGCGCAGCTTCGCGAGTTCCTCGTTCTCGTCGTTCTTGTCGAGCATTCCTTCGGGTACGCCCTTCAGTTCTTCGGCCACGGCTGCGTCCACCGTCACGTCTTCGGGCGGCTGCGTCTTGTCGTCGGTCATATTCTAATCAGTTTCCAGCTATCCGATGAGCTTGCCCAAGCTTTGGGCAGTGAAATCCACCATGGGGACGACCCGCGCATAATTCAACCGCGTGGGCCCGATAACCCCCACTACGCCGACAACCCTGCCCTCGCGATCGCGGTAGGGGGAAGCGATGACGGAGGAACCCGACAGTGCGAAAAGACGGTTCTCCGATCCGATGAATATGCGCGTCGACTTTGCCT
The DNA here is from genome assembly GCA_965140495.1 of uncultured Novosphingobium sp. Classification (GTDB taxonomy): domain Bacteria; phylum Pseudomonadota; class Alphaproteobacteria; order Sphingomonadales; family Sphingomonadaceae; genus Novosphingobium. Next base: position 2,406,471 of record OZ223239.1, on the reverse strand, counting down.
CGCGGGCCATGTCGAGCAGATCGGCGACCGACTGCTTGCTTTCGAGGTCTTCGAGCAGCGAGCGCACGCGCTCCAGATCCGAAACCGCCGTCTCATCGAGGAGATTGGCCTGTCCGCGCACGATAAGCACGGGGCGCTGCAATGCATCCTCGCTCCAGACGGCAAGGCCGCGCTCGACAAGATCGCGGCTGGCATCGTCGAGAGCGGACTTTCCGGAATCGATTTCGGCGCGCATGACCTTCGCCGCTTCGTTCAGCGTCCTTCCGGCAAGCCGCGCGGAAATGTAGTTGGAGGCCTCTTCCAGAGCGCTCGAGGGCAGACTTTGCGGGAGATCGACAATCCGGTTCTCGACGGCCCCGTCGGCACCGACCAGCACGGCAAGCGCCCGGTCTACCGACAGCGGCACCAGTTGCAGGTTGGTAACGCGCGGCTCACGCTTGGGTACCATGACAACACCGGCGCCCGACGAGAGGTTGGAAAGAAGCGAACTCGTCGCCTCAAGCGCGGCCTCAATCGGGCCGGGTGCCGAAATCTGGCTTTCGATGGCCGCGCGCTCTTCTGCCGAAGGCTCGGCAACCTGCATGATGCCGTCAACGAAGAGCCTCAGCCCCGCTTCGGTCGGCAGGCGGCCCGCACTCGTGTGCGGTGCTGCAAGCAGGCCCTGCGATTCGAGATCGGCCAGCACCGAGCGAATCGATGCTGACGACAGATTGACGCCGCCCGGCCCGGCTAACGCCTTCGAGCCGACCGGCGTCCCGGTAGTCAGGTAGCCCTCCACGACGAGACGGAAGATTTCTCGTGCGCGGGACGTCAGTTCGGTGATCGGTGGGTTGGGCATAGCCCGCCAATTTAGGCAATGGGCTTGCGGCCTCAAGCCTTATGCGCGAAGGGCGGCTCAATATCGTGGATCACCAATTCAGAATTTAAGGAATTCCCATGCGTCCTTCCGGCCGTGCCCCCGATGAAATGCGGGCCATCGACATCCAGACCGGTTTCACCAAGCACGCCGAAGGTTCGGTGCTGATCTCCTTCGGCGACACCCGTGTGCTGGTGACCGCCTCGGTGGAAGAAAAGGTGCCCCCGTTCCTGCGCGGCAAGGGCGAAGGCTGGGTGACGGCTGAGTACTCGATGCTTCCGCGCGCCACGCACACCCGCGGTTCGCGCGAAGCGGCCAAGGGCAAGCAGTCGGGCCGTACGCAGGAAATCCAGCGCCTGATCGGCCGTTCGCTGCGCGCCGTCGTCGATATGAAGAAGCTCGGTGAACGTCAGATCGTTCTCGACTGCGACGTACTGCAGGCCGATGGCGGCACCCGCACGGCCTCGATCTCGGGTGCATGGGTCGCCCTGCGCATCGCGGTCGACAAGCTGATTGCCGAGGGCAAGATCAAAGAAGACCCGATCGAGGGCCGCGTTGCCGCGATTTCCTGCGGCATCTACGAAGGCAATCCGGTGCTCGACCTCGACTACATCGAGGACAGCTCGGCCGATGCCGATGCCAACTTCGTGCTGATCGAAGGCGGCAAGATCGCCGAGGCCCAAGCCACCGCCGAAGGGGCCTGCTATGACGAGGAAGGCCTGCTGCGCCTGCTGCGCCTCGCCCGCATCGGCTGCGAGCGTATCTTCGCCGAACAGGCCAAGGCCGCTGGCCGCTGAGGCGAGCGTTCCTGTCTTTGCCTCGCTGCCTTACGGGCATGCGAGGTAACGATTAGTAACCAGAGCACAGGACCGAGATCATGACCCGCAAGTTCGACAGCAAGCGCCTTGTCATTGCCACGCACAATGCCGGCAAGCTCAAGGAGATCTCGGCCCTGCTCGCGCCCTACGGCATCGAGTGTCTTTCCGCCGGCCAACTCGGCCTGCCCGAACCCGAGGAAACGGGCACGACCTTCGTCGAGAACGCGCTGATCAAGGCCCATGCGGCCGCAAAGGCCGCGCAGCTTCCGGCGCTGGCCGATGACAGCGGGTTGTCGGTGACAGCGCTCGACGGCCGGCCCGGCGTCTACACGGCTGACTGGGCCGAGCGGCAGTGGTTCGAAGGCCCTGACGGCCGCGACTGGTACATGGCCATGGGCAAGGTCGAGGGCCTGCTGTGCGAACAGGGGCCCGAAGTCGACCGCTCGTGCTGGTTTTCCTGTGTCCTCGCGATCGCCTGGCCGGAGGGGGATGAGGCCGTCTACGAAGGCCGGGTGAACGGCACCTTCTCTTGGCCGCCGCGCGGGACGATGGGCTTCGGCTATGACCCTGTTTTTGTGCCCGAAGGCCGCGATGTTACCTTCGCCCAGCTCGATCCAGAAGAGAAGCACAGCATGAGCCACCGCGCCGATGCTTTCGCGAAGCTGGTCGCGGAGCAGTTCGCCAGCTAGAATAAAGGCCCATGGCCCGCGCGCTCTACATTCACTGGCCGTTCTGCCTCGCGAAGTGCCCCTATTGCGACTTCAATAGCCATGTCCGCGAGCGGGTCGATCACGCCCGCTGGGAGCAGGCGCTTCTGACAGACATGCGTCACGAGCGCCTGATGACGAATGAAGAACCGCTGGAAAGCGTGTTCTTCGGTGGGGGCACCCCTTCTCTGATGCCCCCTGCCCTCGTCGCACAGCTCCTCGCGGAAGCGGAACAGCTTTGGGGCTTCGCGCCGGACATCGAGATCACGCTGGAGGGCAATCCCTCCTCGGTCGAGGCGGCCAACTACGCGGCACTGGCGGACGTCGGCGTGAACCGCGTCTCACTCGGCCTGCAGGCGCTCGATAATGAAACTTTACGCTTTCTTGGACGATTACACGATGCCGCCGAAGGCCTCGCCGCGCTCGACGTCGCGCAGCGGCACTTCGAACGCGTCTCGTTCGACCTGATCTATGCCCGGCCGGGTCAGTCGCTGGATGCGTGGCAAGCGGAACTCTCGCGGGCGCTGGCCTATGGCACCGGGCACCTCTCACTCTATCAACTCACAATCGAACCCGGCACGCGCTTCGAGACCATGGTCCGCAAAGGCCAATTCACACCGCTCGACGACGATGCCTGCGCCGACATGTTCGATCTGACGCGGGACACGACCGCCGCTGCAGGTCTGCCCGCCTATGAAGTGAGCAACCACGCCCGCCCCGGCGAAGAAAGCCGGCACAACCTCACCTATTGGCGCTACCTCGACTATTGCGGGATCGGGCCCGGCGCGCACGGAAGGCGGACGGGCGTGGCAACCGTGCGCCATCGCAAACCGGAAAACTGGCTAGAAGCCATCAACGCATTCGACAACGGCATTCGCGAAGAGCGGCCGCTCGGCACGCGAGAGCAGGCGAGCGAGGCCATGCTGATGGGGCTGCGACTGCGCGAAGGCGTCGACGTAGCGGCTCTGGCAGACCGCTTTGGCCTACGGGCGGATGAATTGTGCGATCCGCGCAAGACGCAGTTTTTCGAAAGGCAGGGCCTTGTCTGGCAGGAGAATTCCCGCATCGGGATCACCGGTGCGGGCATGCCGGTTCTCGATGCCCTGCTCGGTGAACTGGTCCCCTCAGCCCTCGTGGAGCCATGACCAAGGCCGATATTCTCGAAGCCTGGGGCGCCCATCTCGCGCAGGGACGCCGGCGCAGTCCACATACCGTGCGCGCCTATCTGGCCACGGCCTCGCGCTTTCTCGACGCCATCGGAGAAACCGATTGGAGCGCTCTTGCCCGCCTCGATGCGTCGGACCTGCGGCGGCAATTGGCCGCGCGGAGACAGGACGGCATCGGCAATGTGTCCGCTGCGCGCGAATTGTCTGCCTTGAAGGGATTTCTGACTTTTGCGCGAAAGCAGGCCGGTCTGGGCGATGCCATGCCGCCGCGCCTACGCGGCCCGCGCATCAAGAAGGGTCTGCCGCGTCCGGTCACCCCCGATGAAGCCCTGAACCTGGCCGTTGCGGTCGATGACAACGCCGTCGAACCGTGGATCGGAGCCCGCGACCGGGCCGTTTTGCTGCTACTCTATGGGGCGGGATTGCGCATTGCCGAGGCCTTGTCTTTGACCGGTGCCGCTGTTCCCTTGAGCGATACACTTACGGTCACCGGCAAGGGCGGAAAACAGCGCGTTGTCCCACTGCTCCCGATCGTGCGCGAAGGCGTGGCGGACTACGTGGCCAAGTGCCCCTGGATCATCGCGCGGGAGGAGGCGCTGTTCAAAGGGGCAAAGGGTGGACCTCTGTCACAGGGCATGGTCCAGAAGGCCATGGCGCGGGCGCGCATCGCTCTGGGCCTGCCCGCGACTGCGACGCCGCACGCTTTGAGGCATAGCTTTGCCACGCACTTGTTGGGAGCCGGTGCCGATCTGCGTTCGCTGCAGGAACTACTGGGCCACGCCTCGCTGGGCTCGACCCAGATCTACACCAAGGTCGATGCGGCAACACTTCTGGACGTTTACCGCAACGCTCACCCGCGTGAGCAGGACTGATCGCGCGGTTTCCAACGGGCCACACGCCAGAAGTAGTACAGAACCGTCGCAACGGTGAGCACGATGGTCGCCGTGCCCAGCCACTGCTCGGCGGTGGAGAAGGTCTGGCCAAGCCATGTCCCGCCCATGATCAGGGCCGCATTCCAGATCGCGGCGCCCAGGGCGGTAAAGATGAGGAATTGTGCATGCCGCATATGCGCCAGGCCTGCGGGGATCGAGATGATCGTGCGGAACATCGGGGCAAAGCGGAGGAAGAAGACCACCCAATGACCGTGCTTGCGCAGGAAATGCCCGGTCGTTTCCACATCGTGCCATTCCATGGTTAGCCATCGGCCCCAGCGATCGACGAATGGCCGTAACTTTTCGTAACCCAAGCGGTCGGCTGCGAGGAACAGCACATAGTTACCGAGGGTCGTGCCGATGGTAGCCGTCGCCAGAAGCGGCCAGAACTCCATCTTGCCCCGCGCGACGGCAATGCCGGCCACGCCGAGGATGAGTTCGGATGGAATGGGCGGGAATATGTTCTCCAGCATCATCAGGAAAATGATGCCGGGATAGCCGCCCTGCCAGATTATCGCATAGATCCACTCAGACACAGGCGACCCCATGGTCGCCCTGTGCCTCAACGATCACATCGCCGCGTGGCGCGCTTCGATCGCGTCCCAGATCTTCGCCGAAGTATCCGTTCCGTTGAACTTGTCGATCGCCACGATACCCGTGGGTGAAGTCACGTTGATTTCTGTCAGCCATTTTCCGCCAATCACATCGATACCGACGAAAACAAGTCCTCGTGCCTTCAGTTCCGGCGCGAGCGACGCACAGATATCTTCTTCGGCTGAAGTGAGGCCGCAGGCCTCCGCCGATCCGCCGACGGCCAGGTTGGAGCGGAACTCGCCCTCGCCCGGTTTGCGATTGATGGCCCCCGCGAACTCGCCGTCCACAAGCACGATCCGCTTGTCGCCTTCGGCCACATCCGGGAGGAAAGGCTGTACCATGAACGGTTCGACCCAGGCGTTCTGGAACATCTCCACCAGCGCGCCGAGATTGCTGCCGTCCGCGGGCACCCGGAACACCGCCTTGCCGCCATTGCCGTGCAGCGGCTTGACCACGAGATCACCGGGCATGCCGCTGTCCACCATCCGCTGCTGGAACAGTTTCACGTCCTCGATGCGGCGGGCAATGAAGGTCGGCGGCATGAAGCGCGCATAGTCGAGAACGAAAACCTTCTCCGGCGCGTTGCGCACGGAGACCGGATCGTTGACGACCAGCGTCTGGCCGGCGAGACGCTCGAGCAAGTGCGTTGCCGTGATGTATCCCAGGTCGAAAGGCGGGTCCTGCCGCATCAGCACAACGTCGATATCGTCGACGAGGTCGATCAGCCGATATTCGCCGCGCGTGAAATGCGCGCCTTCGACGCGCTGGACAGTTACCGGGGCGCCCCAGCAGGTCAGACGGCCCGCTGCCCCTTGAGAGGCATCATAGGCGAGCGTCCGCACGTCGTAGTGAAAAAGCGTATGCCCGCGCTCCTGCGCCGAGAGCATCAGGGCAAAGGAAGAGTCCCCTGCAATGTTGATGCTTTCGAGCGGGTCCATCTGGACGGCGATGCGTAAGGTCATGAACTCTGGTCCTGCAATGAAGCGTCGGCGCGCGGCCTAGCGGGAATTCGGGTCTGGGGCGAGGCCTTTCAAGTGCCCGGCTGCCAGGCATTGACGACCCGGCGCGGCCAGGAGCGCGGCGCCATCAGCATTACGTCGATACGCTGCGTGTCGCCGGGCTTCTCGTACCGCCTGGCGATGGTCTCCGCCGCTGCCGCTACGCGTCGCAAGCGCGGTTCGGTTATCGCCGTATCGAGCTCCTCGCGGCTCCCCCGCCACTTGACCTCGATAAAGCACAGCGTCTTTCCACGGCGTGCGACGATGTCCACTTCGCCCCGTGGCGAGCGAACCCGCCTGCCGAGAATGCGCCATCCCGTCAGCATCAGGTAAAGCGCGGCCCATCGCTCTGCGCGGCGCCCGTGCCGCTCCGCCTTGCTCCGCTTGCGGCTCATTTCAGCTCCATAGCCCGCGCATAGAGTTCCTTGCGATCCTTGCCCGTGGCCTTGGCGACACGCGCCGCAGCCTGCGAGGGCTTGGCTTCCGCCATTTCCGCCAGCAGCAACGCATCGATGTCCACGTCATCGGGCAGTTCATCCGAAGGCGGGCCGATCATCAGCACGATCTCGCCCTTGGGCGGATGGGCCGCATAATGCGCCGATAGCTCGGAAGGCGTACCGCTGCGGCATTCCTCGAAGCGCTTGGTCAATTCGCGGGCAACCGCCACCTCGCGGCCGGGCAGGACGGCATTGATCGCTGAAAGAGCCGCATCCAGACGTGGTGCGGTTTCATAGAAGATCAACGTCGCCCGTACCTCAGCCAGTTCCGCCAGGGCCTCCTCCCGCGCCTTTGCCTTGTTGGGCAGAAAGCCGGCAAAGAGAAAACGGTCGTTGGGCAGGCCGGAAAGCGTCATTGCCACGACGGCGGCACTCGGCCCCGGCAGGCTCGTAACCGCAATGCCGCGCTCTCGGGCCAACCGGACCAGACGATAGCCGGGATCGGAAATCAGGGGCGTTCCCGCATCGCTGACGAGCGCCACCGGCTCTTCCGCCATCAGTGACAGCAGTCGCTCACGGTCATTCTCGCTAGCGTGATCGTCATAGCGGATGAGCCGTTTCTTGAGACCCAGATGATGCATCAGTTTCCCGGTAACCCGCGTGTCCTCGCAAGCGACCGCGGATGCCGAACGCAACATCTCAACTGCGCGCAGCGTTATATCGCCCAGGTTGCCAATCGGGGTTGCGACTATATACAGCCCCGGTGAAAGAGATTGTTCCATTACAAGACTCATGGCCAAGTACCCAGGGAGCGGCAAGGGATGTTTGACAAGTGCCTGAATTCGCCGATGAATCGGCGGAATCTTCTTGCCGCTACGACCATGGCGGTGCTGGCTGGCTGTACCGTGGTACCCAAGGCGCCCGCACCGACCACGCCGGCCCCGGCACCGACGCCGACTGAAAGCGTCATTCCCGAAGACACGGGGCACCACCGCGTAGCCCTGCTGGTGCCCGTGAGCGGCAAGAACGCCGCGGTGGGTCAGTCGATCGCCAATGCCGCGAACATGGCCCTGCTCGATACCGGCGCGAAGAACCTGCGGATCACCACCTACGACACCGGCGCCAATCCCGCCGATGCGGCGCGCCGCGCTCTGGCAGACGGCAATCGCCTCATCCTCGGCCCACTGCTGTCCGACAACATTCCGGCAGTCGCGGCAGTGGCCCGCCCGCAGGACGTGCCGCTCATCTCGTTCTCCAACGATGAGAAAGCAGCGTCCAAGAACGTCTTCATCATGGGCAACCTGCCCGGCCAGTCGATCCAGCGGACGGTCGAATATGCCCACGCGCACGGCGTTTCGGCCTATGCCGCCCTGATCCCACGCGGCGAATACGGCGACCGCGCCAGCGACGCGCTGCTTTCCTCGGTACGCAGCAGCGGCGGAGCCGTTATCGCGATGGAGCCCTACGATCGCACCGCGGCCTCGATCGGCGGAGCGGCGACGCGGATCAAGGCGAAGAGCGGCTACGGCGCGCTTCTGGTCGCTGACGGCGGAAAGCTCTCCGCGCGCGCCGCCACCGCCTTCCGCGCCGGGAGTGAGAACGCAAACGTCCGCCTGCTCGGCACGGAGCTGTGGGGCGGCGAACGCGAACTGACATCGACGCCCGCACTCAACGGTGCCTGGTACTCGACCGTTTCCGATCAGCGCTTTCCGCAGTTTTCCAAGAGCTACCGCTCGCGTTTCGGCTCGCAGCCGTTCCGTATCGCGACGCTCGGTTACGACGCCGTCCTGCTGACCCTGCGCATTTCGCGCGACTGGAAGGTCGGCAAGAAGTTCCCGACCTCCGATATGCTCGAGAGCGGCGGTTTTCTGGGGCTCGACGGTGCCTTCCGCTTCACCCGGGGCGGGATCATCGAGCGTGCGCTGGAAGTGCGTGAGATCAAGGACGGCTCGGTCTCCGTCGTAAGCCCGGCGCCCAGCAAGTTCGGCGACTGATCGCAGACAGCTTGCAATCGGAGGATAAGCGCAAGTGCGCGCTTGATCGCGGATTCAGGCGCTGCGTATAGTCGCGGCCATGTCCGATGACCTGTTCGACAAGCTGCCTGCCTCCGGCGGGGAATCCTACGACGGCTCCGCAATCGAAGTGCTGGAGGGGCTGGAGCCCGTCCGGCGCCGTCCCGGCATGTATATCGGCGGCACCGACGAGCGTGCGCTCCATCACCTTGCCGCCGAAGTGCTCGACAACGCGATGGACGAAGCGGTGGCAGGCCATGCCAACCGCATCGAGGTCACGCTGGAAGAAGAGCCGGGTACGGCAGGCCGGATAACGATCACCGACAACGGGCGCGGTATTCCGGTCGACGAGCACCCCAAGTATCCGGGCAAGTCGGCACTGGAAGTCATCCTGTCGACCTTGCATTCCGGCGGCAAGTTCTCAGGCAAGGCCTATGCGACATCCGGCGGCTTGCATGGCGTCGGCATTTCCGTCGTCAACGCGCTTTCCGTCAAGACGCGCGTTGAAGTCGCACGCAACAAGGAACTCTACGCACAGGAATTCTCGCGCGGACAGACGCTCGGGCCGATCCAGAAAGTCGGCGCGGCACCCAATCGGCGCGGCACGGCCGTCACCTTCACGCCCGATACCGAAATTTTCGGCGAACAGAAGTTCAAGCCTGCTCGCCTGTTCAAGTTGGTGCGCTCGAAGGCGTACCTCTTTGCCGGCGTCGAGATCCGCTGGAAGTGCTCGCCGTCGCTCGCCAGCGAAGACGTGCCCGCGGAAGCGACGTTCCAGTTTCCCGGCGGCCTTGCCGATCACCTCGCCGAACAGATCGGCCAGCGCGAATGCGTGACCAGCCAGTTCTTTTCCGGCTCGCAGGAGTTTCCCGCCGGTGAGGATGGCGCCGAGCAGGGGCGGGTCGAGTGGGCAATTGCCTGGCCGCTCTACTCTGACGGGTCCTATTCCTGGTACTGTAACACGATCCCCACGCCGGATGGCGGCACGCACGAACAGGGCCTGCGCGCTGCGCTGACCAAGGGTATCCGCGCTTTTGCCGAACTGGTCGGGCAGCAGAAGAAGGCTAAGGACATCACGCCCGACGACGTGGTGACCGGCAGCGAGGTGATGCTCTCGGTCTTCATTCGCGATCCGCAGTTCCAGAGCCAGACCAAGGACCGCCTCACCAGCCCCGAGGCCGCGCGCCTCGTCGAGAACGCGATCCGCGATCACTTCGACCATTTCCTCACCGACAACCTTGAGCGCGGCAAGGCACTGCTCGGTTCGATCATGGAGCGCATGGACGAGCGTCTGCGCCGCAAGGCCGAACGCGACGTCAAGCGCAAGACGGCAACCAATGCCAAGAAGCTGCGTCTGCCCGGCAAGCTGACCGACTGCTCCGGCGAGGGCGACGGCGAAACCGAGCTGTTCATCGTCGAAGGCGACAGTGCCGGCGGCTCCGCCAAGCAGGCGCGTGATCGCAAGACGCAGGCGATCCTGCCTATCCGCGGCAAGATCCTCAACGTCGCGTCGGCCAGCGCGGACAAGATCCGCGGCAATCAGGAAATCGCCGATCTGATGCTGGCTATGGGCTGCGGTGTCCGGAAGGACTGCAACCCCGACAATCTGCGTTACGACCGGATCATCATCATGACCGATGCCGACGTCGACGGCGCACACATCGCCACGCTGCTGATGACGTTCTTCTTTCAGGAGATGCCGGACATCGTACGGCGCGGGCATCTCTACCTCGCACAGCCGCCGCTCTACCGCCTCACCGCCGGATCGACCTCGGCCTATGCCCGCGACGAAGCCCACCGCGCCGAGCTGGAAGCGACGCAGTTCAAGGGCAAGAAAGTCGAAGTCGGGCGCTTCAAGGGCCTTGGCGAAATGAACCCGCAGCAGCTGCGCGAAACGACGATGGCCCCGGCATCCCGATCGCTGATCCGCATCACCCTGCCCCCTGAGTACGAGGACCGCGCAGCGGTGAAGGATCTGGTCAACCGCCTGATGGGCCGCAATCCCGAGCACCGCTTCGAATTCATCCAGAATCGTGCGGGTGAAGTCGACCGCGACCTGATCGACGCCTGAGGCTTGGCGCGATGTCGGAAGCCCGCCACCAGCAAATCGACCGCCTCCTCGCGATCATGGCCCGGCTGCGCGATCCGCAGGACGGCTGCGAGTGGGACCGGGCCCAGAACTTCGCGACGATCGCTCCCTATACCATCGAGGAAGCCTACGAAGTCGCTGATGCCATCGAGCGGAACGATCTGGCCGCTCTGCGCGATGAACTCGGGGACTTGCTGCTGCAGGTCGTGTTCCATGCGCGCATGGCCGAGGAAGGTGAGCACTTTGCCTTCGCGGATGTGGCCGCGTCGATTTCCGACAAACTGGAAGCCCGGCACCCGCACATCTTCGGCGACGATGCTTCCGGCGATGCCCAGACCGAACGCTGGGAAAAGCTCAAAGAAAAGGAACGGGCGGCAAAGGGTGAGACGAGTGCCGTCGATGGCGTGGCGCTTTCCCTGCCCGCATTGATGCGCGCGGAAAAGCTGCAGAAACGCGCAGCGCGCGTCGGTTTCGACTGGCCCGATCCGAGCGGCGCTGCCGAGAAGGTCCACGAAGAGATGGACGAACTTGCCGAAGCCGATGCCGACAGCAAGCTCGAAGAAGCCGGCGATCTGCTGTTCGCCGCCGTCAATCTCGTTCGCCTCAACGGCATAGCCCCCGAGGATGCCCTGCGTGCCGCCAATGCCAAGTTCGAACGGCGCTTTCGGGCCATGGAGACGCTGGCATCCACCGAAAACAGGGACTTTGCCGCGCTTCCGCTCGATGAGCAGGAGAGCTACTGGCAGGCCGTCAAGGCATCAGAGCGAGGCGAAACGACCTAACTCGCGTTCGGTGAGCCGAACTTTCAGCCGGAGCTGCGGGCTGCCATCGGCATCATCGCCCGCCTGTTCCTCCGACACCACGTCGCCGCGCGCATGCAGGAAGGCGATGCGTTGACCATCGGCAGCGGACAGGACGAAGTCGTATATCTTCGAACCCGCCGTCAGCTTCTTGCCGACAACATCGAGAAGATTGTCACAGCCCATCCCGGTCAACGCCGATAGTGGCACGATGGTCTCGCCTTCGCGATGTGCCATGGCCTCGCGCATCTGCTCGCCCCGGGCTGGGCCGAGCAGGTCCCATTTGTTCCACACTTCGATGATCGGGATCGGGAATTCGCTCTCTTCCCCGTCCTCACCGGGCAGAATGCCAAGGTCTGCGAGAACGTCGAGAACCTGCTTCTTCTGCGCTTCGGTATCGGGGTTGGCGATATCGCGCACATGCAGGATGACATCCGCCGCAGTCACTTCCTCCAGCGTTGCGCGAAACGCGGCGACGAGTTGCGTGGGCAGATCGGAAATGAACCCCACCGTGTCCGATAGGATCGCCTTTTCGACACCGGGCAACCGGATTGCGCGCATGGTCGGATCGAGCGTGGCAAACAGCAAGTCCTGCGCCATCACGTCGGCCCCGGTAAGACGATTGAACAGCGTCGACTTGCCGGCATTGGTATAGCCGACAAGCGCAACCACGGGCCAGGGCGCCTTTTCGCGCCGTTCGCGATGGAGACCACGCGTGCGCCGCACCTGTTCGAGCTCACGCCGGATCTTGGCCATGCGATCGCGGATCAACCGGCGGTCGGCCTCGATCTGCGTTTCACCCGGACCGCCGAGGAAGCCGAAGCCGCCGCGTTGGCGTTCAAGGTGGGTCCAGCTGCGCACCAGACGGCCCGCCTGGTAATCCAGGTGTGCAAGCTCGACCTGCAAGCGGCCTTCCGCCGTTGCAGCGCGTTCGCCGAAGATCTCGAGGATCAGACCGGTCCGGTCGATGACCTTGCGCTTGAGCTTTTCTTCGAGGTTGCGCTGCTGGATCGCCGACAGCGAGCCATCGACGATGATCAGTTCGGCCTCGCTTAGCTCACAGCCCGTGGCGATGTTCTGGATCTGGCCTTCACCGAACAGCGTGCCCGGCCGCGGCTCGCGGATGGGAATGGCCACGGCATCCGCCACCACGAGGCCGATTGCCAAGGCAAGCCCCTTCGCCTCCTCGAGGCGTGCGTCGGGATCGAGGTCCCCTCTCCCGCGCATTTGCGGATAGGCGACGAAGGCACGCGCACCGCGCGTGACCTCGCCTTTAAGTTCGTCGTTCAATTGTTTTCCGTCTCGACTCAGTCGTCGGCTTCTTCATGCGCCTGGAGATCGACCGGAGTCACGGGCTGAATCGTCGAAACGGCATGCTTGTAGGCCAGCTGTACGTAGCCTTCGCGCTCCAGCAGCATGCAGAACAGATCGTAAGCCGCGACGCGGCCCTGCAGCATCACGCCGTTGATCAGGAACATCGTGACCTGCACCCCGGCACTGCGAATGCTCGACAGGAACACGTCCTGAAGCAGGCGCGTCTTCTTCGAGCTGTCCGCACCGTTGGCGAACTGCTGCGCATCGACCGGGGTCGACGGCATGATCGTGGAGATGGCGTGCTTGTAGACCAGCTGCGACTGCCCGTCGCGGCGAAGCAGGATGGAGAAGTTGTCGAACCAAGTGACAATGCCCTGCAACTTCACACCCTTCACCAGGAACATGGTGACGGGGGTCTTGTTCTTGCGCAGGAGGTTGAGGAACTGATCCTGAAGGTTCTGCCCCTTTCCTGCCGAGCTTCCCGACTTGGCGGGGGCCGGTGCAGGAGCCGCCGACGGCTCAGGTGCAGGTTTCGGTCGCGCGGACAGCGTTCGACCAGCCATTCTCAATCTCCTTTTCTTGGCGGCCGCAATTGCGGTCCGCAATCTGGCCGCGGGCTTTTCCCTGCGACCGTTTCCGAATCAAAATCTATCCATTTGCTGCATTGCAGTAAACACGAGAATTCTACCGGATATTTTCCGGTAATCACCTGACAAGAATCACAACGTGACTGCGATATCCGGATTTGTTTCGCGTACTGCGCAAAACCTGCGCTTCGCGAATGGAAGGCCGGGATTACCCCTGATCCGCGCCTTCCTCACCTTCGCGGCGCTCCGCCATCCCCAGCAGCTTCAGTTTGCGGTGCAGTGCGGAACGCTCCATCCCGATGAAGGCAGCCGTCTTGGAGATATTGCCCGAAAAACGCCGGATCTGAATACGCAGATACTCGCGCTCGAAGCTCTCGCGCGCTTCGCGAAGCGGTGCGCTCATCATCACCGACACACCGGCATCGCCGCCGCCGCGGCTGTTGAAGATCTCGGGCGGCAACATGTCGGCTTCGATCTGGCCCACCTTTTCCCGCGGCGCCATGATCACCGTCCGCTCCACGACGTTGCGCAACTGACGCACATTGCCGGGCCATTCGTAGGCCTGAAGCGCCGTCATCGCTTCGGTGCTGACTTGCGGCGGCGGAACCCCCTGCTCGTTGGCATAACGTGCAAAGAAGTGATCGACGAGAGCCGGGATATCCTCCCGCCGCTCGCGCAGACCCGGGATCGACACCGGCACGACGTTGAGACGATAGAACAGATCCTCGCGGAAGCGGCGCTCCGCGATTTCCTTTTCGAGATCGCGCGATGTCGAGGAGACAACGCGGACATCGACGCGGATCTGGCGGGTACCACCGACACGGACGAAGGCCTGATCGGTCAGCACACGCAGAATGCGCGCCTGCGTGGACAGCGGCATGTCTGCCACTTCATCGAAGTAGAGCGTGCCGCCGTCGGCCATTTCCAGCAGACCGGGGCGCACGAGGGCGCCATCGGCTTCCTCGCCGAACAGCTCCTGTTCGAACCGCTCGGGGGTGATGCGCGCCGAGTTCACACTGACGAAGGCATTACCCGCTCGCGGGCTCCATGCGTGAAGCAACCGGGCGGCCACTTCCTTGCCCGAGCCCGCAGGTCCCGTGATGAGCAAGCGACTGCCGGTATTGGCTATGCGCTTGAGCGTGGCACGGACCTGATTGATGGCGGCACTGGAGCCCGTGAACTCCTCGCCCATCGAGTAGTCCTGCTTGAGCTGCGCGTTTTCGCGGCGCAGGCGTTCGGTCTCGGTGGCGCGGCCGACGAGGTGGAGCAGCTTCTCGGCTTCGAAGGGCTTTTCGATGAAATCGACCGCGCCCCGGCTGATCGCCGCGACGGCGGTATCGATATTGCCGTGGCCGGAGAAGATGATCACCGGCAGTTCCGGTTCGCGCGCCTTGATCGCATCGAGAACCTCGAGCCCGTCCATCGGGCTGCCGTGGAGCCAGACGTCCAGCAGAACCAGCGAGGGGCGTCGCGCATCGACGGCCTCCAGTGCAGCTTCGCTGTCTCCGGCGGTACGGCATTCATAGCCTTCGTCGCTCAAAACACCGGCGACCAGTTCCCGGATATCGCGTTCGTCGTCGACGATCAGGATTTCGAGTGCCATGACTTTAACTTCTTCGTTGAGGGGTAAGGGGGGATGGTAAGGCGATAATCATTCGGCGGCTTCCGGCTTGCGCCCATGGGCCAGCGGATCTCTGGCGAAGCGCATGGTCACGGTCGTGCCGCCACCCTGGGTGGGCATGAACGTCATTTCGCCGCCATGCTCCTCGATAATCTTGTTGACGATGGCGAGCCCGAGGCCGGTGCCCTTCTCTCGGGTCGTGACATAGGGTTCGACGATGCGATCGCGATCCTGCGACAGGCCGATGCCGTTGTCGGCAATACGCACGAGGATGGATTCATCCTGCTTGCTCATCTCGACCGCAATCTTTCCGTGGTAATCGTCGCCAGACTCTTTCTTTTTTGCTTCAATTGCTTCCACGGCATTCTTGAGAACATTTGTCATCGCCTGACCGTACTGATGGCGATCGCAATCAATGCTCGTGATGTCGGTATCGGCGGAGAAGCTGAAATCAATTTCCGGTCGTGCCACTTCCTGCAGGAACAGCGCCTGCCGGGTCAGCGCGACAGGGTCTTCGGCGCGGAACACCGGCTTCGGCAGACGCGCGAACGACGAGAACTCGTCGACCATCTTTCTGAGATCGCCGACCTGCCGGATGATGGTCCGCGTCAGGTCTTCGAACAGCTCCGGATTGTCGGTGATCTGCTTGCGGTAGCGGCGGCTCAGGCGCTCTGTTGCCAACTGGATCGGGGTTAGCGGGTTCTTGATCTCATGGGCGATGCGGCGCGCGACATCGGACCATGCGGCTGTGCGCTGGTCCAGCAATTGGCGCGTAATGTCCTCGAACGTGATGACATGCCCGGTCGCGTCGCGGCTGGTCTTTACCGCAAGGGTCAGCAATTCGCCGCCCCGGTTGTACTGGACCAGACCCACAGAGGTGCCCTGCTCGACCATGCCCGCGATCGGCGGCGCCAGCTCGTCGATGGTCATGTCTTCGGGCAGTTCGCTGTCGTCTTCGGCCAGCATCTTGTGAGCCGTGCTGTTCATCAGCAGGATCTTGCCGTCCTCATCGAGCGAGATGATGCCCGAAGTCACGGACTCGAGAACCGCCTCGATGAACAGCCGGCGCTCGTGCAACTGCCGGTTGGCACCGAGCAAGGCCTGGGTCTGCTTGTCGATCTGCGCGGTCATGCGATTGAAGGCGCGGTTGAGCAGCCCGATTTCATCGGCGCCCGTACGCCCTTCAAGCCGCAAGGCGTAGTTGCCGGCCCCTACCCTGCGTGCTGCGTCGACCAGTTCGTAGAGCGGTTTGACCTGGCGGTCCGCAAATCGCAACGCGAACCACACCGAAAGACCGACCAGCGCCAGTGAAGCCACGAACAGCGCGACGTTGAAGCGCAATTGCAGCACGCGCGCCCGGCTTGTGAGCACTTCATAGGCCTGCACGATATTTTCCGCGCTCTGCCCCTGACTGAGCGACAGCAGGTCGTTGCTTCGCGCCACCATCAGGTAGATGCCGGAAGATCGCTCGATCGGCGCTGCCGCAACGATGCGGTCGTTGCGCGAGGTCACGTCGTAAGGCGCGCCCTTGTCGAGCTTTTGCAGCGTATCGGTGCTGATCCGGTTGTTTTCGGACTGTCCGTCCGGGTCGACAATGATCGGTGTGCGCTGGTTCCCGTCGGAATCGATCTGGATGATGGCCGCGACACTCAGGTTCCGGCGCAGGACCTGATCGGCCAGGAACGCCTGGAACTCCTGGCTGGCGACCGGATATTCGCCCAGCCACGTCCGTGAGTCCTCGGCCATCGCGACGGATTCGTAGCCCACGTCGCGCAAGGTCTGCTCGTAGTAGCCCCTCGCCAGCTTGTTCGCGTTTTCAAGCAGGCCGCGTGAACTGTCGGAAAACCAGAATTCGACGCCAGACTGGAAGAGCCATGACGCGAAGACCACGACCAGCAGCGTCGGAATGGCGGAAATCAGCGAGAAAATGAACACGAGACGCACATGCATGCGCCCGGTGCCGCCAATGTTTTCCGACGCTCTGCGCAGCGCCAGTCGCCGTCCCAGCAGGACGAGAATCGCCATGGCCGGCACCAGCGTACCGATCAGCAGCGTCGCCGTGAGGTTTGACGGCAACAGCTTGCCCTTGTCGCCACCCGAGTTAAGCGCAAACCACGTCGTTGTCGTCATCGCCAGAAAGGCAACGACGGAAAGCACTTCGATAATGGCAAAGAAGTTCGCACGGCGCGCAGCCACCTGCATGCGCCGCCACCAGCGCGGCCACGCGCGCTTTCTGGTCTGAACTTCCGTCATAGTTGCCTCGTTACAACAGCACTGTTGCCGAGACGCAAGAGTAATTCCACCAAATCAACGTCACGGTCGACGAGCGAATTCCTCTGGGTCGAGCGCGAGTTCGCTGAGCCGTTTGCGCAAGGTATTGCGGTTGATGCCCAGGGCCTGTGCCGCGCGCAGCTGGTTGCCCCCAGTGTCGCGCAAAACCTCGGCAAACAGCGGGCGCTCCACGGCCGCCATCGCGCGTTCGTATATCGTGCCGCTGGCGGGACGCTCGATGGACAACCAGTGGGTTATGGCGCTCGCGATGTCTCCGCCCTCTTCCTTGCCCGAGGGCGGCGTTCCTACCGGTTCCTGGGCGAGCAGCGGCAGAACACTGTCCACGTCGATGGTGTCCTCACGGGCGAGCAGCGCCATGCGATAGACGAAGTTCTTGAGTTCGCGCACATTTCCACGCCAAGGCTGACGACTGAGCAGTTCCGCTGCCTCGTGGGTCAACTGCCGGCGCGGCAAGCCTTCGTTGGCCGCGTGCTGCAGGAAATGGCGGGCCAGAACCTCGATATCGTCGCTGCGCTCGCGCAACGGCGGCATGTGGATCGGCACCACATTGAGACGGTAATAGAGGTCCTCGCGAAAACGCCCGGCGGCAATTTCCGGCTCCAGATCCTTGTTGGTGGCCGCGATGATACGCGTATCGAGGCGGATTTCCTCGCTGCCGCCCACACGGCGAACGGTCCCGGACTGGAGCGCGCGCAGCAGCCGGGTCTGGGCCTGCATCGGCATGTCACCGATTTCATCGAGGAACAGCGTTCCGCCCGCCGCCTGTTCGAACTTGCCGACATGCCGCGCGACTGCACCGGTAAAAGCGCCCTTTTCGTGGCCGAATAGCTCGCTTTCGATCAGTTCCGCCGGGATCGCGGCGGTGTTCACGGCAATGAACGGGCCGTTCCGACGGTTGCCGAGTTGGTGGATCGCCTCCGCAACGAGTTCCTTACCGGTCCCGGATTCGCCCAGGATCAGCACGGTCAGGTCGTTGCGCAGGACGCGGGTGATCATGCGGAAGACCGATTGCATCGCCGGGCTTCTGCCAACGAGCGGAAGGCCGTCACCCAAAGGCTCGTCGCCGCGCGGGACGTTGCCCTGCGCATTGCCGGCGGCCTGACGCACGGTACGGGCGAGCTCGTCGATGTCGAAGGGCTTTGGGAAATACTCGAAAGCACCGGTGTCGGTCGCACGAACGGCGGTATCGAGCGTGTTTTGGGCCGAAAGGATGAGGATCGGCATCTCGGGATGCAGCGCACGCACCCGTTCGATCGTCTCGATGCCGTCGCCATCGGGCAGCATCACGTCGGTGACCAGCGCTTCATAGCCGCGTTCGGCCAGCAACCGGTCGCGCTCGGCAATCGTATCGCAATGCGTGACCGAAAACCCTTCGTCTTCGAGGGCTGCCGTGATCACGATGGCGATGGACATGTCGTCCTCGACCAGCAGAACGCTCATGTCAGTTTCCTCCTGAGCACCCTGCTCCGCATGGTTTCCTTGGCGAGCGGAAGGTGGACGCGAAAATGCGTAAGACCGGCTTCCTCATCGCGCTCGTG
Source organism: uncultured Novosphingobium sp. (assembly GCA_965140495.1). Taxonomy (GTDB): domain Bacteria; phylum Pseudomonadota; class Alphaproteobacteria; order Sphingomonadales; family Sphingomonadaceae; genus Novosphingobium. The sequence continues at coordinate 2,387,710 of OZ223239.1, read as the reverse complement.
GGTGATGCGCCCGTTCATGTCGCGGACCAGCTTGCGCACGAGCGGAAGCCCCAGCCCCTGCCCCGACTTCTTGGTCGTGACGAAGGGCTCGAAGATGTGATCGCGCATCGAGGGGTCGATACCGGGGCCGTTGTCGCTGACGCGCAGTTCGACGGGCAGCCGAACGGGGGTTCCGGAATCGGTCGTGTGCAGCTGCAGACCGCTGGCGAAGCGCGTGCGGATGGTGACGCGCGGCTCGTCCGCTTCCTGCGATGCCTCGATCGCGTTCGACATGAGGTTGATGATGACCTGCACCAGCCCGTCCGGGCTGCCCAGTACGGGCGGGAGCGACGGATCGAACTCCTCGACGAGCCGGTACCGGCTGGGGCCCTCCGTCGGCGCCTCCCCGCTGGCCGCCTTGATGACATCGACGGCCCGCCGCGCGGCCTCGTGGAGGTTGCAGGGTTCCACGGGCGGCGCCGTACGCCCGCTCAGCTTCTGCATCTGCTCGATAAGGCCCGCTATGCGGTCGACTTCAGAAGTAATGAGGTCGGTCAGCGGCTTGTCGCGCGCCTCGATCTTGCGCGCCAGCAGCTGCGCCGCGCCGCGAATGCCGGCAAGCGGGTTCTTGATCTCGTGCGCCATGATTTCCGGCCCGCGGACAACGGCATTGTCCACCCCGCCGGAATCGTCGCCAAGTGCCTCGGTAGCGCTGTGATCGTGGATCGTGAGGATCTGCCAACCGGTCGTGTCTGCTACTGGCGCCACGTTGACATCGATACGACGCGCGCCGCGCCCCTTGAGAGTGACGACGATCTCACGGGCAGAAACCGGCGTTTCGTAATCGTTGAGACGTTCGAGCAGCCGGTGCTCGGGAAAGACCATCACATCGCCGAGCTGGCTTCCCACGAGACGGCGCTGCGACTGGCCGAAGAATTGCTCGGCGGCGGGATTGACCGAAGCGATGCGCAGGCCCGGCTCCAGCAGGACAACCGCATGCGGCAGACTGGCCAGCAGCCGGTTGGCTTCGGGCAGCGCTGTCCCGAGCACGACACTCATGCGGCCTGCAGCTGTCCACCGGTGGACCGGTAAGGCGCATAGAATTCCGCAAGGGCGCGCAAAACCTCGTTTGCGTCGTCGATGAAGTTGACCCGGTTGCGGAATTCCGCCGATCCGCGAATGCCCTTCACGTACCAGCCCAGGTGCTTGCGCGCCATCTTCACGCCGGTCTCGTGTCCATAGTGGGACAGCATGTCCTCATAGTGCTGGCGGATGATTTCGTACTGCTCGCCGAAATCGGGATCGGCCAGAAGCCCGTTGCCCCGCCACCAGTTCATCACCTGCGCCAGGACCCACGGCTTGCCATAGGCACCGCGGCCGATCATCAGCCCATCGGCGCCGGATTGCTCCAGCGCGGCAGCCGCATCGTCGATGCCGCAGATGTCGCCGTTGACGATGACCGGGATGGACACCGCATCCTTGACGCCGCGGACAAAGCGCCAGTCGGCTTGGCCCTTGTACATCTGATTGCGGGTTCGGCCGTGCACGGTGATCATCTTCGCGCCCAGATCCTCGGCGATGCGCGCGAGTTCAGGGGCATTGAGGCTGTCATGGCACCAGCCCATGCGCATCTTGACGGTTACCGGGACGTTTACCGCCTTTACCGTTGCTTCGATCAACTTCGTCGCCAGCGGGACATCGCGCATCAATGCGGAGCCGGCATCGCCGTTCACGACCTTGCGGACGGGGCAGCCCATGTTGATGTCGATGATCGCCGCGCCGCGGTCCTCCACCAGCTTGGCGGCTTCGGCCATCTGCTCGGGCTCGCAGCCGACGAGCTGCATTGAGACCGGATCCTCGGCCTGATCCCACATCGCCTTCTGCAGCGAAACCCGCGTTTCGCGGATGGCCGCCGGGCTCGCGATCATTTCGGTCACGTTGAGGCCCGAGCCGAAGCTGCGCACCATCTTGCGGAACGGCAGGTCCGATACGCCCGTCATCGGCGCGAGCACGACCGGGCAATCGATCGTGACTGGACCGACCTGGATGGGCTTGAGAGCCGGAGGGTTGGGCAAAGATGTCATAACGTGTGCAATACTGCCTAAAAAACAGGCAGCGCATAGTGGATTGCCCTTGCTCCGGCAAGCGATTACCGGCTGAACCAATGTCGCGTCTCGTATCTGAACAGCCTGACGGCAAAGATTGTGCCCCGAAAGTCGGCGCCGTGGTCGTTGCTGCCGGGCAAGGGCTGCGGGCAGGACAGCCGTTGCCCAAGCAGTTCGCCCTGTGGCGCGGGAAGCCGGTGGTCAGGCATTCGGTCGAAGCGCTTGCCGATGCCGGGGTCTCTCCGATCATCGTGGTCATCCCGCAAGGTGCGGGACCGATCGCACGCGAGGCTCTTGGTGGCATTCCAGGCGTAGCATTCACTGGCGGCGGGGAAACGCGGCAGGAATCGGTCCGTCTGGGGCTAGAAGTCCTGGCCGGGACAGCGCCCGACCTGGTTCTGATCCACGACGCTGCCCGACCCATTCTGCCAAGGGCGGTCATAGACCGGTTGGTCGGTGCCCTGGCCGATTACAAGGCCGCGATTCCAGTCCTGTCCGTAGTGGACAGTCTCGCCCATGCCGAGAAGGGACAGTCGTCTTTCGAGGTCATGGGGGCGCCGGCACGCCGTGAGGACCTGCGCCGGGTCCAGACGCCGCAAGCCTTCCGTTTTCCTGAGATTCTGGCGGCTCATCAGGCGTGGACAGCAGAGACAATCGCTGGTGACGATGCCCAGGTCGCGCGGGTCATGGGCATGGACATCGCCATGGTCGAAGGGGATGAAGCCCTGCACAAGCTTACTTTTGCGTCCGATTTCAGCGTGAGCATGCCTGCTGTCCGCGTCGGGACAGGATACGATGTCCACCGGTTGTCAGAGGGCGAGGAATTATGGCTCTGCGGGGTCAGAATCGAGCATACGCACGGTCTCGCGGGACATAGCGACGCCGATGTAGCCATCCATGCCCTCGTGGATGCGCTCCTCGGCGCCATCGGTGCCGGGGACATCGGACAGCACTTCCCGCCCAGCGATCCGCAATGGAAAGGCGCCGCTTCGCACCAGTTCCTGTCCCATGCCGGGACTCTCGTGCGTGAGGCCGGATATGCCCTTGGCAATGCCGACCTGACCATCATATGCGAGGCCCCCAAGCTCGGACCGCATCGAGAGGCCATGCGCGTGAAACTGGCAGAAATCCTCGATGTCGACGTCAGCGCCATCAGCGTGAAGGCAACCACCACGGAGAAACTGGGTTTCACAGGCAGACGTGAAGGCATTGCCGCACAGGCAGCCGTCAGCCTGACAAGGATCTGAACCATGCGCATGATGCGACTTTCCGGCGCCGTTGCCGCCCTGCTCTCGGTCGTTCCGGGCGTTGCCACGGCCGCAGAGCCCGTCTGTTTGACCCATGAAGAAGCGACATCGTTGCTGACATACGCCCTTCCTCAGGCAATCGAGGGCACATCCAAGCGCTGCGCCTCGGTTCTGCCGGCCGACGCCTTCCTGCGGCGCAGCAGCGGTGACCTCATCGCCCGCTATTCCGGGCAGAAAGCCAGGTACTGGCCCAAGGCCAAGCCGGCGTTTTTCAAGGCATTGGGGAGCGATGCCGCTAATACGCTCCGCGCCCTGCCCGACCAGACCAAGCAGCAGCTAGCCGATACGTTTGTCGAAGGGTTCGTTTCGCAGCAAATTGCGCTGGAATCCTGCGGCAAGCTTGATCTCGCGATCGATCTGCTGTCACCCCTCCCCCCCTGAAAATACGGCCGGCCTGATAGCCCTGACGATGGAGATCGCGGGCGAGGCCGAACCCAGGCTGGGCAAGATTGCCCTGTGCAAGGATTGAGTTTCGGAAGGACCGACATGGCCAAAACTGTATTCTTTCCCCAGGATCTCGTGGATCTTGCCGAGCGGGTCATCACCGAGAACAAGGCTGCCGGCCGCAAGATCGCGCTTGCCGAAAGCTGCACGGGCGGGCTCGTTTGCGCGGCCCTGACCGAAATCCCCGGATCATCGGCCGTTCTGGACCGTGGTTTCGTAAGCTATTCCAATGAATCAAAACAGGAATTGCTGGATGTCCAGGCGGACATCATCGACGCATTCGGTGCAGTTTCACCGGCAACTGCCTGGGCCATGGCACAGGGGGCGATCCGGCACAGCGGCGCCGACGTGGCCGTCGCGGTCAGCGGCATAGCCGGTCCCGATGGCGGCACCGAGCTCAAGCCGATCGGGACTGTCGTGTTTGCCCTGGCGATACGCGGCGAAGAGGACGTCAACGCCGAACAGAAGATCATTGAAGGTGCCACCCGAGCCGAAATCCGCCATCAGGCGGCGCTTGTCGCGCTGGAGATGCTGCTGCCGTCGAGCGATTTATCTTCTGTTCTTTCAAACGCTTGAGGTGATAAGGTAACTAATTGTTACTCATCTCAATCAAGCAGTTGCAAAACGTAACTGCCAAGGCGCGCCAGCGCCATCGGTTGTTTCGAAAGGTTTCCATTTTACGTTACCAAACGTAACTCGGGAAACTACCGCTCCTGCGGCGCGCCATAAAGGTCTTCCGCCCGCGCTTCGAACGCCACGACCATCTTGCGAAAAGCCTTGTCGAAATACTGCCCGGCGAGCTTTTCGAACAGCGCATTCCGGAACGTAAAGCGAACATCGAACTCGATATCGCAGGCGGTGTCGCTCACCGGATGGAAAGTCCACTTGTTGTCGAGGTCGCGCATGGGCCCATCGACGTAATGGACATTGATTTCCCGCGGGCGGACCTTCTCCACCCGTGAAGTGAACTTCTCACGCAGCGCCTTGAAGCCGACGAGCATGTCCGCGATCATTTCGCTGCCGTCGTCCGACTTGACCCGTGTGGCCACCACCCAGGGCAGGAATTCCTGATAGCGCCCGACATCGGCGACGAGGTCGAACATCTGCTCGGCGCTGTAGGGCAACCGGTGGACTTCGTGGATTCCCGGCATGTTCAGACCCTTGTCGCGGTATTCAGGCTATGGCCGTGTACACCGGTGGACATCAACGCTGTCCCCGCGCCAATCTGGCTTCGCGTGCCGCGCGCATTTCCGCGAAATCCTCACCCGCGTGGTAGCTCGAGCGGGTCAGCGGGGTCGAGGCGACCTGCAGGAAGCCCTTGGCCCGGGCGATCGCGCCATAGGCGTCGAAAGCCTGCGGCGTCACGAATTCCTTGACCTCCGCATGCTTGGGCGTCGGACGCAGGTACTGTCCCATGGTCAGGAAGTCGATGTCGGCGCAGCGCATGTCGTCCATGACCTGGTGAACTTCCAGACGCTCCTCGCCCAGACCGAGCATCACGCCCGACTTGGTGAAGATCGACGGATCGTGGCGCTTCACTTCCTCCAGAAGCCGCAGCGACGCGTAGTAGCGCGCGCCGGGGCGGATGGTCGGGTAAAGCCGGGGCACGGTTTCCAGATTATGGTTGTAGACGTCCGGCCGGGCAGCAACGATCGCTTCGATCGCGGCCTGCATCTTGCCGCGGAAGTCCGGCGTAAGGATCTCGATCGTCGTCGACGGCGTGGTGCGACGCAGTTCCTCGATAACCTTCACGAACTGGCTTGCGCCTCCATCGGGAAGGTCGTCACGGTCCACAGACGTGATGACGATGTGCTCCAGACCCATCTTCGCGGCGGCTTCCGCCACGTGTGCGGGCTCTTCGGTATCGACACGGCCCGGCATGCCCGTCTTCACGTTGCAGAAGGCACAGGCGCGGGTGCAGGTGTCGCCCAGAATCATCACGGTTGCGTGCTTCTTGGTCCAGCACTCGCCGATATTGGGGCAAGCGGCTTCCTCGCACACGGTATTGAGCTTGAGGTCGCGCATCAGCTTGCGCGTTTCGCCATAGCCCTTGGTGGTCGGGGCCTTGACCCGGATCCAGTCGGGCTTGCGCTGCCGTTCGGGTTTACTCTCGGGGCTCGGTGCAGTCGAAAGATCGTTCATGGGGCCCAGATAGTCGCTTGGGCAGCCCCTTGCCAGTACGAATATCCCGGCTAAGGGATGCCATAGTATTCAAAGCTAGATCACGGAGCCCCCGCATGTCCGAAACGAGCACCGCGCTTGAACATCTCTTCGACGGGTACCGCCGGTTTCGGGACAGTGGCTGGACACCCCATCGCGAACGCTGGGCCCAGCTGCGTGAAGGGCAGCAGCCCGAAGTCATGATCATCGCCTGTTCGGACAGCCGGGTGGACCCCACGCAGATCTTCGACACCGATCCGGGCGAAATGTTCGTCGTGCGCAATGTCGCCGCGCTGGTCCCGCCGTTCGAAACCACACCGGGGCATCATGGCGTGTCGGCTGCTCTCGAGTTCGCGGTGCAGGTTCTCAAGGTGAAGGAAATCGTGGTCATGGGCCACGGTATGTGCGGCGGCTGCAAGGCGGCGCTGACCCAGGAGCTTCACGGCACCGAGCCCGGCGAGGGCGGTTTCATCGCCGACTGGATCGCCTTGCTGGATGAAGCCCGCGCCCCGGTCGCGGCCGAGTACGGCACCGAGGGACGTCCCGCCGAAATTCACATGGAGCATGCCGCGGTCAAGGTCAGCCTCGACAACCTGATGACCTTCCCCTGCATCCGCCGCAAGATGCGCGAGGGTGAGCTGCGCCTGCGCGGTGCTTTCTTCGCGATTTCCGATGGAATTCTGCACCTTATGGATGACCAGAGCGGCGAGTTCAAACCCGTGACCTGACCTCGGGACAGTAAATGTCCACCGCAGGACAAGCGTTGTCCCACGGTGACAGACACGAAAAAGGGCGACGGGACATTCCCGCCGCCCTTTTTATTGGTCAGCTCTCGCAGGAGCCGATCAGCTGGCGTCCGCCGGAGCAGCCGGGGCCGTCGGGGCAGCCGTAGCCGGACCGGCCTTGCTCTTGGCATAGCCCGTCCACATGGTCGCCACGGGTGCATTCGGCCCGGTCACCTTCGCGAAGTTCTGCATGGCCTCGGCGTACTTGCCCTGAAGCGTCTGGGTGATGCCGAGACGCAGCGCGACCTTGTTGGCATCGGCGCCGGGCATGCCCATGGCCTTGCTGTAGAAGGTCTCGGCCTCTGCCGGCTTGTCGTAGCTCAGGAAAACGTCACCTGCACCCACGACCGTACCGGCATCGGCACCAGCCTTAGAGGCATCCGACGCGATGGCGGGCAGCGACGCCCGGTCCTTACCCACGCGGGCTTCGGTGTTGGTCTTGTCGGCCTCGACTTCCTTCTGGGTCAGAACGCCCTTGGCAAGGCCGTCGTTGATCACCTTCAGCGCTTCACCCGGATAGGCGCGCGGATCGACGTCCTCGATGTAGGTGAAGTAGTCGCGCTTCTCCTTCATCGCATTGGTCAGGAGCTTGAGACGCATCAGGTCGAGATCCTGCTGGCGCGGCAGGGCAGCGATCTGACCCACGACCGAAATGGCCACGTCCCAGGCATCCGGATAGTACTGACCGAGCATCGCGGCGTACTTGGCCGACGGGCCGACCTGCTTGGCCGCATAGGTCTGCTGCAGCGCATTGCGCAGCGTGGATTCGCTGGGTGCGATGCCCTTGGCCTGGGCAGAGGCGATCTCTTCGTCTGCCATCGACAGGATGGCCTCGTTGTTGCCGCTGCGCTTGTAGGAATCGACCAGCACCATATCGAGCTGGTTGTTGGGATCCTGGAATCCGGCATCCTTGGACGCCTTCAGGTAACGAGCCGCGTTCGCCCAGTCCTTGAGCTGATAAGCGGTCACGCCGGCGTCGAAGTAGACGCTGCCCACCTTGTCTGCCGGAAGCTTGCCGCTGTCCAGCATCATGGCAGTGCCCTTCTGCTTGAACGCGAGATCCTTCGCCAGAATGCCATAGTTACGCATCAGCTGGCCGAGGGCCATCTTGTCGTCGGGCGTCGTCGCGGTGGGAACGGCCGCTTCGAAAGTGGCCTTGCCGTCACCGCCCAGCGCCGTGTCGATCTGCGTCTTGGCTGCGGCATAGTCGGCTTCGCCCGCGCCGGCGGGAAGGCTCTTGGTGGCCTCGGTCATTGCCTGCTCAATCGGGCCGGCAGCCTGGCGGAATTCTTCCGAAAACTTCGGGCCTTCAGCCTTTTCCTTCTTCTTTGCCATCGCCGGCGGCGCCACTGCGACGGCCATGCCGGTCGAAAGCGCAAGTGCAAGAGCAACACGGGAAACAACGAATTTGCGAGCCATCAAGGCCACTCCTCTCAAGACTTAACTACCAAAGCGCCTGCCAGCAGGCGCCTGGAAACGGGCCGGCGCCGGTAGTGACGACGATTTGCCCCGTTTGCAACCTCTCGCTCGGATTAGTCATTCGCCACTGAACGCTGATTGAATGCAATTCATCGCACCCGTTCATGTTTGTGGACGAGCACCGCACCGACACAGGTCATAAATGTGGAAAAAGCGCGATAGTTCCGCCCTTCGGGGCGCCTCGGCGGTGGCATTCGCCCGACGCTTGTCCTAGGGCGTTCCATCACCTCTTTTCCGCAACAACCTGGCGATAGAACCGCGTGAGCGACGACACCGAAAACACCGAGCACACCGGCCCCGAAGGCGAATACACCCGCGTCGACATCGTCGACGAGATGAAGACGAGCTACCTCGATTACGCGATGAGCGTGATCGTGAGCCGCGCGCTTCCCGATGTGCGCGACGGTCTCAAGCCGGTGCACCGCCGCATTCTCTTCGCCAGCCAGGAAGGCGGCTTCGTCGCGGGGCGGCCCTACCGCAAGTCGGCCAAGATCGTCGGCGACGTCATGGGTAACTATCACCCGCACGGCGACAGCGCGATCTACGACGCCTTGGCGCGCATGACCCAGGACTGGTCGATGCGGCTCCCGCTCATCGATGGTCAGGGCAACTTCGGCTCGATGGACCCCGATCCGCCGGCTTCGATGCGTTACACCGAAGCACGTCTGGCCCGCGTCGCCAATTCACTACTGGACGATCTCGACAAGGATACTGTTGATTTCGTTGAGAACTATGACGGTTCTCGACAGGAACCCTCGGTTCTTCCGGCCCGTTTTCCGAACCTGCTGGTCAATGGCGCCGGCGGTATCGCGGTCGGCATGGCCACGAACATTCCGCCGCACAACCTGGGCGAAGTGATCGACGGCTGCTTTGCGATGATGGACAATCCCGGCATCTCCACCGAGGAGCTGTTCGAGATCATCCCGGGCCCGGACTTTCCGACCGCACCGCTCATTCTCGGCTCCAGCGGCGCCCGCGCAGCCTATACCACCGGTCGCGGCTCCATCGTCCAGCGCTGCCGTCATGAGATCGAGGAAGGCCGCGGCGATCGCCGTTCGATCGTCCTCACCTCGATTCCCTATCAGGTCGGCAAGTCCGGCCTTGTCGAGAAGATCGCCGAGGCCGCCAAGGACAAGCGGATCGAGGGTGTTGCCGACATCCGCGACGAATCCAACCGCGAAGGCGTGCGCGTCGTCATTGACCTCAAGCGCGACGCCTCGCCCGAAGTCGTGCTCAATCAGCTCTGGCGCAACACGCCGGCCCAGTCGAACTTCCCGGCCAACATGCTGGCGATCCGCGGCGGACGCCCGGAAGTCCTGTCGCTGCGCGACATCATCCAGTCGTTCATCCACTTCCGCGAAGAAGTCATCACCCGCCGCACCAAGTTCGAATTGAACAAGGCGCGCGACCGGGCGCACATCTTGCTCGGCCTCGTGGTCGCGGTCTCGAACATGGACGAGGTCGTGGCGATGATCCGCGGATCATCCAACCCGGCCGATGCGCGCGCCAAGCTGCTCGCCAAGGAATGGCCGATCGGCGAGATCGCGCCGTATATCCGGCTGGTCGAGGCGATCGAGCCCAGCGCCGAAGAGACCGGCGGCACCTACCGTCTGTCCGAGGCTCAGGTGAAGGCGATCCTCGATCTGCGCCTGCACCGCCTGACCGCACTGGGCCGCGACGAGATCGGCGACGAACTCAAGGAACTGGCGGTCGCGATCGAGGAATACCTCGCCATCCTTGCCGACAGGGTCAAACTTTACAATGTGATGCGCAAGGAACTTCAGGTTGTACGTGATGCGTACGCCACCCCGCGTCGTTGCGAGATCACTGCTGCTTTCGACGGGATCGAGGACGAAGACCTGATCGAGCGCGAGGACATGGTCGTAACCGTCACCATGGACGGTTACATCAAGCGCACCGCCCTCTCCACCTTCCGGGCGCAGGCGCGCGGCGGCAAGGGCCGCGCGGGCATGGCGACCAAGGACGAGGATGCGGTGACGACGATGTTCGTCACCTCGACGCACAACCCGGTGCTGTTCTTCTCGACCGCCGGCAAGGTCTATCGCCTCAAGGTCTACAAGCTGCCCGAAGGCGGGCCGACCACGCGCGGACGTCCGATCGTCAACCTGCTCCCTGCGCTCGACAAGGACGAGACGATCCAGACCGTGCTCGCTCTGCCCGAGGACGAGACGGAATGGAGCAAGCTGTCGGTCGTGTTCGCCACGGCGCAGGGCAGCGTACGCCGCAATGCCATGGATTCCTTCGCGAACATTCCGAGCAACGGCAAGATTGCGATGCGCTTCGACGAAGGCAGCGACGATCACCTGATCGGCGTGGCCCTGCTGGAAGCCACCGACGACGTCCTTCTCGCGAGCCGTCAGGGCAAGGCCATCCGCTTCGCCGGTGATGACGTGCGCGAATTCACGAGCCGCACTTCGACCGGTGTCCGCGGCATGACGCTGAAGGATGGCGACAAGGTCATCTCGCTCTCGATCCTGCATCGGGTCGGCACGACGCCCGAAGAACGCGAGGCCTATCTCAAGTTCGCTCCCTGGAAGGGCGAAAAGGAAGGCGAACCGGCGCTGTCCGCCGAACGCATGGCGGAATTGGCCGAAGCCGAGCAGTTCATCCTCACGGTCTGCGCCAACGGCTACGGCAAGATGTCATCGGCTTATGAGTACCGCCGTACCGGACGCGGCGGTCAGGGCATCACCAATATCGACAACATCGCGCGCAACGGCCCGGTGGTGGCAAGCTTCCCGGCCGCACAGACGCAACAGCTCATGCTGGTGACCGATCAGGCCAAGCTGATCCGTCTTCCGCTCGAGACGCTGCGCGTCATCGGCCGCGGCTCCGCAGGTGTCCGCCTGTTCAACGTCTCGAACGGCGAACATGTCGTGAGCGCCGTGCGCCTCGACGAGGAAGCCGAAGAGGAAGTGGCGGAAGTCCTTGCCGACGAGACCGTGACCGATACGCCGCCGGCACCGGAAGCCCCCGAAGCGCCCGAAAGCGAAGACTGAGCATGACAGCGCCCGGGCACGACAGTGTCGCCTACAAGATCCTGACTCGCGAACAGCGCGACAGCCTGTTCGCGGACGGGACGTTCTCAGGCGCCCCGATCGACCTGACCGACGGCTATATCCACATGTCGACGGCGGATCAGGTACAGGGAACGCTGGACAAGCATTTTGCCGGTCAGGACGACCTGCATATCGCCGCCGTCGATCTCGGCGCTCTGGGCGATGCAGTGAAGTGGGAAGAATCGCGGGGGAACGCGTTGTTCCCCCACATCTACGCGGCACTGCCCCTTTCGGCGGTCATCGCACACGGGCCGGTCCACCGCGACGCCGCAGGCGCCGTCCAGCTGCCCCGCCCCTGATCGGGCGCTAGCGCTCTTCTTTCACCACCGCGTATGCGTGCCGAAGGACGGTATCCTCGGACACGCCGATGGGCTGCGGTGGAAGTGCGATGTCCGGCCGGACGCCGTGCACCGTTTCATCGCCATCGGGGCGGACGATGTAGCTCTTCGGGTAGAATATCTGCACCTTGCTGTTCGGCAAATTGAATTGCTCGACTGAACCGTAAGTCGTTGCGAGATCGGCGGTCTCTTCGCCCAGGATGGTGGCGAAACCATAGTCCTTGAGGATCGCCGCCACGGTCACGGCATTGCTGTAACTCTGGCGGTTTACCAGAGCCCATACCCTGCCCTGGAACCGGCCCTCTTTCACCGGCTCGACCAAGGGCAAGTCCAGGGTGTAACGGGTGCCGTTCGGTGCATCCATTTCCGCAGCGACCATCTTTTCGAACAGCGAACCCGGTGCGGGCTCCTCCTTGGCGTAGCGCGCTTTCGTGGCGGCGCTGGCACGAAGGTTGAACTGCGACGCGAACCGGAAAGGCCGATCGGCAAAGCGTGCGATCAATGGATCGGAAAAGCTGTTGTCACCTCCTGGGTTGCCGCGCAGATCGACGAGAACGTTCTCGACGCCGGCTGTTTCGAAAGCAGCGAAGGCCTCTTTGAGAAAGGCCTTCATCGCTGCGGGATGATAGCCCTCCGTTCCCTCGGGCACCTCACCGGGAAGATTGGCGAACGGTCCTGGCCGCAAATACCCGATTCCGTGATCGATCCGGTATTCACGGCTGCCGAAATCTGTCTGCAGCGAGGGCACCGGTCGCTCTTGCTGCAGCGCCTTGAGTTCGCCGTACCCGATAGCGGAAATTTTGTGCGTCACCTTGCTGCCGTCGGGCCGAATCGCCGTGACCGTCAGTTCAGAACGGTTGGGAAACACCAGCGCCAAGTATATGGGAAAGCCCTTTTCCAGCTGGGCGTGAAGCAAGGTATCGGTGTCTGCCGAGACGATCTCGCGAAAGCGGGCATCGATGCTCGCCATCGGCTCGCCATCGAGTTCCAGCAAGTGCGATCCCGGTGGCAGGGCATCGCTGGAATCCGGCCACCCAGCCAGGAGCGGCATATTGTCTTGATAGACCACATCTAGCGGAAACAGCGTCTTGCCAGTGCCCAGTGCGCCAAGGACATCGAGCAGCGCCGCTTCCGTGTGAGCGTGGGAGATACGGCCGAAGGCCAGCAAGTTCTGAAACAGCAGGTGCGCCCGATCTTTGGGCATCGGCCCGGAAATCCCGGCGAGCAATTCCTCAAACCGCGCGTCGTACTCCGCCTTCGTGACCCGAGCGTAGGGATCGTATTCGGCTTCCTGCAATGTGCGATACAAGGTTTCGAAGTCCTCGCGGACTTCGCTTTCCGTGTAGGTATCGGAGGCAGCCGGCGCCGCTTCGGCGGGAACTTGCGCCACCGCGCCTGACGGAAACACGAGCGCCAATGCCACGGCGCTTACCAAACGACTGCGAACGCTACGAAACATGGGTCTCATTCCTGTCTGTTGAGGTTCTCATGCCAACTTGGCCTCGACGGGACAAGCGACGAGGCGCTAAGGCGCCGCTCCATGACTCATGACATTCACATCATCGGCGGTGGCCTGGCCGGCAGCGAGGCCGCCTGGCAGCTCGGGCGCCGCGGTTTCAAGGTCCGTCTGTCGGAAATGCGTGGCAGCGGCGAGCGTACGCCGGCCCATCACACGGACGGCCTTGCCGAACTCGTCTGCTCCAATTCGTTCCGTTCCGACGACGATGAGAAAAACGCGGTCGGGCTGCTGCATCACGAGATGCGCCGCTGCGATTCGCTCATCATGGCAGCTGCAGCGAAAGCGCAGGTCCCGGCGGGCTCGGCCCTTGCCGTGGATCGCGATGTATTCTCCGCGGAAGTGGAAGCGCGGCTTTCGGCCCTGCCCAACGTCGAGATCGTGCGCGAACGTGTCGATACCCTGCCTGAAGCCGGCCCAACCATCGTGTCGACCGGGCCGCTGACGGCGGAAGCACTGGCCGGATCGATCGGTCGGGCGACAGGCGCGGAAAGCCTTGCCTTTTTCGATGCCATCGCCCCGATCGTCTATCGCGAAACCATCGACATGGACATCTGCTGGATGGCCTCGCGCTGGGACAAGGGCGACACCAAGGACTACATCAACTGCCCGATGACCCGTGAGCAGTACCTCGCGTTTCATCAGGGACTGCTCGACGGCGAGAAGACCGCGTTCAAGGAATGGGAAGCCAACACCCCCTACTTCGACGGCTGCATGCCGATCGAGGTGATGGCCGAACGCGGCGTCGACACGCTCCGTTTCGGGCCGATGAAGCCGGTAGGGCTGGACAATCCCCATTGGGCAACGCCTGAGCACCCCAACGGCCGCTGGCCCTATGCCGTCGTCCAGCTCCGTCAGGACAACAAGCTCGGCACGCTGTGGAACATGGTGGGTTTCCAGACCAAGCTGAAACATGCCGAGCAGGTGCGGCTGTTCAGGACCATTCCAGGGCTGGAAAAGGCGGAGTTCGCACGGTTGGGAGGGCTGCACCGCAATACCTTCCTCAATTCCCCCGTGCTGCTCGATCGCCAGTTGCGGCTCAAGAGCGCGCCGCATGTCCGTTTCGCCGGGCAGATCACCGGATGCGAGGGATATGTCGAAAGCGCAGCCGTGGGTCTTATGTCCGGGCTTATGGCGGCATCGGAGCTGGCAGGCCGCGAATGGCAGGCTCCGCCCGCCACGACGGCCATGGGCGCCCTGCTCTCGCATATCACCGGCGATGCCGAAGCAGACAGCTATCAGCCCATGAACGTCAACTTCGGGCTTTTCCCGCCACTGCACGACGTCAAGAAGAAGCAGCGCAAGGAAGCCTACACCGCGCGCGCCAAGCAGGACATCATGGGCTGGCTGGACAGCTTCGCCCCGGCGGCCTGATCAGCATCGGCACTTCGGCTTCGGTTTGGACCGTGGGGGCGCCGTGCGGGCGAACTCTTCCGGTGTGAGCCAGTCATTGCCGTCGACATCGGCGTAGTCGAACCGGTCGACGGTGGTGACCGCCCATTCCTCGAACGTGAGCAGGTTATTGCCATCGGTGTCGAGCCGCTGAAATCCCGATGTGCGGGTGGACAGCATCTCGTGGCGCGTGATGCGTCCATCGCTGTTGCGGTCGTAACGCCCGAAGCGGCGCTGTTCACGTGTCAGTTCGGTCGCGACTGGCGGTTCCGGGCCGACCAGGTCGCCGACGTCCGCGCTCGGAAGCACATCGGGCACTTCCGAGGCCTCAACTTCCGGCGGCGGAGCGCCCGCCTCGACGGCCGCGCGTCCCTGCAACCAGAACAGGCCCACACCGGCCATCACGAGCGCGGCCAGACCTCCGAGCAGGAAGCGGTGCATACAAGTCCCCCATTGCTACCCGGAGGATAACGGCCGCCTGCACGTCTCGCGAAATTACAAGTCTGTCATGAAAACGGGTTTCAGAACCCCAGAAAGCCGAGACGCATGGCCTTTAGCATGGCCGCCGGCGAAAGCGCTGCGGCCTCGTCGCCTTTCTCGAGACGCCGATGGGCCAGGCCATGCAGAACCAGCAAAGGCCGCAAGCTCCGAGATACGCGCGGGCGGCGGTCCTTGCTCTCGGTCACCAGCTCCGTAGCCGTCGAACGTTCCTGAGAATGCCCCAGGCGCATGGCCAAATCGGCAACGGCCCATTGACGACCGAGATGCGATGCGGCGTCGGCTTCCTGCTCCAACGCCAGCGACCGCGCGAGCGCCGCAAAGGACGCGGCGCGGCCTTCGGCCATCTCGCGCAAGGCCTCGGGTGGCAGCGGAGCGGCCCCGGTCAGGGCTTCCCAGCCATCGACCAACGCCGACAACGAACGATGCTCACCATTCCAGCTGCGCAGCGCGGCCAGCAGGGGTTCACCTTCCGGCCATTCGTTTTCATCGCGGCCCAGCGTTTCCCGCCACCACGACAAACGCAACTGCGCCAGCATCGGCTCACTGGAGTTGCGAAGCAGCCCGGCAAGGCGGGTATCGAGCGCAAAGAGAGCGAGCGTCTGCAGGCGCGCCCTTGCCGGAGCATAGGCAAGCGCAAGCCGCGAGGCGGCGGGAAGCGATGCCAGCAGCACTTCTTCCTGCGCGGATGGACCGGATGGTTCAGCGGGATCGGACACCCCGCCTCTCTAGATGTCTGTGCCGGGCATGCAAGCACAGGCGGTCGGTGCTGAGAATTCGTTTACCATCTCAGGCAGGCGCCCGCCTCGCGGGCATGATCAAGAGCGACACCGGCTTTCGGGAACTTAGTCCGGATTGGAGGACGCAACGCCCTCCATCGTCGACCTCGGATTCACCCATGATTAACCATGCCCGTTTGCCGAAACCTTACGCGGTCAAGGGTATGGGCGAGCTGGAACAACGCGGATTTCGACCCGGCATGAAGTATCGCATAACAGGCAGCAGGCTTGCGGCGGCATCGCATTTTGCACGCCGCCTGCTGCGCGATCATGCCGGCAACACCTTCATGATCGTCGCTGCCGCGCTTGCGCCGCTGCTGGCGCTGGTGGGTGGCGGCATCGACATGGGCCGCAGCTACATCTCCGAAACACGGCTTCAGCAGGCCTGCGACGCGGGCGTTCTCGCTGCTCGAAAAGCCTTGGGATCGCAAGTTGTTACGACCGGCCTGGTGCCCAGCGAAGTGTCGGTGGTAGGCAATCGGTTCTTCAACGTGAACTTTCCATCCGGGGCCTATGGGTCGACGGACCGCACTTTCACGATGACGCTCGAATCCGATTATTCGATATCGGGCAAGGCCTCCGCCAATGTCCCGACGACGATCATGCGCGTGTTCGGCGAAAACAACGTGCCGGTCGCCGTCCAGTGCGAAGCAAAGCTGAATTTCTCCAACACCGACGTGATGATGGTTCTCGATACGACCGGGTCGATGAACCAGACGAACCCCGGCGACAGCCAGTCCAAGATCGCCGTGCTGCGTCAGGTGGTAAAGGATTTCCACGCCCAGCTCGAAGCGAGCAAGACCCCGGGCGTTCGCATTCGCTACGGGTTCGTCCCCTACTCGACCAACGTGAACGTCGGCTATCTGCTCAAGTCGGGCTGGATGGTCGATAGCTGGAACTACGAAGGCCGCGAAGCGAAGGACACGGGCAAAACGGAAACCGTCCCCAAGTACACCTACACGTACACCTACATGAGCGGCAGCAAGACGGCGATCGCCACGTATTCGGCGAGCGCGTGCCCTGGCGATACCGCGACCTGGCAAATGATCGCTTATGGATCCGGGGCCGGGTACGAAGTCTGGGACACTAAGGTAAACGGCAAGGCCTACAACTGCACCAACGGTGATGGCGCCATGAATGTGAGCGGTACCACCTACAACAACTACGTTTACCGGACACTCAAACAAGAGAACGGCACGGAGACCAAAGAAATCTACAAATGGCAGTACGATGCCATTCCCGAAGATGTCAGCAGCTTCAAGGACGCCGATCCTGACAAGCCCTACAAGGGCGGGACGATCTGGGTCCGCATGTACGGATACCCCTCGCCCACCCCAGAGCTCCTTTCCGCAACCTTCAAGGGCTGCATCGAGGAGCGCGATACCTATCAGATCACGGACTACTCCAATGTCGATCTGACCAAGGCGCTAGATCTCGATATCGACCTGGTACCCGACCCCAACAAGCCGAGTACGCAATGGCGCCCGCAACTGCCGGAAATCTCGTTCCTGCGCGCTCAGAAACCCACGGGGGGCTACTGGTCACCGAAGAAGGTCGTCACAGCCGACAACTACATGCAATCCAGCAACTACGGGCTCGTCGCATGCCCCGCGCCTGCGCACAAACTGTCCGAGATGTCCGACAGCGAGATTTCCAGCTACGTCAACGGGCTCAAGGCTGAAGGCAGCACCTATCACGACATCGGCATGATCTGGGGCGGCCGACTGCTTTCGCCGACCGGCATATTCGCTTCCGAAAATGCCGACGTGGATGGCCGTCCGACGAGCCGGCACATGATCTTCCTCACCGACGGCGAAACCGCGCCGCTGGATCTTTCCTACGGCACCTATGGCGTCGAGCCGCTCAGCGAACGGCGCTGGTCTTCAAGCTCGCCGCTGTCGCTAACGCAAACAGTCGAGAAACGCTTCACCTTCGCCTGCAACGAAGTGAAGAAGAAGAACATCACCGTCTGGGTGATCGGGTTCGGTACCCAGATGACAGATATGCTGAAGAACTGCGCGGGTGACGGGCACTGGTTCCAGGCCGACGACGCCTCGCAGCTGAGCAAGGCCTTCGACAAGATCGCCAAGTCCATGGGCGACCTGCGGATCGTGAAATGACGCAGTTTCTTCGCCATCTGCAATCCGATCGGACCGGGGCAAGCGCCGTCGAATTCGCGCTTGTCGCCCCTGTCCTGCTGATGGCCATGATGGGACTCTTCGATCTGGGCTACAACGTCTACACGGCGACCCTATTGGAAGGCGCGATCCAGAAAACGGCACGCGATTCCACTATCGAAGGATCAGTGAGCAAAACGTCCACACTCGATGCCGCCGTGACGGAGATGGTGCACAACATCGCCCCGCAGGCGACCTTGAACTTCAAGCGCACCGCCTATTCCTCGTTCTCCGATGTCGGCAAGCCGGAAGACTTCACCGACGTCAACGGAGACGGTGTCTGCAATGCCGGCGAACCGTTCGAGGATGCCAACGGCAATGGATCGTGGGATGCCGATCAGGGCAAGGCCGGGTCGGGCGGCGCGCGCGATGCCGTCCTCTATGCGGTGCAGGTGACCTATCCCCGCCCCTTCCCGGTAACGTCCATGTTCGGAATGGACGCGGACTATACGATGACCTCGCGCACGGTGCTGCGGAACCAGCCCTACAACTTGTCCGAGAAGGTCGTGAAGGTGCTCAACTGCCCATGACCCGCCTGTCCGCCTTTCTTTCCCGCCTGCGCAGCGATCAGTCGGGCGTGGCCATTACCGAGGCCGCACTGATCCTGCCGTTCTTCCTCGGCGCCGGCCTGTGGGGCATCGAACTTGCCAACTACTCGCTCACGACGATGAAAGTGGGCCAGCTTGCCGTCCACGTGGCCGACAATGCATCGCGCATCGGCGACATTTCCACGCTGGAGAACCGCAAGATCTACGAAGCCGATATCGGCGATCTCCTCGAAGGTGCATCGCTGCAGGCGGGCGGACGTATGGATCTCTACGATCACGGCCGCATCATCGTCTCCAGCGTCGAAGTGAACGGCGACGGCAACCAGTACATCCACTGGCAACGCTGCATGGGCACCTACCAGAAGGACTCCTCGTACGGAACGCAGGGCGAGGTGCTGACCGACGGCATCGGGCCGACCGGGCGCAAGGTCTTCGCCCTCGACGGCGAAGCCGTGATCTTCGTCGAGATGCAATACGAGTATCAGCCGCTGATCTCGGCTTCGCTCGTGGGGAAGACTGCCATTCGCTCGATCGCGTCATACACGGTTCGATCGAGCCGGGACCTGTCGCAGGTCTATCAGGTCAATCCGTACAAGCCGGACCCGGTCTACAGCTGCGACAAATACGAGAACGCGTTTTCCTGACGGAAACGCACGCAATGCCGGCCGGAACGGGCATTCCCGCCCCGGCCAGGCTTGCTGTCAGCGATAGCAGACCTTCTTGACCGCCTCGACGACGCGGTCCGCGTCGACCAGCGCCGCCTTTTCGAGGTTGGCGGCGTAGGGCAGCGGCACATCCTCGTTGCACACGCGCAGCACCGGAGCATCGAGGTTGTCGAAACCGTCCTCCATGCAGATCGTGGCGATTTCGGAAGAAATCGAGCAGACCGGAAAGCCCTCTTCCACGACGACCATACGGTTCGTCTTTGCAAGGCTTTCGAGAACGGTTTCCTTGTCGAGCGGACGGAGCGTGCGCAGATCGACGACCTCGGCATCGATACCTTCGCCCGCCAGCGTCTCTGCGGCTTCCAGCGCGATGCCGACACCGATCGAGTAGGACACGATGGTCACATCAGCGCCCTCGCGCATGATCCGCGCCTTGCCGATCGGCAGAACGTGATCGTCGAGCTCGGGCAGTTCGAAGCTGCGGCCGTAGACCAGCTCGTTTTCGAGGAAGACCACGGGGTCCTCGCAGCGAATGGCGGCCTTGAGCAGGCCCTTCGCATCCGCCGCGTCATAAGGCGCGATCACAACGAGACCGGGCACATGCGCATACCACGGACCGTAGTTCTGCGAGTGCTGCGCGCCCACGCGGGCTGCCGCGCCATTGGGGCCGCGGAACACGACGGGACAGCGCATCTGGCCACCCGACATGTAGTTGGTCTTGGCCGCCGAGTTGATGATGTGGTCGATCGCCTGCATGGCGAAGTTGAACGTCATGAACTCGACGATCGGACGCAGACCGCCCATCGCAGCGCCCGTCCCGATACCGGCAAAGCCATATTCGGTGATAGGCGTATCGATGACGCGCTTCGGACCGAACTCCTCGAGCAGCCCCTGGGTCACCTTGTAGGCGCCCTGGTACTCGGCCACTTCCTCGCCCATCACGAAAACGCGCTCGTCACGGCGCATTTCCTCGGCCATGGCATCGCGCAGGGCTTCGCGCACGGTCGAGGTCTTCATGTTGGTGCCATGCGGGACTTCGGGATCGCGCACCTTCGCGCGTTCCTCACTTGCAAGCTGGCCGGTGCCGCTGTCCGCCGCCTTTTCCTGCACGACGTCGGACTTCACCTGCTGCGCCTCGACCTTCGGCTCGGGTTCGGCCGGCGCTTCGAGCGCGGATGCATCCTCGTCTTCGCCGGCAATCATGGCGATGACGGTGCCGACCTTCACCCCTTCGGTGCCTTCGGGCACGAGGATCTTGCCTAGGGTGCCTTCATCGACAGCTTCGAATTCCATCGTCGCCTTGTCGGTTTCGATTTCGGCCAGGATATCGCCCGAGCTGACCTCGTCGCCTTCCTTGACCAGCCATTTGGCAAGCTTGCCCTCTTCCATCGTCGGCGAGAGCGCGGGCATCTTCAGTTCGATCGCCATCAGTAGCGCTCCACCAGTACGTCGGTATAGAGTTCGGCCATTTCAGGCTCAGGCGAATTCTCCGCGAAGTCGGCGGCTTCCGCCACCTTGGCCCGCGTCTGCTTGTCGATGTCCTTCAGGCTTGCCTCGGACACGCCCATCTCCATCAGTTCGGCTTTCGCGTGTTCGATCGGGTCACGCTTTTCGCGGACACCCTGCACTTCCTCGCGGCTGCGGTACTTGGCCGGGTCGGACATCGAGTGCCCACGGTAACGGTAGGTGCTCAGTTCCATGAGAACCGGACCGTTGCCGCCGCGAACGTGCTCGATGGCGATTTCCGCGGCCTTGCGAACTTCGAGGACGTCCATGCCGTCCACCTGCATGCCGGGAATGCGGAATGCGGTGCCGCGGCGATAGAAATGCGTTTCCGCCGAGCCGCGCTTGACCGCGGTGCCCATCGCATACTGGTTGTTCTCGACCACGAAGATGATCGGCAACTTCCACAGACTGGCCATGTTGAAGCTCTCGTAGACCTGCCCCTGGTTGGCTGCGCCGTCGCCGAAGTACGCCACGGTCACGCCGCCGTCTTCGTTGTACTTGTGCGCAAAGGCCAGACCCGCACCGAGCGGAACCTGCGCGCCGACGATGCCGTGCCCGCCGTAGAACTTGTGCTCGACGCTGAACATATGCATCGAACCGCCCTTGCCCTTCGAGATACCCGAGTGGCGACCGGTCAGTTCGGCCATGATGATCTTGGGATCGATACCGTAGGCCAGCATATGACCGTGGTCGCGATACCCGGTGATGACCGAGTCCAGGCCGCCCTTCAGCGCGGACTGGAGACCGACGGCCACCGCTTCCTGCCCGATATAGAGGTGACAGAACCCGCCGATCAGGCCGAGGCCGTACAACTGGCCGGCCTTCTCCTCGAAGCGTCGGATAAGAAGCATCTGCTCATAGAAATGCAGCAGCTCTTCCTTGCTGGCGGAATATCGGCGGTCGGCCGCGTGCGCCTGCTGGAGACTGCGAAGAGCGAAGTCCTCTTCCTCTCCGGGCGTTTCGGCAGCGATTTCGCCGGTCTTTGCGTCACTCTTGGCTTTGGGCAACGGGTGCTCCCCATCGTTGGTGCGATCGATTCACGCGCGATATAGGGAAAGCCCTGCCAAAGCGGAAGGAGCAGGATCGGAAATTACGCCAGAGACACAAAATATTATGTGCAGAGCGAGGCCATCGGCCCTTCTCTGGCACGCCCTCTCAGGGCAGCAGCATGACCATCTCGTCGGGACGCGCGACGTTCAGATTGCTGCGCAGCAATTCGCCCGCGAGGTCCGGATCCGCCTTCTTCGGGTTGAGCAATTGCACGCGGTTCTTGAGGCGATCCCGTTCCAGACGCAATTCAGCCAGCTTGGCCTGACGCTGTTCGAGCAGGCGCTGGTTTTCACCCCACGCAATCAACCCGCTGGGACCGGCGACAGCGAACACACCCATCAGGACGAGCACGGCAAGGGACAGACCCCGAAAGAGTCTTTCCTTAGCGATGCCGGGTTCGTGGCGCATGGTCCTCATGAAGTTGATAGAATCACAAGTGATTCCGCGTTGCAAGCTATATCGCTTAGCCGATTCCACCGTTTTGGCCCATGATCGCACCACTCGGTCCATCGCACGTCTCAGGCGATTGATGTTGATAACTTATTCCCGACGGCTTTGACCCCGGATCCCGCCCGCCACCGGGTGCTTCATCCTGCCCGTGCCGCGGCGCTCCCCTTACCGCGCGACCTGCCAGATTGATCCAGATCAAAGATACTAATGCGAATCTATTGCATTAGCAAAGCTTCTCTGCGAATGGCTCGCAAGAGAACACGCGAACGATTCGCAACCAGGGTTAACGTGAGGGCACAACAGACAATGCTAGGAATCCGCAATCTGGCAGCGGTGGGCGCAGCAGCACTTGCGCTGGTGCCGGTCGCCGCCTTCGCGACGCCTGTCATCCCGACCTCGCTTTCCGTCGGCGGAATGTTCCTGCAGGCGCACTGGGTCGTGAAGCTGGTCATGATCGGACTGGCGCTGGCTTCGGTGGCAACCTGGACGGTCTTCATCGCCAAGCTTCTCGAACTGCGCAAAGCCACTGCAACAGAGCAGCAGGTGCACGATCAGGTCGTGGCGCTACGTTCGCTTCGTGATGCCGCGCTCGACAGCAACCTTGCCTTCACCCCGCTGGTGCGTGAGGCCCTGACCGAAATGCGGCTCTCCTCCGACGCGCTGAGCGACCCAGAAGGGATCAAGGAGCGCGTCGTTTCGCGCTTCCAGCGCCATGAAGCCTCGGTCGCCCGCAATATGACGCGCGGCGTCAACGTGCTCGCCACTATCGGCGCCGTCGCGCCCTTCGTGGGCCTGTTCGGCACGGTCTGGGGCATCATGAACAGCTTCATCGGCATTGCCGAAAAGCAGACCACGAACCTGGCGGTGGTCGCACCCGGCATCGCCGAAGCCCTGCTCGCGACGGCCATCGGCCTCGTCGCGGCGATCCCCGCCGTGGTCATCTACAACCACTTTTCGCGCAAGATCGCTGCCCACCGCGCGCTCGTGTCGGACAGCGCCGCTGCCATCCTTCGCCTTGTCTCGCGCGATCTCAGCCGCGGGCAGGCTGTCGTACTCACCAAGGAAGGTTGAGCGCGATGGCAATCAACCTCTCCGACGGTAGCGAGGACCTGCCGGTCGCCCACGAGATCAACGTCACGCCCTTCATCGACGTGATGCTGGTTCTGCTCATCATCTTCATGGTCGCAGCCCCGCTCGCGACCGTGGACGTGAAAGTCGACCTTCCCGTGTCCAACGCCGCCCCTGCCCCCAAGCCCGACCGCCCGGTCTTCCTGTCCATTCAGGACGATGGCCGAATGCTCGTGGGCGAGGCGACCGTGACCGAGGCAACGCTTGGGGCCTCGATCGAGAAGGCGACTTCGGGCGACCGCGATCAGCGGGTGTTCCTGCGGGCCGACAAGACCGTGCAGTACGATACGATCATGCAGGCTATGAATGTCCTGCGCGCAGCCGGCTACGTTCACGTCGCCCTCGTCGGTGCCGAATCCGGAGCGGCACAGTGAGCACGGCGCGCGCCTCGAAAGTGCCGGTCGAACCGGTTCTGGTGGACGTTCCGGCACGGACACACGCGCCAGAAAAGGACAGCGGGTCCTGGGGGCTTTCAGCCGGCATCGCGCTTGCCGCACACGCAGCAGCGATCGTCGCCCTGACCGCGGCCGTGGTTCCGACGGAGCCTACCGAGCCTGAACCGGTTGTACTGGTCGAATTGCCGCCGCTGGCCGGCGCCGATGAACCTTCGGTCGCGGAGGCCAAGCCCGAGGAGCCGCAACCGCAGTTGCAAACGCCGCAGCCGCTTATGCCCATACCGCCGGTGGAACTTCCGCCGACGCGCGTTCCCGTCCGCGATGCGGTGACGTTGCCGCCTCCCCCGCCCGAGCCGGTTCGCACCGTTCAGGCACCGGTGGTTACGCCCGTCGCTCCCGTTATCAACGCGCCTGCGCCGGTACGCAGCGGCAGTGCAAACGCCAGTTCCGACTTGCCCGGTGACGATCCGAAGTCGCGCAAGCTGGAGGCCGACTACAAGTCGCTCGTCGGGTCCTACATCCGCCGCAACCGGTTTTCGCCGCCACAATCGCGCAAGGCCGGGATCAGCGGTGCCGTGAAGGTCCGCTTCGTGGTTCACCGCAACGGCGCCATCAGCGACGTCAGTGTGGCGCGTAGCAGTGGAGAAAGGTTGCTCGACAGCGAGGCTACCGAGTTCATCCAGGACCTCTCGCCAGTGCCCTCCTTCCCGCGCGACCTGCGCCGGTCGGAAATCCCGCTGGCCATCACACTCAAGTTCAAAGTCGAGAGCAAGTAAGCGCGTTCGCGCCGAGGGCTCCGAAAACACCGTCTCAAATGGAAGGGATTAACGATAATGCGAAGCAATAACGGGGTGAAACGGCCGGTGAGCCTGCGCCAGCCGGGCTTGAAGCTGGCGATGGGCCTCACGACCGCGCTGATCAGCACGCAGGCGATTGCCCAGGAAGCCGCGCAGGAAGAAGCCGAGGACCTCGGTGTCGCCGAGTACAAGGACTACACGGCGGATTCGAACCCCTACACCTCGACCGGCGCACCCTATAAGGCCCGCGTTTCGGGTGATCCGCGCCGCGTGAAGCCGCTGGCCGAGACCCCCGCGACCATCTCGGTCATCACCGAGTCCCAGATCGAGGAAGCCGGCACCACCGACCTCAAGGAAATCCTGCGCCTGCAGCCGGGCGTCACCATCGGCACGGGCGAAAACGGCAACGCCTTCGGTGACCGCTACATCATCCGTGGCGAGGAAGCCCGCAGCGACGTCTTCGTCGACGGTCTTCGCGATCCGGGCATGACCACGCGTGAGAGCTTCGCCGTCGACCAGGTCGAAATCACCAAGGGCCCGAGCGCAACATTCGCCGGCCGCGGTGCTTCCGGCGGTGCCGTCAACGCGATCACCAAGAGCGCCACGACCGACTATTCGTTCAACAAGATCGATCTCGGTATCGGCACCGACAATTTCTGGCGGGGCACCATCGACAGCAACTTGGTGATTTCGGACAAGGCCGCGATCCGTGCCAACCTGCTCTATTCCAAGCAGGATATTCCCGACCGCGATCCTGCCGATCGCGAGCGCTGGGGCGCGGCGGTATCTGGCGTGTTCAACTTCAGCGATGCCGTGAGGTTGCAGCTCGATTACTACCACCTGACCGCCGAAGACCGCCCCGACCTCGGCGTCTACGTCGCGCGCAGCGACGAGACCGGCTACGGCCAGACTTTTGATGATGTTCCCTCGTATGCCCAGAACGAAGACTTTCTGAAGTCCGACGTCGATACCGTGACGGGCCGCATCTTCATCGAACCGATGGAAGGGCTGACGATCATCAACTCGACCCGATACGGTGAGAGCAACAACGGTTACGTCGCTACAGGCGCACGCGGGGACAGCGATGGTGCCTCGATCGGTCTGAGCACCCACCAGGGCTGGCAGGATGTCTCCTACTTCGTGAACCAGCTCAACATCATTGGCCGCTTTGAAACCGGTTCGCTGAAACACAACCTCATCGTGGGCAGCGAATACTCCGACCACAAGGTAACCAACGGTACCTACTCGGTGACAGACACGAATGACACCAACTGCGTGGTCAGCGGACGTGGCGGATCGCGGCCGGGTTATTGCATCACCGATGAAACCGGCACCCAGATCGTTGCCAACGATGCCATTCGTTCGCTGCTCGGACGCGAAATCGTCAAGAATAGCTGGGACAGCATCTGGCACATGCGGACGCTCTCCTTCTATGCGATGGATACTGTGGACGTTAACCCCTGGTTGTCTCTGAACGGCGGCGTGCGGCTCGACGCGATCGATTTCAGCCTGGCGACCTACAGCACGCGCAGCGATCCGCCGCGTACGGACTATTACCTCAGCGACACGCTTTGGAACGGACATGCTGGCATCACTGTAAAGCCCATTGAAGACCTGATGGTCTACTTCACCTGGGGTACCGCGCAAAACGTCAACGGTGGTGAATCGGATCTGGGCTCCAATTGCGGCTATGGCGGTCTTTGCGTTTCGGACCTGATCCTTTCGGACCTTGCCCAGAACCAGCAGTACACGCTTCACAACCTCAAGCCGGAATCATCTACGAACCTCGAAATCGGTTTGAAGTGGAACCTGTTCGAAGATCGCCTCCTGATCACTGCAGCGGCGTTCCAGACCACCAAGGACGACGTATTTGAGCTCGGCAATTCCGACTACGACGTCGACGGCAACATCAACACCGGCAAGACCCGGGTAAAGGGCATCGAACTCGGCCTTGTCGGCAATATCACTTCACGCTTGTCGGGCCAGATCGGTGCCACTTTCATGGATGCCGAGGTTCTGCGCAGCGTGAATCCGGACAATGTCGGCCTCACTCTGTCCAACTTCGCTGACACGCAGATCACCGGTCAGCTCCGTTACCAGGCTACCGATGCCTTCGCCTTCGGCGTTACCGGAACGTACAAGAGCGCCATGTATGCCGGTCAGCCGGATAGCGCGGCAAGCTACGATGCCGCTGCCGGTCGGTACGCGTACCGGGTGCCGTCCTACACGATCTTCGACGCCTTTGCGGAGTATAAGATCAATACCAACTTCTCGATGCGCGTGAATGTGCAGAACATCGGCGACGAGGATTTCTACACGGCAGCCTACCGTTCAGGTGCCTTCCTTTATAAGGGTGACGAACGTCGCGGAACGCTGACCCTCACGGGCCGGTTCTGACCCTGGCAGGCCGGGGGCGACCTACGCTCCCGGCCTTGTCCGCACAGGAACATACTTTACAGACTTGCCATGCTGATCGTCATCGAAAACCTGCTCTCGTCCGAAGAAGTCGCACAGTTCCGCGACAAGCTGACCGCCGCGCAGTGGCGCGACGGGGCGCAGACGGCAGGGACGCGCTCGGTGGCGGTCAAGCAGAACCTGCAGGTCGACCGCCAGTGTCCGGTGGGCACCGAACTCGGCAATACGATCCTGCGCAAGCTGGGGCAGAACCCGCTGTTCGTCTCAGCATCATTGGCCGAGACGATCTGGCCGCCGGTGTTCAACTGCTACCAGGATGGCGGCCACTACGGCACCCACGTCGATTCCGCGATCATGCGCGACAAAGATCTGGGCCTCACCATCCGCAGCGACCTGTCCGCCACCGTATTCCTCTCCGAGCCGGATGAGTACGAAGGCGGTGAACTGGTGATCGAGGAGCAGTACGGCGCGCAGGGCGTGAAGCTCTCCGCAGGCGACATGGTCCTCTACCCCTCCAGCAGCCTGCATCAGGTGGCACCGGTCACGTCCGGGCAGCGCATCTGCGCGATCATGTGGATGCAGAGTGCAATCGCCGATGCGACCGAGCGCGCGATGCTGTTCGATCTCGATCAGTCGATCCAGGCGCTATCGGTCGGACGGTCTGCCGACGATCCCGACATCGACCGCCTGATCCACGTCTATCACAATCTCATTCGCCGCTGGGCGCAGATATGAAGCGCAAGCAGCTCAAGACCGTCGTATCGGTCGGGCTCGCCGTTCCCGGCGCGCTGATGCTCTACGATTTCGCCGCGGGAACCACGCTCGCAATGGATCTGCTGGAGCCGACCGGCGTGCTGTCTGTGCGCCTGATGATCCTCGCCATGCTGGCAGGGCCGCTGGTCGAGGCTTTCGGGACCAACCGCTTCTTCGCCGCATGGCTCATGCTGCGCCGCAATCTCGGCGTCGCGGCTTTCGGCTATGCGCTGCTGCACCTGCTCTTCTATGCCGTCGACATGACCGCGCCGGCCATGCTCGATGAACTGGAGCTACCCGGCATCTGGACGGGCTGGCTGGCACTGGCCTTGCTCATCCCCCCGGCAGCGATCAGCTTCGACAGCGCCGTGCGCGCGCTCGGTCGCCGCTGGAAGACCGTTCAGCGGCTCGTCTATCTGGCACTGGCCGTAGCTTTCACACACTGGCTGCTGCTTGCGTGGGACTGGCTGCCCGCCACTCTCCACATTGCCCCGCTTGCCATCGCCTGGCTGCTGCGTTTCCGCCAGCGCCGGGCCATCGTTCGTTACAGGAGTCCCTCTTGAAGACCTTCATCCGCGCCACCGCTCTCGCCATCGCGCCGGTCCTTGCTCTCTCGTTCGCCCCTGCCGCCCACGCGGACGGCAACGTGGCCTGCAAGCCGGGGCCGCAGGAGAACTGGAAGCCGATCGACAAGCTGAAGAAGAAGGTCTGGATGGAAGGCTGGAAGCTCATCAAGCTCCAGGTCGAAGGCGATTGCTACGAAGTCTATGCCCGCAACAGCGCCGGGCAGGTCCTAGAGGCGTTCTACCATCCCGAAACGCTGGAAAAGCTCGTCGTCTACCGTCGCGGCACCGAGATCTACCGCAAGAAGGGTTTTTAATCTGACCTTCCCTATAGCCCGCCGTCAGCGGCGGGTTCCGGGGCATTGCCCAGCGCCTTGTTGAGCGCGACGAAACGCACACGCAGGCGCCCTTCGTTGTCGGCAAGGTCACGCAGCGCCTGCAGATGCGCGCGACGCGCCTGAATGACCGGAAGGTAGTTGATGGCCCCGGCCTTGTAGCGCGCTTGCATGATCTCCAGCGTGCCGGCCGTGTTGGCAACGCGTGCGGCCAGACGGTCGTGTTGCTGCCGCTCCGCACTGTAGCCGCTCAGGGCATCGTCGATTTCCTGCCACGCCTTGAGCACGGTCTTCTGGTACTCGACAGCAGCCTCACGCGCTTCGAGCTTGCGCAGTTTGACGACCGCACGCCGGCGCCCGCCATCGAAGATTGGCAGGCTGAGGCTCGGCCCGATGGACCACGAGCGGCTCGCCCAATCGAACAGGTTTTCGCTGCGGTAGGATTCCAGATTGAAGCCCCCGCCCAGCCGAATGCTGGGATAGAGATCGGCAGTCGCGACACCGATACCGGCGGTCGCCGCGTGCAATTGCGCCATGGCCGCCCTGACATCGGGCCGATTGAGCGCAACCTGCGAAGGCATGCCGAGCGACAGATCGGGCAGATCGGAAGTCATCGCATCATCGCGCGCTTGCAGCTGCCCATTCAGCTCGCCCGGATGCTTGCCGAGAAGCACGGCGATGCGATTGATCTGCACACCTTCGCTGGCCTTGAGCGCCGGCAACGCCCCCAGCATCGCGTTGAGTTCCGCACGTTCCTGTTCGAGCGTGGAGTGATCCTCGAGCCCGCCTTCAACACGCGCCGAGACCAGCCCCACACGATCTTTCAGCAGGGCAATATCGTTCTCGGACAGGTCGATCTGCCGCTGCGTGGTGCGCAGATCGAAATAGGCCCGCGCCACTTCACTGGTCACGCTGAGGCGCGTCAGATCGAGCAGCGCTTCCTGCTGTGTCGCCTGCGCACCGACCTGCTCTATCGAGCGGCGGACCTTGCCCCACAGGTCGATCTCCCAAGCCGCGTCGAAGCCGCCGCGGTACAGCGTGAACGGTTGCGACAGCAGCTTCGCCAGACTGTCGCGATCGGGGCCCAGCGCGTCGAACAGACGCGTGGAGGCCCCGTATTCGCTCTGCCGGTTGCGCGTCATTTCCGCGGAGGCATTGACCTGAGGCGCTGCTGCCGAACTGGCACCCTGCACCTGAACGCGAGCCTGCGCGTAGTGCAGCGCCGCCGTCTCGAGATCGGGGCTCGCCGCCAGGGCCTGCTGCTCCAGCTTATCCAGCACGGGATCGTCGAAGAGCGTCCACCAGTCGGCCGGAATGCGGACACCGCCATCCTCGCCCGTGACGAGCGAAGCATCTCCACTCCGCCAGCTCGACCAATCCTGCGGCGCAGCGGTCTCGGGCGGGGCGAAGTCCGGACCCACCATGCAACCGGCCATCGAGGCCATGGCAAGCGAAAGAGCGAGGGCGGAGACCTTGCGGACAGCGGTCATGCGCGGGGTTCCTGTATTCTTCATCAGGCGAGGCGGTGGCGGAAAAGCCAGGCGGCAAGGGGCAACGTCAAGGCGGCAACGACCACCAGCGGCACGAAATCGTGGGCCACGTCGAACAGGCCGGCGCCCTCGAGATAGACCCTTCGGACGAGATCGACACCGAAGCGTAGCGGATTCGCATACGTCAGGATCTGCAGCACTTCAGGCATGTTGCGGACCGGGGTGATCAGCCCGGACAGGAGCGTGAACGGCATGATTACGAGGAAGGTGTAGAGCATGGCCTGCTGCATGTTCAGCGAGAGCGCCGAAATCGACATGCCGATCCCCACCGAAGCGCCGGTAAAGCTGAAGAGCCCGAGGTAGAAGAGCCAGAGCGACCCGGCCATCGGGATCTCGAACCAGAAGCGCACGATCAGCAGCACGATGGTCGATTGCAGAACGCCGACGAGCACCGAAGGCACGGCCTTGCCGACGAGGATCTGCAAGGGCGTGAGCGGCGTAACCAGCAACTGGTCGAACGTGCCCTGCTCGCGCTCGCGCGCCACGGATAGCGCCGCCAGGAGCAGCGTCTGCAGCATGCTCAGCGTCGCAACCATGGCCGGCATGATTTGCCAACGCGAATCGAGATTGGGATTGAACCAGGCGCGGCGGACGACAGTGACCGGCGCTGCCGCCCCGCGCTCCTTGTTGAAGCCTGCAGTGACCGAATTGATATAGCCCGCCGCCGCGCCTGCGGTGGTCGAATTCCGCCCGTCGAGAATGACCTGCACCGGTGCCTGCCGGTTCGAGGCCAGACGCTCGGCGAAGTCGGCGGGGATGCTCACCGCCATGAGCACCCTGCCCTCTTCGATGACATGGGCGATCTGATTGGCGTTGGTCAGCGTTGCCTCGCGCTGGAAGATGCCTGTCCCGTCAAGCTTCGCGAGGAACTCGGTCGAGGCCGCGCTGTGGCTCTGGTCCAGAACCGCATAGGGCACCTGCTTGAGGTCGAACGTCGCTGCATAGCCGAACAGCATCGACTGTATCAGCGCCGGTCCGATCAGGATCACGCGGTTCGCCGGATCCTTGAGCAGAGCGATAATCTCCTTGCGGCAGAGCGCGACGATCTGGGCGATGTTGGCGATGAGACTTTCCATCGTTCAGTCCAGCGTCTTGCGCACGGTGCGCCAGGTCAGGAAAAGGAGCAGCAGCGCATAGCCGAGCATGATGGCACAGCTCTTGGCGACCATGGCCCAGTTGGTCCCGGCCAGGAACAGCGTCTTGATAACGCCCATGAAATGGGTCGCGGGCACGACCTGTCCGATGATCTCCACCGCCAGCGGCACATTGCGCAGATCGAAGACGAAACCCGACAGCATCATGGCCGGCATGAAGCTGGTCAGTAGCGCCATCTGGCTGGCCGCGAACTGGTTGCGGGTTGCTCCGGAAATGAACAGGCCTAGCAGCAGCGAGACGATCAGGTACGCCGTGGACGTAAGCAGAATTGCGAGCAACGATCCTCGGATCGGCACCTGAAACAGCACCCGCGCCGCGATCACGCAGATCGTCAGATCGATCAGCCCAATCACGAGATAGGGCACGAGCTTGGCCAGCACGAGTTCAAGCGGCCGAACCGGGGTGACGAACAGGGCTTCCAGCGTCCCGCGCTCCCATTCGCGGGCGATCAGCAACGAGGTCAGGAAAGCCCCGACCAGGGTCATGATCAACACGACCAGACCCGGCACCAGATACCATGTGCTGATGCCCGCTTCGTTGAACCAGATCCGCTGCTGGATATCGACGGTACCCGTGCTCGCAGGCACACCGGTGCCGCGGTCCATCCTGCGCAGGGCAACCGTGCCCAAGGCCCCGTTCACATAGGCCTCCAGGCTCGATGCCGTGGTGGAATCGATACCGTTCAGAATGAGCTGGACGCGTGGATCGCCGCGCG
Source organism: uncultured Novosphingobium sp. (assembly GCA_965140495.1). Classification (GTDB taxonomy): domain Bacteria; phylum Pseudomonadota; class Alphaproteobacteria; order Sphingomonadales; family Sphingomonadaceae; genus Novosphingobium. The sequence goes on along the minus strand of OZ223239.1, from coordinate 2,355,646 downwards.
CCTGTGCCTGCGCGAAGTCGATCGGCACGCGAACGATCGCATCGACGCGCCCGGAGCGCAGCATTTTTTCCGCCTCGCGCATCGATGTCGTGCGCACCGGCACGAGATAGCGCGAGCCCTCTAGGCCGGACACAACCTCGCGCGCCGCGGCCGAGTTGTTCTCCATCACGACCGCGACAGGCGCGTCCTTTACGTCGAACGACAGGCCATATCCGAACAGCAGGATAAGCCCCACCGGCAACAGCAGCCCGACCAGCAGATTGCTGCGGTCGCGCAGCATCTGGCGTGTCTCCTTGCGGATGAGCGCGATGAGGCGGGTGAGGAAGGCGGACTCGTTCACGCTGCCTCCCGCGCCTGTCCTTCTTCGGCCCGGGCCTTTTCGACGATGGCAATGAAAGCCTCGTTCATGTGGCCGCCGTCGAGCCCCGATTCCTCACGCACCTCCCGCGGAGTGCCGATAGCCAGCAGGCGCCCGGCATCCTGAATCGCGATGCGATCGCAGTATTCGGCCTCCTCCATGAAGTGCGTGGTCACAACCACCGTCACCCCGGCCTGCGAGAGGGCGGTGATCGTCCGCCAGAACGCGCGCCGGGCCAGAGGATCGATGCCGCTGGTCGGTTCGTCGAGGAAGAGGATTTCCGGCTCGTGGAGAAGCCCTGCGGCCATGGCGAGCCGCTGCTTGTATCCCAGCGGCAGATTGCCGCTCTGCGCCGAAGGATCGAGATCGAACTGCTGGATGATCTCGTCCACGCGCTTGCGCCTCTTTGCCCCTCGCAGCCCATAGGCGCCGCCGAAGAAGTCGAGGTTCTCGTAGACGCTAAGGTTCGAATAGAGCGCGAATTTTTGCGCAACATAGCCGATACGCGCACGGGCAGCGGAACGCGCCGTGCGCAAGTTCACGCCGGCCACCTGCAGTTCTCCGCTGCTCGCGGGCAGCAAGCCGCAGAGCATGCGGAAGGTCGTCGTCTTTCCCGCGCCATTGGGGCCGAGCAGCCCGAATATCTCGCCGCGCTGCACATCGAAGCTGGTGTTCGCAACGGCCGTGAAATCGCCGAACCGGCGCACGAGATCGCGCACGAATATCACCGGCCCGTCCCCATGCTCTGCCGCCGGCCCGGCAACGTCCTGCGAGGCCAGCGGCGGCGGCGTGGTGGCATCCTCATCCGGCGCATCGTGCTGATGCAGAAGCAGCATGAAGGCGTCTTCCAGTTCCTCCTCGCGCGGCTGCGGCTCGCAGTCGGAAAGTAGCTCCTTCAGCCGCGTTTCGTCGCTGTCGGGCTGGCGGATGAAATGGACCTGCCCGCCTGCCGGAACGGCATCGACGACCAGATCCGGCGCATCGATCAGCCGCGCCTGCAGATCGCGCGCCGGAACGCCATCGCGCGGCGTGACCACATACGTCAGGCCCTGCGCCCGCTTCCTCAGCGCTTCCGGCGTACCCTCGGCAAGCAAGGTCCCCCGGTTGAGCACGAAGACGTGATCGCAGCGCCCGGCCTCGTCCATGTAGGCCGTGCTGACGATCACGCTCAGACCTTCGTCTTCGATCAGTTGCTCGATGATCTCCCAAAGATCGCGGCGCGAAAGCGGATCGACGCCCACGCTCGGCTCATCGAGCAAGAGCAGGTCGGGCACGCGCACAAGCGTGCAGGCAAGGCCGAGCTTCTGTTTCATCCCGCCGGAAAGCTTGCCCGCCGGCCTATCGGTAAAGCGAGCCAGATCGGTCATGTGCAGCAGGCGCGCGAACCGCTCCTGGCGAACGTCCTGCGGGACGCCGTGAAGGTCCGCATAGAGATCGAGGTTCTCCTGAACCGACAGATCCTCGTAGAGGCCGAAGCGCTGCGGCATGTAGCTGATGCGGTTCTGCACCGTCTGCGGGTCTTCGGTAAGATCGATGCCCAGCACATGCAGCGATCCCGAATCCGGCTGCAGCAGGCCCGCCATCATCCGCATCAGCGTCGTCTTGCCGGCCCCGTCGGGACCGACGAATGCCGTCAGCGTTCCGGGTTCGATGGTCAGCGAGATGCCGTTGACCGCCGCGAAGGGTTCGCCGTCCGGCCCATCGAACCGCTTGCACAATTCCTCGATTACGACGCTTGATCGCGCCTCGGTCACTGTGCCGTCCCGAGCTTCAGGTCGACGGTTACGGGCTGACCGAGCCGCAGCCGGCCCTCCGTGTCCTGCACCCGCACGCGCACTTCATAAACGAGCGCGGTGCGCAGATCCTCGGTCTCGACCGACTTCGGGGTAAATTCGGCAACAGAGGAAATGTAGCCGACCGTTCCCTTCACCGGCCGGTCCGGCGCGCTGTCGGTCGTGACCTGCGCGGCCATGCCGGGCTTCACGCGCCCGAGATCCTTCTCGTTGACGTAGACGCGCACCCATTTGGGACTGGTCAGCGCCAACTCGTACACCGGCCGCTGCGGCGAGGCCATGTCGCCCACTTGCAGAAGGCGCGAGCGCACCACGGCATCTTCGGGTGCACGCAGTTCGCCCTGATCGATACGGTGCCGGATCAAGGCCAGCGAGGCCTTGGATGCCTCCAGCTGCGCCCGGGCAGCCGCAACGTCTTCCGAACGCGGTCCCTTCACGGTGAGCTGGAGCGCCTCGCGCGCCTGCTCAGCCTGCGCGCGCGAGGCCTTTGCGGCACTTGCCGCCCGATCGATCTCCTGATCGCTGACGCCGCGTCCGGCGGTGCTTTCCGCTACTTGCCGCAGCCGCGCCAGATCGGTGGCGGCGCGCGAGGCATCGGCCTGCGCAGCGTCGAGACGATCGCGGGCCTGCTGGATTTCCTCGGGCCGGGACCCGTTCTGCATGCGCAGCAGGTTCTGGCGGTTGGCCGATACATTGGCTTCGGCCTGCCGCGCTTCCAGGGCGAGCGTGCGGGTATCGAGCACCGCCAGCAGATCACCGGCCTTCACCCGGTCGCCCTCTTCCACCTTGAGCGCGTCGATGCGCCCGCTGCCATCGAAGGCCAGTGATATCTGCCGCACATCGACATTGCCGTGCAATTCAAGCGTGTTCGGGTTTTCGTCGCTGCGCAGCACCAGCCACAGCACGACTGCTACCACCACGGCGGCCAGCACGATCAGCGCGGGAACGCGTTTCTTCATCTAAAGTCTATCCCGATAGCGCGTGAGGGAGAGGGAAAAGCGCGAGTCTTGGACTTAATCTAAATTGAATTTAAATTGTCTGTGGGGTAGTGTCCAGCCGCAATGGATACGCCAGACGCCACACTGCCTCCCACTCGCCAAACCCGCGGATCGCGTACCGACGGCGACGTAACGCGCGCGCGCATAGTCGAAGCGGCAGGGCAGCTTTTCGGTGAACAAGGTTACGCCGAAACGACAAGCAAGGCCATTGCATCGAAAGCCGGTGTCGACCTCGCTTCGATCAACTATCACTTCGGCACCCGCGACGGGCTCTACAAGGCCGTTCTGGCCGAAGCGCATCGCCGCCTGGTGAGCGTCGCGGAGCTGGAGCGCATTGCCCACGCTCCCGAACCCGCCGAGGCGCGTTTGCGCCAGCTCATCGAACTCATCATCTCACGGGCCATGAGCAAGCGCGGGTGGAATGCCCATGTGCTCGCTCGGGAATTGCTCTCGCCCTCGTCGCACCTCGACGTGCTCTTTGCCGAGGAGATGTCGCCCAAGTTCCGGTTCGTGGCAGGCCTGCTTTCGGAAATCACCGGGATACCGCTGGGCGATCCGAGCCTGATCCGTTGCGCGATCAGCGTCGGCGCGCCTTGCGCGGTACTGTTCGTGGTCGGGCGCATCCCTACGCCGCTCACCACTCAGCTCATGGAATTGCCGCAGGATCTCCTCGTCGATCACCTGCATACCTTCGCCATCGCCGGGCTCGAGGCCATCGCCCGCAAACGCACCGGGTGACGAGCGTGCAACGCATGGTTGGGCTTTTCCGTTCGCCCTGCTAGGCGCCGCCGTCATGTTGACGATCCGAGACATCACCGTGCGCCTGGGTGGCCGCACTATCCTCGACGGCGCGAGCGCAACGCTTCCGCAGGGCGGCAAGATCGGCCTGATCGGGCGGAACGGGGCCGGCAAGTCGACACTGGTAAAGACGATCATCGGCGAACTGGAGCCCGATGGCGGCGCTGTCGACATGCCGCGCCGGGCACGCCTCGGCTATATCGCGCAGGAAGCGCCGAGCGGCACCCGCACACCTTTCGAAGCCGTGCTCGATGCCGATACCGAACGCACTGCGCTGCTCGCCGAATCCGAGACCTGCACCGATCCCCACCGCCTCGGCGACGTGCACGAGCGGCTGATCGCCATCGACGCCTATGCGGCCCCGGCACGCGCCGCGCGCATCCTTGTCGGTCTGGGCTTCGACGAGGGCATGCAGGGCCAACCGCTCGACAGCTTCTCCGGCGGGTGGAAGATGCGCGTGGCACTGGCCGCCCTGCTCTTCTCCGCGCCCGACGTGCTGCTGCTCGACGAACCCTCGAACCACCTCGATCTCGAAGCAACGCTGTGGCTGGAGAACTTCCTGCAGAGCTATCCCGGCACGCTGCTGGTAATCAGCCACGAACGCGACCTGCTCAATACCGTGGTCGATCACATCCTGCACCTGCAGGCCGGCAAGCTGACGCTCTACCCCGGCACCTACGACAGCTTCGAACGCCTGCGCGCCGAACGCGCGGCTCAGGCCGAGGCGGCACGGGCCAATCAGGAGGCGCAGCGCAAGAAGCTCGCCGACTATGTCGCCCGCAACTCGGCCCGCGCCTCGACGGCAAAGCAAGCGCAGTCGCGCGCCAAGATGCTGGCGAAGATGCAGCCGATCGCGGCGATGGTCGACGATCCGTCGCTCTCGTTCGACTTTCCGAGCCCGGACGAACTGCGCCCGCCGCTGGTCACGCTCGATGCCGCTGCGGTGGGCTATGTCGAAGACACGCCGGTGCTGCGCCGTCTCAACCTGCGCATCGATCCGGAGGACCGCATCGCGCTGCTGGGGCGCAACGGCAACGGCAAGACCACGCTGGCACGCCTGCTCGCCCGCCAGCTTGATCCGATGGAAGGATCGGTCAGCTTCTCGCCCAAGATCCGCATCGGCTACTTCACGCAGTATCAGGTGGAAGAACTGCCCGCCGGTTCGACACCGCTCGAGCTGATGACGCGCGCCATGGAAGGCAAGCCGCCCCAGGCAGTACGAACCCAGCTCGGCCGCTTCGGATTCTCCGGTGACCGTGCCACGGCGGAAACCAGGACCCTGTCCGGCGGCGAACGCGCGAGGCTGGCTCTGGCGCTGGTCACACGCGACGCGCCGCACCTGCTCATCCTCGACGAACCGACCAACCACCTCGACGTCGATGCCCGCGAAGCGCTGGTGCAGGCGCTCAACGCCTTCGAAGGCGCCGTCATTCTCGTCAGCCACGACCGGCACATGGTTGAGCTGACGGCGGACCGCCTCGTGCTCGTCGATCAGGGCACCGCCGCGACCTACGACGGCTCGATGGCGGACTACATCGATTTCGTCCTCGGCCGGAACCAGCCTCGCAACGAAGACAAACCCGGCAAGGCCGACGACAAACCCAAGCGCAAGGCGGGCACCGTAGCCCGCGACGAACTCAAAGCGCTGCGCCGCAAGGTGACCGAGGCCGAAACCCGCTTGACACGACTTCAGCAGCAGCTTGCCAAGCTGGATGAAGCCCTTGTCGATCCCGCCGCGGCCAAGGGCGATCTCAAGGGCCTCGGCATCGGTGAACTCGGCAAGCGGCACACGAAGGTGACCGAGGAGCTCGAAGAAGCCGAGATGATTTGGCTCGAGGCCAGCGAAGCGCTTGAAGAGGTCATGGGCGGTTGAGTGCGCGTCTCGACTGAGGACGCGGGATTGTCGCGGCGTCGTCATGGTCGAACCCTAGATGCACGCCATGCCGAGTTATTCGACCGCCAGTCCCCATCCCAAGCGCCTTCTCGCCTCTATCCATGACGTCGGCCCCGGTTCGGAACGTCAGGTAGAGCAGCTTTGCGCCCTGCTGGAACGGCGCCTCGGTGGCCCTCGGTACGCCATGCTTGTCGTGCCCGACCACTGGGGCGAGCACCCGCTGAAGCAGGACCGAGCCTTTCAGGCGAGGCTCCGCGCGTGGTCCGATGCCGGCGTGGAAATGTTCGTCCATGGCTGGTTCCATCGCGACACCGCCGTCCACAGCGGCGCCGCGCAGTTCAAGGCCAGGCACATGACCGCCGGTGAGGGAGAATTCCTCGGCCTCGACGAAGCGACCGCGCTCATCCGCATGACCGAAGGCAAGGCGTTGGTCGAGGACATCATCGGTCGCCCGAGCGCCGGCTTCATTGCGCCGGCGTGGCTCTATGGCGAAGGCGCGCGTGCCGCCTTGCGCAAAGCGGACTTTGCGCTGGCGGAGGATCACTGGAAAGTGTGGGACGCCGGCTCCGATGCGGTATTGGCCAAAGGGCCGGTGATCACCTGGGCCAGTCGCTCGCGCATGCGCACGGCATCCTCGCTTGCTTTCGCGGCGCTGGCCCGGCGTGCGCTTCCCGTGCTTTCCAACGTGCGCATTGCGGTCCACCCCGGCGATGTGACGAAAGCCAGCCTGCTCGACAGCATCGACGCGACGCTCAAGCGCTTTGCGGCCACGCACCAGCCATCCCGGTACGCCGATCTGCACTGATCGTCATCGCTTGATGGCAGTTTGAAGGCGCCGGCGCGTCGGCAAGATGACACCGCCCTGCACAGTCACAAACCCGACATTCTCGAGCCATAGACGGCCCGCGGATTCAAAAAATTGCCTGTCGCGAACTGCGGACGGCATGAGGGCACGGCGTCTGATCGATCATGCAGAGAGCACTGCGCATTGTCATTCCGATACACAGCCTCGATCCCGGAGGCGTGGAGCGCGTGGCGCTGGGGCTGGCCATGGAGTGGCAACGCAACGGGCACGAGGTAAAGGTCGTTCTCGGCCGCTCGGGCAGCGCCAATCTCTGCTCCGCGCCGCCTCTCGACTATTGGCAGATCCCCACCGGATTACCCACGGCTTCGTGGGAAACGCCGTGGATGGTGCACTGCCTTTTCACCTACCTGCTTCGCCACCGGTGCGACGTGCTGTTCTGCCCCGGCAACACCTACGCGGTGGTCGGAGCGGCGATGAAAGTGCTGCTCGGTGAACATGCCCCGCCGATGGTGCTCAAGGTCAGCAATGCGCTGGAACGGCCGGACATGTCCCCGATCATGCGGCGCGGTTATGAGAGCTGGCTGCGCGTGCAGGGTTCGCTGTTCGACAGGCTGGTGAGCCTCTCCGAACCGATGCAGAGGGAGATCTGCAAGACAACGCTCGCACCGCCGAAGCACGTACCCGTCATTGCCAACCCGGTCATTCCTCGTAAGCGCCTCCGGAACCTCGCTCGCATCGAACACCGCCCGGGATCGGTCTGGAAGACGGCCTATCTCGCCGCCGGGCGCCTTGTCCCGCAAAAGAACTTCGCAATGCTGTTGCGCGCCTTTGCCAAGGCGGCGCGACCGCATGACACACTGACCATCGCCGGCGAAGGGCCCGAGCGCAAAGCGCTTACGCAGCTTGCCGCAGAGCTGGGCATTGCCGAACGCGTCGTTTTCACCGGCTATGTCCCCACCATCGATGCGCTGCTGGCCGAGGCCGATGCCTTTGTCCTGAGCTCGGACTACGAGGGCCTGCCCGGTGTCGTGGTCGAGGCCCTGGCGGCCGGGCTGCCCGTCCTTGCGACCGATTGCTGCGTCAGCATGGCCTGCCTGCTCGATGACGGCCGCACCGGCCTTCTCGTCCAGCGTGGCGACGAAGCGGCCTTCGCCGACGGCCTCGTGCGCATTCGCCAGTTCCAGACCGACGCCGATCGCGCGCGTCACATCGCTGCCGGCTACGAGATCGAAGGGGCGGCGCAACGCTATCTCGACATGATGGCCGACGTCCGGCGCAGCCACCGCCGCGAGAGCGACCGCCAGCGCAACCTCCAACTCCTATCGCCGCGCGCCACGCGCCATCCGCTGCATTGATCAGCCCAAGCTGCCGGAGATACCTGTGTCCGAACCCCTTGCTGCCATGGCTTCCGATATGCCGGCTGTCGACGTGAGCTCGAAGATCGAGCTTCGTCCGCAGGACCGCAATCGGCACCGCGGGCGCAATGCCATCTTTTCGGTGCTGCTGTCGCTCGCCGTGATCGCCGCGGTTGTCCACGAGATGGGCGGGCTCGACGTCTCCCGCCTGCTCGCCATGGTTCCGGCCAGCCCGCTGTTCTGGATCGTCTTCGCTGCGGCCTACCTCATTGCACCTGCCACCGAGTGGGTCATCTTCAACCGGCTCTGGAGCATTCCGGCCGCGGGGTTCGTCGCGTTGTTGCGCAAGAAGGTCTACAACGAACTGCTGCTGGGATACCTCGGCGAAGCCTATTTCTACACATGGGCCCGTCGACGCGTCTCGCTGGACGCGGCCCCCTTCGGTGCGGTGAAGGACGTGGCGATCCTGTCCGCGATCACCGGCAACGCGGTGACGCTGGCCCTGCTGATCGTCATGTACCCCATGCTGGGCAAGACCAGCCTCGGGATCGACACGCGCACGCTCGCCCTCTCGCTCGGCGTCATTCTGGCGATTTCGATGGCGGCCATGGTGTTCCGCAAGCGCGTGTTCACACTGCCGCGCGCCGAGCTGATGATGATCACGCGGATGCACCTGGTACGCATCATCGTGTCCGCAGTGCTCTCCGCTGTCGTCTGGCACCTCGTGCTGCCGGAAGTACCGCTGACCTGGTGGCTCTATCTCTCGACGCTGCGCCTGCTCGTCTCGCGCCTGCCGCTCATGCCCAACAAGGACCTGCTCTTCGCGGGCATCGCCGTCGTCGTGCTCGGCCACGAGCGCGACATCGGTGCCCTCATGACGCTGATGGCCGGGCTGATCCTCGCGACGCACCTGCTGCTGGGTAGCGTCATTGCCATCAACGACCTCGCCAATCCGGAGAAACGCTGATGATAGCTGCGACACTTCCCGTCGCGGCCGTCGCCCTGCCCTTGATGGCGGCGGCGGTAATTCCCTCCACCCCCGATCTCGGCAAGGCCGCGGGAAAGTGCCGGCCCAACGAGAATGGCCCGGCCTTCCTGGTGACGGTGGACGGCCTCAAGGACCGCAAAGGCGAGCTCAAGCTCGAAGTCTATCCGGCCACCAAGAAGGGCTTCCTCGAGGATGACAATATCCTGGTGAGCGAGGGCAAGACCTTCCGGCGGGTGGAAGTGCCGGTTCCGGCCTCGGGCGCCCCGCAGTTGTGCATCCGTGTTCCCGGTCCGGGGCCCTATGCGGTCAGCCTGCTCCACGACCGCAACGACAACCGCAAGTTCAACTGGACGATCGACGGGATCGGCTTTGCCGGGAATCCGCATCTGGGCTGGAGCAAGCCCGACGTTGAAAAGGCAACGGCTACTGCCGGCGACGGCCCGACGCCGATCACCATCGTTCTCAATTACCGCCACGGCCTCGGCGTGGCTCCGCTGCGCAAGGACTGACTGGCCAATGAAGATCGTGGACGTATGCGCCTTCTATTCGCCGCGCGGCGGCGGTGTGCGGACCTATGTCGAGCAGAAGCTCAAGATCGGCCCGCAGCTCGGCCACGAGATCGTCATCGTTGCCCCCGGCGACGAAGACGCGGTGATCGAGCGCGGCCCGGGTGCCCGCATCGTTTTCCTGCGCAGCCCGCGCTTCCCGCTCGACCGCAAGTACTGGTACTTCAACGAGGCCGAACGGCTCCACGCGGTGCTCGATGCCGAAGCCCCCGACTTCGTGGAGGCCACGTCGCCCTGGCGCAGCGCCAGTCTGGTTGCCGACTGGGCGGGGCCCGCTCCCCGTAGCCTCGTCATGCATGCCGATCCGCTGTCAGCCTATGCCTATCGCTGGTTCGGCCCGATCTTCTCGCGCGAGACCATCGACCGCCAGTTCTCGATGTTCTGGGAACACCTGCGCCGCAACAGCCGCCGGTTCGACCATGTGGTTTGCGCCAATGCCGATCTGTCGCGGCGTCTGCGCGAAGGGCGCGTTGCCAATACGGCTACCATCGCCATGGGTGTCGAGCCCGGATGCTTCTCGCCTTCGCTGCGCGATCCAGATTTGCGCGCACGCCTGCTGCAGGAATGCGAATTGCCGGAAAGCGCCACGCTCTTGCTGGCGGTTGGCCGACTGGCCCCGGAAAAGCGCTGGCCGATGGTGGTCGATGCGGTGAACGCGGCGAGCCGCGACATGCCGATCGGCCTCGTGATGCTCGGCGAAGGGCGCGAGCAACGTACCATCCTGCGCCATATCGCCGGCAATCCGCATATCCGGCTGCTGAGCCCCGAACGCGACCGTCGCCGCTTTGCGCGCATTCTCGCCAGCGCCGACGCGCTTGTGCACGGCTGCGAGGCGGAGACCTTCTGCATGGTCGCCGCCGAAGCACGGGCCAGCGGTGTACCTGTCGTCGTTCCCGATGCCGGCGGTGCCGTCGATCATGCGCAGGGCGGCGCGGGCTTCACCTATACGGCCTGCGATCCGGTATCGGCCGCGCAGGCTATCCGCGCTGTTGCAGCAGCCCGGCCACGGCCGACGACCACCGCCCGCACGATGGATGAGCACTTCGAGGATCTGTTCGCCACTTACGCTGCAACGACCGCCGCACAGCGGCAGGCGGCCTGACCTCATCCCATTTCAGCAATGCGGTGCCGCAAGGCGCCGCGTTCAGCGCCAGTGCGACCAGAGTTGGCGCTTGGCTTCGCTGTGGTCGCGCGGCTCTTCGGGAAGCTGCTCGAAACCGGGCTGGAAACCCAGCAGAACGTACATGTCGCGTTCCAGATAGGGCGCCGCATCCCCGGCGCTCATATCGACTCGGGCGCACTCGCCAAGTCCCGGCAATTTCGTCCGAAAAAGCCCTTTTCGCATGACAGAACAACCCTTGGATTAGATCCGCGAACCCTGAAGTTCGGCTACTGGTGTCGTCGACGGCGTTCAAGCCGGAGAGGAGCCTGTCACACTATGGTCAGACAGGCAAGGCGCACCTGCCTGAGAACAGCAGAGCGGAATGTCCTAGCCTCTTCTCTCGTCGGCGCAGCCTCGCGCCATCTAAGCATCGTGCCGCAACAACGAAGCGATGCACACGGGAGATTCCATGACCGACGCCAGCCCCTTTCCTCTGCCCGTCCGGGTGGAAGACGTGACCGCGCCATGGCTGACCGCAGCGCTGCGCACGCGCAATCCCGGTGTCACGGTGAAGTCATGCGAAGTCGTCGACACGGTCTTTTCCACCTGCAGCAAGATCCGGCTGCGGCTCGACCGGGACGACGCGGCGATCGCCGCCGGCATTCCCGAACTCATCATCGTGAAAGGCGGCTTCGAGGAACACGGCCGCCGCTATCATCAGATGCACGAACGTGAGGTACGCGGGTACCGAGACGTCTATCCCCATGTCCCGCTCCCCCACCCGGCTTGCTACTTCGCCGAATACGACGACCAGGAGAAGCAGGGCATCATCATCATGGAAGACCTCGTCGCCAAAGGCGTGGAGTTCTGCCATGCAACGAAGCCGCAGACGCACGAACAGGTTGCGCGGCGACTGGGCTATCTCGCCCGCTTCCATGCCGCGACGTGGGCGAGCCCGGAAATCGAGGCAGGTGGCCGTTGGGGCGATCTGCCCGAGTTCTTTGCCGTGATGCAGGACTTCTTCGACGAGAAAAGCTCCGCCGAAAACTGGGCGCGCTTCATGGCAGCCCCACGCGGTGTCGCCTCGTCCCGGCACTTTCAGGACCGCGACTGGCTGGTGGACAGCTGGACGAAAATGGCAGCCCACGCCCGGTCGTTGCCGCACTGCGTGCTGCATGGCGATATCCATCTCGGCAATCTCTACATCGATCCCGATGGCACGCCGGGCTTTCTCGACACGCTCGCCAGTCGCGGGCCGGGAATGCTGGAAGTGGCCTACCACATCTCTGGCTCGCTCGACGTTGCCGACAGGCCGAAGTGGGAAGGCGCTCTGGTGCGACACTACCTCGACGAACTCGAACGAGCCGGCGCCCCCGCCCCCACCTTCGACGAGGCCATGACGCAATATGCGATCTTGCTGCTCTACGGCTACTTCATCTGGATCACGACGGAGTCGCACTATCAGGCGGAGGCCGTGAACACGGTCAATGCCATGCGCTCGACGATGGCGATGCTGGACCACGATACGGCCCGTCGGATCGCGGGTCTGTGACCGATCGAAAAAGCTGAAACGCCCTCTCTTTTTCTCGACAACTGTCTAGAATTCGAAAGCCTTTTCATTGTGGGCGCAAGGGCGAGAACGAAGCATTCTCCCGTTCCAGTATTGCCCTGCGCTGCGATTGGCAGGCCCTCCATCCCCACTAAGGTCGCGCCACGAACCGGCACCAATGGCCGGACGGGGACAACCAGGAAGATACGCCGCACACCGGTGTGAGGGATCGCTGCACCCGCAAGGACGGGCGGCGATGGATAGTGGGGAGGCAATACATGAACAGGAAGATAGCTTTGCTTGCGGCCAGCGCACTCGTGCTGGTCGAACCATGGGCCATGGCCCAGGCGCAGGACCAGGCACAGGACCAGATGGGCCCGACGAACGAAGAAATCATCGTCACGGCCCGCAAGCGTCAGGAATCGATCCTGAAGGTTCCGGTGGTCGAAACCGTCATCAACGCCGACACGCTGCAACAGTCGCAGATCACAGACATCCAGGCCGTGACCACCAAGGTGCCGGGCCTGTTCGTCGGCACATCGGTGCTGGCGATCGGTTCCCAGATCTCGCTGCGCGGCGTCGGCACCAGCGCGCTCGATGCCGGTATCGACCAGTCGGTCTCGCTCAACATCGACGGCCAGCAGTTCAGCCAGGGTCTGACCTTCAAGAGCGGCCTTTTCGATCTGGCCCAGGCCGAAGTGCTCAAGGGGCCGCAGGCGCTGTTCTTCGGCAAGAACAGCCCCGGCGGCGTGATCGCGCTGACCACGGCCGATCCGAAGGACTACTTCGAAGTGATTGCCCGTGGCAGCTACGAACTCGTCGCACGCGAGAAGCGCACCGAACTCATCCTGTCCGGGCCGCTTTCCGACACGCTCGGCGCGCGTCTTGCGGGAACGTGGTCCGACCGCGACGGGTACTTCAAGAACACGGCGGTCGCCATTCCCGGCCTCGGCGGGACCACGCTCGGCGGTCGCAACGGCGGCAACGAGAACTGGATCGTGCGCGGCACGCTGGTCTGGAACCCGATTGCCGACTTCAAGGCCCGGCTCAAGGTCAACGTCACGCGTGACAACAGCAACAGTCCGACCGGTCTGCAGGGCGTTTCGTGCCCCAGCGGCACCGGCCCCGGCGCGCTGGGCATCCAGTTCATCGGCGGCACCCACCCCTGCCAACAGGACGACGAGGTCGAGTACGTCGGCATGGACCCGAATTTCTTCGGCGGCGTCTTCCCCGACGGCGCACCGGCGCTGCGCAACGACGGGGTGCCCTTCACGGACATCCGGCAGCACTTCGGCGTCCTTGAGATGGACTACAACGTCACTCCCGACATTCTGCTGACCTCGACCACGACGTACTACCACAATGTGACCGACACGATGGCCAACGGGGTCTATTCGGGCGCTGCCGGTCCGACGCTGTTTGCCGATAACCATTTCAAGCGGCGTGACACGACGCAGGAACTGCGCCTCGAGTCCGACTTCCAGGATTCGCCGCTGAATTTCCTGCTCGGCGGTTACTATCAGGACGCGGTGATGAAGAACCGCATCTACGTCGGCGGCAACATGGCGCTCGGCCTGCCCCCCACGCTGACGGCGGGGACCCACGATGTGGACATCAAGTCCGCCTCGCTTTTCGGGCAGCTGCGCTGGAAGCCGGCGGAGACGCTCGAAATCGCCGCCGGCGTGCGCTGGACCGATGAGACGCGCAAGGACTACGCCACCACCCTGTCCAATGCAGCGACCAACACCTATACCCCGGTCGATTTGATCACGCCCAAGATCAACTCCAAGAACTGGTCGCCCGAACTGACCGTGACCTACACGCCGACCGACAACTTCACGGTCTTCGGCGCGCTCAAGCAGGGCTACAAGTCGGGTTCGTTCTCGATCACGACCCCCGCTTCGCCGACCAAGGACAATTCGTTCGGCGACGAAAAGGTTCAGGGCGGCGAGATCGGCTTCAAGGTCCGCTCGTCGGACCGCAGCCTCTACGTCAACACGGCCTTCTACTACTACAAGTACAAGGGCCTGCAGGTCGGTGTTTCGCAGCCCGCATCGGACAACGGCATTCCCGAGCTGCGCACGCTCAACGCCGGTTCGTCGCGCACCTACGGCATCGATTTCGACGCGAACTACCATCCGCCTTCGATACCGGGCCTCGGCCTCAACCTTTCGCTGAACTGGAACAAGGCGAAGTTCCTCAGCCTGCACGGCGTGCCCTGCTACGGCGGCCAGACCATTGCACTGGGTTGCAACGAGTCCCCGATTCCGGGTTCCGATCCCATCACCTACACCGCCTCGGATGCCAGCGGCGAACCGCTGGAGAAGGCACCCGAGTGGCAAGCCATCGGTGGGTTCGACTATCAGACCTCGGTCGCGGAAGGACTGGATCTGGTCTTCGGCGGATCCGCCCAGGTCTCGTCCAAGTACAAGGCCGTCATCGGCAACCGCGACGACTACTATCAGCGCGGCTTCACCAAGCTGAATGCCTACCTGACGCTGAAGGACGCCGACGACCGGTGGGAGCTTTCTCTGATCGGCAACAACCTCAACGATGTGCTGCGCGGCGGCTATTGCGCCAATACCGACCTGCAGAACACCACGGTGTTCACGCGCTTTGCGCAAGTCACCGGTCAGGCCACGAACCCGACGGGCAAGATCGACGATGTCGCCTGTGTGGTCGAACCCGGTCGCCAGATCTTCATCAAGCTCACGCTGCGTCCGCTGGGCATGTTCCAGTAACGGCCCGCCATTGTGCAGCACTCGACGGGCGGGCCGGGAAACCGGTCCGCCCGTTCCTGTTTCACCGCAGCAGCCCCGCTTGGAACGAAGCCATGCGGCGTTCCATGCAACATCGGTGACCGCAGAGAACGGGACAGGCAAGGATGCAGAGCATCCAGAAGGAGACCTCATGCCCCCGTCAGCGCCTGAACAGACACGCCCCTCGACGATCCCGGCCTTGCTGGCAGATGTCGTGGCCCGAAGGGGCGACGCGGATGCCGTCGCGACCGTTGCCGAAACGATCGACTATCGCGAGCTGGACCGGCGTAGCGCACGACTCGCGCGGGCACTTGTCGCGGCGGGTGCGGGGAAAGGCACCCGCATCGCCCTGCTCGCACCCGACGGTATCTTCTGGATCACCGCCTTCCTTGCCAGCCTACGCATCGGCGCCTTGCTGACCTGCGTCAGCACGCTCGCCAGTCCCAAGGAACTCGCCCATATGCTGCGCAACAGCGATGTGCGCTTCCTGCTCGCATCGCGGCGCTTCCTGAGCCACGACTATGGCGAGAAGCTCGAGGCGGCCCTGCCCGGTCTGAGCGGATCAGCGCTGGGCAATCTGCAACTGACCGATGCCCCCTATCTGCGCGGCGTCTGGATGGATGATCCCCGCGGTCTCAGCTGGTGCGGTACCATCGACGACCTTCTGGCGCTTGCCGATACGCCTTCGGCACCCGACGCTGAGTTGCTCACGGCCATCGAGGCGCAGGTATCCCCCGCCGACGAAGCGGTGATCGTCTATACTTCGGGGAGCACCTCGCTGCCCAAGGCAGTGGTTCACACCCAGTGGAACGTCACCCGGCATCCCCCCGAACTCGCCAAGCTGTTCCTGGTAAAGGAAGGCGATCGCATGCTACCGATGCTGCCAGCCTTCTGGCTTGGCGGGATGGCCATGGCGATGCAGGTGCTGAGCCAGGGGGCTACGCTGGTCTATCCGGCTTCGCCCGATCTCGAGATCGTTCTCGACACGATCGTGACCTGCAAGGTGAGCCGGCTCAACGGATGGGGCGACGGTCTCGTCCGCCTCCGCAAGCTTGCCAGCGAGCGCGGCGTGGATGTCGATGCCATCGTCGGGCTCGGCCCCTTCCGTAACGCAAGTGGCGAACTGATCCCGCCGCACCTGCAATCGAACATGCTGGGCATGAGCGAAACCTTCGCGCCGCATAGCGCCGAGCCGATCAACGTTCGCCTGCCCGACGACAAGTCGGGAGCCTCGGGCCGCACGGTCAACGGATACGAGCGCCGCATCGTCGATCCGGAAACCGGCGCCGAGATGCCCGCGGGCGAAGTCGGCGAATTGCAGTTGCGCGGCGGGGCTCTGATGAGCGGGTTCTACGGCAAGCGCCGCTGCGAGGTGTTCACGCCCGACGGTTTCTATCCCACCGGAGACCTCGTGCGGATCGACGAGGACGGCTACCTGACTTTCGTCGCCCGCCGTAACGACATGATTAAGACACGTGCAGCAAACGTCTCGCGCCTGGAAGTGGAAGCTGCACTGCGCGAGCTGCCCGGCGTTGCCAACTGCGTCGTCACGGGCCTGCCGGATGCCGAGTTCGGCCAGGTCGTCGCCGCGGCCGTGGTGCCGGCCGAGGGCACCGAACCGGATGCGGAAATGCTGCGCACAATGCTGCGCGACAGCATTTCCAGTTACAAGGTGCCCCGCCGTTTCGTGTTCGTGCGCGAACTGGACATTCCGCGCACGACCACCGGCAAGCTCAAACTGGACCAGCTCAACGTCCTGTTCGACTAGACCTCTTCGGCGTAGTCCCGAAGTTCATTGAAGCTCTCGAGGTCGGGCTCAAGCTTGATCTCGAAGCTCTTTGTCAGCATCGCCATGGTCTGATAGCACCCCGCCAGGAACACAAGCTCCATCAGCTGTTCCTGCGAATAGCGGCGTCCCAGCCGCTCCCAGGTCGCGTCACCGACACGCTGATCGCGATAGAGTTCGCCACAGGCCGCCAGAACATCACGGTCCTCGTCGGTCAGGGCATCGCCCTCCCCGCTGATGAACGCCGTGATCTCTTCCTCGCTCAGGCCGCACTTTCGCGAGATGACGACGTGATGCGTCTTCTCATAAACGTCGCCGCACAGCTCCAGAATGCGCAGGCAGACGATCTGCCGGTCGCGTGTGGAAAGCGCCGTTTCGGCGATGAGCTCCTTAAGCCACGGCACGAAAGTGCCATACATCCGCGGGCTGTTGATCAGCACGCGGCTGAATTCGAGGTACGTCCACTCACCGACGAGGGCCTTCTGTTCCTCGGAAAAGCTTGCGGGATCGAGTGCAGGTATACGGGTCATTGCAAAGGCTCCCTCAAAATTACTGGGTAATCCAGCCGCCATCGACGGCGATGGCCTGTCCGTTGACGAACCGACCGCCCTCGCTGCACAGGAAAAGCGCGGTCGCCGCGATCTCCGACGGTTCGCCGAGGCGTCCCATCGGGCTGGCATCGAGCACGCCCTGCAAGAGTTCCTTCGGCAGGTTCTGGTTCATCTGCGTATTGATCGTTCCGGGGCAGATCGCGTTCACCGTGAGGTTTTCGCGCGCGTATTCCAGTGCGGCGACTTTGGTCAGACCCACCACCCCGTGCTTCGCCGAGACATAGGCCGCGAACGTGGCCGCGCCGACAAGCCCGGCAACCGAGGCGCAATTGACGATAGAGCCACCACCCGATTTCAGCATGGCCGGGATCTGGTGCCGCACACAGTGAAAGGTGCCGGTCAGATCGACCGCGAGCACGCGGTTCCAGTTTTCCAGCGTGCATTCGGCCGTGCGCTTGCCGTGCTCGCCGTCGATACCCGCCGCGTTGAACGCGGCGTCGAGCCGGCCGTACGTCTCGATTGTCTGCTCCACGGCAGAAGCCACGGAGGCATCGTCGGTAACATCGCAGGCGATAAAGCGGCAGGTGCCCAGCTTTTGCAGTTCGGCTTCCGCCCTGGCTCCGGCTTCCGGATCGCGATCGACCAGCGCCGTGGAATAACCGGCCACCACGAAAGCCTCGGCGGTTGCCCGCCCGATGCCAGATGCGGCACCCGTCACGAATGCGACCTTGCGGTCGGCTGCTTCACTCATGTCCTTCTCTCTCCCCAATATTCGGTCGTGTTCTTGAAAGTCGGGCTATTCCGAAATGATCGGAAAGGCGCTGTCCGGGAACGGCCCGTAAGGTGTCATCCCATGCGCATCGGGCACGAAGGCCTCCGGCGGCGCCCCGTTCCAGCGGGCATCGGCGGGTTGCGGCAGGACCAGATAGGCCCAGCGCGGCCGATCGAGGTTGTTCTGGCCTGCACCATGAACCGTCAGATGGCTGTGCGCGGTGACATCGCCGAGTTCGTAGGTCACCTGATCTGTCATCGGCATGTCCGCGAGTTCGGGATAGACCTCGCGAATGTCCTTGCCGTCGTAGCTGGTGTAGTTCCCCAGCACGCCCAGCCGGTGCGATCCCTCGATGAAGGACATTGTGCCCGCTTCCGGACCATAGCCTTCGAGCGGGATCCAGAAGGTCATGCCCCCCGACCGGTCGACGGCGAAGGTGATGAAATCCTGATGGAAGCTGGTCGCGCCGTTACCCTGATTGCGGGTCTTCTTCGCTGCGGGCAGCTTGGGTGCGAAGAAGTCGTTGAACAGTCGCGTCGGGACATTCGCCTTGCGCGCCATCAGCGCCTTTGCTGCAGCCCCCACGCCGTGCAGCATCGGGCGCACTGCCGGATCGTCATACCCGCTCGCCGCCTGCGCGTTGAAGTAGGGCTGATCGATACCGTAGGGCGGATTGCTGTCGCCGTCCTCGCCCATGATCCCCTGGGCCTTCTTCAGCAACGCGGCGATGGTTTCGGGCTCGATGAAACGCTTGAGGAGGACCCAGCCCTTCTCCTGATAATGGGCGACTTCTTCCGGCGTAACGGCACGGCAAGGCGCAATCGTGGCGGCTTCCATAGGGACTCCTTCGAAAAATCTCAGGCCGCAGCCTGTTCGCGGTCGTAAGCCGCTAGGGTCTTCGTCACGACATGATGCTGATGGCGCAGCGCCAGTTCGTGATCGTGATAGTGAAATTCGCGGATCTGACCGGAATCGAGCGCGCGCTGGATCCGCTCCAGCGTGGAGAAGTCCTCCATCACCACGTCGCGGAACTCGACCATGGTGTTTTCCTGCCCGAAGCGTTCGGCAGCAGTCCGGGCCGGCTGTACGAAGACCCGCTGGCGATAGAGGCTGCGGTTCGGACCGAGGGGCCAGACCTGGTGTGCAGTGTACATCCCCGCCGACAGCGTGAAGCTCAACGTCGGAAAGAACATGATGAGGTCCACTGTCCAGAACGGCGAGCGCGTGGGATTGATGCCCGGGGGATAGTCCCTCGCGGCACCGGCAACGTTTTGCGCGGCAGCAGCATGGAAGTAGGCCAGCTTCTGGACCGGCTTCGGCTCGCCCGCGACCGAGTAATGCGAGTTGGTGCGGTGATTGCCCCGGATGCGCACATCGAGCAGCCGCCCCATCGGATTGCCGGAAGCCATCATCGTCGGAGCCGCCGAGTTCGGGTGGAGCACCGGGATATGATAGACCTCGGCGGGGCTATCGTTGACCAGCTTCCAGTTGCAGGCGATTTCGCATTCCCACTGGTAGGACTGCGTGCATTGTCCCCAGGGATAGTCCGCCGTGTCCGCGCCCTGCTCGCCCAGCCATTCCTCCAGCGACTGCGCCGGTTCTTCAGCGGGGCAGACGAAGATGAAACCCTGCCATACGCCGGTGGCGATGCGCCTCAGGCCCATCTTCTTCTTGTCGCACCCGAAGAAACCTTCCTCGTCGCGGATGCGCTTGAGGTTGCCTTCGAGATCGAACGACCAACCGTGGAAGCGGCACGTGAACAATCCGGCGCTGTGCCCTTCACGGCGATGCTCGGCCACGTTGCCGCGATGCGTGCACACGTTGTGGAAGCCGTTGACGTTGCCCTGGCGGTCGTGGCAGATCAGCAGTTCGTAGCCGAACGTCGGAAGGTTGCAGGTGAAGAAGTCACCCGCTCTGGGTATCTGCTCGACCCGCCCGATCATGTACCACGAAGGCCACAGGATCGCCTCCAGCTCCTTCGCGTAGACTGCAGGCTCGTGGTAGATCGCCGTATCGACCGGCCCCGTCCCGATATCGGGATAACGTTCGGTCAGCCCCAGATCCGGGACCGGCGGTTTAGCCATTTCATTCATGCGGCCTCTCCCGAAAGGGGCTGCGCGTCGGTGTCGGAAATCTGGCGCAGGTAACGCACGCGCTCGATCGGGAAGCCATCGTAGACGCGCGGATCGCCGTACCATTCGACGGCGGGCGCCACTTCGGCGAGCATCAGCATCAGCCGCAGCAGGTTTTCGACCGGCGGGGTGAGGTCACCAAGCTGATGTTCGCGCAAGCAGGCCAGCACCGCTTCGCCACGCGGCAACATTGTGTCGTAGAACTCGCGCAGCGCCTCGATCGTGCTCGACTGGCGCTTGGCCATGCGGGCAACGGCATCGGGACGCACCCATTCGGGCACGAAGCGCTCGAGATCGGCGAACCCCTCGGGCAAACGGGCGTCGGTCCCGCTCATCCCAGGGTCCGGATCGGTTCGAACCCGTCCCAGCCCTCGGATGCGGCCTTGAAGGCGCCGAAAACCTGCGCGGCGACCGGATTGGCGGTGATCAGCTCGGTAAGATAGCCCAGCTGAGGGGTCGTATCGATGTAGCAGGTGCGTGCCCCCATCATCAGGCCTTCGAACGCCATTTCCGCACCGCTCGAGAGGTAGGCTTCGCGCTCCGATCCGTAGTCCTCGCAATAAAGGCCGGTGTGATGAAAACCGGCCTTGCCGAACGGCACGACATCGCTCCAAACACCGGGCCGGTCGTCGAGCGGCTGCACCAGCTCGATCTGCGTATCCCCGTACTGGCCGATGGCCGCACGGTGCGGCGCAATGTCGGAGGGCGTCCCGCGATAGACCCCATCCTCGAAATGGACGTCCTCGAACAGGAAGAACGGACCGGCGCCGGTCGTGCGCACCCAATGGCCGATGGCGGCTTCGAGGTCCGGCACCACCCAGCACAGCTGCATGATGGACTTGTTGCGATCGGAAGGGGCTATCATGCTGCACGAATTCCCTGTTGCGATTGGTAGGTCTGCCGCGCGCCCGGTGGCAGGCGATCGATCACGAAGCTGCCATCGCGAACGACGGCCTTGAGCGCTTCCTGCGGCCGCGCAAGTACGGCCGGATCGGCAACCGGATCGCCGTCGACGACGATCAGATCGGCAAGCGCGCCGGCAGCGACGACGCCCAGCGTGTCCTCGCCGTCGAGCAGAGCTTCGGCGGCATTCTTCGTACCCCAGGCGAGCACCTGCGCTGCGGAGAGGCCTGGGACGTCGGCATAGTAGGCGAACTCGCGGGCGTAGTTGCCGACCTGATGATCCAGCGGATCGTCTTCGATCACCTCGCGGAACACGCCCGAGTAATCGTCACCGACGAGCATCCGGACGCCTGCTTCCTGCGCTGCCGGAAGCACGTCGCGCACGTGGTCGTAGAGCCGCTGCATTTCGGCATCGCCCCAGCCCAGCTGGAGCAGGCACTTGGGATAGATCAGGCTGGG
The DNA here is from genome assembly GCA_965140495.1 of uncultured Novosphingobium sp. GTDB lineage: Bacteria > Pseudomonadota > Alphaproteobacteria > Sphingomonadales > Sphingomonadaceae > Novosphingobium. Next base: position 2,334,078 of record OZ223239.1, on the reverse strand, counting down.
CACCCAGAACGTGCCCTTCTCCACCATGGCGTCGATGGCCTCGGCATCGATCTCGTCGCCGTGGTCGAGAATGTCGACGCCCAGCTCGATGCACTCCATGATCATCGCCTTGTCCGAGACATGCGCCCGCACCTTGGCGCCGCGACCATGCGCGGCGTTGACGATGGCCGCGATCTCGTCACGGTCCATGTTGCGCGAAACGCGGTTGGGAAAGCCGTGCCCCTGACTGGCGAAGATCTTGATCGTCTGTGCGCCGCGGCGGGTATATTCGCGCACGATCTTGCGCATCTCGAGGGGCCCGTCGAAGAACACATCGGTTCCCGGCGTTTCCTGCTTGCGCCACCACTTCTTGCTGTCGTTGAGATCGCCGGTGGTGCCGATGTGCGGGCTGCACGCCCGCAGCCGCGGACCTTCCACGATCCCTTCGGCGATCGCGATCTTGTACTGCGCGTCGACATCGTTGCTGCAGCTCGCACCGACGTAGCCGGTGAACCCGCTTTCCAGCAGGACCCGCCCGTTACGAATCGCCATCGCCATCATAACGCCGGGGGGAAATTCCTTGCCCAGCGGGTCGCCCGCCATGCCCTGCGCCAGCGTGAACTTGTAGAAGTCCGCATGAAAATGGCAGGTGATCAAGCCGGGCATAAGCGTCATGCCGCCAAGGTCGGTCACGTCGCTTCCGGCAGCCGGTTCTGCGCCGAGCGAAGCGATACGGTTGCCGTCCAGCGTGACCGTCTGCAGGTCGGGGAGCAGCGAAGTGCCGTCGAACACGCGCGCGTTGATGAATGTCGTAGCCATGATCGCAGACTATGCCCGTGCCGATGGCGCGGCCATCGCGGCTCCGCCGGACTCTAGAACAGCCCGAAAGGCCGTCCCAAAGATGACGGGCCTCACGCCGTGCGCCGCCGGAATGTCAGCGGAAGGCGCTCGAACGTGTGGGTTGCGAGGGTGGGGAGAAAGGTCAGTTCGCTTTCCGGCACCGCCAGCCTGATGTCGGTCAGCCGCCGGATGAATTCCTGCGCGGCAACCTTCACTTCCATGCGGGCCAGGGCAATGCCAACGCACTTGTGAATACCGGCACCGAAAGTCAGGTTGGCCCCGACATTGGGACGGCCAATGTCCAGCCGCTCCGGGTCGGGGAAGCGGGCCGCATCGTAGTTTGCCGCAGCATACATCACGCAGATCTGGGACATCGCCGGGATCATGGTGCCGCCCACCTCGACGTCGCGCATGGCCGTGCGGAACAGGCCGTGGACCGGCGGATGCAGCCGCAGCACTTCCTCAACGAAGCGGCTCATCACGCGGTCGTCGTCCACTTGCGGATAGAGCTCTTCGGCCAGGCCTTCATGGGTCGCCAGCACATGGAGCACATTGGCGATGCCCGCTGCAGTGGTGTCGTTGCCGGCGATCAGGAATGCCCGCACGGTCGCGACGAGTTCGGTGAAAGTCAGTCGCGGGTTCGCTTCGTCGTCCAGTTCCGCATTCACGAGATCGGTGATCATGTCCTCGCGCGGGTTTTCCTGGCGCTCGCGGATCTCGGCGATGATCGTGTTCTGCAGGTCGCAGATCGTGCGGGCATTGACGACCATCTCCTCATGCGTCTGCATGCGGCCGATCTGCGCAAGGATCGCCGTGGTCCACCAGGCGACTTTCTCGGTACCGATCTTCGAGAAATCGAGCCCGAGCTGTTCGCAGATCAGATGCGCGGTCAGCGGCGCCCCGATATCGAGCATGCCATCGCCCTCGCCCTTGTCCGCCACCTTCTCGATAAGGTCGATCACGATCTGGCGAATGCGCGGCTCCAGATCCTTTACCCGGTGCGCGGTAAAGGCCTTTTCGGTCAAACGGCGAAGCCGGGTATGCGCAGGCGGATCGATGGCGAGATCGCGGATGAAGCCGCCGCCTTCACGATCGAGGATCTCGGCGAACACCTCGACATGGCCGTTGGCATAGCGGTCCTGATAACCATGCTCGAGCGAGAACGTATCGGAATCCGAAAGGACCTGCTTCGCGTCGTCGTACCGGGTGACGAGGTACACATCGAGCCCCGGATCGTAATAGACCGGCCGTTCCTCCCGTAGCGCATCGTAGAAGGGAAATGGATCGTTGCGGATCGCGGGATCGAGCCGCGTCTCGGTTCCGTGAATGCGGGCTTCGGCAGTATCAGGCATCTTGGTTCTCCACGGCGTAAGGCCGGATTTTCCAGTCGGATGTGTCAAAGGATGCGAGGCCCACGGTCTCGGCGCCGTCTTCGGAAACGATGGCGTTCCACTGCGCCGCGACGTCCTCGATGGTCAGCGTGGGCGAAACGATGCCGCGGGTCCGGGCGATGAAGGTGCGCTGCACCGCCCCGCCCACGGAATCGATGCATTCACCGTTCGCCTCGCAGGCCTCGTGGCAGAGCCAGGCCAGTGCCGGGGAAGACAACTCTGCCGGCAGGTTGTCGCGCGAATGCTGCAGCATCGGGGAATCGTCCTGCAGCATGGCCGAGACCATGCGGGTGAAGGCCCCCGGGCTCAGCGCATTGACATGGATGCCCAGCCCCGCGCCTTCGGCCGCCAGCGCCCGCGTGAGCGACCACAGACCGCCCTTGCTGGTGGCATAGGCCGCCTGATCGCCAAATCCGGTCATCGAAGCCGACGTCGTGTTGACGATCCGGCCGTAGCCCTGCGCTTTCATGTGCGGCCATGCTGCGCGGCAGCAGTAGTAGGCCCCCATCAGGTTGATCTGGATGTGCCGCTCGAAGTCGCGCGACGTCATTGTGTCGAACGGGGCGCCGATGGAAATCCCGGCGTTGTTCACGAGTATGTCGATCCGACCGAACGCCTGAAGAGCGGCCTCGATGATCGCAGTGCCGCCTTCCTCGCTGGCGACGGACGCCGTGCTGGCGACCGCCTTGCCCCCGCCCTCCCGGATTTCGGCAGCGACGGTTTCCGCGCTGGCGCGTCCTTCGTAGCCGGGCGTTTCGGCATCGAAACCGATGTCGTTCACGACGACACTGGCCCCGCGCGCGGCCAACAGCAGCGCATGGGCCCGGCCAAGGCTGGGATTGCCCCCGGCGCCCGTAACAACGGCCACGCGCCCGTCGAAACGGTAGTCCCCGCTCACAGGGATCCTGCCACGTTGCGATAGGCGAATGGACCGGTCTGCAAATGTCACCCCCGCAAATAACGAAGGCCTTGCGTATCACCCGGTTTTAACGCCGCTCAACCGGTGCAGGGGAGCGCGGCCCGGCAATGCAAGAACACGTGCCGGGCCCTGTTCCAGCCTGTTCAGGCGTAGAGGCTGTCGGCCGCGAGGGTATCGCGGCTGATCCGCAGTTCACCACGGCTGACCGCTCCGGTCATCAGCGTCTCGTAGCCATTGCAGAGGCGTTCGCGCAGTTCCTCGAAATCGAAGCACCCGTCCGCCCATTCGATGCATGACGCCCCGAGGAACGTCATGAGCTGTTCCGCGAGCCCCCGCGCACTGATGTCGCTGCGGATAATCCCGGCGCGCTGCTGTTCAAGCAGGAAGCGGTGCAGCGTCTTCTGCTGCCTTTCGCGGAAGTCGTAGAAGATCTGGCGCGAATCCGTGAAATAGATCCGGCACACATTGCGGCAGAAATCGGGATTGATCCGGATCGAGGTCAGTTCGCGGTCGAGCATCGCCGCCGGCGCTTCCGGATCGAAGGGATCGGGTGTGGCCGTGAGGTTCACGTAGATCGAATACTCGTGAATGGCCTCGGTAATCGCGAGGTCGCGGGGGCCTACAAGATTGTAGATGGTCTGGACCGCATGGCCCGACTGCTCGGCGATGCGCCGTACGGTCACGCCCTCCAGCCCTTCCTCCGTCAGCAAGCGACGGATCGTGGCGAGGATGATGGACCGGCGTTGGCGCTGGTTGTGACCGGGCATCGGCGTGCGGCTGCTTTTGCCCTGGGTGCTCCGGCTGATCGGCCGAGAAGGATCGAAGATAACAGGCAGCTGCGCGGGTGCGACGGACTGGCGCGGCGCGGTATGGCTTTCCATAAGGCGTCTCTCTCCTCCTCGCCGCGCCTTGTCTTTGTTGTCCGGCCATGCCGGGGCGCGTCGAATATCAAAAAAGACTGTCTGGGGAATGCGTCCTGCGCAAGGGCATTGGCCGCACAGAACAAGACTCAGGTTCGTTCCAGACAATCACTTTCCCGCAGTTCATACCATCTTCTAGCCCCGACAGCGACACACCACAGCAGGAAGGAAACGCCGATGGGCACCAGCACTGACAAACGCCCTCCGGCAGAGGACATCGTTCTCTACGAGAAGGATCCGGTCACCAAGATCGCGACGATCACGCTCAACCGGCCCGACGCGCTCAATGCGCCCACCATCGCCGCCCGCCAGAGGTTCGCCGACCTGGTCACGCGCGCCAACGTGGACGACGACGTCAAGGTGCTGATCGTGCGCGGTATCGGCAAGCATCTGGGCAGCGGCGCCGACCTGCCCGAGATGGACGGGATGTGGAATGACGATCCCGACTATTCGTGCCTGCCCGAATTCCGCATCGGCGAGGACGAGGACGTGAACTACCCGCCCAAGGGCTCGTTCCGCTACCTTGCCAACATCACCAATCTCTACGCCAACTCGAATGCGGGGCTGCGCAGCCTGCAGGATTTCAAGAAGATCTCGATCGTCGAGTGCAAGGGCTACTGCTACGGCTGGCATTTCTACCAATGCGCCGATGCGGACATCATCGTCTCGTCGGATGACGCACTCTTCGGCCACTCGGCCTTCCGCTACGTCGGCTGGGCCGCACGCATGTGGCAGTGGGCGCTGATGATGGGCCTGCGCCCGTTCATGGAGATGGTCTTCACCGGACGCCCTTTCACCGCGCAGGAGATGAAGGAACTACACTTCGTCAACTCGGTCGTCCCGCGCGAGAAGCTCGAGGACGAGACGATGAAATACGCCCTCGCCTGCGCGCGCAACCGCCCGGTCGATACCGTGGTGATGCAGAAGATGTTCTTCGAGGTCTTCAAGCAGCAGCAGGGCGAATACATGGGTTCGGTCATGGCCGGCTGGCTGGAATCGATGCTGCCCATGGTGAAGCCCGATGCTGACACCTCCATCGGCGTCGATGCCGAGACGTTCGAGAAGGGACTGGCGAACGCCGTCAAGGACAACGACCGCCAGTTCCCGCCCGACTGGCGTCTCAGCATGAAGGGCCGGAAGGAAACCTAGACCGGCCCTGCCGAGCCTCAGCCTGCGAGATCGCGCATCAGGCTGAGGTAGTAGGTGATACCCGGACGAATGTTGATCAACGGTTCGCGCTCGTTGAGGCCATGCGCGAACTCATCCGATTCCTTGATCATCGTCGCGCTGGCGCCGTAGCTCGGCACGCCCAGCGCGCGGTACCACATCGAGTCCGAGGCGCCGGAGGCCTGCGTCGGAATGATCGGGACCGGCCCCCATGCCGCCGTCACCGCCTTGCGCGCGGCCTTCACGAATTCCGGGTCCATCGGCGAAGCGGGCGCCATCGTCGAATCGTCGCCGGTAACATCGGTGAACTTCGCGGCCGGTTCCGCCGCGACCTTCTCCAGCTCGGCCATGATCTCTTCGCGCGAATGGCCGGGAAAGATGCGGCAATTGATGTTGGCGGTAACGCTCTGCGGCAGGGCGTTCTGCGCATGGCCGCCGGAGATCATCGTCGGCACGCAGGTCGTGGCGATGCGCCCGACCATCGAAGGATTCGCCCGCAGAACGGCCAGCGCGTCCTCATCGTCGGGATCGGCCACGAACGCCTTCATGGCAGCGGCCAGCTCCGGATCGGATTCCAGCTTCGCAGCCTCGGTGAAGTACTCGCGGGTAACATCGTTGAGCTCGGTCTGAAAGTTATAGTGCCCGATCCGGTCCAGCACTTCGGAGAGCTGCACGATGGCATTGTCCGGCCGCGGCATCGAGCTGTGGCCGCCCGGATTGGTCACTTCGATCCGGTAGTCGACGTAGGTCTTTTCCGCGCCCTGCCAGCTCCAGAACAACGGCTTGCCGGTCTCTTCCGAAAGTACGCCCGATGCACCGTCGACGTTGAGCACCAGACGGGCGTTCTTCAGCCGCTCGGCAATCAGCTTAGAGGTGTCCATCGTGGTTTCCTCATCGCCCGAATAGGCGATGACGATGCTGCGCTTGGGCTGGAACCCCTGACGCCGCAGTTCGATCAGCGATTCCATCGCCAGAACCGCATCGAACTTGGTATCGCTGGACCCGCGTCCAAAGAGGTAGCCGTTCTCCACCACCGGCGTGAACGGATCCCGCTCCCAGTCCTCGGGCTTGGCCTCGACCACGTCCATGTGTGCCGAGATCACGATCGGCGCCAGCGAGGGATCGCTACCCGGCCAGGTCGCGATCAGGTAAGCGGTATCCTCGTGCGGGACGATCTCGATGTTCTGCGCGTCCCAACCGCCCTCGATCAGGGCCTTGCGAAACAGCTGCGCCACTTCCGGCGTCTGATTCCCCTCCCCGCGAACCGACCGCAGCGCGATGGCCTGCTTGGACAGTTCGAGTGTCGCCTTCTCCGCTTCCGGGTAGCTCTTCGCCTGCACGCCTCCCGGTGCAAGCAGGACGAGCGAAAGAACGACAGGAAGGACGTTTATGCGACGCATGGCAAAGTTCCGATACTGGGATGGACACAGAAAGACAGCCTATCGGAGCCGCCGGGATGCTGCGAATCCGATAAGCCCGACACTCTGCCGCGAGACCCCGCAATCGGCAACAATCCCGCGCGGTTACTTCGGATAGGAAACCAGCGTCGCCAGCGCCTCGTGGGCAAGGCCGCTTGACAGTTCATCCTGCATCCGCCGGCGCAGCTCGCGCACGAGCAGCGAGCGCGTGTAGCGGAGCGTACCCGTCGGGGCGGCGGCGATCTGCTGCGCGAGCGTGCGGGCCCGGGCGAGCAGATCTTCACCCGGCAGGACTTCTGCCACGACCCCGAGGCGCCGCGCTTCCTGTGCTCCGATCCGCTCGCCGGTCAGCAGGAAGTAGCGCCCGCGATTGGGGCCGAGCAGCATGGGCCAGACCACGTGGACCCCGTCGCCCGGCACGGTGCCATTGGGAAAATGGGCAAGATCGGCGAATTCCGCGCTCTCGGCAGCCAGAACAATATCGCACAGGACCGCGATCTCGGCATGGATCAGCGCCGGCCCGTTGACGGCCGCGATCATCGGCACCGGGATCGCCAGCAGGTTCTGCAGCAAGCTGTTGCCCTCGTCGTAGATGCGCGGCCACATCGAGGCGAGATCGGGTTCGGGAAACGCGAAGGCAGGATCGAACCCGGCAAGGAAGCTGTCGCCGGTACCGGTGAGGATCACCACGCGGTTCTCCGGATCGCGCGCCACGTCCAGAAAGGCATCGCCCAGTTCGGCGTGCAGGCAATCGGGCGAAGAGCCCCACTTGGCAGGTCCGCCGCGCGTATGGATCGTCATTTCCAGCACGCCGCCTTCGCGGGACATGGCAATGCCGGAGTACTTCTCGCCGTAGTCTGCAAACGCCGTCATGCGATGGCTCCCTTGGCCTTCAGACCTTCGATCTCCTCCCATTCCAGCCCCAGCTCCATCAGGAACATCTCGGTATGTTCGGAGGCCTGCGGCGCGCGCGTGGTCTGCACCGGCGCATGGTCGAACTGGACCGGATTGCGGATCAGCCGGATCGGCTCGCCACCCGATCCCTCGACCTCGACGATCGTGTCGTTCGCCAGGGTCTGATCGTCCGTCACGGCGTCCGTCTGGCTCTGCGCAGGTGCCCATTGCCCTTTCAGCGACTTCAGGTGCTCACGCCAGAAGGCAAAAGGTTTGGACGCGATGGCTTCGGTCACCATGGCTCCGGCCGCTTCCCAGTTCGCCATCAGGTCCGACACTTCGGCGAAGCGCGGATCATCCGCCGCTTCGGCAAGTCCCAGATGCTCGAAGGTATCGCGGATGTAAGGGCCCGGCGTGATCATGCACAAGTTGATCGTGCCGCCGTCGGAGGTGCGGAAATTGCCCATGAACGGATTGCCCGGCGTCGGCCCCGAACCGGGATAGGGAGAGCGCAGCTGCGCGCCGGTTTCCATCGTCAGGCTCAGGCTGGAGGCCATGGCCCATGCCGCCGTACTCATCAGCGAGACGTCGACTTCGCTCGCCTTCCCGGTCCGCTCGCGGTGCAGCAGGGCTGCAGCAATACCGCCGGCAATGTTCATCCCGCCGATGGTGTCGCCGAAAGCCGGGATGCCCTGCGACATCACGCCGGGAAGCTCCTCGGGCGTCAGCGCATAGCCGATCCCGCCGCGGTTCCAGAACGCCGTGCTGTCGAACCCGCCGAGCCGCCGTTCCGGCCCCTTGTCTCCGAACGCACTGCCGCGCGCATAGATGATGTCGGGATTGACCGCGCGGATGTGCTCGACGTCGATCTGCAGCTTCTGCCGCACGTCAGGGAGGTAGTTGGTCAGGAACACGTCGGCGGTGCGGGCGATGCGGTAGATGAGTTCGCGCCCCTCCTCGCTCGAAACATCGACGCCGACACTGCGCTTGCCGCGATTGGGGTGCTCCATCACCGTGTTGCGGTCGGGCGTGACCGGAACGCTGCCCACGCGCAAAAAGCCGCGCTGGGCATCGCCGCGCACCGGATGCTCGATCTTGATCACGTCGGCGCCCCAGTCGGCCATGACCGCGCCCGCTGCCGGCACGAACGTGTATTGCGCCACTTCGAGGACGCGAATGCCCTCCATCACCCGAGTCATCCTGATCTCCCGATTGCCTCTCACGCAGGCGCATGACGGGCGCCCGAATTTCCGATCCTTCCCTAGTTCGACCGGATCGCCATCGACAATTTCAAAATCGGCCCCCACATATACGATAGTTCTATAGGGTAGAGGATCGCGATGGATATTCGCCGCTTGCGCTATTTCCTGCAGGTTGCCGAATTCGGCTCGCTCAACGCGACCGCCGAGCAGGTGAACCTCAGCCAGCCCTCGCTGAGCCGCCAGATCCGGCTGCTCGAGGAGGAGCTGGGCGTCTCGCTGTTCACCCGGCGGCGCGACGGCATGGTCCTGAGCCGCGACGGCCTCGAACTGCGCACGCGCATCCTCGGCCCGCTGCGCCAGCTCGAAATGGCACTGGACGACATCAAGTCGCACTCCAGCCAGATCGGCGGCAGTGTCGTGTTCGGCATGCCCTCCAGCGCCATCGATGCCCTGGCCAGTTCGCTGGCAAAACGCGCTGAGGCCTTTCCCAACATGGCACTGCATATCGTCGAGGGCTCGGCCGGACAGATGCTCAAGTCGCTCGAACGCGGCGAGATCGATACCGCGCTGCTCAACGCGCCACCGTCGGACACCAAGTGGCGCTGCGAGATCGAGGATCTGTTTATCGAGGAGCTGGTGCTTGGCGGCGCCGCCGGATCGGGCCTGTCACCGGAACAGCCCGTAAGTGTGGAGGAACTCGCGCAGCTGCCGCTAATCCTCCCGAGCCCGCCCAATCATCCGCCGCCGATCCGCACACTGGTCGACATCCTCTCCGGCCTGACGGGCGGCAAGTGCAACTTCCCGCAGTACGCCGACTCGTTCCAGCTCACGAAGTCCTATGTCGAAGCCGGGATCGGCTATTCCATCTTTCCCTACTCGGCGGTTTTACATGAGGCCGAAAAGGGGACGCTGGTCTATGCGCCGATCACCGGCCACCGCCTTACCCGCCACGTCGTCCTTGGCACCTATCCCGGCGGCCAATACCCGCGCGCGCTCGAGCGGGTGAAGGACATGGTCAGGGCCGAAGCCGCCGAGCTGGCCGAACGAAACCCCTCGCACATCCAGTTGCTGTTCTGATCCGATGACCCGGCGGCTATCCCATCGCCACCATTCTATTCAAGTTCTCTATAGCGCTGTCTTCTAATTGCATTGGCGCGGCCCATTCCGGCCCGGTAGCCAGAATGCACACCGGGTGCCGCGCTTGCCGATGCCCCGGACAGACCTGCGAGAGGAGAGCTATCATGGCCGATGCCGATGCAACGGAACTTGCCGAAACCGCCAGGAAATACTGGGCTGCCGAAGGCTACACCCCAGGCGGCACCATCCGCGAAGTCGATTACTCCACCCAGAACGGCGGCCTTCATCCGCTGCTCGAAGGGATCAAGATCGTCGACTGCGACACCCACTTCACCGAGGCGCCCGACCTCTTCACGTCGCGCGCACCTGCCAAGTACAAGGACAAGGTCCCCTATCTGCGCCGCGATACCGATGGCGTCGACCGCTGGTACATCGGTGAGCGCAATTGCGGCTCCACCGGCGGCAACGTGATCCGCAAGGACTACAACAAGCTGCTCGGCAAGCTGGCGTTCCCCACGCTCGAGGAGTCCTTTCCCGGCGCCTATCAGGTAAAGCCGCGCCTCAAGATCATGGACGACATGGGCGTGTGGGCGCACATCTGTTTCCAGAATTCCGGCGTCACCCAGCCCGGCATGCTGATGTCGCTGGGCGACAACGATCTGGCGGTCGACATCCTGCGCATCTTCAACGACGCCTCGATGGAGTATCAGGAGGAATCCGGCCAGCGGATCTTCAACATGGCCCACCTGCCCTACTGGGACAAAGCCGCCATGAACGCCGAAGCGCGCCGCTGCATCGATCGTGGGCTCAAGGGCTTCGTCCTGCCCGACAAGCCGGAGATGTTCGGCATTCCCGGCTACATGACCGATCACTGGGCCGATGTGCTGGAGATGTGCAACGAAACCGGCATGTCGATCAACTTCCACATCAACGCCGCGATCGATCCGGGCACGGTTATCTGGGATGGTTTCACCTTCCAGAAGCGCCTCACGATCCAGCCGATCATGCACTCCCTCGCCTGCGCCGCAACGCTGGGTAACTGGATGGTCTCCGGCCTGCTCGACCGCTATCCCAAGCTCAAGATCGGCCTGATCGAGGCCGGCATGGGCTGGGTGCCCTTCGCGCTGGAAATGCTCGAACACCAGTTCGACGAAATGCTGCCCGATCCGGCCAGCCTGCCTGACAAGCGCCCCTGGGAATACTTCCGCTCGAACTTCTGGACCACCTTCTGGTTCGAAAAGCTCGGCCCCAAGACCCAGATCGACGTCGTCGGTGCCGACAATATCCTGTTCGAGACCGACTTCCCGCATCCCACGTCCCTGTACCCCGACGTGCAATCGCACATCGTCGAGGCCTTGGGAGATCAGCCCTTCGAGGTTCGCAAGAAGATCCTGCAGGACAACCCTGCACGGCTGTACAATCTGGCTCTCTGAGCCCTTGGGACAGGAGCCTGCGGCGGTGCTTCACAGCGATGAAGTGCTGTCGCAGGCTCCGATTGCAATGCTTCTTCCCTACCGGCGAAAAGCTTGCGCGATCACATGATCCAGAGCGCCCCGATGAGCGCCAGACTCGCCAGCGAGAGCAAAACGGCGAGGATGTCGATCTGCCGGTGCGGCAAAGGATCGGCACGGTGCGCCGAGAGCCTGTCGAGAACCGAACCGGCCTTTCCCCGCGCCTGAACGAAGATCAGGATGCCAACGCCGATAAAGCAGCTCGCCAGAGCCTTGGGCAGCCATTCGGGATCGACCTTGGCGAAGAGTGCGTTGAACCCGATACCGATACCGACCGCGGCGAGACCCGTCCTTATCCAACCGGCATAAGTCCTCTCGTTCGCCATGACCGTACGATCTTCCGCCCAGTCGGTGCGGTCCTTGGCAAGCTCCTGCTTGTCCTCTTTCTCAGCCATGCCGGCGCTGCACCTTCTCACTCATAGTCCATCCCCGACCGGGAAACACAAACAATGAGCCCGTAGGGATTTTCTGGCAACATGGAGAGATGATGGTGCGCCCGACAGGATTCGAACCTGTGGCCCCCAGATTAGGAATCTGGTGCTCTATCCTGCTGAGCTACGGGCGCACACCGGGGCGTCCTAGCTTGCGTGCAGGGGCTTGGCAATCTGTCGGACGCTCAGTTGTTTCGTTCGGGTGGGGTCACCGGAAACGGCAGGGGCATGACCGATATGCCCTCGTCGAGAAGCTCCTGCGCTTCTTCCAGCGTCGCTTCGCCGTGAATGGTTTCGGCATCACGTTCGCCGTAGTGGATGGCGCGGGCGTCCTCCGCGAAGGATTCCCCGACGTAGCGCGATTCCTTGAGCGCCTCGTCCTGCATTTTGGCAAGCTTGTGCATCAGTTCGACCGCTTGCGGCGGTAGGGGCGCATTGGCGACGGGTGCTGCCAGTTCGGCAGGTTCCACCGGGGCCGTTTCCGGTGCCTCGCGGCGCGGCGCGGCCTGGGTGGGCATCTGGTTGCCTTTGCGCGAGAGCCGAGGGGCCTGCATGGCCTTCGCCACATCGTCCGAACCGCAATAGGGGCAGGAGACCAGGCCGTCCTCTTTCTGGCGCGCGAAATCGTCCGAGGACTTGAACCAGCCCTCGAATCGGTGGGCGCCGCTGCGGCATTCCAGGTCGTAGACGATCATCGCTCCGCTATTTGGCTATCGCGCGGCGATTGGCAAGGCTGGGAAGCTGCGCACGTATCTCGGCGATGCGCGCCGGGTCGATCTCGGCATAGCCCAGCCCGGGGGCCTCGCCGCCCATGTCGAGCAGGACCTCACCCCAGGGATCGACGGCCAGCGAATGGCCGTAGGTCTCGCGTCCGTCCTCGTGGCGGCCGACCTGTGCGGCGCACAGGACATAGGCACTGGCCTCGACAGCGCGGGCGCGCTGCATGAGGTGCCAGTGCGCCTTTCCGGTCGGCACCGTAAAGGCCGCGGGAATGGCGATGACATCGCACCTCGCCTGCCCCAGCGCTTCGAACAGCGCCGGGAAACGGATGTCGTAGCAGATCGCCAGGCCCAGACGGCCCAGCGGCGTTTCCACCGTGACCACGCTGTCGCCGGCGGCATAGGCATTGGATTCGCGCCAGGATTCGCCCGTCGCGAGATCGACGTCGAACATATGCAACTTGTCGTAGCGCGCGCGGATTTCGCCCTTGTCGTCGATCACGAAGGCCCGGTTCACCCACCTGCCGTCGTCACGCGCAATGGCGAGCGAGCCCAGATGCACCCACAGTCCCTCGCGTGCCGCGGCATCGCGCACCGCGGCGAGCACGGTGTCCTCGCCTTCGGTGCGGATGACTTCCGCTGCCCGCGAGCGCTTGCGATCCAGAAGGCCCGACATCTCGGGCGTGAACAGCATCGCGGCCCCTTCGCTGCGGGCACTGGCGACGGCATCGACGATCGTTGCGGCATTCGCCGCAGGGTCGATACCCGTCGTCATCTGCAAAAGGGCCGCGCGTGTCATGGGATCAGAGGCCGAGCAGCGCGTCGAGCTTGCCGCCGCGCTCGAGCGCGTTCACGTCGTCGAAGCCGCCATAGGGCTTGTCGTCGATCAGGATCTGCGGAACCGTGCGGGCTCCGGGCACGCGTTCTTCCATCTCGGCGCGCTTGGGGCCGCCCATCGTCACGTCGTATTCTTCGTAAGCGACGCCCTTGCCGTCGAACAGCGACTTCGCGGCGACGCAGTAGGGGCATCCCCACTTGGTGTACATTTCGACCTTGGGCTGGCTCATTCGGGGCTCCTTCATTGCCTGTCTGACGACCCTTGAAACGCCGGGCCGCTATCATATCTAGGAATGCGAGTCATGGCCCGCCATGGGGATGGCTCATCGATGAGGCGCCGGGTTTCCGGGCCTCGACGAAACGAAGATTGCTCATTGGAGGATTTTTGTCATGAACCGTATCGATTTTTCGCCCTATCGCCGCACCATGGTGGGCTTCGACCGCCTCTTCGACATGATCGAGAACCAGGGACGCGCGAATACCGGCGACAAGTATCCGCCTTTCAACATCGAGCGCCTCGGTGAAGATGCCTATCGCATCACGCTTGCGGTGGCTGGTTTCCGTCCGGCCGACATCGACATCACCGCGCAGGCGAACCTTTTGATCGTGAAGGGCAACAAGCCGGACGATTCGTCGGAAGGCGAATATCTGCACGTCGGCATCGCCCAGCGCGGCTTCGAACGGCGCTTCGAACTCGCCGATTATGTCCGCGTGGATAACGCCGACATGGCCGACGGGCTGCTTGTGATCAACCTCGTGCGCGAGGTTCCCGAGGCCATGAAGCCGAAAAAGATCGCTGTCGGCGGCAACACGCTCACGGTAGTCGACGACAAGTCCGACAAGGACAGCGCCGCAGCCTGAAGCGCTGCGAACTGTTCAAAAGACTAGGAAAATAGAGGCGGTCCGGGCTTCCGGGCCGCCTTTTTGCGGCCAAATCTTACCGCGCCGTACACCATTACCCGAGAGTAATGCGTAAAAATCCCTAAGACTTTTCACATCGACCACTACGTTTGTTACCGCTCGCACACTTAAGCGGGACCCAACCACTCTTGGCTACACCTTCTTCCGACCTTGCCCCCCAGGAGACGGATAGCCATGTTACGTTTGAAGATCGCTCACCGCCTGGTCATAGCCTTCAGTCTGCTGTTGGCGATCATGGCTGGAATGGGCGTGTTCGCCATTCGTCAGATCGGCGAAGTGAACACGCTCACCAGCGAATTGACCAGCAACGCCCTGCCCGCATCGCAGGCCCTGGGCGATCTGCATGCCTATGCATCGCAGTACCGGATCCACCAGGCCGATACGCTCAATGCGGCGGGTACGCCTGCCTGGGATCGCCAGACCAAGATCCTGCGCAATTCGGGGGCGGTGATCGACGGGGTACTGGAAGACTATCGCAAGCACATCCATCAGCCTGCACAGATCGCGGCGCTCGATCAGGTGCGGACGGACTGGCAGGCCTACGTCACCCAGAACGAAACGATCATGGACCTCGCCCAGACCGATCCGGCTGCGGCGACGGACATGTTCGACATGGAAGGTCTCGACAGCTTCTACGAGCTTGAAGATCACCTGCTCACGCTGATCGATCTCAACACCAAGGCCGCCGACGCGGCTGCCACGCATGGTGAGGAAATCTACGCCAAGGCCAGCAAGATCATGACCGGCACCGCGCTGGGCGGTCTGGCCTGCGCGATCATCCTGCTGATCTTCATGATGCGTTCGGTTGCCCGCCCGGTAAAGCGGCTCGACAGTGCCGTGCGCTGCCTGATCGATGGCGACACCAACGTCGTCATCCCCGGGGTCAACCGCAAGGACGAGCTGGGCAGCCTCGCCCGCGCTCTCGAACGCTTCCAGAAGCTGGCCCAGGCCGATCAGGAACGCGCGCACGAGGAACAGGAACGCGCCCAGCACCTGCAGCAGACTGTACAGGCTATCGGCGACGGTCTCTCCCAGCTTGCCGAAGGCGATCTTGCGATCCGCCTTGCCGAGGATGGCGAAGGCGCCCTCGCCCGCCTGCCGGTGGACTACAACCTCGCCGTGGCGCGCCTTGCGGAAACGATGCGCCAGATTGTCGACGGCTGTAATTCGATCCGCGTCGGCACCGACGAGATCGCTGCGGCGACCTCGGATCTTGCCGGCCGTACCGAACAGCAGGCCAGTTCGCTGGCGGACACCGCCCGCACGCTCAACGAGTTCACCAGCGTGGTTCAGGTCACCGCGGACAACGCCCGCCAGACCAGCACGCGTCTGCTCGTGGCGCGCGACACCGCCACCAAGGTCGAGGACATCGCCCACCAGGCCGTCGATGCCATGCGCGGTATCGAGACGACCTCCAAGGAGATGGCCGCGATCATCAACACGATCGACGGTATCGCCTTCCAGACCAACCTGCTCGCACTCAACGCCGGCGTCGAGGCCGCCCGTGCGGGTGAAGCCGGCAAGGGCTTCGCGGTTGTCGCCACCGAAGTCCGTGCGCTGGCTCAGCGTTCGGCCGATGCGGCCAACGACATCCGCGGGTTGATCGACCGCAGCACCAAGCAGGTGGGCGACGGCGTCTCGCTGGTCGAGAGCAGCGGCGATGCCCTGCGCCAGATCGTCGGCGAAGTCGCCACGGTCTCCTCGCTGGTCGAGGAAATCGCCGGCGCGGCCGAAAAGCAGGCCGAAGGCATTACCGAGATTTCCACCATGGTGGCCGGCATGGACACCTTCACGCAGCAGAATGCCGCGATGGTCGAGGAAAGCTCTGCCGGCAGCCGCAATCTCTCGCACGAGACGCAGCGCCTGATGAGCCAGATGGCGGCCTTCCGCCTCGGCGAAGGCGAAGCAAGCTACACCTACGAGGCGTCGGCCCGCGGCCTGCCCGCAGGCGAAGCGGCCAACAGCGAAGACCTGGCATACGAGGACGTCCAGGAAACGCCGATGCGCAGCCCCGCAGCGGCCGTCTCCGGTGCGAATGCCCTCGCCCTCGATGACTGGAGCGAATTCTAAGACCTTTTTTGAGTGCCCCCCGGACCAAGGGCCATTGGGCCACAGTCCGATCGGAAATGGAGACTGACCATGAAGACGACGATCCTGAAGATTTCAGCCGCCCTTTCGGTTCTGGCGATGACCGCCACCCCGGCTTTTGCCGATAGCTGGGTCAACAACGTGAAGCGCGTTGTCGCATCCAAGCAGACCTATCCGCGCACGGCGCAGATGCGCGGCGAAGAAGGCACCGCCCAGGTGAAGGTCTATGTCTCGGCATCGGGCAAGGTCGAGAAGGCCGAACTCGTCGGTTCTTCGGGCTCGCGTTCGCTCGACAAGGAAGCGGTGTCGCTGATGTCGCGCGTCGGCAACCTTCCCGCACCGCCGGCCGGCACCAGCTCGGTCGTGCTGCCGCTCACCTGGAAGCTGATCTAAAGCGATCGGCACGGCGGGCCCATCGCCTGCCTTCCAGATAAAAAAGACCGGCTCCCATCGGGGCCGGTCTTTTTGCGTCAGACCAGTCGCGCCTGCTGCAGGGCCGCACCGATGAAGCCCGAGAACAGCGGGTGCGGATCGAACGGTTTGGACTTGAGTTCCGGATGGAACTGCACGCCGACGAAAAACGGGTGCTCGGGCCGCTCGACGATTTCGGGAAGCAGGCCGTCGGGGGACATGCCCGAAAAGATCAGGCCGCCTTCTTCCAGCGCGTCGCGATAGGCCACGTTGACTTCGTAACGGTGACGGTGGCGTTCGCTGATATTCTCGGCGCCGTAGATCGCCGCAACATGGCTGTTGGGCGAGAGCGCCGCGGGATAGGCGCCCAGGCGCATGGTGCCGCCCAGGTCGCCGCCTTCGGCGCGCTTCTGCAATCCGTCCTTGCTCATCCACTCGGTGATGATGCCGACGACCGGCTCTTCGGTCTGTCCGAACTCGGTCGACCCGGCCTTGGCGATCCCGACCGAACGGGCGCCTTCGACGCAGGCCATCTGCATGCCGAGGCAGATGCCGAAGAACGGCACGCCGCGTTCGCGCGCGAACCGCACCGCCGCAATCTTGCCTTCGGTCCCGCGCTCGCCGAAGCCGCCGGGTACGAGGATGCCGTGCATCGGCTCGAGCGCCGCGGCGATCTCGGAGTCTTCCTGTTCGAAGATCTCGGCGTCGATCCAGCGGATGTTGACCTTGACCCGGTTGGCCATGCCGCCGTGCACCAGCGCTTCGTTCAGCGACTTGTAGGCATCCGGCAGGCCGACGTACTTGCCCACGACACCGATGGTCACTTCGCCTTCGGGGTGGTCGTAGCGGTCGGCAATGTCCTGCCAGCGCGTCAGGTCGGGATCGGCCGATTCCATGCCGAAGTGATGCAGCACCGCCGCATCGAGGCCTTCGCCGTGATACTGCAGCGGGACGTGATAGATGTTGGGCGCGTCGAGCGCGGGAATGACCGCCTCGCGGCGCACGTTGCAGAACAGCGCGATCTTGGCGCGTTCGCTGTCGGGCAGCGGCCGTTCGCAGCGACACAGCAGCACGTCGGGCTGGATACCCAGGCCGGTCAGTTCGCGGACCGAGTGCTGCGTCGGCTTGGTCTTCAGCTCGCCGGCAGCGGCGATGTAGGGGACCAGCGTCACGTGCACGAAACAGCTCTGTTCGCGGCCCAGTTCGTTGCGCAGCTGGCGCATGGCCTCGACGAAAGGCAGCCCCTCGATGTCGCCGACAGTGCCGCCGATCTCGCACAGCACGAAATCGAGATCCTCGGTATCGGCCTGCGCGAAGTCCTTGATCGCGTCGGTCACGTGCGGGATCACCTGCACGGTGGCGCCGAGGTAATCGCCACGGCGCTCCTTGGCGATGATGTCGCGATAGATGCGGCCAGAGGTGATGTTGTCGCCCTGGTGCGCCGACACGCCGGTGAAACGCTCGTAGTGGCCGAGGTCGAGGTCGGTTTCGGCCCCGTCGTCGGTCACATAGACCTCGCCGTGCTGATACGGGCTCATCGTGCCCGGATCGACGTTCAGATAGGGATCAAACTTGCGGATTCGCACTTTGAACCCGCGCGCCTGCAGCAGTGCTGCCAGGCTCGCCGCCATGAGACCCTTGCCGAGCGAGGAGACCACGCCGCCGGTGATAAAAATATGCCGCGCCATGGGAGTTGGGCCTTAAATTGCATGGGGGCCCCAGGGCAAGCACCCAGAGCCTGAATCCACAGGACAAACACGAGGAATCACCCTCTGGCAGCGCCAGACGGCAATTCGGTTACGGAAAAACGCGTGAGGGTTACTGCTTCGCAGCTCCCGAAAGCGGATCGTCGGCGGGCGCCTGCTGGGCAGGAGCTGCATCGCCGGCGGCGCCAGCGCCCTGATCGGACGAGCCGGCGAGCGGATCGGCAGGCTGCGCCGGAGCGGTGTTCCGCTCGAGCGAGGTGTCGATGTCACGGCCCGTCGTCTGATCCACCGCAAGAGCGGCAAGGACGATGCTGAGTGCCACGAAGAGCGTTGCCAGAACCGCCGTCGCTCGCGTCAGGAAATTGGCCGCGCCGCGCGCGGACATCAGACCCGAGGGATTGCCGCCACCGACACCCAGGCCGCCGCCTTCCGACTGCTGCATGAGGACTACGGCAACAAGGCCCGCTGCAACCAGCGCCTGGACCACGGTCAGGAAAAGGAACATTTTTGTCTCAGCCTTCTGGCGGACTTGAGCGCCCGCATCGTTCGCGGCGCAGATAGGCTCTACACGGCCTTCGCGCAACCCGTGTGTTGGACACGGCCAGGCCGTGTCCCGGCAGGAAGGGCCATCAGAGCCCCTTCCCCCGTCTCAAATCGTTCAATCCTGGGTGAGCGAAGCCGCTGCACCGACGATGGAGAGGAAGCTCTCCGCCGTCAGGCTGGCACCGCCTACAAGCGCGCCGCCAACCTCGGGAATCGCAAGCAGTTCGGCTGCGTTGTCCGCCTTCACCGAACCGCCGTAGAGAATGCGCACATCCGCACCGCCCTCGCCATAGATGGCAACGAGCTTGTCGCGGATCGACTTGTGCATCGCCGCCACGTCCTCGACGGAAGGCACGCGGCCGGTACCGATCGCCCAGACCGGCTCGTAAGCGACCGAAAGCTTTTCCAGCGACCCCTCGATCGACGGGCAAGACCCTTCGAGCTGACCGCCGACGACAGCTTCCGCCTGTCCGGCGTCGCGCTCGGCCTCGGTTTCACCGACGCACAGGATCACGCCCAGACCGGCGGCCAGCGCGGCCTCGGCCTTGGCCTTCACGTCTGCATCGCTTTCGCCGTGCAGCGTGCGGCGTTCGGAATGGCCGACGATCGTGAAATCGGCGCCTGCATCCTTGAGCATCACTGCGGAAATATCGCCCGTGAAAGCACCGCTTTCCTGAGCGTGGCAATCCTGTCCGCCAACGCCGATGATGTCGACCGCATCGCGTGTGCGGTAGATCAGCGTGGAGGGCGGCGCGACCGCTACCTGCACCTTGGGAAAGCGTGCTGCAGCCCGGTCGATGGCGCGCGCCTCATTGAGCATCGCGCGCGTGCCGTTCATTTTCCAGTTTCCGACAATGTAAGGCAAACCAGCCATTTCAAACCTTTATAATTTCCATCGCGAATTCCGCAGATTCCCGTCGGTGAGGGAATCGGGCTCGTCGCTGTCGCGGCGCTGCTAAGGCACCCCCGCCCGGCTGTCAAAATTCATCGGCCATTAATTTCGTGGAACCTTTTAATCGGTCCTTACAGAGGCGGTTCAAGGGCCCTTACTGCATTTCATTTCGTAGTCGTTGACTCCCCATGCTCGGAAAACCCCGGAACCGCACCTCTGCCTCGAAGGAAGACAGGCAATTGTCCCCATCGCATCGCGGGGGCATTGCAGGATGCCGCAAGGCCTCCTAAAGCCTGCGCCCGTTTACTGCGAAGCCGGCAGGTTTCGCCCAGTCCATCGCTGATCGGCACGGTCCATGATCTCTATCTTCAGAAAATTCTTCTCTTCCAAGATCGGTGCGGGGATTGCCCTGGCCGTGCTGGTGGTCATCGCGATCGCCTTTGCCAGTGGCGATATCGCCGGCATGCGCAGTTCCGGTGGGATCACCGGCGGCAATGCCGTGGCGACCGTGGGCGGCCAGAACATCGATGCCACGGACCTGCAGCAGGGCGCCACGCGGGCGCTCAATCGCGTCAAGCAGCAGGAGCCGACCGCCACGATGAAGCTGCTGGTAGCCCAGGGCGGCATCACACAGGTGCTGAGCGACCTGATCGACCGCACCGCGCTGTTCGTGTTCGGCAAGGAAAACAAGATCATCATCAGCGACCGTCTGGTCGACAGCGAAATCACCCAGATCCCCGCGTTCCAGGGCGTCGACGGCAAGTTCGACGAGAACACCTTCCGTCAGGCGCTGGCGCAGCAGAGCATTTCCGAGCAGGGCCTGCGCGAGGACATCGCCCACAACATGACCGGCCAGGTGCTGATGGTCCCGGCCACCACCGGCACCGAAATGTCCGAATACGCCGCCAAGCGCTATGCCTCGCTGCTGAACGAGACCCGTTCGGGCTCGGTCGCGGCGCTGCCTTCGCTGCTCTTCGCGCCCGAAAAGGACCCGACCGACAAGCAGCTCGCCGCGTTCTACAAGGACCATACCGACGAGTTCATCCGGCCCGAGCGCCGCTCGATCCGCTATGCCACCTTTACCCAGGGCTCGATGAAGCCCCCGGCGGAGCCCACGGACGCCGAGATCGCGGCGCGCTACAAGTCCGAAAAGGCGCTCTACGCCGCGCAGGACAAGCGCAAGATCACGCAGCTGATCGTACCCACGGAAGCCGCTGCCAAAGCGGTGATTTCCGAAGTCGACGGCGGCAAGTCGCTTGAGACCGCGGCCAGGGAAAAGGGCCTGTCGGCCGCCAGCCTCGAGTACTTCAACAAGGAAGAGCTCTCGAGCCAGTTTTCGCCAGAAGTCGCCGACGCCGTGTTCGCGGCTTCGGTCGGCAAGCTCGCCGCGCCGCAGAAGAGCCCGCTCGGTTGGCACGTCGTCCGCGTCGACGAGGAAAACAAGACCCCTGCCCGCTCGCTCGCCGACGTCAAGGACGAGCTGATCAAGCAGATCAAGGAAGACAAGCGCCGCAAGGCCTTCATGGACATGGTGAGCAACGTCGAAGACCAGTTCGACAACGGCGCCAACCTGACCGAAGTGGCCAAGGCCATCGGCGCAGAGGTCAAGACGACCGGCCCGGTCACCGCCGACGGCAACGTCTACATGAAGCCCGGCGAAACCGTAGCCGACGACGTCAAGCCGGTGCTGGCCACGGCCTTCACCATGGAACAGGAAGAACCGCAGGTCGCGCCGGCCGTTCCGGGCCAGTCCTACATCCTGTTCGACGTGACCGACATCGCCCAGTCCGCGCCCGCTCCGCTGAAGGACATCAAGGACGACGTGACGATGGCGTGGAAGCTCTACACCGGATGGCAGGCCGCCAAGAAGGCCGCGCTCAAGATGCAGGGCGAGATCAAGAAGGGCAAGACGATCCAGCAGGCCATCGCCAGCCTCGACAAGCGTCTGCCGCCGGTGCAGCAGGTCTCGATGTCGCGCCCGACACTCACCGCCGCGCTGCGTCAGGGCAAGCAGGTTCCGCCGCCGGTATCGCTGATGTTCCACATGGCCGAGGACACCGTGAAGGTGCAGTCGGCCGCGCAGGAGCGTGGCTGGTTCGTCGTCCAGCTCAAAAAGATCGAGCCCGGCGATGTCGAATCCGACGAGATGATCAAGGGTGCCCGTCGCGAACTCGGCCGCCAGCTTGGCGAGGCCTATGGCGAAGCGCTGGCCCGGGCGATCCGCGCCGACGTGGGCGTGACCGAACACCCCGAGGCGATTGCAGCGGTGCGCGACCAGCTCGCCGGCACCGGTTCGCCGAACTGATCCGGAAGACGGCCTGCCATGCAACGCGAATCGGACCGGTCGGCGGCGCTTGAACAGCTTGCACAAGGCAGGCCCGCCCTGCTCTGGCGCAAGCTCGTTGCCGATACCGAGACGCCGGTCGGCGCCGCGCTCAAGCTCTTCGAGGAAGGGCGCGGGGATTTCGTATTGGAGTCAGTGGAAGGCGGCGAAACGCGCGGTCGTTACAGCCTAATCGGGCTCGATCCCGATCTGGTCTTCCGCGCCGGCGGCGCCAGCTGCGAGATCAACCGCAAGTGGGCCTTCGACCGCGAGGCTTTCGAAGCTCTGCCCGGTGACAGCCTGTCCGAACTGCGCGCGCTCGTCGAAGCCTGCCGCATCGACGTGCCGGCAGAACTGCCCAAGGCGCTGGCCTGCCTCGTCGGTTATTTCGGCTACGAAACCATCGGCCTGGTCGAGAAGCTGCCACGTGCACCGCAAAGCGCGCTCGACGTGCCCGACATGCTCTTCGTGCGCCCGTCGGTGATCCTCGTTTTCGACCGGCTCGGGGAAGAATTGTTCTGCGTCGCGCCGCTCTGGCCAGAAGCCGGGGAGCCGGAACGACTGGTGGAAGCGGCATCCGAGCGCATCGACGAAACCCTGCGCCGCCTTGCCGCGCCGGTACCGATGGCGCCGGTCGCGGCTGACCTGCCCGAGCCGCAGGCCACGCCGGTCATGCCTGCCGAGAACTACAAATCCATGGTTCTCAAGGCCAAGGACTACATCGAGGCGGGCGACATCTTCCAGGTCGTGCTAGCCCAGCGCTTCACTTGCGAATTCACGTTGCCGCCGATCGCGCTCTATCGCTCGTTGCGCCGCGTGAACCCCTCGCCCTTCCTCTATTTCCTCGACCTGCCCGGCTTCGCGCTGGTGGGGTCGAGCCCGGAAATCCTCGTGCGCGTGCGGGACGGCGAAGTGACCATCCGCCCCATCGCCGGCACCCGCCCCCGCGGCAAGACGCCCGCCGAGGACAAGGCCAACGAAGCCAGCCTGCTCGCCGATCCCAAGGAACGCGCCGAGCACCTCATGCTACTCGACCTCGGCCGCAACGATGTCGGGCGCGTCGCCACCAAGGGCACGGTGGAAGTCACCGACAGCTACACGATCGAGCGCTACAGCCACGTGATGCATATCGTCTCGAACGTCGTCGGCCAGCTCGACACCGAGAAGCACGATGCCATCGACGCGGTCTTCGCGGGCTTCCCGGCGGGCACCGTATCGGGCGCGCCCAAGGTCCGCGCCTGCGAGATCATCGCCGAACTCGAACCCGAAACGCGCGGCGCCTATGCCGGCGGCGTCGGCTACTTCGCGCCCGATGGCTCGGTGGACTCCTGCATCGTCCTGCGCACCGGCGTGCTCAAGGACGGCGTGCTGCACGTGCAGGCCGGCGCCGGCATCGTCGCCGATAGCGACCCGGCCTACGAACAACGCGAATGCGAAGCCAAAAGCGGCGCTCTGTTTGCAGCGGCGCGCGAAGCGGTGCGCGTGGCCGGAGAGCCGGGTTTCGGGCAGTGAACAAGCCCTCCGCTACAAACTATCGTCATTCCCGCGCAGGCGGGAATCCATCTTTTCGCTTGCCGTGTTGACGCAGTGTCAACTGGATCCCCGCCTGAGCGGGGATGACGAAAATGGGGAGCGAAAGGTCCGATGGAGCGTTGCCGCTTTGGCCACGGTTCTCCTTGTGACCGCCTGCTCCTCCGGAGAACCCGAAAAACAAGCCGAAGCCCCGCCCCCGCCGCCGTGCGAAAGCGCGACCTTCGAAAGCGTCGCGCTCACGCATTGCACCGCGACGCCGGGCCGCCACAGCATCCACATGGTGCTCGGCCCCAAGGCTGGCGCGCCCTATCGCAGCCTTTCGCAGCTTGCGGTCAACCGGCCCGACAACGCCCATGCCGTTGCCTTCGCGATGAACGGCGGCATGTTCGATGCCGACGGGCAGCCGATCGGCTACTACGTCGAGGACGGCGAGCGGCTGCATAAGCTCAATACCAACGAAGGCCCGGGCAACTTCCATATGCTGCCAAACGGCGTGTTCTACGGGCAGGCCGACGGCCGCTGGGCCGTGCGCACCAGCCAGGACTTCGCCGCCAATGTCAGCAAGCGCCCCGACTTCGGCACCCAGTCCGGCCCGATGCTCGTCATCAAGGGCAAGCTGCACCCGAAGATCGACCACGACGGCACTTCGCGCAAGCTGCGCAACGGCGTCGGCGTCGACGGGAAGGGCCGCGCGCATTTCGTCATCGCCGACGAACCGATCTCCTTCGGCAAGCTCGCGCGCTACTTTCGCGATGAGCTTCATTGCTCCAACGCACTGTTCCTCGACGGCAGCGTCTCCTCGCTGTGGGACCCCGAACATGGCCGTGTCGACGGCGGACCGCCGCTCGGCCCCTTGATCGTTGTCGAGAAAACGGCGAAGGCGCCTCAGGAAAGGTAGCGCCATGATCCTGGTCATCGACAATTACGACAGCTTCACCTGGAACCTCGTCCACTACGTGATGGAACTGGGGGCCGAAGTCGAAGTGGTGCGCAACGATGCGCTTTCGGCCGGACAGGCGATCTCGTCGGGCGCGAAGGGCTTTCTGCTCTCACCCGGCCCCTGCACGCCCAATGAAGCCGGAATCAGCCTCGATCTGGTGGGCGCGGCCGCCGATGCCGGCAAGCCGCTGCTCGGCGTATGCCTGGGGCACCAGTCGATCGGCCAGTACTTCGGCGGCAAGGTGGTGCGCGGCGGGCTGATGCACGGCAAGACCTCCCCGGTCACGCACGACAACACCGGCGTTTTCGAAGGCCTGCCCTCGCCCTTCACCGCGACCCGCTACCACTCGCTGATCGTCGAGGACATTCCAGATGTCCTCAAGGTCAATGCCCGCTCGGACGACAACCACGTCATGGGCTTCCGCCACGAAAGCCTGCCGATCCACGGCGTGCAGTTCCACCCGGAAAGCATCGCCACCGAACACGGCCACGCGATGCTGGCGAACTTCCTGAAGCTGTGCGGAATCGACGCGAAGCTGCCCGAACGGATTACCGCATGAGCCTTCCCGATCCGCTCTATCCGCTGGAGGAGGTCGAAGCCGAGACCGCATTCGGCGCGATCCTCGACGGCCAGGTGCCGGACGAGGACATCGCCGCGTTCCTCGTCGCCCTGTCCGACCGGGGCGAAACCGCAAGCGAGATCGCCGGCGCCGCGCGGGCCATGCGCGCCCGGATGATCCCGGTTTCCGCGCCCGAGAACGCTATCGACGTCTGCGGCACGGGCGGAGACGGGCATCATACGCTCAACGTCTCGACCGCCGTGTCGCTGGTCGTGGCCGCCTGCGACGTGCCGGTCGCCAAGCACGGCAACCGCGCCGCCAGTTCCAAGGCCGGCGCTGCCGACACGCTCGAAGCGCTGGGCCTCGATCTCGACCGGGCTGCCGAAACAGCGGAAACGACGCTGGCGGAAATCGGCATCTGCTTCCTCTTCGCGGCCAAGCACCATCCGGCGATGGGCCGGATCATGCCGATCCGCAAGGCCATCGGCCGCCGCACGATCTTCAACCTGATGGGCCCGCTCGCCAATCCCGCAGGGGTTCGCCGTCAGCTCGTCGGCATCGCCCGCCCCGCCTATGTGCCGATCTACGCCGAAGCCCTTGCGCGCCTCGGCACCGATCACTCGATGGTCATTTCGGGCGATGAAGGCCTCGACGAACTCAGCCTCGCGGGCGGCAACGAAGTGGCCGAGGTTCGCGGGACCGAAGTCTCCATGCGCCGGGTCACGCCGCAGGATGCCGGACTTTCCGTCGCGCCGGTCGATGCCATCCGTGGGGGCGATGCCAGTTTCAACGCTGCCGCCCTCCGCGCACTTCTGCAGGGCGAACCCGGCCCCTACCGCGATGCCGTGCTGTTCAACGCCGCCGGTGCCCTGATCGTGGCCGGCGAGGCGCAGAGCTGGGCCGAGGGCGTGGAGGAAGCCGCCGAGGCCATCGACAAGGGCCTCGCCAATGCGCTCCTCAACTGCTGGATCGACGCGACCAAGGGCTGATATTTCACACCCTTCGACAAGCTCAGGGTGAGCGGAAGTATGAACAGACTGACGATCCAGGCCCGCTCATCCTGAGCCTGTCGAAGGATCGCCGCACTCTCGACTTGGCATTCACTCGCGAATAAGGCGCAAGCATGTCCGACAAACTCACCGAAATCTGCGAAACCAAGCGCGAGGAAGTCGACGAGCGCATGGCCGTCGCCACCATTGCCGATCTCGACCGGCATGCCGCGCATCAGGAAGCGCCGCGCGGTTTCGAGGCTGCCTTGCGCCACAAGGCAGAAACCGGCTTCGCGCTCATTGCCGAGATCAAGAAGGCCAGCCCCTCGAAGGGCCTGATCCGTCCCGACTTCCGCCCCGCCGAACATGCCGTCGCCTATGAGCGGGGCGGCGCCGCCTGCCTCTCGGTGCTCACCGACGCGCCCTATTTCCAGGGGCACGAGGACTACCTGATGGATGCGCGCGCCGCGGTCTCGCTGCCGGTGATCCGCAAGGACTTCATGATCGATCCCTGGCAGGTTGCCGAGGCTCGCGCGATCGGTGCCGATGCGATCCTGATCATCGTCGCCGCGCTCGACGACACGCTGATGGCCGAAATCGAGGCGGCCGCGCTCGAACGCGGGATGGACTGCCTCGTCGAAGTCCACAACGAAGCCGAAATGGAGCGCGCCGCCGGCCTCAAGTCGCGGCTGATCGGCGTGAACAACCGTGACCTCAAGCGCTTCGTCACCGACATCGGTGTGACCGAACGTCTCGCCCCGTTGGCGCCGCAAGGCACGCTGCTGGTAAGCGAAAGCGGCATCAACACCCACGCCGACCTCGAACGCCTCGCCGGCTGCGGCGCGCGCACCTTCCTCGTCGGCGAAAGCCTGATGCGGCAGGCCGATGTCGAGGCCGCCACGCGCACGCTGCTGGAGGGCTGACATGGGCAAGTCCCTCACCCACATCGACTCCGAAGGCTCCGCGCGCATGGTCGACGTCGGCGCCAAGGCCGAAACCCAACGCGTTGCCGTCGCCTCTGGCCGAATTACCATGACCGCCGAAGCGCTCGCCGCGATCCGCGCAGGCGACGCGCCCAAGGGTGACGTGCTGGGCACCGCGCGTATCGCCGGGATCATGGCCGCGAAAAAGACCAGCGATCTCATCCCGATGTGCCATCCATTGATGATCGATGCGGTGAACGTGGATTTCACGTTCGAGGACGATGCCATTCGCGCCACGGCCACCGCTGCCCTCACGGGCAAGACGGGTGTGGAAATGGAAGCAATCACCGGGGTTTCCGTTGCGCTCCTGACCATCTACGACATGGCCAAGGCCCTCGATAAGGGCATGGTGATTGGAGAGATACGCTTGATCGAGAAACGCGGCGGCAAGTCCGGACACTGGAAAGCCGATCTGGGAAAAGCAGACATCAGCTGATGGCCAAGGTCCCGCCGATTCCGCTCGAGGAAGCCCAGTCGCGCCTGCTCGACCTTGCCGGGCCGCTGCCGACCGAACATGTCGACATCGAAGGCTCGGTCGGCCGCTATCTGGCGGAACCGCTGCTTGCGCGCCGCACGCAGCCCGCCGCCGATCTCTCGGCGATGGACGGCTACGCGGTCACCGCAGACGATCTCGCCGGGCCCTGGCAGGTCGTGGGCGAAAGCGCTGCCGGTCACCCCTATTCGGGTGAAGTGCGCAAGGGACAGGCCATTCAGGTGTCCACCGGCGCGCTGCTTCCCGCAGGCGCGGCATCGGTGATCCTGCAGGAAGATCTCGCCCGCAAGGACCATGAGATAACGCTGACCGGCGAAGCCCCAATGCCGGCACACAAGCACATCCGCCCGTGCGGCCTCGACTTCATCCAGGGCAGCGAAGTGATCGCTTCCGGATCGCTGATCGGCCCGGCCGACGCGGCGCTGGCGATCGCGGCGGGGCACAAGCACCTGCCGGTCTGCCGCAAGCCGCGCGTAACCGTAATCGACAGCGGCGACGAACTTGCCGCCGATCCCGAAGCCTGCGCACCGCATCAGATCCCCGCGAGCAACGGCGCGATGCTGCTCGCCATGGCGCGCAAGCTTCCCGTCAATGCCGAGCGCAGCGGTCCGGTAGCAGACACGCTCGATGCTCTCATCGATGCGTTCGATATGGCAAACCATGCCGACGTGATCGTCACCAGCGGCGGCGCATCGGTGGGCGAGCACGATCTGGTTCGCCCGGCACTCGAGGCCTGGGGCGCTTCGCTCGACTTCTGGCGCGTCGCCATCAAGCCCGGCAAGCCGATCCTGGTCGCGCGGCGCGAGCGCCGCACCGGCCCGCAGATCGTGCTCGGCCTGCCCGGCAATCCGGTTTCAAGCTTCGTCACCGCCTATCACTTCATGCTGCCGCTGCTGCGCCGGATGCTGGGTGCGCGCTATGCGCTGCCGATGCAGATCGTCACCAAACTGGGCGCCCCGATCCGCGCGAACGGTGGCCGCCGCGAGTTCGTGCGCGGCATCTGGAACGGCGAGTGCGTGGTGCCGCATACGCTTCAGGACAGCGGCGCCCTTTCGGCGCTGGCGGCAAGCAACGTGCTGATCGACCGCGCCGCCCGTGCGCCCGAAGGCGCGGAAGGCGACGAGGTGCGGGTGTTCCTGCTCCAAAATGGCGGTATTGCTTGACGTTACAAATTATGTTGCTTAATTGTTCTCACAATGTTCGCGAAACGGAACATTCCGGCGAACGCAGGACAAGAGGCAGCGACCATGTTGACGCGCAAGCAGCACGAATTGCTCCGGTTCATCCAGACCCGGCTTGAGGAAAGCGGCATCTCTCCCAGTTTCGAGGAGATGAAGGAAGCGCTCGATCTCAAGTCGAAATCGGGCGTTCACCGGTTGATCTCGGCGCTTGAGGAACGCGGCTTCATCCGTCGGCTGCCCAACCGTGCCCGCGCGCTCGAAGTGCTGCGCCAGCCCGAGGACACCAACAGCAAGCCGGTGCAGCCCGCCGCTCCGGCCAACAGCAACGAAACGTCCGCCCCCCGCGCGATGCCCGAGCCGGCGAACGACGTCGTCGAGATCCCGCTCCACGGCCGCATCGCCGCCGGCGTTCCGATCGAGGCGCTGGAAGGCCAGTCCACATTGCCTGTTCCCGCCGCCCTGCTCGGCTCGGGCGAGCACTATGCGCTGGAAGTCTCCGGCGATTCGATGATCGATGCCGGCATTCTCGATGGCGACTTCGCGCTGGTGAAGCGCACCACCAATGCGCGCGACGGCGAAATCGTCGTGGCTCTGGTGCGCGGCGAGGAAGCGACGCTCAAGTACCTGCGCCGCGAGGGCAGCATGGTGCGGCTCGATCCCGCCAATGCCGCTTACGAGCCGCAGGTCTACGGCCCCGACGAAGTCGAGGTTCAGGGCAAGCTGGCAGGCCTGTTGCGCCGCTACCACTGATATCGGCGGGAGGCCCGGCGCTTATGGACCGGGCCGCCACCAGCCATGCCGGCCCTGCCCGTCTGCCACGGTCGTTACCCGGCCCCGGGCAAGATCGATGGCAAGCCCGCCTGTCCGTGACAGCATCGCGCGATCGGCCTTGGGCCATTTCGGGCGGCAACTTCGCGGCAGCCAGCGGTCGGCGATGACGATGTCGGCCTTGTCGCATGCCGCCGCCAGAGCGCGCTCCGGCACACGGTCGCGGCTTCGGGTGAGTAGCAGGTTCCAGATGCGGCCTTGCCGCGCGACTGGAACCGAACAGAAGTCACGATTGCACTGCGCGCCAGGCCATTCCTGAATGTTGACCGGCTCGCCTTCCATTCCCGCCAGTTCCATCAGGTTGTCGCGCACATAGTCGCTGCGGCTGTCACGCAGGACGAACAGCCTGCTGCCATTTTCGCCGACCAGACCGACATGGCGGCCATCGCCCGTCACCAGCACATCGGGCGGCGCCATGGTGGCGAGGATCGTGATGCCCACCACCGCAGGCATCAGGCCGAACCAGCGCACTCGCCCACTCCACAGGCCGAGCCACAAACCGCCAGCGACAAACAGCAGGAACGCACCGGTGCCCATGGCCGGCAGCAGGTTCACGGCGCCCGGCCGTGAGGCGATCCAGTGGGGCAAGACCCATCAGCAGGTCGATCGCCTGTTCCGCCAGCCACCACGCCGGTGCACCGGCCCCGACGATGTCCATGAACAAGCCCGCTGCGATCAGCGGCATGACAACAAACGTCGTCAGCGGAATGGCCACGACGTTGGCCAGCGCACCGTAAACACCGGCTCTGTGAAAGTGGTAGAGCCCGATCGGCATCAGCGCGAACTCGATGACCACGCCGGTCAGCAGGAGCATGGCCACGCCCCGCCCCACCCGCCGAAGCACAGATTCCTCGCGCGGGCCGACAAAACGCCGGACCGGGCCTGCCGTTCCCAGCGCCACAATCGCAAGCACCGCTGCGAAACTCATCTGGAAACTCGGCCCGACGAGCGATTCCGGCCAGAGCAGCAGCACGCAGAACGCCGCAACGGCCAGCATCCGCAGCGACAGGGCCTCCCGCCCCAATGCCAGGGCCGTCAGCACCAGCAGCGCGCCGATGCAAGAACGTACGGTGGGCACTTCGGCACCCGTCAGCAGTGTGTAACCGATCCCCGCCAGCGCTCCTGCCCCTGCCGCAACCACCGGAAGCCGCACGCGCAGCGCGAGCCAGGGCGAAAGCGCCAGCAGCCGCAGAGACAGCAGATAGACCGCCCCGATCACGGCGCTGACATGCAATCCGCTGATCGAAAGAAGATGGGCAAGCCCGGCATCGCGCATCGCCTGGGCATCGTCCTCGGCGATTCCCCCGCGATCGCCGGTCGCCAGAGCGGCGGCAATGCCCGCCTCGCCCGACGCCAACCGCGACCGGACATGGCGGGAAAGCGCACCGCGCACCGATTCCAGACGGTTGCCCCGAGATCCGGGCTCGATGACCTCCAGCGACCCCAGCACCGTTCCCGTTGCAGCAAGCCCCGAAAACCATGCCGTTCGCGCGAAGTTGTAGGCGCCCGGCAGCATCGGCGGTGCCGGCGGCATCAGGCGTGCCTTGAACCGGATGAGCGCGCCGACGGCCGGGCGCTGCACCGCTTCCCCATGCGGAACATTCACCCGAACCTTGATCGCCCGCGCCGTATCGCGTTCGCACATCGCCAGAATCAGCCGGTCCCGGTTAAGCGCGGGCTGCTCCTCCTGCGACAACACCCGCGCCGTGAAGGTTCCCACCATGGGCCGTTCGATCGGCACCGCGCCCACCAGCGAGGACCGCGCCCAGACGACGAGACACCCCGCGGCCAGCAGCAGCGGGAGCACGAACACCGCCTGCATCAGATGCGGATAGCGCGCCTTCGCCGGGCCCACAGCCAGCGCGACTGCCGCCACTGCCAGACACAGCCCGCTTACCGTCGCCCACCATCCCGCAGAGGGCAATGCGAACCACACGGCAATGCCTGCTCCGAACGCCACGGCCAGCCACGGCGCGCGATCGAAGCCGGCATCAGAAAGAAATCGCTCGAATCCCGCCAACCCCCTCGACAAGAGGCGTTTGCTGTTCCATGGCCGATGTTGCAGTGCAGCGCCTCCAAAGGCGTTTTCATGCGTTATATCGGACGGAGTGGCCTGGCTCGCCATGGCCCGCATAGGACAGGAAGGTTAGAGTAATGGCAAGCGGCAGTGCATCGGGCGGATCGAACGGCAAGAAGGCCGTCGTAACGCGCTTTGCCCCCTCGCCGACCGGCTTCCTGCACATCGGCGGCGCCCGTACTGCCCTCTTCAACTGGCTCTATGCCCGCCACCATGGCGGCAAATACCTGCTGCGCGTCGAGGACACCGACCGCGCGCGCTCGACCGAAGCCGCGATCGACGCCATTTTCGACGGGCTGACCTGGCTCGGCCTCGAAGGCGACGAAGCCCCCGTCTTCCAGTTTGCCCGTTCGCAGCGCCACGCCGAAGTGGCCGCAGAGCTGCTCGAAAAGGGGCACGCCTACCGCTGCTACCTCTCGTCCGAGGAACTCGCCGCTCGCCGTAAGAAGGCGCAGGAGGAGCGCCGCCCCTTCCGGATCGAGAGCGAATGGCGCGATGCCGATCCCTCGACCTGGCCCGAAGGCGAGGCCTACGTCGTGCGCATCAAGGCGCCGCGCGAGGGCGAAACCACGATTCAGGACCTCGTGCAGGGGCCGGTCACCGTGCAGAACGAGGAAATCGACGATTTCGTCATCCTGCGCAGCGACGGCACCCCGACCTACATGCTCGCGGTCGTGGTCGACGACAACGACATGGGCGTCACCCATGTGATCCGCGGCGACGACCATCTCAACAACGCCTTCCGCCAGCTCGTGATCCTCAAGGGCATGGGCTGGGACATTCCGGAATACGCGCACGTCCCGCTGATCCACGGCGCCGACGGAGCCAAGATGTCCAAGCGCCACGGCGCGCTGGGCGTCGACACCTACCGCGACGAACTGGGCGTGCTTCCCGAAGCGCTGTTCAACTACCTGCTGCGCCTTGGCTGGGGCCATGGCGACGAGGAAATCATCGACCGCGCCCAGGCCGTCGAGTGGTTCGACATTGCCCATGTTGGCAAGTCGCCGTCGCGCTTCGACGTTGCGAAGCTTCAGAATCTCAACGGACATTACCTGCGCGAGGCCGACGATGCGCGGCTTGCCGCCCTGGTCCTGCCGCTCGTGAAGGGCGCTGCCGATCTGGAGCTGCTGACGCGCGCGATGCCCGTGCTCAAGGTCCGCGCCAAGGACCTCAACGATCTTGCAGAAGGTTCCGCCTTCCTGTTCGCGAAGCGCCCGCTCGAAATGACCGAGAAGGCGCAGGGGCTCCTGACCGACGAGGCGCGTGCGCGTCTCGCCGCCATTCACGAGCGCCTGTCCGGTGAATCCGACTGGACTCTGGAAGGACTGGAAGCCAACCTGAAGGCAATGGCCGGGGAACTCGAACTGGGCCTCGGCAAGCTCGCGCAACCCTTGCGGGCAGCCCTGACGGGTCAGACGACTTCGCCGGGAATTTTTGATGTACTCGTATTGCTCGGGCGGGAAGAAAGCCTCGCGCGCATCGGCGCACAGGCGGACGTACCGGCCGGGTCGCAAGCATAAGGAGAAGAACTGGTGGGTGATCAGGTAAAGCTGAGCGCCGGCGGCGCGGACTACGATTATGCCGTCCTCAAGGGCAGCGTGGGCCCGGATGTCGTCGATATCCGCAAGCTCTATGGCCAGACGGGCATGTTCACGTTCGACCCGGGTTTCACGTCGACGGCAAGCTGCGAATCCGCACTGACCTACATCGACGGCGACGAAGGTGTGCTGCTGCACCGCGGTTATCCGATCGGCCAGCTCGCCGAGAACTCGTCGTTCATGGAAGTGAGCTACCTGCTGCTCAATGGTGAACTGCCGAGCAAGGACGAGCTCGAGAAGTTCGAATTCACCATCAGCCGCCACACCATGCTGCACGAGCAGTTGCGCACGTTCTACACGGGTTTCCGCCGCGACGCGCACCCGATGTCGATCATGTGCGGCGTCGTCGGCGCGCTTTCGGCGTTCTACCACGACTCGACCGACATTTCGGATCCCGAGCACCGCAAGATCAGCTCGCACCGCCTGATCGCCAAGATGCCGACGATCGCGGCCATGGCGTTCAAGTATGCCGTCGGTCAGCCGTTCCTCTATCCGGACAACAGCCTGTCCTACACGGGCAACTTCCTGCGCATGACCTTCGGCGTACCGGCCGAGGAATACGAAGTGATCCCCGCCGTCGAAAAGGCGATGGACCGCATCTTCATCCTCCACGCCGACCACGAGCAGAACGCCTCGACCTCGACCGTGCGTCTCGCCGGTTCGTCGGGTGCCAATCCCTTCGCGTGCATCGCGGCCGGCATCGCCTGCCTGTGGGGCCCGGCGCATGGCGGCGCGAACGAAGCCGCGCTCAACATGCTCAAGGAAATCGGCACCCCCGACAAGATCCCGCACTACATCGAGCGCGCCAAGGACAAGAACGATCCGTTCCGTCTGATGGGCTTCGGCCACCGCGTCTACAAGAACTACGACCCGCGCGCGACGGTCATGCAGTCGACCGTGCGTGAGGTGTTCGACGCGCTCAAGGTCGACGATCCGCTGTTCGAAACCGCGCTCCGCCTCGAGGAACTGGCTCTCAACGATCCGTACTTCATCGAGAAGAAGCTGTTCCCGAACGTCGACTTCTACTCCGGCATCATCCTCAACGCGATCGGCTTCCCGACCTCCATGTTCACCGCGCTCTTCGCGCTCGCCCGCACCGTGGGCTGGGTCGCGCAGTGGAACGAAATGATCTCGGACCCCGGCCAGAAGATCGGCCGTCCGCGCCAGCTTTACACCGGGCCGACGCAGCGCGACTACGTGCCGCTCGACAAGCGCTGAGTATAGCTGCGGATCACCGCGAAAACGGAAAGGCCCTCGCGCAAGCGGGGGCCTTTTTCGTTGGTTTTCCATCATAGTCATCCCGGCCCAGGCTGGGATGACTACCGGCATTGCAGAACGCATCGATTGGGGCGCTGCGTGAAGCGGCGAACGATCCCAGCCTGCGCTGAGACGACGCGCAACACTGGACGTTACTTTTCGAAACCGGCTTACGGCTGTTGCGAGGTACCTTGGTCCCGCCGCGCTTCGTCGACCGAGCGCTGGACGTCGCGTTGGACCTCGTCGCGCGCGCGCCCGAGTTCCTCGCTCAGCCGGTCGCTGTCGATCCGAAGCCCGCCATTGTCGATCCGCAGGTCGATCGGATTGCCGTCGATCTGGCCGCTGATCACCCCCTGCCCGTTCTCGAAGCGCAAGTTCCCGACATCACCGAGCGGGATGTCGCCGAGATCGGGCAGGTCGAGCGGCTGCACCGGCCCGCTGGGATCGGCACGCGGCGTCGGTGCCGCACGCTCGCCCAGCGCCTCGCGCATGAAATCGCGCCAGATTCGGGCGGGAATGGACCCGCCGGACACACCCTTCAGCGGCGAGTTATCATCGTTGCCGACCCAGACCCCGACCACCAGATCGCCCGCATACCCTACGAAGAGCGCATCGCGGTTTTCCTGGCTGGTGCCGGTCTTGCCGTAGTTCGGGGCCTTCAGCATCGCCGCTCGCCCCGTGCCGCGGTTGATCGCCGCGCGCAGCATCTTCTCGATGTCCTCGTGCACCCGGCCCGACAGACTGTGCCGCTTGCCCAGGATGCCGTCGAACCACCCCTCTTCCTCGGCCGGGAAAGCGGTGGGCTTGACCGGGAAACGATTGCCCGCAACGCCCGCATAAGCGGATGTCAGCTCGATCAGCGACATGCTCGCGGTACCGAGCGCCATGCTGGGATCGCCCGGCGTAAGCGGCGCAGTGACCCCGAACGCCCGCGCCGTGTCGATCACCGCCTTGTCGCCCACTTTGTCGAAAAGGCGCACGGCCGCGACATTGCTCGAACGCGCAAAGGCATCTTCAAGCGTGATGGTCGGCGAATAGCGGCCACCCGAGTTTTCGGGGCGGTAGCTACCGGTCTGAAACGGCGTGTTCGCGATGGTATCGTCCGGTTTCCAGCCTTCTTCGAGGGCGGCCAGATAGACGAAGAGCTTGAACGTCGACCCCGGCTGCCGGCGCGCCTGCGTGGCTCGGTTGAACGGCGTCTTCGCATAGTCCTTGCCGCCCACCATCGCGACGACTTCCCCATCGGGGCGCATGGCCACCAGCGCGACTTGCGCCTGCACCAGCGATGCGCGGGCAATGGCCCTTCGCGCGGCCGCCTGCAGGCGGGCATCGAGCGTGGTGGTATAGGTCTGCTTCGAATAGCTGTTTTCTTCGAGGGCGCGGGCCTGCGGCAGCGCCCAGTCGGCGAAGTAGGTCCCGGTCGGCAGGTCGCTCGCGGTCCGTATGTCGAGCGCCGGCGCGCGCACCGCTTCGGCTTCCTTCGGCGTCAGGTAGCCCGCATCGACCATGGCCTTGAGTACGACCCGCATGCGCGCCTCGGCGCGGTCGTAGTGCCGCGACGGCGCCATCGCGGAAGGTGCTTTCATCAGTCCGGCGAGCATCGCCGATTGCGCGAGCGTCAGCCGCTCGGGCTGGCGATGGAAGTAATGGAGCGAAGCTGCGCGCAATCCGTAGGTATTGTCGCCGAAGTAGGCGTTGGACAGGTAGCGCTGCAGGATCTCGTCCTTCGTCAGCCATGCCTCCAGCCAGAAAGCGATGAGCATTTCCCGCCCCTTGCGCCCGAGCGTCTGCTTCGAGGAAAGGAAGGTGAACTTGGCGAGCTGCTGGGTGATCGTGCTGCCGCCTTCGGTGCGGCCCGTGGTCATGTTGGTCCACAGCGCCCGCGCCATTCCGCGCGGGTCTATGCCCCAGTGATCGTAGAAACGGCGGTCCTCGATGGCGAGGAAGGCATCCACCACGTGATCGGGCAGCTTGCTCACCTCCACCGGCGCTTCCACCAGCGCGCCATTGCGCGCGATCGGCGTCCCGTCGGCCGCGAGCAGCGTGATCTGCGGCGGGGACAGCGGATGCAGCGATTTCGAGAGCGGCGCCGTGACCGCGAGCCAACCGATCAGCAGCAGGAAAGCCAGCAGCAGCGCCGCCAGAATGCGGGTAATGTACCAGCGCTTGCCGCGACGCTTCTTCGGTTCGGAGCCCGAATCCGGCCCTTCCCCTTCAAGCGCCAGATCCTCCTCGTCGTAGTCTTCGGGAGGCAGGCTTCGCAAATCATCCATCTTCAGTGCCGGGCCATATGCTACTCTGTCGGCGGCCCTCATAGCACCGGATCGGCGCCGCACGAACCTTTCCTGCACGAGCCATCCGCAAATGCGGTCACAATCTCGCCGCAAGGCGCTATCATTCTCGCACCATGCTGTTCTTGAGAATCATCGCTTTCATCCTCGGCTTGCTGGCCGTTGCGATGGGTCTGTTGTGGGTCGGTCAGGGTACGGGGCTGGTGATGTGGCCTGCGGAAAGCTTCATGCTGGCCGACAAGGCCTGGGCTTTCCGGGGCGTTCTGCTCGCGGCTGTCGGTCTGATCGTGATCTGGCTGACGCGGCGCGGGAACGGGCGCAGCTAGGCTTCGAGGTCCGCCGGGACTTCGAGGATGAAGCGGGCGCCCTGCCCCGGTGCACTGTCGACCGAGAGGCTGCCGCCCATGGCGGTTGCCAGACGGCGCGAGATATAGAGGCCGAGGCCGGTCCCCCCATCGCCACTACGGCCAAGACGTTCGTACTTCTCGAACATGACGGCCTGCTGCTCTTCGGAAATGCCCGCGCCCTGATCGGCGACGATCACGCGCGCGCGGTCTCCCGCATCCTCGAGCCGGATCCACACGTGCGAATCCTCGGGCGAATAACGGATGGCATTGCCGATCAGGTTGAGCAGGACCTGCAGCACGCGGCGGAATTCCGCCACGGCATGAAGATGTTCCGACGGCTGCGGCGGCTCTAGCACGATGCGCTTCTCGCGCGCCCGCACACCGAGGATCCCCGCAGCCTGCCGCGCCACTTCCGACAGGTCGATGCGGTCCGGCGCGGTGCTGAACCCTTCGGATTCGACCACTTCGAGATCGGCCATGTCGTCGAGCAGTTCGAGCAGCAGCTTGCCCGCGCTGGCGATCTCTCCGGCATAATCGGAATAGGCATCGGGCAAAGGCCCGGCGAGGCGGGTGCGGATCGTCTCGGCATTGGCGATGATGCGCGAGATCGGCTGCTTGAGCACGGGAGCCAGATCCTGCCCCACGAGGCTGCGGCGATTGTAGGTGACCGTGGCGGCCGCAGGCGGCGGTGCTTCCTGCGGCGCGGGCTCGTCGGACAGCAGCAGCAGTTCGAAACCCGCCGGATCGAAGCCCGGCTGCATGTAGGGAATGAGCGCGACCCGCCAGGTCCGCTCCGATCCCAGCACCAGC
Source organism: uncultured Novosphingobium sp. (assembly GCA_965140495.1). Classification (GTDB taxonomy): domain Bacteria; phylum Pseudomonadota; class Alphaproteobacteria; order Sphingomonadales; family Sphingomonadaceae; genus Novosphingobium. The sequence continues at coordinate 2,296,003 of OZ223239.1, read as the reverse complement.
ACGCGCGCACCGTCGAGCAGGCGCCAGTGCAGCGGCTGCTGGTGTGCCGCGTCCTCGAGCGGGAGAAAGTCGGTCCAGACCCGGCCCAGCCCGGCTTCCATGGCCTGAGCGATTTCCGCCAGTTCCGCCGAATTGCACGACACGGCCAGCAGACGCTGCCCGGCATCGAGTTGTGCGGAAAGCTCGGCGAGATGACGGTTGGTCAGCAGGCGGCGGCTTTCGGCCTCGGCGGGCTCTTCGACCGGCGTCGGGGCCGAATGCCAGCTCAGGACGCGCAGTTCGCAACCCTGTCCATCGCTCAGCGGTTCGACTTCGACCCAGGCGGTAACGGTGTCGGTGCCATCCTGCGCGCAGACCGCGCGGGCAAGCTTGAAGCCGTAGCGACGCGCCTTGCGGACAAGCTCGCGCAATTCGGTCGGGGCAATCGTGCCGGGCAATTCACCGCCACAACGCAGCTGCAGGCCCGCCAGCGGCTCCTCGGCGGTCAGCAGCCGGTCGTCCGCATCGCTGGCCCCGCGGGCAAGGATGTTGGCCTGATCCTCCATCAGCCGCCGCGATGTCCTGAACTGTCGCCGGACGCGAGAATGGCGGCGGCCATGTCGGGACCGAGGCGCTCGAAGCCCGGCGGGAGGGTGACGTCGGGATGGATGGCGAGGAACTGTTCCTCCACGGCGGAAGGCTTGAGCCCTGCCGAGCGCAGCGCCAGCGCCATGCGTGCGAGCTGGGCTTCATGCGTCGAGAACGTGACGGTATCGCGCCCCTGCCCCGATCCCATGCCGAGCGCCGTCAGGAACAGCGAGACGCCGGCATGACCGACGGAAAGCGCGACCTGCGCGCCGCTCCCCATGCTCATGATCAGACGCGAGGCGAGACCGAGGCGGCTCGCGCCCTCGTCGTAGGACTGGCGAATGGCGGCTTCGGCCTGCGCCGCGCTTTCGCCCAGATGCGGCTCGGCTTCAGCCAGTGCCCGCAAAGTCAGCAGAACGGCGTGCAGCAGATCGCCGGGCAGTTCGCGCAAGGGCAGCTTCATCCGCCGCTGCGCCTGACACCAGCGGGCCTGCGCCGCGAGATAGGTCATCGCCAGTTCCTGCGTTGCCGCCTCGGGCGACGCGATCAGCGCCTGCAGCAGCGGCGAGACGATCGGATCGAGCGCCAGTCGCGACTGCAGCTTCTCGGTCAGATGCCACTCGAGCGCGAGCGCATGGATATGGGAAAGAAGCGCCGGATTATCGATGAAGCCGTGCGTCAACCGGTCGCTGTACCGCTCGGCATCGGCCTCCTGGCCAAGCGCCTCGATCAGGCCGCCGGCAAGGTCCGCCAGCATGCCGCGAACGCGCGCGAGAATCTCGTCGCTGAAAACGGAACTGGCCTCCGCAGCGATCAGATGCCGCAGGATCGGCAACACGGTCTGCGCCATGGCATCGCCCCGCGCGAGCTCCTCGCGCAGCACGGCCTCGACGTTTTCTCCGCTTGCCGGATGGACAGCTCGGTCGATCATCCGCCCCGTGTACCCCGCCTTTGGTTAAATACGGCCTAATCGCGCGACCTTATCGGCAGGACCAAACCCGTAACGATCAGAACTATCGAAAGAACCTGCACGGCGGGCAGCAGCAGACCCGCTGCCGCGAAGACGGCGAGCAGCAGTCCCAGCGCCATGCGATCGCCGATCCAGCGGGCCGCGCTTCCCGCTACGACCCGCGGCAGCAAGGCCAGAAGCAGCATGAAAGTGACGGGCACCGAGAACCAGGACAGCAGCATTTGCCCCTCAAATCGCGGCGTATCGGCGAGAATGAGCAGGGCAATCACGGTATCGGTGAGCCATGCCAGCACATCCGCCCGCGGTATGGCGGGCGGCAACTGGCCAAGCGCGTGTCGCTCCACCGCGCGCAACAGACGGCTCGATTCTCCCAGCAGCCACGCCAGCGCGGCAAACAGGAAACCGCCCCAGACCAGGCCGAACCAGCCAAGGCCTCCCGCGATGGCGAGCAGCGCAACAACGCCCAGCGACAGGGCGTTGCTGGCGTTGCCTGCGTGCAGCATCGAGGATCCGAGACTGACCACGCCCAAACGCGCGAGGAAACGGCCCGGAGACGTCGGCCCATCGGCAAAGCGTGCGCGCAACCACTCGTTCTCGAGTTCCAGCGCTTCCGTCTCGGTGCGAACGAGGCGCCAGTAGGTCCCGGCGCGGGCGGCTGCGGGAACTTCACGCATGGCGACGCCCGATTGCAGGGCAATGCGGGTCAGGGACGAAACGATATCGCAATCGACAGGCAATTCGCGCAGGCGCTCGACCAACTGGCCCGGCACCCGCATCAGGCCCGCGCCCGCGCGGTTGAGATCGATGCGTTCGTACCCTGCGGCGAGCGCGCCTTCGACGGGTTGCACCAGCACGACGGGGCTGCGTTCTTCCAGCAGCGGCGCGGCCTTCGACGGATCGACGAACAGCCCCTCGCTGACGACGACGATTTCGTCGTTTGCCGTGACCTGCCCGGAAAGCTGCCCCGGCCCGGTCGCGATGGAGAACTGCAAACCGGCATCCTCGGCGGCATGCTGAAGCGCGATGAGTTCGGGCGACGTCCCGCGCGCCAGGCAGATGAGGCGCTGGCAATCGAGCGCTAGCACCAGTGAAAGCTGATGCTGCGCCAGCGTCGCGCCGGCCACTCGCAGGAACGCGCGCGGAAACGGCAGCCCTGCGCCTGCAGGTTCCGTCATGGCCAGCAATGCTATCCGCAAGTCATTCCTCCGGCTCCGCGGCGCCTGATTTAGGCGCCTCGGCGCGGCGTGCCAAGCAGCACGGGCAAATCAGCCGGCGGAAAAGTCCGAGACGTAGGATTTCAGCCGCCGGATGACGGCGGGATCGCCCGGCGCCGCATCGAGCGCTTCCTCGGCAAGATCGAGCAGGCGTGGGCAGTGAAAGCTCGCGGCAAGGCCCTTGAGCCGCATCGCCGCGACATGCCAGTTGCCGTCGCAACGCGACCGCTCGAGCAGGTCCGCCTGCCGCACGACACCCTCAATGTACGATGCGCGCAGCTCGGCAAACAGCTCGGCATCGCCGCCTGCCGCCGCCGCGAGGGTCTCTTCTAGGGCACCTGGTTCATACGCCATTTCCCCAGGATAGTGCCCAAAGCGTTAAACCAGGGTTTATTGCCGCCCGGCTCGTGGTATCTATTGTAGATGGCTGGGGAAAACAGGATCATCGCGTTCGGCGCGAATGGCAGCGAAAGTGCCGAGAACCCGCAGGAACAGGCGGCTGAAGGCACGGATATGATCGGCGCAGAGGCCATCGAACAGGAAAACTGGGACGAGGCCTGGGTCGAGGACGACGAGGCGGCCGATGCCGAAACGTCGCGTGGCTGGATCGCGCCAGCGCTCGCCGCCGTGGCCGTGGCGGCATGGAGCGGGCTGTTCGTCTGGGCCCTGCTCCCGAAATTCAAGACCGGCATTGCTCCCGCCGAAATCCCCCAGCTCGTCATGCAGTGGTGCGTGCCGGTGCTGCTGATCGGCCTCGTCTGGCTGCTGGCGATGCGCCACAGCGCCCGCGAGGGCAAGCGCTTCGGCGACGTGGCGCGCACGCTCTCCACCGAGTCCGCGCAGCTCGAACAGCGCCTGACGACGGTGAACCGCGAACTCAGCCTGGCCCGCGAATTCATCGCCGCCCAGTCGCGCGATCTCGAATCGCTGGGCCGGATTGCCGCCGAGCGCCTGTCCCAGAATGCCGAACGGCTTCAGGATCTCGTGCGCGATACCGGCTCGCGCGTCGAAACGATCAGCACCGTCAGCGACGCTGCCCTGCAGAACATGGAAAAGCTGCGCAGCCAGCTTCCGGTAATCGCCAGCTCGGCCAAGGACGTCACCAACAACATCGCCAATGCCGGGCGCACCGCCGAAGGCCAGCTCGAGAACATGGTGCAGGGCTTCACCCGGCTCAACGAGTTCGGCAAGGCCAGCGAACGGCAGGTGGAATCGCTGCGCACCCGCGTCGAGGAGACACTTGGCGAGTTCCAGCGCCAGTCGGACAAGTTCCAGACCATCGCCGACGACCGTTTCGCCGCGCTTGCCGAACGCGGCGAGGAATTCCGCGTCGAACTGGACAAGCACGAAGTCGACGCCCTCGCCTCGCTGCGCACGCGCGCATCGGCGCTGGCCGATGAAATCGAATCGACCCGCCACGAACTCGACGAACACGAAGCGCAGAGCCTCACGTCGCTGCGCGCGCGCCTCGTCGCGCTGCGCGATGAAAGCGAAGTCGTCTCGCGCTCGCTGCGTGAAGGCGAAGACCGTGCGCGCGAAGCCCTCAAGGCTTCGCTCGATGCCCTTCAGGAAGAGCAGTCCACCACGACCGACCGCGTTGCCGAGGCCCATCGCAGCGTGATCGACGCGCTCACCGCCTCGCTCGTATCGCTCCGCGAAGACCAGAGTTCGGCCGCATCCGGTTTCCGGCAGACCCATCAGGACATGCTCGATACGCTCAAGGCGTCGCTGGCGTCGCTGCGCGAGGAACAGTCCGCCGCGTCCGATGCCATCACCGCTGCGCAGCAGACCGCCATCGACGCGATCGCCGGCCGCCTCGCCACGCTCGAATCCGAAGCCGAGCGGATGGACGAATCGCTCAATGCCCGCGGCGAGCGCATGGCCATCGAGGCCGAGGAACGGCAGGCGCGGCAGGTCGAACAGGAACGCCACGCCATCGCCCGCATCGAGCATATGCTGGGCGAACTCGACGGCACCATTGCCGAGCGCCTCGAACGCCATCACCGACAGACCACCGCGCTGGGCGAGCGGGCGCAGGTCGTCACCGCAGAGCTGGAACGGTTCGAAAGCCGCCTCGCCGAAATCGCCACGCAAAGCGGCGATTCCGAAGCACGCATGAAGGCCAGCCTCGACGCGCTCACCGAGCATCTGACCTCGGCCCGCGCGACTCTCTCGGCGACCGACAGCGACGTCGAAAAGTTGACCGAAGCCTCGGTCCGCCTGCTCGAACTGATCCAGGCCAGCGCCAAGAACACGCACTCGGCGCTGCCCGAAGCGTTGGCCGTTTCGGAAGACCGCCTGAGCCGCCTCGAAAGCGGCGTTTCGGCGCTCGTCTCGGTGCTGCGCCAGTCCGCCGAAAGCGGCGAGGAACTGGCGACCGGTATCGAGCAGTCGGGCACCAATCTGCAGACGCTGGTAGCAAATCTGGCGGATGCGCAGTCCACCGTGTCGCGCCAGAACGACCGCCAGGCCGAACAGCTTGCCAGGCTGCAGCACATGCTTTCAGATATCGATCTCTCGACCGACCGGATCAGCGCCAAGGCGCGCGACGAACTGACCGCGGCCATCGCGGCGCTACGCACAACGCTGAGTGAGGCGGTGGAAGCGATCGAAGGCGAGAGCGCCGCGCGCATCGCCACGGTCGCACAGAGCCTCGGCGAGGAAAGCGGCAAGGCCATCGACAAGGCCATGCGCTCGAAGGTGTCGGAGATCTCCGGCCAGCTCGAACAGGCCGTCGCGCATGCCTCCGGCGTGACCCGCGAAGCCACCATCCAGCTGCGCGATCAGCTTGCCAAGGTCGACGAACTGACCGGCAACCTCGAAAACCGCGTCGCGCATGCCCGCGATCGCGCCGAGGAGCAGGTCGATAACGACTTCAGCCGCCGCGTCGCGCTGATCACCGAGTCGTTGAATTCGAACTCGATCGACATTGCCGGCGCCCTGTCCGCCGATGTCGCCGACACCGCCTGGGCCTCCTACCTGCGCGGCGACCGCGGCATTTTCACGCGCCGCGCCGTCAGGCTGCTGGAAACCACCGAGGTCAAGGCGATCCAGCAGCTGTTCGAGCGCGACGACACCTTCCGCGAGCACGTCAGCCGCTACATCCACGACTTCGAAGCGGTGCTGCGTCAGGTCCTCTCCACCCGCGACGGCAATGCGCTGGGCGTCACCCTGCTCTCCTCCGACATGGGCAAGCTCTACGTGGCGCTGGCACAGGGCATCGAGCGCCTGCGGGGCTGATCGTCGCGCGGTAGTTTCGGCGCATGGACGGACTGATCTCGATCGGCACCATTCTGGGGCTGCTGCTGATCGCAGGCTGTGCCGTCGGGTTTGCCGCCCGCAGCCATTTCTCGCTGCGCTGGCTCTTCGTCGCCATGGCGCTCGTGGCGCTCAACGATGCCCTGCTGACTCGCTTCTACGGCCTCATGCCCAGCCTCGCGCCCGGTCTGGACTGGAACTGGCAAGGCAAGCTGATGGCTCTGGCCGCCACGCTGGCGATTGCTGCGCTGCCTGCGTTCGGGTGGCGCAATTTGGGCCTCACTCTTGCGCAACAGCCCGGAAGCCTGAAAGCGGCCATACCAGTCCTCGCGCTCTACTGCGCCTTCTTCGTCGGCATCGCGCTGGCTTTCCCGGACGGCCCGGCCAGCCCCGAAGACGTTGCGTTCCAGCTGACCATGCCGGGATTCGAGGAAGAGCCCTTCTACCGAGGTCTGCTGCTGCTCGCTCTGGATCGCGCCTTTGCGGGCCGCGTGCGCTTTCTGGGCGTCGAATGGGGATGGGGCGCAGTCTTATCCTGCGCGCTTTTCGGAATGGGCCACGCGTTCGGCTATTCCGACGGGCAGTTCGCTTTCGAGCCTCTGTTCATGGCGCTGACCGCCATTCCGGCCTTCATCGCCGTGTGGCTGCGCTATCGCACGGGCAGCGTACTGCTGCCCGTGATCATGCACAATTTCGGCAATTCGATTTCGCTGCTTGTCTGAACGCTCGGCCAGGAATGTCCGCGGCGATCAGTACCCCAGATCCTCCACCGGCGGATCGCCGAAGAAGTTGAGGTCCTCCAGCGTGATCCATCCGTTCACGTAATTCACGTAATAGAGCGCGAACAGCACCGCCGCGAGCAGTGAGGCGCGCAGGAAGATCTTGCCCGGCCGGAAGTTCACCGGCGCGCTGTCGGCATGGCCCGTCTCGACCTTTTCGCCTTCCTCGTGCGGCGTACGCAGGCCGAAGGGCATAACCAGAAAGGCGCTCAGCACCCAGAACAGGCCGTAGATGGCGACGATCGAGAACCACTGCATGTGCATGGCATCAGTCCTCCAACAGCAGGACCTGCACCTGCGGACGCTTGCCTGACCAGCGGGTCGCGGCGCGGCGCGCGGCCAGGCGGCAGGCTTCGTAGCGGGATTCGCGGTCGCCCTTCTTCACCCGGCGCAGCGCTTCGGCGACATCGCGGCGGGCTTCCTCGACGAAGTCGGCGTAGTCCTCGTCGAGCGGCAAGCCCATCGCGGCGACTTCGACATTGCCCTTGCGGTCGGCCGCGACCGAGACCACGCCGTTGTAGCCGATGCGCCGGCGCATCACCATCGCCTCGCCATCGGAGGGGGTGATGATGTCGCCATCGAGCACGAGCCTTCCCGCGCGCACTTCGCCGAACTTGCCGGGGTGATCGGGCGCGAGCCGGACGAGATCGCCGTTCTTCTGGAACACGGCCTTGGGGATGCCGCAGGAAAGGCCGAGCCGGGCCTGTTCCTTCATGTGGCGGATCTCGCCATGGACGGGCAGCAGGATCTGCGGGCGCAGCCAGCCATAGAGCGCTTCGAGTTCGGGCCGCCCCGGATGGCCCGAGACGTGGATCATGCTCTGCCGGTCGGTGACGAGTTCGACGCCCGCTTCGGCAAGCCGGTTCTGGATGCGGCCGATGGACAGCTCGTTGCCGGGGATCTGACGGCTCGAGAAGAGAACGACATCGCCCTTTTCGAGCTTGATCGGGTGGCTGCCCTCGGAAATGCGCGCAAGCGCGGCGCGCGGCTCGCCCTGCCCGCCGGTGGCTACGATCAGCACTTCGTCGCGCGGCAGGTCCATGACCTCTTCGATGTCGACGAGCTCGGGCAGTTTCTTGAGGTAACCGCAGGCCTGTCCGGTGCTGATGATGCGGTCGAGCGAACGGCCTGCCACGCACAGGCGTCGCCCGGTCTTGCGCGCGACATCGCCCAGCGTCTGCAGCCGCGCCACGTTCGAGGCAAAGGTCGTGACCAGCACGCGCTTGCCCTTGTGGCGCTTCACTTCCTCAAGCAGGCCTTCATAGACCGCGCCTTCGGAACCGGAGGCCTTGTCATTGAAGACATTGGTGGAATCGCAGACCAGCGCCAGCACGCCCTCGTCACCGATGGCGGTCAGTTCCTCGGCGGTGGCCGGCGTGCCGATCTGCGGCGCATCGTCGAGCTTCCAGTCGCCGGTGTGGAAGATGCGGCCATAGGGCGTCTCGATCACCAGCGCGTTGCCTTCGGCGATCGAGTGCGCCAGCGGCACGTAGCGAATGCCAAAGGGGCCGATCTGGAATTCCTCGAGATCGTCTATGACGATCAGTTCGACGACATCGAGAAGACCCGCCTCCTCGAGCTTCGCCGCCACCAGCTTGGCCGTGAACGGCGTGGCATAGAGCGGCACACCCAGGTCTTCGGCGAAATAGGGCACCGCGCCGATGTGATCCTCGTGCGCGTGGGTGAGGACGATGCCGAGCAGATTCTCACGCTCGTTCTCGATGAATTCGAGGTCGGCGAAGACCAGATCGACGCCGGGATATTCGTTCATGCCGAAGGTCATGCCCAGATCGACCATCAGCCACTTGCCCTGACAGCCGTAGAGATTGACGTTCATGCCGATCTCGCCCGAACCACCGAGCGCACAAAAAACCAGTTCCTTGCCGGGAATCACTTGGATGCGGCCCTTTCAGCCAGAATTGCCAGACCCTCGATAGTGAGGTCGGCCTCAACCGAGTCGAAGATCTCGGTCGCTTCGTCGAACAATACCGCGAGGCCGCCCGTAGCGATGACCTTGGCGGGGCGCCCGATCTCGGCGCGAATGCGGGCGATCAGCCCTTCCATCATCGCCACATAGCCCCAGAATACGCCGATCAGCATCTGATCCTCTGTATTGCGACCGATGACGCTGGTGCTCTCGGGGGTCTCGATGGCGATGCGTGGGAGCTTCGCCGTGTTGCCGACCAGCGCATCGAGCGAGAGGTTGATGCCCGGCGCGATGATGCCGCCCTTGTAGGCGCCGTGAAAGTCGATCACGTCGAAGGTCGTCGCCGTGCCGAAATCGACCACGATCAGGTCGCCCGAATGCTTGGCATGCGCGGCAATCGCATTGACGGCGCGATCCGCGCCCAGCGACTTGGGCTCGTCCACATCGATGTCGATCGCGTAATCGGCGGCACCGACGCCGGCAATCAGCGGCTCGACGTTGAAGTAGTGGCGGCAGAGCACTTCGAGATTGTGCAGCGCGCGCGGAACGACGGTGGAGATGATGATCCGGTCGATCATCTTCGCCTCGATCCCGCGGATCGCGAGAAGCTGCATCAGCCAGACGGCGTATTCGTCTCCGGTGCGGCGCGGGTCGGTCGCGACGCGCCAGCGGCCCTTGATGGTACGGCCTTCCAGCAGCGCGAAAACGACATTGGTGTTGCCGGCGTCTATGGCGAGAAGCATGGGCTTACGGTTTCCTCAATGCGGGGCGCTGGCGAGCATGACATCGCCGGCGTGGATCGTGCGCTGCGATCCATCGTCGAGTGTGAGCAACAGGTTGCCCTCCTGCGAAAGTCCGGCAAAGCGGCCTTCCAGCGCCTCCTCACCCGGAGGGAGCACGGTGAGCCGGGTTCCCATGGGATGCGCGGCACTCTGCCAGCGGCGCAGCAGCGGGGCAAGGCCGGCGGTGCGCCAGCGCTGGAGTTCCAGATCGAACGCCACCGTCAGCGCCTGCGCGAAACTGTCGCGGCCGACCTCGATGCCGAGATCGGAAAGCGCCGCGACCTTGCGGCCCGGCACTTCCGGCGCGCTGTGCAGGTTCACACCGATCCCCACGATCACGACGCCGTTTGCGGCTTCGAGCAGAATGCCGGCGACCTTGGCATCGTTGAGCAGCAGATCATTCGGCCACTTGAGCCGCAGGTCGGCCTGGCGGGGCAGGAAACCGGTCAGCACCTCGTAAACGGCCAGTCCGGTCATCAGGGCCAGCGTCGCCGACGACGGATCGCCGGGAGCAGGCCGGATCACCGTCGAGCCCATGAAGTTGCCGGCGCCATCGTTCCAGACGCGGCCAAGACGGCCCTTCCCCGCGACCTGACGGTCCGCCACCAGCCACTCGCCTTCGGGCAGGTATTCCCCGCCCGCAAGGCGCGTGGCCAGATCGGCGTTGGTGGAGCCGGTTGTGTCTACGATCCGGATCAAAGCGCCCGGATCAGATCAAAGTGCGTGGAACAGCGCAGTGGCAGCCGTGTCGGTCAGTCCGCCGAGCCACTTGGTGAGCAGGAAGCCCAGCGGCGAGATGACCACGCAGGAGATCACGAGGATCAGCTTGTGCCACACGTCGCTTTCGCCCTTCACCACATCGGCAGGCTCGTCGAAGTAGATGATCTTCACGACCTTCAGGTAGTAGAAGGCGCCGATCACCGAGGCCGCGAAGCCGAGCGCGGCGAGCGCGATCATGCCGCCGTCGACAGCCGCCTTGAAGACCAGGAACTTGCCCCAGAAGCCGAAGAGCGGCGGGATACCGGCAAGGCTGAACATGATCATCGCCAGGCCAAGCGCCAGACCCGGACGCGTGCGCGACAGACCCGCGAGGCTCGGAATGTCCTCGACGTAGTTGCCGTTCTCGTCCTTGAGCATCAGGATCGCCGCGAAACCGCCGAGCGACATCGCGACGTAGATCGCGAGGTAGAACAGCATGGCCGAGGCACCCTGCGGCGTCGCCACGGCGAGACCGACAAGGATGAAACCGACGTTGTTGATCGACGAGTAGGCCATCAGGCGCTTGATGTTGCTCTGACCGATAGCGCCGAGGGCACCGACAACGATCGAGGCAAGCGCGATGAACAGGATGATTTGCTGCCAGGCAGCGGCCTGATCCCCGAAGGCATCGAGCATGACGCGCATGGTGAGGCCGAGCGCGGCGACCTTCGGCGCGGTAGCGAAGAAGGTCGTCACCGGCGTCGGCGCGCCTTCGTAGACGTCGGGCGTCCACATGTGGAACGGCACGGCGCTGATTTTGAAGGCGAGACCCGCAAGCATGAAGACGATGCCGAACAGCGCGCCGTTCGAAAGACCGTCCGCCAGCGCGGCGTTGATGCCCGAGAAGGCGGTTGTACCGGTGAAGCCGTAAACCAGGCTCATGCCGAACAGCAGGATGCCCGAGGCGAGCGCACCCAGCACGAAGTACTTGAGGCCCGCTTCATCCGAACGTCCGTCGTTACGCAGGAACGCGGCCAGCACGTAGGCGGCAAGCGAGTTCATCTCGAGGCCGATGTAGAGCGTGATGAGATCGCCGGCCGAAACCATGATCCCCATGCCCAGCGCGGCGAAGATCACCAGCACCGGGAATTCGGCGCGCATCGCGTTGTAGCGCTCGAAGAAGGCGGGCGCGATCACCAGCGTGGCTGCCGCCGAGATGTAGATCAGGATCTTGGCATAGCTGGCGAAGGCATCGGCGTAGAACTGGCCGAAGAAGGCCGAGGTATCCGGCCCCATCGCCCCGCCGCACAGTGCCGGCGCGACAATGGCGCTCGCAGCCACCAGTGCGGCCACCGCAAGGATCGAGATCAGGCGGCTTGCCTTGTCCCCGCCCCAGGCTGCAACGAGAAGCAGGACGAGGCCCGCAATGCTAAGCGTTTCTTCCGGCGCGATCAGGCGCAGCGACTGCGACCAGTCCATCAGTGTGCCCCCTCATGCGCAGCGTTTTCTTCGTGCGCAGACGTGTCTTTGCTCGTGGCAGCCCCCATGGCCACCTTGCTGTCCCCTTCCGGCGCCGCACTGGCGAGCCGGGCTTCCAGCGCGGCGATATCGGCGCGCATCGGAGCAATGAAGCTCTCGGGGTAGATGCCCATCCACAGCACCGCGAGCGCCAGCGGAACGACCATCAGGTATTCGCGGACGTCGAGGTCGGCCATGGCGGCGGCATCGGCGTTCTTCTGCTCGCCGAAAACGACCCGGCGATAGAGATAGAGCATGTAGGCCGCGCCGAGGATGATGCCGGTGGCGCAGATCAGCGTGGTCCAGGTCGAGACCTCGTAGATACCTGCAAGGCTCAGGAACTCGCCGACGAAGCCGCTGGTGCCCGGAAGGCCGATCGAGGCCATCGTGAACAGCAGGAAGAACAGCGCATAACGCGGCATGTTGATCGCAAGGCCGCCGTAACGGTCGATTTCGCGGGTGTGCAGGCGGTCGTAGATGACGCCGACGCAGAGGAACAGCGCGCCCGAGACGAGACCGTGGCTGAGCATCATCAGCATCGAGCCTTCGAGGCCCTGCTGGTTGAAGGCGAACAGGCCGATGGTCACGATCGCCATGTGGGCGACCGACGAATAGGCGATCAGCTTCTTCATGTCGTGCTGGACGAGCGCGATCAGCGAAGTGATCACGACCGCCGCCATCGACAGGCCCCAGATCAGCGGCGCGAAGGACGCGGACGCTTCGGGGAACATCGGCAGCGAGAAGCGGATGAAGCCGTAACCACCCATCTTCAGCAGCACGCCGGCCAGAATGACCGAACCGGCGGTCGGGGCCTGAACGTGAGCAGCCGGAAGCCAGGTGTGGACCGGCCACATCGGCATCTTCACCGCGAAGCTGGCGAAGAAGGCGAGCCACAGCCACGTCTGCACCGACGGATCGAAGTTGTAGGCCATCAGCGTCGGCACGTCGGTCGTACCGGCCACGTTGACCATGTAGAGCATGGCCACGAGCATCAGCACCGAGCCGAGCAGCGTGTAGAGGAAGAACTTGTAGGCCGCGTAGATGCGGTCCTGACCGCCCCAGATACCGATAATCAGGTACATCGGGATAAGGCCGGCTTCGAAGAACATGTAGAACAGGAAGATGTCCTGCGCGGCGAACACGCCGATCATCAGCGTTTCCATGAGCAGGAAGGCGCCCATGTATTCGCCGACGCGCTTGTCGATCGAGTTCCAGCTCGCGCCGATGCAGATCGGCATGAGGAACACCGACAGCTCGATCAGCAGCAAGGCAATGCCGTCGATACCGAGCGCATAGGAGAAGCCCGAGAAGAGCTCCAGGCGCTCGGTGAACTGCCACTGGGCACCGCCCACGTCGAAATTCAGCCACAGCACGATGCCGAGTGCCAGATCGACAAGCGTTGCGATCAGCGCAAGATTGCGCGCCGCTTTCGCTTCGAGGAACAGGCACGCCACTGCTGCCGCAAGCGGCACCAGCAACATCACGCTGAGGATCGGAAAACCACCCATCATCTTATCCCGCGATCACCCAGCTGATGGCGCCGACAAGGCCCAGCAGCATTATGAGAGCATAGCTGTACAGATAGCCCGACTGGACCTTCTGCGCGTAAGTGGAGCCCTTGGCCACGGCCCATGCCGCACCGTCGGGGCCGAAGCGGTCGACCACTCCGATATCCACGACCTTCCAGAACACCTTTCCGAGCCAGAACGCCGGGACCACGAACATGTAGTGATACAGCTCGTCGAACATCCACTTGCGGTACACGAAAGTGTAGACCGGCCCGAGCTGCTCGGCGACGGCCGCCGGGAAGCTGGTGTTCCTGATGTAGCCGTACCATGCGGTAAGCAGGCCCAGCGCCATCACGATGAACGGCATCCACTTCATCAGTTCGGGGATCTCGTGCATCGCGTGGATCAGGTGCTCGTGGAAGACCAGAGCGCCCTTCCAGAACTCGCCCGAACCGTCGGAAACGAAGGCGTGCTGGAAAATGAAGCCGGCAAAGACCGCACCCATCGACAGCAGCACCAGCGGCACCAGCATGACCCAGGGGCTCTCGTGCGGATGGTAACCCGCAGTGCCCTCGTGCGCGGCAGCGCCGTGCGCCGAATGCGCGTCGGTGTGCTCGCCCGAATCTTCCTCGTCCGGGTGATCGTGGTGATCGCCGTGGACCGCGTGCTGGATGTGCTCCGAACCGGCCCAGCGCGGCTTGCCGAAGAAGGTCAGGAACACCAGACGCCAGGAATAGAAGCTGGTCATCAGCGCGGCGGCAATGCCCATCCAGAAGGCGAAGTTGCCCATCGACGTGCCGCTTGCATAGGCCGCCTCGAGGATCGAGTCCTTCGAGTGGAAGCCCGCGAAGCCGACACCGAACATGCCCACGCCGGTGATGGCGAGCGTACCCGCGGTCATCGCCCAGAACGTAATCGGAATGTGCTTACGCAGGTTGCCGTAGAAGCGCATGTCCTGCTCGTGGTGCATCGCGTGGATGACCGAGCCGGCACCGAGGAACAGCAGCGCCTTGAAGAAGGCGTGCGTGAACAGGTGGAACATGGCCGAGCCGAAAGCGCCCACGCCTGCGGCGAAGAACATGTAACCGAGCTGCGAGCAGGTCGAGTACGCGATCACGCGCTTGATGTCCCACTGGGTGCAGCCGATCGTCGCGGCGAAGAAGCAGGTCGCGGCACCGATGAAGGTGACGAAGGCCATTGCCGTCGGGCTCGTCTCGAACATCGGCGAGAGACGGCAAACCATGAAGACGCCGGCGGTAACCATGGTCGCGGCGTGGATCAGCGCCGAAACCGGGGTCGGGCCTTCCATCGCGTCCGGAAGCCAGGTGTGCAGGCCGAGCTGCGCCGACTTGCCCATCGCGCCGATGAACAGCAGCAGGCACAGGATCGTCATCGTCTCGAAGCGCATGCCGAGGAAGCCGATGGTCGAACCGGACATGCCCGGCGCGGCCGCGAGGATCTCGGGGATCGAGACGGTGCCGAACACCAGGAAGGTGCCGAAGATGCCGAGCATGAAGCCGAGGTCGCCCACGCGGTTGACCACGAAAGCCTTGATCGCGGCGGCGCTCGCCGACGGCTTGCGGAACCAGAAGCCGATGAGAAGGTACGACGCGAGGCCCACGCCTTCCCAACCGAAGAACATCTGCACCAGGTTGTCCGCGGTCACCAGCATGAGCATGGCGAAGGTGAAGAGCGACAGGTACGCGAAGAAGCGCGGCTGATCGGCCTCCTCGCTCATGTAGCCCCACGAATAGAGGTGCACGAGTGCCGAAACCGACGTGACGACGACGAGCATGACCGCGGTCAGCGTGTCGACGCGCAGCGCCCAGTCGAACGTGAGCGTGCCCGAGGCCACCCACTTGAGCACCGGCACGACGGTCTCTTCAGCGCTGCCGCTGAGGAAGCCGAGGAAGATCGGCCAGGACAGCGCGCAGGCAATGAACAGCGCGCCGGTCGTGATGACCTTCGCCGGAACATTGCCGAGCTGCTTGTTGCCAAGCCCGGCGATGATCGCTGCCGCCAGCGGCAGGAAGACGATGAGCAGGATGGACTGCAAGGCCTTATCCCTTCATCCGGTTGACGTCGTCGACGGCGATGGAGCCGCGGCCACGGAAGTAGATCACGAGGATTGCAAGTCCCACTGCTGCCTCGCCGGCGGCCACCGTCAGCACGAACATCGCGAAGATCTGTCCGGTCAGGTCGCCGAGGAAGGCGCTGAACGCCACGAGGTTGAGGTTCACCGCAAGCAGGATGAGTTCGATCGCCATCAGGAGAACGATCACGTTCTTGCGGTTGAGGAAAATGCCGAGGACGCCGAGCACGAAGAGGATCGAGCTCACCACGACATAGTGTTCGACACCGATCACAGCTGAACCCCCTTGCCCACTTCGGGCTTGACGTTGAATGTCGCCTCTTCCGGACGGCGCGCGACCTGCTTGCCGATCTTCTGACCGCGGGTGTCGCCGCGCTGGCGATGCGTCAGCACGATGGCGCCGATCATGGCCACCAGCAGGATGATGCCCGCCGCTTCGAAGAGGAACAGGTAGCGGCTGTAGAGCAGCGCGCCGATCGCCTCGATATTGGTCGTGCCGGCAGGCGTCGCCGCCGTACCGTCGGGCGTGCCGAGCTGGATCGCACCGGCCTTGTAGGCACCGATGCCCAGAACCATCTCGGCCAGCAGCACCAGCGCCACGAGCGTTCCGAACGGGAAGTACTTGACGAAACCGGCGCGCAGTTCGGCGAAGTCGATGTCGAGCATCATGACGACGAACAGGAACAGCACCGCGACCGCGCCGACGTAGACGATGACCAGCAGCATCGCGATGAACTCGGCGCCCGCCAGAACCATCAGACCCGCGGCATTGAAGAACGCCAGAATAAGCCAGAGCACCGAGTGCACCGGGTTACGCGAGAGGATGGTGATGGCGCCGGACGCGATGGTCATCACGGCGAACAGGTAAAAGGCGATAACGTGAATCATGACCCCGAGCGCCCCCTACCGATACGGCGCATCGGCTTCAAGGTTCGCGGCAATTGCCCGCTCCCACTTGTCCCCGTTCGCCAGCAGCTTAGCCTTGTCATAGAGCAGTTCTTCGCGCGTTTCGGTCGCGTATTCGAAGTTCGGCCCCTCGACGATCGCGTCCACCGGGCAGGCTTCCTGACAGAAGCCGCAGTAGATGCATTTCGTCATGTCGATGTCGTAGCGCGTGGTGCGGCGCGAACCGTCCTCGCGCGGCGCCGCCTCGATGGTGATCGCCTGCGCCGGGCAGATCGCCTCGCACAGCTTGCAGGCGATGCAGCGCTCTTCACCGTTGGGATACCGGCGCAGCGCATGCTCACCGCGGAAGCGGGGCGAGAGCGGGTTCTTCTCGAACGGATAGTTGATCGTCGCCTTGGGCTTGAAGAAGTACTTCAAGGTCAGCCAGTGCGCCTTCACGAACTCGTAGAGCGTGAAGGATTTTACGAGTTGAGCGACGCTCATACTGCATACCTCGTAAGCATCAGGTAGCCCGAGACCAGCACGACGAAGCCAAGCGAGACGGGCAGGAAGACTTTCCAGCCCAGACGCATCAGCTGGTCGTAGCGGTAGCGCGGGACAGTCGCCTTCACCCAGGAGAAGACGAAGAAGAAGAACAGCACCTTGAGCAGGAACCAGACGAAGCCGGGGACAAGGTACAGAACCGGGATATCGAGCGGGGGCAGCCAGCCACCGAAGAACAGCGTCGCGTTGAGCGCGCACATCAGAAGCACGTTGGCGTATTCACCCAGCCAGTAGGCGGCGAAGGCCATCGACGAATATTCGGTCTGGTACCCCGCAACGAGCTCGGATTCCGCCTCGGTAAGGTCGAACGGTGCGCGCTGCGTCTCGGCCAGCGAGGAGATGAGGAACATCACCCACATCGGGAACAGCAGCGGGTTGAACACGAAGCCGTTGAAGATGCCGAGGACGTGGCCTTCCTGCGCCTTCACGATATCGTTCATGTTGAACGTGCCCGCCCACAGAACCACGCAGATCAGGATGAACCCGATCGAGACTTCGTAGGAAATCATCTGCGCCGAGGCGCGCATCGCGGAGAAAAACGGGTACTTCGAGTTCGAAGCCCAGCCCGCCATGATCGTGCCGTAGACACCCAGCGACGAAATCGCGAGCACGTAGAGCAGGCCGACGTTAATGTCCGCCAGCACCGCGCCCGAATTGAACGGGATCACCGCCCAGGCCATCAGCGCGACGGTGAAGGTCACGATCGGCGCGATCAGGAAGATGCCCTTGTTCGCGGCCGAGGGGATGATGGTTTCCTGCAGGAAGACCTTGAGGCCGTCCGCGAAGGACTGCAGCAGACCGAACGGACCGACGACGTTGGGGCCGCGGCGCAGCGCCATGGCCGCCCAGATCTTGCGGTCGGCGTAGATGATCATGGCCACGCCCAGCAGCAGCGGCAGCGCGATCAGCAGGATGCCGCAAACCGTAGCGACGAACCACGCCCAGTCATAGGACATGCCCAGCGATTGGAAGAAAGCCGTCATTATTCCGCAGCCTCCGCAATCTCCTCGCCGTGCAGCAGTTCTGCCGAGCAGCGCTGCATGGTCGCACTGGCGCGAGCGATGGGATTGGTCATGTAGAAGTCCTTGACCGGGTAGGCGATCTGGCCGGATGCGGAACCGCCGCCGGCAGGCAGCTCGCTCCCGTAGTCCGCCAGGCCTTCGCTGCCAAGGGCCGGAACCTCGGAAATCATCGCAGCGCGCAATTCCTCGAAGCTGTCGAAGCCCAGCTCGACGCCGAAGGCATCGGCGAGAGCGCGCAGGATCGTCCAGTCCTCGCGCGCGTCACCGGGCGCGAACACCGCCTTGTCGGACAGTTGCACGCGGCCTTCGGTGTTGACGTAAGTGCCCGCCTTCTCGGTGTAGGCCGAGGCCGGGAGGATCACGTCGGCGGCATGGGCGCCCTTGTCGCCGTGATGACCGATGTAGACGATCATCGAGTCGGCGAACTTGGTGTAGTCCACTTCGTCGGCGCCGAGCGAGAGCAGCACCTTGGGCTTGGCCGCGACGATATCCGCCAGGCCGCCCTTCTGCGCATAGCCGAGCATCAGACCGCCCATGCGGCTTGCTGCCATGTGCAGGACGTTGAAGCCGTTCCACTTGGTGCCGTCTTCCAGCTCGCGCACGATGCCGATCTGCTCGCCGACCGAAAGCGCGGCCTCGAGACCGCCACGGCCCAGCCCTGCCCCGCCGACGATGATCGCCGGGCGCTTGGCATCGCGGATCGTTTCCCACACGTGGTTCGGCAGATCGCCGATGACCGAAAGATCGTCGCCGAGGAACTCGCCGCCGAAGGTGGTGTCCCACTCGGGCCCGATCAGGAAGACCTTGGCGCCGCGCTTCACTGCCTTGCGCAGGCGGACGTTCACCAGCGGCGCTTCGCTGCGCACGTTGCTGCCGACGATCAGAATCGCGTCGGCGCTCTCGATGCCGTTTAGCGTGGTGTTGAAGTTCACCGCCGCAAGGCTCGACGTGTCGTAGTCCATGCCGGTCTGGCGACCTTCAAGCAGCTCCGAACCGAGCGCGCCGACCAGCTTCTTGGCCGCGAACATCGTTTCGCAGTCGAGCATGTCACCGGCGACGGCGGCAATGGACTTGCCGGGATTGAGCGTCGCGATGGCCTCGAACGCCTCGTTCCAGGTCGCGGCCACCAGCTTGCCGTCGCGGCGCAGGTACGGCTTGTCGAGGCGGCGCTTCACAAGGCCGTCGACCATATAGCGCGCCTTGTCGCTGATCCACTCCTCGTTGACGTCGTCGTTAACGCGCGGGAGGACGCGCAGCACTTCGCGGCCGCGGCTGTCGATGCGGATGTTCGAGCCGATCGCGTCGGACACGTCGATGCCGAGCGTCTTCTTCAGCTCCCACGGCCGCGCCTCGTAGGCATAGGGCCGCGAGGTCAGCGCGCCGACCGGGCAGAGGTCGATCACGTTGGCCGACATCTCATGCTTGGCGGCATGTTCCAGATACGTGGTGATCTGCATGTTCTCGCCGCGATAGAGCGCGCCGATTTCGTCCACGCCGGCGATCTCTTCCGAGAAACGCACGCAGCGGGTGCAGTGGATGCAGCGCGTCATCGTCGTCTTGATGAGCGGGCCCATGTACTTCTCGGTCACCGCGCGCTTGTTCTCGTGATAGCGCGAGCCGCCGCGGCCATAGGCCACCGACTGATCCTGCAGGTCGCACTCGCCGCCCTGATCGCAGATCGGGCAGTCGAGCGGGTGGTTGATGAGCAGGAACTCCATCACCCCTTCGCGGGCCTTCTTGACCATTTCGCTGTCGGTGCGGATTTCCTGGCCTTCGGTCGCCGGAAGCGCGCAGGAGGCCTGCGGCTTGGGCGGTCCGGGCTTCACCTCGACCAGACACATACGGCAGTTGCCGGCAATCGACAGCCGCTCGTGATAGCAGAAGCGCGGGATTTCCTTGCCGGCCAGTTCGCAGGCCTGCAGCACGGTTGCGCCGTTGGGGACGTCGAGTTCCTGTCCGTCTACGGTGACTCTTGGCATGAATCGATCCTAAAGCGTTACTTGTGCTGCGATGTCCTCGAACATCATTGTTTTCGAGGCATAGGGGCCCAATTCTGGGCTTATGGAATTATGAGTTCCGATTAGACAAACCGTCACATTCTCATCTTCCACAAGATGCTGAACAACCTCATGAAAATCGCCGTCTCCTGCAACGAGATAAAGCTTTTTCCATCCAAGCTTTGAGTATGACCGCATCATGTGAAATGCGAGACCTACATCGACACCTTTTTGAGTGGTCAACTCATACTGTAAATCAGGTGTCGTCGGATGCATTACCGGGCCGCCACCATACTGCTGCGGCCAGAACAACGGTTTATGTGAAAGCCAATATAGCTTCAACCGAAGGCCGGCTCCTCTAGGAGGAGGGCTAGCAATGGCTCTATGAAAACCACTTTGGGCAGCCGAAGGAGGATCGTTGTCACAACTGAAATAGTAGGCGTCGCCAATTGTGTCGCCAGCGTCAGCCTCAATATGCTGTCGAAGCTTAGCGAAATCCAAGCGCGACCCCTTCGGAGCTGCTGCGTTCCAGCTCTTCAACGCATATGCGCCGTCTATGAACCAAGCGGCCGTCATTCCGCTGCCACCGCTGTGTTCGCGAGACGCTCTTCGATGCGGCGCTCGATCTCGGGACGGAAGTGGCGGATGAGGCCCTGGATCGGCCAGGCGGCAGCGTCGCCCAGCGCGCAGATGGTGTGGCCTTCGACCTGCTTGGTGACCTGCTGCAGCATGTCGATTTCCTCGACCGCCGCCTCGCCGGTGCGCAGGCGCTCCATCACGCGCCACATCCAGCCCGTACCTTCACGGCACGGCGTGCACTGGCCGCAGCTCTCGTGCTTGTAGAAGTAGGACAGGCGCGAAATGGCGCGAACGATGTCGGTGGACTTGTCCATGACGATGACGGCGGCGGTGCCGAGGCCGGAGCCCAGCGCCTTGAGGCCGTCGAAGTCCATCGGCGCGTCCCAGATCTGCTCTGCGGGCACCAGCGGGACCGAGGAACCGCCGGGGATCACCGCCAGCAGGTTGTCCTTGCCGCCACGGATGCCGCCGCAGTGCTTTTCGATCAGTTCGCTGAAGGGAATGCCCATTTCCTCTTCCACGACGCACGGCTTGTTCACGTGGCCGGAGACCTGGAAGAGCTTCACACCCTTGTTGTTCTCGCGGCCGAAACTGGAGAACCACGCCGCACCGCGCCGCATGATGGTGGGCGCAACGGCAATCGATTCGACGTTGTTGACCGTGGTCGGGCAGCCATAGAGGCCCGCGCCGGCCGGGAACGGCGGCTTGAGGCGGGGCTGGCCCTTCTTGCCTTCGAGGCTCTCGATCATCGCGGTTTCTTCGCCGCAGATGTAGGCGCCTGCGCCGCGATGGACGAAGACATCGAAGTCGTAGCCCGAACCGCAGGCGTTCTTGCCCAGCAGGCCCGCGGCGTAAGCCTCATCGCGCGCGGCGAAGAGCGTCTCGGCCTCGCGGATGTATTCGCCGCGAATGTAGATGTAAGCCGCCCGCGCGCCCATCGCGAAACCGGCAACCAGCGCGCCTTCGAGCAGGATGTGCGGATCGTGGCGGATGATCTCGCGGTCCTTGCACGAGCCCGGCTCGGATTCGTCGGCGTTGATGACGAGGAAGCTCGGCTTGGGATTGCCGTTGTGATCCTTGGGCGGTTCCTTGGGCATGAAGGACCACTTCATGCCGGTGGGGAAGCCCGCGCCGCCACGGCCGCGCAGGCCCGAGGCCTTGATTTCCTCGATGATGGCTTCCTTGCCCTTGGCAAGGATATCCTTGGTTTTGTCCCAGGCGCCGCGCGCCTGCGCATCCTTCAGGTGCCACGACTGGTAGCCGTAGACGTTGGTGAAGATGCGATCCTTGTCAGCGAGCATGTCGCGACCTCACAAATTTCAGAAGGGCGGGAATACTGACGGCCAACATGACAATCAGGCCAAGCCCATCACGATTCAGCTCTATGGGCGAGCCATTGACCACCTTGAAAGCCAAATTTCCTACGATGACTAACGCCAAGACCAGCGCCGAAACGAGCAGCACATAGCCACTCAACATCTGACCGCCATTCGGATTGGAGAGGAGAGACCTAAGACCCATCACCACTCCCCCCGGTAATCGTGATTTTCGGTGACCATCGCGGTGAGCGTGGTCGGTCCGCCCGAAGGCTCGACGGTGTGACGGCCCGGCTCCTGCGTGCCGGCCTTGGGCGTCTCACCCTTGGCCAGGGCATCGAGCACGACATCGAGGCGCTCCGGGGTGAGGTCCTCGTAGTTGTCGTCGTTGATCTGCACCATCGGCGCCGATGCACAGTTGCCCATGCATTCCACTTCGGTGAACGACCAGAGGCCGTCCTCGGTCGTGTGGCCCTTCTTCATCCCGCGCTTCTTGCAGGCTTCGATGATGTCGTCCGAACCGCGCAGCATGCACGGCGTCGTGCCGCAGACCTGCACGTGGAAACGGCCGATCGGGGCGACGTTGTACATCGTGTAGAAGGTCGCGACCTCGACCACGCGGATGATCGGCATGTCGAGGTAGTCCGCGACATATTCCATCACCGGGATCGGCAGCCAGCCTTGCGTGTTCAGCTCCGCGCCGACCTGGCGCTGGGCAAGGTCGAGCAGCGGCATCACCGCAGAGCGCTGACGCCCTTCGGGATAGCGCGCGACGATGTCCTTCGCCTTGGCGGCGTTCTCGTCGGTCCAGGCAAAATTGCCCCAACGCGCCCGCAGTTCGGGCGTATCGGGTTCGATATAGCGGTCAGCCATGCTTACCCCTGCGCTTCAGCCACTGATCCTGGCCGAAAAAGAAAATTTCGAAACCGGCGATGGCGGTCGCCAGCATCGCGATGAGCGGCGAAGGCTCGGTTCCCGTCGAGATCACGCCGAAATACAGCGCGACGAGGAACAGGCCGGTCGCGGCCGCCCAGACGCGGATCATTTCCATGCTGCTCAGCTTCACCGGTCGCACTCCCCGAAAACGGCGTCGATGGCGCCGAGAATGGCCGTCGCGTCGGGCAGCATGTGGCCCTTGGACATGAAGTCCATCGCCTGCAGGTGGCTGAACGCGGTCGGACGGATCTTGCAGCGGTACGGCTTGTTGGAGCCGTCCGACACGAGATAGACGCCGAATTCGCCCTTGGGGCTTTCGGTCGCGACGTAGACTTCGCCCGCCGGGACGTGGAAGCCTTCGGTGTAGAGCTTGAAGTGGTGGATCAGCGATTCCATCGAGCTCTTCATCTCCGCGCGCTTGGGCGGCACGACCTTGCGGTCTTCGGAGCTGATCGGCCCTTCGGGCATTTCCGCCAGGCACTGCTTCATGATCTTGGCCGACTGGCGCACTTCCTCGACGCGGACCATCATGCGGTCGTAGCAGTCGGAATTGGTGCCCACCGGAACCTCGAAGTCCATGCGGTCGTAGACGTCGTAGGGCTGGCTCTTGCGGATATCCCAGGGGATGCCCGCGGCGCGGATCATCGGCCCCGAGAAGCCCCAGGCAATCGCGTCGTCGCGCGAGACAATAGCGATATCGACATTGCGCTGCTTGAAGATGCGGTTGTCCACGACGAGGCTCATCGCGTCCTCGAACAGCGTCGGCAGGCGCGTGTCGAGCCACTCGGCGATGTCGGCTAGCAGCTTGAGCGGCACGTCCTGATGCACGCCGCCGGGACGGAACCAGGCCGAGTGCATGCGGGCGCCCGATGCGCGCTCGAAGAAGTTGAGGCAGTCCTCGCGGATTTCGAACAGCCACAGGTTCGGCGTCATCGCGCCCACGTCCATGACGTGGCTGCCGATGTTGAGCATGTGGTTGCAGATGCGGGTCAGCTCGGCGAAGAGTACGCGCAGGTACTGGGCCCGCAGCGGCACTTCGAGGTTCAGCATCTTCTCGATGGCGAGAACGTAGCTGTATTCCATCGCCAGCGGCGAGCAGTAGTCGAGCCGGTCGAAGTAGGGCAGCGCCTGAAGGTAGGTCTTGTGCTCGATCAGCTTTTCGGTGCCGCGGTGCAGCAGGCCGACATGCGGATCGATGCGCTCGATCACTTCGCCGTCAAGCTCCATGACCATGCGCAGCACGCCGTGCGCCGCCGGGTGCTGGGGACCGAAGTTGATCGTGTAGTTGGTGACGATCTCGCCTTCGGTGGTGGGGGACTGTTCGAGCTGCATGCTCATTTGCCGTCCTCCTTGGAATCCTTCTGATCGGGCGCCGGAGCGGAAACCTTTTCCTCGGCCTTGCCGTCGGTCGGTTCGCCGGCGCCGCTGTCACCCTTCTTTTCAGTGGTCTTGGGCTTTTCGACCGGCGGCGGCGCGGGCTGTTCGGCGGCCTTCTCATCACCCGGAAGCACGTAGTCGGCGCCTTCCCAAGGGCTCATGAAGTCGAAACTGCGGAAATCCTGGGCAAGCTGTACCGGCTCGTAAACGACGCGCTTGTCCTCTTCGGAATAGCGCAGTTCCTGATAGCCGGTCAGCGGGAAGTCCTTGCGCTGCGGGTGCCCCTCGAAACCGTAGTCGGTGAGGATGCGGCGCAGGTCCGGATTGCCCGAGAAGATCACGCCGTACATGTCGAACACTTCACGCTCGAGCCAGCCCGCGTTGTGCCACAGCGTGGTCGCGGTCGGCACCGGCGTGCTTTCCGACGCGTTCACCTTCACCAGCAGGCGATGGTTCTTCGTCAGCGAGAGCAGCATGTAGACGACTTCGAAGCGCTCGGGCCGCGACGGATAGTCGACGCCGGCCATTTCCATGAGCTGCTGGTAGCCGTGCTCGTCACGCAGCAGACGCAGCGCGTCCTCGATCCGGTCGCGCACGATGGTGAGGACGATTTCGCCATGCTCTTCCCTCGCGGCAAGCAGCATGGGGCCGAGCGCGCCGGTCAGCGTGTCGATGACGCCTTCGTTCGACGCATACTTCGGTGCGGAATGCAGAACAGCCATCAGGACTTACCTCTCCACCGTACCGATGCGGCGGATCTTCCGCTGCAGCTGCATCACGCCATAGAGCAGCGCTTCGGCAGTCGGCGGACAGCCGGGCACATAGATGTCGACCGGGACGATGCGGTCGCAGCCGCGCACGACCGAATAGCTGTAGTGGTAGTAGCCACCGCCATTGGCGCACGAGCCCATCGAGATGACATACTTCGGCTCCGACATCTGGTCATAGACCTTGCGCAGCGCCGGGGCCATCTTGTTGCACAGCGTACCGGCCACGATCATCACGTCCGACTGGCGCGGAGAGGCGCGCGGCGCGGCGCCGAAGCGCTCCATGTCGTAGCGCGGCATGTTCACGTGGATCATCTCGACCGCGCAGCACGCGAGGCCGAAGGTCATCCACCACAGCGAGCCGGTACGGGCCCACTGGAACAGTTCCTCGGTCGAGGTGACGAGGAAGCCCTTGTCGGAAACTTCCTGGTTGAGGTCGTTGAAATACGCCTGATCCGGCGGCGTCACGGCGCCGCCCTGATTCAGGGGCTGTCCGGCTGAGTTCACGAGAGTGCTCATTCCCAGTCCAGAGCTCCCTTCTTCCATGCATAGGCGAGGCCGATGGCCAGTTCGCCGAGGAAAATCATCATTGTCGTCCACCCGGCCCAACCGGTCATGTCGAGCGACACGGCCCAGGGGAACAGGAACGCGGCTTCGAGGTCGAACACGATGAACAGGATCGCGACCAGATAGAAGCGGACGTCGAACTGGCTGCGCGGATCCTCGAACGCGGGGAAGCCGCACTCATATTCGGAGTTCTTGTCAGCGTTGGGCTGATGCGTGCCGGTCAGGTGGGCGACGCCGATCGGCAGGAACACGATCACTGCCGATAGAAGGAGAGCGATCACCAGAAATATCAGGATCGGCAGGTATTGTGACAGATCGGTCATGGTCTCTGGCCTCATACCGGGTGCGGCTGCCGGACTCGTCCCACGGGGGGCCCGCCCGGTCGTTGGGCGCGCTCTTAGGCCAGCACCAGCACCATCGCAAGGTGTCGGCGTGGATTAATCCGCCCTTCCGCATTGCAATGCAACAAAAGACCGTACCGGAACGCCTGCTTTTCGGTGGCGGCAAGCCTTTCAACGCCCCGGCGGCGCGCGATGTTACGAAAGATTGCGCGAAATGCGCCCGGCGCGGGGCTGGCAATCGCGCCATCCCGATCCCATGTAGAAACGAGAAGTTCGGTATCCGCCAAAGGTGTAAAAGGCGGTATCGTCGCATTTCCGCGAGAGACGCACCGGCACTGATCGGCCGCAATGCTGGTGCGCGATGCCCCTGCGATGGCGCTTTTTCTGTCATTGCATTTGATGCATCGCAACATTATCCGGTCGACAACTGTCACATCTTCCAGTTCGAAAGGCACGCCCCATGGCCCAGATTTCGGCTTCCGACCCGATCGTCATTCTTTCCTACGCCCGTACGCCCATGGGCGGCCTTCAGGGCGCCTTCGCCGAAGTCGCCGCGACCGACCTCGGCGCCACCGCGGTCAAGGCCGCCGTGGAGCGCGCCGGAGTCGCCGGTGACGACATCGAGCGCATCTACATGGGCTGCGTGCTTCCCGCCGGTCTCGGCCAGGCCCCTGCCCGCCAGGCCGCGATCAAGGCCGGCCTGCCCAAGTCGGTCCAGGCCACGACCGTCAACAAGGTCTGCGGCTCGGGCATGCAGACCGTCATCATGGGCGCCGAAGCCCTCGCGGCCGGTTCGCTCGACGTCGTCGTCGCCGGCGGCATGGAGTCGATGACCAACGCGCCGTACCTTTCGAAGAAGCACCGTGGCGGCGCCCGCGCCGGTCACGACACGCTTTACGATCACATGTTCCTCGACGGCCTCGAAGACGCCTACGAAGGCGGCTCGATGGGCTCGTTCGCGCAGGTCAGCGCCGATGAATACCAGCTCACCCGCGAAAGCCAGGACGACTACGCCATCGAGTCGCTGCGCCGCGCCGTGGACGCCATCGACAGCGGCGCCTTCAAGAACGAAGTCGTTCCCGTCACCGTGAACACCCGCAAGGGTGAAGTCGTCGTCGACACCGACGAGCAGCCGCCCAAGGGCAACCCGGACAAGATCCGCACCCTGCGCGCCGCTTTCGCCAAGGACGGCACGATCACCGCCGCCAGCTCCAGCTCGATCTCGGACGGCGCCGCCGCCATGGTGCTGAGCCGCAAGAGCGTGGCTGAAGCCAAGGGCCTCTCGCCCATCGCCACCGTCGTCGGCGTTTCCGCCCACGCGCAGGAGCCGGCCAAGTTCACCACCGCGCCGGTCGGTGCGATCACCAAGCTGATGGACAAGGTGGGCTGGAAGCTCTCCGACGTCGACCTGTTCGAAATCAACGAGGCCTTCGCCTGCGTCGCGATGTTCGCGATGAAGGACCTCGGCATTCCGCACGACAAGGTCAACATCCACGGCGGCGCGACCGCGCTGGGTCACCCGATCGGCGCTTCGGGCACCCGCATCATCGTCACCCTCATCAACGCGATGAAGGAAAAGGGCCTGAAGAAGGGCGTCGCCAGCCTCTGCATCGGCGGCGGTGAAGCCACGGCCGTCGCGATCGAGATGCCGTGATCCCGCTATCCTGACGCGAAACAGGAAACCCCCGCCCTCACCGGCGGGGGTTTTCGTTTGGGGAAAGAACGCCCTTTTCACTCCTCCCTGTCGCGAAGCGATGGGGAGGTGGCATTCGCGCCAGCGAATGACGGAGGGGTATCTTGCTCCCAGGCCCCTCCACCACCGCTCCGCGGCGGCCCCCCTCCCCATCGCTTCGCGACGGGGAGGATCAGCGAATGTTATCCTTCCGGAAAACTCGCCCGCGTGCGGTTCGCAAAGGCTACGAGCGACAACATCACCGGCACTTCCACCAGCACACCCACCACCGTTGCCAGCGCCGCGCCGCTACCAAGCCCGAACAGCCCGATCGCCACCGCCACGGCAAGCTCGAAGAAGTTCGACGTCCCGATCAGCGCGCAGGGCGCCGCGACCGCATGCGGCACTTTCCAGAGCTTCGCCGCGCCATAGGCGAGGAAGAAGATCCCGTAGCTCTGCACCATGATCGGCGCGGCAATCAGCGCGATCAGCACCGGACGCGAGACGATGGTCTCGGCCTGAAATCCGAACAGCAGCAGCACGGTAAACAGCAACCCGACGATCGAAAGCGGCTTCATCCTTCCGGTGAAGTCGGACACGGCATGCTCGTCCCCACCGTGGCTCGCCAGCAGGCGACGGCGCACGAAGGCCCCTGCCCCCAGCGGCACCACGACATAGAGCGCGACCGAAAGCAGCAGCGTCTCCCACGGCACGGCAATGTCGGTCACGCCCAGCAGCAGCGCGACGATGGGCGCGAAAGCGACGATCATGATCAGGTCGTTCGCAGCCACCTGAACCAGCGTATAGGCCGGATCGCCGCGCGTGAGCTGCGACCACACGAAGACCATCGCCGTACACGGCGCCGCCCCGAGCAGGATCAGGCCGGCGATGTACTGCTGGGCATCGGCTGGCGCGATCAGGTCGGCGAAGACGACCTCGAAGAACAGCACCGCCAGCGCGGCCATGGTGAAGGGCTTGATCAGCCAGTTCACCACCAGCGTGATCATCAGGCCCTTGGGCTTGTCGCCCACCCGGCGCACCGCGCCGAAATCGACCGCGACCATCATCGGGAAGATCATCGCCCAGATCAGCACCGCGACGACGAGATTGACCGACGCGTACTCGACAGCCGCCAGCGCCGCGAAAAGCTGCGGCATGAGATTGCCCAGCGCGATCCCCGCGAGAATCGCCGTGCCGACCCAGACCGAGAGCCACTTCTCGAACAGCCCCAGACCCGCCGCGCGGGCATCGATATCGGCAGTGTTGGTTGTCATGATCTGCCCCCTCTCACGCAATCAACAGCAGGACGTCTTGGCCGACGCGACCGCTGGTGCGCAGCAGGCATCCGGCGCGGCATTGGCCGAGGCGAGCTGGTCGAAATCGGGGCTGCCGCCGTATGTCGTGCTTTCGCCCTCGGTCAGGAAGGCTTCCCAGACCACCCCGTCGGGATCGGCGATCCAGCTCTTTTCCGACTTCGCATAGCAGCAGGTCGTCGCGCCTTCTTCCAGCACCGGGCGATCGGCGGCGGCGAGGCGCTCGTAGACCTGCGAGAGTTCGGCCTTGTCCTCCACCTGCAAGCCGATGTGCTCGATCCCCCTGGCCGCATCCTCGCGCATGGAAATGGCGAAGTTGATGCGCGGATCCTCGAGCATCCACTTGGCATAATCGTCCTTCACCACAGCAGGCTCGGCACCGAACAGGCTGGAGTAGAAGGCAATCGACTTGTCGAGGTCGGCCACGCCGACATGCACATGGAAGCGTTTCATCAGGCGCTCTTTCGTTGGGGATCGGGACGGCAATCGGTCGAGTCGCTGCACGGCACACCGCCGCAGCAGTTTTCGGTGAGGTAGCCCATCACGCCGTTCATCGCGGCGTAGTCGGCCGAATAGATGATCGAGCGACTTTCGCGCCGCTGCGTGACAAGCCCGGCATTGGCAAGCTGGGCGAGGTGGAAGCTCATCGAGGACGGCGGCACATCGAGCTGTTCGGCAAGCGCTCCGGCGGGAATGCCGCCCTCGCCCGCCTGCACCAGCAGCCGGTACGCAGCGAGTCGATGCTCCTGCGCCAGCGCGGACAAGGCGCGTATGATCTGGTCGGCTTCCATCATCATTCCTATACTTAGACAATTATCGAAATATAGAATTCGAGGCGATCGGGCAATCCCTCTCATGCGCAGCCGATGCGCGAGATGGCCTCCCGTTTCCTACTCGACCACAGTCGGTCACACTGCGCCCGGCACTCCTGTGCCCGCTCTTTGAACCGGTAAATCACGCGCTCGTCCGACGCGCGAAGATAGCGACGATCCAAGCCTATGGATTCGCTTGATTTTCGTGAGAATTCGCCATGGCGAGAGTGGACAAAGTTAGAGAAGTTTGCGCGAATGCCCGGCTGTCAGGGCTCGCCTGCGCCCCACAGGGCGTCTTCGCGCACGAAACCCTTGTGCCCGTCGGCATCGAACGCGCACCATCCGGCTTCGCAATCGCCAAGCAGCCCGACGACACCGGGCTCCACGCGCCAGAGCATCGGCGACGAGTCGCTGGCCTCGGCATGCATCTCGATCAGATCGTCGCCGGTGACTATGGCCCCGCGCTGACGCGAGAGCAGCAGGTCGCGCATCCAGCCCTTGTCGCCCGCCGGATCTTCGATCTGACGCCACGCGCCTTCGCGGCGGATGATCTTCACCGGCAGATGCAGCCGGCGATAGACCCACTCGATCCGGTAGGTATTGCCCGGCCCGACGCGCATGTTGGCGACGTCCGCATCGATCGAAGCCCAGTAGGGAACCTTGTCCTCATCGTCGGCCCGGGCGGGCGCAGACAGAGCACACAGCGCAAGCAGAAGCAGAATCCAGACGGGGCGTTTCATGCCCGATCCTTACTCCGCGCTTGATCGAAGCATCAAGGCTCCTTGACCGCCCCCCTGTGGAAGGCATAGCCGGTAACCATGACGGCACCGGCAAGCGACACGTCCGCCCCTCCTCACCCACCCCGCCCGCGCGTGGTGGTCACGCGAAAGCTTCTGCCCGAGGTGGAAGCGCGCATGAGCGAACTGTTCGACGTATCGCTCAATGCCGAGGACCGGCAGATGACGCGCGACGAACTGGCCGCCGCCATGCGCGAATGCGACGTGCTGGTGCCCACCGTCACCGACTCGATCGATGCCGAACTGATCGCGCAGGCCGGCGACAGGCTCGGTCTGATAGCCAGCTTCGGCGCCGGTACCGAGCACATCGACATCGCCGCAGCCCGCGCCCGCAAGATCGTCGTCACCAACACCCCCGGCGTCTTCACCGACGACACCGCCGACCTGACGCTGGCGCTGATCATTCTTGTCTCGCGGCGGTTCAGCGAGAACGTGAAGATCCTGCGCGAAGGCAAGTGGGCCGGTTGGGGCCCGTCGGAAATGCTCGGCCACTCGCTGATGGGCAAGACGCTGGGCATCGTCGGTATGGGCCGCATCGGCCAGGCGGTCGCGCACCGCGCCAAGGCTTTCGGCATGGAAATCCGCTATCACAACCGCAATCGCCAGCCCGCCGCGCTCGAGAACATGTTCTCCGCCCGCTACGAGCCCGACCTCGACAGGCTGACCGCCGAGGCGGACATCCTCTCGCTGCACTGCCCGGCCGGACCCGAAACCGTAAACCTGTTCGATGCGCGCCGGCTTGCGCTGATGAAGCCGACCGCCTGCATCGTGAACACCGGACGCGGCCAGCTCATCGACGAGCAAGCGCTGATCGCGGCGCTCTCCGAAGGCCGAATCGCCGGCGCGGGGCTCGACGTCTTCGCCAACGAGCCCAAGGTCGATCCGCGCCTGCTCGCCCTGCCCGGCGTCGTCGCCATGCCGCACCTCGGCAGCGCGACTTACGAAGGGCGCGGCGCTGCGGGCGAGCGGATCATCGCCAACATCCGTTTCTGGGTCGACGGGCACCGTCCGCCGGACATGGTCCTGCCCGATCTGCCCTGACCCGGTTCGGGCAAGCCGACGCATATTCGCCAGCAAGCGCTTGTCTTGCGGCGATTTCCTGCTCTAAGGCCTGCCCAAGAGGAATACAGTGCCAGCACCAAAGGTGCGGCCTGAAGGGGGAACACAGTCGATGACCAAGCCGCGCCTGTTGGCACTTGCAGCCGTACTCGCTGTCCTACCGGGCGTGGCTTTCGCCCAGGACGGTCAGCTCGACGTCGCCAACAGCGGCGACACCGCCTGGCTGCTCGCGAGTTCGGCGCTGGTCTTGCTCATGGCGATGCCGGGCCTTTCGCTGTTCTATGGCGGTCTGGTCCGGACGAAGAACTTCCTGTCGGTGCTCGTACAGTGCGGCGCCATCGCCGCCGTCGCATCGCTGGTATGGATCGTGGTCGGCTACACACTGAGCTTCGGCAGCGTCACCAACGGCTGGCTGGGCGGCGGCAACGCGTGGATGCTGATATCGCTCGGCAACGTGCGCGAAAGCACCACCGTGCCCGAAAGCGCCTTCGTACTGTTCCAGATGACGTTCGCGGCGATCACGCCCGCCCTCATGGCCGGCGCCTGGGTCGATCGCGCCCGCTTCGGCTGGGTTATCACCTTCTGCGCGTTGTGGAGCCTCGTGGTCTACGCCCCGGTCACACACTGGATCTGGGGCGGCGGCTGGCTTTCCGCCGGTGTCGGCACGCTTGACTGGGCCGGCGGCATCGTCATCCACACCACCGCCGGTGTCTCCGCGCTGGTGATTGCGGTGATGCTGGGCAAGCGCAAGGGTTACCCGCAGACGCTCATGCTGCCGCACAGCCCTGCCCTCACCATGGCCGGTGCCGCGCTGCTGTGGGTCGGCTGGTTCGGTTTCAACGGCGGCTCCGCTTTGCAGGCCAACGACGATGCCGCCGCGGCGATCATCGCCACCCATGCCGCTGCGGCCACCGCCGCGATGGTGTGGCTGCTGGTCGAGCGGATCATGGTCGGCAAGCCCACCAGCGTCGGCTTCGCGACCGGCGCCATCGCCGGCCTTGCCACCGTCACCCCGGCTGCCGGGTTCATCTCCCCTGGCGCCGCGATCCTGTTCGGCGCAGCGGGTGCCGTCGTGTGCTACTTCGCAATCCAGCTGGTGAAGCAGAAGCTGCAAATCGACGACTCGCTCGACGTCTTCGCCGTACACGGCGTCGGCGGCATGCTCGGCTCGGTGATGCTCGGCCTCTTCATGTCCGAGAGTCTGGGCGGTGTCGGCTATGCCGACGGTATGAACATGGTCGCACAGACCTTCGCGCAGCTGATCGGCGTGGGCATCACGATCATCTGGTCGGTGATCGCTTCGGTCATCCTCGCCCTCATGGCCTCGATGGTCTTCCCGATGCGCGTATCCGAAGACGCCGAGCGCGAAGGCCTCGACATCACCAGCCACGGCGAGCGGGCCTGGGAATTCGATTGACAAGAACGGCGAAGCAGCGGGAGATCGCATGATGACAGGCGACCTCCCGCTCTTCGGTCAGGCGATCCGCCGCACCTTCACGACCTCGGGCCGCGCCCGGCGCACCGAGGTGATCGTCTACATCGTCGTATCGCAGCTCTTGTGTGCCATCCTGGCCGGACTGGCAGGCTTCTTCCTGCCCGACACCGTCGCCACATGGCTGCGCTTCGCGGCCACCACGCTGGCCATCGTCCCACTCTTCGCCCTGTCGGTCAGGCGACTGCACGACTGCGGCCTCAGCGGTAAATGGACGGTACTGCTGATCCTCGTCGTCGCCAGAAGCATTGGGCTTGAACTGGCCTCGCTGCTGGGAGGCTGGGAAACCCGCGCCATGATCGAAGCGCCGCTATCCTATGTCGACTGGCTGCTGTTCCTGCCCTTCGCGTGGCTCTACATTGCCTTGCTGATCGTGCCGGGCAGGAAAGGCGCGAACCGCTACGGCTCCGATCCGCGCACGGACCGTGAAAACGAAACGGCCGGCCCGGGGAATCCCGAACCGGCCGCCTGAAACGCTTGGTGCTGGACCGATCAGTCGCCCGTCAGGATGCGGTCGACCAGTTCCTTAACTGTCGGCGTGAAGCCGTTGGAATAGAACGGATCCTTCTTGAACTGATAGGCCGCGTGGCCCGCGAACATCAGGTTCTTGTCGACCGGACCACCATGCGCGATGTCCTGCAGAGTCTTCTGGATGCAGAAGCTGCGCGGATCGGCCAAGCGGCCGGTGGTGTAGTCGTCGTGATCCTTCCACGACGAGAAGCCGCAGTGCGACAGGCAGCCCATGCAGTCGGCCTGATCCTGACGGATTTCGTCACGCTCTTCGGGCGAAACGAAGATGATCGTGTCGTCGGGCGTCCGCAGGCCATCGGTATAGCCCTGTGCCGACCATGCGCGGGCACGGTCGAGATCCTTGGGCGTTACCCAGAAGTTCTTGCCCTTCACGCCGACGTCGAGCCGCACGGTATGCTCGCCCGCTTCGACCTTGGAGTAGGGAATCTGGCGCTCCGAACGCGCTTCGAGATTGCGCAGGAAAGAGTTGCGCACGGCCGAGGAATAGAAGCCGGTCGGCGAGAAGCGGTGCAGCAGCACGTCGCCGGGTTCGAGATTGCGCAGTTCGTCCTTCCACTCCTGCGGAATGGGGCTTTCCTTGGTCAGCAGCGGACGGGTGCCGAACTGGAATGCGATCGTGCCCAGTTCCGGATTGTCGATCCACTCGTCCCAGTCGCGCAGGTACCACACACCGCCGGCCATCACGATCGGCACCTCGTCGGAGATGCCTTCCTTGCGCATGACATCGCGCAGCGCCTTCACGCGCGGATAGGGATCTTCGGGCTTGAGCGGATCTTCGGCATTGGAAAGGCCGTTGTGGCCACCGGCGAGCCAGGGGTCTTCATAGACCACTGCCGCCATCAGCTGCGACACCTTGTGATAGGCGCGCTTCCACAGCGCGCGGAAGGCACGGCCGGAGCTGACGATCGGGAGATAGTGGACGTTGAAACGCTCGGCGATTTCGGAAAGCTTGTAGGGCATGCCCGCGCCGCAGGTCACGCCGGTGACCATGCCCCTGGTCTTTTCCAGCACGCCTTCGAGAACCTGCTGGGCGCCGCCCATTTCCCACAGCACGTTGATGTTGATCGCGCCCTTGCCGCCGGCGATGTCGTAGGCGCGGCGCACCTGCTCCACGGCGCCGTCGATGGCATACTGGATCAGTTCCTCGTGGCGCTCCTTGCGGGTCAGGGCGTTGTAGACCTGCGGGACGATCTTGCCTTCGGCATCGTAGCTGTCGGCGTTGACTGCACTGATCGTGCCGATACCGCCGGCCGCGGCCCATGCGCCCGAACTCATGTGGTTGGTCGCGGACACACCCTTGCCGCCTTCGACCAGCGGCCAGACTTCGCGGCCGCCGTAGACAATCGGCTTGAGACCTTTGAAACTCATATCCTCTTACGTCTTTCCCCTGGCAATGCGCTGTGCCGTTGCCCGTTGCTCTCAATCCGCCTGCGTATCGCCCGATACGCGGCAGGGTGTAATGTTCTCGGGCGCCGGCCGCGCACCCACGGCTTCGAACTGCGCATAATAGCCTTGCAGTTCCGGCTTACGAACAAATTCAGTCAAACGAAAGCCCACCGAGGCCAATTCGCAAAAGAGAAGCGATGGCGGAATACCGTGCATATCGGTGGGCCGATCAACATCGACCACGATCACCTTTCCTCCCGGCCGCAGCGCCGGGCGCAGCCGCCAGAGAAAGGCGTAAGGTTCGGAAACCTCGTGGTACATGTGAACCATGAAAATGCGGTCGAAACTGTTAGCCGGAAGGTTCGGGTTTTCCGCAGTCCCCACCTTGATGGAAACGTTCTCCAGGCCTTCCCGCATCACGCGCGATCCCAGGCGCTCGGTCGCGGCGGGATTGATGTCCTCGGCCAGTACCCGGCCCTTCGCGCCGACGCGCTCGGCAAGGCGCACGGTGTAATACCCCTCGCCCGCGCCGATATCCGCCACGCTCATGCCCGGCTCGATATTGGCGAGGTCCATGACCACCGTCGCCTCGTTCACGCTGTCGCGCTGAACTTCGGAGGCGAACAGGTCTTGCGCGGCCTTGGAAACGGGCCGGTCGGCGACGGGAAAGTTTCGCGCAGCCTCGGGCCTGCCGTCATCCGCGGGTTGCGGCTGGCAGGCGCACAGCACCACTGTCAAAGCAGCAATAACGGGGCCTCTGCGCGGAAACATGCGGCCCCTTAGCGCTTCGCCCCGCACTTGGCAAAATCCTTGTCCGTGCCGTGACTGTCCCATGGCAAGACCATGCGACTGGTTCAGTCGACGTCTTCGATTTCGACCTTTTCGCCGGTGACGCGCTGCGACAGCGCGGCGGCCATGAACGGATCGAGATCGCCGTCCAGAACATCGTCTGGCGCCGTCGACACCACGCCCGTGCGCAGGTCCTTCACCTGCTGATAGGGCTGCAGCACATAGGAGCGGATCTGGTGGCCCCAGCCGATGTCGCTCTTGCTCGCGTGCTCGGCACTGGCGGCTTCCTCGCGCTTGCGCATCTCTTCCTCGAACAGGCGCGACTTGAGCATGCCCATGGCGATTTCGCGGTTCTTGTGCTGCGAGCGGTCGATCTGGCTGGCCACGACGATGCCGGACGGCTGGTGGGTGATACGCACCGCCGAGTCCGTCGTGTTGACGTGCTGACCGCCCGCCCCCGAGGCGCGGTAGGTGTCGATCTTCAGATCGGCCGGGTTGATGTCGATCTCGAAGGTGTCGTCGATCACCGGATAGACCCAGACCGACGAGAAGCTGGTGTGGCGGCGCGCCGAGCTGTCGTAGGGGCTGATGCGCACGAGGCGGTGGACGCCGCTCTCGGTCTTGGCCCAACCATAGGCGTTCTCGCCCTTGAGCAGCAGCGTGCAGCTCTTGATGCCCGCGGCTTCACCGGCGTGGTACTCGACCAGCTCGACCTTGTAGCCCTTGCGCTCGGCCCAGCGCGTGTACATGCGTTGCAGCATCTCGGCCCAGTCCTGGCTCTCGGTACCGCCGGCGCCGGCGTGGACTTCCAGATAGGTGTCGTTGCTGTCGGCCTCGCCCGAAAGCAGTGCCTGCACCTTGTCGCGGTCGGCCCGCTCGGCCAGCGCTGCCAGTGTCGAGAGGCCTTCCTGGATCGTCTCGTCGTCGTCCTCCGCCTCGCCGAGTTCGACGAACTCGACGGCATCGGCCATTTCGGCGCTGATTTCATTCACCGCACCGATCGAGGCTTCGAGCCGGCGGCGTTCCTTCATCACCGCTTCGGCTTCCTTGGGATTGTCCCAGAGCGTGGGATCCTCGACGCGCGCGTTCAGCTCATCGAACCGGCGCAGCGCCCGCTCCCAGTCGAGCGACTTGCGGACCAGCGCGAGGGCCTTTTCGATACGGTCAATATGGGCCTGACCTTCGGCACGCATGACAAGAACTCCAATGAAGCAAGGGCCGCCGGGCGACACCCGCCAGAACGGGTGCGCGCGGAAACGGTTCCTTGCGGAAAGCGACGCCCTTACCCGGCAAGGCCGGTCTGTTTCAAGAGCAGTGGCGCGGGATCAGCGCTTGGCTTTGAGCTTCTTCACCGCCGCGAGCGTCCGCTTGACGTGATCGCGGTAGTCCATGTCCGAATGGACCATGGTGATCGTGCCGTCCTTTGCGATGACGTAGCTGGTGCGCTTGGTCATGGTCGCGCCCCCGCTGT
Source organism: uncultured Novosphingobium sp. (assembly GCA_965140495.1). Taxonomy (GTDB): domain Bacteria; phylum Pseudomonadota; class Alphaproteobacteria; order Sphingomonadales; family Sphingomonadaceae; genus Novosphingobium. The sequence continues at coordinate 2,259,016 of OZ223239.1, read as the reverse complement.
TGAGCGCTACGTCGTAGTCGCGGATGATCACCGGTGTGGCGACCCCGACGGGAAACTTGTCACGGCAATGCTCGGTGGAGAACTTCTCCAGCGTCGGCAGGTCGTCCGCCGACAGGCCGACCACGGTCGCACCGAGCGCCGCGAAATCGTCGGTCGCCTCGGCAAAGGCATGCGCCTCCGCGGTGCAGCCCTGCGTAAACGCCTTGGGATAGAAGTAGACGACTACCGGGCCCTTACGCAGGGCAACACGCAGGCTGTACCGCTTGCTCTTGCCGGCCTCGGCCACCGAGGTGCGGAACATCGGCGCCTTGGTTCCCACCGGAAGTTCGGCGGAGGCGACGGAAGGCAGCGTCAGCGCGGCCAGGGCGATGGTCGGAAGAAGAAACTTGCACATGAGCGCAATCTGTACCGGCCAGACACTATTGTCCAGCCGGTCTAGATACTTGTTACTCGATGTAGCCGAGAACGGTGCCGACTTCGAGGGTCTCGCCGGTGCTGGCAACGATCTTGAGCGTGCCGGTCGCGGGCGATTCGACTTCGTTGGTCGACTTGTCGGCTTCGAGCGAGAAGAGCGGCTGGCCTTCGGTCACCTGGTCGCCATCCTTGGCGAGCCATTCGGCGATCTGGCCCTCTTGCATCGAGAAACCGATCTTCGGGAGCAGGATTTCAACGGCCATGGTACTTTAGATCCTCCATCGGTCGGCTGGCACGGACACAGGTATTCCCGCATGCGTACCGCCGCATTGCCCTGCGATGCCTAGCGCAACGGGCGCTGCAGGCAAGGGGCAGCGTCACCGGAAGCTTTCACACGAAACCATTTTCGCGCGGGCGATGGAATCGTGGCCGTGGTTTTGACGCCCGGTTTCAGCAAGGTCATTCGAACGAGTCGAGCTTCGGGTTGCGAGCCGCCCCACCAAAGCTCGTCATCCCAGCTAAGGCCGGGATCGCTGGGTACCAAGCGAGACGGCCCAGCCAGCCATGACATGCGGTTATGCCATGGCGACAACGATGCCAGCCTTCGCTGGCATGACGTCAATGTTTCAACGTCCGCTGATCCCCACTGTTACCCCTCGGCCTTTCCATCTTCATGCGCCATCCAGTGCACGAAGCGGTGCAGCGGATACATGGCATCGTGCGGATTGCCGATGGTGGACGGCCCCGCCTCGCCGAGGTGGACGATGCGTTGCGCCCCGCCGGCGGCCAGTCGGTCGCGGTAATCGGCCATGCGGTCGAAAGGATAAAAGCCCACCGTCTGCGTGGCTACGTTGATCCACTTCACGGCATCGTCGAGGCTATCGACGCGCACGACATTGGCGGTCTTGTTGATCGGATGGAAATCGACCGGCTCGTCGGAACGGATCACCAGCCCCTTGCCGTCGGTACGGCCCCAGACGCCGAACTCGTCGTCCATCATTACCATCATCTCGACCGCTTCGCGCATGTCCTGATCGAGCTTGCGCACATCGCCGCTTTCGGCAGCGCGACGGGCGATATGGTGGTGCAGGCGCTCGCAGAAGCGGTCGACGTCTTCCTGCGGCCCTTCCACGAACTGATAGCGACTGGCGACGCAGGCCTCCTGGTTGAGCGTCATGACGTCGGCCGAACACATATCCGCGACCCGATCGAGGGTCTCGTCATCGGCAAAGGCCTCCTTGCCCACCATCGATATCGAGGTCTTGGGATCGAACGAGACGAGCTGGAAGCCGGGGCCGAGGTATTTGATGACGTTGTTGATCGCGTCACCACCGCCCCAGGCGACGATCTTGTCGAAGTACTGCGGGCGGTAGAGCACGCGCTCGGTCGCATCGTCGCCGCCGCGCCAATAGACGGCCGACATCGACTTCACGATGGGATGCTGCGGATCGAGGTCCGCCATGGTCCGCAGGATCGCGACCATGGTAAAGGGGTCGGCGCTGCTCATCTTGAACAGGTTGATGCCCTTGACCATCGAGCCCTGCGCCACCGACTTCACCGCCACACCCGGCGAATTGCCCGGCAGCACGTGGATCAGACGCGGCGCGAAGGCGCGCACGAAGCTCTTGCGCCCGGTGTAATCCTGCTTGGGCACCCATTCATCGAGCGCGCGGGGATCGGGGAAGTTCTGTTCGACTTCGGCCATGAGCGTGCGCTTGTCGAGGTAGGCGGCGGCATGGTGGGCGGTGTTCTCGACCACGGCACGCGGCAGGATATGCGTGCGGCACATGCGCTCGATGCACTCCTGCATGTGGTCGTTGTCCTTCGCGACCAGCCGCTGCCCGGTCTCGACGAGGAAATCGATGATCTCGGCCAGCGGCACGTTGAGCAGCGGCGGCACTTCGGTGCGCGGCGGGATCGCCCTGTCAAAGGGAATGCGCGGCGTTGCGAAAGTCACGCCGAGATCGCGCGAGGTCTGGATCACGTCGGTGCCGTGCAGCACTTCACCGCGCAGAAAGAACGGCGCCGAGACGAGATCTTCGCCCTCTCGCGTTTCAGTCAGATCGTTCATGCCACACCCCGCACATAGGCATCGACGGTGCCTGCACAGCCGATCTTGTCGTCACCCTCCAGATCGGCGTAGCGCACGATGTTGTCGCGCACCGACGGCCCGTGATTGCCGCACTTGCAGGGACTGAAATCGAGCGAGATCTTGTCGCCGGTGATCACGCCGCCCCAGCGGCCATCAAGCGAAAGGTCGAAGAATGCGGCCCGGCCTTCCATCTCGCCGCCGGTATGATCGAGCGCGGCATCGCCCGACTTGTCGAGCAGGACCGGGACCATCCATGGCGGCAAATGGTAGCGCCCACCCTCGCGGCACTTGGGCATGCCCGAGTTCAGTTCCTGCATCGAATAGTTCTGGAAGTGGCGGTCTTCGGGAATGTTGAAAGTCTCGAAGACGTATTCCTGATAGTCCGCCGGAAGCTGCGCGCGCTTGAGCCCGCCGCCCACGTAGATCGAATTGTCGGGATTGAAGTCCTCACGGCCATAGCCCGCATCGCGCACCGCCTTGGCGACCTGCCACAGGCCGCTCCACAGACCGGAGAGCTGCAGCTTCTTGTCGCGGTTCTCGATGATGAACTGCGCGGTGGCGGGAACGGCATCCTCGATGGCCTTGGCGCGCATCGCCGAGGTCTCTTCAAACGCGGCGATTTCGTCCGGACGCGCGGTGCCGTCGGCGATCTTCTTGCGCATGACCACCATCGAGGTGAGCGAACCCACGGTGATCGGCGGCACCGGATAGGTCCAGCGCGGCCATTCGGGATTGGCGAAAGCATCGTACTGCGCCTGCGCGATCGTCGCGTTCTTGGGCACCGTGGCGACGGGCGCGCAACCGATGATCAGGCGGTCCTGCGCCGGCTTCACGCCCGAGCCCCACGAGAATACGTTGACCGTATCGATCTTCGACCAGTCCATGTCCTTCTGCGAGGCGATCAGCATCGCCGACTTTCCCGTCGTGCCGCTGGAGCAGGAGATGAAATAGCCCTTGGCCGCCAGCCGGGCGATCCAGTCGTCGATCCCCTCGATGCCTTCGAGCGAGACTCCTTCGATGGGATAGGGAGAGATCGTCCCCAGCCATTTGGTCAGCCGATCCCAACGCTCATCCATCAGGTAGCTTTCCGGGTAGGACTTGTAGGCGGTGTGCGGGAAGAGGATCGGCACGACATCGGCGATCCGCTCGATCTTCTCGATCCCGGCATCACGGGCACGCAGCGAGAGGAGCTTGATCTGGTCCTTGCGCTCCTCGAACCGCTCGTTGAGCGCAGCGATCTGCGTCTCGCGCAGATCGTCGTGCGAAAACGTGAAACGGTCCGGATCGGCTACCAGGGCCATGAGTTTGTCGGCTGCTGCGCCCATCTGCATCTCTCCTCTTGCGGTCGCCATCCGGCAGCTCTGGACAGTCCGGTGCGACTCGATTAATGGCATCTTGTGCGTTTCATTAAACGCGATTCTCTTGGCGGAGCAAGCGAAATCGGTATCAGTCAGCCCATGCCCGAGCGTACGCACCGCAAGCCCTCCCCGCCGAAATCCGCGGCTGCGCCCGTACGCGCAGGACGCCCGACGCGCGAACAGGCCCGCGCCCGGCAGGAGGCCCTGCTCGACTGCGCTCTGATGCAATTTCTGGAGAAAGGCTTCGAGGCGGCGACCATCGAGGCAATCGCGGCCGACGTGAACATGACCAAGCGCACGGTCTATGCGCGCTATGCCGACAAGACCGCCCTCTTCCGCGCCGCCGTACGCCGCGGCACCGAGCGGCTGGCGGCAACGCCGGAGGTCATTTCCGCCACCCGCGCCGACGATCTGGAAGAAACGCTGGTCAATATCGCCAAGCTGCGCATTGCGCTGGTCTCGACGCCCGAAGGGACCAAGCTGCAGCGGCTGATCAACACCGAGTCCTACCGCTTCCCGGACATCTTCCAGACCTATTACGACATCGCCGCGCTGCCCACCGTGCGGTTCCTCGCCGACATTCTGAAAGACGAGACGACTGCCGGACATCTGGCCATCGACGATCCGTTGCTGGCGGCGAACGTTTTCATGAGCATGGTGGTCAGCGGCCCGGTGCGTTTCATCCTTTCGGGCAACGATCTTGGACGCGAAGATATCGACCGCCGCGTGCGTTTCGCGGTACGGCTGTTTCTGAAGGGCGCCGAACCCCGCTGAGGCAAAGGCGGCAATCCGTGATCTGCAAGAGCGGACGCGGACAATGGGAGAGAGAGTGACGTGACCTATTTCCGGGAATTCCGGGTCAACTGGCCCATGCTGCTCGGTGCCATGCTGGGCCTCGCCCTGGGATCGGCGCTCAATCACTACATGACCAACCTCTTCGCCCCGGCGCTGATCGCCGAGTTCGGGTGGGAGAAATCGCAATTCGCGCTGGTGGGCACGCTGGGCCTCGCAAGCATGTTCGTCGTCCCGTTCTGGGGCCGCTTCACCGACCGCTACGGCGCGCGCCTCGCGGCGGGCATAGGCTTTACTGTCGTGCCGCTCAGCTTCTTCGCGTTCAGCGTGATGAGCGGCAATATCTACGAATTCTTCGCGATTACCGTGTTCCAGCACCTGTTCGGCGTGCTGACGACCACGCTGGTGTTCAGCCGCGTCATCGTCCAGCGCTTCGACCTCGCGCGCGGCATGGCGCTCTCGATCCTGATGAGCGGCGCCCCGCTGGTAGGCGCTGCTGTGGTCCCGCTGGTCGGCGAAGTGATCGACAGCGAAGGCTGGCGGACCGGGTATCGGCTTCTTGGCCTCCTTTCCGCCATCGGCGGCATTGCGGCCGTCACGCTGGTCAGCGGCAAGAGCAAGTCGAAAGACGGGCCGACGGAACATACGGCACGCTCGATCACACGTAGCGAGTTCGCGGCACTGCTTCGCCACCCCTCGTTCCTGCTCATCGTGGCGGGGATGTTCTTCTGCAACGTGCCGCAGGTGATCGTGTCCTCGCAGCTCAAGCTCGTGCTGATCGAGAACGGCGCCCCCGGACAACTCGCGACATGGATCGTCTCGCTCTATGCCGTCGGTGTGGTGGTGGGGCGCTTCTTCAGCGGCATCGCACTCGACAAGGTGGCGCCGCAGAAGGTGGCGCTGGCCGCGCTCGGCCTTCCCGCGATCGGCTTTCTCATTCTCGCCTCGCCTGCGGAACAGGGCTGGCTGCTTGCCGGCGCGGTGCTTCTGGTAGGGTTGGCGCAGGGTGCGGAGGGCGACATCGGCGCCTACCTCACCTCGCGCACCTTCGACCTTGCCCACTTCAGCCTGATCTACAGCTTCCTCATCGCCTCGATGGGGCTCGCCACCGCTTTCGGCTCCATCGTGCTGAGCATGACGCTCGGTGCGACGGCCCGCTTCGACGCCTTCCTCATCATCGCCGCCGCGCTGACGATCGTCGGCGCGCTCTGCTTCTTCATGACCGGACGCGGCGGCAAGCCGCCCCGCGTCGAAACCGAGCCGCCGATGCCGGCTCAGGCTGCCTGAAACCCGTTAAAGGAGACACCCTTTGTCGCCATCGCAGAATTCCAGCGAACGCCGCTGCATCGTCATTACCGGAGCCAGTTCCGGGATCGGCAAGGCCAGCGCCGAAGCCTTTGCCCGCATGGGCTGGCATGTCATCGGCACCGGCCGCGATCCGGAGCGATGCGCCGATGCCGAAGAGGAGATCAAGGCGGTTGCAGGCCCGGGCGCGCGCATCGACTTCGTGCGCGGCGACTTCACCGAAATGCGCGAGGTGAAGCGCGTGGCCGAAGAGATCGCCCAACTGACCGACCATATCCACGTGCTCGTCAACAACGCCGGCGGCGTGCGCGATGCCTATTACCGGACCTCGGAAGGGCTCGAGGCGACCTTTGCCGCCAACCATCTCGCCCCGTTCCTGCTGACCCGCGAACTCCTCCCGCAGCTTGAAGCAGCTGCAGCGGAAGCATCCTCCGGAACCGTGCGGGTGATTGCCGTCTCCTCCAGCGCGCATCTGGTGTGCGAAGGCATGAACTGGGACGACCTGATGATGGCGGACAACTTCGCCGCCAACACCGCCTATTGTCAGGCCAAGCTCGCCAACCTGCTGTTCACGCGCGAACTCGACCGGCGGCTGTCGGACAAGGGCATCGTCGCGCAGGCCATGCATCCGGGCCGCGTCGGTTCGAATTTCGCCAGTCACGGGGACGATGCGATGCAGGCCTACATGGCCGCCAACGAATGCGTTCCGCCGGAATCGCCTGCGCGGACCATCGTGTGGATGGCGACGGCGCCGGACGTGGGTCAGGACGGCGGGCGCTATTTCCACGACCTCGCCGAACTCGATCCTGCCCCACAGGCCAGGGACGACACCGCCGCGGCCCGGCTGTGGCAGGAAAGCGAAAGGATACTGGAAAGCCTCGGTCAGGCCTGATGAGCGTGATCGCCGTCCCGCGCGCGCCGACACGAGCCAGCAGCACGCGGGACGGCTGGTGCGACCCGCGAGGGATTACAGAAACTGCAAAGAACCTGACGACTTGATAGTATTACTGTTGGCAAGGGCGCACGTAGCGCTCACCCGCCGGACTTCGAACGAACCAACTTCACCTGGGTTTGTTTCTTTTATATTGGCAAAACCACGAAGAATTACTGATACCCTAATAGGGCATTAGTAGACGCACAAGAGGTTTTTTATCCACCGCTTGACCGGGCCGCCCGGCACACCCAAGGAGGCGCCAAGCCCGAAAGGATGTGCCGATGACCCAAGCCTCTGATCGCCCGCGCCGCAGTGCGCTCTACCTTCCCGCTTCCAATGCCAAGGCCCTGGCCAAGGCGCGCACGCTGCCGTGCGATGTTGTCATTCTGGACCTGGAAGATGCCGTCGCTCCGGAGATGAAAGCCGAAGCGCGCGCCGCTGCCGTCGCGGCCATCGAGGAAGGCGGCTTCGGCCATCGCGAAGTGGCGATCCGCGCCAACGGTATCGACACCGAGTGGGGGGCAGAGGATCTCGCCGCCATCGCCGGCACCAAGGCCGACGCCGTGCTGGTCCCCAAGGTCGGCTGCCCGCAGGACATCGGCCGCTACGAGGAAGCGCTCGAACGCGCGCCCGCCTCGATGCAGCTCTGGGCCATGATCGAAACCTGCGAAGCGGTCTTCAATCTGGAGCCCATCGCGGCGATGGCCGCCTCCACACGGCTGTCGCTGTGGATTATGGGCACCAATGACCTCGCCAAGGAAATGCGCGCGCAACTGACGCCCGAGCGCACGCCCTTTCTCCCCTTCCTGTCGATGGCCGTTGCCGCTGCGCGGGCCCATGGGGTCACGATCCTCGACGGCGTATGCAACGAGTTCCGCGACATTCCGGTATTCGAGGCCGAAGCCCGGCAGGGCCTGCTGTTCGGGTTCGACGGCAAGAGCCTGATCCACCCGGCACAGATCGATCCGTGCAACATGGTATTCAGCCCCAGCGAAGCCGATCTGGCCTGGGCCCGCGCCGTGATCGAGGCATTCAAGCAGCCGGAAAACCAGGGCAAGGGCGCCATCCGCGTCGATGGCAAGATGACCGAACTGCTCCATCTGGAACAGGCCGTGCGCATGGTCGCCGTCGCCGAACAGATCGCGGCGGCGGGTTAGCGAGCCGGCTCTCTACAGCTTTGAGAAGATTGAACGGAACCCGCTCACTCTGAGCTTGTCGAAGAGTGCCGACCGGGGCGCAGTGCCAGCGTCCTTCGACAGGCTCAGGACGAGCGGAGGCAGTTGATGATCAGCAGGGACCCATCCGCCAAGCCCGCTATGAGTCTAGCTTACTCGCCCGTACCCTCGGCAATTTCACCCGGCTCGTTGGCGATCACCTTCAGCACCGCCGTCCAGGCGTCGACGTTCTGCTGCAGCGTTGCCGGGTCGACCTTGTCGAGCGTGTCGTCGGGCGTGTGATGCAGGTCGAAGTAGTGCATCCCGTCCTGCCCCAGATCGACCACGGCCAGCTTCTGCCTGGCGATGATCGCGCCTACGTCGGCGCCGCCTTCGGTCTCTCCCGGATGCGGCACGATGCCCATTGGCCAGAGCGCGGCGTTGATCTTGTCGGCGAGCGCTTTGTTGGTGGGCGCGAAGTTGTTCTTCACCTGCCACACGTTGTCCGCGCCGAAGTCGCTTTCCATCGCGACGGCATGGGGCTCGTCGCCGTGCATTTCGGCGTAGTGGGTTCCGCCGCCCTGCCCGTTCATGCCCATTTCCTCGTTGCCCGACCACAGCACGCGGATCGTGCGCAGGGTCTTGCCATCCTTCTGCGCGGCGAGCGCAGCAGCCGTCACGATGGCACAGCCGGAGGCGTCGTCGATGGCGCCGGTGCCGAGGTCCCAGGAATCGAGGTGGCAGGCCACCAGCACGATCGGCAACGAAGGATCGCGGCCGGGCAGTTCGGCCACGACATTGCCCGAAGGCGCGCCGGGGTTCGGCTTGCCCATCAGGGTCATGTCGATCTGCATCGGCTTTCCGCGCTCGGCGATCCTGGCGATCCTGGCGATCAGATCGGCGTCGGGATTGGAAACGGCCCCTGCCGGGATCGGGGTCACGCCTTCGGCCCAGGCGGTCGCGCCGGTATGCGGGTTGCGGTGGCTATCCGTACCGGCTGAGCGGATCACGATACCGGCCGCGCCCTTCTGCGCTGCGATGCTCGGCCCGCTGCGGCGCACATTGCCGTAGGGTCCGTAACCCGAGCCGTCCTGCGCGCGGCGCATGGCATGGTCGACGAAAGCCACCTTGCCCTTGAGCGATCCAGCAGGCGCAGCTTTCAGGGCGGCCAGCGTCGGGAAATAGACCATTTCCGCCTTGAGACCATCGGCAGGCGTCGGCACGGAAAAGCCGAGCGCAGTGATCGCCAGCGGCTGCTGGTAGGGCGCCGTCAGCTTGGCGTGTTCCGGACCGCGCTGCCAGACGTTCGCCTTGAACGGCTCGATCTTCACATTGCTGAAGCCCAGCGCCTTGAGCTTGGCATCGGCCCATGCACGGGCCCGTGCTTCCGCCTCCGAACCCGCAATGCGCGGACCGATCTCGGTGGTCAGGCCTTCGACGATGTCCCAGGCGACGCCCGAGCCCTGTTGCGGCGTCGCGGCAGCGATGGTGGCGGTGAAAGGAAGAGCGGCGATAGCGGCGAGAAGCGCCGCGCGGGGGAGTTTGCGAACCATGGCGCCCTGCGTAACGCGGCGCGCGGGGATTGCCAACGCTGCATTCCCGATCGACGGTCAACCACTCGCTGGGATGACCTTCCTGTTGAGCACCCGCTTTCCTACACGACCTCTCTTTGAGACACTCGCCTCGTTCCGAAATGGCCGAACGTCGATCCACATTCATCCCGAACGAAAGGTCACACCGATGCTGCGTCACAAAGACCTGTCACCTTGCGAAAACGTGCAGGACTACCGCGGACTTCGCGCATCCCCACCGAACCGGATCAGCCCCCAAGGCGACACACAATTCGCCGCGTCCGTGTCAACTGCAGCGTCACACCCCGCCGGGCCCCACCCGCTGGCCCGCACCACCCTTGGCAATCCCGGCCCTGCCCTGTAGAGCGGCGCGCAAATACCCCACACACGCCAGATTTGATCCAGAGGAACCCGATGGCCGCGCAATACGCCTATGTCATGAAGGGCATGACCAAGACTTTCACCGGCGCTCAGAAGCCGGTGCTTTCCGACATCTCGCTGCAGTTCTATCAGGGTGCCAAGATCGGCATCGTCGGCCCGAACGGTGCCGGTAAGTCCACCCTGATGAAGATCATGGCCGGCATCGACACCGATTTCACCGGTGAGGCCTGGCCGGGCGAGAATATCACGGTCGGCTACCTGCCGCAGGAGCCGCACCTCGATCCGGACAAGACGGTGCTCGAAAACGTCAAGGACGGCGCCCGCGACATCGCCGACATGGTCGACCGCTTCAACGCGATCTCGGCCGAGATGGGCGATCCGCAGGACGATACCGACTTCGACGCGCTCATGGAGGAAATGGGCACGCTGCAGGACAAGATCGACGCGGTCGACGGCTGGACGCTCGACAACCAGCTCGAAGTCGCGATGGAAGCGCTGCGCTGCCCGCCGGGCGACTGGGAAGTCGGAAGCCTTTCGGGCGGTGAAAAGCGCCGTATCGCGCTTACCCGCCTGCTGATCCAGAAGCCCGACATCCTGCTGCTGGACGAACCGACCAACCACCTCGACGCCGAAAGCGTGGACTGGCTCGAAAATCACCTCGCCGAATATGCCGGCGCCGTGCTGATGATCACCCACGACCGCTACTTCCTCGACAACGTGGTGGGCTGGATCCTCGAGCTCGACCGCGGAAAGTACTTCCCCTACGAAGGCAACTACTCGACCTACCTCGAGAAGAAGGCCAAGCGCCTTGCGCAGGAAGAGCGCGAAGAGAGTGGCCGTCAGAAGGCGCTCAAGGACGAGCTCGAGTGGATCCGCGCCGGCGTCAAGGGACGCCAGACCAAGTCCAAGGCCCGTATCCGCAAGTTCGAGGAACTGCAGAACGCGCAGGACCAGCGCACGCCGGGCAAGGCCCAGATCGTCATCCAGGTGCCCGAGCGCCTTGGCGGCAAGGTCATCGAGGCCAAGGGCATTTCCAAGGCCTTCGGCGACAAGCTGCTGTTCGAGGACCTCTCGTTCATCCTTCCGCCCGGCGGCATCGTCGGCGTGATCGGTCCGAACGGTGCGGGTAAGTCCACGCTGTTCAAGATGCTCACCGGGCAGGAACAGCCCGATACCGGCACGATCGAGATCGGCCAGACCGTGCATCTGGGCTATGTCGACCAGAACCGCGACCATCTGGACGACAAGCACAACGTCTGGGAGGAAATCTCCGACGGTCTCGATTACATGAAGGTCAACGGCCACGACATGTCGACGCGCGCCTACGTCGGCGCCTTCAACTTCAAGGGCCAGGACCAGCAGAAGAACGTCGGCAAGCTCTCGGGTGGTGAACGCAACCGCGTCCACCTCGCCAAGATGCTCAAGCAGGGCGGCAACGTGCTGCTGCTCGACGAACCGACCAACGACCTCGACGTGGAAACGCTGGGCGCGCTGGAAGAGGCGATCGAGAACTTCGCCGGCTGCGCCGTGGTCATCTCGCACGACCGCTTCTTCCTCGACCGTCTGGCCACGCACATCCTCGCCTTCGAGGGCAACAGCCACGTCGAATGGTTCGAAGGCAACTTCGAAGCCTATGAAGAAGACAAGCGCCGCCGTCTGGGCGACGCGGCGGACCGTCCGACCGCGCTGTCCTACAAGAAGCTGACGCGCTGATATCGCGATCTGTCCTGCCGGCATCCCGCGAAGGATGACCGGCAGGGCAGAAACCGCGTTCATTTAAAATAGACAAAAGATTAACGGAGAGCGCACAATCGGTTCACGCCCCTGACAGCGCCAGTCGTGTAACACACCCTCAACAGGATGAGCCGCGATCGCCGTGCGGCACGTTCGGTTTAGGAGACCGGATATGGCAGACAGGAAGAAAATGAAGACGCGTGCCCTTTTATCAGCAGCAGCCTGGAGTGCGATGGCGCTTGCCGTCACGGGCATGGTAACGCCGGAAATCGCGGCAGCAGCTGAGCGCACCCGTCACAGCGAAAACCGCAGCCGCGACAGGGACCGTCCGGATTTCCGAAACCGTTCCAACGGCTCGGCCCGCGCTCAGGCGCCCTCACGTGGAAATTGGTCGCGCGGCGACAACAACCGGCAAACGCGGTCCCGCACCCCGGACATGACGCAGTCGCGCCGCCAGGCCATCCGGACCGGACAGGAGCAGCGCGAACGTCGGCAGAAGGTCGAACGCCAGCGCGATCAGCAGCGCGACATGCGGCAGGACCGCCGCAACGACCGCCGCGTCTACGGCACCGACCGCAGGAACGATCGCACCGAACGCCGCGAGGAGCGGCGCGATAACCGCTACGATCGCCGTAATGACCGCACGAACAATCGCTATGATCGGCGCGACGAGCGCCGGAACAACCGCTATGATCGTCGGGACAACCGCACCGAACGTCGCGAAGAACGCCGCGACAACCGCTATGAACGGCGGGGCGATCGTCGCGACTATCGCTACGACCGCAACGACCGGCGGAACTGGCGTTACAACAACCGCGATCAGCGCCGCGACTATCGGGCCTCGCGCAAGTGGAACCGCCATTCGTGGCGCCGGGACAAGCGCTACAACTGGCGCGACTACCGTACACGGCACCGTTCGACCTATCGCATCGGCCGGTACTACGCGCCCTACTACGGCTACTCGTACCGCCGGCTCGGCATCGGCTTCACGCTGGGATCGCTGTTCTACGGCAACCGCTACTGGATCAACGACCCCTGGCAGTATCGCCTTCCCGAGGTTTACGGTCCCTATCGCTGGGTCCGTTACTACGACGATGTGCTGCTGGTGAATGTCTACAGCGGCGAAGTGGTCGACGTGATCTACGACTTCTTCTGGTAAGACCGGATAGTCGGCAAACAGAAAGAGCCCCCGGACACCAGACCGGGGGCTCTTTTCTTTTGGGATCGAAACTCGACCTCAGCGGCGGGCGAGAAACGGTGCCATCCGCGCCATCGTATCGTCCCGGTCGAGGAACTGGTGCTTGAGCGCGCCCGCGACGTGCAGCGCCAGCAAGCCCAGCATCACGATGGCCAGAACCTCATGGCTTTCATGAAAGATGTCGCCCAGCGCCTTGTCCGCACCGACCGGCAGAGCGGGAATATCGAACAGGCCGAACCAGCTCACCGGATTGCCTCCGCCTGACACCATGCCCCAACCGGTCAACGGAATGGCCAGCATCAGGAAGTAGAACAGGAAGTGGGTGACCCGGGCGAGCGCCACTTCCCATGCCGAAAGCGCCGTCGAGAACGGCGGCCCCTTGTGCACCAGCCGCCATGCGATGCGCACCAGCGTGAGGGCCAGAATGCTGAGCCCATTGGCCTTGTGATAACCCATCAGCGCAATCAGCTCCGCCTTGGGCAGGTCCTCCGCGCTCCAGGCGATCACGTAGTTGGCGACGATCAGTAGCGCGATCAGCCAGTGCAGAATGATGGCGACACGCGTGTATCGGGGCGCAAGCGTTGATTTCATGTAATTCCACCCGGTTCCGATGTGCAGGGACGGACACGTCCACCCGCAAGGGTATGGAAGCATTTTCCGTTGGAGGAAACAGGGACGATTGATCTAATTTCCAAGGGGCGTAGTCTTGCAGTCCGATGGACGATTTCGGCCACCCGGATTGCAGCGACCTCGCCCGGATCGGCGAAACGGTGCGCGAGCAGCTTTCCTGCGAACCGGCGGTGCGCCGCTTTCCCGAGGAGCGCGCGGAAGTCTATGCCGTTGATGCGTTCCTCGACGCCAAGGACTGCGATCATCTGATTACGCTCATAGACGCCGTGGCACAGCCGTCGGGCCTCGTGGACGAAGCCGACTGGCCCGACTACCGGACGAGCTATTCAAGCGACATCGACGTTGCCGACAGGACGGTCCGCAAGGTCGAGCGGAGAATTGCCGCTCTCACCGGGCTGACGCTCGACTGCAGCGAATCGCTTCAGGGGCAACGATACCGGACCGGCGAGTACTTCCACGAACACTACGACTGGTTCGACACCTCGGCCGACTATTGGACGAGGGAAAAGAGGTGCGGAGGCCAGCGCACGTGGACGGCGATGGTCTATCTCAACGACGTCGACGAGGGCGGCGCCACCGACTTCACCCGCATACCCATCAGCATCGCGCCACTCAGGGGCAGTCTGCTGCTCTGGAACAATGCCCTTCCCGACGGCACGCCCAACCCCTGGACGATGCACGCCGCGCGACCGGTGGTGCGTGGCGTGAAGTACGTCGTGACCAAGTGGTTTCGGACGAAACCCTGGTCCCAGCCATAGCTCAGGCTTTCAGGGCCTGAGCAATCAGCGCGCGCGTTTCGGGAATGCCGTAAAGGGCGATGAAGCTGCCCATGCGCGGCCCCTGCGAAGAGCCGAGAAGCGTCTCGTAGAGCGCCTTGAACCAGTCGCGCAGCGTCTCGAAGGCATAGGCCTCGTTCTTGCCGATCTCGTAGACCGTGTTCTGCAAATCCTCGGCGGTCGTATCCGGACTCGCCTTGGCGAGCTCGGTATCGAGTGCCCGCAGCGCCTCTGCCTCGTTGGCCGTCGGCGCGCGGCGGTTGAGCGTCGGCGCAATGAAATCGCGGTTGGTGGCGAGCGCGGCCCGGACCAGCTCCTCCAGCTCGGGATGCGCCTCTGGCGTCGCTTCGGCCACATAGTTGCCGAGGTAGGACCAGACCTGCTCCGCCGTCGCCTCCGCACCGAGCACGCCAACGAGGTTGAGCAGCAGCGAGAACGTCACCGGCAAGGTATCGCCCGCGCCCTGCGAAGTCGCCCCTGCCCCGGCCTCGTTTGCACGCAGCAGGTGCCACACGGGGTTGCCGAGCTGCTTGTCGAGCGGCTGGTTCGCGAGATTGCCCCGGAATTGCCAGTACTCGTCCACGGCCTTGGGGATTACGCCGACATGCAGCTGCTTCGCACTCTTGGGCTCGCGGAACAGATAGAAGCCGAGTGATTCCTCGGTCCCGTAGGTCAGCCACTGTTCGATGGTGAGGCCGTTGCCCTTGGACTTCGAAATCTTCTCGCCGTTTTCGTCGAGGAACAGCTCGTAGATCAGGCCTTCCGGCTTCCGGCCGCCGAGGATCTTCACGATCTTGCCCGACTGCGTGACCGAATCGGTCAGATCTTTGCCGCTCATCTCGTAATCGACACCCAGCGCGTACCAGCGCATGGCCCAGTCGACCTTCCACTGCAGCTTGGCCTGGCCGCCGAACACGGTCTGTTCGACGACGCTACCGTCCTGATCGGTGAAGCGGATCATGCCGGTCACCGGGTCGAGCACTTCGACGGGAACCTGAAGCACCACGCCCGTGGTGGGCGAGACCGGCAGGACCGGCGAATAGGTCTTGCGGCGTTCCTCCCGCAGCGTGGGTAGCATCACGTCGAGGATCGCCTGATTGCACTCGAGCACGCGGGTCAACGCAGAGTCGAACTCACCCGAATTGTACCGGCTGCTGGCGGAAACGAACTCGTATTCGAAACCGAAGCGGTCGAGGAATTCCCGCAGCATCGCGTTGTTGTGGTGCGCGAAGCTCTCGAACTTGCCGAATGGATCGGGAATGCGCGTCAGCGGCTTGCCGAGGTTCGCCGACAGCATTTCTGCCTGTGGAATATTGTCGGGGACCTTGCGCAATCCGTCCATATCGTCTGAGAACGCCACCAGTCGCGTCGGTGCGCCACCGGTCAGCGCCTCATAGGCACGCCGAACCAGAGTTGTCCGCAAGACTTCCTGAAACGTGCCGATATGCGGCAGACCCGAAGGTCCATAGCCGGTTTCGAACAGCACCGGCCCACCGCCGGGTTTGCCGTTCGGGTACCGCTTGAGCAGCTTCTGGGCCTCCTGGAAGGGCCAGGCCTTGGACACACGGGCGGCTTCGATCAGGGCGTCATCAGTCATGGCGCGCTCATTGGCGAAAAGAGCCGGTTTCGCAAGTGCGAAGCGTAAAGAGGAACTCGCTGCCCCCAGGAACGTTATGTGCAAAAATGCACCGAAAGGACTGAACAACCGTGAATTACGTCGCCATCCTTCAGGATGAACTCGAAGCCATGGGCAAGGCATTCGTACAGGCGCTGCCCTCTCTGATCATTGCCCTTGTCGTACTCTTCGCCACCTGGGTCGTGGCGCGCATCGCGGTTTCAGCCGTTTCACGCCTTACCGGGCGCACCAATCTTCGCGATGACCTGAAGCAGCTGATCGATACGCTCATCAGGCTCGTTGTCTGGATCTTCGGCGTCCTCATCGCCCTGACAGTGGCCATTCCCAGCTTCACCCCTGCCGGCGCCTTCGCCAGCCTGGGTGTCGGCGCCCTCGCCATCGGCTTTGCGTTTCAGGACATCTTCGAGAACTTCCTTGCCGGCGTGCTCATCATGCTGCGCGAGAAGATGAACATCGGCGACACCATCGAGTGCGAAGGGCTCCTCGGCAAGGTCGAGAAGATTACCCTGCGCGAAACGCACATCCGCCAGTTCTCGGGCGAACTGACCGTCGTGCCCAACTCGATGCTGTTCAAGAATCCGGTCGAGATCTACACCGACCAGCCCCTGCGCCGTTTCGACATCGTTGTCGGCGTTTCCTACGACACCGACCTCTCGAAAGCGCAGCCGGTAATCCAGTCGGCAGTGGAAAGCATCGAAGCCGTCGACAAGGACAAGGGTGTGGTCGTCTTCGCTCAGGAATTCAATTCGAGCTCGGTGGACTTCCTTGTCCAGTGGTGGACCAATACGGTCGATCAGGACCTGCGCCAGACCAAGAGCGAGATCGTCTTCGCCGTGAAGGCTGCACTGGACGAGGCAGGGATCGAAATCCCGTTCCCCTACGTCACCAACACCTTCAAGGAACCGCTGCCCCTGCAGAAGGCACCGGAGGCAGCCAACGCCGCCTGAGAAGGCGAAACGGTACAAAAGCACACTTCAGACTTGTGCTGATCCGGAAGAGCGGCATTTTGGCCGGCATGACCCATCGAATCATGCCGACCTTTCGCCGTTTCGCAGCCACGCTCGCGCTCTCCAGCGCCTTCACCGTCGCCCCCGCTGCGCTTGCCGCCGAAGCCGAAGGCCAATCGGTGATCATGCGTCATGTCGACCTTGTCGACTTCAGCGGCGAAGCGCCGGCGCGCGTTCACGACGGGACCGTTGTCGTCTCGGATGGTGCGATAGCCTATGCCGGCCCGGCCGAGGGGGCACCGTCGATATCCGGCGCGCGCGAGATCGACGCCAGTGGCCTCACCGCTATTCCCGGGCTGGCGGACATGCACGTCCATGTCTGGGACGAGGCGGAACTCGGCGCCTATCTGGCCCACGGCGTCACGACCGTGCGCAACATGTCAGGCATGCCGTTCCACCTCGACCTGCAAAAACGCATCGAGTCCGGCGAGATCGATGGCCCGCGACTGATCACGACCGGCCCGATTCTCAACAGCGAGGGGGCGAACGCCCAGATCAACCATCAGCTTGTCGAGACCGCAGAGGCCGCGAGGAAGGCCGTGGCCGGGCAGGCCGATGCCGGCTTCACGCGCCTGAAAGTCTACTCGAACCTCAAGCGTGCACCCTACGAGGCCTTGCTTGAGGAGGCCGGCAAGCGTGGCCTCAAGATCACAGGCCATACCCCGGAAGGGGTGCGCCTCGATGGCATGCCCTACAAGCGTCCCTTCACGATCGCGTTCGACGAGATCCTCGACGACGGGTTCGAGACGATCGAGCATGTCGAGTCGATCCTGTGGCACGCGCTCGGCGACAAGCTCGACGATGCCAGGGCGCGCGCTGTGGCCAAGAAGATCGCGGCATCGGGCACGCCTGTGACCCCCACCCTGCTGGCCCACCACAATCTGCTGATGATGGCGCGGACGCACGGAGGCTATGCGACACGACCGGGTACCGAAACACTCAATCCCGTCACGCAGGCGACCGAAAAGGGCTACATAGATTTCTGGTCCAAGCAGGATGCAGCCGACCACGAGGGCAAGGATGCCTGGCTGGGCCGCTTCGCCGAAATGCTTGAGGAAGAAGGCGTCACGCTCGTTACCGGCAGCGATTCGGGGATTTTCTCGAATGTGCCCGGCGCCTCGCTTCAGGAGGAACTGGTGCTGATGCGGCACGGCGGCATGAGCACGTTCGACGTCCTCAAGGCCTCGACCGCCAATGTTGCAAAGGTGCTGGGCGAACAGGGCAAGAGCGGATGCCTGTCCGAAGGGTGTCGTGCCGATATCGTGCTGCTGGGTTGCGATCCGCTCGAGGCCATCGCCTGCACCGCCCACGTCCGAGGGGTGCTGCAGGCAGGGCGCTGGTATGGTCCGGAGGAACTCGCCGCGCTTCAGGCCAAAGCCGCAAAGCCCGATGCCCAGCGCACTATCCAGAACCTTACGGAAGGGATGGCCGCCCAGGGCACACCGCTCGATCCGGCGGCCCTGGGGCTTTGAGACCTCTCAGCCCGCGGCTTGCGCCCAGGCCCATTCGTACGTCAGCGGCGCTTCGCGGAAGGCGAAGCGGTCGATGTGGCTGGACACGACATCGGTAAGGCGTTCCACTTCACCCTTGTCCTCACCGCTGATGGCGATGGCAATCCCTTCGCCGTCGGCGTCCATGGTGGCGACGGCGGCCGGAAAGGTCACCGTGCCGCGATCGCCATCAACGCTGGTTTCGAGCTTGTGGCTCCAGTGCTTGCACAACTGGCGCACGTACTTGCCGCCGGATTCGGTTTTCACTTTGGCAGTGATCGTGTTCACGACTCGATCCTTTCGATCTTTCGGGTTGCCTCGTCGATGGCATCCGCGATCTGCAATGTCAGTTCGCGATCGGCACCTTCCTGATTCAGGCGATCGAATACAGCGGTCTTGAGAGCCTGCATGGCCCGGCGTACGGGGGCCGGATCCACCCGATCCCGCTGCTCGGCAAGGGCTGCCAGACGCGCCTTGAGCGAGGCTGCCTTCTCGGCGTCGGTCTCGGCCTGTTGACGCCCCTCGTCGGTCGCCTCGTATGACTTGCGCGAACTGTCGTCGGCCATGACCGCGATCAGGCCCGACTCTTCCATATAGGTCAGCGCCGGATAGACCACGCCCGGACTCGGCGCATAGTCGCCGCCGGACAGGGTCTCGATCTCGCGGATCAGGTCGTAGCCATGGCGTGGGGCCTCCACGATCAGCGCCAGCAGAAGAGACTGCAGTTCGGCCTGATCGAACAGCCGCTTACGCCGGCCGCCGCGCATGCCGGGGCCACGCCCGCCACCACGGCCCATGCCGCCGCCCATGCCGCCGCCGGGTCCACGCCCCATGCCTCGGCCATCGGCGAAGCCTTCTTCAAAGCCACCGTATCCGCCGCCGAACCCGCCACGGGCCCGGCCACCGCGATGGCCGCGACGGCCCCGCATTCCGCCGAACTCGCTGCATTCAAAAGCCTCGCCGTCGCGACAGCCACCGCGTGCACGTTGGTGATTGAACATCATATACCTCGTCTTTCATGTTTCCATTCTATGATGGCTCTAAGATATATCTAGAATGATCGAACACAAGGCCCGAAATTGTATCAGAATGCAATTTTCGGGTGAGTGGCCGGTGTTGCGCCGTTTCCAACGCGCGCCCGGCCTTCTAAAACCGGGGCATGGCCGCCCTTCCCATCCCCGCGCTTCACGCCAGCCACGGCGGCTGCTGGCTGCGCGATAAGGATTCCACGCGCACCGTCTCCAAGGGCGAGGCCGTGATGGCTGCGGCCGATACGCCTTTGCTGATCCTCAATGCCCCGCTGGTGGCGACACGACTGGGCTATCCCGATCTGTCCGGGCTCGATCTGCTCGAGCTCTTCGCTTTCGTACATCCTGCTCGCTTCGTAGTTCCGACGCCGAAAGGCCTCGCCCATGCACTCGAGCTTCCCGAGCCCACCGGCGACGCCGATGTGCCGCAGCTCCTGCAACAGGCCGCGGGCGCCTTGCTCGAAACCTGCGAATCTCCCGAGTGGCCGGAACGCGAAGGGGCGTGGACGGCACTGCAGTCGCTGGTGCGGATGCGCTGGCCCTGGGCGACATTGCTCACCGGCCGCATTGCCAAGCCGCAGCGCGCCGAACGCTGGCTGTTCTCGCGCCTGCCCGAATGGGAGGAAAGTCCCGAACAGCCTCAACCGCGCCAAGTCTTCCTCGACAAGGATACCGTTCTGCGCCGGCTCAAGGACCTGACGGGCAGCGACGCCGAGCAGCGCCCCGGACAGCGCGCCTATGCGGCCGATGCCACTTACGCCTTCGAACCGCGCGAGAAGTCCGGAAACCCGCGCCTGCTGCTGGCGCAGGCGGGCACCGGCATCGGCAAGACGCTGGGCTACCTCGCCCCGGCCTCGCTGTGGAGCAACGAAGCCGGCGGCACGGTCTGGGTCTCGACGTACACCAAGGCCCTGCAACGCCAGCTCCGGCAGGAAAGCCGCCGCGCCTGGCCCGAGCGGCGCAGCGATGGCAGCCGGCCCGTCGTGGTGCGCAAGGGCCGCGAGAACTATCTGTGCCTGCTCAACCTCGAAGATGCGCTGCAAGGCGGCTTTGCGGGACGGGCGGCCATCCTCGCGCAGCTTGTGGCGCGATGGGCAGCCTATTCGCGCGACGGCGACATGATCGGCGGCGACCTGCCGGGCTGGCTCGGCACGCTGTTCCGTCAGCGCGGCATCACCTCGCTGACCGACCGGCGCGGCGAATGCGTCTATGCCGGGTGCCCGCATTACCGGAAGTGCTTCATCGAACGGGCTGCGCGCGCCAGCGCCGGTGCCGATCTGGTGATCGCCAACCACGCCCTGGTCATGGTCAATGCCGCACGCGGACGCGACGTTGCCGCACGCCCGACACGCATCGTGTTCGACGAGGGCCACCACGTCTTCGACGCCGCCGATTCCACCTTTGCCGCCGCGCTCAGCGGCACCGAGACCATCGAACTGCGCCGCTGGGTGATCGGCCCGGAGAAAGCTTCACGCGGGCGCAGGCGCGGTTTGTCCGCCCGGCTTGCCGACATCGTCAGCTACGACGAGGCCGGCAGCAAGGCGATCACTGCGGCGCGCGCAGCTGCCGAAGCCCTGCCCGGCGACGGCTGGATGCAGCGCATTGTCGAAGGCGCGCCGTGGGGACCGCTGGAGGAGTTGCTGGCGGCCGTGCGTGCCACGGTTTACGCGCGCGATGAAAGCGGCGGACAGGAAGCCGGCTATGGCCTCGAAACCGAGGCCGCCGGCCTGGACGGCGCGTTCATCGAGATCGCCCAGGCCGCGCGAGAGGCGCTCGCGGACTTGCGTCAGCCGCTGATCCGGCTCGGCGTCCGGCTCGAAACCTTGCTCGAAGAACCGCCCGACTGGCTCGACGGCCCCGGCCGCGCGCGCCTCGAAGGGGCTCGCCACTCGCTGTCCTGGCGCATCGATACGCTGGCGGGATGGGAAGCGCTGCTCGAACGGCTGGGCGGCCCGGCCGATCCGGAATACGTCGACTGGCTGGCGGTCGACCGCTCCGAAGCGCGCGAATACGATATCGGCATCCATCGCCGCTGGCTCGACCCGATGAAGCCTTTCGCCAAGGTCGTGCTCGAACCCGCACACGGGGTGATCATGACCTCCGCCACGCTGCGCGACGGCGATGACTGGGGCAAGGCGATTGCCCGCTCCGGCGCCGGGCACATCGGCGTGATGCCGCAGCTTACGGCGCAGGACAGCCCCTTCGATTATGCAGCGCAGGCGGAAGTGCTGATCGTCACCGATGTGCCGCGCGGCGACATTCCGGCGCTGGCAGCAGCCTATGCCCGTTTGATCGAGGCATCGGGCGGCGGCGCGCTGGGTCTGTTCACGGCGATCCGCCGTTTGCGCGCGGTGCATGGCCGCATAGCCGACCGTCTCGCCCGTGCCGGACTGCCGCTATACGCGCAGCATGTCGACCCGATCGACACCGGAACGCTGGTCGACATCTTCCGTGACGACCCTGCCGCCTCGCTTCTGGGCACGGATGCCCTGCGCGACGGTGTGGACGTGCCCGGCCATTCCTTGCGGCTGGTGGTGATGGAGCAGGTTCCCTGGCCGCGCCCCTCGATCCTGCACCGCGCGCGCCGCCTCGCAGGCGGCGGTGGAAGCTACGACGACACGATCATCCGCGCCCGGCTGGCGCAGGCTTTCGGGCGTCTGATCCGCAGCAAGGACGACCGCGGACACTTCGTCGTTCTCTCCTCCGCGTTCCCCTCGCGACTGCTCAGCGCCTTCCCCGCAGGCACGCCGATCCGGCGGATTTCTCTGGAGGAGGCTTTACAGCGCGTGGCCGGCCATGCTTCAGGGGAAAGCAACCACGAAGGCGAAAACGCCCGTCCGCTGTTCTGATTTCCTCCTTCGCCGAGAGTAACCTGCCAGAATGAAGACGCTGGGAATTTTCCGCCACGCCAAGTCGGACTGGAACGATGCACGCCTGCGTGACTTCGACCGTCCGCTGAACAAGCGCGGCCGGAAAGGCGCGGCGATCATGGGCAAGCACATCCGCGATCACGCCGTCGGCTGGAAGCGAATCCTGGCCTCTCCTGCCGTGCGCGTGACGCAGACCATCGAACTGGCCGGTGAAGCAGCAGGCGAGACACCGCCGATCACGTGGGACCGGCGCATCTACCTTGCCAATTCCGCCACGCTGATGGACGTTCTGCGCGAGCAGGAAGGCGACCCCGCATCGATCATCCTGATCGGGCATAATCCGGGGCTGGAAGATCTCATCTTCGATCTCGTGCCGGACGACGGCACCAGCCCGCTACGCGATATCGTGGAAGAGAAATTCCCGACCGCCGCCTATGCCGTGCTGCAGCTGGATATCGACCACTGGTCCGATCTGGAAGAGAGCTGTGGCAAGCTTACGCATCTCGTCCGGCCCCGAGACCTCGACCCCGCTCTCGGCCCTGCCGCGATCGACTGACGAGTTCAGGCGTCGGAAAGCGCTTCGGCAAGCTCCCGACGAATCGCTGCCAGATCATCAATCAGGTTCGCAGGCGGAGCATCCGCGATATCCGTAAGGCTCTGCTCGGCCTTGTCCGGCGACGAAATCGCCTTGCACGCGCCGCGCAGAGTGTAACCCTCGCGGTGCACCAGGCGATCGATCTCGGCAATCAGCGCGACATCCTCAGGCCGGTAGTACCGACGGCCGCCGCTGCGCTTGATGGGTTCGAGAGCCGGGAACTGTTCTTCCCAGTATCGCAGGACATGTTGCTTGATACCGAGCGCTTTGGCGACTTCGCCAATCGTGCGCAGCGCATCAGGGGCTTTCCCGTCGTCGAACGCGGGATTCTCGGGCAGTACGCTCATCGTTCCTCCGGCAATCAGCTTCCGGCGATACGGTCCTTGAGCATCTGGCTGGCGCGGAACGTCATGACGCGCCGGGGCGTGATCGGAACTTCGACGCCCGTCTTGGGATTGCGGCCGACCCGCTCTCCCTTGTCACGAAGCAAGAAAGTCCCGAACCCCGAAATCTTGACGTTTTCACCGTCACTCAGGGCCTGCGTCATATGCTGGAGAATAGCCTCCACCATCGCAAGTGATTCAGACCTGGAAAGCCCAAGCTTCCTGTGGATTGCTTCCGCAATCTCGGCCCTGGTCAATGTATCCGTGGAGCGCATCAAGCCCGCATTCCCCTATCGTGCGCAGTCCCCTGTGAACGATCATATTAAAATATGAAGGAAAAGCAATGCTAAGTGCAATATTACACTTTAAGTATTTTTCAGAGCATGAATTTACATGCGTAACAGGCAGGCGCCCCATGTAAATCCGCCGCCCATTGCCTCCAGCATGACAAGGTCACCTTGCTGGATGCGTCCGTCGCGAACGGCTTGGTCGAGGGCCAGCGGAACCGAAGCGGCCGACGTGTTGGCGTGCTGCCCAACGGTCATCACCACCTTTTCGGGTGCGAGGCTGAGCTTCTTGGCAGTCGCCTCCAGGATGCGGGCATTGGCCTGATGCGGCACGAGCCAGTCGATATCCGAGGTGGAAAGTCCGGCCTCTTCAATAACTTCCCTAAGAACCTCGGCCAGATTGACGACAGCGTGGCGGAACACCTCGCGCCCGCGCATGCGCAGTTTGCCGACCGTTCCCGTGGTCGAGGGACCACCATCGACGTAGAGCAGTTCGTTGTGCGCACCATCGGCGTGGAGCCGAGTCGCAAGGACACCGCGCGGTTCGTCGCCATCCTGCTCCTGCGCTTCGAGCACGACGGCACCGGCGCCATCACCGAATAGAACGCAAGTCGTGCGGTCTTCCCAGTCGAGGATACGGCTGAAGGTTTCCGAGCCGATAACCAGTGCGCGCTTGGCCATTCCGCTGCGCAGCATCGAATCGACCACACCCATGGCATAGAGAAAGCCCGAGCAGACCGCGGCCACGTCGAAGGCAATTCCGCCGCGACAGCCGAGGTTGTTCTGAACCGTGGTGGCGGTCGCCGGAAAGGTCTGGTCGGGGGTCGCCGTGGCCAGAACGATCAGATCGATCGACGAAGCCTCGATACCGGCTGCCTCGATCGCCTTCTGCGCCGCTTCGGTAGCAAGCGTGGAAGTGGTCTCGTCCGGTGCAGCGACGTAACGGTTGGAAATGCCGGTTCGCTCGACGATCCACTCATCGTTGGTATCTACGCGCTCGGCGAGTTCGGCATTGCTGACTGCCCGGCGGGGAAGCGCCGAACCGGTGCCCAGAAGAACCGACCGCAACATCAGGCGCGTTCTTCCTGCGGGCGCGGCATGCGCCAGGATTCCCCGCCCACACGGGCGAGGTCAGCAGTAATGCGCTCGGTCACGTTTTCCTCCAGCAGCCGCGCGGTAACCGCGACGGCATTGGCCACACCTGCGGCATTGGCTCCGCCATGGCTCTTCACGACAATGCCATTGAGGCCAAGGAAGACGGCGCCATTATGATTATTGGGATCGAGATGGTGCTTGAGCAGCTCGGTCGCCGGGCGCGAGATCAGGAAGCCGATCTTCGAGCGCAGGGAACTGGCGAAACTGCGGCGCAGGAGGTCGCCCACGAACCGGGCTGTGCCTTCCACGGCCTTGAGCGCAATGTTTCCGGAAAATCCGTCGGTGACCACGACGTCCACGTCGCCGCGGCACATCTTGTCGGCTTCGGTGAAGCCGTCGAAGGAAATCGCGAGATCCTCGGCCGCGCCTTTCAGCGTTGCCGCAGCATCGCGGAGCAGATCGGTGCCCTTGATTTCCTCGGTACCGATATTGAGCAAGCGCACGCGCGGCTCGTTGCGCCCCGTGGCGACACGGGCATAGGCCGAACCCATGATCGCGAACTGCACGAGGTTGCGGCTGTCGCACTCGGTATTGGCACCGAGATCGAGCATAATGACGTCGTTATCGCCCAGCGTCGGCAGCAGAGCCGCCAGCGCAGGACGATCGATGCCGGGCATGGTCCGCAGCGTCAGCTTGGCAATCGCCATCAGCGCGCCGGTGTTGCCGGCACTGACGGCTGCGCCGGCATCGCCGTTCTTCACCGCCTGAATCGCGCGCCCCATCGACGTCGTCTTGGCGCGGCGGAGAGCCTGACTCGGCTTGTCTTCGCCACTGATGACGTCGTCGGTGTGCAGGATTTCGGAGCTTGCCCGCAGGTTCGGGTGTTTTTCGAGCGCGGCCTTGATCCGCGTCTCGTCCCCAACCAGCAGGAACTTGAACTGGTCGTGCCGACGGCGCGCAAGCGCGGCGCCCTCGATCATGACGCGCACGCCCTCATCACCGCCCATCGCGTCAACGGCGATACGCGGCAAACTCATGGGCTCTCTCCGAAACTCGAAATTCTAAGACTTTGGCGGTCTTAGATCTCGACTGCGACGATTTCACGACCGTTGTAGTGGCCGCAAGCGTTGCAGAGGTTGTGCGGGCGCTTCAGCTCGCCACAGTTCGGGCACTCGTGGAACGCTTCAGCCTTGAGGGCATCATGGCTGCGGCGCATGCCCCGGCGGGACGGGGTCGTTTTTCTCTTAGGGACAGCCATTTCGGCACCTGTTCCTGAAAATGCAATTATGTCAAAAATGCCGCCGGTGACCGTTTGCGGACACGGCGGCTTGCGAAGGCGCGCCTATACCCGATTTCTGACGAGTTGCAACCCGTTCGTGCCTGTCCCATGAACTCTTCCGCCCCAGGGGAGACCGACACAATGATTCTGCAGACGACACTGAGCCTTGCCGCAGCGGCCGCCATAATGAACATCTGGCTGGCGTTCCGTGCCGGCAAGCTGCGCTACAATGCCAAGATCCTGCATGGCGACGGCGGCAACCCGCTACTCATGCAGCGCATGCGCGCGCAGGCCAACTTCGTCGAGAACACACCCTTCGTGCTCATCCTCATCGCGGTGATCGAGATGACGGGCAAAGGCGGCACGTGGCTGGCCATCGTCGGGTCGGTCTATATGCTCGCGCGCATCAGCCATGCCTTCGGCATGGACAAGGCCGAATCAAATCCGCTGCGCGCCGTCGGCTTCCTGGTAACAGCGTTGACCCTGCTGGGGCTTTCGGTCGTTGCCGTTCTGATCACCCTGGCTCGGTTCTAGACCGGCAGACCTCGCTTGATCGCCGCATCGCTCACGTAAGGATTGGTGCGGCGTTCATCGCCGAACGTGCTGACCGGGCCATGTCCGGGCACGAACGTCACGTCATCGCCGAGCGGCCACAGCTTCCTGGTGATCGAATCGACCAGGTCCTGAAGATTGCCGCGCGGGAAGTCCCAGCGGCCGATACCACCCTGAAACAGAACATCGCCGACGATGGCGAAATGGCTGGGGCCATGGTGGAAGATCACGTGGCCCGGCGTATGTCCGGGGCAATGGACCACATCGAGTTCCAGTTCGCCCAGCGTCACCTTGTCGCCGTCCTCAAGCCAGCGGTCGGGCTCGAAGGTGTGCGCCTCCATGTTCCAGCGGGGGCCGTCGTCGTCGAGCTGCGCAATCCAGAAGCGGTCTTCTTCCTGCGGCCCTTCAATGGGCACACCCATTTCCTTCGCCAGCACGCCGGCCTGTCCGCAGTGATCGAGATGCCCGTGGGTGATGAGGATCTTCTCCAGCGTCACGCCGGTCTTTTCCAGCGCCTGCTTAAGCTTGGGCAGATCGCCGCCGGGATCGACAAGGGCACCGCGCATGGTCTTGGTGCACCAGATCAGCGAGCAGTTCTGCTGCAGCGGGGTAACGGGAACGATGCCGACGCGCATCGGCTGGTTTGTCTCGGTCATGTCCCCGGAAATGGCGGCAGAGCGCGCCGATTGCAACCGCTGCAATGCAGCGTCAGATCCGCCCGCCCTTCCAGACGACACGGCCGATAACATCCACTTCGTCCGGCCGGCACTCTATCGGGCGATAGGCGGGGTTGTCGCTCAGCAGCGTGATCACGCCGGGCCGGCTGGCATCGACACGCTTGACCAGCAGGTTGTCTTCCAGACGCACGACATGGATGCCATCGCGTATCGTATGCGGCGTGCGGTCGACGAGGATCTCGTCCCCATCGCGCAACGTCGGCTCCATCGAATCGCCAGTCACGGCAATCGCCGAGAGGCTTTCGGCCTCCAGCCCCATGTTTCTCAGCCAGCGCGCCGAAAACCGAATCGCATCGAAAGCGGTCTCGTCGGGCTCCGACGCCCCCGGCCCTGCCGAAGCCCCCAGGGTCAGCCGCGGAACGTCGATCCATTCCGCACGGACCGGAGTTCCGGCGATCGCAAAGGAATTATCCCTCGGCTTCCCCAGCTCCACTTCGTCCACGCCGAAGAAGCGAGCCAGCATTCCGCGGTCGCCTTCTTCCAGCTTGCGCGGGCTTCCCTTGCGAACAAACTGCTGCAAGTAACTCGGATTCTTGCCGATCATGCGAGAAAGCGAGGCAAGACTGACCCGCCGTGCATCAGCCAGTTCAAGCAAGCGCCGCGGGATATCGCCGGTTTCCATCTTGTAATCGTTAGGCGAAAGAAATTTCCTAGACAAGTAGGATTTCGCTTGGAACATTTAGAGAACATAAGCACATCTAAACGGAAGGACCTGTCCAGATGCTTCTGCCCCGGATCGAGCGTTTCCTGCGCCAGACCAACATGCCCTGCACGAAATTCGGACGCCTTGCGGCACAGGATCCGCGCTTCGTTCTCGACCTGCGCAATGGCCGCATCCCCCGCGAACGCACGGCCACACGCGTCGAGACATTCATGAAGGGCTATCTCGCCAGTACGCAGGAGGGTCGTCATGCGCAGTGACATTGCACGTTCCGCGCCTTCCTGTGCGGCCACGCGCGGCCCCTGGCTGCGGCTGCTGTCACAGGTCGTCGAACTCGCAGGACCGCAGGGAGAGTTTCTCAGCCATGCCGAGCGTCCCTGGACAAGCGCTACCTTCGAGGGCACGCGCCACGCGGTCGTGCTGGCTTTTCATGGTCCCGAGGGTTCACTACCGGGCGAAGCCTTCATGACGGCCCTGCCCGACCACGAATTCGATGTTCCGGGCCATCTCGTCGCCGATGCCACGATTGCGCGCGTTGAACGGGATCATGCCCCCTCCCCGCACCTGCTGGTGGAAGCGGAATTCCTGCTGCTCAGCGACGGCTAGGATTATCTTTGGGCGAAGCGATCCGGAGCAATCTCGATCGCTTCGCCCAAAGGGATAGCGTGCGCCGGTTAGAGCGCGCGCGAGAGGTCCTTGATCTCGGTATTCAGAATGCGGTCGTTCTCGGAGTAATCGACCGGGCAGTCGATCAGGTGAACGCCCGGCGTGTCGCGGCAATGGACCAGCAGCTCGCGCAGATGCTGGGCGCTTTCCACCCGATAGCCCTGAGCACCATAGCTCTGGGCATACTGAACGAAGTCGGGATTGCCGTAGTCGAGACCGAAGTCCTCGAAGCCCATGTTCGACTGCTTCCAGCGGATCATGCCATAGGCATTGTCGTTCAGGATCAGCACCGTGAGATTGAGGCCGAGCCTTACGGCCGTCTCCAGCTCCTGGCTGTTCATCATGAAGCCGCCATCGCCGCAGATCGCGAAAATTTTCCGGTCGGGATAGACCATCGCGCTCGCCATGGCCGAAGGCAGACCGGCGCCCATGGTCGCCAGTGCATTGTCGAGCAGCACCGTATTCGGCTTGCAGGCGACATATCCGCGCGCGAACCAGATCTTGTAGATGCCGTTGTCGAGACAGATTATCCCGTCGTCGGGCATGGCATCGCGCACCTGCTGCACGACGTATGGCGGGAAGATCGGGAAGCGTTCGTCCGACGCGAGTTTGGCCGTGTGGGCCACTTCCGCCTTGCGGATTTCCAGCATGCCCTCGAAGTCCCACTTGGGCGACGGCGTGATCGCTTCCTTGATCTGCCACATGGCGTTGGCGATGTCGCCGATCACCTCGATCTGCGGGAAATAGACCGGATCGACCTCGGCGGTCTTGGTCGAGATGTGAATGACGGTCCGCTCATGCTGGTTGGGCTCGTTGTGCATGAAGAACGGCGGCTTCTCGATCACGTCGTGGCCGATGTTCACGATGCAGTCGGACGCATCGATGGCGCGGTGCACGAAGTCGCCGGCCGAAAGCGCCGCGCAGCCCAGGAACTTGGGATGGCGCTCGTCGATCACGCCCTTGCCGAGCTGCGTCGTCAGGAAGGGAATGCCCGTCTTCTCGACGAACTCGTTGAGCATCTTGCTCGTCATCTTGCGGTTGGCGCCCGCACCGATCACCAGCACCGGCCGCCGCGCTTTTTCCAGCGCTTCGCAGGCCTGCACGATCGACTTCATGTCCGCAGTCGGGCGGCGGACGATGGATCGCGGAATCGGGTGCGAGTCGGTGTACTCGTCCGCGATATCCTCGGGCAGCTCGATATGCGTCGCGCCGGGCTTTTCCTCTTCGGCGATGCGGAAGGCCTCACGCAGACGGCTGGGGATGTTGTCCGCCGAAGCCATCTGGTGGGCATACTTGGTGATCGGATGCATCATCGCGACCACGTCGAGGATCTGAAAACGGCCCTGCTTCGACTTCTTGATCGGCTTCTGGCCGGTGATCATCATCATCGGCATGCCGCCGAGCGTCGCATAGGCAGCCGCGGTCACGAGATTGGTCGCGCCCGGCCCCAGCGTCGACAGGCAGACGCCCGCCTTGCCGGTGTGACGGCCATAGGTCGCAGCCATGAAGCCGGCGCCCTGCTCGTGCCGGGTCAGAATGAGTTTGATCTTGGAGGAGCGTGAAAGCGAATCGAGAAAATCCAGGTTTTCTTCACCCGGAACACCAAAAACGTACTCGACACCTTCCGCTTCCAGGCATTGCACGAAAAGATCAGACGCCTTGGTCTTGTCAGCTTCTGCCACGACCATTCCTCCCATTACCGGTCCTTGTCCGGGTAACAGACATCCCGGCCATTCCCGAAGCGAAATACACGCCTCGGTCGGGAAATCGTCCTGATGGAATTACCAGTTAGCAAGAACATCAACGCCCGGGCGGTCGTGGGCGCGCCCCGGTCAGCCCAGCTTCCATTCCCAGCCGAGCGGATCGCCGTCCATCACCTCGACTCCGCGTTCCGCCAACTCATCGCGGAGCGCGTCGGACGTCGCGAAATCCTTGTCCACGCGGGCCTGCTGGCGGCGGGCCAACACGCCCTCGATCTCTGCCTCGTCGATCTCGGCGGCCTTTGGCCTGATGCGCAGATCGGCGCGCGCCATATCGAACAGACGCAGCCCCAGCACACCGTCCATCAACTCGACAGCGGCCCGCTTCGCGGTGGGATCGACCTTCTTGGCGGACAAGACGTCTTCCAGCGCAGTGAGCGCGACAGGCGTGTTGAGATCCTCGCTCATCGCCTTGTCGAAGGCATCGAGCATCGGCGCCAACTTCTGATGGCGCGCTTCGCCGGCCTCCACATCAGCCAGACGTTCTGCCGCCATGAGCATGCGCTTGAGGCGTGTCAGCGCAGCCCCCAGCCCTTCCCAGCTGAACTCCAGTTCGCTGCGGTAGTGCGCCTGCAGGCACATCATGCGGTAGGCGAGCGGGTGGTAGCCCTTGTCGATCAGTAGCTGCAGCCGCAGGAACTCACCCGACGACTTGCTCATCTTGCCCGAACGCTCGACGAGGAAGTTGTTGTGCATCCACACGCGCGCGCCGGAGTTGGCCGGCAAATCGAGCCCGTTGGTGCAGCAGAATGCCTGGTTCTGGGCGATCTCGTTGGGGTGATGGATTTCGCGGTGGTCGATGCCGCCGGTGTGGATATCGAAGGGAAAGCCCAGCAGGTCGCCCGACATCACCGAGCATTCGAGATGCCAGCCCGGCGCGCCCTTGCCCCACGGCGAATCCCATTCCATCTGCCGCTTCTCGCCCGCCGGGGTCTTGCGCCAGATCGCGAAGTCGGCGGCGTTGCGCTTGCCCTTCACCGTTTCGATCCGGCCTTCGCCTTCCTCGGTCACCGCACGCGCCAGGCGGCCATAGTCGGCCACCGTCGAGACATCGAAATAGAGGCCGCTGTCGAGCTCGTAGCAGTGCTTGTCGGCAATCGACTTCGCGAAGTCGATCATCTGCGGCACGTAGTCCGTTGCAATCGACCACTTGGCCGGCTCGCGAATGTTGAGCGCCTTGATGTCGGCCCAGTACGCCTCGGTATAGTGCCTGGCGATGTCCCAGATGGACTGCGCGCGCTCGGCCGCCATCTTCTCCATCTTGTCCTCGCCGGCGTCGGCATCGTCGGTGAGGTGGCCGACGTCGGTGATGTTGATGACGTGGGTGAGCTTGTAGCCCTTGTAGCTCAGCGTGCGGCCCAGAACGTCTGCAAAGACATAGGCGCGCATGTTGCCGATGTGCGGGTAGTTGTAGACCGTCGGCCCGCAGGTATAGACGCGCGCCTCGCCCTCATGGACGGGCTGGAACGGCTCGAGCTGGCGAGTGAGGCTGTTGAAGAGCGTGAGGGATTGCGCGTCGGTCATGGGCACGGGGCATTAGGCGGCGCGCCGTCCCAGTCAAGCGTGCGAGACCATCAGGACCGCGACGCCGAGCGTTATCAGCACGAATCCGAACCATTCGCGGGCCGTCAGCCAGCGGCCGGAGACGTACCGCGACATCACCGCGACGACCGGCATCTCGATCAGTGCCAGCGTGCGCACGTTGGCAGCCAGCGTGAGCGAGAAGGAAATGAACCATCCCGCCGAAGCCAGCGCGCCAAGCGCGCCCGCCAGCACGCTCAACCGCCATTCGCGCACCGAGCCGAAGAAACCGGAGGCGTCCTTCAGCACGAACCAAACCGCCAGCGTCGCCGACTGGATCGCCAGCGAGACCACCAGCATGGTCAGGCTGCGAAGCATGAAGCCACCTTGCGGCACCAAATCGATCGACGCGCGAAAGCAGATCGCGGTCAGGCCGAACAGCGCCCCGCTGGCAACGCCGACGACCAGCGGTTTCCATTCCCTGAGCTTGGCCGCACTGTCGCCCATGCGCAGCGAGGCCATGACCACACCGACGGTCACGATCAGCACCGCCACCCAGCCGAGCCACGACAGCCGATCCCCGATCAGCACGAAACCGAGCACCGCCACCGTCACCGGCTCGGTCTTGATGTAGGCATAGGCCACGCCGAAATCGCGCTTGGCCATGACCACCAGCATCAGCGCCGTGGCAACGATCTGCGTGACGGAACCTGCAAACGACCAGGCCAGTGCCTCGGCCGGGATCGACGGAATCGAACTTGGAACGAAAGCGAGATAGATCGCGAGCAGGATCGCGGCGAACGGCAATCCGTAAACGAAGCGGACCTGCGTGCCGCCGACCGTGCCGATGCGGGCCGTAAGGCGCGATTGCACGGCATTGCGCAGAACCTGCGCGAAGGCGGCCGTCAGCGTGAACGGCACCCAGAGCAAGCCGTGCGTCACGTATCTCCGACGAAGCGAACCACCTCGTCCAGCGGCGCGCGTGTCCGCTCGAACTGGTTCATCGGATCGTCCATGTCGGGATGGCCGATGGCCATGCCGCAGAAGAACAGATGCGTCTCGTCGCTGACGCCAACAAAGTCCTTGATCAGCCGGCCATGGACGTAGAGCGATTCCTGCGGGCAGCTGCCCAGCCCTTCGTCCTCGAGCAGGAGCATGACCGTCTGCAGCCACATGCCGACGTCAGACCACTGCGGTGGCCCCATGATGCGCGGCACGAAGCACAGCAGGAGCGCCGGCGCGCCGAAGAACTCGAAGTTGCGCGCCTGCACGCGGCCACGGCCCTCGGCATCGTCGCGGGCGAGACCGATGGCGTCGAACCGCGCCGCGGTGATTTCCTGCAGCCGCTGCGTGTAGCGCGCGGGAATATCCTTGGGGATAAGCTGGTATTCCTGCGGGTCCTGCGGCGCCGCGCCCTTGATGCGGCTCGACAGCTCGCGCACCGGCTCACCGGTCAGGACCACGCCTTCCCACGGCTGGAAGTTGCAGCCCGAGGGGCTCATCTGCGCGGCTTCGAAAACGCGGCGCAGCACAGCGGGATCGACCGGCTCGTCCTTGAACGCGCGGATGGAACGGCGGTTCAGGACCGCTTCGGTGACATTCACTTCTGCTCTTCCTCAAACAGACCGGCCAGCTGCTCGATCATCGTGCCGCCAAGCTGCTCGGCATCCATGATCGTCACGGCGCGACGATAATAGCGCGTCACGTCATGGCCGATGCCGATGGCGACCAGCTGCACCGGGCTCTTCGCCTCGATCCATTCGATCACCTTGCGCAAGTGCGCCTCGAGGTAGCCCGCCGAGTTCACCGACAGGGTCGAATCGTCGACAGGCGCACCGTCCGAGATCACCATCAGGATACGGCGGTCCTCCGGGCGCGCGAGCAGGCGCTGGTGCGCCCAGAGCAGCGCCTCACCGTCGATGTTTTCCTTGAGCAGCCCCTCGCGCATCATCAGCCCGAGGTTCTTGCGCGCGCGGCGCCAAGGCTCGTCGGCCTGCTTGTAGACGATGTGGCGCAAGTCGTTGAGACGCCCCGGATGCGCGGGCTTGCCAGCTGTCAACCACGCATCGCGGCTGAGGCCGCCCTTCCAGTTGCGGGTGGTGAAGCCGAGAATCTCGACCTTCACGCCGCACCGTTCGAGCGTGCGCGCGAGCACATCGGCACTGATCGCGGCAATCGAGATCGGCCGCCCGCGCATAGAGCCCGAATTGTCGAGCAGCAGGGTGACGACCGTGTCCTTGAACTCGACGTCGCGCTCCACCTTGTAGGACAGCGACTGGCCGGGCGAGACGACAACGCGCGCCAGACGCGCGGCATCGAGCAGCCCCTCTTCCTGATCGAAATCCCACGAACGGCTTTGCTGCGCCATAAGCCGACGCTGGAGGCGATTGGCGAGCCGGGTCACGACGCCCTGCAGGCCCTTGAGCTGCGCATCGAGATAGGCGCGAAGCCGCGTCAGTTCCTCGTCGTCGCACAGCTCGGCAGCGGCGGTGACTTCATCGAAAGCCTCAGTGAAGACCTTGTAGTCGAATCCGTCGGGAATGTCGGTCCAGGGCCGGTTCGGGCGGACAGGCATCATGCCCTCTTCGCCCTCGTCGCCTTCCTGGCCCTCCTCCATCTCGTCGGAGGCTTCGCCTTCGCTCTCGCTTTCGCCCTCGTCCTCACCCTGCGAAGGCTCGGCCGACATTTCGGAGGGCTGCTGTTCCTGCCCGGCGTCGTCGCCGTCCTGCTCTTCCTCGGTCTCCTCGTCGCCGTCCTGATCGTCGGGCTCCTCGGGCGGCTGCTCGATGTCTTCGGGGCGCGTCAGTTCAAGGTGCTGGAGCATGTCCAGCGAGAGCGTCTGGAACGCGTCCTGATCCTGGATCGACTGGGCCAGCGCATCGAAGTCGCCGCCCGCCTTTTCCTCGATCCACGAACGGACCATGTCGACACCCGCCTGCGCGGCCTCGGGAATCGGCTGACCGGTCAGTTTCTCGCGCAGCATCAGCGCCAATGCGGATTGCACCGGAACCTGATCGGGGGTTTCCGCCCGCATGATCGGATCGGAAGCCATGCGTGCCATCAGCGATGCGTCGAGGTTCTCGCGCATGCCCGGATAGGCATTGGCCCCCAGCGCCTCGTAGCGAACCGCCTCGACCGCATCGTAACAGGCGCGCGCGGAGGGTTCGGACGGCGCCTTGCGCATGTGCAGCTTGTCGTTGTGATGCCGCACTTTCAGCGCGAAGCTGTCGGCATAGCCACGCGCCTGCATCGCCGCCCCGCGCGGGAGACTGCGCCCCGGCATCGGCAGGCGGAACGTGCCGCCGCTGGCGCTGGGCGCATCGGCCGTCCAGTTGACCTCGATCTCCTTCTCGTGCGCGATGGCCCGGCTGGCGCCGGCGAGAACGGACTTGAAGCGGTCTGAGGGGGATTCGTCTGGCATTGCCAAATTGCCTAGCGCATCAGTGTGGGCGGCTCAAATGGACGATGCCCAGGTAATCGCGAAAGGGCTTCGACAAGCTCAGCCCGAGCGGTTTTGGCAAGGCGTGATCCCTGCTTCCGCTCATCCTGAGCCTGTCGAAGGATGTCGGCGCGATCTCAGATCGACTGGCCGGTCTTCGCCCAGTCGGCAAGGAAGCCTTCGATGCCCTTTTCGGTCAGGACATGCTTGAACAGGCCCTTGATGACCGAGGGGGGCGCGGTCATCACATCGGCGCCGATCCTGGCCGCTTCCAGCACGTGCATGCCGTGACGGATCGAGGCGACGAGTATCTCGGTCTCGAAGGCATAGTTGTGGTAGATCTGACGGATGTCGGCGATCAAATCCATGCCATTAAAGCCGTTGTCATCGTGGCGGCCGACGAAGGGAGAAACGAACGTCGCGCCGGCCTTGGCGGCCAGCAGCGCCTGATTGGCCGAGAAGCAGAGGGTCACGTTGACCATCGTGCCGTCACCGGTGAGCTTCTTGCAGGTCTTGAGGCCATCGACCGTCAGCGGCACCTTGATGCACACGTTATCGGCGATCTTGCGCAGGACTTCGGCCTCACGCATCATTCCGGCATGGTCGAGCGCGACGACTTCGGCGCTGACCGGGCCGTGCACGATGCCGCAGATTTCCTTGGTGACTTCCATGAAATCACGGCCGGACTTGGCGATCAGCGAGGGGTTGGTGGTGACGCCATCGAGCAGACCGGTATCGGCAAGCTCCTTGATGTCGGCGATTTCGGCGGTGTCGACGAAGAATTTCATGGTGCGATCCTGAAGTGACGAGTCTCCGGCGCGCTATAGGGAAGCGCGCGCGGCGCGGCTAGGTCGCGGGAGCAAATTGCGAACTCAATAAAGGCCTGCAGGCGACATTCAGGCTGCGTACGTGCTCATCGCGAATATATTGTTAGCTGAGGTACAGCGCTTAGACGCTCCACTGTACAGTCGCGAGCAGCCTGACTGTTGTCGCCGACAAAGTGAAAAACGTTCGCAGAGAAGCCAGGTGGCACAACCCCGTGATTCACTACACTGCCGTCCACTTTTGCAACACATTCATTTGCCGCTTTAGCAATCGCAGCAGGTTCAACGCTTTCACCAACCCAATACCAACCTGTTTGGGGTTGATCCCAATATACATCCTCACTTGAAGGATATATTTCCGGCGTCATGCATCCGCTGCTCAAAAGGCACAAAAGGACAACTCTTCTGATCGGCGCATAGAGAACGCGTTGCGTCATAGGAAGCATCCCAAACAGCGAGCACGGCGATCAGCGATCAAATCCACACTAACCACCTAAAGCCCCTTCAGCCCGGCAATAAGCACCGCATCGTTGGTCGAGGCCGGATCCTCGCGGATCGCCGCTTCGCTGGCGCCGATCTCGTACCAGATGGCGTTATCCGCATCGAGCGCGAGGGCATGGGCGGCATCGGTGATGCTCACGCCGGCCAGCGCTGAAATGGCCTGATTGAGGATCGGGTTCTCGGCAAGGCGCATCGCTTGATCGAGTTCGGGGATCATCGCATTGACCAGCGCCGGGCCCATGGCCTGACGCAGATAGGTGGTTGCCGCCGTCTTGCCGCCCTTGATCAGCGCCAGTGCATCGGTGATCGCAATGTTACGCACCGCTTCGGCCACGACGGGCGCGGCCCGGCGCGCGCCGTCTTCGGCGAGGGTGTTGAGTTCGTGCTGCAGCTTCTCGCGGAAAGCCGGCGACTTCAGCACCGCTCCGGCGAGCGTGCCGGGCTTGCCGAAGAGGACCGGCAATTCGATCCGGGCAACGGCGCTGTCCCAGAAGCCGTCCGGCTCGGTCAGCCGTGCGAAGGCGCGCTGGGTGGAATGGCGCAGGAGCCGCTGCACGATCTCGACATAGCTCATCGTCTCCATCGACGCGCAGCCGGACACGGCCAGCGCCCCCGATGCGAAAAGTCCGGCCAGAAGCGCGCGGCGCCCCAGTGCAAATTCACCCGATCCCCAGTCTTGCATGCACACCTCCTTCACCTCCGGAGCGACCGATGCCTATATGCAAGGCCGATGGAACGCGTCCGACTCCTTGTTTTCAATGCCGCACTGGGCGTTCTCGACTACCGTGTAGCGGAGGGAATGACGGTCGAATACGGTTCGGTCGTCGTCGCCCCGCTGGGGCCACGCCAGGTTCTGGGCATTGTCTGGGAGGCAGAACGCCTGAGCGCGCAGGATGTGCCCGCCTCCAAATTGCGGCCGCTGCTCGAAGTGCTGCCCGTACCGCCGCTGCCGGCACAACTGCGGCGGCTGATCGAATGGACGGCGGACTATTACTGCGCCCCGCTGTCCTCGGTCGCGCGCATGGCGCTCGGCAGCACGGCGGCGCTGCGCGGGGGCGGCACGACCACCGAATACCGTCTGACCGGCGAGGAGCCCAAGCGCATGACGCCGCAGCGCGCCGCCGCACTTGACGCGCTACAAGGCGAACAGGGCTCGATCCGCGAACTGGCCGAACTGGCGAGCGTATCCGAAGGCGTGCTGCGCGGGATGGTCGGTGCGGGGCTGCTGGAGCCGGTGACCGTCGATCTCGACCGCCCCTATCCCCCTGCCCGGCCCGATTTCGCCGTGCCCAAGCTCAGCGAGGCGCAGAAGGAAGCCGCCGATACGTTCGTTGCAGCGGTCAAGGACCATGCCTTCGCGCCCTTCCTGCTCGATGGCGTCACCGGCTCGGGCAAGACCGAGTGCTATTTCGAGGCCGTGGCCGAAGCGCTGCGACTGGGCCGGCAAGTGCTGGTCCTGCTGCCTGAGATCGCGCTCACCGAAAACTTCCTGCGCCGCTTCGAGCAGCGTTTCGGCGTCGCGCCGATCCTGTGGCACTCCTCGGTCAAGTCCAGCGAGCGGCGACGAGCCTGGCGCGCCATCGTCCATGGCGAGGCGCAGGTCGTCGTCGGGGCCCGCTCGGCGCTGTTCCTGCCCTACGCCAGCCTCGGCCTGATCGTCGTCGACGAGGCGCATGAGGTCTCGTTCAAGCAGGACGACGGCGTGCGCTACAATGCCCGCGACGTCGCCGTGATCCGCGCCAAGTTCGAAGCGATCCCGGTGGTGCTCGCCAGCGCGACGCCCGCGCTCGAATCGATGCAACTCGCCGAGGCCGGGGTCTATCGCAAGATCGAACTGCCCGACCGTTTCGGCGGGGCCATGCTGCCCGAGATCGAGATCATCGACTTGCGCGAGGAAGTCCCCGAACGCGGCCGCTGGCTGGCGCCCCGGCTAGTCGAGGAAATGAAGGACCGGCTGGCACGCGGCGAGCAGTCGCTGCTGTTCCTCAACCGGCGAGGCTATGCGCCGCTGACGCTGTGCCGCCATTGCGGATACCGTTTCCAGTGCCCCAACTGCACGGCGTGGCTGGTGGAGCACCGCTTCTCGCAGCGCCTCGCCTGCCACCATTGCGGCCACGAAGTGCCCGTACCCGATGCCTGCCCCGAATGCGGCACGGCGGACTGCCTCGTCGCCTGCGGGCCGGGCGTGGAACGCATTGCCGATGAAGTGGCCGAAATCCTGCCCGAGGCGCGCACCGCGCTCGTCACCTCGGACACGATGAACAACCCGGAAGCCATCGGCGAGTTCGTCGCCAAGGCCGAGGGCGGGGCCATCGATGTGATCATCGGCACCCAGCTTGTCACCAAGGGCTATCACTTTCCCGAACTGACGCTGGTGGGCGTGGTCGATGCCGACCTCGGTCTCGAAGGCGGCGACCTGCGTGCGGCCGAACGGACGTACCAGCAGGTCGCGCAGGTCGCCGGACGCGCGGGTCGCGGCGAGAAACCGGGCGAAGTGCTGATCCAGACGCGCCATCCCGAAGCCGCCGTGATCGCCGCACTGGCCAATGGCGACCGCGATGCCTTCTATGCTGCCGAAACCGAATCGCGCCGCGAAGCCGGGGCTCCGCCGTTCGGACGCTGGGCGGCGATCATCGTCAGCTCCGAAGATCAAGCCGAGGCGCTCTCAGCAGCCCGCGCCATCGGCGGCTCGGCGCCGAACCTGCCGGACATGCTGGTTCTCGGCCCCGCCCCTGCCCCGCTCTCGCTGCTGCGCGGACGCCACCGCTTCCGTCTGCTGATCAATGCGCGTCGCTCCGCAGAATTGCAGAAGGCCCTGCGCGACTGGCTGGAGCCGCTGCAGTTTCCTCGCGGCGTGCGCGTCAGCATCGATATCGATCCCTACAGCTTCGTGTGACGGCACAAAGCGCGCGCTGACCGGTTAGGCTTCCCATGGCAGGCATGACTCTCGTACCGATCCTTGGCGACCAGCTGACGCGCACCCTCGCCTCGCTGCGCGGCCAGACCAAGGCCGATACCGTGGTGCTGATGATGGAGGTCCGCGAGGAGACCACTTACGTCAAACATCACAAGCAGAAGATCGCGCTGATCCTTTCGGCCATGCGCCACTTCGCCGCCGAGCTGGAGCAAGCCGGCTGGCAGGTCGATTATGTGAACCTCACCGACAAGGACAACACCGGCAGCTTCACCGGCGAAGTCGAGCGCGCGGTGAAGCGCCATTCGCCCAACCGCATCCGTGTCGTCGAACCCGGCGAACTGCGCGTGCGCGAAATGATGGAGACGTGGACCGACAAGCTGGACATCGACATCGAGATCCTGCCCGACGACCGCTTTCTGTGCTCTATCGACGAATTCCGCGACTGGGCGGACGGCCGCAACAGCCTGCTGATGGAAAGCTTCTACCGCGACATGCGCCGCCGCACCGGCCTGCTCATGGATGGCGACGGTCCCGAAGGCGGCGAATGGAACTACGACAAGCAGAACCGCGCCTCGCCCGAAAAGGACATGGATCCGCCACCGGCACCCCGCTTCGAACCGGATCAAATCACCACCGAAGTGATCGAGATGGTGCAAAGCGAATGCGCCGATCACTTCGGCGATCTCGACCGGTTCGGCTGGCCGGTCACGTCCGATAAGGCGGACGAGGCGCTCGATGCCTTCATCACCGAGCGGCTGCCGAACTTCGGCAAGTATCAGGACGCTATGGTCCACGGTCAGGACGACCTCTACCACTCGCTGCTGTCCACCTCGATCAATCTCGGACTGCTCGACCCGCTCGACTGCTGCCGGCGGGCGGAACAGGCCTATCACGCCGGCGACGCGCCCCTGAATGCGGTCGAGGGCTTCATTCGCCAGATCATCGGCTGGCGCGAATATGTGCGCGGCATCTACTGGCTCGACATGCCCAGGCTGCGCTCGGCCAATGCCCTGCAGGCAAGGTGTGCCCTGCCCGAATTCTACTGGACCGGCGAGACGGACATGCGCTGCATCGCCGACTGCGTCCGCTCGACCCGCGAGAATGCGCACGCACATCACATCCAGCGGCTGATGGTGCTCGGCAACTTCGCGCTGATCGCGGGCATCGAGCCGCAGCAGGTCGAGGACTGGTTCCTCGTCGTCTATGCCGACGCCTACGAATGGGTCGAACTGCCCAATGTCGCCGCCATGGCGCTATGGGCGGACAAGGGCCGGCTGGCCTCAAAGCCCTATGCGGCAAGCGGCAATTATATCAACAAGATGTCCGATTACTGCGGGGATTGCCGCTACAAGGTCTCGAAGAAGACCGGCGAAGGCTCGTGCCCCTTCAATTCGCTCTACTGGCACTTCATGGACCGCCATCGCGCGCTGTTCGAGAAGAACCGCCGGATATCGCGGGTCTATTCGAACTGGGACCGGATGGATGCCGACAAGCGCAAGGCCTACCTCGATACGGCAGAGGCCTTCCTCGAAACGCTCGAACCGGCGGCCAGGACCTGGGCGCGGGACTAGGCCAAGCCCTCGCTCTCGCGCCGCAGCAGTTCGCGCTTGATCTCCTCGCCATAGGCATAGCCGCCGACAGAACCGTCTGTGCGGATCACGCGGTGGCAGGGGATCAGCACCGCAACGTTGTTCGCGCCATTGGCCGTGCCCGCCGCGCGCACTGCACCCGGCTTGCCGATAGCAGCGGCGATCTGGGCATACGTGCGCGTCTCACCGGCCGGGATTCGCTGCAACTCCTGCCACACGGCTTCCTGAAACGCCGTCCCCTGCACATCAAGCGGGATGACCGGACTGTTGCCGGGGCGTTCGACGGCGCACACGACCTGCTCGACCAGTTGCGCGAAATCCTCGCCGCCTTCGACCAGCTCGGCGTGGGGGAAGCGCTTCGCCAGTTCCTCCCGGCCTTCCGCGAAGGACAGGCGGCACACCCCCTTGTCGGTCGCCGCGACGAGCATCTCGCCCAGCGTGGTCGCCACCACCGTCCAGCGGATCGTGACGCCGCGCCCGCCATTGCGCCATGCCGAGGGGGCCATGCCCATTCTCCCTTCGCTCGCTTCGTAGAACCGCGAGGATGTGCTGTACCCCGCCGCATAGATCGCTTCGGTCACGCTGGCGCCGGAACTCAGCGCGTCGCTCGCCAATTCCATGCGCCGCGAGCGGACGTACTGCGTCGGGGACAGCCCAACGGCGCGTTTGAACACGCGCTGGAAATGCGCAGGGCTGTATCCCACGGCCTCCGCCAGCTCGGACAGACCGGGCGCCTCCTCGGCATCGGCCAGCAGATCGAGAGCCCGCGAAACCGCTTTCTCGTCGCGCGCGACTTCGTTGGGACGGCACCGCAGGCAGGCCCGAAGGCCTTCCGCTTCCGCCGCATCAGGCCCCTTGAAGAACCGGACATTCTCCCGCCGGGGATGACGTGCCGCACAGGATGGGCGGCAATAGATGCCGGTAGTCAGCACTCCGGTAACGAACCGCCCGTCGAACGACCGGTCCCGCGAAAGCACGGCTTGCCATGCCCGATCGCTGTCCAGGGTAGGTTCGACAAGGGTCACGCATCGTCTCCATGGCGCTCGATCCGCGCTGCGAAACAACCATAGGCGGCATTGTGCGCGTGGATGCAAGAAACCCGCGTATCGCTGAACAAGTCGCGAATCCCTTCGTCCGCTTCATCCGGCGCCGTCAGCCGCGCGCCAAGCAGATCGCCCTGTCCATCGAATCCGCGCAGTGAAAGCGTCCTGCCCGCGAACACCGGCGGCAGGCAATCGGTCCAGGGATCGGACTGCGTCGCTGTCTCCCGGACATATATCGCATACGCGGTGCGATACGGACCGGAGACATCATGGCTCACATAATTGAGCAGAATCAGGCTCTCTCCCTGCTTTGCATCCACCAGGCTGACGCGGCAGGGAAAGCCCCGATCGGCATCGGCCGTCACCCGCCGCGCACCCGCAAGCGCAAGGTCCTCGCGATTCATTATGAAATAATGGGCGAAGGTCTCGTGCGGAAGGCCGGCGATTCGATAGGTCACGAACAACTCCTTTTCGGTGCTGCCAGAAGCTATTACGCAGCCTTCATCACCTCGCTTCCCGCCTGTTGCTTTTAAAACGCCCCGGCGTGCATTGTTGGCAGCGGTCAAGGGGTGCCTTGCATCGCAACAATATCGTCGCTATGCGCGCCCCGTCTGCGGGCCGGGGGGCACGGTGTTATGTTGCGTCCCCAAGTGCCTCAGCCCACCCGATGTAAGGATAGGACACGCGTGGAGAATTCCGGCGGCATTAAAGCCAGCTTGCAAGGGCGCTACGCTTCGGCGCTGTTTGACCTTGCCAGCGAAAACGGCACCGTCTCGGCGGTCGAGAGCGACCTCGAGAAGATTGGCGAAGCCATCAAGGAGAGCGCTGATCTCGGCGCCCTGATTCGCAACCCGCAAATCAGCCGCGAGGCAGCAAGCAAGGCGATGGAAGCCGTCGCCGACGTGCTGGGCCTTTCGCCGCTCACCAAGAATTTCCTGGGCGTCCTGGCCGGCAACCGCCGCCTGTCCGCCCTGCCCGAAATCATTCGCGCCTTCACTGCCATCGCCGCCGCCCAGCGCGGCGAAGCGACGGCAGAAGTCACTTCCGCCCACGCGCTGAGCGACGAACAGGTCGAACAGCTGCGTCAGAAGCTGGAAGTGCGCGAAGGTCGCAATGTAAAGATGAAGACGAGCGTGGACCCCGACCTGCTTGGCGGTCTCGTCGTCACTATCGGCTCCAAGCGCATCGACAGCTCGATCCGCACTCGTCTCAATTCGCTCGCCCAGGCCATGAAGGGCTAAGAAAGGCAGAACAATGGATATCCGCGCAGCAGAAATCTCGAAGGTCATCAAGGACCAGATCGCCAGCTTCGGCACCGAAGCACAGGTTTCCGAAGTCGGCTCGGTTCTGTCGGTCGGTGACGGCATCGCCCGCATTCACGGTCTCGACAACGTCCAGGCCGGTGAAATGGTCGAGTTCGCCAACGGCGTTCAGGGCATGGCGCTCAACCTCGAAGCCGACAACGTCGGCGTCGTGATCTTCGGCTCGGACGCCGAGATCAAGGAAGGCGACACCGTCAAGCGCACCAACACCATCGTCGACGTTCCCGTCGGCAAGGGCCTGCTGGGCCGCGTGGTGGACGCTCTCGGCAACCCGATCGACGGCAAGGGCCCGATCGTCGCCGACAAGCGCGCCCGCGTCGAAGCCAAGGCTCCGGGCATCATCCCGCGTAAGTCGGTGCACGAGCCCGTGCAGACCGGCCTCAAGGCCATCGACGCCCTCGTCCCCGTCGGCCGCGGCCAGCGCGAGCTGATCATCGGTGACCGTCAGACCGGCAAGACCGCTGTCGCCATCGACACCTTCATCAACCAGAAGGGCCCGAACTCGGGCGACGACGAAGGCAAGAAGCTCTACTGCATCTACGTCGCCGTCGGCCAGAAGCGTTCGACCGTCGCGCAGATCGTGCGTCAGCTCGAAGAAAACGGCGCGATGGAATACTCCATCATCATCGCCGCGACCGCTTCGGAGCCCGCTCCGCTGCAGTACCTCGCTCCGTACACCGGCGCTGCCATGGGTGAGTTCTTCCGCGACAACGGCATGCACGCCGTGATCGTGTACGACGACCTTTCCAAGCAGGCCGTCGCCTACCGCCAGATGTCGCTGCTGCTTCGCCGTCCGCCGGGCCGTGAAGCTTACCCGGGCGACGTGTTCTATCTCCACAGCCGCCTTCTCGAGCGCGCCGCAAAGATGAACGACGAGAACGGCTCGGGCTCGCTGACCGCACTGCCGATCATCGAAACCCAGGCTGGCGACGTTTCGGCCTACATTCCGACCAACGTGATTTCGATCACCGACGGCCAGATCTTCCTTGAAACCGGCCTGTTCTATCAGGGCGTTCGTCCGGCCATCAACGTCGGCCTCTCGGTCAGCCGCGTCGGCGGTTCGGCCCAGACCAAGGCGATGAAGAAGGTTGCCGGCTCGATCAAGCTGGAGCTCGCGCAGTACCGTGAAATGGCGGCCTTCGCACAGTTCGGTTCGGACCTCGACGCTTCGACCCAGAAGCTGCTCAACCGCGGTGCGCGCCTGACCGAGCTGCTCAAGCAGCCGCAGTTCT
The DNA here is from genome assembly GCA_965140495.1 of uncultured Novosphingobium sp. Lineage (GTDB taxonomy): Bacteria > Pseudomonadota > Alphaproteobacteria > Sphingomonadales > Sphingomonadaceae > Novosphingobium. Next base: position 2,214,243 of record OZ223239.1, on the reverse strand, counting down.
CGCCGCTGCCGTTCGAAGAGCAGACCGTTTCGATCTTCGCCGGCACCAACGGCTACCTGGACCCGCTCCCGGTCGACAAGGTGACCGAATACGAAGCCGAAATGCTCAGCTTCATGCGTTCGGAACATGCCGATGTTCTTGCGGAAATCCGCAGCACGCAGAAGTTCGAAGGCGAAATCAAGGACAAGACCGTCGCGGCGCTCGACGCCTTCGCCAAGCAGTTCGCCTGAGACTGACCTGATCCCATCGTTCCGGTTTTGGCCGGAACGATGAAACGGAGAGAAACGAGTGGCATCGCTCAAGGAACTCAAAGGCCGCATCAACTCGGTCAAATCGACCCAGAAGATCACCAAGGCCAAGCAGATGGTCGCCGCGGCCAAGCTGCGCAAGGCGCAGGCCGCCGCGGAGTCCGCGCGTCCCTACGCCGCGCGTCTCGCCGAGGTGATGGGCTCGCTTGCCAGCAAGATCACCGTGTCCGAGAACAGCCCCAAGCTGCTTGCGGGCACCGGCAGCGATCAGGTTCACCTGCTCGTGGTCGCCAACTCGGACAAGGGCCTGTGCGGCGCGTTCAACTCGAACATCGTCAAGGCCGCCCGCGCCAAGGCGCGCGAGCTTGAAGCGCAGGGCAAGACCGTGCTGTTCTACCTCGTCGGCCGCAAGGGCCGCGCGGTGATCAAGCGCGAGCACCCCAAGCAGATCGCCCACATGTTCGACACCACGGACGTGCGCGATCCCGGCTTCAACGAAGCGGAAAAGATCGCCGACGAACTCGTCGCAATGTACGAGGACGGCAAGTTCGACGTAGCGCACCTGTTCTACTCGAAGTTCCGTTCGGCCCTGCTGCAGGAACCGACCGGCACGCAGATCATCCCGGTGCCGGCGCCGAAGGAAACCGCTTCGGGCGGGTCCGACGCCGTGACCGAATACGAACCGGAAGAGGAAGAAATCCTCGCCGCGCTGCTGCCGCGCTACCTGAAGACGCAGATCTTCGGCGCGCTGCTCGAGAACGCCGCTTCGGAACAGGGCGCGTCGATGACCGCCATGGACAACGCGACGCGCAACGCGGGCGAGCTGATCGACAAGCTCACCATCGTCTACAATCGCACCCGTCAGGCTGCGATCACCACCGAACTCGTTGAAATCATCGCGGGCGCGGAAGCGCTCTAAGATATCGCAGGCAAGGAAAACCAAATGGCCACTGCACCCGTGCTTAACCAGACCACGACCGGCAAGATCAGCCAGGTCATCGGCGCTGTCGTCGACGTGACCTTCGAAGGCGAACTGCCCGCCATTCTCACCGCGCTCGAGACCGACAACAACGGTCAGACGCTGGTGCTCGAAGTTGCGCAGCACCTCGGTGAAAACACCGTTCGCACCATCGCCATGGACGGCACCGACGGCCTCACCCGCGGCCAGAACGTCACCAGCACCGGCAAGCAGATTACCGTGCCGGTAGGCCCCAAGACGCTCGGCCGCATCATGAACGTCGTCGGCGAGCCGATCGATGAAATGGGCCCGGTCGGTTCGGACATGTTTGCGCCGATCCACGCTGAAGCGCCGCCGTTCATCGAGCAGTCGACCGAAGCTGCGATCCTCGTGACGGGCATCAAGGTCATCGACCTTCTCGCGCCTTACGCCAAGGGCGGTAAGATCGGCCTGTTCGGCGGCGCCGGCGTGGGCAAGACCGTTCTCATTCAGGAACTCATCAACAACATCGCGAAGGGCCACGGCGGTGTGTCCGTGTTCGCGGGTGTCGGTGAGCGTACCCGTGAAGGTAACGACCTCTACCACGAGTTCCTCGACGCCGACGTTATCGCCAAGGACGCCGACGGCAAGCCGACTTCGGACGGTTCGAAGGTGGCCCTCGTGTTCGGTCAGATGAACGAGCCCCCGGGCGCCCGTGCCCGCGTCGCTCTCTCGGGCCTGACCATGGCCGAGTACTTCCGCGACCAGGAAGGCCAGGACGTTCTGTTCTTCGTCGACAACATCTTCCGCTTCACCCAGGCGGGCGCCGAAGTGTCGGCCCTTCTCGGCCGTATTCCTTCGGCTGTGGGCTATCAGCCGACCCTGTCGACCGACATGGGCGCGCTGCAGGAACGCATCACCTCGACCACCAAGGGCTCGATCACCTCGGTTCAGGCCATCTACGTTCCGGCCGACGACCTTACCGACCCTGCGCCGGCAACCTCGTTCGCCCACCTGGACGCAACGACCACGCTGAACCGCGCCATCTCCGAGCTGGGCATCTACCCGGCCGTCGACCCGCTCGACTCCACCTCACGCGTCCTTGAACCGCGCGTCGTCGGCAACGAGCACTACGAGACGGCCCGTAAGGTTCAGGAGACCCTGCAGAAGTACAAGTCGCTGCAGGACATCATCGCCATTCTCGGCATGGACGAGCTTTCGGAAGAAGATAAGCTCACCGTGGCGCGCGCCCGCAAGATCCAGAAGTTCCTCTCGCAGCCGTTCCACGTTGCCGAGGTCTTCACCAACATCCCGGGCAAGTTCGTGCAGCTCGAAGACACCGTGAAGTCGTTCAAGGCTGTCGTCGATGGCGAATACGACCACCTGCCGGAAGATGCCTTCTACATGGTCGGCGGCATCGAAGAAGCCGTCGCGAAGGCCAAGAAGCTGGCCGAGGACGCCTAAGCAATGGCTCTGCACTTCGAACTCGTCACGCCGGCGAAGCTCGTCCGCTCCGAGGACGTCCACATGGTGGTCGTTCCCGGTACGGAAGGCGAGTTCGGCGTGCTGGAGGGCCACGCGCCCTTCATGTCCACGATCGCCGACGGCGCGCTGCAGGTCTACAAGACCGAAAACGGCGCGCCCGAGCAGATCCGCATCGTCGGTGGTTTCGCCGAAGTCGGCGATGCCGGCCTGACCGTGCTCGCCGAGCACGTCGAAGGCTGAGACCACACCCTTACGGGTTAACGACAAGGGCGTCGCCGTGCTTCCGGCGGCGCCCTTGTCGATTCCGGGCGTGAATCCGAATGTTGCAGCGCGGCGATCGCTCTTTGCCTGCTGTTAACCAAACCATGGCTATGGCCTTGCCCCGACAGGGCAGGAGGCACGATGGCAAGTCTGGGTTCGACCGCAGCCGGCACCGGCACTTTGCCGCAGCCGCGCCGTGCCACATGGTATCAATCCTTCATGGAGACGGTGGAAGGTAGCCGCAGCGCACAGCTGCTGGCCCTGGCCATCTTCGCGTTCCTCGTCCGCGTGGCGGCATTCGGGGAATGGACCTTCGACATCGACGATCAGTTCTATCTGCTCGTCGGCGATCAGATGCTGCATGGCGCGCGGCTCTATGTCGATGTCTGGGACCGCAAGGGTCCCCTGCTCTACATTCTCTATGCCGGCTTCGCCTTGTTTCCCAAGCCGGTGCTGGCTTTCGAGGTCGGCGCGACGCTCTCCGTCATTGCCTCGGCCTATGGCATCAACCGCCTGACCCAGCTGGTGTCTACGCCGCGGGCCGGGATGATCGCCGGCGTCGGCTACCTTGGCCTTACCTGCATGTTCGGCGGCGCTTCGGGGCAGACGCCGGTCTTCTACAACACGCTGATGATCGGCGCTGTCTGGGCGATCGTCACCAACATCGGCGCCCTTCGCGAAGGGCGTGTGAACGCCATGGTCGTGGGCGGCATAGCCTGCGCCAGCGCTGCCCTTGCCATCAAGCAATCCGCCGCTGCCGAAGCCGCCTTCTTCGGAATCTTCATTTCGGTGCTGCTCCTGCGCAGCCGGAGCCCACTGTGGCGCACGACGCTGCAGATCGGCCTCCTGGCTTTCGTCGCGCTGCTGCCCTGGCTCGTAACGGCGGCCTACTACCTGGCGATCGGGCACTTCCCCGAGCTGTGGAATGCGCTGGTGACCTCGAACATGACCCGCATGTACGAAACGCCGATCGGGCGGGTCTATCGCGTCCTCATTCTTTCGGGCCGGCTGATCTTCCTGCTGGTCTTCGGCTACAAGGGCGCGCAGCTCATGCTGTCCCAGCGCAGCGATCCGCCGGTCCTGAAGTTCTTCATGATCTGGGCGGTAGTCGCCCTGCTTTCGGTGCTCACGTTCCCGAACATCTTCGCGCACTACGCCCTGCCGATCCTGCCGGCATTCTGCATCCTTGCGAGCGCCTATTTCGCCAGCAGCCGCTTCGGTATGATGGCTTTCGGCGCGATGATGGCAGTGGCGCTTGTCGTGGGCGGCACGCTTAATCCGGTGCGCCGCTATCAGGCGCATGTCGCGGCCAACGAACTGGTGCGCTACGTCGACGCCGAAACGCCGAGCAGGAAGCTGTTCGTGTGGGGCATGCCGAGCTACCTCTACATGGCGCTGGACATCCCACCGCCCAGTGCCCTCGCCTTTCCCCCGCATCTCTATCAGGGCGACGAGGCCGGTGTCAGCGGGATCGACGAAGTCGGCGAAGTGACGCGCATTCTGGCTGGCAAGCCCGAAACGGTCGTCGTGCAGGACCCGATCCTCGCCCGGCCGCTGAACCTGCCCAACATCGCCGCAGTGAACGCCTATGTTAAAACCTGCGGCAAGCGTCGACGGATCCTGGCGTACGATCACAAGGAAGAAGCGCCGATGATCATCTACAGCCAGTGCGGAACCCGAACACCGGCTAAACACTAATACTCCGGATCACCTCACCGGCGACGGGCAGTGGGCGCGTGAAAGTCGGCCGGCTTGTTCGAGACCCAGCGTACGAAGCGGCGGATCGTTTCCGTTTCCAGCAGGGCCGCGCGGTCGGCACCGATGCGCGCCAGTTCCGCATTCGTGAAAGTGGCGTGGATCGTCCGATGACAGATCGGATGGAGCGGAACCGTCTCACGCCCACCCCGGCTCTTGGGCAGGGGATGATGCCACTCCACCCGTCGCCCGAGCGGCCGGACGCAGAGCCAGCACCCTGCGCCTTCCCCACTCTCGATGTCTCTTGCGCTTTTTCGCAATGAATGCGGCTCCATGGCCTGACCATTAGGAAGTTATCAAAGTTTCAACCTTAATGATCGGTTCCCAACGCGACTAGCCACGCCCGGCATCGACCGGGCAGTGAAAGAGGTTGAGAGACTTATGAGCGCATTCGGGCGGCGAAACGGAATGGGCGGCGGCCAGGGAGGCCGGCCGGCCTTCGGCGTGGCAAAGCCCCTCAAGGGGGGCGGCCAGGACAAGGCTGCCAGCTCCCAGGCCAACGTACCGAACCAGGCCCCGATCCCCGGTGGCGAGCAGTTCCCGCCGCTTCCCGGCGGCGATGCTGGGGCCCCGCCCAAGCACCTGCGCGACGATGCGATGACGCGTCTGGCCGACCGTGCCAACGCCGTCGTCGACAGCCAGTCCGAACAGGGCGGTTTCGAGGCGTCGATCCACAAGATCAAGGAACAGGTGCTCCCGCGCCTGCTCGAACGCGTCGATCCGGAAGCCGCGGCCACGCTGACCAAGGACGAGCTGTCGGAAGAATTCCGCCCGATCGTCATGGAAGTGCTGGCCGAGCTCAAGATCACCTTCAACCGCCGCGAGCAGTTCGCGCTGGAAAAGGTCCTGATCGACGAACTGCTCGGTTTCGGTCCGCTCGAGGAACTGCTCAACGACCCGGACGTGTCCGACATCATGGTCAACGGGCCGAACCAGACCTACATCGAAAAGAAGGGCAAGCTGCAGCTCGCCTCGACCAAGTTCCGCGACGAACAGCACCTGTTCCAGATCGCCCAGCGCATCGTCAATCAGGTCGGTCGCCGCGTCGACCAGACCACGCCGCTGGCCGACGCCCGTCTCAAGGACGGCAGCCGTGTCAACGTCATCGTCCCGCCGCTCTCGCTGCGCGGCACCGCGATCTCGATTCGTAAGTTCTCCGAGAAGCCGATCACCCTCGACATGCTCAAGGACTTCGGCTCGATGAACGAGAAGATGGCTACCGCGCTCAAGATCGCCGGCGCCTGCCGCATGAACGTGGTGATCTCGGGCGGTACCGGTTCCGGTAAGACGACGATGCTCAACGCGCTGTCCAAGATGATCGACCCGGGCGAGCGCGTGCTGACCATCGAAGACGCCGCCGAACTTCGCCTGCAGCAGCCGCACTGGCTGCCGCTCGAAACCCGCCCGCCGAACCTCGAAGGCCAGGGTGCGATCACCATCGGCGACCTTGTGAAGAACGCCCTGCGTATGCGTCCCGACCGCATCATCCTCGGTGAGATTCGTGGCGCCGAGTGTTTCGACCTTCTGGCCGCCATGAACACGGGCCACGACGGCTCGATGTGCACGCTCCACGCCAACAGCCCGCGCGAATGCCTTGGCCGTATGGAAAACATGATCCTGATGGGCGACATCAAGATCCCGAAGGAAGCCATCAGCCGCCAGATCGCGGAATCGGTGGACCTGATCGTGCAGGTGAAGCGTCTACGCGACGGTTCGCGCCGCACGACCAACATCACCGAAGTGATCGGCATGGAAGGCGACGTCATCGTCACCCAGGAACTTTTCAAGTTCGAATATCTGGACGAGACCGAGGACGGCAAGATCCTGGGCGAATTCCGCGCCTCGGGTCTGCGCCCCTATACGCTGGAAAAGGCCCGCCAGTTCGGGTTCGACCAGGCCTACCTCGAAGCCTGCCTCTGATTCCCACTGAACCGGATCGAGACCCGCGCGACGGCCGAATGCGCCGCGCGGGTCACTCGGTCAGTCTGCCTGCTTCTCGAAAGCCGCGGTAATGGCGATCGTCGTCTCGTCGCTGACGAGCGGGGCATACTTGCTCACACCGAAATCGGTCCGCTTGATCTCGCCCTTCGCGTTGAACCCGATCGTGTAGATCTTGTTCATCGGATTGACGGCAGCCGCCTTGAACGTCGCCTTGAGCGTCACTGGACGAGTTACCCCATGCAGAGTGAGATTGCCGGTCACGTCCGCAGTGCGCTCGCCGGTCTTGACGACCTTGGTCGAAACGAAGCGCATGGTCGGGTATTTCTCGGCATCGAACCACTCTTCGCCGACCAGTTCCTCATCGAGCGTGGCATTGGTGGTGGAGACCGTCTCGACCGGAACCGACACGTCCAGCTTGGCCGAGGCGATGTCCGACGGGTCGATGGAAAGCGTGCCGGTGGCTCCGGGGAACGTGCCGAAGAACTCGCTGATGCCGAAGTGATCGACCGTGAAGCGCACGAGAGTATGCGCACTGTCCAGGGCATAATCGCCGGCCTGAACAGCCGAAGGCATGGTGTCGGCCTGCTGCGCGAAGAGCGGAGCGGACACGATGATGGATGCGGCGGCGAGCGCCGAGGCGAGGGCACGGTTCATGCTGATTTCTCCGAAACAAACGGGGGAACGGGGTTGCGGGCCGCTTGTTCCCACGAAGGGACCGTTCCGCCCAGCCGGATAAAATCGATCCACTTGTTCAGGTTTTTCGAATACCTCGGCGGGCAGGCGCATCTTACACGCCGAGGAAGGCCCGCCCGCTCAGCCCCAGCAACAGGATCGCGGCCATCAGCGACCAAAAGAAGATCGGCGTCCACGGCATGAACCCCACCCTGTCGAGGTTGCTGCGGCGCAGGCGTCTGCGGTCCTGCACCCACGCCAGCACGGCCAGCGCCGCCGCCAACGCTCCAGCGATTGCCATGATTCGGTCGGTATGCGTCATACCAGCCCCTTGCCTGCGCGCACCGGAGAGTTAAAGCCCCGCCGTGACTTCCGCTGAACGCTCCTCCTCCCAGGACCGCCCGCTGCTTGCCATTGTGCTGCGGCTGGCGGCGATGGTCATGCTGTCCACGATGTTCATGCTGATGAAGGTCGCCAGCGAACGCGGCGTATCGCTGCCGGAGCTGATCTTCTGGCGTCAGGCGATGAGCGTGCCGATGATCCTCGGGTGGCTGCTCGCTACCGGCAATCTCGGCCTGCTCGCAACGAGCCGCATGGGCAGCCATGCCATGCGCGCGACGACCGGCACGGCAGGGCTTTGCTGCAACGTCGGCGCGGCCACGCTTCTGCCGCTGCCCGAAGCGACCACGCTGGGCTTCACCTCACCGCTGTTCGCCGTGCTGATCACGGCACTGATCCTGCGCGACAACGTGGGCAAATGGCGCTGGACAGCGGTTGCGCTCGGCTTTGCAGGCGTTCTGGTGATCGCGCAGCCCGGCGACGCTCCCGTCGCCCCGCTCGGCATCGCCGCCGGCCTTGGCGCAGGCGTGATCGTCGCCGCCGTCAGCTTCCAGATTCGCGATCTGGCCCGCACCGAAGCGCCGATCACCTGCGTCTTCTGGTTCGCCGTCTACGGCGCCCTGCTCACCGCCTTGCTGATGCCCGTTTATGCCGGCCAGCATGGATCGACCGAATGGCTCATGCTGGTGGCCATCGCAGTCACCGGCACTCTCGCCCAGTTCCTCATTACCGCCGCGCTGCGCTACGGCCCGGTCGCGACGGTCGTCGTCATGGACTATACCTCGCTGATCTGGGCGACCGGCTACGGCTGGCTGATCTGGGACAGCTTCCCGCCCTACACCACGGCGCTCGGCGCACCGCTGATCATTGCCGCGGGCCTGATCATCACCTGGCGCGAACGAAATCTCTCGCGCCGGATTTCTCCGACCTCTTCAATGGACGTTGGTGCCATCGAGGAAATGGGCGACGACATCCCCCGCGAGCGTCAGCCGGGAACCTGAGCGGTTACCGTGAGTTGCCTTCCAGCGAGCGGTCCCCCGGCCGCGCGGAAGAAGGAACACAAACATGGTCAAGAAACTGGTTTTTGCCCTGGTCGCGGGCGGCATCGTATTCTCCGCTTCGGCCTGCAACACGGTCAAGGGCGCTGGCGAGGACATCGAGTCCGTCGGTCAGGCCGGAGACGACGCCATCAATTGAGCGGACGGCCGGGGCATGGCATCGCGGCGCGATCGCTGCCGCTTCCCATTGTTCCGGCCTTCGCCTATGTTCGGGCCATCCACTTGGGAATAAAGCGATGGTTCGGAAATTCGTTCTTCTCTTCGTTGCCGGCGGGCTCGTGATGGGCAGCGCGGCATGCAACACGGTTCGCGGCGTAGGCCAGGATCTCGAATCGGCAGCAAATACCGTCGATAACGCGACGTGATCTAGGTTTCCGGATCGGCGGCGTTCGACCGGTTCCAGATCGACGCCAGCAGGCTTCCAATCAGAACGTGCATCACTGCCGATATGGCCGCCGGCACAGGCGCCAATGCGGCCTGCATCGTCGTGCCGAATTGACGCGCAAAGGCCGGGCTTGAGGCCAGGCTGGCACCCAGCCCACTGTTCTGCATACCCACTTCGATACTGATGGTGCGCGCCGATGCCTCACTGAGACGCAGGAGCCGGCTCACCCCATAGCCGAGGCCGAAGCCCGTCAGGTGCAGCGCGAAAACGGCCAGCAGCAGTATCCCCGCGTGCTCCTCGATCAGCGGCTTCGAGCGCGCGATGATGCCGGCCACGATCAGCACGACGAACAGCACCGAGATAAAGGGCGAGACGACCGTGATCTTGCGTGTCGCCCGCGGCAGATAGCGGTTCATCAGCACACCGACGACGACCGGCACCAGCACGACGGCAACCATCTCCCGAAACAGATTCCACCGGTCGATCTCGATAAACACGCCTGCAAGCCACCCGGTCAGCACCGGCGTCATCGCGATGGCCACGAGCGTGGAGGCCATCGTCATCGTGACGGACAAGGCGACATTGGCTTTCGCGAGATAGCTGATCACGTTCGACGCCGTCCCGCCCGGACAGCAGGCGACGAGAATCAGACCGACCGCCAGCCCCGGCTCCAGACCGAAGGTCCAGGCCGAGGCGAACCCGGCCAGCGGCATAACCGTGAATTGCAGCGCGACGCCCGCCAGCACCTGTCGTGGGAGCGCGAGAACGCGCCGGAAGTCGTCGAAGCTGAGCGTAATGCCCATGCCGAGCATGATCACGCCCAGCATGACGCTGATCAGCGGCTGCCCGAACGGTCGAAACCGCCCATCGGCCACCCATAGAAACGTATCGGGGACGAACCACGCCAGAGTGACGCCCAGCACCGTCCACAAGGCGAACAGGCCGGTAATCCGCTCGAACAGGCGCGTCACAGCGCCGCTTCCTGCCGCAATTGCGCTATCATGATGTCGGCTGCCCCCTGCCCTCTCTCGTTCAGGGAGCAGCCGTTATCACGATCAGCCCTGCCAGACGAGCATCGGCTTGCGCGCGGCCTGCGTTTCATCGAGGCGGCGGCGCGGCGCGAAGTGCGGCGCGGAGTGCAGGCTTTCGTCGCCGGCCTTGGCCCGTTCGGCGAGGCTGCGCAGCGAAGCGATGAAGCGGTCGAGCCCGGCCTTGCTCTCGGTCTCGGTCGGCTCGACGAGCATCGCCCCCTTGACCACCAACGGGAAGTAGACCGTCATCGGGTGGAAACCCTCGTCGATCAGGCCCTTGGCGATGTCGAGCGTCGAGAAGCCCTCGGCCAGCCCGGCATCGCTGAACAGCGCCTCGTGCATGCACGGTCCGCTCTTGGCGAACGGTGCGGGCAGCACGTCCTCGCAGGCGCGCAGCACATAGTTGGCATTGAGCACGGCGTCCTCGGCAACCTGACGCAGACCGTCCGCACCGTGGCTGAGGATGTAAGTCAGCGCGCGAGTGAACATGCCCATCTGGCCGTGGAACGCGACCATGCGCCCGAACGCCTGCGTGTGGTCGAACTCGTCCGCGTTCTCTTCCTCGACGAGGTGAACCACGCCGTCGGCGGTGCGTGCCGTGAACGGCAGCGGACCGAACGGAGACAGCGCCTCGGACAGCACAACCGGCCCGGACCCCGGCCCGCCGCCGCCATGCGGCGTCGAGAAGGTCTTGTGCAGGTTGATGTGCATGGCATCGATGCCGAGGTCGCCCGGACGCACCTTGCCGACGATGGCGTTGAAGTTCGCGCCGTCGCAATAGACGTACCCGCCCGCCTCGTGGACGGCATCGGAAATCGCCTTCATGTCGGGCTCGAACAGGCCGCAGGTGTTGGGGTTGGTGATCATCACCCCGGCAACGTCCGGCCCCAGGCTGCCCTTGAGCGCTTCGAGATCGACGCGCCCGTCGGGCGTCGCCGGGATCGAACGCACCGTGAAGCCCGCGAAGGCGGCAGTGGCGGGATTGGTGCCGTGCGCGCTTTCGGGCACGAGGATGATATGGCGTTCCTCACCGCGCGCATCGAGCGCCGCACGAATGCAGAGCAGACCGCAAAGCTCGCCATGCGCGCCAGCCTTGGGGCTCATCGCCACGCCGTGCATGCCGGTAAGCTCGATAAGCCAGAACGCCAGTTCGTTGATCACTTCCAGCGCGCCGGAAACGGTCGAAACCGGCTGCAACGGATGCACATCGGCAAAGCCCGGCAGACGCGCCATCTTCTCGTTGAGACGCGGGTTGTGCTTCATCGTGCATGAGCCGAGCGGGAACGGCCCGAGATCGATCGCGTAGTTCTGGCGCGAGAGGCGCGTGTAATGGCGCACCGTCTCCGGCTCGGCGAGCCCTGGAAGATCCGGCGCCTGCTTACGCAGGAACCTGGAAAGCCCCGCGATCGGTGCGCGATCGGCTTCCTCGATGTCGACGCCGCACTTGCCCTCCGCGCCGAGTTCGAAGCTCAGCGGTTCCTCGAGCATGAGCCCGTAATCACCGCTCGAGGTGGCAGGAACGCCTGCCTGTCCGGCCTCGCCCATCGAAGGGCGCCAGCCCGATGCATTGACTGCGTTCATGCCGGCACTCCCACCAGAAGCTCTTCCAATTGCGTGGCGAAGGTCTCGATGTCCTCCTCCGTCGTGGTCTCGGTCGCCGCGACCAGCAGGCCCTTGTGGAGCCCATCGGCTACCGGGAAGAGACGGCCGAGCGAGACACCGCCCAGCACGCCGCGATCCGCCAGTTCGCGCACGACTTCACGCGCGTCGCGCGGCAGCACCAGCGTGGCCTCGTTGAAGTATGCGTCGTTCAGCACTTCCACGCCCGGAATGCGCCCCAGACGCTCGACCATGGCCTGAGCGCGCGCGTGATTTACCGCCGCCAGCTGGGAGAGGCCTTCGCCGCCCAGCAAGGTCAGGTGAATGCTGAAAGCCAGCGCGCAAAGCCCGGAGTTCGTGCAGATGTTGCTGGTCGCCTTCTCACGGCGAATATGCTGCTCGCGCGTGGACAGCGTCAGCACGAAACCGCGCTTGCCGTCGGCATCGACGGTCTGGCCGCAAAGGCGCCCCGGCATCTGCCGCACGAACTTTTCGCGGCAGCCGAACAGGCCGAGGTACGGCCCGCCGAACTGCAGGCCGACGCCGAGCGACTGGCCCTCACCCACGACGATGTCGGCGCCGAGATTACCCGGAGCCTCGATCAGACCGAGCGCCACCGGTTCGGTGACGACGGCCACCAGCAGCGCGCCCTTGGCATGCGCCGCTTCGGCAATGGCCGACAGATCGGGAATGCGCCCCAGCACGTCGGGATACTGCACCACAACGCACGAAGTCTTGTCGTCGATCTGCGCGATCACCGCGGCATCGTCGGGCTCTGCCGTCAGTTCGGTGTCGAGCGAGACGATCTCGTCCTTGGTGAACTTCGCCATCGTGCGCACGACTTCGCCATAGTGCGGGTGCAGACCGCTCGACAGCACCGCCTTGCCCTTGCGGGTGACGCGCGCCGCCATCAGGATCGCTTCCCAGCACGCGGTCGAGCCGTCGTACATCGAGGCATTGGCGATATCGGTGCCGAACAGGCGGGCAACCTGCGTCTGGAACTCGAAAAGCACCTGCAGCGTCCCTTGCGCGATTTCCGGCTGGTACGGCGTGTAGGCCGTCAGGAACTCGCCGCGCTGGATCAGGTGATCGACCGATGCCGGCACGTGGTGGCGGTAGGCCCCGGCGCCGAGGAAGAACGGTGCCGATCCGGCGCTGACGTTCTTCGCAGCGAGCGCCGACATGTGGCGCTCCACGGCCATTTCGCTGGCGTGAGCAGGAAGGCCCTCGATCGGACCGGGCAGCCGGGCCTGGGCGGGAACGTCGACGAAGAGGTCATCGACGCTGGCCGCACCGATGCTCTCCAGCATTTCGGCGCGGTCGGCGGATGTCAGGGGAAGGTAGCGCAAGCGGCGTTACTCCGTATAATTCAGAGGCTTTCGACGTATGCCTTGTAGGCGTCCGCATCCATCAGGCTCTCGAGCTCCGAGGCGTTCGACAGCGTGACGCGGAACAGCCAGCCACCGACTTCGGCGTCGGTGTTCACCAGCTCGGGCTCATCGGCGAGGGTTTCGTTCACTTCGGTGATCGTGCCCGATGCCGGGGTGTAGATGTCCGAAGCGGCCTTCACGGAATCGACCACCGAAACGGAATCGCCCTTGGTCACGGTCGCGCCGGCTTCGGGCAGGTCCACAAAGGTGATGTCGCCGAGCTGGCCCTGCGCATAGTCGGTGATGCCGACGGTGCCGAGGTCGCCTTCGACTTCGATCCACTCGTGGTCTTCGGTAAAGTAGCGGGTCATGGGTGCTGCTCCTCAGCGATGGTAGCGATGGGGTATAAAAGGCATGGGCACGGCTTTGGCCGGAAGGCGCTTGCCGCGCATCTCGATCTCGAACGCGGAACCGTCGGCCGCGTGGGCGGCATCGACATAGGCCATGGCAATGGGATGCTGCAGCGAAGGCGAGAATCCGCCCGAGGTCACCACTCCCACTTCCTGGTCGCCCACGAAAACCTTGGCGCCTTCGCGCGCGGCCATGCGGCCTTCGAGCGTCAGGCCGATGCGCTTGCGGGCCGGGCCCTTGGCGAGCACGTCCTGCACGTGCGCGGCGCCGGGAAAGCCACCCTCGCTGCGGCGGCGCTTGTTGATGCCGAATACGAGACCGGCGCTGACCGGATCGACCTCCGGGGTCATGTCATGGCCGTAGAGCGGCAGGCCCGCCTCAAGGCGCAGGCTGTCGCGCGCGCCGAGACCGATCGGCTTCACTTCCGGCTCGCCGCAAAGCAGCTCGGCCACCTGCGCAGCGGATTCGCCGGGAATGGAAATCTCGAAACCGTCCTCGCCCGTGTAGCCGGAGCGGCTGATCCAGGCATCGACGCCGCCCAGCTTGAAGGCTGCGCCCTTCATGAAAGTCAGCGCGGAAAGCAGCGTCTCGCCTTCGACGTGACGTTCCAGAGCGGCGAAAGCCTTGGGGCCCTGCAGCGCCAGCAGCGCGTTTTCATCGAGGTGGTTGAGCGTCACTTCATCGGGCAGCAGTTCGCGCAGCGTGCCGATGTCGTCCCACTTGGTCGCGCCGTTGACGACGAGGTAGAAGCCCGTCTGCCAGCGCGTGACCATCAGGTCGTCGAGAATGCCGCCATTCTCGTCGAGCAGCAGCGAATAGCGCACCGATCCGGTCTTCAGCGTCGAGAGATCGATGGGAAGCGCGGCTTCCACTGCGGCCTCGAGGTCTCCACCGGTCAGGTAGATCTGCCCCATGTGGCTGACGTCGAACAGGCCGGCGCTCTCACGCGTCCAGAGGTGCTCGGCCATGATGCCCTCATACTGGACGGGCATCATGTAGCCGGCGAATTCGACCATCCGCCCGCCCTTCTCGCGATGCCAGGCATCGAGCGGAAGCAGCATCGGTCCGATATCCTCGGCCTGTTCATCATCGTTGGTAGGGTATTCGCTCAAGACACGACTCCGCACAAAGCATGGCACACCATCCGGTGCCCCCTCTGTCACGGAAACCTGAGAGCTTCCCCCGTTTGCCTTGCGTTGGACAAAACAGGGTTACACCGTCGGCGGCCACTGCCCTGAGGCGGCGACGCTTTCCAGAGTTGCGCTATCGACCCGCGCGGTCCTTTTGCCTGAGAGATTCCGGGGCGGTTGCTCCTTCGGCGCCTTCCGAAACGGCCACTCGTACAAGCGAGCCGAATCGGGAGGTCTCTCCCGCGCGTTTCAGCGATGGCCTAGATTTGACGACACATGCCCATGTGTCAACGCTGCCGATGTGCAGTGCAGCATTAATCCCCGCCCCGACGCACGGCGCGGAGCATGGCATCGTAGTCGTGCACGAACCGACCGCGGGCCTTCTCGTGCGACAGCGCCATGATCGCCTGCGCCACCCTGACAGCGGAAATAGAACGGTAACACTGATACTTACCGTGCAGGACGAGGAAATCGAGAAGCGGCGCGAAGATCTGCGCCAGTCGTTCCAGCGGGCGCCTTTCCTGCCGGTGCCCGCGCAGCAATCCGGGGCGTAGAATATCGAGCCTGCGAAAACCGAGCTTGCCCAGCGCATCCTCGGTTTCCCCCTTCACCGAGAGGTAGAAGTTCTTGCTGCCCCGCATGGCGCCGACCGATGAGACCACGATCATGTGGTCGATCCCCGCTGCGCGGGCCGCCTCGGCACTGAAACGGACGAGGTCATGGTCGACCGCCCGGAAAGCCTCTTCGCTGCCTGCCGTCTTGATGGTGGTGCCCAGAGCACAGACCAGTACGTCGGCCTGTGCCGCCGCGATCAGTTGCGGCCAGTCGATCGGTTCGCCGACCAGCATTTCCATGCGCGCACCGGCGGGAAGTTCGGCCTCGCGCCGCCCCACGCCGACAAGGCGCACATCGTCCCGCCCGACGGCCTCTGCCATGAGCGTGCTTCCCACCAGCCCCGTCGCACCGACGAGGCACATCCTCACCCCGGTTTTTGTCATGTCAGTCGTCGCGATCACACATTGGTCAGGCCCGGAGGCGTGCGGCCGTAGATCTGCTCATGGCAGGTGAGCGCGAAGCGGTCGGTCATGCCCGCGATATAGTCGGCGATGTGCCGGCTGCGTTCGGGCTCGAAACGGGGCAAGCCGTCGATCCACGCTTCGTCCATCAGGACCGGTTCCTGCGAATAGGCCGAATAGAGTTCGGCCAGCACCGCCCGCGCGCGCCGGGCCGTCTCGACCTGTTCGGGATGGTAGTAGAGCTTGTCGTACATGAAGCGTTTGAACGTCCGCTCGGCCTCGGCCATTTCAGGGGAGAAGGCCACCAGCGCACGGCCAGCGGCCCGCACTTCCTCGACACTGCCGACGCCGACGAGATTGGCCTGCGTCTGGGCGACGAGGTCGTTCACCATCACGCCGATCTGGCTGCGGATCAGTTCCGCAAGCTGCCGGTCGAGCGGAGCGCCCGGATACCGCCGCTCCACTTCCGCCCAGCGTTCGGCAACGAAGGGATGCGCGAGCAATTCGTCGATATCGAGGAAACCGGCGCGCAGGCCATCGTCGATGTCATGGTTGTCGTAGGCGATATCGTCCGAAAGCGCCGCCACTTGCGCTTCGAGCGAAGCGTGCGTTTCCAGTTCGAGCGAATAGGCCGCGTCGAGTTCTGCCAGCGCCCAGTTCGGTTCGGTCACCGGGCCGTTGTGCTTGGCCAGCCCCTCGAGCATTTCCCAGGTGAGATTGAGCCCGTCGTGCTCGCAATAGGGACTGTCGAGCCGCATCAGCGTGCGCAGGCAATGGGCGTTGTGATCGAACCCGCCCGCCTTGTGCAACGCCGCATCGAGCGCGTCCTCGCCGGCATGGCCGAACGGCGGGTGCCCGATGTCATGGGCCAGAGCCAGCGCTTCGGTCAGATCCTCGTCCAGCCCGAGAATGCGCGCAATGACACGGGCGATCTGCGCCACTTCCAGACTGTGCGTCAGGCGCACGCGGTAGTGGTCGCCGTCGGGCGCGACGAAGACCTGCGTCTTGTAGCGCAGGCGGCGGAACGACATCGAATGGATGATGCGATCGCGGTCGCGCTGATAGGCGCTACGCGGCCCGCGTGCGACGGCATTTTCGAGTGCGAATTCACGCCCGCGCGAGCGAGCCGGATCGGATGCGTAGGGGGCCAGTGTCAAAACGAAAATCTTCCCGCGTCGGCGTTGGGGGAACGGTGTCCCCCTAGCGGGCAAGCCCGGTGGAACACAAGGCCGCGGAACTGGTGGTGACGGTCACGATCTCGCGATCGTCCATCCGCTGCACCGCGCGGACCAGACCGCCCACCGTCCGCGTTTCCTGCTCGAACTCGGAAAGCTTGATCAGTTGCGCGAAGGAAAGCCGCTTCACAAGCCGGTGCCCCATGCAGGCCGCTGCCTTGTCGTTCATGCCCGCTTCGGCAAAGGCCGTGCGCACCCGGTATTCGGCATAGCGGTTCGCGCCGAACCAGAGCACCGCAGCGAGCCCGATCAGGATCAGGAGCAGCTTGATCAGCCGAAACATGAGAATTCGACACTCCAGCCCGTTCGTGTCGAGCGAAGTCGAGACACCTCAGCGCGGGTTTTGCGTGTCTCGACTTCGCTCGACACGAACGGTGGGCTAGTGCTGTCCATGGCAGGCCGGATTAATCCGTCAGGGACTTGTTGATCTCTTCGACCATCTTCTTGGCGTCGGAGAGCAGCATCATCGTCTGGTCCATGTAGAACACGTCGTTGTCGACGCCCGCATAGCCCTGACCGCCCATCGAGCGCTTGATGAAGAAGATGGTCTTGGCCTTGTCCACATCGAACACGGGCATGCCGTAGATCGGCGAGGACTTGTCGGTCTTTGCCGCCGGGTTCACAACGTCGTTGGCGCCGATGATGAAGGCCACGTCGGCCTGCGCGAACTCGGAATTGATATCTTCGAGTTCGAAAACCTCATCGTAAGGAACGCTGGCCTCGGCGAGCAGCACGTTCATGTGACCGGGCATGCGGCCCGCGACCGGGTGGATCGCGAACTTCACGTTGACGCCGTGTTCCTTGAGCAGGTCGGTCATCTCACGCAGCGCATGCTGCGCCTGCGCGACGGCCATGCCGTAGCCGGGGATGATGATGACGTTCTCGGCTTCCTTCATCAGGAAGGCCGCATCCTCCGCCGAACCGCGTTTCCACGGCCGCTGCTCCTTGGCGCCGCCCTCGCCCGCACCGCCGGCATCGGCGCCGAAGCCGCCCGCGATCACCGAGATGAAGGAGCGGTTCATCGCCTTGCACATGATGTACGAGAGGATCGCGCCCGATGAGCCAACGAGCGCGCCGGTGATGATCATCGCCGTATTGTGCAGCGTGAAGCCCATCGCCGCAGCCGCCCAGCCCGAATAGCTGTTGAGCATCGAGACGACGACCGGCATGTCCGCGCCGCCGATGGGGATGATCAGCAGGAAGCCGACGGCAAAGGCGGCGAGCGTGATCCAGACGATCAGCAGACCTTCGCCCGGCCCGCCAGCGCCGCTCAGCACATAGGCCCCGATCAGCCCGATAATCGCCGCCAGCACGCCGAAGTTGATGACATGGCGCGCGGGCAGCAGGATCGGCGCGCCGCTCATGTTGCCGTTGAGCTTGAGGAAGGCGATGACCGAACCGGAGAAGGTGATCGCGCCAATGGCGATACCCAACGACATCTCGATGCGGCTCGGCAGGAATATCTGCCCGGCATCGTCGAGAATACCGAAAGCGCCGGGATTGAGCCAGGCGGCAAGGCCGACCAGTACCGCGGCCAGACCGACCAGCGAATGGAATGCGGCCACGAGCTGCGGCATCGCCGTCATGGCAATGCGGCGCGCGGTCGTCAGGCCGATGATCGCGCCGATGGCAATGGCCGCGAGGATCTCGACGATGGTGACCTTGTCGAAGACCCATGTCTCACCCAGCAGATCGGGATCGGGGTTGGGCGGCCCGAGAACCGGCACATGCGTCAGCAGCGTCGTTACAACCGCGATGGTCATGCCGATCATGCCGTAGCGGTTGCCCGAACGGCTGGTGGCCGGCGACGACAGCCCGCGCAGCGCGAGGATGAAACAGACGCCGGCGATGAGGTACGCGACGGCGACCCAGGGATTGACCGCGTGCGCTTCCATCACTTGCCGCCCTTCCCGGCGCCGGGTTTGTCTTTCTTCTTGTACATCGCCAGCATCCGCTCGGTGACCGCGAAGCCGCCGAAGATGTTGACGCTCGCCAGAACCACCGCGCCAAGGCCGAGCCACTTCGCCCCCGGCACGCCCGCAGCGGCCGCCGCGATCAACGCGCCGACGACGATGACCGAGGAAATCGCGTTGGTCACCGCCATCAGCGGCGTGTGCAGCGCAGGGGTTACCGACCAGACCACGTAGTAGCCCACGAAGCAGGCCAGGACGAAGATCGACAGGATCGAGATGAAGTCCATGTTACGCCCTCTGCAGCCTCTCGCTCACGATCTTGCCGCCCTGTGTCAGGCGAACGGCATCACCAATTTCCTCGTCGAGCACGGGCTTGCCCTGCTCCTTGTCCCAGAAGGCGGAGAGGAAGTTGAACAGGTTGCGCGCATAGAGCGCCGAGGCATCGGCGGGCAGGTGCGCGGGGGTGTTCGAAAAGCCGATGATCTTCACGCCGTGCTTCTCGACCACCTGATCGGGCGCGGTACCCTCGACATTGCCGCCCTGCGGCGCCGCAAGGTCGAATATCACGCTGCCGGCCTTCATCGACGCGATCTGGGCGTCGGTAACGAGACGCGGTGCGGCAAGCCCGGGGATCAGCGCCGTGGTGATCACGATGTCCTGCTTGGCGATGTGGCTGGATACCAGTTCGGCCTGCGCCTTCTGGTATTCCTCGCTCATTTCGGTGGCATAACCGCCCGAGCCTTCGCCCTCGATACCCTCGACGTTCTCGACGAAGATCGGCTTGGCCCCCAGCGACAGGATCTGTTCCCTGGTGGCCGAGCGCACGTCGGTGGCGGAGACCTGCGCGCCGAGACGCCGGGCCGTGGCGATGGCCTGCAGTCCGGCCACGCCCACCCCCATGACGAAGCACTTGGCGGCACTGATCGTGCCTGCCGCCGTCATCATCATCGGGAAAGCACGGCCATAGATATCAGCGGCCGTGATCACCGCCTTGTAGCCGGCGAGGTTCGACTGGCTGGACAGCACGTCCATCGATTGCGCGCGCGTGATGCGCGGCATGAATTCCATCGCCAGCGCTTCCAGACCGGCTGACGCGTAAGCATGGATGCGCTCGCGTTGCCCGAAGGGATCGAGAATGCCGATCACCCAGGCGCCCGGCTTGACCGCGCCCAGCAGCGCCGGATCGACACCCTGCACGCCGAGCACGATGTCCGCGCCGGACACGACCGTTTCCGCCGGACCCACTTCGGCCCCGGCGGCACGGTACTCTTCGTCTGAAATGCTGGCTGTGATGCCGGCACCACTTTCGACGGCGATCGAAGCGCCGAGCGCGGCCAGTTTCTTCACCGTTTCGGGCGTTGCCGAAACGCGTGTCTCACCCGAAGCGCGCTCCTTGAGGACCGCGATCCGCTGGCCTTGTGGTGCCGTCAATTCACGATTCCGATCAGGACGAGATCAGCATGACAACGAACGCGGTAATCGCGATGCAGATGCCGGTGCCCCACGATGCGGCCTTGATAAAGCTGTTGTAGGTCGCCTGCGCTGCCTTGATATCGTTGCCCGAAGCCATGAACTCTATTCCCCTTGAGGTCCATCAAATGCGACTGCTCTAGCCGGGGCCGCGCCCGCGCTCAAGTGCGAAGCAGCAGCTGACGCGCATCCGCACTTCAGGCTTAAGTCCGTCTTTACCCGATTGGTCTATCCCGGTTTTCCCATCCCGAGGAGGCTGAGAGCAGCGGCAGTACAATGGCGGACATGGATCAACGCCTTCTCATGCTCATCGACGACGAGCCGGCACAAAGCCGCCTGATTTCCGCCCTCGCGGCGCGGGAAGGCTGGCGCACGGTGATCGTCCGCGATGCCGAAACCGCGATTGCCACTCTGGGCACCCGGCAGGGCATGCAGCTTTCCGCCATCATCCTCGACCAGTGGGTTCCGGGCGAAGACGCCTGCGCGCTGATCGCGGAGCTCAAGTCGCGCCGCCCCGCCCTGCCCATTCTCATGCTCACGACGAGCACGTCGCCGCTGCTGGCCGTGGAAGCCATGCGTGCCGGCGCTACCGATTATCTCGTGAAGCCGGTCGCGCCCGACAGGCTGATGCACGCGCTGCGCTCCGCGACGACCCGTGAAGCGCCGCGCGACGAACTGGCGCCGCTCACCGAGAAGATGCCTTCCAACCCCGATTTCGAATCGATGATCGGGGCGTCGCCCAACTTCCGCAAGGCACTGGCCGTTGCCGCCAAGGCCGCGCGCGGCCACAACCCCGTCCTGATCGAAGGCGAAAGCGGCACCGGCAAGGAAATGCTGATCCGCGCCATGCACGCCGCCAGCCCGCGCGCGAAGATGCCGCTGCGCATCGTCAACATCAGCGGCCTTCCCGCCAACTCGATCGAATCGGTGCTGTTCGGCCACGAAAAGGGAGCCTTTCCCGGCGCCTTCGACCGGCAGATCGGCGCCCTGCAGCACTGCGACGGGGCAACCCTCGCGCTCGACGAGATCGACCGCCTGCCGCTCTCCGTACAGGAGCGTCTGCTGGAATCGCTGCGCAAGAGCGACGTGCGCCCCATCGGCGCGCCCTATTCCTTCAAGATCGACGTGCGCCTGATCGCCGCGAGCAACATACCGCTCAAGGACATGGCGACGCAGGGGCATTTCCTGCCCGAACTGCTCGACGTTCTCTCCTATACGCAGGTCCTGCTGCCGCCGCTGCGCGAACGCACGGGCGACATTCCCGCCCTCACCCGTTTCTTCCTCGCCCGCATCGGCGAACAGCCGGGCCTGCGCGAACTGGGCATCACCGACGGCGCGCTTTCGCTGCTCGCCGCCTACGACTGGCCGGGCAACGTGCGTCAGCTTCAGGCCGTGCTGTTCCGTGCCGCTGTGTTCTGCGATGGCGACGCGCTCACATCGGAAGATTTTCCACAGCTTCTCAACATCCTTGGCACAGGGTCACCCACAGTCTCAAGCAACCCGATGCACGAAAGCTCGGGGGTCATGCTCTACACCGACGACGGCAACCTGCGCCCGCTCGAGGAAATCGAGGCGGACGTCATCCGTCTCGCCATCGGCCTCTACCGCGGCCGCATGACCGAGGTCGCCCGCCGCCTGGGCATCGGCCGGTCGACTCTCTACCGCAAGCTTTCCGAACTGGGCATCGACAACGCTGCGTGATCCGTCCAAGTTTCCTCCCCGAAAGGGAGAGGGAATTTCATGGACAAGTGCGATCGGCTCGCCGCCGTCGAGGAAATCAAGCAGCTCAAGGCGCGCTACTGGCGCGGCGTCGACGACGGCGATGCAGCACTCGTCCGCTCGGTCCTCGCCGAGGATTGCGAGCTGGATTACATGGGATGCTGCACCGATCCGGTGACGGGCATCGATCACATGCCGGCGATGAACATGGTCCTGAAGGGCCGGGACAACTGGCCTGACAGTCCCAATCCCATCGGCCCGAAAATCGTCACCGTGCACCAGGGCAACGACCCGGACATCACCGTCGCAAGCGAAACCGAGGCCAGCGGAATATGGTGCTTCACCGACCGCTTCTTCCTGCCGCCGGGTGGGCCGTTCGAACGGCTGACCGGCTGGGGCCGCTATCACGAAACCTATGAGAACAAGGGCGACGGCTGGAAGCTCAAGACCACCCGGATCGAACGGCTGCGCGTAGAGGTCGCCTGACATGACACCCAATAGCGAATTTGCCGGTCGCACCGCGCTCATCACCGGCGCGGCCTCGGGCATCGGCGCGGCGGTGGCCCACTGGCTCGATGCCAGAGGGATCGAACGCCTCATTCTGGTAGATTGCGACGGGCCGGGCCTCGAAGCGCTCGATCTGCGCGCGTCGGTTCGTTGTGTTTCCGGCGATGTCGCCGACGAGGAGCTCTGGACAGAGATCGAGGTGAGCGAGACGTGCATCGACCACGCGCTGCTCAATGCCGGTGTTGCCGATGGCTGTCCGATCGTATCACTCGACTACGCGGACTGGCGTCGCATCCAGTCGGTCAATCTCGACGGGATGTTTCTTTCGCTGCGGACCGTCATGAGGCTGATGACGAAGAGTGGAGACACCGTGGGCAGAAGCGCGGTGCTGACCAGTTCGGTGGCCGGCGTGAAGCCGGTGGCGATGACAGCGGCCTATGGCTCGAGCAAGGCCGCCGTCGCGCACCTCGCGCGGATCGCGGCGGCTGAACATGCCGCGCAGGGCATCCGGATCAACGCCGTTGCCCCCGGTCGTGTCGATACGCCGATCTGGACCAAGAACGCGCACTTCCAGCAGATGGTCGACGATCTCGGCAGTCGCGAAGCGGCGCTGGAGAAACTGGCGGAGGAATCGACACCCCTCGGCCGCTTCGCCAGCGCCGATGAAATGGCCGGCCAGATCGGCTTTCTGCTGTCCGACGCCGCGTGGAACGTGACCGGTACGGTCCTCGTCAGCGACGGAGGCTACAGCCTCTAGCCCGCCGGACGATCAGTTCTCGAAATAGACTTCCGGAACGCGATAGCCCTTCTTGGCCATGGCCTTCACGTAGTCGTGGCGATTGTCCTTCAGCTCGTGGGTATATTCGCTCCAGGCATCGCGCGTATCCTCCAGATCCGTCGAGCGCTTGACGTCGCTGGCCAGCTCCTTCTGCGTTTCGGTGAGGTTGATGCGATAGTCGTACCACTTGCTGTTTTCGATACCACCGATGGGCGACTGGATGATGCGCGACTCTTCCTGATGCGCCATCTGCTCTTCGTACAGCATCGGCACGGCGGCCATGGCAACGGTCGGCGCTGCAACGAGGACGGCAGCGGCAGTGCGAAAAAACGGGATCTGCTTCATGGGTTCAACTCCCTTCTGCTTAAGCGCGAACGACCTTTTGTCCGCGGTTGAAGGGAGCAACGAGCAAGGCGCGATTTTCATCCCGGCGCAGAGGCGAAACGCCCCGCAAAAACGATGATACGCCGATTGCGATCACTGCGCGACACAACGAGGCAGTGCCGTTCATACCGCAGAAATCTACGGTTCACCGGGCGTTTAGAAACGCACCTGCCTCAATCGGCGAGTTGCGAGAAATCCGTCAGCGCGGCGTCGCGGAGGCCGCGCCAGACCCGGGCCGCCTGGACCGTTTCCGGCACGTCGTGGACACGCAGGACATGCGCGCCTGCTTCCATGGCCTTGACCGCCAGCATGATCGATCCGCCAAGCCGCTCGTGCGGCTGCGCCTCATTGGATAGCGCGCCGATCATGCGCTTGCGGCTGGCCCCGACCAGCAACGGCTGGCCGAGCGCATGGAACAGAGGCAGCGCGTTGAGCAGTGCCAGGTTCTCCGCCACCGACTTGCCGAAGCCGATGCCCGGATCGAGCAGGATGTTTTCAGACGCCACACCGCCGGCCACGACCTCGTCGCGGCGCGCGGCCAGCCAGTCGAACACATCGAGCACGACGTCGGCATAGTCGCCGTTCGAATGGAGGTCGTCGGCCTTGCCCGGCGCATGCATCAGCACCACCGGCGCGCCGCTCGATGCTGCCAGTTCGAGACTGCGCGGGTCGTAGCGCAGGGCCGAGACATCGTTGATCACGTGGGCGCCTGCCTGCAGGCTCGCATCCATGACTGCAGGGCGGCGCGTATCGACGCTGATGGCGGCGCCCATGGCGGCAAGCTGCTCGACCATCGGCACCACCCGCTTGATCTCGTCGCCTTCCCAGACCGCGCCGGCGCCGGGGCGCGTGGATTCGCCCCCCACGTCGATCATGGCCGCCCCCGCCTCGAGCATGGCCGAGGCATGGTCGCGGGCGATCTGCGGATCGTCGAGGAATTCGCCGCCGTCGGAGAAACTGTCGGGCGTCATGTTGAGGATGCCCATGACCTGCGGCTGCTCCAGCCGGATCGTGCGCGTTCCTCCGCCCTTCAGCGACAGGTTCAGCGGCGCATGGACCTTGCGCAGGTTCGCCCACTGCGCCTCGCCTTCGGCGCCAAGGTCGGCCGGAAGCGCCGCAAGCGCTGCCGGCATCTGCTCGACCGAATGGCGTCCGCGCGAAACGACCTTGCCATTTTCCCGAACGATCACGGCAAAGCGGCTGGCCCATACCAGCGTCCCGCCCAGTCGGACGACTTCGCCCTCCTCGCTCTGCGGGCTTTCGGCGAGAGCGATGGGGCGAAGGTAGAGGGATCGGGTCATGGTCGTCTGTCCGTCAAACGCGGGGGTCGGCGCCGGGCCTTAAGACGGTTGCATCCCCGGCGCAAATGCCCCCCATTCAATGACGCGCGATCACGGTTCCGTGGCGAGGAGATAAAGCTGGCGGATCGCGTCGATCGGCTTGACCTCGCCTTCATGTTCGAGGTTCCAGAAGGTCCAGCCGTTGCACGAAGGCGCCCCCTGCAGTTGCGCGCCCAGCCCGTGGATCGAGCCGTTCGCATCGCCCGAGACAAGCGAACCATCGGCACGCACGGTAGCGGTGAACTTGCCCTTCTTGCCGATCAGCTGCGTCCCCGGCGCGATCCAGCCGGTTTCCACGAGTGTACCGAACGCCACCTTGGGCGCGGTGCGCTTGGACTGCATGGTCTTGAGCGCACTTTCGTCGAGCGGCAGCGCCAGTTCGATGCGCTCCATCGCGGCTTCGCGATAGTCGCCTTCACGCTCGCAGCCGATCCATTCGCGGCCGAGGCGCTTGGCAACGGCGCCGGTCGTGCCGGTACCGAAGAAGGGGTCGAGCACGACGTCGCCCTTGTTGGTCGTCGCCAGCATCACGCGATACAGCAGGGCTTCGGGCTTCTGGGTCGGGTGAACCTTGCGCCCGTCCTTCTTGAGCCGCTCCTGTCCGGCGCAGATCGGCAGCACCCAGTCGGAGCGCATCTGCAGCTCGTCATTGAGCGTTTTCATCGCGCGGTAGTTGAAAGTGTACTTCGACTTCTCGCCCATCGAGGCCCAGATCAGGGTTTCATGCGCATTGGTGAAACGCGTGCCCTTGAAGTTCGGCATCGGATTGGCCTTGCGCCAGACGATGTCGTTGAGGATCCAGAACCCCATGTCCTGCATGATCGCGCCGAGGCGGAAGATGTTGTGGTACGATCCGATCACCCAGAGCGAGCCGTTCGGCTTGAGAACACGGCGCGCCTCGGCCAGCCACTCACGCGTGAACTGGTCATAGACCGCAAAGCTGGAAAACTTGTCCCAGTCGTCGGTCACGGCATCGACGTGACTGCCGTCCGGTCGCGAGAGATCGCCGCCGAGCTGCAGATTGTACGGCGGATCGGCGAAGACCATGTCGACGCTCGCGTCGGGAATGGTGCGCATCGCTTCCACGCAGTCGCCGGGAATGATCTGCCCCAGCGGCAGAAGCTCTTTCGGCGTCGGCGCTGGCGCCCGCGCGCGAATGCGTTCCTTGACCAGTACCTGACCCATATCTGCTCCGCTGAAAGCCCGTTCAAAATCTGTGGATTGACCGCATGGTGAGTCTTTGTTGAGTCTACGTCAAGTCGCGACTCGCTGGGAATCCTTGCGATTCCCGCACACCAACAGGCAGAACAAAACGAATCCGACACAAGATATCGAGTCTCCACACTCCAAAGAGACTCAACATCTTGCGGCGTGACCGGCAGGACTCACTCGCGAAAATAGTTCTGCCCACTCGCGAGGGTCTGGGTTAGCTTGCCGCGGAAACAGCACGCGAGGGAATTGCATTGACGCTCAAAGTCATCGGCGCCGGTCTCGGCCGCACGGGAACCATGTCGCTCAAGCTGGCGCTCGAACATCTCGGTTTCGGGCCCTGCTATCACATGTCCGAACTGCTCGCCGGAGCACGCCGCAACCTTCCGCTCTGGCTCGATGTCGTCGCCGGCAAGCCGGACTGGGACACGATCTTCGACGGCTACACATCGACCACCGACAACCCCGCCTGCAACTACTGGCGCGAACTCGCGGACCACTTCCCCGAAGCCAAGGTGATCCTCACCACCCGCGATCCGGACTCCTGGTTCAATTCGGTGAGTGAGACGATTTTCAGCCCCGGCCATCTCGCCGGCTTCGAGGTCGAACCCGTCGGCACCTTCATTCGCGGCACGGTGACGCGCGACTTCGGCGATCGCATCCACGACCGTGCGTTCATGACCGACTACTTCGCCAACCGGAACGAGGAAATCATCGAGACCTTGTCCACAGAGCGACTGCTGGTTTTGCCGGTAGGAGCCGGCTGGGCGCCGCTATGCGATTTTCTCGGCGTCGATGTGCCCGACGTGCCCTACCCCAGAGTGAACACCGAGAAGGAATGGCTGGCAGCAGTGCCGCACCATGCGGAACACGCACCAACGCCCGACGAGACCGAGGCCTTCGGCAAGAGCTTCATCGAAACGATGCGCGATCAGGCTTTCGGCAGCCGGGCCTAGTCGAGCGGGTATTGCACGCCCGTCATCTGCTCGGACACCGTCCACAGGCGCTGTGCGAGTTCGATATCTCGCGCCATGTCGGTGCGCTTGGAAATGCCTGACGGTCCGGAAGCACCGCCCAGACGCTGCGGTCCGTAAAATTCGCCGGGAACGGCATCGGGGGCCGTGGCAGCCTGAAGCGTCGGCCAGGCGCCTTGCGCGGCGCTGTTGAAGATGACGCCGGCGAGCGGGAAGAATACGCGGAAGAATCCGCTGTGCCGGTCGAGGTCGGTCCTGGCGAAGCCGGGGTGGCAGGCATAGGCGGTGACCGTCGAGCCCGCGGCCTTGAGCCGCCGATCCAGCTCCAGCAGGTGCAGCAGGTTCATCAGCTTGCTGTCCGAATAGCGCTGGGTACGCTTGTAGCTCTTGTGCGCGTCGAGATCGTCCCAGTCGATATTGCCGCCCTTGTGCGCAAGGCTGGACGTGATGACCACGCGCGATCCGGGTACCTCCGCCAGCTTGGGCAGCATCAGCCCGGTCAGCGCGAACGGTGCAAGGTGATTGACCCCGAAGTGCAGCTCATGCCCCTGCGCGGTGCGCTCCAGCGGCGGGAACATGACACCGGCATTGTTGACCAGCACATCGAGCCGCGGCTCGTCGGCGATGACCCGGTGCGCACAATCATGGACCGAACCGATGTCGGCCTGATCGAGATGGACGTAGGCCAGGTTCGCGCCCGGCACTGCCATGCGGATGCGCTCCATCGCCTTTCGCGCCTTGTCCTCGTTGCGGCAGGCCATGAGAACGCGGGCGCCATTGGCGGCGAGGACCTTGGAAGTCTTGAAACCGAGGCCGGTATTGGCACCCGTGACCAGGAAGCATTTTCCCGCCTGCGAGGTCACGTCCTTGGCCTTGAAACCCTTTGCCATACTATCTGCTCCTGCCCCGTTTTGTGCCGCCCTGACGTCAGGCGAACATATCCAGCTGTGCAACCGGCGCAAAACTGCGCCTGTGATGCGGCGTGGGCCCATGCGTGCGCAGCGCCGCGAGATGCTCCGCCGTGCCGTAGCCCGCGTTGCGCTCCCACCCATAATGGGGATGGGCCACTGCCAGTTCCCGCATCATGCGGTCGCGATGCTCCTTGGCAATGATCGAGGCGGCCGAAATGCACGGCTCCACCGCATCGCCGCCGACGATGGCCCTCGCCTGCCAGCACCAGTCCGACACTCTGCCGTGAGGCGTCATGTTCCCATCGACGAGAACTTCCAGCGGCTCTTCACCAAGCTGCCCGCACAAGGCGGCAACCGCACGCGTCATCGCCAGCATCGTTGCGCCGAAGATGTTGATCCTGTCGATCTCCTCGACATCGACAACGCCCACCGCCCAGCGGCAGCGCCGCTTGATCGTCTCTTCGAGGCCGGCCCGCTTCGCTTTCGAAAGCTTCTTGGAATCGTCGAGACCCGCCGGTCGCGGCTTGCACAGGACAACGGCTCCCGCCACAACCGGCCCGGCCAGCGGTCCGCGGCCGGCTTCATCGACGCCGATCACCAGACCGCCGGGGCGCATGGCACCAGACCGGGAAACAAGCGTTGTGACTGACATGAAACTGCGATCCTTCCTCCCCCTCGTATCGACTCTCAGCGTCCTCGTCGCAAGTTGCGGGCACGCGGCAACCGGGGAAAATCCCGCCGCAGCCACTCCGGAAGAAACGCCCTTCACGGTCGAGACCATAGCTAGCTTCGACGAGCCATGGGCGATGGATTTCGACAAGGGCACCGGCGTTCTGGTAGTCACCGAGCAAGGCGGAACGCTGCGCTACCGCACACCCGACGGCAAGATCGGCACCATCGCGGGCGTCCCCGAGGTCGCGTATGGCGGCCAGGGCGGCCTCGGCGATTTCATCTTCGCCCCCGGCCAGACCAGCTCCACGTTCGACCGACGCACCGTCTATCTCAGCTGGGCCGAAGCCGGGTCCGGCAACACGCGCGGCGCTGCCGTCGGCAAAGCAAACCTCGTGTGCAGCGCGCAGATGGATTGCAGCCTCGAAGACCTCAAGGTGGTCTGGCGCCAGCAGCCCAAGGTCACCGGACGCGGCCACTATTCGCACCGCCTCACCTTCTCGCCCGATGGCCAATACCTCTTCATCAGTTCGGGCGAACGGCAGAAGCAGGAGCCCGCGCAGGACCTGTCCAACACACTCGGCACGATCGTCCGCCTGTTGCCCGATGGCACGCCGGCGCCGGGCAATCCCTTCGCCGACAAGGGCTCGCCCTCGGACCAGATCTGGTCCTACGGACACCGCAACGTGCTCGGCCTCGCGTTCTCGCCCGACGGACGGCTGTGGGATCTTGAGCATGGCCCCGCGGGCGGCGACGAAATCAACCTCGTCGAACCCGGCAAGAACTACGGCTGGCCGCTCGTTTCCGATGGCGACCACTACGACGGCAAGCCGATTGCGCGTCACTCGACCCGCCCCGACCTTGCCGCGCCGGCCATCAGCTGGAACCCGGTGATCGCACCGGGCGACTTCATCTTCTACACCGGCAGCGAGTTTCCCGCGTGGAAGGACCAGGCGCTGATCGCTTCGTTCTCGGTTCCCGGTCTCGTTCGCGTAAGGATCGACGGCAGCAAGGGCATCGAAGAGGCCCGCTATCCGCTCGACAACCGCATCCGCGAGATCGATCAGGGACCGGACGGCGCGATCTGGCTGTTGGAGGATGGGCCGGCTCCCGGCAGCGGCCATCTGCTCAAGCTGGTTCCGAAGAAAACGGCGAATTGAATCGACAAAGCCGCGCCGCAACCCTATCGGCGCGCGCGATGATCGATACAGCCACCATCATCCCGCTCGACAATGTCGATCCTGCTCTCGTCGAGCAGTTGCTCGACCATGCCTTCGAGCCCGAACGACGCCAGCGCACCGCCTACAAGGTGCGCGAAGGCGTCGACTGGCTGCCCGCGCTCAGCTTCGCCGCGCTCGATGCGCAGGAGATGCTGGTCGGAACGATCCAGTGCTGGCCGGTGGCGCTGACCGATGACGCCGGCCGCGCACATCCGCTGATCATGGTCGGCCCGGTCGCCGTGCTGCCCGACCGGCAGGGCGAAGGCTATGGCAAGGCACTGATGTCTGCGAGCCTCTCCTGCCTCGATTCCCGCGCGCCGCTGCCACAGGTGATGATCGGCGATCCCGAATACTACGGCCGCTTCTGGGGCTTCACCAACGAGCATACCCGCGGGTGGCAGCTTCCCGGCCCGTTCGACGCCAACCGTCTGCTGGTGCGCTGCGAAAACCCCGCCGTGCTTCCGGCCAAGGGCATGCTCGGCCCCTGGTTGGGGTAAACCCGCGCACTGGAACTTGGCGCGCGCCGCCCTATCTGGCATCGCGAAACGATGCCTTATGAACCGCCACCCGAACTCGCCGGACTGTCGCTCGCTGAAGTGGCCGAGCTCGTCGCCGCACGCAAGCTGCCGCCGGTCTCGCAATGGTCGCCCGAACATACCGGCGATAGTGAAATGCGCATTGCCGCAGACGGGCGCTGGTTCCACCAAGGCAGCCAGATCAAGCGCCCGGCGATGGTCCGCGCCTTTGCCTCGCTGCTGACGCGCGACGAGAACGGTCAGCATTGGCTGGTCACGCCCGTGCAGAAGCTCTCGATCGAGGTCGAGGACGCCGCCTTCATCGCCATCGACGTCAAGCAGGACGGCGATGCCCTCGCCTTCCGTCTCAACACAGACGATCTGATGATTGCCGGGCCCGAGCATCCGATCCGCGCCGAGGGCGATCCCGACACCCCCGCGATCTATCTCGGCGTGCGCAACGGCACCGAGGCCCGGCTAAACCGCAGCACCTACACCCAGCTTGCCGAAATCGCGCTGGCCGGGGGCGACCTGTCGGTGACCAGTCAGGGCGTCCGGTTCCCGCTTCAGCCGGCATGAGCGGGCTGTTCGAAGATGTCTCCCGCCGGTACGAAGCCGGCCACGCCAAGGCGCCGCCCGCCTTGTGGATCGACCCGCGCATCCACGAGATCAAAAGCTTCAAACCCGCCGCCGTGCTAATCGCCATTACCGAGCGCGAACGACCGGGCATGCTGCTGCTGCACCGCCCTTCGAACATGCGCGCCCATCCCGGCCAGATCGCCTTTCCCGGCGGCCGCATCGATCCGGGCGAGACGCCCGTACAGGCCGCTCTGCGAGAAGCGAACGAGGAACTCGGAATCGATCCCGAAGACGTGCGCGTGATCGGCACCAGCGACCGCTACCGCACCGGCAGCGGCTATGAGATCACGCCGGTGATCGGCGTCGTCCCGCCCGATCTCGACATTCATCCCAATCCCGCCGAAGTCGCGCAGTGGTTCGAAGTGCCGGTCGACTTCGTACTCGACCGCGCAAATCAGATGACGCGGACGATCGATTGGGAAGGCCGTCAGCACAGTTTCATCGAGATCACCTGGTCGGACGAGCGGCAGGACCACGTGATCTGGGGCGTGACCGGCGCCATTCTCCACAACCTTGCAGGCAGGCTCGACTGGCATGCAACTTGATCTGATCTCCCGGGCCGCTCGTCCTGAGCCTGGCGAAGGACGTTCTGGCGTGGCGCAAGCATCCTTCGACAAGCTCAGGATGAGCGGGGGTTGGAAATGACGGAAACATTGGACGCCCCCTGGATGCACCGCGAGGACATCGCCGGCCTCACGGCTGCGCTCGGCAAGGACAACGCGCGCTTCGTCGGCGGTGCCGTACGCGACACGCTGCTCGGCATCGCCGTGAAGGACATCGACATGGCGACCGTCCTGCACCCGCCCGAAGTGATCGAGCGCCTCGATGCGGCAGGTATCCGCAACGTTCCCACCGGGATCGAGCACGGCACGGTCACGGCCGTATTGCCCGGCGGCCCGGTCGAAATCACCACGCTGCGCCATGACGTCAGCACCGACGGTCGCCGGGCCACGGTGGCTTTCGCCAGCGACTGGCGTGAGGACGCCGCCCGGCGCGACTTCACGATCAACGCGCTCTATGCCGATCCCGCAAGCGGCGAGATCTTCGACTACTTCGGCGGCACGGCGGACCTCGAAAAGCGCCATGTACGCTTCATCGGCGATGCCCGCCAGCGCATCCGCGAGGATCACTTGCGCATCCTGCGCTACTTCCGGTTTCAGGCGAGGTTCGGGTCACAACCCGCTGACGAGGAAGCCGAAAGTGCCTGCGAGGAACTCTCGGCAACGCTCAAGGGGCTCTCGCGCGAACGCGTGGGCATGGAAACGATGAACCTGCTCGGTCTGCCCGATCCGGCTCCGACGGTGCAGCGCATGGCCGAGCTTGGCGTGCTGGCAGTGATCCTGCCCGAAGCCGATCCAGAGGCGCTCAAGGCTCTGATCGCGTGCGAACAGGCGCAAGGCATCGCGCCCGACGCGCTGCGCCGCCTCGCCGCCCTCCTGCCTGCACAAGTGCCGCTCGCCGAACAGGTCGCGGCGCGCTTTCGCCTTTCGGGCACGCAGAAGAAACGGCTCGCGACTGCTGCGGCACGCGAGGAGGCCCCCGGCGATCCCCGCGCCCTCGCCTATCGGTTCGGCCATGATGGCGCACTCGATCGCCTGCTGCTCGCCGGAGCGGACGTTTCCGCCCTGCAGGACTGGGACATTCCCGCCTTTCCGCTCAAAGGCGGCCAGATCGTCGCGCGCGGGGTCGGCGCCGGGCCCGAAGTGGCGCGCACCCTTCGCCGGATCGAGGACCGCTGGATCGCCGAAGGCTTCCCCGACGAATCCCGCGTCCACGCACTGCTCGACGAAGAACTCGAAGGCCGCGACGCGTGAATCTGGGCGAGCTCGGCGGCTTCCTGTTCGATCAGCCGCTGCTGGCGCTTACCATCGCCGCCATTCTTCTGGCTGTGCTTGCCGGCATGCTCGCCGCGAACCGCCCCCGCTTCGCCCAGGGGTTGCGCAATACCGCCTATCTCGGGCTGATCGGCGCGCTGCTACTGACCGTCGCGGAACTGGCCGGGCACAACACCCGCTCCGAAGCCGCCATGTGGCTCGACCGCACCCGCCCGGCGAGCGTCGAAGGCAACGAGACGGTCATTTCCATGCGGGTCGACGGGCATTTCTGGGTCGAGGCCAAGTTGAACGGCACACCAGTCGAGTTCCTGATCGATACGGGCGCGACCTATACCGGCGTCTCGCAGAACACCGCGTCCCGTGCCGGCCTGTCTCCTGACGAAGGCGACGAAGGCATGGTGCTCGATACCGCCAACGGCCCCATCGTCGCCCGTAAAGGTACTGCGGCGTCGCTGCGCTTCGGGGGGATCGAGGCGAACGGCCTTACCGTCGCGATCGCGCCGAACACGGAAGTGGAGACCAACGTGATCGGCATGAACCTGCTCTCGCAGCTCGCGAGTTGGCGGGTCGAGGACAACAAGCTGATCCTTGTGCCCAAGGCACGCGATGCCCAGATAGGACCCAACAGGGGGGCCTGATCCCGGTCAGCCCCGGTCAATCTGGGCTTTGCTAGAAACCGTACATGAATTTCTCGGAAATCATGGCCTACCTCGCCGAACAGCCGCTGCTCGCGCTGGCCATGGCGGCAATCTTCGTGACCGTGCTTGGCGGCATGATGCGGCGCGGCGCGCCCATTCTCGGCGGCTTTCTGCGCGGTGTGGGCAATCTCGGCCTGCTGGCGGCCCTGCTGCTGACCATCGCGCAGGTGACACGCTTCACGACCGGCAACGACCTTGCGCTGCCGCAACTCGGCATGCCCCGCCAGAGCGTCGAAGGTGCCGAAACCCGCGTACCGATGCAGGCCGACGGCCACTTCTGGATCCGTGCGGCGGTAAACGGGGTGGAGCGCGATTTCCTCGTCGATACCGGCGCGACACTGACGGCCATTTCCCCGAACACCGCAAACGATGCGGAAATCCGTCAGAACCCGATGAACCGTTCGGTGATGATGCGCACGGCCAATGGCACCATCCGCGCCCAGCTCGGCACGATTGACGAGCTGCGTATGGGCAACATCGTCGCGCGCGATCTGGATGCCGTCGTCGCTCCTGGCCTCGGCGATGCCAATGTCATCGGCATGAACCTGCTCTCGCGGCTGGCAAGCTGGCGGGTGGAAGGCAAGACGCTGATCCTCGTGCCGCATCATCCGCAGCCGGTGGAAGAGGCCTGAAACGGAGCTTCAGGCAGCCTGCATCCCGTTGGTGTCGAGCGAAGTCGAGACACGTTAGCGCGAGCCGGGCGTGTTTCGACTTCGCTCGACACCAACGGAAAGGGCAGGACCATTCCCTCCCCCATCAAGGGGGAGGACATCTTCAGAACTTGTTGTCCCTCGGGAAGCCATTCGGCGGCAGGCGACCGGCGGCACCGCGCGCAACCTTCCACATCACCATGTCCTTCTCGGTGCGGGTCCGGCCGCTCTCGCCGCCCATCGTCCAGGCCAGCCCTTCTTCCAGCTTGAGCGTCGTGACGTCGGACATGCCGCCGTCGCGGTAACGCTGGAGGGTTACGCCCTGCCCCTTGGCGAGAACCGGCAGTTCCTCGAGGCTGAAAATCACCAGCTTGCGGTTGTCGCCGACGACCGCGACATGGTCATGCTCGGGCGGAATTTCGCGCACGATCACAAGTCGCACGCCGGGCTTGGTCGACATGACCGCCTTGCCCTTGCGCGTCTCGGCGAGGATTTCGTCGGATTCCACGGCAAAGCCGCGCCCGACGTTCGATGCCAGCAGCAGCTGCGCCTTGGGCTTGTGCGGCATGGCGGCGACAATGTGCGCCTCGGCATCGATATCGACCATCGTGCGGATCGGCTCACCGAAACCGCGAGCGCCCGGCAGCTTGTCGCCCCCGAGTGTGTAGAAACGGCCATTGTCCAGCGCGATGAGGATCTTGTCGGTCGTCTGCGCATGGAAAGTGAAGGCCGAGCCATCGCCTTCCTTGAACTTGAAATCGCCGTCGAGCGCCACATGCCCCTTGGCCGCACGGATCCAGCCGCGCTGCGAGAGGATGACCGTGATCGGCTCCTTCTCGATCATCGCATCCATCGAGAACTCGACCGTGGGCTTGGCCTGAGCGATCGTCGTGCGGCGCCGACCCAGTTCCGTGGTCTCGGCGTAGTCCTTGCGCAGCGTCGTGAGGTCGCGCTTGAGGCGCGTGCGCTGGCGGGCCGGACTGTCGAGCAGCTTCTGCAACTCGTCCTGTTCCTTCAGCAGGTCCTCGCGTTCCTGCCGCAGTTCCATTTCCTCCAGCTTGCGCAAGGAGCGCAGCCGCATGTTGAGGATGGCCTCGGCCTGCCGGTCGGTAAGGTTGAACTCGGCCATCATCACCGGCTTGGGCTCGTCCTCGGTCCGGATGATCTCGATGATCCGGTCGAGGTTGAGGTAGGCGATGATATAGCCTTCGACGAGTTCCAGCCGCGAGGCGATCTTTTCCAGCCGGTGCCGGGTACGGCGCAGCAGGATGTCGATCTGGCTGTAGACCCATTCCTGCAGCAGCAGCTTGAGCCCCATCACGCCCGGAGTCCGGTGTGAATCCAGCACGTTGAGATTGAGACTGAACCGGCTTTCGAGGTCGGTCAGCCGGTAGAGGCTTTCCTTCAGCAGGTCCGGATCGACATTGCGGCTCTTGGGCACGAGGACGATGCGGATCTGCTCGTCGCTCTCATCGCGGATGTCTTCGAGGATCGGCAGCTTCTTGTCGCCGATGAGCTGGGCGATCTGCTCGATCAGCTTGCCCTTGGCGAGCATGTAGGGGATTTCGGACACGACGAGCTGCCACTGCCCGCCGCCCAGCTTCTCAACCCCGGTCTCTTCCCAGTTCCCGGCCTCATCGCGCCCAGTGGAAAAGCGGCCACGCATGCGGAAGGCGCCCTTGCCGGTCTCGTAGGCCTGCGAAATCACTTCCGGACTGTCGACCACGAGGCCGCCGGTCGCAAAGTCGGGCCCCTTGAACACTTCCATGAGCTGGGTGTGTTCGGTGTGGGGGTTGTCGATCAGCAACAGCGTCGCATCGATGATCTCGGCGACATTGTGGCTGGGGATCGAGGTCGCCATGCCCACGGCGATGCCGGTGGCACCATTGGCCAGCAGGTTCGGGAACAGGCCGGGGAAGATTTCCGGCTCGCTTTCCTCGCCATTGTAGGTCGGAATGAAATCGACCGTGCCTTCGTCGAGCCCGGCCATGAGCTGGATGGCCGTCTTGGTCAGGCGCGCTTCGGTATAGCGGTAGGCCGCCGCGTTATCGCCGTCGATATTGCCGAAGTTGCCCTGCCCCTGCACCAGCGGATAGCGCAGCGAGAAATCCTGCGCGAGGCGGACCATCGCATCGTAGACCGAGGCATCACCGTGCGGGTGGTATTTACCGATAACGTCGCCGACGACGCGCGCGGACTTCTTGTAGGCGCTGCCCGGATCGAGCTTGAGCTGCCGCATCGCCCAGAGCAGCCGGCGGTGCACCGGCTTCAGACCGTCCCTGAGGTCCGGCAGCGAACGCGCTGTAATCGTGGACAATGCGTAAACGAGGTACCGCTCGGACAGAGCAGCGTCGAAAGGCGCATCGACAATGGCGTCAAAAGGATCGGAATCGTCGTCGGTCGTGGTCACCATGGCCGGATAGCCCTAGCAACGCGACAGCCCGAGCGGAACGGGTGGAACCGAAGTTTTCCGCCATTCAT
Organism: uncultured Novosphingobium sp.; assembly: GCA_965140495.1. GTDB lineage: Bacteria > Pseudomonadota > Alphaproteobacteria > Sphingomonadales > Sphingomonadaceae > Novosphingobium. The sequence goes on along the minus strand of OZ223239.1, from coordinate 2,177,458 downwards.
TCCTTATGTGAAAGCCAATCACAAAGGAGAACACCATGCCCAAGCGCATTCTTATCGTCGCCACCAACGGTTTTGAGCAGTCGGAACTTACCGGTCCGCGCGACGCCCTGCAGAACGCCGGCATCGAAACCGTCGTCGCCAGCCCGGAAAGCGGCGAGATCAAGGGCTGGAAGCACACCGACTGGGGTGATGCGGTGAAGGTCGACATGACGCTGGACGACGTGAAGGCCACCGAGTTCGACGGCCTCGTGCTGCCCGGCGGCCAGATGAATCCGGACATGCTGCGCATGAACACCACCGCCGTGGATCTGGTGCGCACTTTCGTCGAAGCCGGCAAACCGGTCGCGGCAATCTGTCATGGACCGTGGCTGCTGGTGGAAGCCGGCGTGGCCAAGGGGCGTACGCTCACCGGCTGGCCCTCGATCCGGACCGATCTGCGCAACGCTGGCGCCGAAGTGGTCGACAAGGAAGTCGTCGTCGACGGCAACGTGATCACCAGCCGCAAGCCGGACGACATTCCGGCCTTTTCCAACGCGATAATCGCGGCGGTGAAGGAAATGGCCGAAGCGGCCTGATTTTCGGCATCCGGGCCGACCGAACCACGGTTGGCCCGAGCAGCGCGCAGATCAGCCGATCTGCATGTCCCGCGAGACGCCCGGAATCCGCACCTCAAGGCCGTCGAGATCCGACGTCAGTTCGATCTGGCATGACAGGCGGCTGGTCCGCGCGACCCCCGCGGCGAGATCGAGCATGTCCTCTTCCTCCATAGAGGCCCCGGGCAGCCTGGCGAACCAGTCGGGCGCGACGATGACGTGGCAGGTCGAGCAGGCCATCTGGCCCTCGCACGTCCCTTCCAGCGGCATTCCCGCAGATTGCGCTACTTCCAGCAAACGGGTTCCCGGTTCGGCCTGCGCCGTAACCTTGTCCCCTTTCGCTGTCACAAAAAGCACGTTCAACAAATTCAGACTCCCTGCGCCGCCGCGGCGGCATCTATTCTCGCGCAGGCATCCTCTAGTTCCCCCGGGTCACTATATCTCCCAAATCCCAAACGGATAGAGGCTTTCGCGGCCTTGTCCGAAAGGCCGAGTGCGCGCAGCACGTGACTGGGCCGACCCGAGCCACTGGCGCAGGCCGAACCTGCCGAAAAGGCGAGGTCGCGCAGGTCCGACATCAGACGGGCGACATCGAGCCCCTCCAGCCGCAAGTTGAGGTTGCCGTGCCAGCGTCGGCTGGCCGAGCCGTTCAACGTCCAGCGCGACAGCCTATCCCGCGCCTGCTTCCACAGCCCCTCGACCAGCGCCGCATCGGCGTCCATGCGGTCCTTCGCGAGCGCCGCGGCTGCACCGAACCCGGCGCAGAGCGCAGGGCTCAGCGTGCCCGAACGCAAACCCTGCTCCTGCCCTCCGCCGTGGATCAGCGGCTTGAGATCAAGCCCCTCGCGAACCCACAGCGCACCGATGCCCTTGGGCCCGTAAAGCTTATGCGCGGATATCGCGATCAAGTCGGCATTGCCCGGCGGGGCAAGTTTGCCTGCGCCCTGAACGGCATCGCAAAGGAACAACGCGCCAGTTTCGTGCGTCCGCTCCGCCAGCGCCTCTACCGGCTGGATCGTCCCGATCTCGTTGTTGACCTGCATGACGGCCACTAGGCCGGTGTCCTTGGCCCAAGCGCCTCGCAGGTCGACCAGCCCCTCTCCGTCTACGGGAAGGATTTGCACGGAGCGATCGAGCGCACGCGCCGTATCGAGCACCGCTGCATGTTCGATGGCCGACACGGCGAAACGCGAAGCCCCGCTGCCCGCCATTGCCAAATTGACCGCTTCGGTAGCGCCGGACGTGAACACCACGCGTCCACCCGGCGGCAGCAGAACCGCAACCTGCTCGCGGGCCACTTCCACAGCGGCAGCAGCCGCCCGTCCGGGCCTGTGCGGGCTATGCGGATTGGCAAAGCCGGCCGTACCCGGGCCTCCCAGCCAGGGAAGCATCGCCTCGCGCGCTTCGGGAGCCAGCGGCGTGGTCGCCTGGTAGTCGAGATAGATCATGCCTGAACCTTGACCCCGGCGATCTGGCGCCAGGCTGCAATAAAGCGGTCGATTTCCGCTTCGGTGGTCTCGCGGCCGATGGAAACGCGGATCACTTCTGCCGGATGCGGATAGGCCATCGCCTCGAGGACATGGCTGGTCTTGAGCGAACCGGACGAGCAGGCACTGCCGGCGGAGACGGCGATCCCCATCGCATCAAAGCGGATCAGCTGGGCATTGGCCGACTTGCCGGGCATGCGGTAGCTGGCGATGGTCTCGATGCGATCCGCATCCGCAGCGACGAGTTCGCCGCCAGCCTCCGTCACGGCATGATCCAGCCGCGTGCGCAACCGGGCTGCTTCGGCGGTCCAGTCAGACCCCGCGTCGAGCGCGGCAACCATGGCCAGAGCCCCGGGTACATTTTCCGTGCCGGCCCGATAGCCGCGCTCCTGCCCGCCGGTCGGGTGAAGCAGGTTCCAGTCGCGCACGAGCAGCGCGCCGATGCCGATGGGCCCGCCGAACTTGTGTGCGGAGAGCACGATCATGTCGGCATCGGGAAGCGGCCTTTTGCCCGTCCCTTGCGCGCAATCGGCGAGCAGCACGCCACCGGCAGACCGAGCCGCCTCGCCGATAGCGGCCAGATCCTGCAGCACGCCGGTTTCGCTGTTCACCTGCTGCACGGCGACAAGCCCCTCCAGCGCCGCACCGTCAGGCGACACACGCCCGCCCGCATCGACGGGCAGACGCGGCGCATCGCCGGCCAGACGCAGCACCGCATCGTGGTCGACCGCCGAGACGGCCCGCAGCGGTGCCTTGCTGCGACCGATGGACAGAGCCAGGGCCTCGCTCGCGCCCGATGTAAAGACGACTTCGCCTTCCCAGCCCAGCAGGGCCTTCATCCGCGCGCGGGCATCTTCGAGCGCTGCGCGGGCTGCGCGCCCCGGCGCATGCGGGCTCGACGGGTTGGCCCAGAGGGCAGCACCTTCCAGCCATGCCTCGCGCGCCTGGGGCAAGAGCGGCGTCGTGGCCGCGTAATCAAGGTAAATCCGGTCGTTTGGCATAGCTTGCAACATTGTGTTCAGAGCAAATATTTCTATATAGCGTCCCTTCCCTTTTCCACTCCCGCACCGCGTCAGGCGTTCAAGATCGCCGCCGCAGGGCGGGAGTTTCAACAGGTCAGGCCAGAAAACACATGCCCGCAGTCATTTTCCCCGGTCCCGAAGGTCGCCTCGAAGGCCGGTTCCAGCCCGCTCCGCGTCCCCGTGCACCGGTTGCGATGATCCTTCATCCGCATCCGCAGGCGGGCGGCACGATGAATGACCGGATCACCCAGCACCTGTACAAGACGTTCGTCAACCGCGGCTTTGCGACTCTGCGCTTCAATTTCCGCGGCGTCGGCCGCAGTCAGGGCAGCTTCGACAATGGCATCGGCGAACTTTCCGACGCGGCATCCGCGCTCGACTGGGTGCAGTCGATCCACCCCGAGGCCCAGACCACCTGGATCGCGGGCTATTCGTTTGGCGCGCTGATCGGCATGCAGTTGCTGATGCGCCGTCCGGAAATTCGCGGCTTCATCTCGATCGCCCCGCCGGCGAACATGTACGACTTCAGCTTCCTGGCGCCCTGCCCGGCTTCGGGCATCATCATTCAGGGTACAGCCGATACGGTGGTGACGCCCAATGCCGTCCAGAAGCTGGTCGACAAGCTGCGTACGCAGAAGCACATCACCATCCACCACGACGAGATCCCGCGCGCCAACCACTTCTTCGAGCATGAAACCGAAGACCTGATGCGCTCGGTCGACAACTATCTCGACATGCGCCTCTCGCCGGACTGCCCGATCAAGTAAGCCGGCAGCTTCGTTGCGCTGAAATCAGGCAGGCGTCGGAGACCTACTCCGGCGCCTGTTCCTTTTGGACTTCGCCGGACAGCGACTTTCCGTCGGGCGTCGGCAGGATCAGGATCAGCACATTGCCTGCCATGACGGCAGCCAGCACGAGCATCAGCACCGCCTGCTTGCGATACCCCTCGCGATTCCAGAGGAAAATCCCGCCCAGAACCAAGGCGACGGCCGTCAGCACGAGCAGTGAAAGCGCGATATTCATAGCGCGCGTGTAGCGCAGTGTGGGGCGGTGTGCGAGCGGGTTTGACTTGCCGGGATCGCCCCGCCATCGTCCCGCCATGCAAGACACATCCCCCCCTTCCAATCTCGACCCGCGCCGCCCGCTCTCCCGGCGCAAGGCCCTCAACCTTCTCGCCGCCGGAACCGCCGGCGTTGCTTTCGGCGGACTGGCCAAGCCGTTCGTGTATCCCGCGAGTGGAGCGACGACTCCTGCCGGCGATCCGGCCGGTGCAGCCCTGCTCGACGACATTGCCTGGCGCTATCTCGAACATTCGCCGGGCGGTGCCACCGGCCTCGGCATCGATACCGGCCCGCACAAGTGGATGCGTTATCGGCTGGAAGACCGTTCGCCGGCCGGCGTGCAGGCGCTTGCCGATACGCTGCGCAAGGATCTCGCGCGGGTGGACGCGATCGACACCTCGGCCTTCGACCATGCGACGCGCACCAGCTTCGAGGTTGTGAAGAGCGCCTATTCGACCTCGCTCGACGGCTTCGCCCAGCCTTATGGCGATGTCGCCGTCGGCAGCTGGCGCAACACGCCCTATGTCGTCATCCAGAACGTCGGCGCCTATCTCGACACGCCGCGCTTCCTCGATGCCGAACACCCGGTGCACGACGCCGAGGATGCCGATGCCTATATCGCGCGCCTAGGCCAGATGGACGAGCAGCTCGACGGTGAGCTCGAGCGCATGCAGAGCGCTGCCGGACAGGGCCTGGTCCCGCCCGACTTCCTGCTGGACCGTGCCATCGCGCAGATGACCAGCACCATCGCCGATGCCCGCGACAACGGCGGCGGTCTGGTCAAGTCGCTGGTTAAGCGCACGACCGACATTCCCGGCACCTGGGAAAAGGATGCGCAGCAGGTCGTCTCCGAGGAGATCGTGCCCGCCCTCGAACGTCAGCTTGCCGAACTGCAGCGCCAGCGCGGCCTCGCCACGGGCGATCCGGGCATGCGCGAGCGGCCGCATGGCAGCGAGTTCTACGACTGGGCGCTGCGGGCCAGCACGACCACGCGCGTTCCCGCCGACGAGATCCACCAGCTCGGCCAGGAACAGCTTGCCGAACTGCACGGCCGCATGGACCCGATCCTCAAGGGGCTCGGCTATACCAAGGGAACCGTGGGCGAGCGCATGACCGCGCTGGGCAAGGATCCGCGCTTCATGTTCCCCGAGGGAGATCCCGGCCGCAAGGAAATCCTCTCCTTCATCCAGCACCGCATCGACTGGATCCGCGCGCAGATGCCGCGCGCCTTCCGCACGCTGGTGCCGGGCAATGTGCAGGTGCGCCGCCTGCCGCTGTCCGAGGAACCCGGTGCGCCGACTGCCTATGGCGGCGCGGGTTCGAAGGACGGGACGATTCCCGGCAAGATGTGGATCAACCTGCGCACCACCGATCTGCACCGCAAGTACGATCTGCCCACGCTGGTCCATCACGAGACGATCCCCGGGCACGTATGGCAGGGCGAATATGCCAACCGCCTGCCGCTGATCCGCTCGATCCTGGCCTTCAATGCCTATTCGGAAGGCTGGGCGCTCTACGGCGAACAGCTCGCCGACGAACTCGGCGCCTACGACGACAACCCGGTCGGCCGCCTCGGCTACCTGCAATCAATCGCGTTCCGCGCCTGCCGCATGGTCGTCGATACCGGCCTGCATTCGAAGGGCTGGACCCGCGAGCAGGCGGTGCGCTTCTTCATGGAGAAGAACGGCAACAAGCGTGAGGAAGTGGTCAACGAAGTGGACCGCTACTGCTCATGGCCGGGTCAGGCCTGCGGCTACAAGATGGGCCACAACCAGATCAACCGACAGCGCGAACGCGCCATCGCGGAACTGGGTCAGGCCTACGACCTGCGCGAGTTCGACCAGGCCGTCGTCGATGGTGGCAACGTCCCGCTCGATGTGCTCGAAGGCAACATCAGCGCCTACATCGCCGCCACAAAGGCCTAATCCGAACCCGTCAGCAGGTCGTCCAGCACCGGCAGGACGGCCTGCAACACGGTCGGCGCATCTTCCAGCTGCGGCAGATGCCCGAGGCCCGGCAGTTCGATGAAGCTGCGCGGCTGCACCCGCTCGGCCAGAGCCTTGCCGCGATTGAGCGGAATCCACGGGTCTTCGCGTCCCCAGAGGATCGCCGTCGGGCAGCGCAGCGCGCCGAAGCTGTCCTCGACCTCGGCGGTATAGCGTTCGTCCGCCTGTGCGAACTGCCGGTAGAAACTGCCGCGCCCCTCTTCGCTGAGCCAAGGCGCGACGAGCGCCTCGACGTCCTCCGGGGCCAGCGGCGACACCAGAGCGCCGCCGATATAGGCGCGCGCCACCGCTTCATGGATATGCGGCGGCAGACCGGTAAACGCCTCTACGTGGCGCCCGACATGCTCGAAGAACGCCGATCCCCACGGCCGCATGGCAACCACATTCATCAGCACATACGCTGCATAGTCACGGCCCGAGAGCAGATGGGCACGCAACGTCACCGCACCGCCGAAGTCGTGCGCGAAAACGATGGGCCGATCGAGCCCCCAGTGATCGAGCATCTCGGCAAAGACCTCGCCCTGCACGTCGAGCGACGTGCGCTGGTCGGGCCGCATGGCCGAGCGACCATAGCCCGGCATGTCGTACCAGTAGACGCGGTACTTCTGCGCCAGCGTCGGTATGAGCCGCGACCATGCGTAGGACGACCACGGCCAGCCATGCGCCAGAACCAGAGGCTGCCCTTCGCCGGCCTGTCCTGCAGCTACCGTTCCTGCCCTCGTCTCGATGCGATCGGGAAGGGTCCAGTCTGCCATTTCTCTTTCTTCCATAAACATCTGGCGCGTGGAACGAGAGCTCCACGCGCCTGTCATTGCAAAACGTTCGAAACCCGCGGCGAGGAAAGCCCCGTCGCGCGGGAGAATCAGCTCTTGCCGAAGAAGCCCTTGGCCATGTCGGTCAGATCGTCCACGGCACTGCCGTCACCGTCACGGTCGAGCAGGTTGGTGATCTGCGAGGGGTCCGACGCGATCTGGTTGGCGAACTGCGAGAGCGACCCTTCGCCGCCGATGGCCGCGATGATCTGCTGGATCAGGGCGAGATCGATACCGGTCTTGTTCGCGGCAAGCTCGGCAGTATCGCCTTCCTGCTGGTGCGCGACGCCCAGCGCGGCGATGGCCTTTTCCGCCATGCCCGGATCGATGCCCAGCTGACTGGCAAGGTTACCCACGTCCGCATGTTCGCTGACCTGGCCCAGAATGCCGTCGAAAAGTCCCATGTCCGGTATCTCCTTGTAGTTGTGCACACACCATGCACGCGGTTCGTGACAAAACAAAGGGCTCCGGAAGCGAACTTCCGGAACCCCTGTTTCAATCTTTCAGGCGCCAGTCTCAGGCCGAGACGGGAGCGGCCTTGCGTACGCCTTCGTCAACGTGCGCTTCGAACTGTTCGAAGTTCTCGATGAAGGCCTTGACCAGCGTCTGCGCGGTCTTGTCGTACTCGGCCGGATCGGCCCAGGCACCGCGCGGATCGAGCAGCTTGCTGTCGACGCCTTCCACGGCAACCGGAACCTCGAAGCCGAAGTTCGGGTCTTCCTTGAACTCGGCGTTGTTGAGGCTGCCGTCGAGCGCGGCGTTGAGCAGCGCGCGCGTGGCCTTGATCGGCATGCGCTTGATGCCTTCCATCGTGGCCTTGCCGCCCGACCAGCCGGTGTTGACCAGCCAGCACTTCACACCACCCTTGGCGATACGCTCCTTGAGCAGGTTGCCGTAGACGGTGGGGTTGCGCGGCATGAACGGCGCACCGAAGCACGTCGAGAACGTCGCTTCCGGTTCGGTCACGCCGATCTCGGTACCGGCGACGCGCGCGGTGTAGCCCGAGAGGAAGTGGTACATCGCCTGATCGGGCGTGAGACGCGCGATCGGAGGCAGAACGCCATAGGCGTCGGCCGTCAGGAAGATGATGTTCTGCGGAACCGGGCCGAGATTGTGCTTCGAGCAGTTCGGAATGAAGTCGATCGGGTACGAACCGCGGCTGTTTTCAGCCAGCGAGTTGTCGTCGAGGTCGATCTTGCGGGTTTCCGGATCGATCACGACGTTCTCGAGAACGGTGCCGAAACGGCGGGTCGTCGCGAAGATTTCCGGCTCGGCTTCTTCCGAGAGACGGATCATCTTGGCGTAGCAGCCGCCTTCGAAGTTGAACACGGCGGTATCCGACCAGCCGTGCTCGTCGTCACCGATCAGGGTGCGGCTGGCGTCGGCCGAAAGCGTGGTCTTGCCGGTGCCCGAAAGGCCGAAGAACACGGCGGTGTCGCCATCGGGGCCGATGTTGGCCGAGCAGTGCATCGGCATCACGCCCTTGGGCGGCAGCAGGTAGTTGAGAATGCCGAAGACCGACTTCTTCATCTCGCCCGCATAGGCGGTGCCGCCGATCAGGATCAGCTTCTCGGTGAAGTTGACCGCGATCACGGTTTCGCCGCGGCAGCCGTGACGCAGCGGATCGGCGCGGAAGCTCGGGAGGTCGATGATGGTGTATTCGGGTTCAAAGCCGGTCAGCTCTTCCGCCGTCGGCCGCACCAGCAGCGTGCGGATGAACAGGTTGTGCCAGGCGAACTCGTTGATCACGCGAACATTGACGCGGTGCTCCGGCTGCGAACCACCGAACAGGTCAGCCACATAGAGCTTGTCCTGCTTCGCGACGGCGGCAAGGAAATCTTCCTTGAGTGCAGCAAAGTGTTCCGGCGTCATCGGAACGTTGGTCTTGCCCCACCAAACGGTGTTTTCCGTTTCGGCGTCCTGGACGATGAACTTGTCCTTTGCCGAACGGCCGGTGTGCTTACCGGTGGCAACGACGAAAGGACCGTCTGCAGAAAGCATCCCCTCCCCGTTGGTGACAGCCTGCTCGACCAGCGGCGCGGTACCGAGGTTGGCGAAAATCTGCGCCGAAGTCTTAATGCCCTGGTTTTCGAGCGGGAAGCTAAGGGAAGCGGTCAATGTCATCTCCTCCAATAGAGTGTCTCACCGGTGCCCTATCCGGCAAACACATCTGCAATTCTCGTGATCAAGAATCGCGTCGCGCATAGTCTACGCCCCCTTTTCCGTCAAATTGGCCGAGATTAAAACCTTTACCGGACATGAAGGCGCATTCCGGGACGATATTTCGCAATCATTGTCATGCTTCGGGTCAGTCGCTAGGCACAGTCGCCCAACAAGTGAAGGGAATGTCCGCTCGCCCATGGTCGATATCCCGACGCCCCCCGCCTCTCCCGAAGAGACGAACGGCGCTGCAGATGTGCGCCAGCAGACCATTGCCCTTGTGGATGACGACCGCAATATCCTGACCACGGTATCTATCGGGCTGCAGGCCGAAGGTTTCGCCACGCGTGTCTATGCCGATGGCGAGACGGCGCTGAAGGCCCTGCTGGAAAATCCGCCCGACCTTGCGATCTTCGACATCAAGATGCCGCGCATGGACGGCCTGCACCTGCTTCAGGCACTGCGCGAGAAATCCAGCCTGCCGGTCATCTTCCTGACATCGAAGGACGAGGAACCCGACGAAGCGCTCGGGCTGGCGATGGGCGCGGACGACTATATCACCAAACCCTTCAGCCAGCGGCTGCTCGTCGCCCGCATCCGCGCGATCCTGCGCCGCAGCGATCTGCCGCGCAGCACTGCCGAAACGACGGAGCCGGCAAACGTGCCCGAGCCGGTCGTGCGCGGCCGGTTGCGGCTCGATCCGGCCCGCCATCAGGTGACGTGGAATGATGAACCCGTCTCGCTCACGGTGACCGAGTTTCTCATTCTGGAAGCGATGGCGGTGCGCCCCGGCGTCGTCAAAAGCCGCAACCAGCTCATGGACGCGGCCTACAACGAAGACATCTATGTCGACGACCGCACCATAGACAGCCACATCAAGCGCCTGCGCCGCAAGTTCCGCGCGGTCGATCCCGAGTTCAGCGCCATCGATACGCTCTACGGCGCCGGCTATTCCTTCACCGATGGCTGACGCGCACAAGCAGGCACCGCTCAGGCAGCTGGGAAAGGGTCTGGCCGCAAGGTTCGGTCTGCCGTGGCGCGTGTCGCTGACGACGCGCATCCTGGCGGTGAACATCATCGCCCTTGCCCTGCTGGCAGGCAGCCTTTTCTACATCGACAGCTATCGCCGCGAACTGCTGGCCGAGCGCTATCGTCTCGCCAAGTCCGAAGCCGACATTACCGCCGCCGCCCTGGCCGGAGAGCGCGGCCAGAGCCGGCTTGAACTGATGACGCGCATCGCGGCCGAGCAGGAACTGCGTTTGCGGCTCTTTGCCCCCGGCGGAGAGCTGATTGCCGACAGCTTCGACCTGGGCCCGCCGTCCTACCGCCTGATCGATCCCGCTACCGAACCCTGGTATCAGGATGCCGCGCGCCTGCTCGACCGGGGCATGAACTTCCTGCTCGGTGCGCCGGAAATACCCGCGTACCACGACCCTGCAGACACCAGCGCGAAAGCATGGCCCGAGCTGGCCGGCGCGCTTTCGCAAGGTATGACGCTCGTCAGCCACAAGGCCGCGCCCGACCAGACACCCGTCATCATCGCCGCCACCCCCGTGGGCAGCGATGGCGCCGCTCTGCTCGTCACCCGTAACGCCCGCGACATTACCGAAAACGTGCGCATGGCACGCCAGACGCTGGCGATCATCGTCAGCGCCGCGCTAATCGTCTCGGTGCTGCTTTCGCTGTTCCTCGCCCGCACGATCGTGGAGCCGCTGCGCCGGATCGTGCGTGCCGCCGTGCGCGTGAGACTTGGCCGCGACCGCAGCGTGGTCGTCCCGCGCCTGCCCGACCGCCGCGACGAGATTGGTCTGCTCGCCCGCGCCGTCTCCGACATGAGCGGCGCGCTGCGCCAGCGGATCGATGCGGTGGAAAGCTTCGCCGCCGACGTCGCCCACGAACTCAAGAACCCCCTGACGTCACTGCGCAGCGCGCTCGAAAGCCTCGAACGCGTCGAGAAACCCGAGTTGCGACAGCAGCTGATCCGCATCGCCAACGACGATGTCCGCCGGATCGATTTTCTCGTGACCGAGATCGCCGATGCGAGCCGGATCGATGCCCAGCTCAGCCGCACCACCTTCGAGCCGGTCGACATGCTCGGCCTCGTGCAGGCGCTGGTCAGCGAGCGCGACCACCGCGGCGTCAACGGCACCTGCACTGTCTCGATCGTGCGCGAAGGCAGCGGCGACCTCATCGTGCCCGGCGATCCGGCCCGACTCGAGCGTGTCCTGCAGAACCTGCTCGACAACGCCGTGTCGTTCTCGCCCGAGGGCAGCCCCATCGACGTCACCCTCACATCGGATGGCGAGCGCGTGACGATCGCCGTTTCCGACCACGGCCCCGGCATTCCCGAGAGTGCCCGCGAACGCATCTTCGAACGCTTCCACTCGCTGCGCCCGTCGAGCGAGGAATTCGGCAAGCATTCGGGGCTCGGTCTCGCCATCGCCCGCACCATCGTCGATGCCCACTTCGGCAAGCTGACCGCCACCGACCGCAACGACGGGGCGGCGGGCGCCCGGCTCGTCATGTCGCTCCCGATCTGGCAGGACGAAGAATGACGGCCGCCGCCGCTCACGAGGCCCGTCAGGCCGGATGCATCGCCATCGCAGGCAGAGGCGTCCTCATCGAGGGGGCGCCCGGCACCGGCAAGTCCAGCCTCGCCCTCGCCCTCATCGACCGCGGTGCCGAGCTGATCGGCGACGACAGCGTGACGCTCACAGCCGAGACCGGAACGCTGATCGCCCGTCCGCACCCGAACACCCGCGGACTGATCGAGGTCCGCAACCTCGGGCTGCTGCCCTTCCCCTGCCGCGAGGCCGTGCCGGTCGCACTCGTCGTCACGCTCGATTCCGAAGCGCCCCGCTACATCGAAGCCCCCGATCGGGCCGTGCTGAAGGGCATCGCCATTCCCGTGGTCCGCCTCTGGCCGCAGGAGTGCCCTCCCGCCCTCAAGGTGGAACTGGCTTTGGACCGCTACGGCTTGCAATTCTGAAATGCCCCCCTTTCAATTCGCGACCGGCAGGCCCAAACAGGCGCCAATGCAGGAAACGTCAGGCAACAACGAAAACGGGTCCAACAAGCAGCGCGTTCTGCTCGTCACCGGCATGCTGGGCGCAGGCAAGACCACGGCGCTGCGGGTGCTGGAGGATCTTGGCTGGGAGATCGTCGACAACTTCCCGATCCGCCTGCTCGACGGTCTTCTGGAAAGCACGCCCGAGGCCGATCCGGCCAGCACCACACCGCTCGCCATCGGCTTCGATTCGCGCACCCGCGGCTTCGATCCGGCACGCGTGATCGCGCAGGTAAAGGCGCTTGAAGGTCGCGAGGACATCGAGCTCAATACGCTGTTCCTCGATTGCTCGAGCCAGGAACTCGAACGCCGCTACAACGAGACACGCCGGCGTCACGCGCTGGCCTCGGACGCGCCCGTCGCCACCGGTATTCGCGCCGAGCGCGAGGTGATGGCTCCGCTGCGGCGCTGGTCCGAACTACTGATCGACACCAGCGAGTTCACCTCCAACGATCTGCAGCGCGTGATTCGCGAGCGGTTCGCAGCTGCAACCGGCGAGGCGATGACTGTCACCGTATCGAGTTTCGGCTTCTCTCGCGGTATGCCGCCGGTCGCCGATCTGGTCTTCGACATGCGCTTTCTGGACAACCCGCACTGGGATCCGGAATTGCGTCCACAGACAGGTCAGGATGCGCCCGTTGGCGACTATATCCGCAAGGATCCCGCTTTCGATGAGGCATTTACCCGCATCCGGGACCTCCTTCTTCTGCTGCTTCCGCGCTACCGCGCACAAGGCAAGGCCTATGTCCACATTGCATTCGGTTGTACCGGAGGAAGACACCGTTCGGTTTTCACTGCGGAGCAAATCGCACTAGCCTTGCGCGAGGCCGGTTTTTCGCCCACATTGCTGCACCGCAACCTGGGCTCGCGAGCAGCCGATCTTCTGGAAGGGGGTCTGCGGCGTGAAAAATGAATTGAACTACCGGGTGCAGTCGCAGGAATTTCGGAGCGCTCCCCAGACATGATCGGTATGATTCTGGTCACCCACGGCAATCTTGCCGAGGAATTCGTTCACGCCATGGAACACGTGGTCGGTGATCAGGCCGACGTGGCGACCGTCTGCATCGGCCCCAACGACGACATGGAACGCCGCCGCAGCGAGATTGCCGAGGCCATTTCGCGCGTCGACAGCGGCGCCGGCGTCATCATCCTGACCGACCTGTTCGGCGGCACCCCCTCGAACCTTGCCATCTCGCTGATGCAGGCGGGCAAGGTCGAAGTGATTGCCGGAATCAATCTTCCCATGCTGATCAGGCTTGCCAAGGCGCGGGAATGCATGTCTGTTCGCGATGCGGCAGCCGCCGCGCGTGATGCTGGACGTAACTACATTACGATTGCCAGCGAGTACCTGGGACAGGATGCATGATCGATTGCCGTGAAGCGGTGCTCATCGTCAACAAACGCGGGCTCCATGCCCGGGCCAGCGCCAAGTTCGTGAACCATGTCGGCGAATTGCCGCCGGGCGTAAGCGTCACCGTCTCCAAGGACGGCGCCTCCGCCTCGGGCGGCTCGATCCTGGGCCTGATGATGCTCGGCGCAGCCAAGGGCGACACGATCGAGATCGCCTGCTCGGGCGACGGCGCGGACGCCGCTCTGGCTTCGCTGGCGACGATGGTCCGGGAAGGCTTCGGCGAAGAGTAACGGCCTTGGCGACCCGCCGCACTATCACCGGTTTCTCCAATCCGCTGGTCAAGTTCCTCCGCTCGCTGCGGGAGAAGAAGCACCGCAAGCGGGAAAAGCGCTTTCTCGCCGAGGGCTTGCGGCTGCTGACCGATGCCCGCGAATGCGGCAAGGTGCCCGAGATTCTCGTCATGGCGACCGGGCGCGAGCCCCACCCGCTGCTCGATGCCCTCGAAGACGCCGTCGAGAAGGCAGGCGGCGAGATCGTCGAGATGGACGTCGATATCCTCGCCAAGGTCACCGGCAAGGACAACCCGCAGGCCGTCGCCGGGGTCTTCGCCGAGTTCGACACCGGCCTTGCGACGATAGACCGCACCGCCGCGCCGATCTGGCTGGTGGCGCAGGCGCTCCGAGATCCGGGTAACCTCGGCACGATGCTGCGCACCGGCGACGCCGTGGGCGCCGGCGGGCTGATCCTGATCGACGACTGCGCCGATCCCTTCTCTGTCGAAGCCGTGCGCGCTTCCATGGGCGCGATCTTCACGCAGAAGCTGGTGACGGCACGCTGGGAGGAATTTCTGCCCTGGCTGCGCTCCGGCCCCGGCCAGCTCGTCGCCGCCTCTCTGCGCGATTCCACCGACTACCGCACCGCGCCCTATGCCGCGCCCTGCTTCCTGATGGTCGGCAACGAATCGCAAGGCCTGCCCGCCGCCTACGAGGACGCCTGCGACCTGCGCGTCACCATGCCCATGCTCGGCCGCGCCGATAGCCTCAACGCCGCCGTGGCGGGTGCCGTGCTGGCCTACGAGGCGCTGGCGCATTTGCGGACGGGCTAGATTTCAATCCTCCCTGTTCCGCTAGCGGAATGGGGAGGTGGCAGCGACGTCAGTCGCTGACTGAGGGGCTTCCCCCTCCACCACCCGCTGCGCGGGCGGTCCCCCTCCCCATCGCTATGCGACAGGGAGGATCACGCACCACACTGCCAACATCCCGAAGCCGTTGTTCACCAGACCCTAATATGTTGCATGGCAACATAGGCAGATCATGCGGCGATTCGTTCTCCTTTTTGCACTGACGGCCCTGCTGGCCGGATGCTCCGATGGAGGCGATCACGCACATCTCGCGCAGACGAGCTGGCGCTTCGAACGGATCGACGGGCAGCAGCCGGCATCGAGCGATGCGCAGATCACGTTCGACCGAAGCAACATCGGCGTCCTCGTCGGCTGCAACCGGCTGGGCGGCCCCTGGCGCATCGACGAGAACCGCCTGTTCGCAGGCCCCCTCGCCCAGAGCGAGATCGACTGCACCGATCCGGCCTGGCAGCAGGAACGCGCCGTGGGCGCCCTCCTCGTCGCGACCCCGCGCATGAGCGTGGACGGCGATCGGATGACCCTGCAGTCGAGCGGTCACACGGCCGAACTGGTCCGCGTAGAACGCAGCGGTGGCCGCAAAGGCGGCTGATTTCGCCTATTCGGCGGCTTCCGACAGCGACTTCGCATCCGACGAAGCCGTATCCTCGACATCCTTGAGTGCATCGGCCCCATAACGCGGTGCGGACTCGATGCGCGGCACGTCGTCGATCTCGCGCTTTCCGATCTCGATGTGCTTTTCCTTGAGGCGCCGCCCGGAGCTGAGCACATTGCGCTCGAAGCTGCCGACGAACTTGTTGTAGTTGTTCACGGCCGTCTCGAGCCCGGCACCGACGCGCTTCATATGCTCGGCGGCAACCGCCAGCCTGTCGTAGAGTTCGCCGCCCATCCGACCGATCTCGCGCGCCTCGCGGGCAAGGCCGTCCTGACGCCAGACCTGCGCGACCGTGCGGGCAATCGCAACGAGGTTGGTCGGCGTCGCCAGCAGCACGCGGTTGCGGAAGGCGAAGTCCCAAAGCTCTGGGTCCTGTTCGAGCGCGGCGGCGACGAAATGTTCGCCCGGCACGAACATGACCACGTAGTCCGGCGCATCCTCGAACTGGCTCTGGTAGCTCTTGGCACCCAAGGTCTGCACATGGTTGCGCATCGAGGCGACGTGCTGGCGCAGCGCCGCTTCGCGCGCCGCATCATCCTGCGCCTCGAAGGCTTCCTGATAGGCATTGAGCGAGACCTTGGCGTCGATCACCAGCTTCTTCTGGCCGGGAATGTTGACGATGGCGTCTGGCCTCAACCGCCCGTCCTCGGTGTCGATCGAATGTTCGGTAACGAAATCGGTGTGTTCGGACAGGCCGCACTGTTCGAGCAGGTTCTTGAGCTGCTGTTCGCCCCAGCGCCCGCGCGCCTTGGGGGCATTGCGCAGCGAATTGCCGAGCCGCTGCGCTTCCTCGCGCACCTTCTCCTGCCCTTCGCGCATCGACTGGATCAGCCCGGTCAGTTGCCCGAACGAATCGACCCGCTTGGCCTCGAGCGCCGCCACCTGCTCCTCATAGCTCTTGAGCCGCTCGCCAACGGGATTGAGCAGCATCCGGATGCGTTCGGCATTGGCCTTTTCGCTTTCCTCGAAACGCGCGCCCGCGCGGCGCAGGAAAGCTTCCTGCGCGCCTTCAAGGACCTTGGCCCCGGCATTCTCGAATTCCTTGCGGAGCGCTTCCTGCGCCTCGATCAGCAGGCGTTTCTGCTCGTCGAAGTTCGCCGACTTCTCGCGCAGCGTCGCCAGTTCGGCGGTCAGTTCACGCTGTTCCTTGCGCAGCGCCTCGATCTGCTGGCCGTGTTCGGTCCGGGTGCGGTCCAGCAGTGCCGTGCTTTCTCCGCGCAGCCGCTCCATCGCCTCGCCATGCTCCGCGCGCGCGCGTTCGAGCGATTCCGCCAGCGCGTCGGCGCGGTTCGCCCGCTCGCGCGCCGCTTCGAGATCAGCAAACGTCCGCAGATACCTGGCGTCCAGCTCGCGGTATTCGCGGTCCTGCGCATCCGCCTGTTCGCGGGCTTCGCGCTCGCGCGCCTCGGCCTGCTTGCGCCATTCGGCGACAGGGCGGGACCCCAGAAACCAGCCCAGAGCGAGACCGATGACGAGTGCTACGATGGCAGCGACAGCAAGTTCCATCCCGGCAGGTTAACCGGAACGTTTAGGGAACGCCAGTCCTGTGAGGAATTTATCCCCGGCTCACGCCGCCTTGCGCAGCTTGTCCAGCTTCTTCAGCGCCATTTGGCGCTTGAGGCGCGAGAGGTGGTCGATGAACAGGATGCCTTCGAGGTGGTCCATCTCGTGCTGGAGGCACGTGGCCATCAGCCCGTCCATCTCCTGCTCGATGACGTTGCCGTCGAGATCCTGCCAGCGCGCACGGATGCGCGAGGGGCGTTCGACATCGGCGTAGATCTCGGGGACCGACAGGCAGCCTTCCTGATAGACGGTCTGCTCCTCGGACGGATCGAGGATCTCCGGATTGATGAACACGTGCGGCTCGCGCTTGAGCGGCTGGTGCGTGTGCTCGTGGCCACCATGCGCCGTGCAGACTTCGGGCTCCGCATCCGGGTCCTCGGGCTGGAGATCGATCACCAGCACGCGCAGCGGCACGCCGACCTGAATGGCGGCAAGGCCGATGCCCGGCGCATCGTACATCGTCTCAAACATGTCCTCGACGAGGGTCTTCAGCTCGTCGTCGAACTTTTCGACGGGCACGGAGACCTGCTTGAGGCGCGGATCGGGGACTTCAAGGATTTCGCGAATAGCCATGGCTTGCAGATAATCATCGCGCCGCCCGCGCGCAAGCGACTCGCGCGGGGCGGCTCAAGAATTGCGTGAACCGGCGGGTCCTAGCGCGCCCTGGCGATCTCGAACCCGTGCTGCCGCGCCGCGTCCTTGGTCGATTCCTCAGTGCGGTTGAGGGCCTTGGCGATCTCCTTCAGCCCCTTTCCCTTTCCGGCGAGCGTGCGCAGTTTCTGCAGCTCGTCGGGCTTCCACGGCTGCTTGTGCTTGGCGACCTTGTTGCTCATTCGGCCGACTCCCAAGGCACGTCATCCCCCTGATCGGGCGAGGGTTCGGCCTTTTTCTTGGCCGGGGCCTTCTTCGCAGGGGCCTTCTTGGCCGCGGTCTTCTTCGCTGCCGGCTTCTTGGCCGCTGCCTTCTTCTTAGGCGCAGCTTTCTTCTTTTTCGCCGGGCCCTTGGCGACCTTGGCGTCGATCAGGGCGATGGCCTGTTCTTCGGTCAGGTCTTCGGGCTTCTGGTCGCGCGGGAGCGTGGCGTTGGTGCTGCCGTCGGTGACGTAAGGGCCATAGCGCCCGGCCATGACCTTCATTTCGCCTTCGCTGGTGGGGTGCTTGCCCAGCGTCTTGATCGGTTCGGCCTTCTGACGTCCGCGCCCGCCGTTCTGCGCGGCTTCTGCAAGCAGCGAGACGGCGGCGTTCATGCCGGTCTCGAAGACATCGGTGGTCGAACGCAGCTTGGCGTACTTGCCGTTGTGCAGCAGGTACGGACCGTAACGCCCGATATTGGCGACGATTTCCTCGCCCGTTTCAGGGTGCGTGCCGACCGTTCGCGGCAGACTGAGCAGCTTGAGCGCCCATTCCAGCGTCAGCTCGTCGATGTCCTTGGGGATCGAGGCGCGCTTGGCTTCCTTGCCCTCGCCGAGCTGGATGTAGGGGCCGAAACGCCCGACGCGGCGGGTCACTTCGAGGCCGGTTTCGGGATCCTTGCCCAGTTCCTGATCGTCGGCCTGTTCGCCGTTGCCGCCGGGCTGCGCGAACTTGCGGGTGAACTTGCACTCGGGGTAGTTCGAGCAGGCGACGAAAGCGCCGTAGCGGCCGCCGCGCAGCGCCAGCCGGCCATCGCCGCACTTGGGGCACTGGCGCGGGTCGCCGCCATCGGCCTTGGGCGGGAAGAGGAAGTCGGAGAGGAATTCGTCGAGCACCTCGGTCACTTCCGAGGGCTTCTTCTCCATGACCTCGTCGGACTTGGGCTTGAAGTCGCGCCAGAAGGCTTCGAGCAGTTCCTTCCACGCATGGCGCCCGCCCGAGACATCGTCGAGCTCGTCTTCCATGCCCGCGGTGAAATCGTAAGCGACGTAACGCTCGAAGAAGCGCTCCAGAAACGCCGTGAGAAGCCGGCCCGATTCCTCTGCGAAGAACCGGTTTTTCTCGGTCCGCACGTAGTTGCGGTCCTTGAGGACCTGGATCGTTGCGGCATAAGTCGAGGGACGGCCGATGCCGAGCTCCTCCAGCCGCTTCACGAGGCTCGCTTCGGAATAGCGCGGCGGCGGCTGGGTGAAGTGCTGCTCGGCAGTGACGTCCTTCTTGGCCGGCATGTCGCCCGACTTCATGAACGGCAGCAGACCGCTCTCGTCATCGTCGGACTTGTTGTCCTGTCCTTCCTCGTAGACCGCGAGGAAGCCCGGGAACTTCACGACCTGGCCGGTGGCACGCAGCTCGTTGCGGCCGGTGCCGTCGCGCAGGGTGACGGTCGTGCGTTCCAGCGCGGCCGAGGCCATCTGGCTCGCCATCGCACGCTTGAAGATCAGGTCGTAGAGCCGAGCCTCGTCGCCCGAGCCATAGCGGTCCTTGGTGAAATCGGTCGGCCGGATCGCCTCGTGGGCCTCCTGCGCGTTCTTCGCCTTGGTTTCGTAGTGGCGCGGCTTTTCGGGCAGGTAGTGCCCATCGTAGCGGTCCGAGATCGCCTTGCGGCAATCGGAGATCGCGCTCGGGTCCATCTGCACGCCGTCGGTACGCATGTAGGTGATCGCACCGGCCTCGTAGAGGTGCTGTGCGACGCGCATCGTCTGGCTGGCCGCGAAGCCGAGCTTGCGCGCGGCCTCCTGCTGCAGCGTCGACGTGGTGAACGGCGGCTGCGGATTGCGGCGGTGCGGCTTGGTCTCGACATTCTCGACCTTGAAAGCACCGGACTCGACCGCCGCCTTGGCACGCATGGCAACGCCCTCGTCGCCGAGCGAGAGCCGGTCGAGCTTTTCGCCCTCGAAAGTCACCAGCTTGGCGGTGAAGTCGGTGCCGTCGTGCGCCATCTTGGCAGCAACGGACCAGTATTCCTGCGGCGTGAAGGCCTCGATCTCGCGCTCGCGGTCGACGATCAGGCGCAGCGCCACCGACTGCACGCGGCCCGCCGACTTGGCGCCGGGCAGCTTGCGCCAGAGCACCGGCGAAAGCGTGAAGCCGAACAGGTAATCGAGCGCGCGACGGGCGAGATAGGCGTCGATCAGATCCTGATCGAGCTCGCGCGGCGACTCCATTGCCTTGGTGACGGTGGCCTTGGTGATCGCGTTGAACGTGACGCGCTGCACGTCCTTGGGCAGAGCCTTGCGCTTCTTGAGCAGCTCGAGCACGTGCCACGAAATCGCCTCACCCTCGCGATCGGGGTCAGTCGCGAGGATCAGGCGGTCGGAATCCTTGGCCGCATCGGTGATGGCGCGGACCTGCTTCTGCTTGTCGCCGTAGAGCTCCCAGTCCATCTCGAAGCCCTCGTCGGGCCGGACGGACCCGTCCTTGGGCGGCAGGTCGCGGACGTGACCGTAGGAGGCGAGGACTTTGTAGTCCTTGCCCAGATACTTCTCGATGGTTTTGGCCTTGGCCGGGGATTCGACAATGACGAGCTGCATTTGTGACTTTCGTTATGCTCTTCTCGCGCCGCCCTTACGTGCGTGCGTACGCGTATGTGTGTACGCATAGGTTGGGAAGCATTGGAGGCTTTCGTCAAGCACTAGCTTAATGCAGCGCTGTGGGCATTCGCAAGCGAAGCTCAGCCGAAGATGCTTTCCTCATCTCCCCGATGCTCGACCAGCAGCACGTACAGAGCAACGCTCGTGGCGTAGCCGAATGCCGTCGCCGCATTGCCGAACGTCTCCACGATGAAGTTGGCCACCGAGCCGGTTGCAAGCACGTCGCCACCGCTGCGATCAGCCAGTTCTATAATGCCGAGCGTTGCACCGAGACCGCCCAGCACGATAACGACCGCCACGATCAGGACCGCGTAGAACCCGACCAGCGTCCACTGCTTCTCCCGCGTGGCAGCCCAGCTTTCGGAGAACGCTTCGCCCATGCGCATCCCGCGGCCGACGATAAAAGACGGCATCAACGACCATCGCGCCATCAGCAACAAACCGGGCACGATCAGCAGCAGGAAACCGATGCCGATGGCCACGCCACCGAGCAGGGACGCTACCAGATAGACAAGAACGGTAAGGGCCGACCAACCTGCAAAGGGGAGGTTTTCCCGCTTCCAGAAGATCACGAAGAGACCATAGCCAAGAATGAAGCTGACAAGGCTGTCTGCCAGCGTTCCCGCTCGCTCGCCCACGGTCAGCTCGACTCCTGTGCCAACCGCCGTCACGACAAGTCCGTACAGCAGCATCGGAAGCCAGTTTCGCAACGCGATCCGGAATGTTTCCGAGAAGATATCGCCAATACCGAATTGCGCTGTCATGACCCACTTGCCCCCTATCAATGTTCACGCCGGGGTGCTGGATCGACGACAGCTTGGCAAGCCATTACAGCGAGTTAATGTCGAAACCGGTCAATCGGTGTGCCTCGGGAAATCCTCCGGCAGCACGCACTTGCCCGCATCGTACTGCCCAACCTCGCGGATCACGTCGGCCTTGTCCGGTTCGATGCGGCGACCGGAGACCTGGCTGTCGATGATGCGGGTCAGCAGCTTGTCGAGCCGGGTGACGAGATAGCAGTCGATCGCCGGCGGCGCGTGTGGATTGCCGATGCCGGAATCGTCGGTGAGGAAGGCGTAGCGCGACTGGGTGGCGGCAGCCATCGCGCGCATCACGTATTCGGCGAGGTCCGCCACGCCCGAAGCGCCGACAGGGACGATCTGGACGCGCTCGGCGCGCAGGTGTTCAGCGGCGAGCCAGGTGGCGCCCACATCCTCGCCGTGCGGCGGTGCGTCGGCGACGAGCAACAGGGTCTTGATGGCATCGGAGCGCCATTTCTGGTTGGCCGCCCGCACGAGTGCATCCTGCATGGCCTCGGGATAGTCGCCGCCACCGGACGCGAATTGCTTGCCGAGCTGGTCGCGGGCCTTGGCCATGTCATCGGTAAAGCCATAGGTTCGGGTGACGAAAGCATCGCCCTTGTCGCGATAGAATGTCATGCCCACGCGGATATCGAGTTCCGGGTGGCGCTCGGCGAGGCTGGCCACGATCGTGTCCAGTTCCGCCTGCAGGAAGCGTAATTCGTCCGACATCGAGCCGGTAACGTCGACGACCAGCGCGAGGTCCAGCTTGGTCACGGCCTCCACCGGCCCTCCCAACGTGAAGCCGATCCGTCCCGTCCCTGTCGAGCGCGGCACATCGACGAGGCGCCATGCGCCATCGGCGGCCCGGATGTGAACGGTGTCGGACAGCCGGTCCATGCCGGGAAAGAAAGCCACGGTCCCATCCGCCTGCGTCGTGAACGTGAGGCTGTTCCCGTCGGAGCAGCGCAGTTCGACGGGAACGAAAGGCGCGGGCCGGCCACGTTCGTCCTTCACTTCGACGGTGAGCAGCCGCGCCGTGTCGAGTACCGGCAGCGCCCTTACCTGCTGGCCGAGATCGGACTTGCGGACATAGTCGGCATAGAGCTCGGGGTTCAGCAGGTCGTCGTGCTCACCGGCGGTCAGCAACCCGCTTTGCGGTTCCGGCTGGGGACGCGGAGGGCGCGGCGGAAACGGCATGGTGTAAGCGGTGTGCGGCTCCGGTGAGACCCGCCGGCCTTCAAGCGGCGCCCTGCGTTCGGCGGCAGAGGCTCCGGTCGTAGCCATTGCCACGGGCGGAGGCGGCGGAGGTGGTGGGGGAGGTGGTGGGGGCACGGCATCATCACCCCCCTCTCCTTTCTCCACACGACTGCCGGTAAGCACAATTTCCTTGTCCGTATCCCGATCTACCGCATGGCGCGGGCGCTGTTGCGCCTTCACAACCTCCGGCCCGATATCCGGCAAAGGCCCCGGTTTGCGGCAGAACCCCTGGTCGCTCTCCTCCGCCATCGCAGGAAGGGGCGCCAGTGCCACCGGCACCGCGCCGCCGCTCAGCGCCAGCCCGCAAAGGGTCGAAACCGCTGTTCTGGAAATCGTCGCCCGCATCGATCCGTTCCCTTCTGCCCGTCTATGAAAAGCAGGATCGCGCGCTTCGGCTGAACGCCGGCTGACGCGGTGGTGCCGATCAGCCCAGGCTGACCCGCCCCGCAGCGTGGCGCACAAGCTTTCCGGCGATCTCAAGCTCCAGCAGAGCCAGTTGCACCGCCGAAGCACTCGTGCCCGACTGGCGGATAAGCTCATCGACGGCAATCGGTGCGGTGGTGAGCAGATCGGCGATCCCCGTGGCGGCAGGCTCATCCGACGACGCCTGCGCAGCGATCTGCTCCGTAATCGGATCGGCCTCCCGGACGACGGAACGCGGCACGCCGTCGAAGCCGGACAGCAGTTCAGCCACGTCGTCCGGCGATTGCACCAGAACTGCCCCGTCGCGGATCAGCTGGTTGCAGCCGTGCGAACGGGCATCGAGCGGCGAGCCGGGCACGGCCATGACTTCGCGCCCCATCTCCCCGGCGAGGCGCGCCGTGATCAGCGACCCGGAGCGCGGCGCGGCTTCCACCACCAGCGTGCCTGCCGCGAGCCCGGCAATGATGCGATTGCGTGCCGGAAAGTGGCGCGCGAGCGGCTCTGTGCCCGGCGGCTGTTCGGCGATGAGCAGGCCTTCCCCGGCGATGCGGTCCTGCAACCGGCTGTGCTCAGGAGGATAGGCAATGTCGATGCCACTGGCGATCACCCCAATCGTCGCACCGCCCTCTCCCGCTGCGAGCGCGCCTTCGTGTGCGGCACCATCGATCCCGCGCGCCAATCCGGAGGCGACGACGAATCCGGCTGCGGCCAAGCCATGTCCGAAATCGCGCGCAAGCTTTACCGCTCCTGCCGAGGCGTTGCGCGCGCCGACGATGGCAACGCACGGCCGCAAGGCGAGCGCAGGATCGCCGCGCACGGTCAGGATCGGCGGCGCGCTGTCGATCGCGGCGAGCAATGGCGGGTAATCTTCGGAATCGTGAAAGAGATAGCGCGCACCGGCCTTGCGCACGGCTGCAATCTCGTCCTGCACGCGTTCTTCGGGCGCGGCGCGATAGGGTCTGCCGGCACGTCCGGCCAGTTCGGGAAGCGCGTCGAGCGCGGCGCCGGCATCGCCGAAACGCGCCAGCAACTGCCGGTAGGTGACGGGGCCGACGTTGGGCGAGCGCAGCAGGCGGATGCGGGCGAAGGCTTCGTCCTGCGTCAGCGCCGCGCCTCGGCTCATGTCTTCTTGCCGCCGACTTTCGGCTCGGTCCCGGCGCGCAGGCGGGCGATGTTCTCACGATGCTGGAACAGGACCACGGCGGCAATGACGGCCAGCACCAGCGCATCGTCCCGATCGCCGAGCACCAGCGCGACAAGCGGCGCGACCACGGCTGCCGTCATACCCGCCACGGACGATATCCGCACAGTGAAGACCAGCCCCAGCCACGTGACGGCGTAGGCGAGCCCCACCGGCCAGGCGAGGCCGAAGGCGACACCGGCGGTCGTCGCCACGCCCTTGCCGCCCTTGAAGCCCAGCCAGACCGGAAAGCAGTGGCCGAGAAACGCCCCGAGTGCGCCCAGCCCGACCCATTCAGGCCAGATCTGCGCGACGATCAGCACAGCCGCCAGCCCCTTGAGCAAGTCGAACAGCAGCGTCGTGGCGGCCAGACCCTTGCGGCCCGTGCGCAGCACGTTGGTCGCGCCGATGTTGCCCGATCCGATGCTGCGCAGGTCGCCCGCGCCTGCGAGGCGGGTAATGATCAGCCCGAAGGGAATCGAACCGAGGCCATAGCCAAGTACCAGAGCGAGAATCCATTCCATGCGCGCAGCCTTAGCGACTGGAAGCGACTTGCAGAAGCCGCCTTGCAGCATTGTACGTTGCTCTTTGCCCGGATCGGCGGTTAACAGGCTGCAAGTATAAGGTTCACCAGGCCCCGGAAATGACATCCCCCATACGCAGCGCGCCGCTAGAAGAAGCGGTCCCCCCAGCCGATCCGGCCGCACCGATCCTGCTGTTCGATTCCGGCGTGGGCGGCCTTACCGTGCTGGAGGAAGTGCGCAAATTGCTGCCCGATGCGCCGGTGATCTACGCGGCGGACACGGCCGGCCTGCCCTATGGTTCGAAAACCGAAGCGCAGATCGCGGCGCGGGTCTCCGGCCTGCTCGGCCGCATGACCGAGCGGTTTCACCCCCGGCTGGTCTGCATCGCCTGCAATACCGCGTCTACCATTGCCCTGGGAATGGTCCGCGATGTGCTTGAAGTGCCGATCGTCGGCACCGTGCCCGCAATCAAGCCGGCTGCCGCCATGACCAGGACCGGCGTCATCGGACTGCTCGGCACCGAGGCCACGATCCGGCAGGCCTACGTCGACCGTCTCGAACAGGAATTCGCCGCCGACAAACTGCTGCTGCGCTACGGCGCGCCCAGCCTCGTCGAAGCGGCCGAAGCCAAGCTGCGCGGCGAGCCGGTCGATTGCGACGCGATCACCGGTGCCGCCGAGGCCTTGCGGGCCATGCCGGGCGGAGACCGCATCGATACGGTCGTCCTCGCCTGCACGCACTTCCCGCTGCTCGATGCCGAACTGTCCCGCGCCTTCGGGCCGGGGGTGCAGTTCGTGCACGGCGCGCAAGGGATCGCGAGGCAGATCGCCCGTCTCACAACGGGACAGGAATGGTCTCGCCAAGCCCCTGACCTGGCGCTATTTACCGGGGCTGGGGATGTGCCGAAGGCGTACGGCGAAATGCTGACGCACTATGGCCTGGGGAGGCTCGAGGGGTTTTGACGCGTCGACTCAACTACTGGCTGCTGGCCTTGCTGATCATCTTCGGCGTGCCATTCTATTGGTACTTCATCGATGCCGGCCCCGATGCAGCACGTCCCAAGCCCGTCACCATGGCGCAGCTTCGTGCGCTGGCGGATGCCAAGTCGGGTGAACGGCCTGCCGAGGTCCGCATGGAAACGATCGGCGCACGATGGGTCATGCGCAACCGGCTGGTATCCGGCTGGGGCCTGCGCCAGACGCTCAGCGCCGTGCGCAGCTACGAACTCATCGTGCCGGGGCAGAAGCCCATCGTCATCGACGCGGGAACCAGCCGCAAGGCTGCCGCAAACGCCGAGCTGCTGGGTTTCGATGCATCGGCCCAGAAGCGGGTCGACAAGGCGCTGGCCGACGCCAGCCGCGTGATCCTGCTGCAGAACACGTCGCTGCACAACGGAGGCAAGCCGCGAGGCGAGAGGGCAGCGGTTCGCGGTCACGGAGATCTGGAACCGCGCGCGGTGGCACCGGGCGTCGTCGTGATACCCGCCACCGGCCTCGGACCGGCGGCGAAGCTGGTCTACGTACAGCTCACCGACGGTCATGAGTTCCTGTTCACCGGCCCGGCCGCGAAAGTCCCCGAAAGCCTTGAAATGGCGAAGCCGCCCGCGCGGGTGGCCGCCCCCGATTATGCGCCCAATTATCGCGCGGAATCGAAGGCATGGTTGATGACGATCAATGCCCTGCGCAAGGCGGCCCCCGATATGACCGTCGTCACCGCACACGATCACGGCCAGATCAGCCACGTACTGGAAGGGTTTTCCGATTAGACTGTCCGTGACTAGCGGCTGGTCATGCGTGATTCGATCAGGTAAAGGCCGCCAGAACAACGTGCCGGCGAACCATAACGGGCCGACCCATAAGGCAATGCAGGACACAGCTTCGTGAACTACGAACACATTTTCGACCAGGCGATCGAGCGCCTTCACTCGGAAGGCCGCTACCGGGTCTTCATCGATATCCTGCGCAACAAGGGCGCCTATCCGAACGCGCGTTGCTTTGCCGGTCACAATGGTCCCAAGCCGATCACGGTGTGGTGTTCGAACGACTATCTCACCATGGGCCAGCACCCCAAGGTCATCGAGGCCATGGAAGAGGCGCTGCACGACGTCGGCGCCGGCTCCGGCGGCACCCGCAACATCGGCGGCAACACGCACTACCATATCGAGCTCGAGGCCGAGCTGGCCGATCTGCACGGCAAGGAAGGCGCGCTGATCTTCACCTCGGGCTATGTCTCGAACGACGCCACGCTTTCCACGCTCGCCAAGCTGCTGCCGGGCTGCGTGATCTTCTCGGACGAGCTCAACCACGCCAGCATGATCGCGGGCATCCGCAATTCGGGCTGCGACAAGAAGGTCTTCCGCCACAACGACCTTGAACACCTCGAACAGCTTCTGGCCGAAACCGATCCCGAAGTGCCCAAGCTGATCGCCTTCGAGTCGGTCTATTCGATGGACGGCGACATCGCTCCGGTCCACGCGATCTGCGACCTTGCGGACAAGTACAACGCCCTCACCTACATCGACGAAGTCCATGCCGTGGGCATGTACGGCCCGCGCGGCGGCGGCATTACCGACCGTGACAAGGCGGCGGACCGCATCAACATCATCGAAGGTACGCTGGGCAAGGCGTTCGGCGTCATGGGCGGCTACATCGCGGCCGACCAGAAGGTCATCGACTGCATCCGCAGCTACGCCCCTGGCTTCATCTTCACCACCTCACTCTCCCCCGTCCTCGTGGCCGGCGTGCTCGCCTCTGTGAAGCACCTCAAGAGCTCGAGCGAAGAGCGCGAGGGCCAGCAGCGCGCAGCCGCCATGCTCAAGCAGATGTTCCGCGACGCGGGCCTGCCGGTGATGGATTCGACCACGCACATCGTGCCGCTGATGGTGGGCGATCCGGTCAAGGCGAAGAAGATCAGCGACGTGCTCCTCGCCGAGTACGGCGCCTATGTGCAGCCGATCAATTTCCCGACCGTGCCGCGCGGCACCGAGCGTCTGCGCTTCACGCCTGGCCCGGCGCATACCGAGGAAATGATGCGCGAACTGACCGACGCTCTGGTCGAGGTCTGGGAACGCATGGAGATGAAGCTGGCCGCCTGATCGCGCCCGCTTTCGCACCACCAAGATATTCTTTTCGAAAGGGCTTCCCGCATGGCGCGGGGAGCCCTTTTCTTTTGCAGTCGCGAACACCAAGTCCTGCTCGCTGGCGTGCCCCATCCCCCCTGCGCGCCCGAGACAAGGACACTTTCATGGCCAAACTGTTCGAGCCCCTGACGCTGGGCGATCTCACCCTGTCCAACCGCATCGTCATTGCCCCGATGTGCCAGTATTCGGCAGAGGACGGCCGCATGACCGACTGGCACGCGATCCATCTCGGCAATCTCGCGCTCTCGGGTGCCGGGGTGCTGACAATCGAGGCGACGGCAGTCACGCCCGAAGGCCGCATCAGCTATGGCGACGTGGGCCTGTGGGACGACGCAACCGAGCAGGCCATGGACGAGGTGCTCCGGAGCGTGCGCCGCTGGTCGGACATGCCGATTGCCATCCAGCTCGCCCATGCCGGCCGCAAGGCGAGCACAGCCAAGCCCTGGGACGGCGGCGCGCAGATCGCGCCCGGCCACGCCAACGGCTGGCAGACCGTCTCGGCTTCTGACATTCCCTTTCAGGACGACGAGAACGCACCCGAAGCGCTCGACGTCGCAGGTCTCGCCCGCATCCGCGATGCTTTCGCCGGCGCTGCCCGTCGTTCCGCACGGCTCGGGCTCGATGCCATCCAGATCCACGCCGCGCACGGCTATCTGCTGCACCAGTTCCTCTCGCCACTCTCCAACCGCCGCACCGACGAATACGGCGGCTCGCTCGAGAACCGGATGCGCTTCCCGCTCGAAGTCTTCGATGCCGTGCGCACTGCCTTTCCGTCCGAGAAGCCGGTCGCGGTCCGCGTGTCGGGTACGGACTGGGTCGATGGCGGCTGGGACATCGAACAGACCATTGCCTTCTCCAAGGCGCTCGAAGCGCGCGGCGTATCCGCCATGCACATTTCGAGCGGCGGGCTGCACCCCGCCCAGTCGATCCCGGTCGGCCCGAACTATCAGGTGCCCCTCGCCCGCCGCGTCAAGGAGGCCGTATCCGTGCCGGTGGTGGCCGTGGGCCTGATCACCGAGCCCGAGCAGGCCGAAGCCATCGTCGCGACAGGCGATGCCGACATGGTCGCCGTCGCGCGCACCGTGCTCTACGATCCGCGCTGGCCCTGGCATGTCGCCGCGGCGCTTGGCGAGCAGATCAAGGTCGCGCCGCAATTCCTGCGCAGCCAGCCGCGCCGCTACAAGGACCTGTTCAGCGCAGGCTGACGGGGGCGTTCAACATTGGGCGGGCGGCTGTGCCAGAGCGGGTCAGCCGTCCCGTCCCCGTAGCCGCCATGCGAAATCCCTGTAGCTTCGGTCTCTGGTGCAATTTGCGTCGGGGACCGGTGGCATGCTGCAGAACGCGTACGTACGAAGGGGACTACTGGCAGCGCTCGTCCTGCTGTCCTGCCTGCTGATCCAGCATCACGCGAGCGAGGTGGCTGCCGTGCTGCGCGAAGGCGTGGCCGAGGCCAAACTCACGCTCGATTTCCGCACCTACATGTGCGGTTCGGCCAATCTCGCCCAGCCCTACGACATTTGCCAAAACGGCGAATTCGTCAGCGGCTTCGTCTATCCGCCGCCGTCGATCATCTACTTTCACGCGCTGTCGCACCTGCCCATAGATACGGCGTTCCTGCTGCATTCGCTGGTGGCCTTCGCCTGCCTTGCCGCGACGGCCTGGATGGTGGTGCGCATGACACCGGTCTCGCGCGGCGCCGCCTTCGGGGCGCTGGCCGCAGCGCTGGCGATCGCCCCGATCGGCACGTCGTTCGCCGCCGGGCAAGTGAACGTCATCGTGATGACCACCGCAGTCGCGGCCATCTACCTCGCCAGCCACAGCCGCCTTGCCGGCGCCGGTCTCGCGGTCGCGAGCGGGTTCTGGCTCAAGCTCTATCCCGGCATCACGCCGGTTCTGTTCCTGACCCGGCGCAAGTGGCCCGCGATCTTCGCGACCGGGGCCATCGTCGTACTCATGGCGATTGCCTCGCTGCTCTGGGCCGAACGGCAGCTGTACCTGCAGTATTTCATCGACCTGCTGCCGCATGCGCAAGGCTACACGATGCCCGGCGTCGCCTACTCACTGGCCGGTATCGCCGCGCACATCGATGCGGGTGGCGGCGCGCCGATCATTCACTTCGTGGCGATCCCGACGGCCATTTCGATCGCATCGAAGGCCCTGCTGGTCGTCGGCGTAGTCGCAGCCCTCGCTCATCAGTACTGGACTCAGGACAAGCAGCCGCTCGACACGCTGAACATCCTGCTGGTGACGGCGCTCGTCTCGGCGCCGAACGCCTGGGGCTATCACTATGCGCTGATCTTCCCGGTGCTGTTCTCGGTACTGGCCCGCCATCTCGACCGCCCCGGTCCGGCACTGCTGCCGATCCTCGGATGCTGGCTGGCGCTCATCGTCCCCGGCTGGACCGGTGCGCCCGCCGTCATCGCCGACAATCCGGCGCTGAACGTGCTCTTCCGGGGGCGCTACGCGCTGGTCGCAGTCTACCTCGCGGGAACGATCCTGATGGAAGCATGGCGCAACCATGCGACCCGCGCGACGATCAAGCCCCTGCCTCTGGCGGCCCCTCACGCATAAGGCCCTCCGGCGCCGGAACGCCGAAGGGCCTCATGTTCTGAATCCGATTTCCGCCGTGCGTCAGCGCAGCGAGACGACGTTGTCCGAAATGCGCGGGTCCGGGCGGCCGGTGTAGAGGCTGGCCATCGGTTCATCCTCGACCGTCACCACATCACCCGTGCCGAAACCGTTGAACGCGGTGCGCATGGCCGCACCATAGGCGCCCAGCATGCCCACCTCGATCCAGTCGCCCGCCTTGATCTCCGCCGGCAGCATGAAGGGCCCCTCCATGAAGTCGGCATCGTCGCAGGTCGGTCCGTAGAACGAGAAAGGCTGCATCTCGGCCACGTCGATGGCCGCGTTGTCGTTGGTCTCGTCGCGCGCGATGTGGCGCACCGGGAAACGCCATGCCACGTGCGCCGCATCGTAGAGCGCGCCATAGGCACCGTCGTTGATGTAGAGCTCGTCGCCGCGGCGCTTCTCGACCTTGACGATCAGCGAGTTGTACTCGGCCGACAGCGCGCGGCCGGGTTCGCACCACAGCTCGGCGTTGTAGGCGATCGGCAGCGCCTCGAAGTGGCGGTGGATGATCGAGAAGTAGTCCTCGAGCGGCGGCGGCTCCATGCCGGGATAGCAGGAGGGGAAGCCCCCGCCGACGTCGATCATGTCGATCACGACACCGGCATCGGCAATCGCCGCGCGCGCACGCTCCATTGCCTGCACATAGGCGAACGGCGTCATCGCCTGCGACCCGACATGGAAGCATACGCCCAGCCAGTCGGCGACCTGACGGGTCGACTGCAGCAGCGCGCCGGCGTCTGCCAGATCGATGCCGAACTTCGATGCCAGGCTCAGTTCCGAATAGTCGGACGAGACGCGCAGGCGTACGCAGAGGCGCAGGTCCTTCGCGGGATTGCCTTCGCTGTCGGTCGTGGCGGCGACGATCTTGTCGACCTCGTCCTGGGTATCCAGGCTGAAGGTACGGACGCCGTGCTGGAAATAGGCCTCGCGGATCGCGCTCGCGGTCTTGACCGGGTGCATGAAGCACAAGGTCGCCTGCGGCAGCGTCGCGCGCACCATGCGCACCTCGGCAATCGAGGCGACATCGAAGTGCGTGATGCCGTTGGCCCACAGGATTTCGATGAGATCGGGCGACGGATTGGCCTTCACCGCGTAGAGCGACTTACCCGGAAACTTCGTCGAGAAGAAACGGGCAGCGCGCGCAGCAGCGTGCGGGCGGTTGAGGATTACCGGTTCGTCGGGCGCGAGCGAGCGCGCTACAGCCGATGCGTCAGGGTGAATGTGCAACTCAAGGGACCCCCAAACGGTGTGTTAACGACAAAAGCTGCCTTGCGGTTTGGAAGTCCCCATGGGGCAGCGAGGGGCCGCATATAGGCCCGCACTCATGAATCGCAAGTGAAAACCCGGCGATTTCACAAAAATGTCACATGCCTGCCACGGGTGCGGCACGGCATCTCCGTCCCTTGCCGGATTCCAAGCAAATACAGAGCTTTGCGCAGAATGGGGCATAGTCCTCTCCAAGACAGGCTGATGCGGTTCGGTGCGCTCTTGCGCACGGCCGCAGGTACTACAACGCGTCAGCAGGCAAATCGCTCCCGGCGATTCGCCCCGCTGGGGATCGGACGTGGCTACGGTGAGATGGAGGGTCGGGTCAACTCAGGCGATTTCGAAAGTCTTCGTAGCCGAACTGGCGGATGCACTCGAGCGAGTCGGTTTCCGAATCCCACAACCAGATCGAGGGCAGCGGCACGCCGTTGAACGTCGAGGTCTTCACCATCGAATAGTGCGCCTGATCGAGGAACGCGAAGCGCATGCCCGGCTTGACCGGTTCGGGAAAGCGGTAGTCGCCGATCACGTCCCCCGCGAGGCACGAAGGCCCGCCGAGACGGACGGCCCCGCCCTGCCCTTCGTCGATCATGCCGTGATCTGCCGCCGGCTCTTCGCCCAGCATCGCCGGACGATAGGGCGCTTCGATCACGTCGGGCATGTGGCAGGTGGCAGAGACATCGACGATCGCGACAGGCATGTCGTTCCAGCCCACATCGAGCACCGTGCCGACGAGAATACCCGCATCGAGAGCCACGGCCTCGCCCGGCTCGATGTAGATCTCGGCGCCGGTATCCTCGGCCATGTCGGCGAGGAACTGCACCAGTTCCTCGCGTTGGTAGTCGGCGCGGGTAATATGGTGCCCGCCACCGATGTTGAGCCACTTGAACTGGCCGAAATAGGGCTCGAGGAAATCGAACACCTTGTCCCACGTCCGCTGGAGCGGCTCGAAGTCCTGCTCGCACAGGTTGTGGAAGTGGATGCCGTCGATCATCTCTACGTGCTCGTCGGCGAGCTGGTTTATCGGAAACCCGAGCCGCGAATGCGGGGCGCTGGGATCGTACTTGGGCACTTCGCCTTCGGGCTGCATCGGGTTGATGCGCAGGCCGATGTCGAAGTCCTCACCGCGCGCGCGGGCTGCCTCGATGATCGCCCAGCAGCGCTCTATCTGCTGCGGCGAATTGAAGATCACGTGGTCGGACAGGCGCAGGATCTCGTCGAGCTCATCGGGCTTGTAGGCCGCGCAGTAGGTCGCGATCTCGCCGTCGTAGAACTCGCTGGCAAGCCGCGCTTCCCACAGACCCGAGGTGCATACGCCGTCGAGATATTCCCCGATGATCGGCGCGGTGGACCACATCGAAAACGCCTTGAGCGCGGCCAGCACCTTGGCGCCGGAGCGCTCGCCCACGTCCTGCAGGATCTGCAGGTTGCTCCGCAGCTTCGCGGCATCGAGCACGAATGCGGGGCTGTCGACGCGGGTAAGGTCGAAATGGGCAAAGGCGCCCGGATCGCCGGCTCTGGTTTCCATATAAAATTCCTAACGGTCCTCCCCGAATTTGCGAAGCACATTTGGGGAGGTGGCAGCGCGTAGCGCTGACGGAGGGGTTCTCAGCGTTTACAAAATCGCACCAGGCTCTCGGCAACATCTTCTGGCGATTTCAAAACCTCGGAAGCCGGAATACGCAACACTTCCAACCCCAGTCCTCGCAGAAAATCGTCCAGCTGTCTGTCGAGATCGGGATTGTCGCCCATGTCATGCGCAATGCCGTCGATCTCGATGCAGAGCCTGGCCTTCGCGCAGTAGAAGTCGACCGTCACTCTCGGCGAGGGAATGCTGCCGCCTGAACTTCACGCCATCGGGAGAATTGCGCAGAAGCTTCCACAGCAAGACTTCGGGAAGCGACATCTGCTGGCGCAGTTGCCGTGCTCGCGATGTGTTGCGGGGTGTCTTCGTACGAGGCAACTCCCCCTCCGTCACGCCCTTCGGGCGCGCCACCTCCCCATTTGTGCCTTTGGCAAAAACGGGGAGGATTTAACATGACATCCCATCAAAACGGCAGCGGTTCGCTCAGTTCCTCGACGGTCCACGGCAGGCCCTGCTCGTTGAGCATGTCCATGAACGGATCGGGGTCCATCTGCTCCATGTTGAAGACACCGTCGCCCTTCCACTTGCCGGTCAGCATCATGGCCGCGCCGATCATCGCCGGCACGCCGGTGGTGTAGCTCACCGCCTGGTTTCCGGTTTCCTCGTAGCAGGCTTCGTGGTCGCAGATGTTCTTGATGTAGAACGTCTTCTCGCCCGAACCGTCGAGCGCTTCGCCGGTGGCGATGTCGCCGATGTTGGTCTTGCCCTTGGTGGTCGAGCCGAGCGAGCTGGGCTCGGGCAGCACGGCCTTGAGGAACTGCAGCGGGATGATCTCCACGCCGTTGTACATGACCGGATCGATGCGGGTCATGCCCACGTTCTGCAGCACGGTGAGGTGCTGGATATAGGCATCGCCGAAAGTCATCCAGAAGCGCGCGCGCTCCAGTTCGGGGACGAACTTGGCGAGGCTTTCCAGTTCCTCGTGGTACATCATGTACATGTTCTTGGGGCCCACGCCCTCGAAGTCGAAGCTCTGCTTTGTGCTCATCGCGGGGGTCTCGACGAACTGGCCGTTCTCCCAGTGCCGCGCGGGCGCGGTCACTTCGCGGATGTTGATCTCGGGGTTGAAGTTCGTCGCGAAGGGCTGGCCGTGATCGCCGCCGTTGCAGTCGAGAATGTCGAGCGTGCGGATGGTCTTGAGCTTGTGCTTCTTGAGCCACATCGCGAAGACGCTGGTCACGCCCGGATCGAAGCCCGAGCCGAGCAGCGCCATCAGGCCCGCCTTCTCGAACTTCTCCTGATAGGCCCACTGCCAGTGGTATTCGAACTTGGCCACGTCCTTGGGCTCATAGTTCGCAGTGTCCATGTAGTGAGTGCCGGTCGCCAGGCACGCGTCCATGATCGCGAGATCCTGATAGGGCAGCGCGAGATTGACCACCAGCTTCGGCCCGATCTTGCGGATCAGCGCGCTGGTCGCCTCCACGTCGTCGGCATCGATCGGATAGGTCGTGATCGACACGCCGGTGCGCTGCTTCACCGATTCGGCAATCGCATCGCACTTGGACACCGTCCGGCTGGCGAGGTGGATATCCGTGAAAATGTCCGGATTCATGGCCATCTTGTGGACCGCGACCGAGCCGACGCCACCTGCGCCGATCACCAGAACCTTGCTCACAAATCGTCTCCTTCGCCGAAGCCGGGGGGAAACCCGGCCATATAAGGTACCTGCATGACAACTCAACGGGGCGCGCGCGGGTCCATGATGGATTGGGGATTGTCATAAACTGCCATGGCCGCGTCATCACCCGGTCACACCGCCACCGCAAGGGCGTGAGCGTATTCCATGCGCACGGGGGGCCGTAGCCACATGCCGAAGACCGCATCCACTTCCACCGGCACCGAACTGATCGAAGGCGCCGTCGTGCGCCATGAGAGCCCGCGCGCCGCGCGCCTGCTCGACAAGGCCTTTGCCCTCGCCTTCAAGGGCCTTGTCTATGCACAGATCTGGGAAGACCCGGTCGCCGACATGGAAGCGCTGCAGATCGGGGCGGACAGCCGGATCATCACCATCGCCAGCGGCGGGTGCAACGCCCTCTCCTATCTCACCGCCGACCCCGCGGCGATCACCGTGGTCGATCTCAACACCGCGCATATCGCGCTCAACAACCTCAAGCACACAGCGATCCGGCACCTTACCGACTATGCCGACCTGCGCCGCTTCATCGCCGAGGCCGATCACCCGGAAAACCTCGCGACCTACCGCGAGCGCCTCGCTCCGCATCTCGACGAAGCGACGCGGCGCTACTGGGAAGGCCGCGATCTCGTCGGCCGCCGCCGCATCAAGGCCTTCACCCGCGGCGTGTACAAGCACGGGCTGCTCGGCAACTTCATCGGCATCGCGCACAAGCTGGCCAGGCTCTACAAGCTCGACCCGGCCGAAATCCTCGGCGCCGACACGATGGAAGACCAGCGCCGCGTGTTCGACGAGCGCTTTGCCCCGATCTTCGAGCGGCGGCTCGTGCGCTGGCTGACCAATCACCCCG
The DNA here is from genome assembly GCA_965140495.1 of uncultured Novosphingobium sp. GTDB lineage: Bacteria > Pseudomonadota > Alphaproteobacteria > Sphingomonadales > Sphingomonadaceae > Novosphingobium. The sequence goes on along the minus strand of OZ223239.1, from coordinate 2,141,690 downwards.
CCTCGCTGTTCGGCCTCGGCATTCCGCCCGCGCAGTACGACGCACTGGCCGGCGAACAGCGCATGGCGGACGTGCTGCGCGCGCGGCTGGAAAAGCTGGCCTGCCACTTCCCGGTCAACGACAACTACTTCGCCTGGCAGGCCTTCGGCCGCGGCTACGGCAAGAGCGAGGAAGCCCCGCTGCCGCCCTATCTGCAGGCCGCCAACCTGCCGCTGGTGCGCGAACGGCTGGACCGCATCGATCTGCGCCATGCCAACTTCACCCATGTGCTCGCGGCCAGCGATGCGGCCTCGTTCGACCGCTACATTCTGCTCGATGCGCAGGACTGGATGACCGACGCGCAGCTTACCGAGCTGTGGGGCCAGATCACCCGCACCGCCCGCCCGGGGTCACGCGTACTGTTCCGCACCGCCGCCGAGCCCTCGCTGCTGCCGGGCCGCGTGCCCGACGCGATCCTCGATCGCTGGGACTACCGCGAGGCGGAATCGCAGACCGCCACCCTTGCCGACCGCTCCTCGATCTACGGCGGCGTCCATCTCTACACCCTGAAGGACTGACCCCATGGCGACACGTCCGCACAGCCCCGACCATGCCGCGCTGATGGACCGCGTCTATCGCGGCCAGCGCCACATCTACGACGCGACGCGCAAGTACTACCTGTTCGGCCGCGACCGGCTGATCCGTGAACTGGACTGCCGCCCCGGCATGGCCGTGCTAGAAGTCGGCTGCGGTACCGGGCGCAATCTCGAACTGATCACCCGGCAATGGCCCGGCGTGCGCTGCCATGGCCTCGATATCTCGAGCGAGATGCTCAAGAACGCGCGCAAGCGGCTGGGCACCAGCGGCGCGCTGGCGCTGGGCGATGCCACCGACTTCGATGCCCCGGCGCTGTTCGGCCGCGAAGGATTCGACCGTGTGGTGCTGTCCTATGCGCTCTCGATGATCCCCGACTGGCACGCCGCGCTCGATCGTGCCGCTGCGGCGCTCGCGCCCGGCGGTGAACTCCATGTCGTCGACTTCGGCGACTGCGCCGGGCTCGGCTTCCTGCGCCGCGCGCTCGATGCCTGGCTGGAACGCTTCCACGTCTCGCCCCGCCGCGATCTGCCGCGTGTGGCGGAACGGCTCGCGCTCACGCACGGCCTGCGTGCGGAGGTCGTGCGCGGCCCTCTCGGCTACTATCAGGTCCTGCGCCTCACCCGCTAATCCCGTGCGTTTCCCGGTTGCCGCTGGGACCTCCTTGTGGTCTCCCTTGCGAAACCAGAAAACACAGCGGAGAGGACCGGCCCATGCCCAAGACCATCGACGACCTGATCACGGAATCGGAGATCAGGGACGTGCACATGCGCTTCTGCCGCGCCAACGACCGGATGGACGAAGAGCTGATGCGCAGCTGCTTCCATCCCGATGCGGTCATCAGTCTGCACGAAGAGCTCGACGTCGACGCCTTCATCGCGCTGGGCCGCTCGATCCTAAGCCAGTACACCGCCACCTGGCACAACACCGGCAACCAGCTCGTTGAAGTCGATGGCGATGCCGCCTGGGCCGAGCACTACACCACCTCCTCGCACCGCATCGCCGCCGATGCCGATGGCCCGGAGCGCGATTTCATCGCGCAGGGGCGCTATGTCGACCGTATGGAGAAGCGCGGCGGCGAATGGCGGATCGCACGGCGCACGATGGTACTCGATTTCCTGCGCACCGATCCGCTGTCGCCCGGAGAAGCGGGCCTCGGAAGCACCGGCGGCAAGCGCGACCGCAGCGATCCGTCCTACACCTTGCGCATCAGCGACTGAGAGATCGCAGGTCCTCCCCAAATCCGCTCAGGCTGAGCGGTTGGGAAAACGACAGGCAGCATATCCCGCTGGCCCCCGCACGGCGCAAAGGCTATCGCCCTGCGCCATGATGCCAAGCCGAGACCCGACCGCCGCCGGTGTTGCCGAAGCGGCCGCCAAGATCGCCGAAATTCTGCCCCCCACACCGCTGCTGCCGCTCGAGATCGAGGGGAAGACGATCTGGTGCAAGGCGGAGAGCCTGCAGCCCATCGGCGCCTTCAAGATCCGCGGCGGATGGCACCGGCTGACGGCGCTTTCGGACGAGGAACGGGCGCGCGGCGTCGTTGGCGTATCGAGTGGCAACCACGCGCAGGGCGTGGCCTGGGCGGCCCGACGGCTCGGCATTGCCGCGACCATCGTCATGCCCGTCGATGCTCCGGCGGTGAAGCTCGCCAACACCCGCGCGCTCGGCGCCGAGGTCGTGCTCTACGACCGACCGGGCGGCGAGGACCGCGACGAAGTCGCCGAGCGCGTCTGCGCCGAACGCGGCGCGACGCTGGTCCATGCCTATGGCGATACGTGGGTGATCGAGGGACAAGGCAGTGCGGGCATAGAGATTTCCCGGCAGATGGACGCACTGGGCATGGGTGGGCCTGACCTCATCGTCGCCCCCTGCGGCGGCGGCGGTCTGACGGCCGGCCTCGCGCTGGCCTGCCCCGACGCGGCCGTGATCCCGGTCGAACCCGAAGGCTGGGACGATGTCTGCCGCAGCCTTGCCAGCGGCACGATCCAGAGCGTCGCCGCCGATGCCCCGCCCACGCCTTGCGATTCCCTGCAGACCATGGCGACCCGCCCGATCAACTTTCGCGTACTGCGCGAGCGCTGCCCCTTCGGCCTCGTGGTGACCCCGGCCGAAGTGCGCGCGGCGCAGCGCCTCGCCTTCGACCGGCTGCACCTCGTCATCGAGCCCGGTGGGGCAGCCGCACTTGCCGCCGTGCTGGCCGGAAAGGTTGACCTCAAGCCCCGCACGGCCGTCGTGCTCACCGGCGGCAACACCGACGCCGCTGATTTTGCAGCGGTTTTGACCGGCAACAATTGACAAGCAAGGCCCCCGGGCCGACGAAGCGCATGATCGGACGTGGAGGGAAACAATGACGGTCGGAATGGCAATCCTGCAACCCGTGGTCGCACTGGCCGCATGGACCATGGTCATGTGGTTCTGGCTCTACGGCACCCGCATCCCGGCGATGAACGCCGCCAAGGTCGACCCCGAGGAGCTCGCCGAGGATCCTTCCGTCTCGCTGGACAATCTGCTGCCCCCGCAGGTCCAGTGGAAAGCGCATAATTACAATCACCTGCACGAAGCACCTACGGTGTTTTATGCGGTCGCCATCGTGCTTGCCATCATCGGTCAGGGCGACGGACTCAACGCCCAGATCGGCTGGGCCTATGTCGGCTTTCGTGTAGCGCACTCGCTGGTACAGGCGACGGTCAACAAGCTGAGCCTGCGCTTCGGCCTCTTCGCGCTTTCCACCTTCTGCCTGATGTTCCTGGTAGCGCGCGCCGCGATGGCCCTGTTCTGAGCCCGATGGACTTCGACGATCAGCTGCGCCGCTACTTCGGCACCGACGACCCCACCGCCATCGCGCCCGGCGCGCTGGAAGCGGGGATCGAAAAGATGCGTGTCGACTTCGGCATGGAGAAAGACCGCAACCGCCGCTTCGCGCTGTGGACCCTGCTCTACCTGTTCGGCGGCGCCCCCGATCTGGATGTGGCCTTCGACAACGAAGACGACCGGAATGCAGCGCGGGATTTCATGGACATGATGGACAAGGCGGGGGAGTGATCGGCGTCGCCGTCTTAGCCCCCTGATTCCGTTGCTACCGCCTGCGCAGAGCCGGCTGCAACCGAGTATCCATCAGTGGGCTTCACCCATTTCACGCGTTGATCCGGAACCGGGTCATTCCCGCCTTCAACGGCGCCTTTCGCCACCAATTCGTTGTTTATTCGTACATATTTCGTACAAATCTCTTTGCCCATCAAAGGCGACATACCATCCGCGATCTTTTCAAGGATGGGCCTCGCCTTATCGCCTGGGATCAATTTCCCGGATAGACGCAGCTTACCCTTCAAGACGTCATCCCTGCGAATATAGCCGCAGACGGCACCATCCTCGATACGTACCGGCGTGACGGTCTCAAGCGAGACAGGCTGTCCGGGCGAGAGTTCGACGACCGCCGTGTTATCCCAGGTGCCATCGGGGTTTTTGCTATACGAAGCCATGGAACGACACGTTTTGGCAGCATCATTCGGCTCATAGCACTGCACGAGCCCCGCTTCGGCATCGTCAAGCGGACCACCAAGACTGCCCGCGGCAGACGCGGCTGCCATCAGTACCAGAAAATCAAATCCCAACACGCCCAACCCCTTCTAAAGCCAAACTGGCACCGGACCTTCCCATCCATTGCCAGACCATGGCGTTCAGGACATTACCTCGATCGCCACAACCTCGATTGCATCCTCGCGCCCGTTGAAAGGCAGCATTTCGCCCTCTTCCGCGCCCATCAACGCCCGCGCCAGCGGGGCCGAAAACGCCACCAGCCCCGTAGCGGGATCGGCCTCGTCGTCGCCGACAAGGCCCAGCACCCGCTCTTTGCCGTTCAGCAGGAAGGTAACCCGCGTACCGAAGGCCACCACGCTGCCATCCGGTCCGGGCTGGACGTCCGCCGTGATCTGACGGGTCTGCCAGTAGCGCAGATCGCGCTTCGTCGCCGTCAGTGCCGTTTCGTCCAGATCCTCTTTCAACCGCGCTTCCAGTTCGGCGACTTTGGCATCGATCAGCGCCTTGCCACGCGCGGTGACGAGGTTCGGGCCGGGCGGGATCGGGATCTCGAACTTGGGCTCGAGATGTTCATCGTCACTCTCGCGACGAAAGGCGACACTCATACAGTCCTCACGAACAGGCTCGCCAGTTCCACATGCGTCGACCAGCGGAACTGGCCGACCGGGCGCAGCTCTACCAGCCGGAAACCCTCTTCCACCAGCCGCGCCGCATCGCGCGACCAGCTCGAGGGATTGCACGAGATATAGACCACGCGCTCGACGTCCGACTGCGCGATGGCTTCCACCTGCTCGCGTGCACCGGCGCGGGGCGGATCGAGTACCACGGCGGCGAACTTGTCGAGTTCGTCGGGCTGCAGCGGATTACGGAACAGGTCGCGGTGCATCGCAAAGACCGGCAACTGCGCCCGGTCGGCGGCGGCCTTGCAGGCCAAGTGCACATCGCGCGCGGCCTCGGCGGCAAGGACTTTGGTACCGGGTCCGGCCAGCCCGAAGGTAAAGGTGCCGAGGCCGGAAAACAGGTCCGCCACGGTCGGCACACCGTCCAGCCATTCGCGCGCCGCGCCGACAAGTGCCTGCTCGCCATCGAGCGTCGCCTGCAAGAACGAGCCCGGCGGAAACGGCACCGAGACATCGCCGAGCTTCACGGTAACGGGGACAGGCTCCCACACGGTCTCGAAGCCGTAGCCGCCGTCCATGGTCAGGCGCGCAAGGCCGTGTTCCTGCGCGAAGGCGAGCATCGCTTCGGTGGCCGCAAGGCCTTCCGCCGTGAGCCCCTTCACGCCGAGATCGACGCCCTGCTCGACCAGAGTCATTTCGATATCGGCCGCCATGCGCGCTTGCTGGTGCTTGCCCGGCTTGCCTTTTCCGCCCTTCTTCGCCGGCACCGCCTTGCCCATCATGATGAGCAGTTTGCGCAAGGGCCCGAGCAGCGCGACCAGTTCGGGCGCGAGAACGGGACATTCCTCCAACTCGACCAGCCGGTGCGACTTCGCCTCGCGAAAGCCGATGACGATCCGCCCGCCCGAGCTTTCCGCGCGCAGCGAAGCCCGGCGCCGCGTAGCCGGCGGCGAGAGGTGCGGCGGCGCAATGTGTTCGGCGCCCAGCTCCTGCGAGGCGGAGGCATTGCTCACCCGCGCTTCGACGAAAGCGCGCAGGCTCTCCTCGTCGAGCTGCTGCAACTGGCACCCGCCGCAGCGCCCGAAGTGGCGGCACGGCGGCTCGACATGATGCGGCCCCCATTCGAGGGTGCCGTCGGCATGCAGGATGTCGCCCGGCGCCGCGCCCCAGGCAAAACGGCCCGAGGCGGTCACGCCGTCGCCCTTGGAGGCGATGCGCAGGATTTCTTCGGATTCACTCATGGTACAAAAAGTCCGCTCGCCCTGAGCCAGTCGAAGGGCGGTATGTTACGTGCCGGACGTGCTTCGACAAGCGCAGCACGAGCGGGATGAAAATTACAGATGCCCCGCCAGGGCCTCGGGCACTTTCGCTGCAAGCTGGCCGGCGGTGAAGGCAGGACCGCACAAGAGCGCCGCTTCGCCGTGGAGCCATACGCCCTCGCAGGCAGCTTCGAAAGCGGAAAGGCCGGTGGCAGCCCGACTGGCGATCACGCCGGCCAGAACGTCGCCGGTACCCGCCGTCGACAGCCACGACGTCGCGCGCGGTGCGCAGGCCAGACGGCCATCGGGCGCGGCAATCACCGTATCGGGCCCTTTGGCCACCACGACCATGCCGCTTGCGCGAGCCAGCGCCAGCGCCCGGTCGGGGCGGCTGCCCGCGCCATCGAGTTCGAAGCTGCGCTCGAGCGCGACCAGTTCGCCTTCGTGCGGGGTAGCGATGGTCTCGCCCTTGCGTTCGGCCAGCGAGCGCGGCGACAGCAGCACCAGCGCATCGGCATCGACGACAGCCGTAACGGGATCGGCCAGCGCCACGGCGAGCCGTTCACGCGCGGTGCCGTCGCGACCGAGACCGGGGCCGACCAGAACCGCGCTGTTGCGGTCGTCGGTCAGCACTTCGTTGAGCGAGCCCGTCTCGACGACGAGGTCATCGGGCGCATTGCGCTTGCTCTCGGCGAAGAGCTTTACATAGCCCGCGCCTGCGCCCTGCGCGGCCACGGCGGCCAGCAATGCGGCGCCCGGCATGTGCCCACCGACCACGGCAAGCAGACCGCGCCGGTACTTGTGCGAGTCGGGCGCGGGCGCGCGGACTACCGGTGCCTGCAGCGCCATAGCCGCGCCTTCCACAGGATCGACACCGATCGGAATGAGCTGCATCCGGCCCATCTTCGCCGCCGAAGGCATCAGGAAATGCGCGAACTTCCACGCCCCCAGCGCGATCGTCAGGTCATAGTGCGGCAGCCCTTCGTTGAGCAGCATACCGCTGTCCGACTGGATGCCGCTCGGCAGATCGACCGCCACGAGATGGCGGTGATGCTCGGCCAGACGCGTGAGCAAGGCGAAGTGCTCCCCGGTCAGCGGGCGGGTCAGGCCGGAGCCGAACAGGCAATCCACCAGCACGTCGCCGTGCGCCTCGGCATCGGGGGCCAGCACCTCGCCGCCGAACAGAGCGCGCGCGTTCTTCGCCGCATCGGTCTTCGGCTCCGTCGCGGCAACCACGACGGCATGGCCGCCGCGTTCGCGAATGGCTTCGGCAATCACATAGCCATCGCCGCCGTTGTTGCCCGGACCGCACAGCACCGTGACACGGCGGTGCGCGGAGAGACGCCAGACCCAGTCCGCCGCGCCGCGACCGGCGATCTGCATCAGCGCATCGACGCCGGTTCCGGCATCGATCAGCGCCTGTTCGGCATCGCGCATCTGCTGGACGGTGAGAATCTGGCCGAGGTGGGGGGTATCAGTGTGCGGCATCGGCTTTCGTGCTTGCTGGAAATACGTAACGGTCTGCGCCTACCGTAACATCCAGCTTGCCGTCCACCAGCTTCGTCTGCGCTTCCTCCGCACCGTCCGCGACCACAAGGCCCGAGCCGTCGGTCATGACGTCGAACCGGCGAAAGGCCCCGTCGGGATGCCGCACGACGAGCGTAAGCTTGCCGTCTTCCTGCGCGCGCTCGACCGAGCAGACATCGGCCAGCTCCGCCGATCCGCCCACGGCGCAGGCGATGTGCTCGTCGCCCGCCGCAACCGGCGGCGGTTCGCTGTTCGAGGAACAGGCGGCGAGGAGCACGACCAGCGGCGTCCAGGCATGCTTCGACAAGCTCAGCATGCGCGGGCCTGTACTTGAAGCTTCACAATCCGCTCGCCCTGAGCCTGTCGAAGGGCGGAGGAAGGCCACCGCCCTCACCCGCGCTTGAGCTGGGTGACGTCGCGCACCGCGCCCTTGGCGGCGCTCGTGGTCATCGCGGCGTAGGCCTGCAGTGCGGCCGAGACCTTGCGCTTGCGCGGATGGACCGGCGTCCATGCCCCGTCCTCGCGCGCTTCCTGCGTCGTGCGGCGGTGGCTCAGTTCCTCGTCGGAGACCAGCAGGTTGATGGTGCGGCCGGGGATGTCGATCTCGATGGTATCGCCATTCTCGACCAGCCCGATCTCGCCGCCTTCCGCCGCCTCGGGCGAAACGTGGCCGATGGACAGGCCCGAAGTGCCGCCCGAGAAACGGCCGTCGGTGAGCAGCGCGCATTCCTTGCCCAGCCCCTTCGATTTCAGGTAGCTGGTGGGGTAGAGCATTTCCTGCATGCCCGGCCCGCCGCGCGGTCCTTCGTAGCGGATCACGACGACATCGCCCGCCTCGACCTGACCGCCGAGAATACCGGCGACCGCTGCGTCCTGGCTTTCATAGACCCGGGCCTTGCCGGTGAATTTCAGGATCGAATCGTCGACGCCCGCCGTCTTCACGATGCAACCGTCGCGCGCGATGTTGCCGTAGAGGACGGCCAGACCGCCGTCCTGACTGAAGGCATGTTCCTTGTTGCGGATGACGCCGTTCTCGCGGTCGGTGTCGAGCGCATCCCAGCGACGCGACTGGCTGAACGCGGTCTGCGTCGGCACGCCGCCGGGCGCCGCCTTGAAGAACTCCTGCACCGAAGCGTCGTTGGTGCGCACGATATCCCAGCGGTTCAGCGCATCGCCCATGGTCTTGCTGTGAACGGTCGGCAGATTGGTGTGAAGCAGCCCTGCCCGGTCCAGCTCACCCAGGATCGCCATGATCCCGCCAGCGCGGTGGACGTCTTCCATGTGCACGTCGGCCTTGGCCGGGGCGACCTTTGAAAGGCACGGCACCTTGCGGCTGAGCCGGTCGATGTCCTGCATGGTGAAATCGACGCCCGCTTCGGCAGCCGCAGCCAGCAGGTGCAGCACGGTGTTGGTCGAGCCGCCCATGGCGATGTCGAGGCTCATCGCGTTCTCGAACGCCTCGAAGCTGGCAATGGCGCGAGGCAGCGCGCTCTCGTCTTCCTGCTCGTAGTAGCGCTGGCACAGGTCGACGGCGAGACGGCCTGCCTCACGAAACAGGCGTTCGCGGTCGGCGTGGGTCGCCAGCGTCGATCCGTTGCCCGGCAGCGAGAGGCCCAGCGCTTCGGTCAGGCAGTTCATCGAGTTTGCGGTGAACATGCCCGAGCACGAACCGCAAGTCGGGCAGGCCGACCGCTCGATGCTCTGCACTTCCTCGTCGGTGTAGCTCTCGTCGGCAGCGGCAACCATGGCATCCACGAGGTCGAGGGCGCGTTCTTCGCCCTTGAGGATCACCTTGCCGGCCTCCATCGGCCCGCCCGAGACGAAGACAACCGGAATGTTGATGCGCATTGCGGCCATCAGCATGCCCGGCGTGATTTTGTCGCAGTTGGAAATGCAGACCATGGCATCGGCGCAGTGGGCGTTGACCATGTACTCGACGCTGTCGGCGATCAGATCACGGCTCGGCAGCGAATAGAGCATGCCGTCGTGGCCCATGGCGATGCCGTCATCGACCGCGATGGTGTTGAATTCCTTGGCGACACCGCCCGCTGCCGCGATCTCTTCGGCGACGAGCTGGCCCAGGTCCTTGAGGTGGACGTGGCCGGGCACGAACTGGGTGAACGAGTTCACCACGGCAATGATCGGCTTGCCGAAGTCGGAATCCTTCATGCCCGTCGCGCGCCACAGGCCGCGCGCACCGGCCATGTTGCGGCCGTGAGTGGAAGTGCGGGAACGATAGGCAGGCATGAAACAGACTCCGGGATCGGCAAGCGTGTGCGTGTTACTTCGTAGTCAGCGCCCCTACGCGAAACGGACGCTCAGCCGAAGCAAAAAATGTCCTGAACACGCGCCACGAGGCACGAAAATTACGTGCCTTGCGCGATCATCCGGGGATGATCCGCATGCGCTTTTTGGCGGGAAGCAACCTCAGTGCTATATTCCGTCCATGGCAATGCCCGAATCCCTGACCCTCGAGCCCGAGGAGGAGGAGTGGCTGGAACTGGCCAGAGGCTGGATCAAGGGCCACTTCGCGCAGAACCCGGACGATGCCTACGCCAGCATCGAAGGCAAGCTGGCTGTCGTGCGCGCCAACCTCGCGCAGGGCTGGGTCGGTCCCGAGGACACTTGGAAACTGCAGTCGCTGGGGATCGCCATGGGCGATGCGCTGGCGCAGGACCTCATGCTCGACTGGGTCACCATCGATGATGAGTACGGCCGTCAGCCGGCGCTGAACTGGCCGGGCACCAGCATCATTTGCTTTCCGCTGACGATGATCTCGCAGCGCGTCGAGGAAGGCGAGCGTGTCGACATCGACATGATGTATGAAATGACACGCGAGGAGCTCAACGAAATCGCTTTCGGGGGTGAGGCGGAGTAAATGCCGCCAGAAAGCGCAGCCGATTAAAAGAACTTCGCCGCGTTGACTCCCCCAGTACTGCATGAAAGACTTCTTCCCGGTCAAATAATGGGACCGGAGAGATGCTCTCACCCATTCTTCAGTCTTCGAAGTGGCGGGCGATTGCCCTCGCATCCGCTTTGCTGCTTACGTCGTGCGATGCCCGGCGGGAGGAACAGGCAGCTGACTCCGGCGCAGACAAAGCGTTCTGCGAAGCCGTTTCCGAATACGTGACGCCGCAGGATTGTGACGATTTCACCCTGCAGGCCGAACGACAGATGCCCGGCAAGGCGGCGTTCAACGCCCCGCATCCGCTGAAGCGCGGTGACACGTTCACGGTGTGGCTGGCCGTGGCTGCCGAGCCACCCGAACCCCGACCGACCTCGCCCCCACCCGCTGCCGCCATCGTCCTGCCAAGCACGCCGGCGCCGGAGCAGCAGATGGTGGTGCGTGCCGAGGAACCGGCAAGCGAGACGGCAGCAGAACCCGCAACCGGAACGGAACCGTCCTCGGAGCCCGAAGTCCTCGCAAACGCGAACCTCGATCCCGCTACGGAGGACGAGGAATACATCGCACCCGATCCCTCGGACATCATCGGCCGCATGTCGGGCCATCCGGAATATTTCAGCGCCGTGGTCGGCGATTACGTCGCCGCCGAGCTCGACGGCGATGCCAGCTTCGAGATCAAGCCCGCATCGGAGCGCATCCAGCGGGTCAAACTCGGCCGGCCCTGGCCTTCCACGATCTGGAAGTGGCATGTCACCGCCAAACGCGGGGGCAATCACACGATGACCCTGAGCACGGCGGTACAGGTCAGGGATCGCAACGGAAAGTTCCATGAGATCGAAAGCACGCCGCGCGCCTTTGCCTTCGACGTGCAGGTTACCCCGCTCGACAAGGCCAGGGATTTCCTCGCCGATGCGCCCGGCTGGATGAAGCTGATCGGCGGTGTCTTCGCCGCTGCAGCCCTCCTGCTCGGAACCGTGAAGGACTTCCGCAATGCGCTGTTCTCGCTCTTCCGCAAGGAAGAGACCGACGAGGACAAGCCAAGCAAGTGAACGCCGACGCGGCTGGCCTCAGCCCTCGATCGCGATAGCCACCCGGTTGCAGATGCGCGCCATGCGTTCGGCCCATTCCGCCTGCCCCGCCTCGTCGGCGATGAGGTCCTGCCGGACTTCGATATAGAGATAGGGGCGCCCCTCGCTCTCGACATGGCGTTCGATGGCGGCGTTGTAGATCTTGCCCGAATAGGGAAGCTGGTCGCCGACGATCAGGCCCTCGGCTTCGAGCAGCGGTTGCGCCGCGCGGGCGCCGCGGTCATCCTGATCGTAGAGCAGGCCGCAGTGCCATGGCCGCTTTTCGTCCGGCTTGCTGGAAAGACACGGGGTGAAACTGTGCAGGATCAGCGTGAGCGCGGGCGGCGTGCCTTCGAGCAGCTCGGTCAGCTTGTCGTGAAACGGACGGTGGAACCGCGCCAGCCGCGCCTCGCGGTCGATGCCGATATTGCCGGGGATGGCATGACCGTCGCTGGCTTCGGGGATCGAGGCCGGGTCCTGCTCGGTGCGGTTGGTGTCACAGACGAGCCGGCTGACATTGCCCAGCAACGCCGCCGTTCCTTCGCGCTTCGCCATGTGTTCGGCGATCCCGGCGACGCCGATGTCGATGGCGATGTGCTCGTCCATCAGCTCTGGCGCGATGCCGAGATCGATGTCCTCGGGCACCCGGTTGGAGGCATGATCGACCACGACAAGGATACCGCCGAAACGCGGCGTGCCGACGATGCGAAAGGCTTCGGAATTCAGGGGAGCATGCATGGCGGTGAGCTTAACGCAGTTTGCCCGCCATTTGCCACCAGCCGGGCCGGTCGCTCGCGATTTTCTCCGCAGCCGCCTGCAATTCGGCCTCGCTGTTGTATAGCGCGAAACACGTCGCCCCCGATCCCGACATGCGGGCGAGGAACGGCCCGGTGTCCTTCAGCGCGGTCAGGACATCGGCGATGACCGGGCAGATCGCAACGGCAGGCGCTTCGAGATCGTTGCGTCCCTCCAGCGCGATCCGGCGCAAGGTGCCGGTCGGCATAGGCCCGCGATCGACCTGATCCCAAGCCTTGAAGACCGGCCCCGTCGGCACGGGTTCGCGCGGGTTCACCAGCAGGACCGGGCAGCCGGCAAGATCGTTGACCGCCACTTCCTCCAGCTCCGTACCGGTGCCCGTCCCCAGCGAGGGGCGTGACAGCACACAGGCCGGAACATCCGCGCCGAGCTTCGCGGCGCGGGCGTGCCAGTCGTCGGGCAGGCCGTGCGCGCGCTCGACCATGCGGAACACCGCCCCGGCATCGGCGGAGCCGCCGCCCAGCCCGGCCGCAACCGGTAGCCGCTTTTCCAGCGTCACCGCCCAGCCCTGCCCGTGCGGCAGCGTGGAAAGCGCCTTGGCGACGATGTTGTCGAAAGGATCGTCAATCCTGCCGGCGAACTCGCCCAGCGTCGTCAGCGCATCGGCCTCGGCAGGCGTGGCCGAGAGCCTGTCGCCGTCATCGACAAAGGCGAACAGCGTTTCCAGCTCGTGATAGCCATCCTCCCGCCGCCTGCGGACATGCAGCGCGAGGTTGATCTTGGCGTAGGCGGTTTCATTCATGCAGAGCGCGAAAATTTAATTGCTATGAACCACCAAATGGCCCCGATAGACGCCAAAACCCCAGAAACAATCAACGTGACAATCAAACCCAAAAGAACATAGCCATTCAGATCGAAACCCCACACCGCCAAGAGCATAGCTGCCATGTTCAGAGTAAGGCCAGTTAGTCGCAACCGACTCCTGTGACTGATCGAAAACCGCACCGAAGCCGCGCCTTCGCGTGCCTTTCGCCAATCACTTGGTGACGGCTCACGATATCCTAGCCTGCGCCTGCTTGCAGTGTCTGCAAGGACTACGCCAGCGCAGGCTAGGACAGTCATGGGCAAATGGCCGTCAACCAAATTCAGTCGCTCACATATTCGGATAGTTCGGGCCGCCGCCGCCTTCGGGGGTGACCCATTCGATGTTCTGGGTCGGGTCCTTGATGTCGCAGGTCTTGCAGTGGACGCAGTTCTGCGCGTTGATCTGCAGCCGCTCACCGGTGCCGTCCGGATCGACGAACTCGTAGACGCCCGCCGGGCAGTAACGCGCCTCGGGGCCCGCATAGACCGGCAGGTTGATCTCGGTCGGGACCGCCGGGTCCTTCAGCTTCAGGTGACAGGGCTGCTCTTCCTCGTGGTTGGTGAACGAGTAGGAGACGCTCGTCAGGCGGTCGAAGCTGATCACGCCATCGGGCTTGGGATATTCGATCGGCTTGTAGAGATCGGCGCGCTGCGTGTTCGAGGCATCGGTGTGATGCTTCATCGGCTTGGCGAGGCCGAAGCCGAACAGCGTGCGCAGCCACATGTCCGCACCGGCGAGGATCGTGCCCATTTCGCCGCCCCACTTGGCGACCATCGGCTCGGCGTTCTGCACGAGCTTCAGTTCCTTGGCGATCCAGCTGTCGCGCACGGCCGCGTCGTATTCCATCAGCGCGTCCTGCTCGCGGCCCGCCTTGATCGCCGCGGCAATCGATTCGGCGGCGAGCATACCGCTCTTCATCGCGGTATGCGTGCCCTTGATGCGCGGGACGTTGACGAAGCCGGCCGAGCACCCGGCGAGAACGCCGCCCGGGAACGCGAGCTGCGGCACCGACTGCCAGCCACCCTCGTTGATGGCGCGCGCGCCATAGGCCACGCGCTTGCCGCCTTCGAGGATCGCCTTGATCTCCGGATGGGTCTTCCAGCGCTGGAATTCCTCGAACGGGTAGATGTAGGGATTCTTGTAGTCGAGCGCGGTGACGAAGCCGAGTGCGACCTGGCCGTTGGCCTGATGGTAGAGGAAGCCGCCGCCCCAGGCGTCGTTTTCCGAAAGCGGCCAGCCCTGCGTGTGGATCACCCGGCCGGGAACGTGCTTGTCGGGATCGATGTCCCACAGTTCCTTGATGCCGAGGCCGTAGATCTGCGGCTCGCAATCGGCTTCGAGGTCGTACTGGGCCTTGAGCCGCTTGGTCAGGTGACCGCGCGCGCCCTCGCAGAAGACGGTGTACTTGCCGAGCAGGTTCATGCCCGGCTGGAAATCGTCCTTGGGATTGCCCTCGCGGTCGACGCCCATGTCGCCGGTCTGCACGCCGATCACGGCGCCGTTGTCGTCGTAGAGTATCTCAGCAGCCGGGAAGCCGGGGAAGACTTCGACTTCGAGTTCCTCGGCCTTTTCGGCCAGCCAGCGGCACAGGTTGCCGAGCGAGCCGGTGTAGTTGCCGTCGTTGGACATAAAAGGCGGCTGGATCAGGTGCGGCAGCGAGAACTTGCCGCCCTTGGTGAGGTGCCAATGCCAGTTGTCGGTGACCGGGGTCTCGGCCAGCGGGCACCCGTCCTCGCGCCAGGTCGGCAGCAGCTCGTCGAGCGCCTTGGGGTCGATGGTCGCACCCGAAAGGATGTGCGCGCCGATTTCCGAGCCTTTTTCGAGGACGACGACCTGCAGTTCAGGGTCGACCTGCTTAAGCCGGATCGCCGTGGCGAGGCCCGCAGGCCCACCGCCGACGATGACGACGTCAAATGGCATCTCTTCGCGTTCAATCATGGGTAACCCCCGAAACCTGTGTATCCGGCCATTTAGGCGCGCGATTAATTTCCCCTTGTGCCTTGATTGCTTGCGCGCGGCAGGTCAAGACCCGCTCCGATGGATGACCCTGCAAATCCGGATTTTCTGGCCGATATCACAGGTGCGCTCGACTGGTGGCGCGATGCGGGCGTCGATTACCATTTCCTCGACGAACCGCGCGAATGGCTGACCCCGCCCGAACCGGAAGGCGGCGAGCGTGGCATGCCAGAGCGGCGTCCGCAGCGCGCGCCCGCAGCGCCCGTCGAACAAGGCCCGGCGCGGATCGATCCCGCCGCGCTGCCACAGGATCTGGCTGCTTTCGTGCCTTGGTGGCTTGCAGAACCGCTGCTCGACGAAGGGCGCTCCGGCGGACGCATCGCGCCGCAGGGCTCGGCGGGCGCCAAGCTCATGGTGCTGGTGGAGGAACCGGAGGCGGAAGACAGCGAGGCACTGCTGAGCGGACCGCAGGGGCGGCTGCTCGATGCCATGCTCACCGCCTTCGGCCTGAAGCGCGAGGACACCTACCTTGCCAGCGTCCTTCCCCGGCACAAACCGGCCCCGGACTGGAACGTCCTGATGCAGCAGGGAATCGGGCAAGTGGTCGCGCATCACATCGGCCTGGCCGCCCCCGAACGCCTTCTTGTGCTCGGCGGCAACATTCTGCCGCTCATCGGCCACGAATTGCCGCAACGCCCTGCCGTTTTACGGCAATTTAACCAAGAAGAGCGATCGATACCGATGCTTGCCTCCTGGGGCCTGCCGGCACTGATGCGACAACCTCGCGCAAAGCCGGTCCTCTGGAGAGCATGGCTCGAGTGGACCGCTGCCTGAACGGCTGGCGGCTGCCCGGGAAACAACCAGCAGAGGTCTCGTTTTATGCGGGGACAAAGTTTGAAGACGAATTCACGGGCAAAATGGTTTGCGGGCCTGAGCCTTGCCGCTGCGGCGGTGATCACGGCAACGCCTGCGCTCGCCAACAGCGCGGCGGTCGATTATTTCCGCACGCGGGCGGACCGCACCGCGGTGCCCTCGCTGCTGAGCCAGGACGACCGCGCCTATTACAAGCAGATCTTCGACGCGATCGATTCGAAGGACTGGTCTACGGTCCAGCGCATGCTGGCCAACCGTCCGGACGGCCCGCTGCACCAGCAGGCCCGCGCCGAATACTACCTGGCCGCCGGATCTCCCAAGATCGAACTGCCCGATCTGCAGGACTGGCTTTCGCACGGCACCGAACTGCCCGGCGCCGACCAGATCACCCGCCTTGCGCTCAAGCGCGGCGCCAGCACCGTGCCGTCGCTGCCCAGCGAACAGCAGTTCGCGCGCCTGCCCTCGATGCCCAAGCGCGTGCGGCCCGGCTCGATCAACGACGGCACGATGCCCGGCGAGATTTCCGCTGGCATTCTCGACCGGATCAAGAACGACGATCCGATGGGCGCGCGCGTCCTGCTCGACGGGATCGATGCCAGCCTGAGCAGCGCGACGCGTGCGGAATGGCGCCAGCGCGTCGCCTGGAGCTATTACATCGAGAACCAGGACGGCCCGGCCTACCAAATGGCGCAGCTCGCCACGCTCGGCAGCGGCCCCTGGGTCGGTGAGGCGTGGTGGACGGCGGGTCTCGCGGCCTGGCGCCTGGGCGACTACGACGGCGCCGCCGAGGCTTTTGGCAAGTGCGCGAAGACGTCCACCAATGACGAGCTGACCACAGCCGCGCAATATTGGCAGAGCCGTGCCTTCATCCGCCAGCGCCGGCCCGACAAGGCCGAGGACGCGCTGCGCGATGCCGCGAAGCTCGACGAGACGCTCTACGGGATGCTCGCCGCCGAACAGCTCGGCATGCAGCTTCCGGAACAGCATTCGGAAGCCGACTTCACCCAGCGCGACTGGCAGCACCTGCGCACGAACACCAATGTGCGTACCGCCGTCGAACTCGCCGAGATCGGTGAGGACGGACTGGCCGACGAAGTGCTTCGCCATCAGGCCCGCATCGGCAGCGCCTCGCAGTACGAGCCGCTCTCGCGCCTTGCCCGCGACCTCGGACTGCCCTCGACGCAGCTGTGGATGGCCTACAACGCGCCCTATGGCGGCAAGCCCGAACCGGCGACGCGTTTCCCGACGCCGAAGTGGACGCCGGTGGGCGGCTGGAAGGTCGATCCCGCGCTGGTCTATGCCCACACGCTGCAGGAATCGATGTTCCGCACCAGCGTCGTCAGCCCCGCCGGCGCGCGCGGCCTGATGCAGATCATGCCGTCCGCCGCGAAGGATCACGCCGGCGATCTCGGCGTCTCGGGCTCGGCCCGCGATCTCAACAATCCGGAAGTGAACCTCGCCTTCGGCCAGCGCCACCTGCTGATGCTCAAGGATTCCTCGGGCACACAGGGCCTGCTGCCCAAGGTCATGGCCGCCTACAACGCCGGTCTTTCCCCGGTCACCCGCTGGAACACCGAGGTGAAGGACGATGGCGATCCGCTGCTGTGGATGGAATCGCTGCCCTACTGGGAAACCCGCGGCTACGTGAACATTGTCCTGCGCAACTACTGGATGTACGAGCGTCAGGCCGGCGGCCCTTCGGAAAGCCGCATGGCACTGGCACAGGACATGTGGCCCACCTTCCCGGGGCTTTCGGGATCGCAGGGGGTTCGCATGGCAGCGAACGGAGCGATATTGCGTGGCCATTGATACGGAACGGACCTTCAAGCCGATCAACATCGCCCTGCTGACCGTTTCCGATACCAGAGGCCCCGAGGAAGACACCTCGGGCGACATCCTGGTCCAGCGCATCAAGGACGCCGGCCACAAGCTCGTCGCCCGCGCAATCGAGAAGGACGATGCCGCGCGCATCGCCAACCGGCTCAACAACTGGATCGACGACCGCAAGATCGACGCGATCGTTTCGACCGGGGGCACCGGCCTGACCGGCCGCGACGTGACGCCCGAAGCGCTCGACAGGATCAAGGACAAGGAAATCCCCGGCTTCGGCGAGCTGTTCCGCTGGCTCTCCTACAAGACCATCGGCACCTCGACCGTGCAGAGCCGCGCCATGGCCGTGGTCGCGCGCGGCACTTACGTCTTCGCCCTGCCCGGCTCCAACGGTGCGGTGAAAGACGGCTGGGACGGCATCCTCGCCGAGCAGCTAGACAGCCGCAACCGGCCCTGCAACTTCGTGGAACTGATGCCGCGCCTCAAGGAAGTGTGAGCGGAACCCGCCTTCGTGCCATCTGTTGACCAGAGGCCCCACAGCGAAGGAAAATACCGATGAACCCGCAGCAGCGCGACGTCCTCGATTTCTGGTTCCGCGAACTGACGCCAAAGGACTGGTTCGAAGCCGGTGAGCGCAACGATCCGCTGGTGCGCGAACGCTTCGGCGCCTTGCTCGAACAGGCCCGCTGCGGCGCGCTGGACGACTGGGCCGAAACGCCGCTGGGGCGGCTGGCGCTCATCATCGTACTCGACCAGTTCTCCCGCCATATCCACCGCGGCTCGGGAGAAGCCTTTGCCTCCGACCCGAAGGCGCAGCAGCTTGCGCTCGAAGGAATCGCGGCAGGCGTCGATGAGCAGCTCGCCATGAGCCAGCGGCACTTCCTCTACATGCCGCTGATGCACGCCGAGGACCTCGGCATTCAGGACAAGAGCATCGAGCGCTTCGAAGCGCTGCGCGACTATGCCGAATGGATCCTGCAGTTCGCCCGCGATCACCGCCAGGAGATCGTGGACAAGGGCCGTTTTACCGGGCGTGACGCGGCACTCGGTCGCTCGGAGTAACCCGGATCGACAGGGCTGCGCGCTGTCCATAGTGCGAGTTGCGGCCTCCCCCTGCCCTCCTACCCTCCCCGTCAGAAAAACAGGGATGGGAGAGCTGCGGCCATGGCAACTATGGCGGAATCGCGTCCGGACAACGTTCCGGCAGACCGTGTCATCGAATTCGACGTCTTCGCCCCTCCGGGCGGCGAAAGCGACTACTTCGCGGCGTGGGATAGGCTGCGCGGCAAGCACGGGCTGGTCTGGACCACCGGAAACGGCGGCCACTGGATCGCCACCGACGGCGCACTGACCCGCCAGATCTGGGGCGATGCGGGGACCTTCTCGAGCGAAGCGCTGGCAGTGACCCCCGGCCTCGGCGAGGCCATGCGCTTCATCCCGCTCCAGCAGGACGCCCCCGAGCACAAGCCGTTCCGCGCCGCGATCATGAAGGGCTTCGGCAACAATCACGTGATGGCCATGGAACCGGTGATCCGCACCGTGACGCGCGATCTGATCGCCGATCTGCGCCCCCGGGACGGTTGCGAATTCATGCAGGAGTTCGCCGAGATCGTGCCGATCCACGTCTTCCTGACGCTGATCGGCGTGCCCACCGAAGACCGCGCAAAACTGCGCCCGCTCGGCCAGCAACTCACGCGCCCGGACGGCACGATGACCGTCGAACAGCTGCGCGATGCCGCCGACGATTACCTGCGTCCCTACATCGTGGAACGCCTCGCCAATCCGGGGCAGGACCTGTTCAGCCGCATCCTCGCGATCCCCATCGAAGGCCGTCCCTGGACGCTCGACGAAGCCCAGCGCATGTGCCGCAACCTGCTCTTCGGCGGACTGGACACCGTCGTCTCGATGTTCGGCAACATCGCGCTCCACCTTGCCCGAAACCCGAAGGATCAGGCGCTCCTGCGCGAACGGCCAGATCTCATCCCACAGGCCGCGGATGAATTGATGCGCCGCTATCCGATGGTATCGGTAACCCGCAACGTCGTGCGCGATGTCAAGATGGACGGCGTGACGCTGAAGGAAGGCGATCTCGTCTACCTCAACAGCTCGATCCACAACCTCGACCCGCAGTGCTTCGACAATCCGCTTTCAGTGGACTTCGAGCGCACCCTGTCGCCGGTGCGCCACACGACCATGGGCGTGGGTGCACACCGCTGCGTCGGCGCCGGCCTCGCGCGGCTCGAAGCGATCCTGTTCCTCGAAGAATGGCTCGCCGCGATCCCGGCGTTCCGCGTACGCGAAGGCACCAGCCCGAGCTATCGCGCGGGCAATGTCGGCGCGATCACCGACCTGCGCCTGGCCTGGGACTGACCGGTCAGTCGAACAGGCCCAGCCGCGCGGCGTCCTCTTCGCTCAGGGCGATGCGGAACACCTCGCGCAGCGTGCGGGCATAATCCTCCGCGTCGACAATCGTGCGCTTTTCGCTGGTGCCGCGAGAATAGACCGTAATCTGGCGGTCGGTCAGCGCCGCGAAGCCCTCTGGCAAGGCAATGCTGGCGACGCGCAGCGTGGTGAAACGCGTGTCCGGACGGGTCGAGGTCCAGTGGTTGCCCTGCTCTAGGTCGTCGGGCGCCACTTCGCCCAGATCGAAGGTATATTGCGGCTGCCAGTCGCCATGCGGGGCGCTGCGGCCATCGGTGGCGCTGGCCGGGCCCGCGCGTTCGAGCAGCCATTCGCCGACAAGCGATCCGGCAATGCCCGTCTTGCGCAGACGGTGGCCCGCGCCATCCGCCGTCGTCGCTTTGGCGCCGTCTTCCAGCGGCAGCGGCGGAACGAAGCTCCCGCCGAAACCGGCATCGGCAATCCACTGCCGGCCATCGAGTTCCACCAGCAACAGCACATGCGTGCGCGGCGGCGTGATGCCCATCGGATTACCCAGCCGCACGCGTGCCAGCAGCGGCCGGTTGGCGATGCCCAGCGCGGTCAGCGCATCGGCGTAGAGCCGGTTCTGTTCGAAGCAGTAGCCCCCACGCCCTTGCACCACGAGCTTGTCGAACACGCTCGGCCCGTCGATGCGGATGCCACGACCGAGCGGGATATCGAGGTTCTCGAACCCGATCGCCTGCCGGTGCGCGGCCTGCAGCACGGCGAGCCCCTCAGGGGTTGCTTCCGGCCTGTTGTCCAGACCGATACGGGCGAGATAGCGATCAAGATCCATGGGCAGCGCTTACGCTGTGGACGGCCCCGTGGGCAAGCCTGTGGATATCGTGTGGACCGGATGTGTACCGATGCGACGGGCCACCGGACGGCCTTTTCGCATAAGCTGAACATTTCGATCGAACTTAACCCAGTATTTCGAATGCCGGACAGTCCCTATGTCCTTGGCATGACTCAAGGGGACAGCGGTAGACAACACTGTCCCGCGCGAGAGACACAGCCTGTCCGTTAAAGGAACCTGACATGATGCGCCAACCGGTCTTCTACATCCCCCATGGCGGCGGCCCCTGCTTCTTCATGGACGATCCGGCGGGCACCTGGACCGGCATGGAAGCCTTTCTGCGCACCCTGCCCTCACGGCTGCCCGAGCGCCCCCGCGCCATCCTGATGATCTCGGGCCACTGGGAAAGCGAAGGCCGCTTCCTGTTCACCGGCAGCGCCAAGCCCGACCTGCTGTTCGACTACTACGGCTTTCCGCAGCACACCTATCAGCTGCGCTACGATGCGCCGGGCGAGCCGGAGATCGCCGCACGTGCCGTGGACCTTATGGAAAAGGCAGGCCTTTCCGCTGGGCTCGATGCCGGGCGCGGGCTCGACCACGGTGTCTTCGTGCCGCTCAAGGTCGCGTTCCCCGATGCCGATATTCCGGTGATCGAGATGTCGCTCGACGGCAATCTCGATCCCGCCCTGCACATCGCCGCCGGGCGCGCACTCGCGCCGTTGCGGGACGAAGGCGTGGTCATCATCACCTCGGGCATGAGCTTCCACAACATGCGCGGCTATGGCGATGCGCGCTTCACCGAGCCCTCGGAGCATTTCGACCGCTGGCTTTCGGAGAGCGTCGCGCTGGAACCGGCGGCCCGCGACGAGCGCCTGCGCGCATGGGAGGGCGCTCCGGGCGCGCGCCAGTCTCACCCGCGCGAAGAGCACCTGCTGCCGCTTTTCGTCGCGACCGGAGCTGCCGATGGACCCGGCGAGCAGATCTATCGCGAGACGGTGATGAAGACGGTGATCTCGGGCTTCGCCTTCACCTGAACCGGAAGGGGACGGGCTGCCCCTCGGATCAGCTCCCCTTGCCCGGCGTGTACCAGATCGGCGAGCTGATGCCACGCTCCTGCAGGGTCGGCGCAATGTCTTCGGGCAGCGGCAACCCGCGAGCTACAGCCAGCAAGGTCGGCCAGCGCGGCGTCGGGATCTCCAGAGCGCGGGCGTAGTAGACCGCAGGCACGGCAGGATCGAACTCGGGGTCCTGCCACTGCGCCCGCAGCACTGTCGCGCCCACCGAATTCACATACTTCGCGGTGGTCAGATCGACCGTGTTCTTCACCGCAGGCACCTTACCGGTGCGCGGATCGCGCTGACGCTCGGACGACCAGACAACGTCGAAGACCTTCTCCTTGTAGTCCTCGCCCTCGAGCCAGATCTTGATCACCTGCACGCGGTCGAGATTGGCGCCCATCGGGTCCTTGGCCGCTTCCAGCAGCAGCGTGGGCGCCGGATTGCCCTCGCGGTGAAGCGGCAGGTCCGCGCCCATCGGCACGCCCATGCGATAGGCGCGCGCGACCCAGCCGGCCTGCTGCATCATCCCGCTGGGCAGGTTCCAGCCGCCGAACATGCGCAGCCGCAATTGCGTGCCCGATGTCGCGAAGGTTTCGCGGCGGCGCAGCGCAGCATAGATGGCGGGGCGCGTGTTTTCCTCGGCCCAGACGCCGGTGAGCCCCGCGCTCGACCAGTTGAGCAGCGCCGCGGTGTGGCGCAGCGCCTCGGGATCGGTCGGACGGTTCATGTTCGCCGCCGGGGCCCCCGCCCCGGTCGGGTTCACCTTCTGCGACAGGATCTGCTTCGCGAAAGCCTTGTCGGGCAGGTTCACCTGCGGGTCGTTGCTGTTGAGGCCATTGCCGGCGTAGGCGCTCTCGGCGGAGTCCGAGAGGCCGTTGTGAAAGTCGCTAGATCCCACGAAGCCGAACGCGAAGGGGTTGGCCCCCAGCTTCCTTTCGAGCACCAGCCCCCGGCCCAGCGCCTGCCGGGTGAAGCTGCCATTCACTTCGCCCTTGCCGCCGGTCAGCAGCGCTTCGGAACGTTCGAAATCGGCGAAGTCGTCCTCGGGCGACAGCAGCGGCGAGGTCTCGCTCTGGCCCTTGTGCTGATAGACCTCGACCAGCGGCTCGTTGAGCGCGCGCTGCTGGGCATAGGCCTCGTCGATGGGGCGGCCGTCGCTCTTCTTCCAGTCGAACATCAGGCCACCGCTGGCGTTCGAATTGTGCGGGATCGCCAGCCCCTCGATCCCCATGGCGCGCTGGGCATCGAGGAAGTCCCAGAGATCTCCGGCCGCCTGCTGTCGGTCGCGGTAAAGGGCGCGGCAGGCCCTTCGTCTGCGAAGATCACGTTGCGGTGGAGGTTGTACTTACCCTCCAGCATCGTCGTCCATTCGTAGGCGACGAAAGTGGTGAACTTGCCCGGCTGGTTATAGCGATTGGCGGTATCGACCTCGTACTTCCACGCCGAGGCCATGGCGTCGTTCATCGCCGCGCTGGTCGGCTCGTCGCCGCTCAGTACTGAAACAAGCTGGCCGAGCGCGGCGGCAAGCGGGTTTTCCGCCATCAGCTTGCCGCCCTTGCTCTGCGCGAGCGCGCCTTGCGGCTCCTTGTCGATGCGCATGAAGCTGCCGAGGTATTCGGAGTGGTCGGTCACCGCCATGAAGTCGAGCGGGCGCGAGCGGCGCACCGTGTCGCCGAGATAGGTCACCGCTTCGCCCCGGCCGAAGCGGTAGGCGGCATCGGGATCGGCACGACTACCCATCAGCGCATAGGCATCGAAGGAATAGCCGGTGTGCAGGTGCAGTTCGCCGAAATAGGCGCGGCGCGTTTCCGGCGCGGCCACGACCGGGGTGGAAGCACGCTGGGCCTGCGCGGCGGGGCGGCGGCGTTTCGGGCGGTGCCGGCTGCGAACAGGCGGCAAGGCCAGCGAGAGCCGCAAGGGCCGTCATGCGGGTATCGATCATCATTCCCCTCCCGTACCGGACGGCGCTCAGGTGAAGACCAGGGCCGTTCTCTCGACGAACAGAAATCCAGCGTAACAGCCCAATGCGTATGGGGCGACCTTTCGCAGCATGACCGGCTCGGCGCCGCGCCAATCCGCCCGGGCGATGCGCCGCCATGTCCAGGCCAGTGCCAGCAGCACGCCGACGAAGAGCAGCTGCCCCGCCTCGACGCCCAGATTGAACAGCAGCAGCGCCACCGGGATTTCCTGATGCGGCAGGCCGGTTTCCGCCAGCGCCCCGGCAAAGCCGAAGCCGTGGAGCAGACCGAAGGCAAAAGCGGCGATCCACGGAAGCCTTGCGGTGATCCCCTTCGCGCCGCCGTCCTTGCGCGTCAGCTCGAAGGCCAGGAACAGCACGCTCCACGCGATCAGCGCCTCGATCGTCGCGGTGGGGGCATTCACCCACCCCAGCGTACCGGCGGCCAGCGTGATCGAATGCGCGAGCGTGAAGGCGGTAATCGCCCCGATCAGCCTGCGCCCGGCGCCGACCAGCAGCACCAGCCCGGCGACGAAAGCCAGATGGTCGATACCGGACAGGATATGCTCGACGCCGAGGCGGAAGTACGCCGGAACGGCCAGCGGCGGCGCCTGTGCGAGGGCGAGATCGACCCCGGTCCGATCACGCCGCAGGATCGTGTCGATGCCCTTTCCCGTCCGGCTGCGAACGTGGACGATGACATCGGTGATCGTGCCGTCGAGCCCGTCGACCGAGAAACGCGCTCCGTCGAGATCGCCCGACGGCGCCTTGATCGACCAGCGGCGCAGATAGTAGCTGGAGGTCAGTTCCTCCCGCAAAGGCGCATGCCCGAGCCATCCGTTGGACAGGTGCGGTTCCAGCCGCACCGCGCTATCTCCCATGACCGGCTGCTTCCACGTCACCTGCCACTTGCCAGGGACCGTCTCCACCGCCTGAAACAGCGCGGGGCGCACTTCGTGTGCGCTGGCCGCCTGCGGACCGAAAGCCAGCAGCGCCAGCAGAAGGACAAGCAAAGATCTCATATGTCTGCTCCCACCACGGTGTAGCGCGCGCGGATTTCAGCGAGATGTCGGGCATTGGCATCCTTGCGCGCCTGCTCGATCCAGTCCGCGCGGACCTGATCGCGTACTCTCTCGAACGGTTGCGGCCGCCCCGCCTGTGCGGAGGAAACGCGCACGAGGTGCCAGCCGTAGGCCGAGCGGAAAGGCCCCGCCCATGTGCCGACCGGCGCGGAAAAGAGCGCGGTCGCCATGGTGCTGGTGCCGAACAGCCTGCGGGCGTCCTCGGGGCTGAAATCGTTGAAATCGCTGAGGTCCGGGAAAGGATCGCCCCGGCCCGGTGCCCGCAGCGTACCGGGCTTCAGACCGTCGAGAACCGCAAGCGCCCGCTTCCGGCTCTGCTGCTCGGTGCCCGGCCCGGCCGCGAAAAAGACATGGGTGAAACTCACTTTGCCCGGCGAAGCGTATTTTTCCGCGCGGGCATCGTACCACGCCCGCAGGACGTCGTCCGACGGCGGTGTCGGCGTATCGACGCCCTCGATCATGAAGGCCGTCTTCTGGATGATCCGCCGCCGCACGATCTCGTCGTCCGCGGCCAAACCGCGGGCCTGCCCTTCGCGATAGAGGATCTCACCGTCCACATAGGCATTCACCAGATTGCGGAGCCGCTCGGGCGTCGGTTCGGAGCCGTACTCGGCGCGGTAGTCCGCCTTGATCCGCTCGATCGTCTGCGCCGTGACCACGATCCGGTAGTCGTCGTGCGCCGCACGATAGTGGGAAGAAGCTACCCACAGCACCACGCCCACCAGCAGAAAGTGCACCAGCGGCTCTTTTACCACGCGCATGAATACGCGCCGAGCCCCGCCCGCGTCTCCGCTTGACGTCACCATCGACCTCCCCCTTTTCCAACGCTCTTGTTGCACAGAACGCCGGAAAAACAAACGGCGGCCTCCACGAGGGAAGCCGCCGTTGTCAGCTCAGGTGGAGGAGATCAGCCCCCGAAACGGACCTTCAGCCGCATGCCGTACATCCGCGGCGGATTGACGAGCTGCGATTCCAGACCGAACGAGTTGAAGCCGTTCACCACGTTCACCGGGAACTTCTCGTTGGTGACGTTGGTCATGAAGAACGCGGCGTCGATCGGGCTGCCGAAGATCGAATCCCAGTTGGCATTGAGATTGAGCAGGTTGGTTGCCGGCATCAGGCCCGGATTACGCGGCGGCATGACATCGGCGAAGACGATCCAGTCTTCCGGCGACGTGCCTTCCGGCGGGTTCTGATAGGCTTCCCAGGCCCGGTCGTCGGCGCGCGAAGCGTACTGCTTGGCGGTATAGACGTACGTGGCGCCGACCGAGATCTTGCCCACGCTCTCGGGAACCGGAATGTTCAGCGTGCCGGTCACCGTCAGGCGATGCTTGGGCGAAAGGCTCAGCGGACCGCCCACGACAGCCGTCGGCACAACGCGCGACCACGAACTCGCACCCGGCTCCCAGGGAACCAGTTCGTCGTCGGGAATACCCGAGAGTTCCTGCAGCTTGGTGTTGAGGTAGGTATAGCCGGCATCGATCTTGAGGATGTCGCCAATGGTCACCGAAGCGTCGGCCTCGAGGCCCCAGATGCGCGATTTACCCGCATTGATGATGGCCGTGCCGCCCAGCAGCGGAGCCCCTTCCTTCGCCACGAGCGTGGCCTGGATCTGCTGATCGCGGAAGTCGTTGTAGAAGCCGGTGAGGTTGAAGTAGCCCTTCAGCGCCCCGCTGTAGAACGAAGTCTTGGTGCCCAGTTCATAGGTATCGACCTTTTCCGGCCCCCACAGATTGAAGGGAACGTAGGTCGGGTTCACGCCGCCGGCACGATAACCGCGCGTCCACTTGGCGAACAGCAGGATATCGTTGGTCGGCTTGTACTCGAGGTCGATCGTCCAGGTCGGCTTGTCCGACTTGGCGGTGTCCTTCGCGTAGCACTCCTCGAAGTCGTACGGCGCGATGGGCTTCTTCTGGCCGGTATTCACGCCATCGACGATCAGGCCGTTGAGTAGCGGATTGTTGCAGTACCACGACGGCTGGTACGGCGTTTCGAAGAAGATCCCGACGCCGTCATACTCGTAGCTCTGGCTGTCCCAGGTGTAGCGGGCGCCGGCCGTGATCGCGAGGTTGTCGGTCAGGTCGTACGTACCCTGCGCATAGACCGCGCGGCTCTTGTACCAGCGCTTCTGCCACGGTGCGGAAATGCTCGAGGACGTCTGGCTGATGCCATAGCACTGGAACTCATAGGGATCGGCGCAGTTGAGCAGGAACGGCGTGAACTGCACGGCGTAACCCAGCGGGTTCGACTGCTCGAAATAGCCGCCCGCCTGCCAGGTCAGCCGGCCATCGCCGCTGCGTCCCTGGAACTGCAGTTCCTCGGTGATCGTCTCCTGATCCGTGCTCTTGAAGCCCGGGAAGTTGCCCAGATGGATCAGGTTGATGAACGGGTTGATCGTGCCGTAGTCGCTCGTGCCGTCCGGAATGTAGTAATATTCGCCTTCCAGCGTCTGGCGGGCGACTTCGCGGAACTGGCCATAGCTGACGATGTTCTTGATCGTCAGATTGTCGCTCGCCTGCCACGTCGTGGTGTTGATGATCTGCCACGTCGTGAACTTGTTGCGGGCATAGGGGTTGGTGTTGGACACGTCCCACCAGCCGCCGCCGACCGACGCTTCACCGGCAATCTGCCGCGCCGCAAAGCTGCCGAAACCCGAATTCGGGTTGTAGGCCATGACCTTGGGCACCGTACCGTTGGTGTCGGATTGGCTGAAATTCGCGACCGTGTAGTTTTCGAGATCCGGCGTCAGTTCGGCCAGGATGCTCAGGCGCGCGGCAATGTAATCGGTATCGTTGAAGTTGCTCGGGCCGATATTGGTCAGGTTATTGATATAGCCGTCGCGCTTCATGCGGTCGACGCCGAGGCGGACCTTGAAGGTGTCGGAAAGCGGCACGTTGAGCACGGCCTGCACGCGGCGCATGTCGAAGTTGCCGATCGAGCCCTCGACATAGCCTTCCAGATAGTCGGTCGGCTTGTTGGGCACCAGCAGCACCGCGCCGCCGGTGGTGTTGCGGCCGAACAGCGTCCCCTGCGGGCCCTTCAGCACCTGCACGTTCTGCAGGTCGAACAGGCTGCCCACGCCCGCGCCTTCACCCGATGTCGTGGCGCCGCCGCCACGCGGGGCTACCGTGTCGGCGAAGTAGACACCCACCGAGGGCACCGTACCCAGATCCTGCACGAAGCCGCGGATCGAGAACGAGGCCTTTTCCGGACCGAACTTGGAGTTCACCGAAAGCGACGGCGTGTAAGTCGCAAGGTCCGCCGAGTTGACGATGTTGCGCTTGGAGATGTCTTCCTGGTTGTAGACCGAGATCGAGATCGGAACGTCCTGAAGCCGTTCCTCGGTGCGACGCGCGGTCACGATGATGGCGCCGGATTCCATTGCCTCGCCACCCGAGTCCTGCGCCATGGCCGGTGTCGAAAGCACCACGCCCATTCCGGTGGCGGCAAGAATCGCGAACCTGCCGGTAATTCCCTTCATGCATTCCCTCCCTATGTTCACGGACGCCAGGCAAGCCCTCGTCCGCAAAATCCAGTCAGCGCATGCGGGAGAAAATCGAAGGTTCAGCGCCTTGCCGGACTGCCGAACATCATCGCCGGACACCTCAAATCCGACCGACATCCTCCCACGGGTGCCTTGGAGGCACCTCTCATGCAACGCGGCTTCTTTGCCTGAAATTATACACAGGTGTCAATAATTTGCAGGGTCCGCGGACCTTGCCGGATCGTCCATTCCCACCCCGCGACGCGAAAATATCTTGACCCTACAATCTATATTTTTCCGTCACTTAGGATGACATAATTTGACACCCGCTCAGGAAGCAGGCCGCCATTGCGCGTAGCCGCACTTGCGATGGCTGACATAGACAAGCGTCTTGTCGCCTCAAGGCGAGGCGACAAGACGGACTGGTCAGCCGCCGATGAAATCGAGAATCATCGGGGTCAGCTTGGGCCAGGAGCGGAACAGCGTGTGTCCGTCCTTGCCGCCCATGGTCTGAGCCGAGCGGTAGTTCCACTCGTCGTCGTTCCACGGCGGATCGAGCATGACCGACTGCGGGATCAGACGGTGCACCCATTCGGAAGTCGCGCGGGTGTGCGACAGGTCGCTCTTGCCGCTACGGAAGACCAGCGTGGGCATGGTGACGCGGGCGAAATCGCGCTGGCTCATGCCCGGTACCGGCGTGATCGGCGAAGGCACATAGGCCGCCGCCCACTTCTGCATCACGGCAATGAACCGGTCGGGATCGTAATTGCGGATGTACTCGCGCGCCTGCTCGCTCTTGGAGAAGTTCTCCGCCCAGCTCGTCGCGTTCAGCACCGCTTCCATGCCGCCCGCGCTGGCCATCGTCGCCGCCTCGCCGCAGTAGTACGTGGCGAGCTGCATCAGGCCGATGGGATCGCCCGAAATCCACCAGATCGCGAGGTGCGAGCAGATCTCCGGATCGCGCGCGGCGGCAATCATCGAGACGCGGCTGCCGCCCGATCCGCCCGCGATCACCGTGGGCCCCAGGTCGAGCTTGCGGATCAGACCCGTCAGCGCCTCGGCCTGCATTTCGGATTCGCTGTCGCCCAGCAGGCAGGCGTCGGACAGACCGCAGTTGGGCCGGTCGTAGATCAGCACGCGCTTGCCCGCCTTGACGAATTCCTCGGCCATTTCGCGCAGGCCCGGCACGTCCATGGTGAAACGACCGCCGGGCGTCAGCGCGACCGCCGGATCGCCTTCCTTGCCCAGCAGTTCGTAGGCAATCCCGATTTCGCCGCCGGTCACGGCGATATTGGTCTTTGGCATTTCTCTCTCCCAACCAGTTTGGCCGCATCGTCGACTGCCCATGCCATGCACGCAAGTCCCTAGATTGGAACGTGCGCGCCCTACCGTGCAGAGCCGGTCCGCAACGATTGCCGCAATGCAGCGGAATGGCTAAGCTGGGCAGCGGCTTGCTCGACGTGAGGCCAAGCCTGCGCAGCCGGTGGAGGCAGGCATAGAGCAACTGTACACGCTCGCGGAGGCAATCGGGATTTCCCGCCAGTGGTGGGACGTCAACGGCACACACCAGACCGTCTCCGACGCCTCGCTGGCAGCGATCTCGGCCGCGCTGGGCTATCCGGCGAATACCGCGCGCGACATTGCCCGTAGTCTCGAGCAGCTCGAGGCAGAGCGCCGTCAGCCGCCGGCGATGATCGTCACCGAAGTCGGCCAGCCCACGCCCCTGCCCGCCAGCCTGGCCCGCGCCGAACTGACCGACCAGCACGGGACAACTACCGCGCTTCCCGTCGAGGACTGGATGCTGCCGCCGGTAGACGAACCGGGCTACTACCGGCTTTCGCTCGCCGGTCACGAGCTGACGCTGGCCGTCGCACCAAAGAGCTGCCCGACGGTCGAGGACTTCGCGCCGGGCAAGCTCTGGGGCCCGGCGGTCCAGATCCCGGCCCTGCGCGGCGCGGCGAGCCATGCCTTCGGCAATTTCGGCGAACTCGACGAGGCGGTGCGGCTGTTCGCGGCGCGCGGTGCGGACGTGATGGCGATCAACCCGGTCCACGCGCTGTTTCCCGGCAACGGACAAGGCTTCTCTCCCTATTCGCCATCGAGCCGGCTCTATCTCAACACCGCCATGGGTGCGCCCGAGCTGATGGGTCTGCCCCCGCTCCCCGAACAGCCGGGTGGCGGCCTGATCGACTGGGAAGGCGCCCTGCCCCGGCGCCTCGCGGAGCTGCGCAAGACCTTCGCCGGCCTCGACGCGGCGACGCACGCGCGGATTGCGCAGGACAATGCCCCGCACGGCGAAGGCCTGCAGCGTCAGGCGCTGTTCGACGCGCTCGATGTCCACTTCCGCGCGCAGGGGGCAGGCGGCTGGCAGGACTGGCCCGCCGCCTTCCACGATCCCGACGGCCCCGCCGTGACGCAATTTGCGGCCGAGAACCGCGATGAGATCGCCTTCCACCTCTTCGCCCAATGGCTCGCGCGCGAAGGCATGGCGAAGGTTCAGGCGGACGCGACCGATGCGGGCATGGCGATCGGTCTGCTCGCCGACCTTGCCGTGGGCGTGCACACCGGCGGCGCCGACAGCTGGTCGATGCGCGAGACCATGCTGCAGGGCCTCACCATCGGCGCGCCGCCCGATCCGCTCGGGCCCCACGGGCAGAACTGGATGCTCACGAGCTTCTCGCCGCAGGGGCTCAAGCGCGCCGGTTATGCTCCTTGGATCGCGACGCTGCGCTCCGCGCTCGACCGCGCCGGGGGGCTGCGCATCGACCATGCCTTCGGGCTCGCGCGGCTATGGCTGGTGCCTGCGGGCGAGGATGCCAGCGCCGGCGGTTATGTGGCGTACCCGTTCCTCGACATGATCCGCCTCGTCGCGCTCGAAGCGCACCGGGCCCGCGCGCTGATCGTCGCGGAGGACCTGGGCACGATGCCCATGGGCTTCGGCGAGCCGGTCGCAGCCGCGAAGATGCTGGGCATGCGCGTCCTGTGGTTCGAGCGTGCGGCGGACAAGGGCTTCATCGGCGGGCAGGACTACGCCCCCGTCAGCGTCGCCATGACCGGCACCCACGACACAACGACCGTCGCCGGATGGTGGACCGGGCGCGACCTCGAATGGGCCGAAAAGCTGGGCCGCTTCCCTGCCGATACGACGCCCGAACAGGAGGCCGACCGCCGCGAGGAGGATCGCGGCCGCCTCTGGGCCACGCTCACCCACAACACCCGCCCGCGCCCGGACGCCGATCATCCCGATCCGGTCGTCGACGCGGCTCTCGGCCATATCGGCCGCTCCGCCTCGCAGCTTGCTATAGCCCCGCTCGAAGACCTGCTGGCGGAGCGCGAGCAGCCCAATCTGCCCGGCACGATCACCGAGCACCCGAACTGGCGTCGCAGGCTGAGTTCGCCGCTGGCGGACCTGCTGGACCAACCCGACACCGCCGCGCGGATCGAGGCGCTGGACCAAGCGCGTAAGGACTGACGGGATCACACCCCGCCCCGTTCGTCCTGAGCTTGTCGAAGGACGCTGGCGCAGCGCTGCGATCACCCTTCGACAGGCTCAGGGTGAGCGGTCGTGGCGTTGGTTTTGGCGCTCTGGTCTCTACCCCGGCAAGCCGTCCGTCTGCCGCAAGGCCTCGCCCAACGCGAGCGCCGCTGCCGTGGCGAGGTTCAGCGAGCGCACTTCGGGTCGAAGCGGGATGCGGACTTTCGCATCGCACGCCTCGGCGACATGCGCGGGAACGCCCGCGCTTTCCTTGCCGAACAGCAGCACGTCGCCGGGCTGATAAACGAAGTCATAGGCCGATTGCGTCGCCTTGGTGGTGAACAGCACCAGCCTGCTCCCACCGACGGCCGACCGGAACGCCTCGAATCCGTCGTGCCGCGCGAAAGTGACGTGATCGATGTAGTCCATCGCCGCACGGCGCACGCGCTTGTCGTCCCAGGCAAAGCCCATGGGTTCGATGAGGTCGACCGGCGTGCCCATGCAGGCCCCCAGCCGCAGAATGCCGCCGACGTTTCCGGCTATTTCGGGTTCGAACAGAGCAATGCGCATCGCGGCTGCTTGGCGGGAGCGCAGCGCCGGCGCAAGCCTAATCCCAGCGCGGCTCGCCATCGGGCGTGTCGAACACCGTCCCCTTGGGATCGAACACCGTGCCGGTATCGCAGACCGCCGTGCAGGGCATCATCACGATGTGCTTGCGGTCGATGATGCGGTCCTCGTCTTCCTGGAACAGACGCTTGATGCCGGGCGATTCCATGATCGCCTGCACTTCCATGAACGTCGCCTCGTCGGGCAGCGTCCATTCGGAAAGCAGGTCCCAGTTCCATTCCATCGGACCAAAACCGCTGCCTTCCTCGCGCGGATCGCCGCCGCCCAGCACCGTGTTCACATAATTGCGCCGGTACGAGGTGAACAGGTGCCCGCAGAACTTCAGCGCCATCGCCGCATGGCTGCGCTCGAAATGATCGCGAAACTGCTCATGCGTAAGGTGCGGCTTGCGCTTGATGAGGTGAATCACCCGGTACATCGAACTCTCCCGTCTCGTTTGCGCGGGAGGCTATGGGCGATTGTCAGCTGCGAATAGTCCCCGGAAGGAGATAGCTGCGATCCAGTTCGTCGAGCCGGTTCACCCCGACCATGGCCATGGCGACGTCGATCTCGTGCGCCAGCAGGTCGATGGCGTGTCGCGGACCCGCCGGGCAGGCCCATCGGGCTGATCGCCTTCTAACCTGCGTCCGGGCTGGGCTCGGGCCCCGGAACCGATTTCCTGCGCCAGAAGCGAATGCGCAAACCGAAGCGGTGCAGCACCCAGCGCAGCGCCAGGACGAACAGCACGATCGGAATCATCGCGGTCAAGAGATAGATCAGTGCGGCGGTCGCCGTTCCCAGCGTCGTGCCGATGGATCGCACTGCTGTCATCACGGGGCGCGAAAAGCCCAGTTGGCTCTCACCATATTCAGGCCGGTACTCGATCCGCACCGCGCTCATGCGAATGCGCGTCCGGTAACTTTGCAGCTTCGATCGTGTTGCGTCGATCTCCTCATTGACCTCGGCCACCGCCGATTCAGCCTTGATCAGTTCGTCGACCGAGCCGGTGTTGGCCTTGAGGATCGCAGTCAGCTTGTCACGCAAAACCAGCCGTGACTGCAGGCGCGCCTCGGTGTCGATGATGGTGTCAGAAAGGTCCTCGCCGTCTCGGACCGAGGAGATCAGTTCCCCGCCCAGTTTCTGCGCAGGCCCGGACAGCGCTTTGGAGAAGGACCCGGCTGCATCGGCCGCAACCTGCAACTTGACCTCGCCATAGCCATCCCAGTCGCTGCGGGACTGCGACACGCGAAGAACGCGGCAACGGGCGACCATCGCCTCGCAAGCTGCAATGTGGGCCTGCTGCAACTCCGCGATGCGCCCCTTGGCGATACGGAAGCCAAAGCCGTAGGAATAGGCGATCTGCTGCCCGGCGCCTTGTTCGACATGGGCCTTCGCAGCCTCGCTCGCGGCATCCTCTGCCGCGTTCGCAGCGTCCTCAGCCGCATCGGCAGCTTCCACGGCCATCCGCTGGGCGGAAGGTTCCGAACTGCCGAACAGATCCGGCTGCTGTAGCGCCTCATGAAAACCGAACTTGTTTTGTGGCGCGGCACTGCCGGCTCCGTTGCCCGGGTCAATATCGGCAACAAGGTCCTGCGCTGTCGTTTCCTGTGCCGACTGCCCGCAGCCCGCAAGAAACACCGCACAAACCATTGGAAAATATCGCTGCTTCATCCCGCCTCCCACGCGCCATCCGGCATGGGACACGACGTACGGCATCTCTGCAAGTTAAAACGCGGACGTTCTAAACGCCGCGCAACGCCCCCGGCATGAGGTAACTGCGGTCAAGCTCGTCCAGCCGGTTCACCCCGACCATGGCCATGGCGACATCGATTTCGTTCGCCAGCAGGTCGATCGCATGGCGGGCCCCGGCCTGACCGCCCGCCGCGCAGCCATAGAGCGTGGCCCGGCCGATCAGCACCGCCTTGGCCCCGATGGCCATCGCCTTCACCACGTCCGCCCCGCGCCGCACGCCGCTGTCGAACAGCACGGTGGCGCGGTCCCCCACGGCATCGACCACCGAGGCCAGCACGTCGATGGCGGGCGGCGAGGAATCGAAATTGCGCCCGCCGTGATTGGAGACGGCAATGCCGTCGACACCGTGATCGAGCGCGATCCTCGCGTCCTCGGCGCTGAGCACGCCCTTGATGACGAGCTTGCCCGACCAGCGCTTGCGCAGTTCGTCCACGTCCTGCCAGCAGACCGAGGCCGAATTGGCGACGCGGCTGACCGTGCCGGTAAGCTTGCCGCCGACTTCGGGCGGGTAGTTGGCGAACTGCGGCAGACCGCCCTGCATGTAGTAGCGGGCGATCACCGAGGTGAACCACGAGGGCCGCTTGAGGAAGTCGGAAACGAGCGTGCGGTTGATCCGCACCGGATTGCCCATTCCCGCGCGCTTGTTGAACTCGCGCAGCGGCCACATCGGCGTATCGACCGTGAGCACCAGCACTTCGGCGCCGTTCGCGGCGGCATTTTCCACCACGCGCCACGACAGGTCGCGGCGCTCCCACAGGTACATCTGCATCCAGTGCCCCGCCGTGGCGCACTCGGCGATGTCGGCAAAGCTGGTGGTCGAACTGGTGGTCTGGGTAAAGGGAATGCCCGCCGAGGCGGCGGCGGAAGCAATTGCGCGCTCGCCACGATGCCACAGCAGGTCGGACACGCCCGTTGGCGCGATCACCAGCGGCAGCGGCTGCTGGCGGCCGAACAGCTCGATCCCGGTCGAGCGCGCGGATACGTCACGCAAGGTGCGCGGCAGCAGCTGCACGTTCTGCAGCGCCGCCACGTTGCGGTTGATCAGCAGATCGTCTTCGGTGCCGCGCTCGATGAATTCCCAGATCGCGCGCGGCAGCCTCCGGCGCGCGAGTTCGCGCACCTGGGCGATGTTATGCGCGCGCCGCGAAATGTCCCCCATGCTCAGGCCAGTTCCAGGTTCTCGCGGAAGGTCGTGCCTTCGTATTCGGTGCGGTAGATGCCGCGCTTCTGCAGGATCGGCACGACTTCGTCGACGAAATTCTCGATCGAGCTGGGCATCACGTTGGGCGTCATGTTGTAGCCATGACAGCCGGTTTCGCGCCAGATGTGCTCCATCTGGTCGGCCACCTGCTCTGGCGTGCCGACAAGCTGCGGCATGCCGACCGAAAGGCCCCACTTCTGCGCAACTTCGCGCAGCGTGAAGGGCCGGTCGCCCAGCACCGAGGTAAAGGCTTTCATCAGCCCCTGCGAAGCATTGGTCTTCTGCTCCTGCATCGGCTTGTCGAGATCGATGCCCGAAAAGTCGACGCCCATGGTGCCCGAGAGGCGCGCAAGGCAGGCATCGAGCGGCATGCGTTCGATCAGCTCGTCGAGGTTCTTCTTCGCCTCTTCCTCGGTACCACCGAGGATCGGCTGAATGCCGAAGACCACGCCGGGAGCCGGCTGACCGATTTCCGCCGCCGCATCCTTGAGCTGACCCATATAGCGCATCATGCCCGGCAGGTTGGGCTGGATCGAGAACACGACGTCGCCGTGCTCGATGCCGAACTTGAGACCGCGCCCGGAGGTGCCCGCCTGGAACAGGACCGGCCGACCCTGCGCACTCGGCAGCACGGGGCCGACCGTCTCGCAATTGAAGAACTCGCCGTGGTAGTCGACGAACTTGACCTTGGAGGGATCGGCGTAGACGCCGGTCTCCCGGTCAGCGAGGATCGCGCCCTCGCCGATGGAATCCCAGAGCGCGTAGCAGACAGCCATGAACTCGTCGGCCGCATCGTAACGGCGGTCGTGCTCCATCACGTCCTTGTATCCGATCGCGCGATGCTCGCCGCGCAAGTGGCCGGTCACGATGTTCCAGCCGACGCGTCCGCCGGACAGGTAATCGACCGTCGAAAGCTGGCGGACGATCGACCACGGCTTGTAGGAGGTGGTGGACATCGTCGCGGCGAGGCCGAGGTGCGTGGTCGAGGCCGCCAGTGCGGAAAGCAACACCACCGGATCGTGGCTCGGCCAGCACACGCCGTACTTCACGGCATCCTCGTGGCTGTCGCGATAACGGTCGAACACGCCCGGCGTATCGGCGAAGAACAGCCCGTCGAACATGCCGCGCTCCAGCGTGCGGGCGAGGTCCTGCCATGCCTTCAGGTCCGCCATGGCCTCGAGCCGGTTGTCGCCCGGCGCGGCCCAGCTGAGCACCGTGTGATTGATCGGTGAATGGATCTGGAAGCTGATCAGGTGGATTTTCTTGCTCATGGTCTTTGCCCGTTCTTCGCGTTTCCTCTCGTGAGCGCGTGATGGAACCTCGGCCGGTTCGGGGCAAGGACTTTTTGCAGGTTATGTATACATTAATTGTCCACACGGGCAAAATGAGCGGCGTATCCGCCCATTTCGGCAGCGCAGCATATCCAATTCGGGGGGGGGAATTCAGCCGGGAGGAGACGCGAACCGATCGCGCCAGCGGGCATAGGCGGCATCGCCGACGAAGGGATTGGCCTGCCGCTCGTGCCCGAACGTCGATGTCTCGCCATGCCCCGGTACGAAAGCCACATCATCGCCGAGTGGGAACAGCCGATCGCGGATGGACCGGACCAGCGTCTTCAGATCGCCGTGCGGATGGTCCCAGGCGCCGATGGTATGGCGAAACAGGATGTCGCCGACGAAAGCCTGTCGGCGCCCGGCATGGAAATAGGCGAGGTGCCCGTGGGTATGGCCGGGGCAATGCAGCACTTGCAGCTCGACCTCACCGAAGCGGACGCGGTCGCCATGCTCCAGCCAGCGGACGGGCGCGAAGCTGCGCACGCCAGACGCCGGCGGCGGTACCTCCCCTTCCCCGCTGCGCAAGAGCACATCGCGCGCGGTCAGTGGTGCGCCCTGCCCACCGGCCCGCGCCGCATGGAACGCGGGTTGCTGTCCGAGATTGCGCAGGAGTTCGGCATCGCCGCGATGCGGCCCCTCGATCCGCACGCCGGTCAAAGCCGCGAACTGCGCCGCGCCGCCGCAGTGGTCGAAATGGCCATGGGTGACGAGCGCCAGTTCGGGCTCCAGATCCAGCAGATCGAGGACGTTCAGGATTTCCGGAATGTCGCCGCCGGGATCGATGACGGCGGCACGCCGCGTCTCCGCGCACCACAGGATCGAGCAGTTCTGCTCGAACCGGGTGACGGGGAGGATCTCGAATTCCATGGATGCCACGCTAGAGCATCGCGGGCGCCGGGGGCACCCCGGACGTCAGGCGGTCAGGCCACCTTGAGCAGGTTCCGGCCCGCATGCTTGGCCGCATAGAGCGCGCGGTCGGCGGACTGGAACAGGGTCTCGAGCGACATGCCCGGCTTGAACTCCGCCAGCCCGATACTGGTGGTGACCGGCGGCATCCCGACCTTCCGATCCGAAATCTCCATCACCCGCATGCGGATGCGCTCGGCCACGAACTGTGCCGCCTCGACATTGGCGCCGGGCAGCACGACGAGGAACTCCTCGCCGCCGATCCGGCCGAAGGTGTCTGTGCTGCGCAGGCAACCGGTGCCGATGTCGGCCACCTCGCGAAGCACCCTGTCGCCGACCGCATGGCCATAGTTGTCGTTGACGGCCTTGAAGTGGTCCACATCGAGCACCGCGATTACGAGGTCCGATCCGCTGACCTCGGCCTGCTTCAGCGCCGTTTCGAACTCGGCCATGGTCTGGCGCCGGTTGGGCAGGCCGGTGAGCTGGTCGGTATTGGCGAGGACATTGGCATGCGTCGCCTCCTCCTCGGCCCGCATGCGCGCGGTTTCCAGCTGCTGATTGACCTTCACGCGCTGGCTGATGTCCTGAAACACACCGAACACCGCGATGATCTTGCCGCTGCCATCGGCCTCGGCACGACCCCGACTGTTGACGTGGTGGACCTCGCCTTGCGGGGTGACGATCCGCGCGTCGAACTCGAATTCGCCGCCATTCTCGATGCAGTTCGACAAGGCGCTGTCCACCATCTCGCGGTCGTCGGGATGATAGGCCTCGATGGCCGATTCAAGTGGCGGCGGCGTGCCGACCGGCAGGCCGTGGATGCGGAAGACTTCGTCGGACCAGGTCAGCTGCTGCCTGTCGAGCACCAGCCGCCAATGACCGATGTGCGCGGTCTGCGACGCCATCTCGAAGAAGCCCTTCTGCCGCATCAGTTCGTTGAAACTGGTGTTGCGCGCCGCCAGGGCAGCGGCAAGCGGCAGCGCGGCGAGCAGCAGCGTCACGAGGTAGAGCTGCAGAAACGTGATCGGCGAGACGCCCATCGCCGAAACTTCGGCACAGGGCCCCATACCTTCCATGGTCGCCACGGATCCGACGGCCGCGACGACGAGAACGCTGAAAGCGGCGCCAAGCGGACCGAACCGGTAAGTCGCGAACATGACCGGCAGCACGGGCACGAAAAGCACCGGGAAGTCGGACTGGAAAAACACCGCAATCGACGTGCCCACGACGAGCGAGAGCGGGACAACAACCTGCCCGGGACGCCATTCGGTGCCGCTGAAGAACCGCGGGGCCTTGCGCCGGATCGTGACCACCAGCGGCGCGAAGATCAGCTGGCCCAGCAGGACCGTCATGAACCAGGAACCGATGAAGTCGCGATTGTATTCGCCGCTGAGGACAGCGACCGCAGCCGTGCTCAACGTCGATGACAGCATGACCACGATCGCGAAGCGCCGCACCGCCAGCGGATCGCTGAAGGACACCTTGCGCGAGGTAATGACCCGCACCAGCACCATCGAGATCAGCGTCTCGAGAACGTTCGCACCGGTATAGGTGACGGCAATCCGGAGCCCGCCGCCCGTGGCAAGGTTTGCGGAAATGCTGGCGACAACCACCGCCGCGAGGATCTGCCGGTAGGCACCACGCCGGGCGACCAGAAGCGCGCCCAGCACGATCCCGCTCGGTGCCCAGATCGTGGCCGTATCGTTGGGCCCATGGCTGAGTTTGAGCGCAGCGATGGCCGTGACGAAGTAACTCAGCCCGACAAAGCCGAACCAACCCAACTTGCGCGCATGATCCACAAACGTTTGCATCACGGATAGTAGAGGCGATTTGGGGTAAACATGGAGTTAAAATCGCACACCCGGTCAGCAAGTTAATGCACCGGCAAAACGGCCCGATTGCGGCGGATTTCGGGCTTAGCACTTTCTCAAGCAAGATTTGGGATACGGGCCCCTTGGTTATCAAAGGGCTAGTGCGTGAGTTACCTGGATCCGGCCTTCCTGGCGCAGGCCGAAACGGTCACAAAACGAACGAAGTGTTCGGGATGCAAGGACGGCAGACAACTGCCGTTTTCCTTCACCATGGCTTTCCAGCCCATCGTCGATCTCTCTTCCGGCGCCATCTGGGGATACGAGGCGCTGGTCCGCGGCCCCAACGGTGAGTCGGCAGCCTCCATCCTAGAACAGGTCGATCCGCAAACGGTCTATGCCTTCGATCAGGCCTGCCGGGTAAAAGCCATCGAACTCGCCGCTCCGCTCATCCCGCGCGACGGCAGGACCAGGCTGTCGATCAACTTCAAGCCGAACGCGGTCTACGAACCCAGCGCCTGCATCCGCGCCACGCTGGACGCGGCGAACCGGACCGGGTTCGACAAGTCCCGGCTGATGTTCGAATTCACCGAGGATGAGCCGATGACGGACGTTCCGCACGTCCGGCGCATCATCGAAGCCTACCGCAGCTTCGGCTTCACCACGGCCATCGACGACTTCGGCGCCGGGCATGCCGGGCTGGCCTTGCTGGCGGAGCTGCTGCCGGATCTGATCAAGCTGGACATGGCGCTGATCCGGGGCATCGACAGCTCCCCGGCGCGCCAAATCATCGTCAAGGGCATTGCCGATATCACCCGCCAACTCGGCATCACCTGCCTCGCCGAGGGACTGGAAACGCGCGAAGAAGTGGAAACCGTGCGGGATCTGGGCCTGAACCTGTGTCAGGGTTATTTCTTCGCCCGGCCCGAGGTCGCCATCCTGCCCGAAATGCAGATGGACCTGACCTCGCTCTTGCCCGACCGCATGACGCTGCCCGGCTAATACGCGCCCTCGTTGCGGATATGCAGCAGGTGGCCGCAGTGCTTGCAGTGGATCGCATCGGGTTCGTGCAGGAACAGGCCGCAGCCCGGGCATTCGTATTCCAGCTTGGGCGGACGGAACACCACCTGGACCAGCCGCACGAAGAGCGAAACGCCGAAGATCATGATGACGACCGATAGCAGCCTTCCGGTCGGCCCCGGCAGGGTTATGTCGCCGAAGCCGGTCGTCGTCAGGGTCGTGACCGTGAAATAGAGCGCATCGGCGTAGTGCTGGATGTCGGTGTTGCTGCCGTGCTGGGTCTCGAAGACCAGCGCGGTCGTCACGAAAATGAAGAGCGCCAGATTGATGACGGCAAATACCGTCGCCTCGTTGCGGCGGAAATAGTGGAAGTCGTTCCGCAGCTGCCGCAGCAGGTGATAGGAGCGCAACAGGCGGAAGGTGCGCACCACGCGCAGGAAAGCGAAGCCCTCGCCCGCGATCGGCGCCAGCAGCGAGAGCATGACGATGAGGTCCGCCAGCCCCCAGAAGCCGAACGCCGTACGCGCACGGTTGCGGCTCACGATGACCCGGGCAGTGTAATCGAAGGCAATGAAGACACCGAGGGCCATATCGATGATCTCGATGACTTCGGAGCCCCAGAAAAACGACGAGACGATCACGTAGAGGATCATCGCCGCATCGAAGGCCAGCAGGAAATAGCCGTAGCGGCGGGAGACCACGCCGGTGTCGTCATAGAGCCGTGCCAAGCGGCCTCGGATGTTCACGTGTCGCGCCCCTCCATTTGCCGTGAGAGTTTTTCTCCAATCACGGCAAATGTCCAATGGCAAGCCACCGGGCCGGAGCATTTGATGCGGGTCAA
Organism: uncultured Novosphingobium sp.; assembly: GCA_965140495.1. Classification (GTDB taxonomy): domain Bacteria; phylum Pseudomonadota; class Alphaproteobacteria; order Sphingomonadales; family Sphingomonadaceae; genus Novosphingobium. The sequence goes on along the minus strand of OZ223239.1, from coordinate 2,100,178 downwards.
GCGCCCCTGCGCCGATGCCGATCCCGCACAGATATCCTGCCGGTCCTGCGCCTCAAGCCTGGTCCTCAAGAAGCCGGCTGCTCCGTCCGTCGATGGCCGTGGCCACTGTCCCCAGCACCGTCGAACGCCGCAGCAGACGAGGCTGGTCGCCATAGTCGGGCACCGAACGGTGCTGCGTGGCGCGGTTGTCCCACATGGCGACATCGCCCATCCGCCATTTCCACCGCACCGTGTTTTCCGGGTCCGAAACGTAGGATTGCAGGACTTCGAAGATCTTGGCCGAATCCGCGTTGTTCAGACCCACGAAGCGCTTCACCCATGAACCGAGAATCAACGAGCGCTCACCGGTTTCCGGATGGACCTGCACGACCGGGTGTTCGGTGCGAACCCCATGACCCTTGGCTCCCACCCCATAGTTGCGCATCCGCGCCTTGTACGCCTCGGTAAAGGCCCCCTCGAAATCGAAGTCGGTCGAATGGATCGCCCAGAGATTCTCCGCGAGCGGCTTGAGCGGCTCGGGCAACCGGCGATAGGCGTTGGCCGCATTGGCCCACATCGTGTCACCGCCGACCTGCGGCAACTCTACCGCGCGCAAGACCGCAAAGGCGGCCGGATCGGGCAGGAATGTCATGTCCGTATGCCAGATCGACGCGGCATATCCTTCGGAAGGCCCGAGATCGAGCATGGCATCGGACTTGCCGGCAGCCTTCACCATGGGATGCTTCTGCAAGTCCCCGAAAAGGGCGGAAAACGCTTCCTGACCGGCATCGTCGAGGTCGTGCTGATCGCGAAAGAAAACCACCTTGTGTGCCAGCACGGCATCGCGAATCCGCGAAACCGTTTCCGTATCGAGATTGCCGGCGAGCGCCACGCCGCGAACTTCCGCGCCGATCGATCCGGTGACCGGCACGACTTCGAACGCCTGATCTCCGGCTTGCTCTGCTTTCGGCAGAGCCATGGTTTCCGGCATCTTGTCCTCTCCTGTTTGTTGTTATGCTACAGGCATTCAGGCGCCCGGCGCGCAGAGCGCCGCAGCCGCCATGCGAATGGCATCGTCGAACAAGCGTTGCTCGGCTGACGGATCGGTGTCTTCGCGCCTGTCGATGGCTTCCAGAACGCTCATCACCAGCGCGGTCGATGCGATCATCCGCTCGCGGTAATGGGATTGGGTGCAGGCCGGCATCAGTTCGCGCACCTTGCGGCCAAGCTCCAGCGTGACGGGGATCTCGAGCCCGGCGCCTTCCCAGACCCAGCCCCATTGCGACCGCCCCAGATTCAGAAGGAACGCGGCATAGCTGCGCTGCCCCTGCGCGTTGCGCTGTTCGAACAAGGGTTGCCAAAGAATGCGCAGGACGTCGCCCATGGAAAGAGCCGCATGCGCATTCTCGGCGGTCAGCTCTGCGCGGCGCCTTTCGAATTCGGGCAGGCGGTACGTCAGGATCGCCTCGATCAGCGCTTCCCTGTCGCCGAAATGATAGGACACCACAGCGGTGTTCTTCGCCCCGGTCGCGGCTCCGATCTGCCGCAGCGAGACGGTATCGACACCCTGCTGCGCGAACAGCGTTTCGGCCGCTTCGATGATCGCGATCCGCGTCGCCTCACGCCGGGCATCGGGGCGCTTGCCCTGCTGCCGGGCCTTGGTCGTGGACTTGTCGCCGACCATCGCCCTCTCCCGAATATCCGACACAGGCGGTTGCTCCTCGTCCTCCAACCGGACGAGGAGCTAACTCGGGCAAATTTTTAAATCAAGCGTTTTAAATATTCTCGATCAGGTGATCACATCGGGCTTCGTGCGTCCGGTATGCTTTTCGATCCCGGCAATGGCCTCCGCAGCGGCGATCTGCGGCGCGAGCATGTCGGCGGTCTGTGCATCCAGATCGCCATCGGGTCCGGTGTAGTTTTCCAGATAGACGCGCAGCGTCGCACCTTGCGTGCCGGTGCCGGAAAGGCGGAACACCACGCGGCTGCCGCCTTCGAACAGCACGCGGATGCCCTGATTGGCGCTGACCGACTGGTCGACCGGGTCGGTGTAGGAAAAGCTGTCCGCCACAGCGACGGTCAGCGGGCCGAAAGCCTTGCCCGGCAGCGTATCGAGCTGCGCCTTGAGCCCTTCCATCAGCGCATCGGCGCCGGCCTTGTCCACGCCTTCGAAGTCGTGGCGCGCATAGTAGTTGCGGCCGAATTTCGCCCAATGCTCGCGGGCGAGCGCATCGACGCTGATCTTGCGTACGGCGAGGATGTTGAGCCAGAGCAGCACGGCCCACAGGCCATCCTTCTCGCGCACGTGGTCGGATCCGGTGCCGGCGCTTTCCTCGCCGCAGATGGTGACCTTGCCCGCATCGAGCAGGTTGCCGAAGAACTTCCAGCCCGTGGGTGTCTCATAGCAGCCGATGCCCAGCGCCTCGGCCACACGGTCGGCGGCAGCGCTGGTCGGCATCGAGCGGGCAATACCGGCAAGCCGGCCCTTGTAGCCCGGCGCGCACTCGATGTTCGCGGCGAGCATCGCCAGCGAGTCCGAAGGGGTGATGAAGCGGCCGCGACCGATGATGAGGTTACGGTCGCCGTCGCCATCCGACGCCGCGCCGATATCCGGCGCATCGTCCGCCATCATCGCCAGGTAGAGCGGTTCGGCATGGATCAGGTTGGGGTCGGGATGGTGGCCGCCGAAGTCTTCCAGTGGCGTCCCGTTGACGACGGTGCCGCTGGCAAAGCCGAGGCGGTTCTCGAGGATTTCGTGCGCATAGGGGCCGGTCACCGCGCTCATTGCATCGAAACGCATGGTGAAGCCGCCCTTCACGGCGGCGCGGATCGCATCGAAATCGAACAGCGTTTCCATGAGGTCGGCATAATCGGCGACCGGATCGATGATCGAGACGGTCATGCCCGCCACCTGCACATCGCCCAGCGTATCGAGGTCGACGTCCTCGGCCGAAACGGTCAGCCAGCGGTCGATCTCCTGCGTGCGCGCATGGATCGCGCCGGTCACGCCTTCGGGCGCCGGGCCGCCATTGGCGATATTGTACTTGATGCCGAAGTCCTCGTCCGGGCCGCCGGGATTGTGGCTCGCGGAGAGCACGAGACCGCCGCTGGCCTTGTACTTGCGGATCACGTGACTGGCCGCCGGGGTCGAGAGGATCCCCCCCTTGCCCACCAGTACCTTGCCGTAGCCATTGGCCGCGGCCATGCGGATCGCTTCCTGAATCACCGTGCGGTTGTGGAAGCGGCCATCGCCGCCGATTACCAGCACCGCACCGGGCTCGCGCGCGACTACATCGAAAACGGACTGAATGAAGTTCTCGGCGTAGTTCGGCTGCTGAAATACCTTCACCTTCTTGCGCAGACCCGAAGTACCGGGGGCCTGACCGTCGAAAGGCGTGGTGGGAACGGTAACGATCTCGCTCAAGCGTTATACTCCATGGTACTCGCCGCTATTCGGCCGGCGCGGCTCTAGACTGCAAGTTCGACAGTTTCGCGTCGCATCGACGATGTCAAACGTTCGCAGCCGTGCCGGAGCGAAAAATCGCGGGAGCCGTGGGGACGGCGCGATGTACCGGTCAGCGCAGTGGCGGCAGCGCGCTGCTCCACGAAGGGTAGTCGCCGATCCGCTTGTGGCGCGAGATGTGCCAGATCAGCCCCAGCGTCAGCGCGGTAAGCTGGATGTAGGAGGGGATCATCGACATCATCTGATAGGCGAACAGGTTGATGTCGGTCAGCGAGAGCCGGTAGCCGTGCGCCATCATCGCGATGATCTGCGCCGCGCCGATCCACAGCGGATAGACCCGGTTGGCGCGCAGGGCGACGGGAATGACGATCGCGAACGAGACGCAATCGAGCGCGAGGTGGCCCATGTCCGCCTCGCGCCAGATGATGCCCTCGCTGCCAACGATGAGGTGATAGACGCGGTGGACTACCACGATGCCCGCGATCGTCCCTGTCAGGATACGCTCGGGCGCTGCCCCCCGCCGCAGGGCGACAAGGAACAGCAGCACGAAGCACGCGTGCTCGATATAGGCCTTGTTGTACCACAGCACGTCAAGCATCCCGCGGCCCCTGCCACGCTCCCCCGTGCCCCGGCTCCCCACTCGCGGGGGAGCGCGGGGACACCCGCCTGGTCAGGCGGTGCGGACGAACCGGGCCGCGTCTTCCAGCGAGGCCTGGTTCGGGCAGGTGCCGGGATCGTCGTCGATCGCCTTCACCTCGCGCCCGGTGTCGAGCAGTTCGCGGTGAACGCGGATCATGTCGTTCTGGCTCTCGATCAGCGAACGCTGCGAGCGGGCGAGCCGCAGCAGCGCGGCCTGCCCGGTAAAGGTCTCCACTCCGTCGCTCTGGCGGGCGAGCAGCATGGATTCCATCAGCCGCGTCGAAGCGAGCAGCGCGGCATCGAGCGACAGCTCCGCATCGGGAAGCTGGCGAGAGATACGGGCCGTGGCGGCCGCGATCATCATGGTCATCGAATTCCTCCCTCAGCAGCATCGGCCCGGTCGATGTGCCCATCACAGCAGTCATGTCAGGAGGTCCGCGCCAGCCGTCAGATGATATGGCTCAGCGATTGCACCACGCTCAGACCGACGAGCCCCGCAAGGAGTATCCCCACGGCAATCGCGATCATCGCGGCGGTACGGCTGAGCCCGGCATGGGCACCGTCGAGCACCTCCGGGACGACCCGGCCTTCGCGCTCCCTCTGCCGTTCCGCGGTGAGCCTGTAGATCACCGCTTCGGCAACGGAGGCTTCGTCGGCCATCGCGTCCTGCCATCGAGATTGCGGCTGCCCCGCCCCGGACGGAACCTGAGTAATCTTGCCTGTTAGAGGCTTACAGGTTTCATCGTCCTCATCCGCGGTTTCCTGCGCCTCCGCGCCCTCGCCATCCTGCTGGTAGAGCCGATAGGCACGCGCCAGTTCGGCCCGCGGCGGAGAGCCCGTGCGGCTGCGCACACCCTCGATCCGCTGGTTCACGGCACTTTCCGAAATGCCCAGCTCGAAGGCGATTTCCTTGCTGGTGCGATTCTCCGCCACGAAGCGCAGCACCTCGTGCTGCTTGGCCGTCAGCCCGGGAAAGGCCTCCAGCAGCCGCTGCGTCGAATCGGAAGCCCGGGCCAGATCCGCAATGCGATCGCCCGCAGCCTCGTCCTCACTTGTCATTATGCTTCAGCGCGCCACCACGCTGCCCCATGATCGATACCGTTCCGCCAATGTTCGACCCATAGATAACGCATGTTAGACAACGGCGGCACCCCCCAGATTACAAAAATGTCACCGCGGTTGTGTCCACTATCGAACGTTTTCCGATAGTTGGCACAAAATGGCCACGCCCATTCTCCTGTCCTACAGCCCCGCACCTGAGTCACAATCGCCCGCCCCGCCCCACCAGCCCGGAGACGCGCGCGATGATCGACAAGTCCCGCCCGGCCCTTGCCGCCCCGAAAAAGACCCGCCGCTACAAGACCCTGCCCGCCTTCACCCCCGTCCCCCGCCTGCGCGAGCGGCACGACGGATGGACGCCGCAGCGCCAGACCGGCTTCATAGAGGCGCTCGCCGACACCGGCTCGGTCCGCGTCGCCGCCCACGCCGTCAACATGACGCCCGAAGGCGCCTACCTCCTGCGCCGCCACCCGCAGGGCAAGAGCTTCCGCAAGGCCTGGGAAGCCGCCCTCGCGCTCGGCGTGCAGCGGCTGGAGGACATCGCCATGGAACGCGCCATCCACGGCGTGGAAGTGCCGGTGTACTCCTACGGAAAGCTGGTCGGCACCCGCCGCGTCTATAACGACAGCCTGCTGATGTTCCTCCTGCGCAACCGCGCCCCCCACCGCTTCGCCGCCGACAGCCTGCACAATCTCGACGCCGCCACCCGGTCCAGCCTCGACCGGCTCAAGAAGGAATGGCAGCGCGAATGGGAAGAGGAACGCCTCGCCCAACAGCGACAGAGCTCGGACAAGATCATCGACAGCATCAACGCCAAGATCGAAAAGATGGGCGAACGCCAGAAGGCCGGCATGAGCCCGAGAACCCGCCGCCTGTGGGAAGCCTACAGGAAAAGCAACGAAGCCGACAGCAAACGCCCCCGCGCCCTCCCCGCCCCGGACGACGATGCGGATGAGGACGACAGCGAATACTGAGCGGCCCATTCCTCCCCGAGCTTGCTCGGGGAGGGGGACCGTCCGCGCAGCGGATGGTGGAGGGGTGATCGCCCCACAGCGCAAAGGTCGAAAAGAGGAAAAGGAGAAAGATGCGAGGGTCACGACCCTCGCGCTCCCCTTACTGTCGGCGTCTCGCCTTGCAGCCGCCTAGCACAAGCAACGGAGGCTGTGAAAAGGCGCTCCATTTGATGGTCAGCTTTGGGTGTGAGGAGGCGACTTCGCGCCTCTTTGAGTTGGTCTGACTAACCGGTGTGTCAAAACGTTAACGCCGATTCCCCCAAAACCCTACCGCACCGCATTGAGAACATTCATCGAACGCGTTAACATCGCGCCTAAAGGGGGATGATGGATGGAACTCAAGTCCTTTCGCGTAACCAACTTTCGTTCAATCAATGATAGCGGCAAGATCGACGTTTCCCGTATCAGCGCGTTGTTAGGGCGGAACGAAAGCGGAAAGTCGAATGTCTTACGCGCACTGCATAGCCTTAACCCAGCTGACGGCTTCGAAGCGCTTAATCCTATCAAGGACTTTCCCCGTCATCGTAAGCTTGATGAATGCAACGACTTCACCCCGGTGGTCGCCTCCACTTGGACGTTGAGCCCATACGAGCAAAGCCGCCTTGCTGAAATTTGGCCCTCCGCTTCAGGCGTCACTGAAGTGGGTATTGGCCGATACTACGGCGCGAAGCGTTACGTCAGCATCAGAGCGCCGGAAATCGCATTTGACCTCGCCAGCATCAAAGCGGATGCGCGAAAAATCGATGCTGCTGTCAAAGCGAAGGCCGCGAAGCTGGCCGACGAGAGCAAGTCCGAACTTCTGCGCGCTTCAGATGCATTTGTTGCCGCTATCAGCGTCGGCGTAAGCGCCGCAAAATGGGCGGAAACAGCTGCTCCGGCACTTTCCGCACTTCGACAGGCGCTTGCTACGGCAGATACCGAACTCACCGAAGCCCAAGACCAGCGGGTTATCACTTTGGAGGAACTAGCCGAAGAAATTCCCCAATACGACGAGGCTCATAAAAACGCGCGTAATTGGGTCATCAGCCGCTTGCCTACGTTTATGTATCTTGAAGACTATCCTGAAATTGAAGGTCATCAGGACATTGCGAAGTTCCTAAAGCGCAAGAACGAAGGGCAACAATCACCCGCCGACATAAACTTTGAAAAATTGTGTAAGGTTGCTGGCTTAAGCCCTGAACAACTTCAAGAACTGTCGCAAAGTAACGATCAAGAAACACGAGGACAACTGGCCAACCGTGCCGGAGCCGTCGTTACAACAGCCATTCGTAAGCGGTGGAAAGACCGCGAATTGAAAGTGCGTTTCAACCTAGACGCACATCATTTCGACACGCTGATTTCCGATCCAAACAGCGTATATGACGTTGAAGTAAACCTGGACGAACGAAGCCGCGGCTTCCAATGGTTTTTCGCATTCTACATCGTATTTGCGGCAGACACCGAAGACGGAGATGCGGACGGCGCAATTTTACTTTTAGATGAACCCGGTCTGTATCTCCATGCTCGTTCGCAAGGCGACTTACTGCGCCACTTAGAAGGCGATTTCACAAACCAAATCGTCTACACAACGCATTCTCCTTTCATGGTGCCTACACACCGGTTGGATTGGGTTCGAACGGTTAACATTACAGAAGAAGACGGCACAACTGTCTCCAATGACCCGAACGGCGATGCCCGAACCCTTTTTCCGTTGCAGGCCGCGCTAGGATACGACCTTGCCCAAAGCTTGTTCATCGGACCTAACAACTTGGTCGTTGAAGGCGTAACTGACTTTTGGATTCTATCTGCAGTCTCGGCGCATCTGAATGACAAAAACCAAGTTGGGCTTGATAAAAGGCTGACCGTGACGCCCGCTGGAGGCGCGCAAAAAGTTCACTACATGGTTGCTCTACTAACGTCGGAACAACTGAACGTGTTGGTTCTTTTGGATGATGAAAAGGACGCAAAGGCAACCCGCGACGATTTGGTCAAAGGCAAGCTCATTCGGTCCGACAACGTGGTGTTTGCCAGCGAAGCCTTTGAAACGCCACCGGCCGAAGCCGATATTGAGGACATATTAGATCCAGCAGTTTACGAGGCCCTTGTTCGCGAAGCCTACGCCAAGGAACTGAAGGGCAAGAAGCTAGAACTGAATGCCCACATTCCTCGCATAGCCCGTCGATTTGAAGCGGCATTTGACGCGTTATCTATTGGCTTCCACAAGACGCGTCCAACTAGGCTGTTCCTGCAAAAAATGGCGAACGACCCGACGTCTGTTCTCCCAGAGGGAAGCGAAAGCAGATTCGAACGCTTGTTTAAAGCCATCAACGCCGCGTTTGAAAAGCACCTACTGCGATGACTTTCGGGCATTGAACCTACGCATGTCTTGTCAGCAGCAGAGATTGAGAACGACAGAAGCGTTTAACTTTGATTTCATTGACCTTTTTCTAGGTCGATAGCGATTTCCCTTGGCACTTTTGTCACCTTAAATGCGACTGGTGGACAGATATGCATTCTAGGAATGCTGCTTTTGCGGAGAGGGGCAGCACAAGATTCGCCCGGTAAAGGGGAGCGCGAGGGTTGTAACCCTCGCATCTTTGCTTCTTCGCCGTTCCGCTTGGCCGCCTGTGCCCCTCCACCATCCTTCCTTCGACAGGCTCAGGATGAGCGGGAATGGTCCCCCACCCCGCTTGCGGGGAGGATTTTGCGCATATCAGCGTTGCGTGCGGACCTCCGCCATCATGGCAGAGCCATGACGTCGAACCTCGCCTGCGGCGAGGCCGGCCGGGTCGGGTGATGCGCTGCGCGCACCGGCTTCCAGGCTACCGTTTGCTATGCAAACGTCACCTGGGCGCCTTCACTCCTCCCCCATCCTCAGCGCCGCAATGAACGCCTCCTGCGGGATGCTCACGTTGCCGTATTCGCGCATCCGCGCCTTGCCCTTCTTCTGCTTTTCGAGGAGCTTCTTCTTGCGGGTGATGTCGCCGCCGTAGCACTTGGCGGTCACGTCCTTGCGCATGGCGGAGATGGTTTCGCGGGCGATCACCTTGCCGCCGATCGCGGCCTGGATCGGGATCTTGAACAGGTGGCGCGGGATGAGGTCTTTCAGGCGCTCGCACATGCCGCGGCCGCGTTCCTCGGCGACCGAGCGGTGGACGATCATCGAGAGCGCGTCGACCGGCTCGTTGTTGACCAGGATGTTCATCTTCACGAGGTCGCCGGCGCGCAGGCCGATCTGTTCATAGTCGAAGCTGGCATAGCCGCGGCTGATCGACTTGAGGCGGTCGTAGAAGTCGAACACCACTTCGTTGAGCGGCAGTTCGTAGGTCACCTGCGCGCGGCCGCCGACGTAGGTGAGGTCCTTCTGGATGCCGCGCCGGTCCTGGCACAGCTTGAGGATGGGGCCGAGGTATTCGTCGGGGGTGTAGATCACCGCCTTGATCCACGGCTCCTCGATTTCCTCGATCCGGTTGGGATCGGGGTAGTCAGCCGGGTTGTGCAGCTCGATGGTCGCCGCTTCCTCGGTCTTCGATTTGGAGAGCTGGATGCGGTAGACGACCGAGGGCGCGGTGGTGATGAGGTCGAGGTCGTATTCGCGGCTGAGGCGTTCCTGGATGATCTCCAGATGCAGCAAGCCCAGGAAACCGCAGCGGAAGCCGAAGCCGAGCGCGGCGCTGGTTTCCATCTCGTAGGTAAAGCTGGCGTCGTTGAGGCGCAGCTTGCCGATGGATTCGCGCAGCTTCTCGAAGTCCGCCGCGTCGACCGGGAAGAGGCCGCAGAACACCACGGACTGCACTTCCTTGTAGCCCGGGAGCGCCTTGGGCGCGCCGTTCTTCACGGTGGTGATGGTGTCGCCGACCTTGGCCTGCTCCACTTCCTTGATCTGCGCGGTGATGAAACCGATCTCGCCAGGGCCGATCTCGGGCAGGTCGATGCGCTTGGGGTTCATGCAGCCGACGCGGTCGACCAGGTGCTCGGTGCCGCCCTGCATGAACTTGACGTTGAGGCCCTTCTTGATGACGCCGTCGTAGACGCGCACGAGGATCACCACGCCGAGGTAGGGGTCGTACCACGAGTCGACGAGCATGGCCTTGAGCGGGGCGTCGCGCTCGCCCTGCGGCGGCGGGATGCGCGCGACGATGGCTTCGAGCACTTCCTCGATGCCGATGCCGGACTTGGCGCTGGTCATCACCGCGTCGCTGGCGTCGATGCCGATGATGTCCTCGATCTCGGTCTTGACCTTCTCGGGCTCGGCGGCGGGCAGGTCGATCTTGTTGATGACGGGGACGATCTCGTGGTCGTGCTCGATCGACTGGTAGACGTTGGCGAGCGTCTGCGCTTCCACGCCCTGCGCGGCGTCCACCACCAGCAGCGCGCCCTCGCAGGCGGCAAGGCTGCGGCTGACTTCGTAGGCGAAGTCGACGTGGCCGGGGGTGTCCATGAGGTTCAGCTCATAGGTCACGCCGTCCTTGGCGGTGTAGTTGAGGCGCACCGTCTGGGCCTTGATGGTGATCCCGCGCTCTTTCTCGATGTCCATGTTATCAAGGACTTGCGCGGACATCTCGCGCTCGGTGAGGCCGCCGGTGAACTGAATCAGCCGGTCGGCGAGCGTCGACTTGCCGTGGTCGATGTGGGCAATGATGCTGAAATTACGGATCTGCGAGAGTTCGGTCATGAAAGCGCCGTTAGCAGCGCTTTACGAGCCTGTCAGCAGCCCCTTTCAGGCAGACCGCCGCAATTTGTGCTGTTCGCCCTCATCCCGCTTCGGCCGGGGCGGTGTAAACAGCACGCTGCCGTTGTCGTCCAGCTCCAGCGGCTGGGCGAACTGCACGCCCATGCGGTCTTCCCTGCACCAGCGCGACGTGGCGATCATCACGTAGTCCTTGGCCAGATGCACGCCGAACTGCGTCCCCACCGGCACGTTCCACAAGCCCTCGATCAGCGCCCCGGTCTGCGAGATGTTGCGGATCGTGCCGTTGTACGAATGCTTCCCGTGTTCGAGCAGAACCTTGCGCAGCATCGTCTGACGCGGAGCCCGGGCTGAACGCGGTCCCTTCGCAACGGCGCTCAGTCCTTGGGTGAGGCGTTCGGTTGCCGCCTTCATCGTGAGCGGCTTCTCGTAGATGTAGCCCTGAATGTGGCTGCACCCGAGCATGCGGATCAGATCCAGCTCATCGAGCGTTTCGACGCCCTCGGCGGTGGTTTCCATACCCAACGCTTCGGCCAGGCTGACGATCGAGGAAATGATCGCGCCATTGCGGCTGCCCTTCACGGTCGCCCCGCGCACGAAACTCTGGTCGATCTTGATCTTGTCGAACGGCGCCCGCTTCAGATAGCCGAGCGAGGAATAGCCGGTGCCGAAGTCGTCGAGCGCCAGACGCACGCCGACGTTCTTGAGCGACGCGAACATCGCTTCGGTCGACTTGTCATCGCCCAGGAACACACTCTCGGTGATTTCCAGCTCCAGCCGTGCCGGTTCGATGCCCGCCCCCGCGATCGCATTTGTGACGATGGCGGGCAGTGCAGGATTGGCGAACTGCAGCGGAGAAACGTTGACGGCGACGCGCACGCTTTCCGGCCACTGCGCGAGGTCCTTGCAGGCCGTGCGCAGCGCCCACTCGCCGATCTGTGCGACGAGACCGGTTTCCTCGGCAATCGGCACGAACTTGGCAGGCGAAATGTAGCCATGCTTGGGATGCTTCCACCGTAGCAGGGCCTCGAAGCCGGTAATCTTCTCGGTCGTGGTGCGAACCTGCGGCTGATAATGCAGCTCCAGCGAGCCGCTCGCGATAGCGTCGCGCAGGTCTTCCTCGAGCTGTTGACGCTCCTTCGCGTCCGAATGCAGGTCCTCGTCGTAGAAGTGATGCCGCCCGCGTCCACGCCCCTTCGCCGCATAGAGCGCGAGGTCGGCATTGCGGATCAGGTCTTCCGAGTTGACGCCGTCTTCGGGGCAGATCGAGATGCCGACGGAAGCGCCGATGATCACGCGGGCGCCATCGATCGAATAGGGTTGCGACAGGTTTTCAATGATACGCCGCGCGATATGCGCCAGCCCCTCGCGCTGGTGATGACCGGGCAGAATGACCTGGAACTCGTCGCCGCCCAGACGGCCCACGCGGCCCATATCGCCGACAGTCGTCGTCAGGCGTTCGGCCACCTGCTTCAGCAGGGCGTCGCCTGCCGGGTGCCCCATGGTATCGTTGACCTGCTTGAACCGGTCGAGATCGAGCAGGAACACGGCGCATGCCCGGCTTTCGACACGCGGGGCATTGAGGATCTTTTCCAGCCACTCCGACATCTGGAAGCGGTTGGCGAGCTTTGTAAGCGAGTCGAAGCGCGCGAGCTGCGTCACGTGCTCCTGCGACTTGCGCGTCTCGGTCAGGTCGGTGCCGGAACCGCGAAACCCCATGAAGTTGTCGAACTGGTCCATGACCGGCCGGCCGGAAATGGACCACCAGCGCTCATCCTTCTCCCCCGTTGCCGCCCGAACGGACAGCTCCTTGAACGACGACCGTGTCGACAGGTGGAACGGCAGCGTACGCTCGCTTTCCTGCGCATTCGCTTCCAGCGAGAACAGGCTGGTGAAGGGCTTGCCTTCGAAATCGTGCGGTGCCTTGCCCAGCAGTTGGGAGATGCGCGGCGAGACGTAAGTGATGTTGCCGCGGCGATCGGTTTCCCAGAACCAGCCCTGCCCGGTTTCCTCGTACTCGTTGAGCAGTTCCTCGGCCCGGCGATGTTCGCGCTCGCTCTCGGCAAGACGAGCGGCTTCATCCGCCGCAAAGCGCGACTGCCGGATGATGAGGTACAGACCGAAGAACGTACCGGCCGCCAGCATCAGGAACGACGTGCGCGTTCCATCGACAAAGGTCACCCCCGCCCAAAGCGCAATGGTGGCCGAAATGATCGACGTCATCCGCCCTTCGAGCAATGCGGTGGCGATGAGCACCATGAACACATAGGCGTGGATCGTCATTTCCCACTGGAAGGCCGATCCATCCGCCGCCCACTGTGCGGTCGCTGCACCGAACAGCACCATCGGCCAGTTCACGACCGTGACCATGAGCAGATAGCGCCGCCAGTCCCGGTGGTGCAGCTTGGCCTCAAGCCGTGAAAGCGTGGGCGCCAGAAGGCAGATCAATGCCGCACCGACGAGAATCGCAATCGATGCAGCACCCGGCATCGTGCCCGACAACAGCGCCAGCAGGACGGCAACGCCCAGCAGCGAAGGCGCCATGACCGCCCATCGCGATGGCACGAAGAAGTGTAGCGGATCGCTCGCCGGCCCGGAGAGCAGACGCGCGAAATTGGCCAGTTCCTTCGATTCCTTGTCTGTCGAGGACGCTTTCCCGCGCTTCCGCGTGTGACGCATGTGAGTGCGTGCGGAATTTTTGTCGGATCGAGCCGATTCAGGAAGAGAGCGGGACGCCTTGCTGGCCATGAACCGCTATTGCCCGAAAGGCCATTTCCAAACCGTTAAGCACGCTAGTGCAATCGGTTGTATTCTCATCAGGACATAGCGAGCAGTACTGCGTCCATACCACTGGCCCAGCGTAATTTTACTTGCCCCTCCCGCCTTGGCCGTGCTTGCTTGCAGTCAAACGGACCGAACCCAGTCCGGCCAAAGGGAGATATGTTCGTGCGGCACATAGCAATCGTCGGCTCCGGACCCGCTGGCTATTATACGGCGGAAGCCGCTCTCAAGCAGTGGGGCGAAGACGTACGGGTCGATATTTTCGACACCCTCCCCGTCCCCTTCGGTCTGATCCGCACCGGCGTGGCTCCCGACCACCAGTCGATCAAGGGCGTTTCCCGACGCTATGAAACGACGGCTCTGAGCGTGAACGTGCGCTTCGTCGGCAACGTGACCATCGGCAAGGACATCACCATTGCCGAACTTCAGGATCTCTACGATGCCGTCGTCCTCGCGACGGGCGCTCCCAACGACAAGAAGCTGGGGCTGCCCGGTGAGGAATTGCCGAACGTGTTCGGTTCGGCGTCGTTCGTCGGCTGGTACAACGGGCATCCGCACTTTGCAGAACTCGATCCCGCGCTGAGCCACGACACCGCCGTTATCATCGGCAACGGCAATGTCGCACTCGACGTGGCGCGAATCCTGGCAAAGTCGCAGGAGGAGTTCGAGGGATCGGATATCGTCGCCCATGCTCTCACCGCGCTCGACGCCTCGCAGATTCGCCGGATCGTCATTCTCGGGCGGCGCGGGCCGCATCAGATCGCGATGACGCCCAAGGAACTGGGGGAACTCGGGAAACTCGCGCGGGCCTGCCCTCGAGTCGATGCGGGCGATCTGCCTGACGAAGTCGAGGACGCGGCGCTCGATCCTGGTCAGCGCAAGTCGGTCGGCCACCTGCGCGCCTTCGCAGCCGCCGAACCGTGCGCCGATCATGACGTGGCCATCGAATTCGATTTCTTCGCGTCGCCAAAGGCGATCCTGGGCAGCGAACGCGTCGAGGACGTCGAGGTCGAACGTACACGGCTGGAAAACGGTAAGGCGGTGGGCACGGGCGAGACCTATCGGATTCCCGCCGGGCTGGTGGTCGCCTGCATCGGCTACCAGACCTCGAAAATCCCCGACGTGCCTTATGACGACAAGGCAGGCCACTTCTCCAACGAGGAAGGGCGTATCGCTCCGGGCCTCTATTGCGTGGGCTGGGCCCGCCGCGGCCCCACCGGGACCATCGGCACCAACCGGCCGGACGGCTTCGCCATCGTCGAGAAAATTGCCGAGGATATCGGCGAAGGCTCCGGCAAGGCGGGCCGCCCCGGCTTCGATGCCCTGGCCGATTCACGCGGCGTGGACTACGTGAAGTTCACCGATTGGCAGAAGATCAACGAAGCCGAAATCGCCAACGCCCGCGAAGGCGCGCCCCGCGAGAAGTTCGTGGCCGTCGAGCACATGATCGACGTCGTGGGCAAGGACTGAGCCGGTGCCGTTATCGCTGCAATTCATCGGTTGCGGCGACGCCTTCGGGTCCGGCGGCCGCTTCAACACCTGCTTCCACCTTGTGGGCGAGACGACGAACCTACTGATCGACTGCGGTGCGAGTTCGCTTGTCGCGATGAAACAGCTGGGGACCGACCGGAATGCCATCACCACCATCGTGATCACGCACTTCCATGCCGACCACTTCGGCGGCATCCCCTTCTTCATTCTCGACGCCCAGTTCTTCAGCAAGCGCCGCGAACCGCTGACGATCGCCGGGCCGGTCGGTCTGGAAAGCTGGTTCGAGCGGGTGATGGAAACCGCCTTCCCCGGTTCGGCCCATGCGCCGCGCAAGTTCGAGCTGGACCTTCGCGAAATCTCCGCCGGCTCTGTCATCGAAATCGGCGACACCCGCATCCACGGCGAGCAGGCAGTCCACGGCCCGCCCGGCGGCCCCTACATTTCCGTGCGGGTTGAAACCGAGGGGCGATCCGTTGCCTACACTGGCGATACGGAATGGAGCGATGCGCTCTTGCCTATTGCCCGGCACGCCGATCTGTTCATCGCCGAAGCCTATTTCCGCGACCGGCCGGTCGCCACGCACCTGAGCCTGAATACAATCGAAGCGCATCTGGCGGAGATTCAGCCGAAGCGCCTGATCCTCACGCACATGAGCGACGACATGCTGGCGCACTCGGACCGCCTGCACTTTGAAACCGCCGAGGACGGCAAGACGATCACCATAGCATGACGAAAAAGGCCGGAGCAACGCCCCGGCCTCTTCCTTCAATCCTGCAGCGACGGCGTCAGACGCGCATCGGCATCAGCACGTAGAGCGCAGGGCTCTTTTCGTCCTGACGGATCAGCGTCGGCGCGCCGGCATTGGCGAGGTGGAGTTCCACCGAGTCGCCTTCGATCTGGCCGAGGATGTCCTTGAGGTAGTTGGCGTTGAAGCCGATCTCGAAGCCATCGGCCTGATACTGCGCGGGCACCTCTTCGGCCGCCGTGCCGTTGTCGGGCGAGGTGACCGATAGCGTCACGCGGTCCGGCTCGAGAGCCATCTTTACCGCGCGGGTCTTTTCGGTGGCGATCGTCGCCACGCGGTCGACGCCTTCGAAGAAGCTGCGCGGATCGATCTTGAGCAGCTTGTCGTTGCCGGTCGGGATCACGCGCGTGTAGTCGGGGAACGTGCCGTCGATCAGCTTGCTGGTCAGCACGACGCCCTGTTCACCGCCCAACGTGAAGCGGATCTTGCTGGCGGAAAGATCCACCAGCACGTTGGCATCGAGCGCTTCCTCAAGCAGCTTGCGCAGTTCGGTCACGCACTTACGCGGCACGATGACGTCGGGCATGCCCTCGGCGCCGTCGGGACGCTTGATGGTGAAGCGCGCGAGACGGTGGCCGTCGGTCGCGGCGGCCTTCAGATCGTCGTCGGCAACGTGCAGGAAGATGCCGTTGAGATAGTACCGCGTTTCCTCGGTCGAGATCGCGAAGCGCGTGCGGTCGATCATCTGCGCCAGCGTGGCCGCCGGAATCTCGAAGCTGGTCGGCAACTCGCCCTCGGCAATCACCGGGAAGTCGTCGCGCGGCAGCGTCGGCAGTGTGAAGCGGCTGCGGCCGGCCTTCACGATCATGCGGTTCTCGGCCGCATCCAGGCTGACCTGGCTGCCTTCCTGCAGCTTGCGGGCAATGTCGAACAGCAAGTGTGCCGACACGGTAATCGCGCCGGGTTGCTCGACCGACACGGCGCCGAGCGTCTCGATCACCTGAAGATCGAGGTCGGTCGCCATGATCTTGACCGATCCGCCAGCCGAAGCCTCGATCAGAACGTTCGACAGAATGGGAATGGTGTTGCGCCGTTCGACAACCGACTGCACGTGGGACAGGCAGCGCAGAAGCGTGGAACGTTCGATTGTGGCCTTCATGACAGCCTCGGGTCCCCCTTGGTAGGCCTGGGATACTGAAGATCCCCGAATACAGGACAGATATCTCTAACGC
This sequence comes from uncultured Novosphingobium sp., assembly GCA_965140495.1. Taxonomy (GTDB): domain Bacteria; phylum Pseudomonadota; class Alphaproteobacteria; order Sphingomonadales; family Sphingomonadaceae; genus Novosphingobium. The sequence goes on along the minus strand of OZ223239.1, from coordinate 2,083,107 downwards.
GGCCATGGCGTGCGGCAAGCATGATGTGCCTGCAAAACCGCGAATCTGGGGATAAAATCGGGGTTTAATGTGTTATATTTGCAGGGCGCCGCATGCCCGCTGCGTGAACATCCCACGAACAGGCGGAATTATGGGAGGCTAGACACTTGGTCGAGAATCTTCACATCCAACGGCAGGACACCGCCGGCAACCGCGATGCCATCTCTCTCGAGGAATGGGCCGAAGCCGTCGATCACATCGAGGGCATCCGATTGGCCCAGGGCGATGCCGCAGCCGCCAACCCGCTGGACGAAACCGTCGTCACCCTGCCCAACCGCGGCGGCGACGCGGAAGTCTATCGCGAGGACTGCCAGTCCTGGATGCGCACGATGTTCTGGACGCCCGAGGGCACCATCCGCTTCGCCGCGCCGGAGAGCAAGGACGACACCATCCTGCCCCTAGCCGGCAAGCTGGCGACGGAACTCAACGCCGGGATCTACGACGAGGCGGGCAAAGGCGTAGCCTGAGCCTGGGCCTCTTCCCAAGTCAGATTCTCGACATTCTCCTTACCGTCGAGCCGAAAGTAGGCGGTGCCATAACTGGATGCCGGACTGAGGGTACTGGCTGAATACACCACGTGGGGCGAAAGGGGCTTTGGAGCCACATGCCCCCATTCGCTGCCATCCTCTCGTCGGTAGGGCGCGCCCTTCAACGGCTGGCCGTAATATACCGGATACTCGTTGGCGCATTCATTACGCCAATAAAACCAATATGTTCCGGAGGCCACTCTATCCGTATCGTCCCCCGGTTCAGGCGCTGCGGGAGAACCTTCATCCGTGCTGACATCAATCGAATAGAAGCAATCTGGCCGGGACCACCAATTGCCATCGGCTAGAAAGGCCAGACGGCCATCGACAATCGCAGCTGTGAGCTCATGAGTCGTCGAGCACGATCCCAACGCTAGCGGCAGAAAGGCCACCAGCGCCGGGAGACGCACGCAACGCATGGCTTCAAACCATGACCATGCCGCCATTCACGTGGATGGTCTGGCCGGTGATGTAGCCGGCTTCCTTGCTGGCGAGGAACACGGTGGCGGCGGCGATGTCCTCGCCCTCGCCCATGCGGCCGGCGGGGATCTTGGTGTTCAGCGCTTCCTTTTGCGCGTCTGGCAGCACATCGGTCATCGCGGTGCGGATGAAGCCGGGGGCGACACAGTTCACCGTGACGTTGCGGGTCGCCAGTTCCTGCGCGAGGCTCTTGGACATGGCGGTGATGCCGCCCTTGGCCGCGCAGTAGTTCATCTGGCCTGGATTGCCGGTGGTGCCGACGATCGAGGTCACGTTGATGATGCGGCCGAAGCGCGCCTTCATCATCGGCTTGGTGACTGCGCGCATCAGGCGGAAGGTGGATTCGAGGTTCACGCGGATCACCGCGTCCCATTCCTCGTCCTTCATCCGCATGGCGAGGTTGTCGCGGGTGATGCCGGCGTTGTTGACGAGAATGTCGATCTTGCCGAGCGTCTCCAGCGCGGCCGGAACCAGCTTCTCGACCTGCTCGGGATCGGAGAGGTTGCAGGCGATGGCGACGTGATCGACTTCCTGCAGATGTTGGGGGGTATGCTCGTCGAGCTCGTCGCGGAAGGCGCGCAGCTTCTCGGCGTTCGAGCCGGACACCACAAGGCGCGCGCCCTGCGCGGCAAGGCCACGCGCAATCGAAGAACCGATCCCGCCCGATGCGCCGGTTACCAGGGCAGTCATTCCGTGAAGGTCGAACATCGTTGACTCCATCAATCGTTCGAAATGGGTTCGCGCAAAGACGCAAAGGCGCAAAGACCTCAGCGGTCGGGACGATGGTTGTTGACCAACCTTCGAATGCCCTCCTTCATCGTCTCACCCGAAAAGTTGAGTAGCAGCCCTAAGGGCTGGTCGAGCAAACGCAAGTAGGTGAGGACCTGCTTTGCATGGGCGCCAGTGAGCTTTTCCACTGACTTGATTTCTACAACGAGGCTCTGTTCGACCAGCAAATCGACACGAAACGCCGCTTCGAAGCGCATGTCATCGAACTTGATGTCGACCGGCTTCTGCCGGTCGACCCTGTACCCCTGCCGCAACAGTATGCTGGCAAGTACTGTCTCGTAAACGCTCTCGAGAAGCCCCGGCCCCAGCTTACGGTGGATGTAGATCGAGGCATCGACAACGTCGGCGCTGATCGCATCCACATCCACCATGCGCAAACTCCTTTGCGCCTTCGCGCCTTTGCGCGAACCCTAGCAGAGCAGGCGATGGAGCCCTTGTGAAACTTCCTTAAAGCGCCTTCGCCAGCGCCTCGATATCTTCCATCGACAGGGCAGCCGTAACCTCGACTTCGCCTGCCGAGCGCTTGATCATCGGGCCGACGACCTTGCCGCCCAGTTCGACGAAGTTCTCGACGCCCGCGGCCTTCATGGCGATGGCGCTTTCGCGCCAGCGGACGCGGCCGGTGACCTGTTCGACGAGCAGACGCTGCACTTCGGCGGGGTCGGTCACGACGCTGGCGGTCACGTTGGCGAACAGGGCCACGCGCAGCGTGCCCGGCCGGGTCTTGTCGAGCGCTTCGGCCATGGCTTCGGCCGCCGGCTGCATCAGCGGGCAGTGAAACGGCGCCGAGACGGGCAGCAGCATGCCGCGCTTGATGCCGTGATCCTTGACCATGGCGACGGCGCGCTCGATGGCTTCCTTGTGGCCCGACAGCACGACCTGCGTGGGATCGTTGTCGTTGGCGACGGTGCAGACCTGACCTTCGGCGGCGGCTTCGGCAAGCGCGGTGGCCTTCTCGATGTCGGCGCCCAGCAGCGCGGCCATGGCGCCGACGCCCACGGGAACGGCGGCCTGCATCGACTGGCCGCGCAGCTTGAGCAGACGCGCCGTGTCGGCGAGGCTAAAGGCTCCGGCAGCGCAGAGCGCGGTATATTCACCCAGCGAGTGACCGGCGACGAAGTCCGCCTTGTCGGCCAGCGCGATGCCGCCTTCCTTTTCGAGAACGCGCAGCACGGCAATGGCATTGGCCATGATCGCCGGTTGGGCATTTTCGGTCAGGGTCAGCTGGTCCTCGGGGCCTTCCGTCATCACCTTGAAAAGGTTCTGGCCCAGAGCGTCGTCGACTTCCTCGAAGACTTCGCGGGCCACGGCACTGGCCGCGGCGAGTTCGGCACCCATGCCGACTTTCTGGCTTCCCTGTCCCGGAAATAGGAATGCACGCATCGTTTCTGTCCTCCATCCTCGCGGGGTTTGGCGACCCTCGTCCCGTTGCGGAACCTGCCCAGACGAGGAAAGCGGCAGCGCTTATTGTCCTCGCGCGATAAGGGCAAGCCCCGAGTAAGGTTCATTAACCAGCTTCAACCCAGCGCGATATCCCTCAAGACGCCCTGCGTCATGTCTCCGGCGCTCGCTCGCACGCGTGCATAGAAGTCGGTCAGGGCCGGTAGCGGGGCGTAAAGTTCGAGCATGTGCCCATAGCGCTGCACGGTATCGACAAAGACGTAGCGGAAGCCGTCGTTCATCGTTGCATCGAGCGCGATCTCGTGGCCCTGCGCCTTCCAGGTCTCCGCCGCGTCCCCCACGTCCTCGACGAACAAGGCGACGTGGTGCAGACCCGTCCGCCCCGAACCCTCGGGATAAACATCGTGAAAGGCCGAGGGACCGGGATTGTTCTGCTGGCAGAACTCGATCATCACCTCGCCCCACTGGCCATAGGCGCTGGAATGATCGAGCGGCCGCTCGACCCCGCGATGGACCGAATGCATGAGCGGGATGTTGTCGGCCACGAAATAGGGGCCGGACCCGAAGGCCTCGGCATGCGCCTGCGCAGCCGCGCGGATGTCCGGTACGAAATAGGCGATCTGGCGGATCGGCAGGTTCGGCATCGTCTCTCCCCATTTTCTGTGGAGACGATGGTGCGCCGGGCATCAGCCGAACGGAACTATCCTATTGGCTGAGTCGTGACCGATGTCGGCCTCGCCCAGAAACGGGATCGCGTGGCGCTCACACCAGTAGCGGGCGATGTCCGCAGCTTCACTGCCGAACGGACGGTCGTTTTCCGGCACGTCGCTGACCCGGCCCAGCCGCAGCCCGGCAACGCCGCCGAGGTGGGCCGTCAGATGGAAAAACAGCCGGTCGACGGCATAGAGATACTCGGACACTTCCTCGACCATGACGACGTGGCCGGCCAGACCCGGCATCAGCCGCGTGCCGCCCAGCATGGCGAGCGTCATCAGATTGAAGGCCACTACGGGGTGTTTCTCGTCGGAGAGCGAGGGTTCAAGTCCCGCGCGGTCTCCCGAAAGAAAGGCCAATGTCCGCCGGACCGCCTCTTCGCCGCCTTCGCGTCGGATGTCGGCCAGCATGGGGGCGTGGACGGGCTTGCCGATCCGCTCACGGTAGAGCCCGCCGAGCAGATAGCCGCCGTCCGAGTAACCGAGGAACAGCTTGTCCTGTGCGGCATGGGTGAGGCGTTCGAGCGCGTCTTCGGCAATCCGGCAGGCGCCATAGCCGCCGCGCGCGAACCAGACCGCGTCCACCTGCGGATCGTTCGCGCATTCGACGAGAGCGGAGAGCCGCTCTTCGTCGCTGCCGGCAAAGTGCCCCTGCGTCGCGAAGCACTGGGGATGGATATCCAGCGTCAGGTCGGGAAACTCGGCGGCGGCGAGCGCCAGCACGCGGTCCGCGTCTTCGCGGGTGATCGGGGTGGACGGTGCACAAACTGCGATACGGGCCATATCCGCTTCCTATCGTGGTTGTCAGACGGAGCAAGGCCGCATACCGAAGCGGGCATGACGAACGCGCCCGCCCTCACCGATCATCCCTGGTTCTTCTGCGGCATCGGCGGATCGGGCATGCTCCCGCTCGCGCTGATCCTCAAGGGACAAGGCGCGCAGGTCGCAGGGTCCGACCGCAGCCGCGATCAGGGGCGCACACCGGAAAAGTTCACCTGGCTCGAAAGCCTGGGTTTCGAGTTGTTCCCGCAGGACGGCAGCGGGATGACTTCGGCGGACCAGACACTCGTCGCCTCGGCGGCGGTGGAAGACACCGTGCCCGAAGTCGTGCGCGCGAAAGACCTCGGCTGCGCGCGGATGAGCCGGGCCGAACTGCTTGCCACACTGTTCAACGCCGCGCCCTTCGGCATCGCCATCGGCGGCACCTCGGGCAAGTCGACAGTGACCGGCATGACCGGCTGGATCATGACGCAGGCGGGCCGCGACCCCACGATCATGAACGGCGCGGTGATGAAGAACTTCGTCGCCCCCGATGCCCCCTTCGCCAGCGCGCGCGTCGGCAAAGGCGATGTCTTCGTATCCGAAGTCGATGAAAGCGACGGCTCGATTGCGCTGTACCGGCCCAAGGTCGCGGTGCTCGGCAATGTCAGCCTCGATCACAAGAGCCTGGAGGAACTGCGCCAGCTCTTCGGCGACTTCCTGGCGCGCGCCGATGTCGCCGCCGTGAACCTCGACGATGCCGAAACCGCCGCCCTTGCCTCGCGGGCGACGGCGCAGGTGACGTTCGGGATCACCTCTACCGATGCGCAGATCGGCGCGAGCGATGTCGTGGAGAACCCGACCACCCTCACCGCGACCATCGTCGACCGCCGCGACGGCAGCAGCCATGCGCTGGCGCTCAAGGTGCCGGGCCGCCACAACCTCTACAATGCGCTGGCCGCCATCGCCGCCGCCAATGCCGCCGGCGTGTCGGTGGCCGAAGCGGTGGCCGCTCTCGGGAGCTTCGCAGGGCTCGCCCGCCGCTTCGACATTGTCGGCACAAACGATGCAGGCGTGACCGTGATCGACGACTTCGGGCACAACCCGGACAAGGTCTCCGCCACGCTGGCAACGCTGAAGGCGCATCCCGGGCGGGTCATCGCCTTCTTCCAGCCCCACGGCTACGGCCCGCTGCGGCAGATGGGCGCGGAACTGGCGGAAGTCTTCGCGCAGAAGCTCGGGCCGGACGATGTCACGATCCTGTGCGATCCGGTCTATTTCGGCGGCACGGTAGATCGCAGCGAAGGCAGCGAGCGCATTGTCCGGCTGATCGGCGAAGCCGGCGGCCATGCGGAATACATTTCGTCACGAGAAGACTGCGGCCAGCGCATTGCCGAGATCGCCCATACGGGCGACCGCGTAGTCATCATGGGCGCACGTGACGATACGCTCAGCAAGTTTGCCGCCGAAGTGCTTGCAAATGCCGGCAGCTAAAGGGATTTACGCGGAAAAGCCGGCCCTCCTGTCATGCCTGTGTTACGATGTTATCAGTCAGTAACATCGTGACGAATACGTAGGCCTCAGATCACCCAAAATAGGGGATAAGCGGCCTAATACGGCCTCGTACCAGCACGAGGATCTCACATGCCGACTTCGGCCGCTCAGAACGACATTTCCGCCAAGCTCCGCGCCTTTTCGCTGGACGGCGACGATTTCTCCCGTTTCGCCGACATCGGCCGCTCCATCGAGCGCTTCGCACCGAAGATTCTCGACCGCTTCTACGAACAGGTTCGCGCCGATCCCGCGCGTGCAAAATTTTTCCCGTCGCAACAGATCATAGACAGCGCCCGCTCGCGCCAGTTCAAGCACTGGATGGATCTGTTCTCCGGCACGGTGGACCAGCCTTACCTCGAACGTGCGGAGCGGATCGGCCAGACCCACGCGCGCATCGGGCTTGACCCCTCGTTCTATATTGGCGCCTACGCCGGCATTCTCGCCGAACTGATCGAAAACGAACTCGGCCGCTCCATCGGTGGCGCGCTGGGCAAGGCGAAGGCCCGCCGGATCGGTACGCTGGTCAAGATGGCTCTGCTCGACATGGAGCTGGCGACCTCGGCCTATCTCAAGGCGCAGGACCAGAGCCGCGAGATCACGCTGAACAGCCTGTCGCGCACGCTCGAGGACATGTCCAAGGGTGACCTCACGGCGCAGCTCGACGGTCTGCCCAAGGAATTCGAGCAGATCGAACGTGACTTTGCCGCCATGCGCGAGTGCATCTGCGAAGCGCTGGCCGGTGTCTCGGCATCGTCCGAACAGGTCCACGTCGGCGCCTCGGAAATCCGCACCGCCAGCGACGACCTCTCACGGCGCACCGAAAGCCAGGCCGCTGCGCTTGAGGAATCGGCTGCCGCCCTCGACCAGCTAACGGCGGGCGTGCAGACCTCGGCCGAGGGTGCCAGCCAGGTCAACAAGTCGGTGAGCGAAGCCGAGGCCGAAGCGCGCGAAGGCGGCAAGGTCGTCGAGGACGCGGTCGTTGCGATGGACGGCATCCAGAAGTCGTCGCAGGAAATCGGCGCCTTCGTGAACGTGATCGACTCGATCGCCTTCCAGACCAATCTTCTCGCGCTCAACGCGGGCGTCGAGGCGGCACGCGCGGGCGATGCCGGCAAGGGGTTCGCCGTCGTTGCCACCGAAGTGCGCGCCCTCGCCCAGCGTTCGGCCGAAGCCGCGCAGAGCATCAAGAACCTGATCAGCGATTCCGAACAGCAGGTCGAACGCGGCGTCACGCTCGTCGGCCGCACCGGCGAGGTCTTCCGCCGCATCGCCGAGAAGGTCAGCGGAATTACCGGCCTTGCGGCCGAAATCTCCGAACTGTCTCAGCAGCAGGCCGGTCAGCTCGGACACGTCAATTCGGCGATCAGCGACATGGATCGCATGACCCAGCAGAATGCGGCGATGGTGGAAGAAGCCACCGCGGCAGCGCGTAACCTCGCCTCTCAGGCTGAAGAGCTGGCGCGGCTGGTCAAGATGTTCAAGCTTTGCAACAAACAGCCCGCGTCACACTTTGCGGCGCCGGTCCGCATGGCTTCGACCAGGCCGCAGGCCGCGCAGCCGCGCATGGCCGGTTCGCTCGCGCTCCAGCCGCAGCCGGTTCATGAGCCGGACAACGACTGGTCCGAATTCTAAACCGCAGGCGCGGTGATCAGTGGGCCTTGCCCCGCATCTGGCCGATCATGTGCACGGCCACGGCGATCACCGCCCCCAGCACCAGCCCGACCAGCGCCGAGGCGGTGGCGTAACCGAGCCATCCGATCACACCGCCTAACCCGCCGGTCGCTTCGGAAAGGCCGTGTTCGATGGTATGGGCGAGATGCGCCGGCTGGGGAACACCCAGTTCCTCCAGACCGTGCAGGATGATGCCGCCGCCGACCCACAACATCGCCAGCGTGCCGACACTGCCGAGCAGCTTGAGCACCACCGGCATGGCCCGCAGCAGAAAACGGCCCGTGGCCTGGGCGGCCCTGCCGGCCTTGTTCGCCAGGTGCAGTCCGACGTCGTCCATCTTCACGATCAGCGCCACGGCACCGTAGACACCGACGGTAATCAGGATACCGACCAGCGCGAGCGCCACCGCCCTTGTCAGCAGTGTCGTGTCTTCCACCTGCGACAGCGAGATCGCCATGATTTCCGCCGAGAGAATAAGGTCCGTCCGGATCGCACCGGAAACGCGGGACGCTTCGAAGCTGGCTGGATCCTCGATCGGATCCTCCAGCGTTTCGCCATGCTTGGCGCCGCCCAGCTTCTCGATCACTTTCTCCGCGCCCTCGAAACTGAGGAAGCAGCCGCCCAGCATCAGGATCGGAATGATCGCCTGCGGCAGCAGCGCGCTCAACAGCAATGCCAGCGGAAGGAGGATCAGCAGCTTGTTGCGCAGGCTGCCCTTGGTGATCTTCCAGATGATCGGCAGTTCACGGTCGGGAGTAAATCCGGTGACATAGCCCGGCGTGACAGCGGCGTCGTCGATCACGACACCCGCAGCCTTTGTGCCCGCCTTGGCGACACCGGCACCGACATCGTCGAGAGAAGCGGACGCTGCACGGGCGATAACCGAGACATCGTCAAGAAGAGCAACAAGACCGGATGGCATGAACGCGTAATTCCCCGTGTTCGAAAGACCAGATCAGGGGATGCGGTGGATTTTTTCTTCAATCAAGGGCGACGAAACGAAACCCGCGAAATCACGCGATTTTTTCATCAATGGCGGTCTCCGGACCGTCATAGAATTTACCAAAATCGCAATAATCCCTTAAAGCTGGTGAACGGCAGCCGTTCTCATTCTTGTCCGAAGGGCGCCCCCGATAGGCGCTCCCAAGCGACTGAAAACTGGGGAATTAATCATGGCTGTTATCAACACGAACATCAGCGCCATCCGCGCTTCGAATGCTTCTATCTCTGCCAACAAGGCTCTCTCGACTTCGATGGAGCGCCTTTCGACCGGCAAACGCATTAACTCTTCGAAGGACGACGCGGCGGGTCTCGCCATCGCCACTTCGATGACCTCGCTCATCAAGGGTATGAACCAGGGCATCCGTAACGCAAACGACGGCATCTCGCTCGCCCAGACAGCAGACGGTGCCCTCTCGGAAGTTACCAACATGCTCCAGCGCGTCCGTGAGCTGGCTGTCCAGTCCTCCTCGGGCACCTACCAGGACACTGACCGCGACGCGATGCAGTCGGAAGTTTCCGCCCTCACCCTGCAGATCGACGACGTTCTCTCGCAGACCACTTTCAACGGCAACACGCTGTTCTCGACCACCTCGGGCACGGACGTCACCTTCGACATCCAGACCGGCGCGAACTCGGGTGAAACCGTCACGCTGACCTCGAGCGCCATCGATGGCACCAACATCGACTCCTCGGCTCTCGACGTCTCGACGCTTGCCACCGCCCAGACCACGCTCGACAACGTCGACGCCGCCCTGGACGACGTGAACGCCACCCGCGCCACGCTCGGTGCCGGCCAGAACCGCCTCGAATCGGCAATTACCAACCTCACCAGCAACGTGACGAACCTCTCGGACGCACGTTCGCGGATCGAGGACGCGGATTACTCGGAAGAGACCACCGCAATGGCGAAGTCGCAGATTCTCTCGCAGGCTTCCACCGCGATGCTCGCTCAGGCCAACCAGGCCCAGCAGAACGTCCTGAGCCTGCTGAAGTAATCCCCAGCGAGACCACACCAGGTCCCGAAAGCACCCGGCGGGCATTGAGGTCCGCCGGGTCACTTTCATGTTCGGGATAGGGCTGGCATGTCCGAGACAGGGCTGGACGTTTCCGGAATTTCGAAGGACGGGCGCGTTAGCGTCCGCCGGAAACGCCGCAAATCGGATCAGAACTCGACGTCGAGTTCTTCCATCTCCTCGGGCTCGGCGCGCGCCGCGGCAGCCCATTCCTTCATCGGCTCCCAATCGGCGATGGTCTGGCAGTAGGCCTCGCTCGCCGGCGACACCGCCACGGCATAGCTGATGAAGCGCGTCGCGACCGGCGCATACATGGCATCGGCCACCGTCGGCTTTTCGCCGAACAGGAACGGCCCGCCATAACGCTCCATGCACTCGTTCCAGATCGCCTCGATCCGCTCGATATCGGGCCGGGCGCCGGAAAAGACCGGGAATGACGCATGCCGCACTTTCAGGTTCATCGGTAGGGCCGAACGCAAGTTGGTGAACCCCGAATGGATCTCCCCCGAAATCGACCGGCAGTGCGCGCGGGCAATCGGCTCGGCCGGCAGCATGTGCGCATCGGGAAACTGTTCGTTGAGAAATTCCGCGATCGCCAGCGTATCCCATACGCTCGCGCCCATGTAGCTGAGGCGCGGAACCAGCACCGACGGAGACAGCAACAACAGTTCGGCTCGATTGGCCGCGTCGTTGGCTACCTGCTGCTCGGCGACATCGAGCCCGGCCAGCTTGCACAATAGCCAGCCCCGCAGCGACCACGCCGAATAGGTCTTGCTGGAAATCGTGAGCGTCGCCCCGATGGTTGCCCCAAGGTCAGCCTTGCCGGACATCGACTTCACCTCCATTGCCGTCTTTTGCTTGCATCAGCTTATGATGCAGCGCAGCATGAATCCAGCCCAATCGATCCGCCTTCCATGAATCGAGGCGGATTTGGCCGGTCGGAGGAATGTTGCACGTGCTCTATCAGGCATATCAGGCCTATTGTGACATGATGACACCCGCGCGGATTACAGCACGCGCGGCCACCGGATTTCGCGATCGCTTCCTGGGCGATGCCGACAGCATGCCTTTCGCGCGCCGGTTCTTCGCGCTCGCCGAAGTGTTCGACAAGTCCAAGATCACCCACAAGCGCCCGCCTTACGGCATTACCGAAGTGCTCTGCGGAAACGAGATGGTGGAAGTGCGCGAGGAAGTGGCGCTGGACATGCCGTTCGGCGACCTGCTGCATTTCGCCAAGCCGGAAGTGACTGTACCACAACCGAAAATTCTCGTCGTCGCACCGCTCTCGGGTCACTTCGCGACGCTGCTGCGCAACACCGTGGAAACGCTGCTGCGCGATCACGACGTCTATATCACCGACTGGAAGAATGCGCGCGACGTACCGTTGGCCGCCGGCGAATTCGGGTTCGAGGACTACGTCGACTACCTCATCCGGTTCCTGCAGGAGATCGGCGATCCGGCGGCGGGGCGCGGCGCCCATCTGCTCGCGGTGTGCCAGCCTTGCGTACCGGCGCTCGCCGCCGTGGCCGTGATGGCGCAGGACGACGATCCGTGCCAGCCGCGCACGATGACGCTGATGGGCGGCCCGATCGATACCCGCGAATCGCCCACCGTCGTCAACGAGCTGGCGACCGGCCAGTCCTTCGAGTGGTTCGAGGCCAATCTGATCCAGACGGTGCCGTGGCGCTACAAGGGCGCGGGTCGCAAGGTCTATCCCGGCTTCGTCCAGCTCATGGCGTTCATGTCGATGAACATGGGCCGCCACGTCGGCCAGTTCCGCAAGCTCTACCAGCACATCGCGGACATCGAAGAGGCGGAGGCCGCCAAGATCATCGACTTCTACGATGAATACCTCGCCGTGCTCGACCTCACCGCCGAGTTCTATCTCGACACCATCGACAAGGTCTTCCAGCGCGCGTTGCTCGCCAGGGGCGAACTGACGCACCGCGGCCGGACTGTCGATTGCGGCGCCATCCGCAAGACCGCGCTGCTCACTGTCGAGGGCGAACGCGACGATATCTGCGCGGTGGGCCAGACCGCGGCGGCGCACCTCCTGTGCACCAGCCTGCGCCCGCACCTGAAGCGCCACCACCTGCAGCCCGGCGTGGGCCATTACGGTGTGTTCTCGGGCTCGAAGTGGGAAAAGCAGGTCTACCCGCAAGTCCGCAATCTCGTCCTCGCCATGCATTGACGGGAGCGCCGGGCCGGATGCCCGGGCGGGACCGCGGCCCTGCGATTTGTTGATGCAAATCGATGACATTGACCGCGAAGGGCGATACGGGCCCTTCCAGATGCACTCGATTCGAGCCTTCCTGAGCCGGCACCTTGCGGTCGCGGCCACGATCCTGGCGCTGGCGCTGGCGATGAAGGCGTTCGTGCCCGCCGGCTACATGGTGGGATCGAATTCCAAGTCGATCACCATCGAAATCTGCGGCGGCCAGGGCGATCGAGTGCTCTCGAAGCTGACCATTCCGGGCAAGGCCGGAGATGCCGGCAGCGACCACGCCAAGGCAGCCAAGGACTGCCCCTTCACCGCGCTGTCGATGCATTCGCTGTCCGCCACCGACGACGGCCTGCTGCTTATCGCGCTGGCCTTCATACTGGCGCTCGGCTTCGTCGCCGTTCCGCAGCTCTGCCTGCCGCGCATCGGCTTTCTCACGCCTCCACTGCGAGGACCCCCAGCGCTTTCCTGAAACCGGCCCGTTGCCTGCGCCCACAGCGCGTAGCGCACATGCCGTGACACAGCCCATCGCCGGACCCGTGCGCTTTCGCGTCGGCCGGACGATGCCGCTTTCCCGTGCGATTTTCAGGAATATTCAATGCTTAAGCATACCCACGCCCTTCGCGCAGCCCTTCTGACCACCTGCGTCTTTTTCGCCTCGAATGCCCATGCTCAGGATCAAGACAACGCCCTGCCCACCGTCGATGTCGATACCTCGGCGCAGATCCAGCCCGGCACCACGCTGTCGGAAACCCGTGTTTCCGCCGAGTCCCTGCGCGCCGGCGACGCGACGTCGAGCGATACCGCCGGTATCCTCACCGCCATTCCGGGCGTGAGCGTCAACGGCGGCGGCGGCTTCTCCTCGATGCCGACGATCCGCGGCCTATCCGAACAGCGCATCAGGGTGCTGGTCGACGGCCAGCCGATCGATGCCGCCTGCCCCAACGACATGAACTCGCCGCTCTCCTACACGATGCCGCAGACGATCGCCTCGGTGACCGTCGTGCCCGGAGTCGCGCCGGTAAGCATGGGCGGGGACAACATCGGCGGCGTCATCTCCGTCGCCGCGCCCGAACCGCGCTTTTCCACCGACGGCACGCTGCTGCTGACCGGCGAGGCCTCGGCCTTCTACCGCTCGAACGGCGACGGCTTCGGCGGCGCGGTGACGCTGACCGCGGCGGGCACCAACCTCTCGGCCACCTACACCGGCTCGTACACGCAGAGCGACAACTACAAGGGCGGCGGCGGCAAGGGCGAGGTCCTCTCGACCGAATACGCCAAGACCGACCACGCGCTCGCCCTCGCCTGGCAGAACGCGGCAGGCCTGTGGGAGATCAAGGGCGGCTACCACTTCAGCCCCTACGAAGGCTTCGCCAACCAGTGGATGGACATGACCTCCAACAAGAGCTGGTTCGTGCAGGGCCGCTACCGGGGCGTGTTCGACTGGGGCGACGTCGACCTTTCGGCAAGCTACCGCGACACCGACCACGAGATGAACTTCCTGAAGGACAAGCTTCCCGGCGACATGCCGATGAACACCGAGGTTCACACCTTCACCAGCGCGGCGAAGTTCCAGATCCCGGTAAGCGCGAACCACACCGCGAAGCTGGGCGTCGAGTACCACCATCAGTGGCTCGACGATTACTGGCCGCCTGTCGAAGGCTCGATGATGATGGGCCCGAACACCTTCGTGAACGTCAACGAAGCCTACCGTAACCGCATCGGCGCCTATGCCGAGTGGCAGGTAAAGGTCTCCGGGACGCTCTCTGGCGTGTTCGGCGTGCGCTACGACCGGGTCGAGATGAACACCGGCGACGTGCAGCCCTACGGCATGTCGATGATGCAGACGGCCGACGTCATGGCGGCCAATGCCTTCAACGCCAGCGACCGGCGCCGCAACGACAACAACTGGAGCGGTTCGGCCATCCTCACCTGGGCGCCGAGCGACAGCCTTGCGCTGGAACTGGGCTATGCCCACAAGACCCGCTCGCCCAACCTCTACGAACGCTACACCTGGGGCCGCGGCTCGATGGCGAGCCGGATGATCGGCTGGTTCGGCGACGGCAACGGCTATGTCGGCAATCTGAACCTCAAGCCCGAGCGCGCCGACACCGTCAGCGCCACCGCTTCCTTCGCCCCGGCGGCGGGCCTGAGCTTCAAGGTCTCGCCCTACTACACCCGCGTCGACGACTACATCGACGCGATCTACCTGCAGGACCTGACGACGCCGATGGGCATGCCCACGCCGTTCGTGCAGCTTCAGTTCGCCAACCTCGATGCCGAATTCTATGGTGTCGACGTTTCGGGTGAGGCCCTGGTCTCGGGCACCCGCGAACAGGGCACGCTCGTCACCGCGTCGCTGGCCTGGGTTCACGGCCAGAACCTCACCGAGGACCTGCCGCTCTATCACCAGATGCCGCTCAACGCGAAGCTGGGCGTGGCCCACCGCACCGGCGCACTGGAGCTGGGCGGCGAGGTCGAGTGGGTGGACCGCAAGGACCGCGTAGACCCGCGCCGCAACGAACCGGAGACCGCCTCCTACGCCCTCGTCAATCTGCGCGCGGCCTATACGCTCGCCGGTGTGCGCCTGAGCGTCGAGGCGGCAAACCTGTTCGACAAGGGTTACGACCTGCCGCTCGGCGGCATGGCCATCGGCGAGTACCGGAGCACCCACGTGCTGCGGCCCGTCGCCGGGCGAGGTCGGTCGTTCAACCTGGGCCTGAGCACGAAGTTCTGATCATGCGCGTGCGCCCTGTTCTCCCCCCGGACAGGGACCCCGGCCGCTATGCCCCCGGCCGGGGCTCGCGCACGCGTCATGGCGCTGCGCTGGCAGGCAGCCTGTTGCTGAACCTCCTGCTGCTTGCCGGCGTAGTTGCCGCCATGCGCGGGCCGGATTTCCTTCCCTCGGGAAATCACCCCGCGCTCGTATCGATCTCGATCACGCCCAAACCGCAAAAGACGGCCCCGCCGCCACCGCCGTCGAAAGCGTCCCCCGTGGACAAGCCAAGCCTTGCCCCGACACGGCCCGCGCCGGAGAAAAACCCCGCGCCTTTACCGATAGCCCCGCATGGTTCCCCGCCGGTGAGCAAGCCGTCAATGGCTCTCCCCGAACCGAATCCCGCACTGGTCCCCGCGACACCGCCGCCGGTGGCGCCGCCGTCACCGCGCCATCCGGAACCGACCGCCGACCGCCTCGACGCCTATCGCCAGCAGCTCTGGCACCGCATCCTTGCCGCCCGCCCCCGCCGGGCGACCGGAACCGGGACCGCCACCATCCGCTTCCGCATCGACCGCAAGGGCGCGCTCGTCTCGAGCGAAATTGCCGGCACGAGCGGCCAGTTCATGCTCGACCGGCTCGCGCTGCAAGCCGTCCGCAAGGCCGCGCCCTTCCCGGCTCCTCCAGCGGAATTGGATGACGCCGGGCTGACGTTCACGGTGCCGGTGGCGTTTCATCAGTGAGATGACAGCCGGGCATCGCCGGCGATCTTTCGATACAAATCACCCGAAGCTATCGACGGAATGCAAGGCAGTTACCGCTACGCTCGACGGCAACCATACCTCATTTCCCAGCCATGGACGCAAGGCACGGCACGGTATCTGCAGTCCAATCGATCTCGTAGGTGGCCGGCACATTCATGCCAGTGCTCGTGGCGGTATTGGGCTCGTTTGGATCGTAAAAAATCCAAGCCATGCTGTTATCGAAGCTACCGAGCCGCTCATTGTCTTCACGCGCGCTGGCTGCGTCGATTTCCTTGCGTTCCACCCGGTAACCACGGACCATACGAATAGCCCCGTCACGCAGGTCGAACGCACGGTAGTAGTTCCTGCCGAATATCTGCATGTCGTAGCTTGGCTTGAACGACCAATCATGCGGTTGCGTTGAGGTCGGTAACTGAACGGTCGTCACCCGACAATCGAACTCGGGTTTGTTGTAGTAAGGCAGGTCCTGGTCCTGATCGGCAGGCCGGACGCGCTTTTCGGGGGGACCGAAACCTCCCCCGGGCAAGGCATAGGATCGGGCGCCATCACCATCGTCATCCCAGTCGATCGTGCCTTTGCCGACGATTTTCAGCACACTTGCCTGTGCCTTCTGATCATATCTCCATTGAACATCTTCGATAGACTGCCACATGCCGCCCACGGCCTGCTGACGAAAGGCCCCGAGCAACTGATCGTGAGTCAGCGCAGAAAACTGGACCTCTTGCTTCAGTCCATCGATACCACGGACAATAGAGGTGTTCGTGATGCGGGCTGGCTGGTTGAACCCTTCGCGCGCATCAATCTCGAACATAGTGATGCTGTCCGGTCTTTTTGCCGGTGACCACTTGAGGTGCTCCATCGGGCTACCCGCCTCCGCTAGCGGCAGAACCCAGCTGTAGGGGAGCGCCGGGTCCAAACTTGGAGGAACGACGGCAGGTAAGGTCCCGTCCAGCCAATAGGTCTTGCCGTCTATCCGCGCCCGAACCAGAACGTGATCGAACATGCCTGCATTCGGCAGGTGTTCATCAAGGCCGTCATCGTTCCCCGCGTTGTTGACGAGCACCGCCTGTGCTTCAATGCCTAGTTCACCCAGCAAGGCCAAAAGCAGCGTCGTTTTGCCCTTGCAATCGCCATACCGGCGCTTCCAGGTCTCATCGGCTGTTGCTGGGGTTAGATTGCCGCCGTCCAGACCAACGTAGATATAGCGTACGTTCTGTTGCACCAGCCTGAGCGCCGCACTCGCCCGATCGAAGGGGGCTGGGAGTGCCTTGGCTATGCGCTCTGCTTCCTTTTTCAGAGGCGACGCATCGTCCAGCGTCGATGCCTTGTCATAAAGCGGTGCAAAGCGTTGCGAAATCGCCGCCCAGCTTTCGAAATCGCTGTATTCCACAATACGCTGCCACGCATATCGAGCAGGAGCGTCCTTGGGCGGACTGAGTGTTTTCGGGTTGTCGAATCGCAGTTCAAGTGTCCGTTCGCCGCGCTGAGCAACTGCTTGCATACGTTCAGTCATCTTGATGCTGGGCTTTTGCCCTTCATCCCAACTGAGGCCAAGGCGGTAGCGACCAGGGGCCGGACTCGCGCCTAGAAGGAGCAAGCCCGCGTTCTTGCTTCCCAGCGTTGGATCGTTTTCGCGGGTCGTTATGCCCACTTCCAACTCATCGCCGACCCGCAGATCCGGTACCCGAAGCACTGCAGTCAGATTCCCGTCCAGCTTGGCGACTTCCAGCTGGTTCTCCCGCCGCAGTATCTCGAATGTCGCCTCTTTCAGCACATCGATTACGTCATCGCCGCGATAGATATTTATGAAATGCACCGTCGGGGCCCCGA
The DNA here is from genome assembly GCA_965140495.1 of uncultured Novosphingobium sp. Lineage (GTDB taxonomy): Bacteria > Pseudomonadota > Alphaproteobacteria > Sphingomonadales > Sphingomonadaceae > Novosphingobium. The sequence continues at coordinate 2,065,628 of OZ223239.1, read as the reverse complement.
AAGCCGGGTTCCAGACAATCGACAAATTACCCATTTGCAGGGCATTTGAGGTAAGTATCTTGACGCGATATCCCGTGTATTTGGCCTGTCCCTTCTGATCGAGATGGATCAGAGCATCTTGACTGCGCATAAAAATGGCCCCGCCTGCATCCGCAGGAACAGCCAAGAGGTCGGGAGCATTTGCCCAATCCGGCATTGGCCCCCGCCGGATCTTTTCATCCTTTGCCAACGCAGGGCCATGAACAAGCACCGAAGCTACGGCAATGAAGATTGGTAAGCGCAAAATAACCCCCGTCATAAAATCAAACCCCGCTTAGCAATTTCATTGCTGCAAAAGCATGAAAAATCTGAAAGATTCGAATTGGTCGCACTGTTTCCCTGCCCCCACCCAGACCATTTTCCTACACGCCCCGCCGCACGGTATTCTGCGCGGATGCCCCACTCCTCTCCCGCTCGCCCGCCCCGCCGGTCCAACGCCGAATACCGCTGGACCCGCGACAAAGTTCTCGTCTTTCTGCGCGTGCTGGCCTTGCGCGGGACGGTTGCCAAGGCGGCGCGCGAGGTGGGGATGAGCCGGCAGTCGGCCTATCGCCTGCGCGCGCGGCTGGGGGCGGAGTTTGCGCGGATCTGGGAGGATGGGCTGGCGATCGGCGCCGCGCTGCGCCGGGACGGGCTGGTGCAGGACGGGCGGTTTGTGCGCGGGCGGCAAGGTGACACACGCGCGGTTTACAGGGAGACATCGGCGGCCTGCAAAGTGACAAGTTCTCCGCGCAAGGTGACACATTCTCGGGCCAAGGTGACGGTTTCGGGTGGCAAGGTGACACCGGGGGCGCAAGGTGACGGGTTTTGGCTCTGGACCGTGTCACGCGTGTCAACCTGTCACCTTGCGGGGGCTTGCGGAAAGGCAGCGCTGGGAAGCCCACCCCCGGCCCCTCCCGCAGGCGGGAGGGCAGCGAGACTTGGTCCTGCGGCGCAGGGCCTAGTCGCAGCGGGGTGGGCTCCCCAGCACAACCCCCGCCGCACCACCCCGCCCCCAAATCGCTTGCAATTGCCCGCCAATCCGCTAAGGGCCCGCCTTCCCCTTGTTCTGGGGAGTTTGAAGAAAGCCGGAGGGGCCCCGCAATCCCGCGGACAAGCCAGCGATCGGTTAGATGAATGAAAGGAAGCGCCCGTGGCTCTATATGAGCACGTGTTCCTGGCACGCCAGGACCTCAGCCAGTCGCAGGTAGATGCGTTGGCCGCCGCCGCCACCGAGATCGTCGAGAGCAATCAGGGCAAGGTCACCAAGACCGAGACCTGGGGCCTCAAGAACCTCGCCTACAAGATCAAGCGTAACCGCAAGGCTCACTTCGTGATGCTGAACATCGAGTGCGCCGGCGACGTCGTCGCCGAGCTCGAGCGTCAGACCCAGATCAACGAAGACGTGATCCGTTACATGACCATCCGCGTCGACGAGCACGAAGGTGGCCCGTCCGTGATGATGCGCAAGAACGACCGCGACAACCGTCGCCGTCGCGACCGGGAGAACTGATCCATGGCTCGTGCATTCTTCCGCCGCCGCAAGTCCTGCCCGTTCTCGGGCAAGAACGCGCCGAAGATCGATTACAAGGACGTCCGTCTGCTGCAGGGCTTCATGTCCGAGCGCGGCAAGATCGTCCCCAGCCGCATCACCGCGGTTTCCGCCAAGAAGCAGCGCGAGCTGAGCCAGGCCATCAAGCGCGCCCGGCACATCGGCCTGCTGCCCTTCATCGTCAAGTAAGGAGGACTTTCCCATGGACATCATCCTCCTCGAACGTGTCGAGAAGCTGGGCGCCATCGGCGACGTCGTTTCCGTCAAGGACGGCTACGCCCGCAACTACCTTCTTCCCAACAAGAAGGCCCTGCGCGCCAACGAACGCAACAAGCAGGTCTTCGAAGCCAACCGCGCGAAGATCGAAGCCGAGAACGCCGAGAAGCGTTCGGACGCCGAGAAGCACTCCGCCAACGTCGAAGGCAAGCAGGTCATCCTGATCCGCGCCTCGTCGAACTCGGGCCAGCTCTACGGTTCGGTTGCGGTGCGCGACATCGTCGAAGCCCTCAACGAACAGGGCGCCGAAGTGACCAAGCAGATGATCGTGCTCGAACGCCCGATCAAGACGCTCGGCGTGTTCGACGTGCGCGTGAACCTGCACCCCGAAGTTTCGGTCAACGTGCAGGTCAACGTCGCCCGTTCGCCGGACGAAGCCGAACTGCAGGCGCAGGGCGTCGACGTCATGGCCGAAATGTTCGAACAGGACACTTCGGGCTTCACCGAGGCTTACGATCCCAATGCCGAACCCGGCGAGATCGCAACCGAGGAAGCCGAAGAGGCTCCGGCCGAGGGCGAAGAGGAAGCCTGAGCTTCCTCTCCTTCGCCAAGGACACAAGAGGCTCTCGCTCCCACCGGAGCGGGGGCCTTTCCCTTTTCTGCAACACTGGCATGCAAAAACCCCACCTATTGCGATGCAGCATGAATTGCGCGATAGACGGCCATGCAAATGATGAAAGAAACCCTCGCGGAATTGGTCCGCGTATACGACGCCGCCGTAGCCTGCCTGAAGGCCGACATTATCGCCTTCATCGATAACGGCACCCTTCCCCCGCCCGACCGCCGCGCCGACCGGCTCTGGACCTATCCGGAGCTGCGGGTGACCTATCGCGGCAAGGAACGCGCCGCGACCGCATCGCGCGCCTTCGGCCGGCTGGAGGCACCGGGTACCTATGTCACTACCGTGACCCGCCCCGGCCTCTTCGCCGAATACCTCGCCGAACAGCTCTCGCTGCTCGAAGCCGAGTACGAGGTGGAATTCGAAGTCAGCCGCTCGGCGCAGGAGATCCCCTTCCCCTACGTGCTCGACGGCGTCGCCATCGGCACGGTGAAGCCGCAGGATCTGGCGCAGCAATTCCCGAGCACAGACCTCGCCATGATCGGCGACGAGATCGCCGACGGCATCCACGTCTTCGGCGAGACCGACCCGCAGCCGCTCGCCCTGTTCGACGGACTGCGCACCGATTTCAGCCTTGCACGCCTGGCGCACTACACCGGCACCAGCCCCGAGCACTGCCAGCGCTACGTGCTCTTCACCAATTACCACCGCTACGTCGACGAGTTCGTGGACTGGGCCGGCAAGCAGGTGGGCTCGGAAGGCTATGTCGCGCTGTCCGGTGCCGGTGGGCTCTACATCGATTCCCCGACCGACAACGCCCGCGCGCGCCTGTCCGACACGGCCTGGCGCCGTCACCAGATGCCGGCGTATCACCTGATCAAGGAAGACCGCTCGGGCATCACCTTGGTCAATATCGGCGTCGGCCCGTCCAACGCCAAGACCATCACCGATCACCTCGCGGTGCTGCGCCCGGAAGCCTGGCTGATGATCGGGCACTGCGGCGGCCTGCGCGAAAGCCAGCGGATCGGCGACTACGTGCTCGCCCATGCCTATCTGCGTGACGACCATGTGCTCGATCCGGTCCTGCCGCCGGAAATCCCGCTGCCGGCCATTGCCGAGGTCCAGCAGGCGCTGGCGGAGGCCGCCGAGATCGTCAGCGGCGGCGGCGGTGCGAACCTGAAAAAGCGGATGCGCACCGGCACGATCGTCACCACCGACGACCGCAACTGGGAACTGCGCTACACCGCCTCGGCCAAGCGCTTCAGCCTCAGCCGCGCCATCGGTATCGACATGGAAAGCGCCACGATCAGCGCGCAGGGCTATCGCTTCCGCGTGCCCTACGGAACACTGCTATGTGTGTCCGACAAGCCGCTCCACGGCGAGCTCAAGCTGCCCGGCCAAGCGAACCGCTTCTACGAAGAGGCCATTGCCAGCCACCTCAAGATCGGCCTCATCACCTGCGACCTGTTGCGCGAACAGGGCGACCGCCTGCATTCACGCAAGCTGCGCGCTTTCAACGAGCCGCCTTTCCGCTGATCCGCAACGTGTGCGCCCGAGCCCATCCGGCCCGGGCGCACTGCCGTATCAGCTTCCGCCGTCGAACTTGTAGCCGATGGTCACACCATAGGTGCGCGGTTCGGCCATGGGCGAATAAGTGCCGTACGAAGTCGTGCCGCTGTAGTGAAGGCGATAGCGGTGATCGGACAGGTTGGTCCCGAACACGCGGACGTAATAGGTGTCCGTGGGATCGGTCCACGTGACCGAGGCATTGAACAGGGCGTACTTGCCTTCGCGGTAGCGCTGCTCACGCTGACGATCCGCGGGCACACCGGCACCGTCGCCCCAGATGCCGGGGTTGGTGACGACGTAGCTGTCCGTGTACTTCAGGTTGGCCGCAAACAGCACGCCACCTTCACCGATCGGCACCAGGTAATCGACACCGATATTGGCGGAGAAGTCCGGCGCACGGGACATCTGAAGCCCCGACAGATCCTGCACCTGACTGACATTCAGGTAGGTCTTGAGAGGATCGGAGTTGGTATTCACCCCGACACCGCCCCCCTCGGCGGGCGAGTTGCTGACACCGGTGCCGCTGAAGGTGAAGCCCGAACCATAGCGCGCATGCAGGTAGATCGCGCCGGCCCGGATCGTGAGGTTTTCGATCGGCTCGAACTCCACGCTGGCCTCGATACCCTTGATCTTCGCCTTGGGTGCGTTGGTCACATCGACGAAGGTACTGCCGTCTGCCAGAGTGACCGTCGAACTCACCTGCAGGTTCTTGTAATCGTAGTAGAAAGCGGCGACTTCGGCTCGCAGCGTCGCCCCTCCCGTCTTGAAGCCGATTTCATAGGCATCGATGGTTTCCTGCCTGGCCGGCCGGTAGCAGGTCGGGTCCGTCAGCAGACAACCCGGCAAGGTTGAATTGAACGCACCGCTGCGGAAGCCCTTCGAGTACGAAGCGTAGATGTTCGTGCGGGGGGCCACCTCGTACCGGATGGAGGCGCGGGGCGTGAACTTGCTGAACTTGGCATGGGCGCTGGTTTCCGGACGGGTCGATGTCGGCGAGATGCTCGTCTGTACCGCCCAGGGGTCCTGCGTCTCCTCGCTGTAGCGACCGCCGATGTTCAGACTAAGCGCGTCTGTCGCATGGAAAGTGGCGTCCGCGTAAACCGCCCATGCTTCCTTGGTCTGCGCGAAATCAGCCTCGAAAAACTTCACGTAACTGTCGAGACCGGGCGGGTTCGCCGGATCGTAGGGCGCACCGAACACTGCCGGGCCGAGGTAGAACTGATTGGGATCGATGTACTTGGTCCGATCCCGGAAATACGTACCCCCGACTATGAGGTCGACGCGGTCGATCGCCGTGACCGTGAAGTCCAGAGCCTGCTGGAAGGTGCGGTTCTGAATCCGGCTCGTCGACCACGACAGCGGAATGAAGGAGCCGTCGAAGTCGAAGCTCGTCCGGGCGCGGGTCTGGGTATAGCCGGTAATCGACTTGAGCACGCCGACGGACGTATCCAGTTGCAGCGTCAAGGAGCCTTCGTGCTGCTTGGTCGTGACTTCCGTGCCGATGTCGTACGCCGCCACGCCCAGCCGCTTGGGCTGCAGTTCGCCGCCGGGCAGCAGGAACGTGGGCGGCACATTCTCGAACGTCGTGAACATGTTGCCGCGCCCGTCGCTGACGCGCGTGTAGTTGTAGGCCAGCGTGGCCGTGAACGTATCGGTGAGCCCCAGCTTCAATTTGGCCCGGATCGAGTCTTGCTTGAGCGGCGCCGCATTCCCGTCGATCTCACCCGGCGTCGTGCGGCTGGCCAGCTTCATGTAGCCGTCGCTGCGACGCATATAGCCCGAAAGGCTGATCCCCACGCGACCGGAGACAGGACCGGCGATATAGCCGCTGATCCGCTTGTCATCGAAGCGCGCGTACGTCGCCGAGGCCTCGCCCTGCCACCAGTCCGAAGGAGTGATGGTTTCGAGCAGGATCGCACCACCGGTGGCGTTGCGTCCGTAGAGCGTGCCCTGCGGGCCTTTGAGAACCTGAACGCTCGCAATATTGGGCAGGTCGATGTTGATGGTCTGCGGATTGACCTGGTAAATTCCGTCCACATAGACGGCGACGTTGTTTTCGAATGTGCCGTTGATCACGGTGGTCACGCCGCGGACCGAAGGCTGCGGAAACGCGCCGCCCTGCCCGAGTTGAATGCCCGTCGTGACGGCCTGGATATCGCGGAGCGAAGTCACGCCCGCGCTCTGCAGCGCATCGCCACTGAGCACGGCAACCGACATCGGCACATCTTCCAGTGCCTCCGAACGCCGCTGTGCGGTCACGATGATAACGCTGTTGTCGACCCGGCTGGTTTCCTGTGCCAGCGCCGGAGAGGCGAAAAACGGCGCCGTGAGGGCAGTTGCCCCGGCAAAAACGGCAAGCCGACGACGCATCCCGCTACCCGGCCCATGAGCCGGTCTCTGAAGTTCCCGCAGCATATCCTCTCTCCCCTAGTTTTCGTGCCCGTTCCGGGTCACGTCGATTGCCGACACCCGTTCAAAGGAGCGGGCATCGCCATTGGCGCTTGCGATCGAAGGGCGCCGCTACGGGCAGAGAAAGGAGAGCGATGATGCTGTGACGAAACGACCGGAAAACGTGGCAAGCGTGCGCTTCCGCCTGCCGGTAACACGGCACCGACGCACAAAGCACAGCCCAAGCGTTTCAGAGCCTGCGGCTCCTCTTCCCGGTGTCCATCACAAATGCCTCTCCCTTGCACTTGTCCGCGCCGCCGGATTTTCCGGTCAGCCGATGGCATATTTTGTTATGCGAAAAGGGGTGCCCGCGAACCCGAAATTCAACAAGTACAGATTTGTACAAGTGTCTAAATTTCGATGAAAGAAGCCGTTACAGGCAATCGCACAGGACAATACATTCCCTCTGGGTCAATTTATCGGTAAATCCGCAACCACCGCATGGATCACCGCCAAGAGCGTCCACAAGACGATCCGGTGCAGGAGGTGCCGTGCGGAGAATTGCGGAATACCCGTTGTATTCCGATCCTCTGATATGCTTACACATCAGCATGGAAATTCAGAACGGCGCTATTGCTGCAGGAATCAAAGGACGCGTTTCAATCGTCCTGATGGTCTTTGGCCTCATGTCATGTGGTGCGACCGATGCCCCGGTACCGTCGGCGACGGCATCCCAGCCACCAGCTCTCGCTTCAAGCAGCTGGAATGCCGAGGAAATCGACAGTCTCAGGAAGTGGGTCCGCGATGCCCCCCGCGACGCCCTGCCCTCGCCGGATGCCGGCACGCTCGAAGCCGCCATCGCCAGTGGAGACCAGAGCGCCGTCGATGAGGCCGCCAATGCGCTCGCGCTGAAGCTTGCCCGCATGCACCTTTTCGGCACTGCCGACACGGCCCAGCGCGCAGGCTGGCGTATCAAGGACACCGACATCTCGATCGACCTGCCGGCCCGCCTACGTGCAGCCATCTCGAAAGACGATGTCGACGGTTTCTTCAACGGACTGCGCCCTTCACATCCCGACTATGCCGCCTTGCGATCGGCCTATGCCGAAGAAACCGATCCCGAACGACGCAAGACGATCGCCCGGAACATGGAACGCTGGCGCTGGATGCCGCATTCGCTGGGGTCCTCCTACGTGCTGGTGAATACCGCGAGCTTCGAGGCCAGCCTGTGGCGCAACGGCGCCCGGCAGAAGACCTGGCCAGTGATCGTCGGAAAGCGCTCGACGCCGAGCCCGGTGTTTTCCGCCACGATAACCGGGGTCGTGCTCAATCCCTGGTGGCACATTCCGGCCAGCATCATTCGGGAAAAGCACGGCAACTTCCCGGCACGTCTGGGCTATGTGAAGACGGCAAATGGCTACAGCCAGAAGCCCGGCCCCAACAATGCGCTCGGCGAGATGAAGCTGGTCATGCCCAACCCCTTCAGCGTCTACATGCACGACACGCCGAGCAAGAGCCTGTTCTCGCGCGACGTACGGGCTTTCAGCCACGGATGCATCCGTGTCGGCGAAGCACTCGACTTCGCCACAACCCTGCTCGACGGTGCTAAATCGCGCGAAGAGGTAGACGAGATCGTCGAGACACGGCGAACCACGACTGTCGATCTGCCCACGCCCCTGCCGGTCTACATCACCTACTTCACGGCAACCCGTCTCGGAGACGGCTCCTTCGTCGTCGAGCCGGACATCTACAACCGCGACAAGCGGGTGCCTGCGACGGCATCCATCACAGACACCGAGTGCTCGGCCTGAACGTCTAGAACCAGTCAGTCCTTGAGAAATGCCGCCATCGCGCGGCCCATTTCCTTGAAGGTGACAGAGGACATGTGGTTGCCCGGCACTTCCTCGTAACGCCCATCGGGAAGCGCTTCGGCGAGATCGGGCGCGGAGCCATTGTCTCCATCGTCCGCACCGCACACGCATAGCGTCGGCATGGTCACGCCGCTAAGGGCTTCCGGCGGCGTATCGTCCACCGAGCCGAGCAGGAGACGCGCGGCAACGCGGTCGACCTTCATCGTCTTCATGAAAGCCTGCGCCACGAACGCCGGATCGCCCCGCTCGATGGACCCGAACCGGTCGATGGCATCGACGAAGTGGGCGCTGCGCCGCGCCCAACCGGCCAGACCCGAGAGGCCCATGCCGCCAAGGATCAGCCTGCGCGGGGCCAGTCCCGACAGGACACCGCGCACCGATGTCCGCGCGCCGAGCGAAAAGCCGCCCAGATCGAAATCGGTCAGGCCCAGTTCGGCCACGAGGATCCGGAGATCTTCGACCAGAACGTCTTCGGGATAGAGGCGCGGATCGTGCGGTGCCTCGCTTTCACCGTGGGCACGCAGATCGGGCATGATGACTTCGAACCCGGCATCGGCAAGAATCTCTGCGTTGCCGAACTTGATCCAGTTGACCTGCGCACTCGAAAACAGACCGTGCAGCAGGAGGACCGGCCGCCCCTGCCCCATCGTATGGACCGCCAGGCGCGTCCCACCGAAACCTTCAACGTAATCCTTGCGCACTTCACTCACTCGGGAATCTCCAGTCCTGCCGCTTTCCACTTGGCTGCGACGCTTGCGCTATCCGCCGTGCGATGGCGTGGTAGCTCCTTGGTATCCAGCCAGGCATCCTGCAAGCTTTCCACGCCGCCATGCGCGACAGGTCGGAAGAAACCGGGCTCGTCGAAGGATCCGATATAAAGGTCCATCAGCGCCTCGTCGGGATCGATATAGGCAAAGCCGATCGGCGAACCGCAGGTAGAGCAGAACGCGCGCCGCCCGACCGGAGAACTGGCATGCCAGTCCGGCTCCCCACTCCATTGCACCGCGCTTCGCTTCACCATCGCGATAGCCGCGGCAAACCCGCCGGTCGCCTTCTTGCACTTGCGGCAATGGCACATACCAGCCTGGTCGTTCTCGACTTCAACGGTGTAGCGAATACGGCCGCACTGGCAGCCGCCGGTCAGGCTCGTGGTCATTCCCGCAAACTAGACGACAGCGACAAGCCGCGAAAGTCAGCCTTTGACCTTTTCATCCCACTGGTCGAAAGCTTCCAGCGCCTGCGCGGCATACATCGCCGAAGGACCTGCGCCCATGTAGACCGCAATCCCCATCGCTTCTGCCACTTCCTCGCGTGTCGCGCCCTGACGCTGCGCGGCCGAGGAATGATAGGTCACGCAAGGGTCGCAGCGCACCGCCACGGAAATGGCCAGCGCAATCAGTTCCTTGGTCTTGGTATCAAGCGCTCCCGGTTCCAGCGCCGCCTTGCCCATTTCGGAGAACGCCTGCATCGGCCCCGGCGAAGAACGCTTGAGCTCACCCACTGCGGGATTGAGCGACTTGGCCATGTCCGGCCAGTCCTTGAAGTTGCTTTTCGACATGAGGCTTCCTCCTTTGCCTGTTGGCATGTCCCAAGACATCGCACTGTGCCTTGCGACACGTCAATTCGGCAAATCGACATGAAAAAGGCTTCCGAAGCATCTGCCCCGGAAGCCTTTTTCAATTCAGAACTGCAGCGTCCATCAGCCCTTCTTGAGGTGACGGCGCCCCAGCAGTTCGGCGATCTGCACGGCATTGAGCGCAGCGCCCTTGCGCAGATTGTCGGAGACGCACCACAGGGCCAGACCGTTCTCGACGGTCGGGTCCTCGCGCACGCGGCTGATGTAGGTTGCGCTGTCGCCGACGCACTCCACGGGGGTGACGTATCCGCCGTCCTCGCGCTTGTCGACGAGCATGCAGCCCGGAGCCTCGCGCAGGATATCCTGTGCTTCCTCGGCGGAAATCTCGTCCTCGAACTCGAGCGTGATCGATTCCGCGTGGCCGACGAAGACCGGCACGCGCACGCAAGTGGCCTGCACTTTGATCGACGGGTCCATGATCTTCTTGGTCTCGACGACCATCTTCCACTCTTCCTTGGTGGAACCATCGTCGAGGAACACGTCGATATGCGGGATCACGTTGAAGGCGATCTGCTTGGTGAACTTGCTGGGCTCGACCGGATCACCGACGAAGATCGCGCGGCTCTGCTCGAACAGCTCGTCCATGCCGGCCTTGCCCGCGCCGGAAACCGACTGGTAGGTCGAGACCACGACGCGCTTGATCTTCGCCTTTTCATGCAGCGGCTGGAGCGCCACGACCATCTGCGCGGTCGAGCAGTTGGGGTTGGCGATGATGTTGCGCTTGGTATAGCCGTCGATCGCATCGGGGTTCACTTCCGGCACGATCAGCGGAATGTCGGGCTCCATGCGGTAGAGCGACGAGTTGTCGATCACCACGCAGCCCTGCGAGGCGGCCTTGGGCGCATAGATCTTGGTCGGGCCGGATCCCGCGGCAAACAGCGCGATATCGTACCCCGTGAAATCGAAATGCTCGATGTTTTTCACTTTGAGCATTTTGCCGGTTTCGCCGAATTCGATCTCGGTCCCGGTCGAACGCGGCGAAGCAACCGCTGCGATCTCGTCGCAGGGAAACTCGCGTTCGGCGAGGATATTGAGCATTTCGCGGCCGACATTTCCGGTCGCACCGACAACGGCTACCCGGTAACCCATTTCACATTCCTTCTTTTGGCCCATGCGGAAAAGCGTTTCCGCACGAGGGCGGCGCGTTAGCGCCAGTACGTGCGCGTGACAAGCATCTGCGCACGACGATTGCTTTCAGCTCGCGCGAGGCGACTGAAAATTGCGAAAGCCGGGCGTCGCACGAAAAGCAACGCCCGGCCTGTTCAAATCAGTGTGCGGTGGCGGAAGGCGCGGCGCTGTGCACGGGCGCAGCGGCCAGTTCGTCTGCCTCGGTCCACTCGATGGCTTCGAGCGGTTCGGTAAGCGCGCGAGAGAGAACCTCGTCGACATGCGATACCGGCACGATCTCAAGGCCTTCCTTCACGTTCTCGGGAATTTCCGCGAGGTCCTTGCGGTTTTCCTCGGGAATGAGAACGGTGGTGATCCCGCCGCGCAGAGCCGCAAGCAGCTTTTCCTTGAGCCCGCCAATCGGCAGCACCCGGCCACGCAGCGTGACTTCGCCGGTCATGGCAACGTCCTTGCGCACCGGCACGCCGGTCAGCGTCGAAATAATCGAGGTGACCATGCCGATGCCCGCCGACGGTCCGTCCTTGGGCACGGCGCCTTCGGGCAAGTGGATGTGGATGTCGCGGCGGTTGAACACGCTCGGCTTCACGCCATAGGCGGGCGAGCGCGCCTTCACGAAGCTCCAGGCGGTCTGGATCGACTCGTTCATGACCTCGCCCAGCTTGCCGGTCGCCTTGATGGCGCCCTTACCGGGTACAGTGACACTTTCGATCGTCAGCAGTTCACCGCCGACTTCGGTCCAGGCAAGGCCGGTTACCGCACCGACCTGATGCTCTTCCTCGCCCACGCCATGACGGAACTTGCGCACACCGGCGAAGTCCGCGAGATTTTCCGGCGTGATGACGACTTCGGTCGCCTTGCCTTCGAGGATCTGACGCAGCGACTTGCGGGCCAGACGCGCGATTTCACGCTCCAGCGTACGCACACCCGCTTCGCGCGTGTAGTACCGGATCAGGTCGCGCAGGCCCTCTTCGGTCAGCGTGAACTCGCCCTTCTTGAGCCCGTGCGCTTCCACCTGCTTTTCAACCAGGTGGCGCTGCGCGATCTCGACCTTCTCGTCCTCGGTGTAACCCTCGAGCCGGATGATCTCCATACGGTCGAGCAGCGGCTGCGGCAGGTTGAGGCTATTCGCGGTGCACACGAACATCACGTCGGACAGGTCGATGTCCAACTCCAGGTAGTGGTCCTGGAACTTCGCGTTCTGTTCGGGGTCGAGCACTTCAAGCAGCGCCGAAGCCGGATCGCCGCGGAAGTCCTGACCGAGCTTGTCGATCTCGTCGAGCAGGAACAGCGGGTTCGACTTGCCAGCCTTCTTGAGGTTGGTGACGATCTTGCCCGGCAGCGAGCCGATGTAGGTGCGGCGATGGCCGCGTATCTCGGCCTCGTCGCGCACGCCGCCCAGCGACTGGCGGATGAACTCACGCCCGGTTGCCTTGGCAATCGACTTGCCGAGCGAGGTCTTGCCGACACCCGGAGGGCCGACGAGGCACAGGATCGGCCCCTTCAGCTTGTTGGTGCGGGCCTGCACGGCCAGATACTCGATAATCCGGTCCTTGACCTTGTCGAGCGCGTAGTGATCGGCATCGAGCACGTCCTGTGCCGCGGCAATGTCGCGCTTGAGCTTGCTCTTCTTGCCCCAGGGCAGTCCGAGCAGCACGTCGAGGTAGTTGCGGATGACCGTGGCTTCCGCGCTCATCGGCTGCATCGACTTGAGCTTCTTCAGCTCGGCCGTCGCCTTTTCGCGCGCTTCCTTGGAAAGCTTGGTCTTCTCGATCTTTTCCTGCAACTCCTGCAGTTCGTTGGCTTCCTCGCCATCGCCGCCACCCAGTTCGTTCTGGATCGCCTTGAGCTGCTCGTTGAGGTAATATTCGCGCTGCGTCTTTTCCATCTGCCGCTTCACGCGGCCACGGATCTTGCGCTCGACCTGCAGGACGCCGAGTTCGCCTTCCATGAAGGAATAGACCATCTCGAGCCGCTTGAGCGGATCGGCTTCGGACAGCACCGCCTGCTTGTCGGAAACCTTGGCCGAAAGCTGCGCCGCGACGGTGTCGGCGAGCTTTGCGGGCTCCTCGATGTCGTCGAGCTGGTCGCCGGCATCCTGGCTCAGCTTCTTATTGAGCTTCGCGTATTCGTTGAACTGGTCGATGACCGACCGCATCATCGCGGAGACCTCGGTGCCCTCGGCTTCGAGCGGCTCGATCGTCTCGACTTCGGCGATAAGCATGTCGCCATCGTCGGTCGGCTCGGTCCGCAGCGTGTTCAGCCGCGCACGGTCCTGTCCTTCGACCAGCACACGAACGGTGCCATCGGGCAGCTTCAAGAGCTGCAGGACACTGGCAATCACGCCGGTGTCGTAGAGATCGTCCCGATCGGGATCGTCGCAGCCCGGATCAAGCTGTGCGAGCAGGAAGATGTCCTTTTCGCCGGCCATGGCCGCTTCCAGAGCGGCGACCGATTTTTCGCGGCCGACGAACAGCGGCACAACCATGCCGGGGAAAACGACGATATCGCGCAGCGGCAGAAGAGGTAACAGGTTCACTACAAATACATCCATTTCATCGCTTACGACAAAGGACGGCACCCCTCCCGCAGCATTCAGCGAAGGATATGGGGTCTCTCTTCCGCCTTGCAATGGATTGGGCAGGAAAGCCTGTGGAAGCGCGCGATGCGCCTCACATGACTTCCCCCCAAGTCATCACCTGCGGGTCAGAACGGCATCTTGAAGCCCGGCGGCAGGCCCATGCCCTGCTGTGCCTTGGCCATTTCCTCGTTCGCGACCGAATCCGACTTGACGCGCGCATCGTTGTAGGCGGCAGCGACGAGGTCCTCCAGCATACCCTTTTCCGACGGCTGCAGCAGGCTGTCGTCGATCGAAACGCCGATGACGCGGCCCTTGGCCGTGCAGCGGATCTTTACGAGGCCGCCGCCGGAAAGCCCTTCGACCTCGAGTTGATCGAGCTTCGCCTGGGTCTCGTTCATCTGCTTCTGGATGGTTTCGGCAGCCTGCTGGGCCGCCTGGATCATCTCTTCCATGGATTTCATTTCAGCGTCTCCAATTGCGCGACCCGCCGATGGCGGCAGGCCGGTCGTCTTCGATCAATTCTGCATCGGGAAAGGCAGCCAGCGTCGCCTCGACCAGCGGCGAGCGGCGCACCGCCTGGGTGTCGGCTGCCTTGCTTGCCTCGGCCTGCTCAACCAGCGTCGGCGCGCCTTCGGCATCGACGCGCTCGACCTGCCAGCGTTCGCCGGTCGCCTCGGCAAGGCTGGAGCGCAGTTGGCCGGAGATGTCTTCCCGGAACCCCGGCGGCTGCGTGTAACGCAATAGGCCGGGCGCAAGTTCAACCACCCGCACCTGCATCCGCATGACATTGGCCGCCACCGGCTGCCCGTAGTGCTCGACTTCGTCGACCAGCGCTTCCCAGCGCGGCGCAAGCGCAGGGGGCGCAGACGCCGAAGGGGTGCCCGAAGGCGCAGCCCCGCCCTCGTTGGCCGGTGCCGGTGCGGGAGCGCGCGAGGCGATATCCTCGAGCTTTTTCACCAGCGCACCCGGATCGGGCATGTCCGAGGCGTGCATGATCCGCAGGAGCGCCATTTGCGCCGCGACGAGCGGATCGGGCGCCGACTTCACTTCTTCATAGCCCTTGAGCAGCAGTTGCCACAGGCGATGAAGGTGCCCGGCCCGCAAGGCCTTGGCCCAGCCCTCCACGGCCTCGCGCTCTTCGGTAGACGGCGCATCGGCGCTGCCGCTCACCTGCGTGACGGCGATACGGTGCGCCAGTTCCATCAGCCCGCGCATCATCGCCAGCGGCTCTACTCCCAACGAGAACTGATGCGCCACGAGCGAGAGCAGTTCGCCGCCATTGCCGTCGAGGATCGCGCCGAGCAGCTTGCGCTGCACCGACTTGTCCGAGAGCCCGAGCATGTCGCGCACCTTGTCGGCGCGGACCTTGCCATCCCCGTCGAGATCGGCATGGGCGATGGCCTGATCGAGGATCGACAGACCGTCGCGCACAGACCCTTCGGCGGCAGCCGCCACCATGGCGAGCGCTTCCTCCTCGGCGCCTACACCCTCATTGGTGCAGACCCAGGCGAAGTGCTCCGCCAGCATCGGTGTGGGGATGCGGCGCAAGTCGAAGCGCTGGCACCGCGACAGGACAGTGACCGGCAGCTTGTCCACTTCCGTGGTGGCGAAGAGGAACTTCACATGTGCCGGCGGTTCCTCAAGCGTCTTGAGCAAGGCGTTGAACGCATTGCGCGAGAGCATGTGAACTTCGTCGATGATGTAGATCTTGTAGCGCGCGGAAACCGCCGCATAGCGCACCGCCTCGATGATCTCGCGCACATCGTCGACGCCGGTGTGCGAGGCGGCGTCCATCTCGATCACGTCGATATGCCGGCCTTCGGCAATCGCCTGGCATGGCTCGCACACGCCGCAGGGATCGATCGTCGGACCGCCCTGCCCATCCGGCCCGATACAGTTCAGCGCCTTGGCGATCAGACGCGCGGTGGAGGTCTTGCCCACACCGCGCACGCCGGTCATCAGGAAGGCATGGGCCAGACGGTCGCGCTTGATCGCGTTCGCGAGGGTCTGGACCATCGCCTCCTGCCCGATCAGTTGCCCGAAGGTCTGCGGACGATACTTGCGGGCCAGAACGCGATAGGGCTGCGAGGGCGTACCCGCTGGCGGAGTTGCCGGTGCAGCAGCTGCAGGCGTGGGCACCGCTTCTGCCGGAGCGGCAAACATGGCCGATTGCCCGGCGGCTTCCAGTTCCGCGGCAGTGGGCTCGGAAGGCTGTTCAGGCTCTGACGGCTCGGGAGCGGGGTCACCGAACATCGACGACTGGCCGGCCGCCTCCAGTTCGGCGGCGCTGGGTCCGGCGTTGTCTTCCTCGCCATCGTTCCAGGGAGGGGAATCGCCAAAGGTGTCGCGTGAATCGTCCATCGCTTCTCAAGGTAGGGACCAAACGCGATCAGGTCACGCCCGGCGGGCATGTTTTACGCTACGATGTGGCGATGAAGGAGCCGAGCGACCCGCCGCAATCCGTTGTGGCTGCTTCCTTCCGGACCTGACCAGGTTGGCGGACGCAAACGTCCACCCGACTCCCGGGCGGCCATATGGCTGTCGTCCGACCGTTTGTCCAGTCCCCCTCGGGACCGGATTACCGGCTCAGCGGAAATTGTCTGCGTAAGCCTGGATTTTCAGGCGGCGCGGCGGCGTCGCGTGAATTTCCGCGTCGATGCCGTAGCGTTCGGCATAGGCCTTGGCATCCTCGCACGTCGGAAAGCGCAGGAGAAGTTGCTGCTTCGTATCGCCCGAACCGGCCCAGCCCATCAGCGGATCGGGCTTCTTGGCCTCTGCCGGAGCGAATTCGAGGACCCACTGGTCGAGAAGCGCCTTGCCGGACTGCATGGCGTTTTTCGGGCGTTGATAGATGCGTGCACTCATGAACCAGCGCTTTGCCTCCGAATCGCGACGAAAATCAAGCCGGAATCATGTTCTCTTCGATGCCTCGAAGGCATTGCGCGTCTTCAGGCTGGGATCTTCGGCCCAGGGTTCGTCCGGCCAGCGGTGCTTGGGATAGCGTCCCTTCATCTCGCGCTGCACGTCCTTCCACGATCCGCGCCAGAAACCGGGCAGGTCTCGCGTAGTCTGGATCGGACGCCCCGCCGGCGACGTCAGCTTGAGCAGCAGAGGTTGCGGCGGCTGCCCGAAGGTGGGATGTCGATCGAGCCCGAACAGCGCCTGTACGCGAACCTCGACGCTCGGCCCGCCCTCGTCCTCGTAATCGATCGCGTGCGATGTTCCTGCCGGACTGCGAAATTCCGCAGGTGCCAGCTTTTCAAGCCTCTGCTGATCGTCCCATGTCAGCCGGCCACGCAGCGCACCGCCTAGCGCGCCCTTGTCGACGGCATCGAGCCTGCGCCCCAGCAACGGCCCCAACCAGATATCGAGATCATCCAGCAGCGCCGCCTCCGATAGCGCTTCGATCCCGGCATAGCGGGCACGGCGCAGCAATGAGAGGCTGGACTTTCCGAACGGTACCAGCCCCAGGCCCTTCTGCCGCACGCGGTCGAGCAGGAATGCGGCAATCGCCTCCGGGTCTGGCGAAGGATCGGGGCCACTGGACAGGGTGATGGCGCCCAGCCGACGCTCCAGGCGGGCCTCGACGCGGTTTTCTTCATCGTTCCAGCGCAGGATCGAGCGGCGATCCATTCTCTCGCCGAGCCATTGCTCCACTTCCGACGCCTCCAGCGAGGCTCCGGAGAGAATGCGCGCGCCTTTCGCCTGCCCCTGAGCGTCGCCAATCACCATCCATTCGCGCGCAGCCAAGGGCGATGCAGCGTCGAGCACATAGCCCCTGCCCCCCGCCGACAGCCAGCTCTCGCCCGCGCCATCCCGGCGGCGAGCGACCATGTCCGGCCTGCCGAGTGCAAGGAGGACACCGACGGGGATCTCTTCTTCCGCCCCCTCCGAAACGAGCGACCGCGCCCGTTTGGCCCAGCCGGCGGCTAGCTTGCGCGAGGCGTCCGCCCGCGACGAGCGATCCCCATTCCAGCGTGACAGCCGCTGCACGAGATCGTCGCTTCGACCGCCCAGCCCGCGTTCCTGCAGCAACAGGGCCAGCTTTGCTGCGGTCGGTCCCGCGCCGAGTTCCGTGGCCCTCAGGATCATCGCCGCCTGCGCCGGGTCCATCGGCAGGCTCGCCACCTTGGTGCCGAATGCCGTGATGCGCCCGCCCTCGTCGAGAGCGCCAAGGGCCTGAAGGCTCTTGCGGGCAGCATCGAGCGCGGGTGCAGGCGGCACATCGAGCCACGCCATCGCCGCGGGATCGGTATTACCCCATTTCGCCAAAGCCAGAGTCAGTGGCGCCAGATCGCTGGTGACGATTTCCGGCGGATCGAATGCAGGGCGACCGGCATGGGCAGCCTCTTCCCACAGGCGATAGGCAACACCGGGTCCCTGCCGCGCGGCACGCCCTGCCCGCTGCGCAGCGGATGCCTGACTGGCACGATGTGTCACAAGCCGGGTAACTCCGGCAGCCTTGTCGAACTCGGCCCGGCGGGAAAGACCGCTGTCCACCACGACGGATACACCATCCAGAGTCAGCGACGTCTCGGCAATCGCCGTCGCCAGCACCACCCGGCGACGGCCTTGGGGATCGCGCCGGATGGCCGCACGCTGCGCCGCCGGTTCACATTGCCCATGAAGCGGTAGCACCAGGGCTTGCGGCAATCGGTCGGAAAGCCGCTCGGCTACACGGTCGATCTCGCGCACACCGGGCAGAAAAGCCAGGACATCGCCCTGCTCTCCGCGCCATGCCGTCCCGATGGCCGAGGCCATGGCATCCTCGACCCGTTGATCGGGAGAACTGCCGAGCCAGCGCAGGTCGAGGGGCCAGGCCTTACCCTCGCTTTCGATGACCGGCGTGCCTGCTCCCAGCAAATTCGCAAAGCGCGCACCGTCGATCGTGGCGGACATCACGACCAGCCGCAGGTCCTCGCGCAGCACGTCGCGGCTTTCGATAGCCAACGCCAGACCGAGATCGCTGTCGAGATGGCGTTCGTGGGCCTCGTCGAACAACACCGCAGAAATACCGGCCAGTTCGGGATCGGACAGAACAGTGGAAACGAAGATCGCCTCGGTCATCACCAGCACGCGCGTTGCCGCCGAGCGTTTGACGTCCAGACGCGTCACATAGCCGATCGTCTCACCAGCCCTTTCACCCAACTGCTCCGCCATCCGCTCCGCGGCGGCACGGGCCGCCACGCGGCGTGGCGAAAGCAGGATCACGGTGCCCATGCACCATCCCTCGCGCAGCAGTGCCGGTGCAACGGCGGTCGTCTTGCCCGCGCCCGGCGGTGCAATCAGCACAGAACCGGGTCCGCGGCGCAATGCCGCAAGCAGATCGGGCAGCACGGTATTGACAGGTAAGGCGCTCACGCGGGCGCTCTTAGGGCCATAGCGCAGCAAGCGAAAGCGCCTGTGAAGAGCACAATGCCAACAGTCATCCAATGAAAACGCGAATTTTTCAAAATCAGCTTGAGTTGCTGAAGTCTGTCCACGTTTCCTAAAGACTTCCTTATTACTTCATCATGCACTTACCGCCGATCAAGCATAGAGCCCCCGCATTCATGCAATGAGTCCCGCCGGTCAACATCCCCTCCTAGTAGCGCAATATCTGCGACTGCGTGAGCATATCCCGGCGCTGTACGGGGTACTGTCGGTCAACGCCGCGATTCTTGCGTACACGCATCGGGGGCTGGCGCCGGGGCCGCTCGTACTGACCGTGCCGGCCATCCTCATCGCCATATGCATGATCAGGATGCTGGTGTGGATGCGCCCGATCACCGCCGCAGACCTTGATCCGGCGCTCGTGAAGATGCGCATGGCGCGGGTCGTGGCGCTCGCCGTGGTCCTGTCTGTCGCTTATGTGAGTTGGGCGCTGATGCTCGATCGCTACGGCGGACCGGACGAACACGGACATGTCGCGATCTTCGTCGCGGTAACCGTTCTGGGCTGCATTTTTTGCCTGACTTTTCTGCCTCTGGCGGCGCTGCTCGTCGCGGTCGCGGTCCTGGGCACCTTTCTCGTCTACAGTTTCAGCGTCGGATCGGAAGTGTCGATTGCCGGCGCGCTCAACATCACGCTGGTCACCGCGGTCGTGGTCAAGATTCTGCGCGACTACTACGATTCGTTCGTCAGCCTCGAAGTCTCGCAACGCGAACTGCAGACGGAGCGGCGACAGGCGCAGGCCCTTGGCGAGGAGAACGCGCGACTCGCCCAGACCGACGCCCTGACCGGATTGCCCAACCGCCGCTATTTCTTTGCGACCCTCGAAAACCTGCTTGAGAACGCAGCGCCGGACGAAGTGTTCACGGTGGGGCTTATCGACCTCGACCGGTTCAAGCCGATCAACGACACCCACGGGCATGCACACGGAGACCGGCTGCTGCAGGTAATCGGCAGCCGGATCAAGGCGCAGTGTCCCGAAAACGCGATCATCGCCCGGCTTGGCGGCGACGAATTCGGGATGATCGTCATGTCGGGACCGGAAGAGACCGAAGGCATCGCCCAGATCCTGTGCAAGGCGATCCACGAGCCCGTACGGATCGGCGATACACTGGTCTCTGTCGGATGCTCGGCCGGTCTGGCCGTTTATCCCGAAACGGCGACCCAGGCAGACCTGTTGTTCGACCGGGCCGACTTCGCCCTTTATCACGCCAAGCGGAACAAGCGCGGCCAGTCGGTCCGTTTCTCGGAAAACCTCGAAAAGCTGATCCGCTCGGAGCAGGCCATCGATGCGGCGATCCAGACGGCCGACCTGCCCAATGAGGTCTCGCTGGTCTACCAGCCGATCGTCGCAACCGACGACCTCTCGCCGATCGCGGTGGAATGCCTCGCGCGCTGGACATCGCCGACGCTGGGCTCGGTATCGCCCGAACAACTGATCGCATCGGCCGAGCGTGTCGGCCGCGCCCGCGAAGTGACGCTCCTTCTCTTCGACACCGCGCTGGCAACGTTGGCGCAACTGCCGGCCTCCTTGCGCATGACGTTCAACCTGTCCGGGTATAACCTGTGCGATGCGGAGACGATCACGGCGCTCCTGAAACGCATGACGGATGCCGGATGCGATCCCGGCAGGCTGATGTTCGAGATCACCGAAACCTCGCTCATCACCGACCTGAGGATGGCCGACCGCGCCCTGCGCCGCCTGCGCGAAACCGGTGCACGCATAGCACTGGACGATTTCGGCACCGGTTATTCAAGCCTTTCCTCGCTCCACCGCCTGCCTCTGGACATGGTGAAGATCGACCGCAGCTTTGCCGCACGGCTCGACGAATCCTCCGGCCGCCGCCTCATCACCGCGATCCGCAACCTCGCGCGAGCTCTGTCTCTCGAATGCGTGATCGAAGGGATCGAGACGGAAAACCAGCTGATCAGCGCCCGGCTTGCCGGTTTCACGCTAGCCCAGGGTTTCTTTATCGATCGCCCGATGCCGCTGTCCGATCTGCTTGAGCGGTTCAGCGGCACATTGGGGCAGGAAGGCTCGCAACAGGCCGCGGCCGAGTAGGTCGTCAGCCGGTTGCTCTCGCCGTACCGTAATCGATGCGGATGCGCACCCAGGCGCCGAGTTGCGGCTTGCCGTTGATGCGCGGCGGCACAACCTGAAACTGCCATGCCGCATCCAGCACCGCCCGCCCGAAGCCGGAGCCTCGCGGGGATTCGCCAAGGATCTGGCAGTTGTCTACGCGATAGTGTTCGAGCGTCTGGCAGGCGATCATGCCCCATCCCTGACGCGGCGCGCTGGCTGGCAGATAACCGCCCAGTTGCGCGTCGGTAGGCTCGCGATACCAGTCGGCATTGTAGAGAATGGCTCCGCCCGGCCCTTCACCGGGGCCATAAGTAGCGCCGGTGCTGGCGGTATCGCCGCCGCCGGGCTTTGTCATGTTGCCGATGTCGGCCGCGGCCATGTCGGCACGCGATAGCTTCAGAAAAGTGAAGGCCGGCTTTTCCCGAGAAACGGGCGTCTCGACCGGTGGAACCGGCGTTTTCACCTCTGCCCGTTCGGGTTTAGGCTCATCGCGTTTCTGCTTTTCCGGCTCCTTCTTTTTCTCCTGCCCCTTCTGACCGGCATCGGACTGGTCGCCGGCCACATCGAAAGTCACGGGGTTCTTCTGCGTCTTGAGCCTGGGCGCGACCTGGGTCTGGTAGATGGCCAGCAACAGGCCCAGCACGATGATGCTGGCGGACAGCACCGTCGATACCAGACGCTGGCGGGGCGAACCGGGTTGATAGCCCGTTGCCGCCCGTGTGGATTCAGAAGGCATCACGCGGTGGAAATTGAAAGCCTGAGTTGCACTGCAAATACGCCGATGTTGCAGCTTCCGCCATCAGGAAACCGCGAATACCTCAGTAACGCCGCGCGACGACGAATTCCACAGCCTCGGACATGGCTGCCCGCGCTTCTGCCGAAGGGAATCCGGCAATCGCATCGATCGCACGCTGAGCGTAGAGCCGGGCCCGCTCGCGGGTCGCCTCGACGCAGCCGTGGCGATTAATCAGCTCCACTGCGTAGGCAAGATCCTCGTCCTCGGTGCGGAAACCGGCGATGGCGTCCTCCCAGAACTTGCGCTCTTCGGCGTCGCCACGCGCATAGGCGAGGATCACCGGCAGGGTCATCTTGCCCTCGCGGAAGTCGTCGCCCTTGTCCTTGCCGGACTCGGCGGCCTCGGAATCGTAGTCGATGGCATCGTCGACGAGCTGGAAGGCAATGCCGAGGTTGCGGCCATAGGCATCGAGCGCCTGTTCCTCCGCCTCACTCTTTTCGGCGACGACGGCGGCAATGCGCGTCGCGGCGGCAAAGAGCGCTGCCGTCTTGGAACCGATGATCTGGAGGTAGTGCTCTTCGCTCGTCTCGATCTTGCGTTGGGCGCTCAGCTGATCGACCTCGCCTTCGGCAATGACCGAGCTGGCCTTCGAAAGGATCTTGAGAACCTTGAGGCTGCCGTCCTCGACCATGAGTTCGAAAGCACGGGTAAACAGGAAGTCGCCGACGAGAACCGTTGCCGGGTTACCGTAGACGATGTTTGCCGCTGCCTTGCCGCGGCGCAGGTCAGAACCGTCCACCACGTCGTCATGCAGAAGCGTGGCGGTGTGAATGAACTCTACCGCGGCCGCGAGCTTGTGGTGGCGGGTGCCCTGATAGCCGCACAGTTCGGCGGCTGCGACCGTCAGCATCGGGCGCATGCGCTTGCCGCCTCCCGAGATCAGGTGCCCGGCCAGTGCCGGAATGAGCGGAATCTCGCTCTGCATCCGATCGAGAATCACGGAATTGACGCTGTTCATGCCAGGAGCGGTGAGCGCCAGCATGGGAGCAAGGGAGGGCTGCTGCCTGCGCGGGCGCAGGGGTACGACATCTGCACTCATCGTGGGGCGCATTGGGGGCTACGCGCGATTAACGCAAGTGCAAACACCACAAGGCGCACAAACTGTCCGACTGGCAGAGCCCCGAAACCCGTGCTAGCGCAGCCGCACGATGACCCAGGACACAACCGCTCCCGACCCCGTTCTCGCCAGTTTCCGCGCGAGCATCGACAATATCGACGCCGCGCTGATCCACATTCTGGCCGAGCGTTTCCGCATCACCAAGGCGGTGGGTACCTACAAGGCGGAGCACGCGCTTCCAGCCTCCGATCCCTCGCGCGAGGAACGCCAGATCGCGCGGCTGCGCAAGCTGGCAGAAGACGCCAACCTCGATCCCGATTTCGGTGAAAAGTTCATCCGTTTCGTGATCGACGAAGTGATCCGCCATCACGAAAAGGCAAAGGGCGAAGCCTGATCCGGCTCCGCCCGAAGCTTCTTAGTCTTCGACGATATCCTGCAGCTTCGCCATCAGGTTCTGGATGCGCGTGGCGGCTTCGGTGAAAGTCTGCACGTCGGCTCGATTACCGTTGCCGCGGGCTTCCTTGGCGGATTCGACATAGCCTTCCATGTCGGCCTCGAGCGCATCGACCAGCATTTCGATCTCGTCGGAGGTCAATGAGAGGTTGATGGTGTTGTTCATGGATGCTCCTTGAAAATCACAGATGGCGCACATGAGGACGCGACCGCCGGGCTGCAACCCGTAATGTGCGGCTTGTCCCCGGCCCTCAGGCCTCCGCGCGCGGCAGCTTGAGCTTGACCAGCAGGCCGCCGAGGTCCTCGCTCTCGTCCAGTTCTACCGTACCGCCATAGATTTCGACGACATCGCGCACAATGGCAAGGCCAAGACCCGTGCCCGGCTTCTCGGTGTCGAGCCGCGCGCCGCGGTCGAAAATGCGGGTCCGCTCCGCTTGCGGGATACCCATGCCGTCGTCCTCGACCCAGATCTCGCAG
The DNA here is from genome assembly GCA_965140495.1 of uncultured Novosphingobium sp. Taxonomy (GTDB): domain Bacteria; phylum Pseudomonadota; class Alphaproteobacteria; order Sphingomonadales; family Sphingomonadaceae; genus Novosphingobium. The sequence continues at coordinate 2,041,757 of OZ223239.1, read as the reverse complement.
TACTGCGAATCCCTGACCGCATCGACGGTGACGAAGACACTGCCGCCGCCGTACTTCGCCGCATTCTCGATAAGGTTGCCCAGGATCTCTTCCAGATCCTGCTTCTCGATCGCCACGCCGGCATCGTGATTGCCGTCGAGATCGAAGCGGGCGTTCTCGTATAGCCGCTCCACCGCACGCAGCACCGCTTCAAGGCTCGGCCAGACTTCTGCGCGCGACATGCCCGCCGCGCGGCGTCCGACGGCTCTTGCCCGCGCGAGATGGTGGTCCACTTGCCGCCGCATCACCGCGGCCTCGCGAATGACGGTGTCCGAAAGGTCCGGCGCTCGCGCCGTTGCCGCGTTCATGAGCACGGTCAGCGGTGTCTTCAGAGCATGCGCGAGATTGCCCGCGTGGCGGCGCGCTTCCTCGGCCTGGCGCTCGTTATGCGCCAGCAGAGCGTTGAGTTCGTCGACCAGCGGCTCGACTTCCTGCGGCAGCGGTTCGGTGACCCGCCCTGCCCCTGTGGTTCGCAGCTTCTGGATCGCGCGGCGCACATGGCGCAGCGGATAAAGGCCGTACCAGGTCTGCAGTCCGGCCATCAGCATCAACCCGACCGCGAGCGCCACGAAACTGTAAACGAGAATCGAGCGGATCATCTGGATCTGTTCGTCGAGATCCTTGCGGCTGGCGGCCACCGTGAACATCCAGCGCGTATCGCTTCCCGGCAGGATGATCGAGCGCTCCATGATCCGCAGCGGCTCGCCGGCGAACTGGTCGCTGTCGTAGACATGCGGCTTGGCGTCGAAATGATCTTCCGGAACGTCGAGGCTGCGGTCCCACAGCGAGCGCGAGGGGAAGTCCTCGTGCCCCTTGCCGCGAATCTGCCAGTAGAGGCCGGAATTGGGCTCGAGGAAGCGCTGGTCTCCCAGCGGACGGATGAAGAAGACTTCGCCATCCGGACCGATCTCCGCAGAGCCGATCATGCCGGTCAGCATGTAGCCGAGCTGTTCGTCGAAATTGCGGGTTATCAGGCCGGTCAGCGTATGGTCGAGGGCAAGGCCGCCGACCAGCAGCAAGATGGATATCCACCCCGCCGCTACCAGCATCATGCGCCGGGCGAGAGACCCGGTGTGAGGCGTACGCGCCGCCTCCTGCCCGCCCGTTGCCTCCGAGGCCACCGCAACCGCAGCGGCGCCCTCGGCCGGGGCGACCGGGGACTCAGCGACGCGGGGCGTCGGCGGGATCGTCGAGGCTGTAGCCAAGGCCACGGATCGTCGTGATGACGTCGGCACCCAGCTTCTTGCGGATGCGCGTGACGAAGACCTCGATCGTGTTCGAATCGCGGTCGAAATCCTGATCGTAGATGTGCTCGATCAGTTCGGTGCGGCTGACCACCTTGCCCTTGTGGTGCATCAGGTAGGACAGCAGCTTGTATTCCTGCGCGGTCAGCTTCACCGGTTCGCCAGCCAGCGTGACCCGGCCCGAGCGCGTATCGAGACGCACATCGCCGGCGGTCAACTCGCTGGACGTATTGCCCGAGGCACGGCGGATCAGCGCGCGCAAGCGGGCGATCAGCTCCTCGGTCTGGAACGGCTTGGCAAGATAGTCGTCCGCGCCCGCATCGAGACCGGCCACCTTGTCGGACCAGCTGTCGCGCGCGGTCAGGACCAGAACCGGGAAGTTCCGGCCTTCCTTGCGCCACATGCCCAGAACCGTCAGTCCGTCGATCTCCGGCAGGCCGAGGTCGAGCACGACGGCATCGTAGTCCTCGGTCGAGCCCAGAAAGTGGCCGTCCTCGCCATCGGCGGACAAGTCGACGGCATAGCCGTTCTGTTCCAGCGTGGTCTTGAGCTGGTTGCCGAGCGTGGGTTCATCCTCGACGATCAGGATGCGCAATTCAGGTCTCCCTTCGTGAACCCGCCCGAGATGGGCCCAAAGCCGGGCAGCGTCAAGCGACGCGCCCGATGCGGATCGGTCATCGTGACTGGCCGATAATGCGCCCGGTGCGGGCATCGACATCGACGAAATAGACCTTGCCGTCCTGTATGAACTTCAGGCGGTAAGCCATTGCTGCCGGGTCGTAATCGGGGCCGAGATACTGCTTTCCGGACATGCGCGGCAGCACGATCTTTTCGATCTGGCGAATCGACAGGATATTGCCCGCCTTGCGTTCCTTGCGCGCTTCGCCCTGCTCGCCGCTCTCGGCGTGAGCGGGAAGCGGGAGCGCGGCGACACCCATTGCAAGGAGCGACAACGCGGAGAGAGGGGCAAGAAGCATCTTCATGGTGACTTGGGTGCCTAAGCCACTGGCATTGAACAAGCCCTGAATGTGTCCGGATGGCCGCACGAGCTTTCAGGTGTTGCCGAATTCCCACTCCCGCTTGCCAGCCCCCTGCCGCCGGCTGTAGGGCGCGGCGCATGGCAATCGCACCGATCCTCAGCTGGGAAGGCCTCGGCCTTATCCAGGGTTCCGGCTGGCTCTTCAAGGACCTGGACATCAACATCGGTCCGCGCGACCGGCTGGCCCTGATCGGCCGCAACGGCGCGGGCAAGTCCACGCTGCTCAGGCTGATCGCCGGCGATGTCGAGGCCGATCAGGGCAACCGCTCGATCCAGCCCGGCACCCGGGTGGTCACGCTGGAGCAGGACCCGTTCTTCAAGGGCCACGATACCCTGCTGGATTTCGCGATCCACGGCCCCGATGCGCCACAGCAGCACGAGGTGGAGGCCATTGCCGATCAGCTCGGCATCGACCTTTCGCGCGAGGCCGCCAGCGCCTCGGGCGGTGAGCGCCGCCGTGCCGCGCTGTGCCGTGCACTGGCTTCCGAGCCCGATCTGCTCTTGCTCGACGAGCCGACCAACCACCTCGACCTTGCCGCCATCGACTGGCTCGAAAGCTGGCTGCAGCGCTACACCGGCGCGTTCGTGGTCATCAGCCACGACCGCACCTTCCTCACCCGCCTGACCAAGGCGACGCTCTGGCTCGACCGCGGATCGCTGCGCCGCAAGGAAGTGGGCTTCGGCGGGTTCGAGGCCTGGGAAGAAGAGGTCCAGAAGGAAGAGACGCGCGCCGCCGAAAAGCTCGACGCCAAGCTCAAGATCGAGGCGCACTGGCTGGAGCGCGGCGTCACCGCGCGGCGCAAGCGCAATCAGGGCCGTCTCGCCAAGCTGTGGGAAATGCGCGCCGAGCGCGCGGCAATGCTCAGCCCCACCGGCACCGCCAAGCTTGCCGTCTCGGGCGACGGCAGCAAGACCAAGTCGGTGATCGTAGCCGAGCATGTCACCAAGCGCTTCGGCGAAGGCGAGAACCAGCGCACGATCTTCAAGGACTTCAACCTGCGCATCCAGCGCGGCGACCGGATCGGCATCGTCGGCGCCAACGGCGCGGGCAAGTCCACCCTGCTCAAGGTGCTGATCGGCGAGATGGAGCCTGACGAAGGCACCGTCACGCTGGCCAATACGCTGACTACCATCGTGATCGACCAGCAGCGCAGCTTCCTCAAGCCCGACATGCAGCTTCGCGACGTGATCGCCGAAGGCAGCGACTGGGTCGATGTGCGCGGCGTGCGCAAGCACGTGCAGGGCTACCTCAAGGACTTCCTGTTCGATCCGAGCCTGATCGACGCCAAGGTTGGAACGCTGTCCGGCGGCGAACGCTCGCGGCTGTTGCTGGCCCGCGAATTCGCCCGCCCGTCCAACCTCCTGGTGCTTGACGAGCCGACCAATGACCTCGACCTTGAAACGCTCGACCTCTTGCAGGAAGTGATTTCCGACTATGACGGCACCGTGCTGATCGTCAGCCATGATCGCGACTTCCTCGACCGCACCGTGAACCTGACGCTGGGCCTCGACGGATCGGGCCAGATCGACATCATCGCCGGCGGCTATGCCGACTGGGAAGCCAAGCGCAAGCAACGCACCGTCTCCGCCAAGGCCAAGCCGAAAACGGAGGGCGCCGCACCGCCCCCTCCCCCGCCGCCGAAGAAGACCAAGCTCTCCTACAAGGACCAGCGCGACTACGATCTACTGCCGGGCCGGATCGAGGAACTGGAAGCGGCCATCGTCCGCGACGAGGAGGCCCTGGCCGATCCCGATCTCTACACCCGCGATCCGGACAAGTTTGCGGCGCTGACCGCCGCGATCGAAAAGGCGCGGTCCGAGAAGGAAGCCGCCGAGGAGCGCTGGCTGGAACTGGCGGAACAGGTAGAGGGCTGACCCTTCGCAAGGTGACACCCGGTTGACACGGTTTACAGTGTCCAGGGGAAGACGTGTCACCTTGGCCCGAATGTGTAACCTTGTGAGCTGAGGTGTCACTTTGCACGGCACTCCAACCCCGCCGTTGGTGTCGAGCGAAGTCGAGACACGTCGGATCCGCGCTACCGTGTATCGACTTCGCTCGACACGAACGGAAAGGGGTGTTCGGCAACATGAGCCCCTACCCCGGCAGCCGGTAAAAGCCGGCCACCCGGTCCAGCGCTAGCCCCAGCACCAGCTTTCCGCTGCGCACCGGCCAGCCCAGCGCCTTCTCCGCCGTGGGCACGCCCTCCCCGGCACAGGCCACGCGCCAGAGGATGTCCGACAGGCCCGGCCCCGCTTCGGCGATCGCCCCATCGAACCGCGCCTTGGCCGCCACTTGCCGCTCGCCCGGAGTCAGATCCGCATCCCGTCCGCCTGAAACCCGCAACGGGTCCCAGCGCATGGTGACACGCGGGGCGAGCTGCGCGCGCTCCCAGTCGGCGCGCAACTGCTCACCCGCCGCCAGTTGCCGGTCGGTCAGATGTCCGCGCGCATGCAGCCAGGTGAGCGAGGATTCGGCGAGATTCACCGTCGCGCTACGGCGTCCCTTGCCCGGCCTACCCCGCACCGGGCCTTCGCTGGTCAGTTCGCGTTCGACGAGTTCTCGCTTCATGGCAGCCTCCTGAAAGTGGACGCCGAACTTGCCAGACCGGCCCATCTGTAGGAAAGCTGCAAACCAGATCGGTTAAAGGGCCTGCACGATGATCAACCGCATCCGCGACATCCGCCGCCAGAAGGGCCTCACCTTGGCCGATGTCGCCGCGGCTTGCGACCCGCCCACCACCGCGCAAACGATCGGGCGGCTCGAAACCGGAATGCGCAATCTGTCGCTGACGTGGATGAACCGCATTGCCGCCGCGCTGAAGGTCGAGCCCGAAATGCTGCTGCGAAGCGAGGACAGCGAGCCGCCGCGGATCGTTGCCGTGCTCGGCGAACAGGGGGCAGAGGCGGCGCGCCATCGGGTCGAGCCGATTCTGCCCAACGCGCTTTCCGCCGATGCACCCTGGCTGGTGCTGGTGGTGGAGGCGTCTTGCGGCGAATACCGCAGTGGTGATCAGGTCTGGCTGCGGCAACACGAGCCCGCAGAATCGAGCAAGCTGATGAACCGCGACGTGCTCGCACCGCGCCCCGGAGGCCGCTTTGCCTTCGGCCGGCTGATCGACCGGGGGAAGGACCGTGTCGCGCTTCTGCCTCCGTCCAGCGGCCAGCGGCAGGTGGTGGTGGAACATCCTGCATGGCTGGCCGTTGCCGAAATGCTTGTCAGGAAGCTGTAAGGCGCGTTAGCAACGGCACCAACCCATGCGGATCCTTTCGATTTCCACGCTCTTCCCGAATCCGGTGAAGCCTTCGTTCGGCGTTTTCGTCGGCAACCAGATGCGCGCGGTCGTCGCGCGCGACGATGTCGACCTGACGATGATCAGCCCCATCGGCATGCCGCCCTGGCCGCTGTCCATGCGGTCGAACTATGCCCGGCTTAAGGACGTGCCCGAAATGAGCGACGCGGTGGGCCTGAAGGTCCATTACCCGCGCTTCACGCTGATCCCCAAGATCGGCGGCGATTCGAATCCCGGCCGTATTGCCGATGCGGTGCTGCCACTGGCGCGCAAGCTCCACGCCGAAAAGCCGTTCGATCTGGTCGACGCGCAGTTCTTCTTTCCCGATGGTCCGGCTGCGGCGAAAATCGCCCGCGAACTGGGCCTGCCGCTCACGATCAAGTCGCGCGGTGCCGACATCCACTTCTGGGGGCAACGCCCCAGCGCCCTCGCGCAGATGAAGGAAGCGGCACAACAGGCTGCCGGACTGCTCGCGGTCAGCCTCGCTCTGCGTGAAGATATGATCGCGCTCGGCATGCCTGCGGAGCGCATCGGCGTGCACTATACCGGACTCGACCGCGAGAAGTTCCGCCCGGTGGAACGCGGCGCTGCCCGCGCGCTAGTCTCGGCCATGCCCAACCTCGGCATCTGGTCCGAAGGCCCGCTGCTGGTAACGCCCGGCGCGCTGATCCCGCGCAAGGGGCAGCGGCTGGTGATCGAGGCGCTCAAGCTGGTCCCCGAAGCCCGACTGGCTTTCGCCGGTGCGGGCGACGACGAAGCGGCACTGAAAGCCATGGCCAAACGCATGGGCGTTGCCGACCGCGTCCACTTCCTCGGGCTCGTCGACCACGAGGTCCTGCCGCACCTGCTCTGCGCGGCGGATGTGCTGGTACTGCCGTCAGCCAGCGAGGGCCTCGCCAACGTCTGGGTGGAGGGCCTCGCCTGCGGCACCCCAATCGTCATTCCCGACATCGGCGGCGCCCGTGAAATCGTAAAGGACGACAGCGCCGGACGCATCGTTCCGCGCACCCCCGAGGGCATTGCGGCTGCCGTCCGCGAACTGCTCGACAACCCGCCGAGCCAGGAAGATGTCGCCGAAAACGCCAGCCGGTTCAGCTGGGGGCTCAATGCCAGCAATATCGTGCACTTCTGGCGCGATGTTCTCGAAGGCAAGCCCATCGCCGGCGATCAGCAACTGATGCAGGCCTAGACCCTTTTTCAGTCCATTCCGTTCGTGTCGAGCGAAGTCGAAGCACGATAGCGCCGGTCTTACGTGTCTCGACTTCGCTCGACACGAACGGTGGAGTTTCGGTTCAAATGGGCCGGAAGGACAGACCTAGGCCAAGGGCTCCAGATATTCCGGTCGCGGCAGAATCTCGCGCCAGATCCCCGTTTCGCTCATGGACGGCCCCTCGACAAAACGGATGTCGCCCGGCCGGTGCGCGCGGAAGTTGACGAAGGACAGGCCTTCGGGCCCCGGCGTAAAACTGTAGAGCGTATCGGCGGCAATCGCGAGCGCGGTGCCCGGACCGACCAGCTTGCCGCCCAGCCGCATGGCCCCGTCCAGCACGACTATGATCTCGTCCTCGCTGTGCGAATGGACGCCCTTGGCGGCTTCTTCCGGGGTCGGCGGCTCGGTGCCGCTGAAGTGGTTCTCGTGCAGCCAGACTTCGCAGCTTGGGCAGTCCGAGTCGGCGTGGATGGCACCGCCAGTGTCGCTCTGGTCGCTCATGCGTTCGCAGGCGGGGACACGCGACCGGGGGAGCAGGTGGACATGGCCGCCCTCGCCCCGCCCCGCACGGGTGCCCGCGAAAGCCAGAACGACAGCCCCTTCAAACCCCGCCTGTACCGTCTCGCTGGCGCCACGTTCGATGATGACGCTCGATCCGGTGGGCAGCGAACAGCCGCCTGCGCCGATACCGCCGCTCATCACATAGAGCACGGTATCGGCCTCGCGCGGGCCGATCGCCACGCGCTCGCCGGGTTCCAGTTCGAAACGATGCAGTTCCAGCGGAAAGCGATCCGCCGTGACGGCGGCGAAGACCTTGCCCTGCCCGCGCATTCCCGCCGGCATGGATGCTTCCGCCGCCTTGTCCGGCTCGACCACCAGAACCTTTGCCATCATCCCTCTCCTTCATCCCGCTCGCTTGACGGCGGCGGGCGAGGAGCGGAACCGGGTCAGGGCTTCGCGCTGCGCTCCCGCGCCAGCCTTTCCTGACGGTCCACTGCCGACTCGGTGGGCACGAAGCTGCTTCCGCTCACGCCCAGCCAGATCAGGATCGGGGCCGCCATGTAGATCGAGCTGTAAGTACCCACGAAGATGCCCAGCACGATGGCCGCGGTCAATCCGAACAGGCTTTCCGGCCCGAAGAACAGCAGCGGGATCAGCGCCACGAGCAGCGTCGCCGAGGTCATGACCGTACGCGCCAGCGTTTCGTTCACCGACATGTCGAGCAGCTCGGGAAGCGGCATCTTGCGGTACTTCTTCAGGTCCTCGCGAATACGGTCGTAGACGACGATCGTATCGTTGAGCGAATAGCCGATGATCGCGAGAATGGCGGCGATGATCTGCAGGCTGAATTCGAGCTGGAACAGCGCGAACATGCCCAGCGTCAGCGACACGTCGTGGAACAGCGCGAAGAGCGCGCCCACGCCGAACTGCCATTCGAAGCGGACCCAGATGTAGATCGAAATCGCCAGCATCGCCGCGCCGAGCGCATAGAGCGCGGTCTGGCGGAATTCGCCAGAGACCTTGCCCGAAACGGTACTGACGCTTTCGATGCGCACGTCCGGATTGTTGTCGCGAATCGCGCCGATCACCTGCTTGGAGATCGCTTCTGCCGCGCCGGGATTGCCCTCGGCGCTTTCCGGCAGCTTGGTGCGGATCGACACCTCGTTGGGCGCGCCGAAGCGCTGGATCACCGGATCGCCGTAGCCGAGACTGCCCACCTGATCGCGCAGCGCCGCCACCGGCGCTTCGGTCTGCTTGGTGAAAGTCGCCTCGATTTCCTGACCGCCGGCGAAATCGACGCCGTAGTTCAGGCCCTTGGTGAGGATCAGGCCCCAGCTCGCGGCGATCAGGATAACGCTGATCACGTAGAACGGCACCCGCCAGCGCAGGAACTTGATGTTTGTGTCGTCGGGGACAAGCTTGAGAAGACGCATGATCGCAGTCCCTTAAACGTTCAGTTCGGTCGGCCGCGCCTTGCGCAGCCAGTTGGCGACCCACATGCGCGTCAGCATCACGCCGGTGAAGACCGAGGTGAACAAGCCGATGATGAGAACCACGGCGAAACCGCGCACCGGACCCGAGCCGAAGGCAAACAGCAGGACGCCCGCGATGAAGTTGGTGATGTTGGCGTCGTAGATGGCGCGGCTGGCTTCCTTGTAGCCGTTCTCGACCGCCGCGATCACGCGCCGCCCCTTCTTTCGCTCCTCGCGCATGCGTTCGTAGATCAGCACGTTGGCGTCCACCGCCGCGCCGATGGTCAGCACGAAACCGGCGATGCCGGGCAACGTCAGGGTCGTGCCCATAACGGCCATGACGCCGAGGATCATCAGCATGTTGAAGACGAGCGCGATGGTCGCATAGACGCCGAAACGCCCGTAGGTGAGCATCATCAGCAGCACGACGAGCAGCGAGCCGATGCCCATGGCGATCAGGCCCTTGCGGATCGAGTCGGCACCGAGGTCGGGGCCGACAGTGCGTTCCTCGACGACCGTCAGGTCGACGGGAAGCGCGCCCGAACGCAGCGAAATGGCAAGCTGCGTGGCCGACTGCACCGAGAAGCTGCCGGAGATCTGCGCGCTGCCGCCCAGGATCGGCTCGTTGATGCTGGGCGCCGAAAGCACCTTGCCGTCGAGAATGATGGCAAAGCGCTTGTTGACGTTCTCGCTGGTCAGCTTGGCGAACTTGGCGCCGCCGGTCTGGTCGAACGTGATCGAGACGACGGGCGAGTTGTTCTGCTGGTCGAAGGACTGCTTGGCATTGGTGAGCTGGTCGCCCTTGATGCCGCCCAGACGCTTCACCGCGATCACCGGAACGCCGCCGGCACCGGGGGAGCTGGGATCGGCCCAGGGAACGATTTCGTCACCCGGAGGCGCGATGCCCTGCGCGACGTCGCTCGGGGTCGCACTTTCGTCGACCAGCTTGAATTCGAGCTTCGCGGTCTGACCCAGCAGGCTCTTGAGCGCCTGCGGATCGTCGAGACCGGGAACCTGCACGACGATGCGGTTCTCACCCTGGCGGATGATCGTCGGCTCGCGCGTGCCCAGCGCGTCGATACGCTTGCGCACGACCTCGATGGCCGAGTCCATGGCGTTGGACACCGCCTGGTCGAGCCCTTCGCGGGTCGGCGTCAGCACGAAGCGGCTGCCGTCCTCGACGCGGATGTCCCAGTCGCGCTGGCCGGTGAGGCCGGCGCCGGTCGTCAGCGGCAGGATCTCGTCGCGCGCGGCATCGACCTGCGCGGGATCCTTGAGCATGAACGACAGGCGGCCGTTGGCACTGGAAATGTCACCGATACGAATACGCGGATCGGCGAGCTTCAGCCGGGCGCGGACCGATTCTTCCATGTTTTCCAGTCGCTGCTGCGCGACCTGGTTTTCATCGGCTTCGAGCAGGATGTGACTGCCGCCGGCGAGGTCGAGCCCGAGGCTGATCTCCGGATCGGGCAGGAACCTGGGCCAGGGAAGATTGGCGACGTTGAACAGGGAAGGCAGCGCGGCGGCGGCGATGACCAGTGTCAGCCCCCAGAACCAGACCTTCTTCCAGGTGGGAAATTCGAGCATTGCCTGTGGCTTCTCTCCATTCGGGCCCCCTTACGCGGGAAGGCCCCGGAATATTGGCGAATTCGCGAGACCTCAGTCGTTCGCGGGCTTCGCGCCGCCCGGCGGAATCACATCGACGATGGTCGACTTCACAGCCTTGACCTTCACGCCCTGCGCGAGTTCGATCTCGGCGTAGTTCTCGTCGACCTTCAGCACCTTGCCGACGAACCCGCCGCCGGTGAGCACCTCGTCGCCCTTCTTCATCTCCGCGAGCTTCGCCTTGTGCTCCTTCTGCTGCTTCATCTGCGGACGCAGGATGAGGAACCAGAAGATCAGCGCCATCGCGACGAACGGCATGTACTGCATCCAGGCCGGGGGCGCGCCGGTGGGGCCGGCGGCGGCAAGCTGGTTGAGGATCGAGGTGTTCATTGAACTGAGGGGCCTTCTCGTGTGCGACCGGGTACCGGCTTGCCTGGCGACTCACACGCGGCATCCGATATGCCGCACATCTCGCCGGGAATCCGTGCACCCGACTTTTCCGGATGCGGGCGGTTAGCAACAAAGCGCGGCACTGGCAACGCGCGGCCAGCCGGTGCCCCTTGGCGACAGCTGCCTTAACCGCAGCTGTGCGGGGCGCAACAAGACGAAGATCAAAACTCTTTTCAGGAGCGCTTGCCTAAGCGCGACGAGGTCCCTATAGGCCGCGGCTCCGGTCGGGACGTAGCGCAGCCTGGTAGCGCATCACACTGGGGGTGTGGGGGTCGGAGGTTCGAATCCTCTCGTCCCGACCAAATTTTCCGAACAGCACGACACACCCCGGCGCGCCTGCACGAGAGCCGCCGTTTTCCTACATCAGCCGATATGGTTATCTAGGAACGAGTCATCACCTCACGCGGGAGACTCGTCCATGCCGCTGCTCGATTCGATACTCGGCCCCGTCACGCATATCATCGACAAGGTCATTCCCGATCCCGAAGCACGGGACCGGGCGAAGCTGGAATTGCTCAGGCTCGACGGTTCGCAGGAGCTGCGGAAGCTGGAGGCCAGCCTCTCGGCGATCGTTGCCGAGGCGGGTTCACCCGATCCCTGGACCAGCCGCGCGCGGCCGAGCTTTCTCTATGTCATGTACGCCATGATCCTCTGGGCGCTGCCGATGGGCGTGATCGGCGCCTTCAGCCCCGCCACGGCGCGCGCCATCGCCTCGGGCATGACCGGCTACCTCGCGGGCATTCCCGAGCCGCTCTATGCCCTCTTCGGGACCGGATACCTCGGCTATTCGGCCATGCGGCAGTGGGGCAAGGCCAAGGGCTCGGACCGCTGAGGCGCTACCCGCGAGCGCGGCACTAAGAAAACGATAAGCCTTTTCGATTAACCAGACCGTCCGAATTCTCGTGTTCATGGCAATTCAGGTACGTCCGGTGTTTGGTAAAGTCGCGCGCATCGCCCTCCTCTTGAGCCCTGCCCTGGCGCTGGCCGCATGCGATTCCTCGCGCGAGGAAGAGCTTGCCAAGCAGCTGGCGGAAGCCAAGGCCACGGCTGCCGAGGAAGCCGCCGCGCGCAAGGCCGCCGAACGCGATGCAGCCGCGCTGCGGGCCAAGGCACGCGATGCGGCGCTGGCCGATTTCTACGCCGGGGAGAGCGGCCCCGACGAGGAACCGCCCGAAGCGCCGGAAGAAGCCCCCGCGGCAAACAGCGGCTCGGCCTCGCTTCCCGACGGCCCGACCGGCGGCGCGCCCGCCCCCTTCGCGGATGCCCCCATCGCCGGCCTGCCCGCCGCCGGCGGCTGACCGCGACGCTTGCACGCGGCGGCACGACAGCTAAAGGTCGTGCCCAACGTCAAAGCGGGTCCGGGATCCAAGCAATTATGGCAAGCAAGCTGGTCTATGTCCTCAACGGACCGAACCTCAATCGGCTCGGCAAGCGCGAGCCGGGTATCTACGGTTCGCAGACGCTGGAAGACATCGCCGCCCTGCTCGTCGAACGCGGGCAGGCGCTCGATTGCGACATCGAGATGCGCCAGACCAACCACGAAGGCCATCTGGTCGACTGGCTGCACGAGGCCGAGGACGAAGGCGCGCATGCCGTACTGCTCAACGCCGGCGCCTACACCCACACATCGGTCGCCCTGCTCGACGCGATCCGCGCGATTTCGGTGCCAGTGATCGAAGTGCATCTCTCGAACCCGCACACGCGCGAAGCTTTCCGGCACGTATCCTGGATCGGCCAGGCCGCCAAGGGCACCATCGCCGGCTTCGGCGCGCAGAGCTACCTGCTGGCGCTCGAGGCAGCTGCGGGGCTTTGAGGCGCCCTATTTTAGAGGGCCCGTCCGGTTTTCACGGTCGCGGGCCTCTGAACAGCCTGACACCGCCGATCACAGCTGCCGCCGGCAGGAATACGCAAAGATCGATGACGACTGCGGGACGAATAAACGTGTAAAACACAAGGCCTGCCACGAGGCCACCGCGCCCATCCTGAAACTTGATGGATGATGGCCCGATCATCCCAATGAGCCTGGCAGTGAGCGGAAACGGCCTCACGCCTCCAACGGCACGCCCGGCACGCTCTTGGACGTGCGGATGGTCAGCGAGGTCTTCACACTGTCCACGTTGGGTGCAGGCGTCAGCTTGCTGGTCAGGAATTCCTGGAAGCTCTGCAGGTCGCGGCTGACGATCTTGAGGATGAAGTCGATCTCGCCGTTGAGCATGTGGCACTCGCGCACTTCGGGCAGCGTCTTCATGTGGTCCTCGAACGCGCGCAGCGATTCCTCGGCCTGGCTCTTGAGGCTGACGAGCGCGAACACGGTGATCGTGAAGCCCAGCTTGGACGCATCCAGATCGGCGTGGTACCCCTGAATGATGCCGGCCTCTTCCAGACTGCGCACGCGCCGCAGGCACGGCGGCGCGGTAAGGCCGACGCGCTGGGCGAGTTCCACGTTGGTGATCCGTCCTTCGGCCTGGAGTTCGGCGAGCAAGCGACGGTCAATTTCGTCGAGATTGATCATTCAAATTCCCCTGCAGGCCTCTCCCCGTCTCTCCGATGCAACATCCACATCGAAAACACCGCTGGCCTGTAATATTATTGTTCCATAGCGTAATCGTCCCGCTTTGCAACGCCCTCAAAGTGAACGCTTTCGATCATCCACCACTTTGGTAGGAGAAAACCTTCCCCGCTTTCCCGTGTTGGGTAAAAGGCGGGGTTCACCTGCTGCCGCACGCCCGTCATCGAGGGTTCGCGGGGCCGCGCCTGGAGTATCGATGCACTTCGACGATCGCCTGGAAACGGTACTGCGCCTACCCGATTCCGGCGACGGGCTGGCCCGTATCCAGTACCGGCAGCTGATCGACATCATCGGAGGCCTGCCCGCGCATGTCTCGTCCGATGCACTCGATGCCGGATTCGCACAGCTCGATACGCTGGCGAAGCGCATTCCCGCTGCCGAACGCGCCCGCTTCCTGCGCCAGCCGCTGCAGCCGATCACCAACCCGCGCCTGCTCCACACGCTTGCCCAGGACGAGCCCGAAGTCGCCTCCGCGGCGGTGTGCTCCGCCCGGCTCGACGATGCCCACTGGCTGCAGCTGATTCCCGCCCTGCCCGTGCGCGCACGCGGGTTCCTGCGCCATCGCCGCGATTTTTCGGGGCCGGTGGAGGCCCTGCTCGAACGGTTGGGCGTGCATGATCGCGGACTGCCCCCGGCAAGCATTGCCGCGCCGGAAGCCCCGGCAATTGTTCCGGCCGCCGACGACGCGGACGACGAATACATCTCGGACGACGTCCTCGAGTTGCTGGACTTGGCCGACGATCCGCCCGAACCCACCTCGCTCAGCGAGTGGGCCCGCGCCAAGGCCGCGCGCGACAGGCAGCCTGCGCCCGCTCCCGCGCCGGTATCGCGCGCCTCCGACGAAGCGGGCATCGGCGCCATCGTCCGGCGCATCGAGGAGTTCCGCAAGGCCCGCGAGGCCCGCTCGGTGCCGCAGTCCGCCAACGAGGATCCCCGGTTGCCGCTGGGCGATGCCGCGCCGGCTGCCGAGCGGCAGGCCAGGAGCATCGACTTCACCACCGACCCGGAAGGCCGGATCCGCTGGGCGGACGGACCGCATGCGCCGGCGGTTTTCGGTCTCAGTATCGCCGCGAACGACGACGATCCGGCAGACATCCCCGGCCCCGGTTCCGCCGTACGCAGGCGGTTGCCGCTGGAAGGCACCCGGCTTCAGGTCAACGGCGCGCCTGCCGTCAGCGGCGAATGGCAGGTCGATGCGGTGCCGCGCTTCGATCCGGCGGGCCAGTTCACCGGCTATTGCGGCCGCATGCGCCGTCCAGTGGTGCTTGCTTCGGTGGAGGCTGCCGCCGCGACCCGGCGTGAAGCCGACCGGATGCGCGAGATCCTGCACGAGCTGCGCACACCCGCCAACGCGATCCAGGTCGCGGCGGAAATCATCCAGCAGCAGCTCTACGGCCCCGCTCCGCACGAATACCGCGCCCTCGCCGCGGCGATTGCCAGCGATTGCGCCCACATCCTCGCCGGCTTCGAAGAGCTGGACCGGCTGGTAAAGCTGGAAACCGGCGCCCAGCAGATCGAGTCGGGCACCTGCGATCTCGTGCAGGTGCTGACGCGCACGGTCGACCAGTTGCGCTCCTGGACCGAACCGCGTCACTCGGGCTTCACTATCGATCCCGCGCAAGTCGCGGCAACGCTCCCGGTCGGCATCGATCCGACCGAGGCCGACCGGCTGATCTGGCGACTGTTCGCAGCGCTGGCCGGCGCCACCGCTCCAGACGAGGCTTTGCCGCTGGCATGGAAGCGCGAAGGCGATGGCCTCATGGTCGACGTCACCCTGCCGGCAGCCCTTGCCGAGCGCGAGGATGGTCAGCTCTTCGGTACGCCTCCGGGCGGGCGTGGGCAGTCGCTTTCGGCGGGCATGTTCGGGATCGGCTTCAGCCTGCGCCTGGCTGCCGCCGAAGCCGCCGCTGCGGGTGGATCACTGCAAAGACAGGATAATTCTCTGCACCTGTCCCTGCCCTGCTTGACCCCCGAGCATGCAGGCAATAGCTCTTCGGACAGCCATTCACACTAAGACACAGTCGCGCAAGCTTTCCTGACAGCGGCATGCGCGCCGTCAGTTTCAACAGTGCCGATCATCCATAGCGGAACAAGGGGACGTTCTTTGCCAGGGCCCAATCTTCTGGAACCACCCGGCAAGGATGCCAGAGCGTCCTTCAAGGAGGGCTTTGGCCAGCGCTTCATCGTCACCGTCGACACCGAAGAAGAGTTCGACTGGGACGCCCCGCTCAACCGCGAAAAGCACAGCGTCGTCACCGTCCCGGCGCTGCGCAAGTTCCAGCAGTTCTGCGAAGGCTTCGGCGTCGCGCCGACCTACCTCATCGACTATCCCGTCGCCTGCTCCAGCTTCGCACCCGAAGCCATCGGCGATGCGGTCCGCAGCGGCCGGGCCGATGTCGGCGTGCAGCTTCATCCCTGGGTCTCCCCTCCCTTCGAGGAAGAAGTCAGCGAGTTCAACAGCTACGCCGGCAACCTGCCCTTCGACCTGGAACGCGCCAAGTTCCGAACATTGCGCGACAAGATCGAGGCGGCCTTCGGCGCCGCCCCGCTGATCTACCGCGCCGGGCGCTACGGCCTCGGTCCGCGCACGGCGGAAATCCTGCGCGAGTGCGGACTTGCCATCGACACCTCGGTCCGGGCGCATTTCGACTACAGCGGCAAGGGCGGCCCCAATTATCGCGAGCATCCGCTGCATCCCTATTGGGTGGACCCGGAGCATACCCTGCTCGAACTGCCGCTGACCACCGTCTACTGGGGACCGCTGCGGCAGATGGGCAATGTGATCTATCCGCACTTGTGGCGCACCCCCCAGGTGCGCGGCGTACTGGCGCGCACCGGTCTGCTCGAGCGGATCCCGCTCACTCCGGAAGGCGTGAAGGCCGAAGAAGCGCTGCGCGGCGTCGACATCGCGATCGACGAAGGCCTGCCGGTCCTGGTGTTCTCGTTCCACAGCCCCTCGCTGGCCCCGGGCCACACGCCCTACGTGCGCAACGACGAGGATCTGGACGCACTCTACGACTGGTGGCGCACGCTGTTCGGCCATCTCGAACAGCGCGGTGTAAAACCGACCAGCGTCGGTGAAATCATGTCGTCCGTGACGCTTGCCTGATCGCCCACATCCCGCTAACGCGCGTCGGCCCGGTCGGCTCGTGTACCGCCGGGCGCACGGCGGTTGGGGCCTGTAGCTCAGCGGTTAGAGCTGGCCGCTCATAACGGCTAGGTCGCGGGTTCGAATCCTGCCGGGCCCACCACCACCGTGGACATACACGCCCGAAGGGTCGGGGAGTGGCGCAGTCCGGTAGCGCGCCTGCTTTGGGAGCAGGATGTCGCAGGTTCGAATCCTGTCTCCCCGACCAATTCGAGTAAATGATGTTATTTCAAGGCGTTACCGACGTTGGGTGGCGAGGAAATATACAAAAAAATATACAGTGGTGAGAAACTCGTCGCTGATGCATCCACTCGCCGTCTGGTGAAGGAGCACCTGCTGTCGTTACGTTGCCATTGGGGCAAACCATGATGGTTTCGAAGGACGCGCCGTAAGATTGCACTGAGTGTTGGATCGCACTCAATTTGTGAGGCATTGCGCCGCACTCAGGCTTTCCCATACTTGCTCTTCCCGACCGATTCACGGTCGAGGAGAATACCCAATGACGAAGAATGTCCTTGAAACCCACGACGTGGTCACACTGGAGGCAATGGCAAACATGCTATTGCTTGCAGGGAGGGACCGCGCCGCTGACAGCATCCTGTTCGCAATCGATGTCTTCAATGGATGTGAAGACGACACGTCAGAAATATCTACCGATGATATTGTTGCTGACACTGTGAGCCCGGACGTTGATCTAGAGCTCGAAAGAATTCTTACCGGTCTCGATGATATATATCAAGACGACTTTCAGCATTGATCATCGATGTGAGCTTCTATCAGCGACGAGAAAAGCCCCGCATTTTTGCGGGGCTTTCTTTTTTCTGGATGAGTGTGGTGGGAAACACCACCGCGACCTTGGGTTAACTACCCCACTTGTCGATGAACTGGTTGACCACGCAATCGCGATCCTTGCCCCAGAAGCCTTCGCATGGCCCCTTCGGCTGCATTGCCCGCACGCCGATGAGCACCACTATCGCGGCGAATATGATCGCCGTGACAATCCATGCTGTCTGCTTACCGCGGCTCATTCCTTCGTTATCGTCGTTTCCATGCTTCTGGCTCGCGTCATCGTCATGTTCCATGTAATCTCCCTATAGTGCACACCACTCTAGTAAGAGCTGGAACATTGGAATGTCAAACATACCCCTGTTAAAATAATATAACCAAAGCCATCATTTAACTAAACAGACCACGACACGTTTTGCAATTTATGGTATAATCTCCATTTACACTTGAGATTGAACCTTGATAAAACAATCACTATCCACTATTTTAAATTCTCTTGATCTTACAGACAATGAAGATCTAACCATTGCATTTCATGTCACTCGCCATTGGCCTGACCTGCCGCCGTTGGATAGTGCGAAATCCACACAGCAACTAGAAATCGTCAAGCGCTTTGCGCCGGTGATATTTGGGGTGGAAGATCATCGGCGCACACACGAAGCCATAGAGACGTTCCTTCTCGAACTCGGTGGCGAAACACAAGAGCAAGGGACCAAGGGCATATTTCATGCCGGCACGCATGGTCGGTTTCAGGAATCGGGTGCAAGGGACTTTGCAACGTCTTCGTTCGGATGGCTTTTGACTTCGCCGCCCCAGTCTATCGGGACCGCAGCGCGGAAACCGGCCTCTACTCTGCCCTGGCGAAGCGGCGGGCGAGAACGGCGCAGACCATCAGTTGGATCTGATGGAAGAACATCAGCGGCAGGACGATGGCGCCCACTTGCGACGAGGCGAAGAGAACGCTGGCGAGTGGTACGCCCGTGGCAAGGCTCTTCTTGGAGCCGCAGAAGACGAGGACGATGCGGTCTTCGCGCGAAAAGCCCATCACACGGCCCATCAGCACCGCCGCCATGAGGACCAGCGCCAGCATGGCGAGCGAAAGACCGGCGATGAGGCCCAGTTCGCCGGGTGTCACTTCGCTCCACAGCCCTTCGAGCACCGCGGCACCGAACGCGGTGTAGACGACCAGCAGGATCGATCCGCGGTCGACGTAGCCGAGCACTTTCTTGTGCCGGGTGACGAAGCCGCCGATCCATGGCCGCAGGGCCTGCCCGAGCAGGAACGGCAGCAGGAGCTGCAGCGAGATCGCAATCACCGGATCGGTCGAGAAGCCCCCCTGCTTGCCCGTGATCAGCAGGGCGGTGAGCAGCGGCGTGAGGAAGATACCCGCGAGGTTGGAAAACGACGCACTGCACACGGCTGCGGCCACATTGCCGCCGGCGATAGCGGTAAAGGCAATGGACGATTGCACGGTGGACGGCAGCAGCGTGAGGAACAGCAGTCCCATGGCCAGTTCGGGCCCTAGGCCCGGTATCGATGAAACGGCGATGCCGATCAGCGGGAAAAGCACGAAGGTCAGCGAAGCGACCGAGAGGTGCAGTTTCCACGCCCGCGCGCCGTCCAGGATGGCTTCGCGCGACAGCTTGGCCCCGTGCAGGAAGAAGAGCAGCGCAATGCCCGCATCGGCAACGCCGCCGGCAATGTCCGCGAAGACGCCCCGCGCCGGCAGCACCGAGGCGAGCGCCACGGTCGAGACCAGCAACAGCAGATAGGGATCGATATTGAGGCGGGCGATCAGTCTCTGCATCTGCGGATCACCCGAAAACGGGGCCGATGCCCGCACCGGACGCGCGAATGGCGTCCGCGATGTGCGAAAGGTCTTCGCCGGTCAGTTCCAGACCGGCCGCGGCCACCCAGCCATCGACCTGTGCGGGGCTGCGCGCGCCGACAATGGCCCCGGTCACGCCCGGCACCGCAAGGACCCATGCCACCGCGACCGCAGCCTGCGAGACACCGTACTTGTCGGCCACGGGCTTGAGCGCGTCGGCGACCTGCAGGTTTTGCAGCAGCGCGTCACCCGTGAAGTCGGGATGGCTGGAGCGCCAGTCGTCGTCGGGCAACCCCGCGACGCGCTCAACGGAAAAGCCGCCCGTCAGCAGGCCGGACTGCATCGGGCTATAGACGATCACGCCGGTGTCGTGGACCAGGCACCATGGCAGTTCGCGCTCGATCGCGCCGCGCTTGATCGCGGAGAGCGGCGGCTGCAGCGTATCGACCTGGCCCAGCTTCTCGGCCTGCTCGAGCTGATCTGCGCGGTGGTTCGAAAGACCGACAGCCCGCACCTTGCCCTGCGCCTTCAGATCCAGCAGCGCCCCCCAGTATTCCTCCAGCGCGCTGCCGTCTTCAGCCGGCCAGTGCATCTGGAACAGGTCGATCACGTCCAAGTTCAACCGGCGCAGCGAATCCTCGCATTCCTGCATGATCGACTCGCGCCGCCCGACACGGATCTTGCTGTTGCGGTCTTCCGGGTCCCAGACCTGCCCGCACTTGGTGAAGACATAGGGCCGCTGGGCCGCCGGGATTTCCGCCAACGCCTTTGCCACGACTTCCTCCGAATGGCCGAGACCGTAGATCGCCGCGGTATCGATCCAGTTCACGCCGCGATCGACGGCATGCCGGATCGCGCGGATGGAATCGGCATCGTCCTGCGCGCCCCAGCCGACCGCCCAGTCGGGCCCGCCGATGGCCCAAGCGCCGAAACCGACCCTCGTGATTTCCATGCCGGTGCGGCCAAGCATGCGGGTGGCAAGCGGCTGGGATAAGGGACTGGTCGTCATGGGGGCATCCTCCTGCAGGGTCTTGGGCCTTGCCCCGCCTGTGGCAGCCCTGCCCCCACAGGTCTTGTCGCTGAACACGCCGCTCCCTTGACGCGAGACGCCATGGTCCGGTCTTGCGCAGTGCAACCAACCGGGCGCTAACAGCGCAAAATTCGCCAAATCAACGAAAAATGGCGCAAAACCGCCAAAATGACTTGCCTCGCTCGCAGGCAGCGGGGCTCTCCAGTCAAGTACTTATTCGCAATTGCACAAGACCGCACCCCGCACTGCGGCCAAGTTTCCCAGCAAGCGGCCACTCCACACAACCACGAGCCGCAAAGCCCGGGAATCGTATCAGACGTCCAGTTCGGGGAGCATTCATGACACGCAAGTCCTACCTAGCCTTCGCATACGCATCCGGCATTTCCCTTCTCGCGCTCGCATCGGGCACCGCACATGCGGACGAGGCCGAGACTGCCGCCCCTCCGGTTGCCGGAGCTGCAGCAGCCGCCAGCGGCATTACCGACATCGTCGTGACGGCAGAACGCCGCGAAGTCAGCCTGCAGGACGCACCGCTTTCCGTCAGCGCCGTGACGTCCGACCAGCTCGAAGCGGCCAACATCAACGATATCACCGGCCTCAACGGCGCGGTTCCGGGTCTGGTCGTGGCGCGCAGCGGCGGCGGCGAGCGGATCATCTCGATCCGCGGCATCGGCTCGGAAACGCCCGAGAACACCAACACCCAGCCGGGCGTCTCGTACCACATCGACGGCGTCTACATCTTCAACTCGATCGCCGCGAGCGCGGCCTTCATCGACGTGGCGCAGGTCGAAGTGCTGCGCGGGCCGCAGGGCACCCTGTTCGGCCAGGGCTCGACCGGCGGCACGATCAACGTCGTCTCGGTCGAACCGACCACCGACGAGACCACCGGCTACGTGAAGGCCGGCATCGGCAACTACAACTACAAGGAAGGCAGCGCCGCCCTCAACGTTCCGCTCAGCGACACGCTGGCAGTCCGCGGCGCCTTCCAGTTCACCAAGCACGACGGCTATGCCCATGCAACCGAAGTGCCCGGCTTCGAAAAGTACGAGCTCGACGATGAGGACAACACCGGCTGGCGCCTCGGCGCGAAGTGGTCGCCCACCTCGAACTTCTCGATCACGCTCAACACGATCCAGTACACCAGCGAGACCAACGGCCCGGCGCAGAAGAACATTCTCGACCCCGAGCCCGATCCGCGCGTGCTGACGCAGGACTATCCGGGCCGCTCTGTGGTCAAGACGCAGTTCTATTCGGGCGTGATGCGCTACGAGACGCCGTTCGCCGTGATCAAGTCGATCACCGGCTACCAGAAGCTTCATTCCGAGCAGGCCTGGGACGCCGACGGCCTCGACACCGACCTGTTCTACGATCTGACCTTCAGCCCGCTCACCTACGGGGGATCGACCTACGACCACGTTCCGCTGTGGGAATCGGACACGGAAAGCTGGAGCCAGGAAGTCAACCTGACCTCCAACCATGGCGGTCCGCTCTCCTGGGTCGTCGGCGGTGTCTACCTGCACTCGAAGAACAGCCAGTACATCAACGAGTATCGCGGTTCGGACGACCAGATCCTGCGCCCGGTCCTGCCGCTAGACACGCCGTGGAACGATCCGGCCGTCGGCATCATCACATATGCCGAGCTGTCCTCGATCAAGCGTGAACTCTACGCGTTCTACGCTCAGGGCACCTACGAGCTGACACCCGAACTCAAGGTGACCGCCGGCGCCCGCTACAACCACGACAAGGCCTCGGGCATGTTCGACAGCGCGTCGGGCGGGGCCTCCAGCCAGACCTCGGGTGCGTTCCTTCAGCCCTCGTCGACCGGCTCGCGCAAGACCGATGCATGGACCGGCAAGGTGGCGCTCGAATATCAGTTCACCCCCGAGAACATGGTCTACGCAAGCTGGACCCGCGGCTTCAAGCCGGGCGGCATCAACAGCGCCTCTTCGGCTTGCGGCGGTGCCTACTGCATCTTCGGCTGGGAAGGCTCGATCAAGCCGACCTACAAGGACGAAACGGTCGACTCGTTCGAGATCGGCACGAAGAACCGCTTCCTCGGCGATACGCTGCAGCTGAACGCTTCGGGTTTCCTCTATAACTACAAGAACATGCAGTTCCTCGAGGAAGACCCGGTGCTCTACGGCGAGGGCATCAGCAATGCGCCCAAGGCGCGTGTCTACGGTATCGAGGTCGAAGGCATCTGGGCCCCGACCGACGGCCTGCGCTTCGACGCCTCACTGTCGTGGCTCGAAGGCGAGTTCACCTCGCACTACCTGGCGCTCGACCCGGCCGCTGCCACGATCGCCCAGAACACGGCAGGCTACCCGGACTGGCTGTTCTGGAACAACTTCTACGCCGCATCGCTCGCTCGCGACGCAGCCCGCGAAGACATCAAGGGCAACCGCGTTCCGAAGCTGCCGCGCTGGCAGGGCAACATTGCCGCGACCTGGAACGGCAAGGTCGGTCCGGGCGAACTGACCGGCCGCGCCCAGCTGATCTACCGGGGCAAGTACCAGTACCGCCTGTTCAACGATGGCGCGGTCGACCTCACGCCGTCCTATACCCAGGTCAACCTGATGGCGAAGTACGAGCCGGAAGGCACCAATACCGACATCACCCTGCGCGTGATCAACCTGTTCGATAAGAACGGCATCAACTCGCGCTTCTCCGACCCTTACGGTTCGGCGCAGGTGATGGACACCTACATCCCGCCGCGGCAGGTGATCGTGTCCTTCGGCTACAAGTTCTGATCCGCCGGGACGCTTTCGGAATACAGGGAGGAGGGCGTGGTGACGAAAGTCACCGCGCCCTTTTCGCATGAACGGGCTAAGGGCCACGATCAAGTCTTCAGGCGCATATCATCAAGAGTGCGCGCCCACCCCGTGACAGCCTGCTTACTGACGCATTTCCCGGATTCGTCCGCCCCCCCCAATGCTGGAGAAACCATGCCCCGCAATGCACAGGTCATGTTTGCCGCATCGCTTGCCTTCTTCTTCGTAACGGCCACGACCTTCACCTCGCTGGGATACGTTCTCTACACCATGGTCGCCGAGCTGAGCTGGTCCAAGGCCGCCGCCGGCCTCAGCTTCTCGCTTCTGGGCCTCGCGTGCGGCATCGCCAGCCCCCTCCCGCCGATGCTGATGAAGATGATCGGCACGCGCATGACCATGTTCGCGGGGTGCCTGGTTCTGGCCGCCGGATTCCTGATCGCATCGATGATCAGCGACCTCACCTTCTTCTTCATTGCGACCACGTTGATGGGCATCGGCTTCACGCTCGCCGCCCCCTCGCCTGCCGTGTACCTGCTGGCGACGTGGTTCCCGCGCACCTCGGCGCGCATGATCGGTTTCTACTTCATGATCGGCTCGTCGGGCGGCATTGCCGGTCCGCTGATCGTCGGCACCATCGTCGGCCTGACCGGCGACTGGCGCCTGCACTGGCTGGTCATGGCGATCTGCGCCGCCCTCGCCGGCCTGGTCTGCCTTGTCTGCGTGCGCGATGCGACCAAGGTGGAAACCGTCGAGCAGGTCAAGGGCGTCGCGGGCGGTGATGCCAAGCCGGGAACGGAGAACGCCACCGGCTGGACCGTCCGCCAGGCCCTGCGCAGCCCGACCTTCATGGTGCTCGCCACAATCATGACGATTGTACAGATGGTCGTCACCACCACCCACTCGAACCTCGTCGCGCACATCGCCACGCTGGGCGAAGGCGCAGCGCCCGGCGCCATCGCGATGAGCCTGCTGGCCTTCGCCGGCACCGGCGCCAAGGGCATCACCGGCGCGGTGTGCGAACGCCACGACCCGCGCCGCATCCTGATCGCCGGCCTCGCCTTGCAGGCTGCGGCCATGGCGCTGCTGTGGTCCACGCCGGTGGTACTTATCGCCTGCATCGCCGCCGTACTGTTCGGCACCGGCTGGGGCATGGCCTGGCTTTCGGCCCACGTCCTCATCCTGCGCTACTTCGGCGCGGCCATCGCCGGCGACATGACCGCTATGGCGACCACCGCAACGACGCTGGCTGTGCTCGGCCCCATCGGCGCGGGCCGGATCGCCGACGTGACCGGCAGCTATGCCCCGGCCATGCTGATCTTCTCGCTGCTGCTGCTCGCCGCGACGGCCATCGCCGTCCTGTTCCTGCGCGCGCCCAAGCAGAACGAGGAAGCCGGCGAAGACAGCGAAAGCGGCGAAGAAGTGGGGGAGCTGGTTCCGGCGGAATGAACGCCGGAACCCGTGCCAAAAAACACTGCGCCCAGCGCAAAGCCGCCTTCGGACGATGCCGCTAACGTCACCAACATAGCAAGTCGCGCACAAGGCGCATTTCACTGGTTCGCGCAAAACGGAAGCAGGCCCCAATGACCATCCTCACCGATCAGTTCTTCGACAGTCTTGCCAGTTCCAAGCTCGACACGCTGGAGGCCGAGACGCTGCCGCCGGTCTGCTACACCAGCGAAGAGTTTCACCACTTCGAGATGGACGCGCTGTTCCAGCGCGAATGGCTCTGCGTCGGCCGCGAGGAATGGCTCGAGGAGCCGGGCGACTTCTTCACCGTCACCCGCGCGGATGAGCCGATCATCGTCACCAAGACGCGCGACGGCACGATCAAGGCGCTTTCGGCCGTGTGTCAGCACCGCGCGATGCTGGTGGCCGAGGGCCACGGCAATACCCGCGCTTTCGTGTGCCCCTATCACCACTGGACCTACGATCTCGACGGCGCCCTTGTCGGCGCGCCGGCGATGAACCGCACGTGCAACTTCGACAAGAAGGCTGCGGCGCTGCCGGAAATCCGCCACGAGATCTGGCACGGATTCGTCTTCATCAATCTCGATCCGGAAGCCGAACCGCTGACCCCGCGCCTTGCCGCGCTGGAACCGGTCGTCGCCAACTACGATTTCGCCGCGCTGCGCGGGCCGCGTCCCGAGGAACCGACGATCTTCCCGTGGAACTGGAAGGTCATGCTGGAAAACAACAACGACGGCTACCACGCCAGCCGTCTCCACGCCGGCCCGCTGCACGACTTCATCCCGAGCGGCCTTGCCAGCTTCCCCGAAGTTCCGGCGGATTCCGCCGCTTATTACCGGCTCAACGGCACGCTTCACAAGAACGCCGCCTTCAACGCAACGCAGCGTTCGGTCTTCCCGGTCTTCCCCAAGCTTACCGAAGAGGAGCAGAACCGCCTGCTCTTCGTCAATCTGCCGCCCAGCCTCTCGCTGGTCGTGCTCAACGACACCGTGCTCTACCTGATCATGGATCCGCGCTCGGCGGAATCGCACGCGCTGACCATCGGCACGCTGATGATGTCCGAAGCGATGGACGACCCACTCTACGAGCAGAAGATGAAGATGAACGATGCCGCGGTCGAGCAGATCGTCGGCCAGGATTTCCACGTCGACGAGCTGGTCCAGCAGGGCCTTCGTTCCAAGCACGCGCCGCGCGGCCGCTATTCCTGGCAGGAAGGCGCCCAGCGCCTGCTCAATGTCTGGCTGGTCGACCGCTACTGGGCCGAATGGGACCGCCGCCGCGGCCCCTCGGCTCCGGTTACCGAGATCAAGCGGACCGGCGCAGCCTGATCGCGCCAACCCAGTTTCCTCATTCCCGACGGCTGCGGCGTCCGACACGTTCGGACGCCGCCTTTTTATGTGCGGCCCGCACGCTGGCGTGGGCAATCAAGGATTCGTGCGCGCGGTGCCGAGCAAAGTTCCTTCCCTCGGTTAGGCCTTGGTCCAACGACAAGGGAGTTCTTGATGACCAACAGCCTGATTTTCTTCGATTTCGCCACGGACGATCCGGACAAGGCCGGCAAATTCTACGCCGAAGTCTTCGGCTGGGAGGACGATCCGCGCATGGGCGGGCTGTTCCACCGCATGGTTCCCGGCGGTTTCTTCAAGAACAAGGACGGCTCCGACAGCGAGATCGGCAACCTGCACTTCGGCATTTCCGATTCCCGCAACGCCCGCCCGCACCCCAATCCCGAAGGTGTCGAACCGCGCACGCTCGCGACCGAGGGCCGCAAGGCGCGCGTGTGGATTCTGGTGAGCGAGGACGACACCCCCGAGCGCATTCTCGAAACGGCGGAAAAGCTGGGTGCGACGGTGCTGTGGCGCAATCACTACTGGAAGGAGTTCAACGGCTTCAACTGGGCCTTCCGCGATCCCTGGGGCAATGAAATCATCCTGTGGATCAAGGGTGGCGACAATCCGCAGATTCCCGACAACTTCACCCGCGAATAGGCCTGTCCGGGATCCGGTTTTGCTGCAGCGCGACAAATTCTTGTGCGCATCGCCGCAAGACCGGAGCCCACCCCCGGCATAGCCTTCCCTCGAAATACGGACACATCCGCGAGCCTCGGGTCAGCACGCTGCGGAAATGCGAATGGAGCCATATACGATGAGCCGTCTTCCGATTGTCTTCTTCGGACATGGCAGCCCGATGATCGCGCTGGAAAAGAATGCGGTCACGAAGACGTGGAACGACATGGCTGCCCGCATCGGCAAGCCAAAGGCGATCCTGTGCATCTCGGCCCACTGGCAGACGCGCGGCACCGCCGTGACGGCGATGGCCGAACCGCGCACGATTCATGACTTCGGCGCGTTCCCGCAGGCGCTGTTCGACATGCAGTACCCTGCCCCCGGCGATCCGGAACTGGCCGCCCGCGTGCAGGAACTGCTCGCCCCCATGCCGGTCAAGCTCGATGCCAACTGGGGGCTCGATCACGGCACATGGTCGGTGCTGGTCCACGCCTATCCCGAAGCGGACATTCCCGTGATCCAGCTGGGCATGGACGTGGGCAAATCGACCGCCGAACACTGGGAAGTCGGCCGCATGCTGCGCCCGCTGCGCGACGAGGGCGTGCTCATCATGGGCACCGGCAACATCGTCCACAATCTGCCCGCGATGGACTGGGGCAACCCGTCCGCGACGCCCTATCCCTGGGCCGAACAGTTCAATTCCACGATGTGCGAGGCCATTGCCAGCGACACGCCGCAAACGGTGATCGACTACGAGACGATGGGCGATGCCGCACGGCTTTCGGTGCCGAGCTCCGACCATTTCCTGCCGCTGCTCTACGTTCTCGGTGCCCGCCACGAGGGCGAGAAGGCCGAGTTCGCACCGCATTTCATCCAACACAAGTCCCTGAGCATGACAAGCGTCCTCATCGACGCGGCATGACTTCGGGTCGCACCTTTCAACTTGCCCTACAGGAGTTCAGATGGGACTGATCAGCCTAAAGCCCGATGCCGCCAAGGAGGCCGTTCAGCCGAGCGCACTCCACCACCTCCGGGCAACGCCGGAAACGGTGCATTGGGGCTACTTCTCGCCGGAGATCAAGCCGGCGCTGACCGTCAAGAGCGGTGACCTGATCCAGGCGCAGGCCGTTACCCATCACGCGGGCGACGATCCGGACCTGATGTTCGACGACGAGATCAAGCGCATCTTCACCGAGGTCGATCCGAGCACCCGCGCGCCGGGCTGCCACATCATGACCGGCCCGATCTACGTCGAAGGCGCGGAACCCGGCGACATGCTGGAAGTGCGCTATTTCGAAATGCGCCCGCGCATGAACTACGGGTCGAACCTGCAGGCCAACTGGGGCCACCTCTACGAGGAATTCGGCAAGACCGAGCGTGTGACGATCTACAAGCTCGATCCCAACGCCAATACCGCCAGCGCGCTCTATGCCTATGACGTCGACGGCGTCTACACGGAGCCGGGCCGCATCACCCATTGCCCCGAATGCGACCGCTCGCCGGCGCTTCCCGGCATCACCCTGCCCGCGCGCCCGCACCTCGGCACCGCCGGCGTCGCACCGGCCGTGAACGAGCGCGTGAGCACGATCCCGCCGGGTCTGCATGGCGGCAACATCGACAACTGGCGCATCGGCGCCGGCGCGACGATGTACTATCCGGTGCAGGTCAAGGGCGGCCTGTTCTCGATCGGCGACCCCCACGTCAGCCAGGGCGACGGCGAGATCAGCGGCACCGCCATCGAGGCCTCGCTCGACGTGCTGTTCCAGATCATCCTGCGCAAGGACTTCGCCTTCCCCTCGCCGCTGCTGGAAACGCCCGATTGCTGGATCGTCCACGGCTTCGGCGAGGACCTCGACGAGGCCATGAAGGGCGCCTCGCTCGACATGCTTCACCTGCTCACCGAGCATCAGGGCCTTTCGCGCCACGACGGCTACTCGCTGATGAGCGTCGCCGCCGACTTCGGCGTGACCCAGGTGGTCGATGGCACCCAGGGCATCCACTGCAAGATCGAACGGCGGATCTTCCCTGAAAAGGGCACCGTCAAGGATCCCGATTGACGACCGGAACCACGGTCCGACTTGACTGAACGTGTGCCGGGTAAAGCGGTCCCAACCACCCGGCACACACCTGCCTCGCAAGGCGGCTACGGAGAATGACGATGGGTTACGAACTGATCGATGTGCGCCCGATGACCAAGCGGATCGGCGCGGAAATCTTCGGCGTCGACTTGCGCGAACCGCTGAGCAATCAGGCCTATGCGGAAATCCACGATGCGCTGATGAAGCATCAGGTGGTGTTCTTCCGCGATCAGGAAATCAGCCACGAGGCCCACAAGACGCTGGGTCGCGCCTTCGGCGACCTGCACATGCATTCCGCGGTGAAAGGCCTCGACGATCATCCAGAAGTCGTCGCCATCCATGCCGACGAGCACAGCAAGTTCGTCGCCGGCGAAAAGTGGCACTCGGACCTGTCGTGCGATCCCGAACCGCCGATGGGCTCGATCCTCTACATGCACACGCTGCCCGAATTCGGCGGCGATACGCTCTTCGCCAGCATGTATGCCGCCTACGACGGCCTGTCCGAACCGATGAAGGCATTCCTCGAACCGCTAACCGCGGTGCATGACGCCAATCCGGTCTACAAGGCGCTCTTCCCCGACGTGGACAAGACCTACGAGTGCAATTCGCACCCGGTCGTCCGCATTCATCCGGTTACGGGCAAGAAGCTGCTCTTCGTCAATTCGTCCTACACGACGAAGATCAACGAGCTGCCGCAGGAAGAGAGCGATGCCGTGCTTGCGTTCCTCTACGAGCATATCAAGAACGCGAACTATCACGTCCGCTTTCGCTGGCAGCCGCACTCCATCGCCTTCTGGGACAACCGCTGCACGCAGCACTTCGCGGTGTGGGACTACTTCCCGGAGACCCGCTCGGGCTATCGGGTCACGATTGCGGGCGACAAGCCTTTCTGAACCTACCGTGCGACGCCTGCTTCGGTTGGGCGGACCAGCCCCGGGCTCCATCGTTGCCCCACCAGCAGAGGGCCTGCGATAATCGCAGCCACACCCACGAGCCCGGCCAACGAGGCGCCGGAGACCGGAGCTGCAACAAGGAGCGTGGGCGCATTCACCAGCGCGTGACAGGCGATTACCACGCTTAACCTTCCGGTACGCAGGAAGAGCAGCGAAAGCATGATCCCTCCCAGCGCCATGTAAAGGAGCGCCCCTGCTACTGCTGCGGTCGAGACCTCGCGATTGAGCAGAATGGTCGGCAGATGCCAGAGCGAGAAAATCGTCGCACAGCATCCGACCGCCGCGACAGTTCGCGCGCCATGCCCCGGAAACACGCTGCCCAGCCGCAGATAGAGCTGCGGCAGAAGATATCCGCGAAAGATGCTGTCTTCGAAAAAGGCAGTGCCGAAGACCATCGCGAACAGGAAGCCGATGACGGTAGCCGGGCCATGCACCGACCAGATCGGATTGAGCGCAATCGTACCGCCGGTGAGCAGAACCGCCAGAACCGCGACCAGCTGGAGTAAGAGCCAGCCGGCACCCACATAGGCGAGCAGTCGCCCTATCCATCCCTTTTCGAGCCCCAGATCCGAAAACCGGTGACGCCCCCAGCCGAGGATGAGCCCCCCGACGATCATGGCGGAAAGCACGACGAACATCGGCAGGTTGGCATTGATCCAGCCCTCCGACAGGCGCTCCAGCTGCCAGATCGCACTCTCGGTGCGGGAAAAGAAGAAGTAGTTCGCCGCCGCTATTCCGAGCGTCGCGGCCAAGACGACGCCAACCGCAACCCGCGCCGGACTGGATGAAACCTGCATGATCGGAAAGGACACGACAGGCTTCTCCAAGACAGGCTGCCTAGAACGGTTCAGCTACCAATAGCAGCCCTTCTTATCCGCAGATCCGGCAAAACGATCAACTGGTGAACAGCGATTTGCGGATCACGGCGTGCACGCCGAAATTGCCGTTCACCACCTGGCTCACTCCGAAGTCGACACCCACCGACAGCAGCGAGATCGCCTCGTCCTCGCTCAGCTGCTTGGCCGTCATCAGGAAGCGGCGCGCCTTGCGGAAAGCATCGCGCATGGCGGAATCGATCGAGCTTTGCTTGTAGACCTCGCTCTGCGCGTCCTCGCCGAGTTCCTTGAGGTAGTCGGGGTGGCTGAAGCCCATGATCACCCATTCGGTCTCGGTCTCGATCAGCGGATAGTCGACATCCTTGAGCTGCTCGATGAGGCCTGATGCCTTGTGGTGCACGACCTGGATCAGCGCCGTCATCGAACATTCGATGGCCGTGCCGCACAGTTCGCTGTCGCCCTGCGAGGCATGGGGATCGCCCAATGACAGCAAGGCACCCGGCACCTGCACCGGCAGGAACACCCGCGCGCCCGGCCCGGTCCTCCAGTTGTCGAGGTTTCCGCCGTAGGAGGCCGGCGGCACGGAATCGATAAGGCCATTATGCGCCGGGGCCACCGCGATCACGCCGAAATGCGGGCGGATCGGAATCTCGACGTTGCGCAGCACGTCGTAGTTGCGCTCCACCGTCTCCGGATCGACCGGGACGCCGGGATAGTCGTAACGGGGATGCTTCACGCCCGACGGATCGACCTGCTCCGTCCAGCGGTAGGAGTAGACCGCATGGGCGGTGGGCGTGCGTGCGCCCGTCGCCTCGACTTCGTAGATCGTCACGACTTCGCGCATCTTCGGCTCGGTCAGCAGATCGTGGTAGTGGAACCCCCAATAGGTCGCGGCATTGCTGCCGAAGCACTTGCCCGCAAAGCGCGGGTTGCCGCTGGGCCGGGGCTTGAGGTCGAGAATGCGCACTTCGATCAGGTCGCCGGGCATGGCGCCTTCGAGGGCGATGGGGCCGGTGCAGATGTGCACGCCGAACCCCTCGCCCGGCCCGCGCCCGAAGGCACTGGCATCCATCGGTCCGGCACCGCGGCGCTCGACCGCCTTGCCGTTCTCGTCCCAGTGATAGACGCTCTTCGCCCCCTCATCGCCGTTGACCATGCGCTCCGGGTCGTCGTTGGCGTGGTGCGTCAGCGTCTCGATGGTGACGAAGTCCCCGGATCGCACATGCAAGGCGGGTTTGAGGTCCTTGCTGAAATAACCCCAATGGACCGTCTCGGGCGAAACCGGCAGGTGGTGATGGCGAACCGGCTGACCGTCGGTGAACTTCGAGGTATCGACGGTGGTCGCGGTACCGCTGTCCTCTTCCTCGTTTTCAGGCTCAGGCTGGTATTCCGGCTCCTCGACGGTCTCCGCCGGTTTCTCTTCGGCGGCAGCGCCGGCTTTGGCAGCTGCCCGTTCGCCCTTCGCCGGGCGACCACGGCGCAGGAGTTCGACCGCCTCCTGTTCCTGCGGCTGCGCCTTGCGGTATTCGCGCGGGGAGATGCCGTACTGCTCGCGGAACGCGCGGCTGAACGAGGCGGAATCGTTGAAGCCCCATTCGAACAGGATGTCCGAGATCGACTTCTGGACATGGAGCGGGCTGCGCAAGTCGAGGCGGCAGCGCTCGAGGCGGCGCACCTTCACATAGTGCCCGAAGGAATCGTTGATCGATTCGAACAACTTCTGGAGATAGCGCGGCGAAATTCCGTGTTCGGCGGCGACCTGCTGGTAATTGAGATCGGGATCCGACAGGCGTATCTCGATGGTCTGGAAGATGCGTTCGAGCAGCGCCGCCCGCATGCCCGCCGCCCCGCCGAGCGCCTTGGCCGGGGCATTATCGAGCAGGCTGGTGACGAGGAATTCGGGAAAGGCCAGTTCGACCGGGCGGGCCTGGTCGGTGGTGATGTCGGTGATCGTCTCGGCGAGCGAGCGCAGCATCCCGGCAAAGACGCGGGCCGTGCCGGTATCGGTGGCGATCTTGCGCGGGGCGCCACCGATCGGCGTTTTCAGGCGCATCGAAAGTTCGCTGTGCGGTACCTGTACGATCAGACTGCGATTGTCTCCCGTGAACGCGAGATGGACCGGAGAATCCCCGCGCCCGCAGATGATCTCGCCATCGCCCAGCCTGATCTCCTGTGCGCCGTCGCGCATGGTTGCCGTGCCGTCGAGGATCATCGCCAGCCAGTAGGTCTGGGGCTGCTCGCGAAAGTCGATCGACCACGATTGCGGCGTGCCGGTCACCCGGATGAAGTCGATATTGGTGCTGGAACGGAAATGAATCAGTTCGCCATACAACGTCGCCTCATCGGCCTCGTCGAGCGTGAGCGAAAGGCGTTTGAGCGCAAAGCGCCAGGCGTCGCGGCGCTGCTCCTTGGGATAGACGTTTGTTGTTATTCTCAAGCCAGAACCCACCCGCAACTGGTGGCATCCTATCCCGGCAGTGAACGCTTCTTAATTTGACGACCTTGGCGATGGTCTATCCAGCGTTGTCCCAACCGGCAAGGGGCCCGTTCAACTGTTCGCAAACGGTGTTTCGTTTCCATACACGCTCGTGCTGCCTCCCAGCAGAGCCGGAGCCTCTCCCCGTCCGCACACCGCGAGCATCGTCAGCGCATAGACCAGGCTGCTCGAAACCATGTCTTCCGGAGTCGGTCGCCAGCGCGGCATTCCGGTGGTTACCGCGGGCACGCGGTGCATGTTGAACACGTTGTGATCGCGCCACATGCTGGAATAGACCGGGTGCGCCGGTTCCAGCGGAGCCCCTCGCGCGAGCCGCGTCGCCGCATCGACCGCACCAACCAGCGGTGCTACCTCGTCCGGCCGGGCTTCGAAACCGTGGCGCACGACCACCGGCTCGACGTCGAAACCCGCGACATCGACACCACGCATCGCCTCAACGATACCATGCCAGGCATCCGCCGCCTTCTGCCGCGGGTTGAGCGAAACATCGATGTAGAGCGCGCAGACTTCCGTGCCCGCTCCGAAGTCTATCGGCATGCCGCCGCGCACAGAGGCGATCTGCACCTTGGGCGCGACGGGGCCGCTTTCGGTTACGATCCGGCTGCTCTGCTCGAACGCAAGTCCCCAGGCGTGCAGCGCGTCGATGACCGGCCCGAGGCGATAGATCGGGTTGGGATGCGCCCGCGCATCGGCGGGGGCATCGAGGATCGGCGAGAAGACGCCCTGCCCGAAAATACGCACGCGAAACAGCGCGTAGCCCGATCCCTGCCAGGTCAGCCCGTAGTCGCTCCCTTCCGCCGCGATCGCATAATCCGGCGCGACCCCGCCGTGGTGGAACAGATAGTGCGCGCCGATGTCCTTGCCGTTCCAGTCGATGCCGGAAAATTCCTCGATCGGCTCGGGACCGATCTCGCCGGGGCAGGCCGTGAGCCAGCACTTGCCGGCAAGACCGATTCCCGCCTTGCGCAGCGCCTTGGCGGCAATCAGGAAGCACGACATCGGCCCGCGGTCGTTGGTGACCGGATAGCCGCGAATGCGCCCTTCCTCGTCCTGCCAACACTGCGTCCATTCGGGATCGGCGAGCGTGCTCTCGCGGTAGCGGAACTTGTCGTGCTCGCTCATGCCGCTCGGGCTCTCGGTGTCGAGATGGGCGGTGAACAGCAGGTTCGCGCCGCGGCCCGAACCGCCGTATTCGCCGATTACGTTCGGCCGTTCCGGCGTTGCGCCGACCTTGCGCGGCGAGAACCCTTCCTTGGCCATCCAGTCGTGGACGAATTCGGCCGCCGCAAGTTCCTCGCGGGAGCGGCTGGGAATGTTGCCCAGCGTCAGCGCGAGTTCGACGAGCTCCTCGGTATCGATGGCCTCGGCAATCGCCGCACGCTCTTCCTCGCTGACGGTGTATGGGGCCTTGGCCGGATCGCTGAAAGTCGCGCCGGAAAGGTCTCGTTCGGAATAGTCAGCCACCATTAGCTCCCAGGGTCGGTGTGTTCGTTCGTCTCAATGGCCGGCCGCCATCAGGCCTTCGGCCGTGTCAGCCGGACGGCCGTAGCGCGGCAGGAACATCAGCAGCAGCGCGCCGGCGACCAGCGCTCCGCCTACGCCTAGCAGTGCCGGGCGATAGGAATGCTGCGCATCGAATACGGCATCGAGCAGGATCGGCGTGGTGCCCTGCGCGGCGATCACCGCCGAATACATCGCCCCGATCACCGAACCGAAATGGCGCGTACCGAAATAGCGGGCGACGAAATAGGGCAAGGCGCCGAACTGGCCGCCAAGACCCACACCCAGCAGCGCCCCGCCGATCAGCAGTTCGGGCATGCTGCCGCCGGTTTCGATCAGGACGAGCCCGACCACGGCCATGAGGTACATCGGCACCGCGACGCGCGGCGTCTGGATCCGGTCCATGATGCGCCCGGTGGCGACCTGCCAACCCGACGTCACCAGCGCGAAGACGCTCACCACGGCCGTACCGGTCGCGACGGAGAACCCCCGGTCGCTGAGGATCGGCACGACGTGGCTGAACACGGCGGTCGTCCCCCCAGCACCTGCTGCCACGGCTATGAGGGTGAGCCAGAAGGCGGGGGTGCGAATGGCCTCACCCAGCGTCATGCCATCGCGCGCGACGGTCGTTTCGGAATGATGGCCGGAGCCGGCCTTGTCGCGCAGCAGCAGCCACAGCAGCGGCAGCGCCACGATCAGCATGAAGCCACTGATGCCCAGATAGCCAGCGCGCCAGCCCCAGGTCTGCACCAGAACCGCCGCCAGCACCGGCAGCACGACCGAGCCCAGACCGTTGCCGCCACCGGCACTCAACCCCAGCGCCGTACCGCGGTTCTCGTCGAACCAGTCCGCGATCACCTTCTGGAAGATCGGCGTGCCGCCCATCGCCCCGAAGACGGCCAGAACCGTAAACGTCGCATAGAACTGAAACAGGCTGCCCGTCGTCGCCGACAGCGCCCCGATCGAGAGGGCAAGACCGAAGATGCCGGTCAGCAGCATCCCGCGCGCACCGTGTTTGTCCACGTAGCGCCCGATCATCGGATAGGTCACGGCCCCGACCAGCGCGAGGATGCCCAGCACGCCCGAGATGCTCGCGCGCGACCAGTCGAACTGTTCGGACAGCGGCACCAGAAACAGTCCGAAAACGGCGTGGACTGCCGGCGTTACGCTCACTGCATTGCCGAGCGTGCAGGCAATCAGGACACTGCGGGGCGAGCCCTTCCTGTATCCGGGAACGGGCGACGTCAAAGAACCGGCCATGTGCTGGGAACCTCCATGCCTGCGCGCGCGAGAACGGCCGCCCCTGCCGTCTCGATCTGCGCGTAGAGCTTTTCCTCGTCGATCAGCGTCGAGCGGTAGTTCTCGACCACGCGCCGGCCATCGACCCAGACGCTGTGCACGCCTCTGCCATCCGCCGAATAGACGAGCTGGTTGACGACGTTGAACAGCGGGCGCCACTCGGGCCGGTTCCGGTCGTGCAGCACGAAGTCCGCTTTCTTGCCGGGCTCGAGCGAGCCGATGCAGTGCGAAAGCTGCGCGCCCCTGGCGCCATTGACCGTCGCCATTTCCAGCACGCGGGTGGCGGGGAACATGTCCGCATCGCGCAGGGCATCCTTGAACAGGCCCGCACTGGCGAACATCGCGCGCATCATGTCGGAAGCGTTGCCGTTGTTGTTGCCGTCGGTGCCGAGCTGAATATTGACGCCTTGCGCCACCATGTCCGGGAAACGACCCGCCGAGCTGGCTCCGTAGGCCCCCTTCATCGCCGTCATCGGGCAATGCGTGACGGTGGTGCCGCTCTGCGCCAGCAGTTCCACTTCCTGCGCATCGAAGTAGATGCCGTGGGTCAGCGACAGATGCGGCCCCAGCGCATCGAGCGCGGCGAGGTGGACGATCGGGCGCTGGCCGGTTTCGCCCAGATAGAAATCGGGGTCCGCCGGATCGGCACTCATGTGCGCGGTCACGCCGCAACCGGTCTCGCGGGCCAGCGCCGTGGCCTCACGCCAGAGCGTATCGGTCGCGGTGTTGTGACCGACAAGACAGGGCCAGCCCGCCAGCAGCGGATCGCCCGTAGCCGGCCAGCGCGAAAGCTGGTCTTCCAGCTTGGCGACCGCTCCTGCGGTCAGCGCAGCCTGATCGTCGTCGGGCGCGAAAGCGCGGTCCTGCACCCACTGGCCGATACGCCCGCGGATGCCCGTCGCGGCGAGCGCATCGAAGACGGCGGGCAAATCGAGGATCGTCCCGGCCTCGACGAAGCAGGTCGTACCCGTGCGCAGCATTTCGAGCGCCGCGAGCGTGGCCGAAAAGGCCTCGTCCTCGGACGTTTGCGCCATGTAAGTCGGGATCAGCCAGTCGAAGACGTTGGTCCGCCAGTCGGTGTTGTCCGGTACGGAACCACGCGTGATCGGCTCGCCGGTGATGTGGATGTGTCCGTTCACGAACCCCGGCGTGACCACGAAGCGATCCGCCCCTTCGATCACTTCGCGCGCGGCAACCGATCGCTCGACTTCCTCGGAGGGCCCCACCGCAACGATGCGGTCGTCCTTTACGGCGATGGCACCGTCACGAAAGATGCGGCGCTCCGCGTCCATCGTCACGATCCAAGCATGGCGCACCAGCAGGTCGACGGGAACGGGCGCTGTCTCGCTCATTGCGTGTCGGCTCCGGCTTCTGCGTAGGAGGCGCGGGCCATCTGGTCGATGTGCTCGCTCACGGTGAGGTCGCCCAAGGCCTCGTAGGCCGGATCGGGCGGACAGGTCGGCGCGCGGCCCATGCGGTAGAGCGGTTCGAGTTCGAAGAAGCTCGCAACCGAATGCCGCGCGGCATCGGGCGAGCCATTGCGCACGCGGTGCAGGTTGGCGCGATAGATGCCCGCCGTGAAGCGCTCGATCATCTGACCGATGTTGATCACGAAAGTGCCCGGGATCGGTGTCGCAAGTATCCACTCGCCCGCGGCATTGCGCACTTCGAGACCGGCCTTGCCGTCCTGAAGCAGGATCGTGATCGAGCCCCAGTCGGAGTGCGCGCCGGCGCCCAGCACGTTGTCACCGCTGTCCTGCGGCTGCGGCGGATAGCGCAGCAAGCGCACACCGCACTGCGGCTGATCGAGCCCGGCGGCGAAATAGCCGTAATCGAGATCGACCGACATCGCGATCAGCCCCATCAGGTGCCGCCCGAGGTCGATCATCGCCGCCTGATAGGCCAGCATCTGTTCGCGAAAGCCGGGCAGATCCTCGGGCCAGAGGTTCGGCCCCTGCCCCGGCACGCCGGCCACGACGAGCGGATCGTCTTCGGCCAGATCGATGGCGATCGCGAAGCTTTCCTTGTGGTCCGCCGCCGAGCCCGCATCGAGCACTTGCGCCCCGACGCCCTCGTAGCCGCGCCAGTGCGGCGAATGCGCCTTGGACACGCCCTGCTTGGCCTCGTCAGGCTGCGCAAAGAACCGCCGCGTGGTAGCGAGTTGGCTTTCGAC
The DNA here is from genome assembly GCA_965140495.1 of uncultured Novosphingobium sp. GTDB lineage: Bacteria > Pseudomonadota > Alphaproteobacteria > Sphingomonadales > Sphingomonadaceae > Novosphingobium. The sequence continues at coordinate 2,003,966 of OZ223239.1, read as the reverse complement.
CAGCAGAGGATTGATTCCGTGGCCCGAGACGTAGAAAAACCCGGTCTCGCGGCAGGCGCGATGGATCAGCCGCGCGGCATCCACACGCGCATCATCCGAGAGGAAAGTGCCGGTCAGATCGATGACCGGAATGTCCGTCGCGGCGCGTGGCGGCGTGTAGGGTATCATGCCCTACCACCCACGAGGCGAAACGCATTGCCCTCCGGATCGCGCAGCACGGCCAGCAGCGCACCGAAGTGCGTGCGATAGGGCGCCTTCACCAGCGCGGCGCCCTGCCCCACGGCCTGCGCGACCGCATCTTCCATCCCTGCTTCGGGTACTTCGAACGTCAGGAAGGAGCGCAAGCCCGATACCTCGGCGTCGTCCTGAAGGCCCAGCAGTTCATAGGCAGCCGTGGAGGCAAAGCCGATCCGCGCCCCGCCACCATCGAGTTCACGATAGCGCGGGGAGTCGTCGACAGTCTCGGCCAGCCCCAGTGCCGCGCCGTAGAAGCCCGCCAGGGCATCGACATCGTGCGCGACGAAAGTGGCGGCCGAAAGCTTCAAGACCAGGCCCCGGCGACCGCATCGCTGGTGACCAGCAGGGCAAGGTTCTTCTGCAGCACGTTGAGCGTGCCCCAATGCAGATCGGGCTCATAGGCAGCGCAGGCATCGGAAACGACGAAGACGTTGTAGCCGTTGTGGAAGGCCGTGCGCGCAGTGGAATCGACGCAGCAATCGGTGCTGACACCGGTCATCACCAGCGTATCGATACCGCGCGCCTTGAGCTGCTCGTCGAGATCGGTGCCGTGGAAGCTGTCGTACATCAGCTTCTCGATCTCGATGTCGCCCGGCTCGGGCATGACACGATAGTAGTCGGCCCCGCCGCCCTCTGCGCGGCAGATCCCTTCACCGCCGGGGGAGCCCCGGCGCACCATCAGCGTCTTGAGCGCATCGGTGTCGGTTTCCGGCCGGGTGACGACCCGCATGAACGCGACATGGGCACCGGCCTTGCGGGCCGCGGCAATCAGGTCCTCGATCCGGTCGATCGCGGCTTCCACGGTGGTCATGTCGGCGCCGAAGCTGCCGACGAGACCATCGGGCGCAGCGAAATCGGTCTGGATATCGACAACGACCAGCGCCGTTTTCGCCGGCGGCAGCATGTCCTTGAGCGCACCCGGATCGACATGCGGAAGGTCGACGGCCTCAACCATGGGCGGTCAGCTTCACCTTGCCGGGAAAGCGCTCGCGCAGCACCGGCAGCACTTCCTTGCCGAACTTGGGGATACCGGTCATGTAGTCCGGGAAGATCATCATCAGGCCGTCGGTTTTCGAAACCTCGAAGATCTCGCTCAGCTTCTCGATGACGGTTTCGGTCGAGCCGACCACGTGCGCAGCCATGAAGCCCGAACGGCTCTTCTTCACGAAGGCGTTTTCCTTGCCGATCTCCTCGTCGAGGAAACCGTAAGCCTTGAGCATGCCGTGGAGCGCGCCCTCGTCGAGCCCGTCGGTGTAGTTCTTGGCAATGGCCTCGGCCTCCTCGTCGGTATCGCCGAAGACCACGGTCATCATCGAATAGGTGCGTACATAGCGCTCCAGTTCAGCCGCATCTTCCTTGGCTGCGCGGCTGGCTTCGGCCAGTTCCTCGGGATCACCGCCGCTGAGGAAGATCGCGTCCATTTCCTCGGAGGTGAAGCGCATACCCTTCTTCGAGGAGCCGGCGCAGACGAGGAACGGACGCTTTTCCGGCTTCGGCCAGGATTCGCACTCGTCCATCGTGAAGTACTTGCCATCCATGGAGACCGAATCCTCGGTCCACAGGCGCTTCACCGCCGTAATCCATTCCTTGGCGAGGTCGTAGCGGGCATCGTGATCGACGCCTTCGGGCCACGCGCCCATCTGCGAGAATTCGCCCTTGTAGGAGCCGGTCACCACGTTGAGGCCCGAGCGCCCCTTGGAGACCTGATCGAGCGTCGCCAGCATCTTGGCGACCACTGCGGGGTTCTGCAGGATCGTATGGATCGTGGTCCACACCTTCACCTTGCTCGTCACCTCCGCCAACGCGGCCATCAGCACGACCGGATCGAGCGAGCTGTTCCAGTGATCGGTTTCGCCGCCGTATCCGCGGAACTTCGACATCGACATCACGAAGTCGAAACCGGCCTCTTCGGCCAGGATCGCGCACTGCCGGTTATAGGCATAGGAGCCGTCGAGCTCCGGCTTGTTCTTCGAGAGAATCCAGCCGCCGTTGGCGATCGGCAGGAAGATCCCGATATCCTTGCCCCCGGTATCTGACGGGATGTCGAACGGGGTAGGCTGGAACTCGGTCATCTGGAACTCCCTTGCGTGAACGCGACGTGTGATTTCAGCTTAGGGAAGCGCTCTCGCGGTTCTTGATTTGCGGCGCATGTTCTGTTGCCGGGCCTGAGAGCAGGTCTAGCACCGCGGCCCGCGTGGGCATCGACGGGGCCGCGCCCTGCCCCAGTGTACACAACGCCGCAGCGGCACTGGCGCAGGACAAGGCATCCTCCAGACAGCGCCCTTCGTCGAGCAAAGCCGCCAACGCACCGCAGAAACAGTCGCCCGCGCCGATCGTATCCACCGGAATGACCGGCACGGCCGCGACATGGCGATGCCTGTCCTTGCGCACCGCAATCGCGCCGTTCGCCCCCAGCGTCACCACCACGGCCTGATCCTCGCGGGTCAGCAGAGTGCGCGCACGGGCGACGAAGTCCTCGCAATCCGGCGGCCCGCCTTGCGAAGGGACATAGACGCCCAGCTCATGCTCATTGAGCACGAGAATATCGACGTCGTCGAACAGCGCCTTCGCTTCCAGCAACGCCGGCGCGGTATTGAGAATGCGCACCGCCTTGGATTGCGCGAAGACCGGCAGCAGTGCTGAGACGGGGACTTCCAGCTGCGAAAGCAGCACGCCCTCGGCAACCGGAGCCGGTGCTTTCAAGCGCGCATTGGCGCCCGAAACCACGATGATCTGGTTCTCGCCTTCGGCATCGACGGCGATATAGGCGGTGCCGGTTTCCTCGCCCGCCAGCGTCTCCACGCCCGAGACGTCGATGTCGTCGGCCGCGAGCCGCTGCACCATCCAGCGCCCGGCATCGCCGTCGCCTACCGCGCCGATCATGCGCGTCTGCGCGCCCATGCGGGCCGCGGCTACGGCCTGGTTCGCACCCTTGCCGCCGGGCAGCCGTGCGGTGGCGTCCGCCAGCACCGTTTCGCCCGGCAAAGGCAGCCGGTCGAGCGAGGTAATGATGTCGATATTGATGGACCCGACGATGTGAACAGCCAAGTGCGCGCCCCGTCTTTATACAGTTGAAACAACGGTGCAGCATGGGCTTTGCCCTGCGGTCAAGCGCGAGACGCCCCCGTGCGCCCTGACACAAGATTTGCGGTCGCCAGTGCCAAGAGAGCGGACCGGACCAGCCCCTAGGCTGCCATGCAGCAACGGAGGGTATTATAATGAAAAACTGGCTCATCACGGGAATCGGTGCCGGTCTGGGCCGCGCCCTCGCCAAGGCGGCGCTCGCACGCGGCGATACGGTCGTCGGCACGTCGCGGCAGGCCGAAGACACCGCCTTCACGGCCATGGCGCCGGGCCGCGCGCACCTGATCCAGGTCGACCTGCGCGACGAGGCATCGGTTCAGGATGCCGTCGCCCGCGCGGAGGAGATCACCGGCGGGATCGACTACCTCGTCAACAACGCCGGCTACGGCCTGATCGGTGCGATCGAGGAAGTTTCGATCGAGGACGCCAAGGCACTGTTCGACATAAACGTCTTCGGCGCGATGCGGATGATGCAGGCCATCCTGCCGATCATGCGCAGCCGCCGCGCCGGGCACATCGTCAACGTCACCTCGGTCAGCGGCCATGCGCCCTGGGCCGGCACGGCAGCCTACGGGTCCAGCAAGTATGCGCTGGAATGCCTCGGCCAGACGCTGGCGCAGGAAGTGGCACCGATGAACATCCGCGTCACCAACGTCGCCCCGGGCGGCATGCGCACCGAGTTTGCGGCAGCCGGCCTGCGCCTCGCGGACAAGGACATCGCCGACTACGACAGTGTGGCCCATTTCGCGCGCCGCAGCCTCACCGAGAATGCCGGCAAGGAAAAGGGCGATCCCGACCGGGCCGCCATGGCGATCCTGAAAGCGCTCGACGCGCCCGAACCGCCGCTCAATCTCTTCCTCGGCGAAGATGCCCTGCACTACGCCACCGACCAGCACGCTTTCGTGTCCGCACAGATCGAGCAATGGCGCGATCTTTCGCTGTCCATCGCCTTCGAGGACGCCTGATGCATCGCATCGACCTGCCCGACTGGGCAGTGGAACGCGGCAAAGGCTACAACACCTTCGACCACATCGATCCGGCACGTACGGCCTTCGTCGTGGTGGACATGCAATCCGTATTCGTTGCCGAGGACGAGGTCTTCGGCAACGAACATGCCCGTGACGTCATGGCCCCGATCAACCTGCTGGCAAAGGCCATGCGCGATGCCGGTGCGCGGGTGATCTGGACCCGCCAGACCGTCGGCAATGCGCCCCATGTGGCGATGCCGGAATGGCAATACGACATGTCCGATCCCTTCGTGCTGCGCGCGGTGGAGGCCCTCCAGGCCGGCACGGAATCGCAGGGCATTCATCCCGCCATGGTCAAGGGGCAGGACGATCTGGTGCTGGACAAGTTCCGCTACGGCGCCTTTTCCTGCCCCGCCGGCGCGCTCGCCAAAATGCTCGAGCTGCACGACATCGAGATGCTCGTGCTCGTCGGCACACTGACCAACGTCTGCGTGGAATCGACGGCCCGCGAGGGCAACATGCGCGGCTACAAGGTGATCGTCGTATCCGATGCCTGCGCCGCCGTGACGGATGCCGAACACAACGCCGCGCTGCTCAACCTTCGGCTCAACTTCGCGGATGTGAAAACGACCGAGGAGATGATGGCGCTGCTCTGATCGGGCAGCGCCGTCGCGCGCTTACGAGAGCAGGCGCGGCACCGAAACCGAGTAGATGTCGAAGTGCCCCTCAGGGTGCTCTTCGGCCCCGTCGCGCGGCGCGGAGCGATGCTGGACGACCCCGTTCTTGCCGAAACCGGGCACGACCGGACGGCCGGCATCACGGCTCAGCCACAGGCGCAGCAGATGGCGGCGGCGCTGCGGTTCCGGCCAGTCCCAGAAGGTCGTGCGGGCGTGAAGCGCGGCATAGTTGGACAGCCACTGGATGTCGCCCGGACGGAAGTCCATGGCGATGGCCATGCCCTCTTCGTACGTGATCGTGTCGAAGAGCTCGAGCACCTCGATCTGCTCGGGCGTGAGCTTGGGAACGCCTTCGTACTCCTGCGCGGTGAGGATGTAGAGCGAGCCCGCGTACATCGAGAACACGCCATCGACGAGGCTGACGATGGGCGAAGTATAGGTATCGGCCGGCGCATTGTGGTCCTGCCGGCGCCAGTCCCAATGGAACGGTTCCAGCAGCAGCGGCGCGAGATCGGGGCGGCGCTCCAGGATCTCGTTGTAGATCTGCGCGCCCGAAACGAGGCAGGACAGGCCGCCTTCCTTGGACGGACGCAGGCACATCAACGCCACGACGTCGGAGCTATCGGAGTGATAGACGAGCTTGTCGCGCACCTTGGCGGAAAGCGCGGTAGGATCGTCCATGGTCTTGTCCGAGGTGGCGTAAACGTGGTCGATCAGGTCGCCCATCTCGTTCTGCCGGATGGGATCGCCCATGTGCAGGCCGAGGATGTAGTAGATCGCCGAGGACAGCGCATCCGAATAGAGATGCGTGCGCAGCCCGCGAACGAGCACGAAACCGCGCCCGAAGTCGACATCGCTACCCCATTCCTTGACCGCATCGGCGCAGGCGACAAGCGGATAGTCCTCGGCCTGCACCGTGCGCAGATCCGGGTTCTCGGCAAGGAACCGCTCGCCCAGCGCTTCCAGCTCGGCCACCTGTTCATCGGAAAGAAGATAGATCCACTCGCCCGTCTTTTCGAGCTCGTCCCCCCGCCATGCTGCGGCGGTCTTTACGGGCGGAGCTGCCTCCAGCGACGAGGACGGGATGCTGGCCATTCGCGGATCCTTAGCTTGAGAAGAGTGCTGACTGTTGCGCTCATGGTACGGCCACAGCCGCGCCGCGACTTGTCAGCGCATGTCTTAAAGGTTTTCCGCTGGCGTACATCGACGCCGGTCAAACACACCTCCCGGGGCGGGTCATGCCGCCCCCTGCCGCGCCAGTCCGTCAGCCTCACGCGGGATCGCGAACCGCTCCATGTAGGACGCGAACCGCGCGAGCGCGGCGCCTTCATCGATGCCGTATTCGGCCAGCGTGTAATCGTTGCGCCCGCGGGCATTCTTGGGATTGGCGGCGTGCCAATCGGCAACGGCGCCAGCCACAGCATCGGGCGTGTCGATGCCGATTCCGCGGTGGATAGCGCGCATCTCGCCCACCGGATCGGCCACTAGCGCGTAGTAGTCGACATGCACGACTCGTTCGCCCTCCGGCTTGGCATCGAAAGCCATGATCCGGTCGATATGGCGGCCGACGAAGTGCAGCATGTCTTGGCCGACCTCATACTTGTCGACAGGCCCCGCTGCCCGCATCGAGCGCAGGTTGAACGTCATCTTGGCGATCGAGGCCAGCGTCTGCACCGGATCGCGATGCGTCATCACCATGCGCGCGTCGGGATAGACCTGCAGGATCGCATCGAGCCCCACGACATGGTTGGGATACTTCAGCGCCCACGGCTTGGGCGCTGAACGCCACTGCAGCAGTTGCAGCTGACGCTTGTGGATGCGGTACGCCTCGACGAGATCGGCCTCGTCCAGAAGATAATCGAAATAGCCGGGCACGCGGTAGAGGTTGTGCAGGCCGGCCGCCCCGAAGCTCTGCTCCATGAAGGCATGACATTCGTCCGAACCGTCCTCGTCGTAGAGATGCAGCGCCTCGAACCCCTCGAAATGAGGCCGCTGCTTCTGCATTTCCGAAAACAGCGCGCGGCGCTCCTTCACCGACTGCGCATCGAAGCCCGGCGGCGGTGACGGCATGACCGATTCCCACGTCCGGATCAGCCGGAAGCGCGGGTCGCGGTCGAACAGGTACTGGAAGTAGGTCGTGCCCGACCGTGGCAGCCCCATCAGGAATACCGGCGCTGTGATCGGCTCGTCGGCGATCTCGGGATAGTCGCGGAGCCACTTGAGGCCTTCGAGGCGATTGACCGTGTCGCGCAGCAGGGCGTCGCGCACTGAGGCCTCGCCCTGCTCGGACATCGGAAAGTCGCGATTGAGTGCCGCGACCAGCCGTTGCAGGTTACCGCCTACCCCGGCATCGCTGTCCGCAACTCCGACCCGCGCTTCTGCATCGGCAATGATGGTATCCGCTTCGAGCATTGCTGCCCCCTCTCCCGGTTATCGTGTCGGGAGGCAGGATGAAGGCAGCGACAGCGGTGGCAAGGGCGCCTTAGGGCAAGGATGCGGATTGATCGCCCTAGCGGGACGCCTGCGCGATCAGCTACAGGAGGACGTGCCGCCCGAGCCGGTGACGCCCGACGTCAGGTTGCGATCGTCCCTGATGATGAAGGCGGCCTCACGGTGAAACTCGGTGTCGCCCGCGAACCAGGTACCGAACAGCGGCTGATAATCGTAGAACACTTCCACGAACATCACCGCCGAATTGCTGTTGGCCGTTATCTTGTTGCTGGCCGGCCCCATGCCCGGCAGCGTGAGTACCGACAGACCGGTACCTGCCGGACCGTAGTTGGAATCGCGGTCCAGATCGCCGGTGCAGCGCTGCCAGTGGATATACTGCCTGCCGGTGATGGAATCCTTTTCCAGGCTCGAGAGGATGATACGGCCGTTCGTCCGGAAGTCGAAGGCATCGCCCTCGAAAAGCGCACCGGTCATGACCGAATCGATCTGGGCTTCGGTGACGGTCGGCGTGACCGAGCTGTTGTCCGTCTGGCCAAGACGCGAGGCATTGTCGGCCACAGAAATCGCGATCTCGCCCACCTGCATGTTCACCGTGGCCATATAGGCCATTTCCGTCCCGTAGAGGCCGAGCGTGAGGAGGAAAGGCAACGACAGAGCAAGTTCCAGCAGCGACACGCCACTGGCGTCGCGGCGCAACCTGCGCGCCTCGCTGGCGGCGCGGAGCATCCGGCGTCGCCATGCCTGCCCGATGCGGAGGCGCGTGGTCTCACCGGCGCTCAACTGCATGTTCCCGCAGCCGAGCCCTTGCTGCCCTGAAGCGCAAAAGGCTGGTTCTTTCGGACGGCGCTCGCGCTCAGCGTCCGGTTGTTATCGCTGCCGTCGATCCAGGGGATCGGGAACAGCGGCTTGTAGGAAACATCCACCGTGTAGACGACGACGTCGTTCGCGCCGCCATTGCCGCTCTTGCCGACGTCCGCATCCCACTGGCCGTTCTTGTTCTCGTCGGTGTAGCTCTCGGAATTGTCGCACACGCCGTTGTTGTTGGCGTCGTTCCAGGCCTCAGGCTGTTCGATGTTGGCGAAGTCGTAGTAGCTCTTGCGCTTGGTCGTTACCGTGGCACCCGGCGCCGCGCGGCGGACGAGAGTCTCGATGAACTGGTCCTGGGTCGTGATATCCGCCGATTCAATGGCGCTGTCCCGCGCCGCCCGCTGAACCGCGCCGTGCAGCGCGGCACTGACATAGGCCATCTGCGCCAGATCGAAGATGCCGAGCAGAAGGATGATCAGCACCGGAGCCGCCATTGCGAACTCGACAATGGTCACGCCCCGTCGATCGTCGCGGCATTGCCGCAGCACAGCCCGCGCGCGGTGCCACCTGATCCGGAGCGATCCTGCGATCATTGCGTAATTCTCAGCTCACCGACCTGCTTGGCGATCTCCTGAAACGCCGCGTTAAGCTGGCTCGAGTCGGCCGCCGTAAAAGAGCTGTCGTCCGATGCGCAGGCCTTGAGATCGTCGGAGAGGCCGGAGGTGAAGGCGATCACCCAGATCCGGATGCCCTTGTCCTTGATCGCTTCGCACGAGGCGAGGAAGCGGGACGTGTGGCGCGAGGTATCGCCGCTGCTGCCGTCGGAAGTGACATTGCGGTCCCACCATTCCAGACCCCACGCCTGGTTCACCGAGTTGTTCGGCTCCATCACACCGTCGGTCATGAACACGATGTGCCGGGACACTTCACCGCCATTCGCCGGCGGCGAGTTGACCGTGCCGGAGAAAATGCCGTCGGGCGAAAGCAGGCGCCCGCCCCAGATCATGCCGATGTCGAGATAGGTGTTACCCGTCGCCGACAGCGAGTTGGCGTACGTATTGAACTGGCTCTGGGTCATTTCCTTCAGACCCTGCGCAGCCGCCGGACAGGGTGAGGACGGATGGGTGCCATAGTCGCCCGTGCCCGTCGTAGCCGTGCGGGTAGTGCCAGAGTAATAGCTGTAACTGGTCGTGTACCGCCGGTAGACGACGTCAGGCCACATCGGCGCCCACTTGGTGTCTTCGTCGTAGACATCGGGCGCGGAATCGATGTCGAGGTCCAGCGCGCTTGCCGGCGAAATCCCGTATACCGGTGAGAAACTGAAGCTGGACTGCGCCACCGTCTTGCGCTCGTGGATGCAGCCGTTCCAGGTCGAACTGACCATCGAGGGCGATGTGGACCCGTAGGACGGATTGCCGATAGGAACCGACACGGATGTGAACGTCTTGTAGGTGCTGGTATCGTACTCGACCGGCTTGTAGTCGAAGTGATCGAACTTCTTGGTCTCGGTCGTGGTGATATCGAACAGGTCGTTCTTGTACGTCACCTCGTCACGCGACTTGTAGGTCACCTGCATCTTGTAGGCCGTGTAGGGCCAGCCGTAGTAGTACGCCGTGTAGCCCGTGCACCGCACGCCCGTGATCTGCACCTGCCGCTGGGTGGTGGTTGTCGTGATGACTTTCTGGCCGGCACTGTTGGTCGATGTCGAGGTGGACGTCGATGGCGAACCATAGTCCGAATAGGTGCTGGTCACCGGGATCTTGTTGTTTTCGCAGCTGGACTGCGGGTAGTAGCCCGACTGGTAATCCTGCCACGAGCCGACCGTCTGGTAGTTGATATAGTCGGGACCGCCATAGGTCGTTCCGGCGGCCGTTTCGGTCGTGTTGGTCTCGGTCGTATAGACGGCCTCGCGCGACGAATAGGTGTGCTTGTCGGCAATGTAGTCCGGGTTCAGATCGTACAGCATTTGCCCGACATTGACCGTCGTGCTGTAGGGCACGAACCCGTACCGGATGCGCGCACTGGTGCCGTTCGTTGCGTTCGAGAGGGTCGTGTAGAAATTCTTCATCGCGCCCTGCAGGGCTTCGAGGCGCGTCTCGCTGTAGCTCAGGTTGCTGCCCATCGAGCCGGTGTTGTCGAGCACCATGACGACGTCGGAATTGCCCACGCCCATCGACGAGGTGCAGGTGGCTTCCAGCGCGAAGTTGTTGAAGCCGAACAGGCGCATGATGGCCGTGTCGAGCACGGTCTTGGCCACACCCTTGACGGTATTTCCGTTATCGTCGGATGTGGCCACGAAAGTGGTCGTGTGGGTTTCGTTGTTGCTGCTGGCGAAGTTGGTTTCGAAGTAGTCTTCCGCCGCATCTTTGGCCGGCGTATCGAAACCGTTGGTCAGCACAGTCCGGCGCCCGGCAAGAACGCCCGCGTCGCAGGCGGCCTGAAGCTGGTTCTTGACGCGATAGGCACGGCTGAGATCGACTGCCGAGCCGACGATAATCGACGCGACAACAGCGCCGACCGCGGCGATCGGCAAGATGTTACCCGCCGTGTCACGACGAATACCTTCAAGGATTCTCATGATCTTGCGCATCGGTTAACCAGCCCCACCCGCCTGGATGGAGGGTGTTCGGCACATGAACTACCCTCCAAACCTTAAGGAAACCCTGCGTGATAGTGGTTGGGAGAACGTCTCCGCTCTCTTATCAAACCGGGATAACGTAAAATTTACCGTGATTTGCAGGGCGACCTTTACGGTGCGGGCGCGCTCGCCCCTTCGGGCAGGTGACGCAGGGATCACCGGCGTCTAGATGTGCAGACATGCCCGATCAGATCCCCGCGCCTTCCGTCCTGTTCGTCTGCCTCGGCAACATCTGCCGCTCGCCGCTGGCCGAGGCTGCGCTGCGCCATCATGCAGAGAAAGCGGACCTCGACGTCATCGTCGATTCCGCCGGAACCGGCTCATGGCATATCGGCAAGGGTCCGGACCCGCGTTCGCGCGCCGAAGCCCTGCGCCACGGCATCGACATCGGCGCCTATCGCGCCCGGCAGGTCGGCCCGAAGGACTTTACGCGCTTCGACAGGATCATTGCACTGGACCAGTCGAACCTTGCGGATCTGCGCAAGATCGAGCCGACACCGTCACGCGCGCAGCTATCGCTGCTGCTCGACCATATCCCCGGCATGGCGGGGCAGGACGTGGAGGATCCCTACTTCGGCGGACCGGAAGGCTTCGAGGTAACGTGGCGGCAGGTTAGCGAAGCCGCCCGGAACCTGGTCGACGCGCTCTTGCAGGAGCGTACCTAGAAGCGCCGCAGCCAGTACTGCATCGGCTTGGAGGTTTCCTCCGCGTCGCGGTGATCCTTCCAGTCGAGACGGGTCACCAGTCCTTCCACCGGTGCATAGCCACGCTTGCGCCAGAAGGTGTCGAGCGGAACATAATCCGCCGGGCGATCGGGATGATCCTGCGGACGGATGACCGCCGCAAATGTCGCGGCGTCGGCACCGCAGCTTCGCGCCTGCGCCTCGCGGTGATCGAAAAAGGCATGGCCGATCCCCTGCCCACGATATTCCGGCAGAAGCACGGATTCGCCGAAATAGAACAGCCGCGCCACATCCATGCCCCGCGCTTCGAAGGGATCGCGAAACTCGGCTTTCTGTGCATGCATGGGTGAGGCGGTGGCGGCACCCACGATCCTGTCCCCGTCGCACGCCGCGACCAGAATTCCGTCGGGCGCCCCCATGAACTCGCGCAAGTATTCCGCCTCGTAGGCCGCATCGCCATCGTAGAGATAGGGCCATTCGGCGAAAACCGTCATGCGCAGCATCGCGAGAGCGTCCATCGCGGCTGCTATCTGCTCTCCGGTCAGGGCGCGGACGGTAACGGTCATGCGAACTGCAGCTCCTCAGGTCACGTACAGCGCCAGCCAGGTCGCAACGAGCGCGGGCTTTTCCTGCCCCTCGATCTCCACGCTGGCCTTGAGCCGCTCGCGATACCGGCCCGGCTGTGCCTCGACAATCTCCTCCGTGGTAAAATGTCCGCGAATGCGGTCCCCGGCATAGACCGGAGCCAGGAAGCGCACGGCATCGAGACCATAGTTCATCGCCATCTTGAGCCCGGGGCACGGCAAGAGCCCGGCATTCATCCGCATCGGCGACATGAGCGAGAGTGTCAGAAAGCCATGAGCGATGGTCCGGTCCATGCCCGCAGCGCTGGCGGCTTCTTCATCGACGTGGAGGAAATTCCAGTCCCGCGTCACGTCGGCGAAGCTGGTGATCATTTCCTGGTCTACCGTCACCCACTCCGAGACGGCCGGGTGCCCCACGACCCGCGCAATCCAGTCCTCGACGGTATCCGGCGCATTCTCTCCCACACTCTGTCTCCTTTTGTCGGCGGCCACCTTGCACAATCGATACCTGTCCACCAAGACCAGTGCGCGCAGTTTGCTTTTGACCCGGCTTGCACTATATGCCCGCGCAATTGCCCCGGCCCGTGCAGTCGCCCGCGACTCGACTGGGCCGGGGTTTGCGCTTTTTGTCGTTTGAAGGACGAAACCCATGTCCCGTCGCCGCCAGATCTACGAAGGCAAGGCCAAGATCCTCTACGAGGGTCCGGAACCCGGCACGCTGATCCAGTACTTCAAGGACGATGCCACTGCGTTCAACGCGCAGAAGAAGGGCACGATCCAGGGCAAGGGCGTGATCAACAACCGCATCAGCGAGTATGTCTTCACGCGCCTCAACCACATCGGCGTTCCCAACCACTTCATCCGCCGCCTGAACATGCGCGAGCAGCTCGTGCGGCAGGTAGAGATCATCCCGATCGAGGTGGTGGTGCGCAACGTTGCGGCCGGTTCGATCTCCAAGCGGCTCGGCATTCCCGAAGGCGACATGCTGCCGCACACGCTGATCGAGTACTGCTACAAGGACGATGCGCTGGGCGATCCGCTGGTCGCCGAAGAGCATATCCGCTGCTTCGGCTGGGCCGGGCACGACGAGATGCAGGACATCGCCGACATGGCGATCCGCGTGAACGACTTCCTGTGCGGCATGTTCGCGGCGATCAACATCCGCCTGATCGACTTCAAGTTGGAGTTCGGCCGCATCTGGGACGGCGATTTCAGCCGCGTGATCCTCGCCGACGAGATCAGCCCCGACGGCTGCCGCCTGTGGGACATGGTCACCGGCGAAAAGCTGGACAAGGACCGCTTCCGCCGCGACCTCGGCGGCGAGGAAGAGGCCTACCAGGAAGTCGCGCGCCGGCTCGGCCTGCTGCAGGACGACAACGGGCCGAGCGAAGTCTTCGACCTGTCGAAGCACCGCAAGCTGCGCGGCAAGTAAGCGCAGCCGCCATCTGCTGGCACAACAAGGGCCGGACCGCACACCTTGCGGTTCGGCCCTTGTTATGTGTGCTCTGCTCGGGCAGGTGTGCGGCGATGAGAGGTTTCCTGATTGCCGTCCTCGTGGCGCTGGCACCGACGCCGCTGGCCGCGAAGCAAGCTCCCCAAGACAAGTCCTGGGCTTTCGAGAAAAGCGACATTCCCGTCGATCCGGACTTCCACTTCGGAAGGCTGGACAACGGCATGCGCTACATCGTGCGCCACAACGCGACCCCTGCCGGCACCGCCGTGGTGCGCATGGTCGTGCACGCGGGATCGCTCGACGAAACCGACAGCGAACAGGGATATGCCCACTTCGTGGAGCACATGGCCTTCAACGGCTCCAAGCGCGTACCCGAAGGCGAGATGGTCAAGCTGCTGGAGCGCGACGGGCTGGCGTTCGGGGCCGATACCAATGCCTCGACCAGCTTCGAACGGACCGTTTACAAGCTGGACCTGCCGCGCAGCGATCCCATTCTGCTCGACACCGCGCTGATGCTCATGCGCGAAACCGCGAGCAACCTCACGATCACCCAAGGTGCCGTCGACCGCGAGCGCGGCGTGATCCTGTCGGAAATGCGCGACCGCAACACCTGGGGCTATCGCAACAGCTTCGATTCCACCCGGTTCTTCTACCCGAAAGCCCGCTATGCCCGGCGCTTTCCCATCGGCACGACGGAAACGCTGAACGCCGCCTCCGGCGCGTCGCTGCGCGCCTTCTACACCCGCGAGTACGTGCCCGGAAACGTCACGCTGATCGTGATCGGCGACTTCGATGTGGGCGCGGTGGAAGCGGGCATCATCCGCCATTTCAACGACTGGCGCGGTCCTGACGCCGAAGCGCAACCCGGCGGCGGCCCCGTCGCCAGCGACGACAAGGGACGGACCGAGGTCTACATCGACCCGGCCCTTTCCGAACGCGTGACGGTATTGCGCAACGGCCCCTATCTCGATCAGCCCGATTCCGTGGTCGAGCGCCAGCAGAACCTCCTGCGCAGCATTGGCTATGCCATCGTCAATCGCCGGCTGCGCCGCCTCGCCCGCACTGCCGAGCCCCCATTCCGGGGCGCGGGATTCGGGACCGGCGACATCTTCGAGGCCGCACGTTCGTCCCGGCTGATCGTCGATGCCGTGGACGGGCATTGGCAGCGCGGGTTGCAGGCGGCCGTAAGCGAGTACCGCCGCGCGCTTGCCTACGGCTTAACCACAGGCGAAGTCACCGAACAACTGGCCGAGATCCGCACGTCGATCGCCAATGCCGCGGCCTCCGCCAACACCCGCAGCAATCGCGCCCTCGCCGGCGCGGCCATGGCGCTGGTGACAGATGAGACCGTCCCCTCCACGCCCGCCACGGTGCAGCAGCGCTTCGAGAACTTCGCACCGCAGATCACCCCCAACGCCGTTCTGGAAGCGATGAAGCGCGAGGCCGTGCCACTGGATCAGCCCCTCATCCGTTTCGAGGGACGCAAGGCTCCGGAGGGCGGCAGCGAGGCTCTGCGCAAGGCGTGGCAAGACCTGATGCAGGAGCCCGTCGCCAAGGCACCGGACGAAGGCTCCATGGCGTTCGGCTATACGGACTTCGGCCAGCCCGGAAAGGTCGTGAGCGATACCCGCAATCCGCAGCTCGGCATCCGTGAAGTTCGCTTTGCCAATGGCGTGATGCTGAACCTCAAGCACACCGACATTACCAAGGACAAGGTGCTGGTGAGCCTCGCCATAGACGGCGGGGACATGCTCGATACCAAGGCCAATCCGCTTGCGAGCGAAATGGCGCCCTATCTCGATGAAGGCGGCCTCGGCAAACACAGCCGCGACGCGCTCGACACCATTCTCGCCGGGAACACGCTCAGCTTCGGCCTGTCGCGCGGCGCCGCCTCGTTCAATGAACGCGCCCGTACGACACCGCGCGATCTGCCTTTGCAGCTCGACCTGCTGACGGCGCTGATCACCGATCCGGGCTATCGCCGCGAGGGTGAGGTCCAGTACCGCCAGTCGGTGACGAACTACTTCGCCCGGCTGCGCGCAACGCCGCAATCGGCCCTGCAGGCGGACCTCGGCTCGATCATCTCGGATAACGATCCGCGCTTCAGCCTGCAGTCGCTGCAGGACTATCGCCAGCTCAGCTACGACAAGCTGCGCGCCGATATCGGCGACCGGCTTGCCCACGGCGCTATCGAAGTGGGCATCGTCGGCGACATCGACGAAGACCGGGCGATTGCGCTTGTCGCCAGGACGCTGGGCGCCCTGCCCGCCCGCGAGCCGGGCTTCCGCAGCTACGACGACCAGCCGCCGCGCACTTTCACTGCCGATCGTTCGCCCCGCGTGATCCATCACACCGGTCCCGCCGATCAGGCATTGCTGCGGATCACCTGGCCCACGCGCGACGACAGCGATCCGGTCGCGGCGCTGACGCTGGAAATGCTCGAGCGCGTAATGCGCGTGCAACTGACCGACCGCCTGCGTGAAGCCCTTGGCAAGGCCTATTCGCCTTCCGCCAACAGCTGGCTTTCGCGCCACTGGAAGGGCTACGGCACGTTCTCGGTCAACGCCTCGGTCGATGTCAAAGACGTTCCAGCAACGCGCGATGCGATCAACAAGGTCGTGCAGGATCTCAACACCGCCCCTGTCAGCGCCGACGTCTTCCGCCGCGCGCGGCAGCCCTTGCTGGAGTCGCTGCACAATGCGCTTAAGAGCAACGTCGGCTGGCTCTCTCTGGTCGACCGTGCCCAGTCCGAAGCCGAACGCATCGACCGTTACGAACAGGCTGAGAAACGTATTCTGGCCTTTACGCCGACGGATCTGGAAGTCATGGCGCGCCGCTACCTGAAGCCTGGCAAGGGGCTGGAGGTACTGGTCCTGCCGGAAAGTGTATCCACGCCCAACACGAAACAGTCCTGAAGCACCGAATTCAATCGCTTCACCGGTCTCGCACCGCGTCCATCAGATCAATTGTATACAAGGCAGATGTTGACACCTAGGGTCGCGCCATCGATCCAGATGCTCCCCCATACAAGCTCCCCGGAACCCATACGAAAATGAAGACCTCAGCAGGCGAGAGCAAACAGCTCATAGCGTGGCAGGAATGGCGGCAGTTCGGCAGCATCATGCCCGCGTGCCTGTTCGGCATGGTACTGGTCGCCATCCATTCCTACGCGCTCGGCGTCATGATCGAGCCGCTCGAGCGGGAGTTCGGCTGGTCGCGCTCGCAGATTTCGGCAGGTCCGCTGGTCACCTCGATCGTGACGCTGCTCATGGCGCCGGTAGCCGGACGCGCGCTCGACCGGTACGGTCCGCGCCGGATCGCGCTGATCGGCATTCCGGCCTTTTCCGTCGCGCTCGGCCTTCTCTCCACGGCGGGCCCGAGCCTGATCTCGTGGCTGGCGCTCTACGTGGTGCTGGCCTTTGCCCTGCTGCTGATCTTCCCGACCGTCTGGACCGCCGCAATCGCCATGCGTTTCGACAAGAACCGCGGGCTCGCCATGTCCATTGCGCTGTCGGGAACGGGCATCACTTCTGCGATCATCCCGGTGCTGACGGCCAAGCTGGTCGAGGATTTCGGCTGGCGCGGCGGCTACCTCGGGCTTGCCGTCCTGAGCTTCGTCATCGCCTATCCGCTGATCTATTTCCTTTTCGACCGGGACGGCGACAAATACCGCCCGGATCACAGCGCGCCGCGCGCAGCATCCGCTCTCCCGCGGGCGACAAGCGAGTTTCGCTCGCCCCGCTTCATCCGGCTGGCCTTGTCGGCGCTGATCTACTCGGTCGGAGCGACGGGGCTCGGCATCAACGCCGTGCCCATTCTCATGGAAGAAGGCTTCGTGCTGGTCCGGGCCGCGGAAATCGCCGGTCTGCTCGGCATCGGAACCATCACCGGCCGCGTGCTCGGCGGCTTCCTGCTGGACCTGATCGACGGCCGCATCGTTGCCACCGGGTGCGGCATGGCCGCCATGCTGTCGGCCGGCGTCCTGCTGGCGACGGACCAGTCGCCCGCCGCGGCCATGGCGGCCTGCTTCCTGCTGGGGCTCGCCAGCGGTGCGGAATACGATGCCTGCGCTTACCTCACGACGCGCTACTTCCCACACCGCGTCTTCGGTTCGCTGTTCGGCGTGATCGGAGGCCTCTCCGCCGTCGGTTCCGGATTCTCGCCGCTGATCGCGAACGCCATCTACGACCTTACGGGCACCTACGAGGCGGTGCTGTGGGGCATCTTCCCGCTGTTCACCATCGCCAGCATCCTGTTCCTGTCACTGGGCAAGTACCCGGACAAGACCGAACTCGTCTGACCTCGCCAACCGCTGCGGTTCACCCGAGGCCGATCCCGCCGGCAATGTCTTCCAGCATGGCGAAGGCGTCCTCATTCTCCAGATCCGGCACGCCGAGGAGGATGCGGCCGACACCGGCGTCTTCGTATTCCGCCACGAGTTCGCCCGGCGGTCGCGGCTTGAGATCGTCGTAGGCTCCTGCGCCCCAGGGCGGCAGCGGGCCGAGACCGAAGCTGATGGCGGGAACGATCAGGCTGATGTCGAGCGCAGCAAAGTCACGCCCCTCTTCCTCGCAGAACCCGCGCAGCATCGCGAGCTGCTCTTTCATCTGCGCCGGGCTGAGGAAAGACGGCAGCCAGCCCTGCGCCATCCGGGCCACACGGCGCAGGATCGCGGTGTTGTCGGTCTTGTCGTTGCCCGAGCCGACCAGGATCGGCACGTGCGGCTTCTGCAGCGGCTTGGGATTGCAGTGGAGCGGCGGGAAGGACACATAGTCCCCCGAATAGGCCGCCTCTTCCTTGGTCCAGAGCACCTTGAGTGCGCGCATGAAATCGAGCGTGCGGCCAAGGCGCTTGTCGAAGCGGTAGCCGAAGATCTCCGCTTCCTCCTCGATCCAGCCGGTGCCGAAACCGAAGATCAGCCGCCCGCCCGAAATGCGATCGAGCGTGGCCGTCTGCTTGGCGAGGTGAATGGGATCGCGCTGCGGGACGATGCAGATGTTGCTGCCGAGCCTGATCCGCTCGGTCACCGCGGCAGCCGCGGAAAGCGACACGAACAGGTCGGGCATGTTGCGGTAGTTGGGCGGCAGCGGCACGCCGTAGCGCACGGCATCGGCCGCCGCGACCGGGATCACCGGATGCTCGCCCATCCACAGCGATTCGAACCCCAGCGCCTCGATATGCCGGGCCATTGCCGTGATCGGCGGGCCCGACCACACGAAATTGCCGCTCACTCCGAACTTCATGGCCCTCTCCCCCCTAGCCGGCTATGTGCCGGTCATCGCGGGGAGAGGATCATTGCGCGGTCGCGCCTGCAAGCCGGATCGCGTGAAACGCCAGAGGCATTGCCCCTGCGGTCAAATACGCCCGACTATCAGGGCGCGTGGTTCGGCCTTGTGGGGCGGCCGGTCTTCTCGGCCCATTCCTCGATCAGCCCGTCGTAGAGCGGGTGGTCGATCAGCTCGTACTTCTCGGGGAAGTTGAAGTTGCCGGACATCATGCGGCCTTCGTCCTTGAGCTCGCGCATGAGCTTGAGGTGGTTCGCCGCCGCCGTCACCCAGCCACCGGTGGCCATGTTGAAGGCGGTATCGGGCAGCGTGAAGCCCATGGTCGCGACCGGGATCTTCGATCCCAGCGCCTTCACCACTTCAGGCACCCAGTCGGGACGCGGCGGGTAGAACAGCACGTCAGCACCGGCTTCCATGTAGGCATGGCCGCGCTTGACCGCCTCGTCCATGCTGCCGGTGCCGCCACCGCCCATCTCGCTGGTGTAGAGCTCGTCACAGCGGGCGATGATCACGAAGTCCTGCCCGCTGTCGCGCTGCGCCCGACGCGCGGCATCGATGCGCGCCTGCTGGTCCTCGATCGACCACAGCCCGTTGACGTGCTTCGAGTGCTTGGGATTGCGCTCATCCTCGACGTGGAAGCCGGCGATGCCCTGCTGGATATAGCGGCGCGTGAAATGATAGGCATCGGCCACCGTCTCACCCAGCGTATCGGCATCGGCGATCAGCGGGATCGACATCACATGCGCGATGCGCGCGGCCTGCTCGATCTGCTCGACCTGGCTGTACACGCCATTGTCGGGCACCGCGTAGTGGAACGCGGAACAGGCATGGCCACCGAGGTAGGCCGCGGGAAAGCCGACATGTTCGACGATGCGCCCGGTCAGGGCCGAGAACACGTCGCCGCACACGAAGTGCTCGCCGTTCTCGATCAGGGTGCGCAGTTTCTCTCCAGGTGTCGGCATGTCTCGTCTCCCTAAAACCTATTGGCCGCAGGGCTGGCATGACCGCCCGCGCGAGGCAAGGCACTGCGCTTGCCTGAGACGGTTATCGGTGGGGCGGTGGGACAGATGTGCGCTTGCTTCAACGCCAGACTTTGGCGCTCTGATGCGTAAGCGTCGTCCCCGCACGCACCTACTTTACAGTAAACCAAAGAACAGATCATATGCCGGTACTGGGAGTGGAGCACCGTTATGATCGGATGGCTTTTGATGGCAGTGGCTGCCTCGGCGGAGCCAAGCGCCGACATCTGCGCCCAAGCCGATGCTTGCCGCCACGTCGATAGCGTTCGAATTGAAAGCCCCGACGGCAAGGAAACAGTTATAACCGTCGATCAAGAGCTACCTTGGGTGGTTCAGGACAACCTGCTTTTGGTGCCAGGTGACTGGATTATCATTCGACTGGTGGATCGCGACGGAACTCTCGTTCCTGAACTCGTTGAAGCCGGCAATGCCGGAAATGCACCGGAGCCCTCCGAAGGAGAAATCCGCTTCAAGGTTCATCCATTCGATGAAGGCAACCTCATATTGGAAGTACTAAGCCGTCGACCGGAGATCCTTGAATATGCAGCCTTGGTGGTAGTCGGCGAAGACAATCCTCAACGCACCAGTGTGTGTTCACTCCATCCCGGAACAACCATGTTCGAGTCTTGGATGTGGCCTATTCGGCAGATCGCTCTCTGGGGTTTTCGCCAAACGGAAGACATGGGTTGCAAGCAGATTGAATTTGACAGCGATAGCGGTGAAAAATGAAGCACCGATCATCATCGCCGACATCGATCCCGCAACTTACGCCAACCGCTGCAACGCCGGGATCAGCTCATCGAAATGGTCGATCACGCTCGCCGCGCCGAGTTCCGCCGGCGCCTTGTCGTTGAAGCCGAAACTGACGGCCACACAGGGCAGCCCCGCAGCTGCGGCAGCGCCGGTGTCGTAGGTCGTATCGCCGACATAGGCCGCCCTGCCCCCGCCCGCACGCTCCAGCATCAGGTGCAGCAGATCGGGGCGCGGCTTGGCGCGGCCGGGGCCCAGCGTATCGCCGCCGATGATCGTGAAGAAGCGATCGGTCAGCCCCAGATCCGCGAAGATCTTCACTGCAAACCGTTCCAGCTTGTTCGTCACGACGGCCAGCTTGACGCCGCGTTCGGCCAGTCCGTCGAGCATCGCTTCGCCGCCCGGAAACAGGCGCGTCTCGACCGCGATATTGTGCTCGTAGAACGTCAGCAGCGACTGGTGCAGTTCATCGAAGCGCGCATCGGGCACGGCCCCGCCCGTAATGTTCAGCGCCTTGGCCAGCATCTTCTTGGCGCCGCCGCCGATCATGTCGCGCACTTCCCCGGCGGGGATCGACGGGCGGCCCTCGATCGCAAGGGCGTGGTTCACCGCGTGGGCCAGGTCGCCGTGGCTATCGAGGAGGGTTCCGTCGAGGTCGAAACCGACGATGTCGAAAGGAAATGCAGTCATGATCGCCCCAGTGCAGTCTTGGTGTAGAAACCGCAACATTTTGCTGGCAGATGATCCCCATGACTTCTGCCAGTAAGCCTCTCGCCCTCGTCGTCCTCGCCGCCGGCAAGGGCACCCGCATGAAGAGCGACCTGCACAAGGTGCTCCACCCCATCGCCGGCAGGCCGATGCTGGAACACCTGCTCGACAACGCCCGGAAGCTGACGCCGGAGCGGGAGATCGTGGTCGCCGGGCACGGACGCGAACAGCTGGAAAAGGCGCTGGGCGACCGCGCCACACTGGCCGTGCAGGAGCCGCAGCTTGGCACGGGTCATGCGGTACAGCAGGCCGAACAGGCGCTGACCGGCTTCGATGGTGACGTGCTGATCCTCTACGGGGATGTGCCCTTCGTCCGCACCGAAACGATGCGCGCGATGATCGAACGGCTCCACGCGCCCGATGCGCCCGCCGTTGTCGTTCTCGGCTTCGAGCCGGAAGACCCGCTGCAGTACGGCCGCGTGCTTGCCCACGACGACGGGCGGATCGCGATGATGGTGGAATACAAGGACGCCGACGAGGAACAACGCGCCTGCCGCCTGTGCAACTCGGGCCTGATGGCGGTGAAGTCGGCGGACCTGTTCGACCTGCTCGGCAAGGTCGGCAACGACAATGCACAGGGCGAATACTACCTCGTCGACATCGTCAATATCGCCACGCTCGAAGGCCGCGACTGCGCGGTAATCGTCACCGACGATCCCGATGAAGTGGGCGGCATCAACAGCCGCGGCGAACTCGCCGAAGCCGAAGCGCGCTGGCAGAAAAAGCGGCGCGTGCAGGCCATGGCGGACGGGGTGACGCTGATCGCGCCCGAAACCGTGTTCTTCGCCTGGGACACGCAGCTCGGCCGTGATGTCACCATCGAACCGAACGTGGTGTTCGGCCCCGGCGTGTCCGTGTCCGACAATGTGACGATCCATGCCTTCTCGCATCTCGAAGGCGCGACGCTGGAAACGGGCACGTCGATTGGTCCCTATGCCCGTCTCCGTCCGGGCGCCGTGCTCAAGGAAGGCGCCAAGATCGGCAACTTCGTCGAGATGAAGAACGCGGTTCTGGGTGAAGGCGCCAAGGCCAATCACCTGACCTACCTCGGCGATGCCAGCGTGGGCGCCAATGCAAACATCGGCGCGGGAACCATCACCTGCAATTACGACGGCTATTTCAAGCACAAGACGGTGATCGGCGAACGCGCCTTCATCGGTTCGAACAGCGCACTGGTGGCCCCGGTCAAGATCGGCGCCGACGCCATCGTGGCCGCCGGCAGCGCAGTCACCCGCGATGTGGCCGATGGCGAGCTGCGGCTCGTGCGCGGCGAACAGCTGGTCAAGCCCGGCTGGGCCGACCGCTTTCACGACGCGATGAAAAAGAAGAAGGCCGAGGCGAAGAAATAAGGGCAAGGCCCCCACGCGCCGTTCATCCTGAGCGGGGCCTTGATCTGATTTCGAAGCCTAGGCTTGAGGCCGGCTCTTACGAACCGATAGCCTTCTTGCGTGCGATGTAGCCGAGTTCGACTTTCGCGGCTTCGCTGCGCGGATCGAACTCCTGCGACTGGCGGAACAGGTTTTCGGCCGCATCGAGATCGCCCATTTCGATCTTGTTGTACCCCATCCCGCGCAATGCCCGGGCGGCGAGCGCAGCATCGGGCCCGTCCTTGTCCTTGTCGACGATGGCCCAGGCGTGGGCGAAGAGGTCGTAGCTTTCCTGCCACTGGCGCCGCGACTTGAAGAGTTCAGCGTACTCGTTGGCGAAGTGCGCGTTGCCCGGCGCCATTTCCGTCGCCTTGCGCAGTTCCGCTTCGGCGAGGTCGCCGCGACCAAGATCGATCAGGGCAAACCCCTTCCCGAAATGCGCATCGCATACGGCGCCATCCACCAGCACGACACTGTCGGCAGCGGCCCTGGAAGCGGTGCGATCCGAATTGCACAGCGGCGTACGCGAGTCATTGGCAAGGTTACGGTCGGTCGATGCGATCACCGAATCGAAAACCTTCACCGCCTTGGCCTGCTTGCCGCTGCGGATCAGGTCGAAGCCCTTGTCCACCTGTGCGCCGACATCGAGGCCGGCCTGAGGCTTGGCATCGTGGCCGAAAGCCATCGCGAGCGCGGCGGTTTCGGGGATCGCGGACGAAGATGTCTCGGCGACAGGCGCTGCATGAGCCGTTCCGGCCAACAACAGGCCCACTACTCCTGCAAACGCACTTCTCTTGAGCATCGACGAATTTCCTCTCCCCAAAACACCGATACTGCCTAGGTCTGCGCCGGACCCTCTTGATGGGCCTCGTTCGTCAGGCGGTGTTCGTTGAAGCGACAAGAATATCCGACCAGCGCGGTTTGACAAGTCACAGCGCGGAAATCACACCGTCACACACCGCATTGATCACAGCATTCATCCCTTTTCGCGCCATACGGAGTGTCCTGATGTCCAACAACCCCTGGAGCCATGCCCGCAGTTCCTCGATTGCCGACGATGTCGATTTCGAGATCAAGGGGCAGGAACTCCAGTTCGTCGAAATCGAGCTGGACCCGGGCGAAAGCGCCGTGGCCGAGGCCGGTGCGATGGTCTGGAAGGATTCGGATATCGAGATGTCGACCGTGTTCGGCGACGGATCGGGCGGCGAAGGCAGCGGCTTCATGGGCAAGCTGCTGGGCGCCGGCAAGCGCCTCGTCACCGGCGAAAGCCTGTTCACCACCGTCTTCACCCATCACGGGCATGGCAAGGCACGCGTGGCCTTTGCCGCGCCCGTTCCCGGCTCGATCCTCCCGATCAAGCTGGACGAGATCGGCGGTCGGCTGATCTGCCAGAAGGACGCCTTTCTGGCCGCGGCGCGTGGCGTATCCATCGGCATCCACTTCCAGCAGAAGATCATGACCGGCCTGTTCGGCGGCGAAGGCTTCATCATGCAGAAGCTGGAAGGCGACGGCTGGGTCTTCGTTCAGATGGGCGGCATGGTGATCGAGCGCGAGCTGCGCGCCGGCGAGGAGCTGCACATCGACACCGGCTGCGTCGCGGCGTTTACTTCGGGTGTGGACTTCGATCTGGTTCGCGCAGGCTCGGTCAAGTCGATGATCTTCGGCGGCGAAGGCGTGTTCTTTGCGCGGCTGCGTGGTCCCGGCAAGGTCTGGATCCAGTCGCTGCCCTTCTCGCGCCTGGCCGGCCGGATGCTCTCAGCCGCCCTGCCCGGCGGACAGCGGCGCGGTGAAGGCTCGATCCTCGGTGGTTTCGGAGATCTTCTCGACGGCGACTAAGCCGTCTTTCCACAAGCGTGCACGCTTGCTGCGCGTCTAAACCACTTCTCAAGCTTGTTTCGGCAGGCTTGAGCCTGCAATTGCTTGGTCAACACGGTTAAGGCAGCGAACACGGCACATGTGTGGAATTATCGGCATCGTCGGCAAGGAAGAAGTCGCGGACAGGCTGGTCGACGGCCTGCGGCGCATGGAATACCGGGGCTATGACAGCGCCGGTGTCTGCACCGTCCATGACGGCCAGCTCGTGCGGCGCCGCGCCGAAGGCAAGCTGATCAACCTCGTCAAGGAACTGATCACCGACCCGGCCCCCGGGCTGACCGGCATTGCCCACACCCGTTGGGCCACGCACGGCGCACCGACGGCGGCCAACGCCCACCCCCACGCCACCGGCGAACTGGCCCTCGTCCACAACGGCATCATCGAGAACTTCCGCAGCCTGCGCGAAGGCCTGGAAGGGCGTGGCCGCACCTTCGAAAGCCAAACCGATACCGAAGTGGTCGCCCACCTCGTGTCCGAACAGATCGAGGCCGGGCTTTCGCCGCAGGACGCGGTGAAGGTCGCCCTGCCCCAGTTGCGCGGTGCCTTCGCACTGGCCATTGCCTTCCGCCGCTTCCCCGACATGCTGATCGGCGCCCGTCTCGGTTCGCCGCTGGTCGTCGGTTACGGCGACGGCGAGACCTATCTCGGTTCGGACGCGCTGGCCCTTGCGCCGCTCACCCAGAAGATCACCTACCTCGAAGAAGGCGATTGGGTCGTCATCACCCGCGACGGTGCGCAGATCTTCGATGTCGACAACAATCCGGTCGAGCGCGAAGTCGTCTCCTCCGGCGCCTCGGCGGTCGCCATCGAGAAGGGCAACTATCGCCACTTCATGCAGAAGGAGATCTTCGAGCAGCCGACCGTGGTGGCCCAGACGCTGCACAGCTACGTGCGGCAGGTGGACCAGTCGGTGGCGCTGCCGCAGATCGATTTCGACCTGTCCAAGGTCCAGCGCATCACGATCGTCGCCTGCGGCACCAGCTATTACGCCGGGATGGTCGCCAAGTACTGGATCGAGCAGTTCGCGCGGCTCCCGGTCGACATCGATGTCGCGTCCGAGTTCCGCTACCGCGATCCGGTTCTGGAGCCGGGCGGCCTTGCCCTGTTCATTTCCCAGTCCGGCGAAACCGCGGACACGCTTGCCGCCCTGCGCCATTGCAAGGCGGAGGGGCAGACCATCGCCGTCGTCGTCAACGTGCCGACCAGCACGATGGCGCGCGAGGCGGATCTGCTGCTGCCGACCCATGCCGGGCCGGAAATCGGCGTGGCCTCGACCAAGGCGTTCACCTGCCAGCTCGCCGTGCTAGCCGCTCTCGCCGCACGCCTTGCCGTGCTGCGCGGCCGCATGGACCGGGCCGAGGAAATGACCGTGGTGAAGCACCTCGTCGAGACGCCGGCGTGCCTCAACGCCGCGCTGGCCCACGACGAGGAAATCGCGGACATGGCCCACCTGATCGCGCCGGCGCGCGATGTGCTTTATCTCGGCCGTGGACCGGACTTCCCGCTCGCTCTAGAAGGCGCGCTAAAGCTCAAGGAAATCAGCTACATTCACGCCGAAGGCTATGCTTCGGGCGAAATGAAGCATGGCCCCATCGCGCTCATCGACGAAGCCGTTCCGGTCATCGTGCTGGCTCCGTCGGGCCCGCTGTTCGAGAAGACGGTTTCGAACATGCAGGAAGTGCGCGCCCGCGGTGGCAAGGTCGTGCTCATTTCCGACGAGGAAGGCATCGCCGAAGCCGGTGAAGGCTGCATTGCCACCATCGAGATGCCGAAGGTCCACCCGCTGATTGCTCCGCTCGTCTATGCCGTGCCGGTGCAGCTGCTCGCCTATCACGTCGCCTGCGTGAAGGGCACCGACGTCGACCAGCCCCGCAATCTCGCCAAGAGCGTTACAGTCGAATAGGACTCTTCGGCACAGCGTTGACCGCAAAATAATCCGCCAAAGGCAATCAGGGCTTTACCGGGTAATAACCCTCCCCGGGGTATGGCCACCGGGTGCAAGTCAGGTCTCTTCAGAACAAAGCCCTCCCAAGGGAGCTTCCGGTCATGGCCGTACTCGGGTTGAGCGACCCGGACGACGGCGACTGGGCACGCCTGCGGGGCCTGCAATATTCGAGCCTGCGCAGCGGCACGTTCTCGCGCATTGCCACGCAAGTCGCGGCGATGCTCGCAATCGTCACACTGACGATGGGACAGGTGCCCCTCGCATTCATGGCTGGCTGGATTGCCGTGGTCGCATTGACCTTGTGGCATGGCCAGCGCATCGACCGCTCGCTCGCGGATGCCGACCGGCGCCGCATGTCGCGCGGCGAAGTGCAGGCGCAGATGATCGCCTCGATCTTCAACGGCCTGGTCTGGGCGGTCCCGCTCGGCTGCTTCGGCCTGTTCGTCGATGCGGCGACGCAAGTGAAGATCTGGACGGTCCTGGCGATGCTGATGACCGCATCGGCCATCCTTCTTCCGGCAGTCCCGATGGGAACCCTGCTGTTCTGCGGAATCGTCGGCGGCTCCACGATCGTCTATTTCCTGTTCACCCATACCTACGACATGGCCGCGATCACGGTCGTGTTCACCGGCACGATCCTCGTCGGCGCGGTGGAAGGCGCCAAGCGCTACATCGCCACGAAGATCGCGGAAGCCGGCATTCTGGAAAAGAACGAGGTCGTCTCGCTGCTCCTGCGCGAATTCGAGGAAGGCGAGGCCGACTGGTTGTGGCAGACCGATACCAACCGCCGGGTGCGTTCGGTTTCCCCGCGCTTCGCCTTCGCCCTCGGCTGCGAAGCCAAGGCGGCCGACGGCAAGTCGTTCATTCAGCTCATTTCCGGCCCCGCCTGGGAAACCGGGCAGTTCCCTTCGAGCCTGCACGATCTGGCCGAAAAGCTGAAGCGCCGCGAGAACTTCTCCAACCTGCTGGTGCGGGTAATCATCAACGGCGAATCGCGCTGGTGGGAACTGTCGGGCACGCCGCGCTTCGATGAAGACGGCATCTTCGACGGCTTCCGCGGCGTCGGTTCCGACGTGACCGAGGCGCGCGAGAATTCGGACAAGATCGCATGGATGGCGCGCTACGACACGCTGACCGGCCTGCCCAACCGCATGATGCTCACCGAAGCGCTCGGCGATGCGCTCGATTACGCAGAGAAGTGGCGCACACGCTGCGCCTTCCTGATGATCGACCTCGACCGCTTCAAGGCCGTCAACGATACGCTCGGCCATCTCGTCGGCGACCAGTTGCTGGCCCGCGTCTCGGAACGTCTCAAGGAGCAGATGACCGAGAACGAACTGTGCGGCCGCCTCGGCGGTGACGAGTTCGCCATCGTCATCCGCGACGCCTCGGATCTGGAGCACGTCAAGGCAGTGGCGCAGCAAGTGATCCGGCGGCTCTCGCAGCCCTACGAGGTCGAGCACCACACCCTCTACGTCGGCGCCTCGGTCGGCTCGGCTTTCGGGCCGCGCGACGGCGCCACGGTCGAGACGCTGATGCGCAACGCCGACCTCGCGCTCTACCGGGCCAAGGATACCGGCGGCAACGCGCACTTCACTTACGAACCGGCGCTGCACGCCCACGCCGAAGAGCGCCGCCAGCTGGAATTCTCGCTGCGACAGGCGCTGGAAAACAACGAGTTCCAGCTCGTCTACCAGCCTGTCGTGGATGCGCATACGGAAGGCGTGGTCAGCTTCGAGGCGCTGCTGCGCTGGAACAGCAAGGAACACGGCTTCGTCAGCCCCGGAAAGTTCATTCCGCTGGCCGAGGACACGCGCCTGATCGTCCCGATCGGCGAATGGGTTCTGCACCAGGCGTGCCGCGAGGCGATGAACTGGCCCGAGCACGTGCGCGTCGCGGTCAATGCTTCGGGCGAGCAGCTGCTCGATCCCAACTTCTCCGCCAGTGTCATCAGCGCACTCACGCAGAGCGGCCTTTCCCCGCGCCGCCTCGAAATCGAGGTGACCGAGAGCATCTTCCTGCGCGATGCCAGCCAGGCGCAGGCCGCGCTCGAACAGATCATGGCGCTGGGCTGCGGCATTGCGCTGGACGACTTCGGCACCGGCTATTCCTCGCTCGGGTATCTGCGCAAGCTGCGGTTCTCGACGATCAAGGTGGACCGCTCCTTCGTGCAGAGCGCCGCGACCGGCAATGTCGAAAGCCTCGCGATCATCCGCGCCGTCGTCGCGATGGCGGACAGCCTCGAAATGTCCACTACGGCCGAAGGCGCAGAGACCGAGAAGGAAGTGGAACTCATCCGCCAACTCGGCTGCCGCAAGATCCAGGGGTACTTCTTCGGACGTCCGATGGCCGCCAGGGACGCCGAGGACCTGTTCCGAAACCCGCACTACCTTGCGAAGCAGAGCGCGGCCTAAGCCTCCGCCGGCAGGCGCACCTCCCGTTCCAGCTTCAGCGCCTCGCGAAACCCGCGGTCGTGGCTGACGCACAGCAGCGCGCCGTCGTAGGCCTGCAGCGCCTCTTCGAGCAGCATCGTCGCCTCCACGTCGAGATGGTTGGTGGGCTCGTCGAGGATCAGCATGCGGGGCGGCCGGGGACGGGAAAACAGGCAGGCGAGCGTCAGACGCACCCGTTCACCGCCTGAAAGGCTCTCGACGACGCGATCCCCCCAGCGATTGCGGAAGCCGTAGGCCGCCAGCGCATCGTGCGCCTGCCCCACCGTCATCTCGGGGTTGAGCCGACGCATCGCTTCCAGCGCGGTTTCCGAGCGTTCGAGCAACGAGATATGCTGGTCCAGCAAGGCCATGTCATCACGGTCGGCGGCGATGCTTCCGCCTTGCGGCGCCTCATCGCCCAGCAGCAGGCGAATCAGGCTCGTCTTGCCCGAACCGTTAGGCCCGTTGAGCGCGATCCGTTCGGGGCCGCGAATGGTCAAATCGAGCGGGCCGAACAGCCTTCGTCCTTCACGCTCGCAGATCACCTGCCGCGCCTCGACCAGCACATGACGTGCCGGCAGTCGGCAGGAAGGCAGGGCGATCCGGATCGGCACCACGCGCTCGACATCCGCCTGCGCCTGGGCAAGCGCGTCCCCAGCCTGAGCCACGCTGTCGTCGCCGACGGCGCGGTAGCGCGCCGCGGTCTGCTCCGCCCGCTGCTGGCGTGCATGCAGCAAGATCTTCGGTTCCGATTTTCTGGCGGCGACGGCCCGCCCGCGCTTGTCGCGCTGGGCCTGCTTTTCCGCCTCGCGCTGACGATCCCGCCGCGCACTCTTCACCGCCGATTCCGCCTTGTCGAGCGCTTCCAGCGCCCGCGCCTGGTCGGCGCTCCGCTGCTGTTCGAAACTGCTCCAGCCGCCACCGACGACACGAATACCGGTACGGGCCAGCTCGACGATGCGGTCGGCATGCTCAAGCAAGGCACGGTCGTGGCTGGCGACCAGCACCGGCCCATGCCATCGCCCCAGCAGATCGAGCACCGCGTCCCGGCCCGCCTCGTCGAGATTGTTGGTCGGCTCGTCGAGCAGCAGGATATCGGTGTCGTCGAACAGCAGCCCAGCCAGCATCACGCGCATGCGCTCGCCGCCGCTCAGCGCGGCGAGCGGCCGTTCCACGTCGAGCGGTGGCAGCCCGACAGAGGATATCGCGGCATCGAGCCGCGCAGGCAGCGTCCAGTCCGCCTGCTCGTAGTCGACATCGGCGGCACTGCCGCATTCGATGCGCTGCAGGCAGGCGAGCGCATCACCGCCGAGTACATCGCCGACGGTCCGCGAGCCCACCGGGGGCAACTGGCGCAAAAGGCCGACCTTGCCGCGGCAGGTGATAGCCCCCTGCGCGACAGGACCTTGCGTAGCAATCGCCTGCAGCAAGGTCGACTTGCCTGACCCGTTACGGCCGACAAGCCCGACGCTTTCACGCGCCAGCGAAAGATCGAGATCGGAAAAGAGAAGAGAACCATCCGGCGTCGCGCAGGCAACGCCATCGAGAGTCAGGTATGACATGAGAACACCAAGCAAGCATGGGGAGGAAAATCCGCGCTGTTTGCTTAGTTGTTCATCGCACCTTCCTGTCTATGGGTTGGCTGCCCGATACGGGGCTTTCGCCGGAAACGCAAGTCAGGCCGGAGCGAGCCCGACCTGCCTGCTTACGGCACAGGGCCAATCAGGCCCCGACCAGTCCCTTGATCGCACTTTCGAACAGGGCCCGGCCATCGGTGCCGCCGTGGGTGGTTTCGATGGCACGTTCGGGGTGCGGCATCATGCCCAGCACATTGCCGGCGGCATTGAGCACGCCCGCAATCGAACGCGCCGAACCGTTGACGTTCTCCGCATAGCGGAATGCCACCCGGCCCTCGCCTTCGAGCCGGTCGAGCGTCTCATCGTCGGCGAAGTAGTTGCCGTCGTGGTGCGCGACCGGAATCACGATCTCCTGCCCTGCCTCGTAGCCGCTGGTGAAAAGCGACTGGGCGTTCTCGACCTTGAGCGTGGCATCGCGGCAGACGAAGCGGATCACTGAATTGCGCAGCAGCGCGCCGGGCAGCAGGCCGCTTTCGGTCAGCACCTGAAAGCCATTGCACACGCCCAGCACCGGCACGCCCTTTTCGGCGGCGGCAATCACCGCCTGCATCACCGGCGAGCGCGAGGCGATGGCGCCGCAGCGCAGGTAGTCGCCATAGGAAAAGCCGCCGGGCAGCGCGATGAAGTCCAGCCCCTCGGGCAGGTCGTGGTCGCCATGCCACACACGGTGCGGCGCGGTGCCCGAAACCTTCTCCAGCGCGTCCGCCATGTCGCGGTCGCAGTTGGAGCCGGGAAAGGTGATGACGGCGGAGCGGAAGGCCATCAGGCGGCCACCTTCTCGATACGGTAGTTCTCGATCACCATGTTGGCGAGCAGCTTGCGGCACATGTCGTCGAGCGCTTCGTCGCTGGTGCTGTCGGCCACATCGAGCTCGAACAGGCGTCCGGCGCGCACGTCGTTGACGCCGGTAAAGCCCAGTCCCTCGAGCGAATGGTGGATGGCCCGACCCTGCGGATCGAGAACACCGGGCTTGAGGCTGACGTGGACGCGGACTTTCATCGCAGGGCCTTTCGCTAAGGAGCGGGCAGATTCGTTACGAGCGCCTATGACTCGGGAGGCGCGCCGGGGCAAGCCGCTGTCTCGGGATGTCCGCCGGATTTGGCTGACACACTACCGGCGGACGTTGGGCAAAACTCTCGATTGAACGGCCCGCCGCAACCTGCCATCCCGCCGGTAACACTTACGGGAGTCCCTCATGTCCATTTCCCTCGACGGACAGGTTGCCATCGTTACCGGCGCCGGAAACGGCCTCGGCCGCGCCTACGCGCTGGAACTGGCCCGACGCGGCGCCAAAGTGGTCGTGAACGACCTCGGCAGCGCGCGCGACGGCACCGGGCATTCCGATGCCGCGCTCGCCGTAGTCGAGGAAATCCGCGCGGCGGGCGGCGAGGCCATGGCCGATGGCGGCGACGTTTCCGACTTTGCACAGATGGAGGCGATGGCCGCCCGCGCGATGGAGAAATGGGGCGGCATCCATATCCTCATCAACAATGCCGGCATCCTGCGCGACCGCACCTTCGCCAAGATGGACCCGGCCGACTTCGATCTGGTCCTTCGCGTCCACCTGCTCGGCAGCGCCTACGCGACCAAGGCGGTGTGGAACATCATGCGCGACCAGGCCTATGGCCGCGTGCTGATGACGACCTCTTCCACCGGCCTCGGCGGCAATTTCGGACAGGCGAACTACGGCGCGGCCAAGGCCGGCGTGCTCGGCCTCGCCCGCACGCTGCGGCTCGAAGGCGCCAAGTACAATGTGCGCGTCAACTGCATCGCCCCCACCGCCGGCACGCGCATGACCGCCGACATCTTCCCCGAGGAAGCCTACAAGGCCTTCGAACCCGAAAACGTGGTCCCCGCAGCGATCTTCCTCGTGTCCGAAGACGCCCCCACCGACGCCATTGTCGCGGCGGGCGGCGGCGTCTTCCAGAGCGCCTTCATCACCATGAATGAAGGCATCCTGCTGCCCGAAGAAGAACGCACGGCGGAAGGCTTCGCCAAGGCCTGGCCGCGCATCCGCGAGCGAACGGCAGATCACGTCTTCGAAAACGGCATGGAACAGTCGCATCATGCCCTGCGCATGCTCATGAAATCGCAGCATTAACAGTTAGAAACGCCATTTACGACGACGCCGCTGGCAACGATAACGAGCCATCGCGCAGGAGAGACATGCCAGAAACCACGCTTTGGAAAGGCTTGCGAGTCCTGGAGGCGCGCCGCGCCTTCGCGACCTATGTCATCTATGCATACATCGGCGTATCTGCGCTCAAGATCCTTCAAGTCTTTGGCCTGATGGCGGGGCAACTGAACTATGAAGATACCGGCAACCTGGATGCGCCGAGTATGGTGGGTCTTGTCGTCGGACTGCTTAACTGGTTCCTGCAAATTGCCGCACCCATCCCGATTGCAATGTGGATATACCGGGCGCACGCGAACCTGGTCGCAATGAAATGTCCCGACCTGAAGTACTCGCCGGGATGGGCTGTCGGATGGTATTTCATCCCCATAGCCAACCTGATCGAACCATTTCGCGCAATGCGCGAACTCTGGCAACGCAGCCACTCTCTCGAATCTGGGTCCGTGCGGGACGCTCCGGAAATGGCGCCGTGGTGGACGACGTTTATCGCGGCCAATACCCTGTCCTTCATCACGGCGTTTTCACCAGCGCATGACAAGCAGGATTTGTTCGGGCTGCTTTCGCTCGCCCTGTGCATCGCATCGGCATGGTGCCTGCTGCAGATCATCAATAAGGTGACGCAGGCTCAAGGCGATTTTCTGTCCGCCCGCCACACTTTCGCCTGAGGCATGGTTTCCGACGACCTTCAGTAGCCGATGCTCCGACGGCTTGCGGCATAGTCGCAAGGAATTCAGCATTGCTGGCATCGTCATGCCGATTACCAATCGCCGGACATTGGCTGCACTTGCGGCGGGTGCCAATCCGCGCGCAACTGCTTGTGAAGGGACACCATGTTCATCGATCGATATGGGCCTTGGGCCCTGATTGCCGGCGCGTCCGAAGGAACGGGCGCTGCCTTTGCCCGCCGCATCGCCGCCGAGGGCATAAACCCGATCCTGGTGGCGCGGCGGCTCGAGCCGCTGATAGACCTTGCGGCCGAAATCGAGCGTGAACACGGGGTGGAATGCCTGACGATCGCCACCGACCTGACGGCCGACGATTCCAGTAACGTCATTGTGCAGGCAGTAGGCTCCCGAGAGGTCGGCCTGTTCGTGGCCAATGCGGGAGCCGATCTCAACGGCGAGGAGTTCCTCGATGCCGACATGGACGCCTGGCTCGATCTTATCGCGCTCAATGTCGCCACGCCCTTGAAGCTTTGCCACCACTTCGGCGGCCATATGCGCAATCGGGGGCGCGGCGGCATCATTCTGCTCGGCACGGGTGTGAGTTACGGGGGCATGAAATCGCTCGCCGTCTATTCCGGGGCAAAATCGTTCCTGCTGAGCTTCGGCGAAAGCCTCTGGTCCGAACTTAAGCCGCACGGCGTCGATGTTCTCAATCTGATGCTCAGCCGGACCGACACTCCGGCATTTCGGCGCGCACTTGCCGAAAAAGGTCTCCCTCTTCCAAGCGGCCTTGCTGCCCCCGAAGACGTGGCTGAAACGGCGCTGAGAAGGCTCGCTCTGGGGCCCGTACACAACTGGGGCTCGACGGACGACATGCCAGGATTTGCGCCGACTTCACCGGACGAACGGCGCGCGCGAATTGCGCGGCTGGAAGAGGCCGGCAAGGCCGTCATGAAGTGAAATGCGTCGCTTGAAAACGGTGGCAGACTTCGCCACTCAAGTCGCCTACCCTTCGACCACCTTCAGCAGTTTCCGCTCAAGCGGGCTTAGCACGCCGGTCAATTCATGCCCGCGCTTGAGCACCTGCCCAGATTCGCCGAACAGCGTCCACATGCCCTGCTTGTTGCGCAGGCTCGGGCGCTTTTCGATGCGCGCCTGCGGGCGTTCGGCGGCGCGGCGGAAGACGGCGAAGTTGGCGGCGTCCTTGCCGAAATCCATCGCGTAGTCGCGCCAGAACCCGGCAGCGACCATGCGGCCGTAGAGATTGAGAATACGCTGGAGTTCGAACCGGTCGAACCCCACCTGCTGCGGGCCTCGCCCGGGAAAGGCAACAACGCTGGGCGAAGCGGAATTCGCGGAACCGGTCGGGCCTGCCGCCATTCAGATCAGACGCCCTTGCAAGCCGGACCGTCGGACTGGGCTTCCTCGCGCTCGGCCTGAGCGGCGGTCAGTGCCTCGACCTGCTGACGCAGCAACGCGATCTGCTCTTCCAGCTCGTCCACCCGCTGGTTCGGCGCCGGTTCGCACGGCTCCTTGCAGGGGGTGCCGTAAGGCATGAACTGCTTGGCCCAGGTCTCGGCGGACACCAGCGTGGAGCGCGCCTTGACGCCGATCATCGTCGCGCCTTCGGGCACGTTCTCGGTCACGACCGCACTGGCGCCGACACGGGCGCGCTTGCCGATGGTGACGGGACCGATGATCTGCGCGCCCGAACCGACGATGACGTTGTCCTCCAGCGTCGGGTGGCGCTTGCCGCCCACCCCATTGGTGGGGTTCGAGCCGCCCAGCGTGACGCACTGATAGATCGTGACGTTGTCACCGATCTGTGCCGTCTCGCCGATCACGGTGAAGCCGTGGTCGATGAAGAAGTTCTTGCCGATCGTGGCACCGGGATGGATGTCGATAGCGGTCAGGAAGCGCGAGATGTGGTTGACCAGCCGCGCCAGGAAAAACAATCGCGCCTTGAACAGGCCATGCGCGATGCGGTGCCAGAACAGCGCCCAGACACCGGGATAGAGCAGCACTTCCCAACGCGAACGCGGCGCGGGATCGCGCGCAACGATGGAATCCAGATAGCGGACAAGATTACCGAACATTGCCCGAAACTCCCATCAATCGGCCCGCGATGCAACTATTCCGCACATGCGAACTCAAAGCTCCTTGAGATCGCCGCCCTTCGTCTCGATCAGTGCATCGCGCCAGATCGCCATTGTCGGCGCCTGTTTGCGCTCCAGACTGAGCCGGTCGATCGCGGCGACCAGACGTTCCACGCCCAGATGGCTACGTTCACAACGTCCTACAAGGTATCGGGTTGCAGAATGGTCAAGAACGATACCGCGCACTTCGGCATGCAGTTCCATCAGCGCGATCAGCATCTCGTCGTCGGGCTCGCCGATTTCGAGGTCGAGCGCCGCGCCGAGCCGGGACGCGAGATCGGGCAGGCGCACCTGCCACGCCCCCTCCCCGGCTCCGCGTCGGCGGTTCGCGACGATCAGCAGGGGACGGCCGCTTTCCTGCGCCCGATTCCAGCGGTGGAACAGCGCATCCTCGTCCATCGTATCGGCATCTTCGACCACATCACCCTTGCCCGCCTGCGCGAACCAGCGTGCGAGCAGCGACTTGCCCGAGCGCGGCGGTCCGGAGAGGATCGCGGTGCGGAAAGGCCAGTTTTCGGGTTCTGCCAGCGCATCGATCACGGCGGCATTGGAATTGCCCACGACAATGCGCGGCGGATTCTCGCTGGCAGCGGACAGGGGTAACGCGATCTGCCTCATGGCGGAACGTTCCTAGCGGCTGATCTTCAACGTAGAGCCGCTGCCGGAAACCTTCCAGCCCTGCGCGCGCAAGGCGTTGGCAATGCGATCCGCGCCGCCCGAAACGCTCACGCGCATGACCGAGGTCCCGCCGATGGCAAGGCTCACAGTCGCCGCGCCCTGTACGCCCGGCACGCCGCGCACAGCCGCAAGCGCCGCATCGACGGCGGCGGCATCCGGAGTCGCAAACTGTACCGAGACATTCTCAACCGGCGTGCCGCTGACATCTTCCGGCGCCAGAGTCGGGCCTGCCGTGGGCGTGGCGACAACCGGCCCCTGCTCTTCCTTGGGCATCATCGCATTGCGAAGTTCGCCAAAGGCACGGTCCAGCGCCACACGGCTGCTGTTCAGTGTCGGGTCCGGCTTGAGCATGCCCTGAACCAGCGCATCGCGATAAAGCCCGTCGACGCGCTCCACGGCCTTGCCAAGCATGGCCGGCAGTTCCTGCTCGTTGCTGGCGGTCAGCGTGAAGCTGCCGAGGAACTTGTTGTCGAGACCGTAACGCGCCGTGAATGTGCCCTTGATCGGGCCGCCGGGCCACTGCCTCTCCAGACGCGCGACGGGGATCACCACATCGGCCGCGTCGAACTGGCCCAGCACCGTGCTCCACCACAGGCGGCTGCGGCGTCCGGTCTGGCCTGCTGTGAGCACCAGCGATTCGCCGCCCGAGCCGATGGGACGGACATAATCCACCGGGCTCGCGGCTGCCTGGAACTCGGCCCAGGCGCGCTGCCACGGCCCGCGCACTTCGAAAACCTGCCGCACGCCGCCCGAGTAGAGCACCGGGATCACCAGCATCGGCGCCGAGCGGGGAATACCGCCGCCATCCTTACCGACGAACTGGCTGGACTTGGTCTTGTCGAAGATGACCCCAAGCCGCGCGACGTAACGATGCGCACCGACCTGTTCGCGCTCGACGACGATCGACGCCACCATCGCATCGATCGATTCGACCGGCATGTCGGGACCGCCGAGCTTCTTCCAGGCCAGCTTTTCAGCCTGTTTCCAGCCTTCGAGACGGGCTTCGGCGCCGGTCTTGGCCGTCACATCGACATCGATCCCGCTGACCTGGATGTCTTCGGAATTGGCGAGCGGCGGGATGCCGCGATCGCCTTCGATCTGGGCGACGAGTCGCGCGCCGCCGATACCGGCCAGCGTCAGACCGGCCACGGCAGCCAGCATTACGGCCACGCGTTTGCGCGGTCCGTTACGGGGGCCCTTGCGGTCGGGCCGCAGGATTTTGGGGGAGATCGTGATCGCCATTGTCGAAACCGGGGGCCTTTTGCCCAAACGGCGATGGAAATCCAAGAAGTAAAGCGCTACGCGGCGCGAATGTCCGACGATAACTCTCCGAAGAGCTACAGCTACGAGCAGGCCGGCGTCTCGATTGCCGCCGGAAATGCGCTTGTCAAAGCCATCGCGCCGCTCGCGAAATCGACCGCCCGCCCGGGGGCTGACGCCGATCTGGGCGGCTTCGGAGGATTCTTCGATCCGCGCGCCGCAGGCTACAAGGACCCGCTGCTCGTCGCCGCGAACGACGGCGTGGGCACCAAGGTCAAGCTCGCCATCGATCATGACCGGCACGACCACATCGGTATCGATCTGGTCGCGATGTGCGTGAACGACCTGATCGTGCAGGGCGCCGAGCCGCTGTTCTTTCTCGACTACTTCGCCACCGGCAAGCTGGAGAACGGCGTCGCCGAGCGCGTCGTCGCCGGTATTGCCGAGGGCTGCAAAATGGCCGGCTGCGCGCTGATCGGTGGCGAGACCGCGGAAATGCCCGGCATGTATGCCGAGGGCGATTACGATCTCGCCGGCTTCTGCGTCGGCGCGGTGGAGCGCGGCGAGCAACTGACCGGCGACCGTGTGGCGGCCGGTGACGTCCTGCTGGGCCTTGCCTCCTCGGGCGTGCATTCGAACGGCTATTCGCTGGTGCGCCGTCTGGCCGCCGACAAGGGCTGGAAGCTCGACCGCCCGGCCCTGTTCGATCAGGAAACGCTGCTGATTGATGCGCTGATTGCGCCCACGCGCATCTATGTGAAGAGCTTGCTGCCCTTCATCCGCGCGGGCCGCATCCATGCCCTCGCGCACATTACCGGCGGCGGGCTGCTCGAAAACGTGCCGCGCGTGCTGCCCGATGGCCTGCATGCGCGTATCGATGCAGGTGCCTGGCCGCAGCCGCGGCTCATGGCGTTCCTGCAGGCACAGGGGAACATCGAACCGGCAGAGATGGCCCGGACCTTCAACTGCGGCATCGGCATGGTTCTCGCGGTCAATGCTCAGGATGCAGGGGCGCTTCAGGCCGAACTGCAGGCCGCCGGTGAGGAAGTCTTCGTGATCGGCGCTATCGAGCCGGGCGAGAAAGGCTGCACCGTCCAGGGCACTGCCGACGACTGGGCAGCACTGGCGCAGTGGGAAGCCACGCACATCGCGTAAGCGCGCTCACGCGCCGCCAGACCTACTCCCGGCTTTCGTTGTCCGGATCGTCCGGCAGCGGATGGTCGGGAATAGCGGGCACGCCCTCTTCGCCGAGCGTATCGCGCAGGTAGAACTCGCGCACGCCGACGAAGGCGACGACGAGCAACGCGCCTGCGAAGAACACACCGTAGACACCGAAGACGGCCCCTACACCCAGAATCGTGAACAACGTAAGCGCGGGCGGGATGTGCACGACCTGCCGGTTGATCACCGGCGTAAGCATCCACGCCTCGATCACGCGCACGGCGAGATACGCGACGACGGTCCGCCACAGAAGATCGCCGCCCGCCGCCGCGGCAAGACCGATCGACGGCAGCATGGCGATGGCCGGGCCGACGTAGGGCACAAACTCGCTGAGGCCGCCGAGCAAGCCGAGCGCAGCCCATGAATCGAGCCCTGCCCACCACAGCGAACCGCCGATGATCACGCTCATCAGCACCATCGAGATGAGCTTTGCCTTGAGCCACAGCCGCAGGGCCAGCGTGACCTTGTCGAGCGCACGATCCATGGTCGCGCGTGCCGGTGGCGGGGTCAGCAGGACGATGCCCCTGCGGTAGGATCCCGGCCCGCCGGCGATGAACAGTGCGCCGACGACCACGATCACCAGATTTACGAGGAATTCTCCGGCGCCGGCGAAGAACTGGCCCAGCCGATCGGCAATCGTGCTGCCGCCCGCAGCAGCCTCCGCCGCCTGCACTATGGCCTTGCCCACCGGCGTGGTCGAAAGGCCGTTCTCGATCGTGGCCAGCGTCCCCGGAAGGTTGCCGAGCATACCGCCGATCTCGCTGCCGAACTGCACCGTGAGCAGATAGCCCATGGCTCCCAGGACGGCGAGCACCAGCGCAATGCCCAGCCCCAGCGCCAGATTCCAGTTACGGATGCCGGCCTTCTGCAGCATCCGCCCGGCGCTGCGGAACACGACGGCGCCCAGCACCGAACCGAAGGCCAGCAAGAGCAGGTCGGACGCGCGCCAGATGATCAACAGCACACCCACGACAAGGACGGTCCAGCCCAGCCGGCGCAGGTAGCGCAGGTCTTCGGGGCCGGGCCTGAACGGTGCGCCGCTCATGCGGTCTGCACCCTGCGGTTGCCCGCACGCGAGCGAACGCATAGGGGGGACGTGCCGGGGGTAGCTGGCGGAATGGTGGACATAGGCGTTAGCAACGATCCGCAGGCCGCTCTGTTCCTCTCGAACACATCGACACGGAAAGACGACAATGGCGCAGGCGCGTGCGAAAGTTGCAGTAATGATCTCGGGCAGCGGCACCAACATGGCCGCCCTGCTCTATGCCAGCCGCGCCGAAGACTGCCCGTACGAGATCGTTCTCGTTGCCGCCAACGATCCCGAGGCGAAGGGCCTGCGCCTAGCCGCAGCCGAAGGCGTTGCGACCTTCGCGCTATCGCACAAGGGCATGAAGCGCGCCGAACACGACATGGCGATGGACGCGGCGATCCGCGAAAGCGGTGCCGAGTGGGTCGCGCTTGCCGGCTACATGCGCATCCTGACGCCCGAGTTCGTGGGAAAATGGGAGGGACGCATGGTCAACATCCACCCCTCGCTGCTGCCCAAGTACACCGGACTGCACACGCACGAGCGGGCCATAGAGGCCGGTGACAGTCACGGCGGCGTCACGGTCCATCTGGTGACGGCGGAACTCGACGATGGTCCGATTCTCGGCCAGACGCCCGTCGCGATCCTGCCCGGCGACAAGCCCGACGATCTCGCGGCCCGGGTCCTGATCGCCGAACACCAGCTCTATTCGCGCTGCCTCGCTCGGCTCGTGACGCGCGAGACATCCGCCGACTGGCTGCTGGAGCAGGTCCGCGAACGTGCGATGGCGATGCCGGAGGCCGACGAGATCGTCAGCCACGGCATGCCCTGCTTCGGCATCGTGAAGGGCAAGAAGTTCGCCTATTTCACCTCAGACCATCACGGCGACGGCCGGATTGCACTGCTGGTAAAGATCAGCGGCGTGGACGAGCAGGCGATGCTGATCGAACAGGACGAGGAACGCTATTTTCGGCCCGCCTATTTCGGCGACGGCTGGCTCGGCATTCGCCTCGATCTGGGCGACAACGACTGGGATTCGCTGAACGACTGGATCATGCGCAGCTGGCGCAACGTCGCGCCCAGGAAACTGGCAGCCCTGCTCGACGCGATGTGACGGGGCCGTAGCCCCGCCGGATATCACACCTGCGCGTGACGGGCTTCGCGCAGCACTTCGGCGATGCGATCCAGCAGCGAGAGCCGCTCCTTCTTCAGCTCTTCCAGACGATCATCCGAAGCGGCATCCAGTTCCGCCTCGATACGCGTGATCGCATGGTTCACTTCCGTGTAGCGCTCGGAAAGCGCGGCAAAGTGGCCCTTGCCCTTCAGACGGTGCAGCAGCTCGACGTCTTCGGGGAATTCGGCGGCAAGATCGTGCGGTTTGTGCGACATGTAAGGCCCTTTCCCATTGGGGATTGTTTGATCCCTGCCTAGCCCCGGAATGCGACAAGCGCGTTGCGCGAAATCAACCCTGCCGCACGGCAGGCTTATATTTCCGCGTAATCGACCAGCGGACGGCTCTCGCGCGTCCCGCGATAGAGCTTTTCCGGTTCCTGCGGATCGCCGGCAATCATCACGTGATCTTCGTAAACCTCGACCAGCGTGCCAACGAACGGAAAGCCCTCAAGGCTACCGTTCACCCGGAAGCTGACCGTGTCACCGACCTTGAAGGTCTTTTCATCGAAGTTGAATTCGAAGGGACATGCTTCCCCTTCCTCGCCCATACCCTGCATTTCAGCTCTCCTTTGAGGCCGAGTTTATCGCAGTGATACAGGCAGGATCAAATGCAAATCCGCCAGTGCGGAAGTCAGCGTGCCCGCGAAGGCAAGC
Source organism: uncultured Novosphingobium sp. (assembly GCA_965140495.1). Lineage (GTDB taxonomy): Bacteria > Pseudomonadota > Alphaproteobacteria > Sphingomonadales > Sphingomonadaceae > Novosphingobium. The sequence continues at coordinate 1,962,338 of OZ223239.1, read as the reverse complement.
GGCCTTGCAGCGAGCAGTATCGTGGCTCTTCAGGGTGTTGCGGCCAAAGCCACGGCCGCCGGGCCGGATGATGTCCCCTCCCCCATTCGCGAGACATGGGACGTAGCAAAGGCCCCGAGGAAGGAAATCACCGCTGCAACAAGGATCGTTCTGCGAATCACGTTAAATTCCCCCGATCATGCGACTGATATGACGGGACCCTCCCAAAGTAGCCCGTGACACAGTCGTGCCCAAGAGAAAGCCTACGCAGACATGCGAGTCGCTCAAAAGGAAAAGGCCACCGAAACCGGTGGCCTTGCCTATATTTAACCTGAAATAATTGCCGATCAGCCGACAATTTCTTCCGGCTTGAAGAAGAACGCGATTTCGATCGCGGCGTTTTCTTCGGAGTCAGAGCCGTGGACCGAATTGGCTTCGATCGACTCGGCGAAGGCCTTGCGGATGGTGCCCTCAGCGGCGTCGGCCGGGTTGGTGGCGCCCATCACGTCGCGGTTGCGCTTCACGGCGTCTTCACCCTCGAGAACCTGCACGACCACCGGGCCGGAGATCATGAACGAGACTAGATCGCCGAAGAACGGACGTTCCTTGTGAACGGCGTAGAAGCCCTCGGCCTGTTCCTTGCTCATCTGGATGCGCTTGGAAGCCACGACGCGCAGGCCGGCTTCTTCCAGCATCTTGGTGACGGCGCCGGTCAGGTTACGCTTGGTGGCGTCGGGCTTGATGATCGAGAAGGTGCGGGTAACCGCCATGGTTTGTTCCTTGCGAAATTGGGGTGTTATTGTCGCGCGCGCCCCTAGCCGGGATTGTGTCGCGCGGCAAGCGGTGCTTCAGCCGGCCTGAATCCAGCGTCCGCCTTCCTGCTTCCAGTAGAAGTGCTCTACCCCTTCGCGGCCGCGGAGCATGCGCCAGGTATCGCGGGCATGCTGCACGGTGGCATCGTCGAACAGGAAGAACGTCCGCTCGAACGGGGTATCGCCTTCGCGCCAGCGGCCATCGGCGATCGCCATGAACTTGGCGCCGTTGAGCGGCTCGGTCGCCTCGGACAGGAGGATCGGCTGGCGATCTTCCTGCCCCTCGCCCGCCATGCCGTTGGCGAGGAACGTGTCCTCGCCAAGCGACCACAACGCCTGGCATATCCGCTGGCGCTGCTGCGGGTCTTCGGCAACGACGAGCAGACGCTCGCCCACTTTCATCACGTTGCGGGCGATGAGGGGGAGCGCCGCTTCGGCGGGATCGCGGCTGAGCTGGTAGAAATCCACGCGCATCAGCCGCGTCCCCTGCCCCTTGCTGGACTACCGGGTCTCAAGCCTCGGCCGTATCGCGCACGAAGCGGTCGAGCAGACGCACACCGAAACCGGTCGCCCCCTTGTCCCAGGTCGCGCCCGGCTTGTCGGACCATACGGTGCCGGCAATGTCGAGGTGGGCCCAGGGGGTGTCGTTCTCGATGAAGCGCTTGAGGAACTGCGCGGCGGTGATCGAGCCACCAAAGCGCGAACCGACGTTCTTCATGTCGGCAATCGCGCTATCGAGCTGCTTGTCGTAGGCCGGGCCCATCGGGAAGCGCCACAGCAGATCGCCGGTCGCCTCGCCCGCTGCCGAAAGGGCAGCCGCGAGATCGTCGTTGTTCGAGAACAGACCGGCATGTTCATGCGCCAGAGCCGCGATGATGGCACCGGTCAGCGTCGCCAGATCGACGATCTTGGCCGGGCTGTATTCGCGCTGCACCCAGGTGAGCGCATCGCAAAGGACCAGACGGCCTTCGGCGTCGGTGTTGATCACCTCGATGGTCTGGCCCGAAAGCGAGGTCACCACGTCCCCCGGACGCTGGGCATTGCCATCGGGCATGTTCTCGACGAGGCCGCAGATGCCGACGACGTTGGCCTTGGCCTTGCGCAGGGCGACCGTGAGCATGGTGCCCGCGACGGCACCGGCACCGCCCATGTCCCACTTCATGTCTTCCATGCCGCCGGGCTGCTTGAGGCTGATGCCGCCGGTATCAAAGGTGACACCCTTGCCGACGAACGCGATGGGCTTGTCGCCATCGGCGCCGCCGTTCCATTCCATCACCAGCAGACGTGCCGGACGGACCGAGCCCTGTGCGACACCGAGCAGCGAGCCCATGCCCAGCTCTGCCATTTCCTTGTCGTCGAGCACGCGCAGCTTGAGGCCCGCCGCTTCCATGCGCGGCTTGCAGCGTTCGACGAAAGTCTCGGGATAGATCGTGTTCGCCGGCTCGGTCACCAGCTCGCGGGTGAGCGAGACGCCGGCAGCTACGGCCTGCTCCACGCCCCACAGCGCCTCCGCACCTTCGGGCGCACCGATGACCGAGATTTCAGTCAGGCTCGGCTTCTTGTCGTCGCCGAGCTTGGTGCGATAGACATCGTGGCGCCAGGACCGCAGCACGGCCCCCAGCAGCGCGGCCACGGCCTCTTCCGCCGAAAGCCCGGCACCCGTCACGTCCAGCGCCAGAGCGGTTTCGCCCGAGGTCAGGTACTTGGCCACGACAGCAGCGCCGGCCTTCTCGATCGCAGCGCGGCGATCCTTGGCATCGGCGCCGCCGATCCCGGCCAGCGCCACGCGGACGATCTTGCCATCGCGCTCCACGAAGCCTTCGAACATCTGACCGGACTTGCCGGAAAAACGGGCCATCTTGGCGGCCTCTGCCAGCACCGGCTCGAGATCGGCGGGCACGGCATCCTGATTTACGAGACGGGCAACGAGACGCGCTGGGGTGGCGGCCGACGCGTCAAGGAACTGGATCTGCATGGAATCTCCTGGAACTTTCCTGCGGGGCGCCCAACTTGTGCGCTTCACCGCATCACTGGATTGCAGTTAGGCACAGGCGATGCGATAGGCAAGCCATGCTCCCTGCGTCGCAGACCTCTCCGCAAGCTCCGGTCCACCGCTTGCGCCCCGCCATGCTGAGCGCCCTCGCCATCGGCGTCGCGGGCTGCGCGCTGCCGTCCGGCGCCTGGGCGCAGGACCTTGCGCGCCCCGTGGACGACACGCCGATCGAAGGCGAACCAGCCGCACCGCCTCCGGCGACAGCCGAAGAAGAGCACATCGCGTTCGAAGCCGATACGGTCGAATACGCGCAGGATGCCGAAACGGTCACAGCCAACGGCAACGTCGTGCTGCGCCGCGAGGACCAGTCTGTGCGCGCAGACAGCGTCACCTGGAATCGGCAAACAGGCAAAATCATCGCCGAGGGCGATGTCAGGCTGGTCGATCAGGACGGCAACCAGCTTTTCACCGACCGTGTCGAGCTGACCGATGAACTCAAGACCGGCATGATGGAAAACATGCTGCTGGTCATCCGCGAAGGCGGCAGGCTCGCCGCACTCAAGGGTGAGCGGATCGCCAACGGCGACGTGATCCTGAGCCAGGCCGCCTACACCGGCTGCGACGTCGTCAACGCAGACGGGTGCCCCAAGAAGCCGAGCTGGCGGATCATCGCCAAGCGCGTGATCTACAGCGATTCCCAAAAGCGCATCCGCTTCAAGAATGCGCGGCTCGAACTGTTCAGCGCCGTGCAGCTTCCCCTGCTGGGCCTTACCCTCAGCACCGACGGGCACGCCGTATCCGGCTTTCTCATCCCGGACCTGCGCTCCAGCCCTTCCAACGGAATCGAGCTGAGCCAGTCCTACTACTGGAAGATCGACGAGAACCGCGACCTGACCGCAGGCCTTTCAGCCTATACCAAGGCCGCGCCGATGGCCTCGGTCCAGTATCGCGCGCTGACCGAAAAGGGCGCCTACCAGATTACCGGCTATGCCACGGCCAGTAACAAGATCCCGATTTTCGGCTCCAGCTCCATCACCACCAACGACAGCGTCAGCGCCTTTCGCGGCTACGTCTTCGCCAACGGCCGGTTCCAGTTCGACGAGAACTGGAGCGTCACCGCCTCGCTGCGCCGCGCGACCGACCGCACGTTCCTGCGCCGCTACGACATCACCCGCGACGACCGCCTGCGCTCGCTGGTCGAGGTGGAGCGGATCGATCAGGACAGCTACTTTTCGTTCGCCGGTTATGCCACGCAGACCATGCAGGCCGGACGCGATCAGGGCCTGATCCCCGTCGCCTTCCCGGTGCTAGATTACCGCCACCGCTTCGATGACCCGGTGCTGGGCGGCAAGATCGAAACCCAGGTGAACACATTGGGCATCTCGCGCCCCGATGGCCAGGACACCCAACGCGCCTTTGCCAGCACGCAGTGGTCGCTACGGCGGATCACCGGCATGGGACAGGAAGTGATGCTGACCGCCCTTGCCCGCGGTGACGTCTACCATTCCGACGAGAACGCGGCGACCAGCACGGTGATCTATCGCGGCGATCCGGGCTGGCAGACCCGCGCCATCGGACTTGCGGCGATCGATGTGAAATGGCCGCTCGTGGGCGAGGTCTTCGGCGGCACGCAGGTCCTGACGCCGCGCGTCCAACTCGTCGCCAGCCCGACGATCCGCAATCTCGCCATTCCCAACGAGGATTCGCGCGCCATCGAACTGGCGAGCAGCAACCTTTTCTCGCTGAACCGCTTCCCCGGCTACGACCGCATCGAGGACGGCGTGCGCTTCACCTACGGCTTCGACTGGAAGTTCGAAGCGCCGCGCTGGCGGATCAAGACGACCATCGGCCAGTCGATCCGGCTCAACGACAAGCCGACGCTGCTGCCCGACGGCACCGGCCTTTCCGGCAAGGCCTCCGACATCGTCGGCCGGACCGAAGTACGCTATCGCGACTTCATCAACGTGATCCATCGCTTCCGCGTCGACAAGGACAGCCTGGCGATCCGGCGCAACGAATTCGACGCGGTCTTCGGCAATACCCGCACTTACCTCGAACTCGGCTACACCAAGCTCAACCGCGACATCTCGCGCTCGATCGAGGACCTTCAGGACCGCGAGGAAGTGCGTGCCGCTGGCCGTTTCGCCTTCGCCAACTACTGGTCGCTGTTCGGCTCGGCGGTGGTCAACCTGACCGACCGGCAGGAAGACCCGATCTACGGCTCGGACGGTTTCCAGCCGCTGCGCACGCGCATCGGCGCAGCCTATGAGGACGACTGCCTGCAGATCGCCCTCACCTGGCGCCGCGACTACCAGGCGACGGGCGACGCGCGAAAGGGCAACTCGTTCCAGATCCGCTTCAGTCTCAAGAACATCGGCCTGCGGTAATTGGCGCTCAACCGGGGATTGCTGCCGATCTGCAGATCCGCGCCCGTTGGCAGGCCGGTCCAAAGCCGCTATCGGGAGCGCTCATTTTGGGTTAAGCCGCGGCGCGGCAAGAGCAGGCACGAATGCGGCAGGACTTTGCGCAAGACGTTTCCTGCCGGTGAATATGTCCGGCGACGCCGGTCGAAAACGGGATTGTGATCACGGTGCAAGCAGTCATTAGCAACAGGTCCTTCAAGCGCGTGTTGACGTCGATCGGGAGCCTGGCCGTTCTGGCAGCGCCTGCGGCCCTGGCCCAGAGCGCGCCGCAGGGCCAGATCGTCATTCCCGACGATGTGAAGATCTTCGGCAACGACAACCCCAACGTGCGCCGGGCGACCGCCGTGGTTAACGGCGACGTCATCACCGGCACCGATGTTGACCAGCGTCTCGCGCTGATCATCGCCGCCAACAAGGGCAAGGTCGAAGAAGACGAGATGAAGCGCCTGCGCCTGCAGGTACTGCGCAACCTGATCGACGAAACGCTGCAGATCCAGGAAGCCAAGGCTTCCGACATCGAGGTCTCGCAGGCCGAAGTCGACCAGTCCTATGCCCGCGTCGCCGCGCAGAACTTCAACCAGAACACCAGTGCGATGGACGCCTATCTCAAGCGGATCGGTTCCTCGCCGGCTTCGCTCAAGCGCCAGATCCGCGGTGAACTGTCCTGGCGCCGCCTCATGCAGCGCAATATCGCGCCGTTCATCAACGTCTCGGAAGACGAAGTGAATGAAATCCTCGCGCGCCTCAAGGCCGCGAAGGGCACCGACGAATACAGGCTCGGCGAAATCTATCTCGCGGCAACGCCCGAGACCCGCCAGAAAGTCTACGAGAACGCGTCGCAGATCGTCGATCAGCTGCGTCAGGGCGGCAGCTTCGTCGCCTATGCCCGCCAGTACTCGCAGGCATCGACGGCTGCCGTGGGCGGCGACCTGGGCTGGATCCGCCTCGCGCAGCTGCCGGGCGAACTCGCCTCGGTCGCGCGTGAGATGCAGACGGGCCAGCTTGTCGGCCCGATCGAGGTCCCCGGCGGCTTCGACATCCTCTACCTGATCGACAAGCGCCAGGTTCTTACCGCCGATCCGCGCGATGCCGTGCTGTCGCTCAAGCAGATCTCGTTGGCCTTCCCCAAGGGTATCTCCGAGGCACAGGCTGGCCAGAAGGCGGAAGACTTCGCCAACGCCATCAAGGCGGCCAAGGGCTGCGGAGACGTGGAGCGCGTCGCCTCGCAGGTCGGCGCTCAGGTCGTGACCAACGATCAGGTCAAGGCGCGCGATCTGCCGGGACCGATCCAGAACGCGATCCTCAAGCTTTCTCCGGGCGAGACGCTGCCGCCTTTCGGTTCGCTCGAAGACGGCGTGCGCATCCTCATGCTGTGCGGCCGCGACGATCCGCAGGCCGACAACGGCCCGAGCTTCGAGCAGCTTCAGGCGCAGATGGAAGACGACCGCATCAACAAGCGCGCACAGATGTACCTGCGCGACCTGCGGCGTGACGCGATCATCGAATACAACTGATCCGCGGCGGGGCACCTGACATGGTCAAGGCGGCCCCACTTGCCGTTTCGCTGGGCGATCCGGCCGGAATCGCCCCCGAACTGATCGCGGAAGCGTGGGCGCAGAGGGAAACCGCGGCGCTGGCACCGTTCTTCGTGGTGGGCGGGGCCAATGTTCTGACCGCTGCAGCAGAAACGCGCGGCCTGTCCGTGCCCATCGTGCGCATCGGTTCTCCCGGTGAGGCGTCGGATGCGTTTCCATCGGGACTGCCGGTGCTGGGAGACGAGGACTGCGCGCCGTCTTTAGGCGCGCCGGACCGAAACGGTGCGGAACTCGCGCTGCATTCGCTGACACAAGCGGCCGCTCTGGCCTTGTCGGCAGAGGCGGGCGCAATCGTCACCGGCCCTATCGCCAAGTCCAGACTGGCGACCGTCGGCTTCACCCAGCCCGGCCAGACCGAGTTCGTCGCCGACGCTTGCGGGCTGCCGCACCAAGACGCCGTGATGATGCTGGCCGGTCCTTCGCTGCGCACCGTACCTCTCACGGTCCACGAACCGCTCAGCGCCGTGCCCGGCCTGATCACGCGGGACCTGATCGAGCACAAGGCGCGGATCGTCGCCCGCGCCCTTGCCCGCGATTTCGGCCTGTCCACGCCGCGCCTGGCCGTGACCGGGCTAAACCCGCACGCGGGCGAGGACGGACGAATGGGCCGCGAAGACAGCGATATCATCGCACCAGCCATTGCCGCGCTTCAGGCCGAGGGAATCGCCGCGACAGGACCACATCCGGCCGACGCCCTGTTCGCCGCGCATGAGCGAGACCGTTACGACGTGGCGCTTTGCATGTACCACGATCAGGCGCTGATCCCGATCAAGACGCTAGATTTCGATCAGGGTGTGAACGTCACGCTGGGCCTTCCCATCGTACGCACCTCCCCCGATCACGGCACAGCTTTCGCCATCGCAGGCAAGAACATCGCCAGCCCCGGCGCGATGATCGCCGCGATCCGCATGGCCGGCGAATGCGCAGCACGCCGGGCGGCAGCGTGAACCCGTTATGACCACCCTGCCCCCTTTACGCGAGGTCATCGCCCGGCACGGCCTTTCCGCCAGCAAGGCACTCGGCCAGAATTTCCTGTTCGACGAGCAACTGCTCGACCGGATCGCGGCGATCCCGGGTTCGCTCGACGGTGAACACGTACTCGAAGTCGGCCCCGGCCCCGGCGGCCTGACCCGCGCACTGCTGCGCGCAGGCGCCAAGGTGACCGCCATCGAGATGGACCGGCGCTGCCTGCCCGCGCTTGCCGAAGTGGAAGAAGCCTTCGCCGGACAGCTTACCGTCATTCAGGGTGATGCGATGAAGATCGCGCCCGCCACGCTGTTCGACGGGCCTTACCATATCGTCGCCAACCTGCCCTACAACGTGGGCACGGCGCTGTTTACCGGTTGGCTTTCGGGCGAGGACTGGCCGCCGCAGTGGCGCTCGCTCACGCTGATGTTTCAGGAGGAAGTGGCCCGCCGCATCGTCGCGACCGCGAACACCTCCGCCTATGGCCGCCTGGCCGTGCTCGCACAGTGGCGCTCGCAGGCCAGGCTAGCGATGAAAGTACACCGCAGCGCCTTCACCCCGCCGCCCAAGGTCATGTCCGCTGTGGTTCATGTCGTACCCGGTGAAGCGCCCGAGGGCGTATCGATGCGCGTGCTCGAGCGCGTGACAGAGGCCGCCTTCGGTCAGCGCCGGAAGATGCTGCGCCAAAGCCTGAAGGGCGTGCCCGGTGCGCTGGACGCGCTGGAAAGTCTCGGCATCGATCCGCAACGGCGCGCCGAGACGCTAAGCGTCGGGGAATTCGTGACCATAGCCCGCGCGCTGTCCTGATCGCGCCCTGAGCGCGATCCTGAGCCTAGGTACTTTCGCTTCATTTCCGATGCGTCCGGTTTTCCGGATTTTCCGGCACTCGAATAGGATCGCACTGGCGCGACCACTTCCGGTCGCCAGCGTCATGCGGGAGTATTGCCATGGCCGATCCAGACACCGGCGGAGACGCTGGAACCTGCCCGCCGGGCATGGTGTGCATTCCGGAGATACCGACAGACCCGTACCCCGAAAGCCGCTTCATCGGCTCGGACAACGATGACACGGTCAACATGGGCGGCGGTCCAGACGTGGCCCACAGCCGCGGCGGGAAAGACGCCATCAAGGGCGGCGCGAACGCGGATCGGCTCTATGGAGAGGACGGCGACGACATCCTCCTGGGTCAGGGCTCAAACGACAAGCTTATCGGAGGGAGCGGCGACGACACGCTCGATGGCGGCGGTCAGGACGACCGCATCTACGGCGGTGACGGCAGCGACACGATCATCGGCGGCGACGGCAACGATGTCCTCTATGGAGACAATCCGGCGGATGCCGATGACGCCGAAGGCTGGGCCGATACCTTCGTCTTCGATGACGACGATGGGCAGGACAAGGTGTTCGATTTCGAAACCGGTCTGGACAGAATTCTGCTGACGAGCGGCGGCACCTACACGCTCGCCTACGACGGCGATCACAGCACGCTGCGATATGGCGGCTCGACCGTGAAGTTCTACGACGAAATCGTGAGTTCGTCGGACATTCTGTTCGTCTAGGAAATTGCGGGAGAGACCGGGCGCCCCCTTCGAAGAGCGCCCGGTTCTTTCCATAAGGCTCAAGCGTCGGCCAGAGACGCCTTCTTCTTGCGACGCCAGGCGTGGAGCAGCGGTTCGGTGTAACCGCTCGGCTGCTCGACGCCCTTGAACACCAGATCGCAGGCCGCCTTGAAGGCATAGCTGGTGTCCCAGTTGCCCTCCATCGGCTCATAGAGCGGATCGCCGGCGTTCTGGGCATCGACCTTGGCCGCCATGCGCTTGAGCGAATCCATGACCTGCTCGGTCGTGCAGACACCGTGGAGCAGCCAGTTGGCCATGTGCTGGCTGGAGATACGCAGTGTCGCACGGTCTTCCATCAGGCCCACGTCGTTGATGTCGGGTACCTTGGAGCAGCCGACGCCCTGATCGATCCAGCGCACGACATAGCCGAGCAGACCCTGCGCGTTGTTGTCGAGTTCCTCGCGCACTTCGTCTTCGGACCAGTTGGTCCCGTCCGCCAGCGGCACGGTGAGGAGCAGATCGAGGCCCGGCACCGGCTCGGCCGCGATTTCGTCGCGCAGACCGAAGACATCGACCTGATGGTAGTGCGTGGCATGCAGCGTGGCGGCCGTCGGCGACGGCACCCAGGCGGTGTTCGCCCCGGTCTTGGGATGGCCGATCTTCTGCACCATCATGTCGCCCATCTTGTCGGGCGCGGCCCACATGCCCTTGCCGATCTGCGCCTTGCCCGAAAGCCCGTGCTGCAGTCCGATGGCGACGTTGCGCTTCTCGTAGGCGGCGATCCAGGTCGAGCCCTTGATATCGCCCTTGCGCATCATCGGGCCGGCGCGCATCGAAGTGTGGATCTCGTCTCCGGTGCGGTCGAGGAAGCCGGTGTTGATGAAGACGATGCGGTCCTTCACCGCCGCGATGCAGGCAGCGAGGTTGGCCGATGTGCGGCGCTCCTCGTCCATCACACCGACCTTGATGGTGTTGCGCGGCAGTTGCAGCAGATCCTCAACAGCATCGAACAAGGCATTGGTAAAGGCGCATTCTTCCGGGCCGTGCATCTTCGGCTTGACGATATAGATGCTGCCCTCGCGGCTATTGCCGTACCTGGCCAGGCCCTTCACGTCCTGCGTCGAAATGGCGCTGGTGATCACCGCATCCATGATGCCTTCGGGGATCTCGCTGCCATCGGCCAGCAGGATCGCCGGATTGGTCATCAAGTGGCCGACATTGCGCACGAACAGCAGGCTGCGGCCCGGCAGGCTGAGCGTGCTGCCATCCGCCAGCGTCACCGCCTTGTCGGCCGCGAGCGCGCGGGTCATCGTTTGCCCGCCCTTTTCGAAGGTATCGGTCAGATCACCGCGGATCACACCCAGCCAGTTGGCATAGGCCAGCGTCTTGTCCTCGGCATCGACGGCGGCAATCGAGTCTTCCAGATCGACGATGGTGGTGATCGCCGCTTCCAGATTGATATCGGCGATGCCCGCCTTGTCGGTGCTGCCAACCTGGCTTGAGGGATCGACGACGACTTCGATGTGCAGGCCGTTGGACTTGAACAGCCGGCCCTTTTCAGTGGTGCCGACGAACTGCGAGGGATCGGCAAGCGTCACCTCGGCGCTCTCGACGTCGGCCCAGCTGCCCGAAGCCAGCGGCAAAGCCTGATCGAGGAACTTGCGCCCTTCCGCGATCACCGCGGCGCCGCGCACCGGATCGTAGCCCTTGCCCTGCGCCGGTGCGGCATCGAGCGCGTCGGTGCCGTAGTAGGCGTCATAAAGGCTGCCCCAGCGCGCATTGGCCGCGTTGAGCAGGAAGCGCGCGTTGAGCACCGGCACCACGAGCTGCGGGCCGGCCATCGTCGCGATCTCGGCATCGACGTTCTGCGTGGAGATCGTGAAGGCATCGGGCTCGGGCACCAGATAGCCGATGTCCTTCAGGAACGCCTGATATTCGCCCTGATCGATGGGTCTGCTCGCATACTCCAGATGCCAGGAGTCGATCTTGGCCTGCAGATTGTCGCGCTTGTCCAGCAGCGCGCGGTTCTTCGGGGCGAAGTCATTCACCACCGCAGCAAAGCCGCTCCAGAAGGCCCCGGCTTCCTGCCCGATGGGCGGCAAAACCTGCTCCTCCACGAACTTTGCCAGACCGGCGTCAACCTGGAGGCCCGAACGTTCAACCCTGTCAGTCATCTTTCCTCGCACTTTTCCGGACGCGTACACCCGATAGCGGCGTACGACGCACTTACGATAACCAAAACTGCCCTGGGGAAGGAATGGCTGCCCTATGACGCATGCCCGCGCGATTGGCAACAGCAGGTTCACGGCGAGCTGTGTAGCCCACGCTTACATCATGCGTCGGAATGACTTACACTCCCCTAAACGTTAAGCATCTAAATCGGCGGGAACGCTGGGTTGGCATGGACGTTGCTAGGTACAGGCCACGATAAGAGGATGAGAATGCTTCGAAAAATCGGTCGCCTGTTTACGATCAAGACCCACTGGGAAGCGTACATGATCATTTACGCTCTCGCCCTGGGCGCGATAGAGCGCGGCAGCGTCTATCTGACGCGATTCCCCGGCTGGGGCGGCAAGCTGCTGTTTCTGGCTTGCACGGGCGCCGTGTTCATGGCGGGCGCCAAGATCCTCGACTGCATCAAGTACGAGAAAGCCGCGAAACAGCAGGCTCTGGCCGTGGAAGCCACCGACGAGGCGGAGCGCAAAGAAGCGGCCTGACATTCGATCGGCATCCCAGCGCAGGCTGGCTGGGGTCGTTACCGGCATCGCACACCCCAGGCAGACTGCCCTCAAGCTTCTCCGGCAAACGAGCGCGATCCCAGCCTGCGCTGGGACGACGGTTTGTCCCGGCCTTACATGCCGCAATATCGATGATGCGAAGTGGGGTGATTCTGTTGCCAGGCTCACCCCGGGCCCCTGGAATCCGCTTCTGTTGCCCGGTGGGTCCAACCGCGCTTTAGCTTTGTAACTTCAGGCCGCTAGGCCCTAGAATTACGCAGCGAGAGCGAGTGCTTCGTTGTCGTTGGCACTTATGAGTTTTGAGCCTTGAACGGGTTACTCAGCCCGGACGAAAACAACGCTTTTCAACACACGTCGATCCTAGTTCGGCCCCGTCATCACCCCTGCGACAACAGGGCGTTCCGCGTGGAACGGGTGATGGTGGAGCCGCCGGGTACCGCCCCCGGGTCCGCTGCATCTATTGCACGTCGCAATTTATCGTCATAGCCGGCGAACCGGCACTGCCCCATATAGGCGATCGTGTCTGAATGTGAAGTGAGCGCGCTTCAAGAAACGCGCCCTACCCGGCAAATCAGCCGCGCTTCTTCAATTCGTCGCGGATTTCCGTGAGCAGATCGATCTCGCTCGGACCTGCAGGCGCGGGGGCGGCTTCTTCCTGCTTCTTTTCAAAGCGTTCCATCATACGATTGACGTAACGCACCAGCAGAAAAACGATGAAGGCGAGGATCAGGAAATTGATGACTGCAGTGATGAAGGCGCCATAGCCGATCATCGCCGCGCCCGCTTCCTTGAGCGCCGCGTAGTCGTCCATCGCGCCGGTATAGCCGTCGGGCAGGCTGAGCAGGATGAAGTTGTTCGAAAAGTCCGAACCACCGAAGATCGCACCGACCACCGGCATGATCACTTCATCGGTCAGCGATTTGACAATTGCGCCGAAGGCCGCGCCGATGATTACACCGACCGCGAGATCCATGACATTGCCCTTGGCAATGAATTTCTTGAACTCCTGAAACATTCAACCCTCCTGTTTGCGCCCGTTAAAACCCGCCAATTCCATGCAAGGCACCCTGAAAAAGGGCAAGTCCTTGAACCGACACTGTACACCGCTACATTGACGGTCGGAGGGTCGCCGGGTGCGACCGGTGAGAAGTAGGAAAACAGCATGTCAGCTTCGAACACGTCGCGCGGTCTCGTTTCGCGCCTCGGTCGTTTTGCGCTCGTGACGCTTGCGGCGATGAGCCTTACCGCTTGCGGTTTCAATTCCGTCCCCACCAAGCAGGAGGCCGCCAAGGCCAAGTGGGCCGACGTAGAGGCCAATTTCCAGCGCCGCGCCAACCTAATTCCGAACCTTGCCGCGGTCGCCAAGGGCGCTGCCGAGCAGGAAAAGGAAATTCTGACTGGTGTGACAGAAGCGCGCGCCAAGGCCACCTCCATCCAGATCACTGGTGACGATCTTGCCGATCCCGCCAAGATGGAACAGTTTGCCGCGGCGCAGGGGCAGCTTTCGCAGGGCCTCGGCCGCCTGATGGCGAGCTTTGAAGCCTATCCCGACATCAAGTCCAACGCCAACTACCAGATGCTGCAGTCGCAGATCGAAGGTGCGGAAAACCGGATCGCGGTATCCATTCGCGACTACAACGCGGCCGTGCAGGATTACAATACCGAGGTCCGCACGTTCCCGACGATGATCGGTGCACGCTTGCGCGGGGCCGATCCTCTGGTGCCCTACAAGGCTGCCACGCCGGGTGCGGAAGTAGCGCCGAGCCTCGAAGGCAAGATCTGATCCGGTGAGCCGTTTCCGGACCCTTATTGCATCGCTCCTGCTGACCCTGTGCTCCCTCCTTGCAGGGGCGCAGGCGGCATGGGCCGCCCCCGATTTCCCCAAGTTGACCGGCCGCGTCGTCGATGCAGCCAATATCATTCCCGATGCCGAGGAAGCCCGGCTGAAACAGAAGCTGGCGGCGCTGGAGCAGCAATCCAACCGCCAACTCGTGGTGGCAACCATCCCCAGCCTGCAAGGCTACGAGATTTCCGACTACGGCTACCAACTCGGCCGCAAGTGGGGCATCGGCCAAAAGGGCGAGGACAACGGCGCCCTGCTGATCGTCGCTCCCAATGAGCGCAAGGTCCGCATCGAGGCGGGGTACGGCCTCGAACCGATCCTGACCGACGGCATGAGCTTCCTGATCATCAACAAGGAAATCCTGCCGCGTTTCAAGAAGGGCGACATGGCCGGCGGTATCGAAGCCGGCACAAACGCCATCATCCAGCAGCTCATGCTGCCCCCGGAAGAAGCGCAGAAGATCGCCGCGCAGGCCGACGAACAACGTCAGAGTGGCGGCGGCATCTCGCTCGGCACCGTCGTCTTCATCCTCGTCATCCTGTTCTTCGTGGTCATGCCGATGATCAACGAGGCCCGCTCGGGTGGCCGGCGGCGTCGCTATGGCGCCGGACCTATCATCTGGATGCCCGGCGGTTTCGGCGGCAACGACGATCACTGGGGCGGCGGAGGCGGCTTCGGTGGCGGTGGTTTCGGCGGAGGCGGTTTCTCGGGCGGCGGCGGCAGCTTCGGCGGCGGCGGCGCGAGCGGCAGCTGGTAGAGGAGACGAGAATGCCCTCCCCCACCTATCTTTCGCAGGAAGACCACGCGCGCATCAGCGATGCGGTGGCCAAGGCCGAGTTGCAAAGCGCCGGCGAGATCGTGACGATCCTTGCCGATCGGTCTGACGGCTACACCGACATTCAGCTTGCCTGGTCGGCGGCAGCCTCGCTGCTGGTGCTCTGTGCGCTGGTTATCGCGCCCGCCTTCTACATGGGGCTCTACGACCAGTTCTTCGCCGGATGGGGCCACGAATGGACGCCGCGTGCGATCCTGTCGCTGGGCGCCGGGCTGGTCGCGCTGAAGTTCGGCGCGGTATTCCTGCTGCAGTTCTGGCAACCGCTCAAGTTCTGGCTCATCCCGCCGCCGGTAAAGACGGCACGGGTGCATGACCGCGCCATTCGCGCCTTCAAGATCGGCGCCGAACGCCGCACCACCGGGCGCACCGGCGTGCTGATCTATCTCTCGATGCGCGAACACCGCGCGGAAATCGTCGCCGACGAGGCCATCGCCACCAAAGTCGAGCCCGAAGTCTGGGGCGATGCCATGGCCGCGATGCTCGCGCATGTACGCGAAGGCCGCGTTGCCGAGGGCATGTCCGCCGCCGTAGAGAAGGTCGGCGCGATCGTTGCCCCGCACTTCCCGCGCGCAGACGACGATGTGAACGAACTTCCCGACAGGCTCATCGAGGTATGACGACAGATATGCCGCAGGCCGATCACTACGATTCCGACAAGCCCGAAGAGGTGATGTGGGAAGGCCGCTTCATCACCGCCAAGAAGCGCGGACGCTGGGAATATGTCGGCCGTGCACGCGGCATCCATGCCGCCGTGATCCTTGCGGTCGATGCGGACAATCACGTCATTCTCGTCGATCAGTATCGCGTTCCGCTGGGCAAGCGCTGTATCGAACTGCCCGCCGGGCTGGTCGGCGACCACGATGACACCGCCGGCGAAGACCCGAGCATTGCCGCGGCGCGCGAACTGGAAGAGGAAACCGGCTACCACGCAGGCCGGATGGAGGAGATCGGGCAGTTCTATTCCTCACCCGGCATGGTCAGCGAAAGTTTCACCCTGTTCCAGGCCCACGACCTAACCAAGGTCGGCGACGGCGGCGGCGTCGACAGCGAGGAGATCGTCGTCCACCGCGTGCCGCTTGAAAGCATCGATGAGCACATCGCAAAGTGGCGCAGCGAGGGCTATGCCATCGATGTAAAGATGCTCATGCTGATGGGCGCGAAGCTGCTGGGCTGACATGCGCACCCGCCCCGGCATCTGCCGGCGCAAGGCCCGGTACGCGAGCGAGGAAGCCGCGCTGGAAGTGGCCGCCAAGGCCCCCTTCCCGCTTCGTCCCTATCGTTGCGGCTTGTGCCGGAACTGGCACCTTACCAGCCGGACCAAAGGCATGAAGCTGCCACGCTTCGAAATCAAACGGCGGCGGGCGACCAAAGACGGCACACAAGCCCAACCGTTCGTGTCGAGCGAAGTCGAGACACCCTAGCACGGTAGCAACGTGTCTCGACTTCGCTCGACACGAACGGGGCTCCTTGTAATCTGAGACGCCTTCAGAGTGTCGTGAAGATCGCGCCGAAGTCCTTGCCGCCGTTGCCAGCTTCGACAAAGGCCTTGTAGATTTCCAGTGCGTGTTCGCCCATCGGTACGGTCGCGCCGCTGTCCTCGGCTCCGGCGATGGCGAGCCCGAGGTCCTTGAGCATCAGGGCCGATGCAAAGCCGCCCTGATAGTCGTAATCCGCAGGGCTCGTCGCGCCGACGCCCGGGACGGGCGTGTAGTCGTTGAGCGACCAGCAGTAGCCAGTCGACTTGGAACTGATCTCGTAGAACTTCTGCGGAGCCAGCCCGGCCTTCTTGGCCAGCGCCATGGCCTCGCAGGTGCCGATCATGTGGATCGCCAGCAACATGTTGTTGCACATCTTGGCGACCTGCCCGCTGCCAATCTGTCCGGCGTGGATCACGGCCTTGGACATCGGCTCCAGCACCGGCTGCGCCTGCGCGAAGGCTTCGGAGGTGCCGCCGACCATGAACGTGAGCGAGCCGCCGTTGGCTGCGGCGATGCCGCCCGACACCGGCGCATCGACCATCGTGTAACCCGCATTCTCGGCGAGTTCGGCGACTTCGCGCGTGGTGGCGACGTCGATCGTCGAGCAGTCGAGGAACAGCGCGCCCTCGGGGGCCTTGCCGATTACTTCGCTGGTGTAGACCGACTTCACGATCTTGCCGTTAGGCAGCATCGTCACGACCGCATCAGCCTCGGCCACGGCTTCGCTCACCGTGGTGAAAGTATCGCAGCCGTTTTCCCGGGCCTTGGCCAGCGCATCCTCGGAGAGATCGAAGGCGCGAACCTTGTAGCCGGCGGTGACGAGGTTTGCGGCCATGCCGCCGCCCATGTTGCCGAGGCCGATGAACGCGATCTTCTTCATGATATTCTCCCAGGGGTCGTTCGGGGTCGTGCCGCCCGTCTAGTCCGCTTTGCAGGCAGGGGCAGCCAGCCAAAAGGCCAGCTGCCGCCAGAGATCGGCTTACTTGCCTTTCCAGACGCCCGGACGCTTCTCGACGAAGGCGGTCATGCCTTCGACCTTGTCTTCGGTCGCGGTCAGGATCTGGAACATGCGGCGTTCCGCCAGCAGGCCCTGATCGAGAGTGGTTTCGAACGCGACGTTGACCATCTCCTTGTTGATCATCGTGGCGAGCGGCGGCATCGCGGCGATCTTGCCGGCAGCCTTGAGCGCCTCGTCGAGGAGCTGATCGGCGGGAACGACACGGCTGACGAGGCCCGAACGCTCGGCTTCCTCGGCGCCCATGTTGCGGCCGGTCAGGCACATGTCCATCGCCTTGGCCTTGCCCACGGCGCGGGTCAGGCGCTGCGAACCGCCCATTCCCGGCGCAACCGCCAGCTTGACTTCGGGCTGGCCGAACTGCGCCGTGTCCGAGGCAATGATGAAATCGGCCATCATCGCCAGCTCGCAGCCGCCGCCCAGCGCAAAGCCGTTCACGGCCGCGATCCAGGGCTTGCGCGTCCGGCGTACGATGTCAGCCTGCCAGCCGGCGAAGAAGTCCTCGAGGAAGAACTCGGCGCCCGACTTCTCGACCATTTCCTTGATGTCGGCACCGGCAGCGAAGGCCTTGTCGCCCGAACCGGTGAGCACCGCGCAGCCCTGGCTCTTGTCGGCCTCGAACTTGGCGAAGGCATCGGTCAGCTCGGCGAGCACGGTCGAATTGAGCGCATTGAGCGCCTTGGGACGGTTGAGCGAAATGAGGGTAACGGCACCCTTCTGTTCGACCAGGATCGTTTCGTAGCTCATAGCGGCTTCCATTCCTCTTCCGTGGGGAGCGGCGCGAAGATCGCGTCCAGCATTTCGTCGCTCACGCCTTCGGGCGTGGCAGGGTTCCATTTCGGCGCGTGATCCTTGTCGACGATCACCGCGCGCACACCTTCGGCGAAGTCCGGCAGGACCAGCACCCGGCTGCCGATGCGGTATTCCATCGCCATGTTCTGAGCGAAGGTTTCCAGCTTTCCGGATTCGGCCAGCTGGCGCAGCGAGACCTTGCAGGCCTGCGGGCTCTTGGTGCGCAGCGTCGCCAGTTCCTTGGCCGCCCATTCGCTGTCATCGCCCTCGAGCGAGGCCAGCACGTCTTCCAGCGTATCGAACGCGAAATGCTTGCGGATAGCCGCGGCATTCTTCGCGATCTGCGGTTCGGGCGGGGTTACCGCTAGCGCGCTCAGCACACCGGCAATCTCGTGCCCGGCGGCGATGCGCTTCTTGGCTTCTTCCAGCGCCTCGCTGGGAAGATAGTGCGTGGCAAGACCGGCCCAGAGGCATTCCTCACCCTTCAGCCGCGCACCGGTGAGCGCGAGGAACTGGCCTACGCGCCCATCGAGGCGCGAGAGGTACCAGCCGCCGCCGACGTCGGGAAACAGGCCGATGCCGGTCTCGGGCATGGCGAAGCGGGTGTTCTCGGTCGCGACGCGATACTTCGCAGGCTGCGAGATCCCGACACCGCCGCCCATCGTGATGCCGTCCATGAAGGCGACCACGGGCTTGTCGTAGGTGAAAAGCTGGTGGTTGAGACGGTACTCGTCGAAGAAAAACTGTCGGCCGGAAGCACCCTCGTCGGTAAGAGCCGACTGGCGCAGCAGGTTGATGTCCCCGCCCGAGCAGAAGCCGCGGCCTTCGGAGTGATCGAGGATCACCGCCTTGACCTCGGGTTCGTCGGCCCACTGGCTCAGCGTTTCCATCATCCCCTGACACATGCCCAAGGTCAGGGCGTGAATAGCCTTGGGACGGTTGAGCGAAATGACGCCCGCGACGCCGTCGCGGCGGATCAGCAGTTCCTCGGTCATTACTTCAGCAGGTCCCGACCGATGATCATGCGCATCACTTCGTTCGTGCCCTCAAGGATGCGGTGCACGCGCAGGTCGCGCCAGAACCGTTCGATCGGATAATCACGCAGGTAGCCGTACCCGCCGAACATCTGCAGCGCGCGGTCGACCACCGACGAACCGGTGTCGCTCGCCATCATCTTGGCCATGGCGGCAAAGCGCGTCTTGTCCGGCGCCTTGTTGGTCACCTTGTCCGCCGCGATGTAGAGCAGCGCGCGCGCAGCTTCGAGCTCGGCAGCCATTTCCGCGAGGCGGAACTGGGTGTTCTGGAACTCGGCGATCGGCTGGTCGAACTGCTTGCGGTCCTTCACGTACTGGATCGCCTCGTCGAGGCAGCGCTGCGCACCGCCCAGCGAACAGGCGCCGATGTTGAGGCGACCGCCATCGAGACCGGCCATCGCGAACTTGAAGCCGTCGCCCTCGGCGCCGACGCGGTTCTCGACCGGAATGCGGCAATCCTCGAAGATCACCTGCGCAGTGGGCGAGCTGTTCCAGCCCAGCTTCTTCTCAGGCGCGCCGAAGCTCAGGCCCGGCGTGTCCTTCTCGACCACAAAGGCCGAAATCCCGCGCGACTTGTGATCGCCGGTGCGGGCCATGACGACATAGACGTCGTTGTAGCCGCCGCCCGAGATGAACTGCTTGGTGCCGTTCAGGACGTAGTGATCGCCATCCAGCTTGGCGCTGGTCTTGAGCGCTGCCGCGTCCGAACCGGAGCCGGGCTCTGTCAGGCAGTAGGAACCGATCTTCTCCATCGTGCACAGATCGGGAAGGTAACGGTCCTTGAGCTGCTGGTCGGCGAAGGAGTCGATCATCCACGCGACCATGTTATGGATCGAGATGTAGGCGCTGGTCGCCGGGCAGCCGTAGCTCATGGCTTCCATGATCAGCGCCGCGTCCAGGCGACCGAGGCCGATGCCTCCGTTTTCCTCGGAAACGTAGATCGCGCCGAAGCCCAGTTCGCCGGCGGCCTTCCATACATCGACCGGGTAGTGCGACTTTTCGTCCCACTCGGCCGCGAACGGCGTGATCATGTCGGCGGTGAACTTCTCCGCGGTCTCGCGGATCGCGATCTGGTCCTCGGTCAACCCGAACTGTTCGGTCATCTCAGCCCTGTTCCTGTTGCTGTCTGCCTCTCATGGGCACTTGGTGTAAGTAAGCGCGTCCGGAGCGGCATTGGGGCCGGTATCCTGACGCACGAGTGTCTTGCCGCCGTCTGTCGTGGAGAGCGCGACGGCCATGATCCATTCGTCGCCTTCGCCAGAAAATTCGAACGAAGCCGAAATCATATTGTCGTCGCGTGCCTTGATCATGCCGAGTTGTGCCACGGATTCGTAGAATTCGAGCTTCTCGGCATCGACGACGAGCAATCCCTTGGCATCGCCCTGGTCACTGGTGCAGTCGGCCTCGGTCAGGCCCCAGCGTCCGCGCAAGGCTTCGGGAATGGTGTTTTCGGCGACGGCACTGGCGTCGGCCGCTTCACTGGTAGCCGCCGGCTCGGGCGCCTCGTTGCCGCCGGAACAGGCGGACAGCGTCAGGGCAAGCGCGGCGGTGGCAATGAGCGGGAAGTTCTTCATCGGGTGCTCTCCTTTGCGGGTCCGGAATGGACCCCGAACGCGCCGGGGCCCCTTCCGGTTTCCGCAAAAGCGTCAGCCGACCAGTTCGATGATGTCCTTGCCGAACAGTTCCTCGTCCGAGGGGATCTTCTTGTGTTCGGGCAGCGGCTTGGAGACCCAGGTCTCGTTGATCAGGTCGCGCCAGGTGACGTTGTTGTTGGTGGCGTTGCCGCCCCACGAACCGCAGCCCAGCGAAAAGGTCTGGCGCATGCCGTTCCACAGGTTGCCCGAGTTCGAGGCGGCCTGCGGCTGGTTCACCATGACGCGGCTGGTCTTGGTGTGCATCGCCAGCTTCATGATGTTCTCGTCCGAGGTCGAGTAGATGCCGCAGGAGTGACCCTGGCCCTGATAGGCCTGGATCGCGTTGGTCAACTCGATCGCCTCGTCGAGGTCCTTGGCGCGGTAGAGCGCCATGGTGACGGTCATCTTCTCGCCGGAGAACGGGTGTTCCTTGCCGTGGCCGGTTTCGGGCACGATGAAGAACTGGGTGCCCTCGGGCACTTCGAAGCCGGCGTAGTCGGCGATGAACTGCGCGGACTGGGCAACAACCTTGGCGTTGATGTGCTCGCCGTCTTCCCAGATCGCGTTCTGCAGCTTGGCCTTGTTCTCACCCTCGATGATGAAGCCGCCCTTGGCCTTCAGCTTCTCGAGCATTTCGTCGTAGATCGCATCGAGCAGGACGACGGCGTTGTCCGACGAGCAGGACGCAGCGTAGTCGAGCGTCTTGGAGATCAGGATCTTCTCGGCGGCATCGTCGAGATCGGCAGTATCGTCCACGGTGATGACGGCGTTACCCACGCCCACGCCGAGCGCCGGAGTACCCGACGAATAGGCAGCCTTCACCATCGGCGTGCCGCCGGTGGCGAGAACGCGGTCGCACTGCTTCATCACTTCGTTGGTCTTCTCGACCGAGGGCTGCTCGATCGGGATCACGAGGTCGGCCGGAGCGCCCATCTTCACCAGCGCATCGCGCATCAGGTTGCAGATCTTGGCGTTGACGAACTTGGCGCGCGGGTGCGGGCAGATGATGATCGAGTTGCGGCCCTTCACGGCGCTGATCGCCTTGATGACCGGGGTCGCCTCGGGGTTGGTCGAGGGCGAGAGCGCGCCGATCACACCGACGGGCTTGGCGATCTTGACGAGGTTACGCTCACGATCTTCCTCGATCACGCCGACCGACTTGTCGTCGATGATGTCCATCAGCGTGGCCCGGGTCTTGACCGAGATCTTCTTGAACTTGCCTTCGTAGTTGCCGAGCTGCGTTTCCTCGACCGTCTCACGTGCGATCTCTTCGTCCATGCCGGGCTTGCAGACGGCATAGACCATGCCCTTGATCCAGGTATCGACCTGCTCCTGGGTCGCGTTCTCGATCTGCTGCTGCGCCGCGCGCGAGCGGGCGATCAGTTCCGCGACTTCTGCCGCGACGGGGGTTTCGGCGATGAGTTCAGCGGTGGCCATGTCATTCTTCCCTTGGCTTTCTGCGCGTCCCGGCGTGCCGGACCGCGGCAGGTCACGTGATTTTCCGGTCGACCGTCACCGATGCAACGGGCAATCCGATACATCCCGTCCACTGCACTTTTGGCGGCTCGATGGCAAGCGGTTTAAGCGCGCGATTAAATTGTCTCCACCTGCAATTATGAGCAGGTGATAGGCACGGGTTTGCAAGCATTTGAAGATCACGATTTCATGACTCCCCTTGCCCCGGGGCCATGAAGAAGGCAGGAATTGCCGCGATATCGCGACAGCGTGGCAATTCAGATATGCAGCAGATATTTCGCTATTGCGAATTTTCGGCTATGCGGTGCAAGCAACCGATGTGACCATGCCTTGAGTCACTAGAGCACGGGGACCCAGATACGTGAGTGAGACAACCATAGATCCCGCCGATTTCCGCAAGGTGCTCGGCAATTATCCCACCGGCGTCTGCGTGATCACTGCGCTCAACGAAGGCAAGCCGGCGGGTATGGTGGTCGGCACATTCACCTCCGTGTCGCTCGATCCGCCGCTTGTCGGCTTCTTTCCCGACAAGTCCTCGTCCTCGTGGCCGCTGATCGAAAAGGCCGGCCACTTCTGCGTCAACGTCATGGGCAGCGACCAGCAGGACGTGTGCCGCTCGGTCTCCGCCAAGGGAGAAGCCAAGTTCGTCGGCGTCGAATACGCGGTGTCGGATCACAACCTGCCGGTGATCGCCAACTCGATCGCCTCGATCGAATGCGAGCTCTATTCCGTCACCGAAGCGGGCGACCACTGGTTCGTTCTCGGCCGGGTGCTGCGCATGGAAACCGTGCGCGAGGACGATCCGATGCTGTTCCACCTCGGCCGCTACGGCGGGTTCGCCGAACGCATGTGAGGCTCCGCCCTGTCAACATCGCCTAGGCGGCTTGACTTCGAGGCGAGCGATACTGTTCAGGTGTTCAACATCTGACGCATCCACTTCGGGAGAGAGCTTCCACATGACACGTTCCCTCAACGGCCGCGTAGCGGTCATCACCGGCGCCGGCTCGGGCATGGGCCGCTCGATGGCCCTGCGTCTCGCAGAAGACGACGCCAAGATTGCCATCTGGGACATCAACGGCGCGGGTGCGGAGGAAACCGCCCAGATGGTGCGCGATGCCGGCGGCACCGCCATCGCCATTGAGGCCGACTGCTCCGACAAGACCGCGATCAAGGCAGCCGCGGACAAGACCCGCGCGGAACTCGGCAAGATCGCCATTCTCGTGAACAACGCCGGTATCGCGCCGTTCACGCCGTTTCTGGACATCACCGAGGAACTGCTGGAGCGCGTCCTGCGCGTCAACCTGATGGGCCCGTTCTTCGTGACCCAGGAATGCGTGCCCGACATGATCGAGGCCAAGTGGGGCCGGATCATCAACATCACGTCGTCCTCGACCCAGTCCGGCTCCGCGTTCCAGACGCACTACACGAGCTCGAAGGGCGGCATGCTGGCCTTCACCAAGTGCCTGGCGATGGCCCTGGGCGAGCACGGCATCACGGCCAACATGATCCCGCCGGGCTCGATCGACACCCCGATGCTGCGCAGCGCCGAGATCATGCAGCAGCCCGGCGCCATCGAGGCCTATGGCAAGGCGCTTCCGGTCGGCCGCATCGGCACCGGCGAAGACATCGCCGCCGCCGCCGCCTTCCTCGCCTCTGAGGAAGCGGGCTATATGACCGGCCAGACCATCAGCGTGAACGGCGGCCGCTACATGGGTTCGGCCTGAGCCCGGCACGGCGAACGAGGCGCACCCTTGAAGCATTCAGGGGTGGCGCTACCAAGGGGCGGTCATGACCGCCCCTTTTCGTATCGACCTCGATAGCGCCGCGCTCGTCGGAGAGCGCCGCGACGGCACGGGCATTCCGCTCGTTCTGGCCCATGGCTTCGGCGGATCGCGGCATGACTGGCAACCGCTTATCGCCGCCCTGCCCGCAGACTTGCCGCTAATCGCTTACGACCAGCGCGGCTTCGGCGATTCGACCGGCGAGCCCGGCGTACCGTTTTCGCATACCGAAGACTTGCTCACGCTGATCAACCGTCTGGGCATCGCGCAGATCGACTTGTGCGGCATGTCGCAGGGCGGTGCGATGGCTCTCAACTTCGCTCTCAGCCATCCTGAGCGCGTGCGACGGCTCGTGCTGGTGAGCCCGGGCATGGTCGGATGGTCCTGGTCCGATGACTGGGTCGACAAGTGGAAGCAGGTCGGGCGGCTCGCGCGCAGCGGCGACATGGGCGCCGCGAGAGACCTTTGGTGGCAGCACCCCTTTTTCGAGACGACCCGCAACAGCAGCGCGGCCCCTCTCCTGCGTGCATCGATCGATGCCTTCCATGGCCAGCAATGGGTCAAGGACGACCAGCGCCGTGAGTTGCCCGATATCGACCGGCTGACGGAACTCGCTTCGCCTACCCTGCTGCTCAGCGGCGCGCTGGACGTGCCCGACTTCCGCCTGATCGCGGAACTGATCGAGGGTGCCGGACAGAACGTGACCCGCATCGACCATGCCGATGCGGGCCATATGCTCATTCTCGAGATCCCCGACACCATCGCCGGGGAAGTCGCACAGTTCCTCAGTACTTGAAGCTCAGCTCCAGCCCGTAGGTCCGCGGCTCGCCAACGGCGGCCGCGTTGTGGCCAAGCGCGGCGGCGAGCGTCATGCCGCCGACGAAGTAGGCCTTGTCCGTCAGGTTCTTGGCAAACAGGGCTGCCGAGAAGTCCGAACCGCCGATGTTGTTCCAGTCGAGACGGGCGTGAACCAGCGCGTAGCCAGGCAAACGCGTACCGGGGGCAATCGAAGCGGCAGCATTCGAGAAATACTGCGCCGACTGCCCATAGACTTCACCGCGCAGCGAGACGTCGCCCATGTTGTCGCCTACCGGCATGGTGATCTGCGCATAAGCGGTACCCGAGAACTTCGGCGTGTCGCCCACCGGCCCATAGGCATAGGGCGTACCGAAAAGCTGGATATTGCCGTCGGTGAACTTGGCATTGGTATAGGCCATCGATCCGCCGATCTCGAGCCACTGCGCCGGGCGGACGTTGCCTTGCGCCTCGAAGCCCCAGATGCGGCTGGAGGGCACGTTCGCCGTCACCGCGATCGAGGCGAGGCCGCCCGGACCATCGGGATCGGGGAACTCGACGCGCTGCACGTCCTGAATCCACTGGACGAACACGGCGCTCGCGAAGTTTGCAGGGCGTCCAAAGACATACCCGGCATACTTCACACCGCCTTCGATGTCCTGCGTGTGTTCGGAATCGAACAGGTTACCGCCGAAAGTCGCCGTCGCATTGACCGGCGGGGCCGCCCCGTTGAAACCGCCCGAACGGAAGCTGCCGCGCGTCTTGAGGTAGGCGAACCATTCCGGCGTGACCTTGTATTCCAGCCCGACTTCCCATGAGGGATCGGAGAAGGTCTTCTTCTGGTCGGGCGCACCGAAGGTATAAGTCGCCGCCGGAAGCTGCGCGATGGAAACGCGCTCACGCGTCCAGCGCAGCCCACCCGTCAGCTTCAGGTCGGGAACGACTTCGTACGAGAGCTGGCCATAGACCGCATCGGTCTTGTTGCGGATACGGAAGTTGTTGGTGACGTAGCTCGGCGGAGAAACCGGGGATACGTCGAAATAGGTCTGCGGCCACAGCGTGTCGCTGCGCTGACGCTGCATGTAATAGCCGAAGATATATTCCAGCTTGCCGTCCATGGCATCGCCCAGGACCTGCAGTTCCTCGGACACCGAGCGAACCTTGAGCTGGTTGCCGTATTCACCCGAAGCGGCATTGGCCGTGAGGATGGTGACGAAGGGCGCGCCGAGCTGCGGCTGTTCGGAACGGGTCTTCGAATTCGAATAGCCGAAGATGTTGCGCAGGGTCGCGCCGCCGCCCAGTTCGATCTCGGTGGTGTTGCTGACGAACCAGTCCTTGCCATGATGGCTGGCACCGCCGGGATGGCGGGTCTTGTAAGGGCCGATGCGGCGCTGTTCGTTGACGTAGTCGATCAGGCCCGGCGCATAGGCGTCGGGATGGGCGGCAAGATAGGCATCCCACAGACCCGGCGTCCCGAAAGCGGCATCGAGTCCGGGGCCGAACAGCAGCCCGGCGCTGCAGGTGAGCGCAAAACCGTTGTTGGTGTCGCCGCAGGAATAGACGCTGTAGGTGTAGGACGCGCCGGTATTGGTGCCACCGGTCTTGGTGTACTGCACCATTGTCGTGTTCTGAATGCCATCGCTGGGCTTGATCGTCAGCGTCACACGGCCGCTGTCGCGCTTCACGTTGCCCAGCCGCTCGTCGTTCAGCAGATTGCGGATGTAGCCATCCTTGCGGATCGTGTCGAACGCGGCGCGCAGCATCACAGTATCGTCGACCAGCGGTACGTTCAGCATGCCTTCGACTTCGTGCATGTCGTAGTTGCCGATACGGCCGCGCAGGCTCGCCTTGAACTCGTTGACCGGCTTGGCCGAGTTGTAGAGCACCGCTCCGCCTGTGGCGTTGCGACCGAACAGCGTACCCTGCGGCCCCTTCAGGACCTGCACGTTTTCCAGGTCGTAGAACGAAGACGCGCCGTTGATCGTCAGCGGCACTTCGTTGAGATAGGCAATCACCGCCGAGGGCGAGCCCGAGAAGGTATCCGCCGTCTGCCCACGGATCGAGTAGGTCAGCGAGTTGTTGCCCTGCGTCTGGCGAATGGTCAGGCCCGGCGCGACCGTCTGCAGGTCGGAATCGGTACGAACCCCGCGCTGCACGAGATCGTCGCTGCTCAGCGCGGTAATCGCTGCCGGCACGGTGGAAAGCGTTTCGTCGCGGCGGCGCGCGGTGACGATGATCTCGCCGCCCGATACACCTTCACCGCCCGCATCCTGAGCATGAACGACGCCCGGTGCGGACAGGCAGGTTCCGGCCGCAAGCGCGACCACGATCATTTTCCTCATGGATTCACCTCCTCTGTTGGCGCGCTCTTGCGGCGCGCCCCCCTTGTTCTCTGCACAAATTTGCCCCGTTACCGGGATCTAAAAATTCTCAGGTCGAAGCCATGGCTGCTGTGCGGGCGTCCATGATGTCCTGCAAATGATTGACCGGATCGCCGACCGTGACGCCGCCTTCCACCGGCAGCACTGCACCGGTCATATGGCGCGACTTGTCGCTGGCCATGAACAGCGCGACATGAGCCACATCCTCGGGCTCGCCGCGCCGCTTGATAAGCTGGTTGGAGAGGTAGACGGCGTTGACGCCCTCTTCGATTCGCGCTGCCAGATCGCTGTCCGCGCCCTTTTCGCCGAAGGAGGACAGCTCGGTCCGGACATGGCCGGGAACGATGCAGTTCACGCGGATGCCGTGCTGCGCCAGATCGATCGCGGACGACTTGCTGAACTGGATGAGCGCTGCCTTGGATGCGCGGTAGGTCATCATCGCCATCCCGGCGAGCGTACCGGCGATCGACGAGGTATTGAGGATCACCCCGCCCTTCCCGCTTTTCGCCATGACGCGCGCGGCATTGCGGGTGCCGAGCATCGGCCCCAGCACGTTCACGCGCATCACCCGGTCGAAATCGTCGAGCTTGTCGTCGAGGAAGCTGGGATAGGCGCCGCAGGAAATGCCGGCGTTGTTGAACATCACGTCCAGCCCGCCGAACCGCTCGACCGCAAGGTCGACCACGGCCTGCATGTCCGCCTCGCTGCTCACGTCGGTGTGCATGAACACCGCCGCATCGCCCAGCCTGGCAGCCAGCGCCTCGCCCGGCTCGTCCTGCACATCGGCAATGACGACTTTCGCGCCCTCGGCGACGAACAGCTCTACCGTCGCCTTGCCGATGCCGCTGGCGCCACCGGTGATAATGGCTACCTTGCCCGCCAGTTCCTTTGCCACGTTTATCTCTCCCGATCCGTATACCTGGCCTCAGCGGGCCTCGAACGTGATCGGCAGCGATTCGATCGTGCGCGTTGCCACAGTCGGCGTGTAGGTGATTTCACTCTCGGGGATCGCCAGCTTCAGATTCTTCATCTGCTTGACGATTTCGCGTGCGGCGACCTTCACTTCCATGCGGGCCAGCGCGAGGCCGATGCAACGGTGCGGACCGCCACCGAAGGCGACGTGACGCCCGATGTTCTTGCGACTGATGTCGAACTCACGCGGTTCGGGGAACACGGTCTCGTCGTCGTTGCCCGAGCCATAGACCAGCAGCATGTGTGCGTGTGCCGGGATCGTGGTACCGTTCACGGTCACTTCGCGCGTGGTCATGCGCGAAAGTGCGCGTACCGGCGGCTCGTTGCGCAGGTGCTCTTCTATGAAGCGGTTGAGCTGGCGGTCGTCGTCGATCACGCTTTCCAGCAGCTCGGCAATGCCCGGCCTGGTCGTCAGCACGTAGAAGAGATTGCCGATGGCGGTTGCCGTAGTGTCGTTACCGGCGATCAGGGTCGCGCGGACCAGCGACACGGCCTCCTCGAAGGTCAGCTTTTCCTTGCTGCCGTCCTCGTTCGTCACTTCGGCATGAACGAGGTCGGAAATCATGTCCTCGGTCGGATTGGCTTCCTTCTCCTTCATCTTGGCGATGAGGTAGTTCTGCAGGTCGGCGATCTGCTGGGCATTTTCCAGCATCGTCTCGCGGGTCTGCATGGCGCCGATCTGCGCTGTCACGGCGACCGACCAGCGCGAAATCTTCTCCTCCATGCCTTGATCGAGGCCGAGCTGCTCGACGATGACACGGATGGTCAGCGGAATGGCGATATCCTTCACCGCATCGCACTTGCCTTCACCCTTCGCGACGACTTCCTCGATGAGTTCGTGCACGACGGCGGTGATGCGCGGCTCCAGCTCCTTCACGCGGTGCGCGGTGAAGGCATTTTCCATGAGCTTGCGGATGCGCGTGTGATACGGCGGGTCCGACATGATCGCGTCGGGGAAGTAACCGCCGCCATGCTCGCGCAGAAAGTTCTCGAACTCCTCGCGCATGCCGCGCGCCTGCTGTTCGGAATAGCCGTGCTTCACCGAGAAGGTGACCGGATCGGACTGCACGGCCGAGATATCCTCGTGACGCGTGACCAGCCAGGAGCCCAGCTTCTCGTCGAAATGGATCGGATCGCCTTGGCGCATCGCGCGGTAGAAGTCGCGCGGATGGGCCTGAATTTCGGTGTTGGCGAGCGTGCCTTCCTTGAGCAGCTTTGCCTCTTCGGGCGAAAGCTCAAGCCGTTCGGAAATGCGGTCCTCGGTGGTTTGCGTAGCCATGGTGCCGTCCTGTCATCCTGCTCTTGAATCGCGCCTCGATCTTCGGCGGGCACGATTTCCGGTGTCTTGCCTTCCCATATGGACGCGACACCGCGTTGCCGCCATGCCCGCCTTCGAAGCCACGCTTGCCCTCATCTGCAAAGGCTGCCGCCCGGCCACTGGCGCAGGCGGCGGAAAAGCGGCCCGAAGCGGAGCCCCGCTCAGTAGGAAGAAGCCGGGGCGACGGTAACGTCGATACCGTCGAGATCGGGCGACATCTTGATCTGGCAGCCGAGCCGCGAATTGTCCTGCATGACGTCCGCGACCATATCGAGCATGGCGAATTCGATGTCGTCGGGCTCACCGACCTTCTCGAACCAGTCCTTGTTCACATAGACGTGGCAGGTCGCGCAGGCGCAGCCACCGCCGCAATCGCCCATGATTCCGGCGACGCCGTGCTGCTTGGCGAGTTCCATCAGGCTGATGCCCTCCTCGACGTCGTCGAAGGTCTGCGTCTCGCCGTTGACGTCGGTCATGGTGACTTTCAGGTTGCCCATCGCTTGCAATTTCCTCTCGATACCTGCGGCTGCAAAAAAGGCGCCGCGACATGCGTACAATTGCCGTTTCCCATGCCTTAGGCGACAACCTTTTGCAAAGAACCTCCCGCGCTCCGCCACTTGACTGGTGATGAAGGAGCGAGACCCGCGCGCCGTCAGGGGAAACCGGTTCTGCATGGCCAGTCATTTGCCGCAACGCCCCTGCAAACTAGGTTGCCACGCTGAAATTCGGCATTGGTCACCCCCGCGACCTGCCGGGCAATTGGGAGAAGAAACGTGGGACGGACACTGATCCAGAACGCCACGATATTCACGGCAACCGGCGCAGATCCCTTCAAGGGCGATCTCGTGGTCGAAGGCAACCGTATCGTCTCGGTCGGTGCCGGCGAGAGTACGCAGACGGCCGATGAAGTGATCGATGCCAGCGGCATGTTCTGCATGCCCGGCATGACCGAGGGGCACACGCACCTTTCGTTCGAGAACGTCTGCGCGACCGAGGACCTGATCACCCCCAGCCCCGAAACCCAGGTATTCACGGCCGCACGCGGCGCCAAGGCGCTGATCGAAGCCGGTTTCACCAGTGCCTACGGCGCGTCGGAAGCCAAGCTCAAGCTGGCCGTCGCCGTGCGCGAGGAAGTGAACGCCGGGCGCCTTCCCGGCCCGCGCATCCGGGCCGGAGGTCTCGAGATCAGCGTCACCGGCGCGATGGGCGATGAAAGCACCGCGCACAATCCGCGCATCGGCCCCTCGACCATCGTCGACGGGGTGGAGGAAATGCGCAAGGCGGTGCGGCTGCATTGCCGCGAGGGTATCGACAACGTGAAACTCGATGTCTCGGGCGATCCGTTCTACCCGAACACCCCCGGCCACACGACGCCGATGACCTTCGACGAGATCCGCGTCGCGGCCGAAACCGCGCATGCCTATGGCCGCAAGATCAACGCCCACACGCGCTCGATCGACGGCACCAAGTACTGCGTGCGTGCCGGCGTCGACGGGCTGTTCCACACCGAATATTCGGACGAGGAACTGCTCGACATGATGGAAGAGGCGAAGGACCGCATCTTCGTCGTCCCCACCGTCGGTCTCTTTGCGCAGATCATGGGCGGTGAAGCGGCCGGCCACGGGCTTTCGCCCGAAGTCGGCGGCTACATGAACATCCCCGACCTGCTCGAAAACTCGATCAAGACGCATACCGAACTGCGCAAGCGCGGCATCCGTCACCTGATCGGCGGCGACTACGGCTTCGGCTGGAGCCCGCAGGGTACGCAGGGCCGCGATCTGAAGTTCTTCGTCGATTTCTACGGCTATTCGCCCGCCGACGCGCTGATCTGCGCCACGGCCAATGGCGGCCTTGCTATGGGTTACAACGGCGAACTCGGCACGCTCGAAGCCGGCAAGCTCGCCGACCTCATTCTCGTCGACGGCGATCCGCTGGCCGATATCTCCGTCCTTTCGGGCCCCGAAAAAATCGCGCTCGTCATGAAGGACGGCGCCATCCAGAAGATAACCCCCGCCCTCGCCACCAAACAGCACGCCCCCGCTCTGGAAGCGGCGGAATAAGCATCCAGCAGGAGTTGCAGACCATGAATGTCGAAACCGGCATGTTGAAGCCCGGCGAAGCGCGGCATCCGGCCGAGTCCACGCAGGAAATCATTGCGCAGGACAAAGTGAAGGCCCCCGAGTGGGCCGCCAGCGAGCACTACGAATACCTCGGCAGCGAGGATATCTCGAAGGACCGCTACGTCGATCCCGAATTCGCCAAGGGCGAGTTCGAGAAGATGTGGACGCGCACCTGGCAGATGGCCTGCCGCGAGGACCACATTCCCGAGGCCGGCGACTATTACGTCTACGACATCGGGCAGTACTCGTTCATCGTCACGCGCTGCGAGAACGGCGACATCCGCGCGCACTTCAACGCATGTCTGCACCGCGGCACCAAGCTCAAGCCCTCGGGCACGGCGGGTTTCGCCAACGATCTCAAGTGCCCTTTCCACGGCTGGACCTGGAACCTCGATGGTTCGATGAAGGAACTGCCCGAAAAGTGGGACTTCGCGCATACCGAAAAGCGCAACATGTGCCTGCCCGAAGCGCGCGTCGAACGCCTGGGCGGTTTTGTGTGGGTCAACATGGACCCCGACGCACCCAGCCTTGAGGACTATTTCGGTCCCGAAGCCATGGCGCATTTCAACGCCTGGAAGCTGGAAAACCGTTACCTCTACCTGCATGTCCAGAAGAGCTATCCCGCAAACTGGAAGCTGACGATGGAAGCCTTCATGGAGGCCTATCACGTCGGCGACACCCACCCGCAGGTCCAGCCCGCCAACGGCGACGTCAATTCGCAGTACGACGTCTATGGCGATCACGTGAACCGCTTCATCTCGACGCTCGGCGTCGTCAGCCCGAAGCTGCGCGACAAGTACTCCGAGGCCGACATCATCGAGAACTTCACGCTGGGTGACAGCTCCTCGCTCGGCGGTACCAAGCCGGAGTTCAAGGAAGGCGACCGCGCGCGCCAGATCATGGCCGACATGTTCCGCCAGATGTTCGAAACGGCGACCAACACCGATCTCAGCCACGTGTCCGACACCGAACTGCTCGACACCTACAGCTACACGTTCTTCCCGAACCTGTTCCTGTTCCCGGGCATTTCGCTGCCGATGATCTACCGCTTCCGCCCCGATCCCAGGGACCACCGCCGCACGATCTACGAAGTGATGTTCATGCGGCCCAAGCCCAAGGACGGCAGCTACGTGGAAACGGCCGAGGTGCAGATCCTGGAGGACCACCAGTCCTTCGCGGAAGCCGAAGGCATGGATCCCGGCTTCGGCAAGATCCTCGATCAGGACACGGACAACCTCTACGCGCAGCAGGAAGGCCTCGAGGCCAGCGCCAAGGACGGTCTGACCCTGGCCGACTATCAGGAAATCCGCATCCGCCACTTCGAGCACACCATCGACAAGTACATGGCGATGGAGCCCAAGCGGCCGAACATGAAAGCCTTGCAGCGCACGTGACGTTCTCGCTTCAGGGGAAAACAGTGCTGGTCGCCGGTGCCTCTTCGGGCATCGGCGCCGGCTTTTCTCGGGCCATCGCAAAAGCCGGAGGGCACGTTGTCCTCGGGGCGCGGCGGCTCGAACGCACGCAGGCGCTCGCCTCCGAAATCCAAGGCGAGGGTGGCGAAGCTCTTGGCGTGTCGCTCGATGTCACTGACGAGGCTTCGGTGATCGCGGCATTCGATGCGGCAGAAGCGCGCTTCGGAACGGTGCACGGCGTCGTTGCCAATGCCGGTATCGGCACGGGCGGCCACGCGACCGACGTTGCCGCTGAGGGCGTGTCGGGCGTTCTCGATACCAACCTGCTCGGCAGCTATCTTGTCTCACGCGAGTGCGCCAAGCGCCTCATAGCCTCCGGCAGCCGCGAGCGCGGCGACGGACGCGTCGTGCTGATCGGTTCGATTACGGCGCAGCAGAACGGGACCGGTGATGCCATGTATGCGGCGACCAAGGCGGGGCTTGCCCACCTTGGCCGCCAGCTTGCGCGCGAGTGGATACGCCAGGGCATCAACGTCAACACGCTGCAACCCGGATGGATTCCCACCGAAATCAATGCAGAGTGGTTTTCCAGCGAGCGCGGTCAGCAGGACATCCAGCGTCTCCATCGCCGCCGCCTGCTTGACGAAGATTCGCTCGATGCCATGCTGCTCTACCTGCTTTCCGACGCCTCCAAGCAGGTGACGGGTTCAACCTTTACCATCGACGACGGACAATCGCTGTGACGCAGACACCGGGTGCCCTTGCCGGCCTGACCATCATCGAAATCGCAGAGCGCGTGAGCGGCGAATATACAGCCAAGCTGCTGGCCGACCTTGGCGCCGAAGTCATCAAAGTCGAACGGCCCGGCGGTGCGCCCACGCGCGCCATGGGGCCGTTCAAGAGCGGCGAAAGCGCGTTGTTCGCCTATCTCAACACCAACAAGAAGTCGGTCGTGCTCGATCTCGACCAGCCCGAAGACCGCGCCACGCTCGACCGGCTGCTGTCGCGGGCTCATGCCCTGATCGACGACCATGACGAGGCGTGGGGCGAAAACCACGGCCTCTCCCAAGCTGCCGTGGCAGAGGCTCACCCTGCTCTCGTTCACACCGTCGTCACCCCGTTCGGTCAGGGCGCGCCGGCGGAGTGGCAGAAGAGTCGCCCGATCAATGTCATCAACGCCGGCGGCTGGGCCTATCACAGCCCCAGCGAAACCCCGCCGGACAAGCCACCGCTGAAAGGGGCCGGCCGTTTCCTGTCGGACTACGAAGCCGGCATCGATGCGGCGATGTGCACGATGGCCTCGCTGCTGCGCCTGCGCCGCACCGGAGAAGGACAGTTCGTCGACATTTCCGAAGTCGAGGTCCAGATCAACCGTATCGACTGCGTGCTCGACCGCATGCTGGCCGGCGATGTCGATCCCAGCGCCGAGCGCACGGCCTACGACATGGGCGGCCCCGGCACGTCCTTTGCCTGCGCGGACGGGCACGTCTTCCTGTTCATGACCACGCGCCAGCACTGGAAGGCGCTGTGCGAGCTGATGGGCAATCCTGCATGGACGCAGGACTTCCGCGAAGACTGGCTGGAGTTCGACTGCACCCCGCCCAATGTCGCGCAGTTCCGCAAGAACTTCGAAGGCTGGATTGCCCAGCAGCAGAAGCTGCCGATCACCGAGGCCGCGCAGAAAGCGGGCGTCGCCATGGTGCCGGTCAACACGGCTGCCGACCTGCCCAAGCACGAACAATTCATCCACCGCGAGTTCTTCCAGAGCGCCCCGCATCCCGCCTTCGGCGAGGTTGCCTACCCCGGCGCCTGCTACCGCATGAGCGCCACCCCGGTTCAGGTGCGCACCCCCGCCCCGACGCTCGGCGCGGATCAGGAGGAGACCCACAATGCAGCTTCCTGAGCACTGGAACCGCGATCGCGGCGGCCCGCTCAAGGGCGTCCGCGTCGTCGAGCTGACCAAGGTCTGGGCGGGGCCCTATGCGGGCAAGATGCTCGCCCATCTCGGCGCCGAGGTCATCAAGATCGAGTCGATGAGCAATCTCGACGAAATGCGCGCCTATGGCGGCGTCGACATCAATTCCGCGCCCTATTTCCTGTCGATCAATCAGGAGATCCTCTCGGTTCAGGTCAACATGAAGACCGACGAAGGGCTGGAACTGGTCAAGCGGATGATCGGCGAGGCTGATATCCTGATCGACAACATCCGCCCGGGCGCGATGGAACGCTCGGGTCTCGATTACGAGAACCTCAAGAAGATCAAGCCGGACCTGATCCAGTGCTCGATCAAGATGTGGGGCACCGACGGACCGCTCGGCTATCAGACCGGCTATGCCCCCTGCTTCGCCGCGCTTTCGGGCCTGACCGCGCTCGTCGGCCATGAGGGCGAGACGCCCAAAGGCATGAACATCCGCTACGGCGATTCGACTGCCGGTGCATGCGCCGCGCTGGCCTGCATTGCCGCTCTGCACCACCGTGAAAGCACCGGCGAAGGCCAGTTCATCGACCTCTCCGCGGTCGAGACCATGACCAGCCTCGTCGGCGACAGCCTGTTCGCCTGGTCGGTCACTGGCGACGTCCCCGAGTCGGACGGCAACTTCCATCCGGAGATGTGTCCGCATGGTGCGTACCCCTGTCAGGGCACCGACTGGACAAGTATCGCGGTAGCGAACGAGGAAGAATGGCAGGCGCTGTGCAAGGCGCTGGAGGCCCCTGCCCTCGCCACCGATCCGCGCTTCGTCTCGCTGTCGGACCGACTGGTGAACCGCCATGCGCTCGACGCGGAGATCGGCGCACTGACCCGCTCCCACGATGCCGGATCTCTCTCCGAAAAGCTCAGGAATGCGGGGGTTCCCGCCTTCAAGTCGATGAGCTCGATCGACCTGTGCACCGATGGCTTCCTGTGGGCCCGCGAGGCCTATCGCATGGTCACCGACAACAAGGCCGGCACCCGTCCGATCATCGCCCCCTCGTGGCGCATGGAACCCGATCCGCCGGTCGTCGAACGCGGCGCTCCGCTCCTCGGCGAGCACAACGCCTATGTCTACCGCGAGCTTCTGGGCTTGCAGGAAGATGAAATGGACGATCTGATTGCACGCAAGGTGATCGACTGAGGAAGAACGCTCCGCTCGATCACGACGAGGGGAGAGATTGATGAAGCTCGGTTTCGCGATGCCGCACATGCTGCGGCTCAAGGCCACGATGCAGCCCTGGGAAGCACAGGTTACCGGTGCCGACCAGACAAAGCTGGCCAAGTGGGCGGAAAAGCTCGGCTACGAGATGATCGCCATTCCCGAGCATCACATCATTCCGCGCAAGCACGTGGAACTGTCGGGCCCGTTCTACTTCAACGCCTACACCGCCATGGCCTATATGGCCGGTGCGACCGAGAACATCCGCGTCAATTCGTGCATCGCGATCCTGCCCGCGCAGAACCCCATCGTCACCGCCAAGGCGCTTTCGACCATGGACTGGCTCTCTTCGGGCCGGGTGACGATCACCTTCGCCGTCGGCTGGCTTGAGGAGGAGTTCGCGCTGCTCGGCGTGCCGTTCAAGGAACGCGGCGCCATGGCCGAGGAATACATCCAGGCCATCATCGAACTGTGGACCAAGGACGAGCCCGAGTTCGAGGGCAAATACGTCTCGTTCAAGGATGTCGCCTTCGAACCCAAGCCGGTGCAGAAACCGCATCTTCCGGTCTGGTTCGGCGGCGATGCCGCGCCCGTGCTCAAGCGCATCGCCCGCTACGCGCAAGGCTGGTGGCCGTTCCTGACCAAGCCGGAGGATATCCCGGCCAAGATTGACTTCATCAAATCGCAGCCCGACTACAACGGCCAGCTCGCCGACGTGTACTACGGCATGTCCACCAGCCGCGTGGGCAAGGGACACAAGGTCGTCGACGATCCCAACGCCCGCGCCGATCAGTCCAAGCAGGAAATCCTCGACCGGCTGGGCGAGATCAAGGATCTGGGCGTCACGTGGAGTTCGGTGCCGATCCCTGCTGTCGATTCGATCCAGGGATACTACGACTACACCCAGTGGGTGGCTGAAGAGATCATGCCGGCAATACGATAGACCGGCAGAACAAGACATCGGGAGAGAGACATGGCGACCTTCGTTCTGGTGCACGGCGGAATGCATGGCGGCTGGTGCTACACGCGGCTCGCAGCCGTACTGCGCAAGGCGGGGCACGAAGTGCACTGCCCCACCCTCAGCGGCCTGGGCGAGCGGCGCCACCTGCTGCACGAAGGCATCGATCTCGACACGCATATCGAGGACATCGTCAGCTATCTGTTTCACGAGGACCTGCACGATGTTTATCTGGCCGGCCATTCCTATGGCGGGATGGTGATCACCGGTGTGGCGGACAAGGCGCTCGACCGCGTGGGACACCTCGTCTTCCTCGACGCCTCTCACCCCAGGAACGACGAGTCCCTCGTCGATGTCGCGCCCGGCATGATGGAAATGGCCTCCGGGTTCATGCGGAGCGAGAACGGCGTTGAGGTCGTGGAACTGCCCGATCCGGTCGCCGTAGAAGCTTTCGGCCTGCCCGATCCGGAAGACTACGCCTGGGCGAAGCCGCGCCTCGCCCCGCAGCCGTGGAAGTGCTTCACGCAGAAGCTGCGGCTCGAACGCGAGGACGAAATACGCCGCATTCCTCGCACGAGCATCAACTGCACGCCGACGCTTTCCGTGCGACCCGACGGCCTGCAGCATCGTTGCTTCGAGGCCGACTTCGTATTCGAAGTCGACACCGGCCACGATCTCATGCTGACCGAACCGCAGCGCGTTGCCGAGATGCTGATCGAGGTCGTCGGCAAGAGCCAGACAGCCTAGACACCGCCCCTGCATTGCCCGGACCGCAGGCACGATCAATCATCGGATCCCACTTGACCTTTTCCGGCGCTGGCCGGACTGTCGCTGCCAACGGGAGGGCAGGATCGGCAGGCTTGAAGGACGGATAAGTCCAAGGCTTACCAGGCATCCTTTACCGCCCGCGGCGCAAGAATTGACCCGGAGCATGCGATGTCCAATCCACCACGCCCCAAGCCCCGGCTGGACCAGGAGAACACTCCCTTCTGGACCGGCGGCGCGGAAGGCAAGCTCAACATCATCAAGTGTGGCGACTGCGGCCAGTACACGCACCCGCCCAAGGTGCTGTGCCGCCACTGCCAGTCCGAGAACATCGCCCCCGAGGCGGTTGCCGGAACCGGTGTCGTCGATACCTTCACCATCAACCACCAGCCCTGGGCGAAGGGTCTCGAAGTTCCCTTCGTCATCGCCCGCGTCGCGCTCGATGGCGTGCCCGGTGTCTACCTGACCACGAACATCGTCAATTGCCCGGTCGACGAGGTGAACTTCGACGATCCGGTGCGCGTCACGTTCGAGGAACAGGACGGCATCTACTATCCCCTCTTCGAGAAGGCGAACTGAGATGGCGAGCAAGGAAGCCTACATCACTGGCATCGGCCAGTCCGAAGTCGGCGTGCGCCTGCCGCGCCACCCCATGCTGCTTACTCTGGACGCGGTAAACGAAGCGCTGGAAGATGCCGGCCTTACGCTGGACCAGATCGACGGTGTCTTCACGTTCCCCGGCAAGGCGGCCGGATATCTGGCCTTCTCGCCCATTGGCGCAGACGACCTGATCGACGCGCTCGGCATCGATGCCAAGTGGCACATGGGGGCAATGGAACAGCCGGCACAGCTCTCCGCAATTGGCATGGCCGCGATGGCCGTGAAGCAGGGCCTGTGCCGCCACGTCATCTGCTTCCGCACGGTCTACGAGGCCGGTGGCATGGCCAATCCCGAAGTCTACATGTCCGGCATGAAGCAGGACAAGGTATCGGGTGCCTCGCAGTGGACCAGCCCGTTCTGGGCGACCTCGGCCGCATGCTGGGTGGCGCAGTACGCCTCGCGTCACATGCACAAGTATGGCCTCACCCGCGAGCAGCTGGCGCAGATCGCGCTCAACGGGTCGCGCAACGCCATGAAGAACCCGCGCGCACGGGCCATCACCAAGGAAGAGCTGACGCTAGAGAAGTACATGTCGGCGCGTCTCATCTCGACGCCGCTGTGCCTCTACGACTGCGACCGTTTCTCGGACGCATCGACCGTCGTCATCGTCTCGGCCGGCGATGCGCTCGACGAAGTGAAGTGCGAGCCGGTGCGCATCGTCTCCATGGCCGGTTCGGTCGACCGCTATTCGTGGGATCAGGTGGACTGGTTCGCCGCCTACGAAACCGGCGAGGACCTGTGGAAGCACACCGACTACACCAAGGACGACGTGGACACCGCCCAGTTCTACGACGGCTTCGCCTTCCTGCCGCTCACGTGGCTCGAAGGGCTCGGCTTCTGCGAAAAGGGTGAAGGCGGCAAGTTCATCGAAGGCGGCACCCGCATCGCGCTCGATGGCGAATTGCCGCTCAATACCAACGGCGGCCAGCTCGGCGCCGGACGTCTCCATGGCTTCGGCTTTGCCCATGAAGCCGTCACCCAGCTTCGCGGTCTCGGCGGCGAACGCCAGATCCCGGGCGACCCGAAGGTCGCCGTCGCCACCTCGGGTGGCGGCCCCATGGCGGCAGCGCTGCTGCTGGCCAAGGACTGAGCTAGCACGAGTTCCGGCCCCGGGGGCTCTCCTCCCTCGGGGCCGGTTCCTTGTTCAGATCCTATTCCCTTTGGAAATCGCTGTTCAGGTCGCCGAAGAGGCGAGCGTCGGGCCGTCAGAGGCATCGCGCTTGGCAGACCGTTCCCGCTTGAGCCCGATCAACGGCCGCAGCGGTCCGATTTCACGCCCGACGAGGTAGAACAGCCAGGAGCCGCCCGCGACCGATCCGCACATGATCAGGAATTCGGGCAGCGCGGTCAGCCCCTTGTCGCGGATCCAGTAGCTGACGAAGACCATGATGGTCTGGTGCGCGATGTAGACCGGGAAGACCGCCTCGGCGAGCGTCGGGCGCCACTTGGAATCGTAGTTCCAGAACCGGTCGGCAATGCCGAACAGCGCGATCACCGTGCTCCAGCTCTGGACCGACTTCGAGAAACAGAAGGCCAGACGCCACTCCGGCGGGGTGCGGATATTGCCGGGGTAGAAATAGGCGTCGCTGGCCGTCCAGGCGAAGCCGAGGACTGCCAGAAGCGCAGCCACTTTCCACTGGCGCGCGATCGCCTGCCGCAGGGGCTCGGACTGCCGCAGCAGGAAGCCGAACAGGAACATCGCGCCATAGTGAAGGTGCGCCGCCCGATCGTTGAGGAAGCTGTGCATGTCCGTCCAGCCATGCGGCAGGTATTCACGGATCGAAAACACGAACAGAATGCCGAGCGGCAGAAGCGCCCAGCTTGCCAGCACCTTTTCGGTGCCGGTTCGGATACCGTCGCGCCAGGACTGC
This sequence comes from uncultured Novosphingobium sp., assembly GCA_965140495.1. Lineage (GTDB taxonomy): Bacteria > Pseudomonadota > Alphaproteobacteria > Sphingomonadales > Sphingomonadaceae > Novosphingobium. Next base: position 1,922,002 of record OZ223239.1, on the reverse strand, counting down.
GGTAGCGCCGCGCGCACTGCACACAGGATCGCGGTGTAGGCGAGCAGATATACCACGAACCACAGGTGCATGGTCCGCGGGACGTATTCATACCGCACCTTCTGGAAGCTGAAGGCATCGTGCAGCATGTAATAAATGTAGTCGTGCTGATAGCCGGAATTGACCAGCCCCATGTATGGCTGCGGCGGTACGACGACGATCAGGCCGAAGATCAGCGGAATGCCGAGGCGCGCCAGACGGCTGCGGAAGAAGGCACTGGTGTTGCCCCGATCCTTGGCAAGCAGCGCCGCACTGGCATAGCCGGAAATCGCAAACAGCAGCGACAGACGCCAGGGGCTGAGTCCCAGCAGCGGGATCTCGGCCCAGCTGACCGGGCCACGCGTCGGCGTCTGATAGCCCCACGGCGTAAAGTTGTAGCCCACATGGTAGAAAATCAGCAGGACGAATGCGCCAATGCGCAGCCAGTCCATACCATAGTGGCGTTGCGACGGTGCAGGCTTCATCGGGTTCCAGATACATGGGCCAAGCGGCCTTGGCGTGAAACACGGAGCCTTAGGCGCGTTCCGCCCGCTCTGCAATTGCGCGGTTGCGACGCACCTGCAACGTGCATCCTGCTTCTCCGGCACAGACTTTCGAACGGTGATTGGCACAAGCACCGGATTGCGCCATCAGGGTCCTGAAATCTTGACTTGTTGACCTGTCCCGTCTCGTTAGGGGCTTTGCGAATTAACCAAGGCGGTCCCGCCATCGAGGACCTGCGAAGGATTGTCGATGAAGGTTCCCTCCACGCGCATGACCATTACCGAGATCGCCGAACTCGCCGGCGTCTCGAAGAAGACGGTCAGCCGCTACTTCAATCACGCCGAACTGCTGAGCGCAGAAACCCGCGCCAAGGTCGAGGCGGTAATTGCCGAAACCGGGTTCGTGCCCAATGCCCAGGCGCGCGGACTGGCCCTGCAGCGCAATTTCCTCGTCGCGCTGATCCACGACAATTCGGATCGCGGCGTGCTCGAACTGGTCGAGACCGGCATGACCGAAGCACTGGAAGGCAGCGATCTGGCGCTGGTGCTGCAATCGCTGGCGGCCGAAGATGCAGTGCCCAAACTGCGTGCCTTCCTCGACCGGCTGCGCCCCAGCGGCGTCGTGCTCATGCCGCCCCTGTCCGAGCGCGAGGATATCGCGGCAGTCTGCGCCGAGGCGCAGGTCCGCTGCGTGCGGCTTGGGCGTGTGCGCGGCGATCAGGGGCTGGCCTGCAACGACCGGCCGGCCATGGCCACGCTGGTGACCTGGCTGGTTCGCCTCGGCCACCGCCGCATCGGCTTCGTCGGCGGCCCGGAAACCTCGCTCAACGCGCAACACCGCGAGCTGGGCTATCTCGACGCCATGGCCGACCACGAACTCGACCGCGGCGCCTCGCTGATCGTTTCGGGCGACAATACCTTCCAGTCGGGCATTTCCGCCGGGCGCCTGCTACTCGAAGTGAGCCCGCGGCCCACCGCGATCATCGCCTGCAACGACGAAATGGCCGCAGGCGTCCTGCATGCGGCCGCTCAGGTGGGCGCGCCCGTTCCTTCCAGACTGTCGGTCATCGGCTTCGACGATGCCCCGCTGGCAATGCGTACGGTCCCTGCCCTCACTTCCATGGCCGTTCCGTGGAAAGCCATGGCGCAGGAAGCGATTGCGCGCATTACCGCGAACACCGACGCGCCAGCCCTGCCGGCGCTCTTCGAAGCGGAACTCGTCATCCGCGATTCGGTAGAGCCGATAGAAGGCTGAGCGCCGCAGTCTTCAGCTGACGCGAACGGTGCCTTTCCTGGTCCAGTCCGGATAAGGCCCCAGCCCCAGCAGCAGCAAGGCGCTGATCAGCGTCAGGGCAAAGCCCGCCCACAATCCGGGGGCGTAGCTGCTCCAGATATCGTAGATCAGCCCGCCCACGACTGGACCAAGGCCCGATCCGGCCGCGATCAGGCTTGCCATCAGTCCGAAGATCGCGCCGAACTTGCGCATGCCCGAATAGGCAGCCGTGAGATAGCCAACCAGTTGCAGCTTGGTGCCGCCGGCATAGCCGTTGATCATCAGTGCCGAGACCATCGCCCAGCCCGGCGCTCCCGGCATGAGCAGCAGCAGAAAGGTGATCGAGGTCGCCCCGATGGTCAGGCCACCGACCCAGCGGGCAGGAAAACGGTCAAGCAGCCAGCCGGTGATCAGCTTTCCGGCAATGCCCGACAGGCCCGCCGGCAGTGCGTAGAGAGCGGCGGTTTCGCGGCTGAAGCCCGCCTCGGTAAGGATCGGAACCTGATGCACGACCAACCCGATGGTCACGGTCATGATCACGAAGGTGGAAATGGCAATGCGCCATAGCGCCGGATCGCGCAGGGCCTCCGGCACCGTAAGCCCCGGCACGTCGAGCAGAGTGTCGCTGCTCGCTTCCGCCGCGCCGCTCTTCTGCGCCTTGCGGCTGATCTCGTACCCGTCGCGCAGCCAGAACAGACATAGCAGCACGGCTACCGAGCCCCAGCCCACGGCCAGCCAGACAAAAGCCATGCGCCAGCCTTCGATACGGATGAGGTATTCGGCGATGATCGGCGTGAACGCCTGCGCCAGCGCGCTACCCGACAGGACAAGCCCCAACGCCAGACCGCGCCCGGCGGTAAAAGTGCTGTTGGCCGAAGCGGTCCAGACCGTGGACTTTGTCATCAGCGCCGCGACCGAATAGACCGTCCAGATCGCGAACCACTGCCAGGGCGAGCCATCGAGCAAGGCCAGCGAAGCCATGACCAGCGCCATCAGCACGAGCCCGGGTATCGCCATGCGGCGTACCCCCCACTTGTCGATGAACAGCCCGAACAGCGGCGAGAAAATGAAAACGAGAACCGCCGTGATCGAGACACCGGACGACGTCAGCGCCCGGCTCCAGCCGAATTCCTCGCTGATCGGGCCGATGAAGAGCCCGGTCGCGGCCGTAATCACGGATGTAAAGGAAAAGCCGATCGCGGCTGCTACGACCATCGGCCAGTGGCGGCGGAACTCCTGCGCCGCGGTCATCTTCGCCTCAGCCAAGCCTTGTCTCTCCCTCCGGCCGCGCGCCTTTTCCGGCACGTCATACGTCCTGCCTAGCGCGTACCGGGCACCGCGCCAATTCCCCGCGCGGTAACACCGCTCACCCGGACGCCGGAAAGCCCTGCCGATCGTCTGACGGCAGGATAGCAATCAGCTTGCAGGTGCCTTTTCGCGCAGTTCCTCTAGCGTGAAGCCATTGGCCGGGGCGCACTGCTGCACCTCGATCACGTTACCCTCGGGATCGTAGCCGTAGAGCGTCTTGACGTGGCCGACATCGACGAACTCGCGGTCGTTGAAGGTCATGCCGCAAGCCTTGAGATGCGCGATGTCCTTCTCGATGTCGGTCACATCGATGCAGAAGTGCGTATAGCCGCGATCGTAGGGGCGCAGCGGCCGCTCGATATCGGATTCCGGTGCGCTGTATTCGAACATTTCGAGATAGCAGGCGCCTGCACGCAGCATGTAGCCCTTGGCGACCGACTTGGGCACATCGACGATGTAATCCATCACTTCCTGATCGGCCCAGCCGAAGCCGTCCTCGTCCACCGGCTCGAACCCGAACGCCTCGCAGTAGAAGCGCTTCATCCGCTCGATGTCGCGGCAGTTCATGCCGATGTGGTGGATGCCTCTGATCATGGTCGTTTCTCCCGCGTATTTGGCCGGGACTATCCATCAAGCCCCCCTTGCACGCAACGGCACTCTCTTGACCGCAGCGGAGATGACACGAAGCCCTCTCGCGCAGCCTCGTTAGGCGGGCGTTTACCGGGCTATGTGTAGTTTTGCTCTTTCCGGGTTGAGGCCCGCTTCCAGGGTGAAGGGCGCGTCTTGAGCACACAGATCGAGCACACGGCCGGCGTGGGTCGGCAAGGTTGCCGCAACGACCTGTTCGCCGAAGCTGCCGCGCTCGTGAGCATGGGGGCATGGTCCTGCGATCTGGCAAGCGAACGGCTGGAATGGACCGGTGCCGTGTTCGACCTGTTCGGCCTTTCCAATGAGCGAGCCCCCGACCGCCGCGCCGTAGTCGAGCTCTACGGCGAGCCGTACCGCGAGACGCTCGACGGGCTTCGATCACAGGCGATCCACTCCCGCTCGGGCTTTTCGATGGAAGCGCAGATATGCCGCCCCGATGGCGACCGTCGCTGGATTCGGATCACCGCCAATACCGCTGTCGAAAACGGTCGATCGGTCCGGCTTTACGGCATGAAGCAGGACATCACGGCTGAAAAGGCGCAGTGGGACAGGCTCCGCCGCCTTGCCGAGAACGATACGCTCACCGGTCTTGCGAACCGTGCGCGTTTCCACGCCGAGTTTCTCGATCTCGTCCGTGGCGACGACGCGTTAAGTGCCGTCGGCGCGCTGGTGTTGTTCGATCTCAACGCCTTCAAGGACATCAACGACAAATGGGGCCACGCCACCGGGGATCTATGCCTTGCCCGTTTCGCCGAGCGGCTCGCCGATGCCTTCCCCCGGGCCCGACTGGTCTCGCGCATAGGCGGTGACGAATTTGCCGTCGTCCTGCCTGCGACGATGTCTCCGGGCGTAGCGGAAGCGCTCGTGCGCAAGCGCATCGCGAAGCTTGCCGCTCCCATCCAGCATCTCGGGCGCCCCCTGCCGCTGGGCTTCAGCGCGGGGATGGCGTTCAACTTGGCGCCCTTGGGGACCGCCCCGGACGAACTGTTCGCCGCTGCCGATACGGCCCTGTACAGAGCCAAGCGAGCAGGTCGCCCGGCCCTGTGTGTCAACCGTCACACCACTGTTCCGGTGCTCCGGAGGGCCTTATCCGGCTCAGGCTTCGTCGGGCTCGACCCACTTGGTGCGGGTGACGCGCGGGCTGAGATACTTGGTCGCGGTCCAGCCGCCATCGACGACGATCGACTGACCATTGATCATTTCACTGCCCGGCAGGCAGAGGAAGGCGATCACGTTGGCGACGTCTTCCGGCTCCGAAATGCGCGTATAGGGCGTGGTCTCGACATTGGTGCGCTTGAACGCCTCGTCCTCGAAACGGTGCGCGACCATGTCGGTCATGGTGACACCGGGCGCGACGCAGTTCGAGCGGATGCCGCGCGGGCCGTATTCGCAGGCCATGTGCTCGGTCAGCGACTTGAGGCCGCCCTTGGCCGCCGAATAGGCCCCGCCGCGACGACCGCCGATATGGGCATAGGTCGAGGTAACGTTGACCACGCTCGCGCCCTCGCTCAGGTGCGGGATGGCGTCGCGGCACAGGCGGAACGGCGCCACGAGCATGATATCGAGGAACGAATCCAGCGTCTCGTCATCGGTTTCGTCGAGCGGCTTGGGGCTGCCGACACCCGCGTTGTTCACCAGCGCATCGATGCGGCCGAAGCGTTCGAGCGTCTCCGCGACGATCTTGCCCGGCGCCGCAGGGTCGGTGAGATCCGCGCTGATCACCAGCACGTGATCGGGATTGCCGATCTCGGCCTCGAGCGTTGCCAGCTTGTCCTTGCTCCGGCCGACACCGACGATCGCAAAACCTTCGCCATGCAGGATCTTCGCCGTGGCGAGCCCGATGCCGCTGCCTGCGCCCGTAATGATCGCTACCTTCATTTTCCTGCTCCTGCGCCTCGATAAGTCCAAATCGGCGTTGCGATAGCCGCCCGCCCGGTACGGGTCGAGCCGCCCCGGCGAATTCCGACGCCTCAGCCTATAATCAACAACACCGTTGGGCAGCTACCCTCTTCACCCCGGCGGAAGGGGCGGTTAGGGACAAGGGCAATTCGATTCTGAGAAAAGCCCCGATCACAACCTTTCGGCGAGGATACCATGAGCACCCAGAAGAACGCCCTTGAGGGCATCCGTGTCATCGACATGAGCCGCGTTTTCGCAGCGCCGGTCGGTGCCCAGATCCTTGGCGACCTCGGTGCCGACGTGATCAAGGTCGAACGTCCGGGCGTGGGCGACGACGGGCGCGGCTACGGCTTCTCATGGGTCGAGGGCAAGGACGGTATTGAAACCCGTCATTCCAGCTTCTTCACCGTGTCCAACCGCAACAAGCGCTCGATCACGCTCAATCACTCCAAGCCCGAAGGCCAGGAAGTGATCAGGAAGCTGGTCGAATCCGCCGACGTCCTGATCGAAAACTACAAGGTGGGCGATCTCAAGCGCTTCGGCCTCGACTACGATAGCCTGAAGGCGATCAATCCGGGCCTGATCTACTGCTCGGTCACCGGCTTCGGCCAGGACGGGCCGATGGCGGCACGCCCCGGATACGATGGGCTCTTTCAGGCCACCGGCGGCATGATGGCCGTGACCGGCATCCCCGACGGCCAGCCCGGCGCAGGCCCGCTCAAGACCGGCCCGAGCCTCGTTGACTTCGTCACCGGCCACAACACCGCGCTCGCGATCATGGGCGCGCTCATGTACCGCAACCGGACCGGCGAAGGGCAGTACATCGACATCGCCCTGCTCGACAGCTCGGTGGCGATGGTCAGCCACATCATGCAGGACTACCTGATCAGCGGGAACGCCCCGCCGCGCCTCGGCAACGGCGGCAATGGCGGCGGCCCCGCCGACCTGATCTACTGCTCGGACGGCATCATCTACCTGACCGCCGGCACCGATGAACACTACCGCCGTCTGACCGTGCTGATGGAGCAGCCCGAACTGTTCACCGACGAACGCTTTGATTCCAACTTCAAGCGCGGCAAGACCAACCGCGCCGAGCTGATCGACATCATCAACGCCTGGAGCGGCCAGTTCACCACGGCAAAGGTTCAGGAGATGCTCGATGGCGTCGGTATTCCGGCTGCCAAGTACAACGAACTGCCCGATGTCTGGGAGGATGTGCAGGTCAAGCACCGCGAGTTGCGCGCGCGTACGCCGCACGCCCATGCAGCTGCTGGTTACGTCGACCTGATCGAGAGCCCGCTAGCCAGGATGTCCGCGAGCCCGGCAACGATCCGCATGGCCCCGCCGATGCTCGGCGAGCACAACGACGAAGTTCTGGGCGAACTCGGCTACAGCGCGGAACGCATTGCCGAACTGAAAGAGATGAAGATCATCTGATCCTCGACAAGCCGAAACAGAAACGCCGGGCGCTACGGACCAGAAGTCGGTAGCTGCCCGGCGTTTTCGTTTTCAGTGCCGGTGGCCGGTCAACTCAGGGTGACCGGTTTCTCACCCCTGGCGATCTTGAAGACCGCCCCGGAAAGCAGCGCCAGCGCCAGCAGGTTGGGCAGGGCCATGAAGGCGTTGGAGATGTCGCCGAGACGCCAGACCAGCTGCAGCGGCTGGCTCGCGCCGATGACCACGCCGAAGCACCAGATCACGCGCCACGCCATGTGCAAGATCTTCTCGCCGCGGGCATTGGCCCCCGGAACGCGGTCGTAAAGGAACGTGATCGCACGCTCGCCGTAGTAGCTGAACGTGAGAAGCGTCGAGAAAACGAAGAGGATCAGCGCGACCGAGGCGACCACCGAACCGATGGCGACGCCGCCGATCTGCGTCGGGAATGCCGCAGCGAATGCGCCCGAGGTCATCGCGAAACCGGTGAGGTCCGACTGCCAGGCGTGCTTCACGGCCTGCCCATTGCCGACGAAATCGCCCTCGACCGTCAGGATGACCAGCGCAGTCATGGTGCAGATCACCACCGTGTCAATGAAAGTACCGAGCATCGCCATGCGGCCCTGCACGCGCGGGTCGTCGGTCTGCGCAACGGCGTGGGCCATCGGCGTAGTGCCCTGCCCGGCCTCGTTGGAGAACAGGCCGCGCGCAACGCCGGCGCGCAGGGCAAGCATGATGCCCGCACCGATGAAGCCGCCCGCTGCCGACTGCCCGGAGAAAGCCCCGGCGAAGATGCGGCCGAACGTTTCGGGGATGTCGCGAATGTCGAGGAGGATCGCCAGCAGAGCCATGGCGATATAGGCGGCGGCCATGAGCGGCACGACCTTCTCGGCCACGGCACCGATGGACTTGATGCCACCGATGATGACGATGAACACCGCGACTGCCGCGATCACCCCGCCCAGCCATTCCTGGATGCCGAACAGCTCGTTCATGGAATCGGCCACGGCGTTCGCCTGAATCACGTTGCCGGTGATGATCGTCGAACAGAGCGTGCCGATGCAGAAGAGGATCGCGAGCCAGGTCCATTTCGGCCCCAGGCCCTTGACGATGTAAGTCATCGGACCGCCGCGCCAGTGCCCTTCGGGGCCCTTCTCACGGAACCGGATCGCCAGCGAACCTTCCGCGAAGGCCAGCGCCATGCCGATCAGCGCCGTGACCCACATCCAGAAGATCGCGCCCGGTCCGCCCAGCGCCAGCGCCGTTGCCACACCCGCCATGTTGCCGGTGCCGACCTGCCCCGAAAGTGCCGTCGACAAGGCGGCGAACGGGCTGATTTCACCCGAGCCGCTGCCTTTGCGTCCCGTGAAGAGCCCAGCGAAAGCGCTCCCGAGCTGGCGTAAAGGATAGAACCTCAGGCCGACCATCATGTAGAGACCGACGCCGAGGAGAACGATCACCATGGGAGGGAACGGCAGCACTTCCGCGCCGTCCCAGGTGCCGCCCCAGATGAAGTCGGAAATGTTGGTAATCCGGTCTATCAGACTCGGCCCGGCTTCAATCTGGCTGGCGACAGCCGCCGCCATGTCGAGATCATTCATCCGCAGATATCCCCTGTGCGTAACCCATGCAGGGGCCAGCGCGATGTACCGCACATGCGCTGGCCGAATGAACGGACTGTGCAGACGCAGTCCGCGACGTGCAAGGCTGCAGATGCGGGATTCTGCAATTTTTGTAGAAGCAGCAGTTCTTTTCTTTCAACGCCCTGCAAGAGCGCAGGGCGCCGCGATCAGCGCCCCTTGAAGTCCGGCTTGCGCTTCTCGACGAAAGCGGAGACGCCTTCGAGAAAGTCCTCGGTCCGTCCGGCATCGCGCTGGCCGCGACGTTCCGCCTGAAGCGCGGTCTCGAGGCTGGAATCGAGTGCGTCCCACGCCATCCGCTTGATCATACCCAGCGAACGCGGGCCGGATGCCAGCGACTTGGCGAGCTTCATTGCCTCGGCATCGAGATCGGCTTCGGGCACGACCTTGGTGGCGAGACCCCAGTCGAAAGCCGTTTGCGCATCGATCTTTTCGCCCAGCAGCATCATCCGCATGGCGCGCACACGGCCAACCGCCTGCGCCAGCAGATAGGTCGCGCCGCCATCGGGAACGAGGCCGACATGGCAGAAGGCGCAGAAGAAGAAGGCATCGTCGGCCATGAGCACGATATCGCCCGCCGCCGCCAGACCGGCACCGAAGCCCGCCGCCGGGCCGCGGATCGCGGTGATGACCGGCTGCTCCATCCGCTTGATCGCCATGATCACCGGATTGAAGGCCCGATCGAGCTGACCGCCGACATCGCGCATCGGGTCATCGAGCATGTCCTTCGCCGCCGCGAGGTTGGCACCCGAGCAGAACCCTTTGCCCTCACCCGTCACCAGCACGGCGCGCGCTTCTTTCGCCGCGCGGTCGAAAGCATCGACCATTTCGTGGCCCATGGCTTCCGTGACGCCGTTCATGGTCTTGGGATCGTTCAGCGAAATGCGGGCGACACCGTCCTCGACGCTGTAGAGGATATGCTCGTAAGCCATTCTATTCTCTCCGTTCAGACCGCCCCTCGGCGAAGCAGCCTTTCGTTCACCGCCGTTGCGGGCTGCGGCACGAAGCGCAGCTGGCAACGGCAAAGGTCACGCGGACGCCATCAGCCCAGCATCGCGCCGAAACGGCCCTTCACGATTTCCTCGGCATCGCCAACGATCTTTTCGATCAGGTCCTTGCAGCTCGGAATGTCGTGGATGAGGCCCTGGACCATGCCGGCCCAGAAGATGCCCTGATCGACATCGCCGGACTTGAGCATCTCGCGGCCGACCGCACCGGCGACATAGGGCTTGATGTCTTCAAACGTCGCGTCAGGCTGAGCCGATATCTCGACCACCTTGTCCGAGACGGAGTTCTTGCCGACGCGCGCGGTGTTCTTGAACTTGCGGAAGATCAGGTTGGTGCCGCGCTCGTCGTTATCGACGTATAGCTGCTTGATGTTGTCGTGGATCGGCGCTTCCTTGGTCGCGCAGAAGCGCGTGCCCATGTTGATGCCTTCCGCGCCCAGCGCCAGCGCCGCAACCAGACCGCGCCCGTCACCGATACCGCCCGAGGCGAGCATCGGGATCTTCACCTTGTCCGCGGCCGAGGGAATCAGGATCAGACCGGGAATGTCGTCCTCACCGGGGTGACCGGCGCATTCGAAACCGTCGATCGAGATGATGTCGCAACCATGGCGCTCGGCCGAAAGCGCGTGACGGACGGCCGTGCACTTGTGGAGAATGGTCACGCCATGCGGCTTCGCCATCTCCCAGATCTCACGAACCTGCTGGGTGCCAGCCGTCTCGATGATCTTCACACCACCCTCGATCGCGGCCTTGGCATAACCGGCGTAGTCGGGCGGCAGGATCGTCGGCAGCACGGTGATGTTCACCGCAAAGGGCTTGTCCGTCATCGAGCGGCAGCGCTCGATCTCATCGCGCAGCGCTTCGGGACTGGGCTGGGTCAGCGCCGTCAGCGTGCCGAGGCCGCCGGCATTCGAAACCGCGCTGGCCAGTTCCGCAAGGCCCACGCCCTGCATGCCACCCTGAACGATCGGGTGTTCGATGCCGAGCATCTCGGTAACGCGGGTCTTGAATGCCATTCCTGTGTACTCCCCTGAATTCGCGTAATGGAGGCCCTAGGCCGGAATCTGATTGAATGGGACACCTTTGTCCGGGCGATGGTCCTGCGGCAGGCCCAATATCTTCTCGGCGATGGTATTGAGCAGCATTTCGTCCGCCCCGCCCGCCTGACGCATGGTCGGCGCACCGATCCAGCTCGAAGCCCAGTCCGCCTTGGTATAGGCGCCCTCGGTGTAGGCGAGCCCGGCGCTACCCTGCAGATCGAGCGCCAGTTCGGACAGCTTCTGCCGGCTACGCACCGAGAACAGCTTGTTGAGCGCACCTTCAGGACCCGGTTCCTGCCCCGCCTCCATGGTCAGCATGGCACGGCGGCGGATGGAATCGAGACCCTGCCGCAAGGCATGATTGCGCGCGATGACCGAACGTACCCGCCCGTCCTGTAAGGCGGGCCTGCCATTGATCGTGTGCGCACGCAGCATCTCGACAAACGCGCCGATCGGCGGGCCAAAGCCATCAGCATCGGAAGCGGCATAGCGCTCGATCATCAGCGTCGCCATCGCCACCGAGAAACCGCCGCCAACGGGCCCGACCCGCTGACTGTCGGCCACGGCCAGATCGTCGAAGAACACCTCGTTGCACTGGATATCGCCGTTCGCGAGCCGGAACGGGCGCACCGTCACGCCCGGCGCCTTCATGTCGACCCAGAAGAAAGTGAGGCCCTTGTGTTTAGGCACAGTGGGATCGGACCGGGCAATGAGGATGCCGTAGTCCGAATACTGCGCGAAGGTCGTCCAGAGCTTCTGGCCGTTGATCGTCCAGCCCTGTTCGTCTTGCTTGGCCTTGGTCCGCAGGCCGGCCAGGTCCGACCCGACCGCCGGCTCGGAGAAGAGCTGGCACCAGATTTCCTCGCCCTTGAGCGCTGCGACAATGCGTTCACGCACCCAGGCCTTGTCGTCGCAATAGCGGATGAGGATCGGCAGCGGCATCGCGGTGGAGACGCCGAAATAGCCGATCGGCATGGCCGCCTGCGCTTCCAGCGTTTCGAACAACACCTTGTGCAGCGGCGAGAGCCCCTGCCCGCCGAACTCGACCGGGATGGTGATGCCCGAGAAGCCAGCCTCGTACTTGGCCGCCATATACCGGCGACCCACCGCAAGGTCCTCTTCCTGCGAAAGGCCGGCTCGGGCCTCGCGTCCGAACTCCGGCGCTACCGAATCCAGCCAAGCCCGACCGCGTTCCTGCCATGCATCGAGATCGGTCATGCCGGTTCTCCCGTCAGTTCGGTGGCGAGCAGGTCTTCCCAGAACAGGGTGCTGCCCAGTTCGATCGCCAGACTGCGGGCGCGGCGCATATGCAGGTGGAGGCCGCCATCCCAGGTCACTCCGGAGCCGCCGTGGATCTGCACAGCATCGCGGGTGGCGGTGTCGTAGGCCTCTATGGCACTCAGCCGCGCGCAGGCAGCCGCCTCGAGGAAGTCGCCTTCCCCCTGCCGCGCCGCAGCATGAATGCAGTTGGCGCGCGCAATTTCGACGAGGCCATACATTTCGGCGATCCGGTGCTTCACCGACTGGAACGCGCCGATCGGCTGGCCGAACGCCTTGCGCTCCAGCGCATAGTCGCGCGCTGCCAGCATCATTGCCTCGGCACCGCCGGTCTGCTCGTGGGCGGCCAGCACGGCCATCTGCGCCTGCAAATCGAGCGCAGCCTCCTCCGCCGCATCGCCTGCTTCCAGCACCGTTGCGGGCGCGCCGGCAAAGATCAGGTCGGCAAAAAGCCGGCCGTTGTCGAAGCTGCCGATGGCCCTGCGCTGCAGTTCGTCTCCGCCTGCCTGCCCGAGGTCCGCCAGAACCAGCACGGTGCCGTCCGGGGAGGACGCAGAAACGACGGCGATGTCCGCCGCCAGCCCGCCAGCGACTCCGCCCTTGGTGCCATGGAGGCGCCCGTCGCGGTATTCGACCGTGGGCGCTGTCGGCATCGCGCCGGTGTCCTCGGCGAATGCGACGGCTGCCTTGATCTCGCCGCTTGCGAGACGGGGCAGACACAGGGCCTGTAGGTCTTCATCGTCGCTTGCCAGCAGGGCGCAGACGGCGCCATGGCCATACGTCAGAAAAGGCGCACCGGATACGACGCGGCCCGCTTCCTGAGCAACCAGACCCAGTTCGATCAGGCGCAGCCCAAGGCCGCCGAACTCTTCCGGAACGGCAAGCGCCGTCCAGCCTTGCTCCACGGCCGTGGCCCAGAAAGCCTCGTCCCATTCGCCCGTACGGTCGAGCAGTTCGAGCAGGCGCGCACGGTCAGTCCGCGCCGCCAGCACACGACGCGTTTCCTCGGCAATCGCCCGCTGTCCCTCGTCGTAGAGAATGGACACCTGTCTCCCCCGCTTCGCTCTCGTTTGCAGCGTTATGTCACAAGCAGCGCCGCCTTCAACCTGCCCGAGGCGCCACAAGGATAGACTTTCGCGGCAGCGTCAATGCAAAAACCAAGCGCTTGCTACATCGGTGAAGCAGGCTATCATGGCGGCAACGAAACAAGGGAGAATCGCCATGGCCACTGCCGCAATCGATGCACCGAGAGACCGGCTCGACGAGATGGGCATCAAGCTCATCAGCGCCGACAATCACATCAACGAACCTCGCAACCTGTTCATCGACCGCTTTCCCGAGCACCTGAAGGACAAGGCGCCGCGCGTGATCGAGGGCAAGGACGGCGGCGAAGGCTGGTCGATCGACGGCACCCCGCCCAAGCGCACCTACGGACTCGAGGCGATGGCCGGGTTCGACAAGTCCGAATACCGGATGAGCGGCCTGCGCTTCGACCAGCTGCGCCCCGGCAACTACATCGGCGAGGAACACCTGAAGGACATGGACATCGACGGCACCTGGGCCTCGGTGACCTACCCGGGCTTCTCGCCCTCTTTCTACACCCACCCGGACAAGGAAGTCGCTGCCGCAGGCTTCGTCGCCTACAACGACTGGATCCTCGACGAATTCCAGGCCGCCGATCCGTCGCGCCTGTGCGGTCTGGCCATCAGCCCGACCGAACTGGGCATCGAACATGCCGTCGCCGAGATGAAGCGTGTCGCCAAAAAAGGCTGCCGGGCCATGTACATACCGGGCAATCCTACGATCCCATATAACCATCCCACCCACTACCACCCGATCTGGCAGACGGCGGACGATCTCGGCCTGACCCTGTGCATGCACCGCAACCATGGCGGCCCGCCGGATTCGACCGACTGGGACCGTCTGCAGGAAGACAAGGTCTCGATCGGCGGCATCGTTACCCGCTACTTCTCGTGCCTGAAGCCCTTCTCGTATCTGATCTTCGCCGGCGTGTTCGACCAGTACCCCAACCTCAAGATGGTCGGCGCCGAAGTCGACTGCGGCTGGGCCCCGTTTTGGGTGCAGACCATGGAACACCACTGGGACATCCAGAAGAGCTGGTTCCCGGTGAAGCTGAAGCACAGCCCCACGGAGTTCATCGGCCGCAACGTCTTCACCACCAATGTCGATGACTATGCCGGCTATCAGATGATCGCGACCGGCCTGTGGCCGTGGATGTCGAGCATGACCATGTTCTCGTCCGACTATCCCCACTCGGCGACGATCTGGCCAAACTCGCGCGATGTGGCGCTGAAGATGACCGACGGGTTGAAGGAAGAAGATACCCGCAAGGCGCTCAGCGAGAATGCGGCGCGCGTGTTCGGGTTCGACATCTCTTGAATGGCAGCCCTCCCTCCTGCCCTCAGGACGGGAGGGAGGCCGTTAGCAGATTGTCACGCGCGAGTGCCTGCTGTATAAATCAAGGCACCGCCGCCGCGCGGTTTATGGAGACTGGATGTTAGAGCTTGTGTGACCGGGCTCTCTGAATTTCAGAGAGCCTCGTGAAATCAAACCCGCCGGGTGCCCTGCACTTTGGCGCTATTTCACGTTTGTCATGCGAGACTTCCATGAACATCTCACGAAACGAACAGCGTGCACTGCACGTTCTGGCCCTTGGCGGCCGTATTCTGCATGAGCGGGACGAAGGTCCCAAGATCATCGCCGTTACATGCTTCACGCGCGAAGGCATGGTCCTCGCCGATTTCGACCTCGGCGTTTTCAACCGGTTGCGGCGAAAAAGGCTGATCGAATCCCGATCCGGTAGCCCCTATCGGATCTCGAAGCGCGGCCTCCATTCCGTTCGCGCTCAACTCGACAACCGGGGCGCGTAAAAACGCTCTGCAAATGCTCAAAATCCGCCTTCGGGTTGGGCCGTGAGCACTGAGAAACGGTCGGGCTGTGTTTCCTCGCGACGCGCAGCCCGACTATTTCCCAGGGTAGTTTACTCGCCGTTGGAAAGGGTGTCCGCCCCGCGTCCCTCGCCCACAGCCCCGTTCGCCTCGATGCCCTCGATCACGAACGTCGCAATGGCCTCGCGGATATCCTCGTCACTGGCGAGGCCGGGTGGGAAGAGCCAGTCGCGAAACATCAGATTGGCCAGCACGGCGGCGAAGGACACGCGGACCATGAGCTCCGACGAGACCGGCGCATCGCCTTCGATACGCGCGCTCATCATCGCCTTGCCCTTCTCGAAATAGGCCTGCAGCCCGTCGAGATCGGAAATCGCGTCCGCCGCCTCGGGCGAATAGGTATTGGCGACGATCAGCGACATGAACATGCGCGAGTGGCTCGCCATGAAGTCCTGCAGTTCACCGATATAGGCGCGTGCCAGGTCCTTTCCGGCCTTGCCCGATTCCAGATCAGCGACGCTGCGCGCCTGAAAATCGGCAAAGTGTCGGTTCAGCGGCGTGAAGATTGCAGCGCGGAACAAGTCCTGCTTGGAGGCGTGGAAGCGGAATATCTGCGCCTCGGTCACATCGGCTCTGCGGGCGATGGCGGCCGTCGTCGCGCCCGAATAGCCCGACTGCTCGAACTCCTCGGCCGCGGCCTCGAGAATACGGTCCGCCACTTCCTCGGACGAACGCCGCCGCCGGCGGGGCGTCTTTGCGTCCGATTCCTGCTTCGCCAAGTTCCTGATCCCTCGTGTCTGCACTGTCTCATTCGCGTCTATCGGCTGCGTCCGATGCTGCCAAGGGCAGCGCGCGAAGAGCCCGGCGCACCGTTGAAACGGAAGGGTCTCACCCTAAATCTGAAGCAGGGTTTCACAGAGGAGAATGCATAAAAGTGAACGGCATCAAGACGGCCATGCTGCTGGCGGCGCTGACGGCGCTGTTCATGGCTCTCGGCTTCATGTTCGGCGGCAAGGGAGGCGCGATCATCGCCCTGCTCGTGGCGGCAGGCATGAACCTGTTCACGTACTGGAATGCCGACAGCATCGTCCTGCGCATGCACAATGCGCGCGAGGTGGATGAACGCAGCGCACCGGAGTTCTACGGCCTCGTCGCCCAGCTCGCACGGCGCGCCGGCCTGCCTATGCCGCGCGTCTACCTGATCGATACCGACGCCCCCAATGCCTTTGCCACCGGCCGCAATCCGCAGAACGCCGCCGTGGCCGCAACGACCGGCCTGTTATCGATGCTCAGCCGCGAGGAAGTGGCCGGAGTGATGGCCCATGAACTCGGCCATGTGCGCAATCGCGACACGCTGATCATGACCATGGTCGCGACGATTGCCGGTGCCATCTCCATGATCGCCAACTTCGGCCTGTTCTTCGGCGGGCACGGCGAAAACCGCCCCAACCCCATCGTGGCGATCGCCGCCGTCTTCATGGCGCCTTTCGCAGCCATGATCGTGCAGATGGCCATCAGCCGCACGCGGGAATTCGGCGCGGACAAGGCCGGGGCCGAAATCAGCGGCAACCCGCGTGCGCTCGCCTCTGCACTCGGCAAGATCGCAGGTCCGGCCGCCCGGGTCCGCAACCCCGCCGTCGAACGCAATCCGGCGACTGCACAGCTCTATATCGTGCCCTCCAGCGTATCGGACCTGTTCTCGACCCATCCGGCCACGGAAAAGCGCATTGCCGCGCTCATGGCTATGGAGGGAGACACGATAGCGCAGCCCCCACAGCCCCCGGCACCACGGACGCGTTCCGCCCTCGATCCCAACCGGTTGCGCTAGAGCCTGCTCCGGCGGAAGACTTGATCTGACAAGCCATTTAGCGTGTCCGCGATGATCTCCCGGCGCTGCGGCATTGCCTCGCCGGGCCCGGAGGGTACACTCGCGCGTCAACACAAGACTCACAATCAAAAGAGGTGCGGGAGTGCTTAAATCTGCTGACGGAGGCCTGAGGCCCGTCCCATTTCCGATCGACGATCCCGAACGGATCCCGGCCAAGCGCTATTACGACGAGGAATTCTACCAGGCCGAAGTCGAGCACTTCTGGCCCCACGTCTGGCAGATGGCCTGCCGCGAGGAACAGATTCCCGAAGTCGGCGACTGGATCGAATATACCAACGTCGGCAAGTCCGTCATCGTCGTGCGCACGACCAATGGCGTGAAGGCTTTCCACAACGCCTGCCGCCACCGCGGCGTGCCGATCGCCGGCGGCACCACTGTCGGCGCTTCGCATTCCAAGGCTCACGGCAACTGCGCCAAGACCGGTTTCGTCTGCCCGTTCCACGGCTGGCGCTGGAACATGGATGGCGAAAGCACGCTCGTTTACGGCAAGCACCTGTTCAGCGACCGGCAGCTGAACGACGAGGACATCAACCTCGTGCCCTGCCGCGCCGAAGTCTGGGGCGGCTGCGTGTGGATCAACCATGATGACGACGCGGCCTCGGTAAAGGAAACCTTCGGCCCGGTAGCCGACCGTCTGGAAGCCCACAACGTCCAGGGCCTGCGCGCCGAATGGTGCTATGGCACCGAGATCCCGGCCAACTGGAAGATCGCGATGGAAGCCTTCATGGAAGGCTATCACGTGATGCAGACGCACCCGCAGCTGCAGCATGCGGTGCCGACCATGTACGACAGCATGTACGCGGTAGCGGAGAATACCGAACGCACGCCGATGCTGGCCGATCCGGACAAGACCATCGAAGAGAACATCGCCGCGCAGATCCGCAACATGGAACTGCTCAGCGAAGGCATGTCGGGCATGATCCACGAGAAGGAAGTGGAAATCGCCCGCACCCTGCAGCACGCCACGGACAACCTGCCCGAGGACAAGGGCGCAGCGATCATGACCTGGCTGGGCATGGTCATGCATCAGGTCAGCGCGCAGCTGAAGGAAAAGGGCGAGCCCATTCCCGACCTGATTTCGGTGGCTCAGTCGGATCCGGTCAATGCGGTCGAATTCCTCATGCCGCACTACTTCCTGCTGCCCTATTTCAGCTCGATGTCGGCCTATCGCATCCGTCCCACGGGTCCCGAAAGCTGCTTCTTCGAAATCTGGTCGCTGACCTTCTTCCCCGAAGGCGAGGAACCGGAGCCGGTCATGGAACCGATCGTGCTGCCTTTCGACAGCCCCGAGTTCCCGCCGATCCCGCGGCAGGACTATTCGAACATTCCGATCCAGCAGAAGGGCCTGCACGCAACCGGCTTCGAATACATGCGCCTGTCCAACCGCGTCGAAGGCCTGATCAGCAACTATCAGCGCATCATCGACGGCTACATTGCCGGCGTGCCGAACGAGAAGCTGGCCAAGGCCACACACAAGCTCGGCGGCAACTTCGACGGCAGGATCGAGGACCTGGAAATCTAGGTCTGCTGCGTCACCGCTACAGAGCGGTGAAAACATTGTAACCGCATAGCTGCGGCGAACCGGTAAGAGCCCCCTTTCCTGCATGCCAAGCGCTTGGCATAGCGAAGGAAAGGGGGCTTTTTCGTAATGTGGAATACTGCGCGTTTAGGGCTACTCGTAGCGGCGTTCGTCGTCACCACCTCTGCCAGTGCGGAACAGGCTCAGCAGCCAGCCAAGACGCAGGCGGCCAAAAGCGTCAAAGCGGCAGCCGCACCACCGAAAGAGACGCCATTGATCCCGGCGTCTGCATTTGCCTCTCATACGGCGTTCCAGTCCGCGACGATATCACCCGACGGGAAATGGATCGCTCTGCGCGCCATGCACAACGAAGCGCCGATGATCGTGATCGTGGACGCCGGCACACTCAAAGCCGTCGACAATGTCCGGCTCGGCAAGGAACAGCAACTGGTCTGGTTCTCGTGGGCCGGCGGCAACCGCATCTTGTTTTCGGCCGGGCAAATGGCCGATGTCTTCGGTGTCGAACAGCGCGTCACGCGGCTTTTGTCGTACGATATCCGGGACAAGTCGCTGACCAAGGTCGGCTGGCGCATGAAAGTTCCCGACGGGGACAACGTCATCTATACCGATCCGAAGGGACAGTACGTTCTGCTATCCATGCAGAAGACGGTTTATGAATGGCCGACTGTCTGGCGCTTCAGCCTTGATGCCACTCCCGAGCCCGACAAGGGCGAAAAAGTGCAATCGCAAAAGGCCGGCGTATGGGCCTGGTTTACCGATGACGTGGGCACCGTTCGCATGGGGCTGGAACCCAGAAGCGGTCACCGCGTCTTCGTCTGGTACCGCAGCGGCCCCGACGACAAGCTGCGCAGGGTGGCCAAGCTCACCGATGAAGACGAAGAGGAAAAGTACTGGGACGTTGCCAAGATCGTTTCCGGTTCCGACGAAGGCTTCATATTCGACGAGGTCGACGGTCATCTGGTGCTTCGGCGGGTCAACTACGCCACGCACACGCCCGGCGAGATCATCTACGCCAACCCCGACTGGGACGTAACCCGCGCGCTCATTGCCGACGACGGCACGCCGATTGCCGCCTTCTATACCGACGACAAGCGCCAGATCGTCTGGCTCGACCCGGAACTGAAAGCCATCCAGGAAAAGCTGGAAAAGGCCATGCCCGGCAAGGACGTATGGATTTCCTCGAGAGCGGACGACGAGTCGCGCATGCTCGTATGGATCGGTCACGAAGACGATCCCGGAGCCTTGTACGTTTACACAAAAGCAGATCGCACGCTGGCGTTCTTCGCCAACTACCGCCCCGAACTGGTCCAGCAGAAGCTCGCACAGACCAAGGCTGTTGCGTACACGGCGCGCGACGGGACTGAAATTCACGGGTACCTGACGCTGCCGGTCCATCATCCGGCGAAAGCACTGCCGCTGATCATCCTGCCGCACGGGGGGCCCTATGGCGTCCGCGATACACTGAGTTACGACGATGAGACGCAGTTCCTCGCCAACCGCGGATATGCGGTCCTGCAGCCCAACTATCGTGGATCGGGCGGCTACGGCGAAGCCTTCGAAGATCTGGGGCAAGGCCAGATCGGCCGGGCCATGCAGGACGATCTCGACGACGGTATGGACTGGCTGGTCAAGCAGGGCATCGCCGATCCGGCGCGTGTCTGTGTGGTAGGCGCCAGCTATGGCGGGTACGCCGCGCTGTGGGCTGCCATCCGCAATCCCGAACGCTATCGCTGCGCAGCGAGCTTTGCGGGCGTCACCGATTGGGATCGCCAGCTTCGCTACGACCGGCGTTTTCTCGACAGAAAGGACCGGCGTGCATTCCGTGACTGGTGGGAGGAGAAGGACAAGGACTTCGATTTCGACTCCGTCTCCCCGGCCAAACAGGTCCCACACCTGACCCGCCCTGTCCTGCTTGCGCATGGCAAGGAAGACAGCAACGTCCCCTTCTCCCAGTTCAGGGTCATGCGCGAAGCGGCCGAGGCAGCCGGCATTCCCCTGGAACTCATGGTTTTCGAGGATGCCGGCCACGGTTTCGCCGAGGCCAAGGACGAACAGCGCTGGTACGAGGGGCTTGAGCAATTCCTCAGGAAGCACAATCCCCCGGACCCGCGCTGAGGCCTACCAGAGCGACCGTTCCTGATAGGCACGGTTGCGTTCACGGATCAGGGCGTCGCGTTCTTCGGGCGTGACCGTCGCCACATCTGCCGGCAGGTGCTTGCGCACATCGGCAAGCTTGACCTTGGTAACGGTCGGGATCGGCTGGCTGCTGCATCCGGTCCAGCGCCCCTGGATGATGCCGCGGGAATAGCCGGCCGTGTCGAGCCAGTTGCGCACGCCGGGGTCTTCTTCCGAGACGATGATCCGCAGTTTGCCATCGGAATCGGGATCGGCCTGCGCGCCGTTCAGGCTGGAGTGATTGTTGGTCCAGTCGATCGTTTCATAGAGCCCGTTCGTTAGGATCAGCGAGCGGTACTCGCATGTCTCGGGCACATCGCTTTCGACGATCAGCGCCTCGTCATCCTTCAGATCGAACACGCCATCGTAGTAGAACTGCGAGGCCAGCGCGCCTTCGGCCGGAACCATGGGTTTGAAGCGGTTCACATAGCCTTCCTCGGCAAGCGCTTCCACGCGGGCCACGAACATCGGCGCGATGTAGCCGATGGCGCGCGGCAACGAGCGCAATCGCGCGGTCAGTTCCTCTGCCGAAGGCCGCGGACGTCCCATCGGGCCGCTGACGCGCTCGATGGTGACGACCGGCTGTACTTCACCGCTCCAGTCGGCGCTGACGAAGCGCATCATCAGCCGGCGCGTATCGGGCTCCAGCTTCCAGAAGTCGCCGTCGTATCCCTCGGGAGGCTCGGCGCCCAGCAAGACCGAAAAACGACCGTCTGGATCAGTGTGCAGCGTCGAAAGGTCCAGGTGCGGGCGCGAATTGCTGCCCGGCAGGACCTGCGCGATCACGGCTATGGGGATCGTGCCCGCCTTGCCGGCAATGCGATAGACCTGCGTGGGATCGACGGAGGCCGACTTGTAAACGGTATCGGCGTTGGGCTGCCCGACATCGAGCACTTGCCCGATCGCCGGCAGGAACACGGGAGCCTGAGGATCGGCCCCGAGCACCTCGATGGAGGAACTGGCCAGCGCCTCGAGCGCGATACGGCCGATCTCCGCGCGGATCTGCGGATCCTGCTGCATCGATTTCGGCAGCTTGGCGAGCATCCTTGCCGGCAACCCGCGCAGGCTGTCGACGAACTCGTCCCATCCGACAACCGGAGCGGCTTCACCGCCTTCCGGCGCAGCCTCCTGCGCGCGTGCCGCCATGGGCAGCGCCACCAGCGCAGCCGCAGCAAGTCCTGTGATGGCGGCACCCAGTGCCCCGATACGACGCTTGGCCATGTTCTCTCTCCTCTCCCGCTTTTATGCGGGAAGGGTGAGCCGATGCATGGGCATGGTCAATGCGGAAGCGCTACGCCTCGGCGGTAAGGGTCGCGACCAGCGCCTTGACCTTTTTCTGGCGCCACTGCGGCAGCGGAGCGACGAGCCAGTACCCGCGCCGACACGGCGCCGGTGTGGCCACGGCGCTGTCCTGCTGCGACAGACCTGCCGTCAGGAGAGCGGGCACACGGGCGCGCCCCATGCCGGCCATGGCAGCCGCAATCGCCTGACCGGCGTCGGTCACGAATATCGGCGGCTTGCCCTCTTCGCTGTCGTCTTCTGCGGCATCCTGCTCATCCGAACCGGGCTTCGGATCTCCCGGCCAGCCGATCCAGTCGCCATCTCCGACCAGGACCCATTCCGGGCCGCCCAGCGGAACGCCTTCGAGATTGCCGGGACCATCGGTCCAGCGCACTGCAAGATCGAGATTGGCCTCGGTGAAATCGGTTTCCTCACCGTCCACCAGCACGAAGCGCACTTGCGGATTTTCCGCACGGAAAGCGGCAAGGCGCGGCGCCAGCCAGGCGGCAAAGAACTCGCGCGGGACCGCCAGGGTGTAGACGTGGCTGGATTGACCGGCCTGCATGGCCTGCACGGCATCTTCGAAATGCAGAAAACCCGTGCGCAGGGCGCCAAGGCCGGTGCTGGCCTCTTCGGTCAGTTCCAGGCCCTTGCTGGTCCGGCGAAACAGGACGACGCCGAGGAGATCCTCCAGCGCGCGGATCTGCTGCCCGACCGCGGCCGGTGTTACCGCCAGCTCATCCGCAGCCCGCGTGAACGAGAGATGCCGCGCAGCGGCATCGAAGACGCGCAAGGCGTTGAGGGGCAAGTGCGTGCGCTTCATGGCGCTTCCCTATGCCCGGCCGCGACCGGGGGCAATGAAGTTCCTGTTGCAGCCCGCAAATCGGATCCGAAACGATCGGCGTGCAAGGCGTCGGTCAACCTGCGGTGGCAGGTGCGGCCAGCGGGAAGAAGGGGATCAGGGCCTTGAACTCCGTCCCGTCGCTGCGGCGGAAGGTATAATACCCTTCCATGCTGCCTTGCGGGGTCGAGAGCGGACAACCGGAGACGTAGTCATGGCTTGCGCCCGGTGCGAGCACCGGTTGCTCGCCGACCACGCCCTCTCCTTCGACAACGCTCACTTCGCCATTGCCATCGGTGATGCGCCAGTGGCGCGTCATCAATTGCAGGGTATGCGGCGTCTCGTTCTCGATACGGACATGGTAGACCCAGAACCACTTGCCCGCCTCGATACGCGATTGCTCGGGCAGAAAATTGGCGGCGACACGCACGGTCAGACCGTCAGTATAGGCAGTATGTTGAAACAGTTCTTTCATGTCAGGAGCCAGCCTAACGACGAATCCGCGAGGCCACAACCGCTTTACGGACAGCCGGCCGAAACATGAAGGAAGCGCCGCTTTGACACCTCAGCCGATAGAGGATGCGGCGCAAGTCAACGACCAGTGGAACCCTTCCATGCGGTATTCCGTCGTGATCTGCGCATCGAGCTTCACGCGCGGGACATCGACGATGATACGTGTGCCGAAGCCCTGCCTCGTGGGCTCGTGGGCTGGCGGGCCGCCGGTTTCCACCCATTCGATGCGGAACTGCGCGGATGGCCCCTCACCCTCGATCGCCCAGCGCACGTGAACCTGCCCTTCCGCGACCGACAAGGAGCCATACTTGATGGCATTCGTACCCATCTCGTGAAAGGCCATGGCCAGGGCTTCCGCAGCGCCGGGCGAAAGCAGGACCTGCGGACCTTCGCACGTGATCTGCGCACGCGAGTCGCCCAGCGAGCGCAACTGCGCCTCGATCATTTCCGAAACGGGGATACGCGACCACGCGCGGCGCACCAGTACATCCTGATTGGCGGCAAGGCCGCGGATGCGTTGTTCGAGACGTTCGACGAAATCGGGCCGATCGGCATCGGTGCGGCGGGCCAGCGATTGCACGACGGCCAGCATGTTCTTGCTGCGGTGGTTCACTTCCTCGAGCAGCAGCTCGATGCGCTGCTCGGCTTCGCGCATTTCGGTGACGTCGGTATTGGTGCCGAACCAGTACATGATCTCGCCATCTTCATCGCGGATCGGCTTCGCGCGCGAAAGGAACCAGCGCCATTCGCCTTCGGCGCTGCGCAGCGGGAACGTGTCTTCCCAGTCCTCGCCCGAAGCGAAGCTTGCACTGATCTTTTCAACGACCGCGTCGACGTAGTCGGGATGGTGGACGGCCTTCCACCCCCATCCCTTCATGTCGTCGAGGTTCGTGCCGGTGAAGTCGAACCAGCGCTTGTTGTACCAGAATATCCAGCCGTCGCTGTCCGCGATCCACGCAAGCTGGCTCATGTTATCCGCCAGCAGGCGGAACCGCTGCTCGCTCAGGGCGAGTTGCTTGCGGATATTGACGCTGTCCGAAATGTCACGGGCGATCTTGCTGGCTGCGATGACGCGGCCATCGGGATCGAGAATGGGCGAGACAGTAACCGCGACGGCCACCGTCCCGCCACCCTTGCGCTTGCGGATGGTCTCGAACGTCGGCACGCGCTCGCCGCAGCTGATGCTGGCGATAATCGCGTCTTCCTCTCCCTGACGATCGTCGGGGATCAGCTCCCGGATATTCTCGCCGACCATCTCTTCGGCCGTCCAGCCGAACACACGCTCGGCGCCGGCGTTCCAGGTCAGAATACGACCATCGAGAGTCTTTCCGACGATGGCGTCATCCGTCGATTCGACGATTGCCGCCAGCAAAGCCCCCGGGTTGGCTGCAAGATCGACGGTGTTCAGAGGCCGGCCTTCATCAGCGCCTGATCCATATCCTCGATCAGGTCGTCCGCGTCTTCCAGGCCGACGTTGATACGCAGCATGCCTTCGGAAATGCCCATCAGTTCACGCCCCTCCGGTCCCATATTATGGTGTGTCGTCGAGGCAGGATGACACATCAGCGACCGCGAGTCTCCGATGTTGTTGGAAATATCAATGAGTTGAAGCGCATCGAGCACGGCGTGGGCCTGTTCGCGGCCACCGTCGAGTACGAAGCTGAAGATCGGACCGCAGGCATCCATCTGCTTCTGCGCAAGCGCCTGCTGCGGGTGGCTGTCGAGCCAGGGGTGCAGGATCTTCGGCACGCGGCCTTCCACGAACTGGCCCAGCTTGAGCGCGTTCTCGCTCTGCCGCCGGGCACGGAGGTCGAGCGTTTCCAGCCCCTTGAGCACGACCCAGGCGTTGAAGGGAGACAGGTTGGGCCCGGTGTTGCGCTGGAACGGCAGGAGCTTTTCGTTGATGAACTCCTCGCTGCCGCAGACGGCACCGGCGAGTACGCGGCCCTGCCCGTCCATCAGCTTGGTGGCCGAGTAGGCGACAACGTCGATGCCGAACTCCATCGGGCGCTGCAGCACCGGCGAACAGAAGGCGTTGTCGACAACCGTTGTGATCCCGTGCGCCTTGGCGATCTGGGCAATCGCTTCGAGATCGGCCACGTCCATCGTCGGGTTGGCGGGGGTTTCGAAGAAGAAGACCTTGGTGTTCGGGCGGATCGCCGCTTCCCATGCCGCCGTGTCGCTCGCATCGACAACCGTCACATCGACGCCGAAGCGCGGAAGCAGGCTGTCCCCCAGCCAGCGGCACGAGCCGAAGGCCGCGCGCGCCGATACCATGTGATCGCCCGCCGAAAGCTGGCAGAGCAGCGCCGCCGTCATCGCGGCCATGCCCGAAGCCTGAACGCGGCAGGCATCGGCACCTTCCATCAGCGCAATGCGCTCTTCGAGCATCGCCACCGTGGGGTTCTGCAGGCGCGAGTAGGTCATGCCTTCCTCGTCGCCTGCGAAACGCGCGGCAACCGTCGCCGCATCGTCATAGCAATAGCCGGACGTGAGGAAGAGCGCCTCGCTGGTCTCGCCCATTTCCGAACGCCACGTGCCTCCGCGGATTGCGCGGGTAGCGGGGCGCCATTTGCGGGTCTGGCTGCGGTCCTGTCCGGTCGTACGTTTCATGGGCAAACCTCTAAGAGGCCGCAGGGGCCAACGCAAGCGCGTGCAGCGCCAAGTCCTCTTGCCGAAGCGGGCTTTCCCACCTATCCGGCTCGACGATGCCCCACGCAGCCAGAAATGCCCGAGACCCGCTCGTTTGGTGCCTGGGCATCACGATCCTGTTTCTGGCGCTGGCGCTCTGGCGTATCGACACCCCCGGCCGCTATTATTTCGACGAGATCCACTACGTTCCCGCCTCGCTCAAGCTGCTGGACCTGATCCCGGCAAACCGCGAACATCCCATGTTCGGCAAGGAAGTGATCGCGGCCTTCATTCATTTTCTGGGGGACAAGCCGCTGGGCTGGCGCATGGGCCCCGCCCTTTCCGGCGCTCTGGGCCTCTTCGCCTTTTCCCGGCTGATCTGGCACCTCTCGCGCCGCCGCGCCGCAACACTGGCCGCAACCGCCCTGCTCGCGACAAACTGCATGTGGTTCGTCCAGAGCCGCATCGCCATGCTCGACATGATCGAAGCCGGCTTCTGTATGGTCGGCCTGTGGCAATTTGCCGCCGCGCTCAATGCCCGCTCGACAGCGCGGGCCCGGCTTCGCCTGATCCTCTCGGGCATTGCTCTCGGTCTCTCGCTGGGCGCCAAGTGGAGCAGTGCGCCGGCGCTGATGATGCCGGGCCTCGCTTTCCTTGTTCTGAGAATACGCGAGAACGGCCTGTTCATCGTCGGACGCAAGGGCGCCGGGCCGATCAAGGGCATTTCGCTGCTGGAAGCAACGCTGTGGCTCGGCCTGTTCCCGCTCGCCGTCTACTGGGCGACGTTCGTGCCCGCGATGTTCTACGCCCCCGGGGATCGTCCCATTGCGCCACTCGGCTTCATCCAGCAGCACGAATACATGATCCGGCTGCAGGACAGCGTCAGGAAGCCGCATCCCTACCAGAGCTACTGGTACCAATGGATCGTGAACTGGCGCGACATATGGTTCCTGTTCGCGAAGGTCGACGGGGCCCAGCGCGGGATCGTGATGATCGGCAACCCCTTCTCCATGCTGGCGGGGCTGGTCGCGCTGTTGTGGGGGCTGTGGGCGAGCGTGTTCCGACGGCGCTACGACGCTCTGGCGCTGATCGTGCTCTATGCGGCATGCCTTGCCATGTGGGCATTCAACGGCAAGCCCGTGCAGTTTTACTATCACTACCTGCTGCCGGGCGCTTTCCTGATGGGGCTGCTCGGATTGTGGATGGACAGCCTGTGGCAGCGCCGCGACCGCTGGCGCACCGTGGCGACCGTGTCGCTGTTGCTGTCGCTGGGCATGTTCGCGGTGTTCTACCCAATCATTTCCGCGCTGCCCCTGCCCTTCAAGGACGCCTACAACTTCTGGATGTGGCTGCCGAGCTGGCGCTGAGTTCAGAGACCGCGGCGCAGACGGGCACGAAAGCGAAGCCATATCGCAGCGAGCACGGCGCCCAGCGTCGCCAGGGCCATGTCCTTTTGCGGATCCCACGGATCGCCCTGCTGCCCGTTGTATGCGAGCGCATCGGGCCCCGCCATGAAGACCGTCAGCAGCCATTCGAAAATTTCGTAAAGCGCGCTGCCCGCGATGACGAGTTCCACGCCAATGCAGGTTGCCAGTGCGAGGGAAAGCCGCTTGTGCCGTGAGAGCCAGGTGGCGACCGGATGGACCCAGCACAATCCGAAACTGAGGTGGACCAGCCGGTCCCATGAATTGCGGGTCAGTCCCAGCGTCTTTTCGGGGGACGGCAGGCCCATCGCCTGCGCCCAGGCTTCGTAGGGGACGTTGGAATAGATGTAGCGCCCGCCGATCGTGTGGAGAATCAGGAAAGCGCAGATGCTCGCGATCGCGCTCGTCGGCATGGCCCAGCGGCGCAATGCGGCGGCGATGACTGCCACGACGGCCAGCGTCGGCAGGTTCTGCAGCGGCGCGAGACGCGGATAGGGCGTGTCGATCAGGCTGAACACCGCCGCTGCCGCAGTCAGTCCCAGCAGCACGAGCTGGCTGCGCGGGACCTTTGCCGTCATGGCAAGATCAGTACTTGCCCCAGACGAATTTCGACGACAGCGCGAAGTTCCAGACCGAGCCCAGAATGATGCCTGTCACCACCGCGACGATATCGTGGAAACCGATGGTCTTGAGCACGGCGGCGGAACCGACATTGGTCAGCAGGCCCAGCGAGCAGGTCACGCCGAACTGCGCCCAGCCGCGCATCATCGGGCCGAAGCCACGCAGCCGCTTGTCCGAGTAGGTCAGTTCGTTGTTGAGCACGAAGTTGAACGTCATCGCGATCACGGCCGCCAGCGTGTTGGCGGTATTGAACGTGGTGCTTTCAGACCAGTTGCCGTAAACGAAGCGCTCGGCAAAAACGAGGTGCAGCAGCGCCCACAGGGCCCCGAGCTGCACCAGCACGCCGAGGGCACCGACAGTCCCGAACAGCGCAAAGCGCGTGGGAATGATGCGGCCTAGCCACTTGTCGTAGAGACCTACGAGGAATTCGAACACGACGGTCTGATCCAACTTGCTTTCGCCTTCCGCACGGGCGGCGAAGTTCAGGGGGAATTCCTTGACCCGTAGCGGCCGGTCGACCGTGGCCAGGATATCGAGCAGGATCTTGAAACCCACGCCCGACAGGCGATGCGCATCGGCGCGAAGCGTTTCCGTGGGCAGCATGAAAAAGCCGCTCATCGGATCGGTCAGTTCGACGCCGGTGACCTTGTTGGCGATCCTGTTGGCAAGGCCCGATGCCTTGACGCGGTCCGGTCGGCCCCATGCCTCGGTGCTCGCCCCTTCGGCAAAGCGCGAGGCGTAGGCAAGGTCGTATTCCCCGGACCTGATGGCCTCCAGCATCTGCGGAAGCAGTGCAGGGTCGTGCTGGTGATCGGCATCCATGACGGCCACGACCGGTGCACCGGTCGAGCACATGCCCTCGATCGCCGCGCTGGCAAGGCCACGGCGGCCGATGCGCTGGATGCAGCGCACGCGCGGATCGACCTGCGACAGGCGCCGCGCCTCGTCGGACGTGCCGTCGGGGCTGTTGTCGTCGACGAAAATCGCTTCCCACGCGACGCCTTCAAGCGCCTTTTCGAGGCGCTCGATCATGGTCGCCACGTTCTTGCGCTCATTGAAGGTCGGCAGGACGACAGCCAGATCGAGCGGCCGGATTGCGGCATCGACAGCGGCGTCTGCGGCCTGGGCAAGTTCGGAACTGGTGATGTTCATGCGCCCCGCATATACAAGGTGAACCTCAATAAACCATTATCGGTTTTAGAGGCGTTCGACCACCGCGTCGCCAATTTCGCGCGTACCGGCCGAACCGCCGAGGTCCCCACCCTTGATACCTGCCGACAGCGCGCCGGCGACGGCATTCTCGATGCGCACGGCCTGCTCTTCCAGCCCGAGCGAGTGACGCAGCAGCATGGCGGCCGACAGGATCGTGGCCATGGGGTTGGCCAGCCCCTTGCCGGCGATATCGGGCGCGGAGCCGTGGATCGGCTCGTAAAGGCCGTAGGTTCCCTCGGCAAGGCTCGCCGATGCCAGCAGGCCGATCGAGCCCACGCACATGCTGGCCTGATCGCTGAGGATGTCGCCGAAGAGATTGCCGGTCACGATCACGTCGAACTGGCCCGGATTCTTCACCAACTGCATCGCCGCGTTGTCCACGTACATGTGGCTCAGTTCGACCTCGGGATATTCCTTCGAAACCTCGATCACGACATCGCGCCAAAGCTGCGAGGTTTCCAGCACGTTGGCCTTGTCGACCGAGCAAAGCTTCTTCGAACGGCCCATCGCCGCGGTAAAGCCCGAGTGCGCGAGCCGGCGCACTTCGTCTTCGGCATAGGACATCATGTCCCAGCCCTGACGGCGGCCATCGGGAAGCGTGCGCATGCCCTTCTCACCGAAATAGACGTCGCCGTTGAGCTCGCGCACGATCAGCAGATCGATCTTGCTCGCCACTTCCTCACGCAGCGTCGTCAGGTCTTCGAGGCCGGGAAAGACGCGAGCCGGACGCAGGTTTGCGAAAAGGCCCAGTTCCTTGCGCAGACCGAGGATCGCCTGCTCAGGACGGAGATGGCGTTCAAGATGATCGCAGGAGAAATCGCCGACCGCGCCGAACAGGATGGCATCGGCAGACCGCGCGGTGTCGAGCGTTTCGGGCGGCAGCGGGTGCCCATGCTTGCGATAGGCCATGCCGCCGACATCGCCTTCGACCAGTTCCAGGCCGTCGAGACCGAGAGCCTCCAGTACACGCACCGCCTGTTCGGTGACTTCGGGGCCAATCCCGTCGCCGGCAAAAACCGCAATACGCATGGAGTTCTTGGTCATAATATCAGCCTTCGATCCGCTTCAGCCGCTCTCGCAGCAGGTCGCGCGCCGCCATAACGTCTCTGCGGCGATCGGCAAGCGGGTAGCGTGCCAACTCACGCCCGATGCGATCGAAGGCTGCCAGAATTTCCGCCCAGCCCGACTGGTCAGGACGCCCTATGGGAACCCCATAACCCAGCTCACGCAGCAGCAGGACTTCGTAGGAAAGCAGAGGCAAGGCCCAGCCACGGGCCGAGGGCGCCATGCAAACCGCCTCGATCAGGCCGGACAGCGCCTGATGCAGCGCGGGATAGGGGTGCCGTTCGGGCAAGGCGGTGGCCGTTAGCGCCGTGATCCAGGCGATCGCGGCAGCCGGCAGCGGCTCGGTGAGCCACGGGCCGCGGCTTTGCAAGAGTTCAAGACGGGCGAAGGGAAGCTGGCTTTCGGTCTTGGAACGAACGTCCGCTTCCACCGCATTGCCGGGAATCAGCACGGGACGCAGCTGTCGCCCCCTCCCCCCGGCGACATAGGCCGCGACAAGGCCGTGATCAGCCGTCAGCAACCGGGCAATGACGGCCGTCTCACCATGAGCATGGGTTGCGCAGACAAGAGCGGGCGCGCGAAAGTGCATGGCGCTTGTCTGGAACGTCGGGCTCGCTGCGGCAAGAGCCGCCTGCAGCGTCAGCCGGCTTCGTTCAGCTTCGCTTCGATCACATCAAGACGCGCCTTGAGCGCATCCGCTTCGGCGCGGGCAGTCGCTGCCATTTCCTTAACGGCCTCGAATTCCTCGCGGCTCACGAAGTCCATGTCGCCCATGAACTCCTTGAACCGCTCACGCGCGTTTTCGCGGGCTTCGCGCCCCATGCCGGCCAGCGTGCCGGCGGCGCTGTTCATCATCTTGGTGAAATCGGCGATAAAGGGGTTTTCGCTTTGCATGGATGCTAGATGGAGCCGCTCGCGCGCCCGCGCAAGAGGGGATCAGATTTCGTATTGAACAACCGCTCCGCCGCCCTCGACGCCATCCATCGTCGGGTTGGCCTGCCAGAACGCAAAATTCAGATAGGTCGCGAAGAGGACCCAGGCCAGATAGGGGATGAGCAGCAAGGCCGCGACCGGCCGGACTTTCCTGAATAGCGCGATCGTGACGATCACCATCACGTCGAGCACGCCAATGACGATCAACGAGACCGTCAGCAGGTGCATGCCGAAGAAGACCGGCGACCAAGCGAGGTTGAGTAAGAACTGTACTGCGAAGACACCCGCAGCCACGCCGCGGCCGCGAGCGCCGCGGGCCGACAGCACGAGCGCCAGGGCAATCCCCATCAGCACGTAGAGAATGGTCCAGACGATTCCGAACAGCGCCGGTGGCGGATAGGCTGCTGGCTTGGTCAGCGCGGCAAACCAGGGATTATCCGGCCCGCTCTGCGCGACCTTTCCCGAAAGGAAGCCGAGAAAAACGATGACGGGAACGCAAACCAGAGCCCAACGCAAAAAACTGGCACGCAACTGGCCGGAGGAGGCAAGCAGGTTCATTCCGCGAAATAACTCCCGAATCAGGACATACCATTAGGACGGCGCGGTTTTGTGCAGTGCGAAGGCAAAGGTTGCAATCGTCTGCTAACAGTCAATTGCTGCGGCGTGCCGAAACGAGAAACTCCACATTGCCTTCCGGCCCCTTGATCGGGCTTTCGACAATGCCCTGAATCTCCCAGCCGTCACCTTCGAGCCATTCGCGTACTTCATCGCAAACGCGGGCATGCAGCGCCGGGTCGCGAACGACGCCCCCCTTGCCCACTTCGTTACGCCCCACTTCGAACTGCGGCTTGATCAGGGCAACCAGCCGGCAGTCGGGCGCGGCAAGCCGCAAGGGCACTTCCAGAACCTTGGCCAGCCCGATGAAACTCGCATCGCAAACCACCCAGTTGCACGGCACATCGATCATCTCGGGCGTGAGGATGCGGGCACTTGTCTTTTCCAGCACAGTCACGCGCGGATCCTGACGCAGCTTCCAGGCAAGCTGGTTGGTACCGGAATCGATGGCGAAGACGCGTGTCGCCCCCTTGCTGAGCAGCACATCAGTAAAACCGCCGGTCGAACTTCCCACATCCATCGCGATGGCTCCGGTGGGATCCAGATCGAAATGCTCGATCGCGTGCGCAAGCTTGATGCCCCCGCGCGATACCCAGGGATGATCGCGCCCGCGTACTTCGAGCGGGGCATCGGCTTTCAAATTCTGTCCCGGCTTGGCGATCTTCGTTTCGCCGGAGAAGACCAGCCCTGCGAGAATGAAAGCTTGTGCACGCGTTCGGCTCTCGGCCAGTCCGCGGTCGACCAACATCTGATCGACGCGCCCTTTTGCCGGCGCGCGATGTTTTTCGACAGGACGAGAGGCTGATGGGTCGGTCATGGGGACTTGTGCACTTGAGGTGAGGCGCGTGTCATTCCATACCGGGGGCATGAAGGCAAATTCGCGCATGCACGCCCCCCTGTCCCGCTTCCTGCCGCTGACGGCGCTTTCATCGGCACTGGTGCTGGCGGCCTGCGTGCCGCAGCGCCCTGCGCCTGCCCCCACGCCTGTATCTTCGCCGACGGCACGCCCTACCCCGACACCGAAACCCGTGGAACCGGTTCGTCCGATTGCCAACTGGCGCGACATGCCTGCCACGCCGGGTGACTGGAGCTGGAGTCGCCCGGTCACCGGCTCCCAAGCGGTTTTCGCCGGGGGGCTGTTCCGGATGCACTGCAACCGGGAAAACCGCACCATCACCCTTACGCGCGCTGCTTCCGGAACCACGACGCAAGCGCAAATGCTGATCAGCACCACGCAGGGGAATCGCTCGCTGGTTGCCAACCCGGTCGCAGGCGGGCTTGCCGCATCGCTGGATGCGCGCGATCCACTGCTCGACGACATGGCCTTCAGCCGCGGCCGCTTTGCGGTGCAGGTGGCCGGGAGCGATCCGCTCTACATTCCAAGCTGGACCGAAGTCTCGCGTGTCATCGAGGATTGCCGCTGACGCAAGACCGGCGGGCCTTCCAAAAGGCAACAACAGTCCAACTATACCGGAAGTGTTCCGGCCGCACTCTTCGGTGCCCCGGACTGTGCCTGCAAGTTGCTGCACAGCTGGGGAAAACTGGCCGGAAGTGACGATAATGACCGCAAAAAAAATGATTGCAAGTCTTGTTGTGCGTTGCGGAATCGGACACACATTTTCTCAAGACGGCGGGACCCGGGATACGCGCCCGGAAACGACCAAAGTCTCAGTCGCATAATGCGGCGTTCTTGGCTCAACAGCGCGAAAGGAGGTGATCCGATGTCTCATGGTTCAGCAGAGAGGTCGGCAATTTCCGTCGCGGAGCATTATCGCTGATTTTCTGAGTACGCGATAAAGGCTTCGCTGGCGGCACTTCCCGGCCGCTGACCATGCGAAGGGCCGTACCGAGCAATCGGTGCGGCCCTTCTCATTTAAGCCCCCTCGAAAACCTTTCCGCCCGACGATCGTTTACGTCCCTCGATTAACTTTACCCCCCACGTGGAGTATGCCGCTCTCATGGAGCACCACGCCCTCGTATTCGCGCTGATCGGAATTATCGGCATCGGCGCGCAATGGATCGCCTGGCGAACCGGCTGGCCGGCCATCGCACTCATGCTTGCCGCCGGCGTCCTCGCCGGCCCGGTAACCGGCCTCATCATGCCGGAGGAAACCTTCGGCGAACTGCTGGAACCGATCGTGTCGGTTTCGGTCGCCCTCATCCTGTTCGAAGGCGGGCTCAATCTCAATTTCCGCGAACTGCGCAAGACCGAAGGCGCGGTATCGCGGCTGGTGTTCATCGGCGTTCCCATCGGCTGGCTGGTGGGTGCGGTGGCCTGCTACTACGTCGCGGGCCTCGTCTGGCCGGTGGCCATGCTGTTCGCCGGTATTCTCATCGTCACCGGCCCGACGGTCGTTCTGCCCCTGCTGCGCCAGAGCAACGTCGCCCCAAGGCCGCGTGCGATTCTCAAGTGGGAAGCCATCGTCAACGACCCCATCGGCGCGCTCTGCGCGGTATTCACGTATGAATACCTGCGCCGCTCGGACGAAGGCGGGACATTGCTTTCGGTCATCATCTCGCTGCTCGGCGCCGCCGTCATCGCCGGTCTCATCGGCTATGCCGTTGCCAAGGTCATTGCCTGGGCTTTCCCGCGTGGACACGTGCCCGAATACCTCAAGGCACCGGTGCTGCTGGTCGCGGTGATCGGCACATTCGTGCTTTCCAACTTCATCCAGCAGGAGACCGGACTGCTCGCGGTTACGGTCACCGGCATTGCCCTTGCCAACATGCGCATGGACAGCATGCGCGACATTCACCCCTTCAAGGAGAACATCACCGTTCTCCTGATATCGGGCGTGTTCGTGCTGCTTTCGGCTTCGCTCGACCTTGAAGTGCTGCGCCAGTTCGAATGGCGTTTCCTGGCGTTCCTCCTGGTCCTGCTCTTCATCGTGCGTCCGGTGACGGTTCTGCTGAGCCTGGCCTTCAGCAAGATTCCCTGGAACGAGAGGCTACTGCTGGCCTGGATCGCACCGCGCGGCGTGGTGGCCGTTGCCATCTCCGGCCTGTTCGCCCTGCGGCTGAACCAGCTCGGCTATGCGGACGGGAGCATTCTCGTCGCACTCTCGTTTGCCGTCGTGATAGCCACCATCGTCGCTCACGGCTTCAGCATTCGCCATGTCGCCCGCTGGCTCAAGGTCACCGGTGCGCGCAAGAAAGGCCTGCTGCTCGCAGGCAGCAACTCGTGGAGCCTCGCATTGGCCGAGCAGGTGCGCTCGCTCGATCTGCCGGTCACGATCTGCGACACCAGCTGGGAGCGGTTGTCCGGCCCCCGTCAGGCCGGCATTCCCACCTATCACGGCGAGATTCTGGCCGAATCCACCGAAGAGCGGCTCGACATCACCCAGTTCCAGGTGCTCGTCGCAACCTCGCAGAACGAAGCCTACAATGCGCTCGTCTGCAACGAGTTCGCGCCCGATTTCGGCCGCGATTCGGTCTATCAGCTCGGCGGCACCGGCGACGATGAAGACCATCGCAGCCTCCCCGAGGCGCTGCAGGGCCGCGCAGTGTTCACGTCCGGCATCGGCGTCGAGGAGATCATCCAGCGCGAACGCGAAGGCTGGGCGTTCCGCAAGACCCGGATCAGCGACCAGTTCGACTTCAAGGATGCGCAGGCCACGCTGCCCAACGAAGCGAACATGCTTTTCCTGTTGTCCAAGGACGGCAGGATCCGTTTCTTCACCCATGCCACGCGCCCGACGCCGCAACCGGGTGACGTGATGATTTCCTATGGCCCCTCTCGCCATGGTACAGCCGGACAGCCGAAAGCCGCGCAAAAGAACAAGGAGGCAAAAGCATGATCAGCGTTCCCCAGCTTCGCACCGGATTGCTGACAGCCACTCTGTTCGCCGCGACCGTGCCGCTCGCGGGTTGCGACACCTCGCAAGCACCCGAGACCCAACCCAGCGGCGATACCGAGGCGACGGGCCTTCCCGAACCGGTGGAGAGCGCCACCCAGGTGGAACCGACGGCAGAACCGAAGAAGTCCATCATCCGGCCGGAGGTGACCCCTTCTCCCGTCGCGCCGCCCCCGCTCGAACCGGAACAGATCGCCGTACGCTTCCCGGACAAGAGCGACGAACCCGACGATGCCGGCCTTGCCGCCATCGATGCCCTGATGGCGAGCCCGACCTTCAAGGCCGGTGGCCCAATCACCATCTGGGGCCACACCGATTCCCACGGCACCGACACCGTCAATCTGAAAGCCTCGCGCAAGCGGGCTGAGGCCGTGCGCGACTATCTCGAGGAAAAGGGCGTGGCCGCCGACCGGATGACGGTTATCCCGCTTGGCGAAAGCCGTCCCGTCGCCCCCAATCGTAATCTCGACGGCAGCGACAATCCCGAAGGCCGCGCCAAGAACCGCCGGGTGGAGCTGCGCGTGGAGCCTCCCGCAGACGAGCCAGCCGTACAGCAGACGGAGAACCCGGAAGAGGCGGCCGACGCCTCGGAAGACTGATCGCACGCCCCGACCAGGCCCGATCGGGAAACAACCGCCGAGCTACTCCGGGATATGAGGCAAACCGCCCATTTGCGCCCATCGGTCACCATGCTATGACAAACAGGCCGAGACGCAAAATTACTTTTCCATTGCGCGTTACGTAATTTTCGTTCAACGGCGCGCAGTCACCACCTTGCAAGGATTCACGTTCCATGGCGAGTCTCGCCGATGCCGGCCTGAAGTTCACGACCCTGCCCCACCCCGCACCCGCAAGCGACGAGACGCGCGAAGCCGTACTCGCCAATCCGGGCTTCGGGACCAACTTCACCGATCACATGGTGGTGATCGAATGGACCGAGGGACAAGGCTGGCACGACGCCACGATGGGCCCGCGTGAGCCCATTGCGCTCGATCCGGCTGCTGCGGTTCTTCACTACGCGCAGGAAATCTTCGAAGGGCTCAAGGCCTACAAGCAGGCAGACGGCTCGATCGCGCTGTTCCGGCCCGAAGCGAACGCGGCGCGTTTCAACCGCTCGGCCGAACGTCTGGCCATGCCGACCTTGCCCGAAGCGCTGTTTGTCGAGGCCATCGAGCGTCTGGTCCAGGCCGATCAGGCGTGGATTCCCGATGCCGAAGGCGCCTCGCTCTATCTGCGTCCTTTCATGATCGCCACCGAGGCCTTCCTCGGCGTGCGCCCGGCCAAGAGCTACAAGTTCATCGTCATTGCCAGCCCGGCAGGCAACTACTTCAAGTCCGGTTCGCCGGCCGTTTCGATCTGGGTGAGCGAATACACGCGTGCCGCCCCGGGCGGGACCGGCGCGGCCAAGTGCGGCGGCAACTATGCCGCCAGCCTCGTGCCGCAGGGCGAAGCGATCGCCCGCGGTCACGATCAGGTCGTCTTCCTCGATGCCGCCGAACACAAGTGGATCGAGGAACTGGGCGGCATGAACCTCTACTTCGCGTTCGAGGACGGCACCCTGCTCACCCCGGCCCTCACCGGCACGATCCTTGCCGGCATCACCCGCGACAGCCTCCTGACGCTGGCGCGCGAGGAAGGGCTCAACGTGGTCGAAGGCCGTTACAGCCTCGACCAGTGGCGCGAGGATGCCGCATCGGGCAAGCTCGTCGAGACATTCGCCTGCGGGACGGCTGCGGTAGTGACCCCCGTCGGCAAGGTCTCGGGCCGCGACGGCGAGTTCACGATCGGGTCCGGCGGTCCCGGGCAGCTCACCCAGAAGCTGAAGAACCGTCTGGTCGCGATCCAACGCGGTGAAGCCCAAGACACCCACGGCTGGGTGCACAAGATCGGCTGATCCGGCACCAAACCGAGATTCCACAAAACAAAGCCGTCATCCCCGCAAAGGCGGGCATGACGGCGGGCTTGCTTTGACCTGCGGGTGAGGAGCGGCGTTGCCGCCCCTCAGGCCCCCGCCGGCGTCTTCGTGATGTGCATGTGCGCCCTATCGCGCGCGTGGCGTGGCTCGGCGTCCTTTTGCTGCTCCACCGCCAACGCGACGTGGCCCAGGCTGAGCATCATGGCCATCAGCCGCTCGTCCGCGGAATCGAACGCGTCGAACCCCTTGCCGTCGAGATAGTCGAGCGCGCGGGGCAGTTCGCCCACGGCAGCCGCATAAAAAGCCTGACGTTCCTCGGGCGTCGAACTGCCACGACGGGCGGCACGCGCAGCCGACCCGGTCAGTGCCCAATCGACGGCGAATGGCTCGAGTGCCGAGAAGCTCTCGGGAAGCATTGTCTGCGTGCTCATGCTGCGACTCCTTCCTTTTCGGACCGATAGGCCTCGACCTTCTCCGCAACCGTGTTGAACAGATGGCGGCAGAGCGATTCCTGGGTCTGGAAGTGGATGGTCTCGAGCGCGCCGCTCGCCAGTCCCTTGTGGCCGCGCTCGATCACCGCGCGGTCCTCGGTATGAACGTCGCGCGCGGTTGCCATGAAGTATTCGCGGGCGAAGCGCTCGCTGGGCGATTCATCCGCACCGATCCAGTAGAGGCGGATCACTCCGCGCGACTTGCCCGCAGCGATCGGATAGACCGTGTGCGAGAAGTGCTGCATCGGCGATCCGAACAGGAAGAAGTTCGGGAACAGACCCAGATAGTCCTTCGCCGTCTCCGTGCCGAGAATGCCGTCCGCCATGGCCTGAACCGCGCCCCGCTGGAACGCGATCGCCTGTACGCCGGTGGGCGGGTCCATGTCGGGCTTCGTCCAGATCCGCTGCGAGCGGTGCGGCCCATGGAAATCGTAAGCGGTCGGATAGGCAAAGGGATTGTCCGGGCTCGTCACCGGCCCCGCAGCGGAGGGGTGAATGAAGCGCAGATGATAGTTCTCCTGAAAGTTGTCGTAGGTCAGCTTCCAGTTGGCATCGATCTCGTAGACATATTCGGAGAACGTCGTCGCGCGCGCGACCGGCATCATTTCCAACTTCGTCGCGTAGGGGCCAAGCCATTCGCGCAGAGTGCTCTCGGGCTTGCCGAGGTGCACGAAGATCAACCCGCCGACGACTTCGCAAGCAACGGTGGGCAGTGCGCATTCCGCCTTGCTGACATGGAAGGATTCGAAGTCCGGCGCTGAAATGAGATCACCGTCCAGACCGAACGTCCACATATGATAAGGGCAGCTGAACGTATTGCGCTTGCCCTCGTCCTCATCGACCAGAATCGTGCCGCGGTGTGTGCAGACATTGTGGAAAGCCCGGATCTCGTCGTCCTTCCCGCGCGTGATCAGGAGCGAAGCTCCCAGCACTTCGAGTTCGCGGCGGATGAAGCTGCCCTTCTCCGGCAGTTCGCAAACATGGCCGATCTGCTGCCAGCTGCGGCGGAACACGGCCTCGCGCTCCAGCTCGAACCATTCGGGATCGTAATAGGGCTTCGCCGGGACCGGATCGGTACCCAGCCAGTCGAGTTCGTCCTGCCCGACAGGGGTGAACGTAGGGTTCGGTGAATTCATGGCGATCTCTCCCGCCCGGCTCTTCCACACGACTCCGGGCCTCGCGACTCTCTATAAGTCCGTCAGTCCATTTTTACAACACACCTGTTGTAAAAACTAACCCGGTTCGATTCCGTGCAGTTGCAGGATCCGGACCTGCGTTCGTGTCATGCGCTCGATCGCGTCTTCTTTGGAAAGATCCGGGCGCACTGAGTTGTGGTAGACGCGCGGCCCCAGCATCGCCCAGGTCAGCATCAGGGTGCAGTACGCCTCGGCATCGACATCCGCGGTTTCCGGCTGCGATTTCAGCTGTTCGGCCATTCCCGCGACAAGGCCATCCCACTCCGGGTACCGGTCGCCGATCTTGCCTGGCGCCAGGAAATCCGCTGCCCAGAGATCGATCACCTCCGGGTTCTCGATCACGAAACGGGCAATGTAGCGGGTGCGGTCCTCGCGCGAACTGCTGGGTGCAAAAGCGGCGGCCAGTTGACGTGCGGACCACTCGCGAACCGCTTCCACCAAGGCCTCGCGGCTCTCGAAGTGATAATAGATGGTCGTGCGGTTGACGCCCGCCTCGCGCGCGACTTCGGACAGCGAGAGCGCCTCCATGCCCTTTTCCGAAACCAGCCGCACTGCCGTCTCGATCAAGGCAACGTGCGTCTCATCGAATGCCTTGTTGCGCCGACGCGCCGACTTTCTGGCGGCAGAGCCCCCCTTGCCTGCCTGCCCTTGCGATTTTGCCATATGCTCCTGTCCGAGTTGCCCAGGACAGCATGGGGACATGCCTTGCCCCCGGCAAGTGTCTTCACGGACAGGTTTTTAGTATTCGCCTTCTTCCACAGTGTTGAACTGCGGATGGCGGCGTTTCCATTCGTACATCCAGTCCATGCCTTCCTTGGCCCGCACCATGTCGTCTTCTCGCGGGGCAAGCGCGGCGGTTGCCGCTGAGGCAACCGCTTCCAGCACCGAGGTATCCCAGCCCTGCTCTTCCACCTCGCTCGCCAAGGCATCGGCACCGGCGCGGCGCAACATCGCCGGCAGGCGATCGCGCAGTGCGGCACACGCCCAGGGGATCATCGGCCCGTTCACATCCGGATCGTAGCCCCACAGGACGTTGTGCTGCAGGTCGTTCCGAATGTAGTGGTAGTGCAGGACCTTCCCGAAGACATCGAAGCGGATGTACTCCTCGTCGCGGGCGGCATTGAACACGTGAATGCTGGGGCCGCGCACCATGCGCTGCGGGCTGTCGCCAAGGGCCCTTGCCTCTACCGCGATGGAAACCGGCCCTGCCTCGAACCACGTGGCGTGATGCTCGATCATCGGGATCAGCATGAACTTGTGATGCTGCCCCCGGATCGTTTCGACAGTGCGATTGCCCAAGGGGGCCGCTGGCGGCGCTGCCGTCGCGCTGGCTTCCATGGCTTGTTCTCTCCCGTTTCCATTCTGCTTTGGCCGATTTCGCGCTCGATCCGTGAGCATGTCAATCAAAGCACATTGATCGAACGTCCAGCCGCCGTGCCTTTATGGCCACGCCACGCTTGTTACGCACGCCACGCGCACCTACCTGATGGCGACTGCAGGAACAAAGGAGCCCCCCATGTCCGATCTTACCTACACGCCGCCGAAAGTCTGGACCTGGGATGCGGAAAACGGAGGCGAATGGGCGAAGATCAATCGTCCGATTGCCGGACCTACGCACGAGAAGGACCTGCCCCGCGGCGAGCACCCCCTTCAGCTCTATTCCCTCGGCACGCCGAACGGTCAGAAAGTGACCATCATGCTCGAGGAACTGCTCGAAGCCGGCCACACTGGTGCCGAATACGATGCCTGGCTCATCTCGATCACCAAAGGCGACCAGTTCTCGTCCGGGTTCGTATCGGTCAATCCCAACTCGAAAATCCCCGGCCTGCTCGACTGCTCCGGCCCCGAACCCATCCGCGTGTTCGAATCCGGCGCAATCCTCATGCACCTCGCCGAGAAGTTCGGCACGCTCCTGCCCACCGAACCCGGCCCGCGAGCGGAGTGCATCTCGTGGCTGATGTGGCAGATGTCGACCGCGCCGATGATCGGCGGCGGCTTCGGTCACTTCTACGCCTATGCGCCCGAAAAGTACGAATATCCGATCAACCGCTATGCGATGGAAGCCAAGCGCATCATCGATGTCGCCGACCGCCGACTGGCCGAGAGCCCCTACCTTGCCGGCGAGGACTACACGATCGCGGACATCGCCGCTTGGTCCTGGCTCTCGCGCCTCGTCAAGGGCGAGGCATACGACGACGCAGCCACGTTCCTCGACATGCCCAGCTACAAGAACCTGGCGCGCTGGGTCGATGTGATCGGCGCCCGCAAGGCCGTGCAGCGCGGATCGAAGGTCAACCGCGAGGGTGAAGGGTTCACACCCGAACGGCACAGCGCCGCCGACATCGATGCGGTCATGGGCGACTGAACGCCCGCAATGCGAGTGTGCTGAAAACTTCCTGCAAAAGGCTTTTCAGCACCCGAATTAGCCGCTAAGCGCGGCACCTCTTATCGAGGGCCCAAACGGCACTCGACTGCTGGGGCGTAGCCAAGCGGTAAGGCACCGGTTTTTGGTACCGGCATGCGCAGGTTCGAATCCTGCCGCCCCAGCCATCGAATCGCAAAATATTCGGCTTATTTACAATCACTTGTGATACAATCGTACAGTGAAATCGGTAGACTGGGCTGGCCTGACCTAGCCGCGGTTGAACGCCAATTGGGTCAGGACCTTCGTTGTGATGGGAGCCGAAGCCGGTTAACCTGCACCACAATCTGGCCAAATTTCATGAAAGGGCGGGGCACGCCCACGAAGCTTGGCCTTTAGGACGATGGTAGGCGGCGTTTCGCGCAAAAAAACCGAAACGCTGCATGAAGGCGACGCCGTCGCGCTATCCGGGTTGCCGAGGCCTGCGTGCCGTCCTTGTCGAGTTCGTAAGCACGCAATTGTAATGTTAGACCTTACAGCATCTCCGCCTTGCTTGCTGCTTTTTCGCCGAGCGGCCCTCTTACTTTTTCCGTTTCGAGACTGACGTTCGAGCTGCCGGAGGGAACGATCGCGCTTCCAGGCGAATGCGTGCCTCCCTGTTTCCTGACGGCTCAATCAGAGTGGCCCCGGCCGCTGGTGCTGGATTGAAGTGGCTACTCGTATGCCTCACATCTGGCAGTGGGCAGTGTTATGTCTCTAGTAGACCGTCACGAGCCATCCATTTCCGAACGGCCGGATCAGCAGCGAGGTTTTGACGATACAAAAAGCCGTCAAACATGGCCCGAAGCACAGCTTTTATCGGCAGATATATAGTCTACAAGCATTCCGGATGACCATTCGCCAAGTCTGCCTGTATACGGCGCTGCTGATCCTTTCCGCTTGTTCCGAAGCTCCAGAGCGAAGCAATGATCAGGCTGTGGCCGTCGTTGCCGACAGCCCAGTCATGCTGCCCGAGCAATTGCAAGTGGAAGCTGTGGGATCGGCGCGGGCAGCGACATCTGCCGACCTGTTTCCCGAAACGGCCGGGCGCGTTGTTTCCGTGCGCTTCACCGCGGGCGATTATGTGCGCGCCGGCCAGC
Organism: uncultured Novosphingobium sp.; assembly: GCA_965140495.1. Lineage (GTDB taxonomy): Bacteria > Pseudomonadota > Alphaproteobacteria > Sphingomonadales > Sphingomonadaceae > Novosphingobium. The sequence goes on along the minus strand of OZ223239.1, from coordinate 1,879,349 downwards.
CGCTCGTTGTACTCGATAGCCGCCAGGAGCGACTGGCCGTGGAGCTGGCCGAGGTACAGGTGCGGGAAGCCTCACAGTTGCTTGCGCGCTATCGCCGTATCGAGGATACGGGTGCCATCTCCGACAGCCAGATCGAAGCGGGCGAGACGGCGCTGGCTTCGGCGCGGGTTGAACTGCTGCAGTCGCAGGAGGCCCTGGCCGACCGCACCGTTCGCGCACCATTCAGCGGACATATCGGCCTGACCGAAATCGACAAGGGCGACAGGATCGGGCCCGACACAATGATCGCCCAGCTGGATCAGCGCGGCACATTGTTCGTTGACTTCCCGGCGCCGGAAGCCGCTTTTTCGCGTCTGCAACCCGGAACCGTTGTGGAAGTGACATCTTTCTCCGATCCGAACCGCAGCGTGCAAGCACGGGTGGTTGCCGTCGACAGCACCATCGCCACCGACCAGCGGACCTTCACGGTACGCACTGCCATCGACAATTCTGACGACCGCCTCCGGCCCGGCATGAGCTTTCGCGTGCGCTTCACGGGGTCAGGGATTGTGCGGCCTGCCGTGCTTGAAGAGGCCATCGTCTGGGGAGGCGAAGGGCCCTACCTCTGGCAGGTTGTAAACGGGTCGGCCAAGCGTGTCCCACTCACCATCGCATCGCGCAGGGACGGTATGGCCCTGGTAGACGCCGACATCTCCGAAGACGATCTGGTGATCGTCGAAGGCGTGCAGAAAGTGCGCGATGGGCAATCTGTCGATCTCGTACAACCGCTCAAGAAAAGGCGTTTATATACTTTGCAAACACGGCTAATTCTGGTATGCTCCAAAGGGTAAGGAGTTAAGCCAGTGTCCGTTCTTTCGAAGCCCTATTTCCACGACGAAGAAGCCGCTTTCACCTATCTGGAAAGCATCGTCTGGGCTGATGGAACGGCTTGCCCTCACTGCGGCGGTCTAGATCGTATTACCAAGGTCAAGGCGAACCCTGAGAAGCGCATTCGTGTTGGCCTGTGGCGCTGTGGCGACTGCAAGAAGCAGTTCACCGTCAAGATCGGCACGGTATTCGAACACATGCGCATTCCGCTGCACAAGGCTTTGCAGGCCGTCTATCTGATGACCAGCAGCAAGAAGGGTATCAGCGCCCATCAACTGCACCGCGTCCTTGAGATCACCTACAAGAGCGCTTGGTTTCTGTGCCACCGTATCCGCGAAGCAATGCGCGAAGGCGACCTTGCTCCCTTCGGTGCTGGTGGCGGCATTGTCGAGATCGACGAAACTTTCATCGGCCATGACCGCGATGTGAAGCCCAAGGGTGAGAAGAAGGGCCGTGGTTATGCTCACAAGCATAAGGTTCTGTCGCTGATCGACCGCAACACTGGTCGCCAGCGTTCAATGGTCGTGGATAGCCTAAAGGCTGCGGACCTGCTGCCTATCCTGCATGTGGAGCGGCGTGCAAAATTGCCCCCCTTAGCGGGGTGATCGGCGTCTAAAATTGACCCCCTTCATCTCATTGTGAGAAGCGCCGCCGTTTGGGTTCCGAACGGCGGGTACAGGGATGTTGGTTGTGGAGACGATTACGAGGATCCGTCGGGAGCACCGGGACGGGAAGCCTATCAAGGCGATAGCGCGGGATTTGCGGTTGTCGCGCAACACGGTGCGCAAGGCGATCCGGGCGCCGGACGCGGATGCCAGTTACGAGCGCAAGGAACAGTATCGGCCGCAGACCGGCCCTTTCAGCACTCGCCTGGAAGAACTGCTTGAAGAAAACGAAGGGCTGCCCCGACGTGACCGGCTTCGCATGACGCGGATCCATGATCTGCTTCAGCGGGAAGGGTTTGGCGGCTCTTATGACGCTGTGCGGCGCTATGCTGCGCGCTGGAAGCGTGAGCGTCGCGTCGAGGCCGGCGATATGGCCAAGGCGTTCATCCCGTTGATGTACCGGCCCGGCGAGGCTTACCAGTTCGACTGGAGCCATGAGGACGTCGAGATCGCCGGCAAGCCGATGCGCGTGAAGGTCGCGCATATGCGGTTTTGCTGGTCACGGGCACCATTTGTCCGTGCCTATCCTCGCGAGACGCAGGAGATGGTGTTCGACGCCCATGCCCGCGCCTTTGCGTTCTTCGGCGGGGTTCCGACGCGCGGCATCTACGACAACATGAAGACGGCAGTGACGACGGTGTTCACCGGCAAGGAGCGCCTGTTCAACCGGCGGTTCCTGATCATGACGGACCACTATCGCGTTGAGCCGGTGGCCTGTAGTCCTGCTGCAGGATGGGAGAAGGGTCAGGTCGAGAACCAGGTTCAGACCAGCAGGGAGCGCCTGTTCAAGCCGCGCCTGCGCTTTGCCAGCCTCGAGGAGCTGAACATCTGGCTGGAGGCCGAGTGCCGTCGCTGGGCGGAACGCAACCAGCACCCTGACCAGGAGGATATGACGATCGCGCAGGCGCTGGAGGCGGAGCAGCCGATGCTGCAACCGCTACCGCTCCCCTTCGACGGGTTCTTCGAGAGCGAACACGTCGCCAGTTCGACGTGCCTCGTGAGCTTCGATCGCAATCGGTACTCGGTGATGGCAAAGGCGGCCCATCAGGCTGTGCAGGTGCGTGCTTACGCAACGCGCGTCGTGATCCGCTGCGACGGCGCTGTCGTGGCTGAACACGAACGGGTCTTCGGCCGGAACCAGACGATCTTCGATCCATGGCACTACCTGCCCATCCTCGCCCGCAAGCCCGGTGCGTTGCGCAATGGTGCTCCCTTCCAGGACTGGGCTCTCCCACCTGCACTGGCCCAACTGCGGCGTAAGCTGGGCAAGGGCGACGATGCCGACCGGCGCTTTGTACGCGTCCTCGCCGCTGTCCCCGAAGATGGCCTGGAGGCTGTCGAGGCCGCAGTGCGCGAGGCACTCAGCGCCGGTACTATCAGCGACGAGATCATCCTCAACATCCTGTCCCGTCGCCGCGAGCCTCATGATGCCCAGGCTATGGACGTCGTCGTCAACCTGAAGCTCAAGCATCCGCCAGAGGCGAACTGCGGCCGCTACGATACCGTGCGAGACCTCGATGCAGCGGCATGAGATCATGGCCGCCCTCAAGGGGCTGGGGCTCAAGGGCATGGTGGCGGCCTTCGATGATGCTGTCACCAACGGCATCCGCCGAGACAGAACGGTCATGGAGATGTTGGGCGACCTGTTGCGTGCGGAGACGGCGCACCGGGATGCGGCATCGATCCGTTATCGCATGACCGCAGCCAAGCTTCCGGCGATCAAGGACCTGGATGGGTTCATGTTCGATGGCACGCCGATCAACGAAGGACTGATCCGCTCGCTTCATACGGGCTCGTTCCTGCCGGAACGGCGCAATATCGTGCTGATCGGCGGAACAGGCACGGGCAAGACCCATCTGGCTCTCGCCATCACCGCCGCGGTGGTGCGCGCCGGTGCCAGAGGCCGATACTTCAATACGGTCGATCTGGTGAACCGGCTTGAGGAAGAGGCTCGCCTGGGCAAGGCCGGCAGCCTTGCCACCCAACTCTCGCGGCTTGATCTCGTGGTGCTTGACGAGCTCGGCTACCTGCCGTTCGCCCGGTCCGGTGGCCAGATGCTCTTCCACCTGATCAGCAAGCTCTACGAAAAGACCTCGGTCATCATCACGACCAATCTCGCCTTCGGCGAATGGCCGAGCGTCTTCCACGACCCCAAGATGACCACCGCGCTTCTCGATCGCATCACGCACCACTGCGACATCATCGAGACGGGCAATGACAGCTGGCGGTTCAAAAACCGGAACTGAGCCGAAAACCCCTTCCCCCGGACCCCCATCCCCGGCGGTTAACCCGGTGGGTCAACAGGGACCTCCCACGGACGACGCCGCCAGCACACCTGACGGTGCGCGTCGTCGTCCGTGGGCCCCTCCTATCGACTACCGGGATAACCGCCTGACTACCGAAAGGTGGGGTCAATATTGGGCGCCGATAGGGGGTCAGTTTTGCGCGCCGGTTGACAATGCAAAAGCGCAAATCCCGTCACCGCACCCGGTCTATAACGGCCAACTGGACGACGTCCGATAGCGTCCCTATATACCACCCGGTATGAAATGCTCCGACGCGACCACCAAGGCGAGAGGCCGACCACGGGAATTCGATCCCGACCAGGCACTGGCCAGTGCGCTGCAGGTATTCTGGCAGCACGGCTACGAAGGTGCGTCCATGGCCGAACTGACAGAAGCGATGGGCATTACCAAGCCCAGCCTCTATGCCTGTTTCGGCAACAAGGAAGCGCTCTTCAAGAAGGCACTCGACCTCTACGAGCGGGAAAAGCTCGCCTACGTCAAAACCGCGCTGGAAGCCCCTTCAGGCAAGGCTGTCGCACAAAGGCTGCTGAACGGCGCGCTCGACACCCATTGCGGTGCGAAAGACCCGCAAGGCTGTCTTGGCGTCATCAGCATGGTCGCCTGCTCGACCGAGGCTCCGTCTCTACGCGACCATATCATCGCTCGCCGCGCATCATCGGAAGCAGCGGTGGTGGAGCGCCTCGAACGTGCCAAGACCGAGGGCGACTTGCCCGACGGTGTCGATCCCAAGGCACTGGCCCAATGCCTCACAACCGTGATGCAAGGCCTGTCCGTCAAGGCCCAGGGCGGCGCCAGCCGCGACGAGATGCAGAATATCGTCGATACTTTTCTGGCGATCTGGCCGGGACGCTGATCTGCGGCGCCACTGAGCCGCAGCAAAAAATCTTCATTCAGTTGCCATTCACCTCTTGAATCCGGGTGCTGCCGACCAAATTTACCGACCGGTACAGAAATCGGTTGACCCCATCGTCTTCGATTTTATATACCGATTGGTACACAACGAACAACCGACTCACCTTGCGAAGGAGAGCCGATGACCCGACCACCAATACCGGCTCCGGCCGACTGACCGCCGGCGCTCCCTGTCTGCAAGGGGGCATCCGACATTGAAATATCGACCCTCCGCCCCGGTGCGCCGTCGCATCGCGGTTTGCGGACGGGCTTTGCACACGACTTTTCCGGCGACCCTTGCGCCGGGGAACGCCTTGGCGCGCGCCTCGCCCCCATTCCCCCGCCACGGGGCGCGCGCCGGGCACCTTCAGGGAGCACAAGACATGGCATTCATCGACTTCAGCGATGCAACGCACCCGACGCAGACCGATCGGCACGTCGATCACTCGGCCTTCGTCCAGTCATTCCGGCAGAACTCGTCTCTGACCTTGCAGGAGAGCCGTGTCATCGAACTGGCGCGCAACGACAGTCTTCAGAGCCTGCGTGCGCCGCGCAAGAGAGGATGGTTTGCCCGCCTGATCCTGGGTCCGCAGCCCGCCTCTGCCATGCTTGCGAACGAACGTCTGGAGGCACTGCGCAGGCTGGCCGTCCACACCTGGCACAAGGGCTATCAGCTGCCGGCATCCGCGCTGAAAGACGCGCAAGCGGCCGGTTTCAGCGAAGATGAAATCGGGGCGGTCATAGACATCATCGGGCGCACCCGGGCCCCATTCCAGAGGATCGCTGCATGAATTTTCCAGCAAAGTTCGAAACGCCCGCCCCGGCGGCGCAAACCGATCCGGAAAAACCACGCAAGCGCTTCAGGCGCCGGCATGCCGCCATGGGCGCTCTTGCGTTGGCTCTGGTCGCCGGAGGAAGCTGGAGCCTCCTAGACCACGGAGAGACGGCTTCCGCGGCACCCCCGCCGCCTTCGGTTCAAGCGGCCCACCCGCTGGTGCGCGAGGTGACCGAGTGGGACGACTACATCGGCCGTTTCGCCCCCAGCAAGACGGTGGAAGTGCGCCCGCGCGTCTCGGGCGCGATCACGCGGATATTCTTCCGTGACGGCGACACCGTCCGCAAGGGCCAGCCGCTGTTCCAGGTCGACCCGCGCCCCTACCGCGCCGCGCTGGCCGGAGCCCAGGCCGATGTCGCCTCGGCGCAAAGCGCGCTGGCGCTGGCCAAGTCCGACTATGACCGCGTGGCCGGGCTGACCGGCGACGAGGCCGTGGCCGCCAGCGAGGTCGACCATTTGCGCACCCGCGTCCGCTCGGCAACCGCCGCGCTGGCCGCCGCGCAGGCGCGCCGCCGCGAACGGGCGCTCGACATGGAGTTCACCACCGTGCGCGCGCCGATTTCCGGCCGGATCTCGGACCGCCGCGTCGATGCCGGCAACCTCGTCTCGGGTGACAACAATGCGAATGCGACGCTGCTGACGACGATCAACGCAGTCGATCCGATCTACTTCACGTTCGACGCTTCCGAAGCCTTGTTCCTCAAGACCCAGCGCGACCGAGCGGAAAGCAAGACGCCCGCCGCCGTGCAGGTGCGCCTGCAGGACGAGGCGGACTACCGCTGGAACGGCAAGCTGGATTTCACCGATAACGGCCTCGATCCCCGCTCCGGCACGATCCGCGTGCGCGCCGTGCTCGACAACCCCGACGGCTTCCTGACGCCGGGCATGTTCGGCAACATGCGCCTGGCCGAAAGCGGCACGGTCAAGGCCATGCTGGTGCCCGACGAAGCAGTCCAGTCCGATCAGGCGCGCAAGATTGTGCTGACGGTCGGCAAGGACGGCATGGTCGCGGCCAAGCCGGTCGAACTCGGTCCGATGGTCGGCGGCCTGCGCGTCATCCGCGCCGGGCTGACGGCACAGGACCGGGTGGTGATCTCCAATTATCAGGCCGCCGTTGCCGGAGCCAAGGTGGCCACCCGGGACGGCAAGATCACTGCCGATCCGCAGGCGGCTGCGGCGCCCAAGGGACCTTCCGAGCCAGTCGCAGCACAAGCGACCCTGGCTAACTGATCCACCCGTAACGAGGGCGCCTATCTCCCGGACGGCGCCCTCCAACAGGGGCACATACCCATGCGATTTTCCCGGTTCTTCATCGACCGGCCGATCTTCGCGGGCGTCATCGCGGTGGTCATCACCGTGGTGGGCGCGCTCGCCTTCTTCGGTCTTCCCGTTTCCCAGTATCCCGACATCGTCCCGCCGACGGTGACGGTGACTGCGCAATACCCCGGCGCCTCTGCCGAGACCGTGGCCGACACTGTCGCTGCGCCGATCGAGCAGGAGATCAACGGCGTCGACAACATGATCTACATGGACTCGCAGTCCACCGGCGACGGTAAGGTGACGATCACCGTCACCTTCAAGATCGGCACCGACCTCGATGAGGCGCAGGTCCTCGTGCAGAACCGCGTGGCCATCGCCACGCCGCGCCTGCCCGAGGAAGTGCAGCGCTTCGGCATCGTCACGCGCAAGTCCTCGCCGGACTTCCTGATGGTGGTAAACCTGCAATCGCCCGATGGCACGTTCGACCGCGACTACATCTCGAACTATGCCCTGACGCAAGTGAAGGACAAGCTCGCCCGCCTAGACGGTGTGGGCGACGTGCGCCTGTTCGGTGCGCGCGACTATGGCATGCGGATCTGGATCGATCCGGGCAAGGCAGCCGCGCTCGACCTGACGGCGGGCGAGATCGTCTCCGCCCTGCGCGCGCAGAACGTGCAGGTCTCGGCAGGCGCGCTGGGCCAGCCGCCCTATGACCAAGGCAATGCCTATCAGGTCAGCGTCGAACTGCAGGGCCGCCTCAAGACGCCCGAACAGTTCGCCAATGTCGTGATCCGCACCGATCCCGACGGCCGCCAGATCCGCGTGCGCGACGTTGCCCGCGTGGAATTGGGCGCGCAGGACTATGGCACCAATACCTACCTTTCGGGCAAGCCGACCGTGGTCATCGCGGTGCTGCAGCGCCCCGGCTCCAACGCGCTCGACGCCGCTGAGGCCGTGCGCAACCAGATGGACGAACTGGCCAAGTCGTTCCCGAATGGCCTTGAATATTCGGTGATCTACAACCCCACCGAATTCATCGGCCAGTCGATCGACGCGGTCTATCAGACGCTGTTCGAGGCGGTGGTGCTGGTCGTGCTCGTCATCCTCGTGTTCCTGCAGAACTGGCGCGCGGCGATCATTCCGATCATCGCCATTCCGGTATCGCTGGTCGGCACGGCGGTGATGCTGGCGGCGCTGGGCTATTCGCTCAACAACCTTTCGCTGTTCGGGCTGGTGCTGGCGATCGGCATCGTCGTCGACGACGCCATCGTCGTGGTCGAGAACGTCGAACGCTACATCGAGCACGGGATGAAACCCATAGAGGCGGCCCGCCGCTCGATGGACGAAGTCTCGGGCGCGCTGGTGGCCATCGTGCTGGTGCTCTGCGCCGTGTTCGTGCCGACGCTGTTCATCTCGGGCATCTCGGGCCAGTTCTACAAGCAGTTCGCCGTCACCATCTCGACCGCGACGGTCATCTCGCTGCTGCTCTCGCTCACCCTCTCGCCCGCGCTTGCGGCGATCCTGCTGCGCGAGCGGCATCCCCTGCCTGCCGGTGCGCCACGCTGGAAGCGGGGGCTGCAGACCGCCGCCGACCGTTTCAACCACGGCTTCGAACGGATGAGCGAGGGCTATGCCCGCCTGACGCACAAGCTCGTCCTGCGTCCGCTGCGGATGATGGCGACCTATGCCGCGCTGATCGCCGCGACCGTGGGGCTGTTCTGGGCGACGCCGGCCGGCTTCGTGCCACAGCAGGATCAGGGCTACTTCCTGACCGCGATTTTCCTGCCGCCGGGCTCCTCGCTCGCGCGCACGGATGAGGCCATGCAGGACGTCGCCAAGCGTATCCTGCCGATCGAGGGCCTACGCGGCGCGGTGATGTTCGCCGGGCTGCACGGCCCCTCGCGCACCCAGACGCCCGATGCCGCTGCCATCTACTTCCCGTTCAAGAGCTTCGAGGAACGCAAGAAGCTGGGCGTGACTTATGAAGACATCATGCAGCAGGCGCAGGCCGCACTGCAGGGCTTCGACAAGGGGCAGGCGATCGTGCTGCCGCCGCCGACCATCAACGGCATCGTCCCTCCCGGCGGTTATCGCATGATCGTGGAGGACAAGGACGGGCGCGGGTACGGCGAACTGGCCAAGGCCGTGGGACCGCTGCTGGGCAAGGCCAACCAGTCGCCTGAACTGCAGCGGGTCTATACCCTGTTCAACATGGCGACGCCGCGCGTCTATGCCGATGTGGACCGGCGCAAGGCCGATCTGCTGGGCGTGCCGCCGCAGCGGGTGTTCGAAGCGCTGCAGGTCTATCTGGGCTCCGCGTTCATCAACGACTTCAACCTGCTCGGCCGCACGTACCGCGTCACCGCGCAGGCCGATGCGCCCTATCGCGGCACCACCGCGGACATCGCCAACCTGAAGACCCGCTCGGACTCCGGCGCGATGGTGCCGATCGGTTCGGTCGCCACCTTCAAGGACAAGACCGGCCCCTACCGCGTCGTGCGCTACAACCTGCAGCGCGCCATCGAGATCGATGGCAGCGTGGCGCCGGGTTACTCCACCGGTCAGGCGCTCTCGACGATGGAGCGCGTCGCCGACGAGACCCTGCCTTCGGGCTACGGCCATGAATGGACGGGCATTGCCTATCAGCAGACCACGGCAGGCAATACCGCGGGCATCGTGTTCGGCATGGCGGTGCTGTTCGTGTTCCTCGTGCTGGCTGCCCAGTATGAGAGCCTGACGCTGCCGCTGGCGATCGTGCTGATCGTGCCGATGTGCCTGTTCGCGGCCATGCTGGGCGTGAACCTGCGCGGGATGGACAACAACATCCTCACGCAGATCGGCCTGGTCGTGCTGATCGCGCTGGCTGCCAAGAACGCGATCCTCGTGGTCGAGTTCGCCAAGCAGGCGGAGGAAGAACGTGGTCTGTCCCCGGTGGAGGCCGCCGTGGATGCCGCGCGCACCCGCCTGCGGCCGATCCTGATGACCAGCTTCGCGTTCATCCTGGGCGTCGTGCCGCTGGTGATCGCCGATGGCGCCGGTGCCGAACTGCGCCAGGCGCTGGGCACAGCGGTGTTCTTCGGCATGACCGGCGTGACCGCGTTCGGCCTGCTGTTCACGCCCACCTTCTACGTGGTGTGCCGCCATCTGGCGGCCCGCTTCCCCGGACGGCCCCGCCGCCCGCAGCATGAAAGCCACGCGCTGCAGCCGGCGGAATGAAAGGAACCATGGAAATGAAGATGCGCAACCTTGCCGCGACGCTGCTGGCTTCGGTCAGCCTCGCGGCCTGCGCTGCCGGTCCCGACTATGTCGCGCCGGTGGCGCCCCCTGCCGCTGAGGCGCAGTTCATCGGCAGCCAGTCTCCGGATGTCACGGCAACCGCGCCCGATGACACCTGGTGGCGGCTCTATGACGATCCCGTGCTCAACCGCCTTGTGCAGGATGCACTGGCCGCCAACACGGACGTGCGCGTGGCCGTGGCGCGCATCGCAAGAGCGCGCGCCAACTTGCGCGGTTCGCGCTCGGATGCGCTGCCGCAGACCGCGATCAATGGCACCGGCACTTACGGCCGCGTGCCCGAAGGCCAGGTCCTGCCTGGGTTCGACCGCGAGCGGCGCACGGTGGATGGCGAATTCGCCGTCAGCTACGAACTCGACCTGTTCGGCCGCGTGCGGCGCGGGATCGAAGCCTCGCGCGCCGACTATGCCGCCGCGCAGAAAGATGCCGATGCGGTGCGGGTGACGGTGGTCGCCGATACCGTGCGCGCCTATGTCGATGCCACCAGCGCGGCGGAACAGCTTGCCGTCGCGCGCCATACGGTGGATCTGCTAGACCGGTCGGTGCGGATCACCAATGCCCGTTTCGAACACGGGCTCAACCAGAAGCTGGATGTGATCCGTGTCACCCAGCTTCGCGAGCAGCAGGCAGCGGCGATCCCCACGCTGCAGGCCACGCGCGATGCCGCGCTGTTCCGCCTAGCCACGCTGACCGGGCGCACACCGCAGGATCTTCCGGCGGACGTGCGCGAACGAACGACCACGCCCGATGTCAGCCAGCCGATCCCCATCGGTGACGGGCGCACCCTGCTCGCCCGCCGCCCCGACGTGAAGGCCGCCGAACGCCGCCTTGCCGCCGCCACCGCGCGGATCGGCGTGGCGACGGCCGATCTCTATCCGAAGATCACCCTGGGCGCTTCGGTCGGAACCACCGCACTCGGCGATACCAGCGTGTTCGGCGCCGGGCCCCTGCGCTGGCTGGTCGGGCCGCTGATCTCGTGGGCCTTCCCCAATCAGGAAGCGATCCGCGCCCGCATCGGCGGAGCCAAGGCTGACGCGCAGGCGGATCTCGCCACGTTCGACGGAACCGTGCTGCGCGCGCTGGAGGAAACCGAAACCGCGCTGTCCGCCTATCGCAACGCGCTGCTGCGCAAGGACCGCCTCGCTTCAGCGCGCGATGCCGCCAACCGGGCCGCCAGGGTCAGTCTAGCGCGCCAGAAGCGGGGGCAGATCGATGCGCTGACGCTGCTCGATGCCCAGCGAACGCTTGCGCAATCGGATGCGGAATACGCTCGGGCGACGCGCGACGTTGCCTTTGCGCAAGTGAACCTGTTCCGCGCGCTGGGGGGCACTTGGCAGGGATATCCGACAGCAGTCCACTCGTCAGATGAGAGGCTTTAGCCAAGCCTGCCCATCGCCGCCCTGGGTAATGGTCCGCGATAGCTTCACCCTGCTTTCAGAGGTTCAATCAGACGCTGTCGGAGTTCATCGAACTTGGCTCGCATGCCGCCTTCCTCCAGCGGCAACTCGCCGCTCGAGGCAATGTTGAATTCGGTCACACCAGCGTCGCGCCAGCGCAGCAAGTCGTTGAGGTTCGACGAGCTGTACACGATCTTGACGATCCGTAGCGCCTCCGGATCGCGCCCAAAATCGGCGGTGCGGGCCTTGAGATCGGCGATCGTGGCCGCAGCCTCGTCAACCGGCAGGTTGTAAGGTAGCCAGCCGTCTCCGAGTTGGGCCACCCGGCGCCGAGCAGCCTTGCTTTCGCCGCCGATCAGGATCGGGATACCGCCGGCCCGCGCGGGCTTGGGAAAACAGTAGGCCTCTTCGAAACGGTAGTAGTCCCCTTCGTAAGTCGAGGCTTCCGCGTTCCAGAGCGCTCGCAAGGCGGGAATGGCGTCATCCATGCGCTTGCCACGGTCTGCAAAGACGGCGCCTACCGCATCGGACTCTTCCTTGGCCCAGCCAACGCCCACGCCCAGCACAACGCGGCCGCCGGAGAAGGAATCAAGTGTGGCCAATGCCTTGGCAAGAACAACGGGATTGCGCTGGGGCAGAACGAGGATGTTGGTGCCCACCTCGATCCGGCTCGTCGCCGCAGCCGCCCACGTCATGCCGACAACAGGATCGACCAGCGGGTTGCGTGGGTCGGACATGGCGTAGGTGTCGTCGTCGAAACGTAGCGGTGCATCGTCGCTCTGCTCGGGCAGTTCCTGTCCGGTGCCTTCGGCGTAAGGATACTTCGATTCCGGATAGTCCGCGAACTGCACCACATGCTCGGGCAGCCAGTAGGCTGAGAAACCCGCCTCTTCCGCGAGCCTGGCCGAGCGCCGGATGAATTCCCCGCTGGCGTAGGGGCCGATCCCTCCACAGGTGATGCCGATGCGCATGTGCCTCTCCCTCTCCCTCAAGTCCGTCTTGTGCCGTCGCTGTACGACGCGGTGGATCAGTAGACCGGCCGGTCCTTGGGCCACCCCTGCCCTTCCCAGCCTTCCGGCGTCGCCCAGACATATTCGAAGTAGTGGCCGAGCGTTTCGCGGGCATCGAGATAGATGAAGGTGAGCCCCGGCACCGCCCCTTCGAAGGCCAGTGGCCAGCCAAGTGCATCGATCTCGCCTCGCATCGCATCGAGATCGTCGCGGCGGACCGCGATGTGGTGGAAGCGCGGCGTCGGGTCCGTCCGGTCATCCGGCAGATAGGGCACGTAGTGATCGACGAAACCGGAGACCGGCTGGATCAGCTCGAACTGCAGCCCCGAGGCCCAGCCCAGCGCCGCCCTGACACTCGCCTCGCGTGTGCCGCCGGACGTTTCGAGCACCATGTCGGGTTCGAACACGATGTAGTTCTCGATCCCCAGCCGGTTGCCCACAAGTTCCATCGCCCGGTCCAGATCGTGGGTTACATAGGCGTTCTGGTAGTGGCCTTTGACAAACATCGCCTCGTTCCTTTCCAAACCGGCCGCGGAATTACAGGCCAACGGCCGTGTTCTGTCGCGCGCCTCATGCGGCCATGATCTGAGTTAATTCGATCAGCTTAACCTCAAGTCCGGTCAACGACGCTCGCCGTCGCCATCGGGGCGGGAACAGGCGTCTTGCACGGTCAGTCATGATGCGATGATCGTTGGACGGTCACGCCTCACATTACCGGGCGTCCTTCGGGCCAACCTACGAAAGCCCAGCCTTCCGGGCTCTTCCACGTGTATTCGACATAGTGGCCGAGCGAGGCGCGGGCATCGAGATAGACGAAGACCAGACTGGGGATCGCGTCCTTGATCGCGACCGGCCCTTCGAAAGCAAGCGGCAGGCCGAGCCGGGCGATTTCCTCGCGCATGGCCGGCACGTCGTCGCGGCGCAGCGAAATATGGTGAAAGCGCGGCACGGCGTCGTTCCGGTCGGCTGGCAGCATAGAGACGTAGTGGTCCACATAGCCGGAGACCGGTTCGATGATCTCGATATTGAGCCCGCCCGCCCAGACCGACGCGACGCGCACGGACATCGGCTTTTCACCATGGGGCGTGTTCACGACCATCTCCGGATCGAAGCGGTCGAAGTCTTCGAAACCATAACGGTCGGCGACGATCTCCATCGCCTTGTCGAGATCGTGAGTCACATAGGCATTCTGCATGTGTCCCCTGAGGAACATCGCTCTTCTCCCTTTGGCGCGGTCAGAAACGGCCGCCGTCGACGCGGATCTTCTGACCGGAAATGTAGGCGGATTCGTCCGAAGCGAGGAAAACCGCAGCGCCCAGACAGTCCTCGTTGCGCCCCACCCTCCCGAGCGCCGTCCGGTCCAGAAGCCCCGAATTGCGGGCGATCGTGTCCCATTCCTCGACATCGCCGGTGGTCGCCACCATGCCCGGCTGCAGCGCATTGGCCCGGATGCCGCCCGCGCCCCATTCCTTCGCCATGTAGCGCGTGAGCCACCACAGCCCCGCCTTGCCCAGTCCGTAGGCATCGAAGCCCGGCTGGGGATCGTCGCCGGTCGACGAAGTGACGGTTATGACGCTGCCGCCACCCGCCTCCATCATGAGTGGCGCGAGGGTCCGCATCAGCCGCAGGGGGCCCCAGACGATCGTCTGGAACCAGTCTTTCCAGTCCGCGTCGCTGGTCGAGAGCAGATCGCCCATCTTCGGCTGCGAAGGCTGGCTGGAGAGGAACACCCCGTCGAGCCCGGCAAAGGCGTCCCATGCGTCTTCGGCCAGCCGGTCGATCTCGCTTTCCACCCGCAAATCCGCTGCCACGGCAACGGCACCCGTGCCGTTTTCGCGAAACTGCGCGGCCAGTTCCTCTATCCGTTCCGGCGTGAGGGAAGTCAGCACGATATCCGCGCCCTCGTCGGCAAAGGCACGCGCGATTTGCGAGCCGAGATTGCCGCCCGCTCCCGCGACCAGAATGCGCTTTCCTGCCAATCGCCCCATGGATCCATCCTCTCCCTGCATGACCTGCCGCCTCTTTCTATGCTGCCCGGGACGCCAGCGGTTCAAACCGCCGCTCGCCATCGCTCTCGCGCAGGTAACCGGCATGAGGCGCGGCGAAGTGCCCCGGCACAATGAGAGCTCCGGTGGACACGATCGCTTCGATGAGGCGCTGCCGGGTGGCGAGTGCGGTCGCAAAATCCTCGCAGGTTCCGGCATCGATCTCCGGGTGCAGCAGTTCGATGGGGTGATGGAAGCAGTCGCCCGTAAACCAGGCCTCGCGCCCGGCGGATGCAAGATGTAGCGCGACGTGCCCCGCCGTGTGCCCATGAGCCTCGCACACGGCAAGGCTGGGCGAAATGCGGTGATCCGCCGGGATCAGCTCGACCAGTCCGGCTTCGAGCACCGGCTGGACGCTGCGTTCGAACACGCCCGCATTGGCGTCCACCGCCAAGTGCCCCGGGCGTCGAGGATCCCAGCGGTCGAACTCCCGGCGCGCCATGTAGTATTTGGCATTGGGAAACGTCGGCACGAAGCGGCCATCGCGCAAGGTGGTGTTCCAGCCGCAGTGGTCCGAATGCAGATGCGTGCAGATCACCGCATCGACCTGCTCGGGACGGATACCGGTAGCGCCGAAGCGCTCGATGAAAGGCGTATCGAGCATGTCGAACACCGGAAAAGCGGGCAGCGGCCGGCTGTTTCCGACGCAGGGATCGATGACGACTACCAGCCCGTCGACAATTGCGATCCAGCTCTGCACCACCATGGTCCAGTTCCCGGCAGCATCGAACCAGCGGGGAAACAGCCAGTCGCGATGCCGTTCGATCAGCGCATCGGGGACCTTCAGCATGTCCATCGGGAAGGAAAGCGAGAGTTCCTCCACCCGATGTATCTGCGCCTTGCCGACCGTAAAGCTGTCGGTTTCGCAGGCCATGCCGCCGCCCGCGCTCATTGCCCGCTCCACGCTGCGGCAATCGGGCCGAAGGCTTCCTCCACCCGTTCCCGCGTCCAGCCGTAGTCTTCCAGCGCATAGCCGTAGGAGCCGAGCTTGTGGCGGGGATTGTGCTCTTCCCAGCCGCGCATGGCCGCCTCGCCTTCCTCGGTCCACGGCAGCCCGGCCATGGCGTAGACCTCGCGCGCCACGCTCATCGCATCGCCGACGCAGCGTGTGTACGGGGTTTCGACGATCCGCAGGCGGTCGCCCAGTTCGGCGCGCTGGCGCTGGTAGCGCGCGAGTTCATAGGCCCAGTACTCGACCGTCTCGTCCCCCATCCTGTGGCGGTCGTAGCCGTCGATGCTGTTCACCATGATCTCGCTCATCATGCGCATCGAAGAGGCCATGGTGGTGGCCAGATCGCGCTGCGAGATCACGAACGTCGCGTTCGGGAAGACCTCCAGCATCTCGGCGACTTCGCCGGTGTGCCCCGGATTCTTGAGCAGCCACGGACGCCCTCGCCGGCCACTGTCCTGCCACTGCAGGTACTGCAGCATGTGTTTGAGATAGGTCAGCGCGGGAACGCGCGAACGGCTCCGCGCCCAGTCGAGGAAAGGCCGGTCCGGCGCGGTGATGTACTGCATCGGATAATCGAAGTTGGCGAGCGGCACGAAGCTCGATTCGTCGGCCTCTTCCGCGTCGAATTCGTGCATGACCTGATAGCTGTCGCCCGTGTTCGTCACCGTCGACATCATCGCCTTGGTCCATTCGAGACGCAGGTGATGCTCGCCCCACGCTTCGCCCGGAAACGGCGCCGGATTGAACATCGCCCAGGCCGGTGTCGTCTGCAGGCCGGGCGCGGCCGAGAGAAAGCGCTGCAGCTTGGTCGTCCCGCTGCGCGGCAGGCCGAGCACTACGATCGGATCGGACACGTCCTCATCGAGGATCTCCGGAAAACGCTCGACATCGGCTTCCCAGCGCAGGCGATTGACCAGCCAGCGCATCGTGTTCGCGTGCATGCCCATCAGGCCGGTCGCCGAAAGCGGCAGGCGCTCCGGTATTTCCAGAACGTTCGCGAGATTGGGCAGGAAGCTCTCGTCGTTGAAGTGGCTGCGCCCCGCCTCCGCGAAGGCCGCATCGAGCACGGCCTCCATCGTCAGCGCCTCTCTGATCCGCGTCGTCTCGTTCATCGTCTCGTCCCGAAGCATGAAATCAGAAATCGGCCATGCGGCGGCGATAGACCGACACCAGCCGCCGCTCCATTTCGGCCCGGCGTTCGGCAGGCGTCACATGCGGCGTATCGGCAGGCAGGTGCGCGGGCAGATCAGCCAATGGCACCGTCTTGAGTTTCGGCCGCGCAGGCGTGCGCGCGGCGCGGAAGAAGCGGAAAGCAATAAGCTGCAAGTTCCGCCCGGAGGCATCGAGCCAGTTGGGCACTCCCGGATCGGACCAGCTCGCGACGATGCGGATGCGCCCGTCACCGTCGGACACCGCCTGCTGCGAATTGAGCGAGGAGCGGCGGGCCCACCAGTCGATGTTCTCATAGTTCATGTTGAACAGCGCGGTGTTCCAGTAAAGCGAGGCCGGGTCTTCGATTTCGACGATCACGGCTTCGTCCGGCCCGCAGCGGAAGTGCCCCGGATAGTAGTTGGTGCCCTCGAACGCGCCGGGCACCACCAGTTCGGGGATCTCGTGCGGATCGGCATCGAGATGGGCCTGAACGCCCGCACGGCAGAAATCGGTATGGACGCGCAAGAGATCGACCAGCCGCGCAAAGCGCGTCTCGGCCGTCTCGCGGTCCAGCAGCTTCGGCGGGAAAGGCTGATCGATCTTGCGGATCATGAGGTCCGCCGGTGCTTCCTTCTCCCAGTCTCCGTAATACTGCCGGCTGTGCAGTTCGCAGGGCCCCTCGGGTAATTCGAGCCAGAGCGCATCGCCGATGTCGGCCGGCTTTTCCCGCGATAGCACGATGTCGACCTCTCCTCCCGGAGCGAGGCTCTCGGGCTGGTCGATGTTGTTGGCCATGCTGTGCGTTTTCCAGCCGACAAGATCGCAGGCATGGCCATGATAGACGTTCAGTTGAAAGATCGCCGCCGATCCGCGCGTGCCGGTGATGCGATAGCGATAGTCGCCGTGCAGGATCACCGAATGATACATGCAATCGGGCGAAGGCAGCTGAAAATTGATCCGGCTTGTCGCACCCATCTTGGCGAATGCCGGGTTCTCGTAGTCCGCCTCGACATAGGCCGCATGGGCAAAATTGATGTCGCGCAGCAGGTGGCGGACGGCCTCGTGCGTATTGAGCTCGCGGTCGTCTCCGGGCCAGCCGGTGATGTGCTTCTCCAGCTTGTAGCGCATCGCCTCGACCAGCCGGTCGATCTGCGCATTGGCATAGGCAAGCGCGCCACTGTCGGTAGAGAAGTCCGCCCTGGTGGAATCGGTGCGAGTGGAAGCGGCGAAATTGGTCTGGGCCATCACGGTTGCGCGGTCTGTCATGCGGAGCCTCAGTGTTCGATGTCTTCGGGAATGGCCGGGGCACCCTCCGCCGCAGGCGGCACAAGCCCTGAACCGACCATGGCGCCACCATCCGCAACGAGCGCATGGCCGTTGACGTAGGAACTGGCCGGCGACACGAGAAACTCGATCACCGATGCCATCTCCTCGGGGTCGGCCCAGCGCTGCAGCGGGACGGCCCGGGCCAAGGCATCGAAGTGCTGCTGTCCAGCGGCCTCGATCGGCGCGGTCATACCCGTCGCGCGCGTCGGCCCGGGGCACAGGGCATTGATGCGGATGCCCTCCCAGCCCACTTCGCGAGCAAGGCTGCGCACCATGCCGATCAAACCGTGCTTGGCCGCGCAATAGGCCCAGTTCCCGGCATCGCCGGCGAGGCCCATGGTCGAAGACGTCACCGCGATGGCCCCGCCACCGCTGCGCCGCAGGGCGGGCAAGGCCGCGCGGATACCCATGACCGTGCCGACCAGATTGACGTCCAGCACGCGCCGGAAGTCGTCGATCGGCAGGGTATCGATCGCCCCTCCGCCAGTAATTCCGGCATTGAACACGGCAGCGTCGAGCCGTCCGAAGCGCTCCATCGCCTGCCCGACCATCGCCACGTTGTCAGCTTCGATGGCGATATCTGCCACCCAAGCCACAAGGCCCTCCTCCTCTGCCCAGCGCAAGCTCTGCGCGTCGCGGTCTACCGCCAGAACATTCCAGCCCGCGCGTGAAAGGCGCCCGGCGCAAGCCCGGCCGATGCCACCCGCCGCGCCGGTGACCAGCACCGTCCTTTGCGGCCCTTCCTTGTCGGACACCTCAACCACCGGAAATCTGCCAGCCGCCGCTGGCGTCCAGAACCTGCCCCGTCACCCATGAGGCCATGTCGCTCGCCAGGAAAGTGACCGAACGGGCGATGTCCGCAGGCTCCCCCGGCCTGCCGAGCGGCGTTACCGAGCGGATCCAGGCGAGCGTTTCCTCATCCTGCGCCAGACTCTCATCGGCATATTCGCCGCGCGTCAGACCGGGCGCGACGACATTGATCCGAATGCCCTTCGGTCCCAGTTCCGGTGCCAGCGTGCGCGCAAGCTGGTTCAGGCCGGCTTTGGACGCGCCATAGACGGAAAGCTTCTGGCTGGGACTGAGCGTGTAGCGCGCCGCGGTCGAGGAGATGATGACAATATTACCCCCCGCCGCCTCCAGCGCCGGCAGCGCAATCTTGATCAGCCGCGTGGTGGCGGAAAGGTTTGTGGAATAGATCGTCTCGATCTCGTCATCCGTGGTTTCGTCAAAGCTCTTCCAGAGCTGCGCCCCGGCGTTGCTGACCAGAATGTCCAGCTTGCCGTGCCGGTCGAGAACGGTCTGGATCGCGTTCGCACGATCCTCCGCGTTACACAGGTCCATGCGAACCGCGCTGATTGCCTCGGGCGCCAGAGCGCAGGTCTCCAGCAACTTCTCCTCACGCCGCGCGGCGACGACGACCTTGGCGCCGTGCTCGGCGAACATCCTCGCAATGCCCTTCCCGATTCCGGTACCGGCCCCGGTCACCAACGCGACTTTGCCTTCCAGCATCGCCATCACACATCCCTCGCCCAGGACGCACGGGTTCGCGCGCGCCAAATTCCATCGGAACGGCCAACGCCGCACCGACTCTCTTTTCGACGATTAATCTCATCGCATTAATTTAGATCGTCAAGCTGCTCGACTTGACTGCAGAAGCGATCGCTACGCGAGCTTCTGGATGGTGTCGGCGGAAAGGGCCGCGGTCAGCGAGGCCGCAATCATGTCGATCAGGTTCGAGGCGATCAGTTCGACATCGCCGAAAGGCACCTCGCCGGTCGCCAGTCGCTCCTCGGCGGTTGCGAGGACGGAATGGATCATGTTGATCATGTAGCCGATGCGCAGCCGCGAAATTTCCTGCGGCAGGTAGCTGACCAGCCCCTCCAGTCCGGCGTAGATCTCCACGCTGGCCGGCGTCAGTTCACGCACGAAGTCGTAGCTGCCGCGAAAGCGTTCGTACTGCTGCATGAAACGGATGTAGTGGTTCCCCTCCTCGCGCGGCTGGAGTTCGGCCACCAGCGGAGCGATGAATGCCTCAAGATAAAAGCGGATATCCTTGACCGCGACATTCCTGCCAAGCAGTTCGCGACGCCGCGCATCGAGCTCCGGTAAGCGGTATTGCAGCACCGCATTGACGAGCCCGTCGCGCGACCCGAAGTGGTAGTGCGCGGCAGACATGTTCTTCTGGTTGGCGGCCTGGTTGATCTGGCGCAGCGCGACTCCTTCGATACCTCTCTCCGCGAACAGCCGCTCCGCAGCGAGAATCAAGGCGGTTTCGCCCACTCCGAAGGACTGCACGCGCGCTCCCATGAAATTTCCGTCCGCGGTTCCGCCTAGACACTCAGGTTCGTTCTCCGACTTGAACTACATGGATGGGCATCCAAGGCCAGCAAAAACCGAAGGGGCGGCGTAACCGTGTTGGGCATTGCAGGAGACACGGCAATCTACTGGCCGGCATCACACGGACCATCGCCGTCCGGCCACTTCTTCACGGAGCGAGCACGCCTACTAATGCGTCGAAAGCATATCTCGCCTGCGTTTCATGCCGACTGCCGCCCCTTCCACCGCGACGTCCTTCTGCCTGATCGAACGGCATTGCGATGTCGGGCTTTGGAGCGGCAAAGAGGCGCACCAACCTGGAGCGCTCCACGAATTGCCGGAGCGCCTTGCGGGCACTCCGGCAGACCGGATGTCAACGCGATCCGATGGCCGCGCGCAGGGTAATCCCGAATTCGCGCGGGGCGGTGGTGGTGATATTGTAATAGTCCGTACCGTCGAATGCCCCTACCCCGGAAAGCTGGGTCGCGGCGGGACTGACTTCACGGGTCAAAACACGGTGGGTGTTGAACAGGTTCTTGGCATAGCCCAGAACTTCCCATGATCCGTCTTCCGCGCGAAAGCCCGCGAAGAGATTGAGCAGGCCATGTGAGCTTACCGAGTCGATCGGATTTGCGGGATCGCCGATAGAATTGCCCTTGAAGCTGTACAGAGCGCGCAGCACGCTATCGACGCCGCCGGTTATCGGCTGCGTGAATTCGCTGGTCACGCTTGCCCCGAACGGCGAGGTGCTGGCCGAGCGCTGGGTCACTGAACAGACCGCCACACCGGGCGTGTCCGCCGTGGTCGGATCGCCGTCGCCTCCCAGGGAAGCCTCGATGTCGGCGACCGTGGGCCGGCTCGCCTGAAGTCCGTCGGGCTGGCCGTCGCCATTGAGATCGAGGCAGGCGATGTTGCCGTTCTTGATCTTGCCGTCTGCGTAGCTGAGCGCTGCGGAAATCGACCAGCTCGGAAACGGCTGGAATCCGATCTCGGCCTCAAGCCCCTTCACTTCCACCGGGACCGCCGAGAGATAGTTGTCATCCTCGACAGTGGCATCCAGCCCCGATCCGGGAGCGGCATAACGGATGCCGTAAACGCCGCCGCCCGGCGCACGGTAAGGATAGTTCTTGAACTTCTGATAGTAGCCGGTGAGGTTGAGCCGGAGTCGACCGTCGAGCCACGTCGACTTGATACCGGCTTCCCAGTTCTTCGAAGATTCGGGCGGCGTGCTGGAGAACTGAACCTGCCGCGGCGTCGGATAGGTCGGCCCGCCGATGAACTGCGCATCCGGACGCCATGACGTGCCAAAGCTGGCATAGACCATGACGTCGCTGGTCACCTGGTACTTGGCGGAAAGCTGGTAGATGGTCGCCTGCTTGTCGAGCGTCGTCGTCAGCGCAGGGTTCGCAAAGCATCCGGTGTAGTCCAGATTGGCGCAGATGTTCACGCCGGCATCGGTCTTGTACCAGATGTGGCGGATGCCGCCGGACAGTTCCAGCCCTATCCCGGTATGCGCCGTTACGTTTCCGAAGACCGATTTCTCATGCGAGATGCCCGGGCGCTGCAGGGGCAGGAAGATGGCCCCGGCCGGCGCAGGCGCGAACAGCCCTGTTCCCGGATCGACGGCCGGGATGATCCCGGCGATCTGCGCGAAGTTGGTGTTGGTGTCCTGCTTGAACGAGAGGAAACCGGCCACATAGTCGAAGATGCCGGCGATCCGGTCCTCGTTCTGCAAGCGGACTTCGTGCGAAGTGTTGGTGGAACCGGAATCGGTTGTCTGCTGCAGCGGAACGATCGCGCCGGTCGGCAGGATCGGCGCAGGGATCGCCGGGTTGAAGTTGACCTGAAACTGCGGTGCGTAGGGATCGGAGAAAAGGCCTGCGGCGTCGCCGGTCAGTTGCGGGTCGAGCGAGATGAAGTGCTGCTTCATCCGGTTCCCGACATAGACCAGCTTCTGACCGAAGAGGGACAGCTGCGCCGATAGGTTGAGATTCTCGAAGTGCTGCTTGACGTCGGTAGGCAGATAATTGGCCGAACGGCGGTCCTTCGCGGAGATGAAGGCGGTCGGATAGCTCGCGACGTTCGCAGGATCGAATTCGCTGCCCGATTGGACCTGCGAATACTGGACGCGGTGACTGTCGAGCGAGAGGTAGCTGGCATCGATCGTCAGCGCCCCGTCGAAGGGCGTGAGCCGCCCGCTCACGCGGATCGACTGCGTCTCGTCCTCCAACGGGCCGCGGCTCGTGGCGCCGCGAGGCAGAACCCGGTTGCCCTGGCCGTTCGAGACCAGTCCCGCCAACCTGAGCCCGGCCAGTCCTTCCACGACGGGAATGTTCATCGCGCCGTTGACGTTGTAGCCGCCCAGATCATTGATCGTCGTCTGCGCGTAGCCGCCCGCCTCGTAGAGGTCCGACCGGCGGAACGTGACGCTGATCGCACCGGAGGGACTGGCTCTGCCCTTGAGCGTACCCTGCGGCCCGCGCAGAACCTCGATCTGGCCGATATCGTAGAGTGCCTGCAGCAGCAGGCCGCTCGATACCGGGGCATCGTTGTAATAGTACTGCACCGTGCCGTTGTCGCCGCTGGCGTTCACATTGAAGTCCACGCCGCGCACAGTCGTCACCGATCCGATGCCGTTGCTGTTGCTCTGCAACGAAAGCCCCGGAACGACGCTCGAGATGTCTTCCATCCGGCGGATATTGAGCTTCTCGACCGTGTCGGACGTAACGGCCTGGACAACGGCAGGAACGTCCTGCTCATCCTCGCCGCGGCGACGGGCAGTCACGACGATCGTGTTCACGACCTCTGCGGAGCGCGCCTGCGGCGCCTGCCCGGTTGCGTCCTGGGCCTGCGCCACGGCAGGATTGGCCAGTTGAAGTGCTGCCAGACTGACACCAAGAGCCAGTCGCCGCTTGTTGAGCGGGCTAACCTTAATCACGGACTTTTCTCTCCCTGTTATGCTGTTCTGTGCTTCGTGTTGGTATTGGCCGAAAGCGCGATCCTAGAGGATCATCCCGCTCGGCAGAGTTGAGCGTTCCATCATTCCGGAGGCCTTCTCGTCCCCCCAGCGGTAGGTTGCATGCGATTGCGCGACGATCGGGAAATCGGGCGGCACCTGCTGCAGGCTGCGCGAGCGCACGTTGACGTAGGACTGCCCGTCGATGGTGATGTGCCGACCGTCGAGCGTCTCGAGTACCAGCGGCACGTGCTCGTCCCCGGCCACCATCGTGCGCATCCACGGGATCGACACCGGCCGCGCCGGGATCAGCTTACCCTCGCCTTCGAAGATATAGGCTTCCGCGTAGCTGGGCTTGCCATCCTCGCGCGGGGGGAAGGCATTGAAGCCGAAGGCCTTGCCGCTCGGGAACACCGCCGATTGCCAGCAGTGCCCCCAGAACTCCGCAAGACGACGGATGCCCGTGCGGCGAATGCGCAAGGCCTGACCTTCGAAGGCGAACTCGCCGTCGCCCACACGCAAGGTTCCCTTGGCGCGGCAGAGCTGTTCATAGCGCGGGCTGATCATCTCGCCCTGCGCGCCCTTCATCGCCTCCTTGGCAGAGGGCAGCATCGAACCGGGCACCCAAGGCGGTACGCAAGGCATGAGATCGACATTGATCTCGACCGGGTAGTGCTCGGTGGCGACTGCATCGGGATCGTCGATCAGCTGCTGCGCCGAAAACAGCCCAGCCTTGCCGTCGAACGCCGCTGTCCAGAGCTTGAAGGGTTCGACGCATTCGAACCGCGCCGGACCGGCCCCGCGCACCATCGGCTCGCCTGCGGCATTGAGCGGCGAATGGATGGGGTCGGCCTCGCTGCGATAACTGAAAACGCGCCCATCGGAGAGGGCAACGTCGAGCCACACCGTCTGCTTTTCCCAAGCACTGGCTACGGCCTCTACACCGATGCGGATGCCGAAGTTGCCGTTGACCTCCTCGATCCACACGTTGACGGCGTCGCGCATTTCAGGGTTTGCAGGCCTGTCGGCCAGCACATATTCGCGTTCGACGGGAAGCCCTCCCGACAGGTCCACATTGGGGACGGACGGCTCCTGCGCCAGCAATCCGCGCGGCGCCCCGATCAGGGCCCCCGCACTCGCCAGCGTGGCGATTGTGCCTCTTCGTGTCTGCATGTCTTCTCCCAGCGCATTTCGTGTTGTCCACTTTGTCGCGGACAGAAGGCTAGGCAGCGGCGCTCACGGCGTCGACGGTGATGGATTGACGATCCGGGTCAGCTTTTTGGCAATTTGCGCCACGGAAGCGACAATCCGGGCAACTTCGTCAGCGATCAATCACGGGCCTGTTTCTGAAACGCCGCCGGCGACAGGCCCGCCATGCGCTTGAATGCCCGGGAGAACTGGCTGGGAGAACCGAACCCTGCCTCGAACGCGACTTCCTTTACGGAGAAGTTCGATGCGGCAAGCAGGTTGCATGACTTCGCGAACTGGAGTTCGGCAACGAATTGCGATGGCGACTTGCCCGTCGCGGCCTGAAACCGGCGCAGCAAGGTCCGCCGGCTCATCCCGCAGATCCTCGCGATCTCGCCCACGGTCGGAGTGGTCCCCCTGCACGAGAGCACATAGTCCTTGATCCGCGCCAGTTCCGGCGAGCCGATGGCTAGGCTGTCCTCGGAAACGGAATCTTCCTTCAGCATCTCGCGCAGCAGCTTGATGACCAGGATTTCCTTGCACGATTCCAGCAAGGCCGCCGATGAAAAGCCCGGCGAAATCGCTTCGCGGCAGACGATATTTATGATCTCCGCCAGGGAAGGATCCCACAGGTCTTTCTGGCCGGTCTCGCGCAGGCTGAAGTCTATCCGCTCATCCTCGATGAACATGATGACGACATCGAGGTCGGCCCCGTCGGATTCGAATTCACGATGATGCGAGCGTGGGACGAAGTGCAGCGACCCCGGCAACGGAAAGGCGCCGCTGGCGGTACGCCGGGGTCCGGCAAGACCCGGTGCGGCCGCGCCGGCACGAAACCGGCAGCTCAGGATGTTGGCAGGGACCGCCACGGTATTGCTGTACGGGCTGACCTTGTGAAACCGCCGCACTTCCGTGCGCATCCCCTCGATCTCAGCAGTGCCCAGCAGGTCGAACGAATGTGCCCACATGATCCTCAACCGCAGTAATGCTCTTTGTTTCGAGTTTCTTACCATTGCTGGCAGATGGGAACAATGCAGGTATTGTGGGCTACATGGCCCAACGGGTCGAAGTCGATTGATCGCAGAAAGACAGATATTCGAATGGCACGCCGAAGAGTGAAAGTGTTCTTCGATGGGGGCTCGCGTCCCAATCCGGGGCCTATTGAGGCCGCCGCCGTCATACGCGGCGTCGAATATCTGTACGAGGACCTAGGGACCGGCACCAATACCGACGCCGAATGGCTGGCTCTGCTTGCCGCGATGGAACAGGCCCAGTCGTTGGGCCTTGCCGATATCGAACTGATCGGCGACGCGCTCGCTGTCATTCAGGAGGCCAATTTCGCTTTGAAAAGCGGTCAGGCCCGGAACAGCCACGCCACCCGCTTGCTGGCATTGGCGGCCGGGGAAAGGCCGGCCCGCATCCGCTGGATCAAGCGCGAACAGAACCTGGCCGGCATATTCCTCGCCTCACGACACCCGCGATAAACCACGCGCCCCGCCCCCCTTCCGGCCGAGAGCAGGGGATCAGAGGGTTTCCAGAAACGCGACAAGAGCCGCGCGTTCCTCTGCGTTCAGGTCGAGCGGCCTAAGGAGCGGGTCGCGCTGCGGGGGCGGCGCACTGGTGGTCTCACTCTGCTCGGTGCGGTCCTTGCCGCCCCCCCCCCCCCCCGCATAGACATTGACGACGCCGCGCAGGCTCGGGATCACGTCGAACGTCAGCGCCCCGTAGGCGGAACGGATAACCTCAATCTTGGCATTGAAATTGAGATCGAAGGAAACGCGGCACCGAGCCCCTTCGCGAATTGGCGCGATAGTTGCTCGATGCCTTTTCAGTTTCTCGCGCATTCTTCGCAATCTCCGACTTTTCGAAAACGGTCGAGGAGTGCTGAGCCGTAAACGCAACGCTGCTCAATGCGCCGGCCTTGGGCTGTAAATGACCATACTCCATCCGCGACGCCAGTGCGCCCCTGACAGAACCAATAACGCAAGGAAAAACACGCAGAACCCCAGCCACTACGCTATCGTACAGTCGCCAAGGATCATGCGATGCGCTATGAATTGCTCACTGTGACTGCAACGCACGAAAAAGCCGTGGAGAGGGTGCTCGATTCACCGACCAGAGCGGCAACCTCACCGGTTGCCGCGAGTTGGTGCCGCTCGGGCTTGCGTCACGGCCTCACACCCGGTGGTACGATCAAGCCTTCACTCGTCACGGCCAGCGACCTTACGCTTCGCCGGCAACGGCATGGCCTGCTGCTGGACGTTGCAGCCCCCCTGCTCGATCAGCTGTTCGGAACCGTTGCGCAGACGGGATGCGCGGTCATGCTCTCCGATGCGGAAGGCGTAATCCTCGATTCCCGGGCCACGGCCAGTGATCGCGCCATGTTCGATAAAACAGGCCTGACCCCCGGCGGTGTCTGGAGCGAGATGGTGGAAGGCACTAACGGCATCGGCACCTGCCTTGTCGAAGGGCGGCCAGTCACAATCCATCGCGACGAGCACTTTGCGAACCGGAACATCGGGATCAGTTGCATGGACGCGCCGATCCACGATGCCGAAGGGCGTATGGTCGCAGCACTCGATGTTTCCAGTTGCCGCGATGACCATAGCGCGGCGATGGCCGGGCTGATCCAGAAGATCGTGCAGGATGCCGCTCGCCGCATCGAGCGCGGCGTATTCTATCGCCATTTTTCCGGCAGCCGCATCATCGATGCGAACCAGCCCGGCGGGGACGCCGCTTTGATCGCGGTCGATCAGGACGACCTGCTTGTCGGCGCCACCCATGCTGCGCGGCAACGCTTCAAGCTCACCGACAATTGTCTCAAAGGCACGCGCAGTGCCGCCGATGTTCTTGGAGAGGCCCGCGAGAACTCGTTCCTGGAGGCTGAAAGAGCCACGCTGCGCCGGAGCCTCGCAGACGCGGGCGGCAATGCCAGCAAGGCCGCACGCGCACTGGGTATTGGCCGCGCGACGCTCTATCGGCGCATGGAACGCGCCGGGATTTCCCGTGACTGACGGATTTGCGCCTGTACTGTCTCGCTATCGAGACAGGTTGTCCGAACCGAATGCTTTCCCCCAATTCCCCGGCACGTATGTTTGGGAAATGCTCTCTCCACGATCGGGATGACCCGATGATTCGCGAGAGAGGATTTAAGCATGGACATGCAAACCAGCCCCATCGGTTCGATGCAGGCACCCTTTTCCGAGACCTATGACAACTTCATTGGGGGCAAATGGATAGCCCCGAAGTCGGGCCGCTATTTCGACAACACCTCCCCCATCAACGGCAAGACCATCGGCCGGATTGCCCGCAGCGATGCCGCCGATGTCGAAGCAGCGCTGGACGCAGCGCATGCAGCCAAGGACGGCTGGGGCCGGACTTCCCCAGCAGAGCGCGCCCTTGTGCTCAACCGGATTGCCGACCGGATGGAAGAAAATCTGCAGGCTCTCGCGATTGCCGAGACCTGGGACAACGGCAAGCCACTGCGCGAGACCATGGCCGCCGATCTTCCGTTGGCTGTCGATCACTTCCGCTATTTCGCAAGCTGCGTGCGCACGCAGGAAGGCTCGATCGGGGAAATCGACCACGACACGATTGCCTATCACTTCCACGAACCGCTCGGCGTCGTCGGCCAGATCATTCCGTGGAACTTCCCGCTGCTCATGGCCGCATGGAAGCTCGCACCGGCCTTGGCGGCCGGCAACTGCGTGGTCCTGAAGCCCGCCGAACAGACCCCTGCATCGATCCTCTTCTGGATGGATCTCATCGCGGACCTGCTTCCCGATGGCGTGTTGAACATCGTCTCCGGCTTCGGTCTCGAGGCGGGCAAGCCGCTCGCCAGCTCGAACCGCATAGCCAAAATCGCATTCACCGGTGAAACGTCGACCGGGCGGCTGATCATGCAGTATGCCAGCGAGAACCTCATCCCCGTCACGCTCGAACTGGGCGGCAAGTCGCCCAATATCTTCTTCGAGGATGTGACCCGCGAGGACGACGATTTCCTCGACAAGGCGATCGAAGGCTTCGTGATGTTTGCGCTCAACCAGGGCGAGGTCTGTACCTGCCCCAGCCGTGCGCTGGTCCATGAGAAGATCTACGACCGCTTCATGGAACGTGCCCTGCAGCGCGTGGCCGCCATCGTGCAAGGCAACCCGCTCGACATGGACACCATGATCGGAGCGCAGGCTTCGGCGCAGCAGCGGGACAAGATCCTGTCCTACTTCGACATCGGCAAGCGCGAAGGCGCGGAAATCCTGATCGGCGGCGAGGCCGCGCGCATGGAAGGCGAGCTTTCCGACGGGTTCTACGTCAAGCCGACCGTTTTCCGCGGCAACAATCGGATGCGCGTATTCCAGGAAGAGATCTTCGGCCCCGTCGTCTCGGTCGCGACCTTCAAGGACGAGGATGAGGCGCTGACGATCGCCAACGACACCCTCTACGGCCTAGGCGCCGGTGTCTGGAGCCGCGACGCGAACACTTGCTACCGCTTCGGCCGCGCGATCAAGGCCGGACGGGTCTGGACCAACTGCTATCACGCCTACCCCGCCCACGCGGCCTTCGGCGGATACAAGCAATCCGGCATCGGGCGTGAGAACCACAAGATGATGCTCGATCACTATCAGCAGACCAAGAACATGCTTGTCAGTTACAGCCCGAAGAAGCTCGGTTTCTTCTGAGCTGCCGTTCCGGCGGGCCATCCCCTCTCTCCCAAGGCCCGCCGGAACATTTCCCCCAGGATAAATCGTTGGAGATCGTATCATGGCAAAAACCATGAAGGCCGCCGTTGTCCGCGGCTTCGGACAGCCCCTCAGCATTGATGAAGTTCCCGTCCCCGAAGTCCTTCCCGGCACGATCCAGGTTGCAATCCAGGCTTCCGGCGTGTGCCATACCGACCTGCATGCCGCGGAAGGCGACTGGCCGGTCAAACCGGAACCGCCCTTCATTCCCGGCCACGAAGGGGTCGGCTATGTCTCGGCGGTCGGTGCGGGCGTCACCAACGTCAAGGAAGGCGACCGCGTCGGCGTTCCCTGGCTCTACTCGGCCTGCGGGCACTGCGTTCATTGTCTGGGCGGCTGGGAAACGCTGTGCGAAAGCCAGCTCAATACCGGCTATTCGGTCAACGGCGGGTTCGCGGACTATGTCCTGGCCGATCCGAACTATGTCGGGCACCTTCCGGACAAAGTCAGCTTCGAAGAAGTCGCGCCTGTCTTGTGTGCCGGGGTCACCGTGTACAAGGGCCTCAAGATGACCGACACCAAGCCCGGCGACTACGTCGCCATCAGCGGCATCGGCGGCCTGGGGCACATGGCCGTCCAGTACGCCAAGGCCATGGGGCTGAACGTCGCAGCCATCGACATCGACGAGGCCAAGCTCGATCTTGCCCGGCGTCTCGGCGCCACCATCACGGTGAATGCCCGCGAGCAGGACCCGGCGACAGTGATCAAGCGCGAGACCGGCGGCGGCGTCAACGGCGTGCTCGTCACGGCAGTGAGTGAAAAGGCGTTCGAACAAGCGATAGGCGTGACCGCACGCGGGGGAACGGTTGCACTCAACGGTCTGCCGCCAGGCGATTTTCCGCTGAACATCTTCGGGCTGGTACTCAACGGCATCACCGTGCGCGGTTCGATTGTCGGCACCCGGCTGGACCTGCAGGAGTCACTCGATTTCGCGGCTGACGGCAAAGTGAAGGCAACAATAGAAACCGCAAAGCTGGCCGACATCAACAATGTGTTCGAGCGCATGCGCAAAGGTCAGATCGAAGGGCGCATCGTCCTCGACATGACCGACTGACGGCAGCCGTTCATAAAAGATCGTCCGGCCAGCGAGCACTCGCCTCGCTGGCCGGACTTCTGTATGGATCGAAGACCTCCATGCCGAGGCAGAGCGAAGTTCCTGCGCATTACTCCGTTTGAGAAGCATCGACGCGCGATCGCTTCACTTTTCAATACGCGGCACCGGTCAGGTCTGGCGCAAACTTCGCACTCCAAACTTCATGTTGCGACGCAACAAACTGCTTGGCACGCCCCCTTTGTGGGCTATGCTCGGCGCGTGGGCGATCCGAACTCTCTCGGCCTGACGATTGCGGCACTGCTCCTTGCCGGGGCAGGCGCAGGCTTTGCCGGCGGCCTGTTCGGGATTGGCGGTGGCTTCGTCGTCGTTCCCGCGCTGGTATTCCTGTTGCCGATGCTCGGGGTCGATCCCGTGCAGGTCGCCCATGTCGCGGTAGGCACCTCGCTCGCAACGATCATCTTCACGTCCATCCGCTCGACCATGAGCCACGCCGCGCGCGACGCCGTCGACTTTTCGGTCCTGAAAGGCTGGGCCCCTTTCGTTGCGCTGGGCACGATATTCGGATCACTGGTCGCGGATCGCATCAGCGGCGCCGAACTCGCGATGATCTTCGGCCTCGGCGTGTTCGCCTTTGCCATCTACTTTCTGCGCCCTGCCCCTCGTGTCCAGAAGGTCGCCGTCGCCCTGCCGACCGGCCTGCCACGCGCGGGTATCGCCGGCGGGCTGGGTCTCGTCTCCGCACTGCTCGGCATCGGCGGCGGCACCCTGACGACACTGGTGATGACGGCCTGCGGCAGCCCCATACACCGCGCCATCGGCACGGCTGCCGGGATGGGCGCGATCATCGCCCTGCCCGGCACGATCGGATTTCTGCTCATCGGTTTCGGCGAGCCGAACCTGCCGTGGGGATCGGTGGGCTACGTCAACCTGCCTGCCGCCATCGTGATCACTTTCATGTCGGTACTGGTTGCGCCGCTCGGTGTCGCCACCGCCCATCTTCTGCCCCCGGCCGTGCTGCGCCGCGTCTTCGGAATTTACCTCTTGGTGGTTGGAGTGACGATGATCGCCAAATACTGAAGGAAGGACCCTCCCATGATTACCAATCGCAGGAACTTTCTCGCCGGAGCGAGCCTTTCCGCAGGGATCGGCGCGATACCGGTTGCCGCTCGCGCCGCCGCAGCCACGCCCGTTACCGAGGCCTCGCATTTCGGGCCGCTCACCGGGCAGGCCCTGCTCAGCCGCAACGAAAACCCTTACGGCCCGGCCCCTTCCGCGATTGAGGCGATCGGCAAGACGGCCAGGTTGGGCTGCTACTACGCCGACCGCGGGCTGGGGTATCTTCAGGACATGATCGCCGAGCGCAACGGCGTTTCGCCCAAGCAGGTCGTGCTGGGTAGTGGATCGACAGAGATCCTTTGCGCCATTGCACTCGCCTGGGGCGAGAAAGGCGCGATCCTGTGCCCCGATCTCTTCTGGGACACGACGGTCAAGTACGGCGAACGGCAGGGCGTGAAATCGATCCGCGTTCCGCTCGCCGCGGACATGAGCGTCGATCTCGATGCCATGGCGGGCGCGATGAGCGACGAGGTCTCGCTGATCCAAATCTGCAACCCGAACAACCCCACCGGCATGCTGATCGACAGTGCCGCCCTTCGCTCCTTCGCCGCCAGGGTGACACCCGGCGCCACGCTGCTGATCGACGAAGCCTACAACGAACTGACCGACACGCCCGACGCCAACTCTCTGGTCGGACTGGTGCGCGACGGTAACGACGTCATCATATGCCGCACATTCTCCAAGATCTACGGCATGGCCGGGATGCGCGTGGGATACGCGATCACCAGCGAGGAAAATGCCGAGCGGATCAGAGGCTACCTGATGAGCTTCGGCGGCAATGTCGCAGGCATCGCCGGCGCCATCGCCAGCTACAACGACACGGCCTTTCTCGAACAGTCCAAGCTGATGGTGACCGAAGGGCGGGCGATGATCCTCGATGCGGTCAAGACGGCGGGGCTTACCGCCCTGCCCTCGCAGACCAATTTCGTCTATGTGAAGGTTCCCGATGCCGATGCGGTTCAAGCCGCAATGAAGGAGCGCGGCATCGCGATCCGCGGCGCCTACGGTCCCTGGACGCAATACTCGCGCGTCAGCACGGGGAGAATGGAGGACGTCGTGCGCTATGCGAAAGCGCTGCCGGAAATCATAGGCCAACTGTCCGGCTGACAAGACGGGAGAGGGATATGCAGTTGAAACGCGTTTTGCTGGCGAGTGCCGCTCTACTGGCGGCGAGTGCCGCGCAGGCGGACACGCTTGTCGACGTCACCCGCGAGCGGCTCAACGACGATGTCCCCATTCCCATGTTCAAGGTCGATACGAGCTGGCCAAAACTGCCGGACGACCTGATCCTCGGTCAGGTCCCCGGCCTATCGGTCGACCGGGATGACAACATCTGGATACTGACGCGACCGAACTCTCTCGGCGCCACAGAAACCGGGCTCGATAGTGATCCGCCCATCGCCGTGGGATGCTGCAAGGCCCCGCTTCACGTGATGCAGTTCGATCAGGATGGAAACCTGCTGCGCAGTTGGGGCGGCCCGGAAATCGCACCGGGAGAAAGCACCGTGACCGGCAAGGGCCGCGCAGCTGTCGAGACCGGAAACGAGCAATGGCCGGTCAATGTGCATGGCCTGTTTGTCGATGACGCCATGACCGTGTGGCTGGGCGGAAACGGCAATGGCGATCACGTAGTGCTCAACTTCACCAAGGACGGTGACTTCATCCGGCAGATCGGACGCCGGCAGTCGACCGGCGGCAATGGCTCCCGCGAGTTTCTCGGCAATCCGGCTGATATCGCCAACAACGGCGAAAGCGTGCTGGTCGCCGATGGCTACATCAACAAGCGGATCGTCGAGTTTGCCGAGGGCAATCTCGGCTTCAAACAGATGTGGGGGGCCTATGGCCAGCCCCCCGATGGCGGCACCCGCGACGAGCCCTTCGATCAGAGCCAGGCAACCAGCACTGGCGATGGCGGGGCGAACCCTGAATCCAGATGCTTCGGCGACATCGTCCATTGCGTGGTGCGCGGGCCAGAAAACACGGTCTATGTCTGCGACCGCCGCAACAATCGCCTGCAGCTGTTCCGCGAGACACCCGCCGGGATCGAATTCATCAAGGACATCGTGATCGCACCCGAGACCGGCGGCACCCGCACGGCCAGCGACGTCGCTTTCAGTCCCGACGGGACCTATCTCTACGTCGCCGACATGATGAACGGGCGGGTGTGGATTCTGCTGCGCGAGACGCACGAGATCCTGGGGTCATTCGGCCGCAACGGCCGCTACCCGGGGCAGTTCATCTGGCTGCACAGTGTCGACGTCGACAGCGCGGGCAACGTCTACACGACAGAAGTGAACACCGGCCGGCGCGTGCAGCGGTTCGTCTTCACCGGGATGGCCGAATAGCGGCTCAGCCGAGCTTGCGCCGCCACATCGCCGAGCCCAGCAGACCCACGACCATCGGCACGACAAAGGCCACGGCCTCGGACGGCACCATCGCAAGGTTCACGACGGCGGGACCGGGGCAGATCCCGGCGAGCCCCCAGCCGACGCCGAACATGAGCGATCCGGCCACGAGGCGGCGATCGATCATGGTCGTGGGCGGTGCGTCGAACGTCGCGCCGGCAACCGGCTTCGCGCGGCGGCGGGCCAGTGCAAAGAGCGGAATGCCGGTCAGGACCGCGCCGCCCATGACGAAGGCTAGACTGGGATCCCAGGCCCCCGCGATGTCGAGAAAGGCAAGCACCTTGTCCGGGCTCGTCATCCCGGCAACGACGAGGCCTGCCCCGAAGAGAAGACCGGTAAGAAAACCGATGGCAAGCCGCATCACAGGCCTCCGTGCCGAACGAGGAACACCGTCAGGCCAGCCGCGCCCATGAACAGGCACACAGCCGCCAGCGAACGCAGCGAGAGACGCGACAGACCGCAGACGCCGTGGCCACTGGTGCAGCCGTTGCCAAGGTCGGTGCCGACACCGACCAGCAAGCCGGCGACCACCAGCACGGGCAGCGGGATGGACTCGATGCCCGCAGCGAAGTCGATGTTGAAAAACAGGGCTGCAGACAGGCCCGCAACCAGCAGTCCGACCATGAATGCGCCCTGCCAGGCCCGCGAAGGGCCGGTCAGGGTGGCGCGGGCGATGCCGGTAATGCCGGCGATCTCACCCATCAACAGGTAGAGACCGCCCGATGCTAGACCGATGGCGATGCCGCCCAGCAGCGGCGCGAGGTAAGGCGTCAGCATTTGCGCGTCCCCTTAGAGTGAAAGGCCGAAGGAGAACCCGACTGCGGTCTCGGCCAGATGAACATCGGCCTCGCCGCCACCGAAGGGTGCCGGGATCGATCCGGAACCGCGAACCGTCTCACGCGGGGCGCGCATGACATACGCCGTGACTTCGGCGGCCTGCGAGACTTTCACCGTTGCCCCCAGCGTATAGTGGCCGCGCACGACGCCCGGAGCCAGAATGTTCAGCATCGTCTGCGAACGGGGCACGGGATTGTCCGAGCGTCCATAACCGGCGCGCAGGGTCAGGCTGTCCGTTGCCTGATAGACCGCGCCGACTTTCCAGACATCGATATCACGCCAGCCGAAACCGGGCCCATTGTCCGCGCCGAAGGGCACGCCTGCGAACAGCGGCGCAAGCGGGTTGCCGACCGACTGCACATCCGAATATTCGATCCGCTTGTAGTCCGCGCCGAGAGTGAGTTCGGCAACGGGCCTGACCGATACACCGGCGCCCCACGATGCGGGAATGTCGAAGCTACCCCCTTCGGCGAAGAGGCCGGCGTAGTCCTTGAAGCGGCCCGTCCAAACCTTCGACTGGTAGAACGCGCCTACGCGCACATTCTGGCCGATCGATCCGAGATAGCCGACCCGAAAGCCGCCCCCGGTCGTCCAGTCTGTGCCCGTGTCCGTCACGTGCGCCGGGTCCTGGGAAAAGCCCGCGAAGGGCTGTGCCCCGTGCAGCTTGAAGCTCTGCAACACCAGCACCGGCGACACGCCGATCGAGTGACCTTCGGCGAGCTTCACTGCAACGACCGGCGAAATCATGATCTGGCGCAGGTTGACCCCTGCCGGGCCGGTTGCCCCGAAGTTGGCGAAGGGATTGTCCTTGTAGTGGGTGTTCATGCCGCCATTGCCGTTGATGGTAATGCCGACCGCGACACGATCGGAGAGCGGGCGCACGTAACCCACTTCGGGCAGGACGAAGGGATTGGCGCCGTTACCCGAATATGTCCCGTCAAGCCCGGCACCGTTTCCCGAAATGCTGGCGCCGCGGTCCGGCACGAAGATTTCCACGCCGATATCGAGACGGTGGCCCAGCTCGGTAGCAGCGGCGGGGTTGACCGAAATGGCGAGCGCATCCTGCGGCATGGCGATTTCGACGCCACCGGCGCCTTTCGCCTTGGCCCCCGCACCATTGAGGAAATAGCCATCCGTGGCATGGGCAACGCCGGGCAAAGCAGCTCCGGCGCCAAGACCGATAACGATTGCACCAAGCGGCAAGACACGGCCGAAGCGGTCAGAAACATGAGATAACATAGTGGGCGGATGCTCCCCGGTAGCATTATGCGCCGGGTCGATGGACACGCCCGACTTGTCGGAGAAGAGCAATAGAGCCCTGGCCTGCATCGTGAAGCAACTTGTACTTGTGCACACACAAACTCGGCTTGGCCTTCCATCGACGGTCGCATGATGAGCGCAATTCAACGCTGCATCGCATGTGGGCTACCTAGTCCGGCCCCGGCTCCACGCCTAAATCATGATCAGAAAAAGCCATCGGACACGCGCTCGGATCCGGCACCGACAAATTCGGGCCCGCGTGTCGATGAAGACGGAAAGGCAGGAACATGATCCTCGACGAAATCTACACCCTCGCCAACGGCGTTGCCGTTCCCAAGCTCGGTCTTGGCACCTGGATGATCGAAGACGGCGACGTTGCAGACATCGTGCGCGGCGCCATCGAAATGGGCTATCGCCACGTCGATACGGCGCAGGCCTATGCAAACGAACGGGGCGTCGGCGAAGGCGTGCGCACCAGCGGCTTGGCCCGCGACGACCTGTTCGTGACCACCAAGCTCGATGCCGGGATCAAGACTTATTCCGAAGCCAAGACCGCCATCGACGGCTCACTGCAGACGATGGGACTGGACTACATCGACATGATGCTGATCCACAGCCCGCAGCCCTGGGGCGAATTCCGCAAGGGTGGCCATTTCTTCGAAGGCAATCTCGAAGCGTGGCGGGCAATGGAAGAAGCCTGCGAAGCCGGCAAGCTGCGCGCCATCGGCGTATCGAACTTCGAAAAGCCCGACCTCGACAACCTGATCGAAAACGGCTCGGTGGCCCCGATGGTCAATCAGATCCTCGCGCACGTCAGCAACACGCCGTTCGATCTGATCGAATACTCCAGGAACAAGGGCATTCTCGTCGAAGCCTACTCGCCGGTTGCACACGGCAAGATCCTCGATCGCGCCGACATCGCGGAGCTCGCGGCAAAGTACGACGTTTCGATCGCCCAGCTCTGCATCCGCTACTGCCTCCAGCTCGGCATGCTGCCGCTGCCGAAGTCGGGCAATCTCGATCACATCCGCGACAATGCGACCGTCGATTTCGAGATTTCCGATGCGGATATGGAAGCCCTGAAGAACGTCGATCGCATCAAGGACTACGGCGATGCGAGCGTCTTTCCGGTCTACGCCGGATAACCGGCAACTCCTGCCGGTCACCGATTGGCTGGCAGGAGAAGTCCGGCCACAGATGTGTTCACCACATCATCGCGCCGGACGCCCCCTGCCGCGTAATCTGGACTTACCTGGCCTTGGAAATCTGCGACTTGGTCAGGCTGGACGTGACCTTGCCGTCCACCAGCGACAGCGTGGAAGCCGGTACGGTGACAAGACGGCCGTTCAGAATGAGCTGCGGATCGCCGTCCGAAGTCACGCTGTAGATCGGGGCAACGCGGTGGCCGGTCGAGCTGTAGAGCATCATACCGCTGTTGAGCTGGACGGGTGCCGCAGCATCTTCGGTCACTTCGCGTACTGACTGCGTCGTTTCCGCGCTAACCGAAGCAGGCATCAAAGCAAGAGCGGCAACCGCCGCGAGAACGGTTCCGGAACCAAACTTTTTCATTTCGAACTCTCCATGGGTAGGTATCAAACCGATCCTTATCGTCGGACCTGCCGCGCTACTAACCTAGGTTAGTAGGTTATGCCAATTGCAATTACCGCACTTGCAGCATTTTCAGACAAGTCTTCGTCGACGAACTGCAAGAGCCATCAGAGAATTTAACTAGGAATCGACGGTTCGACGCGTAGGTGACAAGGAGCCGATCCCGCCGGAAATCGGAAAATGCTGTTGTAAAATCGGGATTATTTAACACCGGACCGTAGCACATCCCGCCTTTCATGGCGTCGTGCTCGGACAGGAACTTCCCCTTTGATGCAGTAACAAGTTCAATCGCGCCGGTATCTCGCCAGTGCAAAAGGTTGTGCATCCGGACCATGATCAAGGTCCTTATGAGGCCCGTCACCTCAGCGACGTTTGTTGCTGGCAGCTATTCGCCGAGCGTCGTCACCCAGGCGCGCATGTCATCGGCCAAACGCGCCAGTTGCTGTTCGTCCTCGAACACCGAATGCCCAGCGGCATAGGCTTTCGACGTGCGCTTGTCCGGGCCGATGCCCGCGTGATCGAGAGCGAACTGACCGGCGGCGACCGGAGTGGTGATGTCGTAGTATCCGCCTACCGTCATCAGCTTCAGCGCCGGCTTTTCCGCCATTGCCGCAACGAGATAGGGCGTGAAGCGGGCGGTGCTGTAGCCCTGCCCGCGTCCCCACTTCCACTTGAAATTGATACCGAGGTTGAGCGTGCGGTAGAGGCTTGGCAAAGCATAGCCCAGATCTTTCGAGATGTAGTCAGCAAGCAGCGGCCCCGTTTCCGAGCCCAGCGTCATCGAGGGATCGTCGAACGGCGGATGCATGTTGGAATCGGCAATCGCACGGGTCGCGCGGCCATCGAGCTGGCCGGTGCGCAGACCATTGTCCGCGAGAAGGCCGAGCATGAAGGCGTGGCGATCGATCTGCAGTCCAGACTTCTCGATCTCGTCGGCGGGCAGACCTATCAGCTCCGACAGGCGCGCGGCGATGCGCTTGCGCTCCGCCGGGGCCAGGGAAGCGCCGGCGATCAGCGCCTGGGCATACTCGGTCTCGGAAAAACGGCGCGCCTCGGCAAAGTAGGCATCGACGCTCAGGCCCTTGCGATCGACGGCATTGTGGTACCAGGCCACCGCCGCGAGCGTGGGAAGCAGCGAGACGTCCGAAATGATCGGACCATTGGTATCGCCGATCGCCAGCGACAGCAGTGCCACGCCATCTGGTAACGGCTGATCGGCCTTGGTCTGGGCTCCCAGCATCGCCAGCGCACGCGCCGTGCCGTAGCTCTCGCCGACCAGCGCGAAGGGCACTTCGGTCCGTCCGTTCGTCTCACGCCACCGCTGGACGACATCGGCAACGGCGCGGGCATCGCCCTCCACCGAGAACAAGCTGGAAGCATCGGCACCCTCCACCGGCATGCTCACACCGGTGCCCGGGGGATCGATGAATACCAGATCGGCTACGTCGAGCAGGCTGAAAGGATTGTTGTCGAGGCGCTGCTTGCCCTCCTCGCCCACCATACGCTTCGGCCCGAAAGCGGAAAGATGAAGCGGAGAGGACGAGGCGCCGGGGCCGCCGTTGAAGATGAACAGCACCGGGCGCCTGCCGGCATCCGGGGCATCTTTCGCGACATAGGCATAGGTCACGACCACGGCCGCCGTTTCGCCCTTGTCGTTCGCCACGGGGGACTCCGTCACGATGGCCTCGTAGGCGAGTTTCCTGCCGCCGAATTCGCCCTTGTGTTGGGTGACCACGACCTTGTCGCTGGCCTCCGCACGCGGAACCATCGGCTCCATCGCCTTCAGAAACACGGGCGGCATCGGCAGACTGGCATCCTGTGCGCCAAGCGCGCCGGCAGGGAGCGCGGCAATGGCGAGCGCCATCACGCTGGTACGAAGAGTCCTCAAGGTCATCGGGCGTTTCATTCCGGTTTCTGTGTTGGCAGCGCGTCGATCAGGTGCTCAATGTCATCCATCGAGTTGAACCACGAAGGGCAGACGCGGAAGCGGTTGCGGCTGAGCGTAATGGCGACGCCTGCCTGTTCGAGAGGTTCCGAAAGGCGCTTGTAGGCATCGGGCAGCACACAGGTGAGCAACGGGCTGCGGCAATCCTGCGGCGTTGCCACTGAATAGCCTTTTGCCGGTAGTGCCTCGTGCAACCGGCGGAGCATCGGCAGACGATGCGCCATGATATTCTCGACGCCCAGTTCCAGCAGGCGGGCCAGCGACCAGTCGAGCTGGGCCATGACGGTGTGTGAATGGTGCCCATCGCGAACATACCCTCGGCATCGTCACGCGGCGCCATGTCGGCAACGCCATCACCCGGAGTATCGTAGGGATAGACGTGCGACCGGAACCGCGCCAGCTGGTAGTAGCCATAGCGCGGACGTTTGAGTTGCGGGAGGCGGTCCGGCCGGACGTAGAGAAAGCCCAGCCCGAAATCGCCCATCAGCCACTTGTACGAAGCCGTCGATGCGAAATCGACGCCGCTTGCCTTTACATCGATGGGCACTGTGCCTGCCGCATGGATGATATCGGCATAGACGAGCGCGCCATGGGCATGGGCGATTTCGCATATCCGCGCCAGATCGTGCTCGAAACCGTTGTAGGTCGATACCAGCGAGATGCTGACGAGCCGGGTGTCCGGGCCAATCGCCTTTTCATAGGCTTCGGGATCGATCCGGCCATTCTCGGGACGGATCCAGCGCACGTCCATGCCCTGCTCTCCAAGCTGCTGGTAGAGCCAGAACGAGCCGAAAAAATGCAGTGTGTCGGTGACAATGCTGCCACCGGCAGCAGGCAGATCGAGCGCTTCGACGACCAGTTGTTCGCCAGCCGTGGTACTCTGGATGAACGCGAGGTCTTCGGGCGCTGCACTGATCAGACGCGCGAAGGCTCCCTTGATCCGCACTTCCACGTCGTGGCTCGACCATGACCGTCCCTCGGCGCGCGCCTGAAGGTAGGTTTCTATCGAAGCCTTTGCCGGAAGCGGCACCGGATGCATGGTGCCGGAGTTGAGATAGACCTTGCCCATCGGCGCAAAATCGCCCGGCCTTGCCAGCGAACCCGGTTTGGCGGGAACGGCTGCGACTGCAGAGCCCGCGATGGCCGGAGCCATGGGCAGAAGGGCTGTCCCTTGCAGGATCGACCGGCGCGAGAGGCCGGCCTTGTTATGCGAATCAGACCGCTGGATCATTTACCCATCTTAACCAAAGGTTCGTGCATAAGAATTGCAGAGTTCAATGCTGGCACGGCTCACTATGCCGATTTTCGGCAGTAGAGCGCTGCGTGCGCCCCATGCTGCGCATAAAATTGCCTTGCGGCCTGCGTTAGGGTGGTACCGGAACCGAACATGAAAGACCGGCCATGAAATCCTTTATCCGTATCGCACTCTGCTCGGCTCTGCCGCTTCTATCGCTCGCCGCATGCCAGCATGTTCCTGCCACGCCTCCGGCCAGCATCGCCGTTCCGGATTGTCCGGCCGGATCGACAGGTGCGCGCCTCGAGCTATCCGCACCGGACGGCCTGCTTCCTTATAGCGCCTGTGCCGGGACCATCAGCGTGTCGGATGCTTCGGGCGCAAAGGCCGCCGACCTGTTCTATACCGCCTATCTAGCCCCCTCGGCCGAGCCGGCGACGCGCCCCATTGCCTTTGTCTGGAACGGCGGGCCCGGCGCGGATTCACGTCTGCTGCAATTTCATGCCCTCGGGCCCAAGACCCTCGACAACGGAGACCTGGTCGACA
This sequence comes from uncultured Novosphingobium sp., assembly GCA_965140495.1. GTDB lineage: Bacteria > Pseudomonadota > Alphaproteobacteria > Sphingomonadales > Sphingomonadaceae > Novosphingobium. Next base: position 1,838,148 of record OZ223239.1, on the reverse strand, counting down.
ACCCGGAAAGCCCGCTTGCAAGCGCCGATCTCGTATTCCTCGATCCGGCCGGAACAGCCTTCAGCCGGGCCGTCTCGGAAGCGGCACAAAAGCGGCTCTATTCGACCACGGGTGACATTGCCGCCACCGCGCGCCTTATCCAGGACTTCCTGAAGGCCGAAGGGCGCGGGACATCTCCCGTCTATCTCGTGGGCGAAAGCTTCGGCACATGGCGGTCGGCAGGTGTTGCCGAAGCGCTGATCGATGCGGGCCAGCCCGTTGCCGGCATTGCCCTGATCTCGGGTGGCATCCCCATGGGCGAGGAACGCAACCGCTCGCTGATGCGCGCCCTCACCCTGCCCAACCGGACCGCCACGGCGCTGGCGCTCGGCAAGCTCGATCCGGCGCTTGCGGCAGACCCCGAAGCCACGCTTGCTGCGGCAGAAGACTGGGCGCGCAAGGTCTGGTATCCGGCGCTGGCCGATCCCGGCGCCCTCTCGGATGCAGCCCGCGACGAGGTTGCAAAGGGACTGTCGCACTACATGGGCCTGCCCCTCGATAGCATCGACCGCGACACACTCTGGGTCTCGCCGCGCGACTTCCGAAAGGCCCTGCTGGCAGAGGAAGGCAAGACGCTGGGCATCTTCGACATGCGCAGTACCGACGCCGAATTCGACCAGACGGCAGGCTCCGACGCCATATTGGCCTGGTATCGCCGGACCCTCGGCTACACGGCTGGCGAATATGCCGGGATCGAAGTGCCTGCACTGCCTGTCGGCAGGAACTGGCAATACGACCAATCCCCAATCACCAAGGAATCGCTTGCGCGCGCTATGGCCGGCGAAGGCCCGCCCAGCCCCTCGCAACCCTGGGTCCTGCGGGCCATGCAGAAGTCTTCGACGTTGCGCGTCTTCGTCGCCACCGGCCTGTTCGATTCCCTCAACGGCTGCGCCGCAAACCGCGAAGCCGCACAGGATTTCCCGCCCTCACTCGCCGAAAGGATCTCCGCGCACTGCTATCGCGGCGGGCACATGATGTATGATGACCCTGCAGAGGCCGTGCAATTTGCCAACGACGTAGATTCCTTCCTCTCCAATTCAGATAAATCCGCAAACGCGGAATAGATTTTGCACGCTGCAGAGGATTTTTGTCAAATCGATGCAAATCGCAATGCAATCGAGTGGCACAACGCAAAAACCTCTCCGGCAAACGCGCGTAACCTCCGGTCCTGACAGTTACGCAATGCAGGCAGAGCATGAGGGGTAGTTCGATGATCAGCAGGGGTACGCAAGAACGCATGGGCAAGGCCGGGCTTACCGGGCTCATGGTCTCCACCGCAGCCGTGGCGCTGCTCGCCGGCGCCACGCCGGCCTTCGCGCAGGAAACGCCGCCAGGCGCAAGCGAGGAAATGGGCGAAGCGATCGTCGTGACCGGTTCGCGCATCCGCCGCGACCGCTCTGACGAGAGCACCCCGCTCGACATCATCGACAGCCAGGTCCTCTCCGATCGCGGCTTCACCAGCGCATCGCAGGCACTCAACCAGCTTACCTCGAACAGCCCGGCCCTGACCCAGGCCGATGGCAGCGGTGAGAGCAGCGGCTCGGGCCAGCAGTTCCCGAACCTGTTCGGCCTCGGTGCGGGCCGCACGCTGACCCTCGTCAACGGGCGCCGCATGGTCACCAGCTCGTCGGGCCTCGGCGATGCGCAGGTCGATGCCAACATCATTCCGCTCGGCCTGCTCGAACGCGTCGAAGTCGTTCAGGGCGGCGGCGCGGCCGTTTACGGCTCCGATGCCATTGCCGGTGTCGTCAACTACGTGCTGAAGGACAGCTTCGAGGGCATCGAACTCGATGCCCAGAACGGCATTTCCTCGCGCGGAGACTATCACACCTACAGCCTGCGCGGCACAGCGGGCACCAACTTCGCGGATGGCCGCGGCAACATCGCCATCGATGTGAATTATGCGAAGTCGCCGATCCTGCGCTTTGCGGACCGCCCGCTTTCGGCACTCGGCCGACTGACTACCAGCAACCCCGACAACACCAGCGACAGCGACGGCATCCCCGCCGTGAGGGAATTGCTCGACGCGCACTTCTGGGAGTTCAACCCGAACGGCGTGATCTTCAGCACGCCCGCGCCGTTCACCCGCTTCCTCGCGCAGGCGGACGGTGTGCCGCTGCAGTTCGCGCCCGACGGCAACGTAGTCGCCTTCGATCCGGGCACCGAAGTCGGCATTCCCTTCGCCAGCGGCGGTGACGGCTTCCCCTACCGCGATCTCGTCGGCCTGCGGACCGGGCTCGAGCGCTTTACTGGCAACCTGATCGCCCACTACGATCTCACCGACGCGATCACCGTACGTACCGAACTGCTCTATGCCCGCACCGAGGGCACCGAAATTCCGCAGGGCCACAGCCGCACGATCCTGAACTACGGCAGCTATGCCGGTCCAGTGATCTTCACCGTCAATAACCCCTATCTGAGCGATCAGGCCAAGGCCACGCTGACGCAGGCCAACCCCGGGTTCGCGTTCGGCGCGCCGTTCTTCCTCTCGAAGTACTTCTACGACCTGACGCCCGACAATTCGCAGACCTACAAGACCGACACCTATCGCGGCCTCCTGGCCGTCGACGGCGAGTTCTCGGCCGGTGACCGCGACTTCTACTGGTCGGTCTCGGGCAGCTATGCCCGTGTGGACGGCAAGACGCGACGCTGGGAAGTCGACAACGCCAAGTACAACAACGCCATCAATGCCGTGCTTTCGGGCGGCGATATCGTCTGCGGCATCAATGCCGACGCAGATCCCACCAACGACGATGCCAGCTGCGCGCCGATCAATCCTTTCGGCAATGGCAATGTCTCGCAGGCCGCACGCAACTATGTCAGCGTTCGCGCCGGGCAGGACTACACCAACGAGCAGATCGATTTCCTTGCCACGATCGGGGGGGACGTCTTCTATCTGCCGGCCGGCGCGATGAAGTTCAGCCTCGCCTACGAGCACCGCGACGAGCAGGTTTCCTATACCCCGCTGGCATCGAACCAGCTCGGCCTGTTCGGCGGTGGCACCATGGAAGTAGCGCAGTCGGCGGGCTACAACACCGATGAGTTCTCGGGCGAGCTGCTGGTTCCGCTGATCGACCGGGCCATGAACGTCCCGCTCGTCCGCATGCTCGAAGCCAGCGCCGCTGGCCGCCTCGTCGACAACTCGATTGCCGGCAAGGAGCAGGTCTGGGATCTCGGCGCCCGCTGGCAGCCGTTCGAGGGCGTGACCCTTCGCGTCTCGCGCAGCCGCAACTTCCGTGCACCGACGCTGGCCATGCTGTTCGAACCCTCGACCGTTTCGCTCGCGTCGAGCGGTATCGACCCGTGCGACGCCGACCGCATCACCAGCGGCCCCAACCCGGATGTGCGCTATGCGAACTGCCTTGCCGCGTTCCAGGCCAATCCGAACTACGGCGTGGAAGCCGACGGCACCAACGCGGGCCTGAGTGCGGCTGACCGCCTTGCCAACTTCCAGGATCCGGCCGAGAACTATCAGCGCGCCACGATCACCACGGGCGGCAACCCCAACCTGCGCAACGAGATCTCGGATACGTTCACCTACGGCATCGTGCTGCAGCCGGCGTTCATTCCGGGCCTGACCATCAGCGCGGACCGTATCGAGATCGACCTGAAGGACGGCCTGTCCGCCTTCACGACCGAGAACTTCACGGCAACCTGCTATGACAATACGGATCCCGACCCGGCGGTCTGCAATGCCTTCACGCGCCTGGCCTCGTCGGACGGCGTAAGCCCGGGCGGCACCATCGTCACCGGCACGACCACCACATTCAATGCGGGCGTCGTCAAGTATCGCGGCGAAGTCTATGCGCTCGATTACCAGTTCTATCCGGGCGACCTGGGTGCCTTCCACGTTGGCGTGAACGCCACGCACAACACGCTGCTGACCACTTCGGTGACCGGTGAGACGTTCGAGCGCACCGACAACACCTACCTCAAGCCGAAATGGGAAGGCCGTTTCAACCTCGACTGGACCAAAGGCAACGTCCGGGTGAGCTATCAGGCCTACTATCTCGATAAGACGCGGGCGAACTACTACGCCACGATCGAGAACAACCCCAATCCACGGCTCGACAGCAACCTGACCCACTCGATCTCCGCGCAGGTCGATCTGGGCCAGTTCACGCTGCGGGGTGGTATCGACAACTTCACCGACGAAGATCCGTCGTACCCGCAGATTGCCTATGGCGACATTCTCGGACGTCGCTTCTGGATCGGCGCCAAGATCAAGATGTGATCCCGCCAGGGACACCGGGGCCATGCGGTCCCGGTGTCCTGCCGACAGCGTCGCGCTTTCGACGACATCCTCCGCAAAGACACGAGATCATGGCCGCCAGCACCCTGCCCCAGCCTGTGACGTCCTATGCCCAATGGGTCAGGCGCTCGATCGTCCGGAACCGGAATTCGCGCAATCTGCTCGTCAGCCTGTTCGAAAGCTCCGGCCCGGAACCGACGGACCTGCTGCGCGAAGTCGTACTGGAAGGCTTCGGCGAAAGCGTGACCTCCCGCTACACGAGCACTTTCGTGAACGGGAATCCCTACCTCGTCGCCGCGCTTGCCCGCGACTACGGGGTAGCGGAAGAACAGGTCCTCACGACAACCGGCGCGACCGGCGCGCTCTCGCTGATCTACCGCGCCCTGCTCAAGCCGGGCGAGCGGATCCTGATCGAGAATCCCAGCTTCGACTTGTTCGCGCATCTGGCCCATGCCGCCGGCCACGAGGTCGACCGCTTCGAACGCCGTGCCCCCGATTACGCCATCGATCCGGAGGCACTGGAAGCGGCCATCGGCCCTGCCACGCGGCTTGTGGTTCTGAGCAATCTCCACAATCCCTCGGGCATGATGCTCGACGACGAGACCTTTCACGCACTCGGCGCCATTGCGGAGCGGCGCGGCGTGACCTTCGTGTTCGACGAGGTCTACGGCCCCTATGCCGGCAAGGCAGCACGCCCCGCAGCCGCCCGCGGCATTTCCGAGCACTTCCTCTCGGTCAACAGCCTGACCAAGATCTACGGATTGAGCACGCTGCGATGTGGCTGGGTCGTTGGCGAAGAGAAACTCGTGGCGCGGATACGCGATCTCGCGCAGGAGATCGAATTCGCGGTCTCGACGCTGGCCCATGCCATTGCCGCGCTGGTCGTCGAGGCCCCTGCCCGCTTCGAGAACTTCACCTTCTCGGTGCTCGAGCGCGCCCGGCCAATCATCGAATCCTACCATGAGCACTGGCTTGCCGAAGGCCTCGTGGAAGGCCGCCTGCCCGACCATGGCTGCATTGCCTTTCCGCGGCTCGTCGGGATCGGGGACACCCTGCAATTCTGCGGATGGCTTTCCGACCGTTGCGGGGTAGTTGTCGCACCGGGCGACTACTTCGGCGCACCGGGCCATGTGCGGCTGGGCTTCGCCATGGAGCCGTCGCGACTGGACTATGGCCTGCAGGCACTGACAGACAGTCTCCTGACATACCGTGAAACGAACCGACTGACACAAGCATGAGCAACATCCCCAAGCCGCAGCCCTCGGGTCGCACCGCAACTCTGCCCCGGCGCATGGTCGCCCTGGCAGCGACAGGCATCCTCGCGGCGTTTGGCGGATCCGTTCCGGCCTTGGCTAAAACCCCTGCGCCGGAACCTGTCCATGTCGATGGCGAGGTCACCCTGACGGGCCTCGATCATCCTGTCCGCGTCGAGCTGGGAACGGTCCCTGTCTCGGCTGGCGCGGACACCCCATCCGCGACCGCCGGCTACCTGTCCTATACCGGCCGCGCGGTCCGCAAAGGAAGCGACGCAGCAAAGGCCCGGCCGGTAGTCTTCGCGTTCAACGGCGGTCCCGGTGCTTCTGCCGCGTTCCTGCACATGGGGGTTCTGGGCCCCAGGCTGGCCCATGTGCCCCAAGACCCGAATGCACCCGACCAGACGTCCACCGGCACAATCCCCGGCTCGGCCGCGCTTTACGAAGCTGCCGATGTGGTCTTCATAGACCCGCCCGGAACCGGTTTTTCCGAACGTCCCGAGGGAGATGCGGCCGCTTCCTACAGCACGGTCTCAGGCGATGCCGAAGCGGCTGCACAGCTGGTCAAGCAATGGCTGGACGACCATGGCCGGGCCGAGGCACCGATCTACGTTCTCGGCGAAAGTTACGGGACGATCCGCGCAGTCGGCATGCTCGATGCGCTCGACGGCCTTGGCCTCGGCAAGAACCTGCGCGGCGTCATCCTGCTGGGGCAGGCTCTCAACATGATCGAGACGTCGCAGCGGCCCGACAACGTCGTCACTTACGCCGTCTCGCTGCCCACGCTCGCCGCCATCGCCTGCTATCACGGCATGGCGCAGCAGCCCTGCACCGCCGATTCCATCACCGCCGAAGCCGCGTTGTTCGCACGCACCGAATACCTGCCTGCGCTCTATCGGGGCCGCGACTTGCCGCAGGCCGACCGAGAGCGCCTCGCCACCCGGCTGGAACGGCTCACCGGCATTCCCGCTGCCTTCTATCTCGATCACGACCTACGCATTTCGAAGGAGCGCTTCCGCGTCGAACTGCTGCGCGCGAAAGGCAAGGTCACCGGGCGCTACGACGCGCGCTATCTTGGCGACCGGCCCGCCGATGTCACGGCGATAATGCGCGGCGATCCATCCTCGCCGATCTCAGCGATCTACGGCGGAGCGATGACAGGCTATCTCGCCGATACGCTCAAGGTCCCAGAAGCGGACCGCTACAAGATACTCGCCCGCTTCGAAGGCGGCTGGCGCTATGGCGCTGCGGATTCCCCCTTCTCCGACTGGCCCTTCATGGCAACGGTCGAACAGCACGCCGAGACCAACGCCTGCCTGCGCGTCTTCGTCGGCACCGGGATATACGACACAACAACGACCATCGGCGCAGCGGACTATCTTTTCGCGCAGTCCAGTCTGCCCGAAAGCCGCTATCGCAATGAACGCTATGTCGGCGGGCACGTGTTCTATTCGGATGACGCCAGCCGCGCCCGCTTCCAGTCCGACCTCGTGGACTTCATAAAGGCGGATATCTGCGCGTGACCGCGTCAGGCGAGCCACTGCGCAAGGGCATAGGCCTGTGGGGTGTTGTCTCCATGGGGCTGGGCACGGCGGTGGGGGTGTCGATCTTCTCCGCGGTCTCTCCCGCCACGGCGCTGGCCGGGCCCGGCATGCTGCTCTCGGTCCTCGTGGCCGCGCTACCGATGTACCTGATCGCGGTCAGCTACGCCTTTCTGGGATCGGCTGATCCGGTCTCGGGCGCGAGCTTCGTCTGGCCCTCGCGCTATCTGCACCCGGCCCTGGGCTTCTTCATCGCCTGGATGCGGATCGTCGCGAACATGGGCGCCATGGTAGTGCTCGCACTGGTGCTGGTGCGATATCTGTCGATGCTGGCCCCTCTGCCGATCAAGCCGACGATGTTCGTCGTGCTGGTGCTTGCCCTGATCGCCAACCTGTTCGGCGTCCATGTCGCTGCCCGCGCGCAGACGCTGATGATCGGCGCCCTTGTCGCGCTCTTTGCCGTGTTCGTGCTGTGGGGAGGCATGACCGCAGCCGATCCGGCACGGCTCGAACCCTTCATGCCCGAAGGGCCGCGCGGCGTGCTGGCCGCGGCACCGCTGCTCATGGGCCTGTTCTTCGGGATCGAGGCCGCCACCGAAGCCGGCGCAGAAGTTGCGGAGGGGCGGCGCAACATCCCGCTCGGCATCGCGCTCGCCATCGGATCGGCGACAGTGCTTTACGCTGCCGTTGCTTTCGTGGCGCTCGCGGTGATCGGCCCGCAGGCGCTGACGGTCAGCGAGGCGCCGATCCTCGATACCGCCAAGGCCTTCATGGGATCATGGGCAACGCCGGTAATCGTGCTGGCCGCGCTCGTCGCCATCGGCACCAGCCTCAATGCCATCTTCACGATGTTTAGTCGCAGCCTCTTCGCCATGGCAGAGGCCGGGGTGCTGCCGCGCGCCCTCGCCCGGGTCCATCCGCGCTGGCACGTGCCGCACTTCGCACTGCTGGCCGTCTTTGCGATCGGCTGCGCGGGTCTGCTGCTGCCGATGGAACTGACGTTCCTGTTCCTGGCCGTGAACATTCCCAATCTCGTCAAGTACGCGAGCATCTGCCTGTGCGCCGCGCGCGTCGCGCGCGACCACCCCGACCTGCACGGAAGCGCATCGTTCCGCCCGGCACCGAAGCGCATGGCCCTGTTCGGCAAGGCGGGCGCACTATGCGCCGTTGCCCTCGTCTTCGTGGGCCTCGAAGCCGATTGGCGGCCCTATGTGCTGCTGCTGGTCTGGGGCGGCCTGGGCGCTGTCTGGTACGTCTCGCGCAAACGGTCGCGCTGAAAGACCGGGCCCCGCGGGGACCCGATCTTCACCATCGATCTGATCAGAACGCCAGGTCTGCGTGCGAGTGCGCGCCATCGCCGTGGATCAGCGCCACCGGTTTCGGCTGCGGTTCGGGCACGGTAACCTCGGGGGCATCAGCGAACGGCTTCACACCCATTTCGCTCCAGATCTCGCTCGGGAAGTAGAGCGTCCCGCCCTTCACCACCATCGCCATGCGATGCAGCGCCGACATATCCTCAAGCGGATTGCCGTCGAGCAGCACGAAGTCGGCGTACTTGCCCTTTTCGACCGATCCGAATGCCTGATCGCGGTGCATGTAGCGGTCGGGGCCCAGCGTTCCCATGGCCAGCACTTCGGCGTGGGGAATGCCCGCTTCCGCGTAGATCTGCAGCTCGCGGTGAACCGACAGGCCGTTCTGGCTGTCGGTGCCCGGCAGCAGGGTGATGCCGCGCTCGTGCATGTCGAGCAGCAGTTCCTTGATGGTCTCGAACGCGCTGTCATAGGCGGCTGCGTCTGCCGGACCGGAAATGGGCGCGATGCCCTGCCGGCGCCGACGCTGCACGCCCACGGGCAGGTGACCGAAGTAGCTTGCCACGGCCGGGCTGACCTTGCCGTTGCGGCTCAGCATCAGCAGCTCGAGCGTCACCGCCGTCGGATCGAGCGCGATGTGTTGGCTCTGCATCGCATCCAGCGTCCTGGTGACACGCGGCGAGGACAAGTCGAGACCGGCAGTGCGGCGCATGGCCGTCAGACGCAAAGGCGTGCGGGTATCTTCCTCGGGCTTGAGCACCCAGCCCAGCATCAGCTGGTTGATATGCGTGATCTCGTCGTAGCCCGATGCGATCATGGCATCGGCATTGGTGAAGGCGGGAATATGGCCGGTGATCCCCAGCCCCAGCTTCTTCGCTTCACGCGAAACGGCAGGCACCCATTCGGGGTGAAAGCTGTTGTAGATCTTCACCTGCCAGTAGCCGCGCGAAGCATACCAGCGCACCGCGTCGAGCGCTTCCGCCTCGCTGTCGACGATGAAACCGTTGCGCGAGGAATAGGGACTGCGGCCTTCGAGAAACCCGTTACGAACGATACGCGGACCAGCCACCTCACCTGCCTCAATCCGGCGGGTCAGATCGATGAGAAAGGCATTGTCGTTGCCCATGTCGCGCACGCTTGTCACGCCCGAGGCGATGTAGAGCAGCGCCGACTGGAGCGAGACATGGGCATGCATGTCATGCAAGCCCGGAATGACGATGCGTCCGCCGCCTTCGACGAGAACTTCTCCGGGCGTTGCCGGACTCTCGAGCGGCTCGATCGAAGCAATCTTCTGCCCAAAGACCACAACCGACACCGGCTGACCCAGCTTGCCGCTCGCCGGGTCGAACACGCGCACGTCGCGGATCCGGATGGGGGCATCGTAGTCGTGCGCCACCTTTTTCTGGATGGCGGCGAAACGCTCGGCCGAGCGGGTGGCCGCGATCTGACCGAGCTTTGTGGCGTAGGACGCCAGGTCCTCGCGTACGGTTGCATGCTTCGGCGAATACCCGGCGACCAGTTTGCCGTCATCGTCCAGAAGTATGGCGCTCGGCGTCAAGCCGATGCCCTTGATGAGGAAGGCCCTGTAAGTGTGATCACCCAGCGTGACCGGCTGCTCCTCTTCCAGCGACAGGGCACCGCCAGGCGCAGCCGGAAGCGTGTGATCGGGATCGGCGAGCAGGGCGCGGGCATAGATGCCCATCGAAAAGGGGCTGCCTTCCTGCGCTACGTAGAGCGTGGGAGCGGAGGCCTCCATGCTGCCCTTGCCGGTGGTGTCGGTCCAGGTGAGTTTCGTACCTTCGACAGCAAATTGCTCGTCCACGCTGTTGCCGAACGTCGACGTGCCCTTCAGCGTCCAGCGTACCGGCAACCCGTTGGCATCGAGCTCTATATCCTCGCGCATGGTCGGGCCGCGGCCATTGCTCTTCACATCGTGGTCGATAGCGACATGATTGTCCTCGACGTCCGCATAGACGTGTCCGACGTTCTCACCGTTATCGATCACGGCAAAGCGCTGCACTTCCGCGTGCAGTGTCGCCGCCGAAAGCGCGAGCGTGGAACAGGCAAGCCAGCGGAGGGATGCACGGGCGCGGAAAGTCATCGGGTCAGATCCAGTCCTGGGATTTTTCATAGATGTGGGCGGCGGCGGCGAGGTCCTGCACCGCGTGGCCAAGCGACTTGTAGAGCGTGATTTCCTCGGCGTTCTGGCGGCCGGGCTTATGTCCTAGAAGGACTTCGCCGATCTCTGCGACGATGTGATCGTCGCTCACCAGCCCCGCTTCCTTGGCCACGAGAAACTCCGCAGCGGCATCGAGCGCCGATGCGCGGCTGTCGGCGATGAAACGCGAGTCCGCGACCAGGGCATTGTCGATCTCCACCGGCCCGGGCCCGCTGGATCCCACGACGTTCACATGCGTGCCGGGCTGGACCCAGTCGCGTAGCAGGATCGGCTCGCGCGAACCGGTCAGCGTGCAGATGACATCGGCGCCTTCAGCCGCTGCCCGCGCATCGGAGGCCGCCTCCACGGGGAGCCGATCCCGCCATTCGTCGATCACCGCCGAGACATTGGCCGGAGTCCGGCCCCAGATCAGGATGCGGTCGAAGTCGCGGACCAGCGGCAGAGCGTGAAGATGCGAATGCACCTGCCCGCCGGTGCCCATGAGGAGCAGGACCTTCGCATCCTTTCGGGCGAGCGCATCGGTCGCGACAGCGGTCGCAGCCGCCGTGCGGATATGCGTGATCTCTTCGGCATCGGCGACACAGACCGGGCGCCCCTGCTCCGGCTCGAACATCATCACGAGGCCGCGATGGCGCCGCACGCCGGGGTTGTCCGGCTGCGCGAAGACGCTGATCATCTTGGCACCGAACATCCCCTGATCGGACAACGCGCCCGGCATCTGCGCAAAAGTCCGCCCCTCGCCCATATGGATCATGGTGCGCAGAAGCTGGCGCGTTTCGCCGCGCGAGAGCGCTTGCATAGCCTCGCGCACCACGGCGATGCATGAGGGGTAATCGAGCAATTTGCGGACTTCCTCGGCGCCGAAGACCGCCAGTTCGCTACGTTCCATTTCCGGTGACCGTCCCTGCCTTCTACCTTTCGGCATCATCTCTAGCGCAAAACTGCGAAAAAACTCTGGCGTTGTTGCACAAGGGCAAGCAAGTAGAGCATGATCAAGTCAACCCAATCGATCATGGAGCATAATTTTGCCCACCGACCTCGACCGGCTCGACCTCAAGATTCTCGACCGCCTGCAGATCGACGCCACCGAATCCTCCAGCGAAATCGCCGACCGCGTAGGTCTCTCGCAATCGCCCTGCTGGCGCCGGATGCAGCGCCTCAAGGATGATGGGTACGTACGCGAGACGGTCTCCATCCTCGACCGGGAGAAGTTCGGCGAAAGCATGTTCATCTTCGCCCAGCTCAAGATGTCGCGCCTGTCCGATACCGACCGCGAACGCTTCGTTCTGGCAGTAGAGGGCATTCCCGAAATCCTCGAGGCCTACACGCTGTTCGGCGAAATGGACGTCATGCTCAAGGTGCTGGCGCCCAACATCGCCTGGTACCAGAACTTCACTTTCCGCACGCTCCTGCGCCTGCCCGGCGTGGAAGACATCCGCTCGACCGCGACGCTCTCGGAACTCAAGTGCACGCACCGCCTGCCGTTGCCCTCTCCGACAACGTGATCGCGCATAGTTCATGCAGCGGCACCCTCGATCGCACCGTTCTTTGCAAAGTGCGTTTCGAGGCCGGGTGCTAGACTGCGGTCATGACCCGCTTTGCCCCCGCCCGCTTCGCCTTTCTCGCCGCCCTGCTCTCGTCGACGCCGCTGGCCGCCGAGGCCAAGGACGACGCACCTGACCTTACGATCGCACTGGCACCCGTCGCGGACGCAAATGGCGCACTGACGCGGCTCGATGTCGCCGTGCATTTCGAGGCCCCGCCGCAAGGCGATGCCTTGGCGAGCCTCGCCGTGACGGCGAATACCGTCGAAACCTCTGCCGGAGCCATGCAAGCGCTGGTTTTCACCGACACCGACGGCGTGATCCCGGTCGAGGCGACTGACACCGCTGCCGATGGCGACAACAGCGAACGGACATGGAAAGCACTGCGTCCGGTGCATGGCCCCGTGACGGCGGCCTACCGCGTCTCCATCGACCCCAAGCAACCCGACATGGCAAAGCCGCAGTACGAGCTGAGAGCGGCAGAAGGCGGCCTCTCCGGTGCCGGCAACGCCTTTCTCGTGCTGCCGGCCGACAGCGCCAAACGCGACGTCACGGTGCACTGGGACCTGACGCGCGCGGGCAAGACAGCGCGCCGACTGTCCAGCCTCGGCATGGGCGATGCGGCGGCAAGTCATCCGCTGACGTCTTCGCAGGTTGCCAGCACCTACTTCATGGCCGGTGATATCGGGACTTACGCGAAAGGCACGTTCTTCGGCGGCTGGCAGGGCCAGTTCGGTTTCGATGGCGCGGATCTGATGGGGTGGGCCGCGCACCTGCAAGGCTTCTACGGCAGCTTTTTCGACCAGCGCCCGGCGAGTTTCGGCGTCTTTGCCCGAACCAACCGGCTCAACCCCGGCAGCGGCATCGGCCTGACCGACAGTTTCGCCTTCACGTTCGGACCCGAAACGCCGATCGGCGACCTCGAAAGTCTGCTCGCGCACGAGATGGTTCACGCCTGGATCAACTCGCTCAGCAACTCGATGGATGCGCCCGGAGGTCTCGCGCTGTCGTGGTTTGGCGAGGGGCTTGCGGTTCACTACCAACGGCTTCTGCCCTACCGCGCCGGGCTTATCTCGCAGCAGGCCTTCCTCGACGATCTCAATTCCACCGCCGCGCGGTATTACACCAATGTGCTGATCGATACGCCCAACGACCGGATACCCGAGGGGTTCTGGAAAGACACGCGCATCCGCGTGCTGCCCTACGACCGCGGGTCGCTGTATTTCGCCAGACTGGATGCCGAGATCCGCGCGGCATCGGAAGACAAACGCTCGCTCGACGACATCGTGCGACGCATGCTCGCCGAGCGGCGGGCCGGAAAGCCGATGGACATCACCTTGTGGCGCACATTGCTGAAGGCCGAACTGGGCGAACCGGGCCTTGCCGAATTCGACGCCATGCTGGCCGGGCAGACCATCGTCGTGCCGTCCGACGCTTTCGGCCCTTGCTTCGAACGGACCACCCGTGAGCTGCGGCGGTTCGACCTCGGCTTCGATCCTCTCGTGCTGGTCAGCAAGGACCGTATCGTCCGCGATCTCAAGCCGGGATCGGAGGCTGAAAAGGCAGGCCTTCGCGATGGCGACAAGATCCTGAACCGTTTCCCGCAGGATGCCCTGCAAGGCAATCAGAATGCGACACTCACTCTGGAGATCGAGCGAGACGGCCGCACGTTTTCCGTGACCTACCTGCCACGCGGCGAAGCAGTGCCCGCTTTCCAGTGGCAGGCGGTGCCGGATGAAGGCCAATGCCGGAAGTAAACGGCAACGCCTGAACTGCCTTTTTTCTCCCGTTTTTCTGGAACATCGGCTTGCCCGTGCAGGCGATACGCCTGTGTTCGGCGCCTTAACTGATTGCAACAGACAACAGTTACACGCATCATCGACTTGAACCGCGGCACCGAACCAAGCGGCAACAACAGAACAGGCACGCGGAATGACCGCGGCAAAAGAATACTACGGAGAGGAAACCCATGCTCAAGTCCTCCGACACGGGCCTGCGCCCCGTCCCGTTTCCGATCGACGACCCGGAACGCATCCCGGCCCGGCGCTATTTCGATGACGCCTTCTATCAGGCCGAACTCGAACATCTCTGGCCGCATGTCTGGCAGATGGCCTGCCGGCTGGAGCAGATCCCCGAAGTGGGCGACTGGATCGAATACGACAACGTCGGCAAGTCCGTGCTGGTGGTGCGGACCGAGCAGGGCGTGAAGGCATGGCACAACGCCTGCCGTCACCGCGGAGTGCCCATTGCAGGCGGCACGACGGTGGACTGCTCGCATGCGACTGCGCACGGCAACTGCGCCGCACAAGGCTTCATCTGTCCCTTTCACGGCTGGCGCTGGAACATGGATGGCGAGAATACCCGCGTCTACGGCAAGCACCTGTTTTCCGAACGCCAGCTTGGCGAGGACGATCTCGACCTCGTTCCCTGCCGGGTCGAGACGTTCGGTGGATGCGCCTGGATCAACCTCGACGACGAGGCGCCCTCGCTGCGCGAATGCCTGGGCCCGCTCGCCGATCGGCTCGATGCGCACAAGATCGACCGTCTGCATGCCGAATGGCATTTCGGCACCGTCCTGCCCGCCAACTGGAAGACGGCAATGGAGGCCTTCATGGAAGGTTACCATGTCGCGCAGACGCATCCGCAGCTGCACCACGTTCTCAAGGACATCAATCACGACAGCTACGAGACTGTCGGCGCCCCCTCGGGTGCAACCGAGGACAACATGCGCAAGGGCGCCAAGCAGGGCGTCACCACGCGCCAGGCGATTGAGGCCCAGTTCGAGCACCTGCGCGTGCTCAATGAAGGCATGGCCGGCATGATCCACGCCAAGGAACTGGAGGTCGCCGGACAGCTTCTGGACGTCGAACTGCCGGACGATCCGGCAGAGGCGGTGCCGGTCTGGTACGGCATCGTCATGAAACACGTCACCGAGCAGCTCAAGGCGCGGGGCGAACCCGTACCGGACCTGCTGGAAGTCGCTCAGAGCGCCCCTCTGCGGGCCGTCGAGTTCCTGTTTCCCCACTATTTCCTGCTGCCGATCTTCACCAGCATGGCCGCCTACCGCATCCGTCCGCTCGGTCCGGAAAAGTGCTTCTTCGAAATCTGGTCTCTGACCATGTTTCCCGAGGGGGAGGAACCCGAGCCGATCATGCAGCCCACGGTCCTGCCGTTCGACAGCCCGGAATTCCCGCCCATCCCCCGGCAGGACTATTCGAACATCCCGATCCAGCAGCAGGGCCTGCACGCCACCGGCTTCGAATTCATGCGGCTTTCCAAGGACATCGAAGGGCTTGTCGGCAACTACCAGCAGTTGATCGACGGCTACCTTGCCGGGCTGCCGCAGGACCGGCTGGCCCGCGCCAACCATCACCTTGCCGGCAACTTCGACGGGCAGATCCGGGATATGTGGGAAGACTAGCTACCCCGCCGCGATAGTTGCATTTTCCACCAGTGCCGGTTCGCAGAACGCAAGTCGGAGCGTGTTGCGGAATATAGTTAGCACGCTAACTAATGACTCATGCCTGATCGTGAGTCGCTTACTGCCGCGCTTCCCGCGCACATTCTGTCCCTTGCCCGTTCCTGGCGGCAACTGGCCGACCGGGTGCTCGCATCGTTGGAGATTTCCAATTCGAACGGGTACGCGCTGCTCCATCTCGAACGCATGGGGCAAGGCGCGCGACAGTCGGACCTCGCAAGGGAAATCGGGATTACCGAGGCCTCGCTGGTCCGCACCCTGCAGCACCTCGAACGAGTCGATCTGGTGCACCGCGAAGCCGATCCCGAAGATGGGCGCGCCAAGACGCTTCACCTCACCGAGGAAGGCTCGCGGCTTGCGCGGCTGATCGATGGCCGCCTGATCGAGCTGCGCAAGGAACTGCTGCATGATGTCAGCGACGAAGACCTGCACACGACGCTGCGCGTGCTCGACACCGTCGCTACCCGCATTGCCGAGAGGCGAGCCCGCTGATGACACAGCGCTGGGGCATCAATGCCGCCGTGTTCAGCCTCAAGTGTTACGCGGCGGCCATGCTGGCGACTTTCGTCGCCTTTTCCATCGGGCTTGAACGACCCTACTGGGCCTTCCTGACTGCCTACATCGTTTCGGGACCGCTGGCCGGCGCGGTCGTCTCGCGGGCGCTGTTCCGTCTGATAGGCACCTCGGTCGGCGCTGCATTCGCAGTCCTTGTCGTGCCGCTCTTCGTGCAGCAACCGGTGCTGCTGGTAACCGCCATGGCGACGTGGCTGGGCCTGTGCGTGTTCCTTTCGCTGCTCGACCGCAAGCCCACCTCGTACATGTTCGTTCTCGCCGGCTATACGGCGGGCCTGATCGTGTGGCCCATCGTCGATGCGCCGGGGCATATCTTCGACGTCGCAGCACTGCGGGCACAGGAAATCGCCATCGGCATCCTGTGCTCATCGCTGGTGCACGGCGTGGTCCTTCCCAATTCGGTAACCCGGTTCCTGCGCGCCCGCACCCGCACGGTGGTGCGCGATGCCGAAGTCTGGAGCCGCGACACACTCGACATTGCGCCCAATCCCCAGGTCGATCGGGAACGACGCCGCCTGGCGCAGGACATCACCGAACTGCACCAACTCTCGACCCACTTGCCCTTCGAGACCAGCGGGCCCGCTCCGCGCATTCGCGTCGTGCGCGCCATCGAGGAGAAGCTGGCGGAAATCATGCCGCTGGGAGCCGCCGTCGCGGACCGTATCGCGGCGCTCAACGCGCAAAGCCAATTGCCACGGGACACGGTCGAGCTGCTCCGCGACACCGGCCAGTGGCTCGATGGGCTCGGGGAAGACCTTGCAAGGATGGAAGAGGCCGGTGAGGCACTCAAGGCGCGGTGCACTGCGCTCGAGCCCGAGGTCGGCGCAGAGACCGACTGGGCGGAGCTGCTCCACATCAGCCTGCTCGCGCGGCTGGCC
Source organism: uncultured Novosphingobium sp. (assembly GCA_965140495.1). GTDB lineage: Bacteria > Pseudomonadota > Alphaproteobacteria > Sphingomonadales > Sphingomonadaceae > Novosphingobium. Next base: position 1,821,101 of record OZ223239.1, on the reverse strand, counting down.
ATCCTCATCGATGCCCACATTAATTGCCGGTTACTGCAGGCCCAGCTGGAATCTCCCGATCGCCGTCCCGTTTCTCCGCGCGTACCCGCGCTTCTCGAGACGGTCGGAGACCGCCCCCTGCATCGCGATGTCGGCGGGGCCCTGCGTGCCGCCGTTGGCGCGGCGCTGACCTTGATCATCGGCAGCACCCTGTGGTTCTACAGCGGATGGCCCGATGGCGGGACCTTCGTCATGCTCTCGTCGATCTTTCCGGCACTCTTCGCGGCCATGGACAATTCGCTCCCGCCGGTCGTCGGTTTCTTCAAAGGCACGGCAGTCGCCATCGTCCTCGGCGGCCTCTACGGCTTCGCCATCCTGCCCATGCTCGACGGTTTTCCGGAGATGGCCGTGGCCCTTGCCCCGGCGCTGCTGGTTCTGGGCGCCCTGTTCAGCAACCCGCGCTACATGGGCATAGCCCTTCCCGCTCTGCTGGGTGTGGGCAGCCCCTTCATCATCGCCGAGAAATACGGCGTCGATCTCGGCCCCGGCGTTCCGGCCAACTTCGCCACGTTCCTCAACAGCCAGATTGCCACGCTGAGTGCCATTCTCTTTGCCGGCGCCATGATCCGGATCATCCAGACGGCCGGGATCGACCACGCCATTGCCCGCACCCTGCGCGCCGGCTGGCAGGACATCGCCGAACGCAGCAACCGCAGGGCAGCCCCCGACGTGTCGGCCTGGGTATCGCGCATGCTGGATCGACAGGCCCTCCTGGCCCCGCGTCTTGCTGCCAGCGGCAAACTGCCGGGCGAGCCCCTCTACGACGTCCTGCGCGACCTGCGCACTGGCGTCGCCATCGGTGAACTGCGCCAGTTACGCCGGGACATCGATCCGTCCGCCCAGCCGCCGGTGACCGAAGTGCTGACCGGTGTCGGTGAATACTACCGCCGCCTCGTCCCGCACGAACCACCCGCACAAGATCCCGAACTGCTGGCCCGCATCGACCGCGCGCTACACAGCTTCGCCAGCAACGCCCAAAGAGCCGTACGCCGCCAAGCCGTGCTGCCGCTCGTGACCCTGCGTCGCAGCCTGTTCACCGATGCCCCGCCCTTTGTCGACTGCCCGCAACTTCCGGAGGGATCGTCATGAACGGAGAACTCGCGGTTCACGGCGTGTTCGTCCCCACGTTGCTCGTCTTCGGCATCATCGCCTCGCTTTGCACGCTGGCACTGATGCGTGTGGCCGACCGGTTCGGCTTCTACCGCTTCGTCGCCTATCGCGCGCTCGTCGACCTGGCGCTCTACGTCATCGTCTTCGGCGCCGTCGCTTTCCTCGCCCCCCAATTCGGTTTCGCCCCATGAAGAACGTCCTGACCAATCTCGGCCGCAGCGCCGCCACCATCGTCATTGTCCTGATCGCCATCGTCATAGGCGTGTGGATGTGGAACCATTACGAACGCAGCCCCTGGACGCGCGACGGCAGGGTGCGGGCGGATGTCGTGCGCGTCACGCCGGACATCTCCGGCCTCGTCACATCGGTAGAGGTCCACGACAACCAGACGGTGAAAGCCGGCGATCTGCTCTTCGTCCTCGACCGCCCGCGCTATACGCTGGCGGTGGAACAGGCGCGCGCCGGGGTCGCCAGCGCGGAGGCCACGCTGCGTCAGGCCCGCCGCGAGGCCAACCGCGACCGGGCACTGGGCGATCTGGTGGCCACCGAGACCCACGAGCAGAACGTCGCGCGCGTCGCGACGGCGCAGGCCGCCCTAGCCGAGGCGCGCAGCACGCTCGACGGGGCGCTGCTCAATCTCGAACGCACGCAGGTCCACGCCTCGGTCGATGGCACCGTGACCAACCTCGATCTGCACCCCGGCGACTATCTGGCTGCGGGCAATCAGGCGATGGCGCTGGTCGATGCCGCATCGCTGCGCGTGGAAGGCTATTTCGAAGAAACCAAGCTGCCGCTGATCCGCATCGGCGCACCGGTCACGGTCAAGCTGATGGGTGAGGATGAACCGCTGCATGGCCGCGTGGAAAGCATTGCCGCCGGCATCAGCGAGGATTCGCGCGGAATGTCCGGAAACCTGCTTCCCGATGTTCAGGCGACTTTTTCTTGGGTTCGTCTTGCACAGCGCATTCCGGTACGGGTGAAGCTGACCGACGTGCCCGCCGATGTCCGCCTCATCCTCGGGCGTACTGCGACGGTTACGGTCGAACCGGAACAAGCGCCGAAGCCGCAGGGAAAGGCCGTCTGATGCGCACCCGGAACGTCCTCTCTTCCGCAGCTCTGGCTCTGGCTCTCGCAGGATGTGCGACAGCCGGTCCGGATTATGCACCGCCGCAGAATGCCGCAGCGAATGCGCCATCCGCTCAAGGCGCGTTTCTTTCCGCGCAAGACCCGGCCTTCGAAAGTGCGCCTTTGCCCGATCGTTGGTGGCACCTCTACGAAGATCCCCGGCTGGACCAGTTGGTCGAACGGGCACTGGCCGCCAATGCCGACTTGCGCGCGGCCGATGCCAACCTGCGCCGCGCCGATGCTCTCGTACGCGAAACTGCAGGCCAACGCGCCCTTTCGACCACGGCAAGCGCCGATGCAGGTCTCGAACGCGACTATTCTCCCGTCTCGGCCCGCACGAACATGCCGGGTGTGGGCACCTATGACCTGGGTCTTGCCCTTTCCTACCCGCTGGACCTCAATGGAAAATTGCGCCGTGCCATCGAAGCGAGCGAGGCCGACCGCGACGCGGTGCTAGCTGCCCGCGATGCCGTCCGCATCAGCGTCGCCGTCGCAACCACGCGGGCCTATGCGAAGGTCTGCGCGGCGAACTACCGGATCGCCACGGTCCGGCAGGTCGTGACGCTGCAGCAGAAAACGCTCGATGCCACCGAGCGGCTGCAGAAAGGCGGGCGCGGGACTGCGTTCGATGTCAGCCGCGCCCGTACGGCCGTGGAGACGAGCAAGGCCAGCCTGCCGGAACTTGTCGCAGCACGGCGCAACGCGCTCTATCTGCTTTCGACACTGCTGGGCCGGCCGCCCGCGGACTATCCCCGCGATGTCGAAGACTGCGCCACCCTGCCCCGCCTGACGCTCCCGATGCCGTTAGGGGACGGTGCCGCCCTGATCCGGCGGCGTCCGGATATTCGTCAGGCCGAACGCACGATCGCGGCGGACACCGCGCGCATCGGTGTCGCCACCGCCGATCTCTATCCGCAAGTCAGCATAGGCGGGGCGCTGATCAGCAGCGGCAAGCTGTCCGATATCGGCTCCTCGCACAGTTTCGGCTTCAATCTCGGCCCCTTGCTGAGCTGGAGTTTCCCGAACCGTCCCGTCGTCAAGGCGCGGATCGACGCCGCCGGTGCGCAAGTCGAAGCCGACATTGCCCGTTTCGACAGTGTAGTCCTCGATGCCCTGCGCGGAACGGAAACGGCACTGGAAACCTACGCCCGCGGCCGCGACCGTGCAAAGGCGCTGGACCGGGCAGCGGCAAACGCACAAGTCTCGGCGGATCAGGCGGGCAAGCTATTCCGCTTCGGTCGCAGCGACTTTCTCTCGCTGCTCAGCGCACAGGGCGCCCTCGCCTCCGCGCGGGTCAATCAGGCACAGGCCGAAGCCGCGCTTGTCGATCAGCAGATCGCCGTTTTCCTGGCACTTGGCGGAGGCTGGAAACAGACGGCGGACAACGGTGCTTCGAAGTGAGCGCGCCCCTTTCCAACCCAATGGAATTACGCCAGAAACAGGCCATGCTGCGCACTCTCTACCCCCCCATCGAACCCTACGCGACCGGCACGCTCGATACCGGTGACGGCCATTCCATCTACTACGAGCGGTGCGGAACGCCGGGCGCCAAACCCGCAGTGTTCCTGCACGGCGGACCGGGCGGCGGCATTTCGGCAGCGCATCGCTGCCTGTTCGATCCGGAACTCTACGATGTGATGCTGTTCGACCAGCGGGGATGCGGCAAATCGACGCCCCATGCCGGGCTGGAAGCCAATACGACCTGGCATCTGGTCGAGGACATCGAGCGTTTGCGAGCCCTTGCCGGTGCCGAGCAATGGCTGGTCTTCGGCGGCTCCTGGGGTTCGACGCTCGCCCTCGCCTATGCGCAGACGCATCCTGAACGGGTCACCGAACTGGTCCTGCGCGGCATCTACATGTGTTCGAGGCCGGAACTCGACTGGTTCTACCAGTTCGGCGTCTCGCAGTTGTTCCCGGACAAGTACGAACGCTTCGTGGCGCCGATCCCCGAGGCCGAGCGCGGTGACATGCTGCGCGCCTATCACCGGCGCCTCACGACCGGTTCGACGGAAGACCAGATCGCCGCGGCCCGTGCATGGAGCCTGTTCGAAGGCGAAACCATCACACTGCTTCCGGATGCGGCGATGTCCGCACAGCATGACGATGGTCACTTCGCCCTCGCCTTCGCCCGGCTAGAGACCCACTATTTCGTCAACGACTGCTGGCTGGAGCCTGGCCAGCTCCTGCGCGATGCCGGAAAGCTGCAGGGGATACCGGGAACGATCATCCACGGCCGCTACGACATGCCCTGCCCCGCGCACTATGCATGGGCACTGCACAAGGCCTGGCCCGAAGCCGACTTCCATCTGATCGAAGGCGCCGGGCATGCCTATTCCGAACCGGGCATACTCGATCAACTGATCCGTGCGACCGACCGCTACGCCAGCAAGGGCTGAAACGTCCGGCATGAGGCACACCGCAGCACCGACCATTGCGGCGCAAAGCGGATAGCCTTGGCAAAAGCGGCGTCGGCAGCGCCTGCGAGGCATTGCATCCTGACGCCATGACAGTCGGCACGCCCCCATGATGACGGTCCTCATTCCGGCCAAGGCCTTCGCCCGTTCCAAGCAGCGCCTTGCGCCAGTACTGTCCCCAGCGCAGCGTGCGGCGCTCGCAACGGGATTGCTCCACCGCACCATAAAGGTGACCGCCAGCTCGCTTCCGGAAAGCCGGATCATCGTTGCGGCAGAGGACGCTGCCGTCGCGCGGGCAGCCCTTTCGGCCGGGGCCGACATGGCCATCGCCTGTAGAGGCAGGCGCCTCAATGCAGATCTGGCCGAGGCCGCGGCATCGGTTCCCCCCGACCATGCGCTGATGGTAATCCATACCGACCTGCCTCTGCTCGCGGCTGCCGATCTTCAGGCGCTGGCTGCGCAGGAAGCCCCCTTCACCCTGTGTCCGGATACCGGCGGACACGGGACCAACGCCGTCCTCTTCAAGACCGCGCAGCGCTTCTTCCATTTCGGCGAAGACAGCTGCGCACGGCATCAACGCGCCGCCGCGCGAAGAGGCCTGTTCTGCCACATGCTGAAACGCAGCGGCTTTGCCAACGATCTCGACAGGCCTGAAGACTGGCAACACTTCGCGGAGATCGCACGCCCCCTGATGCAGGTGAAATCCGGAGGCAACGCAGAGCCTTGCCGGGATGCGATGCCGGTTGCGAATTCCGGCTTGGCCCCGTACTCCTGAAACGGTGATGTGAGCGTATATCGCGCGGCGCCTTCCAGCGCCAAGGCGCGTCTCTCCCACTGTCCGCGTTGACGGACGATCTCTACCGGAGGCCCGAGATGCCCCATCGGCATAGCCTTGTCCGCGCCAGCTATGCGGACGCGCATGCGGTTCTGAACAGCACTTCTCATGCAGACCTGATCACGCAGGCCTCGGCCCTCACCCGCCATGTCCATGGCGCACGCGTGACTTACTCGCGAAACGTCTTCATCCCGCTCACACGGCTGTGCCGCGACGTCTGCCACTATTGCACTTTCGCCACGACACCCTCGCGGCTGGAGCAGCCCTTCCTGACGCCCGAGCAGGTGCTGGAAATCGCCCGGCGCGGGGAAGACATGGGGTGCTCCGAAGCGCTCTTCACCCTCGGCGACCGTCCCGAGGCTCGCTACGCGGCGGCACGCGAGGCCCTGCAGAACCTCGGCCACGAGACGACCACAGGCTATCTGGCCAGCATGGCACGGTTGGTGCGGGAAGAAACCGAGCTACTGCCCCACCTGAATCCGGGCATCCTGACGCTGGAAGACTATGCGGCGTTGCGTCCTCTCTCGGTATCGATGGGCCTGATGCTGGAAACGGTGGCCGATCTTCCGGTTCATCGCGGCAGCCCCGACAAGGAACCTGCGGCGCGCTTGCAGGCCATCGCCGATGCCGGCCGCAGCGCCGTACCGTTCACCACCGGCCTGCTCATAGGCATCGGCGAGACTCGTCGCGACCGTATCGATGGGCTGCTGGCAATCCGCGATCTGCACGAGCGCTACGGGCACATTCAGGAAGTGATCGTTCAGAACTTCAGGCCGAAGCCTGGAACGCGGCTTTCCGCCATGCCCGCGCTTTCGCTGGAAGAGCACGAATGGACGATCGCCGCAGCCCGTCTGCTGCTGCCGCCGGAAATGACCATTCAGGCTCCCCCTAACCTTCACGACGAGAAATGGCTGGGCCGCCTCCTCGATGCCGGCGTGAACGACTGGGGCGGCGTTTCCCCCGCGACACCGGATCATGTGAATCCCGAAGCGCCCTGGCCGCAGATCGAATCCCTGGAATCGGCCACGCAATCGGCAGGACGCGACCTGACGGAACGCCTTGCGATCGCACCTTCCTTTGCAATGGCACCGAGCCGCTGGCTCGATCGGTCTATCGCCCCGGACGTCCTGAAACGGATCGACGGACGTGGGCTTCCGAGGACGGATACTTGGACGGCTGGTTCGGGTTCGGACATCCCCCATCTGGAAACAGGCAAGTCCCTTTCCGGCCGCACACCGCGAATTCAGGCCGCGCTCGACCGGGCAAGAACGGGGCAGTGTCTGAGAGAACACGAAATCGCCGACCTGTTCGCGGCGGAAAACGGCGACCTTGCCGATGTCTTCGATCTTGCCGACGCCCTACGCCGGGACGCCGTTGGCGATGCGGTGACCTACGTCGTCAATCGCAACATCAACTACACGAACATCTGCCGCTATCGCTGCGGTTTCTGCGGCTTTTCGAAGGGATCCACCAAGGCGGAACGGGGGCCCGCCTACCGGCTGGATTTCCACGACATCGCCAACCGCACGATCGAGGCTCGCGACCGCGGTGCGACCGAGGTCTGTCTTCAGGGCGGCATCCATCCGGATTATGACGGCCACACCTATCTCGATGTCGTGCGGGCCGTGAAGCAGGCGGTGCCGGACATGCACGTCCACGCATTTTCCCCGCTCGAAGTGCTGCACGGCGCAACCACGCTGGGACTGAGCCTGCCGGAATACCTATCGGCGTTGCAGGAAGCCGGGCTGTCATCGCTGCCCGGCACGGCAGCCGAAGTGCTCGACGACGAAGTCCGCGCGATCATCTGTCCCGACAAGCTCAACACGCGGGAATGGGAGGAGGTCATCGAGGCCGCCCACGGTGTGGGTCTGCGATCGACCGCCACCATCATGTTCGGACATGTCGACCATTACGATCACTGGGCCCGCCATCTCCTGCGCATCCGGCACATTCAGGAACGCACCGGCGGCTTCACCGAGTTCGTGCCGCTTCCCTTCGTGCACATGGAAGCCCCGAACGCACGGCGTGGGCAGACGCGGCGGGGGCCGACCTACCGCGAAGCGCTGCTGATGCACGCCATCGCGCGGATCGTGCTCCATCCGCTCATCCCCAACATCCAGGTCTCCTGGGTGAAGATGGGTCCCGACGGCGCGGCCGCAGCGCTGCGAGCCGGCTGCAACGACCTTGGCGGCGTGCTCATGGACGAATCCATCACGCGTTCGGCTGGCGGCGTTCACGGCCAGTACTTCGGACCGGAAGAGATGGCGGCAGTGGCCGCAGCGGCTGGCCGCAAGGCGCAGGTCCGCACCACATTCTACGGCATCGGTGCCGTACCGCAGGAGGAAGAAGCCGCATGACCATGAACCAGACGATCTCCGTACTCGGAGGAACCGGGAAACTGGGCAACGCTCTCGCAACGCGCCTCGCGCGTGCCGGGCATACTGTCATCATCGGTTCGCGCGACGCGGCAGCCGCGGCAGACGCCGCAGGCTCTTCCGGCTTCGATATGCGCGGGATGGACAATGTCGCTGCCGCCGAGGCAGCCGACCTCGTGATCGTCGCGGTCCCCTTTGCGGCCCAGCAAGGCACGCTTGAGGCGATACGCCCTTACGTTGCCGGCAAGATCGTGGTGGATACGACAGTGCCCCTCGTGCCGCCTCGCGTGATGCGCGTTCAGCTCCCTGAGGCGGATAGCGCCGCGGTCACCGCACAGGCCATCCTCGGTGAAGAGGTCACGGTTGTCAGCGCCTTTCACAACGTCGCTGCGCACAAGATGGCGGAGTCCGAACCGCTGGAGTGCGATGTGCTCGTATTCGGAGACAAGCGCGATGTTCGCCAGCAGGTCGTCGATCTGGCCGAAAGCATCGGCCTGCGCGGCATTCATGGCGGCGCTCTGGCAAATTCGGCCGCGGGCGAGGCCCTGACCTCGGTGCTCCTGTTCATCAACAAGCTCTATGCCGTCGATGGCGCCGGCATCCGAATCACCGGCAAGCTGACGGAGCCGGGCTGAGAAAAAGCCTACTGCAGGCGGTAGCGGGAGCCCGCCGAATTGGAGACGCTGCGACCGTGAACCCTTGCAAGCGTCTCCGAAGGGCTCTCGCCATAGAGTTCGCGGTAGAAGCTGGCGAAACGCCCGCCATGGCCGATCCAGTACCGGCAGGCGAGATCGGTAATCGACAGATCCCCGCTGCTGGCAAGAATGTCGGCGCGGGCCGCTTCCATCCGCTGGATTCTCAGCCACCGCATCGGGCTGTGCCCCACGAACCGGTCGAAGCCATGATAGAGCGTTCGCGCAGGCACGCCGGCTGCCGCCACGATGTCTTCGAGACGAATGTCCTCACACAAGTTCGCGGCGATGAAACGATCCGCGCGGCGCACGAAGCCCGGCAGCACGCCCGACCTGGCGCCGGCGGTCTCGCCATCGAACAGCGCCGCCCGCACGAGCGCCACGAGGTTCGCCTCGCTGGCGGACACCACCGAGGAGAGCGTGAACAGCGGGTTGCCGCCCTGCAATTCGCCGCAGACGTAGTCGAGATAGGAGACGAGCCCCGCAATCCCGCTCCGCGTTGCCGAGCCGGCCTGACCGGCCACGCTATGAACATGGCCCAGGGGCTTGCCCGAACCCACGAGCCTGTCGCAGGGCATACCGATTGCAAGGTGCCGATGGTTCGCCGACATCTCGAACCGGTAGCGCACATTCGGGCTCATCAGCACGCAATCCCCGGGATTGAAGGCGGCCTCGTGCTCGTCGAAGCCGACCGTCGCTTCGCCTGCAAGCGCAAGTACCAGCACGAAGCGATCCCGCATGAGATCATCGACACGCACCTCGACATCCGCACCGTAGGCGATCTGGTTGAGGCTCACGTCGCCGAGAGAAACGCTGCTGTGCGTGAAGTCGAGCGATGGGGCCCGCCCGTGAACGATGACCTTGTGCGGAAAGAACACCCGGCTGACGCTTTCATGCGCCTCGGCGGGTTGAGGACTTCCGAAACTCTGCCGCTTCAGGAATGCATCGGGGTTACCGATCTGTTCAGCCAGCAAGTGCTGTCCGCTGGCCATCCGATTGAGCGCAGAACCAAGTTCGAACAAGGGCAATGCTCCTGTAAACACCTCACATCGTTCTGACGTCCGGAGCGTCAAACTCCTATGGTTCGCATCGATCCGATGTTCGTCCAATCTAATTCCGTAACCACTACCCGAAATGCGCAACAAAATGCCGTCAGGCTGAAGCGGGAAGCGCCTTCAGGTCTGCCGGCACGACGCCGAAGGCCCGGATCATCGCCACATAGTCCCAGCAGTCGATGTTCTCGGCGATGCGCCCGTCGCGGAACTGGTAGGAAGAAAGCCCGGTGAACTCGATCGCGTGACCCGTCCTGTCGATGCCTTCGAACGGGCCGTTCCAGTGGGCCTTGATGACCCAGTGCGACGAGCCTCGCTCGGGCGTTACCAGCCGCACGGGAAAGGTCAGCGAAAAGTCGGGCATGGTAGCGAACACGCCTTCGGCGAATTCGCGCACGCCGGCATGCCCTTTGTGCAGCGCGCCGAGAGCCATGTCCTGATAGGTGCAGTCTTCAGTGAACAGATCGACCAGCGCGTCGATATCCTTGTCCGACCACGCCGCTTCCAGTCGATCGAATATGGTTTCATCCATGGCAGTGTCCTTCTGGTTCAGGCCGAACGGCGAAAATGCGGGAGGATCTTCGTGCCGATGAGATCCAGCGAACGGGACGGGTCGGGCCCCAGCGGCGGACCGAAGGCCACGTGATCGGCTCCGGCATCGATGATCGCCTCGATCTGGCCGATCACATCGTCCGGCGTGCCGGTCAGGCTGAAGGCGCGGATCGCCTTTTCGGTAACCAGGCTCTTTGCCAGTTCTATTTCGCCGGCATTGAACGCGTTGTAGGCGGCATCGACCTCTTCCTGCGTGATCCCGGCCTGAAAGGTCATCGGCGCGAGGAACGGCTGTAGCAGCGCCAGCATACCGCGAATGTTGTCCTCGGCAGCCGCCCGGTCCTCGTCGATCGACGCCAGCGGACCGACGATGATCTCGATGCCTTCCGGGCTGAGACCTTCGGCCTCCCTGCCCTCGATGAACTTCTGCCGCAGCAGCGAGATATGCTCCGGGCTGGCAGCACAGTCGATCTTGATGCCCGGGGCGATGCGGCCGGCCATCTTGGCCATCTGCGGCCCCCAGGTGCCGATGAACAGCGGGATGCGGCGCTCGATTTCGAACTGGAAGTACAGTTCGCTCGTCGCGTGGAAAAAGTCCCCATCGAACGGCTCGCGGCTGCCCGAAAGCATCCGGTCCATGAGCTGCCAGGCTTCCTTGAGCATGCGCACCGGACGATCCGGGTTGGTTATGCCGAGCAAGGGATTGAAGCCGCCCCTGCCGACACCGCAAACCATGCGCCCGCCGCTCAGTTCATCCAGCGCCGCAAGGTTCGCGGCGTGATAGACCGGATTGGCGACTTGCGGGGTCACGATGAACGGCCCCAGTTCCAGCCGCGTGGTGTTCATCGCGATCATCGTGAGGATCGGCCAGGCGGGACGGAAAACGAGGTCGTCGGCGATATGGATTTGCGAGAATCCGTAGTCCTCGACCTTGCGGGCGAGCGGAACGTAATCGGCCATCGGCAAGGCGCCTGTGACCATGATGCTGAAGCGGGTCATAAAGTCGGTTCCTCGGGCCGCCGATCACGGCGGCCCTTCTTCACGGGATCAGGGTTCAGAGGCTGAGCTTGAGGCGCAGGAACCATTCCCGCGGCCGCGCGACGACGGCCTGGGCGTACCCGATACCGCTGTTATAGACGCCGCTCGAAATATAGGCCTTGTCGGTGATGTTGGTGACACCCCCGGAGACCTGGACCCGCTCGCCCGGCAGCACGTAGGTGAGGCTCGCATTCAGCAGGCCGAAGCCCGGCTGATAGAGCGCCGGCTCGTTGCTGAACTCCTTGAACTGGCCGGACCGGTAAGCGTAGTCGATGCGCGTAAACGCACGCCCGCTTTCGTTGTCGAAGAAGGTCGCCGTGGCGCCCACGTTGACGGTCCATTTCGGCGTGTTGGCGATCCGGAAACCGGAAATGGCCGGATAGTTGGCCAGCGCCTCGGCGGAGAAGTCCTTGTACTCCGCATCGACATAACCGAGGCTGCCATCGACCCTGAGCCAGTCGACCAGTGCAGCGGACGCCTCGACCTCGATGCCCTTGATCTCGGCGGACGCCGCGTTCGAAAGCACGGGCACGAAGTTGCCGATCGGCCCGTCCCCATCCGGATCGACATTGTAGGTGATCTGGATGTCCTTGTAGTCCGTGTAGAACGCCGCGATGTTGAAACGGACACGGCGATTGAACAGCTCGGTCTTCAGGCCGACTTCGTACGAAGTCGCTTTCTCGGGTCCCGCATAAGCGACGATATCGTCGGGGTCGGTGCCCGGATCGGGAATGACCGGGGGGAAGTAGCGCATGGTGAAGCCGCCGCCCTTGAAGCCCTTGGACCACGTCGCATAGGCCATGACATCGGGCGTGAACTTGTAGTTCGCCGAAATCATCGGCGTGAACGAGTTCTCCGACCGGCTGTACCACCCTGCCGGGAACAGCGGCGTTCCAGGCGGGCCAAAGGCATTGGCGACGAGGTTCACGAAGCCCGGTACATCGGTCTGCGGGGTATAGCCCTGCAGCGTCTGCACACCCGGATTGAAGCGCTTCTTCTCCTTCGTGTAGCGCAGGCCGCCGGTGATGGAGAACCGGTCGGTCAGATCGTAGGTTGCTTGGCCGAACGCGGCATAGCTGTCGTTCTTGATGTCGCCGCCCGAGAGGAACTGCACCAGCGTCATCTGCACCGGGAACAGCTGGGTGCCTGTCTCGTGCAGGTAATACAGCCCGGCCACATAGTTCAGGCGCCCGCCGAAGGCATCACCGGTAACCTGGAATTCCTGGCTGAACTGCTCGGTATCGATCTGCTGCGCGATGTAATTGTAGTAGTGGGGCGAGCCCGTGATGTCCTGCGCGACATCGACCTCCACCTTGCGCCAGGCCGTGATCGACTTCAGCGTTACCGCATCCAGCTTCCACTCCAGGTTCAGGCCCACGCCGTAGACATCGGTGTTGGAGCGATTGAAGCCCGAGTTGGTCGTCTCGTAGGAATCGAGATCGCGAACCCATTGCGAGTTGTAGCAGAGCGGGTTGGAGAACCGTTCCTGCCCGGCCAGACAGACACCGCCCGGAATGCCCGCATTGTAGGCCGACGAGAAGCCCGCGTTCTCCTCCGCCTTTACCAGAATCTGTGCCGGAGATTCCTCACGGATACGGGTCGCATCGACCGAAAGGGTCGCCAGCAGATCGGGGGTCAGGTCGGCTTCGACGACCAGCCTTCCGCTCAGCCGGTTGCGCCCACCCTGGGTTACGCCCGTACGCTGCCCGCTCGGCGTGACGCGATGAACGTAGCCGTCGCGGTTGTCGTAGCTGCCGGAAATACGGGCCCGTAAGCCCTCGCTCAGCGGTCCGGAAATGGCCCCCCTCGCCGTAACCCGATCATAGCTGCCGGTTGTCACTTCATAGTAGCCGTCGAGATAGCTCGTGGGCCGCTGGCTGACGATCTGGACCGCGCCGCCGATCGTGTTCTTGCCGAACAGCGTGCCCTGCGGGCCGCGAAGAACCTCCACGCGGGCCACATCGACAGTGTCGAGCAACGAGCCCATGGACTTCCCGATGTACACCCCGTCGAGATAGACACCCACCGCGGGCTCGACAGTCAGCACGTAGTCGGTCTGGCCGATGCCGCGGATCGAAATCTGACTGGACGCGCCACCACCGGATTCACTCGCGGTGCTGTCGAACTGCACGTTCGGAACGAAGTTCGTGATGTCCGAAGCGGCCTGGACGTTGCGCTCCTCAAGCGCGTTCGTGCCGAAGGCGGAAACCGACAGCGGCGCTGTCTGGACGTTTTCCTCGCGCCGACGGGCCGTCACCGTAATGACCTCGAGCCCGGCGCCGGCGGCCTGCTCCACAGTCTCGCCCTCCGTCTGCGCACTGGCCATTCCCGGTGCCATCAGCCCGGTCAATGCCGTGCACCCGATCAGGAAATGACGAACACCCGAAGCCCCTGTCTTTTTGCGAATTATCATACCCTACACCTGCCCTGCCGTTGATGGGAGGATGGTGCATGCGGCCCCGAAACGCTCAAAGACGTTTGTCGCAAGGTGCAGCCGGAATATGCCAAACCCCGCGAAAACCGGATGTCTGCCAAAAAAAGCCCGGACTTCCCTGAAGGAAGCCCGGGCCAAGAGGGTGGACGTTAGCCGGTTCGGTCGGTCCGGTATCACTTTGCAGAAGCGGGCCCGAGACGGTCGTTGGCCCGCTTCACGACGTAACTGCGAATGGCCTCAACGCCTTCCGCGTCGAGTTGTTTCGAAAAATTCGGCATGCCGCGCGGCTCGGCCACGCCCTGAAGCACGAAGGCCGCGAATACATCGGGATCGCCGATCGCCTGAGAATAGCGCAGATCCGGCACACCGCCGCGATTTACTGCCGTGTCGCCATGACACATCCAGCAGCGCACATGGAACAGTTCGCGCCCCTTGCCGATCTGCGCTTCGCTCGCGGACGTTGCAATGCGCTCCGGCGCCTCGGCGGCGGGAGCTTCGGGCAGAGGAAGGTCAGCCGTTCCGCCCAGTTTGAAGGTCACGACGCGGTTGACCTTGGGCAGGCTCGCATCCTTGAGCGCGACACCGAGGTTGAGCGGAAGAATGCCGCCCCAGCCCACGGCGACCGAGACATACTGGGTGCCGTCTATCGAATAAGTAATCGGCGCCGCGACGACGCCCGAGCCCATCTCGCGCGACCACAGCTTGCTGCCATCGCGCGCGTCGTAGGCCGCAAACTCGCCTGTGCCGTTGCCCTGGAAAACCAGCCCGCTCGATGTCGAGACGACACCGCCGTTCCACGGATAGGGCATGTCAACGGACCAGACGCGCTTGCCTGCCACCGGGTCCCAGGCGACGAGCGCGCCCTTCATCATTGATGCGATCTTGGCGCGCGTCTCCGGATCTTCCGGCATGGAGCTCTTTGCCGGGTCCTGCCCGGTATTCCACGATCCCAGGTCGTACTTGAAGGTGGATGGGTCGGCAGCGACGTAGCCGTAAGGGATCTCCGCCGTCGGGAAATAGACGAGCCCCGTGCCGGGATCGTAGCTCATCGGCTGCCAACTGTGCCCGCCGGCCGGAGACGGCATGCCCAGGAACGGCGCGCCATTCTCGCTATAGCGGGCCGCGGGAACGATGTCGGGGCGGCCGGTCTCGGGATCGAGGCCCTTTGCCCAGGTCACGGGGACATAGGGCGTGCCCGAAATGAACTCGCCGGTTTCGCGATCAAGAAGGTAGAAGAAGCCGTTCTTCGGTGCCTGCATCAGCACCTTGCGCTGGCGCCCTTCGATCTCGAGGTCGGCAAGGATCATGTGCTGGGTGGCGGTGTAGTCCCACTCGTCGCCCGGCACTTCCTGGAAGTGCCAGACATATTCGCCGGTCTCGGGCCGCAGGGCGACGATGGAGGAGACGAACAGGTTATCGCCTTCGCCTTCGGAGCGCACTTCGCGGCTCCAAGGGCCGCCGTTGCCCACACCGATGTAGAGCAGGTCCAGCTCGGGGTCGTAGGCCATCGAATCCCACGCCGTACCGCCTCCGCCGTACTTCCACCATTCGCCGTGCCAGGTCTTCGCCGCCATCTCCATGGCGTCGTTTTCAAAGCCCTTCTCGGGATCGCCGGGCACGGTGTAGAACCGCCATGCAAGCTCGCCGGTCTGCGCGTCGTAGGCACTGACATAGCCGCGCACGCCATATTCGGCGCCGCCGTTACCGATCAGCACCTTCCCCTTCACCACGCGCGGGGCGCCGGTGATCGTGTAGGGCCAGTCGCCTTCCTTGGTATCGACGCTCCAAGCGGTCTTGCCCGTCTTGGCATCGAGCGCGATCAGCCGACCGTCGAAGGCGCCGAGGAAAATCTTGCCGTCCGAATAGGCAACACCCCGGTTCACCACGTCGCAACACCCGTTTCGTGCGACCGCGCCGTCGATTTCCGGATCGAACTCCCAGAGCTTCTCGCCGGTCGCCGCATCGAGTGCCAGGACCTTGCTCCACGCGCCCGTGGCGTACATCACGCCATCGACGACAAGCGGTGTGCCCTCCACACCGCGCAAGGATCGGCTGTCGAAGTCGGCATACCAGGCAACGCCCAGTTCCCCGATGTTTTCGGGCGTGATCTGCGTGAGGTCGCTGAAGCGGTTCTCGCCTTGGTCGCGGCCGTGCATGCGCCAGTCGGCATCAACGCCCGATCCCGAGCACGATGCCAATACGAAAGCCCCGGCAGCGATACTCGCAAACCCTACGAATGATCGCATACGGCGACCGTAACCGACTGAATGCACGCGCAAGACGCTCTCCTGAAGCGCGCCCCGAACCCATGGCAGAATGTTCGAGACCTGGCTTCAGGCTAGGCCGCGTGCGTTTTCACCCGCTATGCGAAAAGCGCAGAGCGAAGCCGCATTTGGCAAGATGCGACGGGAGGCCGCTCTCAATCGTGTGAGGATGTGTCCTTCGGAGCAGCCAGCAGCAGTTCCAGATCCTTCAGCGCTGCCGAAGCGGTCGCCATGGGCTCGGGCCCGCCGCCCATGGTCAGGATCTCGCCCATACAGTCGGTCTGGACGCGCATGGCCTTGGTCTTGCCCGCGATGTGCGCGAATGGGTCATCCAGCGGATAAGTGCGCACCGCCACCGAGGCCACGGGCCTGCCCTCCTGCAGATCGAGCCTTCCGACGAGGCGCGGAAACACACCTTCGCCCTTCCAGCCATCGACATCGTCCAGCGTCACATGACCGATCCCCGACACGGTCACATCGTCCATGCGCAGATCGAGACCGAGGCCGAAATTGGCGAGAATGAGCAGCTTGCAAGCTGTATCCCACCCGTCGATGTCGTGGCTCGGCTTGCTTTCCGCGAAGCCGCCGGCCTGCGCCTCGCCGAGCGCATCGGCGAATTCGATGCGCCGCGCCATCATGGCATTGAGCAGATAGTTCGTGGTCGCATTGAGCACGCCTTCGAGGCTCAGCACCCGGCATCCCAGCAAACCGGTTTCGATAACGTCGATAGTCGGGAGAGCCGCCGCCGTGGCGCCGCTGATCCTGATCCGCGCGCCAGTCGATGCCGCAATTTCGCGCAACCGCAAACCCGAGTGCACCAGAGCCCCTTTGGAAACGACCACGGCATCGCAGCCCTCGGCCAGCAGGGCTGAAAGATACGAGAGTCCCGGACCGCCGGTTGCAAAATCGCTGGGCCCGGCTTCGATCAGGACATCGGGTCTGGTCCCTGCAAGAAAGTCCGCGCCGGTGGCACCGGGGATCATCTCGGCAAAATCGCCCTGCGCGATCCCATTGTCATTGCGTATGCCGGCTCGCGAATTGCAGACCGCTACAAGGCGGACATCGGCACCATAAAGTTCGCGATACCGCCCTCTCCTATCCAGCAGCATCCGCGCGATCTGCCGACCGACGTTCCCGAAACCGGAAATAGCGACTCTGACTTGCCGCAAGTCTCAGTATCCCGCTTCCACGGCGATACGAATGGCCTCGGCAAGGGTCCGAACGCCGAGCGCGCGAAGCAGCGCCGCGCGGTGCATCTTGATGGTCCTTTCGGTGACACCGAGGTCGTAGGCGATCTGCTTGTTGAGCTGGCCTTGCGCCAAAGCCTCGAGAATCTGCCGCTGACGCTTGCTCAGCGCTTCGACCTGCTGCCGTGCAATCTCGTGCCTGCTGGCGCCCTGATCGTCGATCGCCATCTGGGACCCGAGAAAGTACCGCAGTTCGCCGTCATCATCGAACAATGGCGCAATCATCACAGCATTGCGGAACGGCGTCCCGTCCTTACGGTAATTCATCAGCTCAACCATCACCGGCCGCACTTCCTTCACCGCCTCGCGCAGCATAAGCGTCTGTTCCGGCTCGGTAAGATCGCCGCGCAGAAAGCGGCAGTTGCGGCCAACCACCTCGTCACGCGAATATCCCGTAAGCGCGACGAAGGCATCGTTGCAGGCAACGATGGGGTTATCCGGCTGAAGCGGATCACTGATCACGGCTGCGACATTGCTGTTCGCGATCAAGCCTTCCGGGGTCATCTCCACAAGCTATCGGCCTCTTGGAACTTCACGTTCGGCCATATCGCAGAGCCGGGCCGCAAAGGCTAGGTCTAGGCACGTCGATCGCCGGTCCGACAGCAAACTCCCTCCCTGACTCCCGGCGATCGACACCGAACCTGAAGCAAGGGACAACCATGAACGTCATGCAGGGCCATGTGGTGGCCGAACGCGAGAGCGACGAGGCCCCGGTACCGGCGGAAGTGCAGGATGCCATCCGCACTCTTCTGAGCTGGGCCGGAGACGATCCGCGCAGGGAAGGTCTGATCGACACGCCGGCAAGAGTGGGGCGGGCCTGGCGCGAATACTGCGCGGGATACGAAGAGGATCCCGCCATCCATCTGCACCGCACATTCGAAGAAGTCGCGGGCTACGACGAAGTGGTTCTGCTCCGCGACATCCCCTTCCAATCGCATTGCGAACACCATCTTGCTCCGATCGTGGGCATGGCGTCGGTCGCCTACCTCCCCACCGACCGGGTGGTCGGCATCTCCAAACTGGCCAGAGTGGTGCACGGCTATGCCCGCCGCCTGCAGATCCAGGAGCGCCTGACCGCCGAAATCGCCAGCTGCATCTGGGACGGCCTGAACCCGCAGGGCGTCGCTGTCGTGATCAAGGCGACCCACGGGTGCATGACCGGGCGCGGCGTGCGCACGCACGGCGTCGACATGGTCACCAGCAAGATGCTCGGCTGCTTCCGCGACGATCCCAGCAGTCGCCGCGAAGTCCTGTCCCTGATCAACAACGACTGAGGCAGGAGCTGACAAACGTGCGGGTAGCGATTGTAGGAGCGGGAATAGCCGGCCTTGCTTGTGCCGAACGCCTGGCCGATTTTCAGATCGACGCGGTTCTCTTCGACAAGGGCAAACGTCCGGGTGGCCGTCTTTCCAGCCTCTCCATCGAGGAAGGGGCATGGGATTTCGGCGCGCCTTACCTTGTCGCGCGCGATCCGCTGTTTAGCGCCCGAGTGGCCCGGTGGACGCGTGAAGGCGTTCTGGCGCGATGGTGGTCCGGACCTGCCGGGGCCATGGTCGGCACGCCCAGCATGGGCGCGCTGGTTGGGGCAATGTGCGACGGTCTGGATGTCCGCTTTCGCACCCACGTCAATCGCACGCTCCGGGACGATACCGGCTGGCATGTCGCCGGAGACGGCTTCGAGGAGGGTCCTTTCTACGCCGTGTTGATGGCAACCCCTGCCGAGCAGGCCGCCGCGCTCCTATCGTTGCACGATCTGGCGCTGGCGAGCGAAGCCGCATCGGTGCGCTCGGTTGCCTGCTGGACCGTGATGGCCAGCTTTGCCGAGCCCCTGGATATCGAGCCTGCCTTTCTCAGCGACTCTCCACCGTTCAGTTGGGCGGCCCGCGACAATACCAAGCCCGACCGGCCGGACAGGGAGTGCTGGGTCATTCAGGCCGACGCGGCGTGGTCGCGCCCGAACCTCGAGCGCGACGCAAAGGACGTAGCCAGCGACCTGATGGAAGCCTTTCGCCAGCAAACAGGCGCTAGCCTGTCCCCGACGACATTCCTGAAGGCCCATCGCTGGCGCTATGCCCGGCCTCGCGGCGAACAGGACCTGCTTTTGTGGAATGCAGAGCGGCGGCTGGGTGCCTGTGGCGACTGGTGCCGCGCGCCAACGATAGAGGGGGCCTGGCTGTCAGGCCGTGCACTCGGAGAAGCGGTCGGGCTGTCCCTCTCCGACAATGTCGCTGGCCAGCCGTCCGAAGCGGTCAGCTCAACCCAAGCAGCAGAGTAGACAGGCCAAGCCCCGACGCCATTGCCCAGCGCAGTTTGAGCCAGGCCGGATCGAGATCGAAGCGCCGGGACAACTCCCGGTCGACCAGCGGACTTGCCCCCAGCAGAAGAGCGAGAAACACCAGCGCGGGTGCCGGCCATGTCCAGCCCAGGCACCAAGGAAGCACGGCAGCCCAGCCCACGAGACTGGGGATGACCGCAACGACATAGGGGCTCCAATCCGAGACCTTGTGCTGCAACGCCAGCATCCACCACATGCCGCCCAGGAACGAGAGGATCAGGCTCGCGTAGAAGCATCCCGCCGCAAGCGCGATCCAGCGCCAGTCATGCGAGAAAACGGCCAGGGCAAGACACAGAACCTGCGGAGCGATACCGGCAAGGCCGAGAACCACCGCCGGCCGAGGGAGCGAAGACATCGTCATGATCTGACCATGCCCCAAATACAGCCGTGTGCAACATGCCCCTTCGGCCAGTCCGGCCGGCCACGCCCTTCACGTCGTGGCGGGCACTTCAAACTGCGACGTCAGCCATTTCGAGGCTTCGTCGATAGCCCGCACCGCGAGCGCCGATATCTCGGCGGCCTCCAGAAAGCTGTGCGTCGCACCTTCGTAGATGCGGCATTCGACCGGATTGCCGGCGGCTTGCAGTCGACTGGCCATTTCCTCGTTTTCATCGAGCAAGATGTCGCACCGCGCCACACAGAGCCATGACGGGCAGAGCCCCTGCAGATCGGCACAGAGCGGCTGTGCAAGCGGGTCATCGGACGGACCTGCCCCCAGATAGGTCTCCCAGAAGGCGTCCATTTCGGGTCCGGTGAGCATGTACCGGTCTCCGTCGCCATAGCGGTCGTAACTGGGATGGGAGGCCCGGTCGAACGCCCCGTAGTTCAATAGCAGCGCGCGCGGCACAGGCAGGCCTGCGTCCCGCCTGCGGATAGCACTGGCGAGCGACAGATTGGCACCGGCACTGTCTCCGCCTATGGCATAACGGCTGGGGTCGAGACCGTGCGACGGCCCTTTGGCACGAAGCCAATCGAGCACGCCGGCAACGTCATCCAGAGGCGCCGGGAAGCGGTGTTCGGGGGCGAGCCGGTAATCGACGCCCAATACGGCAACGCCTGCTCGCGCCGCATATTCGCGCATCAGCCGGTCATGGGTATCGATACTGAAAAGCGTCCAGCCCCCACCGTGCAGATAGATCAGGACCGGAAGCGCGTCGCCATCGACAGGACGGTGGATACGCACGCGAACGGCAGGATCACCGATGTACAGTTCCTCGCTCGAATGCATCGCCGGGCCGCCCGATCGCCACGGCTTGCGC
This sequence comes from uncultured Novosphingobium sp., assembly GCA_965140495.1. Lineage (GTDB taxonomy): Bacteria > Pseudomonadota > Alphaproteobacteria > Sphingomonadales > Sphingomonadaceae > Novosphingobium. The sequence goes on along the minus strand of OZ223239.1, from coordinate 1,800,330 downwards.
TGCTCTTCGGCAATGGCGCGACGCTCTTCGAGAGGCGTGTTCTGCCCCGAGCCCAACGCAGCCGATGCAGCGAACATCTGCATGAGCCACGCACGGATTTCGGGATCGACATCATCGTCCGGGAAAGGAGACTGGGACATTGGAAACTTCCTTGCCGCCTTCTTCTACCCGAAAGCAGACGAAGACGGAAAAAGCGAGGCCGGCACGATGGCCAGCCTCGCCAGTCGGGATGGTAGGATAATCAGAAATCGGCGGAAATCGACGCCTTGAACGTGCGCGGCTGCCCCTGCAGCAGCGCCGCCGAAAAATCGTCGTAGGCCGACGCCCAGTAACGCTTGTCCGCGATGTTATCGACGTTGAAGCGCAGCGTGACGGGCACATCGCCGGCCGCAAAGACATAGCGCGCGCCGGCATTGAATACCGTCCAACTCGGCAGCCGGAGCGTATTCGCGACATCGACCCACTGCTTGCCGGTATGCGTCACGCGGCCGGTCAGCGTGAAGCCCGGCACGAAGGGCACGTCCCACTCGACATTGGCGTTGGCCGTCCAGTCGGGCACACCCTTGGCTTCGGTCCCCGCATTCGGATCGGTCGATGCGAGAAGCTTGGCCTTGGTCACTGATGCGCCGGAAATCAGGCGCAGGCCGGGCAACACTTCGCCGTTCAGCGTGAACTCCACGCCGCGGTTCCGCTGCGTGCCGTTGATGGCGTAGATCAGCGTGCTGTTGTCGATATACCCATAGGGCTTCTCGATCTGATACCAGGCGAGGCTGGCGAACATCGGGCCGACCTTGACCTTGCCGCCCACCTCGTACTGGGTCGAAACATAGGGCGGGAAGACCTCACCGAAGTTCGCCGCGCCAAAGCCCGCGCTCGGGCCCTGCTGCAGCGCCTCGATGCGGTTGGCGTAGAGCGACAGCCCTTCCACCGGCTTCACCACCACGCCGACGACCGGGGTAACCGCGTCGTCATCGTACACGGATGCCAGCAGGCCGCCATCGTAGTTGCCGTAAGTCTTGACCTTGATCGTCTGCAGACGAAGTCCTCCGGTAACCAGGATCCTGTCGTCCCAGAACCCGATGGTATCCGATGCAAAGGCTGACCAGAGGCGCGTCCGCGTAATCGGGTAAGGATCGTCGAGATCGCCGCCGACAAGCGTGGAGCTGGGAATGTCCACCTGCGGCGTATCGTAAAGGTTGGTCGGGAAACCGGCGTATCCCGGCCCATAGAGGAAGTCGAAAGCGTTGCGGTTCACCTGCCAGCTGGCGTTGGCGCCAATCACGAATTCCTGCGTGATCGCACTGCCGACCTTGGCCCGCGCGCCGATCTCCACCGCCTCGTTGTTGTCGGTACGCGGCACGTAGAGTGCATTGCCCGAACCATCGCCGGTCGCGGCGTCGAAGAGGTTGAAACCACCGTAGATGCCGTCTTCAGACCCGTCGCGGGCGCCGGCCTTGAACCACATCGTGGCATTGTCGGCGAAGTCGTATTCGAGATTGAACACACCGAAGACGTCGCGCAGCTTGGAGTAGGTGTATTCCTGCGCGTAGTTATCGCTGGCACCGGGAACACGCGGCACCACCGGCGTGTAAATCGTGACCTTGGGCCGCAGATCGTCGACGCGTACCTTCTGATAGGCCATGTCGAGGCTCATGCGCACCGGACCGCTGGACCAGTCGAGTCCGACGCCGAGCACCTGCGTCATGCGCTTTTCCCGGTCGATGCCGGTCTGGCCATCCTGGTAGTTGCCGTTGATGCGCACGCCCAGATTTCCGAACCGGCGCGAAACATCGAAGCTGCCGCCGAAGTGCGAGTCCGAGGTATAGCCCAGCGTCACCCGGTTGAGGTCCCTCGGCCCCGCATGCTTGAGCAGCAGATTGACGCTACCGCCGAGGCCCGAACCGCCCGGAGCGGCACCGTTGAGGAAAGCGGAGGACCCGTTCAGCACCTGAACCTGCTCGAACAATTCCGGGGCGATAAGCTGGCGTGGCGTAATACCGTAAAGGCCGTTGAGGCCGATGTCGTCTCCGTAGAGCTGGAAGCCGCGGATGATGAAGGTCTCCGCAGCATTGCCGTAGCCGTAGGTCGTGCGGATGGTCGGGTCGTTTTCCAGCACTTCGCCGAGCGATCTGGGCTGCTGGTTGAGGATCAACGTCTCGTCGAAGCTGCGGACATTGAAGGGCAGGTCTTCGGCCGGCTTGTTGCCGAGCACACCTGCCGAACCGCCATTCTCGACGTGGGTCGCGTTCACCCGCTGCGCGGTGACGACGATTTCCTTGGCGTCCTGCGCGAATGCCGGCGTGGCGAGTGTCGCCATGACTGCGGCAAAGGCCAGTCGGCTGCCCCCCGCAGCTCCCCGATGAATGCGCTTGGAACTGGTCGACATGGTTCGATCCCTCACTTTGATACAACCCCGCTGTTGCAGAATGCTGGTGCCAAAACTCTTCCCTAGGACTTCCAGTGCGCCTGACACTGATTCATCACTAGTCCGCACAAAACATCCAAGTTGTGACGGTTCAGGGGACCAATGCGATTTCTGCAAGGGACCAGTGGGCCGGGGAGCCTCAGCGCGCCGCCTTCGCCAGCGCCGCCACCGCGCGTTGCGCTTCATCCGCGTCGAGGCTCGCGAAACCGAGCCGCAGCCCCTTTTGCGCCGTATCCCGCGCCATGAAGGAGCGATGGCTGGCAAAGCGAAGGCCAGCGTCTCTCGCCCTGCTCTCGATGGCGTCGAGGTCACCGCCGAAGCGGACCCAGAAAGCAAGCCCGCCATCGGGCATGGTGAACTCTGCACGCCCCGCCAGTTCCTGTCGCAAGAGCTCGGCAAAGTGCTCTCGCCGGTCCGCATAGGCGCGCCAGGCCTTGCGCGCATGACGCCTGACCTCGCCGCTTTCTATCAGGTCGGCACAGGTATCTTCGGTTATCGTATTGCCCATGCCATCAGTCAGCGAGACCCGGTGGGCGATGGCCTCGATCACCGGTTCCGGTGCCGCGAGATAGCCGATCCGCAGTGCGGGCAGCAGCAACTTCGACATCGAGCCGAGATAGATCACCTGCCCCGGCGCGTAGCCGGCCATCGGCAGCAGCGGCTGCGACTGGAAATGGAATTCGTGATCGTAGTCGTCCTCGATGATGGCGACGCCGAACTGTCGTGCAATCTCCAGCACCTGAAGACGCCGTTCAGGCCTCAGCGCAACCGTCGTGGGAAACTGGTGATGCGGGGTAAGAAAGACGGCACGAACGGCGTGACGACGGCAGGCCGCTTCCATTTCTACGACGTCGATGCCACCTTCATCGAGGCCCACCGCTATGACCTTGCCGCCAAGCGCCTGGATCGCGGCAACAGCGGGTTCATAGGTAAGCTCCTCTACGATCACCGCGTCGCCCGGCTGGATCAGGACCTGCAGCGCGAGAAACAGTCCGTTCTGGCTGCCGCGGGTGATGCAGATGTTGGCCCCCGTGAAATTCAGCCCTCGCTGCGAGCGCAACATCTCGGCGATCTGCTCGCACAGCCGCGGAGAGCCGCGCGGATCGCGGTACTGCATGCGGTTCGTCCGCGAGGCACGCTGCACTGCCGAGCGATAGGCCCGGGCCAGCTGGTCGGCGGGAAACAGCCGCCCATCCGGCGCGCCCTCGTCCAGCTTGATCCCTCCGCCCCCCGGCAAAGCCAAGGGGCGTTCCGGCGGCGAAGCGAAACGGTAGTGCGTCTCCTCTGCCATGGCTTCTGCCACGGTCGTGGGCGCCGGTTGGGCCGGGAGCGAACGCGAAACCACAGTGCCCCGGGTGCCTTCCGTCGATAGCCAGCCCTGCGCGATCAGATCTTCGTAAGCCAGCACCACCGTCTTGCGGTTCACTTCGAGCGCTGCGGCCAGTTCGCGACTGCTCGGCAGATAGGTTCCCGAAGCCAGCCTACCGGTTTCGATGTCGCGGATCAGCGCGTGGATGATCTGCATGTAGATCGGCGTGTCGCGGGCCGGATCGATCCGCCCGCCAAGCGATATCTGCCAGGGTCGCAACATTGGTCGTGCATCTCCTCGGGTTGCGATGGTGACTTAGCAGCCGATTGGCGCTTGGACCATGCCAATATCACCGATTGGCACTTGTACAGGGTCCACTGCGCGGCGATCACTGATGGCGGAAACAGGCAAGTTCGGAGATCCGGTGATCGTGTGCATGCGCAAGGCCGCTACCAACAGGAGCGCCCAGGAATGACCGCGTCGTTCACGCAATACGGCAACGAGGACGTACGCCGTCTCGTTTCGCAATATCCGCTTGCCTGGCTGCTGTCCGAAGGGGCTCCGATAGGAACGGCCACGATGCTGCCCATGCTGGGACAGTACGACGAAGATGGGCGTCTGACCGGACTGCTCGGCCACATGGCGCGCCGCCGACCATTGTACGACCTGCTCTCTGCAAAGCCGCAGGCCCAGTTCCTGTTCACCGGCCCGCAGGGATACGTTTCGCCCGAGTACAGCGGGCGGCGCGACTGGGGACCGACATGGAACTATGCCGCCTTGCGTATCGAAGCAGAGGTGCGCTTCGACGAAGCTCTGACCGAAACCGCCGTAGCGCGACTGGTCGAAACCTGCGAAGCCGGTCGCAAGGCGCCATGGCGCCCTCCTGAACTGGGCGAACGCTATGACGCCATGCTGGGCGCAATCATCGGGTTCGAGGCCCATGTCACGGCTGTCGACGCGACATTCAAGCTGGCGCAGGACGAGGACGATGCAGTGCTGCGCCAGCTCGTTGAAGCACACCCGGACGAGGGCATGCGCAACTGGATCCGCGCATTGAACCGCGACCGGCTGGATTGAGCGAACCGAAGCAGCGACGTGAACGGGTGAAAGGACAATGACGATCAAGGCACGTGAATTGTGGATGGCGGCCCACCGCTACTCCGGCCTCGCCATCCTCGTTTTCCTTGCCTTTGCCGCTCTGAGCGGCAGCATCCTCGTTTACCTGCGGCCGCTCGATGCCGCGCTCAATGCAGACCTGTTTCGCCAGCCTCCGGCAAGCGAAACGCCGCCGGTTTCAGCGATCGTCGACCGGTTTCGGAAAAGCCATCCCGAATTCGCCGTCCGCTCGTTTCCATTATCCGTCGCAGCGGATGCCCGTATTCCGGTCAACGTGACGCCAGCCGATAGCGCGTCCGAAACCGATCAGGTCTTTCTCGACCGGGCGACGGGAAGGCTTGTCGCCAGCCGATCGGACGATCCCGCCCTTAACCGGCGCGGCATGGCCCGGTTGCTGCACGAAGCGCACTATACGCTGATGCTCGGGGACTACGGCCGCTGGTTCATGGGCGTCATGGCCCTGACCTGGCTGATAAGCAATTTCGTGGGTGTCTATCTGACTTTCCCGGCACGCGGCGCCTTCTGGAAGCAATGGAAGCGGACATGGCGCTTCAGCTTCAGGAGCCCTACCCCGCGCCTGATGATGGACCTGCACCGCTCACTCGGTCTCTGGCTGATCGTGCCGTTGACGCTGCTGGCGCTCACTTCGGTCTGCATGAACTTCTTTTCAGAGGCTTATGTGCCGCTGGTCGACCGCCTTGTCCCCGAGCGCGAACTGGTAATGCCGACGACCGAGGCGCAAGGCCCGCTGACATTCGCAGCGGCTGTGGATCAGGCACGCTCCGTCGCCGCCGGCATGAACGAAACGTGGCTTCCCGCCAGTGTCCTCTACGATGCCTCGGCAGACCGGATCGGCGTGACGCTGACCGACAACGGCGTGCTGCTCTACAACGACCTGGGGCCGATCTATCTCTACTTCGATGCCGGGAGCGGTCGTCTCGCGGAGGTGATCGATCCCTATCACGGCAACGACAACCTCGCGATGTTCCGTTGGCTCTATCCCGTTCACAGCGGTCATATCGCCGGCTGGCCGACGGAACTTCTGGTGGTGGTATCCGGCCTCGTCGTTTTCGGAATGTGCATCACGGGCGTCTACTTGTGGTGGAAGAAGCGGCCGGGGCGGGTAATGCAGCGAAAGGCACGAAACGGAGCCGGACGATGACGCGACTGATTGCGAAGGCCCTGATCGTCGCAGGGCTCGGCCTGGCAGCCCTGCCTGCGACGGCAGAACTGCCGATGAAGCCCGAGCGCGTCCTGACCCTGCACCCGGATCGCACCACATGGTCCTCGCTCGACGTGTCGCCCGATGGCAAGACCATCGTCTTCGACGTACTCGGCGATCTTTACACGATGCCCGCATCCGGCGGGAAAGCGCGGCAGGTCAGCGAAGGCCTCGCGTTCGACAGTCAGCCGCGCTTTTCACCGGACGGTCGGTGGATCACCTTCACAAGCGACCGCGACGGTTCGGAAAACATCTGGATCGCACGCCCGGACGGGTCCCAGGCCAGCCGCATTACCGCTTTCGACGACGAGACGGTCATGGTTTCCCCGACATGGAGCGCCGACGGACGTGCCGTGTTTGCCAGCCGCTTCCGGCCTGATCTCAACAACTACGAACTCTGGCGTTTCCCGTTGCGCGGCGAGCCTGCTCTGCTGGTTCCGGTAAAGCCTGCCCCCGACGCGCCGCGGAACAGCTGGCGCTCGACTCTCGATGCGTCCGCATCGGCAGACGGTCGCTGGCTCTACTATGCCCGCAGGGTCGGCGGGCTCGAATTCGACCTGCCGACGAAGTGGACGATCGTGCGGCGCGATCTCGCGACCGACAAGGAGCAGGAAGTCGTTGCCGGCCCCGGTGGGCGTGGCACACAGGAGGAAGCCTACTTCGCGCCCCGCATTGCCCCGGACGGCCGGAACCTCGCCTACGTCACCCGGCGCGAGGGCAAGTCCATGCTGCGCCTGCGCGACCTTGCAACCGGGCGGGACAGCGCGCTTGGCCAGACACAGCTCGATGCAATGCAGGCCTCGTCATGGCAGGGCATGGTGCCGGGTATGGCGTTCACGCCAGACGGCAAGGCCATCGTACTGAGCCGTGATGGCCGTTTCGAACGCCAGCCGACCGACGGCACCCGGCCCGGCGCGCTGCCGCGCCAGATCGACGCACGGGTCGCCGTCGCGCCATCGACGCGCTTTGCCATCCGCGAGGAAACCGGGCCGGTGGAATCCAGGCTGGCAATGGAGCCCGCCCCTTCTCCCGACGGCAAGCATGTCGCCTTTGCCGCGCTCGGCAGTCTGTGGGTGCAGGATATCGGGACCAGCGAAGCGCGTCGCCTGCCCATCGACACGGATATCCCGATGCAGCCGTCGTGGAGCCCAGATGGCAAGCGGCTGGTCTTCGTTACATGGTCGGAAACCGAGGGCAGCGCAGTCTGGACCGCTTCAGCCGATGGAACCGACGCCAACCGGGTAACGGTCTTCCCCGCCTACTACCGTGACCCTGGCTTCACCCCGGACGGCGGGCACCTTCTCGTGCTGCGCTCGGCGCTCGACCAGCGACGCGAGAACTTCTTCGAGTTCGGTTCGCTGCGCGCCAGCGAACTGATGGAACTCGATCTGCAGACCGGCGCGGCGCGTGTGATCGTCCGGGGCACCTTCGGCGGTCGTCCGCAGTTCACGCAAGAGCCGCGTGCCGCCTACCTGTTGAGCAGCGAAGGCCTTGTTCGTGTCGATCTGACGAGCGGCACGAAGACAACCGCCGCTCGCGTAACGGGACCGTCTTACTACTTCGTCGAAGGCAACTCCCCGGTCGATGACATGCGCATCAGCCCGGACGGCGGCACGATCGCTGCGGCCATCGGCGACCGGCTCTATGTTTTGCCCCGCCCGTCCGATCCCGAAGCTGCGGTAGACGTGCTTGCACCGAACAGCCCGGCGCGCGTTCTGCCCGGCCTCGGCGCGGATTGGTTCGAGTGGAGCGGGCCAACCAGCCTCGATGCCACGGTGGGCACCGTGTGGAGCCGCTTTGATACGGCAACGGCAACCGAAACGGCGCAGATGCGGCTGAAAGCGACCGTGCCCCGCGCGGTTCCGGCAGGCTCTCTCCTGCTGCGCGGTGCGCGCATTCTCACCATGGCCCACGGTGATCGTGTGATCGACAATGCGGACGTGCTCGTTACCGGAGACCGGATCGCCGCTATCGGCCCCAGCGGCACGCTGCCGTTGCCCGAAAACGTCGCGATCCGCGATGTCAGGGGCAAGACGATCATGCCGGGTCTGATCGACGTGCACGACCACATCGGCGAGATCCGCCGGGGCAACTGGTCGAGTGAACTCTGGGGTCTGCGTGCGCGGCTGGCCTATGGCGTCACGACCAGTTTCGACCCCTCCACGCTGAGCATCGATCATGTGGGCTATCAGGGCCTGGTCGATGCCGGGCTGGTGCTTGGCCCGCGGATACGCTCGACGGGCCCTGCCGTCTTCTCGAAGGTGCGCATCGGCTCGCTCGACGATGCGCGAAGGGTCTTGCGGCGTTATTCGGAAGGCTATCGGATTTCCAATCTCAAGGAATACCGGACTGGCGACCGCGAAGTGCGCCAGTGGCTGGCCATCGCCGCGCGCGAACAGCACCTGATGCCCACGACCGAAGGTGCATTGGCTCTCAAGCTGGACCTGACCCAGATTCTCGACGGCTATGCGGGCAATGAGCATGCTCTGCCCGCTCCGCCGCTCGGCGATGACGTGATCGCGGTGATGAAAGCCATGCGCACCAGCTACGATACCACGCTGAGCATCACCAACAGCGGCTCACCGGCGATGGACTGGATCATCGCGCACGAAGACCCTGTCATCGATGACAAGCTGCGTCGTTTCTGGCCGCCCTATGCGATCCGCGAAATGCTGACATCAAGCCGCACTTTCCTGCCATTGTCGGAGGAGCGCTTCCCGGTCATTGCCCGCGACGCTGCGCGGCTAGCCGAAGCCGGCGTGCTGGTAGGCATGGGCTCTCATGGCGAGGCCCCCGGTATCGGCTATCACTGGGAGATGAAGGCCCACGTTCTTGGCGGCATGTCTCCCGAAGCGGTTCTCCATGCCGCTACCGCCGGCTCCGCGGAAACGATAGGCAGGCTGTTTGACCTCGGCACGATCGAGCCGGGAAAACTGGCGGACCTGCTGATACTGGACACCGATCCGCGCGAGGACATCGATACGGCCATGGATATCGAGGCCGTGATGCGCGGTGGCTTCCTCTATGACGGACAGACGCTGCGCGCCCTCTGGCCTGAGGAAGGCCAAGCACCCCAAACCTCGCCCTCACCGACTCAGGACGAGTTCTGGCTTCCGACCCCTGACCCGACGTCCCACTGACAGGACGCCAATACTGCCAACGCAAAACGGCGGCAGAGGGCATTGCTGCTCCCTGCCGCCGGCTACGTGCAGTCTGCGGAAAAATCAGGCTGCTGCGTAGAGGTCTTCCGCGGTCACGACCGGGAAATCGATTTCCGTTTCCACCACGTTGTTGACGAAGTTGGTGAAGGTGTTCTCGGCGACGAGCGCGACGATCTCGATGATCTGCGCGTCGCTGTAGTCGCCGTTGCGCAGGCCTTCGAGGTCGGCATGATCGACACGGCCGCGCTCGCTGGCGACCTTTGCAGCGAAGGAGACGGCCAGGTCCGCCTTGGCGTCGGCCGAACGGCCCTTGCGGGCGGCAAGGATCTCATCGGCATCGATCCGTGCGAGGTTGAGGCCGAGGTAGGTGTGCGCAGAAAGGCAGTAGTCGCAACCGTTGATCTGTGCGACCGCCAGGGCAATGCGCTCGCGGGTCTTCAGGTCCAGCGTCTTTCCGAGGGCCGCGTTCTGGCCGAGATAGCCTTCCAGAACGGTCGGGCTGAGCGCCAGAAGACGAAACAGGTTCGGCACGGCACCGAGCGACTTTTCGACGGCATCGAGCAGCGGCTGCGATGCGGCGGGGGCATTCTCACGGGCAGGAACAGCAATACGGGACATAGGAAACTCCATCGCAATCAGGGTTGAGTTGTTCGGTGCGGCGGGGCCTTCCCCTGCCGCAATCGAGACCTAACCATTTCTTCATGAAACGATAATCGACATCATGAGGAAGACATTGTTCAGATAAATGGAATAACTTGCCCGTTACAGCCCGAGCTCGGACAGTGAGGCGTGATCATCGGGACGCCGCCCGAGCGGCCAACGGAAAAGCCGGTCTGTCTCGGCTATCGGCATCTCGTTGATGCTGGCATGCCGCTCGACCATCAGGCCGTCCGGCGCGAAGGCCCAATTCTCGTTGCCATAGGCGCGGAACCAGTTGCCGCGGTCGTCGCGGTACTCGTAAGCATAGCGGACAGCGATCCGGTTGCCGGTGAAGGCCCACAGTTCCTTGATGAGGCGATACTCGTGCTCCCGCGCCCACTTGCGGGCCAGAAAGGCCTCGGCCTCCGCGCGCCCACGCGGAAACTCCACGCGGTTTCGCCAGGCGGTATCGAGCGAATAGGCCAGTGCGACGGCAGCAGCATCGCGGCTGTTCCAGCCATCCTCGGCCAGGCGAACCTTCTGGCGGGCACTCTCTTCGGAAAACGGCGGCAAGGGCGGTCGGGTCATGGGGTAAACTCCTTGTTTGCTCGAAACAAAAAAGCGCCCGGGTCATCGGGGGGCTGAGAGAAGACCCGGGCGCAGCAGGGCCCGCGCGTGGTTCAAGAGGGGTCGCGGCGGGCTTTTCGGGACAGCCGTGGCGTGAACATCGGCTGCAGGAAGGAGGTAGGCTCCATCGGCGGGTGCCGGAATTCCCGTTGTCGGAAAGGGACTGTTCCGGAAACCGGAACGGCACCCGGCAAGGCCCTCAACCGGTGGGAACGAGCGGCAGCGCCGCACGGCGCATGACGGTCCTTTCCGGGGTAAAACGCCAGAACCGTTCGGCCTCGGCGAATGGCGGATGTCCGCGCCAGCGGGGCCCCGCCCTTGCAGGGAACTCCACCGTGCCGGTCAGATGCAGCATGTCCCCTGTCGTGAAGTCGATGAAGAGCAGGCCTGCCACCGGATTGAGCACGAAGTTGCCCAGCGTGTTGAAATACCGATTGCCCGCGAAGTCCGGGATCAGCAGCGTATTCTGCCGCTCGATGGCCACGAACCCCGGCTCGCCGCCACGGTGCGAAACGTCCACTTGGCGCGCGGCACGATCAGACGCAGCGGCGTCGCGCGCTTCGATAAACGAACTGACGAAGAACGTATCCGCGCCCGAGATGAGCGCGCGCGACGCCGCGTCGAGCCTGTCGGCGAGAACTACGGAATCTGCTGGCGACCGCTCCAAGGCACGGGGCATGTCCGCATCCAGCCTGCGTGGGCTGATAAAGCGCGGGCAATTGCCGAAAGCCTGCGCAACGGACACTTCGAACCCCTGCCCGTCGACCGCCTCGATGCGGCCATTGACGCGGTTGCGACGGCGCGTATGCGGGCAGATCCCCAGTAGCGCGACAGCAGCGCCCTCGATCAGTCCGACAGCAGCCGGATCGTCATGCGCCAGTTGCGCGTTCAGGTGGAGACGGGTGGGATCGGGACAGGTAATGAAGCCTGCCGGACCATGGACCACGCTGACCCAGGGCGCTGCACGGCCTTCCACCGTATCATCGACGGTACCGACGATGGCGAAAGGCAGGATCGGGAAGAAATCACGCAACTGCGGCGTCAGGCGCGGCAGGATCGCCCTCGGCCCGATCGCGGCGAGCCGGTCGCCCAGTCCCAACCGTTCCTGCAGCAGGCGTTCGCCGGGGTGGAAAGGCGAAGGCGGGGATGTTTCTGCCCCGGTCATGCCGCAGCCGCGAGGTGCTCGGGCGAAAAGGGCACGAAACCCGGCAAGGTCTCGATGCGCGCCAGCCAGGCCTGTACGGCCGGATAGGAAGTCAACGCGATCCGGCCATCCTGCGCGCGCGCAATGTAACTGTAGAGGGCGACGTCGGCGAGCGTGGGCCGCGACGCGGCGATCCAGACGCGCGTATCCAGTTCGGCATCGATCAGCTTGAGAATGGCATGAGCCCGCGCGGAGACTTCGGCCATGTCGAAGCGGGCATTGAAAAGCGCGACCAGCCGGGCCGCACCGGGTCCGTAGGCGATCTGGCCAGCGGCGACCGACAACCAGCGCTGTACGGCGGCGGCACCTGCCGGATCTTCGGGCAACCAGTCGCTCCGCTCATATTTCTTCGCAAGATAAACGAGTATCGCGTTGGAATCCGAAACAATCGTGTCGCCATCTTCCAACACCGGCACCTGCCCGAAGCGGTTGAGCGCAAGGAACGGGGCCGCTCGGTTTTCGCCGCTGCCCAGATCGACCTGCACGAGTTCGGCATCGACGCCGATGAGCGACAGGAACAGGCGAACGCGGTGCGAATGACCGGATACGGGGTAATGATAAAGCTTCACGGCGTGGTCCTTTCGAGGAGTTCGGCAAGGTCCTGCGCACAGTGCGGCGTTTCCGTTCACGACAGAACGAGCCTTGAATGCAAGGCACCGTTCCATCCTGCGGAATAACCAGATTGCCGGGAGCAGCCACGGCCCTTACGCTGCGCGCGATGGGCTCATCGGCGATCGCCGTGTCACGCCCGGCGATCAGGAAGGGTGGGACACATGGATCAGCTCCATGCGATGAAGGTCTTCGTGCGGGTGGCGGAAACCGGCGGCTTTGCCGAAGCGGCGCGCAATCTCAACATGAGCCCGCCCGCCGTCACCCGCGCCGTGTCGGCGCTGGAGGATGCCATCGGCGCGCGGCTGCTGACCCGTACCACGCGATCGGTGCAGATGACCGATGCCGGGCATCGCTATCTGGAAGACTGCCGCCGCATTCTGGCCGACATCAAGGAAGCCGATGCCGCGGCCGCGGGCATATACGCCACGCCGACCGGCATGCTGACAGTGACCGCTTCGGTCCTGTTTGGGCAGATCTACGTCCTGCCGATCATTACCGAGTTCCTGGACACCTACCCGGATGTGAGCGCCCGCCTGCTGTTCCTCGACCGCGTGACCAACATTGTCGACGAAGGCATCGACGTATCGATCCGCATCGGTCACTTGCCCGACTCCAGCCATGCCGCGATCAAGGTCGGAACCGTGCGCCGGGTGGTCTGTGCCTCGCCCGCCTATCTCGAAACCCGCGGCGTCCCGCGCACCCCCGCCGATCTGGCCGAGCACACCATCATCGCCGGCACCAGCGCCTTCGCTTCGCTCGACTGGCGTTTCGGCCAGGAGGACAAGCGCTCGAGCGTTCAGGTCCGCCCCACCTTGTACTGCAATACATACGCGGGCGTGATCGAAGCCGCACGGCTGGACTGGGGCCTCGCCCGCGTCCTGTCCTACCAGATAGGCCCCTGTCTGGAGGAAGGCAGCCTGCTGACGGTTCTTGAGGACTACGAGGAAGAACCGCTGCCGATCCACATCATCCACCCGGAAGGGCGCAAGGCCTCTGCCAAAGTGCGCAGTTTCGTGGATTTCGCTGCCGAACGCCTCCGTGCGAACCGGTTGATCAACTAACAAAGGTTCAATGCTGATAATTCCAAATTATGGAATAAAAATTTCCGCATTACGGCCATTAATCAAAATTAGAGCAAGGCCTATCTGCGCCTCCAGCACACTTCCGTGCCTGACCTGGAGACACAGACATGACCCGAAACCTCGCCTACCGCCTGCCCTTCATCGCTGCAGCCCTGGGCGCATCGCTCACGACGCTGGCCGCCCTGCCGACCCCGGCCATGGCCGCAACCTTCGATGGCCCCTACGTCGGCGTCAATGCCGGCTGGAACCGCACCGAAGTGGACGAGCAGGTCCAGCCTGCTCTTCCCGTCGATGCCGAAGCAGGCCGTGGTGCCGGTGTCGTGGGCATCCATGCCGGCTACAACTTCCGCGCTGCGGACCGCGTGGTTCTGGGCGTCGAAGACGGCGTCAGCGTTCCTCTGGACGATAGCCAGCAGGTGGTGTCAAGCGGCTCCCCCCTCACGCTCGATGCCCGCTACAGCTTCGATCTCGGTGCGAGGGCCGGCTATCTCGTTACCCCGAAGACGCTGCTCTACGTGCGTGGCGGCTATGCCGGTGAGCGCGTGCGGACCACGCTTTCGACGGAGGCAGGAGATCTCCGCAACGCCGAGACCCTCGACGCCTGGACGGTTGGCGGCGGCGTCGAGCACGAGGTCCTTCCCGACGTGACCGCGCGCATCGAATACCGCTACGCGGATTTCGGAACCGATGGCGGCACCTACGACCGGCATCAGGCGCTCGTCGGTGTCTCGTATCACTTCTGAGCGCCGCATCGGACCTTCATCCCTACACGAAGACGGCTGCCGCGGGCGGGCACGCTCGCCTGCGGCAGCCGGGAACGCAGCCATGACCCCGAACACGACAAGCCTTCGCACGGATTGGGCCTTCTCCCCGTCCGGCTCGCTGCTGGACATCCAGATCTCTTTCACCATGACCGCGGCCAACGGATCGCTTGTGGTCGCTCTGGCGCAGACAATGATCTCGATCGGCCTGATCGCCTTCCGTCACGCCGCACAGGCCTGCTTGTGGAGCGCCCTGCAATGCCGCCTTGGACGGCGCAGCCCCGGCCCTCGTTCAGAGTAGAAAGTCCGCATGCCCATAAATCTCGGTCGCCGCATCCGCAGACAGATCGTACTGGCTCTGACCAGCGAGTACGGGTGTGACAGAACAATCCAAAATGCCGTTACCGCCGCTCGCCGGGCGGGCCTCTCCCGTGCCGAAATAGACCGCGCACAGGCCGGAAGCAGCTTCAGCGCCCGCGAACGCGCCGCCGTGGCACTGGCATGTGCGGTCAGATCCGGCGATCCGACCCGAGTGAACCGCGCCAGGCAAAGCGCGCAGGCCTATGGGTTGATCCGAAGGGAAATAGGGCAAGTGGAACGCTTCGCGCGCCAGACGCTGGAAGGCCTGAAGCGTGGGTTGGACTAGCCCTACATGCGCAAAATGGGTTTCATCGCCGCTGCCATGAACTAAGGGTCGGGCATGGATGAAGTTGGCGCAATCGTAGTGGGTGCCGGTGTCGTGGGCCTGGCCGTGGCGCGGGCCCTGGCGCTCGATGGCCATGACGTCATGATCCTTGAGCGTGAGCAGCAGTTCGGGACGGTCACATCGTCCCGCAACAGCGGTGTCATCCACGCCGGGCTCTACTATCCGGACGGGTCGCTCAAAGCGCATTTCTGCGTGGAAGGGCGGCACCTTCTCTACGAATTCTGCGAAAAGCGCGGTGTAGCCCACCGGCGGTGCGGCAAGCTGATCATCGCCGGAAACGAAGAGGAATTTCCCGCGCTCGATGCCGTCATGGCGCGCGGAGCAGCAGCCGGTGTCGACGATCTGGTCCGGCTCGCACCCGACGAGGCCCGTGCACTCGAACCGGCTCTCAGCTGTGCGGGGGCCATCCATTCGCCATCGAGCGGCATCGTCGACCAGCACGAATTCATGCTGGCGCTTCTCGGCGAGGCCGAGGCCCATGGGGCCATGCTGGTATGCGGCGCCGCGGTCGAAAGCGTGAGCCGCAAGGGATCGCTCTGGGAAGTTCAGGTCGGTGAGACACATCTGGCTGCGCCGATCCTGATCAATGCGGCGGGACTCGGAGCCCAGGCGCTGGCACGAACGATCGAGGCCCTCGACCCGGAACTGGTGCCGCGCCTCTACTATGCCAAGGGCTGCTATTTTTCCTATTCGGGGCGCGTCCCGTTCACACGCTTGATCTATCCGGTGCCCGGCCCCGCCAGCCTCGGCACCCATTTCACGCTGGACCTGGGCGGACAGGCTCGTTTCGGGCCGGATATCCACTGGGTCGACGAAATCGACTACACGGTCGACCCGGCCCTCAAACCCGAGTTCCTGGCGGCAGCGCGGCGGATCTGGCCCGATGCCGAGGAAGACCGGCTCCAGCCCGCCTACGCCGGCGTACGCCCGAAACTGGCCGGTCCGGACATGCCGACCGCCGACTTCGTGCTGCAGGGCGAAGAGGCCCACGGGCTTGCCGGTCTCGTCAACCTGTTCGGGATTGAATCGCCGGGACTGACGTCTTCGATGGCAATCGGCAAACGCGTGGCATCGATGGTGGGAAAGCCCTCCTGACCGCCATGTAGATCAGGCGCGAACAAACTCTTGAAGGCGAAGCTAAAGCGCCTATCTCCCAAGGCGTGCAGATGATAGTGATTGCCCCGTGAGCCACGCGATTCCCCACCGCTTTTCCATCGGTATCGACCCCGAAGACATCGACTTCATGGGGCACGTCAACAATGCCAGCTATCTGAAGTGGGTTCAGGCCGCCGTGCTGGATCATTGGCGCGCCCTGGCGCCCACCGAAGCGGTCGCGCAGAAGATGTGGGTCGCGCTCAAGCACGAGATTACATACCGCAAGCCGGCATTCCTTGAAGACGACGTGATCGCCACCGTTCTGCTGGAGCGGGTGCAAGGCGCGCGCGCCTTCTACGAGACCATCATCCGCCGCGGCGAGGAAGTGCTGGCTGAGGTCAAATCGAGCTGGTGTTGTGTCGATGCCGAGACCCTGCGCCCTGCCCGCCTGACCCGCGACGTGATCCAGCGGTTCTTTTCCTCCGACGAGAACGAACAGACGGGTTGAGCCGTCCGGCTCTTCAGGCCTTGGCGAACCAGTCGGGCTTGTAGGGCTTGATACTCCATTCGCGCGGGTCGGCGTCGTCGTGGCGGGAGAGACCTTCGGATGTTCCTGCCAGCAGGTCACGCCAGCGTTCGGCGAGCGTCTCGATCGTCATGTCCGGATCATCGAAGCCCGGGGTGCGAGCGAGGTAGAACCGCGCCACGTGGCCACCGATGGACTCGATGCATTCGCCGGTAAACGGTACACTCTCATGCGAGAGGAACGCCACTGCGGGTGACACGATTTCGGGCGGCAGATTTTGCCTGGCATGGGCAATGAAGGACGAGGTGTCCTCATCCTGCGCCGCATAGACCATCCGCGTCAGCGCGCCGGGCACCACGGTGTTCGCCTTGATCCCGAAGTCGACGCCTTCGGAGGCGAGCGAGCGGGTAAACGAATAGACGCCGCCTTTCGCTGCGGCATAGGCGGTCTGCCAGGCAAACCCGCTCATCGATCCCGACGAGATGTTCACGATACGCCCGTAACCCGCCTTCTTCATGTGCGGCCATGCCGCGCGGCACGTCTGCACCGTGCCCATCAGATTGATCTCGATGGTCTGGCGGAAATCATCGGCGGTCATGTCATCGAACGAAACGACAGGGCAAATGCCCGCATTGTTGATGAGGATATCGACCGAACCGAAGGCCTCGAGCGCAGTCGCGATGATGGCATCGGCACCGTCCTGCGTGGCGACGCTGTTGGTATCGGCGACGGCCTTGCCGCCGGCCTCGCGGATTTCCCGAGCAACGGCTTCGGCACTGGCCTCGCCCTCGTACCCGAGACCTGCGGGAAGCTGCCCGATATCGTTGACGACGACGTTGGCGCCTCGCTCGGCCAGCAGGAGCGCATGGGCCCTGCCGAGACTCGGATTGCCTCCGGCGCCGGTCACGATTGCCGTGCGCCCATCGAAACGCAGAACCTCCATCATCTCCCACTCTCTCCCGTTGAACCGGGGCTGTTTGTCAGTCCTCCCCGGGTGCCGCGAAAAGCCTTCGCGGATTGTCGACGAACATCTTGTCGAGATCGCCCTGCGAAACCCCTGCCTCCAGCAACGCAGGAATGACATCGTTGTGGATGTGCAGATAGTGGTGATTGGGCATGGCTTCGTGATAGTCGGACACGTCGGGAAAATAGTCCGACCAGCAGCAGCAATCATGGCTGAGCGTCAGCCGGTCCGCGTAGCCGCGCTTCACCATCTCCGCGATCGTCTTCACTCGCTCTTCCATCGTGATCGCGAATTCCACGCCGAAGCGGTCCATCCCGAGGATCGAGCCCTTATCGGCCAGTTTCATCAGGTAGTCGACATCGCTGGTATCGCCGCAGTGGCCCATCACCACGCGCTCCAGGTCCACGCCTTCCTCGGTCAGCACGTCCTGCACGATCAGCCCGGTCTGCTGCAGCGGGGCGGTGTGCACGGTAACCGGCGTGCCGGTAATCACATGCGTTCGCGCCACCGCGCGCATGACGCGCTCCACGCCAGGCTGCAGGCCGGGTTCGTCGATCGCGCACTTGAGCATACCGGCCTTGATGCCGGTGCCGCCGATGCCCTCGGTGATGTCCGAAACGAAATGGCCGATCATCGGTTCGACGTCGGCATCCTTGAGCAGCCCCGGCCCCCAGAACTGGAACGGCGCCGGTACCGCATCGAAGGTGTAGGCGCCGGTCGAAACGACGATGTTGAGATCGGTCCGGGCCGCAGCCTTCGCCAGCGTCGGCATGTGCCTGCCGAGGCCGAGCACGGTGAGATCGATGATCGTGTCGATCCCGCTGGCCTTCAGCGCATCGAGCCTCGCGACGGCATCGTCGATCGTCTTTTCGCTGAAGAAATCCGGCCGGTAGTTGAAGGTATATTCCATATCCATGAGGAACACGTGCTCATGGATGAGAACCCTGCCCAGGTCGCTCGATGGGATTGCGCCGCGTGCGGTTTCGATCATGGCCATGGATCAGCCTCCCCTTCCGGTTCCGATGCGGTTCCCGTCATCGATTGGCGGGCAGGGACGCTGAACGGGCCCTGCCCCGCGTCGTCATGCTAGCGGTCGGACCGATAACGGGAAAGGCCGTGCCCTTCCCGCCATCTTTGGTCCACACCGCCTCAGCGGAACTTCACACCGAATTCCACTCCGTAGGTGGTCGGCGAATTCCACACCGAGCCGGTGCCCAGCGTGTTGAAGAGCACCTGCGTCTGGTAGCGGCTGTTGGTGACGTTGTCGCCGAACGCCGCGACCGTGTAGGTCTCGGTCGGATCCGTCCACTGCGCCCGCAGCGACAGGACCTCATACCCCTTCTGTTTGAACTGCTGCTCCGGATCGAAGTAGAAGCTCGAGGTGTAATAGAGGTTGCCCGATAGCATCAGACGGCCGCCGCCGAGGTCGAGACCGTAGCTGGCACCGATGTTGCCGGTGAACTCCGGCGCACGCTGCATCTTGAAGCCCGAGGCGTCGGTGGAAGCCTGCACGATGCCACCCGGCGACTGCGTGCCGCTGAAGGCGCAGTTGAGCGGATTGGTGAAGTCCGCCGCGGCGGCCGGATCGCAGTAGCTGTAGTACGGCGCGTTCTCGAAGCTCTTGTACCGCGCATGGGTCCAGGCGACGCCGCCGTTGACCGTGAAGTCGCTCGTCACCTTATAGCGAAGCTGGGCCTCTGCACCGTAGATTTCGGAGCTAGCGGCATTGCGGATCTGCGCGGCGCCATCCTGATAGCTGGAGACCTGCAGGTTCTTGTAATCGTAGTAGAACCCGGCGAGGTCGACCTGGAATACGCGGTTGTCGAACTTGTAGCCGACTTCGAAGGCGTTGATCTTCTCGGGCTTCACCGGCTGCTGCGAATAGCCGCCCACGTTGAGAATGCCTGCCTTGTACCCCTTGGTGTACGAGGCATAGACGCTGGAATCCTCGCTCGGCTTGTACCGCAGCACGATGCGCGGCGTGAAGCTGTCGTTCTTGAGCGTATCGACCGCGATCCTGTCACCCGGATTTCCGGTAAACGGCACATTCTGTCCGTCGGGCCCCGTATAACCCGTCAGCGGCGTCGTGAAGTTGGCCGTGAAGTAGCCGTCGGCAACCACATCGTGGCTGTAGCGGCCGCCCACGGTCACGAAGAACCGGTCGTTGATTTCATACGTCGCGTCGAGAAAGGCGGCGTAGGACTTGGTCGTGGTGCTCGAACCGCCGAACGGGGCAAACGCCGCGCCGCCAAACGACGCGCCGATGTCCCAGGTGTCGCGGATCTGGAAGTAGTTGATGCCCGCAGTCCACTGCAGCGGCCCGCCCGGCTTTGAATTGAGCAGGAATTCCTGGCTCCAGGTCTCGTCGTTCACGCCAACGTAGATGTTGAAGATCGGCACCGCCGATGCGTCCAGGTCGCCGTAGTAGGGCGAAAGGTCCTTGCGATACTGGGTGTAGGACGTGAGGTCCGCAAAGCCGAGATCGGCCTTGATCGTGGTCTGAAGCGCATCGGAGTTCGTACGGAAGCTCAGCGGCTTGTTCAGCAGGACATCGCCCGGCTCGGTCGCGTACGTCCCGGGAATGGCCGCATAGTAAGGTGCGGTGGGCGAGCCGTTGGGGAACATGGCCACCAGCGGCAGGCCTTGCGACGCGCCCTGCCCGTAGATGGCCTGACCCGCAGCGGAGACCTTGTCGAGGAACCCGGCCTGGCCCGACTTGTCGACATAGGCATTGACGAGCTGCGTCGTCGGATCGTCGGTTTCGGCGTGGATCCAGCGCAGCAGCAGCGAGACGTCATCGGTGAGATCGGCCTTGAGGCCCATGCGCACCGACCAGTTCTCGTACTGGCCGACCTCGTCGTAGCCGTCGCTGATATCGGTGAAGTACCCGTCGCCGCGACGATAGAGACCTTCGATGTCCAGCGCCACGCGGTCGCTGATGCCGAAAGTCGCATAGGCCTGTGCCTTCAGCGCATTGAAGCGGCCGTAGCTGACCTTGGCCTCTCCGCCGGTGATCGTGCTCGGCTCGGCGGTGGTGACGATGATCGCGCCGCCGGTCGTGTTGCGGCCGAAGAGCGTGCCCTGCGGCCCTTTCAGCACCTGAATGCTGCGCACGTTGAGCAGGTCGAAGTCGGAAAGGTAGGTATTGGCCTGAAAGAAGCCATCGACATAGATGCCGACGTTGGGGCCGCCACCGGAGGTGGTGATGGCCGTGCCGACACCGCGAATGGTCGGCTGCACGGCAGGGCCCTGGCTGTCGAAGCGCAGGCCCGGCGTAAGCTTGGCCGTATCCGAGAGCTGCTTGACGTTGGCGGTCGCCAGCTGGTCGCCGCCGAGGCTGGTGACGCTGATCGGCACGTCGCGCGAGAGTTCCTCGCGGCGCTGAGCGGTAACGACGATCTCGTTCGCGGCATCGGTCTGATCGCCGCCGCCCATATCCTGAGCCAGCACCGGCGTGGCGAGAAAAGCGGCAGCAAGTGCCAGAGACGAAGTCGAAAACTTCGCGATCGAAGAATGCATGTGTAGTCCTCCCTGCGGCCCTTAAGGGCTCGACCGTGACGGAGAGGATGGTGCGACCGGCCAGGAGCACGCGGATGCTCCGGCCATTCTGGTATCCTCTCCAACCGGCCTCCCTTGACGCAGATTGTTCGCGCGAACTTGACCAATGTGGACAAAATTCGGGGAAGCCCAATCAAACGCCGGGGTGATCGCAAGAGTGATTGATGACGGCCGCGGTCAATTATGCAGGCCAGCCTTGACCCGCGGCATATGTCCGGCCAAGCCTTCGTCTCCTTATGCCCTGCCAGCGCATTGGAGGATCAGGCGCATGATCGAAGAAGCGATCCGGATTGCCCCCCGAAGGCGCCCGAACAATAGTCTCGATCTCTCGCGGATACTCGCCCTCCCTGTGATCGCGATATTGGCGCTACCTTGCCAGGCGGTTGCGCAGGAGCCCGTCGAGATTCTTCTGAGCCGCGCCGATGCGCAGACACCGGACGGGATGGCGCTGGTGGATATCCGCCTCCTGAACCCCGGCGATGTGCCACAGACCGTTCCGATGCCGCAGGAAGTCGAGGCAAACCTTTCTTCGGACGAAGGCACGCGGAACGTCCGGTTGGAACGTGCGCTAGACACGACCGCATCGCTCACCATTGCCCCCGGCGCCTTTGCGTCCGCGCGCTACCAGTTTCCGGCAAGCGAGGTGCCCGAGGATGCAATGCTTTCCGTTCCCGAATGGGGCAGTCAGCGGATCGCAATGGCCAACGGACAGAGCCCATCTTCGGGAGCGACAGCGACACCGCAACTGACGGCCACGGCAGATGACACGCTGCCGCCGCCTGCCCCTCCGGGGGACAAGACGTTCGGAAACGCCTTCCTCAACAACCTGACCGCGTACGAACCGATCTACGGTGTCTATGGACCGGGCACGAACACCGAAGCCCGTCTCCAGATCAGCTTCAAATACAAGATCTACGGCAAGCACGACAAGGACGAGGAAATCGACAGCTTCTCGCCCGCCGACGGCCTCTATTTCGGCTACACCCAGCGCATGTTCTGGGATCTCGGCGCAGATTCCTCGCCGTTTCGCAACATCGATTTCCAGCCCGAGGTCTTCTACCTGTCTCCGCCCGTCAGCCTTGCCGGCAGCACGACGCTCAGCGGGCAAGTCGGTCTGCGGCACATCTCCAACGGGCGGGCGGGCGACTCATCGCGCAGCCTCAACACCGTCTATTTCTCGCCGATGGCAGCCTTTTCGCTCGGCAACGACCGCCGCCTGATCGTCGCCCCCCGCGCATGGTTCTATGCAGGCGACTTGTCCGACAATCCCGATATTCGCCGCTACCGCGGGAACACCGAACTCTTCGTGCAGGTCGGCGAGAAGGAAGGATTGCGCCTTTCTACGACGACCCGCCTGAGCTTTTCCAGCGGCAAGGGATCGTTCGCGGCGGACTTGTCCTACCCGCTGCGCCGCATCATTCCGAAGGCGCCCGACTTCTACCTCTTCGGACAGAGCTTCGTGGGCTACGGCGAGAACCTGCTGGACTACAACGTTCACACCACCCGTTTCCGCATCGGCCTCGCCATGGTTCGCTGAGGCCGAGCGGAAACGCGCTGGTGGTAGCGGTCAGTAGCCGCTGCTGTTTTCCGTGGCACTGCCCGACGCGGAGGGAGCGGCCGGAGCCGCACCCGGAACACCGAGGAAATCGCCTTCCTCGCCGAACCACGCGCGGAATTCAGTGAAGCCCGGCACGCCTTCGAAGGTGCTGCTGGCCATCTGGTCGACTTCGACGTGGATTACCGCCGGCTTGCCCGAGGCAAGTGCCCGTTCGACGGCCGGCGCCAGCTCTTCCAGACGCTCCACATATTCGCCGTGCGCGCCGAAGCTCTCGGCGGTCTTGTCGAGCCGCACTTCATTGCTCCAGC
This sequence comes from uncultured Novosphingobium sp., assembly GCA_965140495.1. Taxonomy (GTDB): domain Bacteria; phylum Pseudomonadota; class Alphaproteobacteria; order Sphingomonadales; family Sphingomonadaceae; genus Novosphingobium. Next base: position 1,777,457 of record OZ223239.1, on the reverse strand, counting down.
GGGCTTCCGGCGTGGACGTATTCTCGCCGAAGTTGGCCTTGTAGGACGCGGCCTCGAGCCCCCAGGCGTGGTCTACCGAGACGATGCAGATGATCGGCAGCTTCTTGCGCACCGCCGTCTCGATCTCGGAGATGTGGAACAGGAACGCGGAATCGCCGGTAAGCAGCACCGCGCGACGCTTGTCGCCCACGGCAAGCTGCGCGCCCATGGCCATGGGCAGACCGTTGCCGATGGCACCCCAGTTCGAACTCCACATGGAATCGCGCGGCGTGAACTGCACCAGCGCGGATGCCCACATGCTCGCCCCGCCGCCGTCGCGGATGAGGATCGAGTCCTCGGGAACGACCTTGGTCGCCACGATAGGCACCTGGCCGGGATGGATCGGCATCGAGGTGGTCGGAATCGCATCCATCAGCGCCTGCTTGGCGTCATCGCGCTGCTTGGTCCATTCGGGCAGCTTTGCGGGCAATTCGCGCGAAACGCCTTCCAGCGCTGCGTTGAGCTGCGGCACCACGTCGCGCAGGTCGCCGACCAGCGGCACGTCGATGGGTCGGTTCACACCCATCGCATCGGCGTCGCGCTCGACGTAGATCCACTTGCGCGTCTCGTTGCCCGGTTTCCACGAATGGCCGCGCCCGTAGTTGAGCGCCTCGCCCAGTTCGGTGCCAATCGCGAGCACGACGTCCGACTGCCCGGCGATCTCCGCGCCGACGGCCGAGCTGTAGTTGAAAGTCCGCGCCTCCATCCCCGGCAGGATCGCCTCGACCGCGTTGGACAGCAGGATCGGACAATTGAGCTTGCCCGCGAGTTCAGTGAGCACCTCGTGGGCGCGGCTGACGAAACCGCCCTGCCCCAGCAGCAGCACCGGCGACTTGGCATTTTCCAGCAGCGCCTTGGCCTCGGCGATGGACTGCGCATCGGCGCGCTGGTTCACCAGACGGTACTGGCCGGGCGCCAGCGCGGGCTTCTGCTCGAACTTGGCCTGCATCACGCCGAGCGGCAGTTCGATGTACGTCGGCCCCGGCACGCCGCTGAGCGCCTGTCGGAACGCCTCGTGGAAGATCTCGTCGGTCTGCTGCGGGTACTCGATCACGCCCGTGTACTTCACCGTGTTCTCGAACAGCGGCGGCTGGCTCATGTACTGCATCTTGCCGCGCCGCACCTTCTGTTCATAGAAGCGCTGGCGGTTGGCCATGATGAAAATGGCCGGCACGTTTTCCTTCATCATGAAGTTGGCGCCCGCCATGACATTGGCGACGCCCGGGCCCTTGTTCATGCACAGCACCGCCGGCTTGCCGGTCATGCGGAAATAGCCGTCCGCAGTCAGCGCCGCAGCCTGTTCATGGTGCGGAGAGATGATGCGCATGCCGCGCCGTTCCGCCTCGATGAACATGCCGAAGAAGCTGGGATCCGGAATGCCGAAGAGCGTATCCACACCTTCCGCCTGCAGCAGGTCGAGAATATGTTCGTACATGGTCTGGGTCATCGGATCAGGCCTCTCGTCTGGTTTCATCGTTTCTTCTGCGTTCCGGTGCGCAGCGCATCGAACGGGCTATCAGGGGAGTACGGGCGAGGTCCAGCACTCCATTGCCGACCTCGTAGCGCCGGTTGCACGAAATGTGCTGATTCGTTTCGCACAAAGTCGATTTCAGCGCCTCGGCGTTATCCTGCGGCCTGCCCGCCTTCGAGCAGGGCCATGTCTTCCGACGACAGCTGGATACGCGTCGCCTGCAGGATTTGCTCGAGCTGTGCCGGACTTGTGGCGCTGGCGATCGGCGCGCTGACGGATGGACGCGCCATCGCCCAGGCCAGCGCCACTTGCGCAGGCCTGGCATCGTGGCGTGCTGCCACCGTATCCACCCTGCCCAGCAGCGCGAGGCCTTCCGGATTGAGATATTGCGAAACGACCCGCGCGCGCGCCTTGCCCTCCGCGTCCTCGGGCTTGCGGTATTTGCCGGTCAGGAACCCGCCCGCCAGCGCATAGTACGTGATCACGCCGAGGCCATGCGCGACAGCGAGATCTTCGACCGCCGCTTCGTAGTGCCCGCGCGCCGCAAGGTTGTGGTGCGGCTGGATCACTTCGTAACGCGCCTTCCCGTCACCACCTGCCGACAGCGCTTCGGCAAGGAGATCGGCCGGATAATTCGAACATCCCGCATGGCCGATCTTGCCCGCATCGATCAGGCCCTGAAATGCCTCCAGCGTCTCTGCGATGGGGGTTCGAGGATCGGGTGCGTGTGAGAGATAGACATCGATATGGTCGGTCTGCAGGCGACGAAGCGAGGCATCGCAGGCCCGCGGCAGATAGTCGCGGCCCAGTCCTTCCAGCCCTTCGCCCATCGGCAGCCCGCCCTTGGTGACAAGGACGACCCGATCCCGGACCCCGCGATCCTTCAGCCATTCGCCGATGACCGTTTCGGACTCGCCGCCGACAAGACCGGGGGCATAACGGTTGTAGACGTCCGCCGTATCGATGGCATTGAACCCGGCATCCAGAAAGGCATCGAGGATAGCGAAGGAGGTATCCCTGTCCGCCGTCCAGCCGAAGACGTTACCGCCCAGCACCAGCGGGGCGATCTCGATCCCCGTGCTGCCGAGTTTGCGCATGTGCATCGCGTTCTCTCCCGTTGCCGTGTCTCGCCGTTGAAAGCACAGGTGCAATCAAACCGGAACACATGCAAACAGGACCTAGAACCGGCGCACCTCGATATCGTACTTGCGGATTGCGTAGCCGATCTGGCGCGGCGTGAGCCCCAGCACGCGGGCCGCCTTGGCCTGGACCCAGCCCGTCGCCTCGAGAGCCTTGACCAGTTCGCCGCGGCCGACCTTCACATTGTCGACCGGCACCTCATCCCTGGCATCGACACGGGCCGCAGGATCGGGCGCGACCGCCGGCTCGGCATAGGCGCGCGGCTGGACGATCGGAAACGGCGGAGAAACCGCGGACTTCCACAAGGTTGCCGAAAGACACTCGTCGTGCCGACACGCGAAATCCTTGTCGTCTATGCGATCGTCATGCGCCAGCGTAGCCGTGCGGCGGATGCAGTTTTCCAGTTCGCGGACATTGCCGGGGAAATAGCAGCTTTCCAGCACCCGGATGGCTGAGGGCGAAAGCTGGTGCTCGGTGTGGTGCTCCTCGTCAAAGCGACGCAGGAACTCGCGGGCAAGCTGGGGAATGTCCTCGCGCCGGTCGCGCAAGGCCGGCAGGCGGACCGAGACGACATTGATGCGGTAATAGAGGTCCGCGCGGAACTCGCCCTTGGAGACCATCTCCTCCAGATTCCGGTTCGTCGCGCAGACCAGCCGGACATCGACCTTGATCGTCTGCGTGCCGCCGACACGCTCGAACTCGCCCTCCTGCAGAACGCGGAGCAGCTTGACCTGAAAAGCCTGCGTGGTGTCCCCGATCTCGTCGAGGAACAGCGTACCGCCATCGGCGAGTTCGAAGCGGCCCTTGCGCTGGGCGACGGCGCCGGTGAAGGCACCCTTTTCGTGCCCGAACAGTTCCGATTCCAGGACCGATTCCGGCAAGGCGGCGCAATTGAGCTTGATGAAGGGCTTCTTCGCCCGCGGCGAGAAATCGTGCGTGGCCCGCGCAAAAAGCTCCTTGCCCGTACCCGACTCGCCGCGCAGCAAGACGGCGGAATGGCTGCGCGCGACGCGGCGGATCTGCTGTAGGGCGTTCTGTAGCGCCGGGCTGGAGCCGACGATACCGACTTTACCTGCCTTGCCCTTCTTTGCCCCCGCACCGGATGCAGGTGCTTCGCGGATCAGGCCCTTTTCCAGCATCCGCTGCTGTTCCATCAACCGCTCGCGATCACGCTGGACCATTTCGAGCAGGCGGATGGTCTGACCGATCAGGTTCGCCACCATGGTCAGGAACCGTACGTCTTCATCGGCGGCGTGATAGGTCGTGCTTTCGTCCCAGATCTGCTCGATGGTCAGCGTCCCGACGACCGTATTCCGGTCCTTGATCGGTACCCCGATGAACGAGACGCGCCCATCGGGCTCGATCGGCCCGTCGAAACGCCACCCCGGAAATAGCGAGCTTTTCTGCATGTTCTGGACAACGACGGGCATCCCCGTCGTGAAGATGCGCTCGACGGCCTGTTCGGGAAGGCTGCCGAACCAGGCGCCAGCCCGTTCCTCGCTCCAGCCGATGCCGACGACATTGGTCGGCGCGCCTTCCTCGTCAAGCATGGTGACGAGCCCATGCCGCATGTCGAGAAAGCTGGACAGCAACGTGAGCACATTGGCCAGCGTCGTTTCCAGGCGCCCGGGCACGGCCAGGATCTTGGAAATCTCGTAGACACCACGCAAGGCCATGTCGGACCGCGTGTGGCTCGGCTGGCGACTATACGTGTTCACGTAGGATCCGGACGATAAAGGGTTCGAATAGCTGATCACGAGACTGCCCATGACGGATGTGTTCCTGCCGTCAGGTCATCTCCTCCAACCGCCACTTCTGCATGGCCCGGTCGTGCGCCGGGGAAACGGGCGTTGAAGTAAAAAAGTCTCAGATTTCCGCCGATTCTACAAGCAAACAGTGCGCCCGCCCAAAATTGATAACCATGCGCAATAGCACTATCAAAAAGTCGAGACTTCATCCGAACTTATACAGAACGCCAAAGCCACCACGCGGATAGTTCCATTCGATCTCCCCGGTCTTGCGGGTGACAATACGACAAGTCCCGCATTCGAGGCAGCCATCGGCAGCGACTTCGACTTGTCCCGATTCGGTCTGCGTGTAGCAACCGGCCGGGCACAGCGTGGTCATCGCCAGCAGACTGGCCGATGGGGTGGTATGCGCCTTGACCTTGATATGGGGGCGGCCCGCATCGACCAGATAGCGGTTCTGGAAGAGCTTTTCCTCAACCTTGGCGCGCGGCGCCATCATCACGTCACTCATTTGCCTGCTCCTCGTCTCATCCGAATTCGAAAAATGCTGTCGTCAACGGGTCACCGCCAGGCGCGAACCACGCGGAAAGCATCGCCCATCATGCCCCACAAGGACCGTGTCTCGCGGAAATTGCGGAAAATGGCCTTCTCCTTGGAAACCTTGTCGATCCCGTCCACGCGGAACCAGGTCTGCATCGCCTGGCTCAACAGCCTAGGATAAGTCCCGAAGAAGTTGCCCTTGTTCTTGTGCAGCAGCTCGGGAATGCCCTTGTACTTCTTGAGATCCTTCATGACGAAAGACTGCGCGAGGCGCTTTTCGTACTCGGCAAGGTTATAGCCGCCGTCATCTCCTCGCGCTTGCGGGTGAGCGACACGACCGTTTCTGCAGCCACGCGGCCGGTGGTCATGGCGAGATTGGAACCCTCGCGGTGCACCGCATTCACGAATTGCCCGGCATCGCCGACGACGATCCAGCCCGCGCCGGTAAGCTGCGGAATCGCCTTGTAGCCGCCCTCGGGAATGAGGTGCGCGGCGTATTCCTTGCACTCGGAATCCGCCAGCAGCGGCTTTATCGATGGGTGGTTCTTGAATGCCTCGAGCAGTTCGTTCGGCGTCACGTTGGTTTCGGCGAAATCCGAAACGATGCAGCCGATGCCGACCGAGATCGACTCCTCGTTGGTGTAGAGAAAGCCGGTGCCGGTCATGCCCTTGGTGATCGTGCCCATGGCCTCGATCACCACACCTTCATTGCCGGAGAGGTTGAAGCGCGCCTCGATCGTCTCGCGCGGCAGGAAGTGCATTTCCTTGACCGCGAGCGCAACGCTTTCAGGCGCTACTTCATCGCGCAGACCCGAGCGCTGGCCGACCAGCCCGTTCACGCCTTCGGCCAGAACCACGACATTGGCCATGATCGGGCTGCCCTGCCGGTCGGTGCGCACGCCGATCACCTTGCCCGACAGATCGCGCACCAGCTCGGTCACGGTGGTTTCGTAGAGCACCAGCGCGCCGGCTTCCTTCACCTTGGAAGAAAACCACTTGTCGAACTGCGCGCGCAGGATCGTGTAGCGGTTCGGTTTCTCCTCGTTGAAGTCGTCCGAACGGTAATGCATGCCGGTGTGCGACTTGTCGTCCATCGTCCACATGCGCTGTTCGATCACATGGCGTTCCAGCGGCGCTTCGTCGCGGAATTCCGGGATGATCTTTTCCAGCGCATCGGCATAGAGGATCGCGCCCTGCACGTTCTTGGAGCCCGCGTACTCGCCGCGCTCGATCTGCAGAACATTGAGGCCTTCCTTGGCCATGACATAGGCGGCGGCATTGCCGGAGGGCCCTGCCCCCACGACGATCGCGTCGAACGGCTTGTTGAATTCGCCCATCGGAGCCTCCTCAGCTTGCAAGACGGTTGACGCGCAGCCGCGCCGCGAAGGCATCGGTCAGCGCGGGGAGCAGGGTGACGGCGTCGGCGACGATGCCCAGATGCGCGAATTCGAAGATCGGCGCACCCGGATCGGTATTGATCGCCACGATCAGGTCGGCGCCTTCCACGCCGACGCGGTGCTGGATCGCGCCGGAAATGCCGGCGGCGATATAGAGCTTGGGCCGGATCGTCTTGCCGGTCTGGCCGATCTGGCGATCCGACGTGATCCAGCCCTTCTGCACGAGCGGGCGCGAGCCGCCGTATTCGGCGCCGAGCACCTCGGCCAGTTCCTTCACCAGCTGGAAGTTCTCGGCCGAACCGAGCCCAAGACCGCCGGCGACGACGATATCGGCATAAGGCAGGTTCGCCTTGTCGGTATCGCGGTCGGCAATGAAGTCGAGCACCTTGGTGATGACGTCGTTCTCTACCAGCTTCGGGTCGAACTCGATGATCTTGCCGGTGCGCCCCTCTTCGCGCTCCGGCATGGCGAGAACGCGCGGGCGCACGGTCGCCATCTGCGGGCGGAAGTTGAGCGTGAAGATCGTGCAGAGCAGCGATCCGCCGAAGGTCGGCCGCGTGGCCGCGAGCGAGCCTTCGTCGTCGATGGCGAGTTCGGTGCAGTCGGCAGTCAGGCCCGTTTTCAGCGTCGTGGCCACCGAGCCGGCGAGGTCGCGACCGAGGTTGGTCGCCCCCAGCAGCAGGATTTCCGGCTGATAGGTATTGACCAGATCGGTCAGGACCTTGGTCGAGGTCTCGTTGCGGTAGTGCTTCAGCGCCGGGTCCTGCACGATATAGACGCAGTCCGCGCCATATTCGAAGCTGGCCTTGGCGGCCTCGTCCAGGCTGGCCCGGTCATCGCCCATGACCACCGCCGCCAGGTCCACGCCGCGCTTGTCAGCCAGCTTGCGGCCTTCGCCCAGCAGTTCGAACGACACCGAATGGACCTGACCGTGCTCGATCTCGACCGCGACCCAGACGTGTTTGTACGCCTTGAAGTGCTCGGGCAGTTCCTTCTTGGTATTGGCACGCCCTCCACCAGCGGCGGGAGCGGGTTTCTTCTCCTCGGCCATGGTCGTTCCTCCTTCAGACGTAGTGCTGCGCGGCGTGTTCGAGCAGGTCGCTCTCCACGGCCGGAGCTTTGGCGAAAATGGCTTCGACAAGCGCCGCCGCCCTGGCGTCGGCCTTGCCTTCGGCTTCGACGATTTCGGCCTTTTCCGTACGGGCCGTGGGCGCGAAGACCTTTTTCACGATGGTCGGCGAGCCGCGCAGGCCGCACTTGGTCAGATCCTCGATGCCGACGGCTTCGGCATTCCAGGTGACGACATCAGCACGGGCGGCGATCAGTGCGTTCTCGATCGAGCCGCGGCGCATCTCGTTGCTGGCTTCCAGCATGGTGATAAGCACCGGCAACTTCGTTTCGAGAACCTGCAACCCGCCTTCGGCGCGCCGTTCCACGGTAATCTTGCCGCCGTCGAGATCGGTCTCGACGATGCGGGAAATGTAGGTGAGCTGGTTGTAATCCAGCCGCTTGGCGATGCCGGGGCCGACCTGAGCGGTGTCGCCATCGATGGTCTGCTTGCCGGTGAAGATGATCTCGGGCTTGCCGAACTCTTCAGCGACCTTCTTGAGCGCCATCGACAGCGCAAAACTGGTGGCCAGCGTGTCCGACCCGGCGAAATAACGGTCGGTCAGCAGCACCGCCCGATCGGCACCGAACGTCAGCGCCTTGCGCAGCGAATCCGCAGCGGTCGGCGGGCCCATGGTCAGCACCGTCACCGTCGCGCCCAGCTTGTCCTTGAGGCGCAGCGCCTCTTCCAGCGCGAAGAGATCGTAGGGATTGATGATCGTCGGCACGCCCTGACGCATGATCGTATTGGTCACGGGGTGCACGCGGATCTGGCCGCTGTCGGGGACCTGCTTGATGCATACGACGATATGCATGGTCACTCTCCTGCAGAAAGGGGTTGGCCGGTAAGGGCGGTTAGCGGCACGAACGGCGCGTTCGGTTCGGGCTTGGGCAGGACTGCGTCCTTGTGGACCTTGAACACGCGCTCCTCGATCGGTGAGGAGCCGACGAAGTCCTCGTAGGCCTGCGCCAGATGCTCGCGGCACAACGCGAAGAGCGCTTCATCGTCGGCCGCTTCCAGCGCGCCTTCGACTTCGCTGCCTCGCAGGTACTGCCCCATGCGCCGCATGATGTGCAGCCGGGCGACGTGAACCACCGAAGGCTCGTAGGGCACGCCGAGGAACGTGAAGAAGTCCTCCGCGCTCGACAGGCCTTGCAGATCGTCAAGCAGGCTCATGGATGTCCTCCTCGCAAGTGGGTTCGCGGCCTTCGCGATGGGCGAGGCGCATTTCGAGAAAGTCGATGCGATCGAGCAGTTCGGAAATCGCCTCGCCGACCGGATCGGGCATAAGGTGATGATCGAGGTCGATCCGCCCGCCGACGCGGCGCCGCTCCGAAGGCGCACGCACCAGCCGGCCGGGAATGCCGATCACGGTCATTGCCGGCGGCACCGGATCGACGACAACGCTGTTGGCCCCGACACGCGCGCCCCTCCCCACCGTGATGGGACCGAGAATCTTCGCGCCGCAACCGACCAGCACACCATCTTCGAGAGTTGGATGGCGCTTGCCCGGAGACCAGTTCGTGCCGCCCAGCGTAACGCCGTGGTAGAGCGTCACATCGTCGCCGATCTCGGCAGTTTCGCCGATGACCACGCCGGCACCATGATCGATGAAGAAGCGGCGGCCGATGGTCGCAGCCGGGTGAATGTCGACATTGGTCAGCAGCCGCGCAAACCAGGCAAGGAAGCGCGCCGGAAAGCGCAACCGGCGCTGCCACAGGCGATGCGCGATGCGGTGCCAGACGATGGCGTGGACGCCGGGATAGGTCAGCACGATCTCCAGCGTGCCGCTCGCCGCCGGATCGCGCGCGACCACACAGGCGATGTCGCCGCGGATCATCGCCAGCAGCGAGAGTTTGCGCGGGGGCGAAGCTGGCGCAACCTGATCGATGAGCGTGGAGTACGGCATCACACCGCCCCTTCCATCGCCGACGCTCCGTGGAGCAGCGCGAGGTCTGCCAGTTCCACCGGCCGCTTGGTCAAACTGGCCCGCGCGCGGACCTCGGCCAGCAGCCGCTCCATGCGTTCGTGGTCGCATTCGAGCCCGATCGAGCGCAGTGTGGAGCGCAGCGCGGCGCGGCCGGAGTGCTTGCCCAGCACGATGCGGCGCTCACGCCCGAACCGCACCGGATCGAGCGCCTCGTAGGTGGCGGCATCGCGCAGCAGGCCCGAAACGTGGATGCCGGATTCGTGGCTGAACACCATTGAACCGACGATCGGCTTGTTCTCCGGAATGGCCCGGCACGCCGCCTCGGCGACCAGCGTCGCCAGCGCGGGAAGCTGCGCCAGGTTCACGCCCGTCAGGCGGCCCAGCGTCTCGCCGAGCCCGGTCACGACTTCCTCCAGCGGCGCATTGCCCGCTCGCTCGCCAAGGCCGAGCACGCAGACGCTGACATGGGTCGCACCGCCGCGCACAGCGGCAAGCGTGTTGGCCGTGGCAAGGCCGAGATCGTCGTGCCCGTGGAACTCCAGCTCGATATCGGTTTCGCGCGCCAGTTCGCGGAAGAGGTCGCAGGTCCCGAAGGGATCGAGCACACCCAAGGTATCGGCGAAACGGAACCGGTGCCCGCCGGCTTCCTCCACCGCGATCACGACGCGCTTGAGGAAGTCGAGGTCGGCCCGGCTGGCATCCTCGCCGCCGACCGAAACCCGCAGGCCGAGCTCGCGGGCATAGCCCACGACATCGGCGATGCGGGCGAGCACATCGGCGCGGCCGGTACCGAACTTGGCGTGGATCTGGCGATCCGAGACCGGCACCGACAGATGTACCCGCGAAGCCCCGGTCAGTGCAGCAGCTTCGACGTCCGTGCGGGTCATCCGGCACCAGGGGATGATCTCGGCCGTCTTCGCCTGCGCGACCATGGCCGCGATAGCCTCGATCTCCTGCCCGCCCATCGCCGGCGTGCCTGCCTCGATCTCGTCGATCCCCGCCGCTTCGAGCGCGGCGGCAATCGCGAGCTTTTCTTCCAGCGTAAAGGCGACACCGGGCGACTGCTCGCCATCGCGCAGCGTGCTGTCGTTGATGATGACACGGGGCAGATAGGCGGGCATTTTGCAGATCCTCCTCAGATGGCGGGGTCAGGCATAAGTCGGGTTGAAACCGGCGTCGGCCTTGTCGCGCTCACGCCAGAACGGAGACATCTCACGCAGCCGCTCGATGATCTGCGGCATGGCTTCGAGCACGCGATCCACGTCGGTCTCGTCGTTCTCACGGCTGAACGAGAAGCGGATGGCGCCGTGGGCAGCGGTGTAAGGCACGTTCATCGCCCGCAGCACGTGACTGGGTTCGAGCGAACCCGAGGTGCAGGCAGAACCGGAGCTGGCGGCAATGCCTTCGCGGTTCATGAACAGCAGGATCGCCTCGCCCTCGATATATTCGAACGCGACATTGGCGGTGTTCGGCAGGCGATTTTCGGGATCGCCGGTGACGAACGCGTTGCCGATGCGCTGGAGCAGGCCCTTTTCGAGGCGGTCGCGCAGGCCGGCCACTCGGGTCTGCTCGTCGTTCATGTGTTCGAGCGCAAGTTCGGCGGCCTTGCCCAGACCGATGATGGCCGGCGCATTCTCGGTGCCGGCGCGGCGGCCGCGTTCCTGGTGGCCGCCCCGAATCAAGGGACGCAGGCGAGTGCCCTTTCGGGCATAGAGCGCGCCGACGCCCTTGGGCCCATGCAGCTTGTGGCCCGACAGCGAGAGCATGTCGATTTCGCTTTCGGCCATGTTGATCGGGATCTTGCCGACAGCCTGTACCGCATCGGTGTGGAACAATGCGCCGGCCTGATGGGCCATGTGCGCCAGCTGCTCGACCGGGAAGATCGTGCCGGTTTCGTTGTTGGCCCACATGATCGAGACGATCGCCGTCTTCGGGCCAAGCGCCTTGCGATAGGCCTCCATGTCGAGACGGCCTTTCGCATCCACACCAATGATGTGGACCTTGGCGCGCCCGGTCTTTTCGAGATGGGCAACGAGGCTCAGCACCGCCGGGTGCTCGACCGCCGACGTCACGATCTCGTCGCGGTCGCGCTGCGTTTCGAGCGCCGAGAGGATCGCCATGTTGTCCGCCTCGGTACCGCCCGAGGTATAGATGATCTCGTGATCGAACTCGGCGCCCAGCAGTGCCTGAAGCTGCTTGCGGGCCTTGGACAGCGCATCGCCGACCTGGGCACCGAAGGCATGCATCGAGGAAGCATTGCCGAATTGCTCGGAGAAGTAAGGAAGCATCGCCTCCACCACCGCCGGATCGCAGCGGGTGGTGGCGTTGTTGTCGAGATAGACCGGTTCGGGGGCCATGGCGCGGGTCCTTTCGATCAATGTACGGGGGCGGCGGGAACGACGAGCAGCGGAATGCCGACCGCCTCGACAAGGCGGGCCTGCACGCCCTCGATCGTGGCGCTCGACAGGTGGCAGCCGACACAGGCGCCGGTGAGCTTGACGATCACCCGGTTGCCCTCGACATCGACCAGTTCGCAGTCGCCGCCGTCACGCTGGAGCAAGGGACGGATTTCCTCGATCGTCTCCTCGATCAGGCGGATCTTCTGCAGCGTGGTAAGCGGCTGCTTCTCGGACTTCGCGGCGACGATCCTCTTCGGCTTGGCGAGCACCGGAACCGGGCCCGGCACGAAAGCCGCATCAGCCGCGATGACACCGTCCTCGACCATCTCGGCATTGACGCGCTCAAGCACGGCCTCGATGTCTTCCGCGCAGGTTGCGCAGCTACCGCCCGCCTTGGTGAAGTTGGTGATGTCTTCCACGCGGGTCAGGGTGTTGGAGCGTATGGTGCGCTCGATCATGCCTTCGTCGACGCCGAAGCACTTGCAGATCAGCGCGCCTTCCTCGTGATCGTCCACCCATTCCTCGCCGCGGTAGTTGGCGACGGCGGCCTGAAGCGCCTCGTAGCCCATGACCGAGCAGTGCATCTTTTCCGGCGGCAGCCCGCCGAGGAAATCGGCGATGTCCTGATTGGAGATCTTCATCGCTTCTTCGATGGTCTTGCCGATGATCAGTTCGGTCAGCGCCGAAGAGCTGGCAATCGCCGAGCCGCAGCCGAAGGTCTGGAAGCGGGCGTCGGTGATGATCTGGGTGACCGGATCGACCTTGATCATCAGCCGCAGCGCATCGCCGCAGCTCAGCGCGCCGACGTCGCCGACGCCGTCCGCGTCGTCCAGAACCCCGCTGTTCTTGGGGTTGAAGAAGTAGTCTTTGGCGCAAAGCCCCATCGCGTTGATCTGCTGATGATCGCACTCGCGGCAGCGGATGGGCCGCCCTTTCCAGTCCAGCGCTAGTCCCAGGTCGTCGTCCGTCATCGGCCGCTCCCCGGAAGTCGCGGCTCAGGCCGGAACGCAGGTCTTGGGTACGGGGCAGACGGTGTCGCACTGCGGGTGGTCGTACTGCCCCTCGCATTCGGTGCACTTGTTGGGGTCGATGATGAAGGTGTCGCCTTTCATCGAAATCGCCGCATTGGGGCACTCGAACTCGCAGGCACTGCACCCGGTGCACTGCGAAGCAATGATCTTGTAAGCCATGGATGGTCTCCTGCTGTCGTTTTCCGAAAGCAAAGCAGGAACCATGCCAGCACTATAAGCCACTGGAACTCGGCGATTTCATGTCCGGAGGCTTTGTAGGGTCTGCGACAAAAGCTGTCGACATTCGCCCACTGGACGACAAAGCCGCGTGTCAGCCGCGCAGGCGCTGCGCCGCGATCACGCCCGCTGCGCCCAACAGCGTGAGCATGGCCGAAACGATCACTGCCACGTTCCAGCCGTGAAGGACGTCGTCTCCGGCATTGGCGACGATTACCGCCGCCAGCGTAAGCCCCGTGGCCGAGCCGAGATAGCGCGCAGTGTTGTTCGCCCCGCTGCCCATCGCGGCCCTTTCCGGTGGCACGCTGTCGATCGCTTGCTGACCAAGCGCGGCATTGAGAAGGCCGTTGGCCACGCCTGCCAGCAGCATGCCCGGGAGGAAATGCACAAAGCTGCCATCCGGCCCCGCGAAGCCCGTGGCGGCCTGCCCCGCAGCGCAGGCCAGCAGACCGGCGACGATGACCCGATCCGGCGTCGCCCAGTCGGGGAGGCGCTTAGCGAGCAGCGCGGCGATGGCGGTCATCGCCGACCACGCAAGCAGCACGAAAGCCCCGATGATCGGAGAGGTCCCATAGGCCCGATGGAGAACCGTGGGTACGAAGGACATGATGGCCAGTACCCCGGTGCCCGAAAAGAACGCGCCGAGGATCGCGCCGGTAAAGTCTCCCCGGCGGAACAGCGAAAGATCGAGCATTGGCTGTCGCTTGCGATATTCGATAACCACGAAAGAACAGAGCAGCACGGCGCCGCCTGCGAGCAGCGCTACGACCAGCGGGCGTGCGGGGTCGGCCCGCGCCTCGGTCATGCCGCTGAGCAGCGCGGCCATGCCGACGCCCAGCGTCAGCGTTCCCGCGAAGTCGACCGGCCGGGCCTTTTCGGCTTTCGATTCCGGCAGGAACCCGATGCCGCCGACAACGAGCACAGCGGCGAGCAGCGCTTCCAGGCCATAGACCGCCCGCCAGCCGGCCAGGCTGTCGACGAAGGCGGCAAAGATCGGACCGACGGCGACGCCGCCGCCCAGAGCGGCCGCCCATATGGCGGTAGCGTGGGCCCGGTCGGCGGGGACCGGGAATATCTTGGCCAGCAGCCCAAGACCGCAAGCCATGACCGCTGCACCGCCAACACCCTGCAGCACCCTTAGGACGATCAACCCGCCCGTGCTGGACACGAACAGACCAGCTCCGAGCGCCAGAGCCAATACCGCCAGACCGGCATTGAACACGCGCCGCCTGCCATAGTCGTCGCCAAGGGCACCGCCGGGCAGCAGCCCTATGGCGCATCCCAGCGGCATGCCGCTCAAGATCCAGGCCTGCCCGCCTGCCCCCGACCCAAGCCCAGCCGACGTAGTGCCGAGCGTCGTCAGCGGGATCGTGAAGACGGCAAGGACGAGCGCGGTTGCCAGCGACACGACGGCCAATGCCGCCCCCGTCTTTTCGACGGAGCGCGGCGCTGGTGCAGCAAGGGTTTCGGTATTGTTGAAATCGGCCATCTTGGGGCGATAAACTCCTCGGACTACATCCGGTTCAGGCGAGCGGGCCGTAGCCCGGCCGCTTGAACAGCTTGTCCTCGTTATTCTGGATATCGGGGCCGTAGACGCTGCTCATCCATTGCGATGGCGGAACGTCTTCTATCGCCACCGAGACCGATCCGGGACCGTCTCCGAGAGTATCCCGGATGGCATCTATGATCTTGTCGGCCAGCGCCCGCTTATCGGCATCGCTGCGCCCCGCGTACATTTTCACACTGACATGCGGCATGACATTTCCCTCGAAAATTCAGGCTGGACGTAACGCTCAGCGCGCCACGTAGCCGCCATCGACCGCGAGAACGTGGCCCACTACAAAGCTGGCGCCCGGGCTGCTGAGCCACACGACGGCAGCGGCGACTTCCTCGGCCTTGCCCAGCCGCTTGATCGGCACGTCGCGCATCATTTCGTCCATGACGGCGGTCTCGCGTTCCTTCATCTCGGCAACCATCGGCGTGTCGATGATGCCGGGAGCCACCGCGTTGATACGAATGCCGTGCGCGGCATATTCGAGCCCCGCGGTCTTGGTGAGGCCGTTAACCCCATGCTTTGCGGCATGGTACGCGGAACGGCCGGGCACGCCGACGAAACCGCCCAGCGACGAGCAATTGACGATGCTGCCGCTGCCCTGCTTGCGCATCTGCTCGAGCTGATACTTCATGCACAGGAACACGCCGCGCAGGTTGATGGACAGCATGCGATCGTAGGCCGCGACCTCGATCTCCGCGAGGTCGCAGGCATCGCTCTGAATACCGGCGTTGTTGTACGCCATGTCGAGGCGCCCGAAGGTATCCACCGTGTTCGCAACGGCGCGCTTCACCTGCTCTTCGTCGGAAACGTCGCACGGGATCGGCAGGATCGCATGGCCTTCCGCTGAAAGGGCGTTGGCTGCCTTCTGCAGCGCTTCCTCGTCGGCATCGATCAGCGCCACGGCGGCGCCGGACTTCGCGAAAGCCGTCGCGGCGGCGAGGCCCATGCCGGAAGCGGCACCGGTCACGAACGCCACCTGCCCGCTGAAATCGTATGTCGGATACATCGTTCACTCCACATCTTGGTCAGTGCACCGGGTCCAGGCCGCAGCACCGAGTTGTCGGGTCGAGCTTCGCATTCTCGCGAAGCCCCCTGTTACTGCCCAAGGTAGAGATGCCGGCGCTGGAGGATTAGCCCGTCAGCATTGCACGGAGTGTTGAGTTCTACTCACCCGACAGGAGATCAGGCGGAGAGGGGATCGAGTTCCTTGATGAGCTCGATCAGCAGCCGCAGGCCCGTCGGCACCTGCCTGCGGCTCGGATAGTAGATGCAGTATCCGGGGCCTGTCGTCGCCCAATCCTCAAGCACCGTTTGCAGCGAGCCGGATGCCAGATGCGGCCTGAACAGGGGCTCCGGGCCATACATCAGGCCAGCACCGCCTTCGGCCATGGTCAGCATCGAGCGGCTGTCGTCCACAGTCACCATGCTGGGCACGGCAACGTCGAATTCGCCGTCGGGGCCTTCGAACTCCCAGCGATAGATCCGATCGTCGCCGAGGCGCACGCCCAGACAACGGTGATCCTTGAGATCGGCAGGCTCTTTCGGAATTCCGAAGCGTTCAAGATAGGCCGGCGATGCCGCGACGATCCAGCGAATTTCGCCGGAAAGACGCTGCGCGATCATGTCTTCGGGCACAGTGCCGCCATAGCGGATACCCGCGTCGAAGCCCGAACCGACGACGTCCACCAGCCGGTTATTGGCAACGATATCCACCTCGACTTCGGGATAGCGGTCCATGAACACCGGCATGACCGGCCCGAGCAGGAGCGCCGCGGCATCGGTCGCAACGTTCAGGCGGATGCGCCCCATGGGATTGTCGCGGAACCGGTTGAGCGCCTCGCGCGCCTGATCGATCTGCGCGAAGGGCTCGCCTATCGCATCGCGCAGTTCCTCGCCGGCCGCGGTCAGCGTGACGGAGCGGTTCGTGCGGTTGAGCAGACGCACGCCCAGACGCGTCTCAAGCCCGCGCAGCGAATGGCTGAGCGCCGAAGGGCTGATGCCCAGCTCCAACGCAGCGCGGCGAAAACTGCCATGTCGCGTAATTGCAAGAAAATACGCGAAATCTGCGATATCGGAGCGAACGGCGGACATGCCCTCTCATGCGGCTTTATCGGGAGGACCGCAACTCCGGACGGGTAGGCGGCCTCCCGTCTCAAGCGCTTTGCGCCCGAATTGTTGCATGAGCTGTGCTCAACACTCCGTGCAACCTGAGCGCCGTTTCAAAGAGACCGCAAAGCGCCGATATGCGTTTCACGAAGACAAGCCCGAGAATTCCGCGAAACGCTTAGCCAAGGAGGCAATCATGAGCGACGCCGACATGACCAAGCAGGACATGGTGGTCCTGCGCAACGGAACCGCCGAAGCTATCAAGGGCCCGGCAGAAACCTTTACCGGCGATGTCCGCATCGACCGCATCTTCAACCCGCCCGAACCTGCACGCGGCGGCTTCGCCATCGTGAACTTCGAACCCGGTGCGCGCACCAATTGGCATACGCACCCGCTGGGCCAGACGATGATCGTCACGCAGGGGGTCGGCTGGACGCAGTGCGAAGGCGGCCCGAAGACGGAGATCCGCGCCGGCGACACGGTCTGGTGCAACTGCGGCCGCCGCCACTGGCACGGCGCCACCGACACCACCGCCATGCAGCACATCGCCATCACCGAAGCGCTCGACGGCTCTCCGGTGACCTGGATGGAGCCGGTGTCCGACGAAGACTACCTGGCCGGTCCGGTAAAGAAGGACTGATCTCCGTTCCGCCATTGCAAGGGCGCCGTCCGGCTCGAAGCCGACGCGTGCCCGCAGGGCAACGACAACAAGGAGGCACACCAATGCCCGCAGACAACCACATTTTCGAACTGGACGCCGCCGTCGTCCGCAAGCCCGTCTCCTACAAGACGCGCTACGGCATCACGATCGCCGCAGAACTCTATCTGCCGCGCGATCTCGACGAGACGAAAACCCACACCGCCCTCGTCATCGGCGCGCCCTATGGCGGCGTGAAGGAACAGGGACCGGGCGTCTATGCCAACGAACTGGCCAAGCGCGGCTTCGTCGCGCTGACGTTCGACCCGTCCTTCAACGGCTACAGCGGCGGCGAACCGCGGCACGTGTCCTCACCCGACATCTTCGTGGAGGACTTCAGCGCAGCGGTCGACTTTCTCGGTACGCGCCCCTTCGTGGACCGCGCGCGGATCGGTGTGCTCGGCATCTGCGGCAGTGGCGGTTTCGGCCTGAGCGCGACCGCCATCGATCCGCGCATCCGCGCGGTCGCCACGGTGAGCATGTACGACATCTCCGCCATGCACGCGAAGGGCTTCGGCAACTCGCTGAACGACGAGGATCGCAAGGCCATGCTCGAACAGATCGGCGAGCAGCGCTGGGCCGATTTCGAGGGGAGTGCCCCTGCCCTGACCGAACGTGGCTCGCCGCTGGAAATCGATGAGGACACCAACCCCATCGGCCGCGAATTCGGTGAATTCTATTCGCGTCCGCGCGGCTATCACCCCAATTCGATCACGCAGTTCACCATGTCCAGCAGCCCCGCGTTCATGAACTTCCCGCTGTTCGACAAGCTGGCATGGATCGCCCCGCGTCCGGTGCTGCTGGTCATCGGCGAGAACGCCCATTCGCGCTACTACAGCGAGGAAGTGAACGAGCAGATCAAGGGCGATACGACCGAGCTCTACATCGTGCCCGGTGCCAACCACGTCGATCTCTACGACCGCACGGACGTGATCCCGTTCGACAAGCTGACCGACTTCTTCCGGAAGATCCCCGAGAAAATCTGACCGTCATTCGTATTACTTCGCTTCGCTCCCGGAGCGAGGCGCATGCAGGGGCTCGCTTGCCCGGAGGTACCGTCACTTCACCGAGTGCTCGTCCTCCAGCAGGCGGGCCCCTGCTCCGTCCTCGCCGAGAACATCGTCGGGGTTCCTGAGGGGGCAGTCCTTCAGCGAGAGGCATCCGCAACCGATGCAGGTGTCCAGCTGATCGCGTAGTTGCACCAGACCGGTGATCCGCTCGTTCAGCATCGCTCGCCAGTCCTGACTGAGCGTCTGCCACTGACGCGCGGTGATCGGCGCCGAGGGAAATTTCTCGAGGTGTTCCTTGATCAGCGCAAGCGGAACGCCGGCGCGCTGCGCGATCCGGATAATCGCCACCCGGCGCAGGATCCGGCGGTCGTAGCGCCGCTGGTTGCCACCGGTGCGCCACCCCTGAATGAGACCCTTTTTCTCGTAGAAGTGGATCGTCGATATCGCGACGCCGCTGCGCCGCGCCACTTCGCCGACGGTGAGCGTCTGCTGTCCATTGATGGCCATGATCATCAAACCAAAACAATTGTTGAGGTTTTTGAATAGGGTGGATGGGTTGCCGGCGCAAGGCGCGCGGATAATCGCCAAAGCCGGTCGGGAAAATCGGAAAAAACGATATTGACCTGAACTATAGTTGAGGTTGTAGAGGGGCGTCGGCTCGCCTCTTGGGTGGGCATTTCCGCCACTGGTGGAAGAATACACAAGGAGCCGACATGATCCTGCTATACGAACCGCTCAACCCGTCATCGGGGAGGCTTTCCCAAGCCTCTGCCGGCGCGATGCGGCTGTCGCGGCAGAAGCATCATGCCAATACCGGCATCGCCCGCCTATGGGGTGCCAAGCCGGATTCGGTTCAGTCCTGCGAAGCGAGGTGAAGAAATGACGGGGGCAGATTCAACGAACGAAAGCGCGCGCGAGCGCTTCGGCCCGAAAGCGCGCAATATCGCGCTCACCATTGTCGTGCTGGCCATCCTGCTCGGGCTGCTGTTTTTCTGGCGGACCGTGCGCAATGGCGGCGGACCGATGCCGGCCCGTCCGGCGGTGCCCGTCGCGGCCGTAGTGGCAACGCCCGAAGACGTGCCCAATGCGCTGGAAGCCGTGGGTACGCTCACCGCCGTGCGCGAAGTGACGCTGTCTCCCGAAGTGGCCGGACGCGTTTCCTCCATCCGCTTCAAGGCCGGCAACAACGTCGGTTCCGGGGCGCTGCTGGTCCAGCTCTACGACGGCCCCGAACGCGCCGATCGCAAGGCCGCGCTCGCCCAGGCCAAATATGCCCGCCTGCAACTGGAGCGGACCGAAAAGCTGGTTCCCACCGGTGCGGAGTCGCAGGACCTGCTGCAACAGCGCCGCGCCGAGCGCGATCAGGCTGTGGCGGCCGTCGAGCAGATCGATGCCCGCATCCGGCAGAAGCAGGTACGCGCACCGTTTTCTGGCCGCCTGGGCATCCGCCGCGTCGATCTGGGGCAGTACCTCAACCCCGGCGATCCGGTCGTGACGCTGACGGCGCTCGACAACCTCTACGTTGAATTCGCCGTCCCCCAGCAGGAACTCTCGCAGCTGAAGCCCGGCGCAACGGTAAAGATCCGCTCCGACGCTTTTCCCGGCCGCGAATTCACCGCCCGCGTCAACGCGGTCGAGCCCGTGATCGACGGCGACACCCGCAATGTGGCGGTGCAGGCGCTCATGCCCAATCCTGGTCAGGAGTTGCGCCCCGGCATGTACGTGACCGCTGCTCTCGCCCTTCCCCCGCGCAAGGATGCCATCGTCGTTCCCGCAACCGCGATTCAGACCTCTGCGCAGGGCGACAGCGTCATCCTCATTCGCGGCAAGACGCCGCGCAAGTCCGGCAAGGCGGAGATCGTTCCGATCAAGACCGGCGCGCGGATCGGCAATTCCGTGGTGGTTACCGAGGGCATCGAACCCGGTGACGTAGTGGTGGCGCAAGGCCAGCTGCGGGTTCAGCCGGGAGCCGAAGTGAAAGTCACCCAGGTCGTGCCGGGCGAAGGAAAGTAACGATGGCCTTCACCGACACCTTCATCAAAAGACCGATCCTGGCCATCGTCGTCAGTCTGCTCATCCTGCTTGTCGGCCTGAGCGCGGTCTTCGGGCTGCAGATCCGGCAATACCCGCAGATGGAAAGCGCGACGATCACGATCGACACCTCGCTTCCCGGCGCGACGCAGGACGTGATGCAGGGCTTCGTGACGACGCCGATCGCGCAGGAAATCGCGACGGCCAACGGGATCGAATACCTGACCTCCACCTCCAGCCCGGGCAAGAGCCACATCGCCGCAAAGCTGGTGCTCAATGCCGACGCGGACCGGTCGATGACCGAGATCCTCTCGAAAGTGCAGCAGGTGAAATACCGCCTGCCGGAAGGCACGACCGACCCGGTCATCGCCAAGATCACCGACGGTGCCTCTGCGGTTCAATACATCAGCTTCGCCAGCGACAAGATGGATTCCTCGCAGATCGTCGACTTCGTCAATCGCGTGGCCCGTCCGCTGATCACCTCGGTGCCCGGTGTGGCTTCGGTGGAAGTGAACGGCGGTGCGCCGCTTGCCATGCGCATCTGGGTCGATCCGGACAAACTGGCAGGCCGCGGCCTGACGGCCAGCGATATCGCAAATGCCCTTCGCGCCAACAACGTTCAGGCCGCTCCCGGCCAGCTCAAGGGCGACAGCACGGCGATCAACATCACCGCCGGAACCGACCTCAAGGACGTCGACTCGTTCCGCCAGATGGTGATCAAGAGCGGCAATGGCAGCCTGGTTCGCCTCGGCGACATCGCGACCGTGGAACTCGGCGGGCAGAACTACGATGCCGTGGCGCTCGGTGCCGGGCGGCCGGCCATTCTCATGGCCATTTCCCCCACGCCCGACGGTAATCCGCTCGAAATCGTCGAGGCCGTGAACGAACTGATCCCGCGCCTGCAGCGCGTGGCACCGCCCACGCTGACGGTGAAGAGCATGTTCGACCGCGCCCGTTTCGTCGATGCCTCGATCGAGGAAGTCCAGCATACGCTGATCGAAGCGGTCGTGATCGTCATCGCCGTGATCTTCCTGTTCCTCGGCACCTTCCGCGCCGTGATCATTCCGGTGGTTACCATTCCGCTGTCACTGCTCGGAACCGCGGCGCTGATGCTGCTATTCGGCTTCTCGCTGAACCTGCTCACGCTGCTAGCCATGGTCTTGGCGATCGGTCTGGTCGTCGACGACGCCATCGTCGTGGTCGAGAACATCCACCGTCATATCGAGGAAGGCGCCACGCCCATCGAAGGCGCGCTGCTGGGGGCCCGCGAGATCGTCGGCCCGGTCATCGCCATGACCATCACGCTGGCCGCCGTCTATGCCCCGATCGGCCTCATGGGCGGCCTTACCGGCGCCCTGTTCCGCGAGTTCGCGTTCACCCTGGCCGGATCGGTCATCGTCTCGGGCGTCATAGCGCTCACGCTCTCGCCGATGATGAGCAGCCGCCTGCTTCACAACAAGATGGGCGAAGGCAAGCTCGAGAAGCATATCGAACGCACCATGCACGGCCTTACCAAGCGGTATGACCGCCTGCTGGGGCACACACTCTCCTCGCGTGGCGCCGTGCTGGTCGCCGGCGTCGTCATCCTCGGCGCCACGGTGGTCTTCTTCACCGGCGCCAAGCGTGAACTCGCACCACCCGAGGACATGGGCTACGTCTTCACCCAGACCAAGGCGCCGCAGTACGCCAACGTGGACTACACCGCGCGCTTCAGCCGCCAGGTCGAGGATCTGTTCCACAAGATCCCCGAGTTCGACGGCAGTTTCTTCGGTATCGGCGGTCCCAACGGCGCCAACATCGGCTTCGGCGGCATCATCTTGAAGCCCTGGAACGAACGCACGCGCACGGCCAACGACGTCCAGCAGGACCTGACTGCCTCCACGTCCAACGTTACCGGTGTCTATACCACCGTGTTCCAGGACAGCCCGCTACCGGCGGGTAGCGGCGGCCTGCCGGTACAGATGGTGATCCGTTCGCCCGACGACTTTTCGGAAATCTACCAGACCCTGCAGCAGATCAAGGGCGCGGCATGGGGTAGCGGGCTGTTCGCCTTCGTCGACAGCGACCTCGCTTTCGACAGCCAAGACGCGCACATCAGTATCGATCGGGCCAAGGCGGGCGAACTGGGCATCAGCATGTCCGAGATCGCCGACACGCTCGCGCTGCTGGTGGGTGAGAACTACGTCAACCGCTTCAACTGGTACGACCGTTCCTACGACGTCATCACGCAGGTCCCGCAAGACAGGCGCCTGACGCCACAGAACCTCGGCCAGTTCTACGTGAAGACCAAGTCCGGTCGACTGGTTCCGCTGTCCACGGTCGTCAGCATCGACATCAATCCGCAGCCGAACCTGCTGCCGCAGTTCAACCAGATGAACTCGGCGACGCTTTCGGCGGTGCTGATGCCGGGCGTGACCATGGGCCAGGCGGTCGACTTCCTGCAGAGTCAGGAACTGCCTCCCGGCATGACGGTCGATTGGCTCTCGAACAGCCGCCAGTACGTGCAGGAAGGCAACCAGCTGACGATCTCCTTCGGCTTCGCACTGATCGTGATTTTCTTGGTGCTGTCCGCCCAGTTCGAGAGCTTCCGCGATCCGCTCGTCATCCTCGTGACGGTGCCGCTGGCAGTGTCGGGCGCGCTGGCCCCGCTCTATCTCGGGTTCACGACGCTCAACATCTACACCCAGATCGGCCTCGTGACCCTGATCGGCCTGATCTCGAAGCACGGCATTCTGATGGTGTCCTTCGCCAACGAGATGCAGCGCGATCATGGCTGGAGCCGGGCGGAGGCCATTCGTCATGCCGCCGCAGTGCGTATGCGGCCGGTCCTGATGACGACGGCAGCGATGGTGGCCGGCCTGATCCCGCTGATCTTCGCCGCGGGCGCCGGTGCAGCCAGCCGGTTTGCCATCGGCATCGTCGTGGTCATGGGCATGCTGATCGGCACGCTGTTCACGCTGTTCGTGCTGCCCACCATCTACACCCTGCTGGCCGGTGACCACCGCCGCAAGGAGCACACCGAGACACCGCCCGATGCGGCGGAAGGAGATCTCGCCCATGCGTAAGCGCAACATCGCGATCTCGCTCGCCGCACTTATGGCCGGAGCCTGCGCGGCCGGCCCGGACTATCGCCCGCCGGCCACGCCGGTGACACCCGATGCCGCCTTCGTCACACAGGCGTCTGGCGTCGATCCGGCAGCAACGCTCCCCGATGACTGGTGGAAGCTCTACCGCGATCCGGTACTCGACAGCCTCGTCACACAGGCGCTTGCTGCCAACACCGACCTGCGCGTGGCATCGGCGAACCTAGCCCGTGCGCAGGCCGTGTTGTCGGAAGCCCGCGCCGGACGACTGCCATCCACCGACCTTTCGGGCGGCGCCAGCTACGGTAACGGACTGCAATTCGGCGGAAGTCAGGCCGGAGGCGGCGTTGCCAACCTCGGCAACGAGCAGTGGACCACCAATGCATCGGGATCGCTCTCTTGGGAAGCGGACCTGTTCGGCCGGGTGAGCCGCTCCATCCAGGCTGCACGCGCAGATGCGCAGGCGGTTGAAGCCGCTCGCGACGGTGTGCGCGTACTGGTCGCCGCGGAAACCACCCGCGCCTACCTCAATGCCTGCTCGAACGCCTATGCCCTCGACGTTGCGCGCCAGTCGGCCAAGATTGCGGAGCAGAACCGCAAGCTCGTCGAAACGCGGGAGAGCGTCGGCGCGGCATCACGCTTCGATGTGGAGCGCGTTGCCTCGGCGGCTGCCAGCGCGCGGGCCGCAATCCCCGATTTCGAAGCCCGGCGCCAGGTCGCCCTGTTCGAACTGGCCGCGCTGCTGGGCGATACGCCGGACAAGATCCCAGCGGCAGCACAGGGATGCGCCACCCCCCCATCCCCCGCCTCTGTGCTGCCAGTCGGCGACGGCGCCGCGCTCTTGCGGCGCCGTCCCGACCTCCGGGAAGCCGAACGCCGGCTCGCAGCCGATACCGCGCGCATCGGCGTGGCAACGGCGGATCTCTATCCGCGCATTTCGCTGGGCGCGACGGGCTCGTTCCTGCGTAACGATGCTGTGAAGGGCAGCGATTCCTTCTCGTTCTCGCTGGGGCCGCTGATCTCGTGGTCTTTCCCGAACATGGCCGTGGCCCGCGCGCGCGTCCGGCAGGCCGAAGCACAGGGCGACGCCGCGCTTGCCACCTTCGACGGGAAAGTCCTCACCGCACTCAAGGAAGTCGAGCAGGCGTTGACGCGCGTAGCCACCGGGCAGCGCCGGCTCGACGACCTCGCCGAAGCGCAAGCGCGCGCCGAAAAGGCCTGGAAGCTCGCCGATCAGCGCTATCGCGCGGGTGCGGTCTCGCTCCTCGATGTACTGACTGCGCAATCGGCCATGCTCGATGCCCGCGCCGCACACGCGGCCGCGCTCACCCAGCTTTCTTCGGACAGGGTGGACCTGTTCAAGGCCCTGGGCGGTGGCTGGCAAAACGAGGCCACCGGGATCCCGACCGAAGCCGACGACGCCACCCGCTAAGACAACCCATCCTCTGCAAATCACCAGCCGCGCCCCTCACCGGGGCGCGGTTTTGCATGAGCGGCATTCACTGCCGCCATGAGAACATCTCGTTATCCGTGCCGCGAAGAACGGATTACGCTCCTCGGCGAACACTTTACGGGCTGAGGCGTTCAGCCCTGTATCGACGACTTGTGGCGCCGGGCCTTGCTCGCGCCATGCGATACGAGGAGTACATTTGTGACAGCATCCCGCGGGCGCACCGCAGCCGGAAGAGCAAAGGGCCCGCTTGCCCTGCTCACCATCGCCCTTGCATCGGCTTCGGCCCCGGCATCCGCACAGGAGGCCCCTCATTCAAAGGATACGGAAATGACCGTTTCTCCCGCTTTAGAACAGGCCACGCACGAACAGGTTCTGGGCCGCGTCTGGCAGAACGAGCAGCTCTCGGCCCGCGATCGCGGCTTGGCGACCGTAGCCGCGCTCGTCGCGCGTGGTCAGACCGCCAGCCTCGGCGAATACGTGGAACGGGCGCTGGACAGCGGCGTGAAGCCGGCGGAGATTTCCGAGACGCTCTATCACCTCGCCTATTACGCAGGGTGGCAGAATGCGCAGGAGGCTTCACCCGTCGTCGCCAGGGTATTCGCAGCCCGGGGCATCGACCAAAGCACGATGCCTCCCGCCAACCCCGATGAAATGCTGCCGCTCGACGAGGAAGCCGAAGCGCAGCGCCAGCAGACCGTGCAGCAGAACTACGGCGGCGTGTCGCAAGGCGTCGTGGACGACACCACCGATCTCGTCTTTCAGAACCTGTGGCTCCGCCCCGCTCTCGCACCGCGCGACCGCAGTCAGGTGACCGTGGCGGCGCTGATCGCGTCGGGGCATATCGCGCAGATCGGCTTCCACCTCAATCGCGCGATGGACAACGGCTTCACGCAGGCGGAGGCCTCCGGACTGCTGCACCACCTCGCGTTCTACGCCGGCTGGCCCAACGTCTTTTCGGCCATGCCGGTGGCCAAGGACGTCTTCGAAAAGCGCCAGGGCTGACAGGCACGCTGACAGACAAAAGGAAGCATATTCATGCGCGTATTTCTGGCTGCCGCTCTGGCAGCAACATCGCTGGCCACCGCCGCATCGGCGCAGGCCGAAGACGAGATGGTCGTCACCCGCAGCGGCGAACAAGAAGGCACGATCGGGTCGGACAAGACCTTCACCGGCACGGCCTACGTCGAACCGGTCTTTTCCAACCGCGATCCCTTCGTAACCAGCGGCGGCAAGGTTACCTTCCTGCCCGGCGCGCGGTCGAACTGGCATAGCCACCCGGCGGGTCAGGTGCTGATCGTGACCGAGGGCACCGGCTGGGTCCAGCAGCGCGACGGTGAACGGATCGAGATGCACGCCGGAGACGTGATCTGGACGCCGCCCGGCGTCGAGCACTGGCACGGCGCCACGGCAACCGGCGCCGTCACCCACTATGCCATCCAGCAATACCAGGACGGCAAGAACGTGAACTGGCTGGAGCCCGTCAGCGACGCGGACTATTCGGGCGAATAGGCGCGGTTATCCTTCCCGCTTGGAGAACCACGCGATGGCATCGCGCCCGGTTTCTTCGAGCGGGCGCGGATTCCAGCCGAGTTCGCGGCGCGCCTTGCCGTTGTCCAGTTCGCGGAACACGTCGGACAGGTACATGGCGTCGGTGCTGACGATGTAGTCCTTGCGGCGCAGCAGCTTCATCACCCGCTCGGCCACCCAGGCGATGCCGTAGCCGATCTTGTAGGGAATGAAGCGCGGCGTCTTGTTGCCGCGGATCTTCGTCGCCATCGCGTAGAAATCGCGGTTGCGGACATATTCGTTGGCGATGATGTAGCGCTCGCCGATGCGCCCGTGCTTCTCGGCCAGCAACGCCGCCTGTGCCGCGTCGCGGATGTCGACGGTCGGCTGTCCCACATCGATGCCGACCGGCATGGCGCCGCGGGCCACGTCCCAGAGCGCATGATTGTGCGGAGTCGGCTGGTAGTCTTCCGGCCCGTAGGTATTGGCGATGCAAAGCGCCACGCCCGGCAGCCCCTTGTCCCGGCAATAGGCCAGCAGCCGGTTTTCCGCCTCGAGCCGCGCCTTGATATAGGGCGGCGCGCGATCGAGCCAGTTGAACGGGATGTCCTCTGTCACCGGGCCATCAGGGTTGATACCCAGCGTGCCCATGGTGCTCGTGAAGACAAAACGCTCGATGCCGCATTCCAGCGCCGCATCCATCGCATTCACCAGCCCGTCGACGTTGTTGCGGAAGATCGGGGTCTGATCGGTCAGCCAGAAGCGCGGATCGACAACGCTGTAGAAGACCGTCCCGCAGCCCTCCATGGCCTTGCGCAGCGATTCCGGATCGAGCACGTCGCCATAGACGATCTCGACCGGGAGACCCTTGATAGCGTCCTGATTGCTGCTCTTGCGCAGCAGCACACGCACCTTGCGGCCCTGCTCCACGAGCTGGCGCACGATGTGGCTGCCCACGAAGCCGCTGCCGCCGGTGACCAGCGTTACCTTGGTGTCCGTATCCCTCATGCATGTCCCCATCGAACCGCGCCGACCTGGCAAGCGCGGCATCGGATTTACCCTCTGCCGCTACAGGTACCGGGCATGGGCGGCTTCGCCAAGGCGGTGCGGTTCAGAAGCGCCACGCCGATCTATGCCCCCGATGCTCGCCAAGCGGGTTGGAACGAGAGCGGGTCGGTCGCGTTGAAATTCCCCAAAGGAGAGAATTCTTGCTTTTGGAAAAAATCAAAACCCCGGGTCTTTCGCATCTGTCCTATCTCGTGGGGTCGGGCGGCAAAGCCGCCGTCATCGACCCCCGGCGCGACTGCGACATCTATCTGGAGAAAGCCCGCGCCGAAGGGCTGGAGATCACCCATATCTTCGAAACGCACCGCAACGAGGATCTCGTATCGGGCGCGGCCGCCCTCGCGCAGATGACGGGCGCCAGGGTGCTCCACGGCCCGAACGCGGCCGGCGATGTCGTCTATGCCGACACGGCGAGGGAGGGCGATTGCTTTGCCATCGGCCAGCTCGAGATTCGCGTACTTGAAACGCCGGGCCACACCGACGATCACCTTGCCTTCGCCCTGTTCGACACCGCCTACCCCGATAGCGCCGTGGGCGTCTTCACCGGCGATGCGCTGTTCGTCGGCGATGTGGGGCGCACCGATTTCTATCCCGACCGCAAGGAGGAAGTCGCCGGGCTGCTTCACGACTCCCTCCACAAGATCCTCGCGCTCGGCGATCAGGCCATGGTCTGGCCGGCGCATGGCGCAGGCTCGGTCTGCGGGTCTGGCATGGCCGACCGCGAGTTCTCGACGCTGGGCCATGAGCGGCTCAACAATCCCCGCCTGCAGATCGGCGACCGCGACAAGTTCATTCGCACCAAGGTTGAAGAACATCACTACCAGCCGCCCTACTTCCGCCTGATGGAACGGCTCAATCTGGAAGGCGGCGATGCCGCGCCGCGCGTGATGCATCCCCGCAAGCTGTCGCTTTCGGAGCTGCAGGATAGCGGCGCCGACCATCTTATCGATGTGCGCGAACCCATGGCCTACGCCTCAGGTCATCTGCCCGGTGCGATCAATCTGCCGGTAGGGATGATCCCCGCCTTTGCTGGGTGGTTCATTGCTGAAAGCGAAAGCATCGCCTTGATAGCGTCGGACAACGGCCAGCTTGCAACGGCCATGGAACACCTCGTGCGCATAGCGCTCGACAACGTCGTAGGCGCCTATGTCGGGGTGGTCCCGGCAGCCGCACAGGGCAAGACGATGGAGCATATCCCGATGATCGGCACGGACACGGTCGAACGGAGGGTATCGCAAGCCCCGGATGGCTGGACCCTGCTCGATGTGCGCGCCGCCGACGAACGCGACGCCGCGGCCATCGAGGGATCGCAGCACATCTATGTGGGCGAACTGAACGATCGCTGGCAGGAACTGGACAAGCGCGGCGACTACACGCTGATGTGCGCCAGCGGCATGCGGGCGACCGTGGCCGCGGGCTGGCTCGCCAGCAAGGGCTTCGAGAACATCGACATCTAACTCGGCTCGATGGGCGCGTGGCAGTCCGCGCACGGCTGACCGCTCCGGACTATCGGCTGGGCATGGCAACGATCGCGCCTCGCCTGCCCTGCCGCTCGGAAAACCGATGTCCGGCAAAATGATGTCGCATCGTTGAGACGGATCAACACATGGCCCCGCCGGATGCCCTACGGGTGGACCATGTGTACACAAGGGTTCATAGTCGCCGCGCAAGATAGCCGCCAGAGTCGCTTGGAAACGCGCGGGTCGTAATGAGTCATACTGCATCAGCCATGGGGCGCCGCTGGTCCTTCTCGGTCGGAACCGTGAAGGGCACCGCTGTCCGCATTCACGCGACATTTTTCCTGCTGCTGCTCTGGGTGGGCATCGGTGGCTGGGCAACCGGTGGCCCGGCAGCGGGGCTTCACATCATCACGCTCATCTGTCTGGTGTTCTTCTGCGTCCTTCTGCACGAGTTCGGCCATATCTTCGCCGCGCGAAGGTACGGCGTGCGCACGCCCGAAGTGGTGCTGCTGCCCATCGGCGGTGTCTCGCGGCTCGAACGTATCCCCGAAGAACCGCGCGCAGAATTCGTGATCGCCATAGCCGGTCCGCTGGTCACACTGGTGATCGCGCTCGGCCTGCTGCTGGTTCTCGGCAGAATGCCATCGCCCGAGGAGATCCAGCTTGGCGGCGGCGTGCAGGGGATGATTGCCCAGCTCGCCTACATCAATCTGTTCCTGTTCCTGTTCAACCTGATCCCGGCCTTTCCGATGGACGGAGGCCGCGTGCTGCGCGCGGGTCTCTCCGCCTGGCTCGGCCATTCGCAGAGCACCCGCGTCGCCGCCGGCATCGGCCAGTTCTGCGCGGTCCTGCTGGGAGTCGCCGGCATATTCTCGAGCAACATCATCCTCGTCCTGATCGCGGTGTTCGTCTATTTCGCCGCGGGTTCGGAAACCGGCATTGTCGCCCTGCGCGATATCACGGCGGGCAAGACTGCCCGGGAATCGATGATCGACAACTTCGTGCGGCTGCAGGCGAGCGATCCCGTCGCCACCGCGGCCAGTACGCTGATCCATAGCGATCAGGGCGAATTCCCCGTTCTGGACCACCATGGCCACCTTGCCGGCTTCCTGACGCGCGACGGGATCATTCACGCGCTTGCTGGTCCCGGCCCCGATACGCCCATCGGCCAGGTCATGCAGGACATCCCGCAGGTGTCGCAGTGGACGCGCATGGACGAGATCATTCCGATGCTAGCGAGCGGGACCAAGGCTGTCGGCGTGGCGGCCGACGATGGACGATGCCTGGGTTACATCACTTGGGAAAACCTGATGGAAGAACTGCTTATCTCGCGCGCGCTGAAGCGTCGCCAGGCAGACAGCTTCCCCGCCGGGGCGCACCCCGGACACTAGAAAACCATAACGAAGAGAGGCCGAACCGATGACCAAGCCCCCCTCATCCGTCCTGTGGTTCGAAGAAATCGGCATTGCCGATGTGCCCACCGTCGGCGGCAAGAACGCCTCGCTCGGCGAAATGGTGCGCGAACTCGGCAAGAACGGCGTGCGCGTTCCCAGCGGGTTCGCCACCACGTCCGCCGCCTACCGCCACTTCATCGACGCCAGCGGCATCGAAAGCGATATTCGCGCCGAGATCCGGGCCTACAACGAAGGCAAGTCCACCCTGCACGAGGCGGGCACCGCCGTACGCGAGCACATTCTCTCCAGCCAATTACCCGACACGCTCGCCGACGAGATCCGCACGGCCTACGATGAACTGGCGCGCCGGCTCGATGTGTCCAACCCGGCCGTTGCCGTGCGCAGCAGCGCCACCGCCGAGGATCTGCCCGACGCCAGCTTCGCCGGCCAGCAGGAGACGTTCCTCAACGTGCGCGGTCACCGCGCCCTGCTCGATGCCTGCCGGCGCTGCTATGCCTCGCTGTTCACCGACCGCGCGATTTCCTACCGCGAAGCCAAGGACTTCGATCACTTCTCGGTCGCGCTCTCGATCGGCATCCAGCAGATGGTGCGCTCCGATCTGGCCGGATCGGGCGTGATCTTCACGCTCGACACCGAGACCGGCTTCCCCGACGTCGCCGTGATCAGCGCCGCCTGGGGCCTTGGCGAGACGGTCGTGCAGGGCATGGTCGATCCCGACAAGTACGTCGTGTTCAAGCCGCTGCTGGACACCGCTGACGTCAAGCCGATCATCGAAAAGAGCCTAGGCGCCAAGGCCACCAAGATGGTCTACGCCGAAGGCGGCAGCAAGCGGACGCGGTTGCTGGAAACGACACCCGCCGAACAGCGCGAATATGTGCTGGAAGACGAGGACATTGTCGAACTCGGGCGGTGGGCCGCCACGGTCGAGAAGCACTATGGCCGGCCGATGGACATGGAATGGGCCAAGGACGGCGAGACCGGCCTGCTCTACCTCGTGCAGGCCCGTCCGGAGACGGTCCAGTCTGGCGCCAGCCGCACCGCCTTTCGCAGTTACCGGCTCAAGGAAAAGGGCACGCCCATCGCCAGCGGGGCCGCCGTGGGGAGCGCGATTGCGGCGGGCAAGGCCTGCGTCATCCGCGATGTCGCCGATATTGAGCGTTTTCCCGACGGTGCGATCCTCGTCACCGGCAATACCGATCCCGACTGGGTCCCGGTAATGAAGCGCGCTTCGGGTATCGTCACCGACCATGGCGGCAACACCAGCCACGCCGCCATCGTCAGCCGCGAACTGGGCGTCCCCGCCGTCGTCGGCACCGGTACGGCCACGCGCGACCTGCGCGACGGCCAGGAGATCACCCTGTCCTGCGCGGGCGGCGAGACCGGAACCATCTACGACGGGCTGCTCGCCTTCGACAGCGAGGAGATCGATGTCGGCGCGCTGCCCGAAACCCGCACGCAGGTGATGGTGAACATCGCCGATCCCGGCGCCGCCTTCCAGTGGTGGCGCCTACCGGCCAAGGGCGTGGGCCTCGCCCGGATGGAATTCATCATCAACAACCTGATCAAGGTCCATCCCATGGCGCTGCTCCACCCCGAGCGCCTGAGCGACGAGGATGCCCGCACGATCAGCGCCCTTACGCATGGGTATGACAGCCCGGCGGACTACTTCGTCGACAAGCTCGCCCGCGGGATCGCCCGGCTGGCAACACCCTATCACCCGCATCCCGCCATTGTCCGCCTCAGCGACTTCAAGACCAACGAATATGCCCACCTCCTTGGCGGATCGACGTTCGAGCCGGAGGAGGAAAACCCGATGATCGGCTTCCGCGGTGCCTCGCGTTACTACAACGAGCGCTATCGCGAAGGCTTCGCGCTGGAATGCCGCGCGCTCAAGCGGGTGCGCGAAGACCTGGGCTTCACCAATGTCGTGATCATGGTGCCCTTCTGTCGCACCACGGCAGAGGCCGATCGCGTACTCGAAGTCATGGCCGAAAACGGCCTCAGGCGCGGCGAGAACGGGCTGGAAGTCTACATGATGTGCGAGATTCCGGCGAACGTGATCCTCGCCGAGGAATTCGCCAAGCGCTTCGACGGCTTCTCGATCGGCTCGAACGACCTGACCCAGCTCACGCTCGGCATCGACCGCGATTCAGACATGCTTGCCGACCTGTTCGACGAGCGAAACGATGCCGTCAAACGCATGATCGCACAGGCCATCGACAAGGCCCACGAGGCCGGCATCAAGATCGGCATCTGCGGCCAGGCCCCGAGCAATTATCCCGACTTCGCCGCCTTTCTGGTAGAGGAAGGCATCGACACGATTTCGCTCAATCCGGACAGCTTCGTGCGCACCATCGGCTCGATCGCGGAAGCGGAGAAAAAAGCGGGTTAGGCGTCGGGCGCGGCCAGCGCCCCCTTGAGGAACAGCCGCGTGCGATAGCGGATCTGACGGTCGTAATCGTCGGGGGCCATCTGGCCCCACAGCGCCAGCTGCACCGATCCCTCGACGACCAGGATCAGGAAAGACGCGGCTGCATCGTGCGCATCCGGCACGCTGTCGGCATCAGGCCGCAAGCGGCGTTCGAGCAGATCGGTGATGTATCCCAGCGTCGGCCCCGCCGTGCGCTCCCAGAGATAAGCGGCAATTTCAGGACTACGGAAGACCTCTGTATTGGCAATGCGGACGAGCCGCATGCCGGACTTCTTCTTGATATTGAACACCCACAGCTGCGCCACGGCAACAAGGGTATCCTCAAGGTCGTCGCATTCCTGCTCGCGCAGCCGATCCACCGGAATGATCCACTGGTCGATGGCCCGCTGCAGAGCCGCCTTGAACAGCGTTTCCTTGTCGCCATAGCGCGAGTAGATCGTGCGCCGCGACATGCCGACTTCGGCGCAGATCGTATCGATCGTCGTCGCTTCGAAACCGCGATCCAGAAACAGGTCGAGCGAGCTGTCGAGCAGTTCCTCGTTGCGCTGCTCGATCATCTCGCGGGTCGGCCGGCCCGGCCTGCGCCCATCGCTGCGCGGCTTGCGGACCGGCTTTCCGGTGAACAGTCTGGTCGTGGTTCCTGCGTCCATGGCTTCGGACTAGAGCACGCCTCGCCCGAATGTCACCCGCTAATATCGACGTCGGCGTAGCTCGCCAGCATCGCCGGATCAGGGAGCGGCATCTGCAGATAGATGTCGAGGTGACGGATTTTACCGGCCTGATCGAATTCATAGACCGACAGCGAATTGACGGCGTTCTGCACCCCGCCCATCGTCGTCCGCTCCTCCAGTTCGAGGAGGACGAGGTTGCCCTTTTCGGTCACGCGCTTGAACGAGCACTCCCATTCCGCCGTCGGTGCCCAGCCCGCCAGAAAGCCGCGATAGGTCGGCCAGTCCATCACTTCCTTGAAGTTGCCGACACGCTCGAAGCTGTCGGGATCGAGGAAAGCCGCGATCTCGTCCCAGCGGGCGGGATCGAAACCGGGCTGCTTGGAGGCATCGACGAGCGCCTTGGTCGTCTCCCCGTATTCGAGCGCCTTGCGCGAAAGACCGCTGTAGCCGTCGATGATGTCTGCGATTTCGTACATTTTCATGGGTCTGGCTCCGGTCAGGCGGCCTGGGCGGCGAGATAGCGGTCGAGGACGGTATGGAACCGGGCAATGCTCAGTTCCTCGTGAATCAGCGACATGTGATCGAGACCCTTGTTGCGCAGGCCCTGCTGCTGGCGCGGCATCTGCTCGTAGTCCTGCTGCAGCGCGAGGAAATAGGGATAGCTGCCGGCCTCGGTCACTTCGATCGGCTCCGCGCGGTACTGCGCCCGCACGGCTTCGGGCAGCCACATGTAGGCGGTGACGTGCCACACGCACTTGTTGGGATCGCCGCCGGGATGCGGGTAGGCCATGATCGTCGTCGCCTCACCCGCGCGGATAGTCATGAAGAAATTGGGGAACAGGAACCAGCCCTGATTGTCGCTCATCTGATCATCGGTGAGCGCGCTGACATCGAGACCCTTGGCCGTCAGAGTCTCGCGCGTCGCCTGTTGCAGCAGCGTGCGTACGGCGACTCCTTCGGGAAATGCCAGAACCCCGTCCGCGCCGCGATGGTCGGCGACCAGTTCTTCGAAACGCGGCAACACCTCGGCCACAGTCGGGAACGTGCCGGGCAGGCTGCGAATGCCCTCGACCTGTTCCTCCAGCGAACATTCCGCCGTCCGCTTAACCTCGAAGGGAGAGACGGCCATGCCGTGATCCCCAAAGAACCCGTGACGGCTGTTCCCCGCCTCCAGGTCGATCACCGAGAGCAGCTCGGGATGGACGCCGATGATGTGGTACCCTTCGGAAAACGCGTCGATCACGACCTTCCAGTTGCAGTCGAGTTCCTCGCGGACGTCCATGCCGACCGGGGTCATTTCTTCCAGCCTGTAGGCCGAAAGGCGCTCGATAACCTCCTCACCGAGGAACTCGGCCAGCGGCTTCGCGTCCTT
The DNA here is from genome assembly GCA_965140495.1 of uncultured Novosphingobium sp. Taxonomy (GTDB): domain Bacteria; phylum Pseudomonadota; class Alphaproteobacteria; order Sphingomonadales; family Sphingomonadaceae; genus Novosphingobium. The sequence goes on along the minus strand of OZ223239.1, from coordinate 1,742,583 downwards.
GTCGGGATTGAGGAAGATGAAGCCCGCAAAGGTATCGACCGGCACTTCGACAAGGCCATGCGCGCCCTTGTCGATGTCCCCGACAAGGTCAGGTCGGGCGACCCCTATCAGCTTGCCATCGAGACCATAGGTCCACAGGTGGTAGGGGCAGGTAAAGCGGCCCGAGTGCCCTTTCTTCTCGGCGCACAGGATGTTGCCGCGATGCCGGCAGGCGTTGACGAAACCGCGGATCACGCCGTCACGGCCGCGCACGATCACATAGGACTGATCGAACAGCGAATAGACCTTCCAGTCACCGCTTTCCGGCAGTTCATCCGCGCGGCCAACGATCTGCCACACCTTGCTCCAGATCTGTTCCTTCTCGCGCTTCTGCACCTCTTGGGAGGTGTAGCGATCCGTGCCGATACGCCAGTTGAAGGCCGAAAAATCTATTTCCTTGAATGGCTTTACGGCGGTCTGTTCAGTCATCGCATCAACCTTTCCCTCGGCTTCGAAGCCTGCCCTGCGCAGGGCATCCCATGTGTTTTATTGATAAATGCGTAGTTACATTCTTATTTAAGACGACACAATGGCGCATTGCCTGATCGCATTCGTCCAAGTCGAAATCGCCCTGTGTGCCAGGTGCTTCAGGCCATGGCTGCGTCGGCAGCTTCCATGATCCAGCGGCCGGAATCCTTGGCCTGCTCGTAGATGTCGAGATGGGCGATCTTGTTCTTATCGTTGAACACGTAGAGCGCGATCACATTCTTGCGGATGAAATCATCGCCGCGATAGTGACGCTCCTCGATCTCCTGGATCACGACCCGGCCGGCTTCGGTGATGCGGAACATGGTCATCTCGAAGCGCGTGCCGCCGCCGACCCAGTCGGTCATGAAGCGGCAGTACTGGTCCCAGTCGAGCTCTTCCAGATAGGCCCCGACGCGCCTGAACTCGTCCCTCGCGATATACTCGGTCAGCGGTTCCCAGTCTGCCGGCGAAGAGATGCCGCGCGCGGCGAGACCGGCGACGGCTTCACTGTAGGCCTCGACCAGCCTGGTGAGCGGCCCCTTCTCGCTCGTCGTAGCGGTTGCAGTGATCACTTCCATTCCGGCCTTCTCCCATTTGTCTTTTTGTCGTCGCTGAACCTGCGCGGATCAGCCCTCGCGCTCCGCGCCTTCCACCCAGCTGGAGATCGAGGTGTGGTAGTGGGCGAGACGCACTTCCTGTCGTGTCAGTGTCAGATACGGCTGGGTGGTGTTGCGCAGCCCGCGCTGCTGGTTCTGCATCTGCTCGTAGTCCTGTTCGAGCGCGAGAAAGTACGGGAAGTGCTCACCCTCGCGCACTTCCGTCAGCGGCGTGCGGTTGGCGGTCCGCTCTTCGGGCGGAAACCACTGCAGGTTCTGAACCAGCCAGTAGCAGCGGTTCGGATCTCCGCTCTCGTGCGGATAGGCCATGATCAGCGTGCCTTCGCCGGCATGGATCGTGAGGAAGAAGTTCGGAAACAGGATCCAGAAGTGGTTGTCGCTGAGCTGGTTGTCAGTCAGCCCACTGACATCGAGGCCTTTCGCCTCCCAGCTTTCGCGCATCGCCTGCTGCAGCAGCGTGCGCAGCGGAATGTCGGAGACGGCAGGCATCGAACCGTCCGGCTGACGGCATCCCTCCAGCAACTCATCGAAACGCGGGAGACAGTCCGCCACGGCCGGAAAGGTCGCCGGCAGGCTGTGGATCGCTGCCACCTGCTCCTCGAGGCTGCTGCCTTCGAGGTTCGAGCTTCCGAACGGTGCCGTGGCCACGCTGTGATCGCCGCAGAAACGGTAACGCTCCTGCGATTCGTCCATCGCCGCAACCAGTTCGGGATGGACGCCCTGAATATGATACCCCTCCTGAAAGGCATCCATGATGACCTTCCAGTTGCAGTCGATCGCCTCACGCACGTTGAGGCCGTAGGGGATCATGTCCTCGATCCGGTACGGGGCCATCAGCTCCATGGCTTCGCCGAGAAATTCCGACAGCGGCGCAGCCTTGCGATCGGGATTGAGGAAGATGAAGCCCGCGAATGTCTCCACCGGCACTTCCAGCAGGCCAAGTTCTTCCTTGGCGCCGACGAATTCCTCAAGCGTGCCGTCGAAGTCCGGCCGTGCCACGGCCAGCAGCTTGCCATCGAGGCCATAGGACCAGTTGTGATAGGGGCAGGTAAACCGGGCGGCGTGCCCCTTGCCCTCGCAAAAGGCATTGCCGCGATGGCGGCAGGCATTGACGAAGCCGCGAACCTCCCCGTCGCGCCCGCGCACGAGTATCCACGACTGGTCGAACAGCCGGTACTCGAACCAGTCACCAGGCTCGGGAATGTCGTCGCAACGTCCCGCAACCTGCCAGATCCGCAACCACAGTGCCTCGCGTTCGCGCCGGGCGTAATCGTGCGAATGATAACGGTCGGTGGCGACGCGCATCCGGTAGCCGGAAAAGTCGATGTCGGCGATGCGCGGCCCTTCGTCGACCAGCCTGCCCGGTTTCTCGTCCTGCATTGTCGCTCTCTCCCGCCGGGGTCCGTTTGACGGACTCGCTTTCTCCGGTTGGCATTAAGCTGCCACATGGACTATTTAACCGCAAGCAACCTTTGACGGCTGCACCGTGCAGTTCACGGCTACGGGCACTCTCGGCAGGAACGGGTATGACGAAACAGGGCGCGACCAGAGCAGAGACACCGCCGCGACAAGCCCGCAAGAGCACGTCCAAGCGCCCTTCCCGCCCCCGGGGACGGCCGACCAGTCAGGATGCGGCGGAGATCGAAAACGCGCTGCTCTCCGCGGCGCTCGCAGAGTTCAGCCGCGAAGGATACGCCGGCGCCTCGATGCGCAGCATCGCCAAGGCCGCCAATGTTGCGCGTACGACGCTGCAGGCGCGATACGCCACCAAGGACGCGCTGTTTCATGCGATCATGACCCAGCAGATCGCAAAGATGTCGGCCGCGGCCTCACTGGATTCGGACGGACCGCCAGACTTGCGCGCCGGGCTCAAGGCCTATGCCAACCGCGCGCTGTCCTACAGTCTGGAAGGCGACTTTCTCGACGTGAACCGGCTGATCTACGGCGCCTCGCACCAGTTCCCAGAAGTGGCCCGGGCAGCGAGGGAAAGCACGACTGTCGGCATCGAACAGATCGCCGGGTTCATCGAACGCTGCGCCGAGGCCGATGGCATCGCCTGCCGCGAGCCCGAAAAGCCGGCGGAGTTCTTCATCCTCCTGCTACGCGGCTGGTATGGGCACGCGTTCCTGCGCGACACGCCGGTTGCCCGCACGGAACGCGAGGCTTGGGTGGATGCCATGGTCGACACGCTCGTTGCCGGGCGCACGGGGTGGTAACCGCTCAGAAACGATAGGTCGCCGCAGCGGTATCGTGGAACAGCAAGGTGCGCTCGGCGTCGCTGTAGCCTTGGGCGATCCGCTTGAAGGCGTTCCAGACAGTGCCGTAGCTCGCGGCATTCCTGTCGGGCGGGAAGTTGCTGGCGAACATGCAGCGCTGCGGCGTGAAGGCCGCGATGCAATGGTCCACCAGCGGCTTCCAGCGCGCTGCAAGCTCTTCAGAGGTTGCGGGTCCGGTATGCGCCAGCATCCGCCCGGTCACATCCATGCCCATACCGCTCAGCTTCACCCGCACGTTCGGCCGCTCGGCCAGACGGGTGATGGACTTGCGCCATTCGCCCATGGCCTCGTCCTCCCTGCCGGCATAGCGGCCGCGCAGGTCGGGCGTGCCGACATGGTCGAGCACGATCTGCAAATCCGGCAGTGCATCGGCCAGAGCGACAAGCTGCGGCAGTTGCGGATGCAGGCACCAGACATCGAGGCTGAGCCCCATGCGCGCAAGTTGCCGGGCGCCTTCCACGAAGCGAGGATCGGCCAGCCGGTCCCTGGCCGCCGGTTCAGCCGGTCCGCCGAACAGGCCCGCTTCGCTGAAAGCGGTGTTCATGCGTATCCCGCGGAAGCGCTCGCCCGCTGCCCGGCAGTGCGCCTCCAGCACGGCGGCCGCGCCTTCGCCTAGGCAAAGGTCCACATTTCCCACGATCCGGTGCGCGAAGCGGCATGCCCCGTAGTTCCCGCTGGCACTCATCGCCGCGATGCCGTTGGCGAACTCGGTCTCGCCCAGCGAGCGCATCTTCTCGGGGCCGTCTTCCCGGTACATCGCATGGCATTCGACGAAAACACTGTGCGTGATCCGGTGGCCGCTTTCGGCAATGGCCTGCACGGATTCGTCGAAGAGGAAGCACTGCGGGTCCTGCAGGCCACCGGGAACGGGCATGATATGCCAGTGGTGCAAGTGCGGATCGATGATCGCGCGTTCGGGATCCAGCGGGGCTTCCTCGGCCATCATGCACCTCTCCTTTTCAGGCTTTCCGCTCCAGCGCTGCCAGAGCCGCCTTTGCACTGTCGGGAACGCGGCACGCAGCGACGTATTCGCGCTGCAGCCGCTCCACGAGGTCCGCGACCGGGGGAATATCGTCGATCAGGCCGATGCCCTGCCCACCGCTCCAGATGTCGCGCCATGGCGTCTTGTCCGGCGGCAGGTGGTCGGTGCTGCGTCCCTCGGGCAGGAACAGATTGTCCGGATCGAGCCCGGCATCGCGCAGCGATTCCTTGAGCCAGCTTGCCGGCAGTCCGTTGACCCCGCGGGTGTAGAGCACATCGGTCACGCCGCCCGACACAAGCATGGCCTTGTAGGCATCCGGCGCAGCGGACTCGCGCGTGGCGATCATGCGCGTGCCGACATAGGCGAGGTCGGCGCCCAGCACTTCCGCCGCCCGGATCGCCGCGCCGGTAGAGATGGCACCTGCCATCATGATCGTGCCGTCGAACATCGCCCGCACTTGCGGCACGAAAGCGAGATGGCTGATGATCCCGGCGTGCCCGCCGCCGCCCGCACCGATGCAGACGATCCCGTCCGCTCCGGCGGCCGCTGCCTTTTCGGCGAAGCGGATGGTCGTGGCGTCGTGGAAGTGCAGCAGCCCGTATTCCTGCACCAGCGGCACATTCACCGTGGGATTGCCGACCGAAGTGACGATGATCTCCACCCCGTACCGGCGGCACAGCTCGAGATGCGCGCGGAACTCCTCCTGCGAGAACGTCGGCGAGATATTCACGGCCAGCGGACCGACTGGACGGTCGGGTGCTTCATCCGCAAAGCGGTCGAGCGCCTCACGCACCGTACGAAGTTGCGCTTCCAGTTCCTCGATGTCGCGGCAGTGGTTGCGGGTAAGCGAGCCGATGATGCCCGCCTTGCAGCAGGCAATGGCAAGGTCGGTCCCGCTGACGAGGAACATCGGCGCGGCGAAGGCCGGCACGGTCAGGTTCTTTCGGATCCTCTCGGGCAAGGCCATGTCAGATCGCCCTTCAGCTCACCGTGAAGCCGCCATCGACGGCGATCACCTGATTGGTCACCAGCCGCGCCATCGGCGTCGCGAAGTACAACACGGCAGAGGCGATATCGCGGGGACTGCAATGTCCCAGCGGCGGCGTGCGGTTACCCGGCCCGACCGGCGGAGGGCCTTCCGCACCGATGGCGCCGGGGGTTCCCACGCCGCCGGGCAGGACGGTGTTGACCGTGATGCCATGCTCGGCAAGTTCGAAAGCCGCGCTCGTCGTCAGTGCAGCGACCGCGCCCTTCGAGGCCATGTAGGCGGCCAGCCCCTGCACGAATTGGCCGACCAGCCCGGACGAAGCACAATTGACAATACGGCCGCCCTCACCCTTGGCGATCATCGCCTGCGCCACCTCGCGGATCATCAGAAAGGGTCCACGCGCGTTTATGTTGTTGATGCGCTCCCAGTGCTCGACCGTGCCTTCGAGCAGCATTTCGCGGTGCTGCAGCCCTGCATTGTTCACCAGCAGCCACGGCGCGCCATGCCGCATGACCGCTTCGGCGCAGGCGCCGACGATCGAGGCCTCGTCGGTGAGATCGACCGCCACGAAGTCGGCCGCCGCGCCCGCGTCAATCTGCGCCTGGGCGCCCGCCTCGTCGCGGTCGGCGATAACGACCGTCGCGCCGGCCTCGGTCAGCAGTTCGCAGATGCCGACACCGATGCCGCTGGCCCCGCCGGTGACGAGCGCGACGCGCCCGGTGAGATCGAATAGTCCGCTCATGTCTTGAGTATTGCCTCCCGTGAAGGTGTCGCCATGGCGCGGATAGCCTCGCCACGCCCTTCGATGACCGAACGCTGGCGCGCCCGCTCCAGATTATCCTCTCCGCCCGCGATCACGACTGGACCATTGGCGAGGTTCGCCAGCGCCTTGCGCGCAACCGATGCCGGATCCTCGGCCCTGGACGTGTCGATGCCGAGCCGCTCCATCGCCGGCGTGGCGGTAAAGCCGATCACGAAGTGGAGCACGTCGACGCCGAATGCCGAACATTCCGCCCAAAGCGCCTCGGTGAAGGTCCGGCTGAAAGCCTTGGCGGCGGTGTAGGTCGCCAGCGAGGGCGAGCCCATGTAGCCGGAGAGAGAGCCGGTGAGAATGATGCCGCCCCTGCCCCGCTGCTTCATCAGCGCACCGTAATGCCGCGCGAATTCGGTCTGCCCTACCACGTTGATGGCAATGACCGACCGCGTCACGTCCGCGGGCAGATCGACGAAGTTGCCGCGCGTGTTGTTGGCCCCGGCGTTGTAGAACAACAGCCCGATCTCGATGTCGTCGGTCGCTTCACGCACGCGGGCGAGCACGTCGCTGTGCGACAGGTCGGCGCTGACGATGCGCACGCGCCGCCCGGCATCGCGCAGTTCATGGGCCAGCGCTTCGAGCGGCTCCAGCTTGCGCGCGGTCAGCACCAGATCGAAACCGTCCGCAGCCAGTTGCCGCGCACACTCGGCGCCGACACCTTCCGACCCGCCGACGACAAGCGCCCAGGGTCCGTAACGTTCAAGGTCCATCTTCCCGGTCCTCTCTCCAGCCGACCGGGAAGTGTTCCTCCTCAGTCCTTGGCGATCGGCAGCCAGACGGCGCTGGCCGCATCCCCGCCATAGTGCACGGTTTCGGTCGCCTTCACATAGTCCTTGGGCATCGCCTCCATGATCGATGGCACCCACGATTGCGGATTGCGGTCATAGAGCGGGAACAGCGTGGACTGCACCTGCACCATGATCCTGTGCCCCGGCAGGACAACGTGATCGACGTTGGGCAGCGACCACTTGAACGCATAGGTCTTGCCCGGTTCCAGTGGTGCCGGGCTCGAGAAGCCATGGACATAGCGGCCCCGGAAGATCTCGATGCCAAGCGCGAGCTGGTATCCCGCCATCGTCGGATTGGCCGAGTTTTCCTCGGGGTAGACGTCGATCAGCTTCACGACATAGTCGCTGTCCCGTCCGGTCGTCGCGGCGCGCAGGTCCACCTTGGGAGCGCCCTTGATGTGGACCGGCTTGTCAAGCACACCACTGGTGTAGCTCAGCACGTCCGGACGACCATCCACGAAGCGCTGGTCGTGTACCAGCCACTCGCGCCACTCGTCGCCTTCCATGTGGATCGGGCGCGGCAGCATGGGCACCGGCTTGGCGGGGTCGGAAACGTAGCTGTCGCTGCCCTTGGCCGGCTTGCTCCACGAGAGGTCGAAGTTCCCTGCCAGATAGAGCGGCTTGTAGTTCCCGTCAGGCCACTTCTGCGAAACCTCCCACCGGTCGCTGCCAGTGGCGTAGGTGACTACCGGCGGCGTGTCGCACTTGGGCGCATCGGTCTTGAGATGGCAGTCCAGGAACGGTTTCATCCAGCGCTGGCGGAACTGCAGCGCGGTATCGCCCTCGAACTTGAGCGGGCCCAGTTCGCGGCCCTCGTAGTTTACCTGGGAATGGCGCCACGGGCCGATCACCAGGCTGACCATGTCGTTGTTCGTGTCCTGCGGCTCCAGCGCCTTGTAGACTGCTGGGGCGCCGTAGCTGTCTTCCTGATCCCACTGCCCCACGACGAGCATGGTGGGCACCGTCAGCTTGCGCTTGGCGAGCAACTTGTCGACGGCCTGTCCCTGCCACCAGGCGTCGTAGGTGGGATGCTCCAGCACCTTGCGCACGACGGGCAGCTTCAGCAGACCATAGGCCTTGGCATATTCCATCGCCGACCCGCCGTTGAGGTAGGCGGTATATTCATCGCCCGTTCCCTTGGGCACGGCGCCGCCGCCTTCGTGCACCGTCTGGCCCAGATCGTAGTCGAACCCAAACGTGCGGAACGCGCCGTTGTGGAACCAGTCGTCGCCCATCCAGCCATCGACCATGGGGCTTTGCGGCACCGCGGCCTTCAGCGCCGGGTGCGGATCGACCAGCGCCATGAGCGATGTGAAACCGAGATAGGAGGACCCGGTGATCCCCACCTTGCCGTTCGATTCCTTCACGTTCTTCACCAGCCAGTCGATGGTATCGTAGGCGTCGGTCGCGTGATCGACATCGGTCGGATTGAGCGGCCCGCGCAGCGGCCGGTTCATTACGTATTCGCCTTCCGACCGGTCGAGGCCGCGCACGTCCTGATAGACGCGGATATAGCCGTCGTTGACGAACTCCTTGTCCATCACCGGCAGGATTTCCTCGATCTTCTGGCTGCGGTTGCGGGTGGTCATGCGCTGCGCGTTGTAGGGCGTGCGACTGAGCAGGATCGGCGCGTCCTTCGTGCCCTTGCGGAAAACGATCACGGTGTAGAGCTTCGTCCCGTCGCGCATCGGGATCATCACTTCGCGCCGCACGAAATCGGCCTGCGGACGAACCCAGTCGTAGGACTCGACCTGCTCGTTCATCATGGTGTCGGTGGGAACCGCGGCATGGGTAACGGCGGTGGCGGAAATCGCGAGACAAAGGATCGCGGCAATCGTGCGGTGGTTCATGCGCCATCGGTGGCGCGGGCACGGGGCGCGGTCAAGCCGGGCACGCAAAATGCGTACACCCGGCCTTCAGGAATGCATTTTTTCGAGGGGGTTAGCCGCCCTGCACCGCCCGGCGATAGAGATGCCATGTCGCATGGCCGAACACCGGCAACGCAACCAGCAAGCCCAAGAACAGCGGCACCATGGCAATGAACAGGCCGATGGCGATCCAGACCGCCCAAGTCACCATGACAAAGCGGTTCGAGCGCACGGTGCCCAGACTGACGATGATCGCGGTGAGGAAATCCGCCTCGCGGTCCACCAGCATCGGCAGGCTCATCACGGTGATCGCGAAGAACGCCAGCGCCATGATCGCGCCGACAACAGTGCCGACGAGCAGCATCATGATCCCCGCCGTTGTCGAGAACAGCTCCAGCGATTCCGAGCCGATCCCCGATTCCGCCATGAACACGGCAAAAATGCCATGCGCGATCATCAGCCAGAACCCGAAGGCGACAAAGACGATCACGCCCATGCTGAGGATCTGTTCGTCCCCTCGCCCACGTAACGCACCGAGGACCGCAGACCACGACATCGGTAGCCCCAGTTCACGCCGCCGGCTCACTTCATAGAGGCCTACGGCAACGAAAGGCGCAAGCAAGGGAAACCCGGCCGCCGCCGGGATCAGCCAGACAACCGCCCCCCAATTGAACAGCGCGTAATAGAGAAATAGCCCGGCAACCACATAGATTCCGCCGAAGAACAGTCCGAAGACCGGACATGCCGTGAAGTCGCGCCATCCTGCCGCCAGCGCCGCGCGAAGATCGCGCACCCGCAGATCGCTGGCCACCGTGACGGGCGCGAGTTGTACCTGTTCGCCCACCTGCATCACACCTCTCCCAGACAGAAGCGTCACCGGATCGTGCAACAGGTTTTGAGCGGGGGCAAGCGCCGGACAAGAAGAAGGGCGCGGGAAGGAAGACTCCCCGCGCCCTGCTTGTCTCTATTCCCCGCGCGAAATCAGGCGGCCTGCTTGTGCCGCTCGTTCGCCTCAAGGTTGAGCAGGTCAGCCATCTCAAACGCGAGTTCGATCGACTGCGCGCCGTTGAGACGGGGATCGCAATGCGTGTGGTAGCGATCGCCCAGACGCTCGTCGGTGATGGCAATGGCGCCGCCCGTGCATTCGGTCACGTCCTGACCGGTCATCTCGATGTGGATGCCGCCAGCGTGCGTGCCTTCGGCGCGATGCACCGCGAAGAAGCCGCGCACCTCGGACAGGATGCGGTCGAACGGACGGGTCTTGAGGCCCGAGTCCGTCTTGATGACGTTGCCGTGCATCGGATCGCACGACCAGACGACCGGGTGCCCTTCCGCCTTCACGGCGCGCACCAGCTTGGGCAGACCGGCCTCCACCTTCTCGTGACCGAAGCGGCTGATCAAGGTGATACGGCCCGCTTCGCGCGACGGGTTGAGCGTGTCGAGCATCCGCAGCAGCGCTTCGGGCTCGAGGCTCGGGCCGCACTTCATGCCGATGGGATTGCCGACACCGCGCAGGAACTCGACGTGCGCCGAGCCTTCGAAGCGGGTGCGGTCGCCGATCCAGAGCATGTGGGCCGAACAGTCGTACCAGTCGCCGGTCAGCGAATCCCGGCGAGTAAGCGCTTCCTCGTAGGGCAGAAGCAGCGCTTCGTGGCTGGTGTAGAAGCTGGTGCCCTGCAGTTGCGGAACGGTTTCCGGATCGACACCGCAGGCCGCCATGAATTCCATGGCCTCGCCGATACGGTCTGCCATCTGCGAGAACTTCTCGCCCCAGGGGCTGCGGCTGATGTGTTCGAGCGTCCACTGGTGGACCTGCCGCAGGTTGGCATAACCGCCGGTCGCGAAGGCGCGCAGCAGGTTCAGCGTCGCCGCCGACTGGCCATAGGCCTTGAGCATGCGTTCGGGATCGTTGCGGCGGGTTTCCTCGCCGAACTCGATGCCGTTGATAATGTCGCCGAAGTAGCTGGGCACTTCCAGATCGCCCTGCTTCTCGGTCGGGGCCGAGCGCGGCTTGGCGAACTGCCCGGCCATGCGACCGACCTTCACCACCGGCTGCTTGCTGGCGAACGTCAGGACGACCGCCATCTGCAGCAGCACACGGAACGTATCGCGGATGTTGTCCGGGTGGAATTCGGCGAAGCTCTCGGCACAGTCACCGCCCTGGAGCAGGAAACCGCGGCCCTCGGCCACTTCGGCCAGGTCCTTCTTGAGTTCGCGCGCCTCGCCCGCAAAGACCAGCGGCGGATACTTTGCGAGCGTGGCCTCGACCTCGCTCAGCTTGTCCGCATCGCCATATTCCGGAAGGTGGCGCGCTTCCTGCGCTTTCCAACCGCCCGGGGTCCAATTGCTAGCCACTTCTTTTACTCCTACGTCCCGGCACAGTGGCGCCGGACAGAAACAAGGGGCGCTCCCTTAGCGCTCGCGGGCAATTTTTGCAAAGCCGCATTGCCCGATCACAGTGATCGGTTGCGCGCGGAAGCCTCAGGAGGCTGTTCCGTAACAGGAAACTACCGGGTCGCGACGCTCGCCTTGGTCTTCTCGGGCACGACTTCGAGGCGCCAGGAATTGTCCTTGCCGAGATAGCGTGCGGCGAGTTCCTGCATCTTCTGCGGCGTCGTCACCGTGTAGTCGGAGAGGACCGAACGCACGCTGCCGATGCGCGACGGGTCGCTGGTCGCACCTTCAAGCTGGCTCATGAAGAACGAGGTGCTCGACGCGGCCCGCGTGACCTGCTGGCGCAGCGGCTCGGTGACCAGTTCCAGTTCATCGGCCGTGGGCGGATTGGCGATCAGGTCCTCGGCGATCTCGTCGGCCGTCTGGAAGAACACCGGCACCGACTTGGGATCGAGTTGGGCCATGGCCGTGATCGATCCGCCTGCCTGCAGGTCCACCGGCCAGGTCGAGAACACATAAGGCGCATAGGAAACGCCCAGCTTCTCACGAACGGCATCGAGCAGACGGTTGGTGAAGAGCTGCGTGAGGATTTCGAGCTGGCGCGATTCATGGATGCCGAGCGAACCGCCACCCGTCGGCCAGGAAATCACCGCCGCGGCCTGATCGGGATCGCCGTGATGGTGCAACACCACCGGCTTGTCCGAGGGCTTGGGCACCTGCACTTCGGCCACATTCGCGGTCGAGGGCGCAGGCGAACGCGGCTTGAGCGCGCCGAACGTCTTTTCGAGCGCGGCAATCGCCTTGGCCTTGTCGAAATCGCCGAAGATCTGGACTTCGACCGGCCCCTGCGACAGCGCCTTGCTCCACACGCGCTTGAAACCTTCCGGCGTGGCCGCCTCGATCTCCTCGGGCGTGGGCGTCGCGAAGCGTGGGTCCTTGCCGCGCTGATAGTACTGCAGGTCGCGGTTGAGCACGCCCTGCGGCGAGGTGGCAAACGTATCGTACTGGATCTTCGCCGCCGCCTTGGCGCGCATGAAGGGATTCACGTCCCACTTCGGCAGGTCGAGCTTCGCCGCGAAAAGGTAGAGCTGATCCGCCAGATCCTGCGGCCGGGTCTCTGCCGACAGCTGGAAGGTCGCGTCCTGAATGTCGAAATTGAAGCCCATCTTGCGACCGGTCGCAATACGGTCGAGGTCTTCCTGTCCCAGCGTCGCCAGGCCGGATCCCACCAGCGCATACTGACCCAGCGCGATGTAGGGCGCATCCTTGGGATCGATCGACCGGTATCCGCCGCCAAAGCGGACCTTGACCATGACGCGGCCCGGTTCCTCGGCGACCGGCCAGAGCAGAACCTTCACACCGTTGGCGAACGACAGTTGCTCGATATCGAGCAGCCCGGTCGGCGCATCGGCCACCGGTTCGGACGGGGTGCCGATCGCCGGAAGCTTGTCGAACGAGACCGGCTTGGCTTCGGCGGCCATGCGGATGGTCTGGTCGGGCTTTACCGGCTCCAGCAGAGCGTGATGAAGCTGCTGGTCGCTCACTTCACCGGGCTTCTGCACGGTAAACAGCGCGCGCTTCACCGTGCCGGTGAACAGCTTGCGGGTGTGTTCGAGAACGGCCTCGGGCGTGAACAGCGGCTTCGATTCCCGGAAGATACGCAGCACATCGTCCGGAGCGGCCACCGTCTCGCGGATATCCAGCGCGTTCACGAGATCGTCCGCCAGCTTCGATCCGGGCAGGATGCGCTGCTGTTCGACGGGGACCTGGAACGCGACGTCGAGTTCGGCCACTTCGCGGTCGATCTCTTCCTGCGTGGGCGGGCGCGACACGGCATCGGCAATCACGGCACGCACATCGTGCAGCGCTGCCTTCCAGTCGTCGCCCAGCGGCGTGACCGTCACGAACGTCGCATCGGCAGAGCGCGAAACGTCCTTCTGGTTGACCGAAGCCGAAAGGAAACTGCCCCCGGCACGCGCCTTGGTTTCGAGCCGACGATTGATGATCGCTTGCGCAATCGAGTCCGTCATCAGTCCCTGATTGTAGACGATAGTATCGTTCACCTGACGCCAGGGGCGCAAGATGCCGTACATCAGCGTGGAGGGCAGATCGGGTTCGACCAGCACGCGCGTTTCGCCGACGGGGTTCTCGGGATCGGCTCCCTTGGGCGCCACGGGATCGCCGAAGCTGGGTGCCGGGGTCTTGTCACCCGCAACCTTCCAGTCGCCGAACCACTTGCGGACATAGGATTCCAGCATCGCCGGGTCGGCATCGCCCGCGACGATCACAGTCGCGTTGTCCGGACGATACCAGCGCTCGTAGAAGGCCCGGACCGACTTGGGAGTCGCCGAGGTCAGCGTCTCGATGGTACCGATCGGCTCGCGCTCGGCCAGCGGCTGACCGGCGTAGAACACCTTCTGCATCGCGTCCTGCACGCGCTTGGCGGCGCCGCCGCGCTCGCGCATTTCGGCCAGAACGATCGGCAGGTCCTGCTTGAGATTCGATGCCGAGAGCGTCGGCGCGGTCACCATGCCCGAAAGCAGCTTGAAGGTCTCGTCCAGCGATGCCGGCGTGGCATTGGGCAGGTCGAGCTGGAACACCGTCTGCGTCGTGGTGGTCTGCGCGTTGGTATCGCTGCCGAACGTCGCGCCGAGGCGCTGGAAAGCAGCGATGGCGGTGCCTTCCGCGAGATACTTCGACTGGCGGAACAGCATGTGTTCCAAAAGGTGCGCATAGCCGCGTTCGGGATCGGTTTCGTAAAGCGAGCCGGCATCGACGCGGATGCGGATCGAGACCTGTCCCGGGGGCACACCGTTCTTGCGAACCGCATAGCGCAGACCATTGTCCAGTTCGCCGAAATGCCACGCCTTGTCGTGCGGAACGTCGCTGTTCTTGTAGAGCCAGGGTTCCTGTTGATCGGCCAACAGCGTGGGCGGCACCGCTGCGTCCTGAGCGGTATCCTGAGCGAGGACGGGCTGGGCCGGGACCTGAGCGAGAACAAGCAGGCAGGCGAGCGAGCGAGCGGCGCGCGGGAAATTCTTCATCGCAGACGCTATAGGGGCACAGGGGATTAAGGGCCAGTGAATAGAGCGCGCCACTTGACCACCCGGCCACTTCACTTACATCGCGACAATCATGTTTATAGAAACCGAAACCACGCCCAATCCTTCCACGCTCAAGTTCCTGCCCGGCCGGCAGGTCATGACGGCGGGAACCCGCGAATTCACTTCGCCCGAAGATGCAGAAGCTTCGCCGCTTGCCGAAGCGCTGTTCAATCTGGGCGATGTTACCGGCGTGTTCTTCGGTGGCGAATTCATTTCCGTATCCGCCGCGCCCGGCGTCGAATGGCCTTCGCTCAAGCCGCAGGTCGTATCGATTCTGCTCGATCACTTCGTTTCCGAAGCCCCGCTCTTTGCAGGCGGCGACGCCAGCGGCATTGCCGTGCCCGCCGATGAGAACGAGGATTTCGGCGACGATCCCGCCGATGCCGATGTGGTCGCGCAGATCCGCGAGCTGATCGACACGCGCGTGCGCCCGGCCGTCGCCAACGACGGCGGCGACATCGTCTATCGCGGTTTCCGCGAGGGTGTGGTCTTCCTCACCATGCAGGGCGCCTGCTCGGGCTGCCCGTCCTCGACCGCCACGCTCAAGCACGGCATCGAAAGCCTGCTGAAGCACTACGTCCCCGAAGTGACGGAAGTCAGGGCCGCCTGACGCTGCGGCAGATGGCACGATGAGCCACCAAGGACGCACGCTGGCAATCGACTGCGCGACCGACGCCTGTTCGGTTGCGCTGTTCGATGGAGGCGACCTGACTGCCGGCGAAATGCGCGTACTGGGCCGCGGCCATGCCGAGGCGCTCATCCCGATGATTTCGGCCCTGCCGAACAAAGGCCGCGCAGACCGTATTGCCGTATCGCTCGGCCCCGGAAGTTTCACCGGTGTGAGGGTGGGGCTCGCCGCCGCGCGGGCACTCGCGCTGGCATGGGGTGCCGATCTGGTCGGCTATTCCTGCCCCTCACTCGTCGCAGCCGTGGCCAGACGTGATCACGCATCGGTCGGCGTCGATGTGGCCATGACCGGCGGCCACGGCGAATGGTTCGTGCAGTCTTTCGATGCCTCGGGGCAGGCTTCGACCGAACTCGCTTCCATGCGACCCGACGAGGCGGCCGCGCAGTGCCGCCAGCCGCTCGTTGCCGGAAGTCAAGCCGAAGCGCTCGTCGCCAGGCGCGGCCACGGCGAGGCCATGGCACTGTTGCCCGATGCACGCGCCTTCACTCTGCTGTCGCCTGCCGACGTCCTGACGGATGTCCATCCGCTCTACGGCCGCGCGCCGGACGCAAAGCTTCCCGGCGGCAAGTCTCCGGCACCGCAATCATGAACGACGACCTGGACCGGATCATGGCCGTGATGAACGCGGCCTTCGATCCCGCCTATGGCGAAGCCTGGAACAGACGGCAGGTCGAAGACGCCCTCGCCTTCGGCAATTGCCACTACGGCCTTGTCAGCGCGCAGGGCATGCCCCCACTTGAAGACGAACCGGCAGTCGGCTTTTTCTTGTCGTGTACCGGATTCGGCGAAGAAGAACTGCTCCTTCTGGGCGTGACCCCTGAATTTCGCGGACAGGGACTTGGCCGCCACCTGCTCAACGAACTGGCCAAGGGCGCAAAAAGTCGAGATGTAAGCCGCCTTTTACTTGAAATGCGCCGCGGCAACCCCGCTGAATCTCTCTATCGCAGTTTCGGGTTCTACACTATTGGCGAGCGCCGCGAATACTACCGCTTGCAGAGTGGCGAACGAATCGACGCGATCACCTTTGCTTGCGACATCGGCTGACAACCGGCAGACTTTACAGTCAATTTTCGTCAATCAATTCGACCATTTGTAGAAAATGGCCCAATTGAACTTGCACTCCGGAACAAAATGGTCCAATGCCCGCCGTGAAGAGTCCCAACAGGCCTTCACCCCCCATATAATGGTCGCACAAGAGGTAAATAAAATGGAAGAGATTCAAACCGACACCAATGAGACGCTCATCACGCTGACCTCGGACATCGTCGCCGCACACGTCAGCAACAACAGCGTTTCGGTGGAGGACCTTCCTTCGCTGATCACCAACGTCTACGGCGCTCTCGCTGGTCTTGGTGGCCCGGCTGTCGTGGAAGAAGAAAAGCCGGAACCGGCCGTTTCGGTCCGCGCTTCGGTGAAGCCCGATTACATCGTGTGTCTTGAAGACGGCAAGAAGCTGAAGATGCTCAAGCGTCACCTCATGACTCACTATAACATGACCCCGGAAGAGTATCGCGCGCGCTGGAACCTGCCCGCCGACTATCCGATGGTTGCCCCCAACTACGCCGAGAAGCGTCGCGAACTGGCCAAGAAGATCGGTCTGGGCCGCAAGCCCAACGCGCGCCGCGGCCGCAAGCCCAAGGCTGCTGCAGCCGCAGCCTGAGGGATTGCCAATCCGGCCTGCGAATTTCCGACAGGCCGGGTATCCACGTACAAACCTTTGCGCGGCCTTGTTTGTGCAGCGCCATCATGGTTGAGATTGCGGGTGCACCGGCCTAATGTGACCGGTGCACCCCAATTCGTTTAGTAGGTCAGCACGTGCATCAACCCATCGACATCGAAGCTCTTTGCGCAGAACGCGGCCTTCGGATCACCGAACAGCGTCGCGTGATCGCCAAAGTCCTGTCGGACAGCACCGACCATCCCGATGTCGAAAAGCTGCATGAGCGCGCCACCGCCATCGATCCCGGCATCTCGATCGCCACGGTCTACCGCACCGTTCGCCTGTTCGAGGAAGCCGGCATTCTCGACCGGCACGATTTCGGCGACGGCCGGGCCCGCTATGAAGCGGCGCCCGAGGCACACCACGACCACATGATCGATGTCGAAACGGGCTCCGTCATCGAATTCGTCGATCCCGAACTGGAAGCCCTGCAACGCCAGATCGCCGAACGCCTCGGCTTCCGGCTCGTCGACCACCGCATGGAACTGTTCGGCGTCAAGCTCGAACGCCAGGACGACGAGAGCTCAAGCACGCGCAAGTGACGGGTACGGCGTCACCGCCGGCCTCCGCACGCGAGCGAAAGGTCGCTTTCTGGCGCTGGCCGATCATCGGCGTTCGCCTACTGGCCATGCTGGTGGCCCTCGCCGTCAGCCTTCCGCTTTACTATCTGGCAACCCCCTTCACGGCCCATAACCCGGTCCCGCGCGCCTTCCTGCGCGCCCTGGCCGCCATTTCCGGGGTAAGGATCCGCAGGCGCGGACAACGATCGCGCGGACGGGCGTTCTTTCTCGCCAATCACGTCAGCTGGCTGGACATCCCCGCCCTCGCCGGCGCCACCGGCACCGCTTTCGTCGCCCATGACGGACTGGCCGCCATCGGGCCGCTGCGCTGGCTCTGCGATCTCAACGACACCGTCTTCATCGCCCGGCACGACAGGCGCTCGATAGCGTTTCAGGTCGAGCAGGTTCGTACCGCCCTGTGCGAAACCGGCGCGCTGACAATCTTCCCCGAGGGCACCACCTCCGACGGGCTGCAGCTGCTCCCCTTCAAGTCCGCGCTGCTTTCCGCACTGGATGCAGATGCCGAGCACATCCCGATCCAGCCGGTTCTGCTCGACTACGGCAAAGAAACCGGGAACATCGCCTGGGTGGGCGCCGAACCGGGGCTCGACAACGCGCTGCGCATTCTCGCACGCTTGCGTCCGATCACCCTGACCGTCACGTTCCTGCAGCCGCTTTCAGAAAGCGAGCGCGCCAATCGCAAGACGATTGCACAGGCCGCCCGTCAGGCGATCGCGACCGCCATGACGTCAGCATAAGGGCAATGCGCCTCAGCGCGTAGCGTTATAGGCGAGCTGTTCTTCGGTGAGCTGGAAACCGACCAGCACTTCGAACGAGGCACGCGCAACCGCTGCCTTGACCTTGGGATCGGCCAGCGGGTCGAGCGCAGCATCCTGATCGCCGGCCCGGCGCTTGCGGGTAATGCGATCACGAACATCGTCGGGAAGAGTGGCAGCTGCCCGGTCGATGTAAGCCTCGACCGTTCCCGTTGCCTGCGCCCGATCCTGTCCGTTGGCGAAGTTCAGGGTCACGTTGCCGACGCGCTTGCTGATAACGGCGCTGCCGCCCTGCAGGACCGACACGAAATAGGGCACGGACACCTGACGGGCACCGCTGGTATCGTTGCGGCGGCCCAGAACCTTGAACGACACCTGCGCGTAGACCTTGTCGCCAGCGTCCTGATTGCACTGCATGCGCACGTCGGTCATCATCGCGACAACGTCGATGTTCGCCGCGGTCTTGCTGCCCGGCGCGCTGAACAGGGTCATGTCGCCGGTGTAGTTGGGAATACCGACTGCGGGGCACTTGCTGCGGACCGCGGTGATACCGACGCCTTGGTCGACCACGATCTCACCCTTGGTCTTGCACCCGCTGAGCATGGTCAGCGTAGCGGCAGAGCAGAGAACAATGGCAGTCAGGCGGCGTGCATTCATCGTCAAATCCTCGAATGGCGTGCGCTTGCCCTAGCGATGCAAGCAGCAAAGCGCTAGAGGGCCGTGCATGAACGCGCCCTTTCCGTCCCCGACCAAACAGCCCCTGCGCCTCCTGATCGCGGCGCCACGCGGATTCTGCGCCGGCGTCGACCGCGCCATCGAGATCGTCGAGCGCGCGCTCGATATCTACGGGCCGCCTGTCTACGTGCGGCACGAGATCGTTCACAACAAATTCGTGGTCGATTCTCTCAAGGCCAAGGGCGCTGTCTTCGTCGAGGAACTGGACGCCGTGCCCGATGGTGTGCCGGTGATCTTCAGCGCCCACGGCGTGCCCAAGTCGGTGCCCAAGGAAGCGACCGAACGCGGGCTCGAATGGCTGGATGCCACCTGCCCGCTGGTCAGCAAGGTCCACCGCCAGGCCGAACGCCAGATCGAGGCCGGGCGGCACATCCTGTTCATCGGCCATGCCGGGCATCCCGAAGTGATCGGTACTTTCGGGCAGGTTCCCGAAGGCACGATGACTCTGGTCGAAACGATCGAGGACGTCGCAAAGCTGGATTTCGCGCCTGACGCGGAACTGGCCTACCTCTCGCAGACGACGCTTTCGGTGGACGATACCGGCGCGATCATCCGGGCCCTCGAAGCACGCTATCCGCAGGTCGTCGCCCCGAAGGCGGAGGACATCTGCTATGCCACCTCCAACCGACAGGCTGCCGTCAAGCAGATCGGCCCGCTTTGCCAGCTGGTTTTCGTGATCGGCGCGCCCAACAGCTCCAATTCGCTGCGCCTCGTCGAAGTCGCGCATCGCGCCGGAGCCTGCGCGCAGCTCATCCAGCGCGCGTCGGACATCGACCCTGTCTGGCTTAACGGCGTCGAGACCGTCGGCATTACCGCCGGGGCCTCCGCCCCCGAAGCGCTGGTCAACGAAGTGGTGGCAAGGCTCAAGGAACTTTGCGACGTCGAAGCCGAGGAAGTGGTGACCGCGAAGGAGCACATCACTTTCAAGCTGCCGCGTCAGCTGGTTCGCTGAGGACCGGAAAAAGATGGCGGTCTATACCCGGCTCGGTGCGGAAGAAATGGCCGCAATCATCGCGGAGTTCGATGTCGGCACTCTGGTCTCGGCCAAGGGGATCGCCGAGGGCGTTTCCAACAGCAACTGGCTGATCGAGACGCAGGACTCGCAGGATGCAACCCACCGCTTCATTCTCACCGTCTACGAGACGCGTACCGATACCGCCGACCTGCCGTTCTTCCTGAATCTGCTGGACCATCTGGCCGCCCGCGACTGCCCGGTGCCGCGCACCATTCACGACATGGAGGGCGCCAGTCACCGGTTCTACAAGGGCAAGGCGCTGGCGCTGATCGAGTTTCTGCCCGGCATCTCCGTTTCCGACCCGACACCGGTGCAGGCCCGCGCCGTCGGGCGGGCGCTGGCGCAGGTTCACCTTGCCGCGGCGGATTTCGGGTGCGAGCGTGCCAATTCCATGGGGCCCGATGCCTGGCGGCAGTTGCTCACGGACTGCCGAAGCGACGGCCTCGAATCCATCGCCCCCGGTCTGGCCGAACTGGTCGACCGCGAGTTGTCCGCCCTCGCTTCCGGGTGGCCCACCGATCTGCCTCGCGGCGTGATCCACGCAGACCTGTTCCCCGACAACGTCCTGATGCTGGGCGATGAAGTCACCGGGCTGATAGACTTCTATTTCGCCTGCACCGACATCGTCGCCTACGACCTTGCCGTCACGCATGCAGCATGGTGCTTCAGCGCAGACGGCGCGGAATTCCTGCCGGACCTCTCTGCTGCGCTGATGGAAGGCTATGAGAGCGTACGCCCGCTTTCCGCTGCGGAACGGGCCGCGATGCCTTTGCTCGCACAGGGCGCAGCCATGCGCTTCCTTTCCACCCGCGCCTATGACTGGCTCTACACCGTCGAGGATGCCTTGGTGACGCTGAAGGATCCGATGGCCTTCGTGCGGCGGTTGGAATTCTATGCCGATCCGGCCAATGCGGAGGTATTCTCCTCATGAAGAAGATCGACATTTTCACCGACGGCGCCTGCAAGGGCAATCCGGGCCCCGGAGGCTGGGGCGTGCTGCTGCGCATGGGGCCACACGAGAAGGAAATGTCGGGCGGCGATCCGGAGACGACCAACAACCGCATGGAAATGACGGCGGTGATCAAGGCACTCAACGCGCTTACCGAACCATGCGACGTGACGCTGCATACCGACAGCCGCTACGTGATCGACGGGATCACCAAGTGGGTCCACGGCTGGAAGAAAAAGGGCTGGGTCAATGCCAGCAAGCAGCCGGTGCGCAATGCCGACCTGTGGCACGACCTGATCGAAGCCGTGGCGCGGCACCAGGTGCAGTGGGAATGGGTTCGCGGGCACTCGGGCCACGTGGAAAACGAGCGCGTCGACAAGCTGGCCAGCGACGCCGCGCAGGCGATCGGCTGACGCCACTTTTATGCTGCATTTGCGAAATGAACGCACATCGTTGCGTTCTTTGCAAGCTGGCTAGAGCTTCAAACAACCGCAAACGCTCGCCATAGGCACATTCATGGTCGAGGCTATGAAACACCGGTTGGGGCACGAGTTGCGCGCGCTTGCGACGCCCGGCCCACGCATGGCCGACGAAGTCGCCTGCGTGATCTCGGTTCTGTTGGCCATTGCCCTCGCCCAATATGCCGGTGCGCGCATGGTGTCCTGGGCTGCGGTATCGGCGCTGGTCCTGCTCAAGAGCGATGCCCGCGAAACGCTTGCGCGCGGCGTGATGCGCCTGATCGGTACGAGTGTGGGTGCCGGGCTCGCGCTGCTGATCGTGCCCTACGCGGCCGAATCGATGGCGCTGGCAAGCCTGAGCGCCGCCGTGATGGGCGCTGTCGGCCTCTATGGCATGCTGACGGGCCGCCGGGCCTACGCCTGGTTGCTGTTCGGCCTGACCTACGAGATCGTGCTGTTCGACAAGCTCGCCTTCCCGCATCTCGAAACCGCGGAACTGGCCTGGACACGCCTGATCGAAGTCGGTGCGGGCACGATCGCCTGCGTCATCGTCAGCCTTGGTGCAGCCCTGCTGTCGGGCAGCGACTGGCTGAAGAACCGCAAGCCTCGTCCGGATCGCATGCGCTGGAATGCCCAGGCGGCCCGCCACGCCGCACAGACCGGACTGGCGCTTGCCTTGCTCCCGCCGATCTATTCGATGAGCAAGCTGCCCGAACTGTCGGGCGCGGCCATCACCATTCTGGCGGTGATGATCGTGCCGGTGGCCGGGCTTGGCCAAAGCGGACTGGTGCCCGTCAGCCGCCGGCTGCTGCACCGCGCGATCGGCTGTATCGCCGGTGGTGCGCTCGCCATAGCCGTATTGCTGATCGCGGATGGCAATCCGGCCATTATCGTCGCGGGAACGTGCCTGGGGCTTGTTATCGGGCGGCATCTGGAAACGAGCAGCGCGGCGACGAACTATGTCGGCCTGCAGTTTTCGATTGCCTTGCTGATGGCGCTCGTGCCCGACAGCTACCGCCAACTGGATCCCGGCCTTGCCGTGGATCGGCTGATCGGCATTCTCGTCGGCATGGCGCTGCTGGAGCCGGTGCTCCTCGCTTGGCACTTCATTGCCGCACGGCTGCCGCACCGCGGCGGGCCGGATCAGCCCGCCGCGTCGGCATAGGCCTTATTCGACGGTGGTATCCACCACTTCGGCCTCAGGGCCGTTCTTCTGGATCGATTCGATGGCGTTCTTCGCGGAAGCCTTCGAGGTATAGCCTTCGGTCCAGAACATCGTTTCCGAGTTGTAGCAGAAGTAGGCCACGAACTCGCCGGCCTTGTTCTTCCGGATTTCAAAACGGTGCGCCATCGATGATCTCCTTTCGCGTTGGTCTGTGCAGTACTGACCAGTTCGAGATGACAGATGCAAGTACAGTCAGCGACTTGCGCACCGGTCAGGCGAAACGGCCCGGCGCGTAGGGTTCCGGATCGACCGTACCGGCCGGCTCGCCCAGCAGGAGCCTCGCACCGACTTCCGCAGCGGCAGGGGCCGTCTGGATGCCGAAGCCCCCCTGCCCCGCGAACCAGAAGAAGGCCGGGTCCTGCGGCGCAAAGCCGTAGACCGGCAGCCGGTCCGGCGCGAACGAGCGGAGCCCTGCCCAGCGGTGTTCGAGACGGTCGATCTGCCAGTCCACCACACGCTCGAACCGGTCGATGGCCAGGGCGACATCGATTTCCTCGGGCGCGGCATCGCAGGGCGGGCTCGGCGTCTCGTCATGAGGGCTCAGCCAGAGCCGCCCGCTTTCGGGCTTGAAGTAGAAACTGCCGGAAACGTCCAGAACCAGCGGGAGGGTGTCGGGCGCGGCGGGGGAAACCGCCAGTTGCGCCACCGTGCGCCGGTAGGGCGTGATGCCCAGCGGGGCGAGACCGGCCATGCTCGCCACCGGATCGGCCCAGGCCCCGGCTGCATTGACCAGAATGCCGGCCTCGACCTGCCGCCCGTCGGAGATCGTGAGCGTCCAGCCCTTCTCCGTCCGCTCCATCTCGCGCAGCCCGGCCCGGCACCACAGGTCGACACCGGCAGCACGGCATTCGGCCAGATAGTGCTGATGCAGCCCGCCGACATCGATGTCGCAACAGCTCGGCTCGAACGCGCCGCAGACCCAGTCTTTGCGCAGGCCGAACACCTTTCGCTCGATCCCAGCGCGGTCGAGGAGTTCGACCTCGAGCCCGATCGCGCTGTAGGTCTCGGCAAAGGCCGCGACCTCTTCCTGCTGCCCCTCCCGCCCGAGCGTGAGCGCCGTACGCGGCGTAAGCAGGCCGAGTTTGCGCAAGGTGGGACCTGACGCAGTGGTAAGCGGCTGCACCCCCGGCCCGCCGTAACTCTCGGACCAGAAGGCCGCAGAACGTCCGGTGGTGTGATAGCCGGGATGCTCCTCGGCCTCGATCATAAGGACGCGCGCCTTGGTGCCGATCCTTGCGGCAATCGAGGCACCGGCCATGCCGGCGCCGACAACGACGATATCGTACCGGGCATCCATCGCGCTCAGCCCCTAGCGGGAACGACGCGATCGAGAAACTCCCCGATGACATTCATCGCCCGGTCGCGTACCGGATCGACCTCGCGCAGGATCTCGTGACGGCATTCATTGCCGAAAGCGACCAGCTCTGCCCCGGGTATCCGCGCCGCCGCCCGGCGAATCGCGGGCCACGAGACCAGCCGGTCCGCGCGCGTCGCAAGGATCAACGTGGGTACGTCGACACCTTCAAGCACGCCGCGCTGCTCCAGCACGCCGATCGAGGCCAGCGCGCGTTCGATCCAGCCCCAGCTCGCCGCGCCCATGAGGATCGCGGGCCGCTTGGTACGCCACCAGACCTCGTCCTCGTAGCGGCTGTTGTCGTGCGTCAGCAGATGACTGCGCGCACGCGGGATGACCTCGGGTTTCTCGCTGTTCTTCCAGGCCGGGCGCCGACGGTCGCCGATCGCCGCAATGGCGCGTGCGACAAGATGGAGAAGCGAACTGGGCACCCGGGCCGGGTGCAATCCCAGCATCGGCGCAGAGAGTACCAGCGCATCGGGGTGGACGCGCCCTTGCGCCACGACCCGCAAGGCGATGTGTCCGCCCATCGAATGCGCGACCGCCACATGCGGCCCGGGCGTATGCGCCGTCCAGTCGGCCCAGAGCGCGGCGTAGTCATCCACCCAGGTGGAGAAGTCGTCGATGTGCCCGGTCAGCGCATCGCGCCCCAGCCGTCCGCTGTAGGACTGCCCGCGCCAGTCCGCGGACGTGACCTGCCAGCCCGCACGGTGCCACTCTGCGAGCGACTCCAGCCACTTCTCGTAAGTATCCGCCCGCCCCGGCATGAACAGCAGCGAGCCGCGCTGCGCCCCGTCCGGTGCAAGCCAGTCCATGCGGCGAATGCCGAAGCCGTCGGGCAGGCGCCACGTCGTCTCGCACGCATCGGCAGGAATCTCCCGGCGCGCAGACGATGGCGACTTGCTGAACAGGGAAGAGGTCACTTGGCTAATTCCATGCTCAGCCGACTGGTTACTTTTTAGTAAGCGATACCCGGTAGATCACATCCCCGACCTAGGGGGACGAACACATGTCGGGCGGGATTTTTTCGTACGCACTGCTGGCTGCATTGGCAACCGCCCTGCTAGTTGCCGCCTTCACCGATCTGCGCCGGCGCGAGATCGACAACACGCTCAACGGCGCGATTGCCCTGGCGGCCCCGCTGTGGTGGCTCTCGATGGGCTTCACATGGATGGATGTCGCCTTCCAGCTCGGGCTCGCTGCCGTAACCTTCGTTTTCGCCTGCGTGCTCTTCGTGATGCGCCAGATGGGTGGCGGCGACGTCAAGCTGCTGACGGCGCTGGCACTCTGGTTCTCGCCGCTCAGCTTCGTGCAGCTCGTCGTGCTCATGGCCGTCATCGGCGGCGGCGCGTCGGTCGCCATGGCCGCCTTCAACATGAAGCGGGTGCCCGGCGAGACCGTGCGCGACGCCCTGTCGCTGCTGGTCGCGCTGGTCTGGGTCTGGGGCGCCTGTGCAGTCGTCTTCTCGCTGGCGATGCGCAAGCCGCTGATCGACGGCGAGACGGTCGCCGCGGTTACCAGCGTCCTGCCGCAGCTCTGGACGATGGCGCTCGCAGCCCTTGGCCTGATCGTAATTTTCACCCTCGGATTCTTCCATATCGTCCGACGGCAGAAATCGAGACTTCCCATCCCCTACGGCATCGCGATCTCCGCGGCAGGCCTGTGGGTGCTTGGGGAACAGACACTTAGCGCCGCCAGGCTGGCAGCGCATTCGGGATGAACCCGATTTTAACCAATTTGCCCGATTGTGGCCACTCCACTCGGGGATTCTCAGGGGGCTTATCAAGCCATGGATAAGAAGAAGCTGGTGCTGCTGGTCGTCGCTCTGCTCATTGCAGCAGGTACGGCGTTTGCTGCCCGATCGCTGTTCACCGGTGCCTCGGCACCTCAGGCGGAAGCAGTGCCTGTCCAACCCAAGGGCCCCAAGGTCCTCGTTGCCCAGCGCGCGCTGCCGGTCGGTACGATCATCACGGCAGATTCCGTGTCGTTCCAGGACTGGCCGGAAGAACTCGTCAAGGACGCCTACTTCATCGATGGCGAAGCCGACATGACGAAGTTGCTCGGCACCGTGGTTCGCTATCAGGTCACTGCCGGCCAGCCCCTGACCCAGGGCGCGCTCGTCGCGCCGGGTGACCGCGGCTTCCTCGCCGCAGCGCTCGGCCCGGGCATGCGTGCCGTCACCATTCCCGTTTCGGCCAAGACCGGCGTCGGCGGCTTCGTCTTTCCGGGCGACCATGTCGACCTCGTCCTGACCCAGCAGGTCAAGGGCGAAGGCGAGCCCCTGCGCACCGCCGAAACCATCCTGCGCAACCTGCGCGTCCTCGCCACCGACCAGGCCACCGACAACGACGTGGTGGACGGCAAGACCGTGGTCCGCGCGTTCCGCACCGTCACGCTCGAGGTGACCCCGCGCATCGCCGAGAAGGTCGCGGTTGCCCAGGAAATCGGTGAGATCAGCCTGTCGCTGCGCTCCATCGCCGACAACCAGGCCGAGTTCGAACGCGCTCTGGCGGACGGCGACGTCAAGGTCCCCGAAGGCGCCACCAAGGAGCAGGAAGAGCAGCTCATGCGCCAGGCCATGAACAAGCCGATCGAGGGCAAGACCACCTATGTGACCGGCGGCGACGTCTCCCGGTTCCAGCGCTCCAGCCGCCCGGCGATGCCGAATGAAATCGGCCCCCGCCCGTCGATGGCCGCCGCCTTCACGCCGCGCGCTTCCGGCCCGAGCCAGCCTGTCCGTACCGGCCCCGTCGTCCGTGTGACCCGCGGCAAGGAAACCACCGAAGAAGTCGTGGGGAGCAAATGATGGCAACCGGCAACGCCAAACGTCTCTCCGCCGCCTGTTTCAACGCCTTTGAGGGCAAATCTATGAAACCGCGCCTTATCAAGACCATGATGACCGCCGCCTGCGCACTGTCGCCGCTGGCAGTCTCGGTTTCGGCCCCGGTCACCGCGCAGTCCGTGGTTCGCCCCACGCAGAGCATCGATCTCTCGATCGGCAATGGCCAACTGGTCAACGTGCCCGGTTCGATGACCGATGTCTTCGTGGCCAACGACCAGGTCGCCGATGTCCAGGTCAAGTCCCGCAGCCAGTTCTACGTCTTCGGCAAGGCGGGCGGCACCACCACCGTCTACGCCAGCGACTCCGGCGGCCGGGTGATCTGGTCCGGCACGATCCGCGTCGGTTCCAACCTCGACAGCGTCGATTCGATGCTGCACCTGGCAATGCCCGAGGCCAAGATCGGCGTATCGACGATGGGCTCGAACACCTTCCTGCTCACCGGCACGGTCAAGACGCCCGAAGATGCCTCGGAAGCCGAACGGCTGGTTCAGGCCTATGTCGGTGACGAGGCCAACGTCATCAGCCGCCTGCGCATGGCGACGCCGCTGCAGGTCAACCTGCAGGTCCGCATCGCCGAAGTCAGCCGCTCGATGATGAAGAACCTGAGCACCAACCTGACGACCATCGACGGCACCGGCGGGTTCAAGTTCGGCATTGGTCAGGGCCGTGCAGGCTTCTCGCCCTACTTCGCACCCGGCATGCCGCTCGGCACGCAGTCCAACGGCGTCACGGTGACCTATCCCGACGGCACGACCGCCCCGGGCACCAGCGTTGCCCCGATCACCACCGGCAGCACGCTGGCCGGTGCCGGCAAGCTGTTCGGTCTCAACATCCTCGGCGCTCTCGATGCCGGCGAAACCGTGGGCCTCGTTTCCACCCTCGCCCAGCCGAACCTCACCGCGCTTTCGGGTGAAACCGCCGAGTTCCTCGCGGGCGGCGAATATCCGATTCCGATCAGCCAGGGCCTCGGCTCGACCTCGGTAGAGTACAAGAAGTACGGCGTCAGCCTCTCCTACACGCCGACGGTCCTCGCCAACGGTCGCATCTCGATGCGCGTCCGTCCCGAGGTCTCGGAGCTTTCCAGCCAGGGTTCGGTCAACCTCAACGGCTATGAAGTGCCGGCGCTTACCGTGCGCCGCACCGAAACGACGATCGAGCTCGGCTCCGGCCAGAGCTTCATGATCGCCGGCCTGCTGAGCAACAACACCTCGAACACCATCCAGAAGATGCCCGGCGCCGGCGACCTGCCGATCCTGGGATCGCTGTTCCGCTCGACCGGCTACCGCCGCGGCGAAACCGAACTGGTGATCGTGGTGACGCCCTATCTCGTCAACCCGGTCAACGGCTCGCAGATCGCGCTGCCGACCGACGGCTTCAACTCGCCCAACGAGCTTCAGCGTCTGCTGGGCAACATGGAAAATGACGGCGTCAGCGGCGGCAAGCGTCCGGGGCCGACCCAGGCACCCTCGCCGGTCGACGGTCCGAGCGTCGGCAAGGCCGACATTCCCTACAAGCCCAAGTCGTCGAAGCGCGCTGCTGCCGACGACAGCGCCAAGCCCGGCTTCAGCCTGAAGTGAGAAAGGTGAAAACCATGCGTTCCTCCAAACCGGCACACGCTTTCCGCTTCGGCGGCGCCGCGCTCGCTATCTCGCTGGGCCTCGCCCTCTCCGGATGCGGCGGTATTCCCACCAACCGGTCGATGTACTCGGTGCATCAGCCGGTGGTCGAAAAGGTCAGCTACACGCTCGACGTCACCACCAGCGGCAGCGGCCTCGCCTACGGCGAACAGGGCCGCCTAGCAGGCTGGTTCGACGCGATGGGCCTGAAGTACGGCGACAAGGTCTACGTCGACGATCCCAACGCCAACACGGCCACGCACAACGCGGTCGAGGCCGTTGCCTCGCGCTATGGCATCCTGCTGGGCGGCGAACCGCCGCGCACCGGCGGATACCTTTCGCCGGGCACGGCCCGCGTCGTCATCGTGCGCAGCAAGGCTTCGGTGCCGAGCTGCCCCGACTGGTCGTCCAAGAGCGATTTCAATCCCAACAACGGGCTCACCAGCAACTACGGCTGCGCCACCAACACCAACCTCGCCGCCATGGTCGCCGATCCGGAAGACCTGCTGAACGGCGAGGACACCACCGGTTCGACGGTGTCGATGAGCTCGAACAAGGCGATCAGCGCCTACCGCAAGGCCGAGCCGACCGGCAACGGCAACACCGTTTCTCAAACCGGCAGCAAGAGCAACTAAGCCATGAACGCACCCTGGAAATCCGGCGGCGGAAACGGCCGCGACCAGTTCGCCGCCTACATCTGCGACGAGGCCTCGCTCGACGTTCTGCGCCCCGTGGCGATGGAAATGGGCTGGCAGCCCGAGAAGTGCAACAAGGGCGGCCTGCGCAACGCCGTCCAGTCGCTCTCGATCACCGCGAGCCCCAACATCCTGCTGGTCGACCTGTCCGAAAGCGGCGATCCGCTCAACGACATCAACGCGCTGGCGGAAGTCTGCGAACCCGGCACGATCGTGGTCGCCGTGGGTCAGGTCAACGACGTGCGCCTCTACCGCGACTTGCTCGCCAGCGGCATCCACGACTACCTGCTCAAGCCGCTTTCGCCCGGTCAGCTGCGTGACTCGCTCTCGCAGGCCCAGGCGGTCTTCGCCTCGCCCAAGAACCACGATGCCAGCGCTGCCAAGGAGCACATCTCCACGGCCGTGATCGGCACGCGCGGCGGCGCCGGCGCTTCCACGCTCGCAACCTCGCTGGCATGGCTGTTCAGCGCCGACGACAAGCTGTCGACCGCGCTGCTCGACCTCGACATCCACTTCGGCACCGGGGCCCTGTGTCTCGATCTCGAACCGGGCCGCGGCCTCACCGATGCCATCGAGAACCCGAGCCGCATCGACGGCCTGTTCATCGAGCGCGCCATGATCCGCGCGAACGACAACCTGTCGATCCTGTCCGCCGAAGCGCCGATCAACTCGCCGCTGATGACCGACGGCACCGCCTTCATCCAGCTGGAAGAAGAGTTCCGGCAGGCGTTCGACATGACGGTCATCGACATGCCGCGCAACATGCTGATCAACTTCCCGCAGCTGATGGGCGACGTGAACGTCGTCGTGCTAGCAGCGGAACTCACGCTTGCCTCGGCGCGCGACACGATCCGCATGCTCTCCTGGTTCAAGGCCAATGCGCCGCAGGCCCGCGTGATCGTGGTCGCCAACAAGGTGCAGGCAAACCTTGCCGAGATCAGCCGTTCCGATTTCGAGGCCTCGATCGAGACCGAGATCGACGTGGTGATCCCCTACGACATCAAGGCCGCATCGATGGCCGCCAAGCTTGGCCAGACGTTCGTCGACGCCAACCGCTCGAGCAAGGCTGCCGGCGCGATGCGCGACCTGGCACGCAAGATCTCCGAGCGTGAGGACGACGCCGGCGCGTCCGGCAAGAAATCGCTGCTCGGCAAGCTCGACTTCAAGTCGATGATGCCCAAGGCGAAGAAGGCGGAACCGGCGGAATAAGGGACGTTTCGGAGGGGGCTATCCTCTCCGGACGCCACCGGCGCCGCGGACGTAAAGGCACAGGAAGCAGATGAACATTCTTCAGTTGATTCTGGTGGCGGCGGGCCTGATGAGCGTCATGGTGCTCGTCTGGACGGCGTTCTCCGGTCCATCCGCAGCGAAGGAATCGTCGCGTCGTCTGCGGGCCGTGCGCGTTCGTCACTCGGAAAGCACCAAGGACCGTGTCGAGGCGCAGATGCGCAAGGCGATTGCCGCGCGCAAGCCCCGGATCAAGACCATTGCCGGTTCCAACTCGCGCATGGAAGCGCTGGCGCTGCGCCTGCACCGCACCGGCATGCCCTGGTCCGTCACCCAGTACTTCTACGCCTCGCTGGGTCTGGCCGCATTCATCACCGTCATTTTCTACCTGAAGTCCGGCGCCCCGTTCCTGTCGCTGGCCGTCGGCCTCGCTGTCGGCGCCGGGCTGCCGCACATGGTCGTCAGCCACTTCATCAAGCGGCGCACCAACCAGTTCACCGTGAAGTTCGCCGACGCCATCGAGCTGCTCGTGCGCGGGCTGCGCTCGGGTCTTCCGGTCACCGAGACGCTCGCCGTCGTCGCACAGGAGGTTCCTGGTCCGGTCGGTGAGGAATTCAAGCTGGTCACCGAACGCATCAAGATCGGCAAGACCATGGAGGACGCCCTCCAGGAAACCGCCGACCGCCTGGCGATGCCCGAATTCAACTTCTTCTGCATCACTCTGGCCATCCAGCGCGAGACCGGCGGCAACCTCGCCGAAACGCTCGCCAACCTGGCCGACGTGCTGCGCAAGCGCGCGCAGATGAAACTCAAGATCCGCGCGATGAGCTCGGAATCGAAGGCCTCGGCCTACATCGTGGGCTCGCTGCCCTTCATCGTCTTCGGCATGATCTGGTGGATCAACCCCGGCTACATCGGCGATTTCTTCGTCGACGAGCGGCTGATCGTGGCCGGCCTTGGCGGCATGGTGTGGATGGGCATCGGCGTGTTCATCATGGCCAAGATGGTCAGCTTCGAGATCTGACCGGGGGAAGGCAAGCAACATGTTCGAACAGCAGGCAGGCCCCACTCTTCTCGGCTTCGACGTCGTGCTCGTCGCCACCGTGCTCGCGCTGGTGGCGGCCGGGGCGATGGTCCTGGCGATCTATGCCGCGGTTACGGTCACCGACCCGATGGCCAAGCGCGTCAAGGCACTCAACCAGCGCCGCGAGGCCCTCAAGGCCGGCATCACCACCACCGCGCGCAAGCGCCAGAGCGTGGTTCGCCGCAATGACACGACCGACCGCATCGGCAGCTTCCTCGGCGCCTTCAAGATGCTGCAGGACAGCCAGATCCATACGATCCAGCAGAAGCTGGCGCAGGCGGGCATCCGCAACAAGGAATGGGCCGTCGCGGTCGTTTTCGCGCGTCTCGTCGCGCCGATTCTGCTGGGCGGCCTGGGCGCGCTGGTGATCTACTGGATCAACTACTTTCCGGAATGGAGCACCCTGAAGAAGTTCATGGCCTTCGCCGCGACGGTGGGCGCCGGCTACAAGGGCCCGGACATCTTCATCCAGAACATGGTCAACAAGCGCACCGACGCGATCCGCAAGGGTCTGCCCGACGCGCTCGACCTCTTGGTGATCTGCGCCGAGGCCGGCCTGACCGTCGACGCCGCCTTCGAGCGCGTCGCCCGCGAACTGGGCCGCGCCTATCCGGAACTGGGCGACGAATTCTCGCTGACCTCGATCGAGCTGTCATTCCTCACCGAGCGCCGCAAGGCGTTCGAGAACCTCGCCTGGCGCGTGGATCTCGACGCGGTCAAGGGCGTGGTCACGACCATGATCCAGACCGAACGCTACGGCACCCCGCTCGCATCCGCGCTGCGCGTGCTCTCGGCCGAATTCCGTAACGAGCGCATGATGCGCGCCGAGGAAAAGGCCGCCCGCCTGCCCGCGATCATGACCGTGCCGCTGATCCTGTTCATCCTGCCAACGCTGTTCATCGTCATTCTCGGCCCGGCAGCCTGCTCGATCGCCGACGCCTTCTCCGGCGGCGACCCGCACCCGCCCAAGGCGAACTGAGACCGGCTCCAAAATCCCCGACCGGGCCTCTCCCAGCGAGAGAGGCCCGGTCGGGCAAATTTCTAACTTTGCCCACTCCGGCAATGGCAACTTTTCAAAAACCCCCGCAATCGCAGTCGCTTGCAAGGCGCGTAACTTCACACCCGCAATCGCCGCGAAGATCCCGCTTTCACCGTTTCAAAGAGCCCGGCCAGACAGATGCCGCGCGCAGTGTGGCAGGCTATGGGCGAGTAGGAAAACGGGTGCATCGCTCCAACAGCCTTGCCCTCTCGCGATGATGCGACGGCGGAACGGTCGGCTCAGGGGTGAATGGCGATCCACACCTGTGAAATGAAGTTCACATCACTCTTCTTCGTCATCACCGCGAAGGCCGGGATCCCGCTTTATTCGGGGTGACGCCGGGAGAAGAGAGCGGGGCCCCCGCCTGCGCGGGGGCGACGATGTGTGGTGAATGTTCCTTCGATCACCCTAGCCCTCCTGCGCGGCGGCGCGGTCCTGATTGAGGCGGAACAGGCGGGCAAGGATCTCATCGTCGGTGAGCAGCCCGGCGCGCCAGTCGTCGCCCCAGCCGTAGGCCTCGGCCACCGCCTCGTCGAGCGCGGCATGGGCATTGGCCAGCCACTGCGGCCGCGCGTTGTAGAGATTGGTGAGTGTGCGCTTCTTCAGTTCCTTCGCCGCCGCCTCGTCCTTCGGCAGGATGCGGTCGGGATAGCCGGGCACGACTTCCGGCTCACGCACGACCAGATCGGGGGGATTGAGCCAGTTCTCGCGCAGTTCATTGAGCCGCGCCGCCGCTGCTGCGATGGCCTGCGCGCGCGGATCGTCGGCATAGGCGTCGGCGGGGATGTCGGGGGTCAGGCCTTCGGGGAAGGGGAAAGTTTCGAACCCGAGAGACGGGGTGTATTGCGGATCGTTACCCACACCGTGCCACCCCCCGAGAGCCAGAGACCAAAGTTCGTGAAAGCGAGAATGCAAAATACCGAACGTTGTGTCATCGTCACGGGCAATCACAACAACTCGGCTGTCAGGAACGACCTTAGACGGAGCCCAGACGAATAACCTATGCTTTGCAACTCTTGGAGTGAAGATAGCCCGTTGCAAACCACCAATCGCTCGCTTGATGCCCGGTACTGTTTCGCCGTGTTGCCACCAATACAAGCGCCTACGTTCCCTCCGATTCTCATCCCGCATAGGCTTCACCACTGCTCGGACATACTCATACGGAGTTTCGTAAAGCGCCGCTTCCTCTTCGTTCGCCACGCCGAAATCGATGATCCACCGGTCAGACGTGCGGCGCGTGATATCCATCCCATTTAGTAACGGCCGAACCACATCAACATTCGCGCGCCCATTCGGGTTCAACGGCATCTCTAACCACTTTCGAGCAATATTGCCTTCTATGTCGAAAGGGCCGACCTTTACGGGGCCTTGAAATGCAATGTTGCGATTTACGGGCATGCGCACTGCCGAGGTCAGGTCGGTACCGCCACGTTCAGCAGACAGGTCAGCAAAGATCGTACTCACTAGATCGCCATCAAGTACGGCATTTTGAGACGGACTTCCGTCAAAACACACCATCGAAACCCGCACCGCCGCACCTTCGACGGTCCACTCCTCGTCGCTCCATGCTTCAAAAATGCGGCCATGTTCCACGATGGGCCTGAGCACCTCACGATTGGCACCACCCCGGATCGAATTGGTGGACACCAGCCCTGCCCGGTTCAGCCTCCCTGCCACCATCATCGCCCATGCCTTGGCGAACCAGTAGCACACCAGATCGACGCCGCCCGGCACGTCTGGCCATGCTTTCCGCAGCGCAACCGCGTAATCTTCCCCCAGTTCGCCAATCATCTTCTTGTTGCCCAGAAACGGCGGGTTCCCGATCACCACATCCGCATCCGGCCACTCCGCCCGCGTGCCATCCTCGTTGAGCACCGCATCGCGGCATTCGATGGTGTCCAGCGGGCGCAGGATCGGGTTCTTCGCCGCGTCGAAGCCATTGCGGCGCATCCACTGGATTTCGCCGATCCACACCGAAACGCGCGCCAGTTCGGCGGCATAGGGGTTGAGTTCGATGCCCAGCACGCATTCCGGCCCCACGCGGGGGAAGCCGCGCGGCAGGCCCAGCGCCTCGGCATCCAGATTGGCGCGGTGCTCTATATCTTTCAGCGCCTTGAGCGCGACATAGAGGAAGTTCCCCGAACCGCAGGCGGGATCGAGCACGCGGAAATTCGCCAGCCGCTCGATAAATTCATCGTGGATCGCATCGGCTGCGGCCAGCGCTTTGGTGCGCTTCGCCAGTTCGGCGCCGCGCAGCAGTTTTTCGGCGGTCTGGCGCGGGGCCTTTTCGACCAGATCGGTCATGCGGGCCAGCGCATCGGCCCATTCGGCTTCCAGCGGATCGATCACCACCGGGCGCACGATCATCATGATCTTGTCCCGGTCCGTGTAGTGCGCGCCGAGCTGGCTGCGCTTGGCCGGGTCCAGCCCGCGCTCGAACAGAGTGCCGAGGATAGAGGGATCGATCTGCGACCAGTCGCGCCGCGCCGCCGCCAGCAACGCGTCGATGTCCTCGCTCTCCACCGGCAGGACATGGTCGTTCTCGAACAGGCCGCCGTTGAACCATTCGATGGCGGTGAAGCCGACCTTGCCGCCCTTGTGCGCCATCGCCCCGAACAGGGTGCGCGCATTCGCGGTGAACTCGTCCGGCGCGCGGCGACTGACTTCGAGCATTTTCGAGAACATGTGATCGGGCAGCAGCCCCACATCCTCGGCGAACATGCAGAACACCAGCTGGTTCACGAAATGCGCCACTTCGCGCGCCTCATGCCCGCGATCGCGCAGGCGCTGGGCCAGCCCGATGAATTCGCCCGCGGTTTCCTCGGTCAGTTCCTGCCGGGACTTCTTGGGGCGGAAGGATTCGGGATCGGTGAAGGCGGCCCGCAACCGGTCGCGCACGGCGCCGTCGACAAGCTCTTCCAGCGCGAATTCGTGGGTTTCCTGAACCGAGTTGGTCCAGTTGGTGCGGATGACGATGCGCACCATGTCCGAAACGATCAGCAGCGGCGGATTTTCCAGCGCCACCGAATACTGCAGAAGCTGGGCATAGGCGCGGTCGAGATTGGCGTGACGGCCCTTGTACTCCCAGCCGAAGCAGCCCTTGCGCCATACGTCCGCCCAACCATTGCCGCCGCCGGTCTTGGTGGCACCCTTCTCGAACGTGAACCACTCGCCGCTCGGGTCTGCGGAAACGGGATCTTCCACATCCAGCAAGGCGCACAGATCGTTGAAGTGGCTCTGCGAAGCGGAGCGCTCCTTCAGATCGACATTGCGCCACTTGGTCAGGAATTCGTGCGGAGTCATCGAAGGCTTTCGGCTGGCAATGGACAGCACCGGCCACTGCCGGTCGTGCCCTTCCAGTAGCGTGATTGCCCCGGATCTGACCAGTTAAAGCCCTCCAATGCCGTGGGCTTTTCCTCAGCGCTTGCTTTGTTGGCCGCACCTTCCGCTCGCCCTGCTGCGACGAACCGAGCTTCAGTTATGTTCACTTGAATACAGTTGTCAGGTTGCCGTCAGCTCTGCGGGGCACTTTGGCTTCGCAGGGTGACACTGTCGGGGGCAACGACGGAGGAGCTTGAAGTTATGATTTCGAACGCAGCAAAAGTCCGCATTCTTGCCGGCGCCACGCTTGCCCTCTCGCTTGTCGCGAGCCCTGCCCTGGCAGGCCCCGGCGGCGGTGGCGGCGGTATGGGTGGCGGCATGGGCGCCATGGGTGGATCCATGGGCGGCGGCATGATGATGGGATCGTCCTCGGGCATGGGCTCGATGGATCGCATCCGCCCCCGTGACCGCAGCCGCGACCAGGCCCGCGAGATGCGTCAGGAACGCAAGCGCATCCAGAACCAGACGCAATCGCGCGACCAAACCCGCTCCCGCACCATGAGTCAGGCACAGAACCGGACTCAGGATATGGGCGCCAGCGCAGCTGCTAACCCCGGCAGCTGATCGTCAATCGGGTCGCACCCCTGCCCCTCCCCGGCCTGTGCTGCGGGAGGGGTTTTTATGTGTCGGGCAGAAGCCGCCTAGTCCTTCTCGCCGAAGATGCGGCAGGCCACGGCATCGAGCCGCGTGATGATCTCCGGATCGCGTGCGTCGGGCGCTGTGATGAAGGCATGCTCCAGCGCCATGTCGATCGGGCTGGGTTCACGCAGCCCCTGCAATTGCAGCGCCATGGCGCCCATGGTGTCGCGCGCGGTGCGGGCATTGGCATGGAGGACGGCGAGCACGTCGGTCACTTCCACGCCGGCCTCTTCCTCGCGCCAGCAATCGTAGTCGGTGACCATCGCCAGCAATGCGTAGGGCAGCTCGGCCTCGCGCGCCAATCGCACTTCGGGCATCGCCGTCATGCCGATGACGTCGGCGCCCCATGCCTGATACATGCGGCTCTCGGCGCGGGTGGAGAACTGCGGGCCCTCGATCGCCACGTAGCAGCCCCCGCGATGCACGGTGCCACCGGCCTGCCGGGCTGACGTCGCAAGCGCAGCAGAGAGGCGCGGGCAGACCGGATCGGCAAGACTGACATGCGCGACGAGGCCGGGACCGAAGAAGCTGTTCTCGCGTGAATTGGTGCGATCGATGAACTGGTCCACCGCCACGAACTGCCCGGGCACCAGTTCCTCGCGCAGCGACCCCACCGCCGAGAGCGAGACCAGATCGGTCACGCCGCAGCGCTTCAATACGTCGATATTGGCGCGGTAGTTCACCTGCGAGGGCGGGATGCGGTGCCCGGCCCCGTGGCGCGCCAGAAAGGTGAAGCGCACGCCATTGAGCCGGCCGGTAATCACCGGGCCCGACGGCTCGCCGAAGGGACTGGAGACGGCGATCTCCTGCGCGTCCTCCAGATCGATGCCCGCGGCCAGCCCGGAGCCGCCGATCACCCCGATGTGCCAGTAGCTGCTTTTCTCAGCGCGCAAGGATACCTGCCATGATGATGTCTATGGTGTGTTCGCGGTAGCGGTCGCGCAGTTCCTCGGTCAACGTATCCTGATCGAAGCAGTGCTTGAGCACGAGACGCGTGGAGAAGAACCGGTCCACCGCGCCGGTGACCGTGAAGTAGAAAAGCTGCGGATCGATTTCACGGAAAACGCCTGCCTTCACGCCCTCGCCGATGAGCTGCTCGTAGGCGCGGTAGATCGGCGAAAGGTAGCACTCGGCGATGCGGCGCGCCTCGGCATCGTCGCTCTCGCGGATGACGCGCATCGTCAGACGGTTGAGATAGGGCACCGCGTAGAAGGTATCGACGACCTTCCACAAGTGGCGGCGCAGCTTGTCTTCCGGGTTCCACTGGTCCTTCGCCACCAGCGCATCGACGCTGGTAACGATGACCTGCCAGTCGCGCTCGAGCAGCGCCTTGAGCAGACCGGCCTTGTTGCCGAAGTAGTATTTGACCAGCGCCGAATTGAGGCCCGAGCGGAGCGACAGCTCCGACAGCGAAATGTCGATCACGTCGCCTTCGCGCATGATCGCACTGGCCGTATCCAGCAGCAGGGCACGCGCACCCGGAGGGGCGGCCAGACCGGCCGCGCCCCCCGCCTGCGTCGTGTTGCGACCCGCCATGGCCGCTCTTACTTCGGCCCCATGCGGATCGCGCCGTCGAGGCGGACCGACTCGCCGTTCATGTAGTCATGCTCGACCATGAAGAGCGCGAGCTTGGCGTATTCCTCGGGCTTGCCCAGACGCTTGGGGAACGGAACCATCTCGGCCAGCGCGTCCTGCACCTGCTGCGGCATGCCCGCCATCATCGGCGTTTCGAAGATGCCCGGCAGGATCGTGTTCACGCGAATGCCGTTGGCCATGAGATCGCGCGCGACCGGCAGCGTCATCGCCAGCACGCCACCCTTCGAGGCGGCATAGGCGGCCTGACCGATCTGCCCGTCCTGCGCCGCAACCGAAGCGGTGTTGACGATCGCACCGCGCGAACCGGCCTCGTCCACCGGCTCGAGCGCGGCCATGCCCGCAGCCGACTTGCTGATGCAGCGGAAAGTGCCGACGAGGTTGATGGCTATGGCCTTCTCGAACAGGCCCATGTCGTGGGGCTTGGGCTCGCCGGTCTCGCGATTCATACCCACCGTCTTGGAAGCCGGAGCGATGCCCGCGCAGTTGACGAGGATACGCTCCTGACCGTGCGCCGCGCGCGCCTTGGCGAATCCGGCATCGACGCTGGCATCGTCGGTCACGTTGACTTCGCAGAAAACGCCACCGATTTCCTTGGCCATCGCCTCGCCCGCCTCGGCATTGAGGTCGAAGATCGCGACCTTCACACCCTGCGCCGCCAGCGCGCGGGCAGTCGCGGCGCCCAGACCCGAGGCAGCGCCGGTCACGACGGCGGCAACGGAGCTATCAAGCTTCATGTTCGTTTTCCTTTCCTGAGCGCTTGCGCAGGCTTTCACGCAAGCAACGGCGCCGGACCATGCCGACCAATAAATTTAAGCGCACGGTTAAGAGCCCCGGCGGCAACGGTCAATGCGCCAGACCGCGCTCGCACCAGCCACGCAACAGGATTTCACTGCGGCGATACCAAGCGCAATTTTCAGAGCTGTTCATGCCAATTTGCCACATCTCCATTGCGCCCGGAAACGCTTGGATTCCGCGGCAAGACAGACAGCCCCGAAATGCACCGCCGGCACACTGTTGCAATTAAAACACAACCCGAAAGTCATTTTGCGCAATGCGGCAAATTGGATTGAAAGCGGCTTTCCGTGGCGCAACAACGTCGCCCCATGGCAGCAAAGCACCGAGAGGCGCACCGCTGCTGGCATCCGGGTCGCCCATCAGGAATGGTCACTCACTTGGTGGGCGGACGAAAGCAACAAGGGACACCAACGTGAACACACTTCTCAAAAAGGCCGCATTGCGGGGCGCTACTTGCGTTGCTGCTTTCGCGATCGGCACCACCGGTGCCTACGCACAGGACGCGGCCCCCGCCGCTGATGCAGGCTCGGGCGACGCCATTGTCGTTACCGGCACGCGCATCGTTAACCCCAACCTCGTAACGTCGAGCCCGATCGGCGTCGTCGGCGAAGAAGAAATCTCGCTGCGTCAGGCGACCAACGCTGAAGAGCTCATCGGTGAGCTTCCGGGCGTTGCTCCGGGCATCAACGCCAGCGTCAACAACGGCAGCGCCGGCTTCGCGACGTTCAACCTTCGCGGCCTCGGCTCGAACCGTAACCTGGTTCTCCTCGACGGTCAGCGCCTGGTTCCCGCCAGCCTTACCGGCGTGACCGACCTTAACAACATCCCGGTCGCTCTCGTCGAGCGCGTCGAGATCGTTACCGGCGGTGCTTCGTCGGTGTACGGTGCCGACGCTGTGACCGGCGTTGTCAACTTCGTCACCAAGCGCGACTTCGCCGGCGTTGACGTCACCAGCTCGTTCGGCACGACCGAGCGCGGCGACGGCCAGCGCTTCCGCACCGACGTCACCGTCGGCGGCAACTTCGATGACGGCCGCGGCAACGCCGTGCTGTCGGTCGGCTACCAGACCATCGACCCGGTCCTTCAGGGTGACCGTTCGATCTCCGAAAATACGCTCTACGTCGAAGGTTCGGAAATCGGTTCGGGCACCTCGGTTCCGACCCGTCTGAACGGCGACCAGTACGACCCGAACACCGGCTCGCTGGTTCCGACCTACAACACCTTCAACT
Organism: uncultured Novosphingobium sp.; assembly: GCA_965140495.1. GTDB lineage: Bacteria > Pseudomonadota > Alphaproteobacteria > Sphingomonadales > Sphingomonadaceae > Novosphingobium. The sequence continues at coordinate 1,702,622 of OZ223239.1, read as the reverse complement.
TCGCTCCGTTCAACTACTTCCAGACGCCGCTGAAGCGCTTCAACGCCTTCGCTTCGGCACACTACGAAGTGGCTGACAACATCGAAGTCTACACGAAGGCCATGTTCAACAAGACGACCGTGAGCCTCCAGCTCGCGCCGTCGGGCCTCTTCGGCGACACCTACCAGCTGCCGCTGAACAACGCCTACCTGACGCCGCAGATCCAGGCTCAGCTTTGCGCTGACAACGAGATCGCGGACTGCGCCGGCGCGATTGCCAACGGCACGGAAGTCCCGACGATCATCAACCGTCGTCTGGTCGAGCAGGGCAACCGTCAGACCGACTACACCACGAACATGTTCCAGATCTGGACCGGCGTTCGCGGCAAGGTCACCGACCTGATCGACTTCGACGTGTTCGGCAGCTACGGCGAATCGGACAAGGCCGAGACCAACATCAACTGGGGTCTCAAGTCGCGCGTCCAGCAGGCTCTTCGCACGACCGACGCCGACACCTGCGTCGACTCGTCGAACAACTGCTACCCGATCAACCTGTTCGGCGACGGCCAGTCGATCGATCCGCGCTCGGTTGCGTTCTTCAGCGCTCCGGCCCTGTCGACCGTCAAGACCTCGCTGTCGGTGGTCAACGCCACCTTCTCGGGCGACCTGACCGAGACCGGCTTCCTGTGGGCTGACACCCCGATCGGCTTTGCCGTCGGTGGCGAATACCGCAAGTACACCGCCTCGCAGCAGTCCGACGCCGCCAGCGCAACGCAGGACGAAGTCCTCGGCACCGGCGCTCCGTCGCCGAGCTTCTCGGGTCAGTACGACGTGTACGAAGCCTATGGCGAGCTTCTCATTCCTGTCGTCGAAGACGTACCGGGTATCTACAACCTCTCGCTTGAAGCGGGTGCGCGTTACTCGAAGTACTCGACCGCAGGCAGCAACTGGACCTACAAGGCCGGTGGTACCTGGGAAGTCGCGCAGGGCTACGCCATTCGCGGCATCTATCAGCGCGCCGTTCGCGCGCCGAACATCTCGGAACTGTTCGATCCGGTCACGACCGGTCTGGACAACCTGGCTGTCGACCCCTGCGCCGGCGCGAACCCGGTTGGCAACGCTACTCTGACCGCGATCTGTATCGCCCAGGGCGCTCCGGCCGGCCGCATCGGCTCGATCCCGCAGCCTTCGGCAGGCCAGATCAACGCCACCAGCGGCGGCAACCTGGACCTCGGCCCCGAAAAGGCGACTTCGTACACCATCGGCGTGCGTCTCACCCCGCCGCAGGTACCGGGCTTCTCGTTCACGGCTGACTACTACAACATCAAGGTCACCGACGCGATCACCACCCCGACCCCGGGCGACATCCTCAACCCGTGCTACGACGACGGCGATGCCGCGGCTTGCGCCCTGATCGGCCGTAACCCGCTGAACGGCTCGCTCAACGGCGGTGGCGACACCCCGGGTCTGATCCTGCAGCTCACCAACCAGGGCACGCTGATCTCGTCGGGTGTGGACGTCCACATGGACTACCGCATGCCGACCAGCTTCGGTCACATCGCATTCTCGTTCAACGGTAACTGGACGGACGAGTACAAGTTCCAGGCCTCGCCGACTTCCGACATGCGTGAGTGCGTCGGTCAGTACGGTTCGGACTGCGACCCGATCGTTCCGGAGTGGAGCTTCAACACCCGCGGCACCATCGGCTTCGGCGATGCCGGCGAGCTTTCGGTGCTGTGGCGCTGGATCGACGGTGTGAAGTATCAGGACTACGACCTGGAACTGGCCGACGGCTTCGTTCTGCCCGAGTACCTGTCGATCCCGTCGTACAGCTACTTCGACCTGACCTACCGCGTGCAGCCGACCGAAAACATCGGCGTCACCATGTCGATCTCCAACCTGTTCGACAAGAAGCCGCCGAACGTCAGCTCGTACATCGGCTCGACCGCGTACAACTCGGGTAACACCTACCCGACGACCTACGACGTTCTTGGTCGCAGCTTCATGATTACGACGAACGTGAGCTTCTGATCACATTCGATCGATAACGCAAAAGGAGGTGGCGGTGCCCAGGCACCGCCACCTTTTTTGTTGCTCGAATGCGGAACATCCAGTCAGCAGCATGAAATAAATTGAAATCGGCGCTAACGGCAGGCTGAAAATTAAGGTAAGTTAGCTTCAGGCGCCGGATTTGCGCGCAACACGATACGCTAAAAAGCCAAGGATTCTCATGCCCCCTTTCCTTATTTTCGTTGCGGCCATGGCCGCTGGCCCTGCCGCAGCAGCCGAAGCCCCTCAGCCCGCAGATGCAGCCGAAGCTCCCAAGACTGCCGACAAGGGTGAGGTCGATCCCAAGTCCGAGATCAAGTGCAAGCGCCAGTCGGTCACCGGTTCGCGTGTAAAGCGCGTGAAGGTCTGCAAGACGATTGCCCAGTGGGAAAGCGACGAAGAACTCAACCGTTCTTCCGCGAAGGACACTATCGACCGCGGCAGCACCTGGGGCGTAGGCTCGCCCGGCTCCTGAGGGCTCGGCCAGGTCCTGCGAGCTTGTTCGTGACGCAGGAAACGCTGTCCGCACCTGATGACAGAGTTCTTTTCTCTGCACTTGCTGCAGGGTATGGTCGTCTCCGACGCCGACGTGGCGTGGGTAGATCACAACAAGGCTAGGCGAGGCCCAATAATGAAGAGGATGTCCCTTCCCTCCTTCACCGTTGCAACGGTGGCAGCTGCTGCGATGGCATTGGGTAGTAGCGCAGGTGCCAAGGACGATAACGGCCCGGCTCACGACCTGCCGCAGGTCCTCTCCAAGCTCGCCGAATGCCGCGCACTGGCCGACGATGCCGAGCGCCTTGCCTGTTACGATCGCGAATCCGGCAGCCTGATCAGCGCAGCCGACAAGGGCGAAGTGAAAGTCATCGACAAGGCTGAAGCCAAGGAGATGCGCCGCTCGCTGTTCGGCTTCTCGCTACCCAAGATCGCGCTGTTCGGCGGGGACGAAGATTCCGACAACATCATGCAGACGACGATCACCGATGTCCGGACCGTCAACGGCAAGTATCGACTCACGATCGAGGAAGGTGCCACCTGGCAGCTTATCGAGAATCCCTACTACCTGCGCCGCCCCAAGGCAGGCGATCCGGTCGAGTTCAAGAAAGCCAGTTTCGGGTCCTACTTCGTGCGGATCAACGGCCAGACCGGCGTCAAGGGCTACCGCGTAAACTGACCCCTGCACGGCTTGCCGGGACGCAAAAGTCGCGGCTTTCCGAGCTTGCCCCGGTGTCCACGCACCGCGTAATCGGCCGTGCCCGACGCGGTTGCAATCAATTGCCATGCTTTGCATTAATTGCTTGAAAGATGTGGCATGATTGCCACGCGTGGATTGGAAATTTCACAAGACTGCAACGAGGCGGTTGCGCTCATTCGCTTATGGGTCTGAAAAAGCTGCAGTCTTTTCCGGGTGAAAATTTTTTGGGTCGCTTCCGAAGACCCGTGGGACGGCATCCCACCAAAAATTAGAGGACTACAATAATGAAAAAAACCAAGGGCAATTTGCTCGTTGGCGGAGCTTTGATTCCGGCATTCGCACTGCTGGCGCCGCTCCCGGCCTATGCTCAGGACAGCAGCGACACGGCAGCCGCGGTCGACGCGGACAACGCGATCATCGTGACGGGCACGCGCATCGCGCGCCCGGCGATCGAGACCGCCAATCCTGTCGTGATGATTTCGAGCGAGGACATCGTCGAATCCGGCACCACGAACATCACCGACTACCTCAAGACCGTCCCCGCGCTGCAGGGCTCCGAGAACGGCTTCGACAACAGCGGCTCGCGGGCCGCCATCGGCGCAATCGGCCTCAACCTGCTCGACCTGCGCAACATGGGTACCGAACGCACGCTCGTCCTTGTCGATGGGCGCCGTCATGTCGCCACGGTCGATGGCACGCAGGCTGTCGACATCAATACGATTCCCACCGACCTCGTCGAACGGGTCGACGTTCTGACCGGCGGTGCCTCCGCCATCTACGGCGCGGACGGCGTTTCGGGCGTCGTCAACTTCGTGCTGAAGAAGGACTTCGAAGGGATTACCGGCCGCGTTCAGAACGGCATTTCCTCGCGCGGTGACGGCGGTCAGCGCCTGATCGCGATTACCGCCGGCCACAACTTCGCCGACGGCCGCGGCAACTTCGCGGTCTCCTGGGAGCACAGCGAGGAAGATCGCCTCAGCCAGCACCAGCGCAAGCGCTACGACGGCGCCAATCAGGTGGGCTTCTACCTCAACGCGGCCGACACCGAGACCGGCGGTCAGAACAACGACGGCATCCCGGACTACGTCCCCCTGAACAACGTGCGGTACAACGACACGTCGCGCGAAGGCGGCATCGACGTGAACTGGGACGGCATTCCCGACTTCTACGGCGCAGCCGGCCTGCCCTACGATCCGGGCACTTTCGTTCCGAACTACTTCCAGCAGGGCGGATCGGGCACGCTTGTCTCCGATTACGGCGGCGATCTGCGTCCGAAGGCCAATCGCGACATCATCAATGCCGTCGCGCACTTCGATTTCGCACCGGCTCTGACCGTCTATGCCGAAGGAAAGTACGCGAACACCAAGTCGTTTTCCGTCGGCCAGCCGACCTGGGACTATTACCTGATCATCCCCGAGGACAATCCGTACATCCCGGATGCCGTCCGTCCCAGCATCATCCCCGGCCTCGACGGCGTTCTGGTCAATCGCGACAACTTCGATTTCGGTCGCCGCGGCCAGTACATCACGCGTGAGACCATCCGCAGCGTGGTGGGCGCCAAGGGCGCAATCACCCCGCACCTGAACTACGACCTTTCGTATGTTTACGGCCAGGCGAAGATCAAGTCGCACTACACCAACAACATGCTGAGCGATCGCTACTATGCCGCGATCGACGCCGTAAGCGACGGCAATGGCGGCGTGACCTGCCGGGTCAATGTCGATCCGAACTGGACGCCGTTCCAGCCCTACAACAACACCCGCGACGAGATCGCGCCGACGACCTTCGCTCCCGGCGACTGCATGCCGCTGAACCTGTTCGGCGAAAACCATGCCAGCAACCAGGCCGCCATCGACTGGATCATGGCGGACACGACCGACCGCACCATGCTGACGCAGCACGTCGTCAGCGGCTCGCTTTCGGGTGACACCGGGGGCATCTTCGATCTTCCGGGCGGGCCGATCGGCTTTGCCGTGGGCGGCGAATACCGCAAGGAAAAGAGCAGCTTCATTGCCGACGACCTGGCCCAGCAGGGACTGACGTTCACCAACTCGCTGGGCGACACGTCCGGTCAGTTCGACGTCTGGGAGGCCTTTGCCGAAGTCAATCTGCCGCTTCTGGCGGACATGCCCTTCGCGCATCGCCTGAACGTGGATGCCGCGTTCCGCTACTCCGACTATTCCACCATCGGCACGACCAATGCGTGGAAGGTCGGCGGCGAGTGGGCTCCGGTGCGTGATATCACGTTCCGCGGCACGTACTCGAAGGCCGTCCGTGCGCCGAACATCAGCGAACTGTTCAGCCAGCAGTCGCAGACCTACGCGTTCATCGACGATCCTTGCGGGACCGACTACCTGCAGAACGGCACCCAGTACCGTGTCGACAACTGCCAGGCCCTGCTCAGCTCGCTGGGCGTGAGCAACCCGTCGAGCTACGACGATACGCGCAGCACCAACCTGCCGGGCTTCAGCGGCGGCAATGCGGATCTTCGCGAGGAAACCGCCAAGACCTGGACTGCCGGCGTCGTCCTGCAGCCCTCGTTCATCCCGCGGCTCGTCATCACGGCCGACTGGTACGACATCCGCATCCGCAACGCGATCAACACCGTTTCCGCGCAGAAAATCGCGGATCTGTGCGTCGATCAGCCGACGCTGGACAACCAGTACTGCAATGCGATCGTCCGTCAGAACGGTGACGCGGTCTCGGCGGATGCCGGCAACATCGTCAGCTTCAGCATAGCGCCGCTCAACGCTGCGTTCTACAAGACCTCCGGTCTGGACGTGATGCTCGACTATCGCATCCCGACGGCAAGCGCCGGCACCTTCGGCGTGCGCCTTATCGGCAACTACCTCCACAACCTCAGCTACATCCCGATCCCGGGAGCGGATGCGGTGGACGATGCCTATCAGCCCTATTCGCCCAAGTTCCAGGCCACGACCGACCTGAGCTGGGCCAAGGGTGCCGTACGCGTCAACTGGCGGATAAACTACAAGGCCAAGACCTTCCGCTACGAGAACCAGACGATCGACAGCAATCCCGATATCGTCGATGCCAAGTACCTGAAGTACAAGGAACGCTTCTCGCACGACATTGCCGTGACCTGGGAAGTGGACGACAAGTTCGAGTTCTACGGCGGTGTGAACAACATCTTCGACCAGAAGCCCGATATCGGCGCGATGAATACGCCGATCAGTGCGATGGGCCGTTACATGTTCGTCGGTGCCCGCGTAAAGCTCGCGGACATCTTCGGCGGCGCGAACTAAGTCCTACACTGTAGCGCCGAAAAAGAAGGGGCGGGACCGCGCGGTCCCGCCCCTTTTCGTTTGGTCTGAGGCGAAGAGCCCATGACCGGTTGCGCTTTGCCTTAGCTGACAGCGAAGGTCAGCGCCCCGTCGCCGTCGTCGATCTTCACCGTCGAGCCGTCGGGCACTTCGCCGGCGAGCAGCTTTTCGGCCAGCGGGTCCTGCAGGTAGCGCTGGACCGCGCGCTTCAATGGCCTTGCGCCGTAGACAGGATCGTAGCCCACCCGGCCCAGCCAGCGCTTGGCGGCATCGGAGAGGTCGAGGACGATCTTGCGGTCCTTGAGCAGCTTCTGCACCCGCTCGATCTGGATATCGACGATCGGGCCCATGTGCTCCTGGCCGAGGCGGTGGAACAGCACGATCTCGTCGAGACGGTTGAGGAACTCGGGGCGGAAGTGTGCCTTGACGACGTCCATCACCTGCGGCTCGACGCTCTCGACGTCCTGCCCTTCCTCCATGTTGGAAAGGTACTGGCTGCCGAGGTTCGAGGTCAGGATGATGAGCGTGTTGGTGAAGTCCACCTGGCGCCCCTGCCCGTCGGTCAGACGGCCATCGTCGAGGACCTGCAGCAGCACGTTGAACACGTCGCTGTGCGCCTTTTCCACCTCGTCGAACAGCACGACCTGATAGGGCCGGCGCCGCACGGCTTCGGTGAGCACGCCGCCTTCCTCGTAGCCGACATAGCCCGGAGGCGCGCCGATCAGGCGGGCGACGGCGTGCTTCTCCATGAACTCGCTCATGTCGATGCGCACCATCGCGGTGTCGTCGTCGAACAGGAAGCTCGCGAGCGCCTTGGTCAGCTCGGTTTTGCCGACACCCGTGGGGCCGAGGAACAGGAACGAGCCCAGCGGACGGTTCGGATCCTGCAGTCCCGCGCGGGCACGCCGCACGGCCTTGGACACGGCTTCCACCGCATCCTTCTGGCCGATCACGCGCTGGCCGAGGACTTCCTCCATCTTGAGCAGCTTCTCGCGCTCACCCTCAAGCATCTTGTCGACGGGCACGCCGGTCCAGCGGCTGACGACACCGGCGATGTCGTCCTCGGTCACTTCCTCGCGCAGCAGGGCATTGCCCGACTGTTCCTGCGCTTCGACAAGCTGCTTTTCGAGTTTGGGGATCGTGCCGTAGGACAGCTCGCCCGCACGGGCGAGGTCGCCAGACCGCTGCGCCTGCTCCAGTTCGATGCGCGCCTGGTCGAGCTGCTCCTTGATCTTGCCTTCGGCAGCGATCTTGTCGCGCTCGTTCTGCCAGCGCGTGGTCAGCTCGCTCGACTGCTGTTCGAGGTTCGCAAGCTCATCGCGCAGCGTGGCGAGGCGATCCTTCGAGGCGTCGTCGCTTTCCTTGGCGAGCGCCGATTCCTCGATCTTGAGCTGGATGATGCGGCGGTCGAGGCCTTCGATTTCCTCGGGCTTGCTCTCCACTTCCATGCGGATGCGGCTGGCGGCCTCGTCCATGAGGTCGATCGCCTTGTCGGGCAGGAAGCGGTTGGTGATGTAGCGGTTGGAAAGCGTTGCCGCCGCCACGATCGCGCTGTCGGTGATGCGCACACCATGGTGCAGCTCGTACTTCTCCTTGAGCCCGCGCAGGATCGAGACGGTGTCTTCCACCGTCGGCTCGTCGACGAAGACGGGCTGGAAACGGCGCTGCAGCGCGGCGTCCTTCTCGACGTACTTCTGGTACTCGTCGAGCGTGGTGGCGCCGATGCAGTGCAGCTCGCCGCGCGCGAGCGCAGGCTTCAGGAGGTTGCCGGCATCCATCGAGCCTTCGGAAGCGCCCGCGCCGATCAGCGTGTGCATCTCGTCGATGAACAGGATGATGTGGCCTTCGGCGCCCTTCACTTCGTCGAGCACGGCCTTGAGGCGTTCCTCGAACTCGCCGCGGTACTTGGCGCCCGCGATCAGCGCGCCCATGTCGAGCGCCATGAGCTGGCGGTCCTTGAGGCTGTCGGGCACGTCGCCATTGGCTATGCGCAGCGCGAGGCCTTCGGCGATGGCGGTCTTGCCGACGCCGGGATCGCCGATGAGGACGGGGTTGTTCTTGGTGCGGCGGGCGAGGATCTGCACGGTGCGGCGGATTTCCTCGTCGCGGCCGATGACCGGATCGAGCTTGCCGTCCTTGGCCGCCTGCGTGAGGTCGCGCGCGTACTTCTTCATCGCATCGTAGGCTTCCTCGGCGGAGGCCGTGTCGGCGGTGCGGCCACCGCGCAGCTCGGTGATCGCGGCTTCTAGCGATTCAGCGGTGACGTTGCCCGCCTTCAGCGCCTGCCCGGCAGGCGTCGTGGTCGCCAGCACGAGCGCCAGCAGCAGCCGTTCCACGGTGACATAGCTGTCGCCCGACTTGGTCGCGGCCTGCTCGGCGGCATCGAGAACCCGGACCGCGTCGTTATCGAGGCCCGGCGAGGCCTGCGCGCCGCTGCCCGAAACCGACGGCACCTTGGCGAGCGCCTTGTCGAGTTCCTCGGTGGTGTATTCGGGATTGCCGCCCGCACGCTTGATCAGCCCGGCGGCCATGCCTTCGGGATCGTCCAGCAGCGCCTTGAGCACGTGCTCGGGACTGATGCGCTGGTGGTTCAAGCGGATCGCGACGGTCTGTGCCGCCTGCAGGAAACCCTTGGCGCGGTCGGTAAACTTTTCGAGATTCATGGTGTGTGATGCCTCCTGACCCCGATGATATAGTGTTGTATTTTTGCAACACAAGACCCTCTCCGATGATTTTCACCTCTAGCACCGGGAAGGCCCGAATGTTTTGATTCTACACAAGGATAGGAACGGAATATGACCGGTCGGCCCTTGCTGGCCACAAGATGGGAACCGAGCTGGGCTTTGCCAATCCTGCATGTCGCCACGGCGCTAATCGACAGCGCTGTCCATTAAAGGTCTTGGCGCCCTGCCCGGCTTTCCCTAGCCTCGCGCGCAACACCGACAGCAACGGGAAGAGGTAGACAGACGTGGCGAAATTCACCCCCGAACAGGCAGCGGACGTCCTGGCGATCAAGCAGGTCATCTACGACTGGGGCGACGAGCTGGACATCAACAACGGGTTGTCGATGCGCAAGGCGGACTGCCTGGCCGAGGATGTGCAGTATTTCGTCGGCGGCGAGTGGCGCGACGGGCTTGCGGCGGTCGAAGCGTTCTACAAGGGCCGCGCCGAGGCCATGGAAGCCGGTGCCGGACTGATGACCATGCGCCACATCATCACCTCGCTGCGCGTCTCGTTCGACGACGCGGATCATGCCAAGGTGGGCTACCTGCTGGTCTTCTTCGCGACCGTGAAGGATCTCGACAAGTATTGCGATCCGCTGGCCGTTGCGGACGTGAAGATGGAATGCCGCCGCGATGCCGACGGCGAATGGCGCATCACCCGCTTCGACAGCGGCCAGATCTTCAAGCGCGGATAAGCCGCGATCGTCGGGGTGGGCCGCGCCCACCCCGTACGCGTCAGAGGCCGTCTAGGCCCTTGCTGACCAGAATGTTCACGGCAACGCGGCGGTTCTGCGCCTTGCCTTCCACCGTATCGTTGCTAGCCAGCGGATCGGCTTCGGCCATGCCGGTGGGCGTAAGCATGCGGTAGGGCTTCCAGCCGCAGGCCTGCTGCAGATAGTTGACCACGCGGCCCGCGCGCTTTTCGCTCAGCTTCTGGTTGTATTCGAGGCTTCCCGTGGAATCGGTGTAGCCGACGACCAGCAACAGGGCGTTGTCCATGCTCTCGGCCTGCGAAGCCGCCGCGCACAGCGCCTGCTTGCCCTGCGGCGAGAGCACGGCCTTGCCCGTGTCGAAGTTCACGTTGGTCGTGCTCTTGATGTTGTACTTGTCGATGTCGCCCATGCGGCCGCGCAGCGCCTCGGTTGCCGCGGTCTGCTCGGCAAAGCGCTGGTCCGTGCCGTTGTGGATCATGGCCGCGGTCTTGAAGTCGTCGTTGCGGAACTTGATCTCGCTGGCGAAGAGGTCTTCGCCCGATTGCAACGTCTTCACGCTGACCGGCAGGCCGTTGAGCAGCGATGTCGCGGCGCGCTCCTTGCTGGCGAGGCCGAGGAAACCGCCGCGCCCCCTGATCCGGGTATCGTCGGTAATGGTGACGACGGCGCTGGTGCCATCGGTGTTCGTCACCCGCATCTTGTCGCCACTGCGTGCCGAGATGATGCCTTCGACCTCGGGCCCTTCGGTCATGTCCGCCGGATCGACCGGACGCGAGCCATAGACGGTCGCAGCAACGCCGGTGTCGGCCGACGGGTCCAGTTCCTGCGCGGAGACGCCAGCCGATGCCGGCAAGGCCGCGGCGCCAAGCAGGAAAAGCAGCTTAGGCCGCAGGGATGTGACACGCATGAATTTACTCCTTCAGATTGTGCCAGCCGCCCCGGCCGTTTCGCACTTCGTCCTTCGACATTGCGCGGCGACCGCCCTTCCGGCTGGCGAAAACTCTTCGACCCTCCCTGCACGCTGCACCGCCGGGGAGACAGCACGTGCATGCAGAGAGCCTCCTGCCTGTTCAGCCAGACCTGTCCTGTACATGAACGCGCCCGAGGGCACCGTTCACCGGACAGGCAACGCGAGCGCGTCGCGCGGCGAACCGTTTCAAGCGCGGCAGAGCAAGCGCTGAAATTCGGCTAGTTTCCGCCCAGCAGCCCCTTGAGCAGGTCCTCGGCGGGCTTCAGCGGATTGGCCCGCAGTTTGGCTTCCTCGTTGCCGATGTAGCGGAAGATGCCGTCCAGCGCCTGGCCGGTCACGCTGTCGCCCAGCTTGTCGTGACTGATTCCGGCGCGCGACAGCAGGCTGGAGCGCTTCGACAGGCTGTCGAGCTGGCCGTAGGCGCCGACCTGTTCGAGACCGTCATCGACCAGCGGGCGCAGCTTGCCGTGCAGCTCGTCGCCGGCGCTTTCCCTGAGGTAGCGGGTAGCCCCATCGTTCTGCGTGGCGATGCCCGGCACATCGGCGAGCGTCAGGTCCGAGATCGCATTGCGGAAGATCGGCTTGGCCGCGCCCGCCGCGACACCGGCCGCATCGTTGAGCCGCCGCACGAGGTTGTCGGTCAGGCCGAGCTTGCTGCCTGCATCGAGGACCGAGCCCAGCACCCCGCCGAGGCCTCCGCCACCGCCCAGCCCGCCAAGCAGCGGCAGGCCGATGCGGATATCGGGATCGTTGTAGAAGGCGCCGGGCTGGGCAAGGCGGTCGAGCGAGCTGTCGGACGCCTGCATCATCAGGCCAGTGATGGTATCGCCGATGCCCGCGCGCGCCGATCCGGGCCAGGCCATGGCGAGCGTTCCGCCGACCAGTCCGTAGAGCCCTGCCGCGATCGCCTCGCGCCGTTCGAAACGCGTGTCGAAACCTGCCATTGCACCCCTCCCTCCAAACGAGAGGCGACGATTGCACGGTGATGCCGACACCGCAACCCGAAGCGCCGCAGTCCCGGCTTGCGGCCCGCCCTGCGTTTGCTAGAGCATGGTCCATGCGCATCCCCTCCATGCCGAGCGCCACCGCTCTCGCCGCCGCCCTTCTCCTCTCCCTTGGCACCGCAACGCCCGTCGCCACGCTGGCCAAGGCGCCCGATGCCAAGACGGCTACCGCAGCCCCTGCCGCAGCCTCGCTGCAGGATCTCGTCGCCAAGGTCGACATCCCCTACGAGAAGTTCGTCCTCGCCAACGGCCTGACGACGCTGGTCCACACCGACCGCAAGTCGCCGATCGTCGGCGTCACGCTCTACTACAAGGTCGGCTCCAAGAACGAGCCGCGCGGCCGCACCGGGTTTGCCCACCTCTACGAGCACCTGTTCTTCGGCGGTTCGGCCAATGTGCCCAATTTCGACATTCCGCTCGAGGCTGCCGGTTCCACCTCGACCAACGGCTCCACCTGGTACGACCGCACCAACTACATCGAGACGGTGCCCACCGGTGCGCTCGATCTGGCGCTGTTCATGGAAAGCGACCGCATGGGCCACCTGCTGCCCGCGGTCACCCAGGACAAGCTCGATAAGCAGCGCAGCGTCGTCCAGAACGAGAAGCGGCAGGGCGACAACCAGCCCTACGGCCTGTTCGACTATGTGCAGAGCGAGGGCCTGCTCCCCGTCGGCCATCCCTATCGCCACTCCACCATCGGCTCGATGGCGGACCTCGACGCGGCGACGCTGACCGACGTGCGCAAGTGGTTCACCGACCACTACGGCCCGAACAACGTCGTGCTCGTCCTCTCGGGCGACATCGACGCGGCGACCGCCCGGCCCAAGGTGGAAAAGTGGTTCGGCGACATTCCGCGCGGGCCGGACATCCATCCGGTCACGGCCGGTCCGGTCACGCTCGCCGCCCCGGTATCGCGAGACATCCACGATCAGGTTCCGGTGCTGCGCCTCACCCGCAACTGGACCGCGCCGGGGCTCAACGGCGCCGATACGCCCGCGCTCAAGGTCGGCATGCACATACTCGGCGGCCTTGCCAGCTCGCGGCTCGACAACGCGCTGGTACGCGGCAAGGAACTCGCCGTTTCGGTCTCCGCCTACGATCAGGTGTTCCAGCAGCTCGGCTTCCTGTCGATGTCGATGGACGTGAAGCCCGGCGTCGACCGCGCCGAGGCCGAAAAGGCCTTCGACACAGTGCTGGCCGACTACCTGCGCGAAGGCCCGACCGAGGATGAAGTGCGCCGCGCCGTCACCAGCATGCTCTCGGGGGAGATCGGCGGCCTCGAACGCGTCGGCGGCTTCTACGGCAAGGGGGCGACGCTGGCCGAGGGCGAGGTCTATTCGGACGATCCCGCGCACTACAAGAAGGACCTGGCCGCAATGGCGGCGCTGACGCCCGCCACGGTCAAGGCCGCGCTCAACAAGTGGCTTTCGCGCCCGGTCTATGCCCTCAACGTCGTGCCCGGTGAGCGCACCGAGAGCGGCGACGGCATGGGTGGCTGGGGCGACGAGGCGGACCGCCCTGCCCCGCAGGCCGATCCGCACGCCGAGGCCGCGCCGCTGCCCCCCGCGCCCAAGCGCGAGGCCCCGCCGGTCCAGCCGGTCAAGGCAATGCAGTTCCCGCAGATCGAACGCACCACGCTGTCCAACGGCATTCCCGTCGTACTCGCCCGCCGCACCGCGGTGCCCAAGCTGGTCATGACGATCGATTTCGACGCCGGCTATGCCGCCGACGCGCTCGACACGCCGGGCACGCAGGGTCTCATGCTCTCGATGCTCGATGAAGGCACGACGACGCTCAACGCCACGCAGATCGCCGAAGCGCAGGAGCGGCTCGGCGCCCGCATCGGAACCGACGGCTCGCTCGACACCAGCACCGTCACGCTGAGCGCGCTGAGCGACAACCTCGCGCCCTCGCTGGCGCTGACGGCGGACCTGATCCTGCACCCGGCCTTTGCCGAAAGCGACTTCGTACGCGTGAAGGCACAGACCGAAGCGGCATTGGCACAGGCGCTCTCGACCCCGAGCAGCCTCGCCGCGCGCACGCTGGAAGCGCAGGTCTACGGCTCGCACCCCTATGCCCAGCCGCTCGACGGCCTCGGTAATTCGGAATCGCTGGCGGCGCTGACCCCGGCAGACATGCGCGCCGCGCACGACAAGTGGCTGCGTCCCGATCTCGCGCGCATCAGCGTTGTCGGCGATGTCACCATGGACAAGCTCAAGCCGCTGCTGGAGCAGGCCTTCGGCGGGTGGAAGGCCCCCGACACCCCGACCCCGGTCAAGCCGATCGATGCGGCGACGACGCCTGCCGCCGGCAACCGCATCGTGCTGATCGACCGGCCCAACTCGCCGCAGTCGGTTGTGATGGCCGGGCGCGTCCTGCCGATCACCGGCAAGACCCCGGGCAAGGAACCGCTGATCCTCGCCAACAACGTGCTCGGCGGCGATTTCCTCTCGCGCCTCAACCTCGACATCCGCGAGGACAAGGGCTGGAGCTATGGCGTGCGCACCTCGGTCGACCAGCCCGTCGGCCCGCGCATGCTCGAGGTGAGCGCCCCGGTTCAGGCCGACCGCACCGGCGACACGATCAAGGCGATCATGGACGACATGGCCGCCTTCCCCGCCTCGCAGCCGGTCAGCGACGAGGAACTGCAGCGCGTGACCGACGGCGCGATCCGCGGCATGCCCAACCAGTTCGAGACCAACGCCTCGGTGCTCTCGGGCATCCGCAAGAACGACCGCCTCGGCCGTCCCGAGGACTACTACGCGCAGCTTGCGGGCATCTACCGCGCCGTCGATGCCAAGACCATCGGCGCGGCGGCCACCGAGTACCTGCAGCCGACCGGTCTCACGTTCGTCGTCGTGGGAGATCGCAAGATCGTCGAACCGCAGTTGAAAAACCTGGGCATTCCGGTCGAAGTACGCGCAGCGCCCGCGGGTGCCGACGAAGGATCGGAAGAGGAGTAAACCAGATGTCCGTTGCAGGAAGCTATGACTGCGTGACCAAGACCCCGATGGGGCCGCAGAAGGGCGTGCTGACCATCCTACCGGGCGAAGGCGATACCTTCACCGGCAACATCACCGGAGACCTCGGCTCGATGGACATCGAGCACGGCAAGATCAGCGGCAACACGCTGACCTGGCAGATGAAGATGACCATGCCGATGCCGATGGACCTCGACTGCGAGGCCACCGTCGACGGCGATGCCCTCACCGGCAAGGTGAAGGCCGGGATGTTCGGAACGATGGACCTGACCGGAACGCGGAAAAACTGAAGTTTTTGGCCTCCGTCTGCCTTGAAGACACCCCCTGTTATCAAACGCTTGTCGAGACATTCGTTCGATAATAATACCTCCCCTGAAAGCACCGTCCCCGGTCGATTCGAAGGACGGGCTTTTGGGGGAAACAGATATTGCCACATGACTGGATGCGGTACGCGATTGTCGCGGCCGTTAGTGTTGCAAGCGGCACGCTGACTGCGCCGTCCACGGCGCAGCCGACGGACGCGCCTGCCCCGGCCGCTGGCGCATCCGCCCCGGCAGACTGCGAACTGCACGTCTGGCCGTCGAGCGGTTTGCGTTCGACCTATTTCGGATGGTTCCACGGCGGGATCGTGGATGGCGCCGTTCAGGGGCGAGACGGCTACCGCAAGCTTCCCGAAACGCCACTCGATCCGGAACGCCAAGCCGAGATCCTGCAGTCACTCCCGCTGGCCGATATCCTGAAACTGCCGGGTTATCGCGCAGTGATCCACAAGAACGCGCCGGACAGTCGGGTCGTCGGCAGGGCACAGGGCCGCCTCACCGATCAGGGCACCGCCTGCTACGCCGAACTGGTGGTCGACGACGTCTTTTTCCAGGAAGACATCGTCACCGGAAAATACCTCAAGACGCTCTACCGGTTTCGCACGTTCGAGGGCGACACGCCCGCCCGCCGGTTCGGCACCTACAGTCAGGTAAGACTGCTCCACTTCCCGCCGACAGGCCCCGATGACGCCGAGGCTGCGCTGGAAGAACTGGGCAAGGCCTATGCGGACGCAGTCGGGGAATTCGGCAAGGCACTCAACAAACCAGCCGGAAAGAAGCGGGGCAAGTGACCCCTTGTCATGGAGGCAAAATGAAAACTCGTATCGTAGCCATGGCGGCAATATGCCTTGGCGCAGCCATGCCGTTGCAGGCGCAGACGGCGGAAGAGGGAGAGGACGTAACGGCTCCGGCTGATGCAGTCGTGGACGTCGCGGCCCCCGCCGAAATGGAGGAAGCCACCGAGGAAACCGGTCCCGCGCTTGCTCCCGACGCTCCCGATGGGTGTGAACTGCACATCTGGCCGGCAGAGCGCATGAACTCGATCACCACCGGCCTGCTGGGCGGTGGACTGCTCGATGCCGCTCTTCACGCCGGCACCGATGCCAACAACAAGACCCTGCTCGCCAGTGCGCTGGACAGCCCCAGCCAGCTCGACGCGCTGCTCTCGCTCGACCTGCGCGACGAACTGCAGCTCAGCCCCGGCACGACTTATGTCGTCCACGAGGAGCCGCTCGAGCGCAAGACGATGAACAAGGTGAAGACGCGCCGCTCGGATTCGACCGCAAGCTGCTACTCCGAGCTGATCGTCGCCGACGTGTTCTACCAGAAGGCCGCTCTCTACGGCCGTTCGCTCAAGACGCTGTTCATGGTCCGCAAGTTCGGCGAAGATCAGAAGATCGACTTCGAATACAAGGCCTGGGGCGGCAACGGCCTCAAGCTGTTCCCACCGAAGGAAGGCGAAGACACGATCGCCGCGCTCGACGAACTCGTCGGCGTGTTCAAGAAGAACTTCCAGGAATATGCCAACAACGAACGCACGCGCGCCGGAATGACGCGCCGCTGATGGAAGCGCCCCCGGACCAGTTCCGGGGGCTCTGCCTTATCCCAGCTTTGCCTTCAGGATCTCGTTCACGACCTGCGGGTTGCCCTTGCCCTTCATGACTTTCATCGTCTGGCCGACGAAGAAGCCGAAGAGCTGGACCTTACCGGCCTTGTACTGCTCGACCTTGTCGGCATTGGCGGCGAGGACCTTGTCGACTTCGGCTTCAATGGCGCCGGTGTCGGATTCCTGCTTGAGGCCTTCGCGTTCGACGATCGTGCCGGCATCGTCGCCGGTTTCGAGCATCAGTTCGAGCACCTGCTTGGCGGCCGATCCGGAGATCGTGCCCTTGGCGATCAGCGCGAGAAGTTCGCCGCCCTTTTCGGGGGTTACGGGCGATTCCTCGAGGCTGGTGCCAAGCTTGTTGAGCGCCCCGAACAGTTCGGAGATCAGCCAGTTGGCCGCCTGCTTGGCGACGTCCGCCGGCTGCTTGTCCGCGGCCTTGGCCGTCTCGGTCAGCAGCAGCTCGAACCAGCGCGCGGTTTCGACGTCGGCGGTCAGCACGCCTGCATTGTAGGCGGACAGGCCGAGGGCGCTTTCATAGCGATGACGCTTGGCGTCGGGCAGTTCGGGCAGCGAATTGCGGCAGTCGTCGAGGAACGCGTCGTCGAGTTCGAGCGGCAGCAGGTCGGGATCGGGGAAGTAGCGGTAATCGTGCGCGTCTTCCTTGCTGCGCATCGAGCGCGTGGTGCCGGTGTTCGGATCGAACAGACGGGTTTCCTGAACCACCGTGCCGCCGCTCTCGATCAGGTCGACCTGGCGGTTCGCCTCGTGCTCGATCGTCTGCATGACGAAGCGCACCGAGTTCACGTTCTTGGTTTCGGTGCGGGTGCCGAACGGCTCGCCGGGCTTGCGCACCGAGACGTTGACGTCGCAACGCATCGAGCCCTGGTCCATATTGCCGTCGCACGAGCCGACATAGCGCAGAATGGTCCGCAGCTTCGCGACGTAAGCCCCTGCTTCGGCGGGCGAACGCATGTCCGGACGGCTGACGATTTCCATCAGCGCCACGCCCGAGCGGTTGAGGTCGACGTACGACATCGTCGGGTGCTGGTCGTGCATCAGCTTGCCCGCGTCCTGCTCGACGTGGATGCGCTCGATGCCGATGGTCTTGGTCGAACCTTCGGGATCCTTGTCGTCGAGCACGATCTCGATCGAGCCCTCGCCCACCAGCGGGTGGTAGAGCTGGCTGATCTGGTAGCCCTGCGGCAGATCGGCGTAGAAGTAGTTCTTGCGGTCGAACCGGCTCCACTTGTTGATCTGCGCGTTGATCGCCATGCCCGTGCGCACCGCCTGACGGATGCACTCGCGGTTCGGCACCGGCAGCATGCCCGGCATCGCCGCATCGACCAGCGACACCTGCGAATTCGGCTCCGCGCCGAATGCCGTCGCCGAGCCGGAGAACAGCTTGGAGTTCGACGTGACCTGCGCGTGGACCTCGAGGCCGATCACGACCTCCCAGTCACCGGTTGCGCCCTGGATGCGGTATGTGCTCATCTCATCGTCCCAATTCACGCATAATCTGCGAATGCAAGTCGTTGGCTGTAAAAATAGCGCAAGCGAGCCAAGACCAAAGCGTAATTACCATCAACACAAAAATTTCAGCGTCGATATATTCCCAGAATACCAGTCCCAGAAAAAACACGGCCAGCGGATAGGCAAAAACGACTGTAAAAACAAAAATCGCTTTGACCTTTCCTACACTTATTGGACCATAGCTACGAATAAACGAGTTTGTGAGAAGATCGTACAGTTTCGCCAACCACAAACTGGTCAGAACTAGAAATGGCATTAAGATCAGGGCGTACCTAAAATTGTGCTCCCCCCAATCATAACGACCAATCCATGCGCCAAATGCCGACACATGAGGAATGCTGATCACCAGTAGAGCTCTATCCCATCGACGCTGATTTTGCTCGATCAACAAGCGAGCCCGATCATCGTCGATGACCATAGATTTACCACCACTTTTCCGGCTTCGCCGTAAACCCGGCCCGCTGTTCAAGCGCCAGACCGGCGTTCAGAACGCCCTGCTCGTCGAAGGCCTTGCCGATCACCTGAAGGCCCAGCGGCAGGCCTTCCTTGTTGAGACCGGCCGGGACCGACATCGCCGGCAGGCCCGCCAGCGAGGCGGGGACGGCGAAGACGTCGTTGAGGTACATCTTGAGCGGATCGTCGACATTCTCGCCAAGGCCGAACGCGGCGCTCGGCGCGGTCGGCGCGAGGATCACGTCGCAGCTCTCGAAGGCGTTCTTGAAGTCGATGCTGATCAGCGTGCGCACCTTCTGCGCCTGCGTGTAGTAGGCATCGTAGAAGCCCGCCGAGAGCACATAGGTGCCGATCAGGATGCGGCGCTTCACTTCGGCGCCGAACCCGGCAGCGCGGGTCGCTGCGTACATGTCCTGCAGGTTGGCGCCGTCGGGCAGGTCGCGCAGGCCGTAACGCACACCGTCATAGCGCGCGAGGTTCGAGGAGGCCTCGGCAGGCGCGATGATGTAGTAGGCGGGCAGCGCATACTTGGTGTGCGGCAGCGAGATATCGACGATCTCCGCGCCCGCTTCCTTGAGCCAGGCGATGCCCTGATCCCAGGACTTCAGGACATCCTCGTCCATCCCGTCCATGCGGTATTCGCGCGGGATGCCGACCTTCTGACCCTTCATGCCGGCAGAAAGGTTCGCTTCCCATTCGGGCACGGGCATGTCGAGGCTGGTCGCGTCCTTGGGATCGAAACCGGCCATGGCTTCGAGCATGATCGCGCAGTCGCGGGTGTCGCGCGCCATCGGCCCGGCCTGATCGAGCGAGCTGGCGAAGGCGACAACGCCCCAGCGCGAGCAGCGGCCATAGGTCGGCTTGATGCCGGTAATACCGGTGAAGGCGGCGGGCTGGCGGATCGAGCCGCCGGTGTCGGTGCCGGTCGCTGCCGGGCACAGCCGCGCGGACACGGCCGCCGAGGAACCACCCGAGGAGCCGCCCGGCGCGAGCGGGGCATTGCCGCCGTCGTTGCGCTTCCAGGGCGAGATCACATTGCCGAAGTAGCTCGTCTCGTTCGACGAGCCCATTGCGAACTGGTCGAGGTTGAGCTTGCCGAGCATGCCCGCGCCTGCATCCCACAGCTTCTGTGAGACGGTGCTCTCATACTCGGGCGTGAAGCCTTCGAGGATGTGGCTGGCCGCGGTGGTCTGCACGCCGTGGGTGGCGAACAGGTCCTTCATGCCGATCGGCACGCCGCCCATCTTGCCCAGCGCTTCGCCCTTGGCGCGCTTGGCGTCGATGGCCTTGGCAGCGTCCACCGCCTTTTCGGGCGTGGCGACGATGAAGGCGTTGAGCGCGTCCTGCGCCGCCGCGACATTCGCGTTGAAGGCTTCGGCCACTTCGACGGCGGTGAAGTCGCCCTTGGCGACGCCGTCGCGGATGGCTGCTACGCCGAGTTCGGTAAGGTCAGTCATGCTGTTTTCCAGCTGTTGTGCGCCGCGGGCCCTTCGACAAGCTCAGGGCGAGCGGGGATAGATTTGTTCTGTTCCCCCGACCCGCTCATCCTGAGCCTGTCGAAGGATGGGAAGGCAAGGCGCCCGCCTGAGCTCACTCGATCACCTTGGGCACGCCGAAGAAGCCGTGCTCGGCAGCCGGCGCATTGGCCAGCACGTCGTCGCGCTTGCCACCGCCGGTGAGCGGATCGGCGTCGATCACATCGTCGCGCAGGCGCAGCGTGTTGGGGATCACGGCGGTCATCGGCTCGACACCGGTGACGTCGACTTCGCCCAGTTGCTCGACCCAAGACAGGATGCCGTTGAGTTCGGGGACCATCGCCTCCAGCTCCTGATCGCCCAGCTTGATGCGGGCGAGGCTGGCGATCTTGGCCACGGTTGCGGTATCGACCGACATGGCGTTTCCTCAATGATGACGGGGCCGACATGCGGCCCCTGAACAGGAAAAGAGCTACCGGCGGGCGCTAGCACCCGCCCGGAACCTCATCAAGCGGCAGTCGCCAGGCGACCGAAGCCCGATCAGGGCTGCGGCGCAGCCCCGGCGCCCTGCTGGGCCTGCATCTGCTGCAGCTGCTGCATGATGCGCTGCTGCTGTTCGATCTCGGCGCGGCTCTTGAAGTCGAGCAGTTCGATCTCGAAGGTCAGGTCGGTGTTCGCCGGAATGTCGCCCACGGCCTTGTCGCCGTACGCCAGTTCGGAGGGGATCTCGACCTTGTACTTGCCGCCGCGCTTCATCTGCACCAGCGCCTTGCTGAAGCCAGGAACGACTTCGCCCAGCGCCATCGGCACCTGATCGGCCTGATCGAACACCTTCCCGTCGGGAAGCGTGCCCTTGTAGTTGATGAGCACCACGTCATCCATCGTCGGCGACTCGCCGTTGCCGGCAGTCAGCGTCTCGACATGGACGGTGGGCGGAAGTGCGGCGTAGGCGATACCGCCGGCAGCAAGCGCAACCGCGGCCACACCCAGCCAGATCTTGGTAAGCGCGCCCTTGGCGATCGGCTGCAGCGGGACGCGGGTGATCTCTGTCATCGTCGAAAGACCTCGTAAGGAATTGCCCGGGAAGTGCAGATGCACAAAGGGCGCGGATGGAATTTCCGCGCCCTCATGGCTCAAGCCGGGCCCGCGTTCAAGCGCGAACCCGCGATTTTGAGGTGCCCCACGCAGATGCGCAGGAATCCATTCTTACTTGACGCCGTCGCGCTCGAGACGCTTGCGCTCCAGCTTGCGGGCGCGGCGTACAGCAGCAGCCTTTTCGCGAGCGCGCTTTTCCGAGGGCTTTTCGTAGTGACGACGCAGCTTCATTTCGCGGTAGACGCCTTCACGCTGCAGCTTCTTCTTGAGCGCACGAAGGGCCTGATCAACATTGTTGTCGCGAACCATGATCTGCATAAACCGAAACACCTCACAAAACGAATGCGCTAGCCCCACATTCCGACGCGGGGAGCACCTTCATATAAAACACGAAGACACGCCGAATCCCCATGGGGGTCGGCTCGAAGTTGGGGGCCGCTAGCACCGGACGGACGAAAAGGCAAGCAATCTCGCCAGAGAACTTGCCGGACAACATGGTCAACGCCGGGCTGCTGTGGCCTATTATCCATATAGGGTATCTGGCCGCAAATTTCCAGTTGGGCATGACGCACGGCGGAGATTGGAAATCCGCGCATTCGCGGCTAAGGCGGCCTCATGCCCCAACCTTCCTTTCTTGCGGCCTCGCTCTTCGTAGCGCTGGGCGGCGGCACCGGCGCCTGGCTGCGCTTTCTCGTAGGCCGCGCCTGGACCGCCATGCTCGGCCCCGTGCGCGCGAGCGAATTTCCCTACGGGACCCTGACCGTGAACGTGCTCGGCAGCCTGTTCATGGGGCTGCTGGTCGGCTGGCTCGCCCGTTTCGGCAGCCACGGCGAAGGCACGCGCCTGTTCTTGGCCATCGGCCTGCTGGGCGGCTTCACCACTTTTTCTTCTTTCAGCCTCGACATCGTGACGCTGGCCGAGCGCGGGCAGCTCGGCCTTGCCGCCTTCTACACCGGGATTTCGGTGATCGCGGGCGTCATGAGCCTGTTCCTTGGCCTTTGGATCATGAGGCACGCATGAGCGATTCCGTCCGCCAGTTCACCGTCGACAACGACGACGACGGGGTGCGCCTCGACCGCTGGTTCAAGCGCCACCTGCCGCAAGTCGGCTTTGCCATGGTCTCGCGCTGGGCCCGCACCGGGCAGATCCGCGTCGACGGCAAGCGTGCAGATGTCGATACCCGGCTCGAGGCCGGCCAGACCCTGCGCGTGCCTCCGGGTGGCGAAGCCAAGCCGGGCGGCAAGGCCCCGCGCCCCCGGCGCGAGCTGACCGGGGAGGAACTCGACCTCGCCGATTCGATGGTGCTGACGCAGGACCGCGCCGCCATCGTCCTCAACAAGCCGCCGGGGCTCGCCACGCAGGGCGGCTCGGGCATGAAGCAGCACGTCGACGGCCTGCTCGATGCCTTCGCGCCCGACGGCCCGCGTCCGCGCCTCGTCCACCGGCTCGACAAGGATACCTCGGGTGTGCTGCTGATCGCGCGCACGCCCGGCAGTGCGGCCTACTTCTCCAAGCGCTTTTCGGGGCGCTCGGCCAAGAAGATCTACTGGGCGCTGGTGGTGGGCGTGCCCAACATCGCGGACGGCATGATCGAACTGCCGCTTGCCAAGCAGCCGGGCACCGGTGGCGAGAAGATGCATGTCGACGAGGAAGGCGGCCAGATCGCCCGCACCCGCTACCGCGTGCTAGACCGCGCCGGCAACCGCGCGGCGTGGGTGGAACTGCACCCGCTGACCGGGCGAACCCATCAGCTGCGCGTCCACATGGCGGCGATCGGCCACCCCATCGTCGGCGACGGCAAGTACGGCGGGCAGGATGCGTTCCTCTCGGGCACGATCAGCCGCAAGATGCACCTGCATGCGCGCCGCCTGATCATCGATCATCCGGACGGCGCCCCGCTCGATGTCACCGCGCCGCTGCCCGAGCACTTCGCCAACTCGATGGCGAGCCTCGGCTTCGACGAGGCGGACGGTGCCGAGCTGCCCCCTGCCCCGCCCGAACCGACCAAGGCGGACGAGAAGCGCGCGGCCAAGGCTCATGCCAAGGAATACCGCAAGGAACGCCGCGGCGAGCGGCGCAAGCGCAGCGAGAGCCCCTCGGGCCGCGTCCGTTCCGGCAAGCCCGGAACGAAAGGCCCCGGGAAGCCCGGCGGCAGACCGACCGGCAAGGGCCCGGCCAAGCCCGGACGTCCCGGTGCGCGCAAGCCCGGCGGCTCTCGCGGAGGCCCCAAAGGCAAGCGCTGATGCATCCCGACCCGCTCTTCCGCACCGAGAACCGCGCGCTGATGGAAGCGCTGGTCGACGAGATCGGCTTCGGCATGATCTTCGCGACCACGCCCGACGGCCCGCGCGTCGCGCATACGCCGGTGCTGTGGACCGGGGACGGGGCGATCCAGTTCCACCTCTCGCGCGGCAATGCCCTTGCCCGTCACCTCAACGGCATGACCGCGCTGGCGGTCGTCAACGGGCCCGAGGCTTACGTATCCCCGCGCTGGTACGAGAGCACGGCGGAGGTGCCGACGTGGAACTACGTGACGGTGGAAATGGAAGGCCGCGTGCGCCGGATGGACGGCGATGGCCTCGAAGGCCTGCTCGAGGCATTGTCCGCCCGCAACGAGGCACGCATTGCCGAAGGCGAAGCGTGGACCATGGACAAGGTGCCGCCCGCCGCGCTGTCCAGGCTGAAGGCCGGGATCATCGGCTTCGAGATGGAAGTGCAGGCCTGGCGCCCGACCTTCAAGCTGTCGCAGAACAAGAGCGCGGACGAACGTGAACGCGTGGCCCTGGGCCTCGACGCGCAAGGATCGCGCGCGATTGCCCAGTTGATGCGGGATGTCGTGGGATGAAATTCGCGGTTTTCGATTGCGACGGCACGCTCATCGACGGGCAGGCCTCGATCTGCGAGGCGATGGAGATCGCCTTCGGCGCCTTCGATCTGCCGCCCCCGCCGCGCGGCCAGATCCGCCGCGCCGTCGGCCTCTCGCTGCCCCGCGCGATCCGCGAGCTGCTGCCCGACAGCACCGGGGAACAGCAGCACGCGATGGCCGAGGCCTACAAGGAGGCCTTCCGCACCGCACGCACCGAGGGCCGCGTCTCGCAGCCGCTGTTTGCGGGCATCGAGGACACCTTGCGCATGCTGCATGGCAAAGGCTGGACGCTCGGCGTCGCCACCGGCATGTCCGACCGGGGGCTGGCGCACTGCCTTGCCGATAACGGCATTGCCGACCTCTTCGTCACCCTCCAGACCGCCGACCGCCACCCTTCCAAGCCACATCCCGCCATGCTCGAGGAAGCGCTGTTTCAGGCCGGCGCGCTGCCGGAGGAAACGGTGATGATCGGCGACACCGCCTACGACATGCAGATGGCCGTAAGCGCTGGCTGCCGCGGGATCGGCGTCGACTGGGGCTATCACCACCCGCACGAGCTGATTGCCGCCGGGGCCGGGAAAGTGGTCGAGAGCCCTGCCGAACTACTGGAATACCTGCTAGCATGACGGGCTTCACGCGAAGCCGCGGAGACGCGGAGACGAAAAGGACTGGGTTCGCGCAAAGGCGCAAAGGCGCAAAGAGATCGTGTTTGCGGCGGAGCCGCCGCGACACCCAAACGTGGCCTTCATGCACACGTCGAAATGGGAAAAGGCGCCTTCGGCGCAGAACGGCATCTTTGCGCCTTTGCGCCTTTGCGCGAACCAAAATCCTCCGCGTCTCCGCGGCTCCGCGTGAACCCCAATTCAAAAAGGCATATCCGGGATGAGCGATAAAGATCCCGCCGCCGGACGTTTCGCCGCGATCCAGATCACGCGCCTGCTGGGCGTGGCCTGCGTGATCGCGGGCATGCTGATCGCCACCGGCCGCATCCTGCCGAGCCTGCCCGACTGGGTCGGCTATCTGCTGATCGCCAACGGACTGGTGGACGTCTTCGTCATCCCCTCCATTCTCATCAAAAAGTGGCGCACACCGAAATGAAGCGCTTTTACAAGACCGTAACGGCCGAACGGGCCGACGATGGCTGGCGCGTGCTGCTCGACGGACGGCCGATCAAGACGGCCGGCAGCCGCCCGCAGGTCGTGCCCACGCAGACCCTCGCCGAAGCCATGGCGGCGGAATGGGCCGCGCAGGGCGAAGAGATCGATCCCGCCCTGTTCCACCTGCGCGATCTGGCCGACTTCGCCATCGATGCCGTCGTGCCGAACCGCGATCAGGTGATCGGCGATGTCCTGCCTTACGCCGAGACCGATACGCTGTGCTACCGCGCCGATCCGGACGAACCGCTCTATGCGCGGCAGGAAGAGGTCTGGGAGCCGCTGGTCGCCGGGTTCGAGGAACGGCTGGGCGTGCGCTTCACCCGCGTTTCCGGGATCGTCCACCGCCCGCAGCCCGAGGCAACGCTCGCCCGGCTGCGTAAGGAGCTGGAAGCGCACGATGCCTTCGCGCTCGCCGCGCTCCGGATGCTGGCCAGCCTCGCCGCCTCGCTGACCATCGCGCTCGAAGCGATCCGGCCCGACGCCGATGCCGAGGCGCTCTGGAAGGCCGCCGAACTCGAAGCCGACTGGCAGGCCGAACTGTGGGGCGAGGACTGGGAAGCCGCCGAACGCCGCGCGGCCCGCTTCGAAGCCTTCACGCTGGCGATACGCATGGCGGCGCTTTCACGGACGGAGTCTACCGGGGCGGCATGAAGCTGGTCTTCAGCCGCAAGGGGTTCGACAGCACTGCGGGCGGCGTGCCCTCCCCCATCGTCGATGGCGTGCCCGTCTCGCTGCCGATCCCGGCGCGCGACCGGTCTCGCACGACTTTCGCGGATCGCGACCTCGGCGATCTGGTGAACACGGTTTCGCGCGGCAAGCTGACCGGCAAAGACCTCTGCCACGACGACCCCATGTTCGCCGACGGCCTGTGCTGGTTCGGACAATGCGGCGCGGCGCAAGGACACCTGATCAAGCACGGCGTCGGCCCCAGAGACCATTTCCTGTTCTTCGGCCTCTTCGCCGATCCCGAGACGGGAGAGCGCCATCACCGCATCTTCGGGTACATGCGCGTGCTGGCCTGCGGCGCACCGGGCGACGTTGCGCAATCCCCGCACTGGCGCGATCCGCCCCGGCATCACCCGCACCTCGAGGGCGAGTGGCCTGCCAACAATGCGCTGTGGTTCGGCGCCGGCACGACTGCCCTGTCGGCCCCTGCCGAGTTGCGCCTCACCCGCCCCGGCGGTCCGCTCAACCTGTGGGACGTGCCGCCCTGGCTCAAGCGGCGCGGCCTGACCTATCACGACCGCGCCGAACGCTGGATCGGCCGCACCGGGCTCGATTCCGCCAAGCGCGGGCAGGAGTTCGTCTGCGATCTGGGCCACGCGCAGGAACCCCGCCGCTGGCTCGAGCGCATCGTCGCGCTGATCGAAGGCGCCCGGTAGAGCCGGACAATCAAAAGCCCGCCCCGGACGAACCGGGACGGGCCTCCTGACAGGCAGCGCCGAAGCCCTGCCTATCCTTCTTGAGATCAGAACTTCACGCCGAGAGCGACGATGCCGTTGTGGCGGCTGAAGTCGGATTCGTAGTTCGAGTAGCGGTACTCGGCCTTGAGGAAGAGGTTCTCGCTCAGGTCGTACTGGTAACCGGCGCCGAGACGGAAGCCGTCGCCGTTGGCGCCGTCCGAAGCGGAGTTGACGCCATCGGAGTAGGTCGCGCGGATGCGGGCGTTGGTATAGCCGCCGAGAACGTAGAGCTTGCCCTTGTCACCGACAGTGGTGCCGAGGCGGACGACAGCCGCCAGATCGCGGCCGGTCTTGATGCAAAGCGTGTCGCCCGCGGCGAGAACGTCGTTTGCGCATTCCTTGGTGGAGCTGTCGGCGACGGTGCCCTGGATGCCGACGAACATGCCACCCGACAGAGGCATGTCGTAACCCGCGGACACGCCGTAAGTGATACCTTCGTCAGATTCACCCTGCACCGAGATGGAGTCGAGACCGGTTTCAAGCTGGGCAAAGGCCTGCGCGTTGGCAACAGCGGGGATTGCGAACAGCGCAACAGCGCCGCCGACGAGGGCGAACTTCTTCATGAGAACTCCTGCAATGTTTTTATAATTCGGCTCAGACCAGAGCCGGGACGCGCCCCATAGCGGCAACGCATTGTCCGTCAAATATGCAGAAAAATCAGGAGGTCATCGGCTCGGCAATTGTGGCAATACCGCAACATTACTGCCCCCATGGACAGAACTGCGCCCAAGGATTTTGGCCACTTCAATCGATGCCAGTCCAAACCACCAAAAGACGTGAAAAATAATTCGGCATCGGAGGCTTTACTATCGCAAGGGCGATTCCCATGCGCGGTGCAGAAAGGTCAGCCCCCCTGCACCCAGTCCGCCACCTGCCGCGCCACGTCATTGGCGGCCTGATTGATGGCAGGCCCGACATACTTGGCCTTCGGCTCCATCACGTTCACCACGGATTCGAAGCGCCTGGTCTTGACGCTGGCGTCCCCCGAACCCTCGCTGAGGATGGCATCGAAGCGCACCACGACGGCCCGCTTCTGCGCATCGTAACCCATTTCCAGCAGACGCCCGCCAAGCTGCGTCTTGCCTGCCATTTCGAAATCGCCGCCCTCGACGACGAGCCGGTTGGTGCGGGCGCGAAGCGTCTCGGCGAGGAGCGACCGGAACTGGCGGGTCGGCTTTTCGATCCAGCCGGCGTTCTTGAGGTAGGCCAGGCTGGACGCATCGACGCGCACCGGCACGCGCAGCACATCGAGGCTGCGGTCGGCCTCTGGATCCTGCACCACGATGGCTTCGGTGATCGGCCCGCTGGTCGTCGTCCCGGCCGGAGCGGTTTCCTCCGGCGTCAGGCGAAACAGCTCATCCGGCGCCTTGCCGCCAAGGCTGAGGCAGCCCGACAGCGCAAAGCAGGAGGCCGCCAGCAGCACGCCCTTGAGCATGCCACCCTTGAGAGTACCGGTCCTGACCGAGGACTTCATCGCTTTTTCCATCATCGTTTCCATCCCGGCAGACATCACGGTTCGTAATCGGGCAGCTTCTGCCCCTTCAGCAGTGCACCAGCGCCCTGCTCGTCGATCTTCTCCGTCACGTTACGCAGCGCCTTGCTCGTCGCGCGCAAGTCGCGGATCGCGGCTTCGGCGGCCGGCAACGTGTTCTGCGAGACCTGATCGAGCGCGGGCTGCGCATGCTCCATCGTCTTGTTAAGCTGGTCCATCGACTTCTGCGCCGCCGAGAGCGTCTTGCGCAGCTGAATGGCCAGCGAATTGCCCTCGCTGCCGAGCAGGGTGTCGGCCTTGTCGGCCACGCCCTGGAACGAGGCGAGCGTCTTGGTCGCCTGATCGAGCGTGCCCTGCAGTTCCACCAGCGTCGCGCGGATTTCCGGTGTGGCCCGCGATATATCGCGGGTCATCTTGTTGGTGTTCTGGAGAATACCGGTGATGGACTTGCGGTTTTCCTCCGACAGCGTCTGATTGAGGTTTTCGGTCAGCGTTGCCAGCCGCTCCATCAGCAGCGGCGCGTTGGAGAGGATCTCGCCCAGGCCGCCTGGCTTGGTCGGGATCACCGGCACGTCTTCGGGCCCCGGCTCCTTGATCGGTGGCGCGCCCTTGGCCGCGCCTTCGAGCTGGATGTCGGAAACGCCGGTAAAGCTGCCCTGGATGGTCGCCGTGGTCCCCACTGTCACCGGCACGTCTTCATCGACGCGGATGCGCACGCGCACGAACTTGGGATCCTTCGGCCACAGCTCGATCTTCTTCACCTGCCCCACGGGCACGCCCGAATAGGCGACCTGCGAGCCCTTCGCGAGGCCGTCCACCGACTGCTTGAAGAAGATGTCGTATTCGTGCTGCGCGCCTTCGTTCAGCCGCGCGATCCACAGCACGAAGGCTGCGAGCGCTGCGAGCAGTATCAGCGTGACGGCGCCTACCCAGACGTGATTGGCCCTAGTTTCCATGCCTTGTGTCCTATGCTCCCGTCATGCCTGCGCTGTCCATGCCTGCACTCTCGTCCGATTCCGGCATGGCGTCCTGCAACTCGGGATCGCCCTTGGCTGCCAGCGCTGCCCGGCCACGTGGACCATTGAAATATTCCTGAATCCAGGGGTGATCGAGCGCAAGCAGTTCGGGGATGGTCCCCACCGCGATCACCTGCTTGTCCGCCAAAACCGCCACCCTGTCGCAGATCGCGTAAAGCGTATCGAGATCGTGCGTGATAAGGAACACGGTGAGGCCGAGCGTTTCCTTCAGCTCGCGCGTCAGGCTGTCGAACGCCGCGGCACCGATCGGGTCGAGCCCGGCGGTCGGCTCGTCGAGGAACAGCAGTTCCGGATCGAGTGCCAGCGCGCGGGCGAGACCGGCGCGCTTGCGCATACCGCCCGAAAGCTCGCTGGGATAATTGAATGCGGCCTTTTCCGGCAGGCCTGAAAGGCGCACCTTGAAGCGCGCAATCTCGCTGCGCAGTTCGTCGGAAATCTCCGGGTAGAACTGCTTGAGCGGCACTTCGACGTTCTCGCCAACGGTCAGCGTCGAGAACAGCGCACCGCCCTGGAACAGCACGCCCCAGCGCGAGCGGATGTCGATGTCGTCATCGTCGCGCGCCGCCATCATGTCGCGGCCCAGCACGTGGATCTGGCCGGCGGTCGGTTCCTGCAGGCCGATGATCGAACGCATCAGCACCGATTTGCCGGTGCCCGATCCGCCGACGACGCCGATCACTTCGCCCCGCTTTACCTTGAGCGAGAGATTGTCGTGAATCACGTGACTGCCGAAGGCATTGCGCAGCCCTTCGACGACGATCGGGTAATCGTCGGACGCGGTGTCGGTGACGTATTCTTCCGGCTCGTTCATGTCCAACCGATCTCCGTGAAGAAGATTGCGAAGAACGCGTCGAGCACGATGACAGTGAAGATCGCGGTGACAACCGCCTGTGTGGTGCGGGTGCCGACTTCCTCGGCGCTGCCGGCTACCTGCATGCCCTGATAGCAGCCCGCCAGCGCCACGATCAGCGCGAAGACCGGCGCTTTCAGTATGCCGATCCACACGTCGGTAATCGGCACCACTTCCTGCGTGCGCTGCAGAAACGTCCAGAACGGGATGTCGAGCGCGAAGTTCGAGATGAAGGCACCGCCGATGATCGAAAGCACCGCCGAATAGAAGCCGAGCAGCGGCATCATCACCATCGAGGCGAGCACGCGCGGCACCACCAGCGCTTCCATCGGCGAAACGCCGATCGTGCGCATGGCGTCCACTTCCTCGGTCAGCTTCATCGTGCCGATCTGCGCGGCGAAGGCGGAGCCCGAGCGGCCCGCGACCATGATCGAGGTCATCAGGATGCCCAGCTCGCGCATCGAGAGACGGCCGGTCAGGTTGATCGTGTAGATCTCCGCGCCGAACTGCTGCAGCTGCACCGCGCCCTGCTGGGCGATGACGATGCCGATGAGAAAGCTCATCAGACCGATGATCCACAGCGAATTCACGCCCACGTACTGCATGTGGTGGATCAGCGCCGTGCCCCGCAGCCGCGAGGGATGGCGCGCCACGGTGCCGAAGGCGGCGACGGTCTCGCCCAGGAAGCCGACCGAGCGCTTGATGCCATGCCCCCAGCCGAGCACGACGTCGCCAATTTCCGCGAGTGTGCGGGTGGCGAGGCCGGGAACCGGCTCGGGCTCGGCCTCATGCTCGGTGATGTTGCCGATGGCCGCGAAGAGGCGCCGCGCCTGCTCGCTTTCGCCCACGGTCGTGAGGTTGTGCTCGCGCGCGAAGTTGCTCACCAGCCAGGCGCCGGTGGTATCGATATCGGTGACGCCGGACAGGTCGATCCGCTGGAAATTGCCGTCCAGCGTGTTCAGCCGCTTGTCCAGATCGCCCAGGGAATGGACGCGCAAGGGCCCCTTCAGCACCAGGGTACGGGCGCTGCCATCGTCGCTTTCCGACAGGGTGAATTCGGCGTATTCCCGCATGCTCTCTCGTATTGAGGGAAAAACCATGGACCGGCAAGTGGTTCCACCGGCGCGACGAATAGTGTTACAGGGTGTTTCATTCCCTGCCTGGCAAAGCCTTGCGGCGAAAGCGTGGCACTAGCGTCTTGCGCGCAAACCCGCCCGCTGGCAAAGCCCCGCGCCATGACCGACACAACGCCCGACAGCACTCTAGACAAGACTTTCGACCCCGCCCAGATCGAGGCGAAGTGGTACGCCCACTGGGAAGAGAACGGCCTGTTCCACCCGGAGCGCCCGGACGCGCAGCCCTTCACCATCGTCAACCCGCCGCCGAACGTAACCGGCAGCCTGCACATCGGCCACGCGCTCGACAATACGCTGCAGGACGTGGTGATCCGCTACGAGCGCCTGCGCGGCAAGGATGCACTGTGGGTGGTCGGCACCGACCATGCCGGCATCGCCACGCAGATGGTCGTCGAGCGTCAGATGGAACTGCGCCAGGACAAGCGCACCAACTACACGCGCGAGGAATTCGTCGACAAGGTCTGGGAGTGGAAGCACGAGAGCGGCGGCACCATCACCGAACAGCTGCGGCGCCTCGGCTGCTCGATGGACTGGAGCCGCGAGCAGTTCACCATGGACCCGCACTTCACCAAGGCGGTCGTGAAGGTCTTCGTCGACCTCTATAACGAGGGCCTGATCTACCGCGACAAGCGGCTGGTGAACTGGGACCCGCGCCTGAAGACCGCGATCAGCGATCTCGAAGTGGAAACGCGCGAGATCCAGGGCAGCTTCTGGCATTTCAAGTACCCGCTCAGCGACGGCTCGGGCCACATCGTGGTCGCCACCACGCGTCCCGAAACGATGCTCGCCGACATGGCCGTGGCGGTGAACCCGGACGACGATCGCTACAAGGCCCTGCTCGAACGCAAGGCCACCGTCACCCTGCCGATCACCGGCCGCGAGATCCCCATCGTCGCCGACGAGCACGCCGATCCCGAGCTGGGCTCGGGCGCGGTGAAGATCACCCCGGGGCATGACTTCAACGACTTCGAAGTGGGCAAGCGCGCCGGGTTCAAGCCCGCCGAGATGCTCAACATGCTCGATGCCGATGCGCATGTCTGCCAGACCGCCGACGGGCTCATCCCCGAACAGTTCCTCGGCGTCGAGCGCTTTGCCGCGCGCGAGATGGTCGTGGCCGAGATGAAGGACCTCGGCCTGCTGATCCCGCACGTCACCAAGGACAAGGAAGGCAACGCGCACGAACACGACGCCGAACCGCGCACGATCCAGACGCCCTACGGCGACCGCGGCGGCGTGGTGATCGAGCCCTGGCTGACCGACCAGTGGTACGTCGACGCCGAAAAGCTCGCGCAGGCCCCGATCGAGGCGGTGAAGAGCGGCGCGATCGAGATCGTCCCGAAGACGTGGGAAAAGACCTTCTTCAACTGGATGGAGAACATCCAGCCGTGGTGCGTCAGCCGCCAGCTCTGGTGGGGACACCGGATTCCGGCTTGGTATGGTTTGAAATTCGAAAACATTAACTCAACTGGCGGAACCATTGTCCCCGGCCGGGAAGTCTTTGTTGCTGAAACTGAAGAAGAGGCTCTCAATTTAGCGCGGCGTCACTACCTGAAATTTTACGCGACTAATGAAGACTTTCGTCCAGACAACGTTGTGACCGTCCCCAGTGAAGAAGACGTGGATTCTACGTTCTGGGACAAGATGCAGATTCCGATCTGGCGCGACGAGGACGTCCTCGACACCTGGTTCTCTTCCGCGCTCTGGCCCTTCGCCACGCTCGGCTGGCCGGACAATGTGATTGAAAATCCCGCTCAGCCTGAGCTTGTCGAAGGCCCCTCGGGCAGCGCAGAACGTGCTTCGACAAGCTCAGCACGAGCGGAGAAGGTAGAGGCAGTTCCGGGTTCGCTCCTCGACCGCCACTACCCCAACGACCTGCTGGTCTCCGGCTTCGACATCCTGTTCTTCTGGGATGCGCGCATGGCGATGCAGGGGCTGCACTTCATGAAGGAAGTGCCGTGGAAGCGGCTCTACCTGCATGGTCTGGTGCGCGCGGCGGACGGGGCGAAGATGTCCAAGTCCAAGGGCAACGTCGTCGATCCGCTGGGCCTGATCGACCAGTACGGCGCCGACGCGCTGCGCTTCTTCATGGCGGCCATGGAAAGCCAGGGCCGCGACGTGAAGATGGATGAGAAGCGCGTCGAGGGTTACCGCAACTTCGCCACCAAGCTGTGGAACGCCGCCCGCTTCTGCCAGTCCAACGGCATCGGCGCGAGCACTTCGGTCGCCGCCCCCGCCGCCACCAGCGCGGTCAACAAGTGGATCATCGGCGAAGTCGTCGAGACGCTGGCCGAACTCGACAAGGCCATGGCCGACCTGCGCTTCGACGCAGCGGCGAACGCCATCTACCACTTCGTGTGGGACCAGTTCTGCGACTGGTACATCGAACTGGTGAAGGGCAATTTCGACGAAGAGACCAAGGCCGTCGCCGGCTGGGTGCTCGACCAGATCCTCGTCATGCTCCACCCCTTCATGCCCTTCGTCACCGAAGAGCTGTGGAGCAAGATGGGCGACCGCGACGGCTATCCCCTCATCACTGCCAAGTGGCCCGAACCGGCTGCCGGCGTCGATGCCGATGCCAAGCGCGAAGTCGAATGGCTGATCGCGCTGATCGGCAACCTGCGCGGCGCCAAGGCCGAACTCGGCATTGCGCCGGGCGCGCGCCTCACGGCCTATCTGGACGCCCCTTCGGAAAGCACCAAGGCGATCATCGGACGCAACGGCACGGCGGTCGACCGCCTCGCACGCCTCGATGCGATCCATTTCGAAGCGGCGCCCACCGGTCCGGCCATGCAGGTCGGCGCGGGCGATGCGATGCTGACGATCCCGCTCGAAGGTGTGATCGACATTGCCGCCGAAAAGGCCCGCCTCGAAAAGGCGCTCGCCGC
Source organism: uncultured Novosphingobium sp. (assembly GCA_965140495.1). Classification (GTDB taxonomy): domain Bacteria; phylum Pseudomonadota; class Alphaproteobacteria; order Sphingomonadales; family Sphingomonadaceae; genus Novosphingobium. Next base: position 1,668,363 of record OZ223239.1, on the reverse strand, counting down.
CTCGCAGAAGGAAGCCAAGTCGCTCGAAGGCCGGTTGTCGAACCCCAAGTTCGTCGAGAAGGCCAAGCCCGAAGCGGTCGAAAAGGCCCGCGCCGATCACGCGCACCACGCGGCCGAAGCGGAACGACTGGCGGCAGCGCTGGAACGGCTGGGGTAAGCGCAAATCCTCCCTGTCGCGAAGCGATGGGGAGGTGGCGCGCACGAAGTGCGTGACGGAGGGGTTTCTTCCCCCTCCACCACCCGCTGCGCGGGCGGTCCCCCTCCCCATCCCCTGCGGGGACAGGGAGGATTTTAGCACAACACCTCCTCCCCCTTGATGGGGGAGGGATACGCAGGCTTGGCAGCTCGTCTGCCTGGCCGGAGTTGGGTGGGGGTGAGAGCGCGCGCACCACGCAAAGTCACCCCCTTCCAACTGCGCCTAGGTTCGCTGCGCTCACCAAGGCTTCGTATCCTTCCCCCATCGAGGGGAAAGGTTTATGCGCCCTTCCGCAATTTCATTTTCCTACGCCCGCGGCTTATGCCAGTGTCGCGAGATGATCGCCCTGCCCCGCCTCGAACCCGCCCAAGGTGACAGTCCGGCGCAAGGTGACACCTTTTCCTCTGGACCGTGTAATCCGTGTCAACCTGACGTGTGACCTTGTGACTTTAACTCTCGCCACCACCGTTCCGGGCGAACCGGAGATTTTCGCCTCGCTGCAGGGCGAAGGCCCCTCGATCGGGCGGCCGAGCACCTTCGTGCGCCTCTCGCGCTGCAACCTCGCCTGCCAGTGGTGCGACACCGCCTACACCTGGCGGTTCGAGGGCGACAACCGCCCGCACCGTGACGAGGCCGCGTTCGAGCGCAAAGCCAACCAACTGACCCTCGAAGAAACCGACGTGGCCGAACGCATTGCCGCGCTGGCGCCCGACCGGCTGGTGATCACCGGCGGCGAACCGCTGCTGCAGGGCGCGGCGCTGGCCCGCATGGTCGCGGCGCTGAACGACCTGCGCCCCGGCATGCACATCGAGATCGAAACCAACGGCACGGTGGCGCCACATCCCGCGCTCGATCCGCTGATCCACCAGTTCAACGTCAGCCCCAAGCTGGCGCACAGCGGCAACCCTGCCGATCTCGCGCTGATCCCCGAGCGCCTTGCCGCCTGGGCCGCCGAACCGCGCGCCGTGTTCAAGTTCGTGGTCGCCGAGCAGGCCGACCTCGACGAAGTGCGCGCCTTGCAGGAGCGATATGCCATTCCCGGCGAACGCCTCTTCCTCATGCCCGAGGGCCGCTCCAGCGCTATCCTGCGCGAACGCTCGGCCTGGCTGGCGGATTTCTGCGCGCAGAGCGGATGGCGTTTCACCGATCGCTTGCACATTCACCTCTGGGGCGACACGAGAGGCACATGAACGAGGCCTCCCCCATCCCAGCCGGTGAAGATCCGTCGCAGGAAAGCGAAGCGGCACCGCCGCCGGCAATGAAGGGCGACCTCACGAAGGGGCCGATCCTCAAGACGCTGCTGCTGTTCTCGCTGCCGATGCTGCTGTCGAACGTGCTGCAGACGCTCAACGGTTCGGTCAACGCGATCTGGGTGGGGCGGCTGATCGGCGAGAGCGCGCTTGCGGCCACCGCCAACGCCAACGTCATCATGTTCCTGCTCTACGCCGCCGTGTTCGGCTTCGGCATGGCGACGACGGTGCGCGTCGGCCAGCACTTCGGCGCGCGCGACGTCGATGCGGCGCGCATGACCTTCGGCTCGGGCACGGGCTTCTGTTTCGCGCTGTCGCTGCTTGTCGCCGGGCTGGGCTGGATTTACGCGCCCGGCCTGCTCGACACGCTGGGAACGCCCGATGCGAGCAAGCTGGAAGCGCTCGCCTACCTGCGGGTGATCTTCATCACCATCCCCTTCGGCGGCATCAACATGATGGTCTCGATGGCGATGCGCGGCGCGGGCGATTCCAAGACGCCGATGTACGCGATGATCCTGACCGTCGCGATCGACACGATCTTCAATCCGCTGCTGATCATGGGCATCGGCCCCTTCCCGCAGCTCGGCATCGCCGGCTCAGCGCTGGCGACGGCCTGCGCCAACATCGCCGGCATGGTCTACCAGATCTGGCGTATCTACCGGCAGGACCTGCCGATGCGGCTGCGCGGCGCCGAGCTCGGCTACGTCCTGCCGCGCAAGAGCGAGCTGGGCTACATCGTCACCAAGGGCCTGCCGATGGGCGCGCAGATGCTGCTGGTCTCTTCCGCGGGGCTGATCATGGTCGGCCTGGTCAACCGCGAGGGGCTGAACGCCGCGGCCGCCTACGGCGCTTCGCTGCAGCTGTGGAACTATCTGCAGATGCCCGCCTTCGCGATCTCCACCGCGGTCAGCGCCATGGTCGCGCAGTCGCTGGGCGCGGGCGACCACTCCCGCGTGGGCAAGGTCACGCTGGTGGGCATGGGCACGAACCTCGCGCTTTCGGTACTGCTGGCTGCGCTGATCGTCGGGTTCGACCGCCCGCTGCTGACGCTGTTCCTCGGCAGTGGCAGCCCGGCCCTGCCGGTTGCGGAGCACATCCAGCTGATCTGCACGACCTCGTTCGTGATCGTCTCGATCACCATGATCCTCACCGGCACGATGCGCGCCTATGGCGCAGTCGTGGCGCCGCTGGTGATCATGTTCCTGGGGCTCTACCCCGGACGTCTGGGATTCTACTTCGTGTCGCGGCCGATGCTCGACAGCGAAGCCGTGTGGTGGGCCTATCCGGTCGGCTCGGTGCTGACCGTGGCCCTGACGCTGGGCTACTACCGCTTCGGCAAGTGGCGCGACGCGTTCAAGATGTAGGGTTGGCGGAGCGGGTAAGGCCGGCGCCGGAAATCAGCGACCCTGCGAGCGCCAGCGCTGGACGGTCCGCAGCACCATTTCCTCTTCGCCGCCGGACTTGCTCCACAAGTCGGTAAACGAGGGGTCCGCCGAGGCCGGGCGCTTGTATTCCTCCAGATCGTCGAAGGATACGCGGATCGGAATCGCCACGCCCTCGCCGCAGATGATGCATTCGCGGTTGCGCAGGGCGGGAATGGAATCGAGGAAGCCGCGCGCGCCTTCGGGCATCGCGGCGCGCACGAACGCTTGGTCGCGGTCGTTGTTGAGGCGCATCGAAATGATCGTGCCGCACTGCGAGAGCACGCCCTCGGCAAGGTCCGAAGGGCGCTGCGTGATCAGGCCGAGCGAGATGCCGTACTTACGCCCCTCCTTGGCGATACGCGAGAGGATGCGCCCGACCGAGGAGCCGTCGGCGTTCTTCTCATTGGGAACGTAGCGGTGCGCTTCTTCGCAGACGAGCAGGATCGGACGGGTATTGTCCTCGCGCGACCACACGGCGAAGTCGAAGACCAGACGGCTGAGCACGGCAACGACGGTGCTGGTGATGTCCGAAGGCACGCCCGAAACGTCGATGATCGAGATCGGCCGGCCGCGCGAAGGCATGCGGAACAGCTTGGCGATGAAGTCCGCCATCGTGTCGCCCACCAGCATGCCCGAGAACATGAACTGGTAGCGCGGATCGCCCTTGAGCTCGTCGAGCTTGTTGCGGATGCGCAGGTAAGGCGCGCTTGTGTGCCCCTTGTCGAGCTTGCCCATCTCGTTGTTGATGATGGTCGAAAGGTCGGAGAGCAGATAGGGGATCGGGGAGTCGACCGTGATCTTGCCCATCTGCTCGGCCAGCCGGTTCTTGGACCGCGCCTCGAGCAGGCACTTGGCGAGGATCTCGGAATCGACCTGGCGGTCGTCTCCGCGCGAGGTCAGCAGGATCTCGCAGTGTTCCTCGAAGTTCATCAGCCAGTAGGGCATCTGCAGGTTGCTGACGTCGAGGATCATGCCCGTGTTACGGAACGCCGCCGAATATTCGCCGTGCGGATCGACCATGATGACATGGCCTTCGGGCGCATGGTCACAGATACGGTGCAGGATCAGCGCGGCACTGGTCGATTTGCCGGTACCGGTCGAGCCCAGCAGTGCGAAGTGCTTGCCGAGCAGCGCATCGACATAGAGCCCGGCGCGGATGTCCTTGGTCGGATAGACATTGCCGATCTGGATCGCGCTGCGTCCGTCGCTGGCATAGATCTGGCGCAAGTCGTCGCTGGTGGCCGGATAGACCAGCCCGCCGGACATTGGATAGAACGTCACGCCGCGGCGGAAGCCGTGAATGCGGCCGGTCAGGCGCTCTTCCTGGCCTTCGCCGAGGAAGTCGGCTTCGGCCACGATCCCGCCGGGGACTTTGGCATCCTGCTTCTGGCTGCGCACGCTGGCGAGCAGCCAGCCGTTGTCGACCCGGATCTTGACCTGGCTGCCGACCTGCCCGGAGAGCGCGACAGAGGGATCGGAATTCTTGGAAATCTGGTTGAGACGGTCGATGTCGAAGGCAATGCGCGTCCCGGCACCGGTGATCTCGAGAATGACTCCTATCGGCTCACGACCGTGATCGGAGCCCCCGGCGGGGCCGTTCATCGGGATTTCGCCCGGACCCGCTTCACGGGCCATGTCGAAACCATCATGTCGCATTTGCTTCATTCAACACCAGCATTCCAGACAGTTGGATCATGCCTAGGGGGCCGGCAGTTAATTTCGTCCTAATGCATGGACAGCCGTCAAATTAATTCAAACGAGTGCAAAGAGGCGCCCTGCCAACCAGCCCATGCCCACCGAAACGATCACGGCAAGCAGGCCATAGGCAAAGCCGTAATCGTCGGAAAAGCGCGCAATCGCCAGTTCCACGCCCTGCTTACGCACCTCGACCTTGCTGCTGGCGGATGCGACCACGCGGCCTTTCGATATCGCGAAAGTCTCTGCCGTATAGGTCCCGGTGGGCACGCTGGATGGAAGGTCGATACGGGCCTGATACAGCACCTGCTCACTCACCTTCACGCCGCCTTCTTCTTCGCGGTAAAGGCCGTTGCTACGGTTGAGATCGACGAGCCCTGCCGAAAAGCGCGCCTGCTCTTCGGGATTGATCGCCCCGATGGGTGAGAGCTGCAGCCACTTCAGACCCAGTTCGTAGATCGCCGCAGTCTTGTCGTCGACGATATCGGAGATCGGCTTGGTGGAGGCGATCGCATAATAGGCGGGGGCGGAGCGGAACTCGGTGCTGGCGGCGTTGATCCAGATGCCGGCGATCTGCTGCTTTTCCCGCAGGACGATCGACCGGGTCGGCCCCTTGAGAACCACGACAATATCGTAATCCTGCGCGGCGCGGGAACCCTCCGGCGTGAGCACGGCCCCGAAAAGCAGCAGTTCGGTACCGGTAAACCCCTGCTGCAGGTTCACTTCGTGCTGCGAGACTTCCGGGACGAGGATCGGGTCGCGCGCACCAGTCAGGGTAACGAGCGCGAAGAGCGCAAGCAGCGAGGCGAGCCCGCGGCTCACAGCGGTGCCATCGTGAAGATTTCGTCCGGCCTGTACCCCAGCCCCAGGGCCATGCGCGCCGCCACCAGCAAGACGATGGTCGCCAGCAGCAGCCGCAGCTTCACCGGGTTGGCCTTCTGCGAGAACATCGCGCCGATCTGCGCGCCGGTTACCGATCCCAGCAACAACATGGTGGCCAGAACGATATCGATGGCATGCGTGGTCAGCGCGTGCATCATCGTCGTCGCCATCGTCGTGAACAGGATCTGCCACAGGGACGTGCCGACCACGACGTTGGCGCTCATGCCCAGAATGTAGAGCATGGCGGGCACAAGGATGAAGCCGCCGCCGATACCCATCAGCATGGTCAGGATGCCGGTGCACATTCCCAGAATGAGCGGCGCAAGCGGCGAGATATAAAGGCCCGAGCGATAGAAGCGCCAGCGCATGGGCAGGCTGGCTACCATCGGGTGATGGCGCCGCTTCTTTGCAGCAACGGGAACGCCCGAGCGCTCTGCGCGAATTGCCTGAATGCTCTCTTTCGCCATCAGGCTGCCGATCGAGCCGAGAAGCAGGACGTAGAGGATGTTGATGACCGTATCGATCTGGCCGAGTTTCTCGAGCAGATTGAACAGCACGGCCCCGATGCCGGTGCCCAGAATGCCGCCTGCCACCATGACCGAACCGATCTGGTAGTCGACGCCCCCGCGCCGCGAATGGGCGAAAACGCCGGAAACGCTCGCGCCGGTCACCTGGCTGGCCGCCGAAGCTGCCGCGACCGTGGGCGGAATGCCGTAGAAGATCATCAACGGCGTCGTCAGAAATCCTCCGCCCACACCGAAAATGCCGGAGAGCACCCCGGTGATCGCGCCAAGGCCGATGATGATCAGCCCATTGACCGATAAATTGGCGATGGGAAGGTAGACGTCCATTGCTGGGCTCTCGCTACCGCAGCATCGGGCGATAGGAAAGCGGCTATTCAGAAACCTGCGGAAAGAGTGACTGCCGGGCCGGAGCCGGGCCGGGCATTGCCGGCGACACGAAAACGCCAGTCCACGGCTGCGCGCCCGTACATACGCTTGCCGAGAGGAAACTCGAGCATCGCCGAAGGCCCAACGTCGAAACGCGCAGCCCCTTTCTGCGCACCGCCCCAGGCTCCGGCACCAAGGCTGCCTTTGATAGAGCCCATTTCGAACACACGGCGATCCAGTCGGACCTGCCCGTCCGCAAAGACCGTCGAGAAGCCTCCACCGACATAACCGGCCTGAACATAGGCTTCCGAACGCAGCTTGCCGGGCAACTGTGCCGACGGAAGCAGCGTGTAGACGAAAGCGGCCGGTTGAAAGCGGGTGCCACCGATCTGGTCGGTCATACGACCTTCGACCGCGGCGATCAGCGGCACCTCGGGAAAGGGGCGCGCAGAGAAGCCGAGCGCCGCCGCGTTTTCCCGCACCTGCCCAAGCGCCGTGGTGGTGCGGGCATAGATCGAAGGCCAGTAGGGACTCGCGCGATCCACGCGGAAACGCATGACGGCACCGGTCTGGCTGCCGCCGTAGGTCGCGGGCAGCACACCTGGCGAAATTCCCCCTCCCGTCTCCCGCCGCAACAAGGCCCACGTGTCGAGCGACCAGCGGTTGGATTTTCTTTGGGCGGCAGGAACCGGAGCCGGCGCCACTGGCTGCGCCGCCGCCGCAGGAGGCATCGTCTCCGGCGCAAAGAAGTGCTGTCCGGGATCCGGCCACGCCAGCCCCTGGGACGGCATGAACATGCGACCGGACGCCCCTTGGCCCGATCCCGGCTCTCTCCAGATCGTTCGAGACGGATAGAGTGTCGCCACGTCCCTCGCTGGGGAGACAGATCGGCCAGCGGGCATCAAATAAGGGTCGGGATACGCCACCGTCCCCGGCATGATCCGGCCTGCGACGCTCGTCGGCGGATAGGCGTTGCCAAGGTGGGGAAGCACTCTTGGGGGAAGGGACTGCGGCCCCACCCTGCCATCGATGACGAACCCGACGCTGGAAACCGGTTGCTGCCAGGGTTGCGGAAGCGTCGCAGCGGCTGCACCGGAAAGCTGCGGCGCCTCCCAGTTGATGGCGCGACCGCCGATCCATCCTGCCAGGATGGCAAGCAGTGCGACGAGGGGTTGCCCCTTGATCGTGTGGCCCTTGCTCATCGGCCATTCTCCCCGCCCGCAGGCGCCAGCACCGGATGTGCGCTATGCGTGGTCTTTTCCCATTTGACGGCCCCGCCCCTCAGGGTGCGCAAGTAACCCATGAAGGCCCGGCGGCCCGCCATGATCGAGATGAAGTTGGCTACCGGGATGCGCAGCAACGCGAGCAGGCCTTCGCCTATGCCGTATTCGTGCGCCGTGAAGGCGAACCGCATGACGCTGCGCCATGCGAGGCTCACGAAGCACAGGAACAGCATGCCTTGCAGAAACGGAGACACGGCGAGGTGCGATTGCGCGCCGAGTAACCACGCGGAGGCCAGAACGCCCTCGATGACGACAAGCGCATAGCCGCAGGCCAGGACGATCGAGGTGAGCGGCCCGCGCCGGTCGCGCAAAGCCATCCAAAGATCGGTAAGTCCCCGGCTCCAGCCGAGACGGTCCCAACCCTGAAAGGCGATCCCGTGAATCCATCGCGCCTTTTGCCGGACCGAATCTTCCAGCCGGGCGGGAAAGTAAGCACGGGTCGCGACCAGATCGCCGGTTTCGTCACGCACGCGCACGAACCGCGAGGAGCCCCCTTCCCGCCAGACCAGAACGCCGAGTTCATAGTCTTCGGTGAGACATTCCGCAGCGAAGGGTCCCGGACCGCCTTCGGCCTCCCTTTGCCTGGCAATGCCGGCGATGATCTCGCGCGAGAAGCCGCAAGCCACCCCGGCAGCGGGAATGGCCGCCCCCAAGGCGTCGCGCACGACCAGGGATTTCGCATGCGATTCCGTGAACTCGTCGGAGTAGTGCCCGGCCACCCATGGCGAATGCGGCTGCGGCTCCGGACGCACCGGAAGTTGCGCGAAGTCGACATTGCCGAGCGCGGAGTCGATCACTGCCAGTTCCGCCGGGTGGACCATGTCTTCCGTTATGGTGACGGTTGTACGCCTTTCCTTAACACCCTCACGCTTAAGGAAAAACGCATGAGCCCGAACACCAAGCCCGCATACGTTTATGCCCGGTATTCCTCCGCAAATCAGCGCGAGGACTCGATTGATCGACAGATCCGCTACGGGCAGGAGATGATCGAGCGCAACGGATGGCGCTTGATCGAGGTGCTCAAAGATGAGGCCAAGAGCGCGTTCAAGGGCGCAAACCGGGAAGCTGGCTCCTCCCTGTTCGAATTTGAACGCAGAGCCCGCGAAGGCGAGTTCGTGGATGGAGCAGTGCTGGTCTGCGAGAACGTGGATCGGTTAAGCCGACAAGGCGCCAAGGCATCGGCACGCCTCATTTGGGCACTGAACGAGATGGGGGTCGACGTTGCGACCTACCACGACAATCACGTCTACAAGGCCGGTGAAGACACCGAGTTGATGGACCTGTTTAGCGTCATCATTAAAGGTGCCTTGGGAAAAGAGGAAAGCGCCAAAAAGTCGAAGCGTTCGCAAGCCCATTGGGACAAGACATTCCGCGCCATCCAGAATGGCGAGCGCTCAGCGCACACGAAGCAGCGTCCAGCGTGGATCGATATCGAAGACGGGCAATATGTCCTGAACGAACACCGAGCGAACATCGTCCAGCAGATTTACCAGTGGTATTGCTCAGGGCTCGGAAGCCTGCAAATCCTTTACAAGCTGCAGGATATGGGCGAACCATCGTGGTCCAGCGAAAAGCGCTACAAGAATGGCAAGGAATGGACGCCTCGCTACATCCACAAAATCCTGACTGCGCGACAAGCTGTCGGCGAATACGTCACGATGAAGGGCGAAACGCTTGCTAGGGATTTTTATCCAGCCGTCATTGATCTGCCCACGTTCAACAAGGCGCAAGCCATCCGAAAATCGCGGAGGAAAATCGGTGGCGACGCACGAAAGCGGTCGGAGAACTTGCTCTCAGGCATCGTGAAATGTGGGCAATGCGGGAAGTCCACATCTTGGTCGAGCCGGATGACGAAAAAGCGTGGCATGACCTATTACATGCGCTGCAACGAAGCCCGATACCGGCATATTCCTTGCGATAACCGCACCTCCATCCGGTATGACATTATCGAGTATACCGTGCTCGAACAGTTGCTTCCTTTGATAGCTGAAATGCAGAACCGCACTGATGAGGCCGAAACCTACCAGCGCGAAGAGGCTTTGCTCCTTCGAGAGCGTGACCTGAAGCAACAGCAAATCGCTAATGTCGTTGACGCCATCACCGATGGAGACGCACCCAAAGCCCTCCTCACCCGGCTGACTGCCCTCGAAGAGGAAGTCGAAAGCCTGAACCTCAGGCTAATCGAGCATAAAGCCGATAGGGGAGCGAAGGCCTTCACCCCTTCGAAAACTGTCGAAGCGTCGATTGTGGACGAACTCCGAGCGGCCATGAATAGCAGTGATCCCGACGAACGATTTGAAGCCCGCGCATCGGTGAATGCTGCGTTGGGCCGCCTCATCCAACGGATTGAGATCAATAACAACGACACGTTCACGATCCGGCCGGACGACTCCGCGTGGTGGCTGTTCGACGCGGAAGGCAAATTGCTGGAAGGGGAATACGTGCCCTGAGAGAACCAGAAACAGAATCGGGGCCCCACAGCCCCGTTGATCCGTCCTGACCCTGTGAGACGCTCAGCGGGGCATTTCGACTACATCATCTTCATGACCGATCTCTAGCCGATAGTGCGTGAGGTAGCGCTCCGAGTATATACGAACACCGTTGAACGTGAATGCGAACTCATCTGCTTCATATTCAGGGTCGCACTCGATGACCTCAACGATGTAGTCTGCAAGCTGGGCCAGTTCTTCGTTTGTGAGTAGCATCTGCATGTCGGCGTCTCCTTGTTGCCGACACGACTAGAAGACACCAACCACACCAGAAGTCATCCAGAAAAAGACTGGAATACCAGAAAGATAACCACCGGGAGGACCACCTTAGTTCTTGCTCTGAAATTCAGACGGCGCTTGATGTCCGTGCTGCGACAAACAAAAGGAGTTCGCAGCATATGGATTATCGGAAAGCGATCCGCCCCGCCGACTTGGCCCGCATGGAGCAAAACTGGATCGAACAAGAACCCGTGAAAGGAACGCAGAAGGAGAAGAACTTCCGCCCGGTCGTGAAGGTATTCAATCCCTGCGGCGCAGGCACATGGCTGTTCACGGAGAAAGAGCCACAGAGCAGCTTGGCGTTCGGTCTAGCCGACCTCGGCCAAGGGATACCTGAACTTGGCTATGTGTGCCTTGAGGAACTGTTTGAAGTGAAGCTGATTGCTGGCCTTCACATGGAACAGGATATACATTGGGACGCAGACAAAACGCTATCGGAATACGCCACTGAGGCACGGAAACTCGGTTACATCAAAGCCTAGGCGTTCGCTAAATAGGAGTGCTTACAAAGGGTATTGTCTTAGTAAGCTCTCCAAATGGTCCCCGGTAGGTTTGTGCCATTCCTACCGGGGGTTCGTCGTCTTAGGCTAACCGGTGCTTGTGCTTGTCCAACGCTTGCTTGATGGCATCTGGGGTAAATCCAGCTTCTTCCAATTCTTTCTTCGCCTGCGCCACTGTCGGCTTCTCGGTGCGCTTGCTCATGCCCATGATTTTGGTGGACGCTTGTCCAGCCGAAGTTGGATCAAATGTGCGAGGACCACGAGGCCCGCCACGACCACTTGACTGTATTTCACCCTCAGAGCCCTCAAAAACAGCATCCAGTTCGCCAGCGTTCACGCTAGCAATGAGCGCGTCAATTGCCTCTACGAAGCGTTCAGCGGGCAAATAGACTGTATCTTTGCCTCCAAGAGCCACTGGTGTGCCACGGTACTTGGGGGTGAACTCCACAACATCATTCGAAACAGACCAGATGCGATTGGGCACCTTGGTTCGCCCCTCTGTGAATTGGTTCTTCGCGGCATTCAGGGACTTGATAAAAGCGGCACGATCCTTGCCCGGATTGTAAGGCTTCTCAGCGAAGGTCTTTGCCAGCTTGTCATCGGTCAGCTTGAGGAATGCATCAAGGGCCATAGGTCTTCTCCAAAAAGGTATGACCGGCACCTAACCATCAATCCTTAACAAAATCCACAGACAAATGGGGCGGCCACTAGGACCGCCCCCGGATAGTAGGTCTTGGATCAGTTGGTCTTGCGAGAAGCACGGGTCTTCCTGAGCTTCTCGCGACGAGAAGCAATAGCCTTGTCAGCATCCGCAAGCGCTGCATCGAACTTGCCTGCCTTCACCTCGCTTGCGAAGTGCTTCATCGCATCCTCGAAGTGGGCAACCGGCACTGCGACCTTGGTTTCAGTGCCCACGATGGGAAGCGGCTTGTTATTGACCCGAAGCGAGATAGCGATTTCCTTCTCGCCGACTGTGAACCAGCGCCGACCGTCTGCCTTGGGGTCCTTGTAGAGCTTGACCTGACGTTCGATGCCTTCGAGCAGGATGGTCTTGGCGCTGCGCTCCGATTGCGCAGACTGTGCGAACTCGTTGGACTTGGATGCGGGGACGATCATCGAGGGATTGAAAGCGGCCATGTTATGTAACTCCGATCTACGTCGAAGCCCGATTGCCTCGACATCAATCGTAAAGCGTCGAGGTGGAGAAAGGACAAGAGCCAAATCTATTGGCAAATCGGATGTTGGGCGTTGAACTTCGGCCAGACAACAGTCGCGCCACTTCGTACCATGGCGCAATTGATCTCAACGTCCGCCTCATTGCGACAGATTGCCACGATCCGGTTGTAACTTGTGCCTGTCTGTACGCAGCGAAGCGTTTGACCGTTCGCGAGTTCAGTCAGCTTGGCCGTGGCGGACGCTGCTGATGCTGAGGGGCATGGGTGCCCCGGCGAGCATGTCTCATCCGTCTCTCGCGCTGCCACAGCATGAAGCCTGATCCTCGTACCGTCCCAGCATCGGAGGGTATCGCCATCAGTGATGTATCGGACCCTACAGTCAAAACTCCCTGGCATTTCCGTGCGCGTTGGCTCCGCTGCGGCTTCACCTCCCAGCTCAGGCCAAAAGAAGATCGCGCAAAACACAGTGACGGCGAGCACAAGGACTGTCGCGAGGAAGGGCAACCTACCGCGCCTGCCCGGATCACGATTGCCACCTCGGAACTGCACTACGTTTCCAGCCACACCTACCCCGCCTACTGCCAAGACACTCAGATCTAGGGCGTGGGGACCTACCAGCCAGTTAATGAACGGGATTTAACTGCCAAACATAGCCCGACGCATCATGCCCTCCGTCACACCGATGTACGATGCCGTGGTCGAGAGGTTGCCATGGCCGAGCACCTGCTGGACGACTGCTAGGCTCACGCCCTCATCGACGAGATTGGTCGCTAGGGTGCGTCGGCCGGAATAGCAGGAGCCTGTGACGCCCGCGCGCTTGTAGAGACGCCTCAGGGCTTCGCTGATGCCGTTTGCGGTAAAAGGCTTGCCCCGCGAATTGCGGAACACTCGTCCCCGCTCATCTTGCATGAGATCGGAAAGCGCTTCGAGGATTTCCCCGCTCACCGGCACGGAACGACCGCTCTTGCGCTTGGAATGGCCGAGTGGGATGCGAAGCGTATCGTCACGGAACCAACTGCGCTCAAGGCCCGCTATCTCCATCGGACGCAGGCCCAGACGGATCGAGAGCAGTAGCATGAGCCGATAGACTTTCGGGCGCTCCATACGTTCTGCCTCTGCGAACAACTTGTCGAACTCGGCTGCTTCTTTGATCGGGGCTTTCACTGGGTAACTCCTTGCGTTGCCCAGCCACTCAACAGTCAAGTGGTGGAGAAGTCATCCAAAACCAGACCTCCCAACAACGGCTCGTCGCTCTTTCTTATAATGCCTTTTCCCTCCCCGGATAAGTAAGGGAAAGGAGAGCAATTTATGAAGACTTTCGATATCAAGACCATGACACCATACCCCTCTTTCGGGGATGATGAATTCCTACAGGATGAAAGCCAGTGGGCCGCAGAGCTATTCGGCCCGTGGTTTAATGAACGCGAACTACGCTACGGGCACGACTACCACCTAGAGCGTTGCTGTGGTGGAAACGTGCTGGTTTGCTTCCGTGATGCTGGCGAAGCCCTTTGGTTCCGAGACAACATGGGCGAAAAACTGACTAACGGCGCGCATTGAGCGAGCAGCTTTACAAGTTAGTCCTGACACAGAAGATGGACGAACGGGCCAAGGAAGTGGCGATGAACCTCCAACGAGGTGGCCTCTTAGATAACCTGATGAAAGAAGGCTGGACTACTGGCAAGCTAGATGCCGCGAAACAATGGCTCAGGGAACAAGGTAGAGAGCATCACCTCATCAACGCCTATATGTCCTATGACTTCGATGTTCCCCAATGGATCGTGACGATAAACCTGAGTGATCGAGATACAGCGATACTCCTGAGGCTATCACTGAATTAATCCTTTGTTAAATACCAGTCATTGCCGATTTGATCTGCTTTTACCTTAATGGACTTCACCTCGTAAGGAGCACAGGAAATAACCTCCACTGCATCAGGATCAAATATAGCGATGTTGTATCCATCGTCGTCACCAAACTGGCTCTTATAGAGCAGTGCGTCATAGCCTTGGTGCTTGAACAATTCGGCTAGTATCTGGGTAGGTGCGTAATCCGCGACATTATCCGATGCTGTCACTGGCCGAGAGAAGGCCCGATCAATATCATTCCAGACACATGACTTTTTCTCGGCAGCAGTGAACGGCGTGCTGTTGATGAGCTTATCTAGGTGTGAGAAGCCGAGTGAACTTGCATGACCAACGGACAGATCGAGTGCCCGGAGTGGGCGATTGGCCACGCAACGAGCCACTGACACTTCTGCGCCGATCCACGGACGAACCTCGCTTATAGCGGTTTCGACGGTTTTCCCCACATAGAGCACTGGGATACCAACGGGATTGGCGCGGCCTTCGCGCGCTCGATCTGTCAATGGCTTCATACGACTGGCGGCATAGCCCCATGGTTCTTCGCCAGTGAAATTGCCATCTTCGTCGTGGTGCCGCACCCAATCAATGCCTTGCTGGGCACGATAAAGAATTGAGCCCTTGGGTATAGGCGTATCGCGCTGATTGATGGTTGCGACGACTGTTTCGAGGAACAGCCGCACCTTGTCATCCCAGACGTAACGGTTGGACTTTCGGACACTCTCGACGAAACGGGTGAAGGACAGCCACGAAGCGAACTCTGGTTTCGTGGGATCGTCGAATTCAGGTTCATTGTTCACGCCTTTGCCCCTTCGCAGCGTAACCCAATCTCTAGCCGTCAGCGATTAACTTAGACTTCCTACGAATACCGCTGACGGGATTCGAACTCCGTAAGGGTCGCTTCTGTGACAGGCTCATAGATTGTAGGTCCTATCACCGCTTAACCCAGCAGGGCAGAATTGATTCCACACCTGCCGCGTTTACCAATTTCGCCACAGCGGCCTCGGCAGCATAGGCTTTTCCAACCGGATTCGGAAGGTGGTGACTGAGGTGGCCCCGCCTTCTTGGACAGGGACACGGCGCTCATGACAAAGCTGGGGCTCAACTAAGATCGAGCGCTTCAGCTAGTCCGTCATTGGTCCTCACATTACCATAGCGAGCCTTCATATCCCTATATGCCTTTGTGGCCCGTTCTAAGTCGGAAGTCATGAAGACATGCTGATCGCCTAGTTCATCCTCAGCACCAACCATGAACACTCGATTGTCTGAGATATCCTCATTGCTCATAGGAAGCTCCTTTAGTGGCGATGACCGCCCGCAGACTGTCAGGATACAGCACTGCGAGACATTTTGCCAATTAACCTCAGGCAAGACATGCGATTAACGCCAAGACCACCACAATAGCAATTTCCCACTTGTTCCACGGCTTCAAGTTAGCACACACGATAGTTCTCCTTCGAGCATCGTATGTAGTCGCAGGTAAAGAACGTCTACTAAGACAGCCCCCTCGGATAAGTAGTTAAAACCTGAGGGAGTAGAATGGCGAAAACGGCGACAGTTCCACTGACGAATGATCAGATTGAGCAGATCATCAAACACTACGCGGATGGCATGAAGCCAAGTGCGATCTCAAGAGAAGTCGATATCTCCACCTTCCGCGTGAAAGGCGTTTTGAAACGCAAAGAGGTAGCCGATGCCGTGGACAGGATGCGCCTCACTGACACGATCCCCGTGAAGCTCGACGCCGTGATGGCGATGTTGACCGCCCTAACAACATGGCTCGAAAGCACAGACGGTCGACTTGGCGCAGTGGACGAGGAACTCCGCAAATTGCGGACGGCAATGCGCCGCCTACAGGTGGAGAACAAGAAGCTGCGCGAAACCCGCAAGGAGGCCCGCAAGCAACTCAGAGAGGCAAGAGCAGCACTTTGGCGGGCAAGAGGCTATTGACCTTGGATTTGCGGATTAGAGAAGCGGCTGACCATAGTGAGCAGTTTTGGGTAATTGCGAATGGAATGCATGGCCTCTGGGTGGTGACCTGAGGTTTGCCAGACTGCATTGACCGCGACGTTGCGCTGATCGCGGTTCATCTCCACGCTCAATTCCTCATAGTTCAAAGTCAGAGCATCCTCGAACTGCTTCGCAGCATCATTGAATGTATACTCATCACCCTCCCGACCGAAATGGTCCCGAGGATAATATAGACGCCATTGCGTCGAGCCCTGCATCTCTGGAAGCTGACCGGATGGAAGTCCCTTGATATGCCCAATTATCAACGGCAGCAGGTAAACCAGATAAAGCTCGACGGTTCGGACCAAAGCATTGCAGGTCTGCAAGATGTCAATGACCTCAAAAGCATTGCGAGCTGATAGCCCATAGGCAGCGATGTATCTGGCGATGAATTCAGGGATCGTTGGATTTCCCGGATTTTGTAGAGGATAGACCATCACTGACAGCCTGAACCTCGCATTCATTATGCCAGCATCCTCACAGAGCTTCGTCACCAAGGGCAGGAGATCAGGTTCAGCCAGACGATACTGACGATTGAAGAACCGGCGCAGATACGACTTACTGTCGAAACCCGTACCATAAGCGGCACTGATGGAGTGAGCCAACTGGTCCCCATGCAAGCCGAGAATGAACACGATGCCCGCGACATCAAAGAGGTGCTTGATCTCCTCCAAGAGCTTGACGGCATAGGTGGGACGGCAGCGATCCAATTCGTCGATAATGATGAAAATCGGACGACTGACACTTGCCTCCTCCAACGCATTCACGAGGGCAGCGAGGCTTTCTTTCATCTCCCGAAGAGCTTTCTGCCCCTCCTCGAAATCCGAAATCCGATCATCCATCAATTTGCCGGGAGCGACTGACTGATATGCCTTAACAGCGCCTTCGACGGCATCAGAACCACTGGACTTGATAGCTTCCTTGGCTACGTCCTGAACCTCGTCGCCCATATCGGAAATCACATCGGCAGCAGCTTCAGCGGCAGCAGTGGTAATGAGAAACCCAACGCCCTTCTTGAGCAGACCAGAACCGACGATCTTGGCGATCTTGCCGGACTTGGCGACCACATCGTCGAATTTCGAACGCACATCCGAGGATTGCTCAATGAGGGGATCAAGGGCTTTCTTGAGTGTAGCCGCAAGAGCGGTAAGCGGCTCATCGGCCAGGTCATCTGCCCACGCATCCACGAAAGCCACGGGATGGTTGAGTTCTAAGTGACGAGCCAATCGCTTGAGGAAGAAAGTCTTGCCCTCGCCGTAACGGCCATCGACCGCAATGGTATAGCCATGGGAATCCTCGCGGATTGAAGGACGATCCGCGACGCTCTCAAGGTATCCGATAAGCAATTCGGCTTCGGCGCGACGACCAAAGAGATCATCAGCCCAGATGGTTTCCGGTGTCACGTCTTCGTCGCTCATTCGTCCCCCCATTGCTGGTCGTGAACCTATGGCAGGCCAATGGCACTGCCAAGTGGAACGGCGATCTTGTATGCGGACAACTGTCCGTGGAACCTATTGAGGATTAAAAATCTGCAAGAAGAACGGGTGGTGGGTATGCGTGGGAGATAGAATGGCCCCTTGATCCATTCTTCCCAACTGAAAAATCAACCAAAAACCACCCTATTCTGCGACATTTTGGTTGTCATTCTAGTTATCACGCAGGGCACCAGACGTAGTCACCATACCGAGACACCTTGCCATTCGCTTCACAGGCGATCTTTGAAGCCACGTTCAGCGACATTCAAGGTAGTCGTACTCCGACTATTCATAGTTAGCATCGAGAACCATAGAGCCAAAGAAATATCTTTGATGTTGACTAGGATGGTTTGGCCACCCTGACAGCCAAGGTCTGGATAATGTACGAAAACCAGACCTTGCTAACGAATCGTCGCTCTTTGGTAGCGATTTGATACAATGAAGCTATCGTGTGAACGTGGAGGTATCAAGGTCAAGGATGCACCAGAGTTCTCCACCTATCTCCTAGTCAAGATCAAAGATAAGTTGACTTCTGGAGAACCAAGGGGGTGCCCTACAGAAGGTACTAGATGAGAGTGGATCGCAGGAGTAACCCCTCACGACACACGACCGTCATTTTTGAGCCCGATCTAAATCAGTCTCGTCCCATCGTCCTTCATAGTATCCCACCGATCATCGAGTTTGTGGTCAATCGCCCGCTCTTTTAGAAATTGGTAGGTTGCGTTGAGAATGAGCTTCCGGGCGTCTGGAAGTGATATTGGATCAGACGGCGGCTTGTAGCCCTTGTCTCCATGCCTCGCGAGCGGCCCAAGCACAGCTACGTTGTTCACAGTAGCGGTAAAGCGCCTTACATCACCGCCGTTCATTTCGGAGCAATCCGCCACTTTGTCATCGTCTTTCCATCCGTGTTTGCGGAGCCAGTCGAGCAGCGAATACAAAGTGCGAAAATCAGGCCCGTTGTAGCCGAGGTGCTTCAAGAGATTGAGCGTAACATCGTCGTATCGCGCAAGAAACAACATCATCTCAGGCCCAAATCGACCGAGCGGATTTAGAACTCGGGGCACTTTGCTATTGAGGATAGTTGGGCAAAACGGGCTTGCCAGAACGCTTCCATCCCACTGATCGAACGTCTTTTCAGGGCTGATTTGAACCAGCCGCGTGAATGTAAATGGTACGTGCATACCGACTGTGCAAAGATATGATGCCCCGTCAAAAATAGCTTTGAGAGCGGCCGCGCGGTCAAAAACGACCGTATTTCTTTCGGCGTAGTGAAAGTGCGGGGAGGCAAAGATATACCTGTTATCGAGGTAGCCAGGTTCGCATTTCCACATCAGCAGATCAGGGCTATGGAAATTCTCGACAACTCCGATGGTTTGGTTTTCCGTCGCCCGGAATTCCAACCCCCACAGTGGATTGTTGAAAGGGTTATCGAAGAATTCGTTGGATAGAAAAATCACGCGTCCCTCGCGGCATCGACTTAAACGGACTCATTCGAAATTCCCCCTCTTCGCGGCGTATCTGGGGACTTGAGCGGCCAATTTCCATATCAAGAACTGGCGCATTGCGATTTTCTGCGATCACGAAATTCGAGCATATAGCCAGCGCCATCACGCTAGGATATTGCCGGACCATGGTTGATGATCGTGCCAGTCGAATTGCTGCTATCGAAACTCGTGCGCTCAAGAATTTGATCGCGAGAATGCGGCAGGCCAGAGATACGTCGAAGGCCCCTTTTTCGTTGCCAGAGCTTTTGGCCGAGGAGCATCGCCGCGAAAAAGTCGGCATTTTCCCAACAGTCGCTACGGCTCAGAAAATCATCGAATTGGTCCGAGCCAGCGATACCGGCGTCATCACATATCTCGACGTGTGGGAGGCTTTCCGGCCTGATCAGCCTTGGCAAGCGCATAAGTCGCGCAACGAGGTCACCAATGCACTGGATCGCGTGAGCTTCTACTGCATCCGACACGGATTGCCGCTTTTGGTGACGCTCGTCGTCAATAAGGGCCAAGGCAAGCTGACCGACGACGCAAAAAGCAACATCTTCAATGCAGCAAAGGAACGCGGCGTTGAAGTGGGATTGGACCGCGACGCATTCATTGCGGACCAACAGGGAAAGGCACGTGCGCTGACGCTGGAAGCATTGCCTGCGGACGCCAGCTCCTAATGCTCCGATGTGAGAGCTTCTCCTATGGCTGAGAGGCAGAAGGGCGGCTTGCTCCAGTTCAAATTGAAACCCGGCTGGGTCTATCTTGGCGTCGCCTGTAAGTCCTGTGGGTCACCAATACCGATCATGACGAGTGGGACGCAGGCGGCCACTCGACTGCCGTCTGCTCTGATAGGCACCTGTTACCTAATCGCTTGTGAAGGTGAGGATTGTCGCAAGCAGCACAGCTACGCACAAACAGATATTTTTCCATTCCGATGGCCGGGAAAGAAACCATCTCAATAGGTGCAAACGGAATGGCCGTTTCCATCACTTCCACGTTAGCTTCTGTAGCCAGTAGATCGAAAGAATCACGGACGGTTTTAGCCGCGTGAGGCGGCAGAGTGTTCATCGACATGACCTTAGACATGCCGACATCGAAGAGATGCTCTAAGTCATTCTCTCTATACAATTCATTGATGATCAGCGTCTCCTTCAAGACGGGGCCAGCCGCGCTTAAAGTAGGTAGCTTATCTCTGCCATCTTTCCATGACCGCCGAATATGCCAAGCTAGAAGGTCCGCAGCTTGTAATGGCAACGCCTGCTTGTCGTCCATAAACTCGGGTGGGCGAGGAAAGCGCTCAAGTATCTGACTTGGCATACCATCTACAGTGATGTGATGTGAGGCCAGTATTTGATTCTCCCTGTCTAGCTGACGGTCAAAAACCAGATCAACAACGTCGCGATTTCCCGCCTTAAATAGGTACTTATGGACAGCCGCTTGGATGAGACAGAAAGCCAAGGTGTAGGGTGTGTCGAAAGTCTCCATCATTCGCCCACGGAAGACTTTATTGTAGATAGCGTGCGGAATTCCGATGGAGATTCCGAACTCGACGTGCTTCTGGACGATCTTAGCTAACTGTACCAATCGTTCGTCGCGCTGCTGTTTTGTGAAGCCTTTGAAAGCACCATTGCAACGATTGGCCTCCTTCATCTTAAAATATGATAGCTCCGGCGGCCCAGCCAATGCTTCCTGCCATTCTATCGCGAATTCGGACCACGCCTCGTGGGTCGCGAGAAAGCCTGCCAGCACGAAGATGGGAGGATCATTCTTGCCGCTATCATCAACATATAGTTGAAAAGTCATGTTCACCCCCGTTCCAGTGAATGAAACTCCTCTTTCGTAGGAGCCGCATAAATATCGGCATGGCAAGAAAGAAAACACCGCCAGCCCCGACACCAGAGCAGGTTGAAAAGCACCTCAAGGCGCAGCCAAAGAGCGTCTTCCAGCCCTTGTACACGCGCGACCCCTGCATGACGATCGTCAGCACGCCGGGAGAAGTCGAGCGGATAATCGAAGGCGCGAAGGAAGGCGAAAAGGTGCCAGCCTTCAAGCTGCGCAACACCGACGAAATCCTTCCCGATCCATTGGCTCGCACCTCCGATCTCATCATCAAGCACCACAAGGGCATGTCCAAGAAGGCGTTCGCAAAGCTCGTCGCGTCGCCCCTCGAACAGCAATGCTTCCTCGCTCTCTACGGCGAAATGACGGATTACCAGCGTGCCCAGATTTGGCAGCGCATCCACAAGCAAGCATTCGACGAGCAGCAAGCCGCCCTTGCGGAGGCGCACCGCCGTCACGCGCTTGACCAGAGGAAGACTGAGCAGCTTCTGAAAGCCCGTTCCTTGCAGGAACGTATCGCCGCCGCCGAAGCAAAGCGTGGCAAGGTGGTCGATGGCGAATGAGCTGGACGATTACCTAGATCTCATTGCCTTCGTTCGCGATCAGACCATCCACCTCGGCGTCGATGGCTTCTGGGATTGGCTCGCCACCGAGGACGACGAATTCCGCGAGCAAATCCTGTCCGTCATGCAGGACCCGGCGTTCTCCCTTGAAGCGCACCAGCTCATGCCCCGCGAGGCATGGCGTATCTGGATGCTGCGAATGGGGCGTGGTGCAGGCAAAACACACGCGGCTGCCACCAACGTCAATCTCATCGCTGAAATGCTCTATCCGGGCGGCTACGGGCTGCTCGTAGGGCCAACCTACAAGCACGTCCGCGATACGATGATCCTAGGGCCTTCGGGCCTCATTAAGACCGCGCGCCCAGACTTCGAGCCCTATTTCAAAGCCCACGACAATGCGGTGATCTGGCCCAACGGCACACGCGCTGCCATTTACACTGCCGACGATCCGCAGGGCATCCGTGGTCCGTCCCTGAACTTCGCATGGGGTGACGAACTTACCCTCTGGAAGAACGAACGCACCTTCGACAACCTGTTCCGCGCCGTGCGCGAGAAGAACTCCCACGGCACTCGCCTCGTGCTCACCACCTCGCCTATCCGCGCTCAGGAGTGGGTGAAAGCCATTGAGCAGCGAGACAATACCGTCGTGTCCGTCGGACGGTCGATGGACAACATCCATCAGGACCCGGACCACCTGGCCGAATTGGAAGCGGAAGCCGCAATTGGCTCGACCAAGGCCCGAGAGGAAATCCTTGGCGAATGGGTAAACGGCGAAAGCCAGCTTTGGTCACGCGAAGACCTTGAGGAAATGGCGCTGGAAACCTCGTTGTTGCCGAAGGCATACGCCGAGACTTGCTCGCGCCGGTTCCTGAGCGTTGACCCATCGGGCGGCGTCCATGACGAATTCGGCATCGCGCTATTCGGCAAGAAGGCCAAACAGGCGATCCTGCTGGATGATTTTTCGGATCGGTTCGGATTGGAAGCTGGCTTCCGCCGTGTCGTGGAATTGGCAGGCCAGCACCTCAAACCCGGCGACTTCATCCTCTTCGAACTGAACGGCCAGCGTTCTGGCCCGATGCTCCTCCGCAAAATGCTGAGTGAAGCCGGTCTTTCAATCCGGGTGGTCGAAGTGGACGCCCAGAAATCCAAATATGCTCGTGCGGAGGAGGCCTTCCTCCATTGCAAGATGGGCAAGGTGAAGCTGCTACGCCGCTCTCCCAAGCTGGAAGAGCAGCTTGTCCAGTGGGAGCCAGACCTCAAAAACAGCCCTGACCGTGGCGATGCCTTCACACAGGGCGTGAACCATCTGCTCGGAACGAAACAGAAGGCCAAGTTCAAGGTGATGGGCTTGGGCCGCGTCTGACCCTGCCAGAATAAATACCCTGTAGAACAACCAATTAACGGTGACACAGTGGCTTGGTACTGGCCTTTCGGGGAACAAAAATCACGAGATTATAGCAGGGACGAAAGGCCACAACCACGGCGCAGCGTCGGCGGCATGTACAGCACCGGCGGACTGGCCAGCCCTTGGACCGACGAAGAGAATTTCGCCGCCAGAGCAAAGCAACTGCTCTACAAATGCCCCGTCTCGCGCCGATGCTTCGAAATCCGTTCGGAGAAACTGGCAAGCATCACACTCAAGATCGAGGGAGCCAGTCGCCGCACCAAGAAGGTGCTAGCGCAGCCGAACTTCCGCGACCGCACCATGAGCAATCTGCTCCGGGTGATGGAGAGCGATCTCGGCATCGGCGGTGATAGCTGGCAGTTCCTCAACAAAGAAATTCCGGACAGGCCGATCCTTGAAGCGCTGCGCCCTGACTTCATGTTTCAGGAGCCCAGCAGGAACCAAATTCTCTACGATCCTGCGAAGCGCCTCACCGGCACTAGCAAGCCGGAACTCATCTTCACGATGGACCCTGACGACTTCGGCCGCACTCAATTGGTCGAGCGCCGGATCGGGGATACCAATCGTTATGAGGCCATCGACGGCGCAATCCTGCAAATCTCGATCTACAACCCTCTGAGCAGCCTACAGGGCTCAGGAGCCGGCGACGCTATCTTGGCCGACATCGCGGCCTACAGCGCCGCAATGAAGCTCGTTCACGCCCGTTTCGCGAACGGTGGCCGCAAAGCCGGATGGGTTACCCTTCCCGAGATCGCTGACGCGTCAGAAATGACCGACGACGATTGGGGGGAACTGAGGAAAAACCTCGAACGCCTGCGCGACGATGACGAACTCAAGGGTTTGGTCGCTGGCTCGAATTTCATCGAAAACCAGATGACCTTCGCTGAACTCGACGTTGTGGAGGTCGTGAAGGCGACGGAACGCCGCATAGCGATGGCACTTGGTGTGCAGCCGGTCATGCTCGGCTTTGAAGGCGAAACCACCGGCATGAACATGAGGACGGCGGATCGCACGTTCTACACCGGATGGCTCAAGCCGCGCGCCGATTTCATTCTTGGACATCTGCAAGCCTTCCTCGCGGAAGAACTCAACGACCCCAAGCTCTCTATCAGCATCGACGAAACCAAACTGCCCTACTTGCAGGACGACAGGCTTGAGCAGGTCGATAAGATGGCCGGTCGCGGCGCACTGACCTTCAACGAGTATCGTGAAGCAATGGGCTGGGAGCCGGTGGAATGGGGCGACAAACCGATCCCCGTTGCTGGCGCTGGCGAAGCAATGGCGTCTGGCGCTGACAAAGAGCCTCAGCAGCAACCTGACAACCAAGCACCAAGAGAAGTCGGACACAACGCGGACACAAGCCGCCGAGCCGACCAACGCGGCTGATTGCTAAATAACCACAAGAAGAAGGGATAGGAACCAGACGCTTATGACAATGCTATTCAAGAGTTTCAAAGCCGCTCCTGTTCAGGAGAACGAAGTCGAAGGTCTGGCTTCAACCTATGGCAACATCGACCATGCAGGAGATATCGTTGAACGTGGTGCTTATCAGCGCACCATCGATGCATTCAAGAACGGTAAGAAGGGAATGCCCTTCCTCGCTCATCACCGTCATGATCGTCCAATCGGAAAGATCGTTGAACTTGAAGATACCGTGGACGGGCTTTGGTTCAAGGCGCGTTTCTCCAACAGCCACGATGGTCAGAATGTCCGCGACCAGTTCCTAGATGGAACCCTCGATAGTTTCTCGATTGGCTACCGCGTTCTGCAGAAGCAGGCAGATCGGGTGAACGGCCAGAAGGTACTCCGCTTGAAGGAGATCGCCCTCCACGAGATCAGCGCTGTCACCTTCCCCTGCAATGAACTTGCGAGGTTGTCAGCCGTCAAGGGTGACATCGCATCCAGCTTCCCAAATCTAAGCCTTGAGGACCAGCAGCGTGTTGCTGACTTCGCGGCATACTTGGAAGCAAAGCAAGCAGGCATCACAACCGATGAACTTATGGACGAGGTTGTCGAGCAGGCTGTCAAGTCGATTGAGGAAGAAGATGAATTCAACATGGCGTTTGAAGATGCCTTCATGGCCTACCGCATCAAGAAGGCCATCAACCGCTAAATAGAACGTCATCGCAAGTTGACCGGCACTCCCGAGGGGACTCGCCCACCACAACAGAAGGACCCGCTTTTCGCACTCCTCTGAACTCGAATTTCAGAGGTGAAAAGTGAACGATAATCTACAGAAACTATTTGATGAGCTTGCTACCAAGGCAAACTCCGAGGACGTTGTCGACAAGGCAACTGCCTCCAACATCGAAGCTGAGATCAAGTCTCTCAGGGATGAACTAGCCAATCAGGCATCGCAGATTGAAGCACAGAACGAAGTTCTGGCTCGCAAGGCATCGACCAAGACCCAGACCACTGAGCCAACTGACGACCTTCGCGCCGCTCAGTTCGCTTTCGTTAAGGGCCGCTACGCCGTCGAACAGGGCGACATCAAGGCCGATGAGTTTTCGCGCACCGTGGACGTTGAAGGTGGCCACACCATCCCAACCCACTTCGACAGCGAAATCACCCGTGCCCTCAACAAGACCAGCTCCATCCGCGCTCTTTCGCGCGTCCTCGCTGTCTCGGGGAACCTAGAGCGCATCATCAAGTTCAAGACCGCTGGCGCAGCCAAGACCAAGGCTGAAAAGGCAGCGTATGAACTTAACACCGTCGATACCTTCGCGAAGCTGCGCTGGGGTTTCACCGACGTTGTTGACCAGCAGCGCCACACCGCATGGGTTTCCGATGAGCCTGAGAGCGTTCTGAACTTAGCTCAGGAACTACAGGACAGTATCGCCCTCAACATCGGTGAGAAGGAAAGCGACCTTCTGCTAAACGGCACCGTCAACAACAGCGTTGAAGACGTCGCAGGTGTATCCACCACTCCGATGGGCCTTCTGGCGCATACCCTTTCGACCGGCTCCGTAAACAGGTTTACCGACAACTTCGGTACTCTCGCGAAGGTCGAAGTCGCTGCCGACATGAAGCTGACCGACGCAGTTCTTGAACTTCGTTCGACCCTGCATTCGACCTATCTTGGCAATGCGGTGCTCGTCGTTTCTTCGGACTTTGAAAAGCTAGCTTTGCTTGAGAAGGACGAAAACGGTCGTCCCCTTCTCTCGCCATCAACCGCTTCGGTTGCAGGTCTGCCCGGCGGCACCATCCGTGGCATCCCATATGTTGTTGACGACATGATGCCCAGCGTTGCTGAGGCTCAGGCCGCAGGTAAGCCAGTTGCTCTGCTTGCTGACTTCAAGAAGGCTTACACCATCGCTGACTACGGCACGATGAAGTGGGTTGTTGACCCAATCACCGAACCTCAGTTCGTGAAGTACACTGCTCGTCGTCGTTTCGGTGCTGCCATCACCGACTACAAAGCGATCCGCGCTCTGGTAATCCTACCAGCCGCCTAAGTTCCTTTGGACTGAATATGGGATGGCTCGCTCGCAAGGGCGGGCCATCTCCGTGGACAAATAAATAGCTGCGATAACTCAAAAATGAGGGCGCAGCATGGGATTACAAACTACCGGACAGGACGCGAATAGCTGGCAGACTATCGAGCAGGCAAATCAGTTCCTGACCGACTTTGCCCATCCATTGCTAGGCGTCAGCCCAGAACTCGGTGATGACGACGAACCATACCTGATCGAAGCCGCGAAAGAGATTTCGCGCATGTGGTCATTCAAGGGACAACAGGCCGATCCACTCCAAGCGCTAGCATGGCCGCGCAAGGGCGTGGTGATCGAAGGGGGGAAGCCGGGGCGCGATTGGTTCGCCACGACCTTCCCGAACCTCGATCCCGAATTGCAGGACTATGCCTATTTCCTGCATTTCGAGAGCCCCGGCATTTCGACCACCGTGGAATACCTGCCAGACGACACTATCCCTCGCGAAGTCCTAGAGGCACAGGCCATCCTTGCCGCGTTTAAGGTCAAGGGCATCACCCTCTGGCAGGACAACGCATTCAACGCATCTGAGGTAAAGCTCGATGGCGTTGGTACGTTCAAGCCCACGAATTCCGTGGCAGCTGCCGATGCCGTATTCATGCGCTTGGCACGCTGGGGCGCCTTCAGAGGCCCCTCAAGCGTCAGTCCTGGCGGTGCGCGTTAATGGCGGGGATCTACGAGACATTCGCGAATGCCGCCTCCGCAATTTACGGAGGTGATCTCGGCGGATCGTTCGTCCTACGCCGGTACGCAGGCGGCGGCTACGACGATGAAGGAAACGAAGTCCCCGTTACCCAGATGGACAAGCGCGTCCGTGGCATTGTGAAGCCACGGGAGGTCTGGAACAAGGGTGCCTACCTCGGGACGCGCATGATCGCGCAATTGGACAACAGGGTCGAGCCAAAGCCCAACGACCAACTGATCGTCGGCAACAAAACCTACACGATCACCGATGTGACGACCATTGCGCCCAACGGCGTGACCGTCATCCGATATGAAGCGGGGTTGTCCTAATGGCCCGTCGCTCAGGAGTTTCAAACCTCGGTTCCGTTCTGCGCAGCCTTGACGAAGCCAAGAAGGAAATCCGCAAAACCATTCTGGATACCCACCGTGGCGTAGCTGCTGACATTCTGCAGGGCGTCATCGAAGGAACGCCGGAAATCACCAGCGTCACTGTCGGTGACTGGCAGGTCGGCATCAACTCCACGCCAATCGGGTTGGTCAACACACCCGATCCCGGCGGCGGAGAAGCTCTCGCTCGCGGCACTGCTGAAATTGGCAGCGCTTCGCTGGGTTCGAAAATCAACATCGTGAACAATCAGCCCCACGTGGATGGGCTCAACGCAGGCCGCGCAGTGAGCAAGCCTGCTGGGTGGGTCGAAGGCTCGATTGACCGAGCAACGAGGAAATCCCAATGACCCATGCACTCGACATAGAAGCCCTAAGAAAGCGCTTTACTCCCACGTGGAAAGCATACGGGGAGACGACCGTCACGGTTCTCTACGACAATGGCAGGGCGGGAGAAGAGCCTCCCGCGAAGTTCATTCGCTTTTCCGTTCGTCCCTCAGGCATCGAGTACACCAACCTCGGCGGGGATCGCAACCGCGCACACACGTTCGGACGTGTCTGGATGCAGGTCGCGGTGCCGATTGGTGCTCACGCAAATGACGCATGGAAACTAGCGGACAAGGCGGCGGCTATCTTCCGTCGTTGGAGAAGCGAGACCGGTGACCTGTTCTGCAAGAACATCGAGACCGACCTGATCCAAGACACGAAGCACTACATCGTGAACGTCAAGGTCTCATACGAAGCTAGGCACTACACCTGAACGCTCCTTCTCCCTGCGCTGCATAAATAGCGAGAGGCCAGCAGCGGCCCAAGAACATAATAATAAAAGGAGCCCTGAATGGCCATTAATCCATCTGATACCGAATGGTCCGTTTGCGCTGCTGGCGCAGATGGTAACTTCCCTGCTACTCCATCCTTCAAGCGACTTGAAACAAAGGTCGGTACGAACCTAAGCGGCACCGCCGATAGCATCGTAAGTGAAACGCGCCGTAAGGGTCGCACCAACGCCGGTCAGCGTCTCGTCAATCCACGCGTTGAAGGCACGCTCAACACAGAATTCACTTGGGCAGATGAAGCGCAAGACCTTCTACTCCAAAGCGCATTCTCTGGCACGTTCGACGGTACTGGCAAGATGCTCGCTGGCACCACTGAAACTGAACTGTGCTTCGAGCGCAAGTGGATCGACGGTTCGACGGAGATGTATTCTCGCTACTTCGGTTGCCTAGTTTCCGAACTCGCTCTGAATGCAGAAGCAGGCGGCATCGTGTCAGCAGACTTCACCGTCCTTGGCGAAGGCACTTCCCCTGTCGTGGATGCGAACGGCGATGAACTTCCAGAGGCTACGGCAGCACTAACCGGAGCGACCTACAACACCGCTGGCACGAACGAGAAGTTCGCAGGCCCTGATGTGAAAAACATCACAATCTCGGGCCTTGGAACAGTGGACTATCAGACGCTGAACTTCCGTCTCACACAGGAGCGTTCTGCACAGACCATGCTTGGTTCGGCTTACGCTCGCGGCATTGGTACTGCCGGTAAAAACAGCGAGATCGTTGTTACATTCTACCGTGAAGACCTGAGCCCTGAGAAGCTCATCAAGAACGGCATCGAGAACCCAGCCGTTGACGTTTCGTGGGAATATAACGTGGGTGGCGCAGGATACAGGATCAGCACCAAGGCACAGCCTTCCTTCCCCGAAGACAATGAAGATGGTGCGAACCAGATGGTCACCATCACTCTTGTTCCAACTGGTTACACCGTTGACGGCAAGGAAACAGACTTCGTAGTTCAGAAGCTACCAGTCGCATAATCGACTTGTAGAACTGAATGAGCCGGTGGTTCCCTCAGGTCCACCGGCTCAACCATGAGCGACCTTCCTCTGGATAAATAGTCGGCAGCAAGACGCTGCGGTTAAAAACCTGAGGTGAAATTCATGTCTAAATTCAAACTGCCTACTCCTGTCTCTGATGATGCCGTGTGGACCGAGGTCTGGAAAGACGGCGAGTGCTATGGCTCTTTCAAGGTCAAGTATCAGGACATCAACGCGCCCAAGTGGAACCTCGAATGGAAGCGCTTGGTAGACAAGCTCAGCCAGAGTGAACGTCATCGTGCCGACAACCCGAAAACCGAGGCGGACTATCTAATCAGGCGCGGCCTATCCATTGGAATGCTAGCAAGCCACTACATCGTCGATAGCAAGATGGTTGCCGCTGATGGAACTTCCCTTCCACATAACTACGCCGACCTCTTGGAACTCCTCACCACTCCTGAACTCTATTTCATCGCGCAAGAGCTGGATGCGTTCTCAGTCAACTCGGATAACTTCAAGAGCGAGAAGGCAGCGAAGGAAGCCAAAAAAAACTAACTGAGAAACTGCGCTGGCAGTTGAGCTTCAAGCCCGGTGAACTGGAAAAGAAGTATCAAGCTGCCAGCGCATACGCAGAACGCGGTGAGTTTGACAAAGCGGTCTTCCAAGAACTCGCTCAAGAGCCTGAACACCGCGCAGAGCACAACATCTACTGGAACGCTTTCATCATCCTCGAAAGCGAAAGACCACAAAGCGGATTAGGCGGCATCGCGCGCATCCCGTGGTCAGCAATGCTCCAATATGCAGAACGATATGGAATGAGCTTCGACGAAACAGAGAAGCTCGTGGAAGTTCTGCGTGCCTTAGACACTGAGGTGATCAAGGCAGCAAGCAAGGAATCGGACAAGACCAACCAGTCTAAGACCTCCAAATAAATACAGGCAGACGAAGTTAATGCGGAGGTCTTCCTATAATGTCTGAAACTGTTGTCCGCATTGTCGTTGATAGTAGCAATGCTAGGAGTGAAGCTCTCTCTGGTGAACGAGCCCTTGATAGGTTCGGACATGCTTCACAGCGACTAGACAGGAACTTAGGTTCCCTAGACCTTCGTATTACCAGCGTGACGCGCAACATGCGCAGTCTGCGCGGCACCATCGGAACGCTTGGTATCGCCTACATGGCAAGAGAGATCGCTTCTCTTGCCGACAGCTATGCTCAGATGAATGCCAAGCTGCGTCTGGCGACCGACGGCACCTATTCATTCGCGCAGGCCACCAGCGATGTTCACAACATCGCGAAGCAGACCCGTTCTGAGCTTTCGAGCACTACGGCGCTCTACGCCAAGATGACCATCAGCGGAAAACAGCTAAAGGCCACTCAGGACAGCATCGCCCAAGCAACCGCGAACGTCACCAAAGCACTCAAGATCAGCGGCGCCACCCAAGGGGAGTCGGCATCCACCGTCTTACAGCTTGGTCAGGCTCTGGCGTCGGGCCGACTGCAGGGCGACGAATTCCGCTCCCTGAACGAAAACGCACCGCGCCTTATGCAGGGTATCGCCGACGCTATCGGCGTGGCCCGTGGCGAACTCAAGAAGCTGGGCACGGATGGCAAGCTGACCAGCGATGTACTGTTCAAGGCGCTGAACGATCCAGAATTCACGGCAAAGCTGAACGAGGAATTCAAGGCGATCCCACCGACCTTCGGCGACGCAATGACCGCCGTGAAGAACGCGGCCATCGACGCCTTCGGCGCATTCGACAAGGGTGGCCAGTTCAGCAAGTCGCTCTACGACTTCGTGACCGACACGACCGGCAACATGGCGAGCATCACCTCGACCATGCAGAATGCCGGACAGGCAATTTCGTCCGCACTCAGCTTCGTAAAGGAAAACGCCACCACCCTGGGCCTCATCCTCGGTGGCGTTGTTGCCGCCAAGATCGGCATCTTTGCCCAGACCATGGCCGTGAATGCCGTGGGCGCTCTGGTCGCATTCAGAAACGCTAATATCGGTGCCGTAGCCGGTGCGATGGCATTGGCTCGCATTGCCCCCGTCGCAGGTACGGCCACCATCGCTATGTCGGGTCTTCGTGCTGCTGGTGCAGGCGTGCTCGCGCTGTTTGGCGGTCCTATTGGCGCTGCCGTGACCGCGCTCACAGTTGCTTTCGGCTATTTCGCTGCCAATGCCGCAAACACCGCATCGATCCTGCAGAATACCAACGATGTGCTGGCCGACACGGACAAGCTCATCAAGCAAATGAGCTTCAACGCCGACGATGCCTCGGGCACGGTCGCAGGGGTTGGTTCGGAGGCCAGCGGAGCAGTGCCGAAGATCACGGCATTTGCTGGTGCCGTGGGTGAAGCAGCTCAGAAACTCTATGAACTGGCAGACGCACGACGCGCAGCAAACATCGCAGAATTGGAAGGTCGTCGTACCGAACTCTCGAAGCAGTACACCGAACTCTACAAGGTCAGCCGTAAAGGCCGTCGTGAGGCGATGACAAGCAATCGCCCGCAGAAGTTGGGCGACAACCTGAGGGCCATCGGCAATTGGGCTGGCGGCGAGCTGGGCGAGATTACCGGCTTCGGAACACCTGATGCCGAGATCGATCAGCGCATGAAGGACTTGAAACAGTCGATGGGCAACATCGACCAGTCCCTCAAACAGATTGCCGCTACGCCGCTCAAGAAGATCGCGGATGACCCGAACCTCCGTGCCCAAGCAGGTGTTGGCGGTGGTGGCATCACTTTGGGCGAAGGCAGTGGCGGCGGAAGCCACAAGAAGACCGATGCCGAACGCGCTGCAGAGCGAGCAGCAAAGGAAGCCGAACGCCAGAAGAAGGCCGCTGAGGACTTCTGGCAGGTCATGGAAGAGAACCGCAAGCTCGCGGCCATGATGCCCATTGAGGCCGAGAAATACACGGCTGAATTGGACCTACAGCATGTGGGCGGCAAAGAGCTTACCAAGTTGGAGAAGGAACGCCTTTCAACCCTGATGGACGAAACACGGGCAGCCAAACTGCTCACGGACATGAAGGTCGCCAACGACAACGGCAAAGCCGAACTGGAATACCAGCGTCGTCGCCTGACCATGACGGATAAGGAAGCGGTAATCGCGGAAGCCGCATGGGATTGGCAGAAGCGCGCCCTTGAGGAAAAGGTCGATCTGACTGGCGAGGAATATCAAACCCAGCTTGCTCTGGTGAAGGCTCGCGCGGGTGAAACCTACGAGATCGAGAAGCAGAACAGGCTCATCAAGAGCCGCGAAGCCCTGCTCCGTGATTACAGCCCTGCCAATGCCCGTGACCTCGATTTGGAGCAGCTCACGGCAGACAGAAAACAGCTTGATCTGCTCCGCTCTAAGTCCCTCGCTGACGGCGGCATCACGGAAGAACAGTATCGCCGTTCGCTCGACGGCCTGAACCGTGCGACGGCAGAGGTAGCCAACCGCTTCAAGCGCGAATTTGGCCAGAGCATCGACACACTTGGAAGCCAGCTACGCGGTACATTCGGCAAGGCTATCAGTTCGTTCGGTCAGTTGCTGACCAGCCTCGTGGACGCCGCACAAGGCAATTTCTCGGGTCTTGGCCCCTTGGGTTCGATCATCGACATTCTGGGTAAGAACTTCGACGGATCGCTCAACGGCATAGGCCAGGCTGCGGCTCAGGCATCACAAAAGACCCTTGATAGCATCCTCGGCCGCAACGGGCAGAAATCTGCTCTGCTCAACCCACTGAAGAGCATGGGCGAAGGCTTCGACGGGTTCTCCGCCGACATGAAGAAGATCTTCACCGGCAAGGGCCCCGGCAGTGTCGCCGGCGCGATTGGCAATACGTTGGGCAACGCTGCGGTGGGCGCTCAGATGGGACAAGCCGCTGACGGGCTCATGAAGGCCCTCGGCATTAAGTCCAGCAACACCGGCGCCCAGATCGGCGGCGCAATAGGCTCTGCGGCATTCGGCCCAATCGGCGGTCTCATTGGATCGATCGGCGGCGGTCTGATCGGCGGCCTGTTCAAGAAAGCCAAGTACGGCACGGCCAACATCACGCTTGGCGATCAGGGCTACCTGACCAGCGACGTGAAGGGAAATAAGGCGGCCTACAAGCAGGCTGCAACAGGCGCAGCATCTTCGGTCATCAGCGGCCTCGACCAGATCGCGGATGTGCTCGGCGGTAGCGTCACCGGCAATCCGAATATCTCCATCGGCCAGTATAAGGGCAAATGGCGTGTCAGCGACGCCGGGCGCACCGGCAAGCTCAAGAGCAAGTACAGCGACGTCGAGGATTTCGGTAAGGACGGTCAGGAAGCCGCTATCGAATACGCGATGAAGATCGCGTTGGAGCAAGGCGTCCTCAGCGGTATTAGCGATTTCTCCAAGCGCGTTCTGAGCGCGGCACAGGACCTCGACCGTGCCGTAAACCTCGCCGCGAAATACGAGAACATCGTCAAGGAACTGGCTCGCATCGACGATCCGATTGGCGCACCGCTCAAGGAATTGAACGACGAGTTCAAGAAGCTGCGCGACGAAATGGTTGCCAACAAGGCCACCGCCGCAGAGTTGGCGAACGTGGATCGCTATTACATGATCCAGCGCGAGAACATGCTCAAGGAGCAGCTTTCGGACCTCAAGAGCCTGAAAGACAAGCTGATGGGCGAAGGGTCCGGTCTCAGCACCAAGTCACGTCTTGATGCCAAGCTCGCGGAGTTCGCGAAATACGAACAGGCCATCGCGGAAGGCAAGGCCGTAGACACCTCGGCCATGTCGTCACTCGGCAACGACATTTGGGACATGACCAAGGATATCTACGGCACGGCAACCGCTCAGTCGCAGAATATCAGGAACCGTCTGCTCAGCGCGGTCGATGGCGCGACAAGCTACATCAATGATGTCTACTCGGCCAATTCGACCGGCGTCGTCGAGGCGGTGGACACCCAGACGCAGATGATCGTCGAGGGCGTGAAACAGAATACGCTGACCAACGCGACGTTGCAGGAAATCCTTGAGGTCCTGAAAAACAGCCAGAACGACAACTTCGTCACTGCCGCCGTCAAAGCGATGAACGGCAAGCAATCCGGCACCGTGTAAATAGTGCGGAGGTGTTGAATGGCGATTGACGTTAACCGCGGCGCGTTCGTGAAAGAGGAGTTCCGCTACGAGGAAGCAAGCGCACCGGAGGTGCTCGCAGAGCAACCCCGTGCCCGGATCATCAAGATCGATACGAACCTCGATCAGACCGCCGCCAAGGCGCTCGCGGACGAGATACTCGCGGACCAGAAATACGTCTCGCAAGCCTACTCGATCACCCTCGCTGGCGTCGATGTTTGCAGACCCAGCGACTTCGTTGGTTCGCCGCCGACGTTCCTCTGCAACTTCCCAGACTGGCCGGTCAAACTGACCGAGAAGCTGACCACAATCGGCGTGACCATCGACTACCAGAACTGGACAACATCCGTGCTCATAAGGGGGCCGATAAAATGATTGAAAAGGCTTTCCTGCTCACCGCATCGCCCATGTCGTTCGAAACTACCAACTTCGAACTTGCCGCCGCGCCCGGCGCGAACCTGACCAACGACAACATGGACATGGAATGGCGATCAGTCGGGCTGGACGACATCTATGTGGTCATGCGCTGCTCATCAGTCGTTGATACCATCGCATTGCTTCACACCAACCAGCGCGCCTCGGACACCATCCGTGTCCGCGCTGGCGCAAGTGTCGCCGATACCCTTGCGAGCCCGGTCTACGATAGTGGCATTATCCCGGCATTCGAGGGCTCGAAATCGGAGCCGTACACCACCAAGACGATTATCGACCTCGGGCAATCGGTTCAGGCTCCCTTCTGGCGCTTCGAGTTCTTCTCGCCCGGCCATCCAGACGGTCAGGTGAAAGCCGCTCGTATCGTGATGGGCGAGCGCTTCGAAATTCCCACAGGCATCAACTACGGCTGGGAGAAGCTGCTCTACGACGACAGCATCATCACCACCGGCCCCAACTATGAGGATGTTCAGGAATATCCCAGCCGCCCCGGCGTCAAGGCTACCTTGGGCCAACTGGACGAGGCTAGCTTCAATCGGCTGGATGCCTTCATGATGGGCTCCGGGTTCAAACGGCCCGTTCTATTCGCCCCTGAACCCGACAACCCTGATACCGCGCAGCACTGGACGGTTTATGGCCGAATGAAAGACAGCAAATGGCAGAACCCCTACCATAATTGGTGGGAGGTGGACCTTACTGTGTCCGGCCTTCGCGCTTAATCACAGGGACCGGCGAGCGGATGTCTGGATTTCAGGAATTTAACCCAAAAGTGGACTTTCCGGACACGCCAACATTGCGGACGTTCATTCATCGATGCAAACTATCACGATGGAGTATGCATCCCTTGTCGGTTTTTTGACCGGTTCACTGTCGCCTGAAGTCCTATCTAATGAGGTCGCCACTGAAGTGGCGGCGTGCAACACAGCGTTTCAAGCTGGCGAGAACGGCTATATCGTCATCACGGATGGACCTCGATTTGCAGTGACCCGAGACGGCGCGAAAAGGTTGCTCCAGGCGGTAAGCGACGGGCGGTTGTCGTTTGAGATCGCAAACTACCTCGCTGATTGCATCATAATGAGCGACGACTTCGATTTCGCCGACGATGTGTCGCGGGATGCGATATGGTTCGTGGAGGATGATAGTCGTCCGCCAACCCGCGAGGAAACGATTGGGGCCTTACAATTGCTCGGCTGAAGGGCAGCTCCCCCCAACTTTTTGGTCGTTCGGGACCGTAATCCAATACGCTGACAGCGGCCCTCCGTTCAGGAAGGCACAGAGCGCACCACGCCCCAGCTAAATATCCGACAGGATATGGGGTGACAAAGTGCGCAGAGTTTTTATCGCAGAGGTAACGGCTTACGACCCAAGGGCTGATGAGGAAGTCGTCCTCCACATGTGCTCGGGCGGCCAAGGGCCAATCGTGTTCGACGATACCGTTGAATACGTGCCCTGCATTTCGCGGGCACCCACATACTCGATCTCACTGACCGACAACGGCGTCCCCGGCGAACCTAGCGTGGACTATGGAAGCCTTGGCATTCGCTTCCTGCCAGATTTCCGCAACGAGCATTGGCGCGGCTTCGATTTCGACGGCTACACCTGTAAAATGCTGTGGGGCGAATACGGCCAGCCGCTGTCCAGCTACCAACCTATTCCCAGCGGTCGAGTGGGATCGCTGTCAGTGAACACAGCCGTGGATGGTGAACTGCCCATTCTCGGACCAGACAGCGACCTCAAGAAGGAAGTCCTGAAAGAGGCATACGGCGGCAACGGTGCCGCAGATGGACACGAGGATTTCAAAGGTCAGTTGAAGCCGTTCACGGTGGGCTTCGTCGAAAACATCCAGCCCCCGATGATCGACGTGGTTTACCTCGTTTATCAGTACCACGGCGGCGGCCCGACCAGCGATGTGGTGGCCGTCTACGAGAACGCCCTGACGCTAGGTGCTGCCAAATACACCGTCGATACCTACGAAGAACTGATCGGGCTGACAGCGGAACAGTTGCCGCCTGGCACATGGGCAAAGGCCCCAGCTGTGGGCATGTATCGCCTTGGTGCAGAGCCTACTGGCAAGATCACCGCCGATGTGATCGGCGCTAATAGCGATGGCGAAGCAATGACTTCCTTCGGCGCAATCGCCTGCTGGATGCTCCGTGAAATCGCGGGCGTCCCAGAAGCGCTGATCGACCGCACAAGCGCGGAAGCACTCGACAGAGATTTCCCCCACACATGGGGCAACTACCTCGACAGCCGGGACAAGCCTGAGGACGACAGCGAACCAGCGATAAGCGTGGGCGATTTCCTGCGCGAAGCTGCGAGCCATTTGTCCGCCTACATGATTGCCGACGAAAACGGCATCTGGCGCTTTGGCCGATCCGTTGCCGCCAAGGATCCCACTACGTTACAGCAAGGTCGCACAACGTGGCCGGTCGTGCTCAACATCAGCAAGCCCGCAGCCGCCACCCGCGCCCACAAGGTCCGCGTCGGTGGTCGTCGTTGCTTCTCAGTCCATTCGGACGACGAGATTTCATCGGCCCTCAAGGATGCAATCGAGGAAGCCGTCATCGGGATCGGCAAGGCGGTCGAGGATGTCGCGGTCGAAGTCGTCGATATTCGCAAGGACTTCCGCAGCCTCGTATTGCCCGTGCTCTTGGAACCGATAGCAGAGGTTCGCGCCCTGCAACTCGAATATGGCTCAGCCCAACTGAAAGCCTCGCAGGCGCTCCACAAACAGAACCTCATCGCGATCTCGACGCTTGGCACGCGAGTGGACGAAAATGATAGCAAGGTCGCTGAGCAGCTTACTCAGTTGACCAGCCGCATGGACGATCAGGACGGTGCTCTGGAAATCGTCGAAGCCGGATATCTTGAGGTCAAACAGACGGTCGCCAACTTGGATTTTGCTTCGGCGGAAACCGTCGAAACCATAATCGCAAATTACGGAGAGGACGTAGACGCCGCATTCGTCGAGGAACGCCGCGTCAGGGCTGAAGAGGACGAGGCCCTTGCCCAGAATATCACCGACATGGGAGTTCGCGTCGGCAATGCCGAAGGCAAGATCACCGCACTTGAGGAGATCGTGGCGCAACCCGACAGCGTGACGGCTCAACGGATCGACGAACTTGGTGTCAGGATCGACGACGAGATATCCGACCGTGAAGCAGCGATCCAAACCACAGAAACTGCCTCCGTTGGCCGTGACAATGCTCTGTCGGGCCGCATCGACACCGTGAGTAGCCGGGTGGATGGCGTGGAAAGCACGATCCGAACAGTCCAGCAGACTGAGACGACCAACAACACTGCCCGAGCCAACGAGATCAAGACGATCAACTCACGCCTAAGCCCGACTACCGGCGCGAGTTACGAGCAGAATATCCAGACGCTTGCCAACCTCGACGGCACGGTGAGCAGCAGCGTGACCTTCAAGGTCCAGACCGAAGTCAATGGCACCAAGGTCATCGGCGGCCTCGGCATCATGAACCAGAATGGCTACGTGGATACCGCCTTTACCACGGACGCTTTCAGCATTTGGACGCCGAGCGGCAAGCAAGCCCTTCTGATCGCCGACTCCTCCGGCGTCAGAATGAACAACGCAATGATCGGCACGCTGACAGGCACTAACCTCAAGGTCACGAACGCCAGCATCGACAACCTGACCATCAGCGGTGATAAGTTCGAGCCAGCCGCCGTCACCAGCGTGGGCAGCTTCGAGCGAAACTATTACGGCTATCGCAACAACAACACGACCGCTTGGCAGTACCTCGGCGGTAGCTATTCCAATGCCCCAAAGGCTTCCATCCGATCAGGCAACGGCGAGAGCAAGACCCTGATTACCTGCATGGGCGTCTACGCTCGAGACGGCGGCGACGACGACAACCTCAACGTCAGCATCGAGCGTCGTGGGGGCGACGGTACGATCTACCTGTCTGAACGTGTCGATGTCCAAGTACAGAGCGGCAACCGCACCTTCGCTTTCCAGTGGGTGGATAACGCCGTGAACGACAACACGGATTACGAATACATTTTTGTCCATCGCAAGATCGGCAGTGACGGATCGCCCTATTGGTACAACGTGACCTTCAACGCCGTCTGCTTCAAAAAATAAGGAGGGAGCAGATGCAGTATATCCAATACCACATCGCGAGCGGCGCCATCACAGCCAACGTCGAAATGAACCCTTGCTTCGCGGTCGCAAGCGATGACGGGTTCGATTACCAACCGGGCGGCGCTGCTCAGGAAACGCATTGGGTGGATGCTGGACAGATTGCCCCGAGAGTGCCCTACGACGCTCATACAGGGCCAAGCATCATCCTGCAGGGCACGAACGCAGTGACAATGCTCACGGGTCTTCCTGACCCTTGCTGGGTCCGCATTCGCGGCAACTCGCAAAGCCAATTCCAAGAGCTGACCCTACAAGTCATCGGTGGCTCCCTGACCTTCACGCCAGAGCACCCCGGCCTATACGTGGTATCGCTGGAAGGTCGCTACTTCTGCGCGGACTGGCATTTCGAGGTTGTGTCGCTCGACCAGTTCAAGGCCCGCCGGATCGATGAAGTGAAGGAGCAGAAGGCTCTTGCGCTCAAGGCAGGCGTGGAATGGAACGGTCATCGCTGGGATGCAGATGCCACGGCTCAATTGCAGATCAGCGGGACAGTGACATCGATCAGCGCAGGATTGCCCCTTCCCGAAGGCTTCTATTGGACCAGCTACGACAACGTAAACGTGCCCGTGACCAGCAACGACCTCATCGATCTGGGCGCAGCAATTGTGGCCTTCAATTTCGCCATCCACGACCGGAGCCGCTCCTTGAAAGAGCAGATCGAAATTGCCTCTTCCTTGTCGGAATTGGAAGCAATCGACGTGGGGATCGGTTGGCCGTCCTAATCGCGCGACCCCGCATAAATATCAGCAAAACTGATATGCGGGAGCGATCCAAATATGGCGACTTTTGAGTTTGATACCACGGGCACGGTCAACGTAACGAACGGCTCGTTGGACGTTGTGGGCGTTGGCACAAATTGGGTCGCGAGCTACCCCGGCATCGTCCTGAACATCGATGGTCTGGATTATCCCGTAAAGTCGGTGAACGGTCGATACAGCATGACGCTGGTTCATCCATATCCCGGCGCAACTGCTACCGGAAAGGCCTACACGCTAGTTCCGGTCCATCCCAATCCAAACACCGTCCAGAAATCCGTCATCGAACTCATCGAGACGGTTAACCGACTGATCGACAACGGCGGCGTAGGCATCGGAAAATCGGCCTATGAACTGGCCGTCGAACTCGGTTTCCAAGGCACTGAACAAGAATGGATTGATAGTCTTCATGGTGTAGACGGCCAGAACGCAACGGTAGAGACCGGCAACCTAGTCGATTGGAGCCAGATCGCGGCTCGTCCTATCAACAGCGCTCTCGGCGGTATTATCGTTCCCACCGTTACCGGCGAGCCCTCTGTCCAGTTCACTCAGCAAGCCGAACTCATCATCCCTTGGGATGCCCAGAACGTCGGCATCGGCGCTTACCTAAAATCGACCGTCTCAAATGGCGTGCTGGTCGTCGGCCTCACGAACGTGCCATTGCCCCAGCCGGAAAATCCCGGCGAGGATATCGACCTCAGCGGCTCAGCGACTTTCTACGCGCCACTCGACAGTATCACGCCGCTAGGCATCGACCTCAATGGTTCGACGGCCAGCTTTACGTTGTCCCGCAATTTCACGGATGCACAACTGCTCATCAGACGTAAGGTCGATACCGACATTGTTACACCAGTGTCGTCGCAATGGACCACAGGTTCTAGCGGCTCGCCGTATCCGGTGACTGGTGACGCCGTGGCATCCACGATGGTGCTTGAGAAGCGAGGCGAAGGCACGACTGCCTATCAGAACGGCCATGTTGTCCTGAACAAGAACGCTTACCTCGCAACTCCGGCTCTTGCCATTGAGTTGAAGTCCAGTTCTGACCCTCTGACTACCCAGACCCCGCCGTCGATCCGACACATTTTCAAGGGCGTCGTCCCATCGGGGAGCGGTGCCATTTTGGGCGAGCTTTATGACTACGGCTTGGGCAGGAGCACCTTGAACCTCCACTGGAGCGGATCACAGGTTCAATACAGCTACTGGCGAACCGGTGGCATTGACGAGACTATCCTTTCCGATGATTTCGGCTCCGCCATTTCTGGTGCCAATCACCTCATCGAAGCCGAATGGGTCAACGATGTGAATGGCACAGGCGGCACGGTCACATTCTATGTCGATGGTGTCCAGCTTGGCGCGCCCAAGGCAACGACAGGTAAGCCGCGCATTCCTCCAAGCTGTGACTTGGAAGTCAATGCCAGCATCGGCAACACCTCAAACTCAATCGACGGCCTTGAAGTTGAATACGTGGGCCTCGGCTTTGGCAGGCCTGACATTTCGACGACCTACAACACTATCTCGGACGGCACGGTAACGCTGGACGATCTACAAAACCTCGTCGTCGATGCCACTGGCGTCACCGTCCAGCAGCCGGAGCGCGTCCTTTCCTATATCGCCAACGGCACGGACCAATTCGACCTGACCATTGTGGTTGGCGAAATGGTGCTCCCGGCTGGCCGCCCATACAAGGCCGTCCTTGAGGACTGGTCGACCGGCGAAGGCGTTGCGCATCCCAACGAGCTGGTGATGACGAAGCCGGCGGCGCAGAACTGCCGCTTCGAAGACAGCACGCTTTACGGCTCTCAGGGCTCATGGACAGAAGTTGTCCCGCAGGGCGATGTGCCGATCATCGACGGCATCCGCTACGGCTGCGAAGGCATCCGCCAGGGCAACTACGTGATGTTCCAGTTCGTCTATTCCTCGGACACTCCAAGCTCACCATTCGGCGATCCTACGGGCCTGAACACCTACATGCGCCCGCACAAATGGATGATCTACGACAACGAGGGAACGCTCCTACAGCGCATCGAAAAGCCGAACGGTGAGCCCCTGAATGCGACCTCGACCAAGCCCGTTTGGGAAGGCACCTACGATGGTCGCTCCATCCCCCAGATCACGACAACCAATCGCTGGTTTCCACATGGCACAGTCCGTTGCTCGGTAGTCTATCGCAACGGCACACCTCCTGCCTACGATCAGCAGTTCATCTACGATCACCTGCCGGTCTACGATCAGCGCGTCCCGTTTGCGAGCCATACCGGCTTCTCGGTCAACGGTTTCGATCTTCGCATCTATGCTGGCGGCGCTGGTGGCGACGGCCAGTCCAATGGCTTCGCAAACTGGAAGATCATGCCATGGAACCCGCTTGAGCAGACCTACGAGAGCATCAAGTCATACGCGGCGAACACGCTCGATCCGTATAAGAACCTCTACACGGATATTTCTGCGACACCGAACGCGGCGCTTCATCTGAAATACACGCCGTTCAACACAATGGGCCGCAGCACGATTGTCGGTCCCGGTGGTACGCGCGATGATCGACAGATCATTCCAGAGCCTGTGGCGCAATACATGCGCGATGTGACCAAGCTACGTCCGCATGACAATACACCGCTCTTCAACATCGCGCTCGACTACCTGACTGGTTACGCGAGCGACCCGTTCAATGCGGTTTCCAACGGCAAGCTGAAGCCTCTCTACAGAGGCAATGCTCGCCGCAACATCACCATGCGAAACCACTATTACGGTCCCGGCGAGGCCACCACACCACCGGAACAGGCATGGTATGCTCAGGTTGGCCGACTTTACGAATGGACCACGAGCACCAACCCACTCCGCTGTAACGTGCCTGGAAGCGGTGCCACCGCCGACAAACCATATTTCGGTGGCTTCGAAATCGACTCCCTCCACGCGCACCAGTTCCCACATTGGGGATCGCTGCTCTTCCAGACGCCAGAGTTTGCGATGTTCGGCGTGAACTTCTCGGATCAGGTCCGCCTTTACGAGAACAACATAATCGCAAGCACATATGATCCGACGAAGGTCTGCGCTCGTGAGGCCGCATGGCCGTTCATGCACGCGGCGCTCATGTGGAAGACCGCCAGCGCCAACTCTTCAAGGCTCTACAGCCGCGAGGAGGTACTTGATTGGATCGTCTACGACTTCGAGCAGTATTACGATCTCTGGTATGACGCTACTCCCGGTGTCCTGAACCCACCAACCAACGTCATGAGCAATGGCGAAATTGACGGCAATGCAGTCAATCTCGTCGGCCTGAACAAGTTCGGTCCTTGTTACTGGAACGGCGCCGATGGCCTGCAACTATCCGAGTTCCAGACTGGCTATTGGCTCTCCGCACTCCATGCGGCTCACAAGTTGGGCTTCCTCGATGCCCTCAGGGAAGCCTCACCAAAGGCCGAAGCTATCGTGAATTGGCTTTTGCTGCTCCACCGCAAGCGTATCACGGGCCGCATCAATGATGCTTTGAACATCAATGCCGCTGGATCAGACTATCAGGTGACTTACTGGACGGTCGATCAGATCAACGCCGCAAACGGTAACGTGGCTTCCTTGCCTCAGACGTTCGCTGAGGTTGTCGCCGCACAAGGTGAAGCACCAAGTTGGGACGTATGGACAGACGGCACCAACACCTACAGTCGCGATGGTCAGGCACTTGACCAAACTCTAGCTGGTGCCGCGTTGCTTCTCGATATGGGGCTCACGGGTGCTGATCTTGAACAAGCCGCAGCTACTTCAGAGGCTAAGTTCCAAGAGAAGCTCACGAGT
The DNA here is from genome assembly GCA_965140495.1 of uncultured Novosphingobium sp. Classification (GTDB taxonomy): domain Bacteria; phylum Pseudomonadota; class Alphaproteobacteria; order Sphingomonadales; family Sphingomonadaceae; genus Novosphingobium. Next base: position 1,625,060 of record OZ223239.1, on the reverse strand, counting down.
GAGACAGCCAAGGGCTTTGCGACTGCTGGTGACGGATGGTTCAAGTACCACCAGACTTGCCACAACAGGCCCTACAATCCGTAAGCTAAGAACGAGCTACCTCTCGCTAAATATCGGACATGATATTTGGGAGGTAGCCTCGTGCTCTACAGCGAACCAATCGACGTCAACTACATCAGGCTCGCTCCTGACGATGCCATCGTATTCAAGATCGTCCTCAAATTCCTAGAAGCAGGGACCGACTTGCCAGTTGACCGAAGTGTCACTGAGGCAGGCTTCCACATCAATACCGGGAAGAAGCAGTATCTGACTTTGACCCTCGGTGAAGGTCTAGGATGGGATGACACCGAGAAGGCCCTAGTGGCCTTCATCCGAAACAGCCAAGTCTCCTTTATCCGCGAAGATAGCGAACTCGAATACGAGGGCTTTGTGGTCTGGGATGATGGTTATGCAGAAACAATAATGAAGGGAACCGTTGAAGCGGTCAGGGTGGGCTAATGGCAGGAGAAGTCAAACTAGTTGAAGTTGTAACAGGTGCCGTTCTCATTACCGGCCCAGAAGGTCCGATGGGGCCGCAAGGTCTTCCCGGTGAAGTAGGCCCCATTGGTCCTCAGGGACCGGCAGGCCCAACGGGTCCAGCGGGACCACAGGGAGCGCAAGGCCCCACAGGTCCACAAGGCGATCCTGGCCCTCAAGGCATGCAAGGAGCGCAAGGCCCTGCAGGTCCGCAGGGCGACACTGGCGACACCGGCCCACAAGGCCCCAAGGGTGATACTGGTCCAACGGGACCGCAGGGCGCGGACGGCGCGCAAGGCCCGCAGGGTATTCAAGGTGATACCGGCCCCGCTGGTCCCAAGGGCGACACCGGCGACATCGGGCCACAAGGCCCGCAAGGAGCAAAGGGCGATGCAGGCGACACTGGCCCTCAAGGTCCGGCGGGTGCTGACGGTGCGGATGGCCAAAATGCCATTCTGGGATTTGTGCTGTCCTGCGTGGGCAAACCCACTGATGGCGAAATCGTCCTCGTCGCAGTGGCTCCCTACGCCTTTACCGCGAACCCTTCGACCTGTTCAGCCAAGTCTGTAAGCGCGGCGACCAGTGAGGCTATTTTCACGATCAAGAAAGGCACAACGACAGTCGGGACGTTCACGTTCGCGGCTGGTGCATCGGTGGCCACGACGAGCATCACTTCTGGCGCAATTGCTGAGGGCGATCTCGTGACCATCACTGGCCCTGCAACCGCAGATGCCTCGCTGTCCGATATCTCGTTCCTCGTGAGGGCCTAAGCCATGGCCAACGCGATTTGGAACGCCCTCGACAAGGGCATAGACCTCGAACTGTCGAACAACGACGCAACGGTCAGAAAGACGACCACAGGTGGATATCGTGGCATCCGGGGCACCGTGTCCTACTCAACGGGCCTTCGCTATTTTGAAGCATTCGTGCCCGATGGCAATGAAGGTGCGATGGGCTTGGGCAATTCCACTGCCTCGCTCAACGATCCTTTGGGCTATGCCAGCGGTTACAGCGTGGGCCTGTTTAGCGATGGCACTCTGTGGATGGGTAACACTGCCTTCGGTTCCGCCTACGGCTCCGTGGGCAACATGAGGGTTGGCTACCTAGTCGATCTGGACAGTGGGAAGCTCTGGGTTCGTGCCCCAGATGGCTCTTGGTCACATGGTGGCGATCCTAGTTCGGGCGGCACAGGAATCGATATTTCGCCGATCACTGGCCCGCTCTTCCCGATGTTCACCGGCTATTACACCGACGACATGAGCACGCTCTACAGCGGGGCCGGGAACATAGCCCTTGAACTACCTAGCGGGGCTTCTCTTTGGGGCGATGCGGGAGGCGGAACACCAACTCCAACCCGCAAACCGATCCGCTCTGTCTGCTGGCTATGAAACGGCTCAATCGACCTTTCGGGTAAATACTTGGCAACAAAAGCTGGGAGGTCGCATGTTCCTTTATATCAAATCTGCCCTGCAAGGGGTCACAGAGCGCCTTCGCAGGCTCAAGGGCTACGTGGGTGCCCGACTGGAAGAGCGCTCCACGTGGGCGGCCATTGGCGTCGGTGTTACCGGCGCAGCCGCACTTCAAAGTCCGTGGTCATATGCCTTCATCGCCGTAGCCGTCATCGGTTCCTTGGTTCCATCGAGCAAGAAGGGCGAGGTGGAATAATGGCAGTGGATCAGGAAATGCGAGATATCTTGATCGCGCTTCGCCAGCAGGTTCAGGACGGCTTCAATCACCTGAATGCGAAGCTAGACGCGATGGAGCGCAAGCATGAGGGACACGAAGATCGTATCCGCAGGCTCGAAAGCGAGAGCCAATATCGCGGCACATATGTCCCCCGTTTCGAGACCGTCGAGAAGACCGTCCAGAAGCACGAAGCCCATTTCCAGCAGCTAGAAGGCGCTGGCCGTGGCGCGTCACTGGTCGCCAATCTGGGCAAAGTGCTCGTGGGGGCGGTAATCAGCGCACTAGGCATCATGGGGTTTCAATTGGCCGATGCGCCGCTGAAGGCACCAAGCCTCAAGAGCCAGACGACCATCGAACGGACGGTCACGTTGCCAACGGAGAAATAACAAAGGCACTCAGAACTTGAATGGACTAAAGTCATAGTTGTTTAGTCCCCTCGACTTGTTCGCACAATTGCGGACGTGATTGAAGGCAGATCCATCATCTCCGAATGTGAAGCCGAGAACATGCTTTTTACCGATAAGCATTTCTATGTGCTTGGGGTAAGGGATCATTGCCTCCAAGGGTACTGTGATCGTGAAGCCGGGATAGCCGAAAAACATCGTTCCTTCTGCGGTGCTTTCGTAGGTCTTTCCGTCAACGATAACAGTCATTTTGGTCGCGCCAGCGTTTCGCCAAGATGAGTACTTGGGATGTACAAATGACAAAGCAATACGCTTTGAGCGGTCTACATACTCGGTAACCAGAACCGCGCCGCCTGCCGAAACGTACTGATGCATACCGCACCACTCCTGGCCTTCAATTATGTTCCAAGGTCCGATTTTGCCTTGCTCGGTGAAGGTATCAGCGCGAACCGGTTGCGATGCCAGTGCCGCAGTTACGAATATGCCCGCTACAGTCTTTTTCATTGTTTTCCCGAAACCACTCCATCACGATGTGCGTGATAAAATCCTGATAAAACACAACATATGTTAACAATTTCGAAAGCTGGGACACATCTCGCTCCGGTTGATTGATCGCGACCCCGTGGCCGTTGATCGGATGCTGAATAGCTAAAGGATTCTAGATTGCCCTAAGAAGCCCGGTCAGGATGTTGAGCGGGCTTTCCAATGTGATCGTGCTCATACGGCACCTCCGAAGGTCAGCTTGAAGAGCATTGCCTCATTGATGTCTGGAATGAGAAGCAACACCTCAGGTGCCTCGGAACCCGGTGCCCATGCTTTGCCTTGAACGTCGAAAGTAGCGCCGCGCGCGATCAACCAACGAACTTGCTCTGTCTGATAGGCGGCCTTCACAGCCTCATTTGACTGCGTTAAAGTCAATGCGACATTGAATTGACGCCGACGACCGGATTTCAGGTCTTCGTAGAAGGTGGTTTCGGGATCACTCCCGATTGCGCGCATAGCTTCCCATAGTGCCATGCTCCACATGTCGTCCTCATCAGCTTCTTCCAAAACGAGGATAAAGCTATGATGGTGTTCGTCGCTCAGTTCAGCGAGGTACTTGATTGTGTTAGCCATTAGACCACCCCTCCCACTGCCCTCTTGGCAGCTTCCTGAGCTTGACGTTGAGCGCTTCGTATAGCCTTACGTTCTTCCGTCCACCCCCTGATCTTGCGACCCTTCTTTCCCTCGCTGATGTTCTTACGATGCTCTTCACTCTTTCGCTTACCAGTGAGGCTTCTGCTCAGGTTCTGGCAGTGGGAATCCCGCAACTTGTCGCCCTTCTGTGGTAGATTAATGGTCGCGCTTTTCATTCGTGAACAAATGAGCGCAGTATCCCTACTGAATACGTTAGTCGAGCAAGCAGCGTAGCTCTGCCAAGTCAGTACGTATGCGAACTTGTTGTTCTCGTCCTGCTGGTAGCGAATGCGGTTTTCCTCAATGGCCTTCTCCAAGCTAGCAAGCTGACGAACTTCAAAGAGGTTTAGAAACTCGGAGTAGGTCAGGGTGACCTCAACACCGGCTTCGCGCTTGTTATGGATAGAAGTGGCGTACCAAGACTTGAGGTAGCTAGTTAAGCGTTCAGAGATTTTCATTGTCGCGTTCCTCATATGAATGACCCCGGAGAGAACACGACTAATCTCCGGGGTCTAAGGCCGTAGCCTCTAACTTGTTAAGGGCGCTATGTGTCGTGCTCTGCGCTCGATCTATTTAGTCCAGAGCATCCAAAATGGGCTTCTTATGGCATATATGACTGTTATACGTTCTAACGCCCTACCAGTCTTTAATTGATTGGCTTCCCATCGTTCTTTTTGAACCATTCACCCTGACTGTTCCGCTCTCCTCTCTATATATTAACCGCGGATCGGTGACGAACTTATTGGCGAACCAATAGACAAGACATATTACTCTCGAAGAGTAATAAGCCCTGACCATTGATCCACCAACAAACTCATCTCCAATCCACGACGCTTGGCGGTTTCTCCGCCGCTTCGTGTTCGCAGGCTCACACTCATCGGGGAGAAGACCTCCCGCGTAGTGATCTGAGATCACTTGTTCTGGCTGCTTCGCCAGAGCCATTGGTGCTCGCCGCACGGGCCAGCGCTTCGCTTGTCCCCAGGAGGTGTTGGGAGGAGAATGGCTCCGCCGAGGAAACCCGCGCAGGGTCCACAGCGCCCCTCCGCAAATTGCGGAGCCCCCCCCCCCCCCCCCCCCCTGACAGCCCCAATAGGGCCTAGGCCCTCAGTGACCCTTGTAGGGCACATGCTCCGCAAATTGCGGGGCGCCTCACGATGGGAAGCAAGCCACACTAAATGGTTAACAACTCGTGAGCGCATTATTAAATTCTTGTTTAAGAAAAAGGACTTGCGGGACAGTAAACCTGTGGTATTCAGGATGCAGCGAGGCAATAGCCGTGTATGATCTTTGACATTTTGAATACGAAAATCAGGCGATTTTCGCAGTGGAAGGGCCAGTGACGGTGGCCTTTGGCAGAGCATCTACGCAAGTAGATCGCTGATAGGTTCAAATCCTTTCACTGCGGCGAATAGGGCCAATTAGTCGGTCCTATTCACGTTCCCCTCGAACGTCCCATTCCGGGTTAATTGAGGGAGAAAGTGAATGAAAAATGGTTTCGACCACCAAGACTGCCGGTAAGGCGAATTCGATCAAGACTTCGGCTACCAACCTCGATCTCACCGTCACCTCTGAGGACGAGTTCAACAACCTGATCCGAGGCTATCGCGACGGCTTCCAAAAGACTGCGGGCCATTTCAGAGATGAAATGGCCGAGTTGGGGAAGAACAAGCGAATTGCCCTCTGGACGGACCTCGCTGCCGCACTGTCAATCATCGAAGTTCTCAAGCGCGAAGAGTATGCCGAATGGCTTGCTAACGTGCTTGATGAAACTGGTGTTCCGGTGGTGCTGGATGAGAACACGCAGAACGTCTACGTGATGTATCTGCGTATCCTCATGGGATATTATCCCCCGAAGCCCAAGAATTGGAAAATCGGTGATCCTGAGCCCGAGTTCACGTGGTCGGAGAACGTCTGGAATTATGCCAGCGCCCTCCGAGGGGCCGTTAAGCGCGGCCTCAACGGCAAGACCCTCTATGACAAGCTCGTAGAGGAGAAAGGCCTTTCCAAGTGCATCAAGGCAGACAGGGTGCGGCTTTCCATGGATCAGGAGGAGAAGGACAAGAAGGAGCGGTATAAGACTGTGACGGAGCGGGTTCCCCCTGTGGGCGATCTCGTTGCGAAGCAGTTTCGGAACGCCCCTTTTGAGACAGGTCTCGTTTCGCTGTTTGGTAGGTTCGACAAGGATGCGGGCACCATCACGGTGCTTGGCTTGTTTGACGATAGTTCCTCGTCCGTTGAAAAGCGGGTGGAGAAATACGCGGATAAGCACGCTGCTAAGGTGGCGGCAGATTTGAAGGACGCCGCGCAGAAGAAGAAGGACGAACAATTGGCTGCGAAGCAAGCTGAACTCGACAAGAGGGAGGCCGAACTCGCAACCAAGGAAGCTACCCTTCTGAAGCCCAATGAACGCATCATTTCGGTGAAGCGCCAGAAGGCGAAGAAGACCGGAGAGACTGCCTAATCCAACGGGCCGGGAGGAAACTCCCGGCCCTTTTAATGGGAGGCAGTTATGTCCTTTTCCGCACTCGCAATCGTTCGTATCAAGCGGATGATTAAACGACTTCGCGACCCTTTCAGGCTTTCTAAAGGGGAGCAGCACGACCTCGACAATATGCTCACGTTCTCTGAACAAGTTGAATTTGAGCGTAGGTGGGCTGACCAATATCACATCAATGGTTTGATGTCGTTACAGTTGGACGATTGGCTCACCCCCGATGAACTATGGTGGTGCAATCCCATTACCGAAGTTCGAGAAGCGGTCGTTCTAGCCTACGAAGCCATACCAGCCGTAGAAAAATATACTGATGAGCGATGGCAAACGGTCGAACTCGCGAAGTCGATGAACTACCGAGACAAGAGCATTCTCGCTGGGGCCATTCGGAAGGCTGAATTTGGCGATCAACACCGCCAGAGCTATGTTGATCGAATATATCGTGCCTTCGATGGACTTGATCCTTCTGTGGCACTTTATTTCGAGCATCGTGGTCCTAGGACTTGGGAGAATTTACCCAAGAATGTGGAGAGTTGGGAGAATGTGCTTTGGCCCAATCATCCCAATTCAAAAAGGCAAGCCTATATCGAGGTCTTACAGTTAAAGCTAAAAGCCCACGGTGTGGAAGACTGGTTTTCGTATTAAGTGAAACCCCCGGTGGCTTAACGTCACCGGGGGTTCGCTGTTTGAAAAGGGTGCGATGGGGTTGAGCAACCCAAGCGAGTACCTCACCGCCTGATATTTAGCGCTTCAACAATCCTTTTTGGTAAAGCTCGCGAACGCGACGAACGGTCATGGAAGCCACACCGAAGGCCTCTGCAACACTCGATGCTTCGCGTTTATCCCGAGCGATTTCGAGCATCTTCTCAAGCGTCAACGTGCGCCGTCTTTGATTTATAATGACCGTGGTCTCCTGATCCATCTGGCCATTCGTCCGTTGGAATTCCTCACGGCAATGAAGAACCGTCGAGTTTGAGATGTTATAGGTTTTGGCCGCCTCGCTGATCGACATATCGGCGGCAATGCGCCTGCGCTCAGAAGGCGAGAGGAGCAAGACAACCGTTGGCCTTGGAGCATAGTTTCCGCACTCATTTTCTTGCATTTCAGGTGTCCATCCAACGTCCTCACCTTCCCTAAAGGCTTTCAGGTCGTTGATGTGGAAGATAACGTGATTGGTGTAGGTCATGCTCTAACATAGCAAGCCTCGGTGCGCCGCGTCATTATTCACCGAATGACCCGTTTTGACCCTATAATCAGGGGTTTTGAAGCTCTCCCTGTAAATAACATAGCAGCAATGATGCTGCGGCTTTTAGGAGAGCTTACAATGACACCAATTACCCTTACCCGCTTCAATGTCGGACCACGTTCTTACAGCAAACAAGACGTTTACAAGGCGTGCTGGAAAACCGATCCACAGGACAACTGCCACGGCATTGATGGCTACCTCAACGGACTGTTGAAGCAGATGGCCAATTACCCCGATGAACCAGCGGCATGGTCGTTTAGCGAATGGAAGAGCAAGGGTTGTAACAATACCTTGGATAACTGGCTAAGCGCCAGTGCGGTGGTTCTTGAATACAGGGGTAAAGACCTTGCGCAAGTTGCTGCCGATCTGAACACCAGAGCAAAAGACCTTGGCTATGCGCACTTGCTCCTTGATAGCTTGAGCCGCAAGGGCGAGAAGACAATCACGATCATCTTCCCCCTGACCGAGAATGTCAACAAGGACCAGTATGCGAGACTGGCGGCAGTCTTGAGTGAGGAACTAGGGCAGTATCGTGCGGCAGAAGGCAACATGGCGGTCAGCCACCTGATCCACATGGACAAGGATTGCGCAATCCACCTCGAAGAAGGCGCAGTGATCGCACCACGCCACAAGATCAAGGAAACCGAAAAGCTCTACCAGAGCATGGACCCAAGGCGTTTTGAAGCGATGGGACCAAGTGCAGGCGCGCAACTTGCGGAGCCCTGTGTAACGCATGACGGCATGTTCGATTGGGGGACGCCCAAGGATGCCGACGAGCTGCTGAGGAGCCTCGGGGCGGATTTCTGACCACAGCTTTTCCACCGACCTACCCACACGGCAACGCTTGACCCTGCGGTCAGGCGTTCGCCATCTGTTCCACATGGCAAAACGAGCAGCTATGTTCCCCTCGTGGGTTCAGACCCTTGATGCGATGATCGAGGCAGGGCGACCCGTTCGCGTTAGCTGCGATACCTGCCAGCAATCCAAGACACTCGATCTGGCAGCACTCCGCAAAAAGGTCGGAGGCTCCTACAGCCTGGGTCTCCTTCAACACCCTGATCGTAAACCGCCCCCCCCTTTTTATCTCGTCCGCCCTTCCTTCAGGCCAGTCTCTAATTCCCTCATGGTGGAAATCTAAGGGGTTACGTCAATTATCCTCACCGCAAGAGCCCAAGGGCTCTTGCGGTGATAAAGCGTGTGGCTAAGGTGAAAATCACTGGCGAAGCGGAATTGAAGAATGAGTTCAGCAGCAAACAGGTTGACCAACGCCCGCACGGCGAAGAAGGACGAGTTTTACACCCGGTACATCGACATCCAGAAAGAAGTCGAAGCCTACCTTGAGTATGATCCGGACACCTTTCGTGGCAAAGTGGTTTATTGTAATTGCGACGACCCCTTTGAAAGCAACTTCTTCAAGTATTTTGCAGCCAATTTCAATCGGCTAGGCTTGAAGAAACTCATCTCCACTAGCTACGATGGCTCCCCCATTGCTGGTGCTCAATTGTCATTCATTGAATACGCTGAGGACAAGGGTAAGCGCAATAGGCCTAATGCGCTGGCGATTGAGATAGAGGAAGTAAACGATATAAACGGCGATGGTGCGAGGGATATCGAAGACGTCAAGTTATTTTTGGAAAACAATCCACATAACCGAACGCCGCTCAAGGAAGGTGGCGATTTTAGAAGTCAGGAATGCGTTGATCTACTCAAGCAAGCTGATATTGTTGTAACCAACCCGCCGTTCTCTTTGTTCAGTGAGTTTATCGCGCTGCTGGTTGAACACGACAAGAAGTTCCTTGTTATCGGTAATACCAACGCCATCACCTACAAGGAACTGTTTCATCTCGTGCAGGCAAACAAGCTCTGGATTGGCTGCACGAATTTCAACGTAGGTATGTTTTTCGAAGTTCCAGACGACTACGAGCAGTTCCACCATCTGGATGAAGAGACAGGCAAAAAAATCGCCAGAGTATCAACGTCCTGTTGGTATACGAACTTGGATCACGGTCGCCGCCATAAGCCTCTCAGCCTTATGACAATGGCTGATAACCTCCGCTACAGCCGTGGCCTCAAGGGCAAAACTGCCTACGACCGCTATGACAATTACGACGCCATTGAAGTCTCAACCTACAAGGAAATTCCAAGTGACTATGATGGGGTGATGGGCGTTCCGGTCACGTTTTTGGACAAATACAGCCCGGAGCAGTTTGAGATCGTAGGCACACTGGAATCCAGCGATCCCGACAACCCATATCGAACAAAGTGGTATTCCGCGCAGGACCAGAAAGATGCTTTCTTCCGTCGCTTCGGCAAGAAAGGGAGCATCCCGCTAAACATGTCTGGCGTTATCAATGACGTTAAAGTCTATAAGCGCATCTTGATCCGCCATCGTAAGCCCGAAGGCACAGCTGGAGCAACGAAGTGAAAGCGACACTGAACACTGATCTTACTGTGGCAGATGTCTGCGAGGGCTTCGTCTACAATCAGCTTGAAGGCAAAGGGCTGTTCGGCCTTGGTGGTAAGCTCACTATCCAACCGGAATACCAGCGGAATTATATCTATGCCGAAGGCGGAGGGAACCGTGAGCAAGCAGTTATTCACTCCTTGCTGATGGGCTATCCGCTAGGGCTTATCTATTTCAACAAGGTCGCAGATGACCGGTTTGAGGTGCTTGATGGCCAGCAGCGCATCACCAGCATAGGCCGCTTTGTCACCAATAAGTTCGCCATCACGGACAATGGAAACCCCAAAAACTTCGATAGCCTTGCAGCCGACCAGCAGGCGCGCATCCGTGAAGCAAAGCTGCTGATTTACGAATGCGAGGGCGCGGAAAGTGAAATAAAGCAGTGGTTTGAAACCATCAACATCGCTGGTGTGCCACTCAACAAGCAAGAGCTTTTGAACGCTATCTATTCCGGCCCTTTTGTAACCAAGGCCAAGGAAGAGTTCAGCAACAGCCAGAATGCTAACATCCAGAAATGGTCTGCCTATGTGAGGGGCAGTGCAAACCGTCAGGAGTTTCTTGAGCGGGCGCTGGATTGGGTCAGCAAGGGCAACATCGGCGCTTATATGAGCGCCCATCGCAGCGACACAAACGTCAACGAAATGAAGGCCTACTTCAACACAGTCCTCGATTGGGTTTCAGCCGTGTTTGTTGATGTGCTGCCCGAAATGCGTGGCTTGGAATGGGGAAGGCTCTACGAAGAGCATCATAATACAAGTTACGACCCCAAGAAGGTCTCTGATGAAGTCCGAGCGCTGTATGGCGATCCTGAGGTGCTGAACCGGAAAGGCATTTTTGAGTTTGTGTTGGGCGGATCGACGGATACCAAGCTGCTCAACGTCCGTGTGTTTGACGAGAAGGTCAAAAAGACCACTTACACAAAGCAAACGCAGGAAGCGCAAAGCAAGGGCATCTCTAATTGCCCCTTATGTGCAATTGGGCACGACTCAAACAAGAGTCGCATCTACAAGCTGACCGAAATGGACGCTGACCATGTTGCAGCTTGGAGCAAAGGCGGGGACAGTTCAGCGAAGAACTGCCAGATGCTCTGCACCACGCATAACCGTGCGAAGGGCAATCGCTGAGAGCGACGCCTAAAATCCCGGCTTCCTGCTCGAAAGCACGTGAACGACAGCCAGTCGAGGTTTGACGGCATGGACGTGCGCAACGCCCCTCAGCTACGCTTGACACCCATTGATCTGCAAGTGGTTGCGTCCAGCGCCCTTGTCGCCCATTAATGGCGCTGATTGAACGAGTGACATGCGGAGAAACAACGCCTCGATTATCAAGCCGTAGCCAACCGTGAACGGAAGTCCGCAGATTTCTGCGGTGGAGATAGGTGTACAACCGAAACCACTTGCTCAGAATCGTGCAAGACAACGCTCTTGAAGCGATATCCGTATCGTTTCTCATCGTCGCACAGGGCGGTGTAGAGGCGGTTCAGGCAGTCCGCTTTGGTGGTCGGCCCGGCATTGTCGTGGATCACGATCCGGACACGCGCATCCGCGCCTGCTCCGGACATGGCCGCTGCGATTGTTTCGGGATCGTTGGAATAGCAACCGACGTAGAGAGTGAAGTCATCTTGCCGCCAGACAGACAGCGCATGACGCACGGTATGACCGATCACGTCCGCTTCACGCCACGCGGCGATCAGGATGGCGGCGCGCCCGGCAAGTGGCGCTCCGGCCTCTTCCCGCGTGATCCGATCAACCTGCGCGCGACCGGTCAGCTTCAGCCAGATCCAGCACAGATCGACACCGATATCATCGGCGGCACCGAGCAGGAACCAGAACGCGGCGAAGAGCAGAAGTTCCTGTTCAACAAATTGCAGCGCATGAATTGCATACTGTATCGTAAAGGCCGCCCCCACAACGCCCCCTTCCCGTACTTGTACGGTAATTCATCCCCAATCGGCCGAATCCGATTGCATCTTTTAGAAGATAATCTGAAAACATACTTATGAGCATCCCCAGACATTTCGCCAATAAATTGGCCACCAATTTCACAAAGTTAATGGGCGGTGAGGCTTCGGCCGGTGTTCTGCTCATAATTGTTGCGGCGCTGGCGATGATCATTGTCAACGTCGGTTGGGCGCACGAGTACCACGACCTGTTCCACGGCGAACTTGCGTGGACGCCCGTGGCCAAGCTCGACACGCTGCACTTGTGGATCAACGATGCGCTGATGGCGATTTTCTTCTTCGTCGTCGGTCTCGAGATCAAGCGCGAGATCCTCGACGGTGAGTTGTCCAACGCCGCCAAGCGCCGCCTGCCGGTGCTGGCAGCCGCCGCCGGCATGGGCGTCCCGGCGCTGATCTACCTGATGGTGGCGGGTACCGGACAGCCGATGCACCGCGGCTGGGCCATTCCCGCCGCTACCGACATTGCATTTGCGGTGGGTGTTCTCGGCCTGCTGGGCAACCGCGTCCCCGCCTCGCTGCGCCTTTTCCTGCTGACCGTGGCCATCGTCGACGATCTCGGGGCCGTGGCCATCATCGCCATTTTCTACACGGCACAGATCAAGTTGTTGTGGGGCATGGCTGCGCTGGTGCTGTTGGGCGGCCTTATTCTGCTCAATCGGCGCAAGGTCTTCTACCTGCCGGCCTATCTGCTACTGGGCCTTGGCCTCTGGTACTGCATCCTCAACTCCGGCATTCATGCGACGATCGCCGGCGTTGTCTTCGCCTTTACTATCCCGCTCAAGAACTCGCCGCGCGGCGACAGCATGCTGCTGCGGCTGGAACACGCGCTGGTGCCATGGAACAGCTATGTCATCGTGCCGCTGTTCGGCTTCGCCAATGCGGGCGTCGCCCTGGCAGGCATCGGCCTTTCCGGCCTGCTCGATCCCATTCCGCTGGGCGTGGCGCTGGGCCTTTTCTTCGGCAAGCAGATCGGCATCTTCGCCGCGATCGTCGCGTCCGACCGGATCGGCTTCGCTCCGCGGCCTGCCGGAGCGAGCTGGGTTCAGTTGTGGGGAACGGCGGTCTTGTGCGGCATCGGCTTCACGATGAGCCTGTTCATCGGCGCCCTCGCCTTCCCGCACCGGCCGCATCTGGTGGAGGAAGCGAAGCTGGGCGTCCTGCTGGGATCCTTGCTCTCGTCGCTTCTGGGTTACGCGATCCTGCGTCTGGCCAAGGCGCCACCGGCGCCCCAGCCAGACTGACAAGTGCCTGTTACCAGCTGCCCACGTTGGGCATGCTGGCCCAGGGCTCGGCCGGTTCGAGCGTACCGTCCTGCAGCAGTTCGACGGAAATCCCGTCCGGCGTGCGAATGAAGGCCATGTGGCCATCGCGTGGCGGACGGTTGATGGTGACGCCAGCGTCCATCAGCCGCTGGCAGGTCTCGTAGATGTTGTCGACTTCATAGGCCAGGTGGCCGAAATTGCGGCCGCCGGTGTATTCCTCGACCGAGCCATCCTCTTCCGGCCAGTTGTAGGTCAGTTCGACCTGGGCATCTTCCTGCCCTTCCGGAGCGAGGAAAATGAGCGTGAAGCGCCCCTTTTCATTGGAGAATCGCCGTACCTCCTTGAGACCGATCAGCTCGAAAAAGCGGATTGTCGCATCGGGATCGGTCACGCGGATCATGGTGTGAAGGTATCGCGTCACAGGTTCGTCACCTCAGTTCATCGATAGATTAAAACGGTTCATCGCATATACAGCCACAAGGCCGCATAGCGAGCAGGTCTATTGGGAGATGCTGCCATGACCGACGATAGCCTAGAAGATACGTCCCGCTCCACCCCCACTTGGCGCAGTTCTGCAATGCGCCCCATCGTTCTCAGCTCCGTCATTCTGGCGGCGAGCATCGTGGTCGGCGGATTCGCCCTGGGCGACGGGCTCAAGCGAGCGCAGCGCGCCGACCGCTCCGTCACCGTGCGAGGCCTTGCCGAACGCGACGTGACGGCAGACCTGGCGACCTGGACGATCAGCTATTCGGCTTCAGCAAGCGATCTGTCCTCGGCACAGGCCAGCGTCGATCAGGATACCAAGCAGATCCACGCCTTCTTCCGCGAACTCGGATTTCCCGAAGACGCGCTTCAGCCGACCGGCGTGAACGTCTCGCAATACAAGGACAACGGCGTCCCGAACTTTACCGTGCGCCAGCGCATCACCTTGCGCACGCATGACATAGAGCGCGCCGAGGATGCCGTCCGGCGGCAGTTCGATCTCGTGCGACGCGGGGTAATCCTGGAGGAAGGCTCGGGCATGTCCTACACCTTCACCAAGCTCAACGACATCAAGCCGGAAATGGTGGCGGCTGCGACAAAGGATGCCCGCGCAGCGGCAGAGCAGTTCGCCAAGGACAGCGGTGCCGAAGTCGGCGCGATCAAGAATGCCACACAAGGCTATTTCTCGATCAATGCGCGCGACGGCGATTCCGCAGGCTGGGGCGTTTCGGACTCCCCCTTCAAGAAAGTCCGCGTCGTCACGACGGTGAACTTCTATCTCCGCTGAGCAGCCCTGGCCCGTCCGGAAACGAGAAAACCCGTCCGGATCGCTCCGGACGGGTCCTCCTGCGAAATTCGCAAAGTCGGGTCTGTCAGACGATCAGAACGAGCCCGACAGGGTCACGACGAGAGTGTCGTCGGTCAGGCCGTCAACCGACGCGCCATCGACACCAACGTAGGAAACGCTGGCCGAGAGCGGGCCGAAGATGGTGGCCGAAACGCCCAGCGACCAGTCGAGACCGGTGTCGTCGAGACCGCCAGCGAGAAGATCGGGCGCAAGCACGCCGTCGGTGTAACCAAGGTGACCACTGAGGGTGAACGGCGTGTCCGGGATAGCGACCTCGGCATCGGTGTAGATGTAGAGGTTGTCCTGGTTACCAAGCGAATCCTGATCCCACGCGTAGGCAACGCCGGTGGTGATCGATGCCGGGCCCAGCGAGCCGGAAATGCTGGCATAGGGTTCCCAGTAGTTGGCCTTGCCGACGTGGCCGCTCGGGTAGGCGTAAAGCAGAAGACCGATGTCGAGCGAAAGGCCGCTGGAACCGAGGTCGCCGCCCCAACCGGCATAGACGTCGAGCTCCTGGTCACCGTAGACCGGACCGCCGCTGATCGAGGACGCCCAGGTACCGATGTAGAAACCGCTCGAGTGGCTGACGTCGAAGCCGCCCTGAATGGCAGGGTCGCCAGCCGAAAGCGAAACACCGCGGAAACGATAGTCGGAAGTCAGGGCAACGTTGGCCGAGACCGAAATATCCGCAGGAATATCAGCGTCCTGGGCGAAAGCCGGGGTCGCAGCAAGCGCGGTACCCGCGAGAAGAGTTGCGGCAAGAGCGCCGCGGACGGACATAAGCATATTCATTCCCTCACAATTTTTTAATGCCTCGTCCCACCTGCACCGTCGCCGCGCGCCTCGTTGCGGGTGCGTTTGCGACAGCGGAATAATGCTGCATTGCACCACGCCCTGAGACAACGAAAATTTCATTTTAGAAATAATTCAGAAACGTTGTGTGTTCTTTGTGCCACTATCACACACTTGGCCCGCCCCGCCGCACACCCTGCCTAGGGTCTCTTGTCTACCATCGAGAGGGCGACTATACCGCGATGCAACAAATGCTTGCCAAGATACGAAATATACTGGGTCGCTCTCCCGCGATGCCCACACCGTCGGTGCCCTCTGGTGAACGCGTTTACGCCATTGGTGACATCCACGGACGCATCGATCTGTTCGAGGATCTGATCCGGATGATCGAGGAGGACGACGCCGGTCGCAGGCGGGCGCATACCACCATCGTTCTGCTGGGTGATCTGATCGACCGCGGGCACGACAGCGCCGCCGTGGTCGCGCGCGCGCGCGAATGGGCAAAGACGCGCGAGATCGAATTCCTGCAGGGCAACCATGAGGAAATGCTCCTGCTGAGCCGCACCAAGACCGAATCTTTGCGCGGCTTTCTCAAGTTCGGCGGCCGCGAGACGATCCAGTCCTACGGCGTCGATGCCGAAACGATCATGGCAGCCAGCATCGAGGAACTGCAGGCGCTGATGAACGAGGCGATCCCGCAGGACGATTTCGATTTCCTCAACAGCTTCAAGAAGCTGGTTCGCATCGGCGACTACCTCTTCGTCCATGCCGGCATCCGCCCCTCGACCCCGATCGAGCACCAGCTCGGACAGGATTGCCGGTGGATTCGCGAACCGTTCCTCAGCCACAAGGGCAGCTTCGGCGCCTGTGTCATTCACGGGCACACGATCACCGAGGAGCCGCAGGTCTGCGCCAACCGTATCGGCATCGATACCGGCGCCTTCATACACGGCACCCTGACCGCGATCGGCCTGGAAGGAACCGAGCGCTGGTTCCTGCAGGCGCGCGATCACGACATGCCGGTCGAGGAAACGACCGCCGTCGCCTGACCGGCTGACAGTGTCTTTCGAAATCGTGATGCCGGGGAGCCTGTAAGCCGGGTTCTGTGCCTGGCGTGGTCTCCCTAAAGAGGGACCTTACGCCGCGGCGGCAGCCATTCCTCTCGGCGACGCATTGCTGCGCCGCTCCAGCGACCAACCCGGGCTGCCTGGGTCCGAAACCGACCCGCCATCCGAAGATAGCCAGCAGCCCCTATTCGGTCTTGCTCCGGGTGGGGTTTGCCATGCCGCTTGCCGTCACCGGAAGCGCGGTGCGCTCTTACCGCACCCTTTCACCCTTGCCTGTGAGTTTATCACTCCATCGGCGGTATGCTCTCTGTGGCACTTTCCCTGAGCTTCGAACGGCCTGAAAACCGCCCTCGCCCGGCGGGCGTTACCCGCCACCCTTGTTTCGTGGAGCCCGGACTTTCCTCGACGTTCTTGCGAACGGCGCGGCTGCCCGGCTCCCCGGCGTCGCGTGCCTAGCAGGAATTGCGCAGAAGGGAAGCTTACCGCGCGCGGCCGGTATCGCGCTCCAGCAGGAGTTCGAACAGGATGCCGCCGATCTCGCCATCGAGTTCGCCATCGATGATCATCGGCCGGAACCGCCGCTGAAACGCGCGCACGGCGGCGCGACCATCGGAAATGTCGTACCCGAACCGCTCCAGCGCCAGATAGAAAGCGCCGGGATTGTCATAGAACAGGTTCATCTTCGCCGAGGGAATGTCGAGCGCGAGGCCGAGTTCTCCCAGCCTGTGCCAGTCGAAGTATTCGCCCGGATCCTGCTTGCGCGCGGGCGCGATGTCCGAATGGCCCACCACATTGGCACGCGGGATATCGTGCCGGTCCATCACGTCGGCCAGCAGCGGCAGCAAGGCATCCATTTGCGGCTCGGGAAACGGGCGATAGCCCCACTCGTGCCCCGGATTGGCGAGTTCGATCCCGATGCTGGCCGAATTCACGTCGGTGACACCGCGCCAGTAGGACTTGCCTGCATGCCAGGCTCGCTTGTCCTCGGGGACCAGCGAGGTCACGACGCCTTCTTCGTCGATCATGTAGTGCGCGGACACTTCCGCTTCGGGATCGCACATGCGCGCGAGCGCCTCGTCCGCGCTCTTCATGCCGGTATAGTGCAACACCACCATCGAGATCGGCAGCTTGCGCGCGTTCCAGTTGGGCGATTCGACGACGCGGTTGACCAGCCAGCGGTTCATTTCGCTCGACCTTTCCGCATGCGTGCGTTCTCCCCGGTTTCCTTCAGCTTCCCGGCAGGACCGCGCCGAGCACCAGCGCGTCTTCCGCAAGGACGAATTGCAGCTGGCCGCCATATTCCTCGGCAAGGCCGTTGATCATCGCCGCCGGTGCCGTGCGGCTTGAAAGCTCGCCGGCCGGCAAGGTTCCTTCCAGCGCGCGACCGATATCGCGGTCGAAGGCAATGCGCTGTCCTGCGGCACGCACGGCGATTTCGCTGCCGCCGTCGCGGAATTCCGCCGCGATATCGAGGTTGCCGCCGCGCGGCAGCGCCTCGATTCCGAACAGGGCGAAGTTCAGCAGGATCTTGATCGCGGCCTTGGGCAGGGAGTCGCTGGATAGCGACCAGTTAACCACGATCCGCGCATTGTTCGCGACCAGCCCGTCCACCAGTGCCCGCGCTTCGCTGACCGGGACCATTTCGCCGAAACCGCCGGCGGCACCGAACGCGAGGCGGAAGAACTTCAGCTTGTCGGTCGAAATCCGCGCGCTCTGGTCCAGCAGCTCGAAACAGCGCTGGCGCATTTCCGGATCGTTTTCGTCGGCGAGAAGCTCAAGCCCGTTCGACAGCGCGCCGACGGGGCTGAGCATGTCGTGGCACAGTCGGGAGCATAGGAGACTGGCAAGTTCGAGCGAGCTCGTAGTCATTGTATAGGGCGCTTTCCGTTCACTTCGCCTTGATATCGTCCGCATGGTCCTCTCCAACCATGCGATTAGTCAATGCGCGGAAACCATTCCCGCTATCACGCCAGAAAGCAACACGTGCACCGGCAATGATCGCCCAAATGCGCGAATCGCCAGTGGAATGTTCGCAATCGGTGGCCGAAGGCACCGGATGTCCCACCGGATGCGAGTGATAATAGCCCAGTATCTGCGGACCGCCACTACGCGCTGCCTTGTGTGCGGAAAGCAGCACGGCGGGGTCGATTTCAAAGCGCAGGCACGGATCGTCGGCCACATTGGCGGCAGGAAGCAGCGCGTCGATACGCGCTTCACCGCCCGGCTCATCGCGCCCCAGCAGCAGCCCGCAGCATTCTTCGGGTGCGGCGCGGTCCGCTTCCTCGCGCAGTGTGGCCATAACGCCACTTGTCACCTCGACAACCATCCCCAAATCCTAGCCGCAATGGGGGCAAACGAAAACATCATCCAGGGCGAAATCGGGTCAGCCGGCGGCCGGCTCGACAAGGCGCTGGCCGACGCCAGCGGGCTCTCCCGCGAACGGGTAAAGGCGCTGATGGGCGAAGGTCGCGTCACGCTGGCCGGCAAACCGGCCTCGCAGGCCTCGCTCAAGGTGGCGCCGGGCACGCCTTTCGTGATCGATGTTCCCGAAGCGGCCCCTGCACAGGCGGTAGCACAGGACCTCCCGCTCGACGTCGTCTACGAGGACGAGGACCTGATCGTGGTCGACAAGCCCGCCGGGCTCGTGGTCCATCCCGCTGCGGGCAATCCCGACGGCACCCTGGTCAATGCGCTGCTGCACCACTGCCGCGGCCAGCTTTCGGGCATCGGCGGTGTCGCCCGTCCCGGCATCGTCCACCGCATCGACAAGGACACGTCCGGCCTGCTCGTCGTCGCCAAGACCGACCGCGCGCACGAGGGGCTTGCCGCCCAGTTCGCCGACCATTCGATCCAGAGATCCTACCGCGCCGTTGTGGCCGGAAGACCCGTTCCGCCTTCGGGGACTGTAACCGGAGCCATCGGCCGTTCGAATACCAACCGCAAGAAGATGGCGCTGGTCGAGGACGGCAGAGGCAAGCACGCAGTGACGCATTATCGGACCCTGGAAGCGCTCAAGGGCGCATCGCTGATCGAGTGCCGCCTGGAGACCGGACGGACGCATCAGGTCCGTGTTCACATGTCGTCAATAGGCAATGCGCTATTGGGGGACCCTGTCTATGGACGTACACCTTCAGCGATTCGCCCCCTCCTGCAAAGCCTGGGTTTTTCCCGGCAAGCGCTCCATGCCGCGGAACTTGGCTTCGCTCATCCCGTTAATAGGGAAACGGTCCATTTCGTCAGTCCATTGCCCGACGACATGCGGACACTGATCGACGAATTGCGACACTGAAATCGTATTTATGTGCTATGATGAACAGGTGGCCGCAAGCTAAGACGCCTCTTAAGGGTCTTTGACCGCCGGCCGACCTAGAAAGGACGGAAGATAGTGAGCAACAAGGAACGAAACCTCCCCGCGGTGCCGACACTGGGCGGTGAGCAGAGCCTCAACCGCTACCTTTCGGAAATCCGCAAATTCCCCGTGCTTGCGCCTGAGCAGGAATACATGCTCGCCAAGCGCTACAAGGAACACGAGGATCCCGAAGCCGCCGCGCACCTGGTGACCAGCCACCTGCGCCTCGTCGCGAAGATCGCGATGGGTTATCGCGGCTATGGCCTGCCCGTGTCGGAACTGATTTCCGAAGGCAACATCGGCCTCATGCAGGGCGTTAAGAAGTTCGAACCCGATCGCGGTTTCCGCCTCGCCACGTATGCGATGTGGTGGATCAAGGCCTCGATTCAAGAGTTCATTCTGCGCTCTTGGTCGCTCGTGAAGATGGGCACCACCGCTGCGCAGAAGAAACTGTTCTTCAACCTGCGCCGCATGAAGAAGAACCTCGACGCCTACGAGGATACCGACCTGCACCCGGACGATGTCGCCAAGATCGCAACTACGCTGGGCGTATCGGAGACCGAGGTCGTCAACATGAACCGGCGCATGATGATGGGCGGCGATGCCTCGCTGAACGTCTCGCTGCGCGAGGAAGGCGAAGGCCAGTGGATGGACATCCTGCAGGATGAAAACCCGCTGCAGGACGAAATCGTCGCCGAGGCCGAAGAGAAGACCGTGCGCCACGACATGCTGGTCGAGGCCATGGACTCGCTCAACGATCGCGAGCGCGACATTCTGACCGAACGCCGCCTGACCGACGATCCGAAGACGCTCGAGGAACTGAGCCAGGTCTACAAGGTGAGTCGCGAACGCGTCCGCCAGATCGAGGTCCGCGCTTTCGAGAAGCTGCAGAAGGCGATGAACCGCATTGCCGGCGACAAGAAACTGATGCCGGCCGCCTGATAAGTTCACAGGCGCGTAACAATCGAACAAGGACCGGGCCGTCGATTCGACGGTCCGGTCTTTTCCTGTGTGCAGCCCGCCCAACACCACGAAAAGTGGGGAAAATTCGAGGATCGGTAATAAACCGTAAGGCATAATCGTGCCATGGGGACCGCTGTCATGCAGCCCCACGCCCATCTCCGAAATCCGGCCCTGAAGGTACTCGCCTTCCTTGCCGCTTTGCTGGTGTGGTCGGGCTGGACGGATCGTGCCGCTGCCGAAGTCATCGTCAGCCATTCTCTGTGCCATGCCGTGTCGGCAACACCGGTTGCCGACAATGCCGCGCCGCCGCCGTTCTCATGCACCGGTGACCCGGAGGGATATCAGCGCGGAAGCCTATGGCTGCGCGCGAACGTCGCCTCCTATCCTGTCGACCCGCGTAATCTGGTTCTGCTTGTGCATCACTCGCGGTTCGACCGGCTGAAGGTGTCCTTCACTTATGCCGACGGTCGCAGCCTGAGCCAGGAAGTCAGCAGCGGAAACTTCGGCTCTCATTGGCGCACCGGCGGTCAGATCGCCTTCGAAGCGCCCTTGCGCGATGCCCGCCTGCTCTCGGTCACCATGCGTTTCGACCGTCTTGCAAGCGCCAACCTCCTGCGCATGCGGATGATGACCCGTGGCGAGGCCAATGTGCAGGCGACCGCGCTGTCGATCTCGGTCGCAGCGGCGCTCACGCTCCTGCTGATCGGTGCGCTCTACAATACCACGCTGGCGTTTTCGCTGCGCCGCCAGTTCCCCTTGTGGCAGGCCGCATGGGCCGGCTGCATGCTGATATGGGGGACGATGTGGTCGCAGCTCCACCTCTTTCTCGTGCCGGGAATAGCAGGCGCCGTCTCGGCCCAGACCTGCACGGCGCTCTCCTGCCTTGCGGTGACCATGGCAGCGTTCAGCGCGGTCCTGGCGCTCGACCGGCATGTTCTGCCCGACTGGATGCGCCGCATCACGCTGACGCTCGCCTCCGCCGTCGCCATTCTCGGCATCCCGCTCACCTTCATGCGGCAGGGCCCGATCGAGACCATGTCGGCCGTTCTGGGCTCCTTGATTCTGGGCGTGCTGGTCGGCGTCACCCTGTGCCTCGGCTGGGCATGGCGACGCGGCAGCGTCGAGGCGCGTACTTTCGCAGGCGCATGGTCGCTGCCGATGCTGGCGCTGGGCAGTGTGCAGTTCGTGGATACCGACACGATCTTCTGGGGCGGCGGCTCGCAGCTTCTGGTTCTCTTCGCCGCCGCCTGGCAGACGCTCTGGCTCGCCGCGGCCGCCTCGCGCACCCACGCCCGCCTGCGCATCGAGCACGACCGGGCGCGCAGGGCCGAGGCGCAGGCCCATGAACTGGCCCGGCGCGATCCGCTAACCGGCCTGCGCAACCGTCGCGGATTCGTGGAAGCGGCCGCTCCGATGTTCGACCTGAACCGCTCGGGCGCCAGTCCGCTCGCCCTGCTCCTGCTCGACATCGACAAGTTCAAGCGCATCAACGACACCCATGGCCACGATGCCGGCGACATGGTGCTCGTCACCATCGGCAATCGTATTGCCCGCTGGGAAGGCGACATGTGCAAAGTGGCCCGGCTCGGCGGCGAGGAGTTCGCGCTGATGGTCGCCGGGATGGACGGCTTCGCCCTGCATCGGTTCGCGCAAAGCGTGCGCAAGGGGATCGCCGAGTGCGATCACAGCGAGGCCATCGGCGAGGGCGCTGTAACCGTCAGCGTCGGCGTCGCCGAAGCCACGCCCGACAGCGATTTCCGCCAGCTTTACCGGCACGCCGATGAGGCGCTCTACAGTGCCAAGCACGAAGGACGCGACCGCGTGGTGTTCTACCGCCCCGAGGATGCCGGCGACGAAGCCGGGGACAACCCGCCGATCCACGCCGCATAAGGGCGGGCCCGACCTCAAGCCCCGTTGCCAGATCGCCGCAGCACGCTCTAGAACCGCGGCGACACTCCGGTTCAAGGCACTTTGCGGGTCATGCGTTTCATTGCCAAGCTTATCGTCTGGTTCGTCGCGATCAGCGTGGGCATCACGCTTCTCTACCGTTTCGTCCCCCCGCCGGTGACGTTCACGATGCTTGCCGACGGCAACGGCCTGACCAAGGACTGGGAGCCGCTGAGCCGGATCGACCGCAATATGGTCGCCGCCGTGATCGCGGCAGAAGACGGCAAGTTCTGCAGCCACAACGGCTTCGACACCGAGGCCATCGAAAAGGCGATGGAGCGCAATGCCAGGGGCGAACGCCTGCGGGGCGGGTCGACCATCAGTCAACAGACGGCGAAAAACGTGTTCCTATGGCAAGGCGAAGGCTGGAGCCGCTATCTGCGCAAGGGGCTGGAGGTCTGGTTCACCTTCCTCATCGAGAACCTGTGGGACAAGCGGCGGATCATGGAAGTGTACCTCAACGTCGCGGAAACCGGTATCGGCACTTACGGCGTCGAGGCCGGGGCGCAGCGTTATTTCGGCAAGTCGGCTGCCAAGCTCACGCCGCTTGAAGCCGCGCGCATGGCCGCTGCCCTGCCCAGCCCCAAGAGCCGCAGCGTCAAGAACCCTGCCGGTTTCACCCGCCGCTACGGCAACACCATCGCCGCGCGCCTCGGCACCGTGAAGCGCGACGGTTACGACGCCTGCGTCTACGAATAGACCTGCAGGGCAGGACCGTCAGCGCGTCGCCAGACCGTCCGGGTTGTTGTCGGTAAGCCGGGTGCGCAGCGAGTTCTGCACATAGGCCGTCATCACGTAGTGCCCGATGACGATCGGCAGTTCGAGAAGCTGCTTCGCGTCGAGATGGCGGGCGAGCAGATCCCAGGTCTCGTCGCAGATCATCGAATCGGCGTGCAGATCCTCGGCGGCACGCAGGACCGCACCGTCGAGTTCATCCCAACCTTCGGCCTGCGAACCCTGCGTGATCCTTTCGATCTCCGCGCTGCTCAGCACCCGGTCGCGCGAGGAGTGGACGTGCTCGCCCCAAAGATAGGGCGCGCCGTGGAGCCATCCGGTCCGCAGGATCGCCAGTTCGCGCACCCGCGCCGGCAAGGCACTGCGGATCGATGCGGTGACGCCGAGATCGATGTATCCGGCAAAAAACTCGGGGCTGTGCGCCAGGGTCGCAAAGAAGGGCGCCAGCGGCATGCCTTCGGGATAGCCATAGAGCACGCGCAACTGCTCCATCGCTTCGAAGTGACGATCGTCGAGCTGCTCCTCACCGACGAACGGCAGCCGCTCTCTCGCCCCCACGACCTGCGCATTCCGCTCGGCCTCGTCCCATCGCATGCCCTGTTCTCCCTCGCCCCATTGCCATGCGTATTCTCGCACTATGACGGCAAGGCTAGAGGCACCATGCAGCGATAGGCAAGCCGCCTGACGGCGTTACCGCGTGAGGGATGCGCCAGACAAAAAAAGGGGAGGAACCTCGCGGTCCCTCCCCTCCTTGTTCAGCAGATCTGATCGCGTGGATCAGAAGCCCATGATGAACGACGCGCTGACGGCGCGCGGCGGGCCGATGTTCACGTAGCTCGACGTGGTGGTCAGGCCGCCCGAAGCGGAACCGATGTAGACCTCGTCGAACAGGTTGGTGATGTTGAGCTGGAGGTAGGACTTGTCGAGCCCGGCGTTTTCCAGCGAGAAGCGGACATCGAAGTCAGCCACGGTGTAACCCGGCAGCGTGATCGTGTTGATGTCGTTGAGGTAACGCTCACCCGTACGCTTGACCTGGAAGCCGATGTCGGCCGGCCCGATCGAGTACTGGATGCGACCACCCAGCGTGTACTTCGGAGCGCCGCGTTCGCGCTTGCCGGCAGTCGGAACGAAAGAGTCCGGACCGGTCTGCACGTCGTCCTTGATTTCCGACTTCAGGTACGAACCGAAGGCATAGACGAGCAGCGACGGGACCGGACGCCAGGACAGGCTGCCGTCGATACCGTACTTGTCGACCTTGCCGAGGTTGGTCGTGATGCTGCAGTCGCACTCGGCGTAGTAGGCCGAAGCCAGTCGGTTGCTGTAGGTGTTGTACCACAGGGCAACCTGAGCCTGGACGTTGCCCGACTGGTAGCGGAAACCCGCGTCGAACGAGTCAGAGGTTTCCGGATTCGGCTTGGAAGCCGGGTTCGAAAGCGGGAAGTACATCGCACCGTAGAGATCGTCAGTACCCGGAACCGAGAGGTTCTTCGCGTAGCTGACGAACACGCTGGCTTCCGGCGTGAACTTGTAGGTCAAGCCGGCAGTCGGCAGAACCTTGTTATACTTCAGCGTGCGCGAGGTCGGTGCAACGCTATCCGGATTGGCGGCAAGATAGGCAGCCGTGTCAGCCGAAGCGATGCAGTCACCGTAGCCGTCGCCCGGATAGGCCGAGAAGCAGTACTGGTTCAGGTCACGCTGGAAGAACGGTGCGCGCGCACCGACCAGCACGATCAGACTGTCATCGAGGAACGAACCGCGATACTCGCCCGAAATCTGGTTGAGCATGGCGACCGACTTGCGGTCACGCTTGTTGAGCACGAAGCCGTCGGCCGTCAGGATCGGATCGTTGATCGGGAAGACGTCGTAGGGCGAACCGTTCATCTTCAGGTAGCCGATCTGGCCGGACTGGCGGTGACGGGCACGATCGAACGTGTACGAGATACGGACACGGTTCTGGTCGTTGATGTCGTAAGCCAGGTTGGCGATCACACCGAAGCGGTTGGTGACCGTCTGGCTGGGCGAAAGAACACGAACTTCGTCGAGGGTGTCGCCGTCGCCGTTGAGATCGATGCCCGCAAAGTAGTCGCCACCGATCTGGCCGAGAACACCGCTAGCGGGGTCGGCATATTCATACGCAGAGGAAGTGCCGCCACCGTTTGCCTTGACGTACTGGTAGTACGGTTCGACGTTCAGGGTCAGGTTGTCCATCAGCGTGAAGCGCGAGGCAACGCGAATGTTGCCCGTGTTCGACGGGTTGAAGCGACGTTCGAACGGCGAGCCGCAGCTGTTAGGCTCATCAGCAACGCCCGGCTCAGGCGTGTCGGTGGTGCACGGCGTGCCGTCATACAGCGTGTAGAAACGGTCTGCGGGGTCCTGAATGCCCCACTCACCATCAGAGAAGCGCGCCGGCGAGCCGTTGAAGTTGTTGCGGTTCTGGTTGTAGTGGCCGGCGATCGCAATGAAGTCGCCGTTGTCGCCGATCGGCTGATAGATCTTGGCGTTGTACTGCTGCTTGTCGACACCGCCGTAGTTGGAGAAAGTCGACTTGTTCTCAGTCTTCGAGGCCGAGAACCAGGCCTTGGTGCCGGCAGCGGTAAACTCGCCCGTGTTCACCAGGATGAAACCGCGGTACATCATGCGGTCGCCCGGATCGCCGCGCGAGACGATATTGCCGTAAGTCAGGCTGGTCATGATGCCGAAGTCGTCGCTCGGATCGATCGAACGGATGTTGATCGTACCGCCGGCGGCAGAAGCCGTCGGGCTGTCGACGTCCGTCGAACCCAGGCTGACAGTCGCCGAGTCGATGATCTCGGGATCGAGCATCTGGTTGGTGTAGAGAGCGTAGTTGCCCGAGTCGTTGAGCGGAATGCCGTCAACCGTCTGCGAGATACGATCCGAGCCGAAACCACGGACCGTGAAGCTGCCACCCAGCGAACCCCAAGGGTCGTTGTTGGTGAAGCTGACACCCGGGACGAGGTTCAGCGTGTCGTTGATCGTCTGACCGGGGGTCTGACGCATGATCAGTTCTTTGGTGATCGCGACCTTCGCCTTGGGCGTTTCAGGTACGTCGACACCGCCAACGCCGGTTTCGCGGACGCCGGAGACGATGATGGCATCGCCTTCGAATTCGGCCGAACCGGTGGACTGGGCGAAGGCCGGAACGGCGAGGAATGCGGTACCGACAGCCAGGCTACTGGCAGCGGTCTTGAGAACGGAATGGAACTTCATCTTAGCCCCCTGAGCTCTTTCGGACTGGGTGGACACAAAGTGCGACGGTTTGTTTTTTACCCTCCGCCGCAAGATTGCTGCGGCTGCTAAGAGCAGCCCGATATGACAACTTTCTGACGTTTGGGATTCATTTGCGTTCGCAGCTGCGAAATTTTATGACCAGATTGTCACACATCTGCCGAGAAACAATTTATATCGTTTATTTTCAATATATTAATTTGGCTGCATAGTTTTGCGGTGCGGCAAAAATGTCACGGAAAAGCATTTCCGCCGACCTCTGCTTCACCCGTCAAACAGGCATGAGATGATACGTCATCGCTTGCTGGCGCGACGTCGTGCGTGCGATGGACAACACATGAGCGCAGGCCATCACCATCATCACGGTCACGGGCACCATCATGGGCATGGTCATCACCATGCCCACCCTTCACCGCCCAGCAGCGGCAATGCCAGCAGGGCCTTTGCGCTCGCTATCGCGCTGAACGTGATCTTCGTGATCGCCGAAGTCGTCGCCGGGTTCGTCAGCGGATCGATGGCCCTGCTGGCCGACGCGGGCCACAACATTTCGGACGTGCTCTCGCTGATACTCGCCTGGGCCGCGAACGTCCTGTCGGCGCGACCTCCCTCGGACCGCTTCACCTATGGATTGAAGAGTTCCTCGATCCTCGCCGCGATCGCCAATGCCGCGCTGCTGTGGGTGGCTGTCGGCGCCATTCTGGTCGAGACCATCCGCCGGTTCGCCGATCCCGCGCCTGTGGCCGGCACGACGATGATGATCGTTGCCGCCATCGGCATTGCCATCAATGCGCTCTCCGCCCTGCTCTTCGTCAAGGATTCGAAGTCGGATCTCAATCTGCGCGCGGCCTTCGTGCACCTCATGGCCGACGCCGTCGTCTCGGTCGGCGTGGTCGTGGCCGGCGGGATCATCATGCTGACCGGCTTCGAACTGATCGATCCGATCACCTCGCTGGTCATCACCGCGGTCATAGCCTGGTCGAGCTGGGGTCTGCTGCGCGATTCGCTGCGCATGGGCATGCTCGGCGTTCCGGCCAATATCGACGGCGCCGAAGTGCGGGCCATGCTGGAGCGCCAGCCCGGCGTCACGCAGGTTCACGACCTGCACATCTGGCCGATGAGCACCACCGAAACCGCAATGACCGCGCACCTGCTCATGCCCGAGGGGGCACCGCACGACTCGTTCCTGCGCGATCTGGCGCATGACCTCGAACATGCGTTCGGGATCGGTCATCCCACGATCCAGATCGAAACGGATGGTAATTGCACTTGCCCGCTGGAAAGCGCGGCAACGGTTTGACGCTTGCGATCAGCCGGTGACGAACTCGTGCCGTGCGCCCAGGAAATCCTCCGGATCGATGGCGAAGCCCGGTGTCACGCAAGCATCCTGCGTCAACCGCAGCTTGAGCTTGTCCGCGAAGTGCGCCCTGGCCTTGCTCTCGTCCGCGATCTTCCAGACGAGCGCATAGATACCGTTCTGCTCCTTCGCGAGAAACGCCCCGAGCGGCCCTGACTCTGTATCGTCGGGCTGGATAAAAGCGACACGCGTATCGCCCACCTGCAGCAGCACCCGGCGTCCGGGCTGCGGCAGTTCCGTGCGGGCATCCTCGAGCAGCCGGCCATCGACCACCTCGGTGAAGAAATGCAGGGCCGCGCCGATATCTGCGGTAACGCAGGCGATGTGATCCAGCCCGGTCACGGTGCAGGCATGCCCTGCCCCAACCGAGGGGTTCCAGTTGCCGCGATCATAGGGATCGTTGGGCATGGGAAGTTCGCAGACTTCGAGCAGCACCCCGCCGGTCGATTCGGGTTTCACGAAGAAGAACACGCCGTAGTCGCTGGCGACGGTGCAGCCGGCCTCCCGAAAGGCCGCGCTCGCCGCCTTGCCGTCGGGCACC
The DNA here is from genome assembly GCA_965140495.1 of uncultured Novosphingobium sp. Classification (GTDB taxonomy): domain Bacteria; phylum Pseudomonadota; class Alphaproteobacteria; order Sphingomonadales; family Sphingomonadaceae; genus Novosphingobium. The sequence continues at coordinate 1,596,531 of OZ223239.1, read as the reverse complement.
TTGATCTCGAACGAATGGAAGGCCTGTCCGATCTTGGCCGTCATGCGTGCGAACGGCTTGGTCAGATCCTCCGCGTTGCGCGGCGCCATCGGTTCGACCATGTGATCGGTCACATAGAGCAAGGCCGCGTCGCGATCCTCGGCCGGAAAGTAGTTTTCGGCAAAAACCAGCCCGCCCAGCGCATCCTGATAGAGCAGGCGGCATTTGTAGATGTCGGTGGTGGCATGAATCGTGTGGATCACACGCGAAACCGGAATCCGGGTGTCTGTCATCGGCTTTCCTCTCCCCTGTGGGAGAAGACTGTCGGGGGCAGGCCGAGAGGGCAAGGCCGAAACAACCAAGCATCGCAGTCGCGACGCGGCTCAAGCCGGCTCAGACGGGCAGATAACGCGCCATCCGCTCCTCGAGCAGGCGGACCAGTTCGGGATCCATGAAGTCGTAATCGTCGGGAATGTCGAGGCAGACCAGCCGCTGCCCGTTCAACGCCTTTCGGAACCGCTTCTGGATCTTGTTCCGATGCGTCTTCTCCATGACGACGATGACGTCCGCCCAGCGTACCCGTTCAGCCGTCAGCGGCTCCTCGGCATCGTGGTTGGTGCCCGCCGAAGCAACCGCGATGCCTTTTCTGTCGGAGAATATCTGTTCTGCGGTCGGGCTGCGCAGCCGGTTCTGACTGCAGACAAAGAGATAGCGCTTCACAAGCAAAACCCCGCCCGGAACGACCGGGCGGGGCTCTGAAACTGGACTGGATGAGACAGGATCAGGCCGCGGCCGTTTCCGCCTTGTCGCCCTTGAGGACGCGGACGGGCTCCTTGCGGCCGGCCACCACGTCGGCGTCGACCACGACTTCGGCGATGTCGCTTTCGGTCGGCAGGTCGAACATGGTGTCGAGCAGCAGGCCCTCGACGATGGAGCGCAGGCCACGGGCGCCGGTCTTGCGGTCGATCGCCTTCTGGGCAATCGCCTCGAGCGCATCCTCGGTGAAAGTCAGTTCCACGTCTTCGAGATCGAAGAGCTTGGCATACTGCTTGACCAGCGCGTTCTTCGGTTCGCGCAGGATCATCACCAGTGCGGCGATATCGAGATCTTCCAGCGTCGCAATGACCGGCAGACGACCGACGAATTCGGGGATGAGACCGAACTTGAGAAGGTCTTCCGGCTCGCTCTTCTGGAGCAGCTCGCCGACGCGGCGCTTGTCGGGATCGGCGACATGCGCGCCGAAGCCGATCGACCGCTTCTGCAGGCGGTCGCCAATGATCTTTTCGAGGCCGGCAAAGGCGCCGCCGCAGATGAACAGGATGTTGGTCGTGTCCACCTGCAGGAATTCCTGCTGCGGATGCTTGCGGCCGCCCTGTGGGGGAACCGAAGCGGTCGTGCCTTCCATCAGCTTGAGCAGCGCCTGCTGCACGCCCTCGCCCGATACGTCGCGCGTGATCGACGGATTCTCGGCCTTGCGGCTGATCTTGTCGATCTCGTCGATGTAGACGATGCCGTGCTGCGCCTTCTCGACGTTGTAGTCGGAAGCCTGGAGCAGCTTGAGGATGATGTTCTCCACGTCCTCGCCCACGTAACCGGCTTCGGTCAGCGTGGTGGCGTCGGCCATGGTGAAGGGCACGTCGAACGTGCGTGCCAGCGTCTGGGCCAGCAGCGTCTTGCCCGAACCCGTCGGGCCGACGAGCAGGATGTTCGACTTCGCCAGTTCGACTTCGCCCTGCTTGCCTGCGTGCTTGAGGCGCTTGTAGTGGTTGTGGACAGCCACCGACAGGACGCGCTTGGCGCGGTCCTGGCCGATCACGTAGTCGTTCAGCGTCTCGCAGATTTCGCGGGGAGACGGCACGCCGCCGTCCTTCTTACCCGCGATGCCAGCCTTGGTTTCCTCACGAATGATGTCGTTGCACAGCTCGACACACTCATCGCAGATGAAAACCGTAGGGCCCGCGATCAGCTTGCGCACTTCGTGCTGCGACTTGCCGCAGAAACTGCAGTACAGGGTGCTTTTCGCGTCAGATCCGCTCAATTTCGTCATTTTCCGTCTTTGGCCCCCCACTGAGGCGACTCGCACAGTCTACTCTGGCGGGGGGCGATTTATCAATCCTAGGCAAAAATGCTTGCCACAGACTGAAGATAGAGATCAGTGGCTAAAAAGTCAGCCCTCTCCCGGCTTGTCGGCATCCGGACGCGTCTCGAAAACCTTGTCGACCAGGCCGAAAGACAGCGCTTCCTCGGCTTCGAGGAAGGTATCGCGGTCCATCGCCTTCTCGATCTCGTCGAGCGTCTTGCCGGTGTACTTCACGTAAAGATCGTTCAGGCGCTTGCGCATGCGCAGAATCTCGCGCGCCTGGATTTCGATGTCGGACGCCATGCCCTGGGCACCGCCCGAGGGCTGGTGGACCATGATGCGCGCGTTCGGCAGCGCGATGCGCATGCCCGGCTCGCCGGCGGCCAGCAGGAAGCTGCCCATCGAGGCGGCCTGACCGATGCACACGGTGGAAACGCGCGGCTTGATGTACTGCATGGTGTCGTGGATCGCCATGCCCGCCGTGACGACACCGCCCGGCGAGTTGATGTACATCGAGATGTCCTTCGAGGGATTCTCCGATTCCAGGAACAGCAGCTGAGCGACGATCAGCGAGGCCATGTGGTCTTCCACCTGGCCGGTGATGAACACGATACGCTCGCGCAGCAGGCGCGAATAGATGTCGAAGCTGCGCTCACCGCGGCTGGTCTGCTCGACAACCATCGGCACCAGGGCGCCAGTCACGGGATCGGTGGTAAACTTTCCTTGGGCGCCCGAAGCGCCAAACAGGTCGAGCATGGGAGTCCTCTTCTGAATGGGACTGCCTATGTCGCGCGCCCGTCATCGATGTTCAAGGGGATTAACCCTTCAATCGTTGTCGCGTTTGAGACAATCTGCCGCTTTTGCTGCGAAAATCGCGCCTGACCGGGCACTGCCGCCGGTTTTATCCTGTTGCAGTCGCGATCGTGAGCGCGCAGTTTCGTGCGCTGGGCCGCACAAGAAACAAGGGGCGTATATGGGTTTTCCGAAAGTCAAACTGCTGTGTCTGGCATCGGCGCTACTGGCGACACTGCCGGGCACTCTCGCAACAGCGCAGGAAAGCCCCGAAACCTATCTCAAGCGGATAGAAGCCATCGACGATGCCGGTCCGCGCCTCAATGCGGTGATCGCAGTCGATCCCGATGCAGACGATGCGACGGCCACGCTGGAAGCAGGCATGAGCGCACCGCTCGCCGGCCACTCGGTGCTGATCAAGGACAACATCGAAACCCGCGACATGCCCACGACTGCGGGCAGCCTCGCGCTCAAGGACAATGTTACGGGCCGCGATGCGCCGCTGGTTGCTCGGCTGCGCAAGGCGGGCGCGGTCATCCTCGGCAAGACCAACCTTTCGGAATGGGCCAACTTCCGCGGCGACCGTTCTTCCAGCGGCTGGAGCGGCGTGGGCGGCCAGACGCGCAACCCTTACGCCATCGACCGTAGCCCCTGCGGCTCTTCCGCCGGGAGCGGCGCGGCCGTGGCAGCGGGGTTCGCCTGGGCGGCCATCGGCACCGAAACGGACGGTTCGATCACCTGCCCGGCCTCGGTCAACGGTGTGGTCGGCTTCAAGCCCACGGTCGGTCTCGTCAGCCGCACGCACATCATTCCCATCAGCGCCAGCCAGGACACGGCGGGACCGATGGCCACCAGCGTCGCCGACGCCGCACTGCTGCTCAATGCCATGGCGGGAAGCGATCCGGCGGACCCGGCCACTGCGGAAGCGGACGACCACGTCGTCGATTTCACGGAGGGCCTTGCCGAAGCGAGCCTGAAAGGGGTGCGCATCGGCGTCTTGCGCAAGCAGGCGGGCTCCCTGCCGGGCGTCCTTTCCCTGTTCGACCGGGCCATTGTCGACATGAAGCGCGCCGGCGCGGAGATCGTCGAGATCGACTATGAGCGCGACCCGTCCATGGGACGCGATGAATATACCGTGCTGCTCTACGAGTTCCGCGAAGGCATAGATGCCTATCTCGCCAGCCTGCCCGGTGATCCCCCTGCCCGCGACCTTGCCGGCCTGATCGCCTTCGACGAGGCCCACGCCGCCGAGGAACTGCGCTGGTACGGGCAGGAGACCTTCAAGGAAGCGCTGGTAGCGACCGACGCCGAAGCATACGAAAAGGCCCGGGAGAACTCCCTCCGACTGGCGGGGGCCGTCGGTATCGACAAGCTGATGCGCGAGAACGACGTCGATGTGCTGATTGCGCCGACGACGGGCCCGGCGTGGCCCATCGATCTCGTCAACGGCGACCACTTCATGGGCATCGGCGCGGGATCGCTGGCGGCCATCGCGGGCTATCCGCATCTTACCGTGCCGATGGGACAGGTGGAGCGCCTGCCGGTGGGTCTGTCGTTCATGGCGGGCCAGTGGGAGGACGCGAAAGTCCTGCGCATCGGCGCCGCCTACGAACGCGCCCGCAGCGCCGAGCTTGCCCAGCCGTCCTTCCGCAACTGGCACGAGTAGGCACCAGCGCCGCGCCGGCTTCACGGAATCTTTGCCTGCGGCCCCTAACGCGGCGGAAGGACCGATCAGGAGCAAGCCATGGCCAGCCAGGAGGACACCGCCCGTAGCGCACCGCGTGGCGCCGTCGTGGCGGTGGCGCTGCTGGGGCTTGCGGCGGCGCTGGTGTGGACCTCGCTGACGCGCGGGCCTTGGTACGACGAGTTCTACACGCAATATGTCACCCGCCCCGGCCAGGGCTGGATCGAGGCGCTCCGGACAAGCTGGCTGGCGGACAACCACCCGCCGTTCTTCTACATTCTGATGCGCGCCACGGCATGGGCCGGGGACATCGCGCATCACCGGCTGGTCAACATCGCAGTCGCTGCGGTCACCGCAACAGGTGGCTGGATCGTCGTGCGAGGCGAGTCACGCCTGCGCAGGGCTGCCGCCTTGCTGGTGCTGCTGCTTGCGAGCAACGAATGGACGCTGCACGCGGGCAGCGAACTGCGCTCCTACTTCATCTCGCTATGCGCAGGGTCCCTGCTCTCGCTGGCGCTGGCGAGCATCTGGATGGCCCCGACGCAAGGCGGACACGGGCGGCAAACCGTCTATACGGCCACGGTCTTTGTCGCCTTCAACACCCACATCATCACCACGCTGTTTTCAGGCGTGCTGCTCCTTCCGTTCCTTGCCACAGCGCTGTTTCAGCGAGACCGCACGCGACTGCGGGCCCTGCTTCCGGCACCGATTGCGGCGGGGGTACTGTTTCTGGCCGTGACGGCCTTCCAGCTTCCCTACTGGACACGCAACACGCAGGTGTTCTGGATCGAAGCCGGTCTTCCGGCGGCCTGGCACGCCGTGCTGTACCTGTCGCTGCGCACGCTTGAGGCGAACCTGCCGATCCTGCTAGGCAGTGCCGTGGGCGGCATCCTGCTAATCCGCGATGCCTTGCGCGATCGCGCCCTTCCCGAACTTCTGAGCGTCTGCCTGCTGACCGGAATCGGAATCGGCCTCGGGCTCGCCGTCCTCGTCGGTATTCATCTCGTCCGACCGATCCTGATCGAGAAATACCTTGTGGTCATGGGCGGTGCGCTTGCCTTCGTCCTCGCTGCCGCCTGCGCACGGGTGCTGGCCGCTGTGCCCAAACGGATCGAAATGCTTCTGTTGATCGTGGCGCTCGTCTGGACCGGCTTTGCGCTCACCCGCAATGCCCAGACGATCGCGGCACGCAACAGCTGGCTGGGCACTGGCCGGCTCATCGCCCGCACCGTTGCCGCCTGCCCGGATACCACGGTCCACACCGATACCTTCTGGAATGCGGACGTTATGGCCATGTCGCCAGCCGACAACCGCCATGTGGCACCTTGGGCCTATCACCGCGTGGCCGAGCAGCTCGGCTTTCGCATTGCGCCTGCCGCCTCGCGCGCGATGTCGCGCACTTGCCCGAACCTCTTCTGGGCCGAGCACGAAACGCAGCGCCGCTTCGATGCCGATTCCATTGCAAGGCACCTGCGCGAGAGCGGTTTTCCGGTCTCTTCGGTCACGCTCTACCGCGTCGGCGTGGGCTGGGTCGCGAGCGACCGCCCCCTGCCTGAAGCGCGCTGACGCCCGGAATCAGAAAGGCCCGGAGCGTGCAACGCCCCGGGCCCTTGCTGTAGGACCGTATCCGGTAAGGATCAGTCTTCGGTCTTGGCGGCTGCCTTCTTGGCCGGAGCCTTCTTCGCAGCAGGCTTCTTGGCGGCGGGCTTGGCTTCGCCCTCGGCGGCCTCGGCCTTCTTGGCGGGAGCCTTCTTGGCCGGAGCCTTCTTCGCAGCAGGCTTCTTCGCAGCCGGCTTTTCCTCGGCAGCGTCATCAGCCGCTTCGGCCTTCTTGGCGGGAGCCTTCTTCGCCGGGGCCTTCTTGGCGGCGGGCTTCTTCTCGGCCTCGCCGTCCTCGGCCTTGTCGGCGGCAGCCTTCTTGGCCGGGGCCTTCTTGGCGGCAGGCTTCTTCGCTGCCGGCTTCTTGGCCTCGGTGGTCTCGCCGTCGGTGTCGGCCTCGATCGCGGCCTGCAGCTCGTCGCGGGTCACTTCGCGCTCGGTGACGTCGGCCTTCTCGATGAGGAAGTCGACGACCTTGTCCTCATAGAGCGGCGCGCGCAGCTGGGCGGCCATCATCGGATCGTTGGCGACGTATTCCATGAAGCGCTGACGGTCTTCGGGGCGGTACTGCTGCGCCGCCTGCGAAACCAGCATCGACATTTCCTGCTGGCTCACTTCCACGCCGTTGGCCTGGCCGATTTCCGAAAGCAGCAAACCCAGACGCACGCGGCGCTCGGCGATCTTGCGGTAATCGTCCTTCTCGGCCTCGATTTCCTTCATCGCCGCCTCGGGATCTTCCTCGTGGCTGGCTTCGTGGGTGAGCTGCTGCCAGATCTGCGAGAACTCGGCTTCGACCATCGTCGGCGGCACGTCGAAATCGTGGCCGGCGGCAAGCTGGTCGAGCAGCGAGCGCTTCATGGCGGTGCGGGTCATTCCGGCAGTTTCCTGCTCGAGCTGGCCCTTGAGCAGACCGCGCAGCTGTTCGAGGCTCTCGAGGCCCAGTTCCTTGGCGAAATCGTCGTCGATCTTGCTCTCGGCGGGCGCCTTCACTTCGTGCGCGACGATATCGAAGGTGGTTTCCTTGCCGGCGAGATGCGCGGCCTGGTATTCCTCGGGGAAGGTCACGGTGATGGTGCGCTCGTCACCGGCCTTGATGCCGACGAGCTGCTCTTCGAAGCCGGGGATCAGGTTGCCCGAACCGATCACGATGGGCTGCTTCTCGGCCTTGCCGCCTTCGAACTCGACGCCGTCGAGCTTGCCGGTGAAGTCGCAGATCACCTGGTCGCCGTCTTCGGCCGCGCCATCCTTGGTCTCGAAGCGCTGCTGCTGCGAGGCGATGCGCTCAAGGCCTTCCTCGATCTGCTCTTCGGCCACGGCGACGACGAGCTTTTCGAGCTTGAGGCCTTCGGTCGAGGGGGCTTCGATTTCCGGCAGAACTTCGAGGCTGACGGTCAGCTCGGCGTCCTTGCCCTGCTCGTAGCCTTCGCCGAGCGAGACATCGGGGTTCATCGCCGGACGCAGCGACTTGTCGGCCACCAGCTTGTCCATCGCTTCGCGGATCGTGGTGTTCAGCGCATCCTGATGGATCGCGTCGCCGTGCATCTTCTTCACGAGGTTCGCGGGCACCTTGCCGGGCCGGAAGCCGGGCATGCGCACCTGCGGAGCAATCTTCTTGATCTCGCCCTCGACGCGGTCGGTAATGGTCTGGGCGGGAATGGTCACCGTGTAGGCGCGCTTCAGGCCCTCGTTGGTGGTTTCGACGATCTGCATTTCGATGCCTTCCTGTGCAATTCTCGGGGCCTTTTCGGCCGATTTTCTTGGCTCCCCCTCCCACAGGCGGCGGACTGGTGCGGGCGAAGGGACTCGAACCCCCACATCTTTCGATACTGGTACCTAAAACCAGCGCGTCTACCAGTTCCGCCACGCCCGCATGGAAGAAGCCTGAAACTCAAGGGACGGGCCCTTAGAATGTCACGCGGAAAAGGGCAAGCGCCGCGACGTTGCACACGCTTTCATGCCCCCTTGCGGGACGGCGGGATTGGGCCCACGTAGAAGCCAAAGCTCTACACGAGAGGTTAACATGGCCACCCAGCCCGATGACAACCCCGGCGGCACGCCTGCCGAAGTGCCCGTTCAGCCCAGCGAGCCCGGCGAACCGATGACCCCGCCCGAAACGCAGCCCGACATGCCCGACTTCGACCAACCGGACGAAGCTCCGGTGGAAATGCCGCCGCCGGATTGAGGCGAATTGCCGAACCAGCGTCGTCCCGGCGCAGGCTGGGACGACGGGTTATGGTGAACGCGGCTACTTAACGAACCGCGCCAGGGCCTGTACCAGCGTCAGGTCCTCGGCCTTCATCTTGGCCCCCGGCAACGGCGGGCATTCCATGCAGTAGGCCTGCACACCGCGAGCCCCCAGCAGGCCGTCGAGCTGCTCCAGCGCCCTGCCCGCCTTCGCCTGCTGACGCATGGCGATCATGCCGGCGAAATCGTGGGCCACGGCATTGTCCTGCGGCTCGGCTTCCAGCCCCTGGATGAAGCTGGAAAAGGCATCGGGCTTTTCGTGCAGGAACACGGGATGCCACTTGGCATTGCCCAGACCGCCCAGCTTCGCCGCATAGGCGAGCGCGGCGTCCAGATCGCCCATCTGGTCGACCAGCCCGATCTTCTGCGCTTCCGCCCCGGCCCACACACGGCCCTGCGCGACGGCGTCGATCTGCTCGGGCGTCCGATCGCGGGCCTTGGCGACGAGGTTGATGAACTTGCCGTAAGCATCCTCGACCGTGGACTGGAGCAGATCGTTCAGTTCCGGCGTAAAGCCCCCGAGGATGTCCGGCTGCCCTGAAAGCGGCGTCGTGCGCACGCCGTCGCTGGTCACGCCGAAATCGGCCAGCGTCTTTTCGAAACTGGGGATGACCGCGAAAACGCCGATCGAGCCTGTAATCGTCGCGGGCTCGGCGAAGATCCGCTGGCCCGCCGTGGAAACCCAGTAGCCGCCGCTCGCAGCCATGTTGCCCATCGAGATCACGACCGGAATCTTGGCGTCGCGCCAGCGCTGCACCGCGCGGCGGATGCGCTCGGCAGCCGTGGCGGATCCGCCAGGCGAATCGACTCGCACAACCAGCGCCTTGAAGCCCTCGTCGATATTGTCGTCGAGCAACCGGGCGATGCGGTCGCCGCCGGCCTCACCCGGCCCGGCATCGCCATCGACGATGGTGCCGGCCACCGTCACCACGGCGATGCCCTTGCCCGGGGTCTTGGGCGGATTGGCCTTCAGCCATGTCGCAAGGCCGGTATGGGCATAAGGCAGATCGCCATCGCTCGAGGAGCCCGCCAGTTCGGCCACGTGCTTGTCGAACTCGGTCTTGTCGCCAAGCTTGTCGACGAGGCCGACAGCCTTGGCCGCCTGCGCGAAGTCGCCGCCGGCAGCCTTGATCGTCGCGACCGGATCGGCGGCCAGCTCGTCGATCTGCGCCTTGGGGCGGGCCTTCTTCACATCGGCCTGCCACGCACTCCACAGCGCGCCGTAGATATCGCGGTAGTCCTCGCGGGCCTCGGCCGACATGTCCTTGCGCATGTAAGGCTCGACGAAGCTCTTGTAGGTCCCGACGCGGTAGACATGCGCGTTGACGTTGAAGCGGTCGATCAGGCCCTTGAAGTACTGCGTTTCACCGCCCGGTCCCGTCACCAGCGCCTCACCCATGGGATCCATCCAGACTTCGCTGGCATGGGCGGCGAGCTGGACGGAATCGTCCACATAGACATTGGCGAACGTCAGGATCGGCTTCCCGGCCTTGCGCACTTCGTCCATGGCCCTGCCGATATCGTTCAGATGGACGAAACGGCCGCCCATGAAGCGCGACAGGTCGAGAACGACGACCTTGATCCGGTCATCCTTGGCAGCAAGATGCAACGCGCGTTCGATATCCCGCGCCTGGTATTCCCGCGTGGGCGCCTCGCTCGCCAGCAGCATGTCCAGCGGATCGACTTCGCTCTTCTCCTCGACGATGACGCCATTGAGATCGAGCAGAAGCGCGCCTTTCTCGACATGCCCCGCCGTTGGCCGGGCCGTGAGCACGGCATAGATCACGCCGAAGAACAGGATCAGAAACGCCAGCGCCAGGGCATCCTTGATGCCGACCAGCAGCTTCCAGATCTTGCTCGCGAACTTCATGAATACACCTGCCTTTCAAGCTGGTAGATAGCCATAGCGGCGCCCGGTTGAAAGGCGCTGCGCGAATTGGCTTGAGCCGGGGGGCTGGCATGCCTAAGGCATCGTCTTCAATGACATCTCCGGAATACATCTACCCGGAAGGCGGCGCCGCCTTCCCGCATCGCAGCCTCGTGGGGATCGCCGGGCTCGCGCCCCACGAAATCTGGTTCCTGCTCGACGAGGCGGAACAGTGGGTCGAACTCAACCGCAATGCCCAGAAGCACCGCGAAGTTCTGTCCGGCCTGACGATCATCAACGCCTTCTTCGAAAACTCGACGCGCACGTTGCTCAGCTTCGAGATCGCCGGCAAGCGGCTCGGCGCCGACGTGGTCAACATGGCGGTCGCGACATCGAGCGTGAAGAAGGGTGAAACGCTGATCGATACGACGATGACGCTCAACGCCATGCGCGCCGACGCCATCGTCATCCGCCATGCCAGCTCCGGCGCGGTGCAGCTGATCGCCGACAAGGTCGATTGTCCGGTGCTCAATGCCGGTGACGGGCAGCACGAGCACCCGACACAGGCGCTGCTCGATGCCCTCACCATCCGTCACGCCAAGCGCGTGTTCAACGGGCTGCGCGTGACGATCTGCGGCGACATCCTGCACAGTCGCGTCGCCCGGTCTAACATCCTGTGCCTTTCCTCGCTCGGCGCCGAAGTGCGCGTCTGTGCGCCGCCCGCGCTGATGCCGGCAGACATCGAGCGGATGAACGTGCAGGTCTTCCACGATTTCGACGCGGCGCTGAAAGGCGCGGACGTGGTGATGATGCTGCGGCTGCAGATGGAGCGGATGCAGGGCCAGTTCATCCCCTCGCCGCGCGAATACCGGCATCTCTACGGCCTCTCGCTGGACCGACTGGAGAAGGCCGAGCCCGATGCGCTCGTAATGCACCCCGGCCCGATGAACCGCGGCGTAGAGATCGAAAGCGACGTTGCCGATCTCGTCGGGCGCTCGCAGATCACCACGCAGGTGGAAATGGGCGTCGCGCTGCGCATGGCCTGCCTCGACGTGCTGACCCGAAGGGCCCGCAAGATGGAGGGCTGGTCATGAGCTCGCACGCCCCCCTTACCATCGCAAACGGCCGCCTGCTGCTTCCCGGCGGCTCAATCGAAACCGGCGCGGTCCGCTGCGAAGGCGGCTTCATCACCGCCGTCGGCCCCGATGTCACCGCGCAGCCCGGCGATACGGTTCACGACGCCGCGGGCAAACTGATCACGCCCGGCCTCGTCGACATCGGCGTGTTCGAGATCGACAAACCGGCCTTCCACTTCGGCGGCATCACCCGCGCCGCGGTCATGCCCGACCAGAACCCGCCGCTCGACGTGCCGGCGCGCGTCCGTTTCGCCGCGCAGTCCGGCAAGCCGGATTTCTGGGTCCACCCGCTTGCAGCAGCGACCAAGGACCTCGGCGGCGAGTCGCTCGCTGAAATCGCGCTGATGCGCGAGGCCGGTGCCCTCGCCGTGGCGACCGGACGCCGGTGGATCGGCGACTCGGGGACGATGCTGCGGCTGCTGCAATATGCCGGGATGCTCGGCATGGTGGTGATCGCGCATGCCGAAGATGCCGGGATCACCGGCAACGCGGTGGCGACTGCCGGCGAGATGGCTACGCGCCTGGGCCTGCCAAGCGCCCCGTCCGAGGCCGAGGCGCTGGCCATCGCCCGCGACATCGCACTGGCCGAACTGGCCGGTGCGGCCATCCATTTCCGCAAGGTGACGACGGCGGCCGGGCTCGATCTGGTCCGCCGCGCCAAGCAGCGCGGCGTGAAAGTCACCGCCGGCGTCTCGCCCGCCTATTTCATGCTGTCGGACCTCGCGATGGCCGAGTTCCGCACTTTCGCGCACCTCTCCCCGCCGCTGCGCTCCGAAGCGGACCGTCAGGCGGTGATCGCCGCGGTCGGTGACGGCACGATCGACGTCATCACCTCAAGCCACGATCCGCGCGGCCCGGAAGACAAGCGCCTGCCCTTCACCGATTCGGCCCCCGGCATGGCCGGCGCCGAAACGCTGCTGCCGCTCACGCTCAATCTCGTGCGCGACGGCGTGATCGACATCGGCCGCGCTTTCGATCTGCTCGCCGCCAATCCGGCAAAGCTGCTGGGCGTCGATGCCGGACGGCTCGCGGTCGGTGCGGAGGCGGACATTGCCGTGGTCGATCCGGAGCGCCCATGGATCGTCGATTCGGACAAGATGGCCGCCAGCGCGGGCAACACGCCGTTCGACAAGCAGCCGGTCCAGGGCCGCGTGCTGGCCCTGTTCAAGGGCGGGGTCACGGTCCGCACGAAGAAGACCAAGCCCGCCTGAGACCCGTCCTCAAGTAGAACCGGCCCCATGTAAAAGAAGGCCCCCGTCCCGAAGGGCGGAGGCCTGCAAGGTTTCACATGGGAACTTTTAAACTCAAAGGCTCGCCAGCATCGCACCGCTCGTGGACTTGCCGGGAATGGTGCCCGGAAGCGTGTGCGTCTTGGCGTAGGCGAAGCAGCCGCCGCCGCGCTCGCGGACGCTGGAGCAGAGGGTGCGCGCGGCACCGCGATCGAAGCCTTCGGCCGCGACGCGATAGTACCGGCGGCCGCGGACGTCGGCCTCGGTAATGCGCATGGTATGATCCTTGAGCTTCGGATTGCGGGCCACGAAAATGCCCCAGGCGCGCTTTGCGCCTTCCAGGGTGCTGAAGGAGCCGAGCTGGACCAGATGCGTGGCGGACTTCGGCGCATCGACATAAGCGCTGTGCGTCGCGCTGACCGACTGGACCGTCGGCTGCGAAACGAACTTGCGGGCCGGGGCCGCCTTCGGATTCTCGATGCTGCGCGAAGCCAGCGCGACCGGGGCTTCCTTGGCAACTTCAGCGGCGTTGGTGGCTAGCGATACCGGCGCAGGCGTCGACTTGGCCGGCTTCTCAGCCTTGAACGCCTGCTGGAAATCATCCTCGGTGACGGCGGCCAGTTCGCGAGTCGCGACCGGCGGCAGTTCGGCTGCGGCAGGCTCCGGAGCCTGAACGGGCGCGATCGGTGTCGGTGCGGGAATGTCGGCGACGGCCATGCGCGGTGCATCGTCCTTGGCTGCATCGCCAGCGTTCAGCGCGAGCGCTGCAGGCTGGCCCGAGTCGGCGCGCACGGGCGCACCGAGCAGGCCGGCGACACGCACCTGGAACTGTTCCGGACGCGCGCTGGCGGCCCATTCGCTCATGCGGGCATCGATCTGGTCGGCGGGCACGTCCTGCGAGGCAACCACGCGCGCTTCGGCCCAGCGGCCATTGAGCGCGTAGGCATAGGCCAAGTTCTGGCGGGTCTTGGGATTGTCGTTACCGCTGCGCACCGCATCGGAAAGCAGACCCACCGCCTGCGCGGGCTGACCGGCCAGCGCGAGGGCAAGCCCGAGGTCGCTGACGGGAATGTCCGCACGGTGGCTGCTGAGCAGCGAAAGCGCTTCGGCATTGCGGCCCGAACCGATGTAGCTGAGCGCCAGCCCGAGCGCGACGCGCGGGTCCTTTTCACCCAGGCTCATCGCGTCCTGGAAGGTCGTCGCGGACGATTCGAAACGCCCTGCGGTCAGATAGGCCTGGGCAAGGTCGACGCGCGCGGAAGCGCTCTGCGGCGACTTGGCCACGCGCTTTTCCGCCTTGGCAATCGCCTTGCTCATCTGCGCATCGGCGCTTTCGCCCGAAATGGCGGGGCTGCCGGAGCTGGCCAGCGGCGCGTGGGCCGAACAGCCGACGAGCAAGACCGCTGCCATTGCACTGCAGGCGGCAAGGCCTGCGAACCTGGCTTTGAAAGTGAAGCGTTCCATCGAACTAAGGTCCCCCTGGATCTCTTTACAAATCGCTGGGTTCAGGGCCGCGTGCCGGCGGGGCGCTGAGCCTGAGCGACTTCGGGAATTTCGGACAGGTATTTGTCGAGCGCCTCGGTCACGAGCACCTGGGCGCTGCGATTGAGGACGACGCCCGCCATCTTGAGGCGGAAATGACGTTCTGCATCGAGCCGCAGCGTGAAAGCGGCGCGGCGGCCTTCGGGCTTGGGCGCTTCGGCGGCCGGCATGGCCCGGTTGATGCGCCAGGCGATCTGTTCGATCTGCCGCAGCACTTCGGGAATTTCGCGATCCTGCAGGTCAGCCGCCCGGGCAGCGGGTGCCGCCGGGATCACGACCTTGCGCGCGCCGCCACGGTTGGCAGTTGCGGCACGCTTGGGAGCGGTCGCGACGAGCTTCGCAACTTCGCCGCTGCGCGCATGCGGGTTCTGATCATGCGCGGGCATTTCATGGCCGGCCTGATCCTGCGTGGCATGGTCATGGTTATGCCCCCAGTCGTTCCAGCCGAGATCCTCGGTCGGAGCGAGAGCACCGCCACCGTTCACGAACTTGGTGGCGTCCTGGCGGCGCATGGCCGGCTTGGCGCCGCCCTTGCGGGCAAGCAGCCGCGGCGAGAGCGAAGCGAAAGCTTGATTTTCGGCCATGGGCTAAGCCTCCTCAGGAACCGGCTACACGGCGGCCGAAACCGCCTACCGGGCGCACCGCGCCCTGCATCACATGCTGGCCTGCGGCGGGTACCGAGAAGACCGTGCGGCGGAAGTTCCGCTCGAGGCGGTCGGCGATGTAGTTCCACAGCGCCGTGACTTCCTGCGCCGAGCGTCCCTTGGGATCGACTTCCATCACCGTGCGCCCGTCGATCATCGACGCGGCAAAGTCGGTGCGCTGATGCAGCGTGACCGGCGCGACGGTACCGTGCTGCGAAAGCGCAACTGCGGCTTCACCGGTAATGCGCGCCTTGGGCGTCGCGGCATTGACCACGAAGAGCAGCGGCTTGCCCGAACGTTCGCACAGATCGACCGTGGCACCCACGGCCCGCAGATCGTGCGGGCTGGGACGGGTCGGCACGACGATGAGCTCGGCAACCGAGATCACGCTCTGGATCGCCATGGTAATCGCCGGCGGCGTATCGATGACGGCGAGTTTGAAGCCCTGCTGACGCAGAACCTGAAGGTCGCTGGCAAGACGGGCGACAGTCGTCTGGGCGAAAGCGGGCAATTCCGCCTCGCGCTCGTTCCACCAGTCGGCCAGCGAGCCCTGCGGATCGATGTCGATCAGGACGACCGGACCGGCGCCGGCGCGCTGCGCCTGGACAGCCAAGTGGCCCGACAGGGTCGTCTTGCCCGACCCACCTTTTTGCGATGCCAAAGCCAGTACCCGCAAAACAACGTCCCCTAATTAAATAAAACAGGCGAAATGAAACTTTCTGCGGGTGGAAATTCGCAGATCGTTCCTAATTTTGGGTTAATCGTTACGGGGCTGAAAATGCCGAAGATCTCAGGCGAAATGCGGGGTTTTGCAGACAATGCTAATGCAAAATTCACCATTCCCGGTAACAAGAAAGAATGGTGCAGGTTCATAGCTTTCACGCCTTGCCGCTGGCGCCTGCCACTGTTTTTCGCTTACCATACCGCCAGACAGACGGCTCAGACGGGGGCATGATCGACGTGAAAAAAATTCTGCCGATTCTTGGCTATGCCAGTGCAGTTGCGGCTTCCCTCGCCCTGGCTTCTACCGCCGCCCTTGCGGACGTGAAGGCCGGAGTCGATGCCTGGAGCGCTGGCGATTACGACACTGCCGTGCGCGACTGGATGCCGCTGGCCAAACAGGGCGACCCCGACGCCCAGTTCAATCTCGCCCAGGCCTACAAGCTTGGCCGCGGCGTGCCGATGGACCTCGACAAGGCCAAGACGCTTTACGGTCAGGCGGCAGCCAATGGCCACATTCAGGCGGCAGACGTCTACGGCCTGCTGCTGTTTCAGGACGGCGAGCGCGAAAAGGCCATGCCCTATATCAAGGCTTCTGCGGCGCGCGGCGATCCGCGGGCTCAGTACATTCTGGGTGTCGCTCACTTCAACGGCGACCTTGTCGAGAAGGACTGGATCCGCGCCTATGCGCTGGTCAGTCTCGCCCGGCAGTCCGGATTGCCGCAAGCCGCCCGCGCCTTGCAGAAGATGGACGAACACATTCCGCTGGCCGACCGCCAGAAGAGCGTGATCCTCTCCACCCAGATGGCCGCCGAAGCGCAAGCCACGCGCCAGCGCATGGCCGCAACCGCCGAACTGGGAACCCCGGCCCCGCAACCCGGTTATGCCCCACCGCGCGTTGCCGCCGCTCCGGCCAGAGCGCCCGCCGTCGTCTCGGCCGACCGCGCGGTTGCCGAAGCCACCCGCGTAGCAGGCAACGACAGCCCCGCCACCGCCGGTGCGGACTACGCCCGACCGGCAACGCTGCCTGCCGTCACCAGCCGCCCTGCCCCCAAGCCGGCCCCGGCTCCGGCCGCCATAGCCGCATCCCCGAAACCGGCGCCCGCTCCTGTAGCCGCGTCCACATCGGGCCCCTGGCGCGTACAGCTCGGCGCTTTCGGCGTGGCCGGGAACGCCGATGCCCTCTGGGCGAAGATCCGCGGCCGTCCCGAGCTCTCGGGCCATGGCAAACTGCTGGTCCCGGCGGGCAGGCTGACCAAGTTGCAAGCTGGCGGCTTCGCTTCGAAGGCTGCTGCGGACGCCGCTTGCTCGCGCCTCTCGGCCGGCGGCTATGCCTGCATTGCCGTGCGGAACTAGGCCCGGCGGCGTGATTGCCTGACACCCGACCGGAAGGAGAAGAAAGCGCCGCCGGGGCTCCGCGCCTCGCGTCGCTCGATCTCGTTCGCGGCGTCGCCGTCCTCGGCATTCTCGCGATCAACATAGCCGGCTTCGCAGGGCCGATGGCCTCGATGACATCGCCCAACTTGCCGCGCCCGGTCTCTCCCGTCGACGAGGCCGCCTTCGCTTTCTCGTTCCTGTTTTTCGAAGGCAAGATGCGCGCGCTGTTCTCGCTGCTGTTCGGCGCCGGGCTGGTCCTGTTCTGGGAACGCACTGAAGCCGCCGGACGCGACGGCGATACCCTGCAAGCCCGCCGGTTGTTCTGGCTGATGCTGCTGGGTGCGCTGCATTATCTGCTGCTCTGGTGGGGGGACATCCTTTTTCTCTATGCCGTATGCGGGCTCGGCGCCTTGCTGCTGCGTCCGCTGAGCGACCGCGCCCTGCTGATCATCGCGCTGGGGCTCTACTATTTCTGGCACCTTTGGGGCGTTCTCGACTCCTCCGCCGCCATCAGCGCCGAAACCGCGCTGCGCCACGGTACCGCATCCGCTTCGCAGCTTGCCCTGCTCGGCGAATGGCTCGATCCGATGCGCAGCTGGGCGGCGCAGGAACTGCGCGAAAGCACTTACGGCTTCTTCGATCTGTTGCTGGTGAAACTGCAGGAGCGCCCGTTCTGGCAAATCCAGATGGTTTCCGGCAGTTTCTCGGAAACGCTGCCGCTGATGCTGATCGGGATGGTCCTCTACCGGCGCGGGTTCTTCACCGGGACGCTCTCGCGTCGGCGCCTGAAAGCCGTCGGCCTTGCCTGCACGCTGGGCGGGCTCGCCCTTACGGCCCTGTTCCTTGGCTGGGCATGGCCCCGTCACTTTCCGCCGGTCACCATGCATGCCGCCCTCGTCTGGGGCCTGGCCCTGCCCCATCTGCTATGCGGCTGCGGCTATGCAGCGCTCCTCGTGCTGGCCACCCCGCGACTCGCCCCCACGGCCCTCGGGCGGCGGCTGATCGCGGCAGGGCGGATGGCTTTCAGCAACTACATCCTCACCAGCCTCGTCATGACCTTCCTGTTCTACGGCTGGGGGCTCGGCCTGTTCGGCACGGTGGGCCCGGCAATGCAGTGGTTTTTCGTGCTCGGCGGCTGGGCGCTCATGCTCGGCTGGAGCGAGCCCTGGCTGCGGCGTTACCGGCGCGGACCGCTGGAATGGATGTGGCGTTCCTTGATCGAGCGCAAGGTTTTGGCGAACCGCGCATGATAATCGTTCTCAAAAGCTATTGCGATTGGATCGCAGTTAGCTATACTGGGGACAAGAGGATTCGCCTATGTATGTCTGCATCTGCAATGCCATTCGGGAAACCGATCTCCGCGACGCAGCCCGTCGCAGCAAGGGTGATGCCGAAGCGCTCTACGCCGCTCTCGGTCGCGCTCCGCAGTGTCGTCAGTGTCTCGAAGAAGCGGAAGAAATCATCGCGGAAGAGAATTCCGCCTCGGGCGTGGCGCTTTACGCCGCTGCCTGACTTGTATTGACCGGTCCCTGACCGCATACTGCGCACTCCCAGTTACAGGAGTTGCGCACGATGAAGGGCGACCCACAGGTCATCGATTTTCTCAACAAGGCCCTGCTCAACGAGCTGACCGCTATCAACCAGTACTGGCTGCATTACCGCATGCTGGACAACTGGGGGATCAAGCGCCTCGCCGATTACGAGCGGCACGAATCGATCGACGAGATGAAACATGCCGATACCCTCGCGGATCGCATCCTGTTTCTTGACGGACTTCCCAATTTCCAGGCCCTCGGCAAGCTGAAGGTCGGCGAAGGCGTGGAAGAAATCCTCAAGTGCGACCTCGCGCTCGAGCATGAAGCCGTGCCTTTGCTCAAGGAAGCCATCGCCCATTGCGAGGCGGTGCGCGACTACGTCAGCCGCGAGATCTTCGAGCGCATCCTCGAAAGCGAGGAAGAGCACATCGACTTCCTCGAGAAGCAGTTCGACATGATCGCCCGCATGGGCCTCGAGAACTACTGCCAGCTGCAGAGCAAGCCCGCCGAAGAGTAAGCGCCTCGCCGAGCGTCCCGTGAAATTCGCAGAACGCCTCGGCCTGTCGCTACCGCTGATCCAGGCGCCGATGGCGGGGACCTCGACACCCGCCCTCGCCGCCGCGGTCAGCAAAGCCGGGGCGCTGGGCTCCATCGCCGTCGGCACCCTGACCCCGCAAGCCGCCGCGCGCGACATTGCAGCGGTCCGCGCCGCGACCGACCGGCCTTTCAACGTCAACCTGTTCGTCCATGCCGATCCCGTGCCCGACCCGGCGCGCGAAGCGGCGTGGCTGCAGGCGCTAACGCCGGTCTTCGCGGAGTACGGCGCGACTCCGCCCGATGCGCTCGACACCATCTATCCGACCTTCGCCGGCAATGCGGACATGCTCGCCACGCTCGTGGAACTGGCCCCGCCGGTGGTGAGCTTTCATTTCGGCCTGCCCGAACCCTCCGCGATTGCCGCGCTCAAGGCTGCCGGTTGTCTGTTGCTCGCGACGGCGACCTCGCTTGCCGAAGCGCACCTGGCGCGCGATGCCGGGATTGATGTGCTGGTGGCGCAGGGATGGGAAGCCGGCGGGCACCGCGGCATTTTCGATCCCGATGGACCGGATGCCCGGCTGGGAACCTTCGCCCTTACGCGGCTGCTAGTCGCGCAATCAGGTCTGCCGGTTATTGCAGCGGGCGGGATCATGGACGGCGCCGGCATCCGCGCTGCGATCGATCTGGGCGCCGTCGCTGCGCAGATGGGCACGGCGTTTGTATCCTGCCCGGAAAGCAGTGCCGATGCCGCCTACCGCAAGACGCTCGCCAGCGACGCAGCGCATCGTACCGTGATGGTCGATGCCATTTCCGGTCGCCCGGCACGCTGCCTAGCCAACCGCTTCACCGCTCTAGCCGCGACACAGCACCTGCCGCGAATTGCGGCCTACCCGCGTGCCTACCATGCCGGAAAAGCCCTGTCCGCAGCCGCGAAAGCCTGCGGTGAGCACGGTTTCGGTGCACAATGGGCGGGACAGGGTGCGCCCCTCTCCCGCCCGATGCCGGCCGCAGAGCTCGTGGCTCTGCTGGCCGAGGAACTCGCCGCTACTCGCTAGCCGCGGCGTCCGTTTTCCCGTCGGTCCGGTACTTGTCGAACCATGCCAAGACCGCCGAAGCCTTGGCCGCCGCCTGCGAGGGCCGCGCGGCAATGCCGCCGTGGCTGGCATTGGGCACCTTGACCATGGCCGTGGGCACACCGCGGATCTGCAGCGCGGCATAGTACTGTTCGGACTCGCTGTCCGGCGTACGATAGTCGTCCGATCCGACCACCACGAGCGTCGGCGTCTCGACATTGCCGACAAGGCTGAGCGGCGAGCGCTTCCAGTATTCCATGGGATCTTCCCAAGGCTTCTTGTCGAACCAGTAGCGCGAAGTGAACGGCGTCGCGTCCATGGTCAGCGCCTCGCTGGTCCAGTTGATCACCGGCTTCTGCGTCGCGGCTGCCTTGAATCGGTTGGTCTTGCCCACGATCCACGCCGTCAGCACCCCGCCGCCTGAGCCGCCGGTCACGAAAAGGTTGTCCGGATCGGCAACGCCGTCGGCAATCGCGGCATCAACCGCGGCCATCAGGTCGTCATAGTCGGTGCCCGGATAGGCGCGGTCGATCAGGTTGGCGAACTCCTCGCCGTAGGACGTGCTGCCGCGCGGGTTGGTGTAGAGCACCGCGTAGCCATGCGCGGCGTAGAGCTGGTCGTCGGTGGAGAACGACGGGCCATAGGCGGCATTCGGGCCGCCATGGATTTCCAGGATCAGCGGCGCCTTCTCGCCCGGCTTGAGTCCCGGCGGCGTCACCAGCCAGGCGTCGATCGTGCGACCATCGGGCGCCGTGACGGGCAGCTTGCGCACCGGCGCCATGGCCTTGGCATCGATCCAGTTGCCGTTGAGGTCGGTCAGGCGCTTGCCATTGACCCACAGGTCCGCCGGCTCGGTGGTCGAACCCCTGGTGTAGGCGACCTTGCCCCCCGTCGAGACGCTGAACTCGCCGCCGGTATAAGGCCGGTCGAAGTGCGTACCCGCCGTCAGCCCCTCGGCCACGGTCTTCATCGATCCGTTGAGGCCGACGCGGGCCACCTTGGTCTCGCCGTGATCGTCGTACTTGATGTAGATCGCGTTGCTGCCCGCCCATTCGAGCGCATCGACCGACCGGTCGAAGTTCGGCAGCAGCAGGCGCGATCCACTGCCATCGGCGTTCATCACGTAAAGGTCGTTGTTCTCGTAGGAGCGATTGACGTCGTCGAAGCCGACATAGGCGATGTGCTTGCCGTCGGGCGAAAGCTTCGCTCCGGCATCGGGCCCCTGCCGGCTGGTCAGCGGCGTGATCGTGCTGGTCGCGACGTCGACGCTGTAGACTTCGGAGTTGTTGATATCGCGTTCCCAGTCGTCATGGCGATTGGCGCTGAACACGATGCGGCGGCTATCCGGGCTCCACGAGAGCGGGCCGCCGTCATCGAAGTTGCCGAACGTCACCTGCCGCGGTGCGCCGCCATCGGCCGACACGACGAAGATGTGATCGAAACCGGCGGGCAGATAGCCTGCGCCGTCGAAGCGGTAGATCACACGGTCGATAATCTGCAGCGGCTTGGCCCATTCGGCCCCTTCGGGACGGCCCGCCGGCTGCGAGCCAAGCTTCATCCCCTCGCCCGGAACGCGCATGGTATAGGCAATAGTGCTGCCGTCGGGCGACCAGGCGATGCTGCCGGGGCTGTCGGGCAGTTCGGTGACTTTCACCTTCGCGCCGCTATCGAGCCAGAGCACATAGAGCTGCGGCGAACTCGATCCGTCGCTGGAAACATAGGCCAGCCGCTTGCCGTCCGGAGACCACGCGGGCGAGAAATGCGCCCCCGGCCCTGCCACCAGCGGACGCTGCTCACCGCTGCTCGCATCCGCCAGCCAGATCGAGGGCACGACCTTGTCGGTCATCACGTCCGCGCTGGAGCGCACGTAGGCGATCTTCGACCCGTCGGGTGAAATCTCGGGATGGGTCGCCCCATCCAGCTTGAACAGGTCGTCGGGCGTAAAGGCCCGTTCAGGGCCTGCTGCCTTCGCAGCCCCCTGAGCGGAGGCGATGGCCGGCGCGGCGATGCAGGCGGTTCCGGCGAGAACCACGGCTGCAAAACGGACGAAACGGATTGTCGGCAAGGATCGAACTCCTGCAAATTTCTGGATGCTGCGTGTCTTGCCAGTTTCCGAACCGAAATCCACCCCGGACCATGGTGTTGGTCGATCCGTCTGGTGCGTTCGTCGGACCGGAGCGGCAGCACGATAGGGCGGATTGCAAACGGAAAAATCGTGCTAAGGAGAGCCCATGGAAACACCCCCCAATCGCTCTTTCGAGGTAGAAGACGGCGGCTTCGTTGCGCTCGTCATCCTCATCTCCGCGGCCTTTGCCTACCTGCTCGCGCCCTACTTCGGCGCGGTGCTCTGGGGCGTGGTCGCCGCCATCATGTTCCAGCCGCTCTCGGCCAAGCTTGCGGACAAGCTCGGAGGCCGCAAGAACGTGGCCGCCTCACTGGTGCTATTGGGGCTCATCGCCGTCTTCGTGGTGCCGACGATCCTGCTCGGTATCAATCTCGTCAACGAAGCAACCAGCCTCTACAACCGGATCGTCACCGGCCAGATCGACATCACCGAAATCGTGCGCAACCTGCAGGATGCGCTGCCCGAAAGCCTGCGCCGCTTCGTCGCGCAATACGGCATCAGGGACTTCGAGCAGGTGCGGACCGAGTTCGGATCGAGCATCACTTCCGGTCTCCAGGCCCTCGCCGGACGGCTGCTCTCGCTGGGCCAGGGCGCACTGAGCTTCATCGCCGCGCTGGGCGTGATGCTCTATCTCAGCTTCTTCCTTCTGCGCGACGGCGACCGCTACGGTCTGCTGGTTCGCGAATCGCTGCCACTGAAGCCGGAAACCCGTGATTCCCTGATTGCCCACTTCCTGCTGGTGGTCCGCGCGACCATGCGCGGTACGGTGGTTGTCGCTGTCGTTCAGGGCGCGCTCGGCGGTATCCTGTTCTCGGCGCTGGGCATCGAAGGGGCTTTGATCTGGGCCGTGCTGATGGGCTTCTTCTCGCTGCTGCCGGCCGTGGGATCGGGCATCATCTGGGTCCCCGTCGCCATCTATCTGTTCGCGGCCGGAGAAGTCGGCAAGGCGGCAATCCTGGTGTTCTGCGGGGTCTTCATCATCGGCATGGTGGACAACGTCCTGCGCCCCATCCTCGTCGGCCGCGACACGCGCATGCCGGACTTCGTCGTGCTGATCTCGACGCTTGCGGGTCTTGAGCTGTTCGGCCTCAACGGCTTCATCGTCGGCCCGGTGATCGCCGCACTGTTCATGGCGGTGTGGAACCAGCAACGCGACCGCAAGATGGCCATGCTGGAAAAGGAAACCGCCGAGCGCGCCAAGGCGCGGGAGGAAACGGTGGCGCATCCTTCTTAAAAGGCGCGAGGAAGAGTCTAACCGCCTTTCCCGCGCGCCCGCCCCACCACACCGGCGGCCCAGAGCGCCCACCAGCAGATCAGCGGCTGAACGAACAGGCGCGGATAGTGATAGGCCCAGCCCAGTCCCGTGCCGGTCGAAAGGTCCTGCACGGCATGCATGATGTTCGCGGGAAAGACGAGCAGGGCATAGAGCGCGAGCATCACGCCCGCCAGCTTGCGCGTGCGCACGATCAAAAGGCCGAAAGCACCGGCGATCTCGCACTGACCAGTCACCATCACGACCAGCGATGCGTCGGGAACCCAGGGCGGTGTGACGCTGACGAACGTCGATGGCGACAGCAGGTGGATAACCCCGGCCGCCAGGTAGAACAGGCACAAGGCAACCAGCGCTACCGCACGCCCGCGTTCCTCGGGCAAATTCACACCCGGCCCCCGGCCCATGCCACGGCAGATGCTGCAGTCATCAGCTCTTGCCGAACGGGTTCTTCGGCGAACGCAGGTTGAGCCGGATCGGTACCGCCTCGAACCCCAGTTCGCGGCGGATGCTGTTAATCAGATAGCGCTTGTAGCTTTCCGGCAGCATGTCGAGCCGCGTGCCGAACAGCACGAAGCCCGGCGGGCGCGTCTTGGCCTGGGTGATGTAGCGCAGCTTGATGCGCTTGCCGCCCGGCGCCGGCGGCGGATTGGCCGCGAGTGCATCGTCGAACCAGCGGTTGAGCGCCGAGGTCGGCACGCGGCGGCTCCAGGCCTCGCGGATCGAGAAGGCTGCCGCGATCAGCTCGTCCAGCCCCTTGCCGGTGCGCGCGGAAACCGCCAGCAGCGGCACGCCGCGCACCTGCGCCAGCCCTTCGTCGAGCGCGGCGCGGATGCCGTTGAACAGCTTGCTGGCGTCTTCGGCTACGTCCCACTTGTTGATGGCGATCATCAGGGCGCGGCCTTCCTCCAGCGCCATCGAGGCGATCTTGAGGTCCTGATGCTCGAGCCCGCGCGTCGCATCGAGCAGCAGCACGACCACTTCGGCGAAGTCGACCGCGTGACGCGCATCGGCCACGGCCATACGTTCCAACTTTTCGGTAACCTGCGCCTTCTTGCGCATACCGGCGGTATCGATCAGGCGCACCTCACGCTCATCGCCGCTCTTCGGATCGGTCCAGATCCAGTCGATGGCGATCGAGTCGCGGGTGATCCCGGCCTCGGGTCCGGTGAGCAGCCGGTCTTCCTGCAGCAGCTTGTTGATGAGCGTGGACTTGCCCGCATTCGGCCGTCCGACGATCGCGAGCTTGAGCACGGCCTTGGGATCGAACTCCCAGTCCTCGTCGCTCTCTTCCTCTTCGGGCGGCTGCAACGGTTCCAGGTGCGGCAGCAGCCCTTCGAACAGATCGCCCATGCCCTCGCCGTGCTCGGCCGAAATGGCGACGGGATCGCCGAGACCCAGCGAATAGGCTTCGAGCAAGCCGCTCTCGCCCGCGCGGCCTTCCGCCTTGTTGGCGAGCAGGATCACGGGAACCGGCGAGGAGCGCAGCCAGTTGGCAATTTCCTCGTCGAGCGGCGTCACCCCTGCCCGCGCATCGACCACAAAGAGCGCAACGTCGGCAGTGGCCAGCGCGGCTTCGGTCTGCTTGCGCATCCGGCCGGGCAGCGTCTCCGCCTCGTCGTCTTCCCAGCCGGCGGTGTCGACGATCTGGAATTTCAGCCCCAGCAGTTCGGCATCGCCGAAACGGCGATCGCGCGTGACGCCGGGCTGATCGTCGACCAGCGCCAGACGCTTGCCGACGAGCCGGTTGAATAGCGTGGACTTGCCGACATTGGGCCGGCCGATGATGATGACCTGAGGGAGCATGACTAGGCGCTTGGGGATCTTTCGGGCATTTGGCAAGCATCCGGCAACCAAACGGCACATGCTTGCCGCGTTGTTAACCTTTCTTTGCAGGATGGCACTAACTTAGCCGCCCTAAAACGGGTGGCATGAAGGGTCTCAAAAAGACAATTTTTCTCGGAGCTTGCGCGGTGGCCTTGTCACCGGCAGCAGCCAGTTCCGCCATCGACACGATCGTATCGGGCGATGAGGACACCGGCGGTAGCGCGATCACGTCAAGCCAGACGTCATCGGGCATCCTGCAGTGCGTGCCCTATGCCCGCCGGCTTTCCGGCATCCAGATCTACGGCGATGCGCATACCTGGTGGAAGCAGGCCAAGGGCCGCTACGCCCGCGGTCACACGCCCAGAGTCGGCGCCGTCATGGCCGTCCGCCCGTTCCGCAACTCGAATCTCGGCCACGTCGCGGCCGTGAGCAAGATCGTCGATTCGCGAACGATTCTGCTGAGTCACGCCAACTGGTCGTATCCCGGCAAGATCGAACGGAACGTCACCGCGCTCGATGTCTCCCCAGACAACGACTGGAGCGAGGTGCGCATCTGGTACGGCCCGAGCCACAACCTGGGTACCACCCATTGGCCGGTCGCGGGCTTCATCTACAATGCCAAGCCGGGCAGCATGCCCGATCTCGGCAGCGACCGCCTTGCGCAGGTTTCCACGCCTCCCCAGACGAAAACCAGGCACAAGCGCCGTCACAGCGATCCCATTGGCGAGATCATCGCCGGGACATATTGAAGGACGGCCCTGCCCCGCGAAGTTTAAGGGGCTTTGCTTAAGGGCCTGTGCTTAGGGAATTGCGCGGACCCAAGAGCGGACGCTCTACGGAATACCCGGAGGGACCGAGCCTGCCGCTCAGTCCTTCTTCGCGACGGGCGGGTTCTCGCCGAGGTCTTCGTACCAGGCTTCGACCGGGCCGGTCAGCTTGATCGTCAGCGGGTTACCCTTGCGGTCCAGCGTCTTGCCGGCCTGCACCCGCACCCAGCCTTCGGAAATGCAGTATTCCTCGACATTGTTGCGCACGGTGCCCTTGAACCGGATGCCGATGCCGCGCTGCAGCTTCTCCGCATCGAAATACGGGCTGCGCGGGTTGATGGCAAGGTGATCGGGCGGCACGTCGGCGCCGGTCTGCTGCGATGCCTGCTCGGGCGTGCTGGTCTCTTCGGTCATGTCTGCGCCTCTAGTGTCCTATCGGGGCTTGTCAATTCAGCGCTTGTCAACGCGCCCCGAGTTGTCTAGGGGCGCGCTTCCGCAAGTGGTAGCGGGCGCGTAGCTCAGCGGTAGAGCACACCCTTCACACGGGTGGGGTCACAGGTTCAATCCCTGTCGCGCCCACCATCCCTGAAACGGGATGCCTTCTTCCTCGATCGTCAGCCGAATGCCAGTTGACCGCAATCAATGCGGGCAATGCCTGTCAGGCGCACTTCCGGCCTATCTAGGACCGGGAGAACGAAGATGTTCAAGGTAAACGTAGGCTCCGTCGATCGCGTGCTGCGGATCGTGCTGGGCATTGTCCTGCTGGCACTGGTATTCGTGGGGCCGAAGACGATGTGGGGCCTGATCGGCGTCGTACCGCTCGTGACCGGGCTTTTCCGCACCTGCCCGCTCTACAGCCTCTTCGGCATCCGGACCTGCAAGGCTTCGTAAGCCTTCATTCCTCGAAAAAGGCGATGTAGCGCAGTTCCGCGCTGGCCCGCGGTACGGCGTCGGTCGGCGCGTGCGGGTTGCGGAAGGCGCCGTGGAGGCATCCGAACGGCACCGACGGATCGCTGTCCCAAGCCTTGAACACAAGCGCATCGTCGGGTGTCAGGCCGGAAAACCAGTTCCAGCGCTGCCCGGGATTGAAGACCGTCGTCACGTAAGGGACGCCGTCGGGCATCATCGGCTCGACGGTCTTGCCTTCCACCCAGTCTGCCGGATCGATCGTGCGCTGGTCGCAGATCGCCAGCGGCATGTCGTGCGGCGGCGGCGTGAGTGCGCGCCAGACGTTGTAGATGCGCACGTGCGGATAGCGGGCGCGGACCTCTGCTGGCGCGCAACGTTCGATGAACGGCAGGGCCGAGGTGCGGCTATGGTCGAGATGGACGAATTCGGCTGCGGTGGGTTGAGCGGGATCGCCGGTATCGCGGATCAGCGCCATGTGCCCGTGAAACGGCGCGATATGCGCCGCGCCGGTGCATTCGCGAATGTGCTCCATGGTCAGCGGGCTGCCGATCGTCTCGACCCATTCGGGATTGCGCCACCGGGCACCGTCGAACGCCAGTCGATGCACTTCGAAACCTTCGCAATCCAGCGAAGGCGCCTGTGCCGACACCGAACGATCGCGCAACAGGATGCCCTGCGCCGTCAGCGGCTGGGTAATCAGCGACTTGTCGAGATTGCTCCAGGTGCCGCCGTCTTCGCGGCTGGCTGCAAAATTGATCCGCGCCTGCGCCGCGCCGAGCGTTTCCGCCTCTGTCATGACCGCTCTCCCATCGATCTTTGGCGGGAAGTCTCACCCAAAACCCTGAAAAGCACAAGCGAGCCGACTTGCGACGGCCCTCTCAAGACGGCATAGGCGCGGGACCATGCATGACATCCGCCAGATCCGCGAAAACCCGGAAAGCTTCGACGCCGGCCTCGCCCGCCGCGGGGTAGAACCCGTCGCCCAGACCATCCTCGCCATCGACGAGCAGCGCCGCTCGGTCGCCACGCGCATGCAGGAAGGCCAGAGCCGCCGCAACGAGGCCTCCAAGGCGATCGGCAAGGCCATGGGCCAGGGCGACACCGAAACCGCCGAAGCGCTGAAGGCCGAAGTCGCCCAGCTCAAGGAAACGCTCCCCGCGCTCGAAGCCGAGGAAAAGGAGCTGACGGCGAAGCTTCAGGACCAACTGGCACGCCTGCCCAATATCCCGGTCGATGAAGTGCCGGACGGCGAGGACGAGAGCGAGAACGTCGAAGTCAGCAAGTGGGGCACGCCCGGCACTTTCGCGTTCACGCCGAAGGAACACGCCGATCTCGGCCCTGCCCTCGGCCTCGATTTCGAGACCGGCGCGCTGATCTCGGGCGCGCGCTTCACCTTCCTCAAGGGCCAGATGGCGCGCCTGCATCGCGCGCTGGCGCAGTTCATGCTCGACACGCAGACGGCGACCAACGGCTACATGGAATGCAATGTGCCGCTGCTGGTGAAGGACGATGCGGTGTTCGGCACCGGCCAGCTTCCCAAGTTTTCCGAGGACCTGTTCCAGACGACCGACGGGCGCTGGATGATCCCCACCGCCGAAGTCAGCCTGACCAATGCCGTGCGCGAGCAGATCCTCGATCCCGAAGCGCTGCCGCTACGCATGACCGCCCTCACCCCCTGCTTCCGCTCGGAAGCCGGCGCGGCGGGCCGCGATACGCGCGGCTTCATCCGCCAGCACCAGTTCGAGAAGGTCGAACTCGTCACCGTCTGCAAGCCGGAGGAAAGCGAGGCCGAGCACGAGCGCATGGTCGCGGCCGCCGAAGGCATCCTGCAGGCGCTGGAACTGCCCTATCGCAAGGTGCTGCTCTGCGCCGGCGACATGGGCGCCACGGCGCGCAAGACCTTCGACCTCGAAGTGTGGCTGCCGGGCCAGAGCGCCTACCGCGAGATCAGCTCGATCTCCAACTGCGGCGACTATCAGGCCCGCCGCATGAACGCGCGCTTCAAACCGGAAGGCTCGAAGAAGACCGAGTTCGTGCACACGCTCAACGGCTCCGGCCTTGCCGTGGGCCGCACGCTGGTGGCGGTGCTGGAGAATTACCAGCAGGAAGACGGCTCGGTCCTCGTGCCCGATGCGCTCAAGCCGTGGATGGGCGGGATCGAGAAGCTGGAGCCGCTCAGCTAACAAGCCCAGAACCGTTCGTGTCGAGCGAAGTCGAGACACGCAAGACCGGCGCTATCGTGTCTCGACTTCGCTCGACACGAACGGCCCGGACAGATTTTTGAACGAGAGGCCTCAACCAATGCGCATCCTTCTCACCAACGACGACGGCATCAACGCACCGGGCCTCTACGTTCTGGAAAAGATCGCCGCGCAGCTTTCGGACGATATCTGGATCTGCGCGCCGAGCGAGGAACAGTCGGGCGCAGGCCACTCGCTCACGCTCACCCGCCCGGTGCGGATGCGCCAGCATGCCGAGCGGCGCTTCTCAGTCAGCGGCACGCCGACCGATTCCGTGACGATGGCCCTGAAGAAAATTTTGCCCGCACCGCCCGATCTGATCCTCTCGGGCGTCAATCGCGGGGCCAATCTGGGCGATGACGTCACCTATTCGGGTACGGTATCAGCAGCCTTCGAAGGCGCGCTGGCGGGCATCCGGGCGGTGGCGCTCAGCCAGGTCTATTCGAAGGAAGGCGTGGGCAACGACGTCGATTTTTCCGCGGCGGAACAATGGGGTGCGAAAGTCCTGAGGCCGCTGCTCGATGCGCCCTTCGCGCCGCGCACGCTGATGAATGTGAACTTTCCGCCGGTCGCCGGTGACCAAGTTGCCGGCATTCGTGTCGTGCGGCAGGGCTTTCACGACTATGCGCGTGGATCAGTTGTGGAAGGAACAGACCCTCGCGGTTTCCCTTATTACTGGTTCGGGCTACACGGCATAGAGCATACTTTAGGTAGCAATACAGATCTCGAAGCGATTGCAGGGGGCTTTGTTTCGGTGACGCCGTTGCAGATTGACTTGACCCATCAGGATTCTCTCGACCCGTTGGCGGATATCTACCGGGCATGAGGGGCTTTCGTCTTCTGGCCGGCGCGGCGCTCGTCCTCGCCCCCCTCGCCATGGCTGCACCGGCTCTGGCGGTCTCGCCGGAAGACGAGGCTGTTCACGTCGTCGAATCCGGTGAAACGCTGAACGGCATTGCCAATCGCGCCGGGGTCTCCGCTTCCGCCATTGCCGAGGCCAATGGGCTCGAAGCGCCCTACATCGTGCGGATCGGCCAGAAGCTCAGCATTCCGCGCAAGAGTTCCGCGGCGCCTGCCACGGCGTCTTCGTCGCAGAGCGGGTTCCACGTCGTCGAGCCCGGCGAG
Organism: uncultured Novosphingobium sp.; assembly: GCA_965140495.1. GTDB lineage: Bacteria > Pseudomonadota > Alphaproteobacteria > Sphingomonadales > Sphingomonadaceae > Novosphingobium. The sequence goes on along the minus strand of OZ223239.1, from coordinate 1,566,231 downwards.
ACGCTGGGCGGCATTGCCAACCGGGCCGGCGTCTCTGCGTCGGCCATTGCCGAAGCCAACGGGCTGGAAGCACCCTACATCGTGCGGATCGGCCAGAAACTGGAAATCCCCGGCGCAGGCGGATCGAACGCCTCGAGCGCTTCACGCGCCCCTGCCACGCCCGGTTTCCATGTCGTGGAAGCAGGCGAGACGCTGAACGGTATCGCCAATCGCAGCGGCGTTTCACCCAGCGCGCTTGCGGAAGCCAACGGGATCGAAGCGCCCTACATCGTCAGGATCGGCCAGAAGCTCGAGATCCCCGGCGCCGCGCCGAAGCGCGTCGCCTCGCGTGTCATCGAATCGCGGGAAGCGCCTGCCCCGGTTTCCTCGGGCGGTTCACCGGAAACCGAGAGCGTGCACGTGGTCACGCCCGGCGAAACGCTCGGCGGGATCGCTGCGCGCGCCAAGGTGCCGCGCGTGCTCATCGCGGAGGCCAACGGCCTGCAGCCGCCCTTCACCGTTCGGGTCGGTCAGAAGTTGCAGATCCCGCGCACCCGGCACTACACGGTCGCCAGCGGCGACACCGGCTTCTCGATCGCGATGAAGTACGGGATGCCGTGGGAACAGATCGCCACGGCCAACGGCATGGCGCCCGATGCCTCCGTCCAGACCGGCCAGAACCTGCTGATCCCGACCTTGCTCAATCCGCCGGCGACGGGCGTTTCCAAGCTCAACCCGGCCCCTGCCCCGGCAGCGAGCGAACTTCCCGCCAGCAACGCCAGCACGGCGCGCTTCGGCTGGCCGGTCAGCGGGCCGATCCGGCGCGGCTATGCCACCGGCAACAATTACCACGACGGTCTCGATATCAAGGCCGCCAAGGGCACGATGGTGCGCGCAGCCGCGGCCGGCACCGTCAAGTTCGCCGGCAAGGAAAAGGAACAGTTCGGCAATCTGGTCGTGATCGACCACGGTGACGGCTGGTACACCGCCTATGGCTTCCTGAGCCGGATCACCGTGAAGGAAGGCACCAAGGTTTCGGCGGGCGAGCGTATCGGCCTCGTCGGCAGCACCGGCCTCGCCAAGGGCAACGAACTGCATTTCGAAGTGCGTCAGGACGGCAAGCCCGTAGACCCGCTGGACGAGTTGCCCAAGGCACCCTAGTCCTCTTCCCATGTCGAGAAAGCGGCCACCGCCTTCCCTTTTCAAACCGCTGCGCCGCGCCCTGGGCATGCCCGTTTGGGCCGACGTTGCCCTGCGACTGGGCGGCGCATTGGCGCTCGTGTTCATCGTCGTCATGGTCCACTGGCTGGACCGGGACGGGCTGAAGGACTCTCACGACGGCGTCGTCAGCTTTCTCGATGTCGTCTATTTCACGATGATCTCGATCACGACCACGGGCTTTGGCGACATCGCCCCGGTGAGCGACAAGTCGCGGCTGGTGGAAGCGGTGATCGTCACCCCGATCCGCCTGGCCGTGATCTACATCTTCGTGGGCACCGCCTACAATTTCATCATCAAGCACGGTTGGGAGACCTGGCGCATGAAACGAATCCAGGAGCGCCTCTCGGACCATATCGTCGTGCTGGGCTACGGCGTCAGCGGCTCGGAATCGGTCGCCGAACTGATCGCCCGCGGCACCGATCCCTCGTGCATCGTCGTGATCGACCCCAGCGCCCAGCGTCTGGCGCTGGCCGAACAGGCCGGCTGCAACGTCATGGAAGGCGATGCCACGCGCGACGAGACACTGGAGGCCGTGCGCATCGGATCGGCCCGTACCGTGCTGGTTTCGGCAGGCCGCGACGACACCACGATCCTGATCATCCTGACCGCACGCCATGTCGCCCCGCACGTGCCGATCACCGCCGTCGTGCGCGCCGACGACAACGAATTGCTCGCACGGCAGGCCGGCGCCAACAATGTCATCAATCCGGTGCGTTTCACCGGACTGCTGCTGGCTGGTTCTGCCGAAGGGCAGCACATTTCCGACTATCTGGCCGACCTCGCCTCGGTCACCGGCCGCGTCCAGCTTATCGAGCGCACCGTCGAGCCGGGTGAAGTGGGCAAACCGCTGGAGCAGATCGCCACCGGCAAGGGCCTGCGTATCTACCGCCAGGGCAAGGAAATCGGATTCTGGGAACCCGACGCGCATGTGCTGGAGGCCGGCGACGTCATCGTCGAGATCGCTGCCTGCCCGCCGCCGTCAGCTTAACGCCCAGAACACCAGCCCCATCGCGAGATAGGCCACCAGCCAGAACAGGCAGTCGATCACCCGCCGCATCGGTTCCGCGCCATTGCGCAAGTGCGTGAGCCACACCGCGGGAATCACGAAAGCAAGCGCGATTCCCCCCGTCTGCATAGCGTAGAGCCAGGGCTTTGCCGCGAGGGTTTCGGCGCCGATCCGGGCAAAGTTGTGCCCCAGCATGATCGCGCTGATCAGGAAGACGAACCCCACGAGCATGTAATTGCCACGCTGGGCGTTGCCCGGCAGCAGTTGCCGTCCAGTGCGGAACAGCGGCCCGTTCCAGACGAGCCCCACGGCCACTGCCAGTGCCGCGGCCAGGAATACCGCCAACCAGTTCACGGGGCCCATCGCATCTCTCCCTCAATCATCGTTTTCGTTGAGCGACCGGTCCGGGCGCGTCCAGTGCAACCGTGCCACATGCCCCTCCTGCGCGTCCATCCAGTCGCACGCAAAATCCGTCAGCGCCGCGCGAATGGCGGGTATTGCCGAACCCAGGTCCGATGGTACGGACACGTGGGAAGACGCAAACGCGGTTTCGGCAATCCCGAGCAGCGCATGATCGTCGCCGCTGCCGGACCAGAGGTCGGCCTCGAAGCACTCGACCAGCCGTTCCGCCTGCAGAAGCTCGACGATCCCGGCCTCCGGAACCTGCGCGCGCTTGGCGCTGGCATGGCCGCTGGCCTTGGCCATTTCGGCGATGTCGTCGGGATGCATGCCTTCCGCAACGAGCCCCCAAAAGCCTCGGGCCAGCCCCATTCCCTGTTCAACAAAGTAATGGACCGCGTCGTGTGGCACCGGGCCTTTCTTGGGAAACCGCGTTATAGCAATGCTGCCATCCACACGGCGAATTTCGATGGTATCGTCGCGAGAGCCCTTGGTAATGGCGATTTCCATGGTCTTCGGGCACTCTTCGCGTTTTTCGTGACTCTCGGGCACTTTCAGCGTATCGGGCGCGCCATCCCATGGCCATAGAAATTCCCTCCCCGCCCAAGGTCGGCATGGTCAGCCTCGGCTGCCCCAAAGCGCTCGTCGACTCCGAACGCATCCTCACCCGCCTGCGTGCGGACGGCTACAGCATGAGCCCGGACTATGCCGGCGCCGACGTCGTGCTGGTCAACACCTGCGGTTTTCTCGATTCCGCCAAGGAAGAAAGCCTTGCCGCAATCGGCGAAGCGATGGCCGAAAACGGCCGCGTCATCGTCACCGGCTGCATGGGCAACGAGGCCGAAGCGATCCGCGCCAGGTTTCCGCAAGTCCTCGCCGTCACCGGCGCGCATCAGTACGAGGCCGTCGTCGAGGCGGTGCACGAGGCTGCCCCGCCCGACCTGAGCCCCTATGTCGATCTCATCCCGCAGGCTTATGACGAGGCCGGCGTAAAGCTGACCCCGCGCCACTACGGCTATCTGAAGATTTCCGAGGGCTGCAACCACGCCTGCTCATTCTGCATCATCCCCTCGCTGCGCGGAAAGCTGGCGAGCCGCCGCATCGATGCCGTGCTGCGCGAGGCGGAAAAGCTGGTGCAGGCCGGCACACGTGAACTGCTGGTGATCAGCCAGGACACCTCGGCCTATGGCGTCGACGTCAAGCACGAGGAACGCATGTGGAAGGACCACCCGGTCCGCACCCACATGACGGATCTTGCCCGCGAACTCGGCCAGTTGACCGATACGCAGGGCCGCCGCCCCTGGGTGCGGCTGCACTACGTCTATCCCTATCCGCACGTCGATGCGGTGATCCCGCTGATGGCCGAGGGGCTGCTGACGCCGTACCTCGACATCCCCTTCCAGCACGCCGCGCCGTCGGTGCTGAAGGCGATGAAACGCCCGGCGAACGAGGCCAAGGTGCTCGAGCGGTTGCGCAAGTGGCGCGAGATCTGCCCCGACATCGCCATCCGCTCCAGCTTCGTGGTCGGATTTCCCGGCGAGACCGAAGCAGACTTCGAGTACCTGCTCGACTGGCTGGACGAAGCGCAGCTCGATCGCGTGGGCGCGTTCCGCTTCGAACCCGTCGAAGGAGCTAGCGCGAACGACCTGCCCGGCGCCGTGCCCGAAGAGGTCAAGGAAGAGCGTTACGCGCGGATCATGGAAAAGACCGCCGCGATCAGCGCTGCCAAGCTCGCGGCCAAGGTTGGCCGAGTCCTGCCCGTGATCATCGATGAGGTCGGCGAACCGGATGAGGAAGGCGATATCGGTGCAACCGGACGCTCCCAGGCGGACGCTCCGGAAATCGACGGCAACGTCTTCCTTCGCGATGTGAACGCAGACCTGCAAGTCGGTGATATCATTGATGTTCTTGTCGAGGATGCGGACGAGCACGACCTGTTCGGTGCGATCGCCCAGCCCTGACGCTCATCGAAAGGGCGATATATAGTTGCAAATCATGCAACTACAGCAAAGGTTTTCTCATTTGCCGGAATCGGGGCCGGGGTGCATATCGAAAGGGCCTTTCAGGCATCCTCTCCCAAATAACTTCCAAGGGGCTGGTCTTCGGATCGGCCCTTTTTTTTGGCCTTTTTCAGCCCGTTGATGGCGCGGCGGTCCGCTCAACCTGCAGTTGCATTACATGCAACCATGTTGAACCTTTTCGCATTTGCAGCATGAACGGCTCTGGCGCATAAGGATCGGGCCTTTCAGGCATCCTCTCCCAAAACTTCCACAGGGCTGGTCCACGGACTGGCCCTTTCTTTTTGCCCGGATTCCGCAGGCTTTGGGAATTGTCCGCGCTCTGCGCTATGACACCGGCGTGCCCAGCCATGACGCCCCGCTAGACCTGCTCATCATCGGCGCCGGCCTTTCGGGCATCGGTATGGCCGCGCATCTCGTGAGGCAATTGCCGGAAAAGCGATTCGTCATCCTCGAACGCCGTGCGCGAATGGGCGGGACATGGGACTTGTTCCGCTATCCCGGCGTTCGCTCCGACAGCGACATGTACACGCTGGGCTACGAGTTCGCGCCATGGACCGGAGACCGGTCGGTCGCGACAGGTGCCGAAATCCTGGGTTATCTCGAAGATGTCGCACGCGATCATGGGCTAGCCGATGCGATCCAATGCAATTGCAGCGTTCGCAGCGCCGATTGGGACAGCACTTCGGGCCTCTGGACGGTGCATGCGGATACGCCGGATGGGCTGACCGAGTATCGCACCCGCTTCCTCTTCGCCGGCGCCGGTTACTACGACTACGACACGCCGCACGATCCCGCGCTTCCGGGTATCGAGCGCTTCGGCGGGGATGTACTGCATCCGCAGTTCTGGCCGCAGGACTTCGAGGCGACCGGCAGGCGCATTGCCGTAATCGGCTCGGGCGCAACGGCCACGACACTGATCCCTGCCCTCACCCGTGCCGGCGCGCAGGTGACGATGATCCAGCGCACACCGAGCTGGTACTACGCCGAACCGGGCCGCGACCGCCTTGCCCTCGCCCTTCGCCGCCTGCTGCCGCTGCAATGGGCCTACCGGCTCATCCGGTGGCGCAACAACCTTCTGCAATATGCCTTCTACCGCCACTCCCGGCGCAAACCGCAGGACGTGGCGGACTATCTGCTGAAGCGCGTACGCAAGGACATGGGGCCGGCCTACAAGGCCCGCGATTTCACGCCGCCCTATGGACCGTGGCAGCAACGCCTGTGCTTCGTGCCCGATGGCGACCTGTTCGCCGCGATCCGCGAAGGCAAGGCCCGCATGGTGACGGGTTCTATCGATTCGGTGACCGAATCCGGCGTCCGGATGGCGGACGGCGAAAGCGTGGAGGCCGATACACTCGTGACGGCAACAGGCCTCAAGCTCGCAACGCTCGGCAACATGGCCGTTTCGATGGATGGCGTTCCCGTCGATTTCAGCGAGCACTGGTACTACCGCAACTGCATGTTCTCGAACGTGCCGAACTTCGCTGCGCTGTTCGGTTATCTCAACTCCGCCTGGACGGCGCGCGTCGACACCGTGGCGACATGGCTGTGCCGCCTCTTCACCCAGATGGATGCGTGGAAAACCGATGTGGTCACGCCCTATCTGCCGGATGATCATGCACTCACCGAAGCCGATCCGCTCGCCGGTTTCAGTTCGGGATACCTCGACCGCGGGCGCGGCCTCATTCCGAAAAGCGCTGCGCACGGCCCATGGCGGCTCAGCCACGACTGGCTCGGCGACCGCAAGGCCTTGCGCGAAACGCCGATCGATGACGGAAACCTGCGTTTCACAAGGATAGCCCGCCGCGAAGCTCTGGCCCCGGACGCGCAATTGTCCTAGCGACGTTGCCATGGCCAGTGCTCCGCGAATCTATTCAGCCGCCCTCGTCGTGATCGGGGACGAAATCCTCTCGGGACGGACCCACGACAAGAACATCGCCCAGGTCGCCTCCTGGCTGCAGGTTCAGGGTATCCGCCTCAAAGAAGTGCGCGTCGTGGCGGACGACGTGGATGCCATCGTCGAGGCCGTGAACACGCTGCGCGCGCGCAACGACTACCTGTTCACCACCGGCGGCATCGGCCCCACGCACGACGACATCACTGTGGATGCCATTTCGCAGGCGCTCGGCGTGCCCGTGATCGTCCACCCCGACGCACGCGAGATCCTCGAAGGGTACTACGAAACGCGCGGCGGCCTCAGCGATGCGCGCCTGCGCATGGCGCGCACGCCCGAAGGGGCGACGCTGATCCCCAACCGCTACACCGGCGCACCGGGCATCCGCTACGACAACATCTTCATCATGGCAGGCGTGCCCAGCATCACCGCAGGCATGCTCGATGCGCTGTCGGGCCAGCTCGAAGGCGGCGCACCGCTGCTGGCCGAGACTATCGGCTGCTGGGTCGCCGAAAGCGAAGTCGCCGATGTTCTGCGCGAGACCGAGCAGGAATTCGACACCTGCCAGATCGGCTCCTACCCGTTCTGGGCAGAAGGCAAGACCGGCGCCAACTTCGTGATCCGCTCTGTAAGCGCCGAAGATCTCGCCTCCTGCACCCGCGCGCTGGTGCGCCGTCTGGAAGCGATCGACAAACCTGCCATCGCCGGGGGAATCTGAGTTTGCTCGTGCCGATCGTTGCGATGGCAGCCCCCGCGATGGAAGACCCCACCCAACCGACCCTGGACGCCTTCGAGGCGGTGCTGCGCCGTCATGACAGCGCCACGCTCGCGCTCGAGGAGTGGTGCGCCATGCGCGGCATGGCCAATCCCGCGCAGGTTACGGCCCATGGCAGCAAGGCGCCTGCCGAAAATCCACCCTCCGAAGCCCGCACGCACCTCGCTCTAGGCGAAGGCGAGACGGTGGCCATGCGCAACGTCAAGCTGACCTGCGGACCGGCCGTGCTATCCGTGGCCTGGAACTGGTATGTTCCCGCGCGACTGACGCCGGAAATGAACGCGGCGCTCGAAGGCAGCGACGCGCCGTTCGGCAAGGTCGTCGCTCCGCTGAACTTTCGTCGGCAGCCGCTCGAAAATGTGCGCGGCCGGGCTGAGGGCTGCCCCGAGGGCACCATCTCCACGCACCGCGCCATGCTGGTCCTGCCCGACGGGCGGCCGCTGGCCTACCTCATCGAGTGCTACACCGCCGCGAACCTGGCCGACAGCCTCTAGGCGAGGCCGCCGGCCGGTTTACAGTCAGGCAGCTACCGCTTCGGTGCCCGCGATCGAGGTACGGTGCATCATGCGGCCGGTCGACTTTTCGTAGGGTACGGCCCGGTGCATGGCGCCGGTGTTGTCCCAGATCACGAAGTCGCCCTTCTTCCACTTGTGCCGCAGCGAGAAGGCCGGCTGCGCGGCCCATTCCTGCAGCCGGACAAGCATTGCGCGGCCCGCCGGGATATCCATGCCGAGGATGTGGTCGGCGGTCGTGCCGATCACCATCGACTTGCGCCCGTCGTCGTGCGTCCAGACCACCGGATGCTCCTTCACGAGACCGATGCCGAGCACGCGCTCGCGGTGCTTTTCGGGGATCGCATCGGCAATCGGCGAGAGGCTGGCCTTGACCGAATGCTCGGCCTTGAGCCCTTCGAGCGCCTGCTTCTCTTCCTCGGGCAGCCCTTCATAGGCGGCGTAAGTGCTGGCGAACTCGGTCTCACCCCCCTTGTCCGGAGCAATACGGCAGGACAGGAGCGTCGCGAACGGCGGCGGCGTGTCCACGGTGATGCCGTCCATGTGCCAGAAGAAGGTCCCCAGCACGTATTCGGGCTGCGGGTTGATCTTCTCGTCGAGCGTGACCTGATAGACGTCCTCGTCGTTCGACTGAACGTTGGTGGTGTTCGTCAGGCGCATCTTCGGGCCGATGGCATTGGTAATCGCCAGCTGTTCCTCGTCGGTGAGGTTCAGTTCGGGGAAGACCAGCACGGTGCGCTCGGAGACCTTGGCGCGAATCGCCTTTGCAGCCTCTGGCGTAAAAAGATCGGCGCGATCGTCCCACGAAACGCTCGATCCGATATGTTCCTTAATGTTTTCAAAGTGGATAGCCATGGCGGCTGCCTTCTCCCAGATGGTATACTGAACAGGTGTACAGCAGGCCAATACATGGGAATCGTTCGCAGGTAAACGGGCAACGCGCAAAGCCTTCCGCATGCCGCCAATGGCGGACATGCGGCCAAGCGAGCCGGATTTTCTAGTCTGCGGTCGGCATCATCGGACTTTGGCCGTCAGCGACCGTGCCCTCGTACAACCTCTTCTTTAGAAGCCGCTTGATCAGCCAGTCCTCGAGAATACGGCCCCCCACATAAAGCACCGCAAAAATTCCGGCGAAGACGTAGGCAGGCGTCGGCGAGTGCTTGCCCTTGTCGGCACCTTCGTCCTCGCTGTCGGCCTTATCCTTATCCGGCTTCTCGGGTTCCGGAGCGCCGAGGAACTTGTCGATCGGGTGCATCGGCACTTCGGCCTTCTCCTTCTCGGACTTTTTCTTTTCCTGCGAGTCGGCACTGGCTTCCGCCGATGACGCTTCGTACGCGTTCACGAGAATGGCCAGCTGCGCGAAGCCGAGGAAAAGCAACGGCGCCAGAAAACAGGCCAGCAATGCCCGGCTGATCATGTGATAGCGCAACACGCCGCCGCCCGGGCCCCGTTCGATTTGCAGGACGCCGCCGTCGAAAACCGACATCTTGTCCTGAGCAGCGGAGTCCTTCTTCTTGAACGTCAGCGTTTCGCCTGAGCGTTCATGGGTGGTACCCACCTGATTGAACAAGGGATCCAGCCTGTCGAAGGCCTCGTCGCTCGTTTGTCCGGGAGCCAGCGGCACGCTCCCCCTGATGTGCCAGATCCAGTCGATAAAGCGAGGGACCACGCGATTTCCTTCTTGCAGGGCCTATCCCGCCGCTCGAGGCGGCAAGCAGGTACAGGCCGGATCGATTAGGATCGCTCCGGCCTGACCATTATCGGCATGTCTTGTACTTGTTCCAGTGCGGCTGCCGGGCAGTCACTCTGCGGGAACGGCTGCCGGTTCGTGGCGACCGAACTTCGCCTTCAGCGTCTTCCAGCCCTCGCTGAAGGGGAAAGTCATGTTCTCGCGGATCGACATCTTGCGACCGCCTTCCATACCCAGCAGCTCCGCCTCGCCGTCGACACAAGTGCCGAACATGCGATCGATGATGATCCAGGTTCCGGAATAGTTGCTGCGCGTGGCTTCGTAGTCCTGCGAATGGTGCACGCTGTGATGCTCGGTCGTGTTGAACACGAAGCGCCACCAGCGCGGTGTGTTGAACCGGACATTGATGTGCTGATAGATGCTCACGGCCAGGCCCAGCGAGCCTGCCAGCAGGAACGCACGCGGCAGGAAGTCGAAGAAGCCGCCGATACCCAGGCCGATCAGGAAGAGTTCGATCGGGTTGCCGACTGCGCCCTTGTTGATGTTGAGCTGGGTGATGTAGTGATGCGGCGCGTGGGTCAGCCACAGCGGATACCAGTTATGCATCCCGCGATGCATCCAGTACTGTCCGAAATCGAAGATGAACGAGATCAGGAACGCCTGCACCAGCAGCGGCAGACCGGTGAACCACGTGAACTTTTCCATTTGGAAAAAGTTCTGAATCGAAGCGATCATCACCGTATCACCGACGTAGGCGTCAGCCATCCGCAGGATCGTATAGCCAAGGCTGACGAAGAACAGATCGGTCGCCAGTTCCTTCCAGGTGAGGCGCCAGCTCTCGTGGCGCGGGTTCACCCATTCGAGGCCCAGCAGCAGCAGCTTCACGCCGATACCGATGCCGATGGCGGTCGAGAACTTGGCGATGGAATTGGGGGCGTAGTACCAGAACGCAATCAGCGCAAAGAGCATGGTGGGCTGGAACCATGTGAAGACGAACCGTTTCACCGGACCACCTTCCACGCGGGGGAGATTTTCCCATCCAATGGTCACTGGCGCCTCAGCACCAATAATCCGTTTGCCAACCCGAACGCCGTTCATATTTTCCACCCTCGTAATACCTAGCTACCCGTCTCAGTAATACGCAATGGAATCATAGTAATACTATTTCCACCCTGTGTCTACGCCGACCTTCGCACATGCGGCATAATAATTCGAGACACCCCCTTCAGACGTCAGATTCTGTCCTGATTCCAGGTGTTTGATAGTCGTTGCAGCATGACGAACCAGCAGCAGGGTGATTCGCCGCAGGAGCACCCCGAAAATCCCGGATCCGCTCGGGCCAACACCCCTTCGGCCATGGCTGCGAAGGCAGAATCTCCAGCGCTCATCGCGGACAACAAAAAAGGCCGGGAGGTTTCCCTCCCGGCCTTTTTTGTCTTTTCGGTGCTCTGAGCGAATCAGGCGCCGGCGACTTCCGTCGTGTCGATCTTCAGGCCCGGGCCCATCGACGAGGACAGCGCGATCTTCTTCACGTACTTGCCCTTGGCGCCCGACGGCTTGGCCTTGACGATGGCATCGACGAAAGCGTCGAAGTTCTTCTTTAGATCGTCGTCCGAGAACGACATCTTGCCGATGCCGGCGTGGATGATGCCCTGCTTCTCGACGCGGAACTCGATCTGGCCGCCCTTGGCGTCCTTCACGGCCTGCTCGACGTTCGGGGTAACGGTGCCCAGCTTCGGGTTCGGCATCAGGCCCTTGGGACCCAGCAGCTTACCGAGACGGCCGACGACGCCCATCATGTCCGGGGTGGCGATGACGCGGTCGTAGTCGAGGTTGCCGGCCTGCATGTCTTCCATGAGGTCCTCGGCCCCCACCTTGTCGGCACCAGCCGCGGTTGCGGCTTCGGCCTTGTCGCCCTTGGCGAACACGGCGACGCGAACGGTCTTGCCGGTGCCGGCCGGGAGCGAAACCATGCCGCGGACCATCTGGTCGGCGTGGCGCGGGTCGACACCCAGGTTCATCGCGACTTCAACGGTCTCGTCGAACTTGGTGGTCTTGAGGTCACGCAGGGTCTGCAGCGCTTCGCCAACGGCGTAGAGCTTCATGTTGTCGCCCAGCTTCTCGGTCAGCGACTTCTGCTTCTTGGTCAGCTTTGCCATGTGATCAGCCCTCCGTCACTTCGAGGCCCATCGCACGGGCCGAACCTTCGATGATCTTGGTCGCAGCCTCGATATCGTTGGCGTTGAGATCCTTCATCTTCATCTCGGCAATTTCGCTCAGCTTCGAGCGAGCGATCTTGCCGGCCGACACCTTGCCGGGCTCCTTCGAGCCGGACTTGAGGTTGGCAGCCTTCTTGATGAGGAACGAAGCCGGGGGCGTCTTGGTGACGAACGTGAAGCTGCGATCCGCATAGACCGTGATGATGGTCGGGATCGGCATGCCCTTTTCCATCTCCTGCGTAGCGGCATTGAACGCCTTGCAGAATTCCATGATGTTCACACCGCGCTGACCCAGGGCGGGGCCGATCGGCGGCGAGGGGTTTGCGGCGCCGGCAGGCACCTGCAGCTTGATGTAGCCTTCAATTTTCTTGGCCACGAGAGGCCTCCTTTCACACTATCGCCCCTGCACCTTGGCAAAGGCTCATGTTAAGCGGTCGAACAGACGCGAAAGCGCCCTCCCGCACGAGAATCACTTCGGCCCCGGAAAGTCCGCAGGGCCGCCGCGAAGAGCGCGCCACTAACCGAATTCGGATCAAAAGGAAAGAGCCGTGTTGACGGCCCTTATGCGGGACTGGCCGCGACGGCGTTACCCGCCTGTTCGCGCCGGGCCCAGGCGGCCCGGATCGCCTTGCGCGCAGGCACTTCGATCAGGCGGTAGCTCAGGTCCGATAGCACCAGCGCAGCCAGGGCAAAGCAGCCTGTTACCGCCAATACCGTTCCCATACCGCCGGAAAAGGGAGACCACCAGCGCTCGACCAGAACCAGCAACGGGTAGTGAACGAGATAGATCGCATAGCTGCGGTCGCCGAGCCAGCGCATCGGCGCACTGCCCATCCACTGCGCACGCATCGCCAGCAGCATCAGCGCCGGCCAGGCATAGAGACACAGCGGCAGCAAGGGGCTCATTTCTCCCATGTCCAGCGCCAGACCGAACACCAGGAGACAAACGAGCATCGTCGATGGCGCATCGGCAAGCCGGTCGCGCAGGCGCCAGATCATCTGCCCCAGGAAGAAACCGAGCAGGCCGCGCGGCAGGCTGTCGCCGACCCATGGTCCTCCCGCTCGCCCCTGCAGCCCGAAGTGCAGGATCGTGCCGACTATGGCCAGTGCCGTTACCCAGCGCAGCGTGCGCTTGCCGCCGCAGGCTCCCAGCGCAAAGAGGACGTAACAGACCACTTCCACCGAAATCGACCAGCTCGGCCCGTTGAAAGTATGCGCCACGGGCTGAACGAAGGCCTGAAGCATGAAAAGATGCGCCAGAAAGGCGAAGGCCGTGTTTGCAGGGTCGCCAAAGAAGAGCACGGCACAGACGGCCAGTGTCACAAGATGCAACGGATAGAGGCGTGCCACCCGCGCCACCGCAAAGCTGCTGATCCTGTCTCGTGAGAACGCCCTGCCCTGCAGATAGACGTGTGCAAAGATGTAGCCGGAAATCAGGAAGAACAGGTCGACCAGCGTCCAGCCCCAGGTCTGGAACCACAGGAGCGGACGCGGCGCATTGGCAAGCGCTTCGGCCGTGAACAGGGACTGCGGGTGATAGAGAAACGCCACGCCGCACGCGGCAAGCCCGCGCAGCCCGTCCAATTGCGGAAGCCGCGCCACGGTTGCGGGCACTACGCGCCCGCCGTCTGACCTCATCCCCGACATGGGGAAACGGGTACGCCTTCAGGGTAAGCTTATGGTTAACGCGCCACTGCGGCGTGCCAACGAGGCACGCGCAGCAGCGACGGGATTACTTGCTGAGTTCGACGTGCTCGAAGTCGAGTTCGACTGGAGTCGCACGACCGAAGATCGAGACCGAAACCTTGACGCGGTTCTTGTCGAAATCGAGTTCCTCGACCACGCCGTTGAAGCTGGCGAAGGGACCGTCGAGAACCTTGACCGAGTCGCCGATCTCGTAATCGATGCTGACCTGCTGGCGCGGCGCGGCGGCAGCGGCTTCGGCAGCGCCGAAGTAGCGTGCGGCCTCGGTTTCGCTGATCGCCTGCGGCTTGCCGCTGGCACCGAGGAAACCGGTCACCTTCGGGGTGTTCTTCACAAGGTGATAGATGTCGTCGTTCAGCGTCAGCTTGGCGAGCACATAGCCGGGCATGGTCTTGCGATCGACCTGAACCTTCTTGCCGCGCTTCACTTCGGTCACGGTTTCCGAGGGCACCTGAATGTCCTCGACGAGCTGCGAGAGCCCCATCCGTTCAGCTTCGGCGAGGATCGCTTCCTTCACCTTGTTCTCGAAGCCGGAGTAGGCGTGAATGATGTACCAGCGGGCCATGATTCTCTCTATCTAAGTCTGTTTTCAGGCGATCACAGCAGCGACAGCAGCGCGCTGACGACCCAGCCGAACAGGGCGTCGATACCCAGGAAGAACGTCGCGAGCAGCACCGTCATGATGCCGACGAAGATCGCCGTGGTCACCGTCTCCTGGCGCGAGGGCCAGTAGATCTTGCGTCCTTCCGCCTGGACCTGACGCATGAATTCGCCGGGATTGATCTTGGCCATGTCAGTCGCTTTCGTATCTCTTGCCTGATGCCTGAGCAAAATTCTCGTGGCTTCCGGCTAGGGGCCATCGCCGCCCCGGTCGAGACCGGGAGGGGCAGATTGCGTTTCCTATGTCGGAAGGAATTGGCGACTTAGCCCCCGTCCGCCGGATTTGCAAGGTCCACTGCGTCCGGCATGCGCGCCAGGAACGAATTGGGCGTGCTGTAAACGATACGCGCCCCGTCGGGCACCGCCACCGGGTGCACGCTGCCGATGAACCAGACGTAGTCGGCATGGCGCGCGGGCTTGAACTTGCGCAGATCGATCCGCTGGTTCGGGGAATAGAGAATGCGCTGAGTCGGATCGTTGAAACGGTACTTGGTCTCGCGCATCGCAAGCATGTGTATGTCGGGCAGCGCGAAGTTGGAATTCTCCATGGCGCTGCGCCGGACCACGGCATAGCTGCCGAAATGCTCGAACGGGCCGAAGCGCCACTGTGTGCGCGGGATGGCGACGGCCGTGGCGACCTTGGCGCCTTCGGGCACGTAATCCAGCGCGGCGATCATTTGCTTGGCGCTCTGCGCGTCCTGATACCAGACCACGGTGGTCACGGCCGTGCGCGCCGAGAACAGCAGCCCGGCGAGCGCCAGTCCCCAGCGCGACACCGGCCAGTCGATGGCGAGGCAGGCCACCAACAGCGCGGCGGTACTGAGCCGGTAGTCGGCATAGTCGCCGCCGAAGATCTGGCGCGGCACGGCCAGCGTCAGGAAGAACAGCAGCAATGCAGCCCACCCGGCGCGACCGTCGATACGCTTGGTGAACAGCGCGAAGGTGAGGATGAGCATCACCAGGCACAGGCTGGCGATGTCGAACACCTGATCGTAGCTGCGCATCGCCTTGTAGAGGATGGCCCACTTGTACTCGAGCACGCCCCAACGGCCATAGGAAACCTGGGAATTGGCGCCCATCCCCGCCAGCATCGGCACAATCGGGAAGATCAGCGGCCAGGGCTTGGTGAACGGGCGCCAGTCGAGCCAGTTGCGGCGCCGGGTCCATTCGTAGCCGAACACCAGCACACCCATGATGCCCCAGCCCGAGACATGGCACAGCCATACCGCGAAGGAGATCGGCACGAAGACGACATGGCGCCACGCCGACCCTTCCATGCGCACCCACAGCGCAAACGCGAACAGCGCCATCGCCAGCGAGAGCGAATAGTTGAGGAAGCCCATCAACAGCGACGGCGACCAGATCATCGCGAAGGCCAGGATCGCGCCCACGCCGATGTTCTTGCGCAGGCTCCAGGCCACAGCCATGATCGAAAGGCCGGTCAGGAACGGGATCAGCGCGACGATCAGCCGCCCTGCCTCTTCCAGGCCGAAGATCGGCGCCAGCGGCACCATCAGCAGCTCGGCGCCGAGATTGCCGGTCCATTCCCAGTCGAACAGGAAGTAGTGGGTCAACCAGGGATCGGAGCCGTGGTCGAGCAGGACCTTGTATCCCGCGAGGTGCGAGGGATAGTCGGTCATCTGCGGAGCCCAGGTGACGAGCACGGGGAGCGAGGCGACGATCGAGAGGAAAAGCCCCAGCCAGAAAGCGACATCGCGCTTGCGGCGATAGGCTTTGGTGGCTTTGCTTTCGCCGGCCGTTTCCGGCACGTCGCCCTTATCGCCCGCGTCTGGCTTGGCCGTTCCGTGCATGTGCGACTGAATCTTTCCCCGCAAAGTCGAAACCGGACCGGGTCGTACGTGCGTAACGACTCGCCGGAAACGCCGCCGTCCTAAATGCCCCCAAGCCTTTGGCAAGTCCCGTATAAACTATACGAGACCGCGGCAGGCCGCAATTTCCGGATGATCCGTAGCGGCGAGGCTTTGGGGAGAGACTGGCAGGAGTGGCAGGATTCGAACCCGCGGCCCTCGGTTTTGGAGACCGATGCTCTACCAACTGAGCTACACTCCTGCAGGCGCCGGGTGCCTCTAGAGGCAGACGATCAGGATTACAAGGGCGGAATGCGCCTGCGGGCACAAGGCACAAATCGCCAATGCGGGGCGATACGATATTCGCTTTCATTTCTATTTGCTATGACTCCCGGAATGCATGCTCCGCGCGCCGTCGACCTGATCGAGCCCGATCTTCTCATGCTCGCATACCGCACCGGGATATTCCCGATGGCGGACAGCCGCGACGACCCGGAGATCTTCTGGGTGGAGCCGCGTCTGCGCGCGATTCTTCCGCTCGACGGTTTCCACCTCTCGCGCTCGCTGGCCCGGACCTTGCGCCGCGGTCGCTTTACGGTGACGTGCAATGCCGCCTTTTCGCAGGTGGTAGAGGCCTGCGCCGCACCAAGAGAGCCAACCGGCGAGGACGACGACGGGCGCAGCTGGATCAGCCATCGCATCCAGGCGAGTTACGAAAACCTGCACGAGATGGGTCAGGCCCACTCGGTGGAATGCTGGCAGGATGCCCCCGACGGCAGCGGTCCGCGACTCGTCGGCGGTCTCTATGGCGTCGGCTTCGACGGGGTCTTCTGCGGTGAAAGCATGTTCAGCCGCGTACCGGATGCGTCCAAGGTCGCGCTGGCCTGGCTGGTTGCCGCCATGCGCCGCGGCCATGGCAGCCTGCTCGACTGCCAGTTCATAACCGACCATCTTTCGTCACTGGGGGCCGTGGAGATCAGCCAGAAGCGCTATGTCGCGCTCCTGAAGGAAGCTCAGTCCGTCTCGGCCTCGGAACTCGCCGGAGAAGACGTGCTGGCACTGCCCGAAGCATTCGCGGCACTACGCGAGGATGCCGTGGCCGCCGGGCTCGAATCCTCACCCGGAAAGCTCATCGCGCAGTTCTTGACCCAGACATCGTAGACCGGATGTTCGACGACATTCAGGCCTGGCGAATTCTTGAACAGCCAGCCTGAAAAGACCTTGTGCCACGCCAGCTTCTCGTCGGCGTTGGCCCGCTCCTCGACGAAGACCTGCACGAAAGCGCCCTGTTCCTCCGGGTGCTCCCAGGGAAGCGTCTTCTCGCAGGTTGCCACTTTCACGACGAGATTGCCCAGGCGCTTCGATTCGCCCGGCTTCATCACCACGTCCTGGGTGAGGTTGTTGCGCTTGTTCAGCACGCCCAGCGTGACGACCCGGTCCTTGTTGGGCGTGCCGAGGTGCTGCCCCTGTTCGGCCTGTGCAGGCCCCGCCTGCATGCCGGCGATCGCCTCCGGCACAGAGGTGTCCTGCGCTTCCGGATCGCTCCCCCCGCTCCCGCAGGCTGCAAGCAGCGACAACGAGGCGAAAAGCGTCAGATTGGCGGCGGCCCGCTTCACGAGGCCGCCCTTCAGGCGTCCGGCGACCAGGCTTCGTAGTCGCCCGTTGCCGCCGCACGCTGGCCGCCGCGCTCGAGCGCGCCCTGCGGACGATAGGCCGCGACCGTGCCGGTGGCGTTGGGCGTGTAGTCGGCTTCCCAGATCCGCGGCGGCGGAAGGTGGCTTTCGGGCACCTCATCATAGGAATGATGCAGCCAGCCATGCCATTCGGACGGCACGTTGCTGGCATCGTTGGCGCCGGCATAGATAACCCAGCGCTTGTCGTAACCCTCAGGCGTCGTGGCCTTCTTGGCTCGATAGTACTTGTTGCCCTGTGCGTCGGTGCCGACATGCTCGCCGTTGCGCGCGCTCCAGAGCGAGGTGCCGATGGTGGCGCCGTCCCACCAGGTGAAGATCTTGCCGAGAATTCCCATGAGCCGCGCGTTACCTCTCCGCCTGCGCCAAGGCAAGCGTGTTGAGCGCGAGCCGTGCATGAACATGATGATCCCCCACCGTCCCATTTGATCCCCTGCGGGGCTGCGGATAGGCTGCCTGCGATGAATCACGAGCCGTCCCCCGCGCGGATCGTCGAAACCGACGTCCCCGCGCGCCTCGACCGCCTGCCATGGGCGGGTTTTCACTGGCTCGTGGTCGTCGCGCTGGGGATCACCTGGATTCTCGACGGACTGGAAGTCACTCTCGCCGGTTCGGTGGCCCCTGCCCTGCGCGAGAGCCCGACGTTGCGCTTTACCGCCAGCGACGTAGGCCTCGCCAACAGCGCCTATCTGGCCGGCGCCGTACTGGGCGCGCTGTTCTTCGGCTGGCTGACCGACCGGATGGGCCGCAAGAAGCTGTTCACGATCACGCTGCTGATCTATCTTTCGGCCACCGCCGGCACCGCCCTCACCTGGGACCTGCCGAGCTTCGCGCTGATGCGCTTCCTGACCGGTGCCGGAATCGGCGGCGAATACAGCGCGATCAATTCGGCCATTCAGGAGCTGATTCCGGCCCGCCATCGTGGCTGGACCGACCTCGTCATCAACGGCAGCTACTGGATCGGCGCGGCCGTGGCCGGCGTGGTGGCGGTGGTGGTACTCGATCCCCAGGTCCTGCACGTGGATCTCGGCTGGCGCTTCGCCTTCCTGATCGGGGCGATCACCGGCCTCGTGATCATCTTCCTGCGCCGCCACCTGCCGGAAAGCCCACGATGGCTGATCACGCACGGCCATGCCGACCGGGCCGAAGCGATCGTTGCCGATATCGAAGTCCGGGTCGCAGCCGGCGGACAGAGCCTCGATCCGGTCGATCAGAAGATGCGCCTCAAGGCCCGCCGCTTCACGCCGCTGAGCGAAGTCTTCGGCACCCTGCTGCGCACCTATCCGCACCGCGCCGCCCTCGGCCTGCTGCTGATGGCCTCGCAGGCGTTTCTCTACAACGCGATCTTCTTCACCTACGCACTGATGCTGAGCGATTTCTACGGCATCCCCTCGGCAGACGTGGGCTGGTACGTCCTGCCCTTCGCGGCGGGCAACGTGCTGGGTCCGCTTCTGCTGGGCCGGCTGTTCGACACCGTCGGAAGGCGGCAGATGATCGCGCTCACGTATGCCGTCTCCGGCGCCCTGCTCGCGATCACCGGGCTATTTTTCGCCGCCGAACTGCTCGACGCCACAACTCAGACGCTATGCTGGAGCCTGACGTTCTTCTTCGCTTCGGCAGCGGCCTCATCCGCCTATCTCACCGTGGCGGAAAGCTTCCCGCTGGAAATCCGCGCGCTGTCCATTGCCCTGTTCTACGCCTTGGGCACGGGTATCGGCGGTGTGCTCGCCCCGTGGGTCTTCGGCCTGCTCATCGAGAGCGGATCGCGCCTGCAAGTGCTGGGCGGTTATCTCTTCGCCGCCGCACTCATGATCATCGCCGGCGCCGCCGCATGGCGCTTCGGCCTCGACAGCGCACGCAAGCCGCTGGAACACGTGGCGCGACCGCTGTCATGGCATGACGACTGAGAGGCCTACCACTTCACCTTGTCACCGGGCTTGATGCCCAGCTCGGCGGCGCGGCCGCCCGCAAGTTCCAGCACACCCGAGGTAATCCCGGTCGAAGGCAGCGGCGTCTCGTCGTACGGCACGGCGTTGGCCGCAATGTTCAGGATGCGGTGATCGGTGCCGATGAAGATGATGTCGAGCGGGATCACCGTATTGCGCATCCAGAAAGCTGAACGCTCGGGCGGGTCCTTCGGGAAGATCATGCCTTCGTCGGGGCCCAGTTCGGTGCGGAACATCAGGCCCTTGGCCTGCTCCGCCTCGGTCTTGGCGACTTCCACCTGGAACGTGTGGGCCTTGCCGTCCGACGTCACCGTGAGCGGCACGACCGGCAGTCCGGAAACCGGATGCACGACCGTCTGCTTGGTCGCGGCACTGGCCGCCGCTTCGGGGCCGCTCTGCGAGCAAGCGGCGATAGCCAAAAGGAAAGTGGCGGCAAAAGTCCTGGTCAGGCGCACTTATTCATCTCCGAAAGCCGACTCGACCCACTCCTCGGTCTCGTCGGGGTCGGTGGCATCGACGATCCGGCGCGCAATGTCGAGCGGGTGTCCCGCCCGCAACATCGCGGCGAGCTGCTTTTCCCGCACCGGCCTGTCGACAGGCTGAACCGCGAACGGTCCGAACCGCCGCCGACGCGCCATGATCAAGGCAGCGCGGCGCTGATCGCCTTCCGATGCGCGCAGGTCTTCGCGAACATCCTCCTCGATGCCCGCCTGCCCCAGCGCTTCTGCCACGCGCCGCGTGCCATAGCCGCGCCGCATCAGACTGCCCGCCTTCATCCGCGCCCATGCTTCGTCGTCGACATAGCCCAGCTCGGCATAGCGGTTCACCAGATCGTCGACCGGCGGAGCACCTTCATCCTCCCAGCCGCGCTCGCGCAGTTTGCGCTGGAGATAAGCGCGCAACTTCGCTTGCGTCGTGGCGAAGCGCGCGACATAGGCCAGCGCCAGCTCTTCCAGACGGGCGGACGTAAGGGGACGGGGATTGCGACGCTTGACCGACATCTTGCCCTATTCGTGCCACACTCGGCTCAGATTGGGGAGAGCGCGTGGTGGCAAGCAGGAGAAGTCAGCTATCTCCGGTTCAGAAAGTACCGAGTAGAAGCGCGGCTCTTTTCAGAATTTAATGTATAACAACAACGGGTTAGACGACATGGCCGACACCATCAGCATGGTGCCGAATTCAAATGAGGCACTTGTAGCGACGCCGAACGACGACGCTTTGCCGCGCCGGTTCGCCGACTTCGACACCTTTTGCGACGCGATCGACTACGCGGCGCAGGGTGAGCGTGGCTTCAATTTCCACGATCCGCGCGGCACGCTGAAGCAGGTCTATCCTTTCAGCCAATTGCGTGAAGATTCGCTTACCGTCGCCTACGCCCTCATCGCACGCGGCGTGAAGCCGGGCGATCGGATCGCGCTGATCGCCGAGACCGGCCCGGACTTCGCCGCGCTGTTCTGCGGCGCGGTCTATGCCGGCGCATGGCCGGTGCCGCTCCCGCTGCCGACCAGCTTCGGCGGCAAGGACAACTACATCGAACAGCTCGCCGTCCAGCTTTCCAGCTCGGACCCGATGATGCTGATCGGCCCGGACGAGATTTCCGCGCTGACGTCGGCTGCTGCCGAACGTCAGGGTTGCGGCCACGCGACCTGGGCCGACTTCTCCGCCAGGGACGCAGCGCCCTGCGACCTGCCGAAACTCAGCCCCGACGACATCTGCTACCTGCAGTATTCGAGCGGCTCGACCCGCTTCCCGCACGGTGTCGCCGTCACGCACCGTTCGCTCATGTCGAACCTTGCCGCGCACAGTCACGGCATGCAGCTCACCGATGGGGACCGCTGCATTTCCTGGCTGCCCTGGTACCACGACATGGGCCTCGTCGGTTGTTTCCTCTCGCTGATCGCGAACCAGGTCTCGGGCGACTATCTCAAGACCGAGGACTTCGCCCGCCGTCCGCTGGCGTGGCTGGACCTGATCACGCGCAACCAGGGCGCCTCGATCTCGTATTCGCCGACTTTCGGCTACGACATCTGCTCGCGCCGCATCTCGACGCAGACTGCGGTTTCCGAGCGCTTCGACCTGTCGCGCTGGCGCCTTGCCGGCAACGGTGCCGACATGATCCGCCCGGACGTGATGCAGAGCTTCGTCAACGCATTCGCCGACGCCGGCTTCAAGGCAACCGCGTTCCTGCCGAGCTACGGCCTCGCCGAAGCGACGCTGGCGGTCACCATCATGCCCCCGGGCGAAGGCATCCGCGTCGAGCTGGTCGAGGAAGAACGCCTGTCCGGCAGCCCGCGCGACCTCTCGCGCCCGGCCCGCTACCGCGCCATCGTCAATTGCGGCAAGCCGGTGAAGGACATGGAAGTCGTGATCCGCGGCGAAAAGGGCCAATCGCTGGACGATCACAAGATCGGCAAGGTCTGGTGCCGCGGCACCAGCGTGATGCACTCCTACTTCCGCGATCCCGAAGCGACCGCCGAATGCATGGTCGATGGCTGGCTGGACACCGGCGACATGGGCTACATGGCCGATGGCTACCTGTTCATCGTCGGCCGCGCCAAGGACATGATCATCATCAACGGCAAGAACCACTGGCCGCAGGATATCGAGTGGGCCGTTGAGCAGCTTCCCGGCTTCAACCACGGCGACATCGCCGCGTTCTCGGTGGAGACCGAAAACGGTGAGGAAGCCCCCGCCGTGCTGGTCCACTGCCGCGTTTCCGATCCGGACAAGCGCCTCGAACTGCGCGAGCAGATCCGCGACAAGGTCCGCTCGATCACCGGCATGAACTGCGTGGTCGAACTGGTCCCGCCCAAGAGCCTGCCGCGCACCAGCTCGGGCAAGCTCAGCCGCGCCAAGGCCAAGAAGCTCTACCTCTCGGGCGAGATCGAGCCCTTCAAGCTCGCCGCCTGAGCGGCTTCACGAGGTGACGAAAGGCGGGCTGGAAAGCGTTAGCTTTCCGGCCCGTTTTGCATGGTATCTGCGCCGCGCGTGGACACCGTTCGTGTCGAGAGGAATTGAGCCGCGTTAGGGCGGGGTCGACGCGCTCTCCTGTACAGGATGCCTACTTCTGCGGGTCGGGCGATGCGCTGCCATTGGCCGGCAGGATCGGGATGGTGATCTGCGGCTGATCTCCCGTCAGACTGCCAAGGAAGGCCGTGATCTGATCGGTTTCCTTTGACGTCAGGGTTTGCCCGAGCTGGGTTTCGGCCATTACCTGGACAGCCTTCTTCAGGTCGGGCTCCGAGCCGGTGTGGA
This sequence comes from uncultured Novosphingobium sp., assembly GCA_965140495.1. Taxonomy (GTDB): domain Bacteria; phylum Pseudomonadota; class Alphaproteobacteria; order Sphingomonadales; family Sphingomonadaceae; genus Novosphingobium. Next base: position 1,543,454 of record OZ223239.1, on the reverse strand, counting down.
AATAGGGCGCGGTCAATGTGATGTCGCGCAGCGACGGCACCTTGAAGAAGTAGTCCTCATTGGCATTGCCGGTCACGCCACCACGGCCCTTGTCGTCCGCCGGACGGTACTTCGGATCGGGATCGGTCACGACGCCGAATTTCTGGTACATCGTGCCGCCAAGATTGACGCCCGTGTGGCAGGCCGTGCAGCCCTTGTCCATGAACAGCCGGAGCCCGTCCTTCGCCCGGGCGTCGAGCGCACTGGCATCGCCGCGCAGGAACCTGTCAAACGGTGCGTTGGGCGTGATCAGCGTCGCCTCGTAGGCGGCAATGGCCGCTGTGACGTTCTTGAAGTTGATCGGGGTCGTTTCGCCCGGGAAAGCGTTCTGGAACAGCTTTGCATAGCCTGGCAGCGACTGCAGTTCCTCGATCACCTGGGTTTCGGACGCAGCCATTTCGACGGAATTGACGATGGGGCCTCCGGCCTGCTCGACCAGATCCTTGGCCCGGCCATCCCAGAACTGCGCGAAATTGTATCCCGCGTTGAACACGGTCGGCGAATTGCGCGGTCCGCGCGTGCCGTGAAAGCCAGCCGAAGTCGGTGAACCGTCGGCCCCGCCGAGCCCGGGGTTGTGACAGGCGGCGCAGCTGATCGAATGGGTGGCAGACAAGCGCGGATCGAAGAACAGGGCCTTACCCAAGTCCACCAGCGCGGGCGTGGTAGCAACCCCGGGGACGGCGGGCGGCGTCAGCGGAAGCGGCTCGAACATGGTGCGGGCCTGCAGGATAAGCTCATCCTGTGTGTCGGCCATGGTCGGCTCGACAACGGGGCCTTCCGCAGCGTCGCTGCCCGTGCCGGTATCGCTACCGCCCGAACAGGCGGCAAGGGTCAGGACGGTGAGCCCGAACAGTGGCGCCAGAGAATGCTTCAACATGTGCCGTCCTTCCTCATTGCGTTTCGCGCAACCGCAATTCGGATAGAGGATCCGGCTGACAACGACCTGTCAGATTGAAAGGAACTTGCTCACACGCCCCGACCGCCCCAAGTCCGAAGCAGCCCAGACCGGTTCAATCGCTTCAAGCCGGCTTATTCGGTAGCAACCTCAATTGTGCGCACGCCGCTATTCCCGGTGCGCGTGTTGCGAGCGAATACGGTCAGTTCGTAGCGGCCTTCGGCCGGCAGTCTGATATCGCCAGCGAAGACGCCGGGCGCGGTGTCGAATGCAAGTCTGCTTTCGGCATGGCGTGAACCGTCCTGCCAAGCCGTAACGCTGACTTCGTACTCGTCGGAAGGCCATAATCCGCCGGGCGCGATAGGGCAGCCGCACATCGGCATTACCTTGGCTGACACACTGACGGAGAGGCCTTCCACTTTCGTTTTCGGATCGACGACAAGCCCCGGCAGCTCGACGGTCCAGCCGTCGCCGATCGTCGCATCCTCTCCGGGCATGACCCAACGCTGCTGGCTCACGCGAACAGCGGATTCGGGATAGTCGAGAGGGCCATAGGCGTCGATTTCGACCAGGGTCGGCTTGCTGATGTCCAGCGTGGTCGCAAATGCGGCCTCGGATCCATCGGCACGGACCGGGCTGCGCCCATCGGACTTCATGATCCGCGCCGTGTTGCCCGTTCCCCCTTCGGTCCGCCCCTCGGCAAGGACCGTACCGTTCTTCGGATCTCGCAGGACAATGTGCACCCCGCCCATCGAGGAGCCGACGAATTTGGCGTCCTGCGCGATGACCCTGACGACAACGTCGGTCGGTTCGGCCAAGGCCGGTGCAATTCCCAGAACCAACACAGCCGCCAGTATGAAGCGGTACATTCGAGCCTCCTCAATAGGCCTTATATCGTTTCGGGTCAGGCGGACCTTACGGCCTGCTCCTCACCCCGCCTTCAGTTCGCCGTCCAGCCGCTCCGCCAGCCGCAGCGCCAGCGCGACCAGCGTAAAGGTCGGGTTCGCCCAGCCTGCCGTCGGGAAGACCGAACTGCCCGCAACGTGCAGATTCGCAATCCCATGCACCCGGCAATGGGCATCGACGACGCCCGTCTTGGGATCGTCGCTCATGCGGGTTCCGCCCATGTGGTGGTAGCCGGCGATGGGGTGGTTGCCGACGGTGGGGTCGACCGGCCAGTCGTTGCCCGATTCTGCGATCCACTCGGTGGGCGTCACATGCCCCTGCCCCATGCGCTGCAGTTCCTCGCCGAAGACGCGGGCGAAGACGCGCGCGGTGTGCTTGTCGAGCCCGTCGAGCTGCCAGTCGAGGTCCGCCTGCCGTTCGCCCAGCGCATTGCGCTTCGACGAGAGGACGATGCGGCTGTCCGGGTTGGGTGCCTGCTCGCCGCGGATGATCATGTAGAGGCCGGTCATGCCGGTATTGGCCATGGCGGCCTCCACCTTCTCGCGCACGGCCTTGTGAAACCAGGCCCGCACGCCGCGGTAGATGTGATCGAGCCGGCGACCGGTGCGGTTCGGGTTGAGCGAGTGCTTGATCGTGCCGTAGAGCTTGTTGCCCAGCGCCACGCCCTTTTCCGGCGGGCGCTGCAGCTTGAAGGTAACGATCGAGTTCATCGCCCCTTCCGCTTCCTGCACCGCGTCGGACAGGCGCAGGACCGGCGCCAGCGGCGGGCCGGACTTCATGAAGCGCTTTTGATAGGCGGCCCAGAGATCGAACGGGCGCGACGTCTCGACCTTGCCGATGCGGCCGGTGGGGTGCTCCATGAAGAAACGGCCGAGCTGATCGTGCGCATTGCCGAGGCCGCCGGAGATCACATCATCGGAGGCCATCATCAGCCGCACGTTCTCGATGGACCCGCAAGCCAGCACATAGTGCTTCGCCTTCAGCCGCGCCGACTGGCCGGTAAGCGTCTTGACGTCGACATGCTCGATTTCGGCACCGTTCGCACTCGCCTGCACCTGCGTGGCATTGGCGTGGAGCACGATGGTGAGGTTCGGCGCGTCGATCAGGTCCTTCGCGCGCGCCTGCGCGAAACGCTCGGTCGCCTCGTCGAAGCGCCAGAGGTCGGTCGCGAGCTTTTCCGGGTCGAAGCCCTGATCGGGAATGCCGCAGAGCCGATAGGCATCGTCCCATTCGAACGGGCCGATCTCGAAGATGTCCTGCGCCTTGCGCCAATAGGGCATCACGTCATCGCGCGTGATCGGCCACCCCGAGTGCGGCACCCAGCTGCGCTTGGCGAAGTCGATCTCGTCGAGGATCGCGCAACGCCCGCCCCAGATCGACACCGTGCCGCCGAAGAAGCGCAGGCGCGATTCCTCCAGCGGGTAGTAGTCGTGGCCGATGTTCGCCCCGTCGTAGAGCGCCTGCGTCTTCTCCTCGAAGTCCATGCCGCCGCTTTCGGCAAGGCACACCTGATGGCCCCCGCGCATCAGTTCGCGCGCCAGCGTCACGCCGGCCGCGCCTGCGCCGATCACGCAGACGTCGAATTGCCTGTCGGCAAGCGCTTCGGGGTTTTTCTGAAGATCAACGAGCATCGAAAGTCTGGTCCCACCAGCAGGAGAACATGGCGATCGCGTAGAGGATACGACCGTGATTGGCGAGGCCGGCGGCATGTTCGGCGAACAGCTTCTCGACCGCGTCCTGCCGCAGGTAGCCGCTCTTCGAGGCCCCGCTGGACGTCCAGGCCTCCTGCGCGAAGCTGGCAAAACCGCCGCTGAACCATTCGGCAAAGGGCAGCTGGAAACCCAGCTTTCGCTCGTCCAGCGCGCCGGGGAAGAGCCAGGGTTCCACAGCCTTTCTAAGGGCATATTTGCCGACCTTGCCCCGCAGCTTCATGTCGCGCGGCATCGTCAGCGCCCAGTCCACCAGCTTGTGGCTGAGGAACGGCACTCGCGCTTCGAGCGAATGGGCCATCGAGCCGCGATCGGTGCGGTTGAGCAGCGAAGCGGGCATGTGGACGGTGAGGTCCGCCAGCATGAACTGCGCCAGCGGATCGAGATCGCGCGCGCCGGGTTCACCGAAATATTCACGCTCGAGATCGGCAAAGGGGTGGTCGCTCACCTGCCGGTGATGGAAACCGGCTTCGTAAAGGTCATCGCGCACCCAGGGCGTGGAGATCTGCGTGCCCTGGAAGAAGCGCTGGTAATTGTTCTCAAGCATCGCCGACTGGCGAAAGCGCCGCGCGTTCTGGCGCAGGTAGTTGAGCCGCTTGCTGCCCATGCCGGGCACGTGGTCCATCGCGGCCAGTACCGGTTCGAGCATGCGCAGAAACGGCGCGGTCCGCGCGGCAGCGAGCGCGGTGCGCTGGCGCTTGTACCCGGCGAAGATCTCGTCCGAGCCCTCGCCGCACAGCACGACCTTCACATGCTCTGCCGCAAGCTTGGAGAGGTGCCACACCGGCACCGCCGCCGTGGCCGCGCAGGGCTCGTCGTGGCTGCGCTGGACTTCGGGCAGCATTATCCCGGCATCCTGCGGTTCGAGCGGCAGGGTGATGTGCTCGCAGCCAAGGTGCATGGCAATGCGCGCGGCCGCCTCGGTCTCGTCGATCGAGGTGCCCGGAAAGCCCATGGTGAAGGCCTTGACCGGCGCCGTGGCATGACGGGCCATCGATGCGACGATGGCGCTCGAATCCACCCCGCCCGACAGGAACGCGCCGACCGTGACGTCGGCCAGCATGTGGCGTTTCGTCGTTTCCGAAACCCATTCCTGGGTCTGTTCGATCCACTCGGCCTCGGACAGGCCTTCAGTCACCTTGAACGCGGGGCGCCAGAACGGACGGATGTCGGGCTGACCCTCCGGCCCGATGTGGAGCACGTGGCCGGGCGGCAGCGTCTTCACTTCGTTCCAGATCGAGCGCGGCTTCTGGACGTGCCCGAACATGAAGAAGTCATGCACCCCGCGCTCGCACACGGTGAAATCGAGAGCACCGCCGTCGGCGGAATACATTGCCCGCAAAGTGCGGATTTCCGATCCGAAGGCCAAGCCGCCCTGCTGCAGTGTGTAGTAGACCGGCTTGATCCCCAGCGGATCGCGCGCGAGCACCAGACGGCGCTCCTTCGCATCCCAGATGGCAAGGCCATACATGCCTTCCAGCTTCGGCCAGGCCTCGTCGCCCCAGCGCACGTAGGCGGCCAGGATCGTCTCGGTGTCGCCGTGGGTGGAGAACTTCCAACCCCAGTCTTCCAGTTCCTCGCGCAGGTCGGGGAAGTTGTAGACCTCGCCGTTGAAGACGATGGCCCAGCGCCCGTCGGCCGAGAATATCGGCTGGTGCCCGCCTTCCAGATCGACGATCGACAGGCGACGGTGGCCAAGGCCGATGTCGCCGTCGATATGGATGCCGCTATCGTCCGGGCCGCGATGGATGATGGTGTCGCAAGCGCGGGCGATGGCGTCGCGCGGCACCGGCCTGCCGCCGCGTCTGTACCAGCCGGTAATGCCGCACATGCACCCTTCACCTTCGCTGCCGCCACAATGATAGCCGCGTTACAGGGCTCGCTACCTCAGGAAAAGGCCTCGGTTTCGATCTCGTCTTCCCACCGTGGATAAGGCGGCAGCAGAAACAGGAGCGCGCCGCCAACGGTGCAGCCGACCACGCCGAACCACAGGAACGGACCGTAACCGCCCATGTTGTCGTAGATGTAGCCCGCGACGAACGGGCCCAAGCCCGATGCCAGTGCAACCAGCGCGGACATCAGACCGTAGATCGCCCCGAAATTGCGCATGCCCGCATAGCCCACGGTCAGAAAGGCGCAGATCTGCATCTTGGTGCCGGCCGCATAGCCATTGATCAGCACCGCCACGATCACCGCCATTGTCGATCCGATGAACCGGTCGAGCATGAAGAAGGTCACCGCCGTCACACCCATGGTCAGGCCGCCGATCCAGTTCGGCCGGAAGCGGTCGAGCAGGAACCCGGTCGTCAGCTTGCCGACGACCCCGGCAATGCCGCCCAGCGACATGATCCATGCCGCCGTCTCGCGGGGAATGCCACTTTCTGTGAGGATCGGGAACAGGTGGATGCCGAGACCGATTGTGAGCAGCATGACGATGAAGGTGGACACCCCCACCATCCACAAGGCCGGCGTACGCCATGCCTGCGCCTTGGTAAGCCCCGGCAGGAAGGTAGTGCCGCGCTTTGAGGCCGTCTCACCACGGCTTGCCGCGGCACGGGCATGGCGGTCGTGCGCATCGTAGAGGAAAAGCCAGCACAGCAGCAGAGCCAGAGCGCCCCAGCCGGCTCCCAGCCAGAAGAATGCCCCCCTCCAGCCCGTCGTCGCAATCAGCCAGTTCCCGAGCGGCGGCACGACCGTCTGCGCGATGGCGGTACCCGCGACCACGATGCCGAGCGCCAGTCCGCGTCCCTTTTCGAACACGCCGGCAACCGCCGTGGTCCAGATCGTCGACTTGATCGACGTGAGGATGAGCCCGAAAACCGCCCACATCAGCAGCCACTGCGTGCTGCTGCCGTTTGCCAGTGCGAACATCGCGGTGCCGGCCATGGTGATGACAATGCCCGGCAACGCCAGTCGCCGCGAGCCGAGACGATCGATCAGCGCTCCGTAGAAGGGGGACAGCAGCGCGGTCACACCGGTCGCGATGGCCGGACCGGCAGACAGCAGCGACTTGTCCCAGCCGAACTCCTCGTTCAGCGGCTCCATGAACAGGCCGACTGCCGAGAGCAGCACGGAAAAGAAGGAAAAACCCACCGCCGATGCCAGGACCAGCGTCCAGCCCTGCGACCACTCCTGGGCCTGCGTCTGCGGTCTTGCTTGCGTCACGGCTGATCCTCCCTCTCGGCGCGGCAGCCTAGAGGCGAAGTGGAATTAGGCAATCGCACGGAGCAAAGGCGCCGCTGCAGCGATGTTCTTGCCGGTCAGATCTGGCGATCGAGTTCCAGATAGTCGCGCGGAATGCGCAAGGAGGCCGCCGCGACCTGCGTTTCGCGCAGGAACAGCACCAGCCCCACCATCAGCAGAGTCAGAGCGGCAATGAAGGTTCCTGCGGCAATGACCCGCACTTCCGCACCGAGCAGTTCCTCCAGAAAGAGCAGGAACACGGTTGTGCCAATGAACAGCGCGCTCAGAACCAATAGGCGCATGGCCTGCCCGATCAGCCGGATACGCCGGTCAACCGTGCGGATTTCCAGCACGACCATATCGTGCTCGGCGCCTTCGGTCCCGGCGTATTTCTCCTGAAGCGCGCGCGCCCTGTCGACCACACGGCTGAGGCGGGCTGTCAGCAGATTGAGGATGTTGCCGATCGCCACCAGCATGAACACCGGTGCGAGCGCGAGCTGGATGGTCTGGGCGATCATGGCGCTCTTATCGCACCCCTGCGTCAGGCTGGACAGCCCCTCGCCAGAAGGCACACGGTCTCGTCACCAAAGACGACATCGCTCAGGGTCTGCGCCAGAGCGCAGCCGCCGGGAGCGATCGTCTCGCCGGCCACGACCACGTCCCCCTCGCGCGGGATGACGAGCAGCGCCTCGGGGAAGCGCGCTGCCGTTTCTGCGGACGGCTTGCCCTCGATCTGATCGAGCAGGAACAGCGGCCCATCGACGAGCACGTGCGACCCTCGGGACGGAACCGCCTTGTTCCATGAACCGAGATCGTAGGGCTCACCTTGCGCGACGACCATGCCCTCTTCCAGATGCAGTTCTCGCGGCCGGCCATAGTCGAAAAGACGGTAGGTAATGTCGGAGTTCTGCTGCACCTCGATCAGGCTCACCCCGGCGCCGATGGCGTGCACGGTGTTGGCCGGAATGTAGAAAAAATCCCCCGGCTTGACCGTATGCCAGGTCATCAGGCCTTCGATGGAGCCATCCAGGGCCGCGGCGCGCAAATCGGCCTCACCGATCGCGGCATCGAATCCGATACCCAGCGTTGCCCCCGGCTCGGTAGCCACGATCAGCCAGCATTCCTCCTTGCCCTGCCGCCCTATGCCCTTGGCGAGGGTCTGCGCATCGGACGGATGGACCTGTACAGACAGTTTCTCGCTGGTGAAGATGTACTTCACCAGCAGCTCGGGCAGTTCCGGCGGCGGCTCGAACCAGATCTCGCCGATCCGTGTGCCTTCCGGCGCGGCGAACGGCGCCGGGAGTACATCCTTCCCCCAGGGCTTTTCGACCTGGCGAATGGGCAGAGCAGCCATCACGGCGCCTCCGTCACTGATTGGCCGCCCCATCGAGCTTGCCGACCTTCTGTACCCCGGCGACCGTGGTGATCATGATGTCATCGCCATCCACCACGACAATGACATCCTCCAGACCGATCACGGACACCCGGGGGCCATCGCTGTCGACGAGCACGTTGCGGCAATCGACCATTTCCGTCTTGCCGGAGCCGCGCACGGAGTTTCCGTTTTCATCGCGCTCCAGCGCTTCGTGCAGGGCATGCCAGTTGCCGATATCGGACCAGTTCATGTCCGCCGGCACCATCGCGGCATGCTGCGTGTTTTCCATTACGGCATAGTCGACAGAATCGCTCTCGACCGAAGCGAACGTGTCCGCGTCCGGATGAAAGCGGCGCCCTTCCTCGCGGCCCTTGGCCACAGCGTCCGCGACAACCGATGCGATCTGCGGGCGATGCGTCTCCAGTTCGTTCAGGAAGTCCTTTACCCGGAATGCAAAGATGCCGCCGTTCCACGCGTAGATTCCCTCAGCAAGGAAACCCTTGGCGGTTTCCAGGTCGGGCTTTTCGACGAACTGGGCGGTCCGGAACCCCTTCGCACCAATCGCCTCGCCCCGCTTGAGATAACCGAAACCGGTTTCCGGGGCAGTGGCCTCGATGCCGAACGACACAAGCCAGCCTTCCTCGGCGAGTTCCGCAGCCGCCAGCGCGGCGTCAGCAAAGGCCTGCGTATTGCCGATGTGATGATCGCTCGGACACACAAGCATGACGGCGTCCTCGGGCAGACGGCAGGCCGCGAGCGCAATGGCAGCTGCCGTGTTGCGCGCAACAGGCTCCACGATAATCTGACCGCCCTCACCTGAACCAAGCTGGTCCTCGACATGATCGAGGTGCTTGTGCCCTGTGACCACCACCGGCGGCGCAAAGCCCTTTTCCGCCGGACAACGGGCTAGGGCAGCCTCGAACAGGGTGCTGTCCCCCACAAGCGGCAAAAAGGGCTTCGGCTTGCTCGCGCGGCTGCGCGGCCAAAGCCGCGTGCCACTACCACCGCACAGGATGACCGGGTAAATCTTGGACATATTCCTCATTCGATTACGAAATCGTCGGGCAAGTCCGAGTAATACTGTGGACCTGCTGCATTGCAACGACAGCCCATGACAAATTCCGTCATCGCCATGGGCTCCCGTCAATAAAACCAGCGTTGCCGCCAGCGGTAGACCGCCTCGATGGGCTGACCGGCGTTGTCCAGCGCTGGCCGGAACCGGAAACGTTTCGTCGCCAGTTCGCAAGTTATCCGGTCTGCCGCCGGATCGGGGCTGGGCTGCACGATGCGGCAGCCCTTGACCCGCCCGTCCGTTCCCACGGTCAGGTCGATAGTGACCGAGGCGCCGATCCTCAGATCGCGGCTCGAACGCGGATAGTCCTTTGCCGAATTGATATCGCCCTTGATCTTCACCGTGGGCGCTGCCTGCCCTCCGCCACCCTGCCCCGTGCCGCTTGCACCGGCGCCGGTTCCCAGCCCTGAGCCGGACGCACCGGATCCCTCGCCTTCGGCCTTGGCGCCGGAGGCGTTCTCATTGCCCTCACCCGCCACTGGGGGCGCCTGGGTCGGCTTCATGACAATCCTGGCCTTCGGAGCGGCCACTTCGCGTGGTTTCGCCTTCCTGCCCGCAGCGCCAGCCGAACCCTCCTTTTCCGGCGGCGCGACGCTGGGGGCGGGAGACGGCGAAACCTCGGGTTCGGGAGCAGGCGGTTGCGAAGTAACCGTAAAGGCCTGCGTCATCGTGCGGACGACGTCTGCCGCGAAGTGAGGCGTGAAGGCGCGGATCAGGGCGGCAACCACCACCACGTGAATCAAGAGCACCGCAGCCGCAATGCCCCATCGTTTGCGGCGATCCATCCGAAAGTCGGCCTGCATCATGCGCCAGCCATGCCATGCCGTGGCGAAACCTTGCAACATTCCCGCTTTGACAACAGCCGACAGCCCATGCATTCCTTTTTCAGAATCATAATTCACTATTACGAAGAGAAACCCCGGGAGAGAACAGAGTGGCGGATTTCGAGCCAGTCCGGTTCATGCATGGCGACGCTGCGCTGCAGGCTGCAATCGCGCGGCCGCCGAAGATCCATAATGGCGGCACGGTCCTCATGTTCCCCGGTGCCACCGGCCCCGCAAAAAGCTTTAACGCGGCGATGCGCGAGTTGGCCGACTGCGGATATCTGGTTATCGGCATGGACATGTACGGCGTCGGAGCAGACCTCTCCACGCCGGAGGCCGCGGGGCAGCATTTCATGGCCTTGATGAACGAGCCCGATGCCCTGCGGGATCGCGTCGTCTCCTTGTTCGAAGCCGTGTGCGATCTACCGGATGTCGATGCCAAGCGGGTCGCGGCCATCGGCTATTGCTTCGGCGGCAAATGCGTTCTGGAACTGGCGCGCAGCGGTGCCCCAATAGCCTCCGTCAGCAGCTACCACGGCTTGCTGACGACCCACGCTCCGGCCCGCAAGGGCATGGTCTCCGCAGAAATCGCAGTCTGGTCGGGTGGCCGCGACCCCTATGCACCGGCGGCAGACCTCGATGCATTGCGCGCGGAACTCGACGCTGCCGAAGCCAGCTACCAGATTACCCTGTTCTCGCGTGCGCAGCACTCTTTCACCGATCCCGATCACGACGGCGTGGCCGAGGGAATCGCCTATGATCCGATGGCACACGGCGTTGCCTGGGCCGGCACTTTGGCGATGCTGACACATACTATTGGCTAAGTGCTCTGGAAAAGGTGTCACCGATCAGCCACAGCTACATGAAATATTCCATTCTGCGATACTGAATTCACAATCAGGAACAGAATTCCATTGCTTTTGCTTGCATCCGGACACGAGTTCGGTACTCTGCAACGAAAGAAAAACCGAAGATGTCGGCAACAGACACGTCGGGTGAGAGGAGGCACGAAGGGAAAGCGCATGGGGGGATTCCCGGCAAAAGCCGGATGAAATCTTTCCCGCTATCTCGACAAGCCAGCCAACTCCTACGGACCGGAATACCGGCCGCCGACAGTCCTGCTTGCCTTACGTGAGAACAGGGTTTCCGGAGGGAGAGAATGACTATGCTTGCTAGGAATTTCAAATGCATGCTGTTGCTGAGCGCCGCCTCTTCAGGCGCGTCGGTGGCGATGCCTGCGGTTGCGCAGGAATCGGTGACGGCACCCGGCGAAATCATCGTTACGGCTCGGCGCGTCGAGGAACGTCTGCAGGACGTGCCGATCTCGATGACGGTGTACAATGAGGATCAGCTGCAGGACCGCAACGTCGCCGTGGCATCGGATCTTGCCACCTATACTCCCTCGCTTTCCGTCAACACGCGTTTCGGTCCTGAAAAGGCGACCTTCGCGATTCGCGGTTTCAACCAGGATGCGGCGGCGGCCCCGACCGTGGGCGTGTACTTCGCCGACGTGGTTGGCGTTCGTGCGCAGGGCGGTACCGCCAGCGGCAACAGCGTAGGCGCGGGTTCGTTTACCGACCTTCAGAACGTGCAGGTCCTGAAAGGCCCTCAGGGCACCCTGTTCGGCCGTAACACGACCGGCGGTTCGATCCTTCTGGTTCCGACCAAGCCCACCGATTTCCTCGAGGGCTACGTCGAAGGCACCTACGGGAACTACGACCAGAAGCGTGTCCAGGCTGCGGTCAACGTTCCGCTGGCCGAAACCTTCAAGGTTCGTGTCGCCGTCGACCGCAACAAGCGCGACGGCTACATGAAGAATCATTCGGGCGTTGGCCCGGATGCCTACAACAACGTCAACTATACTTATGCCCGTCTCAGCATCGTTGCCGACCTGACACCGGAGCTCGAGAACTACACGATCTTCCACTACAGCGAGTCGGACACGAACGGCTACGCAACGCGCTATGAGGCGTGCGACCGAGACGCCCCCTCGCCGTTCGTGGGCGGCAGCCTGACACGCTATTACACGGCGCTTGCTGCCTGCGATCAGATCGACCGCCAGAACGCGCGCGGCGATGGTCCGCTGGATGTGGAAGTCTATAATCCGGACCCGCGCATCTATCTGCGCACCTGGCAGGTCATCAACACGACGACCTGGCAAGCCAGCGACATGATCACCATCAAGAACATCCTGAGCTATGGTGAATATCGCGAGCAGAGCGGCTTCTCGCTGTACAGTGACAACTTCTTCGTTCCGAATACGCCGACCACCCAGTACTTCGCGAGCCAGGGCGGCCTCGCTCCCGGCGATCGCTTCCAGTACATCACGCTCGACACGCAGCCCGGATACGATGCTGCCGCTGAATCGACCACGACCGAAGAACTGCAGATTCAGGGCCGCACCCTCGACGGCAAGTTCAACTTCGTCGTTGGCGGCTATCTCGAGTTCAGCCGGCCGATCGGTTGGAACCAGCAGCGCACGGGCATCTACGGCGACTGCATCGATCCGGGCACGCTCAGCTGCTCGGGTGGCATCATTCCTGTATCGCTGCCGGCCGGGGCGATCCCGGGTGTCCCGATTGCATTGGGTGGCTCGGCTGCCCTGGTTTCCCAATCGCGCACCAAGATGTCGTTCGACAACCACGGTATCTTCGCGCAGGGCACCTACAACTTCACCGATCAGCTGGCTCTGACCCTCGGCGGTCGCTGGACCTTCGACAAGATCGTCGGCTTCTCCGAAAGCTCGCGCTACACGCTCGGCACGTTCCCGCTGGTTGGCACGATTCCGCTTCAGCAGGTCTGCAACGACGTGCTGAACCACCCGACCGCCAACCCGCTCGCCGACGGTCAGGCCGTCTGCAACACGAAGATCGTCCAGAAGACCAACAAGCCGACCTGGTTGATCGGCCTCGACTTCAAGCCGACGCTGGATACCCTCGTCTACGCCAAGTATGCGCGCGGCTATCGTCAGGGCGCAGTGAACTTTACGAACCCCGGCCTCGAAACCGTCGGTCCGGAGAAGGTCGATTCCTATGAAATCGGCGCGAAGCTGACGTTCCGCGGGCCGGCTCCGGGCTACTTCAACATCGCTGCCTTCTACAACGACTTCAGCGACCAGCAGATCTTCGGTGCGCTCGTGGCCAAGCCGGACAGCGGCCTTGCCGGCGGTGCGGCCCTGATCAACGCGGGTAAGTCGGTCATCAAGGGTATCGAAGTCGATTCGGGCGTTACCCTGTTCAACATGCTGCGTCTGGGTGCGGGCTACACCTACCTCGACACCAAGCTGAAGGAACTGACGCCGCCGACTCTCGGCCCGGACAGCCCGTTCGAACAGATCATCCCGCGCGGCGTCGTGGGTGGTCCGCTCACCTATTCGCCCAAGCACAAGCTCACGCTTTCGGGCGATCTGAGCGTCCCGGCAGGCGATGCCGGCGTGCTCAAGCTCGGTGCCGTGTTCGCTTACACCGCCTCGCAGTTCGTGGACGGCAACAACAAGATCCCGAGCTACAGCCTGCTCACGCTGACGGCCGGTATCGACGACATTGGCGGAACCGGCTTCGATCTGGGCCTGTTCGCCAACAACATCACCAACGAGAAGTACCGCGTCACCGCTGGCGGTGGCTACGAATCGTCGGGCATCCTTGACTTCGCCTACGGCCAGCCGCGCATGTACGGCGTGCGTCTGAAGTACAACTTCGGCACCTGATCCGAACAAGAACCCCCGCGCTTTTCCGAGTGGCGCGGGGGCAATTCGGTCCTTTCGGGACCAGCCTCAAGCCACGCCTCTACAGGCGTGGCTTTTTCCTTGGCTCGACGGGGTCAGGCAACGTCCAAGAGGGCAAAGCTGTCGTGGCGCATCACCGCCTTCCCGAGACGGTCGGCAAACTGGTTGGTGATCGGCGGATCGACGCGGCGGGTGATCGACCAGAGGTAGAAACCGTAGGCTACCGCCTCGCGGTACTGCCCCCACGCTTCCTCCTCATCGGGCATGTCCATGCCGTGTCCGCGCATCATCGCGAGGTACTCGCCGAGAAGACGCCGCTCTTCGACTTCGGCGACCTCGGTCGGCAGCACGGCATTGAGGTGATAGGCGACATCGAGCGCCCAGCCCCCGCGCTGGAGAAGCTGCCAGTCGATCAGCCCCATGCCGTCGGGTGTGCGGAAGATGTTTCCCGCATGGGCATCGCCATGGATCATGAACTCCGGGCAGGCCGCATCGCGTGCCGCCAGCGCCTTCATCGCGGCCGCCACGTTCTGCGCGTTGCGGACCTTGGGCGACAGGTTGTCGCCGCGCGGCCCGTCGAGCAGCTCCTGCAGCATCTCGGGCGTTACATAGGACATCTTCGCCAGTTCGGCGGCGCGCGGACGGATCCAGTCGGCACCTTCGAGAAACGCGCTTTTGGCATGGAGGCGCGAGAGTTGTTCCAGACTCTGCACCGCGTCATCCGCCGTGAAAGGATCGAGCGCGGAACAGAATGTCGCACCTTCGACGATGAGATCGCGCATGATCGTGACCGCCTGCTGCTTCTCGCGGTCGATTACGGTGGCAACCGCTTCCGGTACACGCACCTCGGTAACCGGGGCGACCTTCCCGTAAAAGTCGGCTTCCAGCACGCAGGTCGGGCCGCCGCGTGCGGTCATTTCATCGACATCGAGCAGGCCCTTGAGACAGAAGTTGCCTACCGCGCCATCGGCGAACGTGACAGCGAAACGCACCTTGGTCGCCACCGTGCGGATCACTTCGACCTGCTCGACTCCGGTCACGGCCTTGCCGCCCGCCGCACCGGCCAGGGCCTCGCCCAGCCATGCCGGGTCCAGCGCTTCCTCCAATGTAGCGGGAACCCGCGTATCGGGCTGCGCGGGAACGCGGCTCGTGTGTGCCTGAGACATTCTTCTCCCCTTCCTTATCTGCTTCTCCGACGGATCCGGCAATCGCCACATCCAAACGCTTGACTATGCCTTGACCTAATTCGCCATTTCGGTCCATCCTTCGCAATAGAGAATTTTTCCGGTCATGCGATGGTCGTCTCAGGCTGTCGGAAAGCGACGGGAAAGCGAAAAACACGGGAGAGGCCGGAGCGCCATGGGCAAGCCGCTGGAAGGAATCAAAGTCGTCGAAGTCGCCATGTGGGCTTTCGTGCCTGCATGCGGGGGCATGCTGGCGGATCTCGGCGCGGACGTGATCAAGATCGAACCGCCGAGCGGCGATCCGCTGCGCGGGCTGCAGATCGGCGGCCTCAACGAGGAAGGCCGCCGCATCGACTATTCCTGGGAAAGCTACAACCGCGGCAAGCGCTCGATCACGCTCGATCTCAAGCAGCAGGCGGGGCGCGACGTCCTCTACAAGCTGCTGGAAGACGCAGACGTGTTCCTCACCAACCTGCTGCCCCCCGCCCGCCGATCCATGCAGATCGATGCCGATACGATCCGTGGCCGGTTCCCGAACATCATCTATGCCAGCGGCAGCGCCGTCGGCCCCACCGGCCCCGAAAGCGAGAAAGGCGGCTACGATGCCATCACCTTCTGGGCGCGCGGTGGCATTTCCTCTTCGCTGACCGAGGACGGCGCCGAACTGCCTGTCGGCCCGCCGGGCCCGGCTTTCGGCGATACGCTGTCCGGCTCGATGCTCTCGGGGGCGATCTGCGCCGCCATCGCCAAGCGCGCGCTCACCGGCGAGGCAACGACAGTGGACGTCTCGCTGCTCGGTACCGCCATGTGGTCGATGCAGCGCTATATCTGTCAGGCCACAGCGGACAGCGTGCAGAAATTCCCCAAGCCGCCCGCGAACAAGCCCAACAACGTGCTGGTCAGCAACTACCGCACGT
Organism: uncultured Novosphingobium sp.; assembly: GCA_965140495.1. Classification (GTDB taxonomy): domain Bacteria; phylum Pseudomonadota; class Alphaproteobacteria; order Sphingomonadales; family Sphingomonadaceae; genus Novosphingobium. The sequence goes on along the minus strand of OZ223239.1, from coordinate 1,527,626 downwards.
CCGACGGACGCTTTCTGGCGCTGTGCATGCTGCAGGCGGACAAGTACTGGGCGCCGTTCTGCGAAGTGGCCGGACGGCCCGATCTCGCATCGGACCCGCGTTTTGTCGATGCGAAGGCCCGGCGCGAGAATATCGATGCCTGCTATGCGGAAGTGAAAGCGCTCTTCGCCAGCAAGACGCTGGCCGAATGGAAGGACATCCTCTCGCGCCAGCAGGGCCAGTGGGACGTCGTGCAGGACGTCGGCGAAATGAAGGACGACGTGCAGGCACAGGCCAATGGCTACCTCAAGCGCGTGGACTACGGCGACGGCACCGAGATCCCGATGGTCGGCCTGCCCATGCTGTTCGACGGCCACGCGATGAACTCCACCCGCTCGCCCGAGCTTGGCGCAGACAGCGACGGCGTGCTGGAAGGCCTCGGCTACAGCGAGGACGAGATCATCGACCTCAAGGTGCAGGGAGTAGTGTTCTGATGAGCGAGACGAAACCACCTGCCCGCAAGCTACCCGCGCTCGAACCCGACACCGCATTCTTCTGGACCAGCGGCGCCGACGGCGTGCTGCGTATCCAGCGCTGCGCAGATTGCGGCATCTATCAGCATCCCCCCTTCCCCCGCTGCTCGTCCTGCGGAAGCGAGACCGTCGCGCCCGAGCCGGTATCCGGCAAGGGCCGCATCGCCAGCTACACGATCAACCGCGAACCCTGGGTGCCCGGCCTTGAGGTTCCTTTCCTCTACGCTGCAGTCGAACTGGCCGAGCAGAAGGAACTCTACGTCTTCACCAACCTGCTGGCCCCGGTCGATGCCGCGCGGGTCGGCATGGCGGTGCTGGTCACCTTCGAACAGCACGAGGACGTATGGCTGCCGATGTTCCGCCCCGATGAAACGGGAGGCGCAGCATGACCCTGCATCCCGAAAAGCTCGCCTGCATCACCGGCGCGGCGCAGTCCGAAGTCGGCCGCCCCTCCTCGCGCACCGCGTTGCAGCTCACCGTCGATGCCTGCCTTGCGGCGATTGCCGATGCCGGCCTCGAAGTGTCCAACATCGACGGCATCGCCTGTTATCCCGGCAAGTCGGCGGAGGGCGGAGGAATTGCCCCGGTCAGCCCCTCGGAAGCGGCTGCCGTGCTCGGCATCGATCCGAAGTGGATTCTCGCATCGGCCGAAGGCTTCAGCCACATGGCGCCGATCTTCAATGCGATTACCGCCATCGCCTGCGGGCTGGCGCGCCATGTCGTCGTGTTCCGATCGGTCGCGCAGGCAACCGCGCGCATGGCCTCGCGCTCCTCGACGCTGATGTCCGGTTCCCGCAACCGGGTCGAAGGCAACAACGCCTGGACCGTGCCCTTCAACGCCCTCTCGCCGATCAACACCTTCGCGCTCTATGCGCAGGCCTATTTCGAGAAGTACGGCGCCAACGAGGAGCAGCTCGGCATGATTGCGGTGAACAACCGCCGCAATGCCGCGCACAACGAGAACGCCGTCTACCGCAAGCCGCTGAGCCTTGAGGACTATCTCGCCAGCCGCGTGATCTCCACGCCGCTGCGGCTGTTCGACTGCGACTCGCATATCGACGGCTCGACCGCGATCGTGGTCTCGCACAAGGATGCGGCGAAGGATCTCAAGAACCCGCCGCTGCACATCGAATCTATGGGCATGGCCGTCGGCGGCCTGTGGGTCGGACGCTACGAAGGCGACTTCACCTCCATGCCCGCCGCGCACAAGTGCGGCGAGATGCTGTGGTCGCGCACCGACCTCAAGCCCTCCGACATGGACTGCGCGCAGATCTACGACGGCTTCTCGATTCATGTCTGGCTCTGGATGGAGGCGCTCGGGCTGGTGCCGCCCGGCGAGGCTTGCCGCTTCGTCGAAGGCGGACAGCGCATCGCGCTCGATGGAGACCTGCCGCTCAATACCGGCGGTGGGCAGCTCTCCGGCGGGCGGTTCCATGGCTACGGCCACATCCACGAGGCCACCGTCCAGCTCTGGGGCCGGGGCGGCGGACGGCAGGTTTCCGATGCGAAGACCTGCATCATTTCCAATGGCGGCTACGGATACGGCGCGATGATCCTGCGGCGCGACTGATCGCGCCCCGGAACGAGTCGCGACCTTGACAGAGTCATTCCTAATTGCGATACTTAGTTCACTATTTCGAATTATTAGAAATTGCCGGAAAACGGCAGGAGAGGAGACTGGAAGATGAGCGAGGCTGATCCAGCAATCCGGGACGGTCAGGTTACCGAGTGGCATTACGGCCCGATCTTCGATGCCGACGCCCACATCGATCCGCCGCACGACATGTGGAAGGACTACCTGCCCTCCCACCTCAAGGACCGTGCGCCCTACATCGAGCATGCGGAAGACGGCGATTACATCTGCTTCGAAGGCAATCGCCGTCCGTTCATGATGATCAACAACCAGGCCGGCCGCGAAGGCAAGAACTTCAAGATGAAGGGACGCCTGGAAGAGCAGCGTAAGGTCTGGGAGCCCGCCACGCGCCTCGCCGACATGGATGCGGACGGCATGGACGCCGCGCTGCTGTTCGGCGGCGGTCCGCTCGGCACGACCGACGATGAGCTCTACCTCGCCAGCTACGAGGCCTATCAGAACTGGGTGCTCGATTTCTGCTCGGTCGCGCCCGACCGGCTCTATCCTGTCGGCTATGTGCCGATGCGCGACATCGACGAGACCTGCGAGCACGTGAAGCGGCTCGCCCGCAAGGGCTTCCGCGCGATCAACCTGCCCGCTTTCCCGCAGAACAAGAAGGCCTGGGACACCTCGTCGAACGTCAAGAACATGAAGTCCGGCCAGGTCGCAGCGCTCACTGGCGATCCGCACGGCGAACTGCAGTATTCGAACCCCGAGTTCGACAAGCTGTGGAAGACGATCTGCGACGAAGGCGTGGTCGTCACCTTCCACCTCGGCGCCCGCGTCCCGCGTTTCGGACAGGCCGAATTCTTCCTGCCCGACATGCCGATGAGCAAGATGGCCATGGCCGAACCGCTCGGCATCTTCATCTTCAACTGCATCTTCGACCGCTTCCCAGACCTCAAGATCGGATCGATGGAAAGCGGCGTGGGCTGGTTCGCGTGGTACGCCGAATACATCACCCGCACCTGGGAAAAGCAACGGTTCTGGACCAAGAGCGAACTCAAGGAACCGCCGACATACTACATGGACCGCAACATCTACGGCTCGTTCATCCAAGACCGCACGGGCATCCTGTGCCGTGACCTGCCAGGCGGCAAGAACATAATGTGGTCCTCGGACTATCCGCATTCGGAAACGACCTTCCCCAAATCGCGCCAGATCATCCTGCGCGACTTCGAAGGCGTGCCCGAAGAGGACGTGAAGAAGATCATCAACGGCAATTGTCGCGAGTTGCTCGGCCTCGACTGAGGCCGGCCAGCCCGCACGACAAGAACGACAACAGCGCCGGGGAGAAGGCGTGGCGACAACATCTGGAACCCGGGTATCGGTGACGGCGGGAGCCGCATCGATCCCGGCCTCGGCCTATTTTGCCCTGGCCCTGCTCGCTTCGCCGAACCTGCTCAACTACCTCGACCGCTTCGTGGTCTCCATCCTGGCCGAAGCGATCAAGGCGGACCTGCGGCTCGACGATGCGGAGCTCGGCTTTCTGTTGGGCACGGCGTTCGCGATCTTCTACTCGATCGTCGGCGTCGCCATGGGCGGCATTTCGGACCGGCTCAGCCGCAAGAAGGTCATGGCCTTCGGTCTGGCGCTATGGTCCGGCATGACGGCTCTGGGCGGCGCGGCGACCAACTTCATGACGCTCGCCGCAGCCCGCATCGGCGTGGGCGTGGGCGAGGCCGCCGCCAATCCCTGCTCGCATTCGCTGCTGGCTGATGTCTTCCCCCCGAAGAACCGCGCGCTCGCGCTCGGCGTCTATCTCGCCGGCACGTTCCTGGGCGGGGCACTGGCGATGGCGGTGGGCGGCTATTTCCTCGAGCACTGGTCGACGAGCATGTGCACGGCGGTGCCCATCGCAGGGGCCTGCGATCTGGCGGCCTGGAAAGCGGCACTGTTTGCCGTCGGCATCCCGGGTTTCCCGCTGGCCCTATTGCTTCTCACCATTCGCGAGCCCGCGCGCAACGGCGGCAAGACGCAGCAGTCGACGGGCGTCATTGTCCGTGAATTTTCCGCCGCCCTGCCCCCGTTCACGCTGATGACCGTGGCGCGCGAAGGCGGACCGCTGGCGCTACGGCGCAATCTCGTCATTCTCGCAGCGATCAGCCTTGCAGCGGTGCTGCTTGTCGCCTGGACCGGAGACTACGCCCAGTGGATCGCCTTCGGCGTGGGCGCCTATGTCGTCGTGACCTGGGGGCAGATCCAGTCGCTGCGTGACCGCCCACTCTTCGCGCTGACTTTCGGTGACCGCACGTTCCTTTATGCCATGACCGCCACCGCGCTGATCGCCTGCGTGGGCGGCGCCATCAATGTCTGGGCCGCCCCCTTCGCGATGCGCACTCACGCCATGAACCCCAGCGAACTGGGCCTCCGGCTCGGCGTGATCCACACGGTCGGCGCGGTGATCGGCGTGATCGCCGGCGGCTGGCTGGCGGACAAGTGGAAGCAGCGCGACCGCCGCGCGCCACTGGGCATGGCCGCCATCTCGATCTGCGGCACCCTGCCCAGCGTGCTCGTCATGCTGCTGGTGGTGGAGGTGGACCTGTTCCTCATCGCCTACGCCTCTGTCAGCGTGTTCGGCGCGATGTGGAGCGGAGCGACCGCTGCGCTCGTTCAGGATCTCGTGCTGCCGCGCATGCGCGGCTCCGCAGCGGCCTGCTATTCGCTGATCGCCATCGTCGTCGCCTCGGGCACCGGGCCCTATTGGGCCGGCAAGGTCAGCGCCGTCACCGGTTCGCTGACCGCCGGCATGCTGAGCCTGCTTATCCTCGCCCCGATCGCGCTCGTATTCCTCTGGCTCGCTGCCAAGCGCCTTCCCCAGGAAACACCTGAAGCCCGCCTTGCCCTGGCCACCGCCGCCGGCGAGCCGGCCCCAACGGAGTAAACCCGATGTCCGACGACGTCCTCACCGCCGACGACCCGCTCTACGAAGAGCTCTACGACGTGCGCCGCGAGGCGGAGTCGATGGGCAACTTCATCGACCGCGACGTGACGCCGGAAATCCACGAACTGCGCGCCAGGGGGCCCGTCTACAAGGGCAAGCTGCGCGAGATCCTGGGGCTGCCGGTAACCTACGAGCGTCACGTCAATGCCACCGGGCGCCAGCACTACACCGTCCTCACTTACGACGCCTGCGAAACGGCGTTCCGTAATCCGGGACTGTTTTCCAACACCGTGCAGATGGACCCGCGCGTGCCGGAAAAGGACAGGACCGGCCTGCTTGAGATCGATCCACCCAAGCACCGGGCCTATCGCCGGACGATCCAGCCCAAGTTCCTGATGCCAGAAGCGCTCGGCTGGTGGCGCAGCCGCACGATCGACAGCATCGTCGAGCGGCTGGTCGAACGCCTCTCGACGCGCGAGCGGGCCGATCTCAACATCGAGTACTGCGCCCGCATCCCGGTCTACACGATTACCACCGCCATCGGCCTGCACGGCAACGAAGCGCTGCGCTTCCGCCACGCCTACCTCAACAGCACCAGCGCCAGCCGCAAGATTTCGCGCGAAGAGCGCATGCGCAATTTCCAGCTGGTGGAATCGCTGCTGATGGACCTAGTCGCCGCGCGCCGCGAAGAGCCGCAGGACGACCTGATCAGCTATCTCGTCGACAAGCCGCTGCAACTGCCCGGACAGGATCCGCGCCTGCTGACCGATGCCGAGATCATGACGCAGGCCAAGCTGGTCATGGTGGCCGGGGGCGGCACCTCGTGGCGGCAGATGGGCATCACCCTCTTCGCGCTGCTGAGCAACCGCGACCAGCTCGAAGACGTGAAGATGAACCGCGAACTGATGGACGATGCCATCGAGGAAAGCCTGCGCTGGGAACCGACCGCACCCTATCACTACCGCCTCGTGATGGAGGACACCGAGTTCTACGGTCACCAGATCCCCGAAGGATCGGTGCTCGAACTCGGCCTCGGCCCGGCCAACCGCGACCCTTCGCGCTGGGACCATCCGGACCTGTTCGACATCCACCGCCCGAAGCTCACCAACATGGCTTTCGGCCTCGGCACCCACCGCTGCCTCGGCATGAACGTCGCAAAGGTGGAGATGGCACGCGGCATCAATGCCCTGCTCGACGCCTTCCCGGACATGCGCTTCGATCCCGACGCGCCGACGCCCTTCATGACCGGTGGCCTTGAACAGCGCGGGCCATCCGCTCTGCCCGTCCTGCTGCGCTAAGGTATTGTCAGTAGTCTCTTTTCGCTTGCCGCATGGGGCGTGCCTTGCCTAGATCGTCCCGCTGAACGCACAAGCGTCGCAAGGGCGAGGACAGGCACATCCCCAGATTCGTGACTCTGCTGACGATCTATCGTCTCGCTGCGGCGCCCATCGCGGCGGGCATGGCGCTCGCGGGCCAGCGGGACGCGTTCTTCATCCTTGTCATCGTCAGCTTGATTACCGACCTTATCGACGGGCCTCTCGCCCGTCGGCTCGGGCAGGTCACCGAACTCGGCGCAAAGCTGGATACGATTGCCGATTCCTGCACGGTGGTCGCCGGCATATTCGGCCTCTACCTTCTGGACAGAGCCGTGTTCCGGCCGGAACTGCCAGCGCTCTACGTGTTCCTCGTCAGCTACACCGCGGCCGCGCTGGCATGCCTCGCGAAGTTCCGGGCGCTACCGGCCTATCACCTCTACACGTCGAAGCTGGCGGCCTTCTGGTCCGGCGTCTTCTTCATCTGGCTTTATGCCTTCGGGTACTCGCCGTCGTTCTTCGTCTCGCTGCTGGCGCTGGGCGTGCTGGCAAACGTGGAATCGCTGCTGTCGACCTGGCGCCTGAAGCGCTTTCAGACCGACATCGGCAGCCTGTTCCGGATCCGCGACACCTGAGGCGCCGCGTCCGGCTCAGTCCACTTTCAGACGCTTGCGCATCATGGCTTCGTCCATCATCGGCGTACCGCGCAACTGCCCCAGACGCACGCCGGTGCAGGTCATCTTGAAGTGGGTGAATTCCTCGTACCATTCGAGGCCATCCGCGGATTTGCCGCAGGTCTCTTCCCACAGGGTGATGGTCTCCTCGCGGGTGCCCATGCCTTCCAGATAGGCGCCGTGCACCGCGCTGCGCCCGTGCATGGTTTCCGCCAGCGTGCAGAACCAGGCGAGGTCGTGCAGCGCCCCGCCAAGCGAAGGCTGCTCCCAATCCATCACTGCGACCACATCGAAATTGTCATCGAACATCATGTTGCCGATCCGGGCATCGCCCCAGACAAGACCGGCGGGATCCTGCTGCGGCCATGACGCCTTGAGACGCTCCAGTGCCGCGCGCAGGACCGGCTGCGGCTCGACCTCTTCCAGCCATGCCGTGAAGCGCTCATACTTGTTCCATTCCTGCGCCAGCCCCTGCTCGGCCCCGGCAGGGCCCTTGAGAAAGCCGAAATCGTCGGTCGGGACGCACTGGATCAGGGCGAGCTGGCTGACCGCGTTCTCCCAGAGTGTTCGGCGCTGCGCAGGCGTCGCCTCGCTGAGCCACCCTTCGCGCGCATAGGGCGGGATCGAGACGGGCACGTGCCCCTGCTTCTTTTCCATCACGAAGAACGGATTGCCGAGAAGCGCAGGATCTTCCTCGAACCACAGCGGTCGGGCAACGCGCACGCGTCCGTCCTCGGCCAGCAGCTTCATCACCTGATACTGCTCGTCGAACAGGTTGTCGGGAAAGACAGTGAACGAGCGCGGCTTGATGCGGACTACGCAGCCCTGCTCCTGTTCGCGTCCACCCTCGTTCCACCGTGCGTCGAACAGCACAGTTTCATGGCTTTGCCCTGCGCCGCGCGGATAGGCGAGATTGTCGATGACGACGCCCGTCGCCCCCGGAATCTGCGAAGAAAGCCACTGCGCCAGCTTTCCGGCAAGATCCTCCAGATCGCGCGTTTCCGGTGCAACGATGACGTCCGACATGGCCACTCTCCCATTCGTGGCGATGCCTTTTGCGTTTTCGACATCGCGAATTTATTTTCCATTATTTGATAATGGCGCAACGAAAGCCGGTCAAGCAGGGACCGCCCCGCCTGCACGAAGTTCGTCATTCGCAATGAATGTTGCGGCTGGCTCAGTCGGCGGGAGTGCCGCGCCCCGAGAGAAAGCCGGAAATCCGCTCGCAGGCTTCGGCCAGCTGCCGCCCCGCCTCGTGGATCGCCGCGCCCGTCATGGTCGAATGGAAACCCGCCATGACCAGCGAGATCGTCACGCGGTTCCGGTTGTCGTAGATCGGCGCCATGATAGCCATGAGCGGATAGCTCTTTGCCGCGTCCAGCGTGAGCTGCGGCACGACCGGCGGATCGTCGGTCCCGGCACGGATGCCCGGACCATCCATCTCCGCGTTGATCCCGCCACGACGCGAGAGCGCGATGAAACCGTTCTGGCGCACGAAATCGAGCCCGGCATGGAATTCGTCGATCTGCTCGGGCGAAAGCTCGGAATCGGTTCGCGCCAGCCAGCTTTCCGCGTCACGCGGCGCGCGCGAATAGAACGACATGGCCTGTACCGAGCGCATCGGCATGCGCGTCCCCAGGGGCACCGGATACCCCACGTGGCTGAGCGAAGCGGCGCGCTCGCGCAAGTGGATGGTATCGCCTTCGAGGAAGTAGGCGCCGCACACGACGTCGAACTCGTCGGCCAGCCGGCGCATTTCCGGCTGCGCGACCTGCAGCGGCGAGAAATGCTCGGCCGCCGTGCGCCCGATCGCCGCCAGCGCGGGGCCCAGCACATAGGTCTTGTCGGTGGTGCGGTAGAGGTAGCCGACGTCCACCAACCCGGTCAGCAGGGCATGACAGGTCGCGCGGCTCAGCTTCAACGCGCGCACGAGATCGGTCAGCGCAAAGGCCTGTCCGGGATGGTCGGCGATGAAGTTCAGAATGGCGGCTACGCGGGCGACACCGGGGGAGGAACGCGACATGAGTTCTTTCGCTATTTCGAATTTCCACGCCTATGGGCAAACCCCCCGTGTTCGTCAATAGGCACTACTGTTCATTGGAGCGAACTTTCGCGGTGCTTCTGGAAGGGCCGTCAGGTTCGCATTGAGGCTGCAGCAAGGCGAAAGTCGGGAACTCATCGGCCCTCGCCTGCATTGCAGACGGCCACCGCAGCAAGGACCGGTGGTCAGGCAACACAAGCGATCAGGGGGTGGCGGAAGATGGATACCGCATTCGAATGGCTCTCAGCCCACAGCAACATGCTCAATCTCGGCCTGAATTTCCTGATGGTCGTGGTCTGGGTGACCTATCTGCAGCTGCTCTTCGTGCAGTTCCGGGCCTCGCGAAAATCGCGCATCCTGATCTCGCGCGCGGCCGGAAACGGCATGCGCAGCCGGTGCCTCGTCACCAACATGAGCAGCCAGCCGCTCTATGTTACGAGCCTGATCGGCACGCTGCATATCGGCGACCGTCAAGTCGAACTGCCGATTACCGACCTGCATGACGTGCCGGAGGATCTCGGCAACGATCCCCGCTCGCGCATGGCGCAGGGCAGCCTGAACACCGGCCAGTACCTCGACATCGGTCGCTTCGACCGTCTGGTCGGCCTGATGCTCGAAGCCAATGACGAGACCGAGATCGATGTCGACGACGTTGGCCGGTTCGACCTCACCGTGATTGCACTATACGGCTGGGAGCACTTGCCGGTGGGCGCCGTTCGCAGCTTCGCGTTCGACCGCAGCGGCCAACGCGGCAGCAAGGTGCGCCCCCTGAGCGTCGCCGCCGAGCAGATCACCCGGAAACACAAACGCCGCGAACTGCTGCACAAGGTCGAACAGCACATGTAAAAACAGCGCGTTTGCGCCGATACCGTCTGGAGCTTAAGCCTCCACGCGGCCCATTCTCTCGGCCATCATCTTGGCAATCTCGCGGCGGGCGACCTTGTTGGAGTGGAGCAGCGGCACGTCCTCGCGCTCCAGCCGGAAATAGGCGCGCGGCACCTTGTAGCTCGACAGGCGCTTGCGCATCTCGCCTTCGATCGCATCGAGATCGAGATTGGCGCCTTCGCGCGGGACGACGGCGGCCACCAGAAGGTTTCCGCGTTCCTTGTCGGGCACACCGACGACATAAGCGCTATGCACACCTTCAAGCGACTGCAGCTCCATCTCGACTTCGGCCGGCGAGACGTTGGAGCTGGCGACCTTGATCATGTCGCCGTTGCGGCCGACGAAATGGATGCGGCGGCCTTGCGGACGATCCTCGACGAGGCACAGGTCGCCGGTGCGGTAGTAGCCGTCGGGCGTGTAGTGCTCGGTCTTCTCGATCTTGTGCAGGCCGGTGGCGATCGGATAGCCGCGCACCTGCATTTCCCCGGTCTCGCCATCACCGACAGGGCGGTTGTCCTCGTCGGCGATGCGGATTTCGTAGCCTGGCGCAAAGTGGTCCATCGGCGCGCAGACCGGGCGGCCCGGCGCGCGGAAGTCGTCGCCCCACGAATAGGGACCGAGCGATTCGCTCATGCCAAGGCCCCACCAGGGCTTGGGGCCGCGGATCGTCTCCAGATCCTCATCGGCGAGTACGCTGCCCATGGCGAAGCGGCTGTTGCTCAGCGTGCGCTCGGTGCAGACGACCACGCCGCCGGATTCGATCCCGGGAACGAGGTACATCATCAGACCGCCGACCCAGAACATCGGCAGCATGCAGGGAATGCGCTTGCCGGGGACGTGCTCCATCATCTCGCGCATGGTGTGGCTGCGGAACAGCACGGGGCCATGGTTGTGCTTCACGCCCTTGGGCAGCGCCATCGATCCCGAGGTGTAGATCTCGACCATCTGGTCGGCCGTGTGCACTTCGGATTCGACCTCGCGCAGCAGATCCTCGTCCACCGAGGCGGCGGCATCGGTGAGGAAGCTCATCGGTCCGACGCAAGAGGGCAGATCGTCGCCCGTCGTGACGATCCAGCGCAGGAATGGCGCACGCTTCACGCGCAGGGCGCCGCATTCCTGCCCTTCGAGTTCGGGCAGGGCATCGACGATACGCTCGACATAGTCCTTGCCGAGCATCGTGCGGTTCATCACCACGCCCTGCACGTCGGACTGGCGCAGCACGCGCACCAGTTCGTTAGCACGGATCATCGTGCTGATCGGCACCGCAATGGCGCCGATCCGGCTGATCGCCGCGAGCATCAGTGCAAAGCCCGGTCCGTTCCCGAAGATGAAGCCGACACGCGCGCCCTTGCCGATTCCCCGTGCCAGCAGGCCACGGGCGATCTCCGCCGAGCGTTCGTCGAGTTCGCGGTACGAAAGGGACTCGACGACATTGTCGCCATCCTCGAGCACCACCGCCGGGGCTTCGCCGTAGGCCGCCGCTGCCGCGCGGATCAGTTGCGGGAACGTCTTGGCCGAACCCGGTGTGTTCTGCCCGTCGGTATCAGTGCTCACTATGCGTCATCCTCTCGCTGGGCCGTGCCTTGCAGAAGGCCAGCCCGTTCTTCCCCGCGATCCTGCAACCTGCAGACACACAAGACAAGTGTCTAGGCCCGGACATCGCCGGGTCGAAAGTAGTTCGAAATTGCAAATCTTTGGTCGATATTACGGAAATAGGCCAGAATGACAAGGCCGGTCCGCGCCCTCAGCTTTCGGCAAAGGCATAAGGCTGTGCCGTCCGCAGATAGTCGTCGGAGAGGACATCGCGGCCGATCGGCGGCACCGCCCGCGCCGTGCAGGCGCTGCGATGACACAGGCGGCAAGTCACGCCGATCGGCGTCGTCGGGGCATGTTCGTGATCGACATCGCCGGCATAGACAAGCCGCCCCGCCTCCTCCGCGGCGCAGGCGAGCGCAACCGCACGCAGAACGCTCGGCTTGCCGTAGCCCCTGCCCCCACCGCGCACCGTGCGCGCGATCGAGAAGAAGCGCTCCCCGCCGGGCAGTTCGAGCCACTGGGTGGCGATCTCGCCCGGCTGGCGGAAGACCTGGTGGACGCTCCACAAGGGGCATCCGCCCCCATGCGCGGCAAAGGGGAAACCGGCGCCGTCGAGCCGCTTCGACACATTGCCGGCCTCGTCGAGCCGGATGAAGAAGAAGCCGACCCGTTCTTCGCCAGGGCGCTGCAAAGTGGTGAGCCGGTGCGCCACCTGCTCGAAGCTGACGCCGAAAAGACTGCAAAGCGCATCGATGTCGTAACGCCGCTGCTCGGCGGCGCGGGCAAAGCGGGCATAGGGCATGCGGATGGCCGCGGCGCAGTATCCGGCAAGCGCGCGCAGCAGCAGCGCGGCCGTCGCGCGGCTGGAAAAGGTCTGCTCGCGCAAGGTCTGCTTGATCTCGGTGCGCATCGCGGTGTGGGCGATGTGCGTGGCGATCTGGAAATCGCGGCTCGCAGCATCGAGCGTATCGACGATCAGCAGTTGCTGGTTGTGCCGGTCGAACCGGCGCAGCGAATCCATCAGCACATCGGGCGGTAGGAAGCGGACCCGCACGCCCTTGGCGCCGAGCCACTTTTCCGCCCCGCCCTTCTGGTCGATTTCGCCTGCGAGTTCCTCCGCCCGCTGATCCAGCGCGTGGAAGTAGTTGCGGTGGCTGGCGAGGAAGGCCTGCGCCTCACGCACCGGATCGCCGGCTTCGCTGCCCGGCCCGGCGGCGCGCTGCTCGGCCAGAGCCTGCTGCTCGCGGGTATAGGCACCGTGCAGGCGCAGCAGCGCTTCGGACACGCCGGGAAAGCTCATGGCGATGTCCGCCACTTCGAGCGCCGGCAGATCAATGTCGGCAAAGATCGGGTCGCGCAGCACGTCGGTCAGCCGCCGCGTGTACTCCTCGCCATCGTCTCCGGCGAGGTCGGCGATGTCGAGCCGATAGGTCCGCGCCAGCCGCAAGAGCATGTCCGCGGTGACCGGACGCTGGTTGCGTTCGAGCAGCGCCACGTAGCTCGGCGAAATCTCCAGATCGTCCGCCATCGCCTGCTGAGTCAGACCCAGCTCGCGGCGCAGGCGGCGCAGCCGCGGACCGAGGTATAAAGGACGGTTTTCTGCCATATCCACGCCCTCCTGTCACAACCACACAACTTTACAAGGAAAATCTGTAAAGTTTGACAACGACACTTCGGAGGCCATTTCGGGGTGCGAAATTTATGCCTACTTGCGGCGCATCGAACAGCAACATTCTTCCGCAAGGGATACCGAATCGTGACTTACCAGAGCCAGATCATCGAAGCCGGAACCGCCATCGGCACCGAGCCCAACTGGAACGGGATCGAACCGGAATCGGTCGCCCGCATGCGTCTGCAGAACCGGTTCCGCACCGGTCTCGACATTGCCCGCTACACGGCGAAGATCATGCGTCAGGACATGGCCGCCTACGATGCGGACCCTGCCAACTACACCCAGTCGCTGGGCTGCTGGCACGGTTTCATCGGTCAGCAGAAGATGATCAGCATCAAGAAGCACTTCGGGTCGACGAAGGGCCGTTACCTCTACCTGTCCGGCTGGATGGTCGCCGCGCTGCGCAGCGAGTTCGGCCCCCTGCCCGACCAGTCGATGCACGAGAAGACCTCGGTCCCGGCGCTGGTGGAAGAACTCTACACCTTCCTCAAGCAGGCCGACGCGCGTGAGCTCGGCATGATGTTCCGCGATCTCGACAAGGCCCGTAAAGCCGGCGACGAGATGGAAGCCAAGCGCATCGAAACCGCGATCGACAACTACGAAACGCACGTCGTTCCGATCATTGCCGACATCGACGCCGGTTTCGGCAATGCCGAGGCAACCTACCTGCTCGCCAAGAAGTTCATCGAAGCCGGCGCCTGCTGCCTGCAGATCGAGAACCAGGTTTCGGACGAGAAGCAGTGCGGCCACCAGGACGGCAAGGTTACCGTTCCGCACGAGGACTTCATCGCGAAGATCCGCGCGATCCGCTACGCCTTCATGGAAATGGGCGTCGAGGACGGCCTGATCGTGGCCCGCACCGACTCGCTCGGCGCCGGCCTCACCAAGCAGATCGCCTTCACCCGCGAAGCCGGCGACATCGGTGACCAGTACAACGCCTTCCTCGATTGCGAGGAAGTCGAGACCGGCAATGTCGGCCACGGCGAAGTCCTGATCAGCCGCGACGGCAAGCTGATGAAGCCCAGGCGTCTGCCCAGCAACCTCTACCAGTTCCGCTCGGGAACCGGCGAGGACCGCTGCGTGCTCGACTGCATCCACGCCCTCAAGAACGGCGCGGACCTGCTGTGGATCGAGACCGAGAAGCCGCACATCGGCCAGATCGGCGGCATGGTGAACCGCATCCGCGAAGTCATGCCCAACGCCAAGCTGGTCTACAACAACTCGCCCAGCTTCAACTGGACGCTCAACTTCCGCCAGCAGGTGTTCGACGCCTGGACCGAGGAAGGCCGCGACATGTCGGCCTACGACCGGGCGAAGCTGATGAGCATCGACTACGACGGCACCGATCTGGCGGCTGAGGCCGACGAGCGCATCCGCACCTTCCAGAAGGACGCGGCGCGCGAGGCGGGCATCTTCCACCACCTGATCACCCTGCCGACGTACCACACCGCGGCGCTGAGCACCGACAACCTCGCCAAGGAATACTTCGGCGAACAGGGCATGCTCGGCTACGTCAAGGGCGTCCAGCGCCAGGAGATCCGCCAGGGCATCGCCTGCGTGAAGCACCAGAACATGGCCGGCTCCGACATCGGCGACGACCACAAGGAATACTTCGCCGGCGAAGCGGCCCTCAAGGCCGGTGGCGAGCACAACACGATGAACCAGTTCGCCGCCTGAGGCGGCCGGGGGAACCAGTTCACCGCCTGATGCGGTTGGGGAACCAGTTCGCAGCATAACCGCCGCGAACATCAGAAATTGCCGAGCGGGGCACCACTGTCCCTCGCCCCGCTCGGTAACAACCCGCTCACGGGATCAAACCACGCGAGCACCGGAAAGGAGACGTGAAATGACGACTGCCACGATCGAACCGACCCGCGCACGCGCGGTACTCTCGAACGAGGATTTCAAGCTGCTGCAGGAAGCCGTTCGCTTCTATCTGCAGGCGCATCAGGACGATCCGATCTCGTCCAAGTATTCGAACCTCTATCACCGCCTCGGTTCGGCGGTCCGCCGCTGAGGTTCGGCAAGAGTTTTCCTGGGGAGGAAAGCTTGGCCCGTCGCACACCGGTGCGACGGGCCATTTTTGTGAGATCGCAAGTATTACCAGCAACTTAAGTTTCACTGCCGGCGCTATCGGGGATTCTGCGCAACAAGCACTTATGGTGAACGCAATTGCTGATCCCCTAGGCGAGTGTGCATGGGGGACTTCCACGTCAATCCTGTTGCAGCACTGAACCTTGGCTTCGGCGACCTGTATCGGCCGGAAACGGGGCTGCTGACGCTTGCGCTGCTGTTCCTTGCTGGAACGGCCGCCATGCTTGTCCATGCCCCCTCGTGGGTGGCGCGCCACGCCCGCGCCGGCATGACGGGCCTCACGGTGATTGTTGTTGGCTGCGCGGGCTATCTCTTCGCCACGTCCTTCCATGCTCACGCAGCCCTGACCGGCACGGCCTCGGCGACAATGGCTCTTATGGCCGCCGCGCTGGTATCGGTTGCCGCCGTATGTCGCACCCGCAAGGCGCTGGACCGGCACTCGCTGCAGTTTTCCATCCTGGTCAAGAACACCTCCGACTATGCAATCTGCATGCTCGATCGCGAAGGCCGCGTCTCGCACTGGAATGCCGGGGTCCAGGCACTCACCGGATATCACGCAAAGGAAGTGATCGGCATGCCGATCGCGCGCCTCTTCACGATAAAGGACTGCTCGGATGGCCTGCCGAACCGCATCCTGGGCAGAGCGGCAAGGACGGGCATCTGCAAGGGATACTGGATCTGCCGACGCTCGGACGGCTCGCAATTCTGGGCGGAAAGCACGCTGGAGAAGGTATGCGACGGCAAAGGGCGGCACCTCGGCTTCTCGCTGATCACGCACGACGTTACCAAGATCAAGGAATCGCAGAAACTCGCTGCCGAGGCCTCCCAACGGCTCGATACCGCGCTGGAAAACATGCACGAGGGCCTTTGCCTGTTCGATGCCGACGAGCGCATCGTCCTGTGCAATCGGCGCTTCAGCGAATTCTGGGGTCTCGATGAAGAGGACGCGGTTCCGGGGACGCCTCTCGGCCGCCTGATCGTCGCCGGTTTCATGAATCCCGAAGGCGCCGATCATGCTGCCAAGCAGCTCTGGGAATTCCGCCGCATGCGCGATGAAGCGCTTTGCGAGGACGACAGTCATCCCCTGATCACGCAACTGGGCGACAACCGCGTGGTGTCCATCGCCAATCGCGGTCTTCCCGACGGCGGCTGGGTGACCACCTGCACCGACATTACCGAACAACGGCAGTCCGAAGCCAAGATCGAGCACATGGCGCTGCACGATCCGCTTACCGGCCTGCCCAACCGCGCCCGTTTTGCGCGGCGGCTCGATACCGAAATCGAGCAGGCCGCAGCCAAGCGCAAAGGCGTGGCGGTCATTTCCATCGATCTCGACCAGTTCAAGGCGATCAACGACACGCACGGCCACGCATTCGGCGACACGCTGCTGCAGACCATCGCGGATCGGCTCGCAACCCAATGTCGGGACGGCGAAATCGCAGCGCGTCTGGGTGGCGACGAATTCGCGGCTGCAAAGACCTTTACCCACCGCGCGGAACTGAACGACTATATCGCGCGTCTGCGCAGTGCCCTTGCCGTGCCGGTCGAGATAGAGGGCCACACCTTCACCGTCGGCCTCGGCATCGGCGTCGCGCACTATCCCGAGGACGGGGCCAAGCGCGAAACCCTGCTCAACAACGCGGATCTCGCGCGCCGGCGGGCCAAGTCTACGGTCGGCCAGACCGTGTGCTTCTTCGAATCCGGCATGGACGAAAGCGCCCGCGAACGCCGCAAGCTCGCCATGGACCTGCGCCATGCGGAAGAACGCGGCGAGTTCGAACTGCTCTATCAACCCCAGCAGTTGCTCCGGACCGGAGAAGTCTCCGGCTACGAAGCCTTGCTGCGCTGGCATCACCCCACCCGCGGTCTGGTGTCTCCGTGCCAGTTCATTCCGCTGGCCGAGGAAACCGGCGACATCATCGCCATCGGCGAATGGGTCCTGCGCGAAGCCTGCATGGAGGCGCGCCGTTGGCCCATGCAGATGAGGGTTGCCGTCAACCTCTCACCGGTTCAGTTCCTCCAGCCGGGGCTGGTCGACCGCGTGCGCGCAATCCTGATCGAATGCGGGCTTTCGCCGCAACGGCTCGAACTGGAAATCACCGAAACCGCGATCATCAGCGACAAGCTGCGGGCGCTCCATTGCCTACGCCAGTTCAAGGCGATGGGTGTGAAAGTGGCTCTGGACGACTTCGGAACGGGCTATTCCTCGCTCGACACGCTGCACTCGTTTCCGTTCGACAAGATCAAGATCGACAAGTCCTTCCTGTTGCGGGCGGAAGACAGCCCGCAGGCCCTTGCCATCGTGCGTACCGTGCTCGCGCTGGGACGCAGCCTGTCGATCCCGGTCCTTGCCGAGGGCGTGGAGAACGAGCGCCAGCTTCGCATCCTGCAAAGCGAAGGCTGCGACGAAGCGCAGGGCTACTATTTCGGCCATCCTGCTCCCGCCCCCAGCCTTGCGCTGCCTAAGGTTGTGAACTCCTGAAAGTTCACAAGTGTTCAGTATTAACGCTGACACCACTCCCCTCTGACTGCATCGACCGGGGAAATGCTTGCAAATGCATGCAAAAAAATTGTGTGCTCCAGTGTTACAATGCAGAAAAAATTAACCCTCGCACCATAGCCTCGCGCTCAACATCAGGGGGCATATGTGCATCGGCGATTTAGCGTGGATCAAAGCGACATGATGGAGCCCGGACAGGCGCTCCAGTCGCTCGATCATGCCCTCGAAGCAGCCTCCCGCGCGGAGAAGCGGTTGCGCGAAGCGATCGAGGTCTTGCCGCAGGGCATCGTCTTCCTCGACGAGAACGATCGCTACATCCTGTGGAACAAGCGCTATTCGGAGATCTACGAAAGATCGGCGGATCTGCTCGAGCCGGGCATCCGACTGGCCGACACGCTCCGTATCGGCGTGGAACGCGGCGATTATCCCGAAGCGCTCGGCCGCGAGGAAGAGTGGATCGCGGAACGCCTGACCCGCCTGCAACAACCCGGCGTGCGCCACGAGCAATGGCTGGCCAACGGCCGCTGCATCATGATCGAGGAGCGCAAGGTCGAGGGCTGCGGCACGATCGGCATCCGCGTGGACATCACCGATCTCAAGCAAAAGGAAGAAAACTTCCGCCTGCTGTTCGAGCGCAATCCGCTCGCCATGCTCGTCTATGACGTCGACACCGGCCTGATCCGGGCCGCGAACGAGTCCGCGTGCGCCTTTTTCGGCTATGAGCGCGAGCAAATGGCCGGTCTGCCGGCACAGGCCCTGTTTCCCGAGGCCGTGCAGTCCGGTGCATCGGCCATGCTCGCCACCGACTATTCGGATTCCAACGCCTGCTGGCAGATGCTGCGGCGGGACGGGTCCAGCGTCGAGGCCGTCGTGGCTACCCGCCTCTCCCAGCTCGAAGGCTACTCGGCGACCATCGTATCGATCTTCGACGTTACCGAACGCCGGCAGATCGAACAGCGCATGACGCACATGGCGCGGCACGACGAACTGACCGGCCTCGCCAACCGCGCGCACTGCCGCGAGCACCTGATCGACCTGCTGAGCGTTGCGGAGAGCAACGAAACGGTGACCATCGCGCTGGTCGATCTGGATCACTTCAAGGCCGTCAACGACACTTACGGCCACATGTTCGGCGATGCCGTGCTGACCGAAGCGGCCCGGCGCATGCTGAAGCTCATCCCGCCCAACGCGCTATTGTGCCGGATCGGCGGCGACGAGTTCGCGATCATCTTCCGCGGCTCCAGCCTTGCGCAGGCGGAACTCGTCGCGAAGTCGGTGATCACTACGCTGACCGAGCCGTTTTTCGTTCACGGCCACCTGATCCACATCGGTGCGACGGTCGGGTTCGCCTCTTCGCCGGGCGACAGTCGCGACCCGGAAACGCTGCTGCGGTATGCCGACCTTGCGCTCTATGCCGCCAAGGGCGAGCAGCGCGGCAGTTGCCGGGCTTTCGCCACCGACATGGACGACGCGGCGCAGCAGAAATGCCAGTTGGAAAAGGACTTCCGTGCCGCCGTGCGCAACGGCGAGTTGGAAGTACACTACCAGCCGCTCGTCAATCTCGAGACCGGCGACGTGGAATGCTACGAAGCGCTGCTGCGCTGGAACCATGCGGAGCGCGGTCTGGTCTCGCCGGAAACCTTCGTCCAGCTGGCGGAGGAAATGGGCCTGATCGACCAGCTCGGCCGCTACGTGCTCAACCAGGCCTGCCAGGAAGCGGCACGCTGGCCCGAGCACGTGAAAGTGGCCGTCAACGTCTCTCCGCTTCAGTTCCGCAACGGGAACCTGATCAGCACCGTAATCAACGCCCTCTCCGCCTCAGGCCTCGCGGCCGAACGGCTGGAACTGGAAATCACCGAAGCCGTGATGATGGAAAAGGGCCCGCGCCCCGGTTCGATCATCCGTAACCTGCGGGCTTTCGGCATCGGCATTTCGCTCGACGATTTCGGCACCGGCTATTCCTCGCTGAGCTATCTGCTCGACTACCCCTTTACCAAGATCAAGATCGACAAGGCCTTCATCCTGAACCTGCATCAGGAAGCCAAATCGCGCGCGGTGATTCGCGCCGTCATCGGCCTCGGCAAGAACCTGGGCCTTACCGTCGCGGCGGAAGGCATCGAGGATGCCGTCCAGCGCGACTACTTGCGCGAGGAAGGCTGCATTCAGGGGCAAGGCTACCTGTTCGGCAAGCCCGAACCGGTCTCGCGGTTGCAGCTTCCCGCCATCCGCGTCGCCTGACCGTTTCAGGCCCCGGCCCGCGCCTTCTCCTGCTCGCGGGCGCGTTCCACCAGATCATCAAGCGTCGCATCAGACAGCGCGACACGTTGCAGCGCCCGTTCGCCCGCCGCCGGATCGGCCTGCGCCGTGCGCGCGTGCTGGAGCGCGATGTTGTCGATCATCACCAGATCGTGAAGCTGCCAGCGATGCTCGTAGCGCGCGCTCTCGGCGTAGAGATGCGCGAAGAGCCGGTCGAGCACGCTGCGGTTTTGCGGTTCATCGAGTTCGAGGATGCGGTCCGCGTGGTATTCGGTGACGAACAGTACCGGCTGGCCCGTGCGCGGGTGGGGCAGCACTGCGGGATGCTCGGCGATGAAGACGGGCCAGTCGTAGCCACTGGCGAACA
This sequence comes from uncultured Novosphingobium sp., assembly GCA_965140495.1. Lineage (GTDB taxonomy): Bacteria > Pseudomonadota > Alphaproteobacteria > Sphingomonadales > Sphingomonadaceae > Novosphingobium. The sequence goes on along the minus strand of OZ223239.1, from coordinate 1,507,259 downwards.
TGTCGAGCTTGTGGCGCAGCGTCGTCCCTTCGACGGCCGATTTCAGGTCTTCCGGCAGGCTACGCCAGGCCGCGACGCCGCTTACGAACGTTGTCGAGGTAGCCCCCTGCGGCAGGGCGATGGCATGAAGGCAGATGCCGCGAATGGGATGATCGGTGTAGGTCAGGTCCGAATGGAACGCGAGCGGCACCGCCCCGGCGGCATCGTCGTTGTGCAGCACCGTCACGTAGTCGCCTTGTGCGCTGTTGGCGACCGGCGGTGGCGGGCCGAACCACGAGGCGATTTCCAGCTGCCGTTCGGGCGAAAGACGCCCGCCGCCGCGAAAAAGCAGGAGCCCGTAATCGTCCCATGCGGCCCGGAGCGCGGCGATCTCTTCCGCCGATCCCCCTGACTGCGTATCGAAATCGCGCACTTCGACACCGAAGTCGCGATGCAGTGGCCGGAACTTCATCCGCCCTCTCCCCTTGCACTCTTGTTCGCCGAGTGCATGAAAGGTGCCTCATAATCTTCCGGGATTCCAGCCACACCAGCGTTTCGGAGCCTGCCTGATGAAAAGCATCGCCACCCTGACGATGAATCCGACCATCGATGTGTCCTACGACATCGCCAGGATGCAGCACACGCACAAGATGCGCACCGACAACGAGTGGTATGCACCGGGCGGTGGCGGCATCAACGTGGCGCGGGTCTTCGTGCGGCTGGGCGGCCATGCGCGGTCCTATTATCTCTCGGGAGGCTCCACCGGCCCCGCGCTCGACGGACTGATCGACCTGCATCAGCTCGTGCGCACGCGCATTCCCATCGCAGGCCACACCCGCATCGCTTCGGACGTGCTCGAACGGGAGAGCGGCAAGGAATACCGCTTCGTGCCGCAGGGTCCCAACATCTCCGAACGGGAATGGCGCGAATGCCTCGACCGCGTGGCCGAAGCCGAATGCGGAACCATGGTCATGAGCGGCTCGCTGCCGCCCGGCGTTCCCGACGACTTCTATGCCCGGGTCACGCAGATATTGCAGCCACGCGGCATCGAACTGGTGCTCGACAGTTCCGGCACCGCACTGATGCAGGGCATCGATGCCGGTTCGCTCTGGCTGGTGAAGCCAAGCCAGGGCGAGTTGCAGAACTACGTCGGCCGTACGCTGGAAACGCCCGAGGAAATCGGCAAGGAGGCCATGCGCATCGTCGAGGCCGGCAAGGCCCGGCTGGTGGCCGTGACCATGGGGCACGAAGGGGCGGTGCTGGCCCGCAAGGACGGCCCCCTGTTCCTGCCCGCGCTGAAGATCGAGGCCGCGAGCGCGGTCGGCGCCGGCGACAGCTTCGTGGCGGGCATGCTCTTCGCTCTGCACGCCGGACAAAGCGAGGCAGAAGCCTTCCGCTTCGGCGTGGCGTCCGGTTCAGCCGCCGTGCTGCGCGCGGGCACCGGCCTGGCCCAGCCGGCCGATATCAAGCGCCTGCTGGAACAGGTTCAGCCGCTCTAGGCAGCGAGCAGAAATTCCGTCAGCGAATGACAGACTGCTTTCAGGAGATGCTTTGAGCAGGCGGAATGGCAGGAATGTCGGGGGCAGCGGACGTCATTTTCGCTGCCCGCACTGCAAACCAGCAAAGAGGGCCCCACTGACGAACAGTACAGCGAATGCACTGTAGAACATGAACTTTGCACCCGGTCCGTACATCGCCATTTGGGCCGTCCAGAACGCCCCCACACTTCCGGCGAAAATGTCACGAACAAACTGGCGCAATCTGCCCTCCATTAAATTTGAACGACGCTCTATCAAAAAACCACTCGGCGCGAACGTACACAATTTGCAACATCAGCGCCATTCAGGCGGGATAACGACGGCGATCTCCCGTTTGCTGCCTTTTCGCAGCAGTTCCAATTGCAGCTCCGGGCTCTTTGCCTGTTCCTCCTGCCAAACAGTTGCGTCGGCAGGACGACCGTTCACCGACAGAATGATGTCTCCGGGGAAGATGTCGGCCGTGTATCCGGGGGAACCGTCCCTTACCCACCGCACCACCAAAGCATGGCGGGTTTCGAGAGCGAGCATCTCGTCGTTGTTCACCGGTCGAAGGAATAGCCCCGCACCCTTGCGCGGAACCTCTGCGAAATAGACGGCGAACTTGGAAAACGTATTGATGGTGAAGGGCAACATCGTCGTCTGGCTGCCGTAGGTGGTGGACGTGCCATTAAACGTGCCGCTGGCATAGCCGCCGGTTCCGTTTACCTGCGCATTGCCGTGGGTAAATGTCGTCGTTGAAGTCGGGCTCTGAATCGGGATGGCCCCGGACCGCGAAGACTTGAGCGCAGTTCCGACGATCAGATACCGGGCCCCGATCTCCTTGGCGAAGCGTTCGGCGTCCCTCGTCTTGCTGTTCTTCGAATTGAAGGAGGAATAGCCGACAGCGACATATCCCTGACGCCACATACGTTCGAGATCCTGCTCTGCACCGCCAGCACTCGGAACGATTTCGGGATCTTTGGAAGCCGCAATGTAGGTCTCGGGCGCTACCCAACGTTGGAAATTGTCTTCCCATGCGTTGGCGTGCACCGCTGAAGCAGTGGCCGTCAATACAAACCCAGGGATACGGTAATTCGTCTGCCTCCCTCCCGTCATGGCTTTGCCTTAGCAGTTCTGACCGGTCGGCAATGCATTACCATCTCTTAATCTGAGGCCTGATTTTGCGACGACTGGCTGCCCGACCGCCTCGCCGCCCGCTTTCAGAACGCCCGGAGCGGCAGGCGAATGTCCGCAATGTCGGCGGCTCCGGATAGACAGGTTCCGGCGAAAAATGGTGGAAAGCTGACGCGAAGGGCATAATAGAATTTGCCCCCGCATCCTAAAACTCAAGCCTCAGGCAAGAATCCCGCAGCGGCAGAATTCCCAGATCGCGTCGGCCAGCTCCTCGCGCTCTTGCCGGTCGCCGACGCCGGCCTCTTCGGCCAGCAGCATCGTGTGCACCGTGGTGGAGACGAGGTTGTAGATCAGCCGGGCCTGAAGCTGGCTGTCCGCCTTGCGGAACTGCCCCTTCTCCACACCCGAGCTGACGTACCCCGCGATCAGGTCCAGCAGCGGTTGCAGGGCCGACTGCAGTTCGCCCGGACGGGTCTGCGCCAGCCTGAGGTGTTCGCGGCTGAGCGCGGCACCGCGGCGATTGGCGCCCATGTGATTGTGCCCGAGCTGCCCGACCACGATATTGGTGACGATCAGGCGAAGGGCTTCTTCGGAACAGGAACAGTTCGCGGTGATGTCGCGGAACTGCGCGGCGGCGGCGCGCAGAGAACTATCGAACACGGCCAGCACGAGGTCGTCCTTGCCCTGAAAGCATTCGTAGAAGGCCCGGCGCGCCAGCCCGGTGCGTGCGAGTACGGCGCGGATCGTCAGCCCTTCCAGCCCGCTTTCGTCGAGCAGGTCGTAGGCCGCCTCGATCAGCAGACGAGCACGGTCGCGATCGCCTTCGGCGACTTCAGCGAGAGGAACGAGTTGTGGGTGGGCGCTTGCCATTCATGAACAGGTAAGCTGAGTTCGTATGGCGGTCCAGTACTTGCAACGTAATATTGCAGCATGGTGTTGGACATTGACTCCGCGACCTGTCTCGGAGTAAAAAATTGAGAACGATGTTCTCAGAGGTTTTCGAGGAGAGATTCATGCCCAAGGTTCACTATGTCGACCACACCGGACAGGACACGGAAATGGACGTGCCGGTGGGCGAAAACGTCATGCACGGTGCGGTTTACAACGGCATCGAAGGGATTGCCGGCGAATGCGGCGGTGCCCTGTCGTGCGCGACCTGCCACTGCTATGTCGATGACGCCTGGACCGCGAAAGTCGGCGGCCCCTCTTCCGAAGCCGAAGAAGAGCTTCTGGAAAACGCATCGTCGGAAGTGAAGCCGAACAGCCGGCTTTCCTGCCAGATCGAGATGACCGACGACCTCGACGGTCTCGTCATCCATATGCCCGAATCCCAGTACTGATCCGTCCGTACTGAACCGTCAGCGAGCCACAAGGGAGAGAACCCGTGCCCATCGACGCAGCAAACCCCGTTCCGCCCACCTTTCCGCGCCACGTCGGCATGGATCAGGTTCCGGCGCATGTCCCCAAGGACCTTATCCGCCAGTCCGGCCTGACCGTAGGCCCCGAGTTTCTGGCGAACCCGCACAATTTCATGGCGGAAATGCATGAGAAGCAGCCGCCGATCTATTACGACGTCAGCCCGATGGGCAACATGTGGCACCTCATCAAGCATGAGGACGCGCTCTTCGGCCTGCGCCACCCGGACATCTTCTCGAACGAAGGCGCCACGCCTTTCCCGCGCGATCCGAACGACTACTTCTACTTCATCCCGATCGAGATCGATCCGCCGCACCACCGCAAGTATCGCAACATCGTCGATCCGGTGTTCTCGCCCAAGGGCGTGCTCAAGCTGGAAGGCCTGATTCGGAAGCGTGCGAACGATCTGATCGACAGCTTCATCGACAAAGGTGAGTGCGAATTCACCGAAGAGTTCGGCCGCCCGCTGCCGGTCTCGGTGTTCCTCGACATCATGGGCCTGCCGCAGGACATGCGCGATACTTTCGTGTCGTGGGCGATGGAACTGCTCCACTCGAACGACCGCGAGCGCATGGGCGCGGCGATGATGAGCATCACCGAGTACCTCAAGGATGCGATTGCCGAGAAGAAGGCGAACCCGGACGACGGCGTCGTCAGCCTGATCGCCCATGCCGCGCCCGACGGCGTGCCGCTTTCCGACAAGGAAATCTTCGGCTTCGTCTGCTTCCTGTTCATCGGCGGCCTCGACACCGTGTTCGCCACGCTGAACAACATCTGGCTCTACCTCGCCCGGAACCCTGCCAAGGTGCAGGAAATCTGCGAGCGCATGGACAACGATATCGACCGGATCGTCGAGGAACTGCTGCGCCGCTGGTCGGTGACCTTCTCGGGCCGCGTGCTCGATCAGGACTACGAGATGCGCGGTGTGCAGATGAAGAAGGGCGATCGCGTCACCTTCGTACTGCCGGCCTGCAACTTCGACCCCGACGTGTTCCCGAACCCGCTGGAAGTCGATTTCGACCGCCCGCGCAAGACGATCCTCGCCTTCACCGTCGGCGTCCACTCCTGCATGGGCGGCCACCTTGCCCGTCTGGAAGTGAAGATCGCGCTGCAGGAATGGCTCAAGCGCATTCCCGAGTTCAAGCTGAAGGAAGGCGCCCATATCGAGTACCGCCCCGGTGGCGTGATCGGGCCGGAAGAAGTGGCACTGACCTGGAAGTAATCCGGGTCACCACCATAGACTTCAAGAAGGGAGCCGGGCTGTCTCGGCTCCCTTTTTCGTGTCGGCCAGCTAACGCGCCGGCTCGGAGGTCCAGGGGACGCTTTCGAGCGCCTGCAGACGCTGGCGGAGTTTCTCGTTTTCCGCACGCAGGGAGCGAATTTCCCGATTGGCACGGGTAATGGCCGGGGCCGTAGGCTGCGGGCGTGGTGCCGCCGCCTTGCTTGCATCCGGGCGCGGCCCCATCAGGCGCCCCATCTTCTGTGCAGTATCGCGCAGCCACGCTTCCATGTGCGCGATAAGCCCACCCCGGACCGGTGCCAGCGACCGATCGCGCGCAAGCGGCTGAAGGGCCGGATCGCGTGCCTGCCGCGCAGCGTTCTCGACGAGCGGTTCGTCCTTCTGCGGCAGGGGCACGCCGGCCTTTAAGGCATGCGCAGATCCTGCGTCATGCGGATCGCGATATGCGGGATGCGTCTTGTTCTCGGAATGAATGTCGTTGGTCTCGGCAATCCTTTCGGAGGCATTGCCCGGCGGACCATCGTGTAAACTGTGAGCTGCCCGGTTGTCCTCCGCGCGGCGACGGTGCGACCCGAAGAGCGGCTCGCGCGGAGGAACAACCTGCAGTCCGACGATCTTGGCAAGCCGCACGTCGCAACTGCGATTTCGGCCTTTTCGGCCTGAGAGGCGAAGCACGGTCGGGAGCCCCCCTTTCACCCGCACCCTGGCGATCACACCGCGGGTGCTGGCAAAGGTCCCGACCGCGATTTCTCGCGGCTTCCGGCGGCGCGCGGCTATGCCCCACTTGTCCGGCCTGGGCATCCCCCCGGTGGTGCCCAGTGTCCGGGTCCGCGTCGCCTTTCGGGCCGACTGCCCCTGCTTCAAAGTACCGGCCTTCCGGGTTGGACGCGAAACCCCCATTCCTGCGTCCGCCCCTTGGGACGATTGTTCATGCCGCCCCCCGGCAGCATGTTTCGGTGCCTTTTCGGCAACCGGCGCTTTCAGAACCGCACCCCGTCTCGACTTTGCGACCCCCCGCTTGCGTCGAGCCTTTCGCTTTCCCACGGCCCTTGCAGATCCGCGGCTCGGCGTCCGGTATGGTGTGCTTCCGTTATCTTCGGTCATGGGCGAAATCCCCAAGTTCTGAAGCTCGTCCTCAAAATGGCGGAGCAGCGAATTCTTGGGAAGTTCGGTTTGGTCCAATTTTGGAGTTCAAACCGCGATTTGGTGCCACAAAAGTGTCAAAAAGACACCGAAGTGGATAGCGATACAAACGTTTTAATCGGCGACCTATCCAAAGTGCTTATTGTGACACCAACCGGCGGACCGGCGTCGATAGAATCGATTGTAGTTCGCGCTCGAACGATTCGGGTCGCTCATACATGGCCCAGTGCCCGGAATCGTCGATGACCCGGAAAATCATGTCCGGCTGCACCGTGCGCAGCACCGCTTCCTGCGCGGCAGGGTCGGGATGTGGTAGATCGAGGGAGCCCCAGATCGCATCGACCGGAGCCTCGATACGCGGAAGGATCTTCAACAACCGATCCGGCAGCACGAGCCCCGAGGCGTTGAGGCGCGCCGCCTTGGCAGTCGGCAGCAGCATGTGGATGGCCAGATCGTCGGCGCTGTCCGGATAGTGGAGCATCAGGCCGAGCAGGTTCGCCTTGAGCGCGGCCCGGCGTTCCTCGCCGACGAGCCCGCTGATCCGGCCGAGGCGCGGATGCCCCATCGGCGTGTCGAGCCCGCCGCAGCCGACGATGACCAGCCGACGCGCCACATGCGGATGGAGCGCGGCCAGGTGCGCCAGCGCGACACCGCCGAACGAGAAGCCGCACAAGTCGACCGGCAGCCCCTCGGTGCCGAGGATCTCTTCGAGCCCCTGCGCAAGCGCCTTGGAGATACCCTCGTGATCCTCCGTTTCCGGCATTGCGGAATCGCCGTGCCCGGGAAGGTCGGCGACGATCAGCCGGTAGTGGCGCGAGAGGCTTTCTATATTGCGCACCCAATGCGTCCACGAACCCTGCGCCCCGTGCGCCAGCACCAGCGGGGGCCCCTCGCCCCAGATCCGCCAGACCATGGTTCCGTCGCCGCAAGGGGTTTCGACCCGCAGCGCCTGCGCTTCGAGAGACGCGAGGTAGGCTGCCGGATCGGCGTTCTGTTCGGCAACAGGCGTCATGCGTAGCGACCGCCCTGCACGTCGCGCGCCGGCATGGCCTGCTCGATCTCGACGAGATCGGACGGCGACAGGGTCATCGCGGCCCCGGCGATGTTCTCTTCGAGACGCTCGATCCGGCGCGTGCCGGGGATCGGCACGATGTCATCGCCCTGATGCATCACCCAGGCGAGAGCGAGCTGCGCCGCCGTCACGCCCTTGCGCACGGCCAAGGCCTGCAGGGCTTCGACCAGCCGCAGGTTGTGCGCCCGCGCCTCGCCCTTGAAGCGCGGCATGTTCGAACGCCAGTCATCCCCGGCCAGTTCGCCCGGCTTCACATTGCCGGTCAGGAACCCGCGCCCGAGCGGGCTGTAGGGAACGAGGCCGATACCGAGCTCGCGCAGCGTGGGCAGGACCATGTCCTCCACATCGCGGGTCCACAGCGAATACTCGCTCTGCACGGCGGCGACCGGCTGAACGGAATGGGCACGTCGGATCAGGTCCGCCGGCGCCTCGGACATGCCGAAGTGGCGCACCTTGCCCTCGGCAATCAGGTCCTTCACCGTGCCCGCCACGTCCTCGATCGGAACCTCCGGATCGACCCGGTGCTGATAGAGCAGATCGATACAGTCGGTACCCAGCCGTGCCAGCGAGGCATCGCAGACTTCGCGAATATGCTCGGGACGGCTGTCGAAGCCCTGGATCGGCTTGCCCGGCTCTGCCTTTCCGCCGGTTCGGAAACCGAACTTGGTGGCGATCGTCACGTGCTCGCGGATCGGGGCCAGTGCCGCACCGACCATTTCCTCACCGATGAAAGGGCCGTAGATTTCAGCCGTATCGAAGAACGTGACGCCGCGCTCATAGGCGCCGCGCAGCAGGGCGTTGCAGTCGTCTTGCGACAGCTTCGGACCGTAGGCCCCGCTCACGCTCATGCAGCCGAGCCCCAAAGCCGATGCTTCGAGCCCGTCGCCGAGTTTACGCCTGTCCATAGTAAGCCGCTCCCTTCTACTTCTTGTCTTGCTGGCATCGGATCATGCCGACTGCCGATGCACAAGCACCGCCCCCAAAGATCGCCCGGGTGGCGTTAAACGTTTCGACATGATGCGTTTGTTGCGCAGCAAAACGTGCAATTCTTGCTTGGCGCGACGCAATTTATGTTGCAAAGTGAACTTGAGAGGTCGTTTTCGATCTTACCGGCGTTGGGAGAGAGCGCGCCGGGGGATGTAATACATATCCCGGCGCGCCGATTCCCTTCGCACTTGCAGCAATGCCTTCTTTCTTCTCATGCATGGCTTCCGCCTTAGTTCTTCCAGCTTCAAACGCCGGAAGAGCATCGCGATCGGCATCTTATTGTGCGTCGCAGCATTACTGCACCCGACTTATCAACCAGCATCGAAGGCGATCGATCCGATTCGCTGACCGGACGAATCACTTTTCCCGTCAGGGAAAATTTTCCGCTCTCGCTTGACCCTGCCCGATGCATCGTCAGAGGCCGTGAAGCCGAGATTGCCGTCGACCGCCAGCTCCGGTAGGGCCGTCGGGAAACACATTGCGCCCTCGACCGTCTCATTCCCGTGAACCAGCCCTACCTGCCCCTCGCCCAACGACGGCTGATGACGTTTTTCGTCATGGCCTCGGCGATCATGAATCAGGTCGACACGACGATCGCCAATGTCGCCCTGCCTCATATCCAGGGCAGCACCTCGGCCTCGCGCGAGCAGATCACCTGGGTGCTCACCAGCTACATCGTGGCGCTGGCGATCTTCACCCCGCTGACCGGCTGGCTGGCGGGCCGCTTCGGGCGCAAGCGCGTGGTGCTGACCTCGATCTTCCTTTTCACGCTGACCTCCGGGCTGTGCGGCGCAGCGACCAATCTCAACGAGTTGATCGCCTTTCGCATCTTCCAGGGCATGGCGGGTGCCGCACTGGTACCGATGAGCCAGGCGACGCTGCTCGATGCCTACCCGCCCGAGGAGCACGGCAACGCCATGGCCATCTTCGGCCTCGCCGCGATCACCGGGCCGCTGGTGGGGCCGCTCGCCGGCGGCTGGCTGACCGAGCACATGTCGTGGCGCTGGTGCTTCTTCATCAACCTGCCCATCGGCGTCATGGCCTGGGTCGGACTGATGGCGACGATGCCCGACTTCGCCGGAAAAAAGGGTGCGAAGCTGGACTTCTTCGGCTTCGTGCTCCTGGCCGTAGGGATCGGCGCTCTGCAACTCCTGTTCGACCGCGGGCAAGTGCAGGACTGGTTCTCTTCCACCGAGATCTGGGTCGAGGCGGTACTGGCAGGCTGCGCGTTCTATCTCTTCATCGTTCATTCGCTGACGACGAAACACCCCTTCGTGAACCCCGCCGTGTTCATGGACCGCAACTTCGTGGTCTGCTCGATCGTCGGGTTTTTCCTCGGCGTGCTGATCTACAGCCCGATGTCGCTCTTGCCCGAAATGCTCTCCAACCTGTTCGGCTATCCGATCATGGACGTGGGGCTGGCGATGGCGCCGCGCGGGCTGGGCGTGCTCGTGGCGATGCTGGTGATGGGCCGCGTGATCAACCGCGTCGACCCGCGCCTGCTGATCGGTTTCGGCATGACGCTGGCCGCATTCTCGATGTGGCACCTCTCGCACATGACGCTGCAGTCGAGCAGCTGGATCGTCGTCACCACCGGCGTCATTCAGGGCATGGGCTCCAGCTCGATCTTCGTGCCGCTGTCGATGATGACGTTCTCCACCCTGCCCACGCACCTGCGGAACGAGGGCGCCGCGCTCAACACGCTGCTGCGCAGCTATGGTGGCGCGGCGGGGATCGCGCTGGTGCAGGTGCTGATCTACCGCAACGAGGCCAAGGTGCAGTCGCGCCTCACCGAAGGGCTGCGCCCGGATAATCCGGTGGTACAGTCGGCCATGCCCAATGCCGATTTCTCCGCGCCGGCCTCGGTCGCCGGCATCGAGCACGAGATCGTGCGCCAGGCGACCATGGTCGCCTATGTCGATGCCTATTGGGCGCTTTCGATCATCGGTCTTCTGGCCTGCGCGATGGTCTTTCTGCTGCGGCGGCCGCGCCAGACGCAAGCCGCTGCGGAACCGCAGGCGGCGGAATGACCGCGACGCCTTCCAACCCCGGCACCACGCGCCTGCTGTGGACCATCGCTCTGCCCGCCATGCTGACGAACGTTGCGACGGCCCTGTTCGGCCTCGCCGACATGTGGGCGATCGGACGGCTTGGCGACGCCCCCGCGCAAGGTGCGGTCGAGCTGGGCGCCAAGTACATGATGGGACTGCTCAACGTCTTCAACTTCCTGCGCACGAGCACGGTCGCACTGACCGCGCAGAGTGCCGGGCGCGGCGACCGGACGGCACAGGGACAGACGCTGGCCCGCGCCATGGCGGTCGCCCTCGGCATCGGCGCGCTGCTGCTGATGGCGATGCACTGGGCCATCCCGATCGGGCTCGACCTGCTCGAAGCCAAGGGACAGGTCCGCACCGACGCGCAGCTCTACATCGGCATCCGCTACTGGTCAGGCCCCGTCTGGCTGGGCAATTGCGTGCTGGTGGGCTGGCTGATCGGCCAGCGGCTGGTGCGCCACGTGCTGGTGGTGGAGATCATTGCCAATGCCGTGCACATCGCGCTCGACCTGTTGCTGGTGCTGGTCATGCACTGGGGCGTGGCGGGCGTAGCCTCGGCAACGCTGGGCTCCGAAATTCTCAAGTTCACGCTGCTGGCAGCCATCGTCCTGCGCCAGCCGGCGGCGCGCGAGGCCTTTGCCGCCGCGCGCGAGCGGGCGACCTGGCACCGCAGCGCCCTCGCCCGGCTCTTTGCGCTCAACCGCGACCTGTTCGCGCGCACCCTTTTGCTCACCGCCGCCATTCTGATCTTTGCCCGCAGCGGCGCGCAACATGGCCCGGTTACGCTCGCCGCAAACGGCATCCTGTTCCAGCTCTTCATGCTCTCCACCCTCATGCTCGACGGCTTCGAAAACGCCTCGCAGGTCCTCTGCGGCGAAGCCCTGGGGGCGAAGGATCGCCCGCGGTTCTCGGAAACGGTGCGGGTGGCGTTGATCTGGGGCGGGGTGATCGGAGTCGGGCTGACGCTGGCCTATGCCCTCGGCGGAGCGCCACTGGCCGCGTGGTTCAGCACCGACGCGCAAGTCGTGGCGACGACGGGCATCTACATCCCCTGGGTTATCGCCCTGCCGCTGGTCGGCGTGGCCTCGTTCGTGCTCGACGGCGTGTTCGTCGGCGCAGGATGGACGCGCGCCATGCTGGGCACGATGGCTGTGGCCATGGCGTGCTACCTGCTGCTGCTCTGGCTGCTGGGTCCGCTCGGCAACCACGGTTTGTGGGCCGCCTTCACGGTGTTTTTCGTAGTCCGCGCGGCCGGCCAGTTCGTCGTCCTGCCCCGCCTGACGCAGCGCAGCTTCAGCGCTTCCTGAAAACCACCGTCAGGTTGTTTGCCGGCATTTCGACGAGGCGTTCGAGAGCAAGCCCGTTCTTTTCCGTACAGGCTTCCACGTCTTCGAGAAGGCGCAAACCCCAGCGCGGATCGCGCCGCTTGAGATCCTCGTCGAACGCCTCGTTGCTCGGGGCCGTGGGATGGCCCTTGCGGCGGTAAGGACCGTAGAGCACCAGCGGTTGCCCTGACGACAGCAGGCGCCCCGCCCCGGCCATCAGCCCCTCGGTCGATTCCCAGGGACTGATGTGGATCATGTTGATGCAGACCACGGCATCCGCCCGGTCCACCGGCCAGTCGGCGGAAGCGGCATCGAGCAGGAGAGGCACGAGCAGGTTGGCAGAGCCCTCCTCCTCGCGCCAGGCGGCGATGGACGCGCGTGCATCGGGATCGGGATCGGTAGGCTGCCACTGCAGATGCGACAGCGCCTTGGCAAAGAAAACGCCGTGCTCACCCGTCCCGCTCGCCACTTCCAGAACGAGACCGGAAGGCGGCAGCACTTCCCTCAGCAAGGCAAGGATCGGTTCGCGGTTGCGTTCGGTGGCGGGGGCATGGCGGCGGGCGTCCTGAGTCATGCTTCGCCATTGGGCACTCGGCGCTGCCAGTTCAAGCCCGGCGGGCGCAGGACGCACCTATCCCGCGGCTCGGCGACCCGCATCGCCAAACCGCGGGACAGTGTGTTCAGTAGGGCGTCCGCATCCGCGAGCGCCGGGATGGCATCAATCCCAAAGGCTCATATTGTCCGCGGCTCCGCCCCCATCGACAGACCCTTCGCCAGGCGAAAGCTCTGTTTCCTCGATGAAACCGCAGAACCGCATACGGATGGCTTCCAGACTGATCCGGCGCATTTCGACTTCACTGAAGCCGGCTCCGATCAGGGAGGCCAGAGCGCGCTGTTTTTGGGCGATCAGGTCGATCGCCTGCAGTTCACGCATGTGCCTTGCTGCAAAATCCTCATCCCGGCACAGCACTTCGCCCAGCGCTTCGATCTCGGATCCGAGTTCGCCAAGCACTTCGGCCATTGCCGTGAATTTGGGTTCGTGCATCATCGACTTCAGGCCGCGATCGCGCGGTCCTCGGAGGCGCTGAGGGCCTGCAGGTCGAGCACCATGACCATGCGTTCTTCGATGGCCGAGAGACCTTCGAGGAACGGGGCCACGTCTTCCTGACCGGTGGTCGGCGGCGGCTGCAGGTTGTCGGTGTCGAGCGCCACGATGTCGCTGACGGAATCGACGATGAGGCCCTGCGACTGGCCGTTGACCTGGCAGACGATGATCGCGTGACGCGGCGTCGCTTCGGTCGGCGTCCAGCCCAGACGCGCGGCCAGGTCGATCACCGGCAGCACGGTGCCGCGCAGGTTGACCACGCCGGCGACGTAGGAAGGAACGCGCGGCATCGGCGTGACCGGCGTCCAGGCCCGGATTTCGCGGATCGCCATAATGTCGAGCGCGAAGATCTGGCCGGCGACTTCGAAGGTAATAAGTTCGCGGTACATGTCCTGAACCTCCTGTGCGGGCAGTGTCAGTGCGCGACGCGGCGCACGGCCGCGACGAGCTTGTCGGTGTCGAAAGGCTTGACGATCCAGCCGGTAGCGCCGGCGGAGCGGGCACGGGCCTTCTTCTCGTCCGAGCTTTCGGTGGTCAGCACCAGGATCGGCCGGTCACGGTGGCGGGTGCCGCCGCGGACCTGCTCGATCAGGCCGAAGCCGTCGAGACGAGGCATGTTGATGTCGGTAATGACGACATCGACCTCGTTGACGGCAAGCCACTCGAGCGCCGAGACTCCGTCGTCCGCCTGAGCGACTTCGAAGCCATTGGTGGAAAGGGCATGGTTGAGCAGTGCACGCATGGATGCACTGTCATCGACAGTAAGAATGCGGGTTGTCTTCGACATCGGATGCCTCGTTTGCTCAGAACAGTTCGACTTCGCCGCGCGGGACCGGGCGGAACACGGGTTGGGGTTTGACCTCGGGTGCATCCGAGGACGCGACAGTACGGCACCGGACCTGGCCGGATGCCGGACGGAAATCGACGCGGCGGGCATTGGTGCCGCCCAGATCCTCACGGACCAGTTCGATACGTTCGCGCATCAGGAAGTTGCGCGCGAATTCGGCGTTGGCCGTGCCGATCTGCTGCATCCCTGCGCGGATATTGGCACCACCGTAGAGATGCGCGCGGAGCCGGTCCTTGCGGGCGCCGTACGACAGCATCTCGTTGATCAGCATTTCCATCAGGTAGACGCCGTAGTGCACGTCCACCTCGCCGCGGTTGTGGCTCGCGGGCGGCTCGGGCAGCAGGAAGTGGTTCATGCCGCCCAGCTCGACGACCGGATCGTAGAGGCAGGTCGCCACGCAGGAACCCAGCACCGTCCCCAGTTCGACCTTGGGGCCGGCACTCACCTTGTACTGCCCCTGCAGCACGGTCAGCCTGGTCATGTTGGAAGGGGATAGGTCTACTGGCATGACGTCAGGCTGCCTTGTTGAGCGCGTGACGCGCGATGCTGTTGATCGGGGCGACGACGCGCGCCGCTCCCAGCGAAATGGCGGCGCGCGGCATGCCGAAGACCGTGCAGGTCGCTTCGTCCTGGGCGATCGTGTGCGCCCCGGCCTCGCTCATCGCCAGCAGGCCCTTGGCCCCGTCCTGGCCCATGCCGGTCAGCAGGATGCCTACCGCATCGGCGCCCACGAACTGGGCAACCGAATTGAACAGGGCATCAACGCTGGGCACGTGACCGGAAATCGGCTCGCCGCGGCGCAACTTGCCGTAAAGCGTTGTCGACCCCTTAACCATCAGATGGTGTTCGGGCTCGGCCGCCAGATAGACGTGGCCATCCTTCAGCGGCATGTCGTTGACCGCCACCTGCACCGTTGCCGGGCAGACCTGGTCGAGCGTGCGGGCAATCGCCGGCGCAAACCGCGGGTTCACGTGCTGTACGATCATCGTCGGCGGGCAATCGCGCGGGAACTGGCGCAGCAATACCTGCAGCGCTTCCACACCGCCGGTCGAGGAACCGATAGCGATCAGGCGCGTATCGCGCTTGATCGAACGGCGGCTTTCCTCGGCAACCGAGGGTGCGCTGCGGGCAGGCTTGGAATAGCGGACCTGCGAGGCATCGCGGATCATCTTGGCGAGTTCGCCGCTGTCCTGCAGCGCCAGCTTGCCGGTCGGATCGTATTTCGAATAGCAGTTCACCGCACCCAGCGCGAGCGCACGCGCCGTGACCTCGTTGCCTTCCTGGGTGGCGCCGGAAACGATGATCACCGGCGTCGGGCGCAAGGTCATGATCTTCTCGAGGAAGTCGAGACCGTTCATGCCGGGCATTTCGATGTCGAGCGTGACCACGTCCGGATCGAGCTTCTTGATCAGCTCGCGTCCTTCGATGGCGTTCGAGGCGGTGCCGACCACTTCGATATCGGGCTGCTCGCGCAGGCGCGACATCAGGATCGCGCGCATGGTCGGCGAATCGTCGACGATGAGTACGCGAATGCTCATGCAGCCCTCCTGCGGTAGATGGTCGGACCGACGAGCTGGAAGTCGTTGACGGCAGGGCCGGTCACGCGTTCCGAATGCCCGATGTAGAGAAATCCGTTGGGCGCAAGCGCGTCGCTGAACCGCTTGACCAACCGTTCCTTTGTCGGATTGTCGAAGTAGATCATGACGTTCCGACAGAAGATCGCGTCGAACTTGCCCTTGATCGGCCAGTCGCCATGCAGGTTGAGCAGCCGGAAGCGTACGATCGAACGCATGGCATCGGCCATGACCGCATCGTCGCCCGTTTCCGTCGTCCAGGCACGGCGCAGGGCCTCCGGCACCGGCTTCAGGTCCTTGGCAGGATACCGTGCTTCCTCGGCCTTCTTGATCGCATGGGGCGCGATATCGGTTGCCAGGATGCGCAAGTCGCTGCGGCCCATGTTCAGCCCGGCCGAGCGGTCGGGCCCGAACAGGGTCATGATCATCGACCACGTTTCCTCACCGCTCGAACACCCGGCGGACCAGATGCGCACCGGCTGACGGTTGCGCAGCTTCTCGATCACGTTCGGACGCACTTCGTTGGCCAGATGCTCGAAGTGATGTGCCTCGCGGTAGAAGAACGTGTGATTGGTGGTGAGCGCGGCCACGGCCTTGTTGAGCTCTGCGGGATCTTCACCGATGAGCTCGATATACTTGCCGAACGTCACGCTCCCGGTCGTCCGCACCAGCGGTGCCAGACGCGAATAGACCAGCATGGCCTTGCCTTGCGGCAACACGATCCCTGCAGCGCCGTAGATGATCTTCGCGATCTTGGCGAAATCATCGGCGCTGTAGATGTCCGGGCTGACGCCCGGGATCATGTCCTTCGAGGCGGGGATTGCGTTCACGCAGCCTGCCTTTCGTTGGCGGGCAATGCGCACGCCACGAGGCCGTCGACGTCGACGATGAGCGCAACGCGGCCATCGCCCAGGATCGTCGCACCCGCAACACCCTCGACCGAACGGAAGTTGGTTGCGAGGCTCTTGATGACGAACTGGCGCTGATCGCAGATGTCGTCCACCAGCAGCGCGGCCTGTCCGGCGCTTTCGGTATCGACCACGATGAGGACGCCTTCCTGCGGATTCACCGCGCCGGTGGAGGCACCAAGCGCTGTCTTGAGCGAGATGATCGGGATGAACCGGCCACGCACGTTGAGCATCTGCGCGCTCGACCCGAGGCCATGGAAATCGCCCTCGCCCGGACGCAGGCTTTCCACCACGTGGGCGAGCGGAACCACCAGCGTCTGGTCGCCGACATCGACGATCATGCCGTCGGAAATCGCCAGCGTCAGCGGCAGCGTCAGAACAAAGGCCGTGCCCTTGCCCGGCGTGCTGTCGATAGTGATACGGCCGCCCAGATCCTTCACGTTCTGGCGGACCACATCCATGCCGACACCGCGGCCGGAAATGTTGGAAACCACCTGCGCCGTGGAGAAGCCAGGCGCGAAGATGAGGTTGTCGATTTCCTCGGCGGAAAGCTGGGCATCGGGGCTGACAATGCCCTTTTCGATGGCCTTGCGCAGCACGACCTCGCGGTTGATGCCGGCGCCGTCATCGGAAATCGTGATGAGAATACGACCCGAACGGTGCTCTGCCGACAGCGTCAGCGTACCTTCCGGCGGCTTGCCGGCAGCGATGCGGTCCTCGGCACTCTCGATACCGTGGTCGACCGCATTGCGGATAAGGTGCGTGAGCGGCTCACCGAGGCGCTCGATCACCGTCTTGTCGAGTTCGGTGGTCTCACCGAAGACATCGAGCTTCACATGCTTGCCGGTGGAAGCGGCAAGATCGCGCAGAATACGCGGCACTCGGCTGAAAACGCTGGCGATCGGCTGCGCGCGGATCGACATCGCGCTTTCCTGAATGTCGCGCGTCAGCGTCTCGAGCAGGCTCAGTTCCTCGGAGGCGGTGACACTGGCGTTGTCGAGCCGCTGCACCAGCATGGCCTGTGCGATCACGAGCTCGCCGACAAGGTCGATAAGGCGGTCGAGCTTGAACAGGTCGATACGGATCGACTGTCCGGCAGTGGCTGCCGGTGCGCCCGAAGCCGTGGTTGCAGCCTTCTCCGCCGGCTTCTCAGCTGCGGCAGGCTTGGCCTCCTCCACGGGTGCGGGAACCGCTGCGGCAGGAGCCGGAGCCGGAGCCGGTGCTTCCGCCTTGGCAGGCGCGGGAGCTGGAGCAGGCGCCGCCTTGGGGGCTGCTTCGGCGGCCGGCTTGATGGCAATCGGTTCGGGCTTGGGCGGCGGCGCGGTCTCGACGATCTCGAAAGCGGGAATTTCCGAATCCTCGCCGAAGGCCAGCGCGCAATCGTCGCCGATAAAGTCGAAGATGTCGCGAACCGAATCCTCGCTGACATCCGCAGGCATCGCGAAGGTCCAGCCCAGATAGCCCTGGGCTACGTCGAACGTGTCGAGCGGCGGAACCTGGCTGACATCGCAGAACGTGCAATCGCCGCCGAGGCCCGCGATGTCACGCAGCATCAGAAGCGGCTCGGAACCGTTACGCATGGCGCCGGCGCGCGGACGCAGATGGACCTTCCAGCGCTTGTCGTCTGCGGCAGGCGCGGCGGCCTCGGGCGCAGGGGCTTCGAAACCGGCAGTCAGGTCATCGAGGAGCGCGTCGAGATCGAGATCGTCGCCGGCGCCTTCCGAAGACTCGGCGGCAGGCTCCGGGGCCGGTTCGGGCTCGGGTTTGGCGACCGGCTCGGCAGCTGCCGCAGCACCGCCGGCATTCGCCGCCATCGATGCTTCCATCTCCGAAATCAGAGCGGCATCGGACGGGGCATCACCGCCTTCGCGGGCGGCTTCGACGTGGTCGGCCAGCGTGTCGAGCGCGCGCAGCAGCAAGTCCACCAGGTCGCTCTCGATGGCGACGAGACCTTCGCGCACATCGGACAGCAGCGTTTCGAACGTGTGCGTGTAGGCCTGAAGCGCGGAAAAACCGAATGCGCCGGCACCACCCTTGATCGAGTGCACCGCGCGGAAGACCGCGTTAACCGTATCCGAATCGTGCGTGCCGGCATGGCAGGCCGCCAATCCCGATTCGGCCGCGGCGAGCGATTCCTCGCACTCGGCAAAGAATATCTGTTGGATTTCTTCCGGGCTCATAGTTCGCTCTCTTCGAAGAGTTCTTCGGTCAGCCCGGTAAGACGGGCAGCATCCTCAAGTGCCGGGGACGGCGTGATATGGGCGCCATCACCGCTGCGCCGTGCGGAAACGAGAAGCTGCAGCACCGCCTGACCGACGTGCTCCACAGCACTGCCGTCGATTCGAATGGCGCCACTACCCAGCGCCGCAACGAGTTCCGGCCAGACCGCTTCAGCCGCGGCCCTGTCGCAACGCGCTGGCAAGGTAATGCTGTTCATCATTTTCCCCCGTTTCTCCGGACTGGCTTAACGACTGGCGGTTCCCGCCGGGTATTCTGCCACATCCGGATTTTCCCTCGTCGGCATGCAAGTTTTCTCCGCAAACGGCTCACCCGGGGCCAGGATCGGCAGAAATCGGCGCATTTTAACCATCCTTTTTCACACAGATCGTCTTGTCGCCCCGGATTCCCGGCGCGGGTGAACAGGTCAGTGGTAGGGGAAGGCCTGACAACGCGACGTTTGTGCGAAACTCAGGCGAAGTGCGTAGTGTGGTTAAGGAATTTCATCGGACCTTTAGCGGTATGTCGCAATCACGAACCGAGTAGAGATAACAGAAGGTCCCATTCCCATGCATGACGCCCGCGTCCTGGTAGTCGACGATTCCGCGGCAATGCGCGCCTTGTTCTGCGACGTCCTCGAGCAGACCAAGAACGTTCTCGTCGTCGGCACTGCAGCCAACGCGGACGAAGCACGCGACCAGATCGCGGACCTGCGTCCCAACGTGGTCACCCTCGATGTCGAAATGCCCGGCATGAGCGGTATCGAATTCCTCGAAGAGATCATGAACACCAACCCGCTGCCGGTGGTCATGCTCTCCAGCCTTACGCAGAGCGGCACCGAAACCTCGCTCAAGGCCTTCGAGCTGGGTGCGGTCGAGTGCTTCCCCAAGCCGCTCAAAGCCACGCCCGAACAGTTCCAGAAGACGGTCGGCAAGCTCGGCAAGATCGTGCTCGCCGCCGCCAACTCGAACGTGCGCGACAAGCCGCGCCCCAAGGCCGCCAAGGCCGAAGGCGACAGCGGTCCCGACTATTCGCCCAACGGCAAGATCGCGGCATTCAGCGCATCGATGGGCGGTGTCGACGCCCTCACCGAAGTGCTGGCCCACTACCCCAAGAACTGCCCGCCCACCGTCATCGTCCTGCAGACCGAACCGGCGCTGGCCGAAATGTTCATCGCCAAGGCCGACAAGGAATGCGGCTGCTCGGTCAAGGCGGCTGCCGACGGCGCCGAATTGAAGGCCGGCACCGTTCACATCGTCTTCGATCCGAACAAGCACGTCATCGTCGAGCCCGGCATTCCCGCCAAGCTGCGCATGGTCGATCGCGATCCGGTGGAAGGCTACCGTCCCTCGGCAACCCTGCTGTTCGGCTCGCTCTCGCGCGCCGGCATGGCAACCATCGGCTCCGTGCTCACCGGCATGGGCGAAGACGGCGCCAAGGGCCTGAAGCTGCTCAAGGCTGCGGGTTTCCGCACGCTGGCGCAGGACCGCACGACCGCCACTGTCCCGCAGGCACCCTCGGCCGCGGTCGAGGCAGGTGCCGTCGATGCCGAACTCAAGCTCGAGGAACTGGCGGCAGACGTGCTGGCGAACTGCGGCTCCGCCGCCTGATCGCCCGACCCCGACGAGAATTCAAACGGCCGGTCCGGACATTCCGGGCCGGCCGTTTTGCTTTGTGCATGATAGCAAGGGCGGCACCGGCCGGGTTTTCCGCGCTCGGGGGCTGCGGGAGTTCCGGAAAACCGCAGGCTGGGGGGCGAGCCTGCCGGTGCCGCCGTCCGGCCGGAGCCGGAAACGGTATCTAGTTCAATGCCCTGCCGACGGCTTGGCATCCTTGGGCGGGCGCGGGGCCAGCCAGATCGTCATCGCGGCAATGAAGAGCGCCACTGCAGCGACTGCAAAGAGATGCGTGGTGCCAAGCGCCATGCCCTGCCGCGCCACCATCTGCGCAATCGCCGCGCGCGCCTGATCCGCGGACATCCCGAGAGACTGCAGCATCGAGGAGACTCCATGCGCGTCGTTCAGCGTTCCGGCCATTTCCGCGGCATCGGTCTTACCCATGTCGCTCCAGATCGTGGTCACGATCGCAGTCGCGACGGCGCCGGCCAGGGTTCGTCCGAAATTGGCGATGCCCGCCGCGGAAGCGGTTTCCTCCGGATCGACCGCCGAGAGGCTGATGGTGGTGAGCGGCACCATGAACAGCGAGACCCCGATCCCTTGCAGCAATTGCGGATAGGAGAATTCCCAGAAGGTGGAATCGGTCGACCACCAGGTCCGGAAGATCGCGCAGACGCCGATCCAGGCGATGCCGATGAACACCAGCAGGCGCGGGTCGTACTTCTGCATCAGCTTCGGCACGAACGGCGACATCAAGACCGCCAGGACACCGGAGAACGCCATGGAATAGCCGGCCTCCGTGGCCGTGTAGTCCATGGTCAGCTGCAGGAACTGCGGAATGACCACGACCGAGGAGAAGTACGTTCCGAATGCGATCATCAGGGCGATGACCGCGGCGGTAAACCCGCGATGGCGGAACACCTTGAGATCGACGATCGGATGGTCCTCGGTCAGCTCCCATATCAGGAAGACGCAAAAGAATATCGCGGCCGTCACCGCCAGCAGGACGATCTTGGTCGATCCGAACCAGTCCTCCTCGCGGCCAAGGTCGAGCATCATCTGGAAGGCGCCGACCCAGATCACCAGCAGGATCAGACCGACGAAGTCGATCGGCAGCTTGACCGTGGGCGTCTCAGCCCCCTTCAGCAGCGCAACGACCGCGAAGAAGATGATCGCGACAATCGGCACGTTGATGAAGAAGATCCACTCCCACGACCAGTTGTCGCTGATGTAGCCGCCCAGGATCGGCCCGACGATCGGCGCGGTCACCACGGTCATCGCCCACATGGCCATGGCCTTGGGATGCATTTCTCGCGGGAAGATGCGCAGCATCAGCGTCTGGGTCAGCGGCATCAGCGGACCGCCGCACAGCCCCTGCCCCAACCGGAACAGCACGAGCATGTTGAGCGAACCGGACAGGCCGCAAAGTGCCGAGAACACGCCGAAACCGGCCAGCGAGATCAGGAACGTCCGCAGCGCGCCGAAGCGCCCGGCGAGCCAGCCGGTAAGCGGCACGCAGATCGCTTCCGCCACGGCATAGGACGTGATCACCCAGGTCGCGCTCTGGGTCGAGACGGCAAGACCACCGGCAATGTGCGGGATCGACACGTTGGCGATCGTCATGTCGAGCACGACGATGAAGTTCGCCATCGCGAGCACGAATCCGGCGAGAACCAGACGCGCGCCGTGGAACGTGGTCGAGCCGTTGCCCTCGCCCGCGCCCTGCGCAGGCGCGGCGCCGGCTGCTGCCGGACCTGCCATCAGTCCTTACTCGTCAGATCGATCGTTGCTTCCATGGACAGGCCGATGCGCAGCGGGTGCTTTTCCAGCTCCTTGGGATCGAGTTCGATCCGCACCGGCAGGCGCTGCACCACCTTGATCCAGTTGCCCGTCGCATTCTGCGCCGGGATCAAAGAGAAAGCCGCGCCGGTACCACCGGCGAAGCCGACGACCTTGCCGTGGAAAACCACATCGTCGCCGTAGAAGTCGGACACGACTTCGGCCGTCTGACCGCTGCGCACCCTGCCCAGCTCGTCTTCCTTGAAATTGGCATCGACGTAGAGCTTGGCGACCGGGACGATGATCATCGCGGCCATGCCGTTCTCCACCTTCTGCCCGACCTGGATCGTGCGCTTGGCAACGATGCCATCCATCGGCGCGCGGACGACCGTGCGCTTCAGGTCGAGTTCGGCGGCGGCAAGGCGGCTCTTGGCGAGAAGGACCTCGGGCGCCGTACCGACATCGGTTCCACGTGTCAGCGCGCGCGATGCCTCTTCCTGCTGGCGCGCACTGTTCGCGTCGGCCCTCGCCGAAACGAGACCGGCCTTGGCTTCCTGCGCAGCCGCCCGGGCAGAGGCCAGAGCCTCGCGCGCCGCCGTCAGTTCCTCGGCTGAAACTGCACCGCTGCCTTCAAGCGCGGCGCGGCGGTCATAGTCGGCCTTGGCTTTCGCCAATGCCGCCTGCGTGGATTCGACCTTCGCCTGCGCCGCACCGATCTGCGTGGCGCTGGCGTCAGCCGCGGCGGCGAGCGCCTTGTTGTTGGCCAGCGACTGCCCATAGCGGCGCTTCGCATATTCCAGACCGGCCTGTGCCTGCGCGAGCGCGATCTTCTGGTCGGCATCGTCTAGGCGGAAGAGTATCTGCCCGCGCTTCACCGGCTGCGTGTTCGTCACATAGACTTCCGCGACCTTGCCCGATGTCAGCGGCGTGATCTCGGCGGTTTCGCCCGCGACATAGGCGTTTTCGGTCGAGACCGTACGGCTGCCAATGAACACCTCATAGAGGAAATAGAGCCCGGCCAGCACCACGACGGTGATGGCCAGCCCGATCAGCAGCGGCCGGCGGTTCTTCTTGTCGACCACGCTCCCGCCCTGATTGCCTGCCTCGGCCTGCTGCGCACCGTCCGGCGCACCGGCAGGCTGATCCTGCACGTCTTCACTCATTGTCGGGAGCCTTCTCACTGAAATTGTCTGCGAACCCGCCGCCCAGAGCGCGCTGCAGCGCGACTTCGAGAGCGAGGGTACGGAAATGGGCATCGACCGCCGTTTCGCGCGCCTGCAGCGCGGCGGTCTGGGCATCGAGCGCTTCGAGGTAGCTGGATAGCCCGCCGTGATAACGCTTCATCGCCAGGTCGTAGGCCGTGCCCGAAGACGAGGCGGCCTCGGCGGCCTCGCGTTCCTGCACAGCGGCTGCTTCGCGGCTGGCCAGCGTATCGGCAACTTCCTGAAGCGCGCCGACGACCGTCTCGTTGTAATTCGCGACGGCAGCATCATAAGCGCCGCGCGCCTGTGTGAAGTTGCCCTTGAGCCGCCCGCCCTGAAATACCGGCAGGCTCAGCGCCGCGCCGGCATTGCCGTAGGTCGATCCGCTGTCGATCAGGTTGGAGATGCCCAGAGACGTCAGACCGATCAGGCCGCGCAGCGAAATGTCGGGCAGGAACTCGGCGCGCGCCACATCGATCCGCGAGGCCGCCGCTTCGGCCCGCAACCGGGCTGCGACGATATCCGGACGCCGGCCGGCCAGAGCGATGCCGGCATTTGCGGGCACGCCGGTCTCGGGCACCGAGGCCAGCGCGGGCGGCTTAATCGCCAGTCCCCGGTCCGGTCCCGCGCCCAGCAGAGCGGCCAGGGCATGGCGGCGCAGCAGGATCTGTTCGTCGTTGGCCGAAACAGCCGCACGGGCAGAAGCCGCGGCAGCCTGAGCGCGACGCAGCGGCGCGTCGCTTTCGAGGCCATGCTCGGCGCGCTTGCCGAACAGGTCGGCCATGTCCGCCCGCGCCTTGCTGGCTTCGGCCAGCGCCTTGCCGCGCGCGACCAGACGAGCAAGGTCGACATAGGACGAGACTACATTGCTCGACAGCATCAGTTCGGCTTGCCGGGCATCGGCAACCGCCGCTTCCGCCTCGGACGTCGCCGCCGCCAGCGCCTTGCGGTTCTTGCCCCAAAGATCGAGGTCGAAATCGCCGGACAGCGCCAGCGTGCCGGTGCTCTTCCATCCCTTGGGGACGAAGGCGGAGGGGATGCCGTTGTTGTAGCTCTGCTTGGTCCAGCCGCCCGATGCTTCGCCGCCGACGGAGGGCAACAGCGCGGCACCGGCGGCCTGCGCGGCACCGCGCGCCTGACGGATACGTGCCTGCGCCAGAGCGACGCTCGGCGAGCCCGCCAGCGCCTCCCGCACCAGCGCATCGAGCTGGGGATCGCCATAGGCGGTCCACCAGCGATCGCCCGGCCACGCCTGCGCAGCCGCCGTCGCATCGATCGACTTCGCCGAAGCCAGCGTCGAGGGAGCGGTCATCTGCGGGCGTGGCCCGAGATCGGGCGCCGCACAGGCGGAAAGAGAGAACGCGCTCGCCAGCAGCGATGCCGCGGCGACTCGCGAAAAGCTATGTGTACTCATTAGTACACTTTCATCGAGATTCCCGTTGCACGTGTCAACAAGAAACTGTACTAGGTGGTACGAGTATGACAAACCTGATGGGAAAACGAGAGCTCAACAAGGCTCGCAAGCGCGCCGAGATCGTGGACATCGCCACCCGATCGTTCTTCGAGCAGGGCTATGCCGCCACCACCATGTCGGCCATAGCCGAAGAGCTTGGCGGCTCGAAAGCGACACTCTGGGCGCACTTCTCCTCCAAGGAAGAGCTGTTTGCAGCGGTGATCGACCTGCAGGTCGGCTCGTTCTCGCGCGACATCGACGAAGTGCTGACCAGCCAGACCTATTCGGTCCCTGCCCTGCGACGCTTCTGCATGCGCTTTCTGGAATGCCTCATGCGTGACAACGCGGTCCGGCTGTTCACCCTGATCCTGAGCGAGGGCGAACGCTTCCCCGAGATCCGGGAAATGTTCTACTCGCGCGGCCCGGAGCGGGTCCGCAAGTGCATCGTCGAATTCTATGCGACGCAGTTCGACCAGACCGAGGCCGAAAGGCTGATGCAGATGACGGTGTCGGCGATCTCCGGCTACCGTTCGGACGTGCAGTTGCGCCCCAAACGGCCGACCAAGGCCGAGCAGGAAGATTTCGTGAACTGCCTGGTCGACCTGATCGCCAGCCGCGTGAACCTGATCGACGAGTCCTGAACGTCAGGAATAGCGCGCCAGCGCATCGGCGACACGCGCCTTGGCGGCGCCGACCGGATCGTCTTCTCCCAGCATCGCAAACGTGCCGTTGAGCGCGAAAAAGCAATGCCCGTGCACGCTTGCCAACAGCGAGCGCGCGAGCGGCAGAGCCTCGTCCTGCGCTTCGGATGGCAGAACGGCTGCAATCTCGCGCACGATCACCCCGGTAATCGCGGCCACCTTTTCACGATAGCTTTCCGAAGGCAGTTCCCCCTCCGGCAGCCTGAAGTCGTAAAGCGCCGTCCACGCGTGGCGGCGGCCGAGTGCAAAATCGAAGTAGGCTTCGATTGCCGCATCCAGCCTGTCCGTCTCGCGCCCCGCCAGCCGCTCTTCGAGAAAGGCGAGCCAGATATCCAGCGTGCGCCCGTTCAGCGCGAGCATCAGGGCATTGTAGGAGCCCAGCACGTTATAGATGGTGCCGATCGAATAGCCGATCCCCTTGGCAACCTCGCGCGCAGAGAATCGCGCGAAGCCGACCTCGGAAAGCTGGCGATGCCCTTCCTCCAGTATCAGCTCGCGCAGTTCCTCGCGCGTGTGGTCGGACCGCCGTCCCATGTCTGCAAACCCTTTCCTTTCCGGCCCTTTCGCAAATTAATTGAACGCCGTCCAATTTTTTAATTGAACGCTGTTTAGTTTTGTGGGACACGAAGCCTGCCAAACGCGGGTCGTCGTATTAACGCCTTGCGTCTAGAGCATAGGTATCAGGAGGAACCGGCGTGTCCGCACCAGACTTCTCACTGCTTGCAAAGCGGCGTTTCGCGCCGATGTTCACGGTCCAGTTCCTGGGCGCCTTCAACGACAACCTGCTCAAGTACGCGATGCTGCTGCTCGCGAACTACGGCCTGTTCCGCGATGCGCCGGACAAGGCCGGCATGCTGTCGGTGGTGGCCACCGGCCTGTTCACCCTGCCCTATTTCCTGTTCTCGGCCCTCGCAGGCCAAGTGGCCGACCGCATCGACAAGGCCACGCTGGTGCGCTGGGTCAAGCTCGCCGAGATCGGCATCATGGGCATCGCCCTTGTCGGTTTCGCGTGGGAATCGATCCCGCTGCTGCTCGCCAGCCTGTTTCTGATGGGCCTGCACTCCACCGTGTTCGGCCCGGTGAAATACTCGATCCTGCCCCAGCACCTGCACGAGCGCGAGATCATGGGCGGCACCGGCCTGATCGAGGCGGGCACGTTCCTCGCCATCCTGACCGGGCAACTGCTCGCCGGACAGGTCCTGCCGTGGGAGGCCGGCCTCGTCGCCATGGGGCTGGCGGTGCTGGGCTACGTCTCGGCGCTGGCTATCCCGAGCGCTCCGCCCAGCCGTGGCGGCCATCCGGTCGACTGGAACATCGCGCGTGGCACCTGGCACGTGCTCACCACCGCCCACAAGGGCCGCGGCGTGTGGCTGGCGGTGCTGGGCATCAGCTGGTTCTTCACCGCTGGCGCCGTTCTGCTGACCGAATTCGTCCCGCTCGTCTCCGACACGCTCAATGCGCAAAAGGACGTGGCGACGCTGTTCCTCGTGATCTTCTCGGTGACCATCGCGCTCGGCTCGATGACCGTGAACCGCCTGCTGAAAGGCGAGGTTTCCGCCAAGTACGTGCCGATCAGCGCGCTGGCGCTGGCACTCGGCCTGATCGACCTGTCCTTCGCAGCCGGCGGCTTTGCGGTCACCTACCCCAATGCCACCATTGCCGAATTCGCCGCCAGCCCCGGTTCGTGGCGGATCTTCGCAGACCTGTTCGTGATCGCCTTTTCGGGCGGCATGTTCATCGTGCCGCTCTACGCGATCCTTCAGGTCCGCTCTCCGGCAGAAGAGCGCTCGCAGGTGATCGCGGCCAACAACATCCTCAATGCCGGTATGACGGTGATCGCCGTCGTCATCGTCGCGCTGCTGCTGTCCGCCGGGTTCAGCGTGGCGCAGGTGATCGGCGTGCTGGGCTTTGCAACGCTGGTCGTGGCGATGGTCTCGATCTGGCTGCTGCCGGAAACGCTGTTCAAGGCGGTGATCCGCGTGGTGCTGAAAGCGCTCTACCGCGTCGATGTGACCGGCATCGAGAACATGCCGGGGCCCGGTGAGCGCGCGGTCGTGGTGGTCAACCACCTCTCGTTCCTCGACGGCGTGCTGCTCGGCGCCTTCCTGCCCGGCAAGCCGACGTTCGCCGTGCATACCGCCATCGCCAAAAGCTGGTGGATACAGCCCTTCCTCAAGCTGTTCCGTGCCTTCCCGGTCGATCCCACCAACCCTATGGCGGCCAAGGCCATGGTGCGCACCGTGCGCGAGGGCAATACCCTGGTGATCTTCCCCGAAGGCCGCATCACCGTGACCGGCGCACTGATGAAGGTGTTCGACGGCCCCGGCATGGTCGCCGACAAGGCCGACGCGCCGATCGTACCGGTGCGCCTCAACGGCCCGCAATTCACCCCCTTCTCGCGCCTCAAGGGCAAGGTCCGCACCCGGATATTCCCCAAGATCAGCATCGACGTACTGCCCCCGCGCCGCTTCCGGATTGAAGGCGAGATGTCGGCGCGCGAACGCCGCGCCATCGCCGGCCGCCGTCTCTACGACGAGATGAGCGCGATGATCTTCGCCACCACCGATACCGACCGGACGCTGTTCTCTGCCCTGTGCGCGGCCCGCGCGGTGCATGGCGGCAAGGCCGAAGTGGTCGAGGACATCAAGCGCGAACCGCTCTCGCTCGACCGGCTGATCCTGGGCTCCGAACTGCTGGGCGACCGGCTTGCCCACCGCACGCGCCCCGGCGAGGCGGTCGGCCTGCTGCTGCCCAACGTCAACGGCGCGGCGCTCGCGTTCTTCGCGCTGCAGGCCGAAGGGCGCGTGGCGGCGATGCTCAACTTCACCGCCGGTCTCACCAACCTGCTCTCCGCCTGCGAGACGGCTGAGATCAAGACCGTGGTCACCGCCCACGCCTTCGTCGAACAGGCCAAGCTGCAGGACACGGTGAACGCCTTGGAGGCCAGCGGACGCTGCGTGCTCTATCTGGAAGACCTCGCGCAGGAGATCGGCACCGGCGCCAAGCTGTGGCACCTGCTGCTCAAGAACGGCGCCGAAGGACGCCACCTCAAGCGCAAGGTTTCGCCCGATGCCCCCGCGGTGATCCTCTTCACCAGCGGATCGGAAGGCACCCCCAAGGGCGTCGTCCTCACCCACCGCAACCTGCTGGCCAACTGCGCGCAGCTTGCCGCGCGGATCGACTTCAATACCAGCGACGTGGTGCTCAACGCACTGCCGGTGTTCCACTCGTTCGGACTGACAGGGGGCACGCTGCTGCCAATCCTGAGCGGCATCAAGACCGTGTTCTACCCCAGCCCGCTGCACTACCGGATCGTCCCCGCGCTCGCCTACGATGCCAACGCAACGATCCTGTTCGGCACCGACACGTTCCTGTCCGGCTATGCCCGCATGGCGCACAGCTACGACTTCTACTCGCTGCGCTACATCTTCGCGGGCGCGGAGAAGGTGCGCGAGGAAACCCGCAAGACTTATGCCGACAAGTTCGGCCTGCGCATCCTCGAAGGCTACGGCGCCACCGAATGCGCACCGGTGATCGCGGTAAACACGCCGATGCACTTCCAGGCCGGAACCGTCGGCCGCTTGCTACCCGCGATGGAGGCGCGCCTCGAACCGGTGCCGGGTATCGAGGAAGGCGGCCGTCTCTACGTGAAGGGCCCCAATGTCATGGCCGGCTACCTGCTGGCGAGCGAACCCGGCAAGCTGCAACCGCCTGCCGAGGGCTGGCACGACACCGGCGATATCGTCACCATCGACGAAGCCGGCTTCGTCCAGATCCGCGGCCGCGCCAAGCGCTTTGCCAAGATCGGCGGCGAGATGGTCTCGCTGCCCGCGGTAGAAGGCTATGCCGCCAAAGTCTGGCCCGATGCCGAGCATGCCGTGGTCACCCGCCCCGACGCCAAGAAAGGCGAGCAACTGGTGCTCTACACGACCAGGCCGGACGCCGATCCCAAGGCGCTGCTCGAATGGGGCCGCGCCAACGGCGTCACCGAACTGATGCTCCCGCGCGACATCCGCGTTCTGGACGCCCTGCCGGTGCTGGGCACGGGCAAGCTCGACTACGTGACGCTGGGCGAGATGGCGAAGGACGTAAGTTATTTATTATGAATAACTTATCATGTTCAGATCCAGAAAATAAAGTCATTCAAAAACGCAGCAATTATCCACACTTATAAGCTTCAGTAACGCTATCTTCCAAGACCACCACAACCGAACCATGAACAAAAATTAACCACATAAAGCATTCATCACCTCAGTTTCTTGTTGAAAAAATAGAGAAATGCTCGATTTTTAAAGGGGCTTTTGAATACTTCAGGCAAGGAGAGGGGCATGTTTCGCAAGATTTTGTGTGTAACACTCGCTGCAACGCTGTGTGCATGCGGGTCAAATATCCCCGGTCCGAACTCCGATGCCATCGATTCATCTTTGGCAATGGATCTTCCAGCGGGCGTAGCCATCGACGATATCGACGTCGAAGTGGCTGAAAATGTCGGCTCTGAAGTCGAGCCAATATACCGCACTCGGTCTAACGTTGTACTTACTCTAATGGAAGACTTCTACGAACGAGAAGGCACCGTGAACGATAAAGCTATTGTCAAAAAGTAGGCAGTGCGGGCGATGAAATAAAGGCTATCGTGATTACACAGTCCGAGCCCTTGGGCGATGAATGGAAAGTCAGCATCGAGAAGACTGAAGGCGCTCGAATCAAAGGTATTCCCGGAAGCAAATTTGCCAACGGTTACGTGATTGAAGGCTCGGAAGAACATAAAGCCGCTTTAGCGGAAGAGAAGGCACAAGCCGCAGCTAAGAAGAAGAAGCTCGAAAGTGAGATTGCAGCGGCACGCGCAGCCTATGCCGGTAATTGGAAAAGCGTCCAGCCGATGCTCCACGACGGCATGGTCTACTCGTACGATGGAAACTCCATGGGACTAGGACTATTATTACAAAAAGCCTCAGCAGATGTTGGCACGGGCACGGTGACCATCTACAACTTCGATAACGAGATTGAATCCGTAGAAGGACCTGTCTCCTACGTTGTATCGGACGATGGCGAATATGCGACCATCAGTTTTCCAGATCGGGTTAGCCATAAAGGATTGGGCTTCTACATCAATAGCTCCAGCAGCATGAAGCTAGACAAAGATGGCAGGCTGGCAGCGGGCAGTCGGTGGGTCCAAAAGATGGCAAAGCAGTAGAAATTCTTACCTGCCTCGGATTCCAAAGCGCACAGACCATTCTCAACGCGGACGCGAATGGCTAGATGCGAGCCATGTCGCAAACACCCTCCGGCCTCGCCCCCATCCTCGTCGTCACCACCGGCGGCACGATCGACAAGCAGTACTTCGACGCGCTCAGCGAATACCAGATCGCCGAGAGCGTGATCGAAGACATGCTCAAGATTTCCCGCGTCACCCATCCGTTCCGCGTCGTCGAGCTGATGCGCAAGGACAGTCTGGAGCTGACCGACGAAGACCGCGCGCTGATCAAGGCGACGATCGCCGCCGCGCCGGAAACGCATGTCGTGGTGACCCACGGCACCGATACGATGACCGAAACGGCAAAGACGCTCGCGGACATCGAAGGCAAGACCATCGTCCTCACCGGCGCCCTTGCTCCGGCACGTTTTGCGGAAAGCGATGCGCCATTCAATCTCGGCATGGCGTTCTCGTGCTGCCAGGCCGCAAAGCCCGGCGTGTGGATCACGATGAACGGCTCCGTGTTCGATGGCCTGAAAGTAAAGAAGGACCGCGCAGCCGGTCGGTTTTCAGAAATTTAACGTGATGCAATCGTTGCGATAGGGTCGCACCTAAGTAAACATTCGGAAACTTTTTTTCGCTATACACAAAGATCGCTGCAGTAACCCTTGCAGTCGACAGGTAGCGGTGCACATGCCCCCCGTTCCCCCCGTAGCACCGCTACCTGTCTGCCCCGGCGGCAGGCCTCCTCGCCGCCCCTGACAAGGGAGAGCCTGCAATGCCCACCAGCATGGCCATCGATGAGTTCAAGGGCGCTCTTGCCCATGCGCCGATCGGCGTCCTGATCGTCGATACCGCCGGCACCGTCGACTGGGCCAACGCCGCAGCCGCGAGCATGATGGGCACTTCCAATCCCGAATTGCTCCGCCATTCGGACCTGCAGCCGTGGCTCGACGCGCAGGATGCCGTCACCCTGCGCCGTATGCTCGCGCTCCACTTCAGCGCCCCGGCGGCCAGACGGAAGACACACACCTGCCGCCTCGGCCTCCCCTCCGCCACCGAAGCGCCGCGGCGGGCGCTTTGGACACTGGCGCCGCTGGCGGACGAAAGTGAAGGACATGCCATCCTGTTCCTGCAGGATGCCGCCCTCTCCCCGGCTGCGTCTCGCGGCATCCCCCTCTATTTCCAGGGGGAACTGGGGCATCTCGCGCCAAGTCCGTCACGGATGCGACCGCGCAAGGGCCCTGCGTTCCTCGAACGTCTGGGATAGCCGCCGCCGCCTATCACGGCCGCCCGGAGGTCTTTTCCTGCTGCCGTGCTGCCAAGACTCCGCCCCGATGATACTTCGCCGCGGCGATACGCCTTGACCTCATCGGTACTGGACCCGCGCCCTGCGATCCGCAATCGTGCGCCCGTACACCGGGTGGAACCCCGGCGAGGAGAGGGAGACGCGCCATGAGCGACGAATCGTCCGCGGAGATCCGCGACACGCGCAAGGACTGGATCACCGAGCACCGCGACATGTACCTCAGCTCCGGCGGAGCGCAGGGGCATATCATGGACGTGACCGCCGTCGGCGGCCGCAGCTTCGCCACGCACTGCATGATCAAGTACATCGGCCGCAAGAGCGGCAAGGTCTTCATCACCCCGCTCTGCTACGGCGATATCGGCGGTGAGGTCGTCATCTGCGCCTCCAAGGGCGGCGCCGACCATCACCCGGCCTGGTACCTCAACATCCGCGAGCAGGAATTCGTCGACTTCCAGGTCGCCACGCAGGCCTTCCGTGCCACCTGGCGCGAGCCCGAAGGCGCCGAGCGCGAGAAGGTGTGGAACTTCATGGTCGATTGCCACCCCTTCTACGGCGACTACGCCAAGGCCACCGACCGCGTCATCCCGCTGGTTATGATGAAGGCCATCGAATCCATCCCGGTCTTCAAGGCCAGCGACGCCACCGGCCAGCGCCAGTTCTGAGACCGGCGCCCGTACTGAAACAGGAACAGCAGAAAATGAGCACGAATACCGCGGCTTTCGACACGTCAGACATCGACCAGTACCTGGGCAAGGTGCTGGATTCGTCGCCTCTGCGCGAACCCATTGCCAACAACGACATCCGACGCTGGGTGCATGCGATGCACTATCCCAATCTGCTGCACTACGATCCCGACTACGCGGCCGCCAGCCGCTGGGGCGGACTGGTCGCGCCGCAGAGCTTCCCCATCGCCACCGACGATGGCCACGGCGCGGCTCCGGCCTGCGTCGGCTGCATCCCCAATTCGCACCTGCTCTTCGCCGGCGACGAATGGTGGTTCTACGGTCCGCGCATCAAGGCCGGGGACATGGTCAGGAACGAGCGCATTCCCTTCGACTATACGGTCAAGGAAACCGGCTTCGGCCCGACCGCCTTCCAGCGCGGCGACAACAACTACTACAACCAGGATGGCGACGCGATCGCCAAGCAGCGCTCCACCTCGCTGCGCTACAACGCCCATGCCGGCGGCAGCGCGGTGAACGAAGCCGACTTCGCCGATCCCGAATGGTCGGACGAGGAACTGGCAGACGTCGAGAAGCGCGCGTTTGCGTGGGTGCAGATGCTCCACGACCTCGGCCACAAGGAACGCTGGTGGGACGACGTGAACGTGGGCGACCAGCTTCCCGAGCGCGTGTTCGGCCCGCATTCGATCGCCAGCTTCGCGACCGAATGGCGCGCCTATATCGTCAACACCTGGGGCACGATGAACCTGCGCAAGCAGGACCTGCTGGCGATGGGCTTCACCCCCGAAATGGCCGGGCACGAGAATGACCCGGACATGCAGAAGATCAACCCGACGCTGACCGACGGCGCCTATTACGGCCCCTCGCGCGGGCACCTCTTCCCCAAGTACGCCCGCCGCATCGGCATGCCGCGCGGCTACGGCTACGGCGCGTCGATGGGTTCGTGGGTGACGGACTTCCTCTCGGGCTGGGCCGGCGAACACGGCATGGTCGTGCACTCGGTCGCCAACTACCGCGGCCCGGCGCTGACCGGCGACATCACCATCCAGACCGCCGAAGTGACCGAAAAGTCGGTCGATGACGAAGGTCGCCATCTGGTGCACGTCAAGCATCTGATGACCAACCAGCGCGGCGTGAAGATGTGCCTCGGCACCGCCGAAATCGCGCTGCCGAAGAAGCCGGCGTAACGCGGCAGAGCCCACTCCTCCCCCTCCCGCTTGCGGGAGGGGGAGGGAAGCAACTCACGCCATGGCTTTACCGCCTCCGTTCGTGTCGAGCGAAGTCGAGACACCGTAGCGCGGGTTTAACGTGTCTTGACTTCGCTCGACACGAACGGCAGATATCTTGTCCCAGCAGGGACACCCTCTCACCAACCCGCCAACTCACCGCCCGCCGAAACCGTCGCCACGTTTCCGGCCACCCAGACGGCATCGCCTTCCTGCGAGCAATAGACGCGCCCGTCGGCGCCCACCTTGCGGCCCTGCGCGGCGACGTAGCTGCCCTCGGCCAGTCCCTCTCCGAACAGGTACTGCGCAACGGCTGCGTTGAGGCTGCCGGTTACCGGATCCTCGCATAGACGCCCGGTCGGATCGGCGAAGAAGGCGCGCACTTCCCACTGGGCCGGACCACCCGGCCCGCAGGGGCCGAGCAGCGCCACGTCGGTCGGCACCGGCGCGCGCGCTGCAGGCTCGGCCGCGAGCACCGCTTCGGCCGTCTTCAGATGCAGCAGCCGCCAGGCGGGCCCGTTGCTGGCATGGACCGCCGCAACGACCTGATCCGGCGACACGCCCGTAAGCTGCTGCACCTCGGCGCGGTCGGTATCGTCGAGCGGGCCGGACCGGATCAACGGCGGCGCCTTGAAGGCCAGCCGATCCCCGTCCTGCCGCACCTCGACCAGGCCGATGCCGCATTCCTGCACGATCCGGCCCGGCGCCTTCGGTTTGCCGCCCGCCGCCAGCCACGCATGGGCAGTGCCGAGCGTCGGATGGCCGGCGAAGGGCAGTTCGCCCGCCGGGTAGAAAATGCGCACCTTGTAATCCGCTGCCGGATCGGTCGGCGGCAGCAGGAATGTCGTCTCGGAAAAACCCAGCCACCGCGTAAGGCGCAGCATCCCGGTGGCATCCAGCTCCTCGCCGCCGCGCACCACGGCGAGCGGATTGCCGCTCAGCGGCCCCGAACCGAACACGTCAACCAGATCGAGCAACATTCCTGATTCCTTCCTCTGCAGCGCGGCCATGGCGCGAGCAGCGCCTCATCGCAGGATTGTTTCGCGCTGTCTGCCCTCTGTCCGCCCTTGCCTCCCGCGAGCGTCCGGTTCATCCCCTGTTGGGAATGCAACCGACACACTCTGCGCCAGTTATTCAGTCCGTGCTTTCGCAGGAGAAGATACGATGAAGAAGTTCCTGATGGCCCTGGCCGTCGCGACGGTCGCTCTTCCGGCCGTGCCGGCCGCAGCCGACCCGCCCCCCTGGGCACCGGCCCACGGCGCCCGCGACCGCCATGACTATCGCGATTACCGGCGCGACCATCGGCGCGATTACCGCCGCGACCGCATCTACGATTCGCGTGGCCGCTACCTCCAGCCGCGCCGCATCACCCGCAACTCGCGCGTGTGGCGTGGCCGCGACGGACGCTACTATTGCAAGCGCGACAACGGCACGACCGGCCTGATCATCGGTGCCGGCGTGGGCGCACTGGCCGGGCATGAACTGGCCGGACGCGGCGACCGCACGCTGGGCGCGATCCTCGGCGGCGTCATCGGCGGTGTCCTCGGTCGTGAGATCGATCGCGGCGATCTGCGCTGCCGCTGATCGGCTTTCCGCCTTCCAATGCCAAAAGGCGCGTCGATAGCGAAATCGGCGCGCCTTTTTCGTGCCTTCCGCCTACGCATAGCGGCCCATTTCCAGCAACTTGCCGCAATCCAGCGCCCGTTCGCCGCGCATTCGGGGCTTCGCCGATCCGTTCATCTGAGGTTGTGGACCCATGAACGAGATCCCGCGTTAGCCATTCACGAACGCAGCAAACCACGAGGGTTCAATCATGCGCAAGGTAATCATGGCCGCCACGATGGCGGCGCTCACCGTCCCGGCCACTTTTGCCGTTTCCGCCCCCGCAGCGGCGCACGACCGCTATGAACGCCACCACCACGACCGGCGCTATCACCGCACCGACAACGGCATCCGCTACTGGCGCGGCGACGACGGGCGCTACTACTGCAAGAAGTCCAACGGCACGACCGGCCTGCTGATCGGCGGCGTCGCCGGCGCGCTCGTCGGCCGTTCCATCGACACCCGCGGCGATCGCGCCACCGGCACTATCCTCGGCGCCGCCGCCGGTGCCCTGCTGGGCCGCGAAGTGGACCGCAACAACTCGCGTCCCCGCTGCCGCTGAGGCGAAATTCCAGCTCCACGACCGGGCGCGTCCTCCTTCGCGGGGGCGCGCCTTTTTCGTTTGAACCGGCACGCCCCTTCCTCCCATACTGCCGCAAAACAGACATGGCATGGGAGAGAGGCATTGGACGACATCGAGGAAATCCGGAAACTCAAGGCGCGCTACTTCCGCTCGCTCGATAGCAAGGACTGGGACCTCTACGGCTCGCTCTTCGCCAAGGACGTGGTGGTGGACCTGCGCCGCGCCGGAGGCCAGCTCTTCGAAGGCCGCGAAGCCTATATGGAATACGCGCGCGGCATGAAGCTGATCCAGAGCGTGCACCATGGCCACATGCCCGAAATCGAACTGACCGGCCCGACGACGGCGACCGGCATCTGGGCCATGGAAGACTACAACATCTGGGAAGACGGCAGCCAGAACCACGGCTGGGGCCACTATCTCGAAACCTACGAGAAGAGCGACGGACGCTGGACCATCAAGACCATGGCCCTGTCCTACCTGCGCATCGAACGCAGCCTCGGCGCTCCGCCGATCATTGCGGGCGTGGAGAACACCGCGCACTTGCGAGGGTTGAATCCGGCGGGAGGTTAGGCGGGCTTGGCTGGCGGCGCTCCTGCAGGGCTTTCGAATTAAAAAGCTGCAGTGCGAAATGCGTCGATCCAACGATTCAACGACACTCAGTCTTTGGTGACGGGCAGTCGATCAAAGAGCGGCCGAAGCTCATGCTGTTCGATTTGTCCTTGGTGAGCGTTCACGAGCTCTTCAATCCACGAGCTATCTTGCGAATCAACCAAATCGGCCAATGCGTTGATTGCGACGCGTCTGACTGCCCAGCTTTTATTTCGTTGGAGTGAGGCTTCCAGAAAAGCCTTTATGAGGTCAACTGATTGCCGACCGCCCCAAGCGTGAAGCACTTGCAGCGCTAAGGACTGAATGCCCTCCCATTTGCTCGCAAGAGCACGTTCGACTTGTCGAAGCCGTTCAGGAGTGGGCTTGCGTCGTGCAAGCGTTCTCAATTCTTCGACCTCCGCCTCGAAATCGCTCATCATGAATTGTATGTTCTGCATCCACCATGCTGACAAGGGGCTCAGTCGGTACGCTTTCGCTACTGTTCAGGCTCAACCGTTGGAACGCTTACGTAAAAGCTGTCAGCCTCCCCACCTTACCTTAGTCATTCCCGCAAAGGCGGGAATCCAGGCACGACCTTACGGCGAAGGAGCCGTTCGTGCCCCTATATCCGGCTTTTTTGCTCGCAGTAGAGCTTGTCCAGCGGCACCTTGAAGGCCCGTCAGCTGCGATCACCCGTTTCGCAGCCTGGATTCCCGCCTCCGCGGGAATGACGAAATAGTGTTTATGTGCCCTCCGTTACCGGTTTGCCGCTGACCTCTGCGCCTGGCCCTTCTTACCATTTCACAAACCCGCCACTCGCGGATAGGCTGCCATAACGAACCTTGGCGCCGATCCGCTCCGGGCGGATGGCTCCGGTTCGCTTTTGAAGAGCCCAAACCGGTTAGGAGCAATCAATGTCGAGCGAAGGTCTCCACGCACCCCGCGAACGTCTGAGCGACAAGACGCTCACCATGCATCATGCGATCGTGTCC
This sequence comes from uncultured Novosphingobium sp., assembly GCA_965140495.1. Taxonomy (GTDB): domain Bacteria; phylum Pseudomonadota; class Alphaproteobacteria; order Sphingomonadales; family Sphingomonadaceae; genus Novosphingobium. Next base: position 1,469,813 of record OZ223239.1, on the reverse strand, counting down.
CTCATGGAAGAGCTGGAAGCCACCGACTGGTATCGCCAGCGCGCCGACGATTGCGAGGATGAGGGCCTCAAGGCGATCCTGCTGCACAACATGCGCGAAGAGATCGAGCATGCCTGCATGGTGCTGGAATGGCTGCGCCGCAACAGCGAGGATTTCGACCGCGAACTGCGCGAATACCTCTTCAAGGACGGTGACATCGCCGCCCACGAAGAAGAAGCCACCGGCAAGTAAGCAGCCACACCATATTGCGCGCTGACGCCATCCTCGGTCTGTGCGCACCACATTCAATTAGACCGGCTGGCGTGCAACGAACGTGCTCCAGCCGGTTTATCGTCTCATGCGGCCTTTCCTGGATCGTCTCGCCATCAGTCTGCTGCTTGTCGCCTGCGTGTTTTTCGCTGGTCGGGCATGGCTGCGCGATCACCCCGAACACAACCCATGGGCGCCGTTGCGCCTGAGCGATCCGCCCGGATGGGCGACCGACCGCAAGTTCTCCGCCCTGCGCGAAGACACGGCCGAATGCCGTGCCTTTCTCGAACGCAGCGGCATCGAATTCGAGCCCCTGGAGCCGGTCGGCTCGGACGCCTGCAAGCGCGAGGACCGCCAGTTTCTCGCCGGACCGCGAGAAGCCGAAGTCACGCTGGGGCCGCTCAATCCTGAGGCGACCTGCTCTGTCGATGCCGGAATGTCGTGGTGGCTGCGCCATGGCGTGCAACCGGCTGCGACCGCCACACTCGGTTCCGAAGTCGTGCAGATCGAGCATCTCGGGACAGTGAATTGCCGTCGCATCGGTGGCGGGGACGAAGGGAACTGGAGCGAACACGCCACCGGCAATGCCATAGACATCAGCGCCTTCGTGCTTGCGGACGGCAGGCGCATCCGTGTGCGCGAGGACTGGAACGGAGAGGATGACGCCGCCCGCTTCCTCCACGAGGTCCGTGATGGTGCCTGCCGCAGCTTTGCCACGGTCCTCTCGCCGGACTACAATGCAGCGCACGCCGACCACCTTCATCTCGATCAGGCCGTTCGAGGCTCGGGCTGGAATGCCTGTCGCTGAGGCAGAGGCTGCTATCGCTGCGGCGCCGTTCGCCAGCGAAGCGGGTTTCCTACCGGGGCAAGCTATGCTCCAATGGCCGGGCATGATCTCGCGTTCACCTCTTCTCGCACCCCTGACTGCCCGCTCCAAGATACCGCTGGCCGCCCGGCCCGCCGGTTTTCCTCTGGACTGTGTAAACCGTGTCAACTCTGCCACCTTGCAGCCCATGCCATCGGAGGTTTCGGCGTGAACGGGCGGCCTGCAATGCTGGTGACCGGCGGCGCCAAGCGAATCGGTGCGGCCATCGCCCGCGCCTTTGCCGAAGCGGGCTGGCACGTCGTGATCCACTACGGCCGGTCGCGCGAACAGGCCGAGGCGCTGGCTGCCGAACTGCCGTCCGCCGAAGTTTTCAGCTGCGATCTCGAAGACTGGAACGCCGGGCCGGCCATGGTCGCGGAACTGGCCGAACGGCTCGACGACTGGCGCGTGCTGGTCAATTGCGCGGGCGTATTCGATCTCGACACCGCGCAGGATCTGGAACCGGAAGTGTTCGAAACCGCGATGCGCGTCAACGCCGCCACGCCCGCCCGGATCGGCCAGGCCTTTCTTGCGCAGGCGCACAGCACGACGGGGCGGCGACTGATCCACGTGACCGACCAGAAGCTGGAAAACCCCAACCCCGACTTCTTTTCCTACACGATGAGCAAACACGCGCTTTCGAGCACGATCCCGATGCTCTCCATGGCCCACACCGATCCGCGCGACCGCGTCTACGGCCTCGCCCCCGGCGCGATCCTGGCCAGCCACGATCAGACCGAGGCGGAAACCGAAGTGTCGCACCGCATGAACCTGCTGCACCGCAAGACCACCCCCCACGACATCGCCGGCACGGCGCTGTTCCTTGCCAGCGGCTGGCTCGGTAGCGGTGAAACCGTATTCGTCGATTCCGGACAGCATCTGCTTGCGCAAGAGCGCGACGTTCTGTTCCTCGCCCGCCAATGAGGAAAGCTCGCCATTCGTCCACTGGCCATTGCCGCAGATAACGTTAGACTTGGCCGCCTGTCCCCCCACAGCAAGTCCGCAAGGCATTCAATATCATGGCAATTCTCGATCGGTTTCTCGAACGCGGAGTCAAACAGGGCGTGCTGGAAGTCGCGCGGCCAGATGGTAGCGTAAAGCGCTTCGGCACGCCGGCAGCGGGCTTTCCCGAAGTCCGCGTGCGCTTTGCCAGCGCCAAGGCGGAGCGCGGCATTCTCGCCGATCCCCGGCTCGGTGCCGCAGAGGCCTTCATGGACGGGGACCTGATCGTCGAACAGGGCGACATCATGGAACTCGTCCAGCTGCTGCGCGCCAACAAGCGCTGGGACAAGGGCGGGGAAGTGCGCGAAGCCTCGGCGCTGAAGTCCGTCCGTGCAAAGCTCATCACGCTCTACGACGGGATCAACAAGTCCTCGAAGGCCAAGGCCAACGTCGCGCATCACTACGACATCGGCAACGACCTCTACCGCCTGTTCCTCGATGCCGATCACATGCAGTACAGCTGCGCCTACTGGCCGCGCGAAGGGATGAGCCTGGAGGAAGCCCAGGAAGCCAAGCTGGCGCACATCGCGGCCAAGCTGGCGCTCGAGCCGGGGCAGAAAGTGCTCGACATCGGCTGCGGCTGGGGCGGCATGGCGATCTTCCTCGCCAAGCATGCCGACGTTGCCGTGAAAGGCATCACCCTCAGCGAAGAGCAGCTCGCACTCGCCCGGGAACGAGCTGTTGCCGCGGGCGTCGCGGGCCGGATCGAGTTCGAGCTGGTCGACTACCGCGACCTTGCCGACCGCGGCGAGACCTTCGACCGGATCGTGTCGGTCGGCATGTTCGAACATGTCGGCCAGGCCCAGTACGACCGCTATTTCCGCGACTGCGCGCGGATGCTGGCGGACGACGGCGTGATGCTGCTTCACACCATCGGCCGCATGGGCACGCCCGGCGCGACCGACGCCTTCACCCGCAAGTACATCTTCCCCGGCGGCTACATCCCCGCGCTCAGCGAGACCGTCGCCTCCAGCGAAAAGGTCCGCCTGATCGCCTCCGACGTCGAGAATCTGCGCCTGCACTACGCCCTGACGCTGCGCGAGTGGTACAAGCGCTGCGTGGCCGCCAGGGACGCCATTGTCGCGCTCTACGACGAGCGCTTCTACCGCATGTGGACCTTCTACCTCGCCGGGGCGACCGCCGCTTTCGAGAGCGGCTCGATGTGCAACTACCAGATCCAGTACATCCGCAACCGCCGCACCCTGCCGCTCTCCCGCGACTACATGGCCGAAAACGAGAAGACGCTTATGTCCCCCTGCGTACAACCCGCCATTGCGCCTTAGGGCCAGCGCTGATAGGCGCGCGTCGCAAATGTAGCGTCGATTTCAGCGGAGCCGCAGAGCCCATGTCCGATATCAAGAAGGTCGTCCTCGCCTATTCCGGCGGCCTCGACACCAGCGTCATCCTCAAGTGGCTTCAGGTCACCTACAACTGCGAGGTGGTGACGTTCACCGCAGACCTCGGCCAGGGCGAGGAGCTCGAGCCCGCGCGCGCCAAGGCGCAGCTCATGGGCGTGCCGGACAAGCACATCTACATCGACGACCTGCGCGAGGAATTCGTGCGCGATTTCGTCTTCCCGATGTTCCGCGCCAATGCCCGCTACGAGGGCGACTACCTGCTCGGCACCTCGATCGCGCGCCCGCTCATTTCCAAGCGCCTGATCGAGATCGCCCGCGAAACCGGCGCCGACGCGATTGCGCATGGTGCTACCGGCAAGGGCAACGACCAGGTCCGCTTCGAACTCAGCGCCTATGCGCTCGATCCGAACATCAAGGTCATCGCCCCTTGGCGCGAGTGGGACCTCAATTCCCGCACCGCGCTCATCGAGTGGGCCGAGCAGCACCAGATCCCGGTGCCCAAGGACAAGCGCGGCGAAAGCCCCTTCTCCACCGATGCCAACCTCCTGCACACCTCCTCGGAGGGCAAGGTGCTCGAGGATCCGTGGGAAGAGACCCCCGACTACGTCTATTCGCGCACCGTCAATCCCGAGGATGCGCCGGACCAGCCCGAATACATCACCATCGACTTCGCCAAGGGCGACGGCGTGGCCCTCAACGGCGAGGCGATGAGCCCGGCCACCCTGCTCACCGCGCTCAACGAGCTGGGCCGCAAGCACGGCATCGGCCGGCTGGACCTCGTCGAGAACCGCTTCGTCGGCATGAAGTCGCGCGGCATGTACGAGACCCCGGGCGGCACGATCTACGCCGCCGCCCACCGCGGCATCGAGCAGATCACGCTCGATCGCGGCGCCGCCCACCTCAAGGACGAGCTCATGCCCAAGTACGCCGAGCTCATCTACAACGGCTTCTGGTTCGCTCCCGAGCGCGAGATGCTGCAGGCGGCGATCGACCACTCGCAGCAGCCGGTCAACGGCACCGTCCGGCTCAAGCTCTACAAGGGCAGCGCCTCGGTCGTCGGCCGCAAGAGCCCCGATTCGCTGTACTCCGAACGCCACGTCACGTTCGAGGACGACGCCGGCGCCTACGACCAGAAGGACGCCCAGGGCTTCATCAAGCTCAACGCCCTGCGCCTGCGCCTTCTCGCCCAGCGCGGCCAGTAAGGCCCGCCAAAGCGTTCATCGCAAATAGTTCCCGCTTTCCGGCGGCCCGTTGCCAAAGCGCGACGGGCCGCTTTCGCATGGGTAAACATCGCAGGCGATAGCCCTTAGATGGCAAACCCACGGCAACGACGAAGCGGGGCATGTTTTGATCATCAAGCGCAGCGGATTTCTGGCACCCATGGCTCTGGCCATCGCGACTCTTCCGCTGTCCGGCCCGATTCACGCCGATGTCGAGACGGTCGACGTGACCATCAACGACAACGACGCCCTCTCCACCGCGCCCGTCGCCAAGGCCCCGGCCTACGTGGCGATCGGCCAGGGCATGGCCAGCTACTACGGCAACGAGTTCGCCGGCCGCCCCACCGCCAGCGGCGAGACCTTCGATCCCGGCCTGATGACCGCGGCGCACCGCACCCTGCCCTTCGGCACCCAGGTCGAAGTGACCAACCAGCGCAACGGCGAGTCGGTTGTCGTCACCATCAACGACCGCGGCCCGTTTCACGGCAACCGCGTGATCGACCTGTCCGAAGCCGCCGCGCGCCAGATCGGTCTGGTGCGCCGGGGCCGCGGCATGGTGGACCTGGCCGTACTCACGCCCGACACCTGATCTTCCAGACCAGCTCTCTGACCGTAAACGCCTGTCTTTTCTGAGGAAAAAGGCCGGCCGGCGCGGTTGTGGGAGGGGGTGGGGGGAGGAACCGCGCCGGCCTTCACACCCCAAAAGCCCGAACCCGCCATTGCGTTCCCGGCGCGCTCCATGTTTCGTTCAGCCGTGCCCTGCGCTCGACGAGTCGACAGGTTGACACGATTTACACGGTCCAGAGGGAAATCCGGCGCGGGCCCGTGGAGCGATTTGTATTCCATCGGAGGCTGATCAGCGCCGCCGTCATCGTCCCCCTCCCGCAGGCGGGAGGGGGTGTCGGGAGGCGAGTGACTCCCGGCACGGGTGGGCAGTCCGGACGCTGACGTTGCGTTATTCCCGTTCGTGGCTGCGCGAGATTCCGGGTCTGAATCGTCCGCTGCGTTTGCGAGCCCACCCCCGGCCCCTCCCGCCTGCGGGAGGGGAGAATCAGCGCTGTCCTTCCCGGTTGCGCCCTTCCCGGCCCCGCCAGCATCCCCCAAAAACCCATCCACCCGCCCGAAGGCATGGCCCTGCCAGCCGTCCCACTGCGCGCCGCTTTCGGCGTGGAAGTCGGCATAGGCGGGTGCGGGGGGATAGGACGGGTCGGGCAGGCCTTCGGGCCGGGCCGGATCGTCGACGCCGACCCCGTGCTTCTCCTCGAAAGCGGCCTCGGCCTCCTCGGCAGCCTCGATCCAGGCCTCGTTCGCCGCGACGAAGGCCGGTTCGGCCCGCTCGCGCACGTAGGCCGCGCGGTCGGGCGGCAGCGGCAGGGGATCGGCGGCGCGGTCCTCCTGCGCATGGTACGCCTCCACCGGGCGCGGCGGCAGGCCCTCCTCTTCCTCGCTGCCGAGATGCGCCGCCGCATCCTCGCCCGCGATCACCGCGAGCGCCTCGTCGAAGCGGCCTGCCAGCGCCTGCACCGCGCTCTCGTCGCCCCCGGCCAGCCGGTCGAGCCGCGCGAGGTGCGCCAGCAGCAGCCGCGTGTCGTAGCGCTGGCGCTTGCCGACCAGCTCGCCGCGGAACCAGACCGCCTCCTCCACCCCGTCGAGCGCGCGCGTCGCCAGCACTTCCTCGGCATGGCCGCGCGCGAGCACCAGCGCCGCCTGCCACCCCCGCGCAAAGGCCGCATCGCGCCGCCGCAGCACATAGGCCGACTGCCGGCTCATCCCGACCCGCGCGCAGGCCGCGCGCACATCGCCCTTTTCGGAGAGGTGATGGAGAAACCGCACCTTGCGCCCCGCATCCCAGGCCCGGTGCGAGACGAAGCCCCCGTCCTCGACAACCGCCGCCTCCGCCGACGGCTTGCGGCAGATCCCACCCGTCGCCGGACAGACCCACGCGCTGACCACTCCCGTATCCGAGGGGCGGCTCATCGTCCGGATCGTGCGGCGCCCACCCCGCAAAGCCCGCCTCGTCCGACGGCAATCCGATATCGCGCTCCAGAGGAATCCACCCCCGCCCGAACCGCACGGACGGACCATCCCGTTCCTCCCCGAGCTCGTCCCGGAGATGGGAACCGCCCGAAGGGTGGTGGAGGGGGAAATCCTCCCCCGCCGGGGGAGGGGGACCATCGGAACGATGGTGGAGGGGCACACGCGGCAAGCCCCGCCCTCCCCCTTCAGACGCATTGGTATCGGAATCACGGGCAGCGGACGGACGCGGATCGGCAGGCTGGGACATGGTTCACCCCCAAGGCTGGAGCAACAGGACCGGCGCCCTCACGCGCGCCGGGGTGAACCGGGATATTTATGGCAGATGGGGGTGTGTAGGAAAACGGTTTGAAGGGAAGAAGCATGATGCGAGGGCCATCGCCCTCGCGCTCCCCATCCTGTCGGTGGTGTGGCGGGCGGCTACGTTCGGCTCACCACTTGCAAGCCCTACCCTATTCTTCGTCATTCCCGCGAAGGCGGGAATCCATTCACGCGGCTGAATGAGAACGCGACGTCTGGAGCTGGATCCCCGCCTTCGCGGGGATGACGAAGTGTTATTTACGCAAGGTTGCCGTCACCACTTCCCGCCGAGGTCCTCGATAGCGTTGAGCAGCGCGCGCTTGGAAGCCGTCCGGTTCTTGCCCGAATTACGCGGCACTTCAACAGGCCCGGTCTCTCGCGCAAGCGCTTCCGCCCGGCGCGCGATCCGCGCGCCGAGTTCGGTGAGCGTCACCGGCTCACGCTTGGGCTTGAAGGTCTTGAAGGCCATACGTGCCTGCGGTTTCCTCTGCGATACGCCTTGCCATATAATCCATGTCGAGCCCTTCGCACAGCACGAACAAGGCCCGCGCCTGCCCCAGCATGTCCGGCGCGCTGCCGGAGGCATACTGGCCCATGCGGTCGGCAATGATGTCCTCCGGCGCAATCACTGCCACTTCCCCGTCATCCCCAAGCTCGACGACCTGCACCATATCCCGGTCCGCCATGCCGTCGAGCAGCGTGTCGGACACGCATTCGAAGCCCAGCTTGAGCTGCGGATGCACCCACCCGCGCGTGGCCATTTCCGGCCCGGATGGCCGGATAAAGCCGTGTTGCTGCATATGCTCTTCCAGCACATCCTGCCTGCCGCAGGACAGGTCGAAATCGCCAGTCGTCACAGCCCCGCGCGTGTAGATTTCCACTGCGCCGCCGCCGACCAGCACGGGCGGGCGATAGCCAGCGGCGTCCATCCCGGAACTGATCCGCGCGAGCAGGTGCAGTGCCGCTTCAAATTCTGGACGGTAGGGGGTTTTGGGCGGCATGCCGTGAGGTTAGCGGAGGCGGCAGATGGAGCAAGAGCGGTTTATGCGGAGGCGCAAGGAGCGCGGATTTTGGGAGTTTAGGAGTTTAGTAGTCTGTCACCGGAATCCCCCACCGGACCCCGACGATTAAACAGAATCGCGAACCTCGCGCATCCAATCTATGCCAACCTTAAGCCTACGCAATGACTTAGAATGATCATTGCCAAACCATTTTTCGGTCCGCCCTCTATACTTCCAATCCACCTGCTTCCCATGAGCGACATGCCCTCGCTCAATCCAACATGATTTAAGGAATTCAAAGGCGTCAGGTCGCTCGTTTAACATATTCCGCTCAAAAACTCTTTGGAATCCGACAGAAACGTGCCTTAAAAGATCTGTACTACCGCTGCGCAAATCAGAAATACTCAAATTAGCTCGGTCCAGAGCCTCATCACGAAGCACCTCAAAAAGAGAACATATTACAATTGTGAGCGTAATACGCTGCCTTAGGCCATAAAAATAATGTAAATCTCCTTCCAATATAAGATCAACTGGAGGCTCTTCTCGCGCAGATGCTTTTTCCACACAGATCTTCCACAACCCCTTTCCGACTTTGGAAATTCCATCCGGAGGAGTTGTTCCGCGACCATGAAGGATTGGAGACGATTCAATTTGTAGATTAGTCCCGTTTCTCATCGCATTGACGACAAAATGCATATTGCCGTTCAGCGCTTCCGAAGGGCGACCTATCCACCACTGTTTTGAAAGAGTGCGAAGCCAACGAAACGCTCTTTCCAATAATTCCTCGCATAGCCCTAAGGCCTCACCATCAGGCTCCAGCCCAGTTGCTGCGATTGTAAATGTATCCTTGTATTCCGAAACATCGGTTTCATCACCCCACACCTGCTTCAACGCGGGCTTCCCGTTCTCATCAACTGAAGGAAAAATTGCCAATCTATGGAGCGGAATTGAAGGCGCATTTTCAAATACGCGCTTAATATTTTCCTGACGAAATTGCGGAATAGGCCTCCAAGTAGGGTCAGCAAGCCTCTTAGGGGGAAAGAGGAGCACTTTATAATCATCGTATTGTACTTCGACCTGATCAAAACCCCCCTCTGTCAGCATAATTCCAGAGTAGCTGAAAACGAAAATATTGGTGTTATGTTTGGGCTTAGGCAACTGAGATCGACCATCGCCTTGTTCGGTTAGTTCGTTCGACATACTCCCTCCTAAGGCATCTGAAACCGCCTGTGCCCCTCCACCACGCTTCGCGCGGTCCCCCTCCCCGAGACAAGCTCGGGGAGGAATTGTCAGGCCCCCAGCAGCGGTTTCAGGTAGTGGCCGGTGAAGCTGCGCGGGTTCTGCACCACCTGCTCGGGCGTGCCCTCCGCCACGATCTCCCCGCCGCGCACGCCGCCTTCGGGGCCGAGGTCGATGATCCAGTCGGCGGTCTTGATCACGTCGAGGTTGTGTTCGATCACCACCACCGAATTGCCCTGGCCGACGAGACGGTGGAGCACTTCGAGCAGTTTGCGCACGTCCTCGAAGTGGAGGCCGGTGGTCGGCTCGTCGAGAATGTAGAGCGTCTGCCCGGTCGAGCGGCGGGCGAGTTCCTTGGCGAGTTTCACGCGCTGGGCCTCGCCGCCTGACAGCGTCGTCGCCTGCTGGCCCACCTTGACGTAGCCGAGGCCCACTTCGTTCAGCATGTGCATCTTGTCGCGGATCGGCGGCACCGCCTTGAAGAACTCCTCCGCGTCCTCGATCGTCATGTCGAGCACGTCGGCGATCGAGTGGCCCTTGAACTTCACTTCCAGCGTCTCGCGGTTGTAGCGCTTGCCGTGACATTCCTCGCACGTCACGTAGACGTCGGGCAGGAAGTGCATCTCGATCTTGATCAGGCCGTCGCCCTGGCACGCCTCGCACCGGCCGCCCTTGACGTTGAAGCTGAAGCGCCCCGGCTTGTAGCCGCGCGCCTCCGATTCCGGCAGGCCGGCGAACCAGTCGCGGATCTGGGTGAAGGCGCCGGTGTAGGTGGCCGGGTTGCTGCGCGGCGTACGGCCGATCGGGGACTGGTCGATCTCGATCACCTTGTCGCACATTTCGAGCCCGGTCACGCGGTCGTGCGGCCCGGCGATCACCCGCGCCCCGTTGAGCGTGCGCGCGGCGGCGGCGTGGAGCGTGTCGAGCGTGAGGCTGGACTTGCCCGAGCCGGAAACCCCGGTGACGCAGCAGAACGTGCCGAGCGGAAACTTCGCGGTGACGCCGGTAAGGTTGTTGGCGCGCGCGTTCTCCACGGTGACGACATGGCCGTTGCCCTTGCGGCGCGTCTCGGGCACCTCGATCTTGCGCGCACCGGTGAGGTACTGCGCGGTGAGGCTGGTCTTGGACTTGAGCACCTGCTTGAGCGTGCCTTCGGCCACCACCTCGCCGCCGTGGACGCCCGCGCCGGGGCCGAGGTCCACCACATGATCGGCGGCGCGGATCGCGTCCTCGTCATGCTCGACGACGATCACCGTGTTGCCGAGGTCGCGCAGGCGTTTCAGCGTTTCCAGCAGCATGTCGTTGTCGCGCTGGTGCAGGCCGATGCTGGGCTCGTCGAGCACGTAGAGCACGCCCGAAAGCCCCGAGCCGATCTGGCTGGCGAGCCGGATGCGCTGGCTCTCCCCGCCCGAGAGCGTGCCCGAGGTGCGGTCGAGGTTGAGGTAGTCGAGCCCGACGTTGTTGAGGAAGCCGAGCCGCTCGTTGATCTCCTTGAGGATGGCATGCGCGATCTGCTGCTGCTGGCTGGTGAGCTTGCCCTCCAGCGTGCCGAACCACTTGTAGGCATCGGCCACCGAAAGCCGCGCGGCATCGGCGATGTCGCTCTCGGCGATCTTCACGCTGAGCGCCTCGGGCTTGAGGCGCTTGCCGTCGCACACCTCGCAGGGCTGCGCGGTCTGGAACTTGCTCAGCTCCTCGCGCATCCAGGCAGAGTCGGTCTGCACCATGCGGCGGTTGAGATTGCCGATCACGCCCTCGAACGGCTTGTTGACGGTGTATTCCTTGCGCCCGTCCTTGAACGTCAGCGGCACCGGCGCGCCCGCGGTGCCGTAGAGCACGACGATGCGCACTTCCTTGGGCAGGTCGTGCCAGGGCGTGGTGAGATCGAACCCGAAATGCGCCGCGAGGCTGGAGAGCACCTGCATGTAATAAGGGCTCGGCGGGTTGGACTTCGCCCACGGCGCGACGGCGCCCTGCTTGAGCGTCAGCCCCTCGTTCGGGACCACCAGTTGCGGATCGAACAACAGCTTCTCACCCAGCCCGTCGCAGGCCGGGCACGCCCCCTGCGGCGCGTTGAACGAGAACAGCCGCGGCTCGATCTCCTCGATGGTGAAGCCGGAGACCGGGCAGGCGAACTTCTCGGAGAAGACGATGCGGTTGGGCGGCAGGCCGGCGCCCTTGAGGTTCTTGCCCTGTGCGCGGCCTTCGACAGGCTCAGGCTGAGCGGAGTTGGTTCCAGCCCCCTCCCCCGCTCGTGCTGAGCTTGTCGACGCACCGGTCACCTCGGCCACCGTCTTGTCCGCCAGATCGATATAGGCCAGCCCCTCGGCCAGCTTGAGCGCCTGCTCGAAACTGTCGGCCAGCCGCGTCTGGATGCCGTCCTTCACGGCGATGCGGTCCACCACGACTTCGATGTCGTGCTTGTACTTCTTGTCGAGCGCGGGGGCGTCCTCGATCTGGTACAGCTCGCCGTCGATGCGCACGCGGGTGAAGCCGGCCTTCTGCCACTCGGCGAGTTCCTTGCGGTATTCGCCCTTGCGCCCGCGCACCACCGGGGCGAGCAGGTAGAGCCGCGTGCCCTCGGGCAGCGCCATCACCCGGTCGACCATGTTGGAGACCGTCTGCGCCTCGATCGGCAGGCCGGTGGCGGGCGAATACGGAATGCCCACGCGCGCCCAGAGCAGGCGCATGTAGTCCCAGATCTCGGTGACGGTGGCGACGGTAGAGCGCGGGTTGCGGCTGGTGGTCTTCTGCTCGATCGAGATCGCGGGGCTAAGCCCGTCGATATGCTCGACATCGGGCTTCTGCATCATCTCGAGGAACTGGCGCGCATAGGCGGAGAGGCTCTCCACATAGCGGCGCTGCCCCTCGGCATAGATCGTGTCGAACGCAAGGCTCGACTTGCCCGAGCCCGACAGGCCCGTGATCACGATCAGCTTCTCACGCGGCAGCGCGATATCGAAGCCCTTGAGGTTATGCTCGCGCGCACCGCGCACGGTGATGTGGGTAAGACTCATGGGGAGCGTATGTTCCATATTTGTTCGCGCCAATCAAGCGGGCGCCGGGAGGTTTCCCTCTAGATATGCGCCCGCCTCCGCAAGACAATGCCCCAGCACCCGGAAGGTGCCCTGCCTCCATTCCTACCGCGACCTTAACGCTTCGTCGCAAGACCTTTGCAAAGGTTTCCCGAATAGGATTGAGCCCGCGCCACGGGGACACAAGGGACCGGGAAAACATGAGGGTATCGCACTTCGCGCCCGCGCTTTGCGCGCTGGCATTCGCTGCAGGTCTGGGTTCGGCACCTGCGCAGGCGGACGATCCCAGGGATCCGTCGATGCGCTCGGCCGAAGCCCGCGCACGCGACAAGGCCATCATCAAGCAGCTCAACGAAGATCAGCTCGCCTACGTCCGTGAGCGCGACGCGGAATATGCCAAGGGCTGGCGAGCCTATCGCGCCGCCAAGGCCGACGATCGCTACGAAGCCGACCAGCAGGCCTACAGCGACGCCCGCAGCGACTACGAAGCCGCCATGGCCGACTGGCGCCGCGACGTCGCCGCCTGTCGCGCCGGCCACTACGAGCGCTGCGCGCGCTGAGCCGGGAAGCGACAGGGCCTTTCTTCCTTGAAGAAAGTGCTTATCCGGCCAGGCCCATCGCCAACCCGATAAGCTTGCCGAAATAGAGCAGACTGCCCCGCTCGCAATTTTTTAACTTGCCTCTCAAGCGGCCGTATCGAAACGAATAGTCGCAATTCAACAAGGGGCAATCTTCCAGTGAAATCATTACGCTTTGCGGCCGCGCTCGGCGCGACCGTGTTCGTTGTCGCGTGCGGCGGTGGCGACGAAGGTTCGACGCCAGCCACACCCGCAGTTCCTACCGTGAATGTTACTCTCTCGCCCGAATCCCAGAGCGTAACGGGCTTGGAAGACGCTGCCGAAACCAGCATGCAGTTCGTTGCGACGGCTTCCTCTACCCCCAGCACAGCGGTCGTCGCCGACATCGAGTACGATACAACGCTCTTTGCAATACCCGATGGCATCGTCGCCAACGGCAACAGCTATTCGGTGACGCTGAAGACCGCAGCCGATCTACTGCCGGGTACGTATACCGGGACCATCCGCTTCCGCCTCTGCAAGGAAGCGGCCTGCAATACAGTCTATCCGGGTTCAACGAAGTCTTTCTCCTATACCGTCGATGTTCTGCTGAAGGACTGGGTCACATTCCAGCGCAACGCCGGGCATACCGGTTATGTGCGAGCGAAAATCGACGCCGCGAAAATCGCCAAGGCCTGGGAATGGGCTCCGGCCTATTCCAATTCGCTGAGCAGCATTGCCTCCCAGGGCAGCCGGATCTTCGTTTCTCGCTCCAACCAGGACAGCACCTCGACGGTGGCAGCGCTGGACAGCACTACCGGTTCCGTAATCTGGCAACAGAATCTCGGCTCGGTGCACTCCTTCAGTCCTCCGGCTGTCGGTCCAGGCCGTGTCTATGTGCAGACGATGATCACGTCGTCGGACATCAACAAGCACGTCATTTTCGATGCCGATACCGGCACGCTGCGCAACACTATAAATTTCGACGCCCAGTGGTCGGAATTTCAGGCACCCACACCATGGGGCGAGAATTTCTACACGGTCGGCGGCTACTACGGGAATGTCGCTTACGGCTATGACGGTACGCGCGCTGTAAACATTTGGCGCACTTCTGGAACTGGCAAGGACATCTGGAACAACGAGACCCCTGCCGTCGATGACAAGTACGTCTATTACTACAATGGCCCGGTCCTCGATGTGTTCGACCGCCGCACCGGTGCCCATGTAAAAGCCGTGCCCGATCCACTCTATGCGTGGGGCGGCTATTCGGGCCGCGGCGGGCCCATGATCACTGCGCCCAACCGCGTCGTCTCGTTTTCGGGTTCCTATACCGGTAATTCCTATTCGCAGCCCAAACCGCTCACGAGCTTTGCCATCGACAGCGGCACCAACGCATGGCGCAGTTCGGATGTCTACGAGACCATGCCCGCCACAGCGAAAGGCGTTATCTATATCGCACGCAACAAGCCCGCGCGCGTGGATGCTCTGGATGAAGCGACAGGTGCGGTTCTGTGGTCATGGACGCCGCCGGTCGACGAGGAATTCGTCGGCAACACCATCGTCACCGAAAACCTCGTGTTCGTCAGCACCAATGCAAAGCTCTATGCCTTGTCGCTGGACGCTGCCGATCACGCACCTGTCTGGTCCGTGGCCACGCCAGGAAGGATCGCCATCACCAGCGACTACACGCTGGTGGTAAAGCATGATGAAGACGGCGCGCCGGCACTAATTGCCTATCGTCTGCGCTGATCAAGCAAAGATGTGGCGGCGGAGCATTTCTTGCCGCCACATCCACCACGCATACCCAATCCACACTTGCCTCCGGAACTGGCAATGGCGTACTTTACAGACGGTTGTTCTGTGGAGGTGCCGCCATGCTCCGGATACGCCGACTTTCCCTCTCCGCCGCGTTTTGTGGAGCGGTTCTGGCCTTAGCCGGGCTGCCGGCAGTAGCGCCCGTCTTCGCCCGAACGCAGGCCCAGCCGATCGATGCCGGGCCCGAACCGGGCGATCCGGTTGCGCGGCGCAAGGAACTCAATCTGGAGCAGGCGCGGCTTGCTCAGGAACAGCTTGCCGCCAATGAAGCCAGTCAGGCAGTGCATGACCTGGCGGTACAGTCTGCACAGATGCAGGCGCAGCGCGACAAGGCCGCTTACGAAGCCGCGATGGAAAAGCATCGCAAGGTCGTCGCCAAGTATCGCGCGGACTATGCCGAATGGGAAAAGGTCGTCGCCGCCTGCAAGCGGGGCGATCGCACGCTCTGCCCTTCGCAATAACGCTCCCGAACGCCCGGCTCAGTCCAACAGCGCCGCCCAGGTCTTGGCGCCGACGATGCCGTCGGCGAGCAGTCCCTTGCTCTGCTGAAAGGCAATGACCGCCGCCTTGGTCGCGGGGCCGAAGTCGCCGTCCGCGGTGATCTCCAGGCATTCCTGCAGGTACTTCACGTCCTCGCCCTGATCACCGTAGCGCAAGGGTGGGCGGGCACGGGCGGGTTCGGGTTCCTCGGTCTCGTTTTGCGCAAGCAGCACGGCCCAGGTCTGCTGCCCGACGATTCCGTCGGCGTAGAGATCGTTGGCCTGCTGGAACGCTACGACGGCGGCCTTGGTTGCCGGGCCGAAATCGCCATCGGTGACGATGCCGAGCAGTTCCTGCAGGTGCATCACCGCCTGCCCCCGGTCGCCGATCCGCAGCAGCGGGGTGGGATTGTCGGTCCGCGCGCCGCCGCCCGAATAGAGCGCGTAGGCGTCCGCCATCTTGGTGTGGTACTTGAAGCGGCGGAAGCTCGGCCCGTTGTATCCGCGCGCGAAGCCTTCCCAGTCGAGCCGCACCAGTTCGTCCGCCAGCCCGTTGGTCTTGATGAAGGCGCAGAAGGCCTTCAACTGCGCCGGCTCGCCCGAGACCATGGCGGCCACGAAGCTTTCGACATCGGGAAAGCCGACGACCTCGTGGTTGAAACCCATGATCTGGAATTTGCCCCAGCTCGCGGACTTGAGCGCCCCTTCCCTGTCGAGGGCGATGGCGCGCTCCAGCCGGTCGTATTCGCGCGTGCCGCCGATATAGCCGCCGCCCGATGCCCACGAGATATCCGAATGCTGTGCGCTGAACTGCCCGCCCGTCTGCCGGTGGAAGATGTGCCGCTCATACAGGATTTTCGGCCGCCCGTCGGAGGAGAAGCCGTCGCCCGCGCTCTCGACGAAAGCCACGGCTTTGACGGCGGCGACGCTGCATCCCAGCTCGCGCGCGGCATCTTCGAAATCGGTCTGGGATAACGGGGTGGGATCACCGATGAATTCGTTCGGCATAAGCGGGGGCCTCCTCTCGCCTGTGGTCAGACAATGTGCGGCCCGCATGTAATTGCGGCGCAGTCTAAGGCATCGCGGGGACCCGTCAACGCCAACCTTGCCTCTCACGCCTTGCTTCCGCAGTCCCGGCGCCTAGGATACGGGCATGACACATAAATCTTCCCTCCGGTTCGCACCCGCTCTCCTCGCCCCCGCCCTTCTCGCCATCACCGCCGCGCCCGTTTCGGCCAAGGTCTCGGTCGATCCCGACCGGATCGTGGAAGACGTGAAGACGCTCGCGTCCGACACCTTCGAAGGCCGCGCGCCGGGAACGACGGGAGAGGAACGCACCATCGGCTATCTGATCGCGCGCATGCAGGACACCGGGCTCGAACCGGCTGGCCCCGACGGGCAATGGGTGCAGACCGTGCCGCTGCTCCACACCGCGCTGCAGCCGGCCAAAACGATGGCCTTTGCCACGCCCAAGGGCGCCATGCCGGTCGAGCAGACCAAGGACATCTACGTTTCGACCGTTCGCCCCGACGACGAAGCGGTGATCAGCAAGGCCCCGGTTGTGTTCGTCGGCTACGGTGTCGATGCCCCCGAGCGCGGGTGGGACGATTTCAAGGGCGCGGACCTGAAGGGCAAGGTCGTCGTCTTCCTCGTCAACGATCCCGATTTCGCCGCGGCCAAGGGCGAAGCGCCCTATGGCAAGTTCGGCGGGCGGACGATGACCTACTACGGCCGCTGGACCTACAAGTTCGAGGAAGCGGCGCGGCAGGGGGCGGTCGGCGCGCTGATCGTCCATGAGACCGAGGCCGCAGGCTATGGCTGGAACGTCGTGAAAAGCCCGGGCGGCGAGAACTACGACATCGTCCGCAAGCCCGACGAGCTGACCACGCTCAAGCTGCAGGGCTGGATTTCGGGCGATGCGGCCAGAACGCTCTTCGCCGACGCCGGGCTCGATCTGTCCAGGCTGCGCAAGGAGGCGCGCAAGGCCAGCTTCAAACCGGTGCCGCTCGAGGGCGTGACGTTCGATGCCGATGTGCCGGTGCAGCACGAGGAAATCGCCAGCCACAACGTGCTCGGCCGCATTCCCGGCACCTCGCACTCCGACGAAGTGGTGATGTTCGGCGCACACTGGGACGCCTACGGCAAGGGCGAACCCGACGCGCAGGGCCGCATCTACCGCGCCGGCGCGAACGACGATGCGCTGGGCATTGCCGGCATCCTCGACATCGCGCGGGTCATGAAGGCCGGACCGCCGCCGCAGCGCAGCGTCGTCTTCGCGGCATGGACCGCCGAGGAGCGCGGGCTGCTGGGCTCCGAATACTATGCCTCCAACCCGGTCTATCCGCTCGACAAGACCGTCGCCAACCTCGCCATCGACATCCTGCAGACCGCGGGCGCGGCCAACGACGTGGTGCTCGTCGGCAAGGGGCAGGACACGCTGGAAGACGACATGGCGCGCGTCGCGGCGACGCAGGGGCGCACCGTGACGCCCGAGAGCCTGCCCGAGCGCGGGCTGTTCTACCGCGCCGACCACTTCTCCTTCGCCAAGCGCGGCGTACCGGTGATGCTGCTGATGGGCATTGCCGGTGCCGCCGACCTGAAGGAGGGCGGAACCAAGGCCGGGCAAGCGTGGATCGATGCCTATACCGGCAATTGCTACCACCAGGCCTGCGACGCCTGGTCGGAAGACTGGGACATGGCGGGCGCCGTGCAGGACATCGACCTGATCGGCACCATCGGCGACGAACTGGCGAACTCGCGCCGCTGGCCCGAATGGAAGGCCGGTTCCGAGTTCAAGGCGATCCGCGACAAGAGCGCGGACGTGCGGGACTAAACGCCAATGTCCGCCACCGTCTCACGTACTCCCTCACGAACGAGAGTCGGGCGGCTGACGGTCGTCGCGGTGCTGGCCCTCGCCCTCTCGGCTTGCGGCGGCGGCACGAGGTACAGGCCGGTCAGCGATATTCCGGTGCGGATCGGCCCGCCCTATACCGTGCGCGGGGTGACCTATACGCCGGCGGCCGATCCCGACTACGACATGCTCGGCTATGCGACCTGGTACGGCAACGAGTCCGGCAACCAGGTCGCCAATGGCGAGAAGTTCCGGCCCGACTGGATCACCGCCGCGCACCGCACGCTGCCGCTGCCCTCCTATGTCGAGGTGACCGCGCTCGATACCGGGGAACGCATTCTGGTGCGGGTCAACGATCGCGGGCCCTTTGCCAGCAGTTCCCGGATCATCGATCTGTCCAAGGGCGCCGCCGAACTGCTCGGCGTGCGGGCCAAGGGCAAGGCGGCCGTGCGGGTGCGCGTGGTCCAGCCTTCGGAGAAAGACCGCAAGCGGCTGCGCAAGGGCGATGCCGCGAAGAAGCTCTCGCCGATCAAGGGCCGGAAGCTGGCGAACCTGCAGGCGCAGTTCGCGCGCGGCGTCGGCCCGCGCTGACGACGCGGCACGACAATGTCGTAAACACGACACGCCCCGCGGGGGCCTTCAGTAGTTGCTGAGGTGCCCTTCGCGCTTGGCCTGCACCCGTGCCGAGGCCATGATGCCCTTGGACTTGCCGGGCGGAGAAACACGCGAAATCAGCCGGTTGACGGCAGTGCTCCCACACGTCGGGCAGACCGGCGTGCCGTCTGACCGCATCAGCAGTTCGAAATCGGCAACGCAGTCCGGGCAATGGAATTCATAGAACGGCATCGGGCCTCCCTGTCGCAAGCGGACGGACAGGGAGGACGATGCCAGAAGCGTGCCAGTATGCGGCGCTCCATTCAGGCCGCCTGCTCTTCGTAGAGCGCGGCTTCCTTGGCGATCAGGATATCGGCGAGGAACCAGTAGGCTTCGCCCCAGGCCGCGAGCACCTCGTCGGTGGCGGCATCGCCGAGCACGTCGCGGATCGCGGGCAGCAGGGCATTGGCGACATAGGGATAGTGCTCCGCCTTAACCCCGGTCTCGACATGGCGTTCGACCATGCGGCGCACCGGCGCGTCGAGGTTCTGCAGCTTGTCGACGTTCTGCGCATAGGCAAGGATCGCGGCGGCCAGACGGCGCGGCTGTTCGCCCGATTCCTGCGCGGCCTGATCGAACAGCGCCTTGATCTCCTCATCCACGAAAAGGCGCTCGTACATGCGCGTGGTGATGGCGACGCCATGCTCCTGCAAGGCGGGCGCGGTCGCCTTGACGATGGCGACGGTCTGTTCGGAAAGCGGTGCGGCCATTTGGTAATCCTCCCGTTAAAGATGCGATTCGGATGCATCTATACACGCGCACCTAAACATGTAAACTACATGCATCATAAAGCCGGTCCGATGCGGACCAGACAGGAGACCTGCCTTGCGCCTGACCGCGCACACCGATTACGCCTTGCGCATCCTGCTGCACGCCGCGCTGCTCGCGCAGAAGGACCCGCAAGGCCTGCTGTCGATCGCGGACGTGGCGGAAGGCCACGCGATCTCGCGCAATCACGCGATGAAAGTGGTCAACCTGCTCGCCAATGCCGGGCTGCTGGAAACCGTGCGCGGGCGCGGCGGCGGCTTCCGGCTGGGCCAGCCGGCAGAGACGATCCGGCTGGGCGACGTCGTGCGGCTCACCGAGCCGTGCCTTGCGCCAGCAGATTGCGCGAACTGCCTGCTGCGCAACACTTGCGGCCTGACTGCCATTCTCGACGACGCGATGGATGCCTTTCTGGCCCGGCTGGATGCGAAAACGCTGGCCGATGCCGCCGCGACATCCCGCCTGCCGATGCTCCCGGCCTGACCGGGAACTTTGCAGCGCCTCTTGCGTTTTCCTCCCGAGAGAGGAGGAATCCCATGAATATCGGAGCAGAAATCCCCTTCCGCCGCAGCCGTGCCGGACGCCACTCGACCGGTTCGCTGATTTTTGATCGCGAGCGCAAGGAATATGTGCGCAAACACGCGGACTCGGCGCAGGAGGACATGCGCATCTGGGATCACGGACATTTCCGCAAGCCCTGACGCCGCATCTCCATCAAGACGGTCGTTGGCGCCGCGTAATTTGTTTGCGCGGCGACTGGCGGCCGCTTTTCGTTTTTAACGCGGATCGGCGGCACCGGGAAACCCTCTGGCAAAGCGCGTTCCATCCCTTGCAAAGCGCGAACTTCTCGGTTTCAAACAGCGCCAATGATCACCCCGGCAGCCTTCCATGTCGCAAGCACGAATACCCCCATTCGCGCCCCCGGCTGCCGCAGCCCTGGAGAACATAATGATGAAAACCCGGCTCCTGGCCGCCGCCGCCCCTCTGGTCGTCGCGGCAACCCTGGCGAGTGGATGCGCAAGCGTGGCCGCTGAAGCGGAAACGCCTGCCAATACGGCAGCGACCCCGGCCTATTCGGGCCCCTTCGCGCAGGAAAGCACCCTGCCCTTCCACGCGCCCGACTTCTCGACGATCAAGGACAGCGACTACCAGCCCGCGCTTGAAGCCGGCATCGCCGCCAAGCAGGCCGAGATCGAGGCCATCGCCGACAACCCCGAGGCGCCCACGTTCGAAAACACCGTGGTAGCCATGGAACGCGCCGGCAGCCTGCTCTCGCGCGTCGAGAACGTGTTCAGCCAGCTCGTGAGCGCCAACACCAACGACACGCTCGATGCGGTCGATACGGCCATGGCCCCCAAGCTCGAAGCGCTCAAGGACCGGATCTATCTGAACGACAAGCTGTTCCAGCGCGTGAAGGCCGTCCACGACAGCGCCGAAGGCAAGGCGCTGACCGGTGAGGACGCCATGCTCCTCAAGACCACCTATGCCAAGTTCGTCCACCGCGGCGCCGAACTGGCCCCGGCCCAGAAGGCCCAGCTCAAGGACATGAACCAGAGCATCGCCGCGCTGGAGACCGAGTTCTCGCAGAAGCTGACCGCCGGCACCGATGCCGCTGCCGTCGTCTTCGACAGCAAGGACCAGCTCGCGGGTCTTTCCGATGCGGACATCACCGCTGCCGCCAAGCGCGCCGCAGACCGCGGCATGGCGGGCAAGTATGTGCTGGCGCTGAGCAATACCACGCAGCAGCCCGCGCTCTCGCAGCTTTCCAACCGCGACAGCCGCAAGAAGCTGTTCGAAGCAAGCGTGAACCGCACCTCGCACGGCGGCGAGTACGACACCACCGCCATCGTCAGCGAGCTTTCGACGCTGCGCGCCAACAAGGCCAAGCTGCTCGGCCTGCCCGACTTCGCCACGTTCCAGATGTACGACCGCATGGTCACCTCGCCCAAGAAGGCGCAGGAGTTCATGAACGGCTTCGTCCCGGCGCTCGGCGCCACCCAGTCGCGCGAAGCCGGTATTCTGGCCGAGGCGGCCAAGGCGGACGGCATCGCCAAGCTGGAGCCCTGGGACTGGGGTTACTATGCGGAGAAGGTGCGCAAGGCGAAGTACGATCTGGACGACGCCCAGATCAAACCGTACTTCAACGTGTGGAACACGCTGGAAAACGGCGTTTTCTACGCCGCCACCCAGACCTACGGCATCACCTTCAAGCGCCGCACCGACATCCCCGTCTACCACCCGACGCAGCGCGTCTACGAGGTGTCCGACAAGGACGGCAGCGAACTGGCGCTGTTCTACTTCGACCCCTATGCCCGCCCCAACAAGCAGGGCGGTGCCTGGATGGGCAACTTCGTCGAGCAGTCGGACCTGACCGGCGACAAGCCGGTGATCCACAATACGCTCAACATCGCCCCGCCGGTCGACGGCCAGGAGCCGCTCGCCACCTGGGACGACGTGACGACGATGTTCCACGAATTCGGCCACGCGCTGCACGGCATGTTCGCCAGCCAGAAGTACCCCTCGCTTTCGGGCACCAACACGGCGCGCGACTTTGTGGAGTTCCCCAGCCAGTTCAACGAGAACTTCGCGACGGTGCCCTCGGTGCTTCAGCACTTCGCCAAGAATGCCAAGGGCGAGACCATCCCCGACGCGCTGATGAAGAAGATCGAGGCGGCGGCGAAGTGGAACCAGGGCCTGTCCTTCGGAGAGACGCTGCAGGCCGCCATGCTCGACATGGACTGGCACACGCTCAACCCCGAGCAGGCCAGCCAGGCGCCGATGGCCTTCGAAGCCAAGGTTCTGGACGGCATGAAGACCGATGGCCTCGAAACCGGCCTGATCCCGCCGCGCTATCGCACGCCCTATTTCCGGCACATCTGGAGCAACGGCTATCAGGCTGGCTACTACTCCTACATCTGGACCGAAATGCTGGCGCACGACGGCTGGGACTGGGTCGAAAAGAACGGCGGCATGACACGCGCCAACGGCGACCACATCCGCTCGACCTTCCTCGGCCAGGGCCACAGCAAGGACTACTCGGTGATGTACCACAACTTCACCGGCCACGATCCCGAGCTCGAGCCGATGCTCGAAGCGCGCGGCCTGACCGAAGCGGGCGAGTAACCGGCCTGCGATCAGGGGGCTCCGAGGCCCCCCTGATACCAATTGCGACACGAATCCGGCCCGCCGGCGCGGCTCCGCAAGGAACCTCGCCGGCGGGCCATTCGTTTGAAGGGCATGTGCATCGGGGGTGGGAACGCAAACCCGGAGTAGCATCATGGCAAATGCATCGGCCGAGCCCTATCCGACGGCCTCCATGACCGAGTGGAACCTCTTCAAACTGCCGCGACACAACGCCAACTGGTTCCTGTTGCGCGGCATACTGGCGATCGCCTTCGGCGTGGTGGCGCTGCTTCTACCCGGCACCGCCGTTCTCGCCGCGGCGCTGGTCTTCGCAGCCTTCACGTTCGCGGACGGCCTGTTCTCGATGATCACCGGCATTCGCGGCGCCCGCCATCACGAGGAGCGCTGGGGCTGGTTCATCTTCAACGGCGTGGTCGGCCTTGCCGTCGGCGTGCTGTTCGTCATCTGGCCGCTGATGAGCACGATGGCCTATGCCTTCATGCTCGTGGCCTTCATGGCCGCTTTCTATCTCGCCACCGGCATCGGCCAGATCGCCGCCGCCATCCGCCTGCGCAAGGACATCCGCAACGAATGGGTGCTCGGCTTCCTCGGCGTGACCGGCCTGATCCTGAGCGCGGCGCTGATCTACCTGCTGTGGACCGCCCCGGCGCTGACGCTGCTGGCCGTCGCCTGGCTGATCGGCATCTATGCGCTGGTTTCCGGCGCGCTGCTGATCGCGCTCTCGTTCCGCCTGCGGCGCGACTGAGACGCCTTTAGCCCACGGAAAGCGCCCGCGCGCCCGGCTCTCCCAGCCAGCGCGCGGCGCAGCCCCACACGCGGGCGATCACGTCTTCGGACAGGGCCTGTTCGGCGGGACCGTCCGCGGCCAGCCGACCGCGATCGAGCACGACCACCCGGTCGGCATGGTTCATCGCCATGGACAGGTCGTGCAGGACCAGCACAACGCCCCTGCCCGCCGCGGCCTGCTCGCGGAAGCGGTGCACCAGCGCGGCGGCATGGGCGAGGTCGAGATTGGCCAGCGGCTCGTCCGCCAGCAGCCATCCGGGCCGCGTCGCCAGCACGCGCGCCATCAGCGCCCGCGCCCGCTCGCCGCCGGAGAGCTGCGAGACCGGGCGGTGGCGGAAGTCTTCCAGATCCATCGCGGCAATCGCCTTGTCGATGGCGGCCTGCGCCTCCGAAGCCGGTGCGCCGCGCCAGGGCAAGCGGCCCAGCGAGATCAGCACTTCCACAGAGACGTCCCAGGCGACTTCGGGCGATTGCGGCAGATACCCCAGAGCGCGAGCGCGCTGCTGAGGATGCAGGCGCCCCAGCCATTCCCCATCCAGCGAGACATGGCCCGCATCGGGCTCCAGCAATCCCGCGAGGCACGAGAGCAGCGTGGATTTCCCCGCGCCGTTGGGGCCGCAGATCGCGGTGATCTCGCCCGGGTTCAGCGCGAGCGTCAGCGCCTCGAGCCGCGCTTTCACGCCGAGATCATAGACCTGCAGGCTCATGCCAGCCCCCTGCGCATCTTGAGCAGCAAGTGCAGGAAGAACGGCGCGCCGAGCAGGCTGAGCGCGATGCCGAGCCGCAATTCGCCGCCCGCAAGCGGCAGGATGCGGCACAGGCAGTCAGCGATCAGCAGCAGCAGCGCCCCTGCCAGCGCGCTCGGGACGATCAGCGAACTCGGCCGCCGGTCGGTCAGCGGGCGCACCAGATGCGGCACCACCAGTCCGACGAAGCCGATGATCCCCGCGACTGCGACGCCCGCGCCAACCGTAAGCCCGATCCCGGCGATCATCAGCGCCTGCAGGCGGCGCGGATCGACCCCGAGCGAACGCGCCGCCGCCTCGCCCAGCGTCAGCGCATCGAGGCTGCGCCCGGCGGCAATCAGCACGCCGATGCCTGCGAGCGTGAAAGGCGTGGCGATCCAGACCTCGCGCCAGGACCGGTCGGCCAGCGTGCCCATCAGCCAGGTGACGATCTCGCTCATGGCAAAGGGCGTGGGCGAGAGGCTGATGGCAAGGCTCATCAGCGCCCCGGCGAGGCTGGAGATCATCAGACCCGCGAGCGTAAACAGCGCCACACCGCCCTCGCGTCCGGCGATCAGCGCCAGCAGCGCCATCGCCCCGCCCGCCCCGACAAGCGCGAAGACCGGAAGCAGATAGGTGGAAGCGGCATAGCCGGTCCAGAAGCTCAGCACTGCGCCCAGCGCGGCGCCCGGCGCAATGCCGAACAGGCCCGGATCGGCGAGCGGATTGCGCAGGAAGCCCTGCATCGCCGCGCCCGACGCCCCCAGCCCGGCGCCGAGCACCAACGCCAGGACCGCGCGCGGCAGGCGAAGCTGCATGAGGATCACCGAGGCATTGCGCGTTTCCGGCGCCAGCGGATCGATCCAGACCCGGCCCGCCAGCAGCGACAGCGGCACGGCCACGGCGATGGCCAGCAGCAGGACCAGGAGGAGGCGCCGGTTCACTGCACCTGCCCCATGGCGTCGACACCCTTCGACAGGCTCAGGGTGAGCGGGGGAGGTTCGGTCGCGGATTCCGCTCGGGCTGAGCTTGTCGAAGCACGCTTGCCCAGCCCCCGTCGCACCGCGCTCAGCCTTTCGAGCGCGCGCGGAATGGTCGGGCCGCCGCACCACAGCAGCGAACTGTCGAGCGGTTTGCGCACCGTGCCGTCGAGCGCCGAAAGCGCGGGGTGGCGCAGCATACGGTCTTCCTGCGACTGCGGATTGCCTACCGCGAAGATTACCCGCGGCGGCTGGGCCAGCACGCGTTCGAGCGGCAGGAAGTCCGCCTGCGACAGCCCGCGCGCCGCCGCGCCATTGGCAAAGCCCGCATGCTTGAGAAGGTCGGCGATCAGCGTGCCGTCCCCGGCAACGATCCCGCCCGATTCCCAAACCAGCGCGGGCACCGGCGCGTGACCGGCAGGCGCGGCGCTCTGCGCCATGGCGCTTTCGATACGACCGATCATCGCGGTGCCCGCCTGCCGATTGCCCGCGAGATCCGCCAGTTCGCGCACTTGTGCTTCGGAGGTCGCGATATCGGCGGGCATCGTCATGGTCACCGCGCGGATGCCCAGATCGTCGAGCGCCTGTCGCGTGGCGGGAGCGAGGAAGCTGCCCGCCACCACCACGTCCGGGTCCAGCGCGGCCACTTCCTCGACCGATCCCGACGTCGCCGGGAAGCGCCGCGCGAGAGCGACATCCATCGAGGCGGAAGCGCGGTCGTGGCTGTAGTGCGAGACCGCCAGCAACTGACCGGGCGCGGCAACTTCGGCGAGCACCGCGTCGCTGCAGGGGTTGAGCGAGACGATGGTCGGCCGCTTCACAGCCCGCGCCGGGGTGTCCGCTTCCACGGCACACCCCGCCAACGCCATCCCCGCGAGCACAAGGAACCCGATCCACAGCACGGTGCGGAGGTCCGGGCCCTTCCGCTGGCGCGGGGACGGCGAAGGACGGCGCAAGGTCACATCTTCACCCGCACCCCGGCATAGGCCGAGCGGCCGGGGGTGCCATAGGTCCGCACCACTTCGTAGTGCTCGTCGAACAGGTTCTCGACCCGGCCATAGACCTCGACATTGTCGGTCACGGCAAAGGCGCCGCGCAGGCCGACGACGAGGTGTCCATCGACGTACTGGCTGTTGGCCATGTCGTCATAGCGCCCGCCGCCCACGCGCAGGTCCGCGCCGAGCCGCAAGCCGAGATCCCAGGCCTTGTCGAGGCTCGCGTAGAAGTTGGACTTGGGCCGACGCGCCAGCCGCGTGCCGGTCGTCTCGTCGGTCGCGTCGAGATAGGTATAGGACAGGTTCACGTCGAAACCGTTCCAGTTCGCCACCTGCATGCCCAGTTCCACGCCCTGTGCGCGGGCGCGGCCGATGTTGTAGTAGTTCCAGTTGGCAAGATCGTAGTCGATGAGGTTCTTCGTCTTGCGGTCGAAGTACGTCAGCGTGAAGCGGCCCGTCCCTTTGGCAAAGGGCTGCTCGATGCCCACATCCCAGCCCTTCGAGGTCTCGGGATCGAGCGCGCGGAAACCGGCGTTGGTGTAGAGCTGGTAGAGCGAAGGCGCCTTGAAGCCCTCGCCATAGCTGGCGCGCAGCACCGGAGCATCGACGCCGGACCCGATCACCCAGGCGCCATTGGCCGCGAAGGTGGTCTTGTCGCCGAAGTCCGAATTGTCGTCGTAGCGCAAGCCGCCGTTGAGCGTGAGACCCGCCAGCGGCGTCAGCGTAAGGTTGCCGTAGACGCTGTCGATCGAGGTCGAATCCTTCGATCCGTAGTTGTCGTCGAACGTCTGCTTCTGGGTCTCGGCACCGACCAGCACCGAGATCAGTTCGACCGGCGCGAACGAGGCCTGCCCTTCGAAGCGCTCGACCTTGCCGTTCGTCTCGTAAGGGCCCCACACCGCATCGTCGGACACGCGGCGGGTATCGGTCAGGCCGTAGCCCAGACGCGCGGAAAGGCGCCCGTCGAGCCCCTTGTAGCGAAGGTTGGCATAGCCCAGCGTGTCGCGCTTGAGCCCCACGTTGAGCGCATCGGCACCGGTGTTGTCGTAATCGTAGTTGGCCTTGGTCCAGTACCCGCCGGCATCGACCGACAGGCCCGGCGTCAGTTCCACTTCGGCGCGGGCATTGGCGCTCTTGCTTTCGAAGCCGTCCTTCTCGGTGCCGCCGCGGCGCTCGTTGAAGGCGGAGTAGCCGTCGCCCTTCAGCCAGTTGCCGCCGAGCGTCAGGCCGACCGGGCCGAGCATGCCGGCTGCAGAGGCGCCGACCTGCTTGCGGTCGCGCCAGCCGTATTCGGCCTGCGCCTGCCCATGCCACTGCTCGGTGGGCCGCTTGGTGATGAAGTTGATGACGCCGCCGATGGCGCGGCTGCCCCAGATCACGCCGGCCGAACCGCGCACCACTTCCACCCGGTCGAACTGACCGATGGTGAGTGCGCCGAAGTCGAAACCACCGCCGACATCGCCCGGATCGTTGATCCGCACGCCGTCGATCAGCACCAGGCTCTGCGCATTGTCCGCCCCGCGGATGAAGACGCTGGAGGGCTGGCCGAAGCCGCCCGAATTGGTCACCGAGACGCCGGGCACGCGCGAGAGCACTTCGGTGGCGGTGGTCGCCTGCGTGCGCTCGATCTCATCGCGGGTGATGACGCTCACCGACTGGCCGATCCGGGTGACCGGGGTGGGCTCACGCGTGGCGGTCACGACGATGGGATCGTTGTCCGCGGCCATGGCGGGCGTACTGACCACAAGAGCAGCACCAAGCAGATACAGGTATTTCATAAATAGACTCCGAACCTTGAACGAAATGCCGTTCATGGCGGAGGACGCACGTCTGCGACGCGAGTCTCGCTGCTTTCCGGTACACCCCGCCCGGCGCGGAACGACCGTCTCGGGCAGGTCTCCTGGCTCCCGGATCGATGCCCGCCCTCGCCTTCCCAGCCCATTCGCGGCCAGTGGCATGTGGAGTGCGGACTCCCCGGTCACAGTTGCGGGGGCAGCGCCGGAATTGAACCGACTTCCCTCTTAGGCCCGGTTTCCCGGACAACCCATGACGTGACCGCGCCGATAATGCGCCGTTGCGGTTTTGGCAAGTAACGCCCCCCGCATGGCTAAAGCGAATTGTTAAGTGATTAAGCCTATCCGGCCACCATGTCCCACACAGGGACGGCACGGAATGCCGGGATGCAGCGGCTTTCGAGTCGGGTTAGCTAAATGCCTGCGTCCCTGCGCCTCGACGCTGCGAAAGGAAGCGAGTGCCCTCTGCCACCCTCACATCTGACCCGGTCTGGGCCGATTGGAGCGAAGAGCGCCCCTGCGATTTCACTGCCCGTTTCGAACGCAAGGCCCTGCGCATGGACCACGCGCCGCGCCAGGCCCGGGCCAAGAAGCGCTGGACGCTGGGCGCCACCGCGCTTGCTGCCGTCGCCCTTCCCGCCTTTGCCGCGCCGCAAGGCTGGGACCGTTTCCAGATCGCCGATGCCGTGGCCACCGAGCCCCCCGTCGAGCCGATGCCCTTCGAAAAGGCCGGCGCCAGCTTCCCCGGTTCGGCCTTCTATTATCTGGAAGTTGAAAAGCCGGTTCTGAAGGTGGGCGAAGGCATCCACTCCGATGCCGAAGACAAGCCTTCCGGTCCGACAATTGGCGACGGCCCGGTCGCCAAGCCGATGCGGATCGACAACTCCGGCGTCGACCGCACCCGCGCGCAGCAATGCCTCGCCGCCGCCATCTATTATGAAGCCGCCAGCGAATCCGAGGCGGGCCAGCGAGCGGTTGCCCAGGTCGTGCTCAACCGCGTGGCGCACCCCGCCTATCCCAACACGGTCTGCGGCGTCGTCTACGAAGGGTCCGAGCGGTCCACCGGCTGTCAGTTCTCGTTCACCTGCGACGGCTCGCTGGCCCGCAAGCCTTCGCAGCTGTTCTGGGACCGCGCCAAGACCGTGGCCCGGCAGGCGCTGGCCGGCGCCGTCTATGGCCCGGTCGGCCTCGCGACCCACTATCATACGGTTCAGGTCCGCCCCTACTGGGCGCCGAGCCTGCACTATCTCGGCACGATCGGCGAGCACCGCTTCTACAGCTTCAACGGTCCGGCCGGTAAGCCCGCCGCGTTCCGCTTCGCCTATGTCGGCGGTGAACCCGCAGCCCGCCCCCACGCCCGCAGCATGATCAGCGAACCGGATCCCTCGCTCGATCCCGTCGTCGTCCAGCGCGCGTTCGATTCGGTCGAACAGCTCAAGGCGCAGCCCGAGGGCACGATTGCCGCATCTGCCGCAACCGCCGGACCGCCAGCCTACACCGGCGCCCTGCGCGAGCGCGGCGGCGATGCGGTGTTTCAGGGCAGGAACCTGCCCCCCGCACACGGCATCAAGCCCGAGTTCGCCAACTCCGGACGCTGGATCGCGCAGCCGGGCAGCTGAGCCGCCTGCACGAATTTCAAACGATTACAGCGCCCTAGCCACGTAAAACCCCGCATCGAAGTGATGAACGATTAGGCAACCAAAGCCGATCATCAATGCTTAGCGCCTGTCGGCTACCTACAGGTGACGATGCAGCTACATACGACTGGAGCCCCCCGACCATGACGATCCGTTTTGCGGCTGCCTGGGGTGGTGCAACACCTGCGATCACCCGAGCGCTATGCCCCTCCGCCCCTCTGGGCGCTGCCAACGACAACCGGCGTACGATGGCCCTGCACGACACGGCCAGTGCCCGGACCCGCATTCGCGCAACCCTGCAGCACGATCCCCACATGCTGTCCGAAGCCCTGCGCCATTTCGGCCGCTTCGGCCTCGGCGCTGCGGCGAAAGCACGAAGCGAGGCGGAACAGGCCGACAGGCGCGGCGATGCGGAAGCACGCGAGCACTGGCTGTCGATCTGCCGCCATCTCGACCGCCGCATGGCCGCGGCCTGCGCCCGTACGCTCTCGCGCGAAGGGTAACGCGCCTGCCCCGCACCTGAGACCTGGCTTGCTCCGGCCCGCGCCGGAGCAAGCGCGCCATGCGTGCGACGAATCGCGTGCCGCAACCTTGTGCGCACGGCGAATTCATCGGAGAAAGCAGTCGACCAAAGGGCCGGACACGAGGCAAACAGACCTTCTACTGGCCCGAAAAGGCCTATCTCGCAGCCTTTACTTGCAATTGCGAACTATTATCATTTAAATACGCCGTACTAGCGCGTAAATGCGGCGTTTGGCGGTTGCAATGTCGGTTTGAGGGGCGTAGGGCCCGCTCTGCAACATCGGCGCCTGCCTTTGCGGGATGGAGCAGGCCGCCTTGAAGTCCGGCAATCCCGCCTTGGGAAGGACACGCACGCATCATGGCTCGTAAGAAGATTGCCCTTATCGGCGCAGGCAACATCGGCGGTACGCTCGCGCACCTCGCCGCGCAGAAGGAACTGGGCGACGTCGTTCTGTTCGACATCGCCGAAGGCATTCCCCAGGGCAAGGCACTCGACCTGTCGCAGTGCGGCCCGGTCGAAGGCTTCGACGCCTTCATCACCGGCACCAACGATTACAAGGACATCGCAGGCGCCGACGTCGTCATCGTCACTGCCGGCGTGCCCCGCAAGCCGGGCATGAGCCGCGACGACCTGCTCGGCATCAACCTGAAGGTCATGAAGTCGGTCGGCGAAGGCATCCGCGACAACTGCCCCGACGCTTTCGTGATCTGCATCACCAACCCGCTCGACGCGATGGTCTGGGCGCTGCGCGAATTCTCGGGCCTGCCCCACAACAAGGTCGTCGGCATGGCCGGCGTGCTCGACTCGGCCCGCTTCTCGACCTTCCTCGCCTGGGAATTCGGCGTTTCGGTCCGCGACGTGACCTCGTTCGTTCTGGGCGGCCACGGCGACACCATGGTGCCGATCGTCGAGTACTCGACCGTCAAGGGCATCCCCGTTCCCGACCTCATCAAGATGGGCCGTTCGACGCAGGAGCGCATCGACGCCATCGTCAAGCGCACCGCGAGCGGCGGCGGCGAGATCGTCGGCCTGCTCAAGACCGGTTCGGCCTTCTACGCCCCGGCCGCCTCGGCGATCAGCATGGCTGAAAGCTACCTCGGCGACCAGAAGCGCATCCTGCCCTGCGCCGCGCACCTCACCGGCCAGTACGGCGTCGACGGTCTCTACGTCGGCGTGCCGGTCATGATCGGTGCCGACGGTGTCGAGCAGGTCATCGAAATCGACCTCGACGAGAAGGCCAAGGCTGGCCTTCAGGTCTCGATCGATGCGGTCAAGGAACTGCTGGTTGCCTGCAAGGGCATCGACAGCTCGCTGGCCTGAGGCCAATCTGCTCCCGCGATGCCGGCCTCCTCGTAAGGCCAGTGTCGCGGGAAGCGAATAGTTGCTTGGTGCCTCCCCAGCCTTCACCGGCTGTTTCCAAGATCAGGAACAGGAAAATCCCATGTCCATTCTCGTCGACAAGAATACCAAGGTCATCACGCAGGGCATGACCGGTTCGACCGGCATGTTCCACACGCAGGCCGCGCTCGATTACGGCACGCAGATGGTTGCCGGCGTCACCCCCGGCAAGGGCGGCACCGATTGCATCGGCCTGCCCGTCTACGACACCGTCACCGAAGCCAAGGCCAAGACCGGCGCGACCGCTTCGTGCATCTACGTTCCGCCGCCGTTCGCCGCGGACTCGATCCTCGAAGCCATCGATGCCGAGATGGAACTGATCGTCTGCATCACCGAAGGCATTCCGGTGCTCGACATGGTTCGCGTGAAGCGCGCCCTGTCCGGCTCGAAGTCGCGCCTCATCGGCCCGAACTGCCCCGGCGTGCTCACCCCCGGTGAGTGCAAGATCGGCATCATGCCCGGTAACATCTTCTCGAAGGGTTCGGTCGGCGTCGTCAGCCGTTCGGGCACCCTCACCTATGAAGCCGTGTTCCAGACCACCAATGCGGGCCTCGGCCAGACCACGGCCGTCGGCATCGGCGGTGACCCGGTCAACGGCACCAACTTCATCGACGTCCTCGAGCTGTTCCTGGCCGACGACGAGACCAAGTCGATCATCATGATCGGCGAAATCGGTGGCTCGGCCGAAGAAGAAGCCGCGCAGTTCCTCAAGGACGAAGCCAAGCGTGGCCGCAAGAAGCCGATGGTCGGCTTCATCGCGGGCCGCACGGCACCTCCGGGACGCCGCATGGGTCACGCCGGCGCGATCGTTCAGGGCGGCTCCGGCGGCGCCGAGGACAAGATCGCGGCGATGGAAGAGGCCGGCATCCGTGTCAGCCCCTCGCCCTCGCTGCTGGGCGAAACCCTTGTGGAAGTCCTCAAGGAAACCGTCTGATTTCTTCCGGCGGGGCGCGGATCTAGGGGAAATGCCCCATCCGCGCCCCACCGGACAATAACCATAAGGTGCAAAGACACCACTTCCCCTGCGGGCTTGCGGTCCTTCCTCCCCGGGAACCCGAGGTCCGAAACTAGATTGCTCAAATGCGGCGGACGCATGGCTCCGGCGCGCGAAAGGTAATTCCTATGGGCAACGAGAATATGGATTTCACGCCGGACGTGGGCCTCGACGAAGTACAGGCCGGACCCAGCTGGCAGCGTAGCAACTGGCCTCGCGTCGGCGCCGAGTTCGAGGACGACTGGACCCAGGGCCTCGATCCCACCGCGCTCAAGGCGGAAATCGCCAAGGCAGCCGCGAAGGGCGGCGGCAAGGTCGATCAGTCCCGCATAGACGAAGCGGCCGCCGATGCCATCCGCGCGATGATGCTGATCCGCACGTATCGCGTGCGCGGACACCTCGCTGCCGATCTCGACCCGCTCGGCCTCAACCAGCGCAAGCTGCCCGCCGACCTCACGCCCGAATACCACGGCTTCACCGGTGCCGCGCAGGACCGCCCCGTCTATGTCGGCGGCAACCTCGGCCTCGAATGGACGACCGTGCGCGAGCTGGTGCAGATCCTGCACGCCAACTACTGCGGCAAGGTCGGCCTCGAGTACATGCACATCGCCGATGTCGAGGAACGCCGCTTCCTGCAGGAACGCATGGAAGGCGCCGACAAGGAGATCGAATTCACCGAGAACGGCAAGAAGGCGATGCTTCAGGCCGTTGTGCGCGGCGAGCAGTACGAGAAGTTCCTCGGCAAGAAGTACGTCGGCACCAAGCGCTTCGGTCTCGACGGCGGTGAATCGATGATCCCCGCGCTCGAAGGCGTGATCAAGTACGGCGGCCAGCTCGGCGTGAAGCAGATCGTTTATGGCATGGCCCACCGCGGCCGCCTCAACGTTCTCGCCAACGTCATGGGCAAGCCCTACAAGGTGATCTTCCACGAGTTCTCCGGCGGCACCGCCAATCCGGAAGACGTGGGCGGCTCGGGCGACGTGAAGTACCACCTCGGCACTTCGACCGACCGCGAGTTCGACGGCATCAAGGTTCACATGAGCCTGATGCCCAACCCCTCGCACCTCGAAACCGTCGACCCGGTCGTGCTGGGCAAGGTCCGCGCCTACCAGACGATCTACGACGACATCGGTGACGACGTCGGCCCCGACGCCCGCCACAAGCAGGT
Organism: uncultured Novosphingobium sp.; assembly: GCA_965140495.1. Lineage (GTDB taxonomy): Bacteria > Pseudomonadota > Alphaproteobacteria > Sphingomonadales > Sphingomonadaceae > Novosphingobium. Next base: position 1,436,246 of record OZ223239.1, on the reverse strand, counting down.
GCTGCCCGTGCTGATCCACGGCGACGCGGCCTTCGCCGGCCAGGGCGTCGTGTGGGAATGCTTCGGCCTTTCAGGCGTTGCCGGCTACAACACCGGCGGCTGCATCCACTTCGTCATCAACAACCAGATCGGCTTCACCACGTCGCCGGCCTTCGCGCGCAACTCGCCCTACCCGACCGACGTCGCCAAGGGCGTGCAGGCCCCGATCCTGCACATCAACGGCGACGACCCGGCGGCGGTGACCTTCGCCTGTAAGCTGGCGATCGACTATCGCCAGACCTTCGGCCGCGACATCGTCATCGACATGTGGTGCTATCGCCGCTTCGGCCACAACGAAGGCGACGAGCCCAGCTTCACGCAGCCGCTGATGTACGCGCAGATCAAGAAGCACCCGCCGGTCAGCAAGATCTACGCCGAACGCCTCAAGGCCGAAGGCGTAATCGACGACACGTTCCTGCCGGAGACGGAAAAGGCCTTCAACGACTACCTCGAGAAGGAATTCGAGGCCGCGAAGACCTACAAGTCCAACCATGCCGACTGGTTCGGCGGGCAGTGGAGCGGCTTCAACAAGCCGGCCGATCCGGAAACCGCGCGCCGCAACGTGCACACCGGCATCGAGGCCAAGCTGTTCGACAGCCTCGGCCGCACGCTGACGACCGTCCCCGACGATCTGACGATCCACAAGACGCTCGGCCGCGTGCTCGATGCCAAGCGCGAGATGTTCTCGTCGGGCGAAGGCTTCGACTGGGCGACCGCCGAAGCGCTCGCCTTCGGCAGCCTCGTTTCCGAAGGCTACGGCGTGCGCCTGTCCGGCCAGGACTGCGAACGCGGCACCTTCTCGCAGCGTCACGCCGTCTGGGTCGACCAGAAGGACGAGCGCAAGTATACGCCGCTCGACACCCTGCCCCACGGCAGCTTCGAAGTGCTGAACTCGACGCTGTCCGAATACGGCGTGCTCGGCTTCGAATACGGCTATGCCAGTGCCGATCCGAAGACGCTGGTGCTTTGGGAAGCGCAGTTCGGCGACTTCGCCAACGGCGCGCAGATCATCATCGATCAGTACATCGCCGCATCCGAAGCCAAGTGGCTGCGCGCCAACGGCCTCGTGCTGCTGCTGCCGCACGGTTACGAGGGACAGGGCCCCGAGCACTCCTCGGCCCGTCTGGAGCGTTTCCTGCAGCTCTGCGCGCAGGACAACATCCAGGTCTGCAACATCACCACGCCGTCGAACTACTTCCACGTTCTTCGCCGGCAGATGCACCGCCCGTTCCGCAAGCCGCTCGTCATCATGACGCCCAAGTCGCTGCTGCGCCATCCGATGGCAAAGTCCAAGACGGACGACTTCGTGGGCAAAGGCCACTTCTTCCGCATTCTTTCGGACCCCAAGGCTCCGGAAGACAAGGACACCAAGAAGGTCATCCTGTGCTCGGGCAAGGTCGCCTACGACCTGTTCGAGGCGCGCGACGAGAACGAGATCGACGATACCCAGATCATCCGCCTCGAGCAGCTCTACCCGTTCCCGGGCGAACCGCTGGCGCTGCGCCTTTCGCGCATGAAGAACCTCGAGGAAATCGTCTGGTGCCAGGAAGAGCCGCGCAACAACGGTGCCTGGTTCTTCGTCGAATCGCAGATCGAGGAAGCCGCCAAGGAAGCCGGGGTGAAGGCCCCGCGTCCGCGCTATGCCGGCCGTCACGGCTCGGCCTCGCCGGCTACCGGCCTCGCCAAGCGCCACGTGGCCGAACAGGCCGCGCTGGTTGCCGACGCGCTGCACCTTTCCGTCCGTTCCGAACTCCGTCGCAAGCAGAAGGCTTGAGATAAATCATGTCCACCGAAGTCAAGGTCCCCACGCTCGGCGAATCCGTCTCCGAGGCCACCATCGGCCAATGGCTCAAGCAGCCCGGCGAAGCCGTCGCTGCCGACGAACCCATCGCCAGCCTCGAGACCGACAAGGTCGCCATCGACGTCATGGCTCCCCATGACGGCGTGATGGGCGAGCAGATCGCCGCTGAAGGCGACACCGTCACCGTAGGCGCGCTGATCGCCACGATCGAGGAAGGTTCGGGCTCCGCCCCGGCGCCGAAGAAGGAAGCCGCGGCGAAGTCCGACGCGCCGGCTCCGGCTCCCGCGCCTGCCCCGGCTGCGAGCAGCGACGATGCCCCCGGCGGTGCCGCCGTGCTCTCGCCCGCAGTGCGCCGCGCCGTGCTCGAATACGGAATCGATCCCTCGACCATCAAGGGCACCGGCAAGGACGGCCGCATCACCAAGGACGATGTGATCGCGGCGGCCAAGAACAAGTCGGCCTCGCCTGCCCCGGCAGCGGGCGCCGCAGCTGCCGCTCCGGCGGCGGGCCGCAACGAGGAACGCGTCAAGATGACGCGCCTGCGCCAGACGATCGCCAAGCGCCTGAAGTCCGCGCAGGACAACGCTGCGCTGCTTACCACCTTCAACGACGTCGACATGTCCGCCGTCATCGAAGCGCGTGAGAAGTACAAGGACGTCTTCGCCAAGAAGCACGGCATCAAGCTCGGCTTCATGTCCTTCTTCGCCAAGGCTTCGGTGCTGGCGCTCAAGGACATCCCGGCCGTCAATGCCCAGATCGACGGCGACGAAATCGTCTACCACGACTACGTCGACATCTCGATCGCGGTTTCGGCCCCTAACGGCCTCGTCGTTCCCGTCGTGCGCGACTGCGACAAGCTGGGCTTTGCCGGCATCGAGCAGGCCATCGCCGACTACGGCAAGCGCGCCAAGGAAGGCACGCTGACCATGGAAGACATGAAGGGCGGCACCTTCACGATCTCCAACGGCGGCGTTTTCGGCGGCCTGATGTCGACCCCGATCATCAACCCGCCGCAGAGCGCCGTGCTCGGTCTGCACCGCATCGAGGACCGCCCGGTTGTCCGCAACGGCGAGATCGTGATCCGCCCGATGATGTACATCGCGCTCTCCTACGACCACCGCATCATCGATGGCCGCGAGGCGGTGACCGCGCTCAAGACCATCAAGGAAGCGATCGAGGATCCCACGCGGCTTCTGATCGATCTTTGATTTACGTTCCGCCCTGCCCACCCTTCGACAAGCTCAGGGTGAGCGGGGTTGGACTTGTTGCTTGAATACCCAAATCCGCTCGTGCTGAGCTTGTCGAAGCACGTTGGAACGGAGGCCTAGAATGGCTGATTACGATTACGACGTCCTTGTCATCGGTGCAGGCCCCGGCGGTTATGTCGCCGCGATCCGCGCGGCGCAGCTCGGTCTGAAGACCGCCTGCGCCGAAGGCCGCGCGACGCTCGGCGGCACCTGCCTCAACGTGGGCTGCATCCCCTCGAAGGCGCTGCTCCACGCATCCGAGTATTTCGAGGCCGCGAACGGCGACACGATGGCCAAGATGGGCATCAAGGTGAAGCCCGAACTCGACCTCGATACCATGCAGGACCAGCGCAAGGACGCGGTCAAGGGCCTGACCGGCGGCATCGAGTTCCTGTTCAAGAAGAACAAGGTCGACTGGCTGAAGGGTTACGCCCAGTTCAAGGACGCCCACACCGTGGAGGTGGACGGCAAGACCTACTCGGCCAAGAACGTCGTCATCGCCACCGGCTCCTCGGTCACCCCGCTGCCCGGCGTCGAGATCGACAATGACAAGGGCATTGTGGTCGACAGCACCGGCGCGCTGGAACTGTCCTCCGTGCCCAAGAAGATGGTCGTCATCGGTGGCGGCGTGATCGGTCTGGAACTCGGCTCGGTCTGGCGCCGTCTGGGTGCGGAAGTGACCGTCGTCGAATTCCTCGATCAGCTCCTGCCCGGCATGGACATGGACGTGCGCAAGGAAGCGTCCAAGATCTTCAAGAAGCAGGGCATGACGCTCAAGCTCGGCACCAAGGTCACCGGCGTCGAGGTGAAGGGCAAGAAGGCCAAGGTTTCGGTCGAACCCGCCAAGGGCGGCGATGCGGAAACCATCGATGCCGATGTCGTGCTCGTCTCGATCGGCCGCCGTCCCAACACCGAGGGCCTCGGCCTCGACAAGATCGGGCTTGAGCTGAACCAGCGCGGCCAGATCGAAACCGACCACGACTTCGCCACCAAGGTGGACGGCGTCTGGGCCATCGGCGACGTGATCCCCGGCCCGATGCTCGCGCACAAGGCCGAGGACGAAGGCCTCGCCGTGGCCGAGAACATCGCCGGCATGACCGGCATCGTGAACCACGATGTGATCCCGGGCGTGGTCTATACCCAGCCCGAATTCGCCGGCGTGGGCCTGACCGAAGAAGCCGCCAAGGAACGCGGCAAGGTAAAGGTCGGCAAGTTCCCGATGCTCGCCAACTCGCGCGCGAAGACCAACCACGAGCCCGACGGCTTTGTGAAGGTCATCGCCGATGCCGAAACCGACCGCGTGCTCGGCGTGTGGTGCATCGCCTCGGTCGCCGGCACGATGATCGCGCAGGCCGCGCAGGCCATGGAATTCGGCGCCACCAGCGAGGACATCGCCTACACCTGCCACGCGCACCCGACGCACTCCGAGGCGATCAAGGAAGCGGCCATGGCGGTTACCGGCAAGCCGATCCACATCTGATCCTTCACCCTTCCAGGTGAACAGCAAGGCCGGCCTGCCACGCAGCGCCGGCCTTTCCCTTTCATGCCCTCAGGCACGACTAAGTGACTGAAGGGAAACAATCAGGAAGCAGTCCTCTCCTATCTGGCATGTGATCATTTTTTTATCAGCAGTGCTCAAAATTTAAGCAGTTGAGGAGGATTCCGATGGCCCTTTCCCTGATCGCCTATGCACTCGCCGCAGCCAGCATGCCCGCGCATTCCACGCAGGTCCGCCATCTGGGCGCGAACTACGATGTGGAATACCGCACCGTCGTCGAGACCAGCGAGCGCATGCACAGGGTCGCCCCGCCGTCGCGTCCGCACAATATGCGATGCCGGATCACCGCGACGTTCTCCGTAGAACGGCACATCGCAAAATCGGAAAGCGCAATGCCCATGAAAAGCATGATCGAACCGCAGAAGATGCTGGAGAAGACCTCCTATGGCCGCTGCGCCAATACGGAAGAGCGCGTCGAAGAGCTGGTTGCCGCCAATGAAGACGAACTCGCGAGCTTCCTCGCCCGCGCTGCCGAAGCGGATCGCCCCGCCGCGCTGGCGGCCATCGAAGCCGCGCACGCCCTGGCTGCCAATTGACCCCGGGCATCGCCTCTATCGGTCGGGCTGCCGTGGCTCTGGCCATGGCGGCCCCGCTCGCGCTGACGGCCGGATCCGCGCACGCGCAGGCGATGGCGCAATCGGGCCTGAGCGTAAAAGCGACGACCGACTACCGTGAGCGCGGCCTCAGCTGGAGCGACAGCGATCCCGCGCTGCGCGCGGATGCCACGATCGCGCTCAGCTACGACGTCACGATCGAGGCGAGCGCCGCAACACTGCGCGGCAGCGCACGGCACGGCGGCAGCGACTGGGGCTTCACCGTCGCCCCGCGCTATTCGACCAGCGTGGCCGGCTGGGACCTGTCGGCGGGCGTGGCCGGTCATCTCTTCGCCGGCGCCGACAAGGGGACCGGCACCCTCGACTACGTCGAACTGGAAAGCCGGGCCGCGAAGACACTCGGCCCGGCCCAACTCGCACTGGACGTCAGCTACGCGCCCTCGCAGGCCGCCATCGGCGGCAGCAATGTGCATCTGGGCGCGGATCTCGGCGTCGGGGTGCCTGGAACCCCGTTCACGGCCTTCGTCGGCGGAGGCTATTCGTTCGGCGATGCCAACGGCGACCCTCGCAGCGCCCGCCTGCGCCCCGACGGCGACTACGCCGACTGGTACGCAGGCCTCGAGCGCTCGCGCGGTCCGCTGTCGATGGGCGTCATCTACACGGACACCTCGATCGGCGGGAACCGCGAGACCGGCAACCGCTATCTCGACGGAGGCACCGGCGCGCGGATCAGCGGCTATTTGCTCTTTTTCCTCTAGGCTGGCCGCACGAGTTCGGCGGTTGCCAATCAGCACCGATGCGCCGTATCGCAAAGCATGACCCTGCGCCCCTTCCACCTCGCCTTTCCCGTCCACGACCTCGACGCTGCCCGCGCATTCTGGGGCGGCCTGATGGGCTGCGCGGAAGGTCGCAGCGCCGAGACGTGGGTCGATTTCGACTTCTACGGCCACCAGATCGTTGCCCATCTGGCTCCGGGCAGAAAAGGCACTGCCGATGCAGCCACCAATCCGGTCGACGGCCACGGCGTTCCCGTGCCGCATTTCGGCATCGTGCTGGCCATGGAAGACTGGCAGGCACTGGCAGAGCGCCTGAAGAATGCCGGTGTGGAATTCGGGATCGAACCCTATGTCCGGTTTGCAGGGCAGACCGGAGAGCAGGCCACGATGTTCTTTCGCGACCCGTCCGGAAATGCCATCGAAATGAAGGCTTTCGCCGACCCGGCCCAGCTCTTCGCACGTGACTGAATGCGCCGTACGCGCGAAGCTGGATCGGGCAGGCTGCGGTCTGATCAGGACGCAGCGATAGCGGCCTTTACCTGGTCTTCTGCGCGCGCCATGGCGTCATTTACGCATTCGTTGTCGGTCGTCATGGACGGCGACATCGGATAGACCTCGTCCAGCCATTCACATGCGCTCTTCGCCGCGGATTCGACACGGTCGTGAAGCTCGTCGCGTCCAGCCTCGGTGCGCAGATTGAGATCGTCGATATAGACGACGGACTGCGTCGTCAGCGTTTCAATCGGAACCCCGGTATATGTCGTACCGGTCTGACGCGCGCGGGGCGCATAAACGGTGATCGACGGCCGCGTATCCGGCTTGGATGCGCTCATGTCCTGGGCGCTGACCGGGGCAAGCGGCATGAAGCCGGCAACGGCGATGGCGGTGGCTGCTGTGAGAATCTTGCGGGGCATGAATAGCCTCCTTCTTGCTCAGTTCAGGTACCGCCTCCCACGTGGCCTTCAACGCACGCGAAGCTTGCAGTGTTCCTGAACCGGGCAAGTTAAGAGGCCTACACGCCCTTTTGGCCCTTGGTCCTCAACCCGCTTTACTTGGTTACATCGGCCTCGTGCCAGACGACGGCCTGTGCGGCCTTCATGCAGTTGTTCTCGACATCCCAGCTGATGGTCGGCGAACCATAGAGCCGCCAGCCCTGTTCCAGCGCCTCGGAAACACGATCGCAAAAGGCGCGATCGTCCTTGCCGGTCAGCAGACGGTAGATGGGGCGGTCTTCGGGGGTCTGGTACATGGCTGTTCCTCTCTGGTCCCTGGCGGTCAGGCCGAACGACCGTCACCTTGCAATTTGCGAAGCAGCGCCAGCGCACGGTCGGCATCGCCCTGCGGCATGAAGACATGGTCGTGGTGATAGGCCGCGACCATGTTGCACGCGATGCCTGCCCGGTCGAGCGCCCGCGACACCGCGGCGGTAAGGCCGGTGCCGTCGAGCGCCGAGTGCACTTCGAGCACGATGCGCGACATCGGCAGCGACACGTCGTAGCCCGCCTCGCGCGCAACGTCGAACGGCAGGATCTGGCTGAGCCCCTCGTCCTCGCGAAAGCTCGCCAGCGCCTCGGCATGGGGCGGGCCGCCGGTGCAGAAGACATAGGGCTGCAGATCGAGCCGGGGGCTCATCCCCGCGATCATCGCCGCACCGTCTCTGACCGGCTCGCCCATGCTAGAGGATGTACTTCGACAGGTCGGCGTTGCTGGCTAGACCTTCCAGCTTCTCGCGCACGTAGGCCTCGTCCACGGTGACCGTCTCGCCGACGCGGTCCTCGGCTTCGAAGCTCAATTCCTCGAGCAGCTTTTCCATCACCGTCTGCAGGCGGCGGGCGCCGATGTTCTCGACGCTGTCGTTTACCTGCGCAGCGATCTTGGCCACTTCGGCGATGGCATCGGGCGTTACGTCCACGGTCACCTTCTCGGTGCCGAGCAGCGCCTTGTACTGCGAGACGAGGTTGGCGCGCGTCTCGGAGAGGATGCGCACGAAGTCTTCCTCGGTCAGCGCGGTCAGTTCGACGCGGATCGGCAGGCGGCCCTGCAGTTCGGGCAGCATGTCGCTGGGCTTGGAAACGTGGAACGCGCCGCTGGCGATGAAGAGCACGTGGTCGGTCTTCATCGGGCCGTACTTGGTGGCCACCGTCGTCCCCTCGATCAGCGGCAACAGGTCGCGCTGCACGCCCTCGCGGGAAACCGAGCCGCCGCGCACGTCGGAAACGGCGATCTTGTCGATCTCGTCGAGGAAGACGATGCCGTTGGTCTCGGCATGCTGCAGAGCGACGCGGGCAACGTCGTCCTGATCCATGCGCTTTTCCGATTCCTCGTCGACCAGCTTGTCCCAGGCATCGGGCACCTTCATCTTGCGGCGGCCCATCTTCTGGCCGCCGAAGGCCTTGCCCATGATGTCGGACAGGTTGATCATGCCGACCGAGCCACCCATGCCGGGGATCTCCATCGGCGCGGAGGGGCTGTCCTCCACTTCGATCTCGACCTCGGTGTCGTTCATCGCGTTTTCGACGATGCGCTGCTGGAAGGCCGCGCGGGTAGCCTCGGACGCGCCCTCACCGACAAGAGCGTTGAGCAGCCGTTCCATCGCCGCCTTCGACGCCGCTTCGCGCACGCTCTCGCGGCGGCGGTCCTTCTCCAGCCGGATCGCTTCCTCGACGAGATCGCGGGCGATCTGTTCGACGTCGCGGCCGACATAGCCGACTTCGGTGAACTTGGTGGCTTCCACCTTCACGAAGGGTGCATCCGCGAGGCGAGCAAGGCGGCGGCTGATCTCGGTCTTGCCGCAGCCCGTGGGGCCGATCATCAGGATGTTCTTGGGCGTCACCTCGTCGCGCAGGTCGTCGGGAAGACGCTGACGGCGCCAGCGGTTGCGCAGCGCGACGGCCACGGCCTTCTTGGCCTCGGACTGGCCGACGATATGCTCGTCGAGCGCGCGGACAATGGCTTTGGGGGTCAGGTTGTCGATCATTTCAATTCCAAACATCCGTTCGACACGAACGGCCTCATTCCTGGGCTCAAACCGTTTCCACGGTCACGCGGTCGTTGGTGAAGACGCAGATGTCGGCGGCGACCTGCATGGCCTTGCGCGCCATCTGCTCCGCATCGTCCTCGTAGGCATCGAGCGCGCGAGCGGCGGCTAGCGCGTAGTTGCCGCCAGAGCCGATCGCGGCGATGCCGCCCTCGGGCTCCAGCACGTCGCCGTTGCCGGTCAGCACCAGCAGCGTATCGGCGTCGGCCACGATCATCAGCGCTTCGAGATTGCGCAGGTACTTGTCGGTGCGCCAGTCCTTGGCGAGTTCCACCGCCGCGCGCATGAGCTGGCCGCGATACTGCTCCAGCTTGCGTTCCAGCCGCTCGAAAAGAGTGAAAGCGTCGGCCGTGGCCCCGGCGAAACCGGCGATGACCTTTTCGCCCTCGCCGATGCGACGCACCTTGCGCGCATTGGGCTTCATCACCGTATTGCCCATGGAGACCTGGCCGTCACCGGCGATGACGGTCTTGCCGCCCTTCCTCACGCCGATGATGGTTGTTCCGTGCCACTCGATGAGGCCGTGGCTCGCCCCGCTATTTGTCATACCGGGGCATATATGCCGCCCCCGCCGAGGTTCAAGCGACGGGTGCTTCGCACGGGCGGATCGTCAGCTGCCGTTCGGGCCCGGACCGCTGGGTGCAGCCGTACCGCCCATGCCGCCGGCACCGACCGCGCCGATATTGCCGAACAGGTCTTCGAGCAGCGAACGGTGACGGCCGAGCGTATCGGTCTTGTCGCCTTCGGGGCTGATCCGCGCGACCTGCTCCATCCCGCGCTTGTCGACGGCGACGACGTTGCCCGCAGGATCGAAACGCACGCGCAGGATCGTTTCCTCGGCCGTGCGCGGACGGCCGAACGGCGGCGTCTTCACGATCTGCGAAACGTAGTAGTAGTCCTTGGTGCCGAACTGGCTGACGAAAGTCGGGCGGCCGAGGCTCTTTTCCACCGAAAGGCGATTGTCGACGCCCGGCTGAATCGAATCGAGCAGGGTCTGGTCGACGAGATAGCCACGGTGATCGCGGATCGACGAACAGCCTCCCACCAGCGCCACAAGCGCCAGCGCCATGCCTGCCGTCCTGATCTTGAGACCAACCTCACGCATTTTCATACTCCAAACCCGGCAGATACCGTCGCTGTGCCCATCACAGGCATTGCCAGCAGCCATCCGCCCCATATATCGCCTCTGGCCTTAAGGCCCCGAAAGCGCCCGCGCAATGGGCGTCGGTCCGGGGACGCTTGAATTGCCACGATTGAATTGCCGCTGAACGAAAGGCCGAACGCCCGTGTCCCTCATCTCCCGCATCCTCGGCAAGCGCGCCGACTCCCGCGAAACGGTTCGCCCGCTCTGGCACCGCGTGGTCGAGATCGCGCGCGAGAAACAGTGGTACGCGCAGTGCGGCGTGGCCGACTCCGTGCCCGGCCGGTTCGATGCCGTGACCATGGTGCTGGCGCTCGTCATGCTGCGCATGGAGCGCGACAAGGAAACCGACGACGCGCTGATCGGTCCGTCGGTGCGGCTGACCGAGCTGTTCGTGGACGACATGGACGGCCAGCTGCGCCAGTCGGGCGTGGGCGACCTCGTCGTCGGCAAGCGCATGGGCAAGCTGATGAGCGTGCTGGGCGGACGCATCGGCGCCTTCCGCGATGCGCTCGGCAAGGACGATGCGGTTCTGATCGAAACACTGGAGCGCAACGTCACGCTGAACGAAGGCGCCGACAAGGCACGCCTAGCCAGCGAAGTGCGCGCGCTCCACACGCAGATCGACGCCCTGTCGAACGAAGACCTTCTGGCTGCGAGGATCGAGCGGTGAACACACCCGACAATCCCGCCCCCGAAAACAGGGGAAGCGAGTTCTCCCGCCCCTTCGATGTGCGGCAGGTGGAAGGCAAGGCCCCGCGCCTGGAAGCAAGCGAAGCCGAGCGCGAGGCGCTCACGCGGCGCTTCGATCTCGTGCGCATAGACAGCCTGTCCGCCGAACTGGAACTCCACCGCGAGGACCGCACCGTGGAGGCCCGCGGCCGGCTCAAGGCCGAAATCGTCCAGTCCTGCGCCGTATCGGCAGAGGACCTGCCCGTCTCGGTGGATGAAGAGCTGTTCCTCCGCTTCGTCCCGCAGCGCACCGATCACGCGCCCGACGAGGAACTGGAAATCGACGCCGACGATTGCGACGAGATCGAATATACCGGCACGCACGTCGATCTGGGCGAAGCCGTGGCGCAGAGCCTTGCCCTCGCCATCGACCCGTTCCTCACCGGCCCCGAAGCCGAAGCCGCGCGCAAGGCCGCCGGTATCGGCAGCCCGGAGGATCAGGGCCCGTTCGCCGCACTCAAGGGACTGAACCTGGGCAAGGAGTAGAAGGCATGGGACGAAGCCTGTTCGGTGCGGCATGTCTGATCGCCGCCATCGCGGGCTGTTCGCCGCAAGGCTCCCTGCCGCCCTCGCCGCACCCCCTGCCCTATATCGCCATCCGGCAACCGCCTCCGGCGGGGAAAACGGAGATCCTCCTGCTGGCACGGATCGAGGGCCGGCTTGTCATCGATGACGACTGCGTGCGTATCAGGGCCGGGAAGGCACGGGTGACGCCTGTCTTCTACTACGGCACGATCCTGGGCCGAGATGCCGAGGGGGTCTTCGTAGAGGATGCCGAGAGCGGCCTGCGTTTTCACGACGGCGACCATTTCGTGGGCGGAGGAGGCGAAATCGCTTCGGACCACATCGGCAAACTGACACTTGCCAGTGGCCCGATCCCCGAGGCCTGCCAGGGCGATCTGACGACGCTCAATCCGGGGATGCAACGCCGCTGATCCCCCGGAAGCGGGCAAGGAAAAAGGGCGCGGCATCGCTGCCACGCCCTTCGTTGTTCCGGCTCGGCGTCAGCCGTCCAGCTTCACAAGGTCGTTCATCAGCCCGCTGGTCCCGTTGAGGACCGTGAGCTTGTCGACCTTGCCGGCGATGCTCTCCAGCGCTTCCAGCTCCTTCAGACGGAGCATGACCGGGTTTTCGGCCATGACCTTCGCCGTGTTGAGCAGCGAGCGCGTGGCGTTCGTTTCCTCACGCCGGCGGATGACGTTCGCCTCGGCTTCCTTCTGCGCGGAGACGACCTGGTTCAGGATCTCGCGCATTTCACCCGGCAGGATCACATCCTTGAGGGCGATCTCGGAAACCTCGAGCCCGATGGCCTCCATATCGGAGCGGACCTTGGCAGCGGCTTCGGCGTCGACCGTGACCTTCTGTTCGAGGATCTGGTCGAGCGTCAGCGCGCCGAGCGTCTTGCGGAAGGCGTACTGCAGCGCGCGGTAGAGCGCATCGGCATAGTCCTTCACGCTGGTGACGGCCTTGAGCGGATCGGCAACGCGGTATTCGGCCGCGATGTTGACCCGCAGCGTTACCCGGTCACGCGTCAGGATTTCCTGACCCGTGACGTCGAGCGACTGCCGCTTGAGGTCGACCTGACGCACCGCGACCTTGCGGCCCGGCGTCCAGTAGCCATAGACGCCCGCCTGCAGTTCACCCGCAAGCACACCGTCCATGGTCAGCAAGCCGACCTTGCCGTCATCGACTTCGAACTGGCTGACAAGCTGCGTCTTGCCCGCGCGTTGCAGGCGGCGAAGCAGCTGCGGATCGACCTGCGCGGTCTCCGCGATATCGACCAGCCGCGTCTTCCACGGCCCAGCGTCGGTCCACAGGATCACCTTCGTGTCCGGCGCAAGAACGGTGTTCAGCATGCCGTCGCGTTCGATGACCGCTATCTCGTTCTCGCCGGTCCGGACCACCGTCAGGTGGCGCGCCGCATCGTCCGGCAGCTTTTCAAGCAAAGCCTGCGCATAGGTCGATACGAACATCGGCTGGACGAGCTTGCATACGTCGACCTTCAGCGAACCGTCCCAATTCGGCAGGACATGCTCACCGGAGCCCAGAATACCGCGGACCTCGCCCTTGTAGAGCCAGACCGCACGCTCGTCTTCGTTGATGAGTACGCGGCTGCGCCCCATCAGGAGATCTATCAAACGCTTCAACATCTTATTCACCGTTGCAATCATGCGCTAAGACACGCCGATTTTCCTTTCGTTCTCTGGTTGCACTCATATCCCGGCCGGAAAGATCCGGGGACCGGCGGCACGGCCACGTGCGGACGCTGCGGCAAGCGGACCGGCAGCACGCTCGGCGGGCATGGGCGGTGTTCGAAAACCCCGCCGTCCAGCCGTTCGCGCGGCGCGATCATTGCCGCCCGCCAGACACCTGACCATGGCTTCCGGAGACGCAGACACCCTCCGCCCGCGCCCGAAGGCACGGCCGCAAGCCGCTACGCCGCCATCCGCAAGCCGATCCCCGAACCCGTTATCTGGACACCTTTGGCAGGGTGTGGGTCTTTACAGGACCTTGTGGAGAGGGATTCGAACCCTCGACACCTAGATTATAAGTCTAGTGCTCTACCCGTCTGAGCTATCCATGGCTGGAACGGTATAACGGGAATCGAACCCGCATCTCCGGCCTTCGGGGCGGCGCTCTTCCGTTGAGCCATATACCGCGCCTGACCAGACCGGGGAGCCAACCGTACGTGGCACCGGCAAGGCCGGACCACGCGGGCGGGGATCCGGAACCCCAACCGTTGTCGACTACCTGGCCACCTGGCCGGGAGGCGCGCTACTAATTGTGCAGTGCAGCACAATCAATATAAAAATGCGACATAAAGCAATTTTTATATTGCCTTGCAGAACAGGATTGCAGTCGCAACTTGAACGACGCTGCTGCCAGACGGATCGAACTCAGCGCAGTCGCAGTAAACCGCCAGCCCGGCATGCCGTTACGCACAGGGCTTGTTCGACCACTGCCCCGCAGTCTTGCCGCGGCGGCACATCTGCTGGCGCCAGAGGCCGATCACTTTCCATGTTCCGCCGGTTTGTCGCACGGCGGCGAAGTAGCGGTCACCTTCTACTGCGTCATCCACCAGCCCATGGCGTTCGATCTTCGCGACGAGAAACGGGTCCCGGTCGTTTCCGGATAACGCCGTCATGCGATGCCATCGCGCCCTCTCGACCGAGATCGAAACCGTCGGGCGTCCTTCCGTGCTCTCGGGATGTTCGCGAAGCAGAGGCTCGAGAGCGCCGAACGGACTGTCTCCGCTCCAGCCGGCTGCCGGAATCTTCGTCCATGTGTACTTACCGGGACGCATGACCCGACCAGGATCGGAGCGCGCGGTTCGAGGGGAAAGGCACTGCTTGCCATCGGTCACACCCTTCAGGTCGACCACGCCGATGTGCCCCCCGTTATACAACACGCTGTAGCGCCGGGGCTCGGCATTGGCGGCGGTCAGCGTGAAGGACTTCGCTCCGGCGCAGTCGGCGGTAACAGCCCGGTTGCCGAGGGGCTCGAAACGGATGTTGCCGGTGACCCGGATCGTGGCGGTGTCCTGATCGACGACCAGCTTGAGATCGTTGCCCTGATAGCGCGCCATGCCGGTCATGCACCCGGAACTGATCCGGACCGAAAGCTGCCCTCTGCCCCCTTTACCCAGTTCCGGGCAGATATGCGCCACACGGGCGGCTGCAGGGCCGACCTGCATGGCCAGAGCCAGCGCAGTGGCAACGACGAGCGACGGGGTTTTAAGATGGCGCATGGGGTCTCCTTCCGGACGTTCTCGGGTTGCCCTCTGTCTCCCATCGATCTCGCGCGCTCCATGGGGCCGATCCCCCATCGGCACTTGGCCGCGCCCCGGGATGGGGGATCCACCCCATGGGCACGATCGGCTCCCCGCCTTACAAGGAGCACGTCACTGAGGAGACCGGAATTGACCCAGCCATCGTTCAGCCGACTTGCCACGCTCGCCATGGCCCTTGCCGCCATGAGCGCCGCCGGATGCGCTTACGCCACCGAGGCCGCGCTTTCGCAGCCGGCGCCGGCAAGCGCAGAAGCTGCCGTCCCCTCACTCTGCGAGGACGGGGAAACAACGGTGTTCAGTGGCGATGTCGAAGACGATTTCGGGCTGGGCCTGTCTGTCTGCGTCGTTCCGGGCACCAGCGAGGGCCAGACGCGCATTACCGTGCGCACCTCGGGCGAAGGCGGTGGCAGTACGACCTCGTGCATGGCCGATGCCTGCGACGGCGTGATCGGCCTGCAGCACTATCGCCGCCCGCGCGTGACCATTCTCAAGCTCGAATGGATGGACAACGGCAGTTTCAACCGCCTGACCGAAACCTTCGATGCGGAAGTGCCCGAGGCGCCTCCGATCGACGAGGTGACCTATCATTGGGCATCGGCAACGATGCTTGCGGAGGGCGCCGCGCCTCTCGCGGATCCGGTCACAACCCGCACCGACGCGCTGTCACTTCTGAAACTGGCCAGCTATCTGCCCGCCAGGGACTGGCCGGAGCAGGCCCTGGGCGACAAGACACCGACCATCGTCGAGCAGGCGGCAGACGGGAGCTAGACCTCCCTCAAGGGCGAGCCTGTCCCTCGATCAGAACGGGATATCGTCGTCGAGGTCGTCGCCGAAGCCGCCACCGCTGCTGCCGCCGGAGGAACCGCCGGTGCGGCCCCAGTCGCTGCCGCCCGAGGAACCGCCACCGCTACCCCAGTCGCTGCCGCCACCCGAACGGCCACCGCCGCTCATGCCGCCGCCCGAGGACCCGCCCTCGTTCCAGCCGCCACCGCCGCCGCCACGCTGGCCGCCACCGGCGCTGTCGAGCATGGTGAGCACGCCGCCCATGCCGCCGACCGAGATCTCGGTGGTGTAACGATCGTTGCCGTTCTGGTCCTGCCACTTGCGGGTGCGCAGCTGGCCTTCGATGTAGACTTTCGAGCCCTTGCGCAGGAAGCGCTCGGCGACGCCGACCAGACCGTCCGACTGGAGCACGACCTGGTGCCACTCGGTCCGCTCGCGGCGTTCACCGGTCTGGCGGTCCTTCCAGGTTTCCGAGGTCGCGATGCGCAGATTGCAGATGCGCCCGCCGTTCTGGAACGACTTGACCTCGGGATCGGCCCCCAGGTTGCCGACGAGAATGACCTTGTTGACGCTGCCTGCCATGATGGAATCGCTTTCCTTTGAATTTCGCAGGACGGGGTAGCGAATGGGGCCCGCCGGCGCGAGTCCGCCTAAGGCCGTTTTTCACAATGCTATTGGGTTCACGCGAAGGCGCGGAGGCGCGAAGAGGGCATGCAGCGCTACAGACGCAGTTTATCGTCCCTGCATCCGCATTCGCCGGAAGGATGGAAATTGAAAGCGGCTTTGCCGTCAGGAAAGCAATCTTCGCGCTTCTGCGCGCTCTTCTTCTCCGCGTCTTCGCGCCTCCGCGTGAACCGCTACAATCCAGCCGCGGTCGCCACCCAGAACGTCGCACCTGCCGCGAGGTATGCAAGGGTAAAGAGGTACACGAGCATGAACACCGGCCATTTCCAGCCGTTGGTCTCGCGCCGGGTCACGGCGATGGTCGACATGCACTGCGGTGCGAAGACGAACCAGGCGAGGAACGCCAGCGCCATCGGCAGCGTCCATGAATTCTTCAGGCGGTTGCCAAGGTCGACGGCCTGCTGCTCTTCGTCTTCCTCATCCACCGCGTAGGTCGTGGCGAGCGAGCTGACGGCCACTTCGCGCGCGGCCATGGCGGGGATCAGCGAGAGCGCCATGTCGCGGTTGAAGCCGATCGGCTCGACCACCACGGCAAGGCCATTGGCAAGCCTGCCCGCGATCGAGGCATCGACCTGGCTTTCGCCCGGCGCGGCCTTGGGGAAGTTGAGCATGACCCACAGCACCACCGTCACCGTGAAGATGATCGTGCCAGCGCGGCGCAGGAAGATCCAGCCGCGCTGCCACAGGCCGATGGCCATGTCCTTGAGACGGGGCAGCTGGTATTTCGGCAGCTCCATGATGAAGCCCGAAGCCTCACCCTGCGTGATCGAGCGGCGCAGCACCAGCGCGACGAGGAACGCACCGATGATGCCGGAAATGTAGAGCGCGAAGAGCACCAGTCCCTGCAGGCCGATGCCCCAGCCCACCGTGCGTTCGGGAATGAACGCGCCGATAATCACGGCATAGACCGGCAGACGCGCCGAACAGGTCATCAACGGCGCGATCAGGATCGTCGTCAGCCGGTCCTTGGGATCGGAGATCGACCGGGTCGCCATGATGCCGGGAATGGCGCAGGCAAAGCTGGACAGCAGCGGAATGAAGCTGCGTCCCGACAGACCGACATAGGACATCAGCCGGTCCATCAGGAACGCCGCGCGGGCCATGTAGCCCGAGGCTTCCATCGCCAGAATGAAGGCGAAGAGGATCACGATCTGGGGGAGGAACACCAGCACCGAGCCCACGCCCGCGATGATGCCGTCGGTCAGCAGGTCGCGCAGCAACCCGGCGGGCAGGACCGAGGTCACATAGTCGGAGAGCGCCGTCATCGCGCCTTCGAGCCCGTCGATCAGCGGATTGGCCCAGGCGAAGACGGCCTGAAACACCACGAACAGCAGCACCAGCAGGATCACCGGGCCGATCCAGGGATTGAGCAACAGCCGGTCGAGCCGGGCATGGAGGCGGTGCCGCTTCGATTCGGACAGGATCGCCGCCTCGGCCATGGCGTGCGCGGCAACGCGGCGCTCGGTCGGGCCGAGATCGGTCAGGCCCGGCCCCGCATGACGGCTTTCGGCGGCAGCGATGGCCTCGCCCAGTTCGGCAAGCCCCCGACGGCGAACCGCCACCGTCGGGATGACCGGCACGCCGAGTTCCTGCTGGAGAACCAGCGGATCGAGGACCAGCCCGTCGCGCTCGGCCAGATCGACCATGTTGAGCGCGATCACCGTCGGCTTGCCGAGGCTCAGCAGTTCCTGTGCGAAAACAAGGTGCTGTTCGAGGTTGGAGGCATCGAGGACGATGACGAGCACATCCGGCTCGGCCTCGCCCGGAAACTGGCCGCGAACGACCTTGGAGGTCACTTCCTCGTCCGGGCTGGTCGGATCGAGACCATAAGCGCCGGGAAGGTCGGTCATTTCCACCGGCTCGCCGGTGGGCAGCACGAGCCGGCCGAACTTGCGCTCGACCGTCACGCCCGGATAGTTCGCGATCTTCTGGCGCGCGCCAGTGAGCGCATTGAACAGCGCGCTCTTGCCTGCATTGGGATTGCCGACGAGTGCGATCTTGCGGGATCGGCTCACGCGCTCACCTCTTCAAGCAGCTCGACCGACATTGCCGAGGCATGCGCACGGCGCAGCGCCACGATCATGCGCCCCACGGCAATCGCCAGCGGATCCTTCCCGCCGAACACGCCGCGATGCGCGAGCGAGACCTTCGCACCTTCCTCCAGCCCAAGCGCGCGAAGACGGCGCGCCTCTTCGGGAACGAGAACCGACCAATCGACCGCGACGATGCGTGCGGTCTTGCCGAGAGGAAGCAGATCGAGAGTCATGCGGGTTGCGCTGCCAGATAACGAAGTCAATTGCAACTGGTTCGCAATAACTTCGTGCCACTGTCTTTGTCTCGGATCAAATCCGAGCGCGATTGCCGAAAATTTTCGGCAGGGCGATGCCTTGCTCTACCGCGCCGGATAGCGAATCCGGCCGAGCAGCCGCGACATGCTGAAACGCTCCTCCGGCTTGCGGACGAACTGCGCCTTGGTCTTTTCGAAGCGGATGATCCCTTCGATGCGGCGGTCGAGGAATGCGCGGGTTTCGGCCTTGTTCTCGCTGGTATCGCGAGCGAAGACATTGAGCGTGGCGGCATAGATGCCCGCCAGAATCGCGCGCTTGGTATAGTGGTTGTAATCGGTCGCGGTGTCTCCCGCGAGGCGCCACATCGCATCGGCACTGCGCCAGCCCAGCTTTGCCGAGGCGGAAAGGTTCCGCGGCAGAGCCATGATCGCCAGCGCCCGCGACAGCGCTTCCTCCCGGCCGGCGACGGCATCGAGCCGGGCCATGACCAGCCGGCGAATGCGCTCGCGGATTGACAGCGTCCTGAGCGTTTCGGCGGGCTCTGCCTTCGCCATCTGCGCATCGACATGGTGAACCCAGGCGGTGATCATCGCCATGGGCCCATCACGGAAAGCGAAGGCAGCGAGTTCACGATCGACACCGGCCATGTCGGCGGCCTGGAGGACGGCCTCCCTGCTCCACCCGTCGAAGACGGCGGCATCGGCAATGGCCGGGGCGAGTTGCAGGCGCAGGGCCTCAAGCGTTGCGGGATCTTCCATCGTCGGCCTCAGAATACCGGGCCATAGACCGGCTTGTCGCCTTTGGAGGCGCCGGGCTTGGCGTACTTCTCGATCGTCGAGAGCAGGTTCTTGCTCTCCGCGCCTTCGAGCTTGGCGTAGTCGCGCGCGCTGCGGCCGGAATTGTCCGCACGGTCGGGATTGGCACCGGCCTCCAGCAGGTACTTCATCATCTGCGTATCGTGCCGGTGCACCGCCGAGATCAGCGGCGTCTCGCCCGCATCGTTCGAAACGTCGGTATGCGCGCCATGCTCGACGAGGAATTCAACGCCTTCGCGCCAGCCGAGGCCGACCGCAAGCTGCAGCGGGGTAACGCCGTGATCATCGGCCTGGTTCGGGTTGGCGCCCTTGCCGATGAGATAGCTCAGCCAGGTGGGATCGCGACGCTTGGTGACGATGTGCAGCGCCGTCTCACCGCTGGTGATGTCGCGCGCGTTGACGATCGAAGGCGAATCCATGACCGCCTGCTCGACCTTGGCGCCTTCCTTCTTCTTCACCGCCTCGAGGAACTTGTAGCCATCCGAGAAATCGGCGAGTGCGGGCGTCGAAACGAGAACACTTGCGGCAAGGGCAGGAACCGCGGCTTTCAGGACTGCCCGCGACAGAGCCATCCCGTATCCGATCTTGAACTTCGACACTTTGAAATTCCTCCGAACTTGTCTTCGTTTGCCGGACGCTCCCGCCTTCTGCGCCTTGCATGGAAGCGTTTAGCAGAGCATGAACCGCCACGCCATGACATACCTGAATGATCGGATCGCATCGCGCAGCCGCAGCCTCCTGCGCTGGCTCGCGCCCCTCGCCCTGGGTCTCTCGCTCGCGGCCTGCCAGCAGCAGGGAGCGGCCACCGAGGAACCACCGCTTGCCGGCGCCGCCATCGGCGGGCCGTTCACGCTGGTGAACAAGGAAGGCAAGGAGGTCACCTGGGCGCAGTTCAAGGGCGAATGGCGCATCGTCTATTTCGGCTACACCTTCTGTCCCGACGCCTGCCCGCTCGACGTGCAGGCCATGATGCGCGGCTTCAACCAGTTCTCCGAAGCCCATCCGGAACTGGCCAAGAAGGTCCAGCCGATCTTCATCTCGATCGACCCGGCGCGCGATACGCCCGAGGTCGTCGGCCAGTGGACCGCCGCCTTCGGCCCGCGCCTGATGGGCCTGACCGGAACGCCCGAACAGGTAAAGAAGGCCGCCGATGCCTTCGCCGTCTATTACAAGCGCGGCGATGACACGGCGGGCGGATACCTGATGGACCACAGCCGCATCTCGTACCTGATGGATCCCGACGGCAAACCCATCGCCATGCTCCCGACCGACAAGGGCCCCGACGCCGTCGCGGCCGAAATCGCAAAATGGGTGAAGTGAGCGAAAGCAAGCCTTTCTGGGAACGGCCGCTCGCCTCGCTCAACCGCGAGGAATGGGAAGCGCTGTGCGACGGCTGCGGGCAGTGCTGCCTGCACAAGGTGGAGGACGCCGATACCGGCGAGATCTACCACACCAACGTCGCCTGCAAGCTGCTCGACCTCAAGACCGCGCGCTGCTCCGACTATGCGAACCGGCGCAAGTTCGTGCCCGACTGCCTGCAGCTGACGCCGGACAAGGCCGAATCGCTGGACTGGCTGCCGCCGAGCTGCGCCTATCGTCTGCGCGCCGACGGCGATCCGCTGCCCGAATGGCACTACCTCGTCTGCGGAGACCGCGAAGCGGTGCACCGGGCGGGCATGTCGGTCGCCGGGAAGGTCATCAGCGAGACCATGGCCGGGCCGCTCGAACATCACATCGTCTGGCCTTATGGCGCCGAGGAAGACGAAGAGGATGACGCCCCCTCCAATCCATGGGATGTTATCGAGCATCCCGAGGAGGACTGATCCGCGTGCTCGATTGGTTGCGGCGCGATCCGCGTGAGGAACCGGCGATAGACGTGGCCGGACGCACGCTGCCGGTGGTGATCCGGCGGCTGGAACGCGCGCGCCGGCTGACCATGCGGCTTGCGCCCGACGGCAGCGAAGTGCGCATCTCGATCCCGCGCTGGACCCGTACCGCCGAAGCGCTCGACTTCGCGCAGTCGCGCCGCGAGTGGCTGGCCAAGCAGATCGCCGCCCTGCCCGTCACCGCACCACTGGCCCACGGCGCCAGCCTGCCCTTTCGCGGCGAGAGCCTCGTCCTGCACCATGCATCGGATGCGCCGCGCCGTCCGGTCGTGGCGGAGGGCCTGCTTCGCGTCGGCGGCCCCGAGACCTCGCTCACCTCGCGCCTCACCCGCTGGCTGCGCGCCGAAGCGACCGAAGCGATGGCTGCGGACCTCAACGAATATTGCGCGCGCGCAGGCCAGACCACACCGCGCCTCGCCCTCTCCAATGCGCAGCGGCGCTGGGGTTCCTGCGCCCCCGACGGCGCGATCCGCATCAACTGGCGCCTGATCATGGCGCCCGACATGGTCCGCCGCTCGGTCGTCGCGCACGAAGT
Source organism: uncultured Novosphingobium sp. (assembly GCA_965140495.1). Lineage (GTDB taxonomy): Bacteria > Pseudomonadota > Alphaproteobacteria > Sphingomonadales > Sphingomonadaceae > Novosphingobium. The sequence continues at coordinate 1,414,580 of OZ223239.1, read as the reverse complement.
GGCGCATCTGGTGCACTTCGACCATTCGCCGGCCTTCCACCACTGCCTGAAAGAGCTGTTCGAAGGCTCGATCCACGAGGCGAACCGCTGGCTCAAGGCGCACGGTCGCTCGCTCTACATTCCATTCGGGTAGATTCTGGTCGTTCGGCTAGGGACCGGACTGCCACTGGCGCTGCGCGAAGATAGCGCCTACATAACGGCCATGGCTCTCCTGAAGCGCTCCGGATACTGGCAAGACGTAAACCCCACCGGCATGATCGCCGACTTCCGCCTCGTGTGGAAGCAGGCGGGCAACAACCGCTGGCGCATCGCCGCGCTGTCTGCCGCGTGCACCTTTGCGGTGTTCTACCTGATGTCGACCCAGCAGGGCGAAGCGCCGCATCCGCCGCCCAAGGTGACCTATATCTCCACCCTGCCCGCGCACCGCACCGACGAGCAGATCATGGCCGAGAATCTCGCCAACCAGAAGCGCAAGGAAGCCTGGGAAGCCGAGCAGGCCAAACGCGACGACGAAGTGCGCGACATCTATCGGACCATCGGACGGGTATCGGGAATGGACGTGGACAAGATCGAACGCGAGGCCGAGGCGGAACGCGCTGCCGAGGAAAAGGCCGCCGACAAGCGCGCCCGCGAGCTGATCGAAGCCGGGCGCGAAGCCGCCGCGCGCAAGAAGGCCGAACAGCAGCAAAGCCAGCAACAGCAGTGACCAACGATGCGCGCTGGCTAGCGGCGACCGCCGCGCTTGCCGCGCGCGCACGGCCACTGAGTCGCCCCAACCCCGCCGTTGGCGCTATACTGGTCAAGGACGGGCGCGTGATCGCGCGCGGATGGACCCAGCCCGGCGGACGCCCGCATGCCGAAGCCGTTGCGCTCGAAGCAGCGGGCGATGCCGCGCGCGGCGCCACGCTCTACGTCACGCTGGAGCCTTGTGCCCATCGCTCCGAGCGCGGTCCCGCCTGCGCCGATCTCGTCAGCGCCTCGGGCGTGGCGCGTGTCGTCATTGGCTGCATGGACCCCGATCCGCGCACCGCCGGTGCCGGAATGGCCCGCATCCGCGACGCCGGGATAGAGGCTGAACATATGCCCTCGCCCGCCTGCGAAGCGAGCCTCTCGGGCTATCTGATCGCCAAGCGCCTCGGCCGTCCGGAAGTGACGCTCAAGCTGGCGCTGTCGCTCGATGGCTGCATTGCCCTCACAAATGGCGAGAGCCAGTGGATCACTGGCCCCGAAGCCCGCGCGCATACCCATGCGATGCGGGCGAGAGCCGATGCGATCCTCGTCGGTGGCGGCACCCTGCGCGCCGACAATCCGCGCCTCGACGTGCGCCTCCCCGGGCTTGCCGAGCGCAGCCCGCAGCGCTGGGTGCTCACGCATGGCGAAGCTCCGGAAGGCTGGAACGCCGTGCCCTCGCCCGGCGCAATCACCGGCATGAAGGGCGTCCAGTATCTCTTCGTCGAAGGCGGTGCGCAGGCGGCCACGGCCTTTCTCGCCGCCGGTCTCGTCGATCGCCTGCTGATCTATCGCGCGCCGATCCTCGTCGGCGGCCGCCCCGCGCTGGGGGATTTCGGTCTGTCCGCGCTCGCCCATGCACACGGAAAATGGCGCATGAGCGAACGGCGGCAGCTTGGCAGCGACACGCTTGAAGTCTACGAGGCGCAAAATCCAACCGGAAAATAGGCCATGTTCACCGGAATAGTCACAGCCGTCGGCACCATCCGCGAAACCCGCAAGGCCGGGGACCTGCGCCTCGTGATCGCCTGCCCCTTCGATCCTGCCGGCATCGCCATGGGCGCCTCGATCGCCTGCTCGGGCGTCTGCCTCACCGTGGTCGACAAGGGCGGCGAAGCGGGCAACGCGTGGTTCGCTGTCGATGTCTCGGGCGAATCGGTGGCACGTACCGTCGCCGGGCGCTGGGAAACGGGCAACCGGCTGAACCTCGAACCCGCGCTCAAGCTGGGCGACGAACTCGGCGGCCACATCGTCACCGGCCACGTCGACGGCGTCGGCAAGGTCGTGAGCGTGACCCCCGAAGGCGATTCCAAGCGCTTCGTGATCGCCGCGCCCAAGGACCTGGCGCCCTACCTCGCCCCCAAGGGCTCGATCACCGTCGACGGCGTATCGCTGACCGTGAACGAGGTTTCCGATCAACCCGACGGCACCTGCCACTTCACCCTCAACATCATCCCGCACACTGCCGATGTCACCACCATCGGCGCGCTGCGGCCCGAAGACGGCGTGAACCTGGAGATCGATGTGCTTGCGCGCTACCTGCAGCGGATGCAGTCGCTGCGGGGGTGACGCGAGCGTCCTTCGACAAGCTCAGGACGAGCGGACGTCTTTTTGCAGTCGCAATTTCCCGACCACCCGTATTAGCCTTTCCCCTACCACCCGCTCAGCCTGAGCCTGTCGAAGGCCGCACACAGCGTGCGGCTCCGCCCCGATTACCACTGTGGCATCGCGCGAGTTCGGAAACGAGCGCCCAGTCACCTGCCATCATCGCTTCCTTCTTGGCACGGCTCCAACCCTTGAGTTTGCGTTCGGCCTCGAAGGCCTCGTCACGGGTTTGAAAGCTGTCCGCCCATAGGAAGGCAACCGGCAATCGCCTCGCTGTGTAACCGCCCAGCGCACCACTCTGGTGCTCGGCAATCCGGCGTTCGAGATCGTCTGTGTGGCCGACGTAATAGCTGCCGTCCCGACAACGCAGGATATAGGTGAAGAACGCCATGACCGGGAGTCTGGCGTGGGCGGCTGGCCTTCGACAAGCTCAGGCTGAGCGGGGTGGGGTTAAAACTCGGTAAGAAGCGCTGTCATGACCAGGCTAACCCCCGCTCATCCTGAGCTTGTCGAAGGATGCGTGCTCAGCCTTTCGTCGATGCCCAAGCCTCAAACCCCTCGCGCGTGATCTCGTAGACCACGTGCCGCACCATCACCCCGCCACCGCGTTCGAAAGTGCGGGTGCGGTCGGTCAGGATGCCGCCGATGTTTTCCATCGCCTTGCGGGAGATCACGTTGTCCTCGCCCACCTGAAAGATGGCGCGCTCGTAGTGTTCGAGCGCGTGGGCGAGCATCAGCCGCTTGAATTCGGCGTTGTAGCCCCTGCCCCAATAGCGGTGCGCGAGGAACGACCAGCCGATCTCGATTTCGCCCGGCCCCTCCAGCTCGGGCTTGTCGAACTGGCTGGAACCAATGATCTCGCCGCTTGTCTTGTCGATGATTGCGAGCGCGCCGCCACGCGTCATGGCGTCGGCGAAGAATTGGCGGAAGACGGGCTCCTGCCAGCGGTCGAACGAGGGATGCCCCGCCCAGATCTGCGGATCAGAAGCGACGGCGTAGAGCGCGTCCCAGTCTTCGGGGAGCAGGGGGCGCAGCGTCAGCCGATCCCCTTCCAGAACCGGCTGACGATCGATCATCAGCCGGTCACGGCCGCAACGGCGGCAATGAACTTGTCGATGTTGCCCATCGTCAGGCCGGCCACGTTGATGCGGCCCGAACCGGCGAAATAGATACCGTGTTCCGAACGCATGGCCTGAACCTGCTCGGGCGTGAACGGAATGATCGAGAACAGGCCGTTCTGGATGCCGATGGCCGTAAGATCGACGCCGCCGGTCTTGCCGGCCTCGGCCAGCTTGGCGCGGACCTGGCGCATGCGGTCGCGCATCTGGTCGAGTTCGTCGAGCCACTGCGCGGTCAGCGCCTCGTCCTCGAGGATCAGGCGAACGGCGGCACCGCCGTGGTCCGGCGGCTGCGACCAGTTGGCGCGGGCCAGCGAGTGCGCGTTCGACATCACCTTGGTGAGATCGGCGGGATCGGCGACCATGGCGTAGAGCGCACCGACGCGGTCGCGGTAGAGGCCGAAGTTCTTGTCGCACGAATAGCAGACCAGCGCTTCGGGCACGGCCACCATCACGCGGCGCACGCCATAGGCGTCTTCTTCCATGCCGCGGCCAAGCCCCTGATAGGCAAGGTCGATCACCGGCAGGACCTTGCGCTCGGCCAAGAGGCCGGCGATCTCGTCCCATTCCGCCTTCGAGTAGTCGATGCCGGTCGGGTTGTGGCAGCACCCGTGCAGCAGGACGGCGTCGCTGGCATCGGCATCGGCCAGAGCGGCACGGATGGCATCCATGTCGGTGGTGCCGTCCGCCTTGGCGTGATTGAACTCGAGGACTTCGAGGCCGAGGTCGGCGCAGATCTGGTTGTGGTTCGGCCAGCTCGGCTTGCCGACGATCAGGCGCTTGTAGCCGGCGCGCTTCACCATCGCGAGCGCGAGGCGCAGCGAGCCGGTGCCGCCGGGGGTCTGCATGCCCTCGATGCGGCCGCCCATGCTCGGGCTGTCCTTGCCGAAGACGTAGGGCATCAGCGCTTCGACGAAGCCCATGTCGCCCTCGGGGCCGAGGTAGGCTTTCGAATCCTGCGTCTCGACGAGCTTCTTCTCGGCGGCCTTGATCGCGCCGAAGACCGGGGTTTCCCCCTGCCCGGTGCGATAGACGCCCACACCGAGGTCGATCTTGTCGGCGCGCGGGTCGGCATTGTGGAGCTTGATGAGCGCGAGAAGCGCGTCGGCGGGCTGTTGTTCTAGGTCGATAAGCATGGCGGCGCGGGCTTACTCCGGCGCGCGCAAGCGTGCAACAGGGGACTGCGCGCGCCCGTGATTATGCGCAGTCGCCCCTGCCGGGTCGTTCGAGTGGCCTCAGAACGGCAGCCAGCGCTGCTTGTGCGAGAACTTCATGTAGCCGATGTTCGCCCCCAGCCGCAGACCGGCACCGGCACGCACCGGAATCAGCACGACATCGCCCCGGCGCAGATAGCTGACGGTGAAGCCGCCGATAAGGTAGGCCTGCCCCTCGCCCGCGCCGAAGCGGTGGAACAGATCCTCGGTATCGTAGAGGTTGTAGACAAGCACGAAGGCATTGCCCGCATTGGCACCGGCATCGAAACCGATCGACGGGCCGGTCCAGTACACCGGCTGCGTGCCTTCGATCTTGTGATGCAGCGTGCCCGAGCCGTAGCGCACGCCCAGCGCAAAGGCACCACCGGCTTCGCGGCCGACGATATAGGCATTGGGCTCGCCCTGCTTGGCCAGCAGGTCCTTGATGACATCGGCCAGACCCTTGGCGCCCTTGCCGAAAACACCCTCGGCCGCGCCGATCAGGTCATCCTCGCGGTAGGTTGCGGTGCTGTCCTGTGCCTGCGGGGCTCCCGAGGCGGTCGGCGCCGGGGCTCCGATATCGTCGGCATCCCAACCGGATACGCCACTGTCCGATTCCATCGGCGTGCCGTTGCCAGTCGCGGTTGCCGGGGCTTCGGTGGAGGGCAGTTCGCCGCTGGGCGTCGGCGTCGGCGTATAGGTAGGCGTCGGGCTTGGGGTGCTTGTCGCACCCGGATTGAGATCCGCGTCGATAGCGGCATCGGGATCGACCGTCGTCACTTGCGCCATGGCCGGAGCCAGCGGCGCCAGTACGGCCAGCGAGGCCGCGGTCAGGGCAACAAGCGACCGGCGAATGCGACCGCGCACCGTACCCGGTTCGTGATTGCTGGCTGACATACTGGGTTCCCCTCGCACAACTGTTCCGTAACACCTAAAAGTCGGTGCCGCCCGCACCCTGCGCGGGGCAAGCGGCGACAGCCCAAAAGAATCCACCGCACCTTAGCCCGCAATGAATGGGCGGCAGGGCGAGTCGGTTTTGCGGTGGACCGAATCCGCAAAGCCCCGATTTCCGCGCCTCATCGGCAAATCGGCATAATCGGCACTTCGCCCCCTTGCCGCCCCCGAAGGGCATCGCTATAGGGGCCCGCCTGAGCCGGCACCGGAGACGTGGGTGAGTGGCTGAAACCAGTTCCCTGCTAAGGAACCGTACTCTATCAGGGTACCGAGGGTTCGAATCCCTCCGTCTCCGCCACCGCCCCCTTGAAAGGGGTTCTCAGACTTCCGGCATTGCAGACGGTCCGTCCACGCGATCTGCCGGGTCTGTATGAGAGCGCAACGGTCGCGCCCCGTCGCTTCGGCACATCAAGGGCAGTCTAAGCGACAACCGGCACCTAGCGCGAGAGCCGGCCCCATTCATGCGCGCCGCCGTGAATGGCGATAACTTTGATTTGCGAGATCCATGCCCTTTTCCAAACTTCCGCCGCTTCTTGGCGATGCCTTGTCCGAACGCGGTTATGCCGCCCCCACGCCCGTCCAGGCCGCCGTGCTCGAAGCCGATGCCCATGGCCGCGACCTGATCGTTTCCGCCCAGACCGGCTCGGGCAAGACCGTGGCCTTCGGCCTCGCCATGTCCGGCGACCTGCTGGATGACGACGGCCACCTGCCCGCTTCGCCGACGCCGCTGGCGCTGATTGTCGCGCCGACGCGCGAACTGGCCCTGCAGGTCAGCCGTGAGCTTACCTGGCTCTACGACAAGTACGGCGCGCGCATGGCGACCTGTGTCGGCGGCATGGATGCCAGCCGCGAACGCCGCGCGCTGAGCCGCGGCGCCCAGATCGTCGTGGGCACGCCGGGCCGCCTGCGCGACCATCTGGAACGCGGCGCGCTGGACCTTTCCGCGCTGCGCACCATCGTCCTCGACGAGGCCGACGAAATGCTCGACATGGGCTTTCGCGAGGACCTCGAAGAGATCCTCGATGCGACGCCGTCGGAACGGCGCACGCTGCTGTTCTCGGCGACGATGCCCAAGCCGATCGCGGCGCTGGCCAAGCGCTATCAGCGCGATGCCCTGCGCATCTCCACAGTCGGCGAGGATCGCGGGCACGGCGACATCAGCTATCAGGCAATGGCCGTCGCCCCGGCGGACACCGAAAACGCCGTGGTCAACCTGCTGCGTCTGCACGAAGCGGAAACGGCGATGCTGTTCTGCGCGACGCGCGACAATGTCCGCCGCCTGCACGCCAGCCTCGTCGAGCGCGGGTTCGCCGCCGTCGCGCTGTCGGGCGAGCACAGCCAGAACGAACGCAACCAGGCGCTTCAGGCCCTGCGCGACCGCCGTGCGCGCGTTTGCGTGGCGACCGACGTCGCCGCACGCGGCATCGATCTGCCGACGCTCAGCCTTGTGGTCCATGTCGAGATCCCTCGCGATGCGGAAACGCTGCAGCACCGCTCGGGCCGCACCGGCCGCGCCGGCAAGAAGGGTACGGCGGTCCTGATCGTTCCCTACCCGCGCCGCCGCCGCGTCGAATCGATGCTGCGCGGGGCGAAGATTCCCGCCGAGTGGATCACCCCCCCTTCGGCAGAGGACATCCGCAAGGCCGACAGCGAAAGGCTGTTGACCACGCTGCTCGCGCCGGTGGAGTTCACCGACGAGGACCGTGCGCTGGCCGAACGCCTGCTGGCCGAGCGCAGCGCCGAGGACATCGCCGCCGCGCTGGTCAACGTCCACCGCTCGCGCCTGCCGCAGCCCGAAGAACTGCTCGGCAACGATGCCCCGCGCGAAAAGCGCGGGCCGCGCCCCGGTTTCGAGGACAGCGTCTGGTTCAAGGTCAATATCGGCCGCAACCAGAATGCCGATCCGCGCTGGATCCTGCCGCTGCTGTGCCGCAGGGGGCATGTCGGTCGCGGCGAGATCGGCGCGATCCGCATCGACACGCGTGAAACCCATTTCGAAGTCCCCGGCGCCATCGCCGACCGCTTCCTCGATGCCGTTCAGCGCACGGCCAGCGGCGATGACGAAGTCGAGATCGAACGCTCGACCAGCGAACCGCCGCCGCACGGCGGCCATTCCCGCGGCCGCGAGGGCGGAGCGGGCCGCAAGCCTTTCAGGAAGGGCCCCGGAAAGGGCTTCGCCAGAGGTCCCGGCAGGGATTTTGGCAAAGGTCCCGGCAAGGGCCCGGGCAAAGGCAGCGGCACCCCCAGGAAGCCCTTCGGCAAGGGCCCCGGAAAGAAGAAACACCGGCCGGACTGATCCGGGAGGAACCGGCCCGCAAAATGCGCCGGTAATGCCTCCTGTGAAGGCGAAAACTTGAATTTCTCGGTTTTCGCCTTACATGGAACCTCGCTACGTCGCCTGCGACGGGACATCGATGGCCGCATCGCGCGGCCTTCCCCTTTTCAGCTGCCCGGCTTGCCTGCTTGCGTTTGCACGCGCACAGCCGGACACGCACATGCTTTGATGGATACACGTTTTGGCCAAGGAAGAACTGCTGACAATGGAAGGCTACATCGAGGAAATTCTCCCCGATGGCCGCTTTGCCGTCGTACTCGACAACGAGCACAAGATCATTGCCTACACCGCCGGCAAGATGCGCAAGTTTCGCATCCGCTCGGTGGTCGGCGACCGCGTCCACGTTGAAATGACGCCCTATGACCTTTCCAAGGGCCGTATCGTCTTTCGCGAGCGCACCCCCGGTCAGCCGGGCGGACCGCCACGCCGACGCGGCAACTTCAAACGATAAGACTACGCGGCCATCTGCCGCGAATTACAGGAATTTATGCATTTACGTACCAAGGGCGCCTCGAAGCGCCCCAAGAACAGTATTCAACACTACCCTCACACCGCCGGAACAATGGCTCCGGCACTCCAGCGCCCGGTAGGGCTGCTGACACGGGAGCATCTGCGGCGCATCGTCGCCGCCATGGTCGACTGACCAGCCAGATTCCGGGGCCGCATGGCCCCGGAATGCTTTCAGGGCTTGCGCGCGAACCAGATAACGTGCCGGAAGCTCTTGCTGTTCGGGCGTGCGCGGACATTCACCGCCGAAACCTCGAACCCCGCTTCTTCCAGACGAACGGTGAAGGCCGGATCGGGCCAGGCCGACCAGATCGCCAGTATGCCGCCGGGCCGCAAGGCGCGCATCGAACTATCCAGCCCTTCCTTCGAATAGAGCCTGTCGTTTTCCCACCGGGTCAGCCCTTCGGGACCATTATCGACATCGAGCAGAATGGCATCGTAGCCGTCATGGGCCGCGCGGATCAGCGTGGCAACATCCTCGTCCACCAGCATGACCCGCGGATCGTCGAGACAGCCGCTGGTAACCTGCCGCATGGGGCCCAGTGCCCACTGGACGATTTCCGGCACGATCTCCGCCACGAACACCCCGGCGTCGGGGCCCAGCGCCTTGAGCGCGGCCCGCAGGGTGAAACCCATGCCATAGCCGCCGATGAGCATCTGCACCGCCTTGCGATCACCAAGGCGCTCGCATGTCATCGTGGCAAGAGCTTCCTCCGAAGCGTTCGCCAGCGTGCTCATGAGTTCGGTTTCTTCCAGCAGGATCGTGAAATCGTCCCCGTGCTGCACCAGCCGCATTTCCACGCCTCCGGGCACATAGGCCACGCCCAGCAGTACGTCGTCTTCGTCGATCATGAACACTCCCGGCGCTCGGCGCCCGTGGGAGCTTTGCGCAAGGCAAAGCAAGGGGCGCAGCGCCCGGACATGCGGAAACAGGGGTTCAACGGGAAATTGAGCCGCACGTTCATCCGCCACTTGTAAGCGCGAGCACGATGCGTCTCTCAGCCGGGCCTTGCCTACGGAATGAACGGCCGGATCGATAAGCGATGCGCAAGTTATTCTCGGCGATCAAGAGCGTTTATCTCTTTGCGAGAGAACCTTGTGGATTGAAATGACGGGAAAGGCCGGCGGCCTCACGGGAATGAGCGCTGTTCGGGAAGCCTAAAATGTGCTACATACCAAGCGCTGACGTCGAATTTTGCGACGGTTCTCGACAATCTTGGCACTGGCGGCGAATTCGCGGCGCCTTTCCCGCTTGCGGCGATTTCCTTTCAATTGACGATTTGACGCACGACCGGCGTCCGCAATCTCGCGGGCCGGAAACCCGTTTCTTGAAAGGAAACAGACATGCCCATCGGCACCGTGAAATTCTTCAATACCGACAAAGGCTACGGCTTCATTGCTCCCGAGGACGGCGGCCAGGACAGCTTCGTCCACATCACCGCCGTGCAGAACGCCGGCATGGCCACGCTCGAGCGCGACCAGCGTATCTCCTACGAGATCGAGGTCGGCCGCAACGGCAAGGCCTCGGCGGTTAACCTGCAGTCCGCCTGACCTGACAAGGCCGGAACGCGTCCAACCGCGTTCCGGCCGACACTCTGATTTTTGGAATTACATTTATGGCCTTTACGCTCGATTTTTGCGAGGCCCGTGCCCGCGAAGCTGCCGAAGCAGCCTCCAACGCGGCACTTTCCAACGTCCGCGACCGTGAATTGCGGTCCGAGGCCGCATGGCGGGCCATGGCTGACCAGTTGCTGCAGGTCGAAAAGAAGCGGCAGCAGCGCGAGGCCGAACGCGCGGAACAGGACGGCTAGCCAGACAGCCCTGCACCGGAAGAACGCTGCGGATCGCGATCAACCGCGAAACTTCTCGTTCCAGATCGTGTAGGCAAAACTGGCGGACCATGTGATCAGCATGAACCCGGCCAGTGCCTGCAGCATGATCAGCAGGCGAATGGCCCCGGTCGTGTCCACTTGCGTATAGCCCAGCGTGGCGAAGTTGATGCCGGCAAAGAACAGGGCATCGCCGAAGGCCCCGTCGAAGTTGCGCAGGGTTCCGACGCCCGGAAACTTGTGTGCGCCCATGATCGCGAACGCACAGAGCACGATCTCGCTGATGTGCAGAAGCAGCAAGCCGACAAACGCGGACAGGACGGCGAGATAGCTGCGCCGCGCCGGATGCAGCCTTTTCACGACCAGAATCCCGGCCAGATGCCAGGCGCCCAGCAGCGAAACGAACAGCGTTCCGCCCAGCAGCATTGTCCATTCGGCGCCGGTCATGCCGGGGCCGCCGTCTGTTTGTCATCGATATGCATAGACAAGGCCAACGCGGCGGAACGAACGCAGTTCCAACGCTGCGGAGGCCCGCACCAAGTTGCCGCCGAATTCAGTCGCCAAGTGTCATAAGGCCCTATATGCAATCCGAATATCTCGCATCAGGCGCAACGTGGGGACAGCGTAATCCATGAGAAGGCTGGCCAACCACGACGTGGCCCGACGATTTCGCCGCGGGCCGGTACGTCTTGGCGTGCAGGTCCTGTTCGGGTTTGCGCTCGCGCTGGTGATGATCGCGCTGCGCAGCACCGTCGATCTCGTATCCCCCACCTCGGGGCCCTTCGCGCTCGTCTATCCGACGGTCATGCTCGCCACGCTCTATGGCCGTTTGCCCGCGGGCCTCGTCGCCTATGGCGTAAGCTTCGTGTGGGCCTGGTACTTCGTCTTGCCGACGCCCCATTCCTTTGATTTCGTGGTGGCCACCGATCCCTCGCGGGTGGTAATCAACGGTGCCGCCGCGCTGGTCGTCCTGTTCTTCGCGGAGATGTTTCGCCGGGCCGTGCAGAGCGCGATCTTCGAGCGCGACAGCGAGATCGACCGACGCATTCTGTTGCAGCAGGAACTGGAGCATCGCACGAAGAACAACTTCGCGCTCGTGGCCAGCCTGCTGGAACACCAGAAGCAGCGCGAAGTGCACCAATCGGTCGATCAGGCGATCGACCAGACGATCACCCGCATTCACTCGTTCGCCCGCGCTTACGCCAATCTGGCCGAGAGCCAGGGGGAAGGCTCCGCCGTCGCGATGCAGCCCTATCTCGAAGATGTCGTCGAGAAGGTCGCCATCGGCATGTTCAGCGACAACGTCACCGTATCGCTGCACGCCACGCCGCATGTCCTCCCGCGGCAAGTGGCTGTCGCCATCGGCCTGTTCACCAACGAAGCGCTCACGAACTGTGCGAAATACGCCTTTCCCGATGGCCGCGACGGCCGGGTGACGGTCCGGTTCGATGCCAATGACGACGGCTGGGTGCTGGATATCCATGACGATGGCGTCGGTCATCTCGCCACCGGCCAAAGCGGATCTTCGGGCATCGGCACCCGGCTTCTCAATGCCTTCGCCAGTCAGGCAGAGGCGCGCTACGAAATGGAGACCGGCGACACCGGCGTGCGGGTGCAGCTCAGCAACCGTTAGGCTCTACACCCCGCCTTTGGTTTACTGCAGGCCGATCTGCGCGTCATCCGAACGCATGGACACAGCCTTCGCCGGGGTAGGCTGTATCGACACCGTATCCTGAAGGGCACTGCATTGCCCGCATTCGGAAACCTGCAAAGGCCTGGCGCTTGTCGGCGCAAGCTCCGCATCGACATCGATCATCCGGGCGGAAACGCCGGGCCTCTCCATCCGCTGGCTCGCCGGAGGAGCAGGCCTTGCCGTGCTACGCGTCTCTGCCGCCGCAGCGGGCACCGGTTCATAGTTCGCATTCTGCACGCGCGCCTCCTGCACGGGCACTTCGGCATAGAGCTCGGGCTGCGGCAGAGGCTGGGCCTCGTAAGTATCGTAACGGGCAAAGCGCCGGTTGCGCATCAAGCCATGGTCCCACAGCTCCTCCACCTCCACCCGGCCATGCGGCGTGATCAGCGGATAGTGGTCGCGCGCACCTGAGTTCGACTGCTGACTGTCGTAATTGGCGATCTCGTGTTGCGGTATCGCCGCGAAGACATTGTCGCTGCGGTCGACGGGATGTGTATTGACGGCCTGACTGGCAATCGCGCCCATGGCAGGGCCAACCATCAGGGCGCCTGCAAAAAGGGTCATGAGTTTCACGTTGCAAGCTCCGATACTAAGTCGGGGTATGTACTTGCAATGCGCAACGGGCCCTGGCGTTCCCGGCAGCAGACATGGCCCGCCGTCGGGAAAGGCGGACTTTCCTCAGCGTGCGGACTGTTCCGCCACTTGCTCCATGACTGCATCGACACCGTCCGGGCGCGCCATGGCGGCCCCGATGAGCAACAGCGCCGGGCCATCGCCAAGCGCCGTGCGCGCGGCGAGCGGGAGCAGGTCGAGCCGGGTATGAAACTGCCGCTCGGTGGGCAGACTGGCGTTCTCCACCAGCGCTACGGGCGTTTCGGCGGGCAGGCCTGCCGCGATCAGTTTCGCCGACACTTGCGGCGCCGCCGCCTTGCCCATGTAGACCGCCAGCGTGGCTTCCGGATCGGCAAGACGTGCCCAGTCCAGTTCCAGCTCTTCTCCGGCGCGGGCATGGGCGGTGACGAAGGTCAGCTTGCGGGCCAGTCCGCGCAGGGTGAGCGAGGCGCCGAGGCTGGCGGCAGCGGCGCTGGCGGCGGTCACCCCAGGGCAGATGCGCACTGCAATCCCAGCCGCACGGCAGGCTTCCAGTTCCTCGGTCGCGCGGCCGAAGATCGCTGGATCGCCACCTTTGAGCCGGACGACCTTCTCGCCCTGCAGCGCCGCCGCGACGATCAGCGTATCGATGGTGCCCTGATCCTTCGAGTGGCGGCCCGAGCGCTTGCCAACATGGACCAGCCGCGCCGAGCAGGCCGCCATTTCCAGAATGTCCGGCCCAACCAGGGCATCGTAGAATACCACGGTAGCCTCGCCGATCAGCCGCTCGGCCTTGCGGGTGAGCAGTTCGGCATCGCCGGGACCGGCGCCTACGAGCCAGACCGAGCCGCCCGGAAAATCGTTCTTGCGAAAATCGGTCATTGGGCAGCTTCCTGTTCAAGAGAGGAGAAGGCCTTGATGAGCTTGGCAATGGCCGGGCGGCACGATCCGCAATTGGTACCTGCCTTGGTGCAGCCGCCGACGTCGGCCACGGAGGCCGCGCCGTCATCGAGGGCCAGCGCAATGTCCTTTTCGCCCACGCCATGGCACACGCACACGATCGGCCCGCGATCGGGCAGCGGCGTGCTGGGCCGACCGGCGAGAAGCTCCGCAGCGCTCGCGGCATCGAGGCCGAGCTGGTCCGCCACCCACGCCCGCGCCGGCAATTCGCCCGAGCGCGTGAGATAGGCCGCCGCGATCAGCGAACCATCGTCTCCGCGCACGGCAATTCGGCGCATCCCGCGCACGGTATCGGCGACTTCCATCTGCTCGCCGGGGGGGAGCAGTGCCGCCATGTCGATCGCGCCATCGCCAGCCAATTCATAGAGCCAGCCCGCCTTCACGCGCGAGCGCGTCCAGTAGAGCAATCCTTGCGGCGCAATCGCCTCGCGGCGGACAAGGAAGGCCCGCCATGCGGGCCTTACCGCCACGACCCGCGCCGCGCCGTTCTTGTAGCCGGGCTGGCCGGAAACCGGATCGACCGCCTGCGAAGGCAAGCGGTTGGAGCGCCCTTCGCCCGCCATGGCATCCGCCCAGTGCATCGGCACGCAGATCTCGCCGCGCCGCTGCCCATCGGACACACGAACGCGATAGACACTGGCCCCGCTCGCGGTTTCGACGCGGCCAAGGCCGCCATCGACAAGACCTGCGTCGCGCGCGTCGGCGGAATGTACTTCGAGCAGCGGTTCGGGCCGGTGCTGCGACAAGGCCGGCGACAGGCCCGTGCGTGTCATCGTGTGCCACTGGTCGCGATAGCGCGCGGTGTTGAGCCGCAACGGGAACTCCGCGCTGGTGGCGGGCGCCAGCGGCGTTACACGCACCAACCGCGCCTTGCCTGACGGGGTCGGGTAACCGGCTGCAAGCGGCCGTTCGCCGCCCCACTTGAAGGGCTCCAGCGCCTCATATTGCGCGGCCGTGATTTCGGAATGCGCGGTCAGGTCCAGAACCTTGCCTCGCGCTTTCGCGAGAGACGTCATCGCGGCATATTCGCGATAGACGGAGGCGGCGTCGGGCCACGCAAAGGCCTCGCCCCAGCCCATGCGCGAGGCCACATCGGCAACGATCTTCCAGTCCGCGCGCGCCTCTCCGGGCGCCGGAAATAGCGCCCGCTGGCGGCTGATGCAGCGTTCGGAATTGGTGACCGTCCCGTCCTTCTCGCCCCAGCCCAGCGCCGGCAGGCGGATATGCGCGAAACGGCCCGTATCGGTATCGGCGATGATGTCCGAAACGACCACGGTGGGGCAGCGCGAGAGCGCCTCGCGGACGAAGCCGCTATCGGGCAACGAGACCGCCGGGTTGGTCGCCATGACCCACAGGAACTTGATCCGGCCCTCGTGGACGGCGCGGAACATCTCGACCGCTTTGAGGCCGGGTCCGGCGCAGACGTTCGGCGCCTTCCAGAATTCGGCCACGTCCGCGCGCTCGTCCTCGGCAAAGCCGAGGTGGCACGCTAGCATGTTGGCCAGTCCTCCCACCTCGCGACCGCCCATGGCATTGGGCTGGCCGGTAATGCTGAACGGCCCCGCGCCGATCCGGTTGATCCGGCCTGTCGCGAGATGGAAGTTGGTGATCGCATTGCCCTTGTCGGTACCGCAGACCGACTGGTTCGCGCCCTGGCTGAATAGAGTGATCATGCGCGGATGCTGCGCGACGAGATCGCAGAGCTTCCTGAAAATGGCATCCGGGATGCCGGATTCCGGGGAGAGGTTTTCCCAGAACCCGGCATCCGCCTCCACATGGGCAGCGAGGTATTCCTCGTCCGCCAATCCGCGCCGCTTCATGTCCGCCAGCAGCGCGTTGAACAGGGCGACATCGCCGTCGGGCGCGACCGGCACATGCAGATCGGCCTGTTCGGCCGTCTCGGTGCGGCGCGGGTCGATGACGACGATCTTGGTTCCGCGCCGCTCGCGGGTCTTTTCCAGCCGCTGCCAGACGACAGGGTGGCACCATGCGGTGTTGGAACCGACGAGCAGCACCAAATCGGTGGCGTCCAGATCCTCGTACGAACAGGGCACCACGTCCTCGCCGAAAGCGCGGTTGTAGGCGGCGACGGCGCTCGCCATGCACAGGCGCGAGTTGGTGTCGACGTTGCCGGTGCCGATGAAGCCCTTTGCCAGCTTGTTCGCAGCGTAGTAGTCCTCGGTCAGGAGCTGGCCGGAAAGGTAGAGGGCAACGCTGTCCGGCCCGTGCTCGGCGATGCACGCCCGCATACGGTCCGCGACCTCACCGAGCGCTTCGTCCCACGAACTTTCGCGCTGGCCGATCATCGGCGCGAGCAGCCGCCCTTCCAGCCCGACCGTCTCGCCCAGATGCGTTCCCTTCGAGCAGAGCCGACCGCGATTGGCCGGGTGCATACGGTCTCCGGTAATGACGACCCCCCGATCGTCATTACCGGAAACCTCGGCGGCAATGCCGCAGCCGACGCCGCAATAGGCGCAGGTGGTGCGGATCGCCCCCATGGCGGTCAGGCTGCCTTGTCTTGCGTGGCTTGCTGCACGGCAGCCTCATCGCCTCCGCCGATCACGGCCGAGCGCAGCAGGTAGATGCGCCCCGCATCGACCTTGAGCGGAATCGTCGGCACGCAGCCTTCGTCGCCACCCAGCGCCTTGCCGCTGCGCAGCGAGATGTTCCAGTTGTGCAGCGGGCAGGTCACGACGTCGCCATGGACGATGCCCTGGCTGAGCGGCCCCTGCTTATGCGGGCACTGGTTGCGGATCGCGAAGAATTCGCCCCGCATCGTCAGGAACACCGCGATTTCCTCCCCGCCGACCACGGGCAGAGTGCGGGCCGTGCCCGGTTCGATCTGGGTGATCGGGCCGATATCGAGCCAGTTGCCGATCATCACGCGTTCTCCATCTTGGCGCCGGGGTAGGGACGCACCTCGGCAAGGTGCTGGTGCAGTTTCTCGTGCTCGCCGGCGGCGCGCTTGGCCCAGGGATCGTCCTGCATGAATTCCTGCGAGTAGCGGAAGCGCGCGGCGTAGTGCTCGACGGCGCCTTCCTCGGCGAGGCGGTCCTTCACGTAGTCGAGACCGACGCGCTCGACCCACGGCGCGGTGCGTTCGAGATAATACGCTTCCTCGCGGTAGAGCTGGATGAAGGCGGCACAGACATCGAGCGCCTCGCGTTCGGTCTCGACCTTGCAGAGCAGATCGGTAGCACGAACCTTGATGCCGCCATTACCGGCGATGTGCAGCTCGTAGCCCGAGTCCACGCAGACGACGCCGAAGTCCTTGATCGTCGCTTCGGCGCAGTTGCGCGGGCAACCGCTGACGGCGATCTTGAACTTGTGCGGCATCCAGCTGCCCCAGGTCATCCGCTCGATCTTGACGCCTAGCCCGGTCGAATCCTGCGTGCCGAAGCGGCACCATTCGCTGCCGACGCAGGTCTTCACCGTGCGCAGCGACTTGCCGTAGGCATGGCCCGAGACCATCCCGGCGGCGTTGAGGTCCGCCCAGACGGCGGGCAGGTCTTCCTTCTTGATCCCGAAGATGTCGAGGCGCTGGCCGCCGGTGACTTTCACCATCGGCGCGTCGTACTTCTCCACCACGTCGGCAATCGCGCGCAGTTCCTTCGGGTTGGTGAGACCACCCCACATGCGCGGGACCACCGAATAGGTGCCGTCCTTCTGGATGTTGGCGTGCATGCGCTCGTTGACGAAGCGGCTCTTCTGGTCGTCCTCGTACTCGCCCGGCCATGCGCAGAGCAGGTAATAATTGAGCGCGGGACGGCATGAGGCGCAGCCATCCGGCGTGGTCCAGTGCAGTTCCTGCATGACCTGCGGGATTTCCTTCAGGCCCTTCTCGACGATATGCTTGCGCACGTCGCCGTGGGTGAAGCTGGTGCACTTGCACATCGTCTTGGGGCCGCTCTCGACCTCGCCGCCAAGCGTCAGCGACAGCAGGCTCTCGACGAGATTGGTGCACGAACCGCACGAGGCCGAAGCCTTGCAAGTGGAACGCACTGCATCGAGCGAGTGCGCACCGTCATTGATGCACGAGACGACCTGCCCCTTGGATACGCCGTTGCAGCCGCAGATTTCTGCGTCGTCCGAGAGGGCAGCAACGGCGGCATTAGGGTCCGCGAGGGCGCCCCCCGAGGCGAAGGCCTGACCGAAGATCAGAGCTTCACGGATGTCCGAGACGTCCTCGCCCTTCTTCATCAGGTCGAAGTACCAGGAGCCGTCTGCGGTATCGCCGTAGAGCACGGCGCCGAGCACCTTGTTCTCCTTGACGATCACGCGCTTGTACACGCCCCGCGAGGCATCGCGCATGACGATGTCCTCGCAGCCCTCACCGCCCGAGAAATCGCCGGCGGAGAACAGATCGATGCCCGAGACCTTGAGCTTGGTGGAAGTGACCGAGCCGAGATAGCCGGTCGGGTTCTCGGTCACGTGATCGGCCAGCGCCCGGCACATGTCCCACAGCGGCGCGACGAGGCCGTAGCACAGGCCCCGGTGCTGGACGCATTCGCCGACCGCAAGGACCGAGGGGTCCGAGGTGACCATGTGGTCATCGACCATGATGCCGCGTTCAACCTCCAGCCCGGCTTCGCGGGCGAGCCCGGTGGCGGGACGGATGCCGACGGCCATGACGACGATATCGGCGGGAATTTCAGTGCCGTCTTCGAGACGAACCGCGGTCACCTTGCCGTCCTCGCCGACGATTTCCTTGGTGTTGGCGCCGGTGAGGATGGTCTGGCCGCGCCGTTCCAGCTCGGTCTTGAGCAGCCAGCCGGCCGCCTCGTCGAGCTGGCGCTCCATCAGCGTGGGCATCAGGTGGATGACCGTCACGTTCATGCCGCGAAGGTTGAGACCATGCGCGGCCTCGAGACCGAGCAGGCCGCCGCCGATGACGACAGCATTCCCGCCCTTGCCCGCCGCGGCCACCATCTTGTCGACATCGTCGAGGTCGCGGAAGGTCACGACACCGTCGAGGTCCTTGCCCGGAACCGGAATGATGAAGGGATCGGAGCCGGTGGCGATCAGCAGCTTGTCGTAGGGTTCGATGCGGCCCGAGGCGGCAACCACGCGCTTGTGCTCGCGGTCGATGCTCTCGACCTTGTCGCCCGAGACCAGCGTGATGCGGTTGTCATCGTACCATTCCTGGCTGTTGATGACGATTTCGTCGAAGGTCTTCTCCCCGGCGAGAACCGGCGAGAGCATGATGCGGTTGTAGTTCACGCGCGGCTCGGCACCGAAGATCGTGACGTCGAACCGGCCCGGATCACGAGCCAGAATTTCCTCGACCGCACGGCAGCCGGCCATGCCGTTGCCGATCACCACGAGCCGCTCCCGGCTGCCGCCGGAGGGCGCGCCCTCCTCGAAGTTCATCGGTGCATTCACGTCACGTCTCCGTTCGTAACGCGCACACAAAAAAACCGCCTCGTGCCTGTCCCATTCGGGAGAGGTACGGGCGGCTACGGTGCCACGCGTCTGTAAATTTGATGGCGAGGCGCTGAGATCGTCCAACAGCGGACGGCGCTTTCTCGCCGACGAAGTGTTTAACCGATTCGCGCCATCGGGGGCAAGCCGGTTTTTGCACTGCAGCAGGAAAAGTCCTGCGCAGGCGGTCGCCCCTCCCTTCCGGCCAAACCCGGAAAGGAGAGGCTAAGCAACAGCTTACCAGCTCTTGTAGGGCAGGAACTTGCCACTCATGACAACTTGCACCCGGTCGCCTTTTTCATGCGCAACACGGTTCACTTCCATGTCGAAATCGATGGCGCTCATGATGCCGTCGCCGAATTTTTCCTGCACCAGTTCCTTGAATGCTTCTCCGAAAACGCCGGTGATCTCGTACCAGCGGTAGATGCACGGGTCGGTCGGAACGGTGCGGGGGAAGTCCTTCGTCGGATATTCGCTGAGGACGATGGCAGCCTCTGCCGGAAGGCCGAGAAAGTCGACGACCTTGCCCGCCACGTCCGGCAGCAGGCTGTTCATGCCGAGGCACGCCGAAGTCACGAAGACTTCGCTCAGCCCCGCGGCTTCGGCGATGGCCGCCCAGGTAATCTTGCTTTCGCGCATCTTGGCGCGGATCATCGTGGTCACGTCTGCCTTGGTCATCATCGTGCAGTCTCCTCGGTCTGGATTTTCGAAGCTTGAGGGCGATCCACCGGCCCTTCCCGCGTCAGCAGCGACGCCGCGAGGGCGAGCGCCAGCAGCGCGCTGATCGCCTGCCACAGCCGTTCGGGTCGGCGGGCCAGCCACGGGCGTTGCTCGGGCGCGAAAAGTGCGGTGTTGGGATGGGTCAGGTCGTAGATGAATTCCGACAGTTCGCCGTAGCGCTTCGCCGGATCGACTGCGACGGCTCGGGCAATGGCAGCGTCCACCCAGGCCGGAACGTCCGGATTGCGCTCGCTCGCCGGAATATAGGCGAGGCGCGCCTGTGCAGCCCGCGTCGTGGCGTTCGACAAACGCAAGCCATAGGGCAGTTCGCGGGTCAGCATGTAATAGGCCATCGCACCGAGCGACCACAGATCGGAACAGCGCGAGGCAGGATAGCCCAGCCATATTTCCGGCGCGGTGAACTGCATGGTCCCTGCAAATAGCGCATCGCCGACGGGGCTCGCGATTTCGTCGAGCCCAGCCACTTGCGCCGAGCCGAAGTCGATGATCGTGACGGTCCCTTCGCCATCGATCATGACATTGGCAGGCCGCAGGTCGCGGTGGACGATCTCGCGGCGGTGCAGTGCCTGCAGGCCGGAGGCGATCTGCCTGAGGATGGAGCGGACGGCCACAAGGTCGGTCTCGCGCTGCTGGTGCGTCCACTGCTCCAGCGTCGCGCCTTCGACATAGGCGGTCACGGCATAGGCATGGCGGCGCGAGGCCCGCGCGGGCGTCGCCTTGAGCACATGCGGATGGCTGATCCGCCGGGCCACCCATTCCTCCAGCATCAGCCGCCGCAGTTCGCCAGCGTCGGTGCCGTGCTCGGTCGAGGGGACCTTGATCGCCACGCGCTCCCCGCTGGCCTTATCGCGCGCAAGATAGACATGACTGCGGTGCCCGGCGTGCAGTTCGCGGACAATGGTGAAGCCTTCGAAGTCCTGCCCGGCCGTCAATTGTGGCGCAGGCGGAAGCGCCGCTTCCTCTCCGGCAATGTCGTCGAGCCCGCCTTGCGGCAGCTCCTCCACGCGCACCAGCTGGACGGTGAGATTGTCTCCGCTCCCCGCCGCCAGCGCCGCGTCGCACAGCGCGCGTGCCGCCACATCGAGATCGTCGCCCGCAGCCGCCTCGATAAAGGCCCGGTCGTCGAGAACCTCATGCACACCGTCGGTCGAGAGCACGAAGACGTCCCCCACCGTCACCGGCATGCGCCTGTGATCGATCTCGATATGCCGGTCCGACCCCATGGCGCGTGCCAGAAAGCTGACGCCACCGCCGAGGTCCAACCGATGCGGTTCGGTCAAGGGTTCGAGAGTGCTTCCGGAGACGCGGGCGATACGGGAGTCCCCGACGTGAAACAGCCAAGCGCTGCGCCCCTTGAGCACCAGCGCGGAAAACGTGCAGACCATCCCCCGCTCGCGCGCCTCGTCGGACAGGCTGCGCGCGCCGCCCAGATTCTGGGCGTGCATCCAGGAATTGGTCGCTGCGATCACCCGTTGGCCGCTGGTCGATACCGACCAGGCCTCGGATGTCGCGAAATAGTCGGTGAGGAAGCTTTTGACTGCGGTTTCAGCGCCCGTCACCCCGAGCGGGCTGGTGCTGATGCCGTCGGCAATGGCGACCGCGACGCCCTTGGTCGCCAGCGCCTCCGGTTCCGGCACGAGAGCGCCATGGAAGTCCTGATTGGCTTCCTTGGCGCCGGCCGTCGAGAACTGGCCGATGGTGACGGATAGCTGGGTCTGCATCGCCGGAAAGAGTGACCGGGAGAGCAACTGGGATGCCCTCCCGGTCACGCAGCCAAGGGGATAGGATCAGGCTGCGATGTTGACGACGCGCTTCGGCGCAGTGCGCACGTGCGTGGTGTAGAGCATGAGACCGGTGAAGGTCAGGCCGCCCACGAGGTTACCGAGCACAACCGGCAGTTCGTTCCACAGCAGGTAGTCGCCGATGGTGAAATCGCCGCCGAGCATCAGGCCGACCGGGAACAGGAACATGTTCACGATCGAGTGTTCGAAGACCATGTAGAAGAACAGCATGATCGGCATCCACATGGCAACGACCTTGCCCGTGACCGAAGTCGAGATCTGCGCGCCGACGACGCCGGTCGAGACCATCCAGTTGCACAGCATGGCGCGCACGAAGATCGTGAGCCAGCCCGCCGCGCCGAAGGCCGCGTAACCGACGGTGCGCTTCTCGCCCATCGTCGCGAACTTCTGGCCGACCACGTTGACCTCGTCCGCGAAGCCATAGGTCCAGTAGATCGCCATGAGCACCGCAGTGGTCAGCGCGCCGGCGAAGTTGCCGGTGAATACCAGCCCCCAGTTGCGCAGTACGCCGCCCCAGGAGCAGCCCGGTCGCTTGTCCCATACGGCCAGCGGGCACAGCACGAAAACGCCGGTCAGCAGGTCGTAGCCCAGCAGGTAGAGCATGCAGAAGCCCACCGGGAAGAGGATCGCGCCGGCGAGCGGCTGCCCGGTCTGCACGTTGATGGTGACCGCGAAAGCCGCCGCAAGGGCCAGCGTGGCACCGGCCATATAGGCGCGGACCAGCGTGTCCTTGGTCGACATCATGATCTTGGACTCACCGGCATCGATGAGCTTGGTTACGAATTCGGATGGTGCGAGATATGCCATGTCGGATTACTCCCTGTCGTGCCCCGTGATCAGTATTTGAAGGAAACCTGCAGCCAGACCTTCTCGGTATCGGTGCCGAAGTTCTTGGCGTTGTAGTTCGCGTACTTCAGCAGGAACGGATATCCGCCGAGCTTGAAGGTCATGACGGCATCCCATTCGGTGCCGTAATCGATGCTGCCGAAGTCGCTTTCGAACTTGTGGTAGATCACGGTCGCGCCGACGCCCTTGAACGGGCCGGCATCGCCGATCTTGGCCGATGCGGCCCCGAAATAGTCGCGCAGGCCGGTCGCCGGCGTCGTCAGGAACAGGTCGGCCCAGCCGTTGAAGGCGTGCGCCGTCGCCATCGGCGTCTGGAACGCGGCGATACCATCATCGCTGCCCAGTTCCTCGTAACCCGCCTTGAGCCCGAAACCGGCGACCGAGACGCCGAGTTCGGCATCGATGTAGTCTGCCGAGTAATCGACCGGATTGAGTTCGAAGTCCTGCTGGGTGGCGTAGCGCAGCTTGAAGTCCAGCTTCACGGCGTCGCCAAGCGGCAGCTTGCCGGTCGCCATCGCGCCGAAGGTCTTGCTCGAAAAGGCGATGCGGGTGTCGTAATCGAGCAGGTAGGCAAAGCCGACGATCTTGACCGGCTTTGCATCGACCGTGCCGTTCACGAGGATGAAATCGCCGTCGAAGTGCTCGTTCGGGCTGTCCACGCCGAAGATGGTCCGCTGCGAGATCGAGTAGGTCGCATCGAGCGAGAGCGGACCGAACTTCGCCTCGCCGCGCACGGCATCGAAGGTCTGCTCGTTCTGGCGCCAGCCGACATTGCCGACGAAACGCGCATCGTCGAGGATGATGCGCTGGCGGCCCAGCGTGACCTTGAGCGCCTTGCCCTTGTAGCTTGCCTGCAGGCGGTTCAGCTCGACGTTCTGGGGATCGGCAACAACCGAATAGGGCTCGGCACCGAGGTAGCCGTTGTTGCCGGGAATCGTGTCGTTGTAGTTGTCGACGATAGCCAGCGTGCCTTCGGCTTCGGCCAGGAACGACAGGTTGTGAATGGTCGCTTCAGCGCCGGCCCGCATGCGGAACGTCACCGCATCGGCATCGCGGCCCAGGTCATCCTGATCGACATGTTCCCAGCGCAAGGTGCCGTCGATGATTGTGTCGATGGTGAGATTGTCGTTTACGACGACGGGGTCGCCGGCCTTGGCCGCGGCGGGCGCGGCAATGGCAAGCGAGGCAGTGGTGGCAGCAAGTGCGGCAAGCGAAAAGACGGTCTTCATAGCGTAGCCCTCCGATGGGCGCCCTTCCCCCGGGCACCCGTTCCAAACTGGATCGAAGGCAGACGCCATTGCCCGCCGGTGTTAATCCTCTCCCGGGCTGCTTCCGGCCCATTGACTTGCGCTTCGCACGGCGGGCGCCCTTGCCCGTCCGCCGCCCCCTCATGAGCGAGCGCTGGTATTGTCCTCAGGCCGCCTTGGCAGCGGGCCCGTGGTCGTATTCGGCCAGGAAGTGCAGGACTTCCTGACGGTATTGATAGAACTTCGGATCATCGAGCAGCGCCTTGCGGTCACGCGGGCGCGGCAGATCGACTTTCAGGATCTTGCCGATGGTGGCGTTGGGACCATTGGTCATCATCACCACGCGGTCGGCCAGCAGGATCGCCTCGTCGACATCGTGGGTGACCATGATCGCAGTCACCTTAGTGCGGTTCCAGGTTTCCACCAGCACGTCCTGCAAGTCCCAGCGGGTCAGGCTGTCGAGCATGCCGAAAGGTTCGTCGAGCAGCAGCAGCCGCGGCGAAAGCGCAAAGGCGCGGGCGATGCCGACACGCTGGCGCATGCCGTTGGACATCTCCGCCGCCATCTTGTCCTTGGCATCGCCGAGGCCGACGCGGTCGAGGTAGTAATCGACGATATCGCGGCGCTCGGCCTTGCCGGCATGCGGGTAGACGCGCTCCACGCCGAGCGCGACGTTCTGGCGCGCGGTCAACCAGGGCATCAGGCTTGGCGCCTGGAACACCACGGCCTTGTCCGGCCCGGCGACATCGATCTCGCGGTTGTCGAGGACGATACCGCCCGCGCTGATCTCGTTGAGACCCGCAGCCATGGTCAGCACCGTGGATTTACCGCACCCCGAGTGGCCGATCAGCGAGATGAATTCGCCCTTGTCCATCAGCAGGTTGAAGTCCTCGACCACCGTCAGCGGGCCCTTGGGCGTGGGATAGACCTTGTTGAGCTTGTAGAATTCCAGATAGCGCCGCTCGACCGCGGACTTGCCCGCCTCGACATAGGCGCTCGGCAGTACGGCTTCCGGCTTCGCGGCAAAAAGATCCAGCGGCGCGACTTCGGGCAGCGCCACGCTGCTCTCGCCGACGCTCGATCCCTCCTCGTTCAGCGCCCCGAGATAGGCGACGATCTGCTTGCGCAGCGACTGGAAATGCGCATCGTCGTTCACCGCCTCGCGGTCGCGCGGGCGCGGCACATCGACAGTGAACACGCGGCCGATCTTCGCCGCCGGGGCCGGTGTGAGCACGGCCACGCGGTCTGCCAGCAGCAGCGCTTCATCGACGTCGTTGGTGACGAGGATGATCGTGCGCTTTTCTTCCTTGCGGATACGCTCGATCTCGTCCTGCAGCTTGGCGCGGGTCAGCGCATCGAGCGCCGAAAGCGGCTCGTCGAGCAGCAGGATTTCCGGCTCCATCGCCAGCGCCCGTGCGACCGCGACGCGCTGGCGCATGCCGCCCGAAAGCTGGGCCGGCTTGCGGTCCATGGCATGGCCCAAGCCGACCAGTTCGACCTTCTGCTTCACCAGGGCCGCGCGTTCGTCCTTGCTGCGGTCCTGATGGACGGCATCGACTGCAAGCGCGACGTTCTTCTCGACCGTCAGCCAGGGGAACAGCGAGTAGGACTGGAAGACCAGACCGCGGTCCTTGTCCGGCCCCTTGATCTGCTTGCCGCGCAGCAGGATGTCGCCCGCGTCGGGCTCGATCAGCCCGGCAATCGACGAGATCAGCGTGGTCTTGCCCGCCCCCGAGAAGCCTAGGATGGCAATGAACTCGCCTTCCTCGACATCGAGGTCGATGCCGTCGAGCACCTGCGTCTCGCCCCCGGCCTGACCGGTATAGGACTTGGAGACACCCTTGAGCGAAAGGATCGTGGCCATGGTCGTGTTCCCTATCGGAGGTGCGTGGCGATCAGGCGATGCGGTTGCGGCTGGCGAACTTCTCGACGCCCATCATGATCCGGTCGAGCAGGAAGCCGATCAGGCCGATCACGATCACCGCGAACATGATGCGGGCGAGCGACTGGCTGGAACCGTTCTGGAACTCATCCCACACGAACTTGCCGAGGCCGGGGTTCTGCGCGAGCATTTCCGCGGCGATCAGCACCATCCAGCCCACGCCCAGCGAGAGACGCATACCGGTGAAGATGTAGGGCAGCGACGAAGGCAGGACGAGCTTGGTCAGCTTGGCGAACCAGCCCAGCTTGAGCACGCGGCCGACGTTGAGCAGGTCCTTGTCGATCGAGGCGGTGCCCACGGCGGTGTTGATCAGCGTCGGCCAGAGCGAACAGAGCATCACCACCAGCGCGGAGATCACGAACGCCTTGGGCAGGATCGGATCGGCACTGGAGATCATCGCCGAGATCACCATGGTCACGATCGGCAGCCAGGCGAGCGGGCTCACCGGCTTCATGATCTGCACCAGCGGATTGATCGCGGCGTTGAACATCGGCGAAAGGCCGGCGGCCAGCCCGATCGGTACCGCGAAAACGGTCGCCAGAATGAAGCCGAGCGCCACGGTCTCGAGCGAGGTAATCACCTGATCGAGGAACGTCGGCGGCCCGGCATAGTCGAACGCCATGGCCTGCGTGCCGGCGGCGATCCGGGCATCCTGCGCGGCATAGAATTCCGCCTTGGCCTCGTTCGAAGCCTGCCACTCGCCGAACAGGGACACGCCCTGCTCGGCAACTTCGACAGGCCCCGGCAACGCGCCGAGCGAGGTATCGACCTGCGGGGCCAGGACCGCCCAGAGCGCCAGGAAGGCGACAATCCCGAGGATCGGAGCGATGAGCCCCTTGCCGAATTTCGCGAAAGCCGCCGGCATCTTGCTGGAATAGGCCGGCGCAGCAGGCTGCGAGGGCCGGCTTTCGGCAACCGGCTTATCGCTCGCGTTCACGGTCACTGTATTCTCCGTTTCGGTCTCAGCCATGTCGGCAAATGCAGTTGCCATGGGAATTCTCCTCGGGATTGGGCTGCAATCAGTTTCCGGTCACGCCGGAAGCCGTCACACGCTGGCCTTTCTTGAGGCCGATCTTGAGCTTGGCGAGATAGCCGTTGGGCTGCTTGCCATCGTAGGTCACGCCATCGATGAAGCCGCCCTGTTCACCGCGGAAACCGTCGGTTTCGGGGATCGCCGCCGCAGGAATCTTGCCGTCTTCGGCAAGGCTCTTGGCCGCGGTCAGATAGAGGTCGGGACGATAGACGGCCTTGGCTTCGTCGAAGTACCACTGATCGTCGTGATCTTCGGGGATCTGACCCCAGCGGCGCATCTGCGTCATGTACCAGATGGCGTCGGAGTAGTACGGGTAGCCCGCGAACTTGTCGAAGAAGATGTTGAAGCCCGGCGCCTCGCGGGTATCGCCCGGTTCGAACGTGAACTTGCCGGTCATGGAAGCGGCGATCACGTCGTAGTCGGCGCCGACGTAGTTCGGCTGCGAGAGGATCTTCACCGCTTCGGGGCGGTTCTTGCCGCCATCGGCATCGAGCCACTGCTGGGCCCGGATGATGGCGCGCAGCATCGCCTTGGTGGTGGCGGGATACTTCTCGGCGAAGTCCTTGCGCAGACCGAAGACCTTCTCCGGATTGTCGTGCCAGATCTCGTCGTCGGTGATGATCGGAACGCCGATCTTCTTCTGCACCGCGGCCTGGTTCCACGGCTCACCCACGCAGTAGCCCTCGATGGTGCCGGCTTCGAGCGTGGCGGGCATCTGCGGCGGCGGGGTGACCGAAAGCTGGACGTCGGCATCGACCGTGCCGCCCACGTCGCCCGGCGTATAGAAACCGGGGTTCAGGCCGCCGGCTGCGAGCCAGTAGCGCAGCTCGTAGTTGTGCGTCGAAACCGGGAAGACCATGCCCATGTTGAAGGGCTTGCCCTGCTGCTTGAAGCTGGCGATGACCGGCTTGAGGACCGAGGCCGAAATCGGGTGCTTGGGCTTGCCGCCCTCCATCGGCAGGTCCGGCTTCACCATGCTCCATACCTTGTTGGAAACGGTGATCGCGTTGCCGTTGAGATCGAGGCTGAGCGGGGCGATGAGGTCGGCCTTGGTGCCGTAGCCGATGGTCGCGGCGATCGGCTGGCCGGCGAGCATGTGCGCGCCGTCGAGCTGGCCGCCGATCACACCGTCGAGCAGGACCTTCCAGTTCGCCTGCGGCTCAAGCGTAACGTTCAGGCCCTCTTCGGCGAAGAAACCCTTTTCCTTGGCGATGGCGAGCGGCGCCATGTCGGTGAGCTTGATGAAGCCCAGCTTCAGAACCGGCTTTTCAACCGCCCCGGCTGCTGCAGCCGCCGCAGCGGCGTCACCCGAAGGCGCATCGCTCTTGCTGCCGCAACCTGCCAGCGCAACGCTTGCCAGCAGTGCCACGACCGCTGCCCTGCGCGAAAAACCAAACCCCCGATTCATGCTCATCGAAACCAACCCCAAGTCCCCTGCGACAAACACGAAAAAACCGCCTCGACGCACGTCCCCTCGGGACTACATCGGGCGGCTGCGTTGCCACTGATTGCTGAAAGCACAGACCGGTTCTGATCCGCTCCCGACCTTGGGAGACACCGTTCTGTGTTGCCCTCTGTTTAAGCGATTCGCGGGATTGGCGTAAAGCCCTTTTTTGCAGCGCAGCAGCGAAAAGGCTTCAGGGCAGGCGCGAAATATACCCTTCGATGTCGTTCGGATCGAACACCACTCCGTCAAAGAAAGTGTTCTTTTCCAGCATGATGGAACCCTGCTGCGTTCCCACGACGGTTGTCGATTCCAGGCTGCCCTCGACCTTGGAGCTGGCCCCGGGAAGCGGCGCCCCGGTCCCCAGAAGTGCACTGCGGTACACATCGGGACGGAACACGCCGGCCGCCTTCCGACACTCTTCGGCGTCGAACGGGGTGCCATCCCAACGCACCATCTGGGTGTAGAGCCACTCGGCCTGGCTGACCCACGGAAAGTTCGCCGCCTCGCGGTGCTGGAACATGAAATCGGGGTAGTGAACCAACGGCCCCTCACGGGCGATCAGGAGCTGGTCTGAGATGGCCTTGCGGATCAGATCGGCCGAGCCGTCGAGGTACTCCGGACGAGCCAGGATTTCGGCATTGCTGTCCCAGTTCTCGGGATCGACGAAGTGTTCGCCGGCCCGGCACAGCGCCCGGATAAGCCGCTCGACGACCTCGCGTTTCTCCTCGAGCACGGTCTGGCGCATGGCCAGCACCTTCTCGACACCGCGGCGCCAGATCTGGGCGGTGGACAGGACGATTTCACCGACGCCGCGCGACACCGCGACACTGTTCCAGGGCTCGCCAACGCAGATGCCATCGACCTCGCCCTGCTTGAGCGCGTCGGCACAGAACGGCGGCGGAACGGTCGAGATATCGACATCGTGATCGGGCCGGATGCCACATGCGGCCAGCCAGTACCGCAGCATGTAGTTGTGGCTCGAATAGCGGTGGACGACACCGAAAGTCAGCGGCTTGCCGGCCTTGAGGCGCTCATCGGCAATCGCCTTGAGCGCCGCGCCCACTTCGACAGGCGATCCCATGCCGCCTTCGGCCCGAACCTGACGGGCGAGCTCGGGGCGCAAGGTGATCGCATTGCCATTGAGGCCGAGCACGAAAGGCGCCGAAAGCGGCTGCGCGGGACGCCCCCGTCCCAGCGTCGCGGCAATCGCCAGCGGCGCGATCATGTGCGCGGCATCGCTGTGCCCGTAGAGCAGCCGGTCGAGCACCGTCGCCCAGCTCATGTCCTTGACCAGCCTCAGCGAGACGCCTGCTTCCTCGGCAAAGCCATGCTCGTGCGCGAGTATCGGCAGGCAGGCGTCAACCAGAGGCAGGAACCCGATTGTCAGCTCGGTATTCACGTCGATCAATCCCCCAGACTTCCCGGTGCCATCAGCCGTTTCCCATCAGCTCGTGGGCGGTCACGATGGCCTCGGCGATATCGGCGATGCGCTTTCCCTGATTCATCGCCGCCTTGCGCAGTTCGGCATAGGCCTTGGGCTCGGGCAGCCCTCTGCTATCCATAAGAATACGCTTTGCCTTGTCGATGGTCTCGCGCTCGGCCAGCTTGCCCTTGGCTTCGGCAAGGTCCTGCTGAAGACGCGAAAAGGCATTGAAACGCCGCACCGCAAGATCGAGGATCGGCCGGATCCGGCCCGGAGCCAGACCGTCCACCACATAGGACGAAACCCCCGCCTCAACCGAAGCGGCAATCGACTCATCGTCCGATTCGTCGACGAACATCGCGATCGGCCGCTGCAACGCGCGGCTGACTGCGAAATACTCTTCGAGCACGTCGCGCGAAGGGTTTCCCAGGTCCATTAGAACGATATCGGGTTCGATTTCCCCGATCCGCGCCAGAAGACCGCGCCGTTCCGTCACCACGAACAGTTCGCAATCATCGAGCGTGGCCAGCCCCTCCCGAATAATGGAGGCGCGCGCGGCACTTTCGTCGATGATGGCAATGCGCATGGCGATCTTTGTGCAGCGCAACAGCGCCCGTGGCAAGAGGCCTCGATCAATGGACGGCACACCGCGATGGACCCGAAACGGAGCGAGTTCGTATAAACGGCGCAAGCCCTTGGAGCTAAGGTAAAGCTCAGAGCCGCGGTGCCGGAAACGGGCCGACCGCGGGCAATGTCCCTCCTTTTCGGGAGCCACGCCTTGCACCGCACAATAGATCTCGGCGCGCGTAGCTAGGCGGTAAAGTCGATGCGGACGAGATGGCGGGCGCGGCAGATTTCGACGCGCAGTTCGCCTTCGTCCGTGCCTTCTTCGGGGGCGGCATCGTAGATGAAGGTATGGCCGTTGGTGTCTTCCCAGTCGGCAATGGACATGGGCTGCCCGTCGCCTGTAAGCCACTGCACATTCTGAGGGAAACGGGCAAAGGACTGCAGACGTCCGTGCCGCTTCGCGGAGAGCTCGGCGACATAGTCCTCGAGCTCCAGATCGCGGTTTTCCCAATCGACCCAGCCGATCGCATTGTCTTGGCAATAGGCGTTGTTGTTGCCCTGCTGGCTGCGCCCGAACTCGTCGCCCGCCGTCAGCATGATGGTGCCGGTCGAGGCGAACAGCGTGCCGAGCATCGCGCGCAAGTCTGCCTTGCGCGCGGCGATCACACTCGGGTCGGCGCTGGGGCCTTCCACGCCGTTGTTCCAGCTGAAGTTCTCGCCATGCCCGTCGCGGTTGTTTTCGCCATTGGCCTCGTTGTGGCGGTGTTCGTAGGAAACAACGTCCGCCAATGTGAAACCATCGTGCGCGGCGAGGAAGTTGACCGAGCGGCAATCCGAATGCGGCTGGTGCGGGCCGAAGACATCGGACGATCCCGCGAGCCGCGTCGCCAGCAGACCGATGCCGGCCTCCTTCTTCCAGAACCGGCGCACGTCGTCGCGAAAGCGATCGTTCCATTCCAGCCAGTGTGCCGGAAAGTCCCCCAAGTGATAGCCGTCCGGCCCGATGTCCCAGGGTTCGGCAATGAGCACCCGATCCGCCAGCAGCGGGTCGTTCTCGATCTCCGCGAAGATCGGAGCGGCGGGGTCGAAGCCCGGCCCGCGCGCCATGACCGGGGCCAGATCGAAACGGAACCCGTCGATCCCGCACCGGGACACGAAATGCCGCATGGTATCGAGCGCGAGGCGGCGAACGGCGGGATTGGCGAAGTCCAGCGTATTGCCGCACCCCGTGTCATTGATCAGCGTTCCGTCGGGCGCATGGGCATAGGCGGCATTGTCGAGCCCGCGCAGCGAGAGCACGCCGCCATCGACATCGCTTTCGCCCGAATGGTTGAACACGATATCGAGCAGGACGCCGATGCCCTCTGCATGGAGCGCCGCCACGGTATCGCGCAATTCCGCGACGCCGCCGGGACACAGCCCCGGATCGAGCGCCATCATCGCCACCGGATTGTACCCCCAGGCATTGACCAAACCGAGCGGCTGCAGGTGCCTTTCGTCGACCCAGGCGACGATGGGCATCAGTTCGACGGCGCTGACACTCAGCTTCTTGAGGTGGGCGATAACGGCAGGATGCGCGAGGGCCGCGACCGTACCGCGCAAGTGCTCGGGCACATCTGGATGGCGAATGGTGAAGGCGCGGACGTTGAGTTCATAGACCAGACTGCCCCGATCGAACCGGGGCGGTTCGACAGGATGGGGTTGGTCCGGGCTCTGGACGATTGCGCGCGGGACGATATTGGCCGTATCCTCGCCGAAAATGGCGAGCCGCGGATCCTGCTGGAAGCGGCGATCCAGTTCCACGGCATAGGGATCGACCAGCAGCTTGGCCGGATCGAACCAGTGGCGGTGATGCGGTGACCACTCACCGGCAGCGCGGTAGCCATAGCGCGCACCGGCGAGATTGCCCGGCAGCTCGAGGACCCAGTCCGGCCCCTCCCGCTGCATCACATGGCTGGATTCGCCGTGCTCGGAAAAGAGGCACAGCCAGACCGCATCCGCATGCGGCGAACGCACAGCAAAGCGCGTCGACTGCGCTCCCACCACAGCCCCCAATGCCGTCATGCGGTCAGCGATCTGTAGAGGTCCGCATAGGCTGCCCCGCTGGCCTTCCAGGAGAAGTCGCACTTCATGCCGTTCTTCTGAATGCGTTCCCAGGCCGCGCGATCATGGTAGAGCGCCACGGTGCGGTTGAGTGCGGCGGCGAGACTGTCGTAGTTCACGCCGTCGAATTGCACGCCGGTCGCGCAGCCGGCGGCAAGCGCGGCCGGGTTGGCATCGATCACGGTGTCCGCCAGTCCGCCGGTACGCGCGACCACGGGGACGCAGCCATAGGCAAGACCATAGAGCTGCGTGAGACCGCAGGGCTCGAAACGCGAAGGGATCAGGATGGCATCCCCGCCGCCCTGCATCCGGTGCGAGAGGGCCTCGTCGTAGCCGATCCTGACGCCGACCCGCCCGGGATGACGCGCCGCGCCGCGCGACAGGGCATGTTCGAGATGCGGATCGCCCGAGCCGAGCAGGACCAGCCTGCCTCCGATCCCGACCAGATGATCGAGCACTTCGGGAAGGACATCCATGCCCTTCTGCCAGGTCAGGCGGGTGATGGCGACGAAGAGCGGCCCATCGCTCTCCTCCAGACCGAATTCCGCTTCCAGTGCGCGCTTGTTGGCAATGCGCTTGTCCAGCGTGCGCCGCGTATAGGGCACGGCAAGCGCGGGGTCGTCACCCGGGTTCCAGCTATCGGAGTCGATACCGTTGAGGATACCGTGCACGGAATTGCCCCGGGCAATGATGAGCCCCTCCAGCCCCATGCCGAACGTGTTGGACCGGATCTCGCGCGCATAAGTCGGGCTGACCGTCGTCACTGCATCGGCATTGGCCAGACCCGCTTTCAGCAGGCTTACGCCGCCGTGGTACTCCACGCCGTCGAGCGACCATGCCGCATCGGGCAGGCCGAGCCGGGGAAAGACCTCGGCATTGAACCAGCCCTGGAATGCCATGTTGTGAATGGTGATGACCGAGGGGACCTTGCCTTCATCGCCGCCGAACGGGGCGAACTGCAGATAGGCAGGGGCCATGCCGCCTTGCCAGTCATGCGCATGGACCAGATCGAAACGCTGCGCCTTGCCGCGCTTGACCATCGCGCCGCCCGCGATGTCCGCCGCAGCCCGACCGAGCGCAGCGAAGCGCTGCCAGTTGTCCCCCCAGTCGAGCCCGGCGGCGTCGGTGTAGGGCGCCCCTTCCCGGGCATAGAGCGCCGGGGCATCGAGCACCAACAAGGGCTGTCCGCCCGCGAGCTTGCCCGCCAGCAACCGTGCTGACGTACCCAGCAAGGAATTCCAGGAAAAGATCGCCCGCGGCCGTTTCAGCGTCTGCATGACCGCCGGATAGCCGGGCAGCAGCGTCGTCACCTCGACACCATGCGGCGCCAGTGCGGCAGGCAAGGCACCGGCCACGTCGGCCAGGCCGCCGGTCTTGATCAGCGGCACCGCTTCTGAGGTTACGGAAAGGACTTTCAGAGCCAAAACCTAATTCCCGCGCTTCGTGATGAAGGGCCTTGGCCGAAAATCGCCGCGGATCAAAGATCCAACCGGTCGATCATCGGCTTGGTAATCAGGCATACCCCATTATCGGTGCGGCGGAAGCGCTGCGCATCGAGTTCGGGATCCTCGCCGACAACGAGACCTTCCGGAATGCGCACGCCGGAATCGACGACGACGCGGCTGAGACGCGCCTCCCGGCCGATGTTGCAGTAGGGCAGGATCACGGCCTCGTTGGCACTCGACCAACTGCCCATCTTCACACCGGTGAACAGCAGCGAACGACGGGCCGTCGCCCCTGACACGATGCAGTCCTGGCTGATGAGCGAGGAAATCGCCTGCCCGCGCCGTCCATCCTGATCGTGCACGAACTTGGCCGGCGCCGCGACCACGGTGTCGGTCCAGATCGGCCAGTCCCGGTCGTACATGTTGAGCTTGGGAACCGTATCGGTGAGGTCGAGATTGGCTTCGAAATAGGCATCCACGGTGCCCACGTCGCGCCAGTATTCCTCGATCTCCTCGGCAGCACGGATGCACGAGGCGGTGAAACGGTGGGCTTGCGCCTTGCCGTGCTTGACGATGTGCGGAATGATGTCGCCACCGAAGTCGCGCTTGGAGTTGGGATCGGCGGCATCGCGGCGCAGTTCATCGAACAGGAACTTGGTCTCGAAAACGTAGATGCCCATCGAGGCAAGCGCGTGATCGGGATCGCCGGGAATGCTCGGCGGATCGGCAGGCTTTTCGAGGAACGAGG
This sequence comes from uncultured Novosphingobium sp., assembly GCA_965140495.1. Classification (GTDB taxonomy): domain Bacteria; phylum Pseudomonadota; class Alphaproteobacteria; order Sphingomonadales; family Sphingomonadaceae; genus Novosphingobium. The sequence continues at coordinate 1,380,301 of OZ223239.1, read as the reverse complement.
TGATGACGTCCTTCTCGTCGACATGCATCACGCCGAAGGCCGTCGCATCCATACGCGGAACCACGAGGCACCCGACCGTCACATCGGCGCCCGAATTGACGTGCTGCTGCAGCATCAATTCGTAGTCCATTTTGTAGATGTGATCGCCGGCTAGGATGACCATGTATTTGGGGCTGTAGGCCTCTATGATATCGATGTTCTGATAGACGGCGTCGGCGGTGCCCTCATACCAGAGCATTTCGGAAATGCGCTGGCTCGCGGGCAGAATGTCGAAACTCTCGTTACGCTCGGGCCGCATGAAGTTCCATGCACGGTTCATGTGGCGGATCAGGCTATGCGCCTTGTACTGCGTCGCCACGCCGATGCGGCGGATACCCGAATTGATCGCGTTCGACAGGGCGAAGTCGATAATTCGACTCATGCCGCCGAAATAGACCGCGGGCTTGGCCCGGTTGTCAGTCAGTTCCTTCAGGCGACTGCCCCGGCCTCCGGCCAGAACATAGGCCATGGCATCGCGGGCGAGCGGCTGTCCGGTCGACGTCCTCATTGCAGGTATTCTCTCCTATCCAGCTTCAACCGGCATATTCGAACATGACTGTCGCCAGCGGCGGCAGCGTAACCATGGCGTGCCCGTCGGCCGCCTTGATCTGTCCCAAATTGCCTTTCCCCGACCCGCCATAGTGGCGGGAATCGCTGTTCATCACTTCGTTCCACTTGCCCGCGAGAGGCAGCGGCAAACGGTAATTGCTGCGCAGTGCCGGCGTCATGTTGGCGACAACCGCGATGGGCTTGCCCACGGGGCCCTTGCGCAACCAGGCGAAGACCGAGTTCTCGGCATCATCGACGACAAGCCATTCGAACCCGTCGGCCTCGCAATCGCCGCCATGAAGCGCCGGCTTGTTGCGGTAGAGACGATTGAGATCGCGAACGAGATTGCGCACGCCCTCGTGCGCCGGGGCATTGCACAGGTCCCAGTCTAGGGCGCGCTCTTCGCTCCACTCGCGGCGCTGTGCGAACTCCTGCCCCATGAACAGCAGCTTCTTGCCCGGATAGCCCCACATCAGCGCGTAGTAGGCGCGCAGGTTCGCGAACTGCTGCCAGTCGTCGCCGCTCATCTTGGAAAGCAGCGAGCCCTTGCCATGAACCACTTCGTCATGGCTCAGCGGCAGCACGAAATTCTCGGAAAAGGCGTACATCAGCCCGAAGGTGATGTCCTCGTGATGGTGGCGCCGATGTACGGGATCGCGGCTCATGTAACGCAGCGTGTCGTTCATGAAACCCATGTTCCACTTGAACCCGAAGCCGAGCGCGGAACGCCCGCCGCGCTCGTCCGCCGGCTGGGTCACGCCGGGCCAGGAGGTCGACTCCTCGGCAAATGTCATGAAGCCCGGATGCTCACCATAGACGGCCCGGTTGGTCGCGCGCAGGAAATCGACCGCTTCCCAGTTTTCGCGCCCACCCTGATCGTTGGGCACCCACTCGCCTTCCTTGCGCGAGTAGTCGCGGTAGAGCATCGAGGCGACGGCATCCACGCGCAGCCCGTCGACATGGTATCGCTCGGCCCAGAACAGCGCGTTGTTGACGAGGAAGCTCTGCACCTCGCGCCGTCCGAAATTGTAGATCAGCGTGTTCCAGTCAGGGTGATACCCCAGCTTCGGGTCCTCGTGCTCGTAAAGCGCGGTGCCGTCGAAGCGGACGAGGCCATGCTCGTCGGTCGGGAAATGCGCCGGAACCCAGTCGAGAATAACGCCGATCCCGGCCTGGTGGGCCCCGTCGACGAAGCGGGCGAAACCTGCGGGCTCGCCGAAGCGCGACGTCGGCGCGTAGAGCCCTGTCGTCTGGTAGCCCCACGAGGGATCGTAGGGGTGCTCGCTGATCGGCAGGAACTCGATATGGGTAAAGCCCATCTCGACGACATAGGGGATCAGGCGGTCGGCCAGTTCATCCCAGTTGAGGAACCAGTTCCAGCGGTCGCGCTGCCAGGACCCGGCATGAACCTCGTAGATCGAGATCGGCACCTTGCGCGCATCGATCGAGGCCCAGTGCGCACGGTGATCCTCATCCCCCCAGTCGAGCTTGGCCGGGACCGCCGTCATCGAGGCCGTGTTGGGCCGGATCTCCGACATGAAGGCGAAGGGGTCGGCCTTGAGCGGCAAGGTCTGCCCGTCCGCACCGACGATGTGATACTTGTACGCCCGATAGTCGCCGATGTCGGGAATGAAGATCTCCCACACGCCGATGTCGGTGCGGTTGCGCATGATGTGGCGCCGGGGATCCCAGTCGTTGAAATCGCCGACCACACTGACGCGCCGGGCATTGGGCGCCCAGACGGCGAAATGCACGCCCTTGCAGCCCTCATGCTCGATCAGATGCGCACCCAGCCTGTCGAAAAGCCGGAAGTGCGTACCCTGCGCGATCAGGAAGTCGTCGACCGGCCCCAGCACGGGGCCGAAGGTATAGGGATCGGTTACCAGCCAGTCGTGCCCGCGCGCGCGGCAGCGGTAGCGGATCGGCTGGGGATCCGCGAGGAGGCTGCCCTCGAACAGGCACCGTTCGTCGACCTTGCCCAGCGCGCCGAGCCTGCGCCCGTCGAGACTGAAAGCCTCCGCCTCTTCCGCGCCGGGCAGGATCGCCCGGGCAAAGGTGCCGGCGGGCCCGGCATGCACACCCAGAAGCGCAAACGGGTCTGCGTAGGTCCCTTCCAGCAGGGAATCGATGGCACTGACCGATGGCTTCACAAGACCTTCCAGATGTCCCTCGCGTATTCGGAAATGGTGCGGTCGGACGAAAACCACCCGACGTTGGCGATGTTGCGGATCGCCGCCGCGCGCCATCCCGCCTTGTCTTCCCACCGGGCGTCGACGGAACGCTGTGCCGCAGCGTAGCTGTCGAAATCGGCGGCGCACATGAACCAGTCGTGGTCGTAGATGCCGCCGATCAGCCCGGCGTAGCGGTCGCGATCGTCCGGAGAGAACACGCCCGACGCGATGGCCGAAAGCGCCTGCCCCAGTTCCCGCGACCCTTCGATGATCTCACGGGGATTATAACCGTTTGCCCGCTTCTGCGCGACCTCCTCGGCCGTAAGCCCGAAGATCACGATGTTCTCGTCGCCGACATGGTCCTTGATCTCGACGTTGGCGCCGTCGAGCGTACCGATCGTCAGGGCCCCGTTGAGCGCGAACTTCATGTTGCCGGTACCCGAAGCTTCCATGCCTGCCGTCGAAATCTGCTCGGACAGGTCGGCCGCCGGGATAATCCTTTCGGCGTAACTGACATTGTAGTTGGGTACGAAAACAACCTTGAGCAGCCCGCCAACCGAAGGATCGCTGTTCACCCTTCTGGCAATGTCGTTTGCCAGTTTGATGACGAGTTTCGCGTTGTGATAGCTCGGCGCCGCCTTGCCGCCGAAGATCTTCACGCGCGGCACCCAGCCGCGCTCGGGATGGCTACGGATCTGGTCGTAGAGCGCCACCGTCTCGATGAGGTTGAGCAGCTGGCGCTTGTATTCGTGGATGCGCTTGATCTGGACGTCGAACAGGGCATCGGGATCGAGCCGGATGCCCATGGTCTTTTTGATATAGTCCGCCAGCGCCACCTTGTTCGAGCGCTTCACCTCGTGAATGCGCTCACCCAGGGTGGAATCGTTGGCGAGCGCATTGAGATCGGTGAGCTTTTCGGCGTCGTCGAGGAAGCCGTCACCGATCGCATCGCGAATGACCTTGGTCAGCCCCGGATTGCACTGCTGCAGCCAGCGGCGCGGCGTGACCCCGTTGGTCTTGTTGTTGATCCGCGAGGGATAGAGGCTGTGCAGGTCGGCAAAGACCGTTTCCTTCATCAGCTCGGTATGCAGGGCGGCGACGCCGTTGACCGAATGGGCGCCGACGAATGCCAGGTTGGCCATGCGCACCCGGCGCTCGCCGCCTTCGTCGATCAGGGAGATCGCGGCGATCTGCTCGTCGCTGCAGCCGGCCTTGCGCGCTTCGCGCAGGATGCGGCTGTTGATCGCATAGATGATCTGCATGTGGCGCGGCAGCAGGCGCTCGAACAGCGGCAGCGGCCATGTTTCCAGCGCCTCGGGCAGCAGGGTGTGGTTGGTGTAGCTGATCGTCTGCTTGCAGATTTCCCACGCCTCGTTGAACTCGAGCCCGTGGATGTCGACGAACACGCGCATGAGTTCGGCGACGGCCACCGAAGGGTGCGTGTCGTTGAGCTGGATGGCGGCCTTTTCCGGCAGCGTGCGAATGTCGCCTTCGTACTGCACGTGGCGGCGCACGATGTCCTGGATCGAGGCCGAGGTGAAGAAATACTCCTGCCTGAGACGCAGTTCCTGCCCCGAGGGGCTGGAGTCCGCCGGGTAGAGCACGCGCACCAGACTGTCCGCCCGGACCTGGTCTTCGAGTGCGCCGATGTGATCGCCCGCGTTGAAGGCATCGAGACGGATCGGATCGAGCGCGCTCGCGGTCCAGAGCCGCAGCGTGTTCACCCGCTTGCCGCGCCAGCCGACGACCGGCGTATCGACCGCCGTTGCCTCGATCTCTTCGGCGGGGCTCCAGATCACGCCGTCGCCTTCGGCCTCGACCTCGCCGCCGAAACCGATGCGGTACGAGCTTTCGAGCCGCTCGAACTCCCAGGGATTGCCGTGGGCAAGCCAGGTTTCGGGCAGTTCGACCTGCCAGCCGTCCTTGATGCGCTGACGGAACATGCCGTTCACGTAGCGGATGCCATAGCCGTAGGCCGGGATATCGAGCGTCGCGAGGCTTTCCATGAAGCAGGCCGCCAGACGCCCCAGACCGCCGTTGCCGAGTGCCGCATCGGGCTCCAGTTCCTCGAGCGCCGACAGTTCCAGACCGTGCGCTGCGAGCGCCTTTTCCATCTCGGAGGTCATGCCGATGTTGGAGAGGGCATCGCGCAGCAGCCGCCCGATCAGGAATTCCATCGAGAGGTAATAAACGCGCTTGCCGCCCTCGTCGTAGGTGCGGCGGGTGGAGGAGATCCAGCGATCGATGATCTCGTCGCGCAGTGCGTAGATCGATGCCGTATACCAGTCGTGCTGCTTGGCTGCGCGCTCATCCTTACCGACGCGGTGGCGCAGCACCTTGACGATATGCTTGTCGAATTCCGAAGGTTCGGCACGCTTTGGCATGGAGACGGGATCGCTTGCCACTAGAGCACTCCTAGTATGACCGGCGCGGCACCTTAACGGCCCGAGCGCGGCACCGGTTACGCGTACACGGGGACGCCCCCCACCTTTCCCAATCTTCTGGGTATTATGGCTAGCACAGGCCAAGAAAGCGACAAGAGTCATTGTGCAGTGCCGCATTTTTTTCTTGGGCGTTTCTTGCGCAGTCAAAAACATGGCACGCATCCGCCGTTTTCGCACACGTACTGGCCCCGTACGGGGACTTGCGGTGCGCGGTCATCCGGGTAAGCCGGGCGCAAGAGGATGGGAGATGATGCAAGATGACCACACGCATAACGCGCGAGGACAACAACGGCCTGTGCACGTTGACCCTGAATCGGCCTGACAAGCTCAACGCGCTCGACACCGAAACCTTCGAGGAACTCGACGCGCATTGCGCCGTGCTGGAAAGCCAGACCGACAGTATCGGCTGCGTCGTCCTGAAGGGGAGCGGGCGAGCCTTCTGCGCAGGCGCGGACATCGCCGGGATCGGCAAGGGCTTTACCGACAGCCGCTTCAAGCCCGGCGTCATCGCCCGCCTTGCTTCGCTGCCGCAGCCGGTGATCGCGGCCATCCACGGCGTCTGCTTCACCGGCGGACTGGAGCTCGCTTTGGCAGCGGACGTGATCGTCGCCACCCGCTCGGCGCGGTTTGCGGACACGCACGGCAAGTGGGGCCTCGTCGGCGCCTGGGGGATGACCCAGCGCCTGCCGCGCCGCGTCGGCATGAGCCAGGCCAAACGCATGATGTTCTCCGCGCAGCCCATCGGCGCGGAAGAAGCCCACAGGCTGGGCCTTGTCGACATTCTGGCGGAAGACGATGCGCTCGACACGACCGTAGGGGAGTTCGCCGGCCAGGTGGTGGAGAACTCCTGGCACACCAACATCGAGACCAAGAAACTGCTCGGCGCCACCGAGGGCATGACACTGGAAGAAGGGCTCGCCTGGGAGTTCGACAACTATCCGGGCTTTGCGCCCGACCATGCCGAGCGACTGGCTCGGTTTGCGAAGAAATAGGGAGAGGAAACCATGTCACAGACGAACAAGGACGTCGTGCTCGCGTTCATATCCGCGATGGATCGCGGCGATGCGGACGCCGGCGCGAAATGTTTCGATCCGAGCGCAGTCACCATCGCCAAGGGCTTCGGCAAACTCTCCGGCGAGCGGCGTTACGACACCATTGTCGGCACGCTCGGCGCTTTCCGGGAACTGATGCCCGAGGGCATGAACCCGACAATCCACTCGGTCACCGCCGAGGCCGACCGCGTTGCAGTGGAATTCGAAGGCAATGCCACGCTGGTGAACGGGACGCCGTACTGCAACCAGTACTGCATGGTCTTCACCCTGCGCGACGGACGCATCGTCCACGTCAACGAATACTACTGCACGATCCTGGCCGATGAAGCCATCGGTCCGCTATTGGAAGCCAGGGCCGACGCCCTGCCCTGGAGTTAGACAGCAGCCCAAGTTGCTCCCGTCATCCCAGCGCAGCCTGGGATGACGAACGCGTTTTAACTACAGCTAGGAAACGATCTCAGCTCACGCTAAGCAAATCGGCATGCATGACCTGACAGCGTTCGACGCCGCCGCCATTCTCATCGTGCTCGCTGCCGCACTGGGCTATTTCAACTACCGTGTGCTCGGCCTGCCTTCCACGGTCGGCCTGACGGTAATGGGTACCCTCGCCTCGCTGCTGGTCGTGGCCTACGACAAGCTGGTACCGTCGAGCACGCTCGCCGATCAGCTCGGCACCTTCCTTGCCGACATCGACTTTTCGACCACGCTGATGGAGGGCATGCTCTCGTTCCTGCTTTTTGCAGGGGCCATGCACGTCAACTGGGCGGACATGCGCAAGGGACGCTGGCCGATCCTCGTATTCAGTACGGTCGGCGTGCTGCTCTCGACCGCCATTGTCGGGTTCGCCTTTCAGTTCCTGACCCGCGCGCTGGGCATTGAGATCCCGCTGATCTGGTGCCTCGTGTTCGGCGCGCTGATCAGCCCGACCGATCCGGTTTCGGTGATGGCGGTCATGAAGCGCGCGGCCATGCCCGATACGCTGCAGGCGACCGTCGCGGGCGAAAGCCTGTTCAACGACGGCATCGGCGTCGTCGTCTTCACCATCCTGATCGCCATCGCCACCGGGACCGAGGCGTTCACATGGGGCTTTGCGATCAGCCACTTCATGCAGGAAGCGCTGGGCGGCGCCGCGCTGGGGCTGACTGTCGGCTGGATCGGCTACCTGGCGATGAAGTCGATCGACGAATACGTGATCGAGGTCATGATCAGCCTTGCCGTGGTAATGGGCGGATACAGCCTTGCCATGGGACTGCACGTCAGCGGCCCGGTGGCGATGGCCGTCGCGGGCCTGATCATCGGCAACGCGGGCATGGCCAATGCCATGAGCGAAGTGACGCGCGATCACGTCGTGAAGTTCTGGACGCTGATCGACGAAGTGCTCAACGCCGTGCTGTTCCTGCTGATCGGCCTCGAAGTGATCGCGCTCGACTTCCGGCCCGCCTATCTCGCGGCGGGTGCTGGTGCGATCCTTATCGTGCTGGCCGCGCGAATGATTGCCGTGGGCATCCCGCTTGCCGCCATGAAGCGCCTGATCGACATGGGTCCGCTCGCCTTTCCCACGCTCGTCTGGGGCGGCCTTCGTGGAGGCATTTCCATCGCGCTGGCACTGGCTCTGCCGATATCCGCGATCCGCAGTGAACTGCTGGTCGCCACCTACATCGTCGTCATCTTTGCCGTGGTCGTGCAGGGCGGCTCGATCGGTTCGCTGATCCGCCGCATGCAGGAACGTTACTCTCCCGAACTGGATCTCGATTCTTGAGCCAAAATCCAACCGACGCCGGTCCGGCCATGCCCGACGCACGCCTGCCCGGTCAGCCCGACCCCGGTGAAGGCCGCCCCATGCCGCAACAGGAAGAAGACAAGGGCCGCCTCAACGAGATGTGGCGCAACCGCCCGCAATGGGTGCGCCGCGGCGAGGCCGTGTTCCATCTCATGCGCGTCAAGTTTGCGCGCGCCATCCTGCTGCCGCAGTTGACGCCCGACCTCGCCTTCGACTTGCGCCAGACCGTGCGCAAGGAAGGCCAGCTTACCCGCGGCTATATCCTGATGTGCGCGCTTGCTGCGGGCATCGCCACGCTGGGCCTGCTGCAGTCCTCGACCGCCGTCGTGATCGGCGCCATGCTCGTCTCGCCGCTGATGAGCCCGATCGCGGCGATGGGCTTCGGCTTCGCCTCGCTCGACGGACACCGCATCCGCGACGCCATCAAGGTCGTCGCTATCGGCGCGGGCATCGGCATTCTTACCGGCATGCTGCTGACCTGGCTTTCGCCGATCCGCAACGCCACGCCCGAGATCCTCGCCCGCACCGAGCCCAACCTGCTCGACCTTGCCGTCGCGCTGTTCTCGGGGATTGCCGGCGGGTACTCTACCGTTATCGGCAAGGGCGGCACGGCCATCGGCGTCGCCATTGCCACTGCGCTGATGCCGCCGTTGACAGTGATCGGCTATGGCATCGGCGTATTCCAGCCGATGTTCGCCATGGGCGCGCTGCTGCTGTTCCTGACCAACCTTGCAGCCATCACCTTCGCCTTCGCCGTGATCGCCCGCCTGTCCGGCGCGGCCCGCCCACTCGGTCGCGTCGAGCTGACGCCGCGCTACATAGCCATCCTGATCGCCGCGTTCCTGGCGCTGGCGACGCCGCTGTCGATGACGCTGATGAAGCTCTCGAACGAAGCCCGCATCCGCACTGCCGCCCGCAGCGCCATTGTCGAAGCCTGCGGCAATCAGGGCGTGACCGTCGCCCAGCTCGACGTGAAGACGAGCGTGTTCGGCGCGCCTACCGTCGATGCTCTCGTGATTGCCCGTAGCTATACCACCAATGCCGCCGAGCAGGCCGAAGGGCTAATCAAGAAGACGCTTGGCGAGAACGTGGAAATCAACCTCCAGCAGGTCCTAGCCGCCGACGTACAGGCGCAGACCCGCGCCATGGTCGATGCCGCAATGGAGCGCACCGCCGCTGGCATCGCCGCCGACGTGCCGCCATTCCAGACCATCCGGCAGGCCATCGGGCTGCCCACGCGCTCGCTCTGGACCGACCGCGCCCAGCGCATGGTCTATGCCGAACCCGTCCCCGCACCGGGCTGGACGCTGGCGGACTACCGCGCGGTCGAGCAGCAGGCGACGAAAGCCGTATCCGGCTGGACCGTGCGCCTTGTCCCGCCGCCGCAGCCGAACCTGACGGTGCTGCTGCGTGAAGGCGTCGCGGCCGAAGACGGCAAAGCCGCGCCGACTCCGCCCGAGAATGCAATTTCCAGCGATCTCGCCGTTTGGGCGCTGACACGTTGGGGCATGAGCAAGGTATCGCTCTCCGGCGCGGACGAGCCCAATCTGACGATGCTTGCCAAGCAGCTGTCCGACGCTGGCGTTGCAGCCCACATCGTCACGCCGCCGACCGAAACGGAAGCCACGACACAGCCCAGGGCACAGACCGGCAAGGCTGAACCGCCCGTGGTCGCGACCATCGGCATCTATGCGCAAAGCCCCTCGCAGGAGGCCGCGGCCAAGGCCGCCGCTGAAAAGGCTGCCGCCGAGAAGGCCGAAGCGGAAGCGCAGGCAGAATAGAAGCAGGTCGGAGTAGAAGCAGGTCGGAGTAGAACCGCCTTTGATGGCGTCGTGCGGACGGATTGCCCGTCCCCCCAAATGGCCCAACCGGCGGGCCGCTTCCCGCGTAGGTCCGTCCGAACATGGCATTTCCGAATGCCAGATAAAGCCCGCAGTCGACTAGAAAACGGAGGCGTTAAAGGCTTTGTAAACCATGATCGGGTACGCAACAGCATCCCGATTTCCAGTTCCTTTTCCCAGCGCCCAGGCGGAAGATAAACAGCATGCAGAAAACGACGATGGCAGCGATAGCCTTCGCGGCAGCGCTGACACCCTCCGTGCTTGTATTGCGGCCTCTGCTCACTCGCCCGGCAACGCCGGGCTGCGAAAGTTACACTTCCGTCGGCCAACCGCTGATCGCACATGGTGGCGGAGGCCTTCCGGACAGGTCCTATGCCAACAATCTCGAAGCGCTGAATCTGGCCGCGAAACATGGGTTCAGTCTTATCGAGATGGACTTCATGGATGTGAACGGGAAGCTGGTAATTCAGCACGACGGGCTTCCCCAGAGCAGCCTCACCGTCAGCGGGTTGATGCAATGGCTTGACCGCCACCCCGGCATTTCGATCGTCACCGATGTCAAGACCGATAACCGCTCCGGCCTAGCAATGCTGAAAAGAGCCGCAGGCGCGCGGGTAGACCGGTTTATTCCCCAAATCTATGCCGTTGACGAATACAAGGCAACTTCCGCGCTGGGTTTCCAGAAGCCGATCTTCACCGTTTACCGCATAGCCTCAGGGCAAGAGCCGGTAGCGGCAATAAATGCCCTGGACTTGCAGGCCGTAACGATGCCGGTGGACCGCAAGGCTCTGGCAGAACGGATCACACATCCGGTCTATTTGCACACGGTCAACAGGCCGATGCCTGGCTATGGCCTGTACACCGATTGTCTAGTTCCCACATGAAGCAACCTTGGCTGTTTCCTTCGGTCCTCGTGACTGTCTTCGTCTATGTGTTCGGTCTGTGTCTCCTGCCAGCGAGCGGGCTTGGCGCCGCCCTGCCAATCTGGAAATTCCTGGCTGGCTGGCTTGTCCTCATGTGTGCCGTGGGTTTCACCGGCTATATGTCTCTCGCTATCAAGTTCACGGCCCAAGGTATGGACCGTCCCGTGGCCGGGATCGTTCAGCACGCCCGCGACAACAAAGCTGATCTTGCAACAACCGCCATAGGTCTTGGTCTGACCGGACTCATGTCGATGGGCTTCAGCTGGGTCAAATCGCAACTCAACTACGCGGCGCCGTTTTGGGCCGACCCGCTCTGGGCAGATATGGACAGGAGCATCTTCGGTGCGGATCCCTATATCCCACTAAGGGCACACCTGGGCTCTTCCATCAATTTCGTCGATTACGTCTATTCGCTCTGGTATCCGGCGACGATCCTGTCTCTGACAGGGGTCTTTTTTCTCAGAAAATCATGCTCCATCGTTGCCTACTTTCTGACCTGGGGCTTCTTTGGGCTCACCGTGCAAACCATAGGAGCAAGCGCGGGACCGATATTCTGGAACCGCATAGGCTTGGGCCATCGCTTTGATCTCGTTACTTCCGGTGTTCCGCGCGAGTCGGAGTTTGCGTCAAACTATCTCTGGCACGTCTATACGGAAAAGAGCAACGCGGTTGCCGCCGGCATCTCGGCCATGCCGTCCATGCATGTCGCCATGGCCGCATGGATCGCCATAGCCTACATGCGGACACGGTTTGCACCGGTCGGCGTGGCGTATTGGGTGATCGTGTTCATTGGCTCGGTCGCGCTGGGCTGGCATTACTTCATGGACGGCGTAATCGGTACGCTGTGCGCCATCGCTTCGTTTGCTATTGCATCGATTTGGCTGAGCGCTCTTTCCAATCGTGCCAAGCCGCTTACGCTCCCTGTTTCGGCAAACGGCTGACATCGAGACCGGTCTTATAGATGCAGGGCCGATGGCCTAGCGGTCCTCCTCCCAGGTGCAGTCCTTGATGGCGATGCCGAGATCCTCGATCACCGCGCGCATACCGAGGATGTCGAACAGGACTTCGCCCTCCTCGATGCGGCGGCGGAATTCGACTTCCTTTGCTGCCCGCGTCTCGGCATTGGTCACGGCAAGTTCGATCAGGCCCTGCGGGATCACCAGAATGCCGTCGCTGTCGCCCACGATCAGGTCGCCGGGCTCCACGAGCACATTGTCGATCACCACCGGCACGTTGACGGCGGCAGGGCCTCGCTTCTTGGGATGCTCCACCGAAACGGCGGTCGACCAGACCGGATAGCCCAGTTCGCGGATCGCATCGACGTCGCGCGTGGCGCCGTGGACGACCGTGCCGACCAGCCCCTTCTTCTTGGCGAAGGTGCAGGCGACATCGCCCCACAAGGCGCCCTGATGACCCCCGCCATTGGTCAGGACCAGCACGTCCCCGGCCACGGCAGTGTAGAGCGCGGCGTGAATGGCAAGGTTGTCGCCGGGAAAGTTCCAGGCGGTCACGGCTGGGCCGCAAACCTTCTGGCCCTGCGCGATCGGCACCATGGCCGGGCTCATGAGACACATGCGCCCCGCGATCTCGCCCAGCCCTTCGTGCAGATCGGCGATGCCGAACTTGGCTGCGCGGGCGACAAGCGCCGGATCGGGGCGAGGAATGCGGCTGTAGATGACGGATTTGACGGGGGGTGTCATGCGGCTCGTCATGCAAGGGACTCCGGGTTGAGCAGGGTTGCGGGCGTCCTGCCCGCGGCCACGTCTTCGATGACGGCGGCGACGTTGAGCGCCATGTCCTTCATGCCCGCTTCGGTGACGCCCGCGACATGCGGCGACAGCAGGCAATTGGGCAGATCGAACAATGGATGATCGGCGGGCGGCGGTTCGGCCTCGAACACGTCGATCCCCGCCGCGGCGAGTTGGCCGCAACGCAGGGCCTCGGCCAGTGCAGCCTCGTTGATGAGGCCACCGCGCGAACAGTTCACCAGAATGGCATGCGGCTGCATCAGGCCAAGTTCGACCGTATCGATGAGATTGCGCGTGCCCTCGGTCAGCGGCGTGTGGATCGAGACGACATCGCGCTGCAGCAGGTCGGCCAGTGCCATCGGCTCGACGCCCGCCGCGCGGATTTCCTCGTCCGGAACCATGGGATCGTAGGCCGCGACTTCGGCCCCGAACCCGGCGCTGCAGATCTTGGCGACCACACGGGCGATGCGGCCGAAGCCGATCAGGCCCACTCTGGCGCCGGTCAGGTCGCCCAGCCGGATGCCCCAGCGCTCGGCCCAGCGGTCTTCGCGCACGAGCGCGTCCATCTCGCGCACGCGGCGCAGCAGCGCCAGCATCATCGCGACGGCACCCTCGGCCACGGCGGTCGAGTTGTTGCCGCCCGGCGTATTGGCGACCATCACCTTGCGGCCGGTCGCGGCAGGAATGTCGATATTGTCGACCCCGGCCCCGTGTTTCACGATCGCCTTGAGACGCGGCATCGGGCCGAACACGTCTCACCCAGCGGACTGGTGCGAATGACGATCACGCTCGTATCCGCAAGCCGCGGATCGTCGCGCCAGCCGTCACCGGCGATCACGTCATGCCCTGCGGCGATGCGCTCCACCCCGGCAGGATGGATCGGATCGATAATGCATACGAGTTCGCGTGAACTCACCGGAACCTGCTCCCCACCGTCGATTTATGTATACCATTTCCGAAAAAGCGGTGTCCCTCTCCGTTAAAGGTCTTGGCCGCGAGGTCAACTCATAATAGGGCTCTACGCAACAAACATGTATCCGATCCGGACATTCGCTGTCCGGGCGATCGCGTGAGGAGAGAGTGATGTTCGCCGCCCCGCCCGCCGTCACGGCCGAAGTCTTCTGCCGCATTCCCGACAAGTTCCGGCGCTTCGGCGAGACGACTGAGTGGGCGCAGGTCCAACTCCACGGCGCGCCAGCCCCGGTCTTTCTGGAAGGGCCGGTGTTCGATGCGGACGGCAACCTGTGGGTGACCGACATTCCCTGGGGCCGGATGTTCAAGATCGCGCCCGACGGCTCGTGCGAACTGGGCTTCGAATACGACGGGCAGCCAAACGGGATGAAGTTCCTTACCGACGGGCGCCTGCTGGTAGCCGACCACCACAAGGGCATGGTCCTGTGCGATCCCCAGACCGGCAAGAGCGAGCCATGGTTCGACCGCTATCTGCTCGAACCCTTCCTGGGCTGCAACGACCTCACCATCGCGAAGAACGGCGACATCTGGTTTACCGATCAGGGCCAGTCCGGCTGGCACAACCCCAACGGCCGCCTGTTCCGCGTGCGCGCCGGCAGCGAGCGGCTGGAGCTGATGCTCGACGGTATTCCCTCGCCCAACGGGCTGGTGCTCAACAAGGCGGAAACCGCACTCTATCTTGCCGTCACCCGCGCCAATGCGGTGTGGCGCTGCCCACTGGTGAATAACGGCGAAGTGATCAGCAAGGTCGGCACATATATCCAGATGTCGGGCGGCTCGGGCCCCGACGGGCTGACCATCGACGCCAACGACAATCTCGTCGTCTGCCACGTCGGCTTCGGCGCGGTCTGGCTGTTTTCCGACCGGGGCGAGCCGATGCTGCGCATCGATGTGCCCGAGGGCCGCTACACCACGAATGCCGCCTATGGCGGGCCGGACAACACATGGCTGTTCTTCACGGAATCGAGCACCGGCACGGTCTACAAGGTGGAGATGCCGGCGCCCGGTCGGGAAATCTATCCGGCGAGCGTCTAGCCCCGGGCTCAGGCTCACCCGCTCGTCGTGAGTCTGTCAAAGGACGCTGGCTCTGCGCCGTGATTCACACCCTTCGACAAGCTCGAGGTGAGCGGGGCATGGTAGAAGCTCTGCGCCCTGGCGCAGCCCTGGTGAAGTGGAAACGAAGTTCACATCTCTATTCCACGCCATCGCCGCGAAGGCGGAGATCCCGCTTCCGGGCGCATGGCGTGAGCGAGAGTAGGCCCCCACTTTCGCGGGGCGACGACTTATAAGCCGAACTTCAGATGCCTGCCTATCCCGCCACCAGCCCCGCTGCCGCGATTCCGGCGAACGCCGCTTCTTCGTCCTTGTCCGACAGGTCGCCGCTGACGCCGACGGCGCCCAGCAGCGTGCCGGCAGCATCCTTGATCAGCACGCCGCCCGCCGCCGGGATCAGCTTGCCATTCCACGCAGCGGACAGCGCCGCCATGAACTGTGGGCGGTCGGCCGCCATGTCACCCAACTTGCGGCTGGAAGTGCCCATGGCGAGCGCCCCTTCCGCCTTGCCGCCGGCAATTTCGGGACGACCGTAACCCGAGCCATCCTCCCGCTCCATCGCCACGAGATGGCCACCGGCATCGAGCACCACGACGGTAAGCGGATTGAGGTCCATTTCGCGCCCCTTGGCGCGGGCGGCAGCAATGACGGTACGGGCCTGTTCGAGGCTGATCATGGCATGGTCCTCTCAAGTCTTGCGATCAAATATCGGCCACTGGCCTAGCGCTCGCGCCTATCTCGCCGCAAGCCCCTTATGTATACAAAAGAGCTTCAAGGACCTTATTCGACCGTGTCGAGGACTGTCGGCGGAAACGGCATCGCCTCACCGGCAGAACCACTGAGCAAATGGCCGTAGCGGACCAGCGCCGTGCGCGTGCGCCGGATATGCATCACCAGCGCAGCCTGCGCCGTCTCCACCTCGCGCTTGGCGATGGCATCGAACAGAAGCTGATGTTCGATATCATGCGTGCGCCCGGCCCCCTCATTGGAGCCGCCCATCGCCAGCTTCATGTAGGCGCGGCGATAGCTCTGCGTCGTGTCCCACACCCGCTCGACGATCTGCGCCAGCAGCGGCGTGTTGTGGCGGCGGTAGGTGATCCAGTGGAATTCCCGGCCCAGGGCAATGGCTTCGTCGATGTCGTCGGTCTGCTCGTTGCGGTCCATCACGCCGCGGAGATCGGCGATGTCCTCGTCCGTCAGATGCGGCACACTGTCCGCCAACAGCAGCGGTTCGATCCGCTCGCGGATTTCGTAGGAAACCTCGAGATCGCGGCGGGTCAGGCTCGTCACGCGGGCGCCCGCATTGGCCCGCATCGTCACCAGACCGCGCGCCTCCAGCATGCGCAGGGCATCGCGCACCGGAATGCGGCTAGTCTCCAGCTCGTCCGCCAGTTCGTCCTGCTTGATCCGCGCACCGGGCGCCAGATCGCCGGAAAGGATCCGCTCGGCGAGGATGTCCGCCACCCTCTGGCTGGCAACGATGGCTTGGTCCTTACTCATGCACGCCCCGTGTTTTGGTATACGATGACCCATAACGGATTTCCCCGCACAGGCCAACGATCACAAAGATCAGCGTCAGGTCAGCGAAAACAGGCCGATTGCCACAGCCAGCCCGAGGATGGGCACGAGAACCGTCAGCACACCGACGGCGGGATAGGCATCGTGGTGCGTCTCGCCGCAGATCGCGCGGACCGTGGTCACGACATAGCCGTTGTGTGGCAGGCTATCGAGCGCGCCGCTGGCAATGGCGACGGTACGGTGGAGTTCGGCAGGGTTCGCGCCCATGGCAAGGTAGGCTGGCGCCAGCAGCGGCAGCGCGATGGTCTGGCCGCCAGAGGCCGAACCGGTCAGGCCTGCAATCACGGTCACGGCGATGGCTGCACCGATCAGCGGGTCTCCGGGGATATGCTGAACCGCGTCGAGCGCCATCTGGAATGCAGGCGAGAGCGAAGCGACGGCACCAAAGCCGACGACGGCGCAGGTATTGGTGATGGCGACCACGGCTCCGGTGGCGCCACGCGAGAAAGCCGCGGGCATGGTGCCGCGCGAACGCAGGCCGATAAGCACGGCGATCGCCGTGCCCGCCCCCAGCGCCACCACCAGCGCCCACTTGCCCAGAGAAGCGGCGGGCAGCAGCGCGGAAAGCGGTCCGATCGCCTGCGGATACTGGAACACCATGAACACGGCCAGCACCGCCGCCAGCGGCAGCAGGCACAGCAGCGGATGCGGCAAATGGCGATTGGCATCGATGGAATCGTCGCTGGCGCGGTGTTCGAACCGTTCGCCGCGCGCGACGGCCCGCTTCACCATGCGATCGAGCAGGAAATAGCCGAGCCCAGCCATCAACAGCGCCACCACAAGGCTGACCTGCCAACCGGCATAGGCGTCGGTGCCCAGATACTGCATCGGGATCAGGTTCTGGATCTCGGGAGACCCGGCGCTGGTCATCGTAAACGTCACCGAACCGAAGCACAGCGCCGCCGGAATGAACCGGCGCGGCAGATCCGCTTCGCGGAACAGGTGGACCGAAAGCGGGTACACGGCAAAACCGACGATGAAGACGGACACACCGCCGTAGGTCAGAACCGCGCAGGCCGCGACCACGGCCAGCACCGCATGACGTATACCGATCTTGCGCACCACCCACTGCGCCACGCTCGCCGCCGCCCCGCTGGCGCCCATGACTTCGCCGAAGATGGCGCCGAGCAGGAACATCAGGAACCAGTCCGCGAAGAAACCGGTAAAGCCCTTCATGTAGGCAGTCGCGAAATCGGGGGCACCCTGTCCGGCGAGCGGCGGCAACCAGGCGATTCCGCTGGTCAGGGCAACGAGCGCTGCCGCGATCGGCCCGGCGAGAAGAATGTTCACGCCCCGCACTGTCATCCAGATCAGGAGGATGAGCGCTCCCGCAAGACCGATGGCACTGATCAAGGCTTCATTCTCCCCTGCCCCATTTTGCGAATGATGCCCGCATGTTGCAGACGCGGCCCGCCGATGTCCATTCGGCATTTTGAGAGTTTGTTAATGCGGTGTTTGCCAAAGGCCTAGCGACTCCGTTTATCAACACCGCCTTATGACGGAAGCCTGACAAAGGTTTTGACGGTCGCATGGCACTAAAAGAAATCTCCACCACCCAGGTCGAAATGGGGATGTACATTCACAGCTTTCAGGGAAGCTGGCTGAGTCATCCGTTCTGGCGCGCGAAGTTCCTCATCGAGGACGACGAAAAGCTGCAAGCGGTGCGCCAGGCCGCACTCGACGCCGTGGTCATCGATACCGATCGCGGTAGGGACGTGCCCGCGCCGGCGGAAGCGCCTCCCGCCCGCGGTCCGGCACTTCACCCGAGCCTGAAAACGCGCAACCAGCGCGCCGCCGCCAAAGCCGCGCCTGCTCCGGCCGCAACCCGCCCTGCGATTCGCCCGATGGCACCGCGCCCGGGTACGGCTTCGGTCGCGCGCGAATTCGGCAATGCCCGCCGCACCGCCGGACAGGCCCGCAAGGTCATCTCGAAAGTCTTCATCGAAGCCCGCCTCGGCAAAGCGCCGCGCGTCGCCGAAGTTGCCCCCGTCGTGGAAGACATCCACGCCTCGATCGAACGCAATCCTTACGCCTTTTCCGGACTGATGCGCTGCAAGTCGGAAATGGAAGCGATCTACAAGCACATGCTGTCGGTCAGCGCGCTGATGGTGTCGCTTTCCCGGCATCTGGGCCTTTCGCCGCAGGAAACCCGCACGGCGGGCATGGCGGGACTATTGCTGGACGTGGGCGTCAGCCGGCTCGACATCGATCTGACCGATCTGGATCGCGGCGTCGAAGGCATCGACCCGGACCTGTGGCACCGGCATTGCTACGTCGGCCGCGACCTATTGGCCGCCGCCGAGGAGGTTCCCGAAGAGGTCTTGCAGGCCGTGGGCCGCCACCACGAACTGATGGATGGCTCGGGCTTTCCGCAAGGCCTCGAGGACCGGGAAATCGATCTGATCTCGCGCATGGCCGCGATCTGCGACAGGTTCGACCTGCTGGTTTCGGGTGCTGCGACCGGCGAGCCCTGGGACCCGGCGGAAGCCATGCGGACCATGATGGGCCGCGTCGGCGCCTACGATCCGGAGATTCTCGCCCGCTTCCAGGAAGCGCTCGGCGTCTATCCGGTGGGCTCCTTCGTCAAGCTGCGGTCGGACCGGATCGCCATGGTCATCGATCAGGATGCTTCCGAACCGGCGCTGCCGACGGTGCGGGCCTTCTATTCGATTACGACGGGCAAGCACGTGAAGGGCAAGATCATCGAACTGGCCAACTGCTTTGGCGAGGACGCCATTGCCGGCATCGCCGATCTTGCCGAGTACGGGCTGCCCCCGGCGGAGGATCTTCGCGAGCAGTTGTTTACGCTGGGTGCGAAGCAAGCTTCGTAAGGCTGGCCGGACCTAGATCCCGTACCAGAACACCAGCGACGCCGAGAGCGCCGCGACCATGAGCAGGACCAGCGGAATGCCGGGCCGCATGTAATCGGCGAACTTGTAGTCGCCCTCTGCCAGGATCATCATGTTGGTCTGGTAGGCGACCGGAGTCGCGTAGCACAGGTTGCAGCCGAACAGCACGGCCAGCACCAGCGGTTCGGCCGGCAGCCCCAACTGGGCCGCGATGTTGAAGGCAATCGGCGTACCGACCGCTGCCGCCGCGGAGTTGGACGCGAAGTTGGTGAGCGTGGTCACGAAGACCATGATCGCCGCCAGGACACCTGCCGGTGGCAGATATTGCAGTCCTGTCGCCATGAGCCCGCCCAGCCAGCCGGCCGCGCCCGACACCAGCATGAACTTTCCGAGCGCGATCGAGGCGGCCACGAGCACGATCACCTGACCGGAAAGCGCGCGGCCCACGCGCTCGAACCGCACGCATCCGGTTGCAAACATCATGATGGCGCCGGCCAGAGCGGAAATGGCGATGGGAACCAGCCCCGCCGAAGCCAGCCCGACGGACACGAGCATGATGGCAAAGGCCACCGGTGCCTTGCCCGAGCGCGTGATCTCACGACCGCCCTCGAGCTGCAGCAAGCCATCGACTTCCGCGAAGAGATGCAGATCCTCGGGCAGGCCCATGACCAGAAGCACATCGCCTTCCTGCATCGGCGCATCGGGCGTGTAGGGGCGGGTATCGCGCAAGGGCTGGCGGACATGGTGGATGCCCAGCATCGCCACACCTTCGAAGCCGGCAGTCTTCGGCGTCAGACCGATCAGGCGGCTGTCCGGGGCGACGATCATTTCGGCGACCATCATGTCCTTGCCCGCACGGCCCGAGTCCGCCCGGATGCGCTCCACCAGCCAGGTCGGTGCCAGCGTCGCGGAGAGCTTGCGAGCGGCTTCCTGCAGCCCTTCGAACGTGCCGGTGGCAAGGACCCTGTGACCGATATGTCCGCCGGTGCCCGGTGGCAGCCAGATGTCCACGCCATCGGGAAGCGATCCGCGCGCTTCCTCGATCGTCTTGCCGCGCAGCGCCGCATCTTTCGACACGCGCAGCTTGGACAGGAAACGCCGGCTTTCCACCGCAACCGCCTTGGTATTGTCGGGCAGCAGGCGCGGCATGACCAGCCACATGTAGAGAATGGCCGGGAGCATCGCGACGAGCACGATCGGAGTGAACTCGAAGACGTTGAGCGGCCGCATACCGAGATCGTTGGCGATCGAGACCACCAGCAGATTGGTCGATGTGCCGATGGTCGTCGACATGCCGCCGATCAGGATCGCCGCGTTGACCGGCATCAGCGTCTTGGAGGCCGGCATGCCGCCTTTCGCCGCCATCTGCACCAGGATCGGGATCATCAGCACCAGCACCGGCGTGTCGTTGATGACCATGCTGAGCAGCATGCACACGACCAGCGTGAACAGCAGCGCGAAGGACTTGTTGGTCCGCCAGATCTGCCCGAGCGCGCGGGCTGCCGGATCGAGTGCGCCTGTCACCACCATGCCGCGGCCGAGGATCATCAGCGAACAGATCGTGACGAGCGCGTAGTGCCCGAAACCTTCGAACGCGAGCGCGAGGCCGGCATACTTGTCCTGCCCCGGCATCGGAAAGACGTAGAGCAGCAGCGCGATCGCCGCGATCGTCAGCAGCGAAACCAGTTCAACCCGCAAGCGGCCGTTGATGAAGCCATAGAACATGCCCAGCGCAATGAGGATCGCGCCGGCCGCGTGAAGGTCTGGCAAGTAGTCCATACTGGCCGAGCGCTCAGCCCTGCGCCTGCGTCCATTCGACCCGGTAGAGGTCGAAACGCCGGTCCTTGAGGTTCTGGACCGCGCCCGACTGGCGGGCGGTCAGCAGCGAATCGAGGCTGAGATCGGCAATCGCGATTGTCTCGGTGTTGGGCGCCGTGTCAGCGGCCACGCCATCGCGCGAGAACGGGAAATCCGAAGGGGTCAGAATGGCACTTTCGGCGTAGTGCACGTCCATGTTCTCCACATTGGGAAGATTGCCTACTACACCCGACGTCACGACGTAGCACTGATTTTCGACAGCCCGCGCCTGACAGCAGTAACGCACGCGCAGATAGCCGCGCCGCTCGTCGGTGCAGAACGGCACGAACAGCAGCAGCGCCCCCTGGTTGACGAGGTGGCGGGCCAGTTCGGGGAATTCGCTGTCGTAGCAGATCATCACCCCGATCGGGCCGCAATCGGTCTGGATCACGTTGGCGCCGTATCCGCCCTTGATGCCCCACCAGCGCCGCTCCGAGGGCGTCGGGTGCAGTTTCTCGCTTTCATGCACGGAACCGTCGCGCAGGAAGGTATAGGCGATGTTGCGGATTTCGGTCTTGCCGTCTTCCAGCTTGGCGTGCGTCGGGTGCGAACCGCCGATGATGTTGACGTTGTAGCTGACCGCCATGCGCTGCATGAACTCGACGAACCGCTCGGTATAATCGGCAATCTTGTCGATAGCCTTCGCCGGCTCGAGCTTGCGCTCCTCGATGGACAACAGGGCCAGCGTGAACAGTTCGGGGAACACCACGAAATCGCTCTCGTAGTCGGCGGCGACATCGACCCAGTATTCGACCTGCTCCTCGAAATGATCGATGGTTTCGATCTTGCGCATCATGAACTGGACGGTTGCCACGCGCACGCTCGACGGCACCCGCTCCTTCAGGCCGGGGATCAGCTTGCCGGTGTCGCGCGGGGCGAGCGGGTTGGTCCAGTACATCAGGACCGCACAGCCGCCGCTTTCCTTGTCGTTGGGGATATAGTCGCGCAGGATCCCGTGCGGCTCGTATCCCTGGTTCATCTGGAAATTGATGACCTGATCGCGGATCTTCTTTTCCTTCACCGCCTGCAGATAGTCGGCGGGGTTGGGATAGGTCCGCTTGCGGCGATAGTAACCGGGCATCCGGCCGGCGAAGGCAATGCCTTTCAGCTCGAAGTTCTGGCACAGTTCCTTGCGCTTGCGATAGAGCCGCTGGCCGATGCGCAAGCGGCGATAGTCGGGATCGACGCAGACTTCGAACCCATACAGGACATCGCCGTCCTCGGCAGGCGGGCGGCCATAGCCACCGTTGCTGATTTCTTCCCAGGTATGCGGCCTGAAGGCGAGATCGGCCGGGACGATCATCGTCGCGCAGTGGCCAACCACCTTGCCTTCGTATTCGGCGACGAATTGCCCTTCGGGAAAATTGATCACTTGCCCGCGGAGTTCGGCCCGCGTGAAGGAATCGGCCTTGCCGTAAACCTTCACGGACAGGCGCGCGATAGCCGGAGCGTCGGCCACAACGGCCTCGCGGATGATAAGTTTCGCTTTGGTCTGATCCATGTGAGGTACTCTTACGCGCAAGGTTTCGCGGGGTTCCAGTGCGGATTTACCCGAAAGTGCAGATTTGGTCGCAGCCACGCCTGCACAGGTCGAATTTCGGCAAGGAAAGTCGGCCCGGATCGGAATTTTTCAAGCAGCGGGGATAAAAACAGCCTCTGGCACGTTCTCCTTGATAAGAAAGGAGATATCGAATGAGCGCAACACTCTTCGCCCTGGCCCTGTTTGGGTGTTCGGACGACGGCACCACGTGCCAGCGCCTCTCGACTCCGGTTCAGACGTACGAAACGCAGGCCCAGTGCACGGCACAGCTGGATGATGCTCTCGCCACCGATGCCGCATTGCGCGCCGACGCCCCCACCGTCTTCGCCCAGTGCCTGACCAGCAGGCAGATGGCGCTGCTGGGCAAGGCCAACGTGGACCTTACGCGGGTCAATGGCGTGGAGTTCGCCGCAGCCGGTTTCTAACCGCGCCCGCGGTAGCCTTGTACGCCCTGATCCGGCACCCAAAGGCCTTCCGGCGGCGCGCCGGACTGCCAGAATACGTCGATCGGAATGCCGCCGCGCGGGTACCAGTATCCGCCGATCCGAAGCCAGTGCGGCTTCATCTCGTCGAAAAGGCGCTGCCCGATGCCGACCGTCACGTCTTCGTGAAAACCGCAGTGGTTGCGGAACGAACCCAGGAAAAGCTTGAGGCTCTTGGATTCGACGATACTCGCCTGCGGCGCATAGTCGATCACCAGATGGGCAAAATCGGGCTGTCCGGTCACCGGGCAAAGCGACGTGAATTCCGGCGCAGCAAACCGCACGAGGTACAGCGACCCTGTGCGCGGGTTGGGCACGTAGTCCAGCACTGCTTCTTCGGGCGAGGCCGGAAGCGCGCTGTTCTGGCCGAGGTGCAATGGTTGGGGGGTCTCGCTCATACCGTGGCCATGCCGTCAACGCCGCGCTGTGACAAGCGTGAAGTCGCCCTTTCGGCGGCATGACGCAACAACTGGTCGCGCGCCTGCCCGGCATTAACATGCGGTTCAGCGCCACCGGACTTGATGCTTGGCAATCATGAGGGGCAAAGGGAAATCCATACCGTACAGCTTTGTGCTGGCTGCGATTGTCGTGGCAGCTCCCGCGGGTGTGCATGCGCAATCGCTGCAGGACTGGAGCCTGCCCGCGCCCGATCCCACCCCGACCGGCCCCGGCGTGCAAGGCCCGGTGGACCCGCAGAACCCGATCGTGCAGCCCACAGATGCGCCGCCTTCACCCGCTCCTTCGAGCACGGCCCCCGCCCCGCGCGTCACGCCGAGCGCAGCACCGGCCGCCCGGCCCACCGCGTCGCCAACCCCGCAAAGCCCTTCCGCTACACCGACAGCTCCCGCGACGCAGCGGTCGGCACCGGCCGAGCCTGCTCCGGCGCCGCAACCCACGCCCTCAGCATCGCCTTCGAACGCTGCTGCGCCTGTGCCGACGACCGAACCCAGCCAGCCGGCAGAGCGGCTCCCCGAACCGGAAACGGTCCCGGCCGCGCCGAATGAAGACAATGCGCCTGCCTGGTGGTGGGCCATTCCCCTGATCCTGCTCGCGCTGGTCGCCGGCTTCCTCGTGCTCCGACGCCGGAAGGCGGCTGCGCCTGCGGAAAACCTGCCCCTCGCGGAGACTGCCGAACCGGACTCGCCAGCGCCCGAGATCCCGACCGCTCCTGTCCCCACACCGAAACCGGCCCCGCAACCGGCACCCCCGGCTGCACCGGCCATCGCCGCCAGCCGCGCCAGCGGTCAGATCGATTTTCAGCCTGCCGTCCTGCGCCTTTCGCTGTTCTACGCGACCTTGCAGTTTCACCTGCGGCTTACCGCGAACACCGAATTTCCTTCCGGCAAACTGCTGGCCGACATGATCTCTGCCCACGGGTCGTTGTCGCAGGAAGTGCAATTGTCGCCGCATCCGGACGCGATGCAGGTCGTCGGGCAGTTCTCCCAACTCGCCCCCGGACAGATCTTCGACATCAAGGGCGAACTGCAACTGCCGCTCAATGCGATCCGCGCGGTGCATCAGGGAAATGCCCAGGTCATGGTCCCCTTGGTCCGGCTCGCCCTGCTCGGCGACAACAAACCTGGCCTGCCGCACCTGGAGCTGGGATGCGTCTTCACCATCGGGCTGCCGGGCAGCGGGCCGGCTCTATCCCCGCTGCGCGTCGACACCGGCCCGCGCGACTTCACCGGCCTGATCGCGCGCGAGATCGAAAGCGCCCGCCGCACTTCGCTCTTGGGCCTCGACCACGCCCGCGCAGCGAGCTAGGCTTCTCCGCAGCAAAGCGGAGAGCACTTTGAGCGATACCAGCAAGTTGGCAAATGCACGGACGGGAACCCGCATCGTCGGCGCGGGCCGTCGCAAGGAATGGACAGGGCCGGTCGTCAATCCGCCGGTCTGGCGCGCCAGCACGCATCTCTACGAAAGTACCGCCGCGCTTGGCGAAGGTCCGCGCCGCAACGAGGACGGGCGTTTCTTCTACGGCCGCCGCGGTGCCCCGACGCAGTGGGCTCTCAGCGATGCCCTGACGCAGCTGGAACCCGGCGCTGCGGGCACTGTGCTCTATCCCTCGGGCGTCGCGGCGATCTCCGGCGTCCTGCTCACCGTGCTCAAGCCCGGTGATGTCCTGCTGATCAGCGACAACGCCTATGATCCCAGCCGCGCCATGGGCAAAGGCCTGCTCAGCGACTTCGGCATAGAACCGCGCTTCTTCGATCCGCTGGACCTTGCCGCCTACGAAGAGGCCTTCTGCGACCGCACTGCCGCCGTACTGCTGGAAGCGCCGGGCAGCCTCTCCATGGAAATGTGCGACGTGCCGGCCATGGCCCGCATCGCCCGCGAAAAGGGCGCGATCTCGGTTCTCGACAATACCTGGGCCGGACCGCTCGGCTTCCCGGCGCTGGAAAAAGGCATCGACATCACGCTGATGGCGCTCACCAAGCACGTGGGTGGCCACTCCGACGTGATGATGGGCAGCGCCAGCGCCGGACCTGAACTCTATGCGCAGCTGCGCCAGCGGGCGCAGCAACTCGGCACCGTTGTCTCGCCCGACGACGCCGCGCTCGCCCTCCGAGGGCTCAGGACGCTTAACCTGCGCCTGAAACAGGAAACCGACAGCGCCCTCAGGATCGCCGAATGGTTGTCGCAGCGCGAGGAAGTGGCGCAGGTCCTGTGCCCGATGCTACCCGGCGCGCCCGGCCACGATCTGTGGAAGCGCGATTTCACCGGCGGCTGCGGCCTGTTCAGCTTCGTCTTCAAGGGCGGCACTCCGGCGGATCGCAACCGTTTCGTGGATGCGCTCGACCTGTTCGGCATCGGCTTTTCGTGGGGTGGGTTCGAGAGCCTTGCCTTGCCCATCGAACCCTCGGCCTACCGGTCCTGCATGGCGTGGCCACCGAAACCGGGCGAGACCGAAGATCGCTTCGGCGTCCGCCTGTCCATCGGGCTTGAAGACCCCGCAGACCTGATCGCCGACTTGGAACAGGCCATGGCGGCCTGGCGCGCGGCATGATCTCCCTCCTCGCCGCTGCTGCCAGTGCAGTGCCGACCGGCGATGCCAGCGGCAGCGCCGATCCCGGCGTGGTCGTTCCCCTGCCGACAGCGACGGCGACGCCCGTGCTCGACGAGCCCGTTGCAGGCGCGGAAGGCCTGAAAAACGCGGTCGCCGCGAAGAGCGGAACCATCGGCCAGTTGATCAACACTCTGGACGGCCTTGCGGTCCAGATCGGCAGCGTGCGCATTTCCGCCTGGGACATGGTGGTCGTGATGCTGGTGCTTGCCCTCGTGCTCACCGCCGCCTGGGGCATCAGCAAAGTGGCCCACCGGCTCCTGACGCGTGCGACGCGGCTCGACATGACCCAGCGGCTGCTGATCGACAAGATGCTCAGTCTGCTGATCTGGGGCATTGCCATCCTTGTCGGCATAGACATGCTGGGCATCGACCTGACGGCGCTGACGGTCTTTTCCGGTGCATTCGGTCTCGCCATCGGCTTTGGCTTGCAGAAGACCTTCGGCAACCTGTTCGCCGGCATCATCCTGCTGATGGACCGCTCGATCAAACCGGGCGACGTCATTGCCATTACCGACCAGGGCGGCAATTCCACCTTCGGCCAGATCCGCCGCATCGGCATCCGCGCCGTCTCGCTGACCACGCGCGATCAGAAGGAATACCTGATCCCGAACGAGAACCTGATGATCAATCAGGTGGAGAACTGGTCCTATTCCAGCAAGAACGTGCGCGTGCAGGTGCCCGTCGGGATTTCCTACAACGCGGACATCGTGAAGGCCGAGGAACTGATGCTCAAGGCCGCCCGGTCCGTGAAGCGCGTTCTCGATGCGCCGCCGCCCACGGCATGGCTGGACGCCTACGGCGACAGTTCGGTCAACTTCATCATCCATTGCTGGATCACCGATCCCGAAGAGGGCATCGGCAACGTCCGCTCGCAGGTTCTCAAGTCGCTGTGGCACATGTTCCACGAGGAAGGCATCGAGATCCCCTTCCCGCAGCGCGACATCAACCTGCGCGACAACGAGGCCTTTCGCGAACTGCTCGAAGCGATGCGCGGCAAGGCGACCGACACTGTGGAGGACAAGGGCTCGGCCTGAGGTCGGCCTAGTGCCGAACCTTCTGCAGCGCCTTTTCCATTTCGAGCCGGTTGCGGCCCTTAGTCTTGGCGACGAACAGCGCCATTTCGGCGCGCTCTATCGTCGAGTCCAGGCTGACGCCGATCCGCGCGACGCTGGCGCTGGCGGTAATCGCGAAGCGGCTTTCGCCCACGCTCTGACGTAGTTCCGCCAGGGTATTGATCACGCGGCTGCAGATCGCCTCCGCCTCCTCGGGCTTGGTCCGTGGCAGCAACACCGCGAAGCGCTCCGACCCGATCCGCGAAATGAGATCGTCCGACCGCAGCATCTCGCGCAGGAGGTCCGCAAAGACGACCAGCACTTCATCGCCGGTGCTCTGCCCGTACTGCATGTTGATGGTACGGAAGAAATCGATGCTGAACAGGGCCAGGCAGCCATCCATGTCCTTGTCGACCATGTGTTCCAGCATCGAGACGAAGGCCGCGCGATTGGTCAGCTTGGTGAGCGGATCGGTATAGGTCGCCGCAAAGAGCTGCTGCTCCAGGCTGCGGCGTTCATCGATGCTGCGCATGATGCTGATCGCGCCGTAAGGCTCGCCATCGTCCTGCTTCAGCGCCCGCATCTGGATTTCGAACCAGCGCTGCCGGTCGTCGTTGGTGATTGCAGGAAACTCTATCCAGTCGCCCGAATTGGCGCCCGCCAGTGCATCATCATAGGCATGGGCGAGATCTTCGCGGGCCTCGGGAGCGACAATATCGAGCAGACGCATCCCCACGCGTATGTCCGGCTGACGAAACCCCATTCTTTCCAGTCCCGGCGATGCGGACACGATCGTTCCCGCCAGATCGGACTTGATGATGATGTCGGAAGTGCTTTCCGCCAGGAGCCCGCAGATCGCGGAGCTTTCCTGTACCGTAAAATTCATGCCCATTTCGGCAGCGCCCCGAATTCCAGAAATCGACATGAGTCAACGCATTGAAAATCACGACTGGAAAAAATTACGAAGGATGACTTCACAGATTTGTTCTTTATCGCGACATCTATTGCACAGACCCTGAATACAACACGGAAAACTATAAAGTCTGTTACCCTGTTATATAACGAACTTTATATTATTTCCCTGTTATCCAGATATTTACCATCGACTTCAGGATTCGGAAAGTCCAAAACTTCAACTCTCAACAACGGCGTATTCTCTGCGTCTCCGGTTCAACGGCACTAGAGCTCGATCATGATCCTGATTTTGTCGGGCGTCGTTTCCACCGCCGCCGCAATCTGGTCGCGGCAGCGTGAGATGAGCTCGGGCAATCCCGGCACAGTACGGCTCGGCTTCAACTCGCCGACGGCGACGCCAAGCGCCTCGGCAATGGGCTCCAGACGGTCCTCGATGGGCCGTGCACGCCCCTGCTCCCAGGCCCATACAGTCGGCTTGCTCACGCCCAGCTTGGCGGCAAGCTCGCCCTGGGTGAGCCCCCGCAGCTTGCGGAGCCGGTGAATTCTCTCGCCCAGGCTTTCCCCGCCAATCGCCGCAGGCGCAGCCGGTTTCGGCGCGGGACCGATGCCGGCCTCGTTCTGCGCAGCGCTGCGCAATTGCGCGGCACTCAGCGTGGCAGGCGACAAAGGAACCTCGAAAGCGCAACCGTAAAGACGGTCGCTCGCCCAGGCGACACGCGCGCGCATCGAACCCGCCTCGGGAAGCGCGACATCGATCATGTCGCCGATCTCCAGAGGAGTATCGGTCTCGATCAGCAGCCCGGTCTCGGAAACGTTGTGGACCAGAACCCGTGTCGCCGCCCCGGATTCAAGCGCACCCTGCGTTTCCAGCAGCAACCGGCGCCGGTTCGCACGAGGTTGCCCCTCGCCCGAGTAGGTTTCATCGAAATGTGCCGGAATCGGCATGAACAAGTCTCCCGCGGAGCGTCGAATCGTCAACCTCCCGGGTTAAGATTCGGTTAGCGTAAGGGTTAAGTCTGCCCCTAACCGGACGAGCCCTGATAAAGCTGCCCTAATGCCCGGCAAAGCCATTCTGGCTGGCACGGCACGGCGATCGCCGCCATCTCCACCAACATGGTATCGAATCCCACCCTTCCCGGTCGCCAGGCCGCCGTCGGCAAAGTGCATCTTGTCGGTGCCGGCCCCGGCGATCCAGACCTGCTGACGCTGCGCGCGGCGCGGCTGCTGATGAACGCCGGACTGATCGTCCACGACGGCCTCGTCGATCCTTCCATTCTCGCCATGGCACGCTCCGGCGCCCGCATGATCTCGGTCGCCAAGAGCCGCTCGCGCCACACCATGAAGCAGGAAGCGATCTGCGATCTGCTCGTCCGCGAAGCGCTGGCGGGAAACGATGTGGTCCGTCTGAAGGGCGGAGATCCCTTCATCTTCGGGCGCGGCGGCGAAGAGGCCGAGGCCTGCCACGCGGCCGGCGTTCCCGTCGAAGTCGTGCCCGGCATCACTTCGGCGCTGGGCGCTGCAGCGGCGGCACAGATCCCGCTGACCCACCGCGATCACGCTTCGATCGTCTCCTTCGTGGCCGGCCAGTGCAAGGGCCTCACCGATCAGGACTGGTCCGGGCTTGCCGGCAAGGGCCGCACGCTGGTGATCTTCATGGGTGTGGCCACCGCGCCGCTGATCAGCGAAAAGCTGATCGCCGATGGCCTGACCCCGGACATGCCGGTTGCCGTCATCGAGAAGGCGACCCGCTCCGACATGCGCGTGCTGCGCTCCCCGCTCGCCGGCCTGGCAGACCTGGTCGAAGCCGAGCGGGTGAAGAGCCCGGCGCTGATAGTCATCGGCGAGGTCACCGCCGAACCCGATCACACACTTTGCGCACTCGCATCACAAGCCGGGGCGCTGGAGACGACACAATGAAAATCCTGACGGGCAACGACCTCAAGAGCGGCGCGGTCACATGGTGGACCGGCGTCGGCTGGTCGCTCGATGTGAACGACGCCGCTGATGTCGGCGAAGACGGCGCCAAGATCATCGCCCGCGAGGAAGGCGCGCAGAACGTCTTCGCCGCCTACGTGATCGAAGCAGAGAAGACCGCCGAAGGCATGCGACCTGCCCATATCAAGGACCGCATCCGCGCCTTGGGGCCTACCGTCCGCCCCGACCTGACGCTCAAGCCGTCCGAACCCGAAGCCGTTGATTGGGTGATCTGATGTACAAGTACGATGAATACGACCAGCAGATGGTCGATACGCGCGTTGCGGAATTTCGCGATCAGGTTCGCCGCCGCCTGTCCGGCGATCTGACCGAGGACCAGTTCCGTCCGCTGCGCTTGCAGAACGGCCTCTATCTGCAGCTCCATGCCTACATGCTGCGCGTGGCGGTGCCTTATGGCACGCTGAACTCCGCGCAGATGACCATGCTTGGCGACATCGCGGACAAGTACGACCGCGGCTACGGCCACTTCACCACGCGCCAGAACATCCAGTACAACTGGATCAAGCTGGAGGATACGCCCGACCTCCTCGCCGATCTGGCGAAGGTGGAAATGCACGCCATCCAGACCAGCGGCAACTGCATCCGCAACATCAGCTCGGACCAGTACGCCGGCGCTGCCGCCGACGAGCTCGTCGACCCGCGCCCCTATGCCGAGCTGCTGCGCCAGTGGTCGAGCTTCCACCCCGAATTCCTGACCCTGCCGCGCAAGTTCAAGATCGCGGTAATCGCCAGCGAGACCGACCGTGCGGCCATGCGCCTCCACGACATTGGCATCAAGATGGTGAAGAATGACGCGGGCGAGATCGGCTGCCAGTTCTACGTCGGTGGCGGCATGGGCCGTACCCCGATGATCGGCCCGATGATCAAGGAATTCGTGCCGCTCGACCAGCTGATCACGTACTCGGAAGCCTGCCTGCGCGTGTACAATCGCTACGGCCGCCGCGACAACAAGTACAAGGCGCGCATCAAGATCCTCGTCCACGAGCTGGGCAAGGACGAGTACGCGCGTCAGGTCGAAGAAGAGTTCGCGCACCTGCTGACGCAAGGCATCGAACCGCCGCTGGCCGAACTCGAACGGATCAAGCCCTACTTCGACGATCCGGCGTTCGAGACCGGCGCGTCCGACGATCTCGATCTCTCCGATCCCGATTTCCGCCTCTGGGTGGAGCGCAACTGCCACGCCCACAAGCAGGCTGGCTACACGATCGCAACGGTGAGCCTGAAGCCGATCGGCGGCATTCCGGGCGATGCCAGCGCCGACCAGATCCGCCTGATGGCGCAGCTCGCCAAGGACTACAGCTTCGACGAACTGCGCGTCACCCATGCGCAGAACATCGTCTTCCCGCACGTGAAGAAGGCAGACCTCTACACGCTGTGGCAGAAGCTGGACGAAGCCGGCCTCGGCACCGCGAACCTCGATTCCGTCGGCGACATCATCGCCTGCCCCGGCCTCGACTATTGCAGCCTTGCCAATGCCCGCTCGATCCCGGTCGCGCAGAAGATCTCCGAACGCTTCGGCTCCGCCGAAAAGCAGGCCGAGATCGGCGAACTCAAGCTGAAGATCTCCGGCTGCATCAATGCCTGCGGCCACCACCATGCCGGGCACATCGGCATTCTCGGCGTCGATAAGAAGGGCGTGGAGAACTACCAGCTGCTGCTCGGCGGCAGCGAAGGCGCCGACACCTCGCTCGGCAAGATCACCGGGCCCGGCTTCGACGAAGACGGCATCGTCGATGCCGTCGAGAAGGCCACCGGCGTCTATCTCGCCAACAAGCAGGAAGGGGAACGCTTCCTCGACACCTATCGCCGCATCGGCATGGATCCGTTCAAGGAGGCTATCTATGGTTGAAGTCCAGTTCCGGTTCCGTGACGACGCCGCGGTCAACGATCCCGCCGTCACCGTTGACGCCTTTACCGAGCAATCCAATGCCACGGCGGTACGGATCGAACCCGGCGACGATGCCCGGGCCTTGCTGCCGTACCTCGATCAGCTCGCCCTGGTGGAAGTAAACTTCCCGGCCTGGACCGACGGGCGCGGCTATTCTTCCGCCCGCGTGCTGCGCGAGGCCGGCTACACCGGCGAGATCCGGGCCGTGGGCGACATCGTCATCGACATGCTCGGCCACCTCAAGCGCTGCGGCTTCGATGCTTTCGCACCGGAGCACCCGCTCAACCCCACCGATGCGCAGAACGCGTTCGGCCGGTGGGACAACGTCTATCAAGCCACCGCCGACGGCCGCCAGCCCATCTGGGCCAAGCGCCACCCTGCAGGAGTCTGACCGGAGGGACACACACCGATGCCCAACACCGAAGCTTCCCGTATCCGCGACCGTATCGACACCGGCCCTCGCTTCAGCGAGGCCGATGCCGTGCGCCTCAACCGCCTGTTCCGGGGCACCGACACGACAGAAATGCTCGAAACGATGCTCAAGGAACGCATGGCGGGTGATGTCGCGATCGTGTCGAGCTTCGGTGCGGAAAGCGCGGTGCTGCTGCACCTGGTCAGCCAGGTCGATCGCTCGGTGCCGGTGCTCTTTCTGGAAACCGGCAAGCACTTCCCGGAGACGCTTGCCTATCGCGACCTTCTCGCCGAGCGTCTGGGGCTGACGGACCTGCGCAACCTGACGCCCGATCCGGAGGATCTGGCGCAGAAGGACGAAAGCGGCCTGCGCTGGTCCTACGATCCGGACGGCTGCTGCGAGATCCGCAAGGTCAAACCGCTGGCCAAGGCCCTGCTCGGTTTCGACGCCACGATCACCGGGCGCAAGGCATTCCAGTCCTCGACCCGGTCGAGCCTGCCGCGTTTCGAGATCGACACGACGGACGAACAGGGCCGGCTCAAGATCAATCCGCTGATCGACTGGTCGCCCGAACGCATCGCCGCCTATATCGAAGAGTACGACCTGCCGCCGCACCCGCTGGTGGCCGAAGGGTATCCCTCGATCGGCTGCATGCCCTGCACCAGCAAGGTCGCGCCGGGCGAAGACCCGCGCTCGGGCCGCTGGCGCGGTTGGGACAAGACCGAGTGCGGGATCCACAAGCCGGGCGACGAAGGCAACGGCCCGTCGAGCGATCTGCCCCCGGGCTTCGATCCAGTATTCTGAGCCCTGCTTCGCCAGCGCGCCTCCCGGAGCGCTGGCGAGCCAAGATCAGCCGATCATCATCAAACTGGCATTGCCACCGGCAGCGGTGGTGTTGATCGAGGTCGAGACTTCTTCCAGCAGCCAGGCGCAGTTCGGCCCCGGTCCGGTATGCACCGGCACGATCGGGCCTTCCATTTCGGCAACGGCCTCGCAAGCCGCTGCAACCGCCTCGCCTCCTCCTTCGACCAGACAGGCCGCGAGGGCTTCACCGGCATCGGACGCGAAACAGGCGGCCACGGCTGACGGCAGGCCCTCGGGAAGCGCCATTCCCTGCACGGTAGCCCGATTGCCGGTGGCCAGCACCGCTGCCATCTGGTCGAACAGGCCCTCTTCGGTTGCCGGACGCAGTAGCACGCGGCCGCGCGAATGAAGGGCGTAGAGATTGCGCTCGCCGACAGGCCCGGGCAGGTCCAGCACCGTACCCAGCGCGGAAGCATCTCCCATTTCCCGCGCGCGCGCAGCGGCCGCACCATGGCCGCGCCCCTCGAGCCACACCGCAAAGGCTTCAACCAGAGGCATCGCTACACCCGAAGGCTCCAGCACCTTCGGTGCCTGCTTCACCAACCGCCCCAGATAGAGCGGCCCTCCGGCCTTGGGACCAGTCCCCGAAAGCCCGCGCCCGCCGAAGGGCTGCGATCCCACGATGGCGCCGATGACGTTGCGGTTTACGTAGATGTTGCCGACACGAACCCGCGACGTGACTTGCGCGACGGTGCCGTCGAGCCGGGTGTGGAGCCCGAACGTCAGCCCGTAACCGGTCGCGTTGATCTCATCGATCAGCGCATTCATGTCCTTGCGGCAGAAGCGCACAACGTGCAGCACCGGTCCGAAGACTTCGCGCCCGAGGTCGCTGATCGAGCCGATCTCGATGATGGTCGGGGCGACGAACGTGCCCTTGGACGCGACCTCATCGGGAACGGCGAACCGGGTCACACGGTGCCCCTTTGCCTGCATGGATTCTATGTGCCGCTCGATGTTCGCCTGCGCTTCGGCGGTTATGACGGGGCCAATGTCGGTAGCCAGACGGTCCGGATTGCCAATGCGCAGTTCGGCCAGTGCTCCCTTGAGCATGTCCAGCGTCCGGTCGGCCACGTCCTCCTGCAGGCACAATACGCGCAGCGCGGAACAGCGCTGGCCGGCGCTGTCGAAAGCGGATGCGATCACATCGCCCACCACCTGTTCGGCAAGCGCGGAAGAATCGACGATCATCGCGTTCTGCCCGCCGGTTTCGGCGATCAGCGGGATCGGCTTGCCGTCCGGCGAGAGACGCCCGGCCAGTTGCCGCTGGATCAGCCGCGCGACTTCGGTCGAACCGGTGAACATGACCGCAGCTACCTGCGGCGCGTCCACCAGTGCCGCGCCTACACTGCCATCGCCCGGCACCAGTTGCAGGGCATCTTCCGGAACGCCCGCCTCGTGCAGGATACGCACCGCCTCGGCCGCAATCAGCGGGGTTTCCTCGGCAGGCTTGGCCAGCACCGGGTTGCCTGCGACCAGCGCCGCGACGACCTGCCCGGTGAAGATCGCAAGCGGGAAGTTCCAGGGACTGATGCAGACCACCGGCCCCAGTGGAGCCTGATCCGCCCCGAAGGTCTCGCGCGCCTGCATCGCATAGAAGCGCAGGAAGTCGATGGCCTCGCGCACTTCCGCCACGGCATTGGCGGCAGACTTGCCCGCCTCGCGCATGGCAAGGCCCATGAAGACCTCCAGCCGCTCCTGATAGATGTCGGCCGCCCGCTCCAGCATGGCGGCGCGGTCCGCTACGGGCGTGCGGCCCCAGTCGCTGGCAGCAGCCCGGGCCACGGCCTGTGCGGCCTGCTCGGCCGGCACATCGACCACAATTCCAACCTGATCGCGGTGGTCGGCAGGGTTCAGAACGGGCCGCGCGGTCTCACCCGCTTCATCTGGTCCTGCGGTCCATCTCTGTGCCGCCGATTCCCGCAAGGATTGCGCAAGCGACTGCAACGCCAGTTCATCGGTAAGATCGATCCCGGCGGAATTGCGGCGGCCCGGAAAAATGTCGCCGGGCA
Source organism: uncultured Novosphingobium sp. (assembly GCA_965140495.1). GTDB lineage: Bacteria > Pseudomonadota > Alphaproteobacteria > Sphingomonadales > Sphingomonadaceae > Novosphingobium. Next base: position 1,345,221 of record OZ223239.1, on the reverse strand, counting down.
AGGCGATCAACTCGTGCCGCGCCCCCGGTTTCGGCATGGCGCGAACGACCTCGACCGGATCGGCCACAAGCTCCGAAACCGGCACCGCCGGATCGCCGATGCGGTTCACGAAGGAGGAATTGGCGCCGTTTTCCAGCAGCCGGCGGACCAGATAGGCCAGCAGCGTCTCATGCGTGCCCACGGGGGCATAGATGCGGCAGGGACGCCCCAGCTTGTTCGCGCCGACGACCTGCGAATAGAGCGCCTCGCCCATACCGTGCAGGCATTGGAACTCGTACTGGCCCACCGAGAAGTTCGGCCCGGCGAGGTGATAGATCGTCGCTACCGTCTGGGCATTGTGAGTCGCGAACTGCGGGAAGACCTCGTCCGGCGCGGCAAGCAGCTTCCTGGCGCAGGCGATATAGGCGACGTCGGTGTGGACCTTGCGGGTGTAGACCGGAAAGTCGCTCAGCCCTTCGACCTGCGCGCGCTTGATCTCGGCATCCCAATAGGCGCCCTTCACCAGCCGGACCATGATGCGCCGACCGGAACGGCGCGCCAGATCGATGATCCAGTCGATCACCATCGGGCAGCGCTTGCCATAGGCCTGCACCACGAAGCCCAATCCGTTCCAGTCTTTCAGGTCCGGATCGAGCGCGAGGCTTTCCAGCAGGTCCAGCGAGAGTTCGAGGCGGTCGGCCTCCTCGGCATCGATGTTGAAACCGATGCCATGCTCGCGGGCCATCGCCGCCAGTGTCTTCACGCGCGGCAGCAGTTCGCCCATTACCCGGTCCGCCTGCGCGCGCGCATAGCGCGGGTGGAGCGCGGACAGCTTGATCGAGATTCCCGGCCCCAGATAGACGCCCTTGCCCGCCCCGGCATCGCCGATCGCCTCGATGGCGCGGAGGTAGTCGTCGTAATAGCGCTCGGCATCGGCGGCCGTCATCGCCGCTTCGCCCAGCATGTCGTAGCTGTAGCGGAAGTCCTTGGCCTCCCAGTCGCGCGCGCGTTTGAGCGCTTCACCTATGGTCTCGCCGACGACGAACTGCTCACCCAGCATCCGCATCGCCATATCGACGCCGCGGCGGATGACCGATTCGCCCGCCCGCGCGATGAGCCGGGTCAGTGCCTTGGACAGGCCCTTGTCGTCGACGCTGCCCACCAGCTTGCCGGTCACGACCAGCCCCCAGGTGGCAGCGTTGACGAAGAGCGACTTGTCACCGCTCAGATGGCCGCTCCAGTCGCCATGGGCGATCTTGTCGCGGATCAGGGCGTCGCGCGTGTCCGCATCGGGAATGCGCAGCAGCGCTTCGGCCAGACACATCAGCGCCACGCCTTCGTCGCTGGAGAGCGCATATTCCTGAACTAGCCCCTCGACCCCGCCACCCTTGCGCTCGGCCCGCAGGGACGTGACGAGCTTCTCGGCGGTGAGGCGGATGGCGCTGCGCGTTTCGGCAGGCACGCGCGCCGATTCGAGAAGCGGCGCCAGGCACGCGGCCTCGTCGCAACGCCGGGCCTCGGCGATGGCGCGCCGCAGCGGCGAAAGGTCACGGACAGTCGGTGCGAAGGCGGCAAAAGGGGGCGTTGCGTTCATGCCGCACACAATACAACCATTGCGATCGGCAATGTGCCTTTTCAACGCGACTTCTGAGACGCTCTGGATCTATATTCAGCTTAACAAGAGACGATTTGAATGGTTTTGGAGATTATGGAAGCCGATCTGGACAGCCTCGACCGCAAGATCCTCGCCGTTCTGCGACGCGACGGCAGAATCACCGTGACCGATCTCGCCAAGGAAGTGGGCATGTCGAAAACGCCCTGTCAGGTGCGCATGCGCAAACTGATCGACAGCGGCGTGATCGAGGGCTTTCGCGCGATTGTCGACCCGGCCCGCCTCGGGCTCGACCATGTCGCCTTTACCGAGGTCAAGCTGTCCGACACGCGCGAACAGGCGCTCAGCGAGTTCAACCGGGCCGTGCAGCGCATTCCCGAAATCGAGGAGTGCCACATGCTCGCCAGCAGCTTCGATTACCTGCTCAAGGTGCGCACGGCGGACATCCGCCGCTACCGCGTGGTACTGGGCGAGAAGATTTCCAGCCTGCCGCATGTCTCCAGCACCTCCACCTTCGTGGCAATGGAGACGGTGAAGGACACCAGCCGATAACGAGGCGAAGATTAGCCCCTCCCAATCGTCACCCCCGCCTACGCGGGGATGACGGGAAATGAGGGCCAATCCGGGATCGCCGTCACGCTGCCGCACGGCTGCATCTTGTACACCTGCTCAGTAGCGATAGCATGCCCGCAAACAATCACCGGGAGAGAAGCCAATGCCTGACGCAGCACCCGTCGCCATCGTAACCGGGGCCAGCCGCGGCGCCGGCCGGGGCATTGCCGTCGCGCTGGGTTCGCACGGCTGCACCGTCTACGTCACCGGGCGCTCGCAGAAGGAAGGCGACGCCTCGATGCCCGGCACGATCCACGCCACTGCGCGTGAAGTGACCGAGGCGGGCGGCAAGGGCATTGCCGTCGCCTGCGACAGCAGCGACGATACGCAGATCGCCGCGCTCGTCGATCAGGTCATGGCCGAGCAGGGCCGCATCGACATCCTGATCAACAACGCCTGCGCCGTGCACGACCGGCTCAACGATCCCGGCCAGTTCTGGGAAAAACCGCTGGCGATCGGCAACATGATCGACGTGGGCGTGCGCAGCGGCTTCGTCACCTCCTGGTATGCCGCGCCGCACATGGTGAAGCAGGACAAGGGACTGATCCTGTTCACCTCCTCCCCCGGTTCGATGCACTACTGCTTCGGCCCCGCCTATGGCGCGCACAAGGCCGGGGTCGACAAGATGGCCTTCGATATGGGCATCGACTTCACCGATGCGAGCGCGAACGTCGCCGCGGTTTCCGTCTGGATGGGCGCGCTCACTACCGAGCGGCTGATGCAGATGATGGAAGCCGAACCCGAACGCTTCGCGCACCTCGACGGGTTTCTGGAATCGGCAGGCTACACCGGCCACCTCGCCTGGGCCCTGTGGAACGACCCGGAACTGATGACCTACAACGGCAAGACCGTGATCGGCGCCGAACTGGGCGAGCACTACGCAATCACCGATATCGGCGGAAAGTACCCGCCGTCTGCGCGGCTGGGCACCGGAACGGAACCGCCGCAGTATTCACCTTACAAGGTGAAGTGAGCCTCGTTCACAACATCGTCATCCCAGCGCAGGCTGGGATCGTTGTGAGCATAGTGCTGACCTCAAAGCGATCCCAGCCTGCGCTGGGATGACGTCTTGTCCGATTGGCTAAGGCAGGAGATTCAGCCCTAAGCCCGAACCGCGTTCACTTTTGCCGTGCCGAACATGCCCATCTTGCACTTGCCGGTGATCGAATCCGCCGTGGCCTGAAGGTCGTACTTGAGCGTAACCTTCATTGGCTTGTCGACTTTCACCTCGAACTTCATCCGGCCATCCTCGAAGGTGCCGCCCGAAAATTCCTGGCGGCCTTCGGGTGCGGAAAGGTAGCCGGACAGCGACGTGCCGTCGGTGTCGAAGTGGGCGAGGAACGTCTGGCCACCCATCGGGGCCTTGAGCGTCATGTCCCAGTCGCCATCGATGCTGGCAGCAGCGGGGGCCGGTTCGGGCTCGGGCGATGCCGCGACAGGTTCGGCGGGCGCTTCTTCCACGACCGGTGCAGCCACCGTCTTTTCGGCGGGGGCGTGATGACCGGAGACGTCGCGCTGCTCGATCACATCGAGAATGCGTGACGGGGTCAGCGGCAAGGTCACTTCGCCACTCTCACCGCCCAACTCGCCGAAGGGCGCGAGGGCATCGGCAATGGCATTGACCAGCGTCGGCGGGCCGATGATGGCCCCGCCTTCGCCCACGCCTCGCATGCCGCCGATGGTCTGCGACGGGGTGTTGGCGTGCAGGTACTCGAAGTCCGGCACGTCCGAGATCGTCGGCATCAGGTAGTCCTTGAACGTCGCCGCCAGCGGATTGCCGCGTGCGTCGTAAGGCATGTCTTCCAGCAGCACCTGCCCGATGGCCTGCGCGAGACCGCCCGCGATCTGGCCCTCGACGACGCCGGGGTTGATCACGGTGCCGCAGTCCTCGGCGCTGATCCAGCGCAGGATCTTCACGAAGCCGGTCTCGGCATCGACCTCGACCACGCAGCAGTGCGCGGCGCTGGTCATCGTCATCGGCGGCGGCTGATAGCGGAACTGCGCCTCCAGCCCGCTGGCCATGCCCTCGGGCAGACGCGCGGGTTCGCCATAGGCGATCTCGGCCAGTTCCTTGAGCGAGCGCGACATTTCGGGCGCGCCTTCGACGTGGACCATGCCGCCGTCGATGGTGACGGCATCCACCGTGGCGTTCGAAAGGTGCGCGGCGACCGCCTTGACCTTCTCGGCCAGCATCTCGGTCGCCTTCCAGGTGGCACCGCCGGCGATCACGCCCTGACGGCTGCCCGCCGCGCCAGGTCCGAAGGCACCGATGGCACTGTCGCCTTCAAAGATGGAAATGTCCTCGTAAGCGACGCCGAGCCGGTCGGCGATGACCTGCGCCATCGTGGTCGCGGTCCCGTGCCCTTGCGAGTGCGTGGAGAGCATGGCTACGATCTTGCCGGTCGGCTCGATACGCAATTGCACCGTCTCGCCCGTCATCGGCTGCATCGCGCCCGCCGAGCCGGTGGGTTCGATATAGGTCGCGATGCCCATGCCGAGATAGCGGCCTTCCTTGCGCGCCTCCGCCTGCTCGCGGCGGAATGCCGCGACATCGACGTTGGCGACCAGTTTTTCGAGGCATTCGCCCGGCGTGATGTCGGTCACCTCGATGCCCATGTTCGACGTGACCGGCTGATCGGGCAGGTAGATCAGGTTCTTGCGGCGCAGTTCGACCGGATCGATGCCCATCTTGCGCGCGGCCTTGTCGAGCGTGGTCTCGCGGATCAGCGACTCCATCGCCCAGGGGCCGCGATAGCCGCCCAGCCCCATCGTGTTGGTGTACCAGCCGCGCGTGACGAAGCCGTAGGCGGGCAGCTTGTAGGCCGGCCACATGAACATGTGCACGGCGATGTTGGCATCCTCGCCCATCGGCCAGGCGCCGTTGTTGCAGGCGTAGTCCGACCAGCCCGCGAGCAGCTTGCCCTCGTCGTCGAGGCCGATGGTCAGCGTCACTTCCTGCTCGCGCGCGTGACTGGACGCGGTGAGCGCCTCGAAGCGGTCCTCGATCCACTTGAGCGGGCGGCCGAACAGGCGCGCGGCGACGACGACTGCCACTTCCTCGCGCCAGGGGATGTTCTTGAGGCCGAAACCGCCGCCCACATCCTTGGCGATGACGCGGATCGATTCCTGCGGCATGCCGAGCGCATGCGCCACATAGCGCGCGGCAAGGTGCGGGCTCTGGCAGCCCATCCACACCGTCATTTCGCCCGAACCCTCGGGCGAGGCGACGCAGGCGCGGCATTCCATCGGTGACTGGGCAATGCGCTGGTGGCGGATCGTGTGCGTCACGACATGCGGCGCCTTGTCGAGCAGCGGCTGGATCGCTTCTTCCAGCATGTCCTCGTCGCCCATTTCGGCGGCGATATTGTCGTCCTTGTCGGGATGAACCAGCGCGCCGGCCTTCGCATCGGCAATGGTGACGAGCGGCGTTTCCTCGTCGATCTCGAGCTCGATTAGCGCGGCCGCATCTTCCGCCTGCGCCCGGCTTTCGGCAATCACCATACAAACCGGATCGCCGACACAGGCGACGCGCCCGTCGGCCAGCAGCGTCACCGGGCTCTCGATCGGCGTGAAGAAGAAGCTCAGCATCTGCACCGGCATCGCGGCGAGATCGGCCTGCGTGTAGATCGCCTGAACGCCTGGCATCTCACGCGCCACGTCCATGTCGATGGAGACGATCCTGCCGCGCGCGACCGGGCTGCGCACGAAGGCGATGTGCAGCATGCCGGGAAGCTGGATGTCGTCGGTGAACTGGCCGCGTCCGGTCAGCAGGCGGCCGTCTTCCTTGCGGGGCGTGCGTTCGCCGACATAGCGCGTCGCGCCCACACTGCTTGCGTGATAGTTCATGCCGCTTCTCCAGCAAGCTGGCCGCCCGCGGGCGGATCGCCCGCAAGCTGACGGATGGCGCGGCGGATGCCCTGATAGCCGGTGCAACGGCAGATGTGGCCGGACATGGCCGTTTCCATGTCCTCGGTCGTCGCCGAAGGATTGTCTTCCAGAACGGTCGCCAGCGTGATCGCGACGCCCGGCGTGCAGAAGCCGCACTGCAGCCCGAAGTTGTCCTTGAGCGCCTGCTGGACGCGGTGAAGCGAGCCGTCCGGTTTGGCGAGACCTTCCACCGTAGTGATCTCGCACCCATTCGCCTGCACCGCGAGCATCAGGCACGAGCGCATGGCCACGCCATCCACCCGCACCGTGCAAGCTCCGCAGACGCCGTGTTCGCAGGCGAGGTGCGTGCCGGTGTAGCCCAGCCCTTCGCGCAGGAATTCACCAAGGCTTGTGCGCGCTTCCACCGTGGCGCTGTGACGGTGACCGTTGACGGTCAGATCGATCTTGTGCTCGCTCATGCGGCGCTCCTGAGATCCAGTGCCTCGCGCAGGGTGCGGGCGAATATGCGTTTGCCGACCGTGCGGCGATATTCGGCGCTGGCGTGATGGTCGTCGAAGGGGGCGGTATCGGCGACGGCAAGCGCGGCGACGGCATCGGGATCGATCTCCGTCAGCGCCTTGCCGGTCAGCGCCGCTTCCGCCTGACGCGCCTTGATCGGTGTCGGCCCCATGCCGAACCAGGCGATACCGGCGCGGGAGACCTTGCCGTCTTCCAGCACCAGAGCACCGACCATGCCGACGAGCGCGAAGTCGCCGGTCCGCTGCGCCACTTCGCGGAACAGCACGACATGCCCCTCCGGCCAGTCCGGATAGACGATGCCGGTCACCAGATCCTCGGGCTCCAGCACGGTCATGTAGGGGCCGATGTAGAAGTCCTCGGCCTTGACCATCCGCGTGCCCTGCGCCGAGGTGATCTCGATCGACGCGCCCAGCGCCACGGCAGCGGCGGGCATTTCCGCCGCAGGCTCACCCAGCGAGACAGAACCGCCCACAGTGCCGCGATTGCGGGTCTGGTAGTGGCCGACGTGCCCGAGTGCCGTGACCAGCGCGGGCAGGTGCTGCGCCAGCGTCGGATCGCGGAGCGCTTCGGCCTGACGCGTGGCAGGCCCGACACGGGTTCCGCCATCGACGCGGCTGACGCCCTTGAGATCGGCGATGCCGTTAATGTCGACGAGGATGAAGGGCTGGCTCATGCGCAGGTTGAGCAGCGGCATCAGCGTCTGCCCGCCCGCGATCACGGTTGCACCGCCCCCCGCCTCCGCGAGAACCTGACAGGCCTCCGCAACGCTCGTCGGCCTTGCGTAGTCGAACGGTGCGGGTTTCATCGCCGGCCTCCCCGGCGCCCGGCCTCGTAAGCGGCAGCCGCGGTCACCACCATCAGAACCACCACCAGCAGCGTCTGCGAAGGCAGGTGCCACGCCCCCAGCGCATAGCCTGCCAGCAAGGCCACGACGAGAGCGGCGACCCAGCCCCACAGCGGCGCGGGCGGCAGTCCGGCCGGTGCGGGCACGGGAGCCGCCGCGGGCGACGCTGTAACCGGCGCTTCCGCCGCACCGGTGACCTGCGGCGCAGCCTCTGCAGCGGTTGGAGCGCCCTGCCCGCTGACGACTTCGCCGAACTTGGTGAAGAACTTGCCGGCAAGGTTCTTGGCGGTCGCATCGATGATCGGCCCGCCGAGTTGGGCCATGCGCCCGCCGACTTCCGCCTCGACATCGTAGGACACCAGCGTGCCGCCGCCCGGCGCATCGGACAGACGCACTTTCGCGCCGCCCTTGGCCGAGCCGGCTATGCCGCCATTGCCGGATCCGGTGATCGTGTAGCCGTTGGGTGCATCGATATCCGAAAGCTGGACATTGCCTTTGAAGCGGGCGCCGATCGGACCGATCTTCACTTCGGCAACCGCCACGAAGCGGTCGTCGCCTTCTCTTTCCAGGCTCTGACAACCGGGAATGCATTGCGCGAGAACGGCGGGGTCGTTCAGGGCCTCCCACACCTTCTGGCGCGGCGCGGCAATCCGCTGCTCGCCGGTCATCTGCATTCTGGTCTCTCCCCAATCCTTGACGTTGAACCGGCATCGGTGGCCGGCTGCGCTAGGGGCGCGATACAACGCCGAGATGGCGCTCGATGCAACCCCTATGAGCGACTATAGATCATATTTTGTTGGAACATGCAGGTATCGCTGCTGCGCTGGTCATGCCACCTCTCCCTTGACCGCAGCCCTCGCAGCCAACACGATCATGGCGGCACCGAAAATCGGGCCAGGGGAGAGACGATGACCGACCTGTCAGCCATGCAGTTCACCGAACTGGCATCCGGGATCTACCTCGAAGGTCTCTCGGTCGATCACGCACGCGACGTGATCTGGTACAGCGACGTTGTGGGCGGCGGCATCCATGGCGTGAAGCCCGACGGCAGCCCGGTCGCTGTTCTCGACCCCGAGCGCATGTGGACCGGCGGCATCATGATGAACGCGGACGGCGCGGTCCTTTCCAGCGGCGAGGGCGGCGTGCGCTGGAACAATCCCGATACCGGCGCCTCCGGCTGGCTGATCGAGGAAATCGACGGCAAGCCCGTCAATGGCGTGAACGAGATGTGGCCCGACGGCGAAGGCGGGATGTTCTTCGGCTCGATCGACATGGAATACATCATCGCCGCGCGCGAAACGCGCCCCGTCGCCCTCTACCGGCTGACGCGCGATCGCGAAATCATCCCGCTTGCCGAAAACCTGCGCTTCACCAACGGCATCGGCTACAACCCGGCGCGCCGCGAGTTCTACTGCTCGGAAACCTTCGGCAAGGGCCTGATCTGGGACGTCACGCCCGATCTCATGCTCGAAAACAAGCGTGTCCTCCTCGACCGCGACGACTGCGACGGCCTCGCGCTCGATTGCGAAGACAACATCTGGATTCCGGGCGTCTACTCTCCCGGCATCATCCGCCGCGTGACACCACAGGGAGAGGAACTGGAACCGATCCCGACGCCGCCCGGTGCCACCACGCAAGTCCGCTTCGGCGGCAGCGACGGGCGCGACATGTACATCGTTCTGGTCCCCGAAGATGCGGGCGACTGCCTCAAGAACGGACGGCCGCTTTCGGGCACCTCGTCGCTATGGCGTGGACGCTCGCCGGTGGCAGGCGTCAAGGTGCCGCCAACCCAATTCATATTGTCCTGAAACAGGGTCCCGCCGTGGCGATCTCGCCGCACTGGCGCTGGCCTGCATGCAAACCGGGAGCTACCTAGGCAGCTCTTCAGATAGCCGAGAAAAAAGGAAATGAGGTCATGAGTGCGAGCGCAGTCCCCGGCACGATCGTCATCACCGGCGCAGCCGGCGGTATGGGCAATCCTGCTGCCATCCGCTTTGCCGCCAAGGGCCGCCCGCTGCTCCTGTGCGATCTTCACGCGGAACCGGTCGAAGCACTTGCCGCCGTGCTGCGCGGCACCGGCACCGAAATCGGTACGCTGGCCGGCGACATTGCCGCGCCCGACTTCGCCGACCAGATCGTCGCCAAGCTCGATGGCGCCCCCATTGCCGGGCTGGTGCATACCGCCGGGCTCTCCCCGACGATGGCGGACGGCGAGCGCATCTTCTCGGTCAACTACGATGCGACCCTGAACCTCATTGCCGGGCTGCTCCCGCACTTCTCCGAAGGTGCCTGCGCCGTGCTGATATCTTCGGTTTCCGCCTACATGCTGGGCGACCCGACCATGCTCGGTGCCATCCGTGAGTTCGTGCTCACCGGCGACAAGAGCGGTATTGCGCAGTTCATGGCCGATCCCGGCATGGCCTATGCGGTATCCAAGCGCGCTGTCATCGGCCTCGTCGAGCGCGAAGCAACCGCCTTCGGCGAACGCGGCGTGCGTATCGCCTCGATCGCACCGGGCTTCATCGACACCTCGATGGGCAAGGCCGAGGCGGAATCGAGCGAGCAGATGCGCGCGATGATCGGTATGGTTCCGCAAAAGCGGATGGGCCACGGCGACGAGATCGCCGCGGTCGCGGAGTTCCTCTGCTCCCCGAATGCCTCCTACATCAGCGGCTGCGACATCCGCGTCGATGGCGGTATCGTCGGCCATCTGGGCATGCGGGCTGCGGGCAAGTGAGCATGGAAGCCGACCTGAGCGATCTCGCAAAGACGGTCGGCTACCTGAAGGACCGGCAGGACATCCTCGACTGCATCGTGCGCGAGTGCCGCGCCCGCGACCGGCAGGACGTGGAACAGATTGCCTCATGCTGGTGGGAGGACGGCGTCGACGAGCACGGCGCCGTCGTCAGCTTCGCTCCGGACTACCCGGCGCGCGCCAACGCCGGGCACAAGGCGGCGTTCCACATGACCAGCCACAACATCACCAACCACTTGTGCGAACTCGACGGCGACGTGGCCTATTGCGAGAGCTACGTGATCGGCGGTCTGCGCTGGCTGGACGGCGAGAAGACCTCGATCGCCTTTGGGCGCTACATCGACCAGCTGGAAAAGCGGCCGAACGCCAAGGGCGTTTCCGAATGGCGCATCAAGACGCGCCGCTGCACGATCGAGATGACCGCCGACGCCGATCCCGACTGGGTGCACTCCGATGCGATCAAGGGCTTCCTGAAACCACTGTGGAGCAAGGAAGACCCGTCCTACGAACGGCCGATCACGTGGAAGCCCAGGGACAAAGGGGTGCGCTGGTAACGCACGCCTTCATCCGCCATCCCCGGGTATGGTTCTTTCCGTTCAGACCTTCGAGAAATCCGATTCCTTCTCGACTACCGTAGCGATGCGGAACGCCGTGCGGTCGAAGAGGTTCTTTTCGTCCTCGATGATCTCGTCGGGCATCAGGCTGGTGGTGATATAGGCCAGCGTCCCGCGATAGGTCTCTTCGTTGTCGAACCACAGCTCCGTGATCACGTCCGGCGCATCGGTGAATTCGCCGGTCTCGGGGTGCGGCTGAGGATCGATGTAACGCCGGATATAGCGCGAAACGCCACTGGAATACTTCTCCGCAAGCGGCGCATGCTTGCTCTCGTAGTAGTCGCGGAACTGCTCGACCGTGATGTCCGGCCGCCGCTTCATGAACAGCAGGATCTTGTAATAGGTCTTGTCCGGCATCGGCCTCTCCAACGTTGCTTTCTTTTGTCGAGGTCTAACACAAGCACGCGGCCTGCGCCTGCCGCCACGGCGATCAGACGCAACGGCCCTGCCCGACCATCACTCGAACTCCTTGGCCACCCGCTTGTGCGCCTTGCGTTCGCGGTGCGCTCGCAAGCCACCCCGTATCAGCGCCGCGACCAGAAGAAACGGGACCAGGGAAGCTCCCAGGAGAATTATCGCCCACATACCTGTTGCTCCGAAACCGACTTTCCAAATTTGCCCTTGTGGATTTCCACCAGGCAGATTCAAAGCCCGGGAGAGCCGATCCCCCCGGGCTTCGCTTTGCCTCAGTTCACCGTCTTGGGGCGATAGACATCATCCCCCGGCTCGTCGTTGTCGGCCACTTCGGGTGCTTCGGGAACCACCGGCTCGACGGCACCCCGCACCATGTTGGCGAGCGTGCTGCCATCGAGGCCGAGCTCCTTCATCAGCCCGTCGATCATCGGCGCCTGAGCGCGATAGGCAAGGGCCGCGCTGACCGCGTCGTTGGCGAGGTTGCCCGAACCGCCGACCGGCGCTCCGGCACCCGATGCACCGCCTCCCTTCTGGGTGAGGCCATCGACCTGCACGATCTTGATCGAGTCGATCGCTTCCATCGGACGCACGCTCTCGCGCACGACTTCCGGCAGAACCTTGAGCAGCGCCATCTTCATCTGCAGCGAGACCTGATCCGAAGACAGGATGTTCGCGGCTTCGTTGATCGCCCGCTGACCGGCCGCCTCGACCTCGAAGCGGACGCGTGCAGCTTCGGCACGCAGCTTCTCGGCCTCGGCCTCGCCTTCTGCTTCGAGCCTTGCGGCTTCGGCACGGTTGGACGCGGCTTCCTTTTCGGCCTCGGCTTCCACCTTGACCGAGATCGCCTGACGCTCGGCCTCCTTGGCCGCCTCGATCAGTTCGATCCTCTTGAGACGCTCGGCCACTTCGGTTTCGCGGCTGGTCGTAACCTGCTCCTCGGCGGCAACCGCCTTGGCGCGGGCTTCGTCGGCCTGCGACTTGGCCTGGCTTTCCTCGCGGCTCTTGTTCTGGATCGCGATCTGCTGTTCCTGACGGGCCAGCTCGACCGCCTGAGCCTGCGCAATGCGGGCTTCCTCGATCGTGCGATCCGCCTCGATCTGGCGCGCGTCGACCTGCTGCTTCGCCTCGATGCGGGCTTCGTCCGCCTCGCGGCCGCGACCAACCTGTTCGCGGGCGACTTCCGCCGCCTGCTCGGCCCGGCGCATTTCGACTTCACGCTCCTGCTCGAGGCGCGCGAACTCGTTGTCGCGCTGGATCTGCAGCGACTGACGATCGGCTTCGAGGTTCTTCGTCTCCATCTGCACGCGCGTGTCCTGCTCGATGTCGTTGCGCGTCTTCTTGCGCAGCTCGATCTGCTCGGTCAGCTTGGTGAGACCTTCGGCGTCGAACGCGTTATTCGCATTGAAGTGCTCGATGGAGGTCTGGTCGAGACCGGTCAGCGAGACCGATTCCAGCTCAAGACCGTTCATCGCAAGGTCCGCTGCGGACACCTGCTGCACTTTCTGGACGAAATCCGCGCGCTGTTCGTGAAGCTGGTTCATCGACATGCCCGCCGCGACGGAGCGCAGCGCGTCGACGAACTTACCTTCAACGAGATCCTTCAAGGCCTCGGGATGCATCGTTCGCGCGCCCAGCGTCTGCGCGGCCATGGCAATGGCCCCGGCATCGGGACGCACGCGAACGTAGAATTCCGCCTTCACGTCGATCCGCAAGCGGTCGAGCGTGATCAGGGCATCCCCGTTCTTGCGCTCCACGGCGAGACGCACGGTGTTCATGTTGACCGGCATCGTCTCGTGGAAGATCGGCAGCACCAGCGCGCCGCCGTTCATCACGACCTTTTCGCCGCCGAGCCCGTTCGCACGAACGCGATTTCCTTGCTCGCACGGCGGTAGAGCCGCGCCAGCATCACGCCGAACACGATGAGCAGGATCACGATGCCACCGGCAATCACGCCGATGCCCATCAGGCCTCCCGTAAGACCATCCATTTTTTCTTCTCCTTCAAGGGAATGCTGCGGACGGCACCATGCCCCGCTCTCGACTTCATCCCAACTCAAATGCGCGCACGCAGTTGAGCTCAAATGACATCGAACGACATTTCCCGGCGCGTCAGGCAGACGCGCGGCGGCGGACAGGTTTCAACAAAAACCCGGCATCGCCGACTTGAACAGGCAGATTTTACTGACAGACTTACGTCACGCCATGACTATTGATGTCGACGCACTGTAAATCAGGATCGCAGCCTGCACGAACTTCGTCCGATACTGGCGCTCATCTTCCGCTTCTCCGAACCAAGATGCTGCGGACGGCATCGCGCCCCGCTCTCGATTTCATCTTGTCTTGAAGTTGTATAGCGGAAGGCCGGATCGCCGCCTAGGAAAACCGGGTTTTTGCGAGTCGATTGCAGGTAGAGATTGCAGAGATTTAATCGGCACTACAGCCGTCAGATCTCATGCCAGCGGTGTAAAACGCTTTCCACGCCGATCATGCGACACGGCATTGTCGTCAGCAAGCCCCGGTCGGCAAGGCGCAAGAGCGCATCGAAAATTCCCACCAGTAATAGCCGACAACTGCGAGGATGAAGACCAGCAAGAATGCTGCAAACCAGATACACCCCTTGCACCAATTTCGCTTCATTTGCCTTCCCCGCCACGGCCATGTCTGGCGCCAATTCATAGGTCAGCCGCGCCGCCGCGATTGAGACGCCTACTCGGCGCTGGCTTCTCCCTGGACAGCCCCGGCAGGTTCGTTCGGTGCGGTGACTTTGCCGGCGATCACAATCTCGTCGATTTCGAGACGGCGCACGCGCATGCGTTTGATCGAGAGCCGTCCGATGGCCAGAGCCCCGATGGCAACCGCACCGACGGCAAGCGCGCCCATCGCGAAGGCTCCCACGGCGAGAGCGCCAAGAGCGCCGGCACCGGTCGATGTAGCACCGGACACGACGAGCCCACGCGGCCTTATGCTAGGCAGGATCTGCTTCATCCTGCCAGTTTACGCTCATTCCGAAGAAAATGGAACGTCTTTGCGGCGCTATCAATCCAGCCGTGGCAGGTAGTGATCGCCCCGCGCGATGGCCTTGAACAGCTCGCCCTCGCGTCGCACGATCAGCACTTTCTCGCTCTGCACGAAGCGCTGGTCGGCATTGTCGGGTTCGAGCATCACATAGTGCGTCTGGCCGAAGTGATCGGTCACTTTCGCGCGCGCCGGATTGCCCGCCGAGGCCGTGCCGATGACCACTTCCGCCTCCCGCCCGACGAGCGCCGAGACGTTGATGGCGGTGGTCTCGTCCTTGGGCAGCATGCGGCCGAGCGGGCGCGAGATCGCACCGGTGGCGGGAAGCGACACGAATGCGGAGCCCGCGCTCACCAGCCATGGCGACCACGGCGCCCCGGTGAGCGCTTCGAGAAAGTGTTGCCCGGCCAGACCGATCACGCCGAAAAGCGAGAGCAGGATCATCAGCCACATCATGAACGGGACGCGGCCGATGCCCAGCAGCGAGAGCAGTCCGGCATCGACGGCCATGTCGCCATCGACGTCCACATCCACGTCGACGTCGGTATCCGCGCCCAGCATGTCGCCGAGGCCGATCACCTGCAGCAGCGCCAGCAGCGCGACGACCGCCAGCGCGACCGAGAACGGCAGCCCTTCCGGCTGCAATGCCAGGTCGAACATCAGCCGCGCTCCCGCGCGTCGACGTACTTCGTTTCGAGGAAGCGGTTACGCGTCGCGAGACCGTCGATATCGTTGCGCGACAAGTCGACGCTCATCGCCTCGATCTCTTCGGAAATGACGCAAAGGCCATCGACCAGTTGCTCGGACGGCGTGGTGCCACCCGTACCCGGCTTGCTGCGCAGCGCGGGCGGAATGCGCGTGTAGCTGTCCACCAGTCCGGGCAGATGCTCGGACAGTAGCTTGCGCACTTCGCGCGCTGCGGGGCCGGACTCTTCCAGCGTCGCCAACTGCGGCGCGATCTGTTCGAGGCGAACGCCGATCATGTCGATGGCATCGATCGCGGCATTGGGCAGCGCGCGGCGCTTGCCTTCCAGCCACAGTTCGACCGAGCCGGCCAGTTCGGGCAAGGTGGCGCTTTCGAGATCGCCTGCCTGCGTGCGCGGAGCCGCCGGATAGATCGCGAGCAGCACGAATACCGCAATGCCCAGCAGGATCGACAACACGGTCGCCATAAAGGGGAGGCCACCCAGCGCCAGTGCCGTCACCAGCGTCGCGATCCAGATGCCGGTCAGCGCCAGGAAAGCGCGGCGAAGGCGGCGCATGCGGAAGCGCCACCGCTCCTTGCGCGCCTCGTACAGCCGCGCGGCACGCTGTCGGCGGGCGGCACGGACGATTTCCTGGGATATGCGGGCGGGCGGGTTTGCCATGGCTATGCAGCCTCCACCGGGAAATCCTCCCTGTCGCGCAGCGATGGGGAGGGGGACCACCCGCACTGCGGGTGGTGGAGGGGTAAGAGCCCCTCCGTCAGCGACTGCGTCGCTGCCACCTCCCCATTCCGCGAGCGGAACAGGGAGGATTTAAGGATCGTGCGGATCGTTGCCATCGGTTACTGGTCCAGCGACTCCAGCAGGTTCCGGGCCGCAGTGTCGTCACCGGCAGCGACGCCTTCCGACTGGCCCTGCGCGCGGGCGATGTAGGCCTTGGACTTGCCGATCTCGCCTTCGAGCGACGTCACTGTCTGCTTCATCGAATCGAGCGCCTTGAGCTTGAAGGTATCGATCGAATCCATCGTGTCATAGATGTTCTGGAACGCACGGCTGAGCGTCTCCAGCGGGATCGTCGCGCTGGCGGCCTGCTCGTGGATGCGCGCGGTGTTGTCCTTCAGCATCTGGCCGGTGTTGTCGATGATGTTCGCGGTCGTGGTGTTGAGCGCGGTGATCTGGTCGAGCACCAGCCGCTGGTTGGCCATCGCCTGCGCCACCGTGACCGCCGTGCGCAGCGCGCCGACGGTGGTGGTGGAGGCGCGGTCCACGCCCTTGATCAGTTCGACATTGTTCTTCTTGACCAGATCGAGCGCGAGGTAGCCCTGCACCGAGACCGCCATCTGCGTCAGCAGGTCCTGCGTGCGCTGACGGACATAGAACAGCGCGGTCTCGCGCACGGCCTTGGCCTTCGCCGGATCGGTGTGATCGAGGTCCTCGGCCTTCTTCTCCAGCGCCTCGTCGAGCGCCTTGGACATGAACACCATCTGCTCGAGCTTGCCCATGGCTGCCCACAGATTCTGCCGTTCGACGTCGATCGCGGCATTGTCCATCAGCAACTCGTCCTTGCCGCCCTGAAGGCGGGTGAGGATCGCGCTGATGTGGCCCTGCGCGCTCTGGTAGCCTTCGAAGTAGTTGCGCAGCTTCGATCCGAACGGGATGATCCCGAAGATCTTGCGCTTCGAAAGCAGATCGCCCTTGGTCGAGGGATCGAGGTCCTCGACGGTGCGGCGCAGCTCGGCGAGGTCGGCACCGACGCCGGTATCCTTGTCCATCGCGCGGATCGGGCGGTCGAGGAAGCGGTTGGAATGGCCCGCGGCCTCGGAAATCTCGCGCCGGCCCATGTTGGTAATCTGATCGACGCGGCGGCCGAACTCAGGCGAATTGGAATCCTGCGTCACCAGATCGTCGACGAATTCGTCGACCCGGACCTGCAGCCTGGACTTCTGATCCTCGTCCACCGGCACGAGCCCTGCGGCGCGCTCGGGCTGGACGGCCGGCACGGGATCGGGCGGAGTCAGCTTGAGCTCACTCGCGGTATCCTGGTCGGTCATGACGGCCATGCTGGGAAATCCTTGTCTTTCAAAACCCCGGAACGGGAAGAAATCTAAGGTTGACCGTCAAGGACTACAAGCAAAACCGAGGCCACGCCCGCCGACTGCTCGACGAAGCGCTGACGGGGATCGACATCCGGTGATCGCCGAAGACCACAGATACACAATTCAACGCGCGATTTACGCGCGGTTCCCCACCGTCACAGCGTCCCCGACGCTTCCACAACACCGGTTCTTGCGGATGCGTCGCCCGGTAACGGGCAATCAACGCTTACCAGCTAAGCCCGGCTTCTTCATCGCGATGATGGCGTAAACATATGTCATGGCCACTACCGCTGCGATTGCCGGGCCTCGCACAGTGTCAGGGGCAAGCAGGAACGCAGCGTAGCAGGCTATGGCTCTCATCACGAAATGGACCAGACCGGCGGGATCGTCGGCTCCCCAGCCGTGCGGCACCCACACGACACCGGCAAGAATCCCCATGCCAAGCACGAGAAGATCAGCATTGCCACTTTGCTGCACCGCAATGATGAGTAGCGGTGTCAGGAGAGTGACCACCCAGATGGATCGCATGAACAGCTGGGTGATCGGGTTTGTGTTACCCGCTCGCCAGGTGCCGACAGTGCCCCGGACCGTGTCTATCAAGAGCGCAAGCGGCACGGGTAGTGCAGCCGCGACAAATGGCGACCAATAAGGAAGCCGATCCGGAAAGGCGAACAGGGCGATGGAAAGCCCAAACCACGAGATCAGCCCGGCAATCGGCATCGCCGTCGTGGTGTTAACCAGATAGTCGCGGCGCACGGCGGACAGCGACATATTGGCATAGTCAGTCATAACTTGCTTTGACCTTCCTGCAGTCAGGGGTCGCAACAAGACAAACTCTTTGACGGCTGTCTAGACACGACAAGCCATGCCGACGTCTATCAGCACACCACAAACATGGAATCTCCGCGCGCCACGACCGCGAGCGAAAGCCCTGCTGCCTTGGCCCGGCGGACGGCGAGATCGGTGGGCGCGGAGATCGTCACCAGCAGCGGGCAGCCGGCGCGCACGGTCTTTTCGACGAGTTCGTAAGAACAGCGCGAGGTCATGACGATGAACCCGGCAGCGGGATCGCGTCCCTCACGCGCCAGATGGCCGATCAGCTTGTCGAGCGCGTTGTGCCTACCGACATCCTCGCGCACGGCCAGCACTTCGCCTTCCTCGCTGCAGAACGCGGCGGCATGGGTCGCCCGGGTCTTACGTCCGAGCGGCTGACGGTCGCGTAAGGCATCGAGCGCGCGGCCGATGGCCTCGGGGCTGGCTTCGCTGCGGCGCTGCAAGGCCGGGAGCGGCCGGAGTGCGGCTTCCACACCCTCAATCCCGCAGATGCCGCAGGAGCTGTCGCCCACGCGGCGGCGCGCGCGTTCGAGAATGGGGCCGAGCCGGTCGGCAGGCAGGTTGATGCGGGCGACATGGCCGCTGCCCCATTCCCCGCTCTCCACACGATGCAATGCGACGTCGCCTACTTCGTCCGCAGCCGCGAGACCTTCTGCCATCAGGAAGCCGGTGACGAAGTCTTCGAGATCGACCGGCGTGGCCATCATCACGGCATAGGCAATGCCGTTGGTCTCGATCGCGACCGGCGCCTCAATGGGAATGGAAAGCGTCTCGTCGGTTTCGGGCAGGGCGCCATAGGCACTGCGACGCACCTTTGTTTCAACTGTCCCGTCCATGATTTCCGGCTGTTCCAGCGCGCTGCTCCTGCTCGATCCCGGCCCGCTTCTTCGGCGGTGCGCCCGGTTCCATAACGCGCGAAACGCGAAAGGTCATGCCGAGGGCTGGAAGAGCGCCTGCATGGGTGCCGGTAAGAGATTTTTTACAACGATGCGCGGCAAGCCCGGATTTTTCCGTTTGTATCCGAAATATGGGCGATTAGCGCATTTTGTTCCATATAGGCCCTAAATCCACATACATTTTAGCAAGCCGCATCGCTGTAGCGCTACGCCCCGGCGATGGGCGCGCGCCTCAGTTGCCCACAGATGAAGCCAATTTGGCTTGCGGCAGCGAACCCGTTTCCCCTAAACGCGCGCCTCATTCCGGCAGTGCGCACCAGAACAAAGGGGCATGCAGGTCGCCATCCGGAATGGTTCGGGACCGCGCTTTTCGTGATGG
The DNA here is from genome assembly GCA_965140495.1 of uncultured Novosphingobium sp. GTDB lineage: Bacteria > Pseudomonadota > Alphaproteobacteria > Sphingomonadales > Sphingomonadaceae > Novosphingobium. The sequence continues at coordinate 1,326,061 of OZ223239.1, read as the reverse complement.
TCTCACGGCCCGTCATGCAGACCGGTCCGTTCAACGAGATAGGTACGCACCACATGAGTTGGCTCAGCAAGGTCCGCAATTCGCTTTCCAGTCTGGCGAAGCGTGACACGCCCGACAATCTCTGGATGAAATGCCCGAGCTGCAGCCAGATGCTGTTCGCGAAGGACTTCGAAGCCAACCTCTCGGTCTGCCCGCATTGCCAGCACCATGGGCGCATCGGCGCCGAGGCGCGCTTCGACCTGCTGCTGGATGCCGGCTACTCCGTGCTGTCCACGCCGAAAGTCCCGGAAAACCCGCTGGGCTTTCGCGACACCAAGAAATATTCCGACCGCCTCCGCGCCGCCCGCACCAGCAATCCCTACCCCGACGCCCTTACCAACGCCCTCGGCACCATCGAGGGCATGAAGGCCGTGGTGGGCGTGCAGGACTTCAAGTTCATGGGCGGTTCGATGGGCATGGCCGTGGGCGAGGCCTTCGTGGCCGGCGCCGAGCGCGCCATTGCCGAGAAGTGCGGTTATGTGATCTGCACCGCGGCGGGCGGCGCCCGCATGCAGGAGGGTATCCTCTCGCTGATGCAGATGCCCAAGACCACTGTGGCCACGCGGCGCCTTGCCGCCGCCGGCCTGCCCTACATCGTCATCCTGACTGATCCCACGACCGGCGGCGTCACCGCGAGCTATGCCATGCTCGGCGACGTGCAGATCGCCGAACCGGGCGCGCTCATCGGCTTTGCCGGCCAGCGCGTGATCCAGGACACGATCCGGGAGAAACTCCCCGACGGCTTCCAGCGCGCCGAATACCTCTACGACCACGGGATGGTCGACATGGTGGTCCATCGAAAGGACCTGAAAGGCACGCTTGCCATGCTGCTGGACTATCTCAATCGAAAGGACGTCGCGTGAATATCGATAGCGCTCTGGTTCGCGAGCTGGCCGAACTGCTGGCCGAAACCGGCCTCTCGGAAATCGAAGTGGAGGACGGCGACCGCAAGATCCGCGTCAGCCGCCAGATGGTGCAGCAGATGGCAGCGCAGTATGCCGTCGGCGCGCCTGCCATGCCGATGGCCGCTGCCCCCGTGGCGGAACCGGTCGCCGCGACTCCGGCCGCCGAAGCCGCACCTGCCGCCGCGCCGGTCGATGCCGTGAAGTCGCCGATGGTCGGCACCGTCTATCTCGCCCCCGAACCGGGCGCCGCCGATTTCATCTCGGTCGGCAAGGCGGTGAAGGAAGGCGACGTGCTGCTGATCGTCGAGGCCATGAAGGTGATGAACCAGATCACCGCGCCCAAGTCCGGCACGGTCACCGCCATTCTCGTCGACAACCAGCAGCCGGTCGAATTCGACCAGCCGCTCGTGGTGATCGGCTGAGGGCGGAGCGCTTCATGGCCATAAAACGCCTCCTGATTGCCAACCGCGGCGAGATCGCGCTACGCATCCATCGCGCCGCTCGCGAGATGGGCATCGAGACCGTCGCCGTGCATTCCACGGCAGATGCCGATGCCATGCATGTGCGTCTGGCCGATCACGCCGTCTGCATCGGCCCGGCTTCGGCCTCGGACAGCTATCTCAATGTCGCCGCGATCATCTCGGCGGCCGAGATCACCGATGCCGATGCGATCCATCCCGGCTACGGCTTCCTCTCCGAGAACGCGCGCTTCGCCGAGATCGTCGAGAGCCACGACATCGCCTGGGTCGGCCCCAAGCCCGAGCATATCCGCACCATGGGCGACAAGGTGGAGGCCAAGCGCACAGCCGGCGCGCTGGGCCTGCCGCTGGTGCCGGGCTCGGATGGCGCGGTCGAGGACGTCGCTGAAGCCAAGAAGCTGGCTGCCGAGATCGGCTATCCGGTCCTGATCAAGGCCGCTTCGGGCGGCGGCGGGCGCGGCATGAAGGTCGTGCAGAACGAAGTCGAACTCGAAAGCCAGATGGGCCAGGCCCGTTCGGAAGCCAAGGCGGCGTTCGGCGATGCCACGGTCTACATGGAAAAGTACCTCGGCAACCCGCGGCACATCGAATTCCAGGTCTTCGGCGACGGCAATGGCAAGGCCGTCCACCTGGGCGAGCGCGACTGCTCGTTGCAGCGCCGCCACCAGAAGGTCCTCGAAGAGGCCCCCTCCCCGGTTATTACCCCCGAGGAGCGTGAGCGCATGGGCGGCATCGTGGCGAAGGCCATGGCCGATATGGGCTATCGCGGCGCGGGCACGATCGAGTTCCTGTGGGAAAACGGCGAGTTCTACTTCATCGAGATGAACACCCGCCTGCAGGTGGAACACCCCGTCACCGAAGCGATCACGGGTGTCGATCTGGTGCGCGAACAGATCCGCATTGCCGAAGGCAAGCCGCTCTCGTTCACGCAGGACGAACTCGAGTTCAAAGGCCACGCGATCGAGTGCCGCATCAATGCGGAGGACCCGTGGAGTTTCGCGCCTTCGCCCGGTCTGGTGAGCAGCTACCACGCGGCGGGCGGCATGAACGTGCGCGTCGATAGCGGTCTCTACGCGGGGTATCGCATCCCGCCCTATTACGATTCGATGATCGGCAAGCTGATCGTCTCCGGCCGCACCCGCGAAGGCGCGATCCTGCGCCTCAAGCGCGCGCTGGAGGAAATGGTGATCGAAGGCGTGAAGACTTCGATCCCGCTGCATCAGGCCCTGCTGGAAGATCCCGAATTCAACAGCGGCGACTATACGATCAAGTGGCTCGAGGAGTGGCTCGCCAAGCGCGCGGGCTGATCGGAATGACACTAACCTCTCCGTTCATGTCGAGCGAAGTCGAAACACCTGGGCGCCAGCGGTTCTCGACTTCGCTCGAACCGAACGGAGATTGGATCTGGCCCGACAGCCTGGCCAAGACACGACGGACTAGATACGCATGACTTCGTTCCTGGACTTCGAAAAGCCGATTGCCGAACTGGAAGCGCGCATTGCCGAACTGCGCGCCACGGCCGACGGCAGCGACCTCGACATCGGGGCGGAGATCGCCAAGCTCGAAAAGAAGAGCGCCGCGATGCTGACCGGTACCTATGCCAAGCTGTCGCCCTGGCAGAAGACGCAGGTCGCCCGCCATCCGCAGCGCCCGCACTTCGTCGATTACATCCGGCTCGCCTTCACCGACTTCGTGCCGCTCGGCGGGGACCGTCTCTATGGCGAGGATGCGGCAATCATCGGCGGTCTCGCCAAGCTGGATGGCCGCAAGGTCATGGTGATCGGCCATGAAAAGGGTCACGACACCGCCAGCCGCATCAAGCACAATTTCGGCATGGCCAAGCCCGAAGGTTACCGCAAGGCGATCCGCCTGATGGAAATGGCGAGCAAGTTCGGCCTGCCGGTGGTGACGCTGGTGGATACCGCCGGCGCCTTTCCCGGCGTCGAGGCCGAGGAACGCGGCCAAGCCGAAGCCATTGCCCGCTCGACCGAGGCCTGCCTTGGCCTTCAGGTGCCGATGGTTGCCGCGATCGTGGGCGAAGGCGGCTCGGGCGGCGCAGTTGCGATTGCCAGCGCCAACCGCGTTCTTATGCTTGAGCATTCGGTCTATTCGGTGATCTCGCCGGAGGGGGCCTCCTCGATCCTGTGGCGCACGCCCGACAAGGCCGCCGATGCCGCTACGGCCATGAAAGTGACCGCGCAGGACCTTCTCGACCTTGCGGTGATCGACGGCATCGTCCCCGAACCCGTCGGCGGCGCCCATCGTGATCCCGCCGGAACCGCCCGCGCGCTCGCCGATGCGCTGGGCCGCGAACTGGCCGCTCTCGACGGCAAGGATACCGCCGAGATCCTGCGTCAGCGCGAAGAACGCTTCCTCGCTATCGGCGCTCTCTGACGCGGCAATTCCGGAACAATCGGGCGCGCCGGCCGGTTGAAGGGGCAAACCCTTCGATCGCAAAGGCCCCGTATGTTTTCCGGACTGTTCCACAGCCTCGCCATCCTTTCGCTCAGCGTGGGACTGGTCAGTGCCGCGTGGATGTTGGTGACCGTCCGGCGCCATCCCCCGCACATGAAAGTGATGGCCTGGGTCTGGCCGCTCTGCGCGCTGTTTCTGGGGCCCGTACTGATCCGCTTTCATGCCAGACACGGCGGGCATGGCAGCCAAAGTGACGGCAAGCCGGGCTTTGCCACGATCGCCAAGGGGACCTTGCATTGCGGCGCCGGCTGCGCGCTCGCCGACATGATCGCCGAGACCCTCGCGCTGCTGTTTCCGGCCATGCTCGCTGCGTTCGGCCTGCACTGGTTTTTCAGCGAAGAGATCTTTGCGACCTGGGTATTCGACTTCGTGCTGGCGCTGAGCTTCGGCATCGCCTTCCAGTACTTCGCGATAGCCCCGATGCGTAACCTCGGGCTGGCCGAAGGGCTGCGCGAGGCGATCAAGGCCGACACGCTTTCCCTCACCTGCTGGCAGATCGGCATGTACGGTTTCATGGCACTGGCGCACTTCTGGTTCTTCCCGCAGGTACTCGGTCGCGCCTACGATGCGGCTACGCCCGAATTCTGGTTTGCCATGCAGGGCGCGATGATTGCCGGGTTCATCACCGCCTTCCCGATAAACCGCTGGCTCATTTCCAGAGGCATCAAGGAAGCGATGTAATCGCGGAAGCGTGCCGCATCCCCCGCAATTGCGAGGGGTGTGCGAATTATCCGCACGCATAACGCGGATATTGGCAATGGACGCAACACTGCCCAGCCGATAGTCAAAAGGCCCGACAGTCCCTTGCACCTCGCAAGGGCAAGGCAGGTCGCCCGCGAAGTGGTGGCGAACCGGCGAACGGGGTCGAACTATTCCATGAGCCTGAAACGGCGTTTTCCCATCGGCAGTGGCGTGCTGGCAGCCAGCGCGCTGATTACGGCTGCAACCGTCTATGCCTCTCAGGACGACGGTGCCGCCCCGGCTCTTCCGGCCTCTGCACCTTCCGCCACGGCGCAGGCGCAGGCCGACATGATCGAGCCGATGCTCGATAAGTACTGCTCGCGCTGCCACAACGATTTCGACATGGTCGCGGGCCTCTCGGTCTACGACCTCAAGGCCGAGGACCTGCGTACCGGCGCCCATGCCGAGGAATGGGAAAAGATCCTGCGCCGCGTCGCCGCCGGGGAAATGCCGCCGCACTCGAAGCCGCAGCCCGATCCGGCCATGCGCGCCGCTTTCGTGCAGTGGCTGGATACGTCGCGGGCGGGCTATGCCGCCGCCAACCCCGATCCGGGCCACGCGACGATCCGCCGCCTCAACCGCTACGAATACGCCAACGCCATCCGCGACCTGCTCTCGCTGGACGTCGATTTCAGCCGCGAACTGCCACAGGACAATTCGGGCTACGGCTTCGACAACATCGCCGATGTCCTCACCGTCTCGCCGACGCTGATGGAGCGCTATGTCGCCGTGGCGGGCAAGGTCGGGCGACTGGCGACCGGGCTGACCTCGCGCCGCGAATTCGTGACGACCTATCAGGTGCCCAAGGACGGCTCTATCAAGAACTCGGGCGTGCCCGCCTACAACCAGCGCGCCAGCGCCGATCTGCCGCTCGGGTCGCGCGGCGGCGGCGCCTTCAAGTACTTCGCCCGCTATGACGGCGAATACGAAATCGCCGCATGGCTGAATTCCAATACCAACAACGAAACCGACCGGCTGACGGAAGACCGCTACAGCGTGCGCGTGCCGATGAAGGCGGGGTCCCACCTCGTCGGCCTCTCGTTCCGCCGCCAGCTCTGGCCCGATGAGAGCGTGCAGACGCTGCGCAACTCCACCGACTTTGTACCGCTGCCGCTCGACAAGCCGACGATGCTGCCGCTCGATGTGTGGGTCGACGGCGAGCGGGTGAAGACGGTCGAGGTGCCCTCCTACCGGATGCATGAGCGTTATTCGCAGCGGAACTTCCCGCGCGACGTGCTGCAGATCGATGTCGCCGGGCCCTACGAGGCAACCGGCATTCCGGACACGCCGAGCCGCCGCGCAATCTTCCTGTGCCAGCCCAAGCGCGCCTCGCAGGAAGAAGCCTGCGCCCGCAAGATCGTCTCCACCCTCGCCCGCCGCGCCTGGCGCCGTCCGGTCGGCGAATTCGATATTGCCCCGATCTTGGGTATCTACGCGCAGGAACGCGCCGCCTCCGATTTCGAACACGGTATCGAAGCGGCGCTGGAAGCGATCCTGGTCTCGCCCGAATTCCTGTTCGTGGTCGAAAGCGATCCGGCCGGCAGCCTGCCCGGCAGCGTCCATACGATTACCGATCTCGAACTCGCCACCCGGCTCTCGCTGTTCCTGTGGAGCAGCATTCCCGACGAACGGCTGCTGTCACTCGCGGAGAAGGACAAGTTGAGCGAGCCCGCGGTGCTCGATGCCGAAATCGCGCGGATGCTGGCCGATCCCAAGGCCGAGGCGCTGACCGACAACTTCGCGGGCCAGTGGCTCTACCTGCGCAACCTCGACCAGCAACGGCCGGACATCGATGTCTTCCCCGATTTCGACACCCGGCTGAAACAGGCGATGGATACCGAAACGCGCCTGTTCTTCGCCAATGTGCTGGGCGCCAACCGTCCGCTCACGGATTTCCTCGAAGCCGACTACACGTATCTCAACCAGAGGCTTGCCGAGCATTACGGCATTCCCGGCGTGGTCGGCACGGCATTCCGCAAGGTGGACCTCGATCCGTCCTGGCACCGCGGCGGCCTGCTGGGGCAAGCCAGCATCCTGACCGTCACCTCTTACAACAACCACACTTCGGTGGTGCGGCGTGGCAAGTGGATCCTCGACAACATCCTCGCCTCTCCGCCGCCCCCGCCGCCCGCCGACGTCCCCGCGCTCAAGACCGAGCATGACGGCCGGGCGCTCAACGCACGCGAGCAGCTCGAGCTTCATCGCGCCAACCCGACTTGCGCGGCCTGCCATGTAAAGATGGACCCGCTCGGCTTTGCGCTCGAAAACTTCGACGCCGTGGGCGGCTGGCGCACCATGGATGCGGGCCAGCCGATCGATGCCGGGGCCGTGCTGCCCGATGGCACGAAATTTACCGGAATCTCCGGCCTGCAGACGATCCTGATGGACCGCAAGGACGAGTTCGCCCGCGCCTTCACCGAGCGGCTGATGACCTACGCGCTCGCCCGCGGCCTTGGCGCGCAGGACATGCCCTCGGTCCGCGCGATCGCGGGCGATGCGGCTGCCGACGGCTACCGCGTTCGTTCGGTCATCAAGGGCATCGTCACCAGTCCGGCCTTCACCAAGCGCAAGACTCCGGAACCCTTCAAAGCCGCTTATGCGAGGCCCGTGAAATGAGGATCACCCGCAAGCCCCTTTCCCGCCGCACCATCCTGCGCGGCGTCGGCGCCACCGTGGCGCTGCCGTTCCTCGAAGCGATGATGCCGAGCGCTCATGCCGCCGACGTGGCGCAGCGGCCCAAGCGGCTGCAGGTGTTCTACACCCCCAACGGCATGACCATGCCCGAGTACCGGCCCACGGGCGAAGGCGCGGACTTCACGCTTCCGGCGACGCTGGAACCGCTCACGCCGCATCGCGATGCGATCACGGTCATTACCGGCCTCGGCCATCCGCAGGCCGCCGCAATGGGCGATGCGCCGGCCGGTCATGGCCGCTCCTGCCCCGCCTTCCTCACCGGTGCCCATGCCCGGCAGACCGAAGGCACCGACATCCGCTGCGGCATATCGATGGATCAGGTCTTCGCCGCGCATCTCGGCGATGCCACGCAGATCCCCTCGCTCGAACTGAGCATGGATCAGGCGAGCATGGCGGGCAGCTGCGACATCAACTATTCCTGCGCCTACACCAACGGCATCTCCTGGCTGACGCCTACCGTGCCGCTGCCCGTCACCGCAAACCCGCGCGCGGTGTTCGAACGGCTGTTCGGCGACGGCGAAGTGCTCGACGAGAAGAGCCGCCTTGCCCGGTTGCGCAAGCAGGCCTCGATCCTCGACTACGTGATGGAGGATACCGCGCGGCTTTCCGGCAAGCTGGGCATGGCGGACCGCCACAAGCTGGCCGAATATCTCGATGCCACCCGTGCCATCGAAAAGCGCGTCCAGCGTGCGGAATCCTCGCCGCCGAGCCCGCAGGCCAAGGCGATGAAGCAGCCCGCCGGCATTCCCGACGATTTCGCCGAGCATATGAAGCTGATGATCGACCTGCAGATCCTGGCGATGCAGGCCGACATCACCCGCGTCGGCACCTTCATGGTCGGCCGCGAGATTTCGAACCGGACCTATCCCGAGATCGGCGTACCGGATTCGCACCACATGCTCAGCCACCACGGCAAGAACCCCGACAAGATGGCGAAGCTGGCGCTGATCAACCGCTATCACATGACCTTCTTCGCCTACATGCTCCAGCGCATGAAGGAGACGAAGGACGGCGAAGGATCGCTGTTCGACCGCACCCTGGTGCTGCGCGGCTCGGCCTTCGGCGATTCCAACGATCACGACTACATGGACCTGCCCGTCGTCGTCTCCGGCGGACTGGTGAAGGGTGGACGCCACATCAAGGTGGAGCATGGCACCTCCATGTCGAACCTGCTGCTGGCGGGGCTCAATCTGCTCGACGTGCCCGCGACTGCCTTCGGCGACAGCACCGGCCCGCTGCGGGAACTGACCGATGCGTAAGGCCGCTGCGCTCCTGCTGTCAGCTGCGGCGATGGCTTCGGCAGCGTCGGCGAAGTCTTCCGGTCCTGCGCCCAATCTGGCCCGCGCCATCGCGACCGATGACGTTGCCGGTGCCATTGCCGCACTTACCAACGGAGCGAACCCGAATGCGGTTTTCGGTTATGGCGAAACCGCTCTTGCCCGGGCTGTCGAGACGCAGGACGCGGCCATGGTGTCGCTGCTGCTCGGCCATGGCGCCAAACCCGATACGAAAGATGCCGAAGGCTTCACCCCGCTGATCCTCGCCTGCGAGCGCGGCAATGCGGACATCGTCTCCGCCCTGCTCGATGCCAGGGCCGATGTGCACACGCCCGCCCCTGACGGCACCACGCCGCTCGCAGTCTGCGCCCGGTTCTCGAAACCGGCAACGGTCTCGCGGATGCTGGCGATGGGGGCCAAGCCCGGTTCTGCCGATGCCCGAGGCCAGACGCCGCTGATGTGGGCCGCCTCCTCAGGCAATGTCGAGGCCATGGCGGCGCTGCTGAAGGCGGGTGCCCAAATCGAGAGGACGACCGAGAGCGGCTTCTCACCGCTGTTCTTCGCCATCAAGAGCGGCGTTCCCGAAGCGGCACAACTCCTCCTCGATGCCGGTGCCGACACGGCCCATCGCGGCCCCGAGAACACCAGCGCGCTGCAGCTGGCGCTCTACCAGAAGAACTGGAAGGCGGCCGCGATGCTGATCGAACGCGACGCTGGCGATCTCACCGAGCGCGACCGCAACGGCAACCAGCCGCTCCACGCCGCCGCAGCCGGCGGCGACAGCGAACTGGTCGCGCTGCTGCTGGCGAAAGGTGCCGATCCCAATGGGCTCACCGGCCCCTCGCGCATCACGTGGGTAACCGAAGCCAACTTCGGCATGCCGCCACCGCCCGTTCCGCCCACACCGCCACTGCTCACCGCCGCGGAACATGGCCGGACGGACGTGATGAAGCTTCTGGCCGATGCAGGCGCGGACAAGGCCTTCGTTGCGGAGAACGGCACCAATGTCGTGCTCGCCGCTGCGCACAGTCATAGTCCCGCCGCGCTCGAACGGGCGCTGACTCTGGCTCCGGACGTCAACGTCGCGGATGCCCAAGGCAACACGCCGCTGCATGTCCTGTTCATGGGCGGCTTCCACTCCGATCTGCAGGCGATGTTTCGCGTCCTTGCCGAGCACGGCGCGCGCAACGACATTCCCAACAAGAGGGACATGACCGCTGCACAGTTCGCCGAGAAGGGACTGACGGTGGTGCGCGAAGCCTATCAACAAGCCTTTGCGGATACCGCCTCTCCCATGGTAGCCGTTTCACACGATTGAATTTCCCCCTCGCAGGACAAGGATCTACGCATGACACGAACCAGGACCCTCGCCCTCGCCGCTGCCGGCGTCATTGGTCTCGCCGCCGTTGCCGGAACCGCCACGCTGGCCAGTGCCGCGCCTTCCGCCAGCACCGTCGTCGCCACGCGTCAGGCGAACTACAAGAAGATGGGCGCTGCGATGAAGACGCTGAAAGACGAGCTGCAGGGCAGCGCCGACAAGGGCAAGATGGTCGCGGCAGCCCGCACCATCGCCACCACCATGCGCGTGCAGAGCAAGCTGTTCCCGGCCGGAAGCGGCCCTTCGTCCGGCGTGAAGACCGATGCGCTTCCCGCCATCTGGACCAACCGCGCGGCATTCAACGCCGACATGCAGAAGTCGATCGCCGAAGCCGACAAGCTGGTCTCGATCGCCGGTTCGGGTAACAGCTCCGCGATCATCGCGCAGTTCAAGGCCACCGGCGCGACCTGCGGCGGTTGCCACCGCCAGTTCCGCGCCGACGACTGACGGGAGCCGTTGCAGCGATGAGCGAGACCATGACCGCCACCGGCTCCACCCGGATCTGGGACCTGCCCCTGCGGCTGTTTCACTGGCTGCTGGTTGCCCTCATCGCCTTCTCCTGGTGGAGCGGCGAGGAGCATTACATGGAGTGGCACCGCCTCTCCGGCTATGCGATCCTCGCCCTCCTCGTCTTCCGCCTCTGGTGGGGTTTCACCGGATCGCGCACGGCGCGCTTCAGCCAGTTCGTGCGCGGCCCCGGCACGGTGCTCGCCTATGCGAAGACACTCTTTTCTTCCTCAAGCCATGCCGACGGCCATAACCCGCTCGGCGGCTGGAGCGTGATTGCCATGCTCCTTGCCATCGCGGCGATGGTGGTCGCAGGCCTGTTCGCCGTGGACGTGGATGGCTGGGAATCGGGCCCGCTCGCCTATTGGGTGAGCTTCGAGCAGGGTCGTAGCGCTGCCGAGTTCCATGAAACCGTGTTCAACGTGATCATGGCGCTGATCATCCTGCACGTCGCCGCGATCGTCTTCTACCTCGCGGTGAAGCGCATGAACCTCGTGCGCCCGATGATCACCGGACGGCGCACGAAGACGGCGGAAGAAGCGGTCGAGGATGCCCGTTGGTCGCCGGTTATGGCGCTGATCGGCATCGTCATTGCGGGAGCCGTCGCCTGGTTCGTATCGACCGGCTTCCGCTTCTAAAAATTGATGGCGCAAAGCCTAAAACAAGAACCGCTCACCGTGAGCTTATCGAAGGGTGTTGATTTGTAGCGCAGTGCCAGCGCCCTTCGACAAGTTCAGGACGAACGGGATTGGGGCCGGATGGAGCTGAAGCCGGATACTCTTGAAGTTTCAGCCCACCTCTCCGTCACGTCCCGGCACCAGCAGGTTCAGCACCACGGCGCTGACGGCAGCCGGTAGCACGCCCGATCCCAGCAGGACCCGCAAGGTCTCCGGCAAGTGCTGAAGCGCCGCGGGTTCCAGTTGCAGCCCAAGCGCCAACGACAGGGACACGCCGAAGATCAGCATGTTGCGCTGCGTCCACTCGACACTCGACAGCATCGAGAGCGCGGCCGAGGCGACCATGCCGAACATCACGATCACGCCGCCGCCCAGAACCTCGATGGGGATGGTGGTTACCAGCGCGCCGATCTTGGGCACCAGCCCGCACAGGATCAGGAAGACCGCGCCGACCGTCACGATATGCCGGCTCATCACCCCGGTGATCGCGATCAGGCCGACGTTCTGGCTGAAACTCGTATTGGGCAAGGCGCCGAAGACCGCCGCGACTGCGGTGCCGACACCGTCAGCGAACGTCGCGCCCGACAGTTCCTTGTCACTCGCCGGACGCCCGGCACCGCCCTCGCAGATGCCCGAGACATCGCCCACCGTCTCGATGGCGGAGACGACACCCATCAGGCAGAAGCCGAGAATGGCCGACGCCGAGATGGCGAAGCCGAAGTGGAAGGGCCTCGGCACCATGAACCAGCCGACCGTTTCCACCGGTTCCAGCGAGACCTTGCCCATGAGGGCCGCCACGGCATAGCCCACGCACAGCCCGATCAGCACCGAGGCCGTCGACCAGATCCCACGCGCGAAGAAGCTCAGCGCCAGAGTGGTGCCGGCGACGACGGCCGCCAGCAGCCAGCTTTCGCCCGCGCCGTAACTGGGCGTTCCCGCCGCCGGGACGCCGCCCGCCGCGTACTGCACACCCACGCGCATCAACGACAGGCCGATCATCAGCACGACAAGCCCCGTCACCATCGGCGGTAGCGCGAAACGGATGCGGCCGACGAAGAAGCTCAGCACGATGTGGAAGAGGCCACCAAAGATCGCTGCAGTCGTCAACGCGGCCATGGCGGCGACGCCCTGCCCGGCAACAATCGGGATCATTACCGGCAGAAACGCGAAGCTCGTCCCCTGCACGATCGGCAGCCGCGCGCCCATCGGGCCGGCACCGATGGTCTGGAACAGCGTGGCAATGCCCGCGAACAGCATCGACATCTGGATCATGTAGATCAGCGCCGCGGTATCACCCGAGCCATAGCCGAACCCGGCCGCTCCCGCGACGATGATCGCGGGCGCCAGATTGCTGACGAACATGGCCAGCACGTGCTGGATGCCGAGCGGAATGGCCATCGCCATGCCCGGAAAGTAGTCCGGGTCGCGCGCCTGTTCGGGAGACATGACCCCACGATAGGACTTGCCCGAGGGGATCGGTCCCCCCTCCTCCAGAAGCTGTGGTATCGCGGTCATCGGCATTCCTTCGCCTGAGGGGGTGTGCGCATCGCTCATGCCAGTTCCATGAGGCGCGAAAGCGAGCGGCTGGCAGCTTCGATCACCTGCCCGCGCTCGACTGTGACCAGATCGCGGTCGCGAACGACGGCGCGCCCCTCGACGAACACCTCTCGTGCGCCCGAGGGTGGGGAAAGCAGCAACCCGGCCACCTTGTCCCAAGCGCCGAGCGAAGGAATGTCGCCGACGTCCCACAGAACGAAGTCGGCGCGTTTGCCCGGTTCCAGCGATCCGCAATCGCTGCGGCCAAGCACTTGCGCGCCGCCGCGCGTCGCCAGCCACAGCGCCTCGCGCGGATCGAATGCATCGGCGCCGTTCTGCACCCGCTGAAGCAGCATCGCCTGCCGGGCTTCCTGCAACAGGTGCCCGCTGTCGTTCGAAGCCGAGCCGTCGACGCCGAGCCCCACCGGCACCCCGGCATCGCTCATGGCACGAATGGGGGCGATGCCCGAGCCGAGCCGGCAGTTGGAGCAGGGACAATGCGCGACCCCGGTTCGGGTGTGCGCAAACAGGTCGATCTCCTGCGCATCGAGCTGCACGCAGTGGGCGTGCCATACGTCCGGCCCGGTCCAGCCCAGATCCTCGGCGTACTGGCCGGGCCGACAACCGAAGCGCTCCAGCGAGAAGGCGACATCGTCCGCATCCTCGGCGAGATGGGTGTGCATCATCACCCCCTTGTCGCGGGCCAGCAGCGCGGACTCGCGCATCAGGTCGGTGCTGACCGAAAAGGGCGAACACGGTGCCACCGCGACGCGCAGCATGGCGCCGTCAGCGGGATCGTGGAACGCATCGATCACGCGGATCGTGTCCGCAAGGATGGCCTCCTCGTCCTCGACCACACTGTCGGGCGGCAGGCCACCCTTGCTCTCGCCCACGCTCATCGAGCCGCGCGTGGCGTGGAAGCGCAGGCCCACTTCGCGCGCGGCGTGGATGGAATCGTCGAGCCTTACGCCCTCGGGAAAAAGGTAGTGGTGATCGGAACTCATCGTGCAGCCGGACAGCGCCAGTTCGGCGAGGCCAAGCTGCGTCGCCGCGAAGACGTCCTCCGGCCGGTACTGCGCCCAGATCGGATAGAGCCGCTTGAGCCACCCGAACAGCGAGACGTTGATCGCCCCGGGCAAGGCGCGCGTCAGCGTCTGGTAGAGGTGGTGGTGGGTGTTCACGAGACCCGGCGTGACAACGCAGCCGCGCGCATCGATCACTTCGCTGGCTTCGTCGGCCAGGTGCGCAAGCTCGGCGCTGGTACCCACCGCTTCGATCACACCATCGCGAAAGGCCATGGCGCCACCGGCAATCTCACGCCGCGCGTCGTCCATGAGGACGAGGCAATCGGCATTGCGGACGAGCGTCAGCCCCATGACAGCGCCAGCCTCGTCCGCCGAGCCATCAGGGCGTCACACTCTCGTATTTGTCCCAGTTGTCGAGCAACTCGTCCACGACCTTAGAGCCCACCGTGTAGAGGTTCTCGACCGCCGCCTCGAGCCCGGCATAGCCCTCGTTCTCGCGCAGCAGGTAGGTGGCCGGATCGATGCCCGGCGGCGGCATCGTGTAGTTGCTGCCCGCGCGCATCACCAGAACGCGGTCGCGGTCCACGCGGCCGATGTTGTCGAGATAGGTCATCGCCTGAAGCACGCCGGTGTCTTCCATGGCCGAGGTCACGAATTCGCCGCGTCCGCTCGTCCAGTAACGGACCCAGGCATTGGCCCAGTCGGTCATCAGCTTGCCGTGCCAGAAGGTCATTGCCGAAAGCTGCTCGCCTTCCAGCACGAAGGGCGGTTCCTGCGCCGGCGGGTAGTCGGCGAACTGCGCGCGTTCGGCGGCAATGGCTTCGGAATCGGGAAGCTCGATACTCTTGGTCAGGTTGTAGGCCCAGGCTTCCAGCGACGGGTTGATCTTGAACATCTCGCCGCCCGAGGGATCGGGCTTGCCCTTCATGTCGTTCGGGCCGTTGGTGTGGCGCGGGAAGTAGCCGAACTTCCAGTCCGCCGGGATTTCGCGCGGATCGATCTCGTGCGCGAGATCACCGTCGATCACATAACGCGCCCAGGCAACCGAGCCGATGGACGCATCTTCCGGATCGATGCCGGCGATGCCTGCCACCAGCCAGTAGGCCTTGCTCAGATCGAAACGCGGATCGAGCCCAAGCGCCATGGTCGCGGCGGTCGAGCGCGCGGTGCCGATCCCGGTCACGACGCCCAGAACCTGCGTTTCGGGATTGTAGTAGAGATCGTGGAACGACTGCGGGAACGGAATGCGCATGGTCAGGCCGCGACGCTCTTTCCAGAGCTGGAATTCGCCTGCCACGTCGCCCTGGTCTTCGCCGATCTCGAACAGCGAGACGACCACGACCTTCACCGGAAGCGGTGTTTCGCAAGGCTCGCCCGGCTCGCATTCCGAAATGTCGGGCACAGCCGCCGGTTCGGCAAGAGCCGCTCCGCCGGACAGACACAGGGCCAGACAGGCCCCGACAATGACGGCAGCGCGGTTCAGAAAGTGCATGAAATACCCCTTGGGGAAACGAAGGGCGCCAGCACGTGCCAGCGCCCTTCTCTCGGTGTGAGGACTTAGAACTTGTAGCTTACAGTCGCCTGGAAGCTACGCGGCTTTTCGGGAAGTGCGATCGTCGAACCGAACAGCTCGGTGAAGTTCGCGCGGAAGTACTTCTCGTTCGTCGCATTCTTCACGACGAGGCGGAAGAGCCAGTTGTCCGTCTCGTAGGAAGCGCCCAGATCGACCAGCGTATATGCCGGCAAGCTCACGACCTGCGACTGCCCGGAGAACACCTCCTCCACGTGGACGATGCTGCCGCTCAGCGCGATACCATTGTCGAACGCATAGGTGGCGGTCGCCGAGTAGAGGTTTTCGGGAATACCGGCACGCTTGGCGCCGTCCTTGCTGGTGATCAGGTGCAGCGCACCCGGCTGGCCGCCGAAGATCAGCGACGGATCGTTCAGGCTGGTGAGGTCTTCTGCACCGAGGAAGCTGAAGGCCGTACCGGCTTCGAAGAACGTCAGGTTGACGACCTCGGTATGGGTATAGGCCGCGGTGATCAGCAAGTGCTCATCGACCGACCAGCGCAGTTCTGCTTCCCAACCCTTGGTCTTCACCGACTGGTTCACCGTCGACGACTGAATGTTGCGGTCGGTACGTTCCTGTTCGTAGTAGGAAACCGCAGCGTAGAGCGCCTCGTTGAGGAAGCTTCCCTTGATGCCGCCTTCATACATGCGCGATGCGGTCATGAACTGCCCGGCGGCTACATCCTCGGCAGCGATTTCCGAACCCTGCCCCGCGATCACGGTCGACTGGCGCGAAGCCGTGACATAGGGGATGACGCCGAATGGCAGCTTGTACGAGACGCTGGCCGTCCAGGACCAGTCGCCCTGGCTGCCCGACGCGGAAACGACATCCGGCGTGTTGTTCATCTTCGCCGGGTCGTAGGTCGACTTCGCTTCGATGTGATCGTAGCGCAGACCCAGAACCACATTGAGGCCGAAATTGAAATCGAGGTCGGTCAGGCCCGCGATGCCGTAGTCGGTATAGTTGCCCCACAGGTAGTTCGAGTAGTCGCAATCGCACTCGGTCGAGAGCAGGCGATCGGAAAGGGCATCGTAGCCCTTGGTCAGATCGACGCGGTGGAAGTATTCGTAGTCGAAGTCATCCCCGTGGAAGAAGTCCGTGTACCGGATCGACGGGGAGAACTGGAACGAGAACTTGCCGGCATTGTTCTCGAACGTCTTCGAAACGACGATCTTGTCCTCGATCACGTAGGAATCGTGGAACTGCGAGAAGCCGTAGGAATTCTCGTTCAGGTTCACGATGCCGTCGTAGAAGAGCTGGTTCTTGATCATCAGGCCGCTGTCGGCCTCATAGACGATGTCGAAGTAGGCGGTCTTGGCGGTGTTGTTCAGCAGGTCGTTCTTGCCCGTCAGGACCTTCCTGCGGCTGAGCTTGGTCGTGCCGACATTGGTGAGGCCAAGCCAGGGATAGTTGGTCGCGAAGCACGAATCGTTGAGCGTCGAATCGGGGAACACGCTGCCCCCGCCGCAACCGAACGAGCCGAACGGGTTGAAATCGCCGATAGCGGCGAATTCCTGCTGCGAAAGCTGGCCGTCGGGCGTGCTGCCGTCGGCACCATCGACCGGCTGCGCGTCACCGGTAATGTACGTGCCGTTGTCGACCAGATCCTGGGTCAGTCGGTTCCAGCCGCCATTCTGCTGGCCGCGGAAGCGGTGGTACATGCCGCCGAATTCGATCCGCAGGTTATCGGTGACATTGGTGTCGAACGCAGCCTGCAGGATCGTCTGGTTGGTCGACATGTTGTCGTAGTAGCTGCCGGAGTCCTCGACCTCGGCATAGAGGCTGTAACCGAGTTCGGTCTTCCCCATCCGGATCGGACCGCGCAGTTCGCCCCTGAGGACGCTCTTGTTCCAGCTGCCGGTGGTGTAGCTGAGCTCACCTTCGGGGCTGGACAGCAGCGTACCGTCCTGCACGCGCGCGGACTTCGGCACGAAGTTCATGTAGCCGCCGGTCTTGGACGGACCGTAGATCGGCGATGCCGGACCGCGAACGATGTCGACGCGCTCCGAGGCGGCGATCGGCGTCGGGTAGTTGCCGGGGTTGTCGAGACGGCGCACGCCGCGGAAGTAGACTTCACCCGGCGTACCGCGAATGTCGAGCGCGCCGCCGACACCGAAGAACGAGTTGGTGAAGGTACCCGGCGCCTGCGCGACGAGGTCGTAGATGTCGGTAATGCCGAAGCGCTCGATCTGCTCGGAACTGATCGTCGATGCCGAACGCGGCGTTTCAACGATAGTCTTGTCGAACCCGAACACCGAGCCGACGTTCTCGATCGGCAGTGCCCCCAGCGATCCGGTAACGACGATTTCGTCGGGATTGGGCTCTTCGTCGGCGGCAAAAGCCGGCGACGTCAAAGCCGTGCAGCAGAAGAGACTGGTCGCGACCGCCAGCAGCGGCTTGCGAAATCGGTTGCGCTGCATTCCCGCAAACGCATGCGCATCATCGAACTTGTTATTGACCATCGTGAATCACCCCGTTTTTTCTAGCGCGAACGGAACATTCTCCGTTCTTTCGCCCCTCATTCGTATTGTGATCACCTCTCCCGCATGGGCGCCGTTCTGTGCGGCGCGATTGTCCATGCGTGTCATTCAGACCAAGACTTAAGCTTGCGACCTCCTAGGACCCTTGGGATTGTCTGAAGCGGTCGAGACTGTGCTCGAACCGGTCGAAACGGTTTTCCAGTTCGGCCTGCAGGCGGGCCTTTTCACTGGATGCGAGAAAGGACTGGCAGCGCCGGTCGGCCAGTGCCCCGGCACAGGCCGAAACCGGCGTTTCCGTCTGGGCGTCTCGCCAGAAACTGGCGCCGGGAATGAACGCGTATTCCAGGCTGGCACGCGCCAGATCCTTGAGATCGGCGTACCCCAGCCCCTGCTCCATGGCAGCCCGGCGGTACTCGTTGGTCATGTCCGAGCGCAGCACGCCCTCGTCGTCGGTCGAGAGAACCACCGGCACGCCCATGCTGCGGTAGAGCGTAATCGGGTGCTCTCCGCCCTCGACGCCGAGAATGACGGCATTGCTGGTGAGATTGACTTCGACCGCAATGCCCTCGCGCGCCATGCGGGCCAGCGTCTCGGGCGCCGCATCCTCATAGGCGATGTCGGTGCCGTGGCCGATCCGCTGCGCACCCGAGGCGACGGCGCGGGCGATGTGATCGCGCAAGTCCTTCGGCCGGACCAACCCGAGCGTCAGTTCGCCGGCGTGCATGCTCACATTCACGGCGGGGTACTTCGCTTCCAGAAAGCGGAACATCGCCATGTGCAGGCTATAGTCCCGCAGCGCCACGGGATCGTCTTCGGGCATGACGATATTGACGCCCACGAAACGCGGGTCGCGGTCAGCCAGCGCAAACCCGGCGATCAGCGAGCGGTAGGCAACGGCAGGCGCCATGCTGCGCCACGCAAAGGTGAGGTAGTGCACGGCGATATCGCAGCCCGGAGCTGCGTCCTTGGTGCCGCAGGACAGGTCCTGCCGGGCATCCGCCTCGACCTGATCGACCTCGGCCATTGCCTTGTCCAGCAGCCCGCGAACCGTGCCGATCTCTCTCGCATAGACCGCGCTCAGATCACCTTCGTCCAAAGGTTCGTCACCGCCGCCCATGGCATATTCCACCAGCGCGCGCGGGTTGTTCATGAGTTCGAGGTAGCTGACGTTGTTGCGAGCGGCGCTCTGGCGGGTAGCTGCAAGCCAGCGGCCAGGATCGAGCGGAAAGGCCGCGCCAAGCTTGTCGAAACTGGAGAAGAACTGGGTGTGCCCGGAAACGTCGTCCGCCCCGACGCCACGCTGATAGCCGCGGGTGGAGAGGGAATCGATCAGCCGGGCATAGGCGAAGGTCCGCTCCACCGCCATCGTCGCCAGCTTGCGCTCATCCGGGCACGGCGCGGCAACGATACGCTCGATGTTCTCGTCGGCACACATGCCCTGCGCCGCCGCCGCTTCCAGAAAGTCCTCGGCATAGATGCTGCCGCCCAGGTGATTGTGGAGGTCTCCCCCCTTGGGCATCGCCTGCAGGAACATGCGCAGCTGCGCGGCATTTCCGGACAACTCATCGAAGAGGGCAGAAGCGGCCGCCTCGCTTTCGGCATCGGCGCTGGCGGTAGTGGGAGAAACCAGAAAAGCCACACAGCCCAGCGCCCATGCGCGCAGGCATGCCTTCGGAAGGCGCTGTGTAAGGCTCGTCAACATTCCCCAGACCCCGCAACCGGAAATCCTTGTCCCGCCAGTGCTTCCCTGCACAGCAGAACGCCCCTTTCCGAACCGAACGCCCGGCAAGCGGCCGGCCTCCGTCACGGGGAGAGATCGTGACCGGAGGCCGGGCCTGCCGCACCTTTCGGTGTCGTTAAAAGTGGTAGGCACTTGACTTGGTGCGAGCAAACGCAATGAATCCCACGGTGCGTTGCAAAAATTAGAGCGGGTCAGAAAGGCAGCATCATGCCGGCGTTTTCGCGTTTCCTTCGTTACTTCATGGCCGTCGGCCGGCTGGGCTCGATCCGCAAGGCGGCAGACGAACTGAACGTCTCCGCCTCCGCCATCGCCCGGCAGATCCTCAACGTGGAAGCGGAGATCGGCACCCCGCTGTTCGAACGGCTGCCCAGCGGGCTGAGACTGACCGCCGCGGGCGAGATCATGATGGCGGCGGGCAATCGCTGGGAAAAGAACATGGTCGATGTTCGCGCGCAGATAGAGGACCTGCGCGGCCTGAAACGCGGGCACGTGGAAATGGCGATCATCGATGCCCTCGCCAAAGGCCACATTCCGGCGGCGATCCGCTCCATCCAGAGCCGCTATCCCGGCATCAGCGTAGGCGTGAAGGTTCTGGAGAACGACGAGGTCCGCAAGGCCGTCGCCAGCGGCGAAGTGGATTTCGGCATCCTGTTCGAGCCGCAATCCTACCGCGACCTATCGGTGCGTGCCTTCGTCGAAGTCGTGCTCGGCTTCGTTGCCCTGCCCGATCATCCGCTGGCCCAGAAACGCGAGGCCCGCTTTTCCGCCTGCACGGGCATGCCGGTGATCGTTCCGGCCGAACCGCTCGCGGTCTGCCAGCAGGTCGCCGTGCTAGAAGGCGCCACGGGGATGGAACTGGAGCGCAAGGTAAGCTCGGACAATATCCAGATGATCACCTCGCTGGTGCTCGAAGGCGTCGGCATCGGCGTGCTGACATCGCTCGACGTCATCACCGAAGTGAAAGCCGGGCTGCTCTCCTTCACGCGCATCTCGGACGCGCTGCTGCGGCCGATGACGCTGGCGCTGTGCACCAACTCCGCACGCACCCCGTCCTATGCGGCCAGCATCGTGCTCGGCGAGATCGAGAACGGCTTTGCGCAGCTCAGCTACCCCGTCTCCATGCAGATGACCGAGGAAAACGGCGGCTGAAGCGCCGCGCCGCAATTGCGCATCGCGCATGGCAGCATATAACCGAGGGTTCTTCCCAACATCTGCCGCACAGGATTCGCGACCGATGAGCCAGACCGCCGAGCCCGAACTGCACTACCTCGAATACTACGAGGACTTCCTCGCCAAGGTCCGCATCCTCTCGCGCAAGGTGCGCGAAAGCGGCTGGATGCCGGACTTCGTGATCGGCGTGGGGCGGGGTGGCCTGGTGCCAGCGGTCTATATCTCGCACCAGCTCGAACTGCCGATGCTTTCGATCGACCATTCCTCGAAAGTGCCGGGCTTCGCCGACGAATTGCTGGCGAAGGTCGCGGGCATGACCGCAGAGGGCAAGCGCATGCTCTTCGTCGACGACATCAACGACAGCGGCGGCACCATCGACTATATCCGCGGCCAACTGGCAGAAGGCGGATGCAACAGTGCCAACCTGCGCTTTGCCGTGGTGATCAACAACCAGAGCTCGAAAGTAGAAGTCGATCTGTGGGCCGACATGATCGACCGCACCGAGGACAAGCGCTGGTTCGTCTTCCCGTGGGAATCGGTCGGCACCAAGGACAGCATCGTCGAGGAAGCGCTGTCCGTGCCCGAACGGCTTTCCTGAATACTCTCCCCTTCCCTTAAGAAAGAAACACCCCCCATGCGCATCTGCGTCTATCTCGGCTCCTCGCCGGGCCGAAACCCTGCCTATCGCGAGGCTGCCGAGCAATTCGGCACGCTGCTGGCAAAGCGCGGCATCGGTCTCGTCTACGGCGGGGGCGAAGTGGGCCTGATGGGCGTGATCGCCGATGCCGTCTGCGCGGCGGGCGGCGAAGTGATCGGCGTGATCCCCGAGGCCCTGCGCGCGCGAGAGAAGGACCATCAGGGCATCACCGAGCTTCACGTCGTCAAGTCGATGCACGAGCGCAAGGCGCTGATGGCCAAGCTGTCCGACGGCTTCGTCACGCTTCCCGGCGGCATCGGCACGTTCGAGGAAATGTTCGAGGCCTGGTGCTGGTCGCAGCTCGGCTATCACGCCAAGCCGGTGGGCCTGCTCAATGTCGGCGACTTCTACGACGGCCTGATCCAGTTCGTCGACAAGATCGTGTCCGAAGGCTTCCTGCAGGATCGCCATCGGCAGATGCTGTTGATCGAACGCGATCCCGAAGTGCTGCTCGACCGGATCATCAGTTTCATCCCGCCCGAAACCGAGCACTGGCTGCACGAAGGCGAAAACTGAGCCCGAGGCGCCCCACTGCGCTGGTAGTACAAGGACAATGAATCTGCGGTCAGAAACCGGCCGTTCTCAATAGATCCGCCAGGCGCTGATCAGCCGCATCGGCAAGCGCGTCCAGCGCCTCATGGGCATTGCCGCCGAGGCCCAGTACCGACGCAAAGGCCGGTTCGGTCTTCAGGCCGGTTCGCCGCGCGTCCATGATGGTCGCCCTGAACGCCGTGCCACCCAGCCCCAGCAGCCTGCGTTCGACATCGAAGTGCCGCCATCCCAGCTGCTGCTCGACGGGCCTTGCCTGCCCGAAAATCTCGAAGGGCATGTCCCCGAGCGAAAACGCGGCGACGACCGGCCTGTCTTCTGTGCACCACTGCCACATGGCGAAGTGCGGGTAATGCGAGCACGTTTCCCAGAGGACCCGCGCAAGGCGCTCGGCATCCGGCGCGTGACACAGCAGATCGATGTCGCTCCCCGCCACAGCGAGCCCGAGCGGAAAGGTCCCCGCGACCCGCGCATCGAATGCGGCAAGCGCGTCGATCAGGCCGGTCCGGTCGAGAGCCTCTCGCCAGTCCACGGCGCTTACTCGTCGCGCTGGGCGCCCTGCTCCATCGCCTCGACCATCACGGCCTCCAGCCGCGCGGGATCGATGGCGCGAACGACATAGGCCTTCTGTTCGCCGAGATCGGGCTGATAGTGCTCACGCCAGCTCAGCATGTCGCCGTAGTTGGCCCCGAACTGCGTGTTGTAATCGACGTAGAGCTCTTCCGCGTTCGTCACCATGCCGGGATCGAGCACATATCCCGCCGCGATCTCGTCCCACAGCGGAAAGCCCGGTTCGAGATCGGAAACGAAAGCCGCCACATCCGGCTTTGCTGCCTCGGCCACCCGCTCCAGCAGCGTGCGCGTGCGCTGGGTGGCGGTCGACGGATCGACCGGAATGATCGTCAGCTTGCGCCAAGGGCTGCGCGAAACGATGCTCGCGGCCTCCGGATCGAAACGGGCATTGAATTCGCGACGCGGGGAATTGGCGAATTCGCGCGCGAACTCCTGCGCCTGCTGATCGTCCAGAACCTGATGCGGGTTGAGGCTACCGCCCATGTACACCAGTTCGCCCACCAGCGAGGCGAATTGCGGGTCCAGCCGCTGCGCCAATGCGAGGTTGGTCAGCGGTCCGCAGGCGACGATGGTGATCTCGCCGGGATACTTGCGGACCATGCGGATGAGGAAGTTCGCCGCGATTTCCGGGGATGGCTCCAGGGTGGGATTGCCGCCGGGCAGGTCTACCGGATCGTCGGGCCCGAAGTAGGTCGGGGTGGTCTGCGCCGTCGGTTCGACCCACTGCTTCATCCACGCACCTTTCCACGTGAGCTTGCCGTAGATCGATTCCCAGCGCTTGGTGAGCGCTTCGGAGTTCAGCAGAGGATAGGTGGCCCCCTGCGCAACCGGAACATCGGGCCGGTCGGCAATTTCCAGCCCGCGCAACACCATCGCCGTCGCCCGGTTCGCCCATGTGTTGCCCGAAACCGTGGTGATCCCGACGACCTCGACCGCGCTGCTTTCCAGCAGCATCAGATGCATGAGCTGAAAGCCCTCGTCATCGATGATGACCTTGCGCGGGGCATCCTGTGCGTGGGCACTGCCCAGCGTCAGGATCGCCATGCTCCACAGCACAAGCAGCGTCCGCATGATCCGCGCCATCAGCCCTGCGCCTCCACGTAGGCGTCCAGCCTTTCCAGATGCGCCGCAATCGCTTCTGGCGGAAGGAACGAGCCGGTAAAGCTGTTGCGTGCCAGTGTCGCGATAGCCTCGCGATCCAGCCCGCGCGCCTTGGCCACGGCGCGGAAGTTGTCGCCGATGTAGCCGCCGAAATAGGCCGGATCGTCCGAATTGATGGTCGCCTTGAGGCCGAGCGACAGCATCCGGTCGATGGGATGATCGACAAGGTCGTCGACCACGCAAAGCTTGAGGTTCGACAGCGGGCAGACCGTCAGAGTCATGCCCATCGCTGCCAGCCTCTCGACCAGCGCCGGATCTTCCAGCGAGCGGTTGCCGTGATCGATCCGGTCGACATGCAGCAGGTCGAGCGCCTGATAGACGTATTCGGGCGGCCCTTCCTCGCCGGCGTGGGCGGTGATCTTCAGCCCCTTGGCGCGCGCTGCCTCGAACACCTGTGCGAACTTCACCGGCGGGTGGCCGACCTCGGAACTGTCGAGCCCGACCGCCTCGATCCGGTCGAGCCAGGGTTCGGCCATCGCCAGGGTCTCGAACGCGGCCTCTTCGCTCAGGTGGCGCAGGAACGAGAGGATGAGCTTGCTGGTGATGCCGTGCTTCGCCTTCGCCTCGGCCATGCCCGAAAGCAGCCCCTCGATCACGTCAGCAAAAGGAATGCCCCGATCCGTGTGCGTCTGCGGGTCGAACATGATCTCGGCATGGACCACGCCATCGGCCGCAACGCGCTCGAAATAGGCGGCGGCGAGATCGTGAAAGTCCTGCCGGGTGCGCAGCACATTCGCACCGGCGTAGTAGATGTCGAGAAAGTCCTGCAGGTTCGAAAAGGCATAGGCCGCGCGCACGTCTTCTACCGAGCCATAGGGAATTTCGATCCCGTTGCGCCTGGCCAGTTCGAACATCAGTTCGGGCTCGAGACTGCCTTCGATGTGCAGGTGGAGTTCGGCCTTGGGGAGGCCGGTAATGAAGCTGTCGAGATCGGTCATGCAGAGGTCCTTTGCCAGGCGCATTGGCCCAGCACGTAAGTTCGCGCAACCGCGCGATCGTCGCCGAGAATCTGCAGCGCGAAAAGGCGCTCGGCAAGATCGGCGTCGCGGGTCCGCCGCGCCAGAAGCGGTGTGGCCGCGCAATCGAGCACGGCAAAGTCGGCTTCCTGCCCCGGCTCGAGCGCACCGACCTTGTCACCGATGTGCAGCAGCGAGGCGCTGCCCGCCGTCGCGAGGTAGAGGGCCCGGAACGGATCGAGCCTGTCCTCGCGCGCCAGGGCAGCCTGATAGGCAAGACCGGCCGTATGGAGCATCGAAAACGAGGTTCCGGCCCCGACGTCGGTACCCAGCCCCAGCCGCACCTTGTGCGCATCCGCCTTGCCGAAATTGAAAAAACCGGAACCGAGAAACAGGTTCGAACTCGGACAGATCGCGATGCCCGCGCCGCTCTCGTGCAAACGGCCGCAGGCCCGGTCGGACAAGTGGATGCCGTGCGCGAAGACCGAACGCGGAGTGACGAGGCCGAAGCGGTCGTAGGCGTCGAGGTAGTCGGCGGCCTCCGGAAAGCGCGCTGCCACGGCGGCGCATTCGTGGACGTTCTCGGCCAGGTGCGTGTGCATCAGCACTTCGGGATGTTCGGCCAGCAAGGCCCCGGCATCGGCAAGCTGGTCATCGGTCGAAGCCAGCGCGAAACGCGGAGTAACGGCATAGCCCAGCCGCCCACGTCCCCGCCAGCGCCGGATCAGCGCTTCGGTTTCGGCGCGGCCCGAGGCGACGGTATCCTTCAGCCCTTCCGGCCCCAGATCCATCAGCACCTTGCCCGAAACGACGCGCATGTTTCGTGTCAGCGCGGCTTCGAACAGGGCATCCACCGACCGTTCGTTCACCGTGGGATAGACCAGCGCGCTGGTGGTGCCGTTGCGCAGCAGTTCGTCGAGGAAGAACGCCGCGACCTCATCGGCATGCGCCTTGTCGACGAAGGCCTTTTCCGCCGGGAAGATGTGCCGGTCGAGCCAGTCGAGCAACTGCTCGCCGTGCGAGGCGATGCGGTCGGTCTGCGGGTAGTGGACGTGCGCATCGACGAAACCGGGCACGACGAGCCCGGGCAACGTTTCGATCTCCACGCCGGCGAACTGTTCCGCCAGATCGGCATAGGCCCCGCGGGCAATGACAATGCCGTCCTCGACGACGAGCAGCCCGTCCGGCTCATGCCGCACCGCATCGGGCACATCGCGCGGGTCCTGTGCGACCGATAGCAATTCGGCGCGATAGGCGCGGATCACTGCACGGCCCTCTCAAGAGGGGGGCTCACGCGGAGGCGCGGAGACGCGGAGGAAGGGAGGTTTTTGAGCACGCAGAGACGCAGAGGCGCAAAGATGTCGCTCTGCACCGAAGGCGCCATCAAATATTCCGAGATCGCGTCAAACGCACCGCAAGAAAGAGATAGCGGCTCCGCCGCAAACATACCCCCTCTGCGCCTCTGCGTCTCTGCGTGAATTTCTCTTTTCCTCCGCGTCTCCGCGCCTCCGCGTGATTCAGACAGAGCACCCATCACTGCCCCCTCAACTGCAGGAGCTGCGCCAGCACGGCGATAGCGATGACGTCGGGTTCCTTGCCCACCACACCGGGCACGCCGATCGGCGTCGTCAGACGCGCCTGGGCCTCCTCATCGATCCCATCCGCCTTCAACCGCGAGCGGAAGCGGGCGATCTTGGTGGACGAACCGATCAGGCCGATGAAAGCCACCGGATCGCGGCTGAGCGCGGCCAAGGTGAGGTGATAGTCCAGCGGATGGTCGTGCGTCAGGATCGCAATCGCCGCATCGGCAGGCGCCTCCTCGATGCAATGGGCGATCTCTTCTTCCGGCATCACCGTGACGCCGTCGATCGCTGCCATTTCAGGCCGCGTATCGAACCACGCGAGCTGAAGCGGCAAGCCAGTCATGTGCCGGGCGATAGCCTGCCCGACGTGACCGGCCCCGAACAGGTACACCGGACGCGGACGTTCTCCCACCGGCTCGACAAAGCGTGCGCCGACATCCGGACGGTCTCCGCGCGCGGACTGACGCGTTGCCGTCTCGCGCTCGAATACGGTTCGGCTTACGGCCCCGTCCTGAAGCGTGGTTTCCAACATCCGCCCCGGCTCGGCATCGTGCAGCCAATCCAGCGCGGCAGGATCGACATGTTCGATCAACAGCCGCACCCTGCCCCCGCAGCACTGGCCGAGAAGCGGGCCAAGCGGATAGTCCTGAATGCGCCACGCGCCCTGCGGATGATCGAGGATCGCGCGCGCCTGATCGACCGCGCGGAATTCCAGCTGGCCGCCGCCGATGGTCCCCTGCTGTCCGTCCGCCGTGACCAGCATGCGCGTACCGGCGCCGCGCGGCGCGGAGCCCTCGGTCGCCAGCACCGAAACCATTGCGCAGGGCTCCGGTCCCAGCCTGCGCAGCCATCCAACCCACTGCGTCATGGCGCCCGATGCCCGTCAATCGCCTTGAGGACGCGCTCGGGCGTCGCCGGGGCATCGAGCTGCGGCAGGTCCGCCTTTTCAGGAGCCGTTGCCGCAACGGCACGGTTAAGCGCGGAGAACACCGAGATCGCCAGCATGAAGGGCGGCTCGCCGACCGCCTTGGAGCGGTTGATGGTCGGCTCGACATTCTCGCCGTCCCACAAGCTGACGGTGAAGTGCTTTGCACGGTCCGAGGCGGTCGGGATCTTGTAGGTCGCGGGCGAGTGGGTGAGCAGGCGGCCCTTGTCGTCCCACACCAGTTCCTCGGTAGTGAGCCAGCCCTGCCCCTGAACGAAGCCGCCCTCGATCTGGCCGATGTCGATTACCGGGTTCAGCGATCGCCCGACATCGTGGAGAATATCCACGGCCAGCACCTTGTGCTCGCCGGTCAGCGTATCAATGGCCACTTCGCTCACGGCCGCGCCATAAGCGAAGTAGTAGAACGGCCGCCCCCGGTGCTTCGCGCGGTCGTAGGCGATATCCGGCGTTGCATAGAAGCCGGTGGACGAGAGCGAGATGCGTCCGACATGCGCCTTGCGCGCGGCGAGTTCGAAAGAGATCGTTTCGGTGCCAACCAGAATGCCGCCGGGCGTGAACTGCACTTCGGTTTCGTCGCAATTGTGCGTGCGGGCGAGGAAAGCCGTCAGCCGCTGGCGGATGGTCATGGCCGCATTGTAGGCCGCCATGCCGTTGAGGTCGGCGCCGGAACTGGCCGCCGTCGCCGACGTGTTCGGAACCTTGTCGGTGCGGGTGGCGGTGATCCGCACTTGCGAGAAGGGCACGCCGAAAACGTCCGCCACCACCTGCGCCACTTTCACGTAGACGCCCTGCCCCATCTCGGTGCCGCCGTGGTTCACCTGGATCGAGCCGTCGGCATAGACATGCACCAGCGCGCCCGCTTGGTTGAGGTGGGTGGTCGTGAAACTGATCCCGAATTTTACCGGGGTAAGCGCGATCCCCTTCTTGATGACGGGATTGACCGCATTGAATGCCTCGACCGCCGCTGCCCGCTCGTCGTAACGCGCGGTTTCGCGCAAGCGGGCGATCATCTGCGGCGCGATGTTGTCCGCCACCGTCATCCCATACTGGGTGACGTCGCGGCCGGGCCCGTAGAGATTCGCAAGCCGCACTTCGAGCGGGTCTCTGCCGAGCCGCGCGGCGATATGATCGATGATCCGCTCGATCGCCAGCATGCCCTGCGGTCCGCCGAACCCCCGGAAAGCCGTGGCCGAAACAGAATTTGTCCGCAGCCGCTCAGAGACGATCTCCACGTCGGCGAGGTAATAGCAGTTGTCCGCATGGAACATCGCGCGGTCGTTGATTGCAGGCGAAAGGTCCTCGGTCGCGCCGCAGTCCGATGCGAGGTGCAGCGACAGCGCCAGCAGGCGCCCTTCGTCGTCATAACCGACCTCGTAGGAGACCTCGAATGGGTGGCGCTTGCCGGTCAGCACCATATCGTCATCGCGGTCGCAGCGGAACTTCGCCGGGAGGCCGGTCTTGTGCGCGACCAGCGCGGTAGCGGCGGCGAACAGCGACGCCTGCGTTTCCTTGCCGCCGAAGGCCCCGCCCATGCGCCGCACTTCCACCGTCACATCGGCGGAACTGAGGCCGAGCAGATCGGCCACGAGATGCTGGATCTCGCTCGGATGCTGGGTCGAGCAGAGGATGTGGACCTGCCCGTCCTCGCCGGGCGTCGCGACGGCGACCTGCCCTTCGAGATAGAAGTGATCCTGCCCGCCCATATCGAAGCGACCCGAAAGGCGGTGGGGACAGGATTCCAGCGCCTTTGCCGCGTCGCCGCGGGCCATGTGCTGGGTTGTCTCGATCAGCGAGTCCGCCGCGCGCGCCTGTTCGACGGAAAGCAAGGCAGGCAGCGGCTCGTATTCGATCTTGCCGAGCCGCGCCGCCATGCGCGCCGCGCGCTGGCTGGTCGCGGCGACGAGGAAAATGGCCTGACCATGAAACACGACTTCCCCATCGGCCAGCAGCCGGTCGTCGTGCGCGACCGGGCTGACATCGTTGGGGCCGGGAATATCGTCAGCGGTGTAGACCGCCACGACACCCTCGGCGGCGAGAACGTCCGACAGGTCCATCGAAACGATCCGCGCGCGCGCCATGCTGCTCTGCCCGAACGCGAGGTGCAGCATCCCCTGCGGTTCGGACACATCGTCGGCATAGCGCGCTTCGCCGGTGACGTGCATGTGCGCACTGTCATGCGGGTGCGAGGGCTTTTCGAGCACCTTCCAGGCGGGATCTCTCTCAGCCATCGAGAGCCTCCAGATCGAGCACCGAAATAGCCGCCCCTTGCTCGCGCAGCCACAGCCGACGCAGCAGGTTGGCAGCGGCCTCCAGACGATAGGCCGACGACCCCCGCACATCGGTGAGCGGCGCAAAATCGTCTTCCAGCGCCTGCGCGGCGGCCTCGACGGTTTCCTCGGTGAAGTACTGCCCTACCAGCGCAGCCTCGCAAGCCGCCGCCCGCCTGGGCGTTGCCGCCATGCCGCCGAAGGCCACGCGCGCGGAGGTAATCGTGCCGGCATCGACGGTAAGCGCAATGGCGCCGCAGACGGCGGAGATATCGCTGTCGAACCGGCGTGACAGTTTGGCCATGTGGATCACGGCATCGGCGCGCGGTTTCGGCACGCGGACGGACTCGACGAATTCGCCGGGCTGGCGGTCCTGCTTGCCGTAATCGAGGAAATAGTCCTCCAATGGCATCGACCGCCGCCCCTTGGCGCTGCGCAGGGTCAGTTCCGCGCCCATCGCGATCAGCGCCGGAGGACCATCCCCGATAGGCGAGCCATTAGCAATGTTGCCCCCGACCGTGCCGGCATTACGCACCTGCAGCCCACCGATCCGGCGCACGAGTTCGCCAAGGTCGGGATGCAACCGCGCGAAAGGCGCGTGGGCATCGGCATAACGCACGCCAGCCCCGAGGATCAGCGCATCGTCGGTTTCCTCGATGGTGGACAGCTCCGCCACATCGCCGAGGAAGATCACCGTTTCGAGCGTCTTCAGCCCCTTGGTCACCCACAGGCCGACATCGGTGGCCCCTGCGACCATGCGCGCATCGGGATGTTCCGCAAGCAGGTCCGCGAGTTGCTCGCAAGTCTTCGGCGCGAACCAGTGCCGGCCCTGCCATTCGCCCGAAGCGCTTTCCGCGCCCAGTCCGGCAAGCTGGCTCGCCAGACCGGCATCGTCGCGCGGCAAGCTGCCTACTGTCTCGCCTGCGTCCAGGATCGGCCCATAGCCGGTGCAGCGGCACAGGTTGCCCGCGATCACGTCCGCAACCGGAAGATCGGAGCCACTGGCACCGATAGCGCGGCCATAGAGCGACATCACGAACCCCGGCGTGCAGAAGCCGCATTGCGAGGAGCCGTTAGCGGCCATGCAGACCTGAAGAGCGTTCGGCGCGCCCTGCTCTTTCAGGCTTTCGACCGTCAGCAGCGCCTTGCCGTGGAGCATCGGCAGGAACTGGATGCAGGCATTGACCGAGCGCCAGACCACGCTGTCGCCCGACGCTTCGCCGACCAGCACGGTGCAGGCCCCGCAGTCGCCCTCGGCGCAGCCTTCCTTGGTGCCGGTGCGGCGCATCTTGTAGCGCAGGTGATCGAGCACCGTTGCGGTCGGATCGACTTCGGCCAGTTCGACCACTTCGCCGTCGAGGATGAATCGGACACTCATTGCGGCGCTCCCTGTGCGATCCATTCACCCAGCTTGCGGCGTTCCCCGTCGGTCATTCCGGTCGCATTCCCCAGCGGCATCGTTTGCGAGTCCACCGCCACACGCCTGATCCTGTCGGTCACGGCATGGACATGGTCATAGCTGTCCAGCTTCACCCCCAGCGGAGGTTCCGAGAACGCTTCGTTGGTGGGGTGTTCGGCATGGCAACCGATGCAGTGTTTCGCGAGGATCGGCTCCACATCGCTGTAGGTCATCTTGGTATCGGTTGCCGGCTTTGCCGCCCCGGCCTTTTCCACCGAGACGTAAGTTACGCTCACCAGGGCCAGAGCCACGGCAAGCGCAATGGCGCCGCCAGTCGGCTTTTCCAGATGGCGCAGGTTGAAGACGTGACGCACAGCAACGCCGGTCACCCCCAGCAGCGCCAGTACCAGCCAGGGCCGATCGGCGCCGTAGGTCATCGGATAGTGGTGGCTGATCATGATGAACAGCACCGGCAGCGTCATGTAGTTGTTGTGCAGCGAGCGCTGCTTGGCCGCGAGGCCCAGCGCAGGATTCGGCTCCTCACCCGCTTTCAGCGCAGCCACGACCTTGCGCTGGTTGGGGATGATCACGAAGAAGACATTGCCCACCATCGCCGAGCCGACGATCGCGCCGATGTGGAGATAGGCCCCGCGCGAATTGAAGATCGCATCGAGGAATATCGCCATGCCCAGGAGGACGGCGAACCACACCGCGCCCAGCACGCGGTTGTCACGCCCCAACGGCGATTTGCAGGCAAGATCATAGAACAACCAGCCGACGATCAGCGCGCTCATGCCGATGATCGTGGCATCTTCGCCCGAAAGGCTGGCCTTGCCCGGATCGACAAGGAAGTTCTTCGCGCCGACATAGTAGACCAGCACCAGCAGCGAAAACCCGCTCAGCCAGGTGAAATAGGATTCCCACTTGGTCCAGTGCAGCACCTCCGGCAGCGCCTCGGGCGCGGTCTGGTACTTCTGCGAATGGTAGAAACCGCCGCCATGGACCGCCCAATCCTCACCGGTCACGCCTTCGGGCGCGGTGCCGGGTTTGGGCTTTTTCAGCCGCAGATCGAGCCCGACGAAGTGGAACGACCCGCCGATCCAGGCGATGCCGGCCGTCAGATGCAGCCAGCGGATCGCAAGGTTCAGCCATTCTGTCAGATCGAAGTGCAAATCAGCTGCCCCGGTAGGTCGAATAGGAATAGGGCGAGACCAGCAACGGCACATGGTAGTGCCCGCCATCGGCCATGCCGAAGTCGATGGTCACGACATCGAGAAACGGCGGCTCGGGCAGGTCTACGCCCTGCGCCCGGAAATAGTCCGCCACCATGAAGCGCAGTGCATAGCGTCCCGGCGCGAGCGGACCAGACACCAGATCGGGGCAACGACCGTCATCGTTGGTCACGCCTTGCGCGATCTCGCCATCCGGCCCGGTCAGCACGAGCCCGAGACCGGCGGCGGGCTTGCCGTGCATCGTATCGAGAACATGGGTCGAAAGCGTGGTCATGCGGCCATATCCTCCAGACGCAGGCGGACGATCTCACCGATCTGCCCGATGGCTGTGGCGATTTCGGTCTCGCGGTCGTTGGCAAGGCGCGCCTGCATGGCCGCGAGAATGCCCGCCTTGTCGGTAAGCCGAACGCAGATGATGAAGGGAAAGCCGAACTTCTCGCGATAGGCCGCGTTCAGCGCGTGGAACTGCTCGTACTCCTGCAGGGTGAGACGGTCGAGCCCGGCACTGGCCTGCTCTGCCGCGCTGGCATCGGTCAGCGTCTTGTCGACTGCTGCCTTGCCGGCGAGTTCCGGGTGCGCGCGGATAAGGGCAAGCTGTTCTTCGGGCGTGGCCTCATTGACCACCGCCATAAGGTCGGCATGCCGATCGCCGCTCGATGGCCGGGCATCGGCGCGCTCTTCCACCCACGGACTGTGTTCGAACAGCGCAGCCATCAGTGCGTGTTCCCTTCGAGGCTCACGTGGGCGGAGACGACTTTCCAGCCGTCCTCGAACTTCACCCAGCTCTGCGTCTGTCGCCCGCGCCGGTCCGAACCCTCGCGAAAAAACTCGGCATCGGCGGTGGCGAATGTGTCGCCGTAGACCGTGATCGCCACTTTTCCGAGCTTGCGCTGGGGGGACCCGCCACGTCCCTTTCGGAACTCGCGGATCTCCTCGATGCCGTAGAGCACTTCGCCCACGCCGTAGCGGTTGGTGGTAGGCGCATCGTGGAACAGCGCGTCCATCGCCGCGACATCGTCTTCCATCAGCGCGCGCTCGTATTCGTAGAAGGCTTCGGTCACTTCGCCGTGGAGGACGGGATCGTCGATCTTCATGGTATCATTCCCCCACACAATAAAACACGCCTTCGCGGGGAAGACGAAAAAGGGGGCCGTTGACGTCACGCATCGGCATAAGGATGCACCTCCATCCAATGGCGGGCGATGTCGATGCGGCGCGCCACCCAGGCATCGCCGCTGGCCATGACGTGATCGAGGAAGCGGGCGAGCCAGCGGGCTCGGCCGGGCTTACCGGCGATGCGGCCATGCAGCCCCACCGACATCATCCGCCCGCCCTCTTCGCGAAGCTGATCGAAAGTATCGCGCATGTGGCGGAAGAACTGCTCGCCCTCGGTAAAGCCATTGAGCGCGACGATTTTCATGTCGTTCACGTCGAGAGTGTAGGGCACGATGAGCTGCGGCCTGCCGTACTTGGTGTCCCAATAGGGCAGGTCGTCGGCATAGCTGTCCGCATCGTAGGCAAACCCGCCTTCCTCGGCGACGAGCCGCGCAGTGTTCGGCGAGGTGCGGCCCTGATACCAGCCGAGCGGACGCGAACCGGTGAGCTTCTCGTGTAATGCGATGGCCTCGGCGATGTGCGCGCGTTCAACCTCTTCGGGCTGGTACTGATAATCGATCCAGCGCAGCCCGTGGCTGGCGATTTCCCAATCCGCCTTGAGCATCGCCGCAACCGCTTCCGGATTCATCTCCATGGCCTTGGCCACGCCGAACACCGTCACCGGCAGCCCGCGCTCGGAGAAAAGCCGGTGCAGACGCCAGAACCCGGCGCGGCTGCCGTATTCATAGAGGCTTTCCATCGCCATGGCCCTGTCCGGATGGCTGGCTGCGCCAACCATTTCGGACAGGAACGCCTCGGAGCCCTTGTCACCGTTGAGGACGGAGTTCTCCGCGCCTTCTTCGTAGTTGATGACGAACTGCACTGCGACGCGCGCGCCGTTCGGCCACTGCGGGTCGGGCGGATGCGCCCCATAGCCAACGAGATCGCGGGGGATCATGCTCATGCCCCTTCCCCCTCGATGGGGGAAGGATAGCGAAGCTTGCGCCCGCAGGGGGCTAGCGCAGCTCGGATGGGGGTGTGCTTACAACGCAACGCTGTCCTTGGACGAGAGCGCACCCCCATCCAACTCCGGCCAGGCGCCTGCGACGCCAGGCCTGCGTATCCACCCCCCATCAAGGGGGAAGAGAAAGGCGCAGGTTCCAACCTCATCCCCACGCCTCGATGGCAGCCGGCACAGCCTCGCCCATAGGCAGCGCGTAACCCTCCATCCGCAGGCACGATTCCAGCGCCGCGAGCGTCAGCAGCACCTTATGCTTCATGGCGTTGTAGCCCATCGCGCCGAGACGCCAGATCTTGCCCTGCAGCGGACCGAAGGCAGTGCCGATCTCGATCTCGAACAGCTCGCGCATGGCCTTTCGCACCGCCTCGCCATCGACGCTGTCGGGGATGTAGACGCCGGTAACGTTGGTCATGCGGTGGGCATCGTCGCCGAACACGGTGAGCCCCATCGCGCGCAGGCCCGCCGTCATCGCCGCACCGGCGCTGGCATGACGGGCAAAGCGAGCTTCCAGCCCCTCGCCAAGCGCCACACGGGCACATTCGCGGGCCGCGTAAAGCATCGAGGTCGCCTCTGTATGGTGGTTGAGGCGCTTTTCGGACCAGTAGTCCATAATCATGGCGAGATCGAAATAGTTCGAGCCGATACGCGGCCCCTTGCCGTCGGAGAGGCCGTCCATGCGGATGCCAGCCTCAACATGACGGCGCGAAAAGATGTGTTCGGCGGCGCGCTCGGAAATCGTGATCGGCGCCGAGCCGGAAGGCCCGCCAAGGCACTTCTGGAGACCGCCCGAGACGACATCGACGCCCCAACGGTCCGCCGCCAGTTCCATGCCGCCAATGGTTGCCGTGGCATCGACATAGCTCAGAGCACCCGCCGCCTTGCACAGCTCGCCCAGTCCTTCGAGCGGCTGCGCCATGGTGGTCGAGGTATCGCCGTGGATCGTCGCCACCAGACGCGGCGAGGTCCGCTCGATGGCCGCGGCAATCGTCTCCATCGGCACGACTTCACCCCAGGGCACATCGACCGTCTCGATACGGGCGCCGATCCGGGTGAGGATTTCCGTCAGCAGCAGCCCGAAGCGGCCGAAGTTTACGACCAGCACGGTATCGCCCGGCGCGACCATCGAGACCAAGGCAGCCTCGATCCCGGCGCGCGCGGTGCCGTCGATCAGCATCGTCCACTCATTCTGCGTACCGAAGATCGGGCGATAGAGCGCCATGATCTGGTTCATGAACCCGGTCATCTCCGGGTCGAACTGGCCCAGCAGGTCGGCGCTCATCGCGCGCAGCACGCGGGGGTGCGCATTGATCGGCCCCGGCCCCATCAGCAGGCGCTGGGGTGGATCGATTTCGCCGAAGAGAATAGGATCGAGTTCAGGCGGCATTGGTCTCTCCGGCGCGCGTTCCCAGGCGCTCGATGAAGCCGAGCATCACCTGCAACGCGATCTCCGCGTCCTCAGGATCGACATGCTCGGCGGGATTGTGGCTCACGCCGTCCTTGCAGCGGATGAACAGCATGGCAGTGGGGCACAGCGCGGCCATGTTCATGGCATCGTGTCCCGCGCCAGACACGAGCCGACGCACCGGCTGCCCGGCGCCGATCAACGCCTCGTCCATCAGGTCCATCAGGTCTGCATTGCAAGGGCTGGCGGGAAGGTCGTGGATGCGTTCGACGGCGACCTCCAGATCGCGGGCTTCGGCGATTTCGCTCAGGCGGGCGAGGATGGCCTCCGCCACCCGGTCGCGCCGCTCTTCCTTGCCCGAGCGCACGTCGATGGTGAAATGCACGGCGCCGGGGATGACATTGGGCGCGCCCGGCATGGCCTCGATCATCCCCACGGTGGCGACGACATCGGAATTGTCCCCCCGCGCGATCTGCTCGACGGCAAGCACCATGGCGGCGGCCCCGGCAAGCGGATCACGGCGCAGGCGCATCGCGGTGGTTCCGGCGTGACCGGCCATGCCTTTCACCGTAACCGCGTAGCGCAGCTGGGCGGCGATACCGGTGACGGTGCCCACGGCCAGACCGTCTGCCTCGAGCACCGGGCCCTGTTCGATGTGGGCTTCGAGGTAGGCCTTGATCGAGCCCGGTTCGCGCGCGGCATTCAGGTAGGCGGAGACGTCGACCCCGGCATCGGCCAGCGTCACACCGTGATCGTCAGCCATATCCAGCGCAGCCGCTTCCAGCGTGCCCGCCACTGCCCGGCTGGTGAGCATGGCAGCGGGAAAGCGCGAGCCTTCCTCGTCCCCGAAAGCGTAGATCTCGATGGCGAACGGCATGCGCCGCCCCTGCGCGTGAAGCGCCGCGACGCACTCGATGCCGAGCATGATCCCGAGCGGCCCGTCATACCGCCCGCCATCGCGCACGCTGTCGAGGTGACTGCCGATCACCAGCGCCGGCGCATCGGGGTCGCTGCCCTCGTAGCGGCCGACAAGGTTGGCGGCGGCATCGCGGTGCGCGGTCATGCCCGCCGCTTCCATCCAGCCGGCGATCTCTTCCTGCGCGGCGACATAAGCCGGGGTCAGATAGCCGCGGTAAAGGCCGCCTTCCATGTCGCTGTAGGGCGCCACGCCCAGCGCATCGCAGCGCGCAACGGCACGGGCTCCGCCAAGCGCCGTCATGCCATCGCCCTTCTCTGGGAAGACTCACGCGGAGGCGCGGAGACGCGGAGAAGAGATAAGGTTCGCGCAAAGGCGCAAAGGCGCAAAGGCGATAGTTTTGCGGCGAAGCCGCTTTCCATCCAATCGCTAGCGTTTGACGAAATGGTTAGACGATTAAAGCCGCCTGCGGCGCATGGGGACGTCTTCGCGCCTTTGCGCCTTTGCGCGAACCCAGAACCCTCCGCGCTTTCGCGCCTCCGCGTGAGCCGAATTACCATGTCGCCACGCCTCCATCGCTGCGCGGGTCGGTGGCGCCTTCGAACGTGCCGTCTGGAAGACGCACTACCGCGCCAGCATGGCCCATCGTTGCGGTCAGCGGACCGACGCGTTCGACGTCGTGCTCGGCTTCGGCAAGCTGGGCGTAAAGCGCCTCGTCGAAGCCATCTTCCAGCTTCAACGTGGTCGACTGTTCGCCCCAGGTGCGGCCAAGCAGCCAGCGCGGGGCGCTGATCGCATCCTGAAGGTCCACGCCAAAGCGGGCGTAGCGGCTGAACAGCGCCGCCTGCGTCTGCGGCTGCCCCTCGCCGCCCATCGTCCCGTAGGCCATGACCCGGCCATCGTCGAACACGGCGAGCGCCGGGTTGAGCGTGTGGAACGGCTTGCGTCCTGGCTTGAGGGCATTCCACCCATCCTCGGCAAGGCGGAACGAACTGCCGCGGTTCTGCCACGTAATCCCGGTCTGCGGCAGGACCAGCCCTGACCCGAATTCGAAGTAGGTCGACTGGATGCAGCTGACCACCCGGCCCTCGCTGTCCGCCGCGCCGAACCAGCAGGTATCGCCCCATTGCGTCGGCTGCGGCCACGGTAGCGCCTTCGCGGGATCCACACGCGAAGCCAGCGCATCGAGCGCCTGGGCATCATCGAGCAGGAACTGGAAATCGTAATCGGTATAGGCCGGATCGCCGACATGCGCGTCGCGCAGCAGAAAGGCCTGCTTGGTCGCCTCGACGAGTCCATGGACATGGTCGAACCCGTCAACGGACGCCGCTTCCAGCCGGTCGAACAGCGCGAGGATCAGCAGCGAGGCGAAACCCTGCGTCGGCGGTGCGCTGTTGTAGAGCCGGGCGCCGGTGATCGGGACATGCAACGCTGCCGGGCGGGTCGGTTGATGCGCCGTCAGATCGGCCAGCGTCACCGGGCTACCCAGCGTTTCAAGATCCTCGGCGATCAGCGCGGCAAGGTCTCCGCCGTAGAAGTCGTCGAGGCCGTTGGCCGCGAGCAGCTTCAGCGTGGCGGCGAGTTGCGGCTGGCACAGCACATCGCCTTCGGCAAGCGGGCGTCCTTCGGGTTCGAAGATCGCGGCATAGGCGCCGGGCTGCGGCCGCAGTTCGGGCCCCTTCGCCTCGGCAATCGCCGCGCCGCCGCTGGTGACGGCAACGCCTTCCTCGGCGTGGCGGATCGCATCGCGCAGCAGGCGGTCGAGAGGCATCGTGCAGGCCTCGTCCTCCAGCACGGCTTCCCAGCCGGAGATCGTGCCTGCCACGGTGTTCGCCGCCAGCGGGCCGCGATTGGGCACCGCTTCCAGCCCTTCGTAGAGCGCAAGGTCGGCTCGCGCCGCCGCACCGCCACACCCGTGGACCGAATGCACCTGACCTTCGGGCTCGCGGATCACCCAGAAGCCGTCGCCGCCGATCCCGGTCATATGCGGATAGACAACGGCCAGCGTCGCGGCCACGGCGACACAGGCCTCCACGGCGGTCCCGCCATCCTTGAGGACGTCGCACCCCGCCTGCGCCGCCAGATGGTGCGGCGCGGTTACCATTCCGTGGATTCCGGTGACGGTCTTCATCCCCGCATCCTCAATCCGGCAGCGCCGCCAGGAACGCACGCACGACATGCGCAGAGTTCACCGAGGCGAGATGCTCGAAGGTATCTTCCATATTCTTCTCCCGATCGCCGCCGGCAAGGTCCGACAGGCTGCGAAAGATGATCGTGGGCACCTGATTTGCATAGGCCACTTGCGCCACCGCGGCACTTTCCATGTCGAGCACGCGCGCTTTCCAGGCATCGTGAAGGTATTCACGGAACTGCGCATTGTCGGCGAAGACCCCAGCACTCACACCCGTACCGCCGACGACGACTTTGGGCGCCTCGTGCAGGCACAGTTCGGTATCGGGCAGCTGGTGCGGCGACGGCGGCACGCAGCGTTCCATGGAGATGGTCGGCGCGATCTGGCGCGCGATGTCGAGAAGCTGCGGGTCCATCCGGAAAGTATAGTGCCGTTTGGGCGCCTCGTCCGCATTCCCGACGCGGGTGCCGCGCGGGTACATGAAATTCCAATTCACCGGCGCTTCGGGATCGACCGGCTCGGGCGACTTCCAGCCCTCATCGGCCTTTCGGGCGAAATTCACTTCCAGATACTGCCCCCAGTTCTCGGCCACGATAACGTCGCCGATGGTCAGACTGGGATCGACGCCGCCGGCAATGCCCGAAAAGACGATGCGCTTGACCGCGAAGTGATCGAGCACGAGCTGCGTATTCATCGCCGCGTTGACCATGGAGACGCCGCTCTGCATCAGCAGCACGGGCTTCCCCTCCAGCGTGCCGGTGAGGTAGGTGCCGCCGTTGAGCTTGTATTCCTGCGGCTCCTCCACGGCGTTTACCAGCGCATTCCACTCGGGGTAATAGGCCGTCATCACCAGCGTGCGCGGCGTCGCGTCCAGTTCCTCGGCCAGCACCGGCGCCGAGACCAGCGCGAAGAGGGCGGCAAGGCAAAGCGCAATACGGCGCATCAGGCGCCTCCCATCCAGACGAAGCGGACGACGAAGAGCAGCGCGAGCACGAGCAGGAACCAGTCCGTTTTCGTGATGGTCCCGCGCACGATCTTGAGCGCGGCATGGGCAGTGATGCCGAAGGCGAGGCCATTGGCGATCGAGAAGGTCAGCGGGATCATCGCCACGGTCAGGAAGGCGGGAATGGCCGAAAGCGGGTCTTCCCATTCGACTTCGGTCAGCGGCAGCAGCATGAGCCCGCCGACGATGATCAGCGCCGGCGCCGTTGCCGCCAGCGGGATCACCTGCGCATAGGGCGCCACGAACATCATGGCGAGGAACAGCACGCCGGTAACGACGGCTGTCAGGCCCGTACGCCCGCCCGCCTGAACACCGGCCGCGCTCTCGACATAGCTCGTCACCGTGCTGGTACCGGCCATCGAGCCGACAATGGTCGCCGTCGCGTCGGTGACGAGAATGCGGTTGAGGCGCGGAATGCGACCGTTCTTGTCCATGAGCCCGGCGCGCTTGGTTACCGCGACCAGCGTGCCGATGTTGTCGAACAGGTCGACGAAGAGGAACACGAAGAGGATTTCGATAAGACCCAGCCCGTGGCTGCCGGTCAGCCCGAACACGCCGCTCAAATCGAGCTGAAAGGCCGTGCCGGTCAGCGCTTCGAGCGAATAGGGCTCAGGGTTTACCGAAACCATGCCCAGCGCCCAGCCGGCCAGCGTGGTCACGACTATGCCGATCAGCATCGCCCCGCGCACGTTCCACACGCTGAGTGCACCGATCACCACCAGCCCGAAGATCGCCAGCGCCGCGCTCGGGTCCTTGAGATTGCCGAGCGCCACGAACGTCGCCGGGTTGGAGACAACGATGCCGGCATCCTTGAAGCCGATGAAGCCGATGAACAGGCCGATTCCGCCGGCGACCGCCGCAAACAGGTAGTGCGGGATCGAATTGACGATGAGCTGACGCACGCCCGTGAGCGTGAGGATCAGGAAGGCCACGCCCGAAATGAACACACAGCCGAGCGCAACCTGCCAGGGCACGCCCATCTGCTGCACAACGGTATAGCTGAAATAGGCATTGAGCCCCATGCCCGGTGCGAGCGCCAGCGGCGTGTTCGAAGCCAGCCCCATCAGGATCGAAGCGAAAGCCGCCGCGAAGCATGTCGCTGCCGCCACGGCGGCAACGGGCAACCCCGCGCTGCCCAGGATCGCCGGATTGACCAGCACGATATAGGCCATCGTCAGAAACGTGGTGACGCCCGCCAGCACTTCGGTGCGCACATTGGTGCCGCGTTCGCTGAGCGAAAAATAGCGCTCGAGCCTGCCCGAAGGCGGTGGCGCTTCGGGCATCTGATCCATCGTCTCTGTCTGCGTCACGCGTCTGTCCCCCTAGACCGCCACTGGCGGCGTCCCTGCCCCGATAGTCTCCGCCCCCTCAGGCGGTGTCGATCCGATAATGCCCCGTTGTTCCAGTTGCATGGCAAAGCGGAACAGGTCCGCCTCGCCATTCGGCCTGCCGATCAGCTGCAGCCCCAGCGGCAAGCGCCCGGGACGGTAGATCGGAACCGCCAGAGACGGCAATCCGGTGAAGGTGATCGGCTGGGTATGAATGCCCAGATCGGCCCGCGCGGGGACCAGCTTGCCATCGATCTCGATACGCGGGTCGTCGACCGGCGGCGCAACGCATGGCGTTGCCGGGGCCAGCAGCACGTCGAATTCGGCAATCAGATCCAGCACCTGCGCGCGGTATTCTCCGCGAAAGGCCTGCGCTTCCTCATAGAGGTCCTGCGGCAGCAGGGCACCGGCGATCAGCCGGTCGCGCGTCGCCGGATCGAAAGCCAGCGCGTCCTTCGCCAGCGCGTCACGGTGGAGCGCGCCGCCCTCGCAGGCGGTGATGAGGAAAGCCGCCGAACGGGCGCGGGCGATAGCCGGCAGTTCGACCAGCGGCGCATCGGGGGCAATCGCGTCGATGGCGGCAAGCTGGTCCGGCTCCGCATTTTCGCGAAAGCGGCCACCCAGCCGCGCAATCCGTGGCCCAGCGCCTTCAACCGCTGCCTTGTGGCCGGAGAGAATTTCCCAGATGCACACCATATCCGTCATGGTCGTGGCAAAGGGCCCGATATCGTCGAAGCTTTCGGCGAAAGGAAATGTACCTTCCAGGGGCAGGTCGGCGTGCGTGGGCTTCAGCCCGTAGGTTCCGGTCAGGCTGGCAGGTACGCGGATCGAACCGTTGGTATCGGACCCGAGCGAAAAAGGGAGCAGCCCGGCGGCGACAACCGCCGCCGAGCCGCCCGAGGAGCCACCAGCCAGGCGGGAGGGATCGTGTGGATTTCGAGTGGTGCCGTGCGCCGCGTTGATCGTCGCGAAGCCATAGGCAAACTCGTCCATGTTCAGGGTCGCGACCAGCACCGCACCCGCGTCGCGCAGGCGCGCGATGGCTTGGGCATCTTCGGTCGCGGGAGGTGCGTCGGCGTAGATCGTCGAGCCCGCCGTGGTAGGCAAACCGGCTACGTCGAACAGGTCTTTCACGCCGTAGGGCACACCGGCAAGCGGGCCGGGATCGGTGCCCTCGGCAACCAGTGAGTCGACACGCGCAGCTTCCTCGCGCGCCCGCTCTTCCAGCACGCGCGTGACGGCCAGCAGCGGCGCAGCGCGGGCGGCGATATCGGCAAGGCAGTCTTCGAGCACCTGCGTTGCGCTCACCTTGCCGCTGCGCACGGCGGCGGCGATCTCCAGCACGGCCTTCACGAAGCCTTCCTCCGCATGCGCTCGGCATGGCTGGAAAGCAGTGCGAGGTTTGCGGCGACGCCCGGGGCGCAAGGTTCCGGGATGGACAGACCTACGGCTTGCGCAGCAGCAGCGATCTCATCGGGCGTCTGCGGGATACGCGCTGGCGCGGAACCGTCCGTCGCCTCGGTTTCCTCGGCGTCGCGCGCAAACCGCGCGGCCAGCCAGGCGCAGACGAATAGCTGGAGCTGGTGGAAGATCATCAGCGGCAACACGATCATGCCCACTTGCGCCGGGGCAAAAAGGGCACCGGCCATGGGGACGCCCGAAACGAGGCTCTTCTTGGAGCCGCAGAACAGCAGGACGACGGCATCCTCGCGCGGCAGGCCGGTCACGCGGGCCAGCAGCGCGTTGATCCCCATGATGAAGGCCAGGATCACGGCGCTGATCAGCAGCAGTTCGAGCAGGTCCGAAAACTCCAGAACCTGCCAGATGCCGTTCACCACGGCCGCGCTGAACGCGGAATAGACCACCAGCAGGATCGAACCCCGATCGACCGGCATCAGGATCGCCTTGTGCCTGTCGATCCACTTGCCGATCACCGGCCGCAGGAAATGTCCGGCGAGGAACGGCACCAGCAGCTGCATGACGATGCTGCGCACCGCGCCCCAGTCGCCGCCCTGCCCGGTCCGCGCCGACTGGATGAAGATCCCGACCAGCAGCGGCGTCAGCAGGATACCCAGAAGGTTGGAAAGCGAGGCGCTGCACACGGCGGCAGCCACATTGCCGCGTGCCATGGCAGTGAAGGCAATGGAGGACTGCACAGTCGAGGGCAGCAGCGTGAGAAACAGCACGCCCGAGAGCAGCAGCGGGTTGATCCAGCCCTGCGCCAGCCGCTCGGTGACCAGCCCCGCAACCGGGAAGAGCAGATAGGTCGAAGCCAGCACCATCAGGTGCAGCCGCCAGTTGCCGATGCCTTTGACGATCGCTTCGCGTGACAGCTTGGCGCCATGGAGGAAGAACAGCAGCGCGATCGCCGCATCGGCGAGT
This sequence comes from uncultured Novosphingobium sp., assembly GCA_965140495.1. Lineage (GTDB taxonomy): Bacteria > Pseudomonadota > Alphaproteobacteria > Sphingomonadales > Sphingomonadaceae > Novosphingobium. The sequence goes on along the minus strand of OZ223239.1, from coordinate 1,282,726 downwards.
ATGTCGAACCAGTCAGCCGCCACGCCGCGCACCGGCAGCAGCGATGCCGTCGCGACGACGGCAATCAGCCACAGCAGAAACGGGTCTACGGAAGGGACAAACGGCGCGCGACGCATGGATACTCTACCTGCCGCCTTGCCCCCTATCGATCAAACGCAATGATCTGCACAGATCGTTGCAAAAATGAGATCGCAACGCTGCCCCTCAGATATCCGTCGCCCCCGCGAGGGCGGGGGTCCCGCTTCCTTGTCTTGGAGGCACTGCCCAAAAAGCGGGATCCCCGCCTGCGCGGGGATGACGAGGGAGTGTGAAACCGCGCTAGATCGGCAGCGCCGTGGTCGCCTTGATTTCGGACAGCGCCACGGTCGAGGTGATTTCCTGCACGCCGGGCAACTGCGAGAGCTTTTCGAAGAAGAACTGTTCGTAGGCGTTGATGTCCTCGGCCACGACGCGGATCATGAAGTCCACCGATCCCATCAGCACGTAGCAGTCGAGCACCTCGGGATATTCGCGGATCTTGGCGGCGAACTCGTCGAGGTTGGCGCGACCATGGGCGTTCAGCTTCACCTGCGCGAAAACGTGGGCGTTCATCCCCACCTTGTGGCGGTCGACGATGGCGACGCGGCGCTTGATGAAGCCTTCGCGCTCCAGCCGGTCGATGCGGCGCCAGCATGGCGAAGCCGACAGCCCTACCCTCTCGGCGATCTGCGCGGTCGTCTGGCTGGCATCGCGCTGCAGCTCGCGAAGAATTTTTCTCTCATATTCATCAAGTCCGGTCATTTCATTCTCATAACACGCCTTGAAAGAACGGTCTTTGCGAAAATTGGGCTGCAGGCTCGGAAATGAGGTGAGAAATCTCTCTGCCATGCTGCGATTATAGTGGGACCGAGAAGGAGTTCTGAAATGGTCACCGCCGCCCACCGCATGATGCCGCCGATGGAATATGTCCGCCTGCACGACGAAGCCGCCGGGCTCGACGGGGTGATTGCGATCCATTCCACGGCACGCGGCCCGGCTGCCGGCGGCTGCCGTCTCTGGACCTATCCTGATGCCAATGCCGCCATGGTCGATGCCTTCCGCCTTGCCGAGGGCATGAGCTACAAGAACGCCATGGCCGAACTGCCCTTCGGCGGCGGCAAGGCCGTGCTGCGCAAGCCCGAAGGCAAGTTCGACCGCCGCGCCCTGTTCGAGGCGTTCGGCGCTGCCATCGAAAAGCTCGATGGCCGCTACGTGACCGCCGAGGACGTCGGCACCAGCGTGGCCGACATGGAATTCGTCGCCAACAAGACGCGCCACGTCGCCGGCCGCACCTCGCGTCCGGGCTTTGCCGGCGGCGATCCCTCGCCATGGACCGCGCTCGGCGTGTTCGAGGCGATGAAGGCCGCCGTGCAGTTCCGCTTCGGCAGCGGCCTTTCGGGCGTGACTGTGGCCGTACAGGGCGTGGGCAATGTCGGCGGCGACCTCTGCCGCCGCCTGCACGAGGCCGGCGCCCGCCTGATCCTGGCCGACATCAATGCCGAGCGTTGCGAAGCACTTGCCAGGGAATTCGGTGCCGAGGTCGCTTCCATCGACGACATCGCGCAGGCCGAGGCGGACGTCTTCGCCCCCTGCGCCCTCGGCGGCGCGCTGAACGAGAAGAGCGTTGCCAGCCTGAAGGCCGGACTGGTCTGCGGTGCGGCGAACAACCAGCTGGCCGAACCGGGCATCGCCAAGACACTCCTCGAACGCAGCATCGCCTATGCGCCGGACTATGTCGTCAACGCGGGCGGCATCATCAACGTCTCCGCCGAATACCTCGGCGAAAGCGTCGAGGACGTGCGCACCCGCACGATGAAAATCGGACCGCGCACCGCCGGCATTCTCGAGGAAGCCGCCCAGAGCAACCTGCCCCCCTCGGTTGTGGCAGACCGTATGGCCGAGCGGCTGATGACCGGCCCCGTCGCCGACGTCGCCTGATCCCACGGGCTTTCGCCTCCCCTGACGCCGCGCGCGGAACAATGGTGTTACCGGCTTCGTTCCGGTAACCGGAAGTTCCCCAGGCCAGAGGGAGGCGAAAGCCCATGGACACGCGCCGCGAAACCGACAGCATCGGAGACATAGACGTCCCCGCAGACGCCTATTGGGGCGCGCAAACCCAGCGCAGTATCGAGAACTTTCCGTTCGGCGCGACCGAGCGGATGCCCATGGCGATCGTCCACGCCATGGCGCTCGTCAAGCAGGCCGCCTCGCGGGTGAACCGTCGCCACGGGCTCAACGCGGAACTGGCCGACGCCATCGAGAAAGCCGCCGAGGAAGTCGCGCACGGCCGGCTGGACGACCAGTTCCCGCTGGTGATCTGGCAGACCGGCAGCGGCACCCAGACGAACATGAACGTCAACGAGGTGATCGCCGGGCGCGCCAACGAGATCCTCACCGGCCAGCGCGGCGGCAAATCGCCGGTGCATCCCAACGATCACGTCAACAAGAGCCAGTCCTCCAACGACAGCTTCCCCACCGCGATGCACGTCGCGGCAGCGCTCGCCGCCTCCCATAACCTGATCCCGGCGATGGAGCGTCTGGAAGAAGCGCTGTTTTCCAAGGCCAAGGCCTGGGACGAGATCGTCAAGATCGGCCGCACCCACCTGCAGGACGCGACCCCGGTCACGCTGGGGCAGGAGTTCTCCGGCTACTACGCGCAGATGCGGCTTTCGCGCACACGCACCATGCCGCTGATCGAGCACGGCCTGTGCCGGCTGGCGCAGGGCGGCACCGCGGTCGGCACCGGCCTCAATGCCCCGGACGGCTTCGGCGAGGCCTTCGCGGAAGAGATGGCCAAGCTCACTGGCCTGCCCTTCGTCACCGCGCCCAACAAGTTCGAGGCACTGGCGACGCACGATACGCTGGTGGAGTTTTCCGGGCGTCTGAACACGCTGGCGGTCGCGCTCAACAAGATCGCCAACGACATCCGCTGGCTCGCCTCCGGCCCGCGCTCAGGCCTCGGCGAACTGGACCTGCCCGCGAACGAGCCGGGCAGCTCGATCATGCCCGGCAAGGTCAATCCCACCCAGTGCGAGATGCTGACGATGGTCGCCGCGCAGGTGATCGGCAACCATCAGGCCGTGACCGTCGGCGGCATGCAGGGCGCCTTCGAACTGAATGTGTTCAAGCCGCTGATCGGCGCGGCGGTGATCCGCTCGATCCACCTGCTCTCCGTCGGCATGACCAGCTTCACCGAGCGATGCGTCGAAGGAATCGAACCCAACCGCGAGCGGATCGCCGAACTCGTAGAGCGTTCGCTGATGCTGGTCACCGCACTGGCGCCCGAAATCGGCTACGACAATGCGGCGAAGATCGCCAAGCACGCGCACGAGACCGGCCAGACCCTGCGCGAGGCGGCGCTGGATCTGGGACTGGTCGATGCCGAGACGTTCGACCGCGTGGTGCGTCCCGAAACGATGGTCTGAGGTTTCGCGAAAGGCCAGCGGCCTGTATGGGCAGGTTGATCGCACCTGGAGAGGCTGGCAGTTGGAACAGACGGATATCGCCGAAGCATCGCGTCCCGCGGGGACCGAGGGCATGGTCTTCGTGCCGGCCGGCACCTTCACCATGGGCTCCGAGCAGTTCTACCCCGAGGAAGCCCCGCTGCGGCGCGTGGCGGTGGACGGCTTCTGGATCGACGAGACGCCCGTCACCAACCGGCAATTCGCGCGCTTCGTCGAGGAGACCGGCTATACCACGGTGGCCGAGATCGCGCCCGATCCGAAGGACTATCCCGGCATGCCACCCGAGATGGCGAAAGCCGGATCGCTCGTCTTCCACAAAACCGCGACGCCGGTTGATACGTCAGACCCGAGCAACTGGTGGCGCTTCGAGTTCGGCGCGGACTGGCGCCATCCGCTCGGCCCGGATTCCGACATCGATCCGCTGGACCTGTGGGATCATCCCGTCGTGCAGATCGCCTATGCCGACGCCGAAGCCTACGCGAAGTGGGCGGGCAAGGACCTGCCGACCGAAGCCGAATTCGAATATGCCGCGCGCGGCGGCCTTGAAGGCAAGGAATACGCTTGGGGCGACGAACTGGCCCCCAATGGGGAAATGCTGGCGAACTACTGGCAGGGCCTGTTCCCCTTCGCCAACCAGTGCCTCGACGGATGGGAGCGCACCTCGCCGGTCAGGAGCTTCCCGGCCAACGGCTTCGGCCTCTACGACATGATCGCCAATACCTGGGAATGGACCCGCGACTGGTGGAGCGACAAGCCCGAAGTCGCGAAGAAGAAAGCCGGCGGCTCATGCTGCACCCTCAGCAACCCGCGCGGCGGCAAGCTGAAAGGCAGCTTTGATCGGGCCCAGCCCGGCGTGCGCATCGGCCGCAAGGTCCTCAAAGGCGGCTCACACCTGTGTGCGGCCAACTACTGCCAGCGCTACCGCCCGGCCGCGCGCCATCCCGAGATGGTGGACACGGCGACAAGCCATATCGGGTTTCGCTGTGTGGTGCGGGTGAAGGGGTAGGCGGCAGCATGAAGACGGGCGGCCATCTTCGCCGAAAGCAAGCATTGCGGAAACGCTGACATAGCGGCCCACCACTCAGTTGGCGCTTGCACACAAAGCTGCCATGCCACCCGACCGCAGACAGTTTTCCACTTGATGAGCGAACCGCTCAACGTCCGAATGTACACACAGGAAATCTGTAGAGACTTTTCGAGCACGATTATCGTCTGCCGCCAAATGCATCTTCACGAGCAAATTGCCTCGTCCGTCGAATGGTTCGACGGTTAGCATCAGCAGGGGGCCATCTTCGAACTCTGCCCCAATCGTCAACACGGCGGGTTTGGAAATCGGAAAATCGACAAGCGCATTCAAAAAATCACGAATCTGACTTTGGGAGACTACATATCCAGTCTCGCCCGAAAAGCCGCTGGCGGACACCGAGGCGCTGAATTGGTCTAGATCTCCGTTCCCTTCCAGCCAGAGTGTGAATTTGCTTTGATTGGGCATAGACGGCGGTTAGAGCAAGGCAAATCCGCTGGCTACCACTAACCCGTGGCTAGCACGCGTGTCTGCAATGCCGGCTTACACCGACTGTTCGGACATTCAGTGGATGTGACACTGCAGCGAAAGCTACCGGCGTTCTCATCCAATCTTCGTCATTCCCGCGAAGGCGAGAATCCAATAGCGCCTTTGCCAAGAAGAGTATGTCTTAGCCTGCAGGCCATAACTTCTAGGTGCTGCGCAGCCCGTGCTTCTACCGCCAGCTCGGGATTGAACCCTTGTTTGCACTAGATTCCCGCCTTCGCGGGAATGACGAATTGGGGACTACGCCCGAGTCTACAGCCATTCACACTCCAGCAGCGCCATTTGATAACTGGCCTGCCTCTTCGGCACTTACCTCTCAACTGGACTATCCGGCTGACAATCCGGATGCGCCGCCACGAAGGCCGGGTGCTTCAGGCACGCCGCCTCGATCCGCCTCATGTGCGGCATGGCGGAGAGGTCGAAATCGAACCGGCGCGCGTTGTAGAGTTGCGGGATCAGGACGCATTCGAACATCCCCGGCGCGTCGAACAGGTAGTCGCCGCTGCCCAGCGCGGAGAGGCGCGCTTCCAGCGGGACGAGGGTCTTCTGCAGCCAGTGGCGATACCAGGTGTCGACCTGTTCCGGCGCCAGGCCGAGATCGGTCTTGAGGTAGGCCAGCACCGGCGAATTGAGCGGGGCGTGCAGTTCGGTGGCGATCGCCAGGCTCAGTTCGCGCATGGTGAAGCGGTCTTCCACGTCCGCCGGCAGTAGCGCGCGATCGGGATAGCGCTCGTCCAGCCATTCGAGGATCGCCATCGACTGGGCATAGACGCGCCCGTCCGCTTCGAGCGCCGGGACGCCCGCGAAGGGATTGACCTTGCGATAGGACTCGCTGCGCTGATCGGCTTCGAGCAGGTTCACCGGCACGACCTCATAGTCCAGCCCCTTGAGGTTCAGCGCGATGCGCAGGCGATAGCTGGTGGAGCTGCGGTAGTAGGCATAGAGGCGCATGGGGCTGGCTTCCCGGTCAGGTTTCGGCGGCGATCTTCTCGTGCAGCCACGCCGCGTGGCGCGGGGCCTTCTTGGTGCGCGACCATTCCTCGAGCATATCCTCGGCCACGTCCTTGAGGTTCTGCATCTGGTCGGGCGTACCGAACTGCCACGCCAGTTCAAGACGGTGGCCGTTTGGATCGAAGAAATAGATCGACTTGAACACGCCGTGGTGCGTCGGCCCGACGACATCGAGACCGCGCGCTTCGGCTCGGGCCTTGGCGGCGAGCAGGCTTTCCTCGCTGTCGACCTTGAAGGCGATGTGCTGCACCCAGGCCGGCGTCGCCTCGTCGCGGCCCATGTCGGGCGCGTTGGGCAGTTCGAAGAAGGCCAGCACATTGCCGCCGCCGGCATCCATGAAGATGTGCATGTACGGGTCCGGCTCGCCGGTAGAGGGCACTTCGTCCTCCGCTATCGCCAGCATGAAATCCATGCCGAGCACATCGCGGTAGAACTCCACCGTCTCCTTCGCGTCGCGACACCGGTAGGCGACGTGGTGGATGCCGCCCAGCACGGGCGCGCGGTCCGCTGCAATGTCTTGTGTCATTCCTGCCTCTCCATAATCAGTGGAGCCCGCCGGACCGCGACCCGGAAAAAAGCACGGTCGGGCGGGCTCCGGGGCTGGCTGCACCCGGGCGCAGCCCCGCCCCCCAGTCGGGGATCTTATTCCGCGGGCTCTTCGACCTGCAGCACGCCGCGGCGAACCTGATCGCGCTCCATGGATTCGAACAGGGCCTTGAAGTTGCCCTCGCCGAAGCCTTCGTCGCCCTGGCGCTCGATGAATTCGAAGAACACCGGGCCGACCTGTGCTTCTGCAAAGATCTGCAGCAGCAGGCGGGGTTTGCCGCCTTCGGTAGTGCCGTCGAGCAGAATGCCGCGCATTTTCAGCTCATTGACCGGCTGACCATGGCCCGGCAGGCGCTCGTCGAGCATGTCGTAGTAGGCCTCGGGCGGCGCGGTCATGAACGGCACGCCGAGCTTCTTGAGGCGGTCCCAGGCTTCGACGAGATTGTCGGTAATCAGGGCGATGTGCTGGATACCCTCGCCGTTAAACTCGCGCAGGAACTCCTCGATCTGGCCCTTGCCGCCTTCACCCTCTTCGTTGAGCGGGATGCGGATCTTGCCGTCGGGCGCGGTCAGCGCCTTGGAGGTCAGGCCGGTATATTCGCCCTTGATGTCGAAGTAGCGGATCTCGCGGAAGTTGAAGAGCTTCTCGTAGTAGTCCGCCCAATAGGCCATGCGGCCGCCGTAGACATTGTGCGTGAGGTGATCGATGCGGTCGAAGCCCGCGCCTTCGGGGTGACGGTCGACGCCGGGCAGGTATTCGAAATCGATATCGTAGATCGAGAGGGCCCCCTCGCTCTTTCCGTTCCCGCCGTCGCGCTCGTAGCGGTCGATCAGATAGATGATCGAGTTGCCGATGCCGCGAATGCCGGGAAGGCGCAGTTCCATCGGGCCGGTCTCGACCTGCACCGGCTCGGCCGAACGCGCCAGCAGTTCGTCGTAGGCCTTGCGCGCGTCGCGCACGCGAAAGCCCATGCCGCAGGCCGACGGGCCGTGCTCGCGGCTGAAGAACCAGGCCGGGCTGTGCGGCTCGTAATTGGTGATGAAGTTTATCTCGCCCTGGCGCCAGAGCTCGACATCCTTCGAGCGGTGGCGTGCGATCTTCGTGAAGCCCATCGCTTCGAAGATCGGCTCCAGCACGCCCTTTTCGGGCGCGGAGAATTCCACGAATTCAAAACCGTCGAGGCCAATGGGGTTTTCGAAAAGATCAGTCATGCAGGTGCTCCGGAAAGGGTGATGGGGTGTTCGCCGGGCAGGCTCTCGCCCGCCGGCAGTGCAGGCGCGTCGCGCCATTTTTCGTAGACAGGCCCGAAATCGAGACCGACCAGCTCGTCGATGAGCTGCGGCAGGCTTTCGAGCACGAAATAGGTCTTCTGGAAGTCGTCGATCATGTAGCCAGTGCGCATCACGCGGACCGGATCGAACGGCAGGCGCAGCACGCCCGGATCGTCGATCGAATAGACGGTTTCGGATGCCGAGGAGATAATTCCCGCGCCGAAAACCTTGAGGGCGTCACCCTCGCGAACAAGACCGAATTCGATGGTGTACCAGTAGATCCGCGCCAGCATCGCCAGTGCGTCCATCTCCATCGCCCGCGCCCCGGCCTTGCCGTAGAGCTCGAGAAAATCGGCAATCGCCGGATCGAGCAGCATCGGCACGTGGCCGAAGAAGTCGTGAAACACGTCGGGTTCGACGAGGTAGTCGAGTTCGTGCTCGTCGCGGATCCAGCGCGTTACCGGAAAGCGGCGGTGCGCCAGATGATCGAAGAAAACGTCATCGGGAATGAAGCCGGGGACCGCCACGAGCTGCCACCCGGTCGCCGGGCCGAGAATGGCGTTGGCATCCTCGAACCGCGGAATGCCGTCGGCGCAGTCGAGCCGGGCAAGACCGTCGCGAAACGAGGCGCAGGCGTAGCGGGCGACAAGGCCCACCTGGCGCGCATGGAGGCGGCGCCAGCGATCGTGCATCTCCGGGGTATAGGCATCCCAGTCCTGACCAACGGTATAGTCGGCAGCGGCACCTTCGTATTCTCCCCGAAGGCCGCTTGTGCTTGTTTGCGTACACGGCTTCTTCATGGTCTAGATAATACCACAAGCCGCGCTCGATTATCGTGCGTTTACGGCATCGGGATCGGGTGGTATTGGTGGATTTCACTATCCAACAATAGCAAATTAGGTAATCCGTGCCGCTGGACGAATTCGACCGCAAGATCATCCATTCGCTGCAGGAAGACGCACGCATGCCGGTGGCGCAAGTCGCCGAACGCACCGCGCTGTCCGCCACACCGGTGAGCCGTCGCATCAAGCGGCTGGAGGATGACGGCGTGATCCTGGGCTATCAGCCGGTCCTCAATGCCCGCCGGCTGGGTTTCGAACTCGATGCCTATGTGCTGATCAATCTCGACGGACACAGCGACGCGAATATCTCGCGCTTCGAGCAGGCGATTCAGGACAATCCCTACGTCATCGCCTGCCACGCGGTGACGGGCGACATGGACTATCTCGTCCACGTCATCGCCCGCGACGTCGAGCACCTCTCGCAGATCACGCTCAAGTCGCTCGTGCGTATACCCGGCGTGCGAGACGTGAAGTCGATCATCGTCCTCGAGACGATCAAGGACGCCCGGGCCCTGCCCCTAGAGTAGGAGCAGAGCCCGGCGCCGTTAGCGTCCCAGCAGGTTGCGGGCCTGACTGGCGATCTGCGCCAGCATGGCCGGGCTGATCGTCACGGCATTCTCGGCACGGTGCACCATCGAGCGGAACGCGGCGATCGAGGTCATGTGGGTACGCCCCCATTCCTCGGCCGCGGCCAGCGGGTTCTTCTTGCCGAGCCGGGTGCCGGCCAGCCGCTTGAGGAAATCGAGCCGCATCTGCTGGAAGTCGCGGGCAAGACCTGCCACCAGCAGCCGCTCCCATGGGTCCGACGGGCTCATGATCGCGGCACTCGCCTGCGCCCAGTCGAGGCCGAGCCCGGCGCCGATGCGGGTGAAGGCCGCCACCAGATCGCGCGGGGCAATCCCGGTTTGGGCGGAAAGGTCGGCAATGCCGACAGCCCCGTCGAGATCGAAGAGGTTGCCGACGCTCTCGACCACTTCCTCGGGCACGCCCATGTCGCGGAAACCTTCCCGCAGCGACAGCGAGTGCGCCAACGTGCGCTCGCCGAGCAGATCCACCGTATCGACCGAAAGCGAGGCGATGCCGTCCTTCAGGCGGTTCTGCAGATCGCACGGCGCCAACTGACCGGCACCTGCCCGCAGCAGGTCCGCCATGTGCCCGCGCACAGCAATCGCCACGCGCCCGAACAGCTTGATACGCGCGGCTTCGGGCATCTCGGCGGTTTCGAGGCTCTCCCACAGCGCATCGAGGTCGAACAGCCGCTCGGCCAGCGAGAAGGCCGCCGCGACTTGCGCCAGATCGGCGCCTTCCTCTTCCGCCAGTTCGAACGGATGGACGATGCCGAGCCGGTTGACGATGCGATTGGCCAACTGGGTGGCGACGATTTCGCCGGCCAGCCGGTGGCCCTTGATGAACTTGGAGAACTTGGCCTGCATCGGCTCCGGAAAGGCTTCCAGCAGCATGTCGACCAGGCTGTCGTCGCCCGGCAGATCGCTGTGCTCGATGGCGTCCTGCAGCAGCAGCTTGCCACTCGACAGCAGCACGGCCAGTTCGGGCCGGGTCAAGCCCCGTCCGTCCTGCGCGCGGCGCGCGAGGGCTTCGTTGTCGCCGAGGCCTTCGGTACGGCGGTCGAGGTGGCCGCCTTCCTCCATCATCTCGATCAGGCGGATGTGCGAGGGCATGGCCTCGGCGCCGCCGCGCTCGGCGATCGAAAGCGCCAGCGCCTGCAGCCGGTTGTCCTCGAGCACGAGCGCAGAGACCTCGTCGGTCATCTCGCGCAGCAGCTCGACACGCTTCTTCTCCGACAGTTTGCCGGCGCGGCGCGCGGCGGCGAGCGCGATCTTGATATTGACTTCGTTGTCCGAGCAATCGACGCCCGCCGAGTTGTCGATGAAGTCGGCGTTGATCCGGCCACCCAGCCCCTGCCGGCCCTTGAGCGCGAATTCGATACGCCCGGCCTGCGTCACGCCGAGGTTGGCACCTTCGCCGATGACCTTGACCCGCAGTTCGTCGGCACTGACGCGCAGGGAGTCGTTGGTCGGATCGCCAACGGTCGCGTTATTCTCGCTGGAGGCCTTGATGTAGGTGCCGATGCCGCCGAACCAGAGCAAATCGACCGGCGCGCGCAGGATCGCGGAGATCAGCGAGTCCGGATCGAGATGCTCGGCATCGATGCCCAGCGCCTCGCAGATTTCGGGCGTCAGCGGAATGGACTTCATCGTGCGCGGGAACACGCCGCCCCCCTTGGAGATCAACGACTTGTCGTAGTCTTCCCAGCTCGAATGCGGCAGGTCGAACAGACGCCTGCGCTCGGCCCAGCTCTGCTCGGGCACCGGATGCGGGTCGAGGAAGATGTGCCGGTGATCGAAGGCGGCGACCAGCTTGATCGCCTGCGACAATAGCATGCCGTTGCCGAAGACGTCGCCCGACATGTCGCCGCAGCCGGCAACACGCACCGGATCGGTCTGTACGTCCACACCTAATTCAAGGAAGTGGCGCTGCACCGAGACCCAGCCACCGCGTGCAGTGATGCCCATGGCCTTGTGATCGTAGCCGTTCGACCCGCCGCTGGCGAAGGCATCGTCGAGCCAGAAGTCGCGTTCGGCGGCGATGCCATTGGCAACGTCGGAGAAGCGCGCGGTGCCCTTGTCGGCAGCGACGACGAAGTAGGGATCGTCACCATCTAGCACCTGGACGCAGGTGGGATGGATCACCTTGCCATCGACGATGTTGTCGGTGATCGAAAGCAGCGTGGAGATGAATATCTCATAGGCTGCCTGCCCCTCGGCCGCCCAGCCGGCGCGGTCCTGCGCGGAATCGGGAAGCTGCTTGGGATAGAAGCCGCCCTTGGCGCCGGTCGGCACGATCACCGCGTTCTTGACGCGCTGCGCCTTCATCAGGCCGAGGATTTCGGTGCGGTAGTCGTCGCGACGGTCGGACCAGCGCAGCCCCCCGCGCGCAACCGGTCCGGCACGCAAGTGAATGCCTTCGACGCGGCGCGAATAGACGAAGATCTCGCGCCAAGGCACGGGCTTGGGCAGACCGGGAACGAGCGCGGAATCGAACTTGAAGGCCAGCGCAATCTGCCCGGCAGGGGCAAAGGCATTGGTACGCTGCATCGCCAGAACGAGGTCGCGATAGGCGCGGAGCAAGCGGTCGTCGTTGATGGCGCCGACACCGGCGAGGCCATCGCGAATGGCATCTTCCGCGGCCTGCCTGGCTTCGGCACGGTCGCCGGTGAACGTCGGATCGTGGATCGCCCGGAACAGGTCGATGAGCGCCACGGTGACCGAAGGCGCCCCCTGCAACGCATCGACCACGGTCGGGATGCCGAAGTGCGTGCCCGCCTGCCGCAGGTAGCGATACCAGGCGCGCAGCCAGTTCGCCTCACGCTTAGAGAGCCCCAGCGCCGGGACGAGCCGGTTGAACGCGTCGTTTTCGTTGACGCCGTTGAGCACGCCGCAAAGCGCGTCCTGGATCATCGGCGCCAGGTTGAGCACATCCTGCGCGTTGGTGCCTGCCGGCAGGGCCAGCGTGAAGTCGTGGATGGTGCCGATACGGCCATGATCCAGCACCGTCGGCACTTCCTCGAGAACGCGGAAGCCGAAGTTCTCCAGTGCGGGTACGGCGTCGGAAAGCGGCAGGTGACCATGCGCTTCGTAGATCTTGAGACGCAGACGCCCGGCCTCATCGTCTTCGCGCGAATAGAGGCGCGCGTCGCGATGGCCGATCTCGTGCTCGCTGTCGGCGGCATCGCCGACCACGATCTTGCGCATGTGGCCGATATCGATCGCGGCTTCGGCCGGACCATAGTCGGAATGGTAGGCCAGCGGGAACGCATCGGCATAACGCCCTGCGGCAGCGGCCGCGCGGGCCGGTTCGAGCGTCTGCGACAGCGCCGCCTCGACAGCCTCGGACCAGCCGCGCAGCATGACCTGCAACTGGTGGTCGAGTTCGTCCTCGTCGGGCTCGTGCACGCCCTCGCGAATGTCCACCGTAAAGCGCAGCATCGCGAGATTGCCGGATTCGACCTGCAGGCTCCAGTCGAGCGTCGGCGCGTCCGCGGCCTCCTCGATCATCGCCTGAATGCGCTTGCGCATCCCGGTGGAGACATTGTCGCGCGGCATCCACACGAAGACGAACAAATGCCGCATAAGCGGCGCACGCGCGATGATCAGGCGCGGACGCGGACGATCGACCAGACTGATCATGGTCGTCGCGAGGCGTTCGACATCGCTGGCGCCCAGCCCGAGCACGAGGTCGTGGGGCAGGCTGGTCAGCGCGTGGGCCAGAGCCTTGCCGGTATGGCTGACCGGATCGAGGCCCAGCTTGTCGGCAAGAGTGGCTAGCTGGCGGCGCAGACGGGGAACGCGGTCAGGCGGTGCGACCAGCGAGGCGCTGGTCCAGACACCGGCGTGGACCGAGAGCGCCGTGACCTGTCCGTTCTCGATGACGGGAATCAGGAACAGGTCGAGCGGCACGCGGCGATGCACGGTACCCATCTGGTTGGCCTTGATCACCATCGGCGCACGCACCTCACCGGCGGCGACTTCAGCCTCGAAAGCCTCGAATGCGCGCTGATAGCTGGCGTCCGAAAGCAGTTCGTTCGACCCGCGCCGGCAAATGCCGAGCCGCTGCGAACGGCTGCCGTCGCGCTTGCGCGTGACGTGGCCGAGCTGAGTGAGCATGCCGTCGGCGAACCAGTGCAGCAGCTCCGCGCCTTCTTCATCGGTGACGGCTTCGGCATCGACCTGCATGGCCTCGACCATGCGCGGCCAGTCGGTGACGGCATAGCGCACATCGGACAGCGTGGATTCGATGGACTGCAGCAACGCCCGGCGCTGACGCGCATCGATACGCGGCGTCTCGATGTAGATCATCGATTCCCGGTGACTGCCCTCGGCAGCGCTTTCGGGAATGGCAATCAGCGCGCCCTTCGCATCGCGCTCGACCGACAGCACCGGGTGGGCAAGCGAGTCGATCACCAGCCCGGCCTCGGCAATCGCCGCGGCCACGGAATCGACCAGAAACGGCATGTCGTCGTTGATCAGAGCGATGCGGACCAGACGGCGTTCTTCGCTGGTCGACGCCATTTCGATCACCGGTTCGCCGGGCTTGCGGACCTTGCCGGCGGCCAGCAGAAAGCGCGCGGCTTCCTCTACCCATTGCGGATCCGCGGGGCCGTCTCCGGGAAGCATCGTGTCCTGGATGCGCTGCTCTATGGCTGCCTGGAGCGCGGTGGCCGAATGCCCACCTTTCTTCGTGAGGTTGGAGGTCAGTCCGTCAGCACTCATTGTTCTCTCCGCGATCCTCTCCACCCGCCACATCCGTGGCATGGTGCGGTAACCTTGCCCCCTACTACCAGACGGGGGCGAATAAACGACCCGGCATCCACGGGCTTACATCGCCTGGCCGTGAAAATGCATAAGAACTGACAACGATGCGGACGTCCAACGGTTGCCTCGCGGCGGACTCGCACTCGCGCTGAAATTTTCAACACGATGTAACACGATTTCCAACGTGCGCAATATTAGTTCAACGCTACGTAACGCCGTCGAGCACCGCAGCGCGCTCGGCCAGGATCAACGAGCCCATCGGCCCTGCATCATCCCCAAGCTTTGGCGGCACGATCATCCGCGCCAGCGCGTCGGGCGAGCAATCGCGCAGATACCCTTGCAGAATGGCGGGCAGCCGGGAAACGGCATCGGCGAGCAGATGCGGCTGCTTGTTCGCGACACCGCCGCCCACGACAATGCGATGCGGCGACAGCGTCAGCACCAGCATGGCGAGCAACTCGGCCAGATCCTGTGCGACCGGCACCCAGGCGGGATCGTCTGCCATCACCGACGAGGGATGCCGCCCGAAACGCGCCTCCAGCGCCGGACCGCTCAACAGTCCTTCGGCGCAATCCCCATGAAAGCGACACACGCCTGCAAAGCCGTCCCCGGCCATGCGTCGCAACCGCACATGGCCGATTTCCGGGTGCAGCATGCCATGGACCGGCTCGCCGTTCACCAGCACACCGCCGCCTAGCCCGGTCCCGATCGTCAGATAGATCGTCACCGGGCAGCCGCGGGCTGCGCCAAGACTCCATTCGGCAAGCCCCGCGCCATGTACGTCGGTATCGAGAGCAACCGGCAGCCTCAGAGCCTGCACGATGGGTGCCAGGACAGACGCCCCCGTCCAGCCCGGCTTGGGCGTGTCGAGCATCGTTCCGAAATCTGGCGCCTCACGCGAAACGCGGATCGGCCCAAAGCTGGCCACGCCGATCGCCGCAAGCGGTTCCTGCCGCTGCCACCCGGCGATCGTTTCCACCGCTCGCGCGAGAGTCGCCTCGGGCGCGACTGTCGGAAATTCCACCCGGTCCCGGATGGCACCGGAGCGGCCACGCACGACTATTGTCTTCGTTCCGCCCAGTTCAATCCCGGCATAAGTCGCGTTCATGCATACCCGTCTGCCAGCGTCGCGACATCGCCATCAAGCCGCAATTGCAGAAACGGCGCGAATGTCCCGCCGAAATGCCGGCGCCCTTTCGGCTTTTCATTGGCCGCGGCATCATCGACGCCCCAGTAATCGACGAAGCCGGCGACACTGAGATCGGGCAGAACCCACCAGCTATAGGACTGGAACGGCTCGTGTTCAGGATTGGCAAAGACCAGCCCATGCCCGTTCAGCAGCCGCCAGGGGCCGAACAGATCGTCTGCCACGGCTCCATAGAGCCCGGTCGGTGCAGCTATGCCGGGCGCAAAGGCTAGAGCCTGCGTCGACCAGAACAGATAGCAACGCCCCGCATGCTCGATCAGGTGCGGCCGTTCGAGTTCGTTGTTGGTGCCGACGGCATCGACAAGCGGCGCAAGGGTGCGGAACACACCCTCCCCGTCGCTCACGGCACAGCCGATCACGCCGTTGTGGCTGTCGCCGTCCCGCGCCGAAGACGCAGTGAAGAGCAGACATTCCGCTCCGGACGATGTGCGACAAAATCCGGGATCGCGGAAAGCCTTGATCTCGCCGATACGGCCGGTCGCCTCATGCTCGTCCATGTAGACCACGCCGTCGGGCCTGACGACTTCGACAGGGTCCGACCAGTCCGAAAACACCGCCCCGCTGTCCTGCAGCCGCGCCGAGGCAGCAAATATGCGCTGCCGGAAGGAAGGAGCTGCCTCGCCCCTCGCCCCGGTGGCCGTGAAATAGAGCGTGACATCCTCTCCGTCGGTCACCGCGCAGCCGGACCATTCCCGGCTGCCGGGCGTAAAATCCATCGGGAAAGTGGCCCCGAGGTGCTCGAAGCGCTCTCCATTACGATGGAAATGGTGAATGCGGGCCACCCCGTGGCGGACTTCGGGATCGTCATGGACCGGTGCCGCAAGCGCGAACCACAATTCGCCGCCGCGCCAGGGAAATGGCCGCCCCTGCGCCGTGGCCATCGGCCATGCGTCCCACACATCGACATCGGCAGACGCCCGCAGGACGTGGGCCTCCCCTATCACCGGAGCCCGCTGGCACGCAGGCAGATCCAGCAAGGCAAGATCGGAAGGACGCCAGCGCAAGGGCGCGGCAGAGGACTCGGGGAACCGGGGGGAGGTCATGAAAACCTAGTACAAACGATTGTTTACACTTTGAAGTGAAAGCTCTGCAATTTTTTGTCACACAGTTTTCTATATCTACGCATTGCGCCGGCCTTGAGCGAATATCACGGAGAGAATAGAAAGGGCGCCAACAATAAATGGGAGAGCGCCGGATGCACGAGCCTAACAAGCCGCGCCTCTCGCTTCTGCGCATCATCGAAATGAATGTAGGCTTTTTCGGCCTGCAATTCAGTTTCGGCCTGCAACAGGCCAATATGGGCCCAATCTACGGGTTCCTAGGTGCAGATGAAGCAACCATGCCATTACTGTGGCTGGCCGGTCCGGTTACCGGATTGCTCGTGCAACCCATCATCGGCGCGATGAGCGACCGCACCCTTTCCCGGCTGGGCCGCCGCACGCCCTATTTCCTGATCGGCGCCGTGATCTGCTCGCTGTGCCTGCTCGCAATGCCGTATTCGTCCACGATCTGGATGGCGGCAGGGCTGCTCTGGCTGCTCGATGCGGGCAACAACGTGACCATGGAGCCGTATCGCGCCTATGTCGCGGACAGGCTCTCGCCCGAGCAACATGCAACCGGGTTTCTAACCCAAAGCGCCTTCACCGGCTTCGCGCAGACCCTTTCCTATCTCGCACCCTCTCTTCTGACGGTCGTGATCGACCGCGAACTGCTGCATAGCAACGGCATTCCCGTGATCGTCCGCGTCGCGTTCGTGATCGGCGCGATCCTTTCGATTTCCACCATCCTCTATTCGGTGCTGCGTGTACCCGAACTGCCGTTGAGCGAGGAGCAACGCACCCGCATAGCCGCCAGCCCGCTGACGCCGAAGGAAACCCTGCGCGAGATCGGCAGCGCCATCATGGAAATGCCGAGGCCCATGCGGCAACTGGCCGTGGCGATGCTCTGCCAATGGTATGCGATGTTCGTGTACTGGCAGTACATCGCCTTTGCCCTGTCCCGCTCGCTCCACGGCACCGCGGACACCTCCTCCCCCCAGTTCCGGGACGCCGCGCTTTCCGCCCAGCAATTGGGCGCCGTGTACAATGCCATTGCGTTCGTTGCCGCACTCAGCCTGATCCCGGTGGTCAGGCGGCTGGGCGCGCGGCGCGTTCATGCCGTATGCTTGGCAGCCTCGGGCGCAGCCATGCTCACGATCCCGGCCACCGGGTCCTTCACCCTGCTCATGTTCGTCATGGTCGGCATCGGCCTCGGCTGGGCCGGCATGATGGGCAACACCTACGTCATGCTCGCCGATTCGATCCCGCCTGCCCGGACGGGGGTCTACATGGGGGTTTTCAATATTTTCATCGTGGTTCCGATGCTCGTCGAGACCGTCACCATGCCCCTGATCTATCGTCCCCTGCTGGGTGGGGACCCCCGCAACGCCTTGATACTGGCCGGTGTCCTCATGCTTCTGGGTGCCGTGGCAACGCTCCTGGTAGCCGCCGGAGACCCTCCCGAACGGTCGGGTGGTTAACTGCACAAGAAACTTCCGCCCGGCGATTCAAGCTGTTAAGAACAAAACGATGACATCGGGGATGGGAAACGGCAGCGACAATGATGGCGGTCCGGACAATACCGGTTCGCCTGTAAAGGTGCGCACGCTTGCAGACCTGGCCCGACTGGCCGGTGTCTCTGCGGGTACCGTGTCGCGTGCGCTGGCCGGCAAGTCCCTCGTCAACGCCGAAACGCGCGAACGTATTCAGGCACTTGCCCGTGAGCATGGCTTCCGGCCGAACCAGATGGCGAGCAAGCTGCGGTCCCGCCGTACGGGCGTGATCGGCGTGGTCATTCCGCTGGGGCACGAGAAACGCCAGCAGATTTCCGACCCGTTCTTCCTCACGCTCCTTGGCCATCTGGCCGACGAGCTGACCGAGCACGGGTACGACCTGATGCTCAGCCGCGTGATCCCGGATGGGACCAGCGACTGGCTGGAGCGCATGACCGGCTCGGGCATGGTCGACGGCGTGCTGCTGATCGGCCAGTCGGATCAGTTCGACATCATCGAGAACGTGGCAAAAAGCTATCGCCCTCTGGTGGCCTGGGGAAGCTGGCGCGAAAACCAGATCCATTGCGCCGTGGGAACCGACAACATCGCCGGAGGCCGGATTGCAGCAGAGCATCTGCTTGCCGGGGGCGCCCGCAACCTGGCCTTCCTCGGGGAAACCCAGGGCATAGAGATCGACGAGCGCTACCAGGGTGTCGTCGCCGCTGCCGCCGATGCCGGGGCTTCGCTGGTGCATATCCCCATCAGCCTCGCCAGCGCCGAAATGGGCGATCAGATCAAGCAGGCGACGGCCAGCAGCGACCAATCGATCGATGGCGTCGTCGCCGCTTCCGACCTGATTGCGATGAACGTGCTTCATTGCCTTCGCGACAAGGGCCGCAACGTGCCCGACGAAGTTCAGGTCGTCGGGTTCGATGACCTGCCGCTCGCCTCGCTCACCATGCCGCCGCTTACGACGATCCGTCAGGAGATCGCGGAAGGCGCAAAGGCCATGGTGCAAAAGCTGAAAGCCAAGATCGAAGGCGAAAGCACGGACAGCCTGCAGATGCCGCCGCGCCTGATCGCGCGCGGATCGACCCGCTCGGCCTGAAAGCGGATCACCCGCAGCCATTTCCCAAACTGCATCGTTGCGCCTTCCTTCGTAAAGGGAGCGTAACCTGGCGCTATCCCCGAACGAACACCACATGGTAGTGAAACGGGAGAAGCACCTATGAAAATCCGCCCACTTCCGATCGTGGCCCTGAGCTTTGCCGGCGCTGTCGCCCTCGCCGCCGGAAGCGGCACTCTATCGGCAGCGAAACCGCGCGACGTTGCGAACTTTCCTTCACCCCCGCCGGCCAAGACCACGCCCAAGGGCAATCAGGTTGCGATCCTTGCCGGCGGCTGCTTCTGGGGCATCGAGGGCGTATTCGAACACGTGAAGGGCGTGAAGTCGGTGATGTCGGGCTATGCCGGCGGTACCAAGGCGAATGCCAGCTACTCGAAGGTCTCCTCCGAAAAGACGAAGCACGCAGAGGCAGTGCGCATCGTCTACGATCCTGGCAAGGTGAGCTACGGCACGCTGCTCAAGATCTTTTTCTCGGTCGCGCACGACCCGACGCAGGTAAACCGGCAGTATCCGGACACCGGCCCCAGCTATCGTACGGCAATCTTCCCGCAAAACGCCGAGCAGAAGCGGATCGCCGCAGCCTACATAGCCAAACTGAACAAGACCAAGGCGTACAGCA
Organism: uncultured Novosphingobium sp.; assembly: GCA_965140495.1. GTDB lineage: Bacteria > Pseudomonadota > Alphaproteobacteria > Sphingomonadales > Sphingomonadaceae > Novosphingobium. The sequence goes on along the minus strand of OZ223239.1, from coordinate 1,263,188 downwards.
AGCCGATCGCGACCAGGCTGGAGAGCGGCAAGTTCTACCCCGCCGAAAGCTATCACCAGGACTTCATGCGCAAGAACCCGAACAACGGCTACATCGTGCGCTACGACAAGCCCAAGATCGCCGCGCTCAAGACGACGTGGCCATCGCTGTACCGCCGCTAAAGAGCCAGCCCCGTGGCTCGCGCGCTCGCCCACGCCCACTGGAAATTATAGCCGCCCAGCCAGCCTGTGACGTCCACCGCCTCGCCGATCGCGTAGAGTCCCGGAACCGCGCGCGCTTCCATCGTCTTGGACGAGAGCCCGGCGGTGTCGATCCCGCCTGCGGTGACTTCCGCCTTGGCGAAGCCTTCGGACCCGTCCGGAACGAACGGCCAGCGGGCCAGCTTCGCCTCGGCAGCGGCCAATGCCTTGTCGGATAGGTTACCGAGATCGCCCGATAAATTCAGCCGCTCGCACAGCACTTCGGCCAAACGGTCGGGCAGCGCCTCGGACAGGACCTTGCGCAACGTGGTGCGGGGACGGTCGCGCTTCGCCTCTTTCAGCCAGCCCTCGGCGCGATCCGGCAGGAACTGCGTGGTGACCGTATCGCCGCGCTGCCAGTAGCTGGAAATCTGCAGGATCGCCGGTCCCGACAGACCGCGATGGGTAAACAGCGCGGCTTCACGGAAAGCCGGCTTGCCCTTCTCCTTACCGCCAATGCGGGCAATTACTTCGGTCGAAACGCCCGAAAGATCGCGGAACAGCGCTTCCTCTCCGGGCAACGTCAGCGGCACGAGTGCAGGGCGCGGTTGCACCACCTTGAGCCCGAACTGGCGGGCGAGATCGTAGGCAAAGCCCGTCGCGCCCATCTTCGGGATCGAGGGCCCGCCCGTAGCGATGACCAGCGCGGGCGCAGTCGCCTCCTTGTCGCCATAGGTGACGCGAAACTGCCCATCGCCATGCGCCACATCGCGGATCGCATCGCCGCATTGCAGATCGACGCCGCCCTTGGCGCATTCGTCGAGCAGCATGGTCAGGATCTGCTTCGCGCTGTCGTCGCAGAAGAGCTGGCCCAGCGTCTTTTCGTGCCATGCAATGCCGTGGCTTTCGACGAGCGCGAGAAAGTCCGTAGCCGTGTACCGGCTGAGCGCGGACTTGGCGAAGTGCGCATTCTTCGAAAGGTAGCGATCCGGCGCGGTGTGCAGATTGGTGAAGTTGCAGCGCCCGCCGCCGGAAATCAGGATCTTCTTACCCGGTCTGTCGGCATGATCGAGCAGCAGCACCCGCTTGCCGCGCTGCCCAGCCGTGGCGGCGCAGAACAGCCCTGCCGCACCGGCGCCGAGCACGATGGCATCGTATTGCGTCATGCGCAGCACCGTTTGCCCTTCGACAGGCTCAGGACGAGCGGAGGATGAAGGATTGTTTTCATTGTCCGCTCGGGCTGAGCTTGTCGAAGCCCGGCACCAATTCCAGCGCCAGCGCCTCGGCCACGCGGATACCGTCCACGGCTGCTGAGAGGATACCGCCCGCATAACCTGCGCCCTCACCCGCCGGATAGAGCCCGCGCGTGTTGACGCTCTGGAAATCGCGGCCACGGGTAATGCGCACCGGAGAGGACGTACGCGTTTCGACGCCGGTCATCACCACGTCGGGATGATCGTAGCCCGGCACCTGCCGTCCGAAGACGGGCAGCGCTTCACGGATGGACTCGATCACGAAATCGGGCAGGCACTGCTTGAGGTCAGTCAGATGCACGCCGGGCTGATAGCTGGGCGTGACTTCGCCGAACTCGGCGGATGGCTTGTCCTCGAGGAAATCGCCCAGCTTCTGACCGGGCGCCTTGTAGTTGGAACCGCCCGCCTTGAAGGCCAGTTCCTCGAACTTGCGCTGGAAGGCGATGCCCGCCAGCGGATCGCCGGGGTAGTCGCGCTCGGGATCGATATCGACCACTAGCCCGGAGTTGGCATTGAACTCTGCGCGCGAATACTGGCTCATGCCGTTGGTAACGACACGGCCTTCCTCGCTTGTCGCGGCGACCACGCGTCCGCCCGGGCACATGCAGAACGAATAGACCGTGCGGCCATTGCTGCACTTGTGCGAGAGCGAATAGGCCGCTGCACCGAGAATGTCGTTGCCTGCATTGGGGCCGTAGCGGGCCTTGTCGATCCAGCTTTGCGGATGCTCGATGCGCACGCCGATGGCGAAGGGCTTGGCCTCGATGTGCACGCCGCGATCGTGGAGCACGTGGAAGGTATCTCGCGCGGAATGGCCCACGGCCATGATCACATGGCTCACCGGCAGGTATTCGCCGGTCGAGAGATGTAGGCCCGCAAGGCGGCGAGTGCCGTCCTCGCCCTCTTCCACCTCGAAGTCCTCGACGCGGGTCTGGAAGCGGTATTCACCGCCCAGCTTCTCGATCGTCTCGCGCATGGACATGACCATGGTGACGAGGCGGAACGTGCCGATATGCGGATGCGCTTCGGTGAGGATATCGTCGGGCGCGCCGGCCTTGACGAACTCGGTCAGGACCTTGCGGCCGAGATGGCGCTGGTCCTTGATGCGGCTGTAGAGCTTGCCGTCCGAGAAGGTACCCGCGCCACCCTCGCCGAACTGCACGTTGCTTTCCGGATCGAGTACCGAACGGCGCCACAGGCCCCAGGTGTCCTTGGTGCGCTCGCGCACGGCCTTGCCGCGTTCGATGATGATCGGCTTGAAGCCCATCTGCGCCAGCACCAGCGCGGCCAGCAGCCCGCAGGGACCGGCGCCGATCACCACCGGGCGCGGGCCATCGTAGCCTTCGGGCGCACGGGTGACGAACTTGTAGGAGGTATCGGGCGTGGGCCGGACGTGTGGATCGTCGGCGAAGCGGGCCAGCACTCCGGCCTCGTCGCGCACAGCCACATCGAGCGAATAGACCAGCTTGATCGCCGCCTTGCGCCGCGCATCGTTGCCGCGCCGCGCAACCGTGAGACGTTCGAGATCGCCGGGGACGATGCCCAGCCGCTCGCACACCGCCTGTTCGAGGTCGGCGGGCGTATGGTCGAGCGGAAGCGCAAGATCGGTCAAGCGAAGCATGGCGCGCCTTTAGCGGTGAATTGGCCGGGGCGCTATCGTTCCTTCATCCTCCCTGTCGCGCAGCGATGGGGAGGGGGACCGCCGCGCAGCGGTGGTGGAGGGGCATGAAACCCCTCCGTCATTCGCTACGCGAATGCCACCTCCCCATTCCCTCTGGGAACAGGGAGGATCGGACGGCTCAGAACGCGTCTGCTTCCAGATCCATCATCGAAGCCTTGCCCGACTTGATCGCCAGGAACGCAGCCGTTGCCTGCGGCAGGATGCGGTCGAAGTAGAAACGCGCCGTGGTGATCTTGGCCTTGTAGAAGGCGGTTTCCTCGGTGCCTTCGGCCAGCTTCGCCTGTGCCAGCAAGGCGGCCTTGGCGAAGCAGTAGCCCATGGCGACGAGCCCCAGCAGGCGGGTGTACTCGGTCGCAGCGGCAGCGGCTTCTTCCGGGTCCTTCAGGCCCTTTTCGGCAATCGTGGCGGTCGACAGCTGCAGAGCGCCGAAGGCCTTTTCCAGCCCTTCGATCATCTTGCCGAAGGTCTCGTGCTCCTTGTTCGCCTCGATGAACTGCGAGACGGGGTGGAAGAACGAGCGCAGGTAGCGGCCCATGTGCGCGGGCAGCTTGCGGCCAACGAGGTCGAGCGCCTGAATGCCGTTGGTGCCTTCGTAGATCATGGCGATACGCGCATCGCGCACGTACTGCTCCACGCCGCTTTCGGCGATGTAACCGTGACCGCCGTAGCACTGCACGCCGAGGTTCGCCGTCTCGAAGCCGAGATCGGTAAAGACCGCCTTTACCACCGGCGTCATCAGCGCGATGAAGTCTTCGGCGCGCTGCTTCACGTCGGGATCGGTCGAGAACTTCTCGGCATCGAGCGCACGGCTTACCCAGCCGGACAGCGCACGGCAGCCTTCATTATAGGCGCGCATGGTCATGAGCATACGGCGTACGTCGGGATGGACGATGATCGGATCGGCGGGGCCGTCCGGGTTCTTTACGCCGGAGAGCGAACGCCCCTGCAGGCGATCCTTCGCGTACCAGACGGCGGACTGATAGGCCGCCTCGCCCACGCCGAGGCCCTGAATGCCGACCGAGACGCGCTCGGTGTTCATCATCTTGAACATGGCCTCGAGCCCCTTGTTGGGCTTGCCGACCAGCCAGCCGACCGAATCGTCGAAATTGAGCTGGCAGGTGGCCGAGGCCTTGAGGCCCATCTTGTGCTCGATGGCCGCGACCGAAACGCCGTTGGCTTCACCCGGCGTACCGTCGTCCTTGGGCAGATACTTGGGCACGAGGAACAGGCTGATACCCTTCACCCCGGCAGGCGCATCGGGCATGCGCGCGAGAACGAGGTGGATGATGTTCTCGGTCAGGTCGTGCTCGCCGGCGGAGATGAATATCTTGCCGCCGGTCAGCTTGTACGAGCCGTCATCCTGCGGCACCGCCTTGGTGCGCAGCATGCCGAGGTCGGTGCCGCAATGCGCCTCGGTAAGGCACATCGTGCCCGACCATTCGCCGGAGACCATCTTGGGCAGGTAGGCCTGCTTGAGCTCGTCGCTGGCGTAGGCTTCCATCGCGGTGGTGCCGCCATGGGTCAGGCCGGGATAGAGGCTGAACGAGAGGTTGGCCGAGCAGATCATCTCCTCGGTCATCTTGTTCACCTGCTCGGGCAGGCCCTGTCCGCCCCACTCGGGGTCGGACGCCAGCGCGCACCAGCCGCCGTCGCGGAACAGGTCGTAGGCTTCCTTGAAGCCCTTGGGGGTGCGCACGCCGCCGTTTTCAACGGTGCACCCCTCGATGTCGCCCGAACGGTTGAGCGGCAGGAGCACTTCCTGCGCGACCTTGGCCGCTTCTTCCAGCACGGCATCGACGAGATCGGGCGTGAATTCCTCCAGCGCCTCGAGATTGCCGAAACCGTCATCGGTGTGAAGCTCGTGCAGCACGAACTTCATGTCGCGCAAAGGTGCTTCGTAGACCTGCATTGTCACTCTCCTCGCGGGCGTCCTGCGCCCGGCAATTCTACTACCTTCGTCATTCCCGCGAAGGCGGGAATCCATCTAGCGCCTTCGCCCGGCTGCTGGATCCCCGCCTGCGCGGGGATGACGAAGCGTTTAGCCGGGGCATCGCGCCCCGGCACCCATCAGTTACGCAGCGGCTTGCCGGTTTCCATCATGTGCTCGACCCGGGCCACGGAGCGCGGTTCGTGCACCAGCCGCATGAAGGTCTCGCGTTCCAGCTTGAGCAATTCCTGCTCGCTCACGATATCGAGCGGATCGGCATCGCCGCCGGTCAGCACCGCTGCCAGCGCATCGGAAACCACCATGTCGTATTCGGCCGCCTTGCCCTGCTTGCGGAAACCCTGCGCCGCCATGCTCAGCGCCTCGCGGCCGCTGGGCCCCGGCAGACGGAATTCCGGCGCCTCGGGCGGCGTGTAGCCATCCACCAGCGACAGCGCCTTCTGCTTGGCGTCGTAGAGCAGGCGGTCACGGTTCATGGTGATCCCGTCGTCGGGACGCAGGAACAGCATTTCCTTGGCCTGCGCGGCGGACTTGGAAACCGTGGCGGTCGAGACCGTCTCGAACACCTTGGCAACCGGCGGCATCGGACCGCGCGGCATCATCCTGGCGTTGCGGGCACGCTCCAGCATCTCGCCATTGCCGCCCCAGCCCGGCACGAGGCCGACACCGCATTCGACGAGGCCCGTGTAGAGCTCGGCGTGGGCCTGGATGGCATCGCAGTGGAGCAGGATCTCGCACCCGCCGCCGACCGCAAGGCCCGCCGGAGCGCCCACCACCGGGAACGGTGCGTACTTGAGGCCCTTGTAGGCCATCTGCCCGCCCGCCACGAGCTTCTCGATCTCGCTGTAGGCAGCGATGTTGAGCGCGAAGAGGGCAAGACCAAGGTTCGCACCGGCCGAAAAGCTGTCGGCATCGGTATAGACGACCAGCGCCTTGTACTGCGTCTGCACCAGCGGGATGGCCTTGACGATGAGCTTCATCACCTCGCCGTCGAGCGCATTCATCTTGCCGGTGAATTCGAGGCAGGCCACACCGTCGCCCACGTCCCACAGCGCCGCAGAGCCGTTCTTGATCAGCGGCTTGGAAGACAGCTTCACATCGGCAAGACGCAACACACCTTCGGGGCGGACGACGTCGTGATACTCGCCGTCGAGCCCGAGGAACTGGCGCTTGCCGTCCTCGATCCGATAGAACGTGCGCTCACCGGCGAGCTTGAGGATCTCCGGCACCGGCTGGCCTTCGGCTTCGAGCCGCTCGGCCAGATACCTGGCGCCGAGCGTGTCAATCATCTCGAAGGGCCCGGCCTTCCAGTTGTACCCGAGCTTCATCGCATCATCGATGGCAACCACATCGGCGGCGGCAGAGGGCACGAGGCTGGCGGCATAGGCCAGCGTTCCGCCCAGGACGGCCCAGGCATAGGCGCCGATATCGCCCTTGCTCTCGACCAGCGCCTGCAGATCGCCCTTCGCGGCGCGACCCGAAGGACCGCGGGGGCTGATCTTTTCGCGATATTCGCCGGTCTGCAGATCGATGGCTTCCTTGCGGCGGCCCTTGTCCTTGTTGAGGCGATAGAACCCGCCCTTGCCCTTGCGGCCGGTGTAGCCGTCGGCGATCATCTTCTCGATCAGCGGCATGGTGCGCGCGATCGCGTGATAGGGATCGTCCTTGGGCAGCGTCGAGGTGAGGCTCGCCTGCAGGTGCGGCATCAGGTCGATACCGACCAGATCGACAAGGCCGAAGATGCCGGTTTTGGGCACGCCCATCGGCTTGCCCGCGATGGCGTCGGCCAGTTCCACGGTCAGCCCCATGTCGAACGCGGCATTGATGCCGAGCTGGATCCAGTAGGTGCCGATGCGGTTGGCGATGAAGCCGGGCGTGTCGTTGGCCTGAACCACCGTTTTGCCCATGCAAACGTCGGCGAACTGCTCGACCTTCGCGGCAACACCGGCGTCAGTGTCGGGCCCAGTGACGATCTCCAGCAGGCGCATGTAGCGCGGCGGGTTGAAGAAGTGCGTGATCAGGAAGTCGCGCTTGAAGGCGTCCGAACGCCCCTCAACGAGGTTGTCGAGCGGGATCGTCGAGGTGTTCGACGAGACAGCCGTGCCGTCGCGCTTCACCGCTTCGAGCTTGGCGTAGAGGCCCTGCTTGATGTCGATCCGTTCGATCACCGCCTCGATCACCCAGTCGCATTCGGCGACCTTGTCGAGGTGGTCTTCGATGTTGCCGGTCTCGACCAGCTTGGCCGCCGACTTGCTCATGAAGGGCGCGGGCTCGGTCTTGAGCATCTTCGCGACGGCGCCTTCGGCGATGGCGTTGCGGTTGCTGCCTTCCTTCGGAACGATATCGAGCAGCACCACCGGCACGCCGGCATTGGCGACCTGCGCGGCGATGCCGGCACCCATGGTGCCCGCACCGATCACGCAGACCTTGCGGATATTGTCTGCCATCACACTGCCTCCAGGACGGTGGCGATGCCCTGCCCGCCGCCAATGCACTGGCTGGCGAGCGCATACTTGCCGCCTTCACGCTTGAGCAGCTCGGCCGCCTTGCCGACGATGCGCGCGCCGGTCGCGCCGAGCGGGTGCCCGATGGCAATGGCGCCGCCGTCGATGTTGGTCTTGGCAGGGTCGAGGCCGAGGTCCTTGATGCAGGCGATCGCCTGCGAAGCGAAGGCCTCGTTCAGTTCGACGACGTCGAGATCGGCAGCGGTAATGCCGGCCCGCTCCATCGCTTTCTGGCTGGAAATGATCGGGCCGAGGCCCATCGTCTCAGGCGCGCAGCCGCTGATGCTGACCGACTTGATCCGCGCCAGGATCGGCAGGTCGTGCTTGCGGGCATAGTCCTCGGTCGTCACGAGCACGGCGCTGGCGCCGTCCGTGAGCGGCGAGGAGGTGCCGGCGGTCACGGTGCCGTTAGCATCGAAGGCAGGCTTGAGGCCGGCAAGGTCCTCGGCCGTCGTGCCGGGACGGATCGCACCGTCTTCGCTGACGGTTCCGCCCTTGGTTTCGATGGGGATGATCTCGTCCGTGAACTTGCCCGCTTCGCGGGCCGCGGCGGCACGCTTCTGGCTCTCGACAGCCAGCGCTTCCTGTTCGCTGCGGCCTATCTCATACTTCGCCGCGACGTTCTCGGCCGTCTCGCCCATGCTCATGTAGACAGAGCTCTTCTTGGCCAGTTCGGGGTTGGGCATGGGGTTGAAACCCATCATCGGCACCCGGCTCATCGATTCGACACCGGCACAAATGAATGCCTCGCCGGCGCCGACAGCGATCTGGCCCATGGCATAGTGAATGGCGCTCATCGAGGAACCACAGAAACGGTTCACGGTCATCCCGCCCACCGAAATCGGCAGGTCCGCCAGAAGACCGATCAGGCGCGCAATGTTGAGCCCCTGCTCGCCTTCGGGAAACGCACAGCCCACGACGAGATCCTCGAGGTCGGCGGGATCGACACCGGTCTTTCCGATCAGCCCGCGAATCACCTGTGCCGTCAGGTCGTCGGGGCGAACCCGCGCCAGAGCGCCCTTGTTTGCCAAATGAAACGGGGAACGGGCGTAGCCCGCGATCACGACGCTTTGCATGCATTCTCTCCATCCGCGGAAACGGCGCAGACATTCATGCGCCGGATCGTCGCTGTGCTCAAATTCTTCCCTATAGGTGCAATTCTTTCCCTATACGTCAAGCAAATTTTGGTCTAGGAACGCGCCATCAGCCCCCGGCCGAGCCTCGTCTTGCGATCGCTCCGGACCGGAAAACAGGGGTCAAGGAGAGAGAAGATTGAAAGGTCGCTCATGACATTACGTAAACCCGCAGGCGCGGCTTTGGTTGCCGCTGTCGCGCTCGCAAATCCGGCTTTTGCCGCCAGCCCGGACTCGGTGCTGGGCAAGTGGCAGACGCCCACGCGTCATGGCGTGGTGGAGATCACCCACTGCGGCGAATCGATCTGTGGAACACTGATCAATTCGGATGGCATTCGTGCCGATGCCGACCTGCGCGACGTGAACAACAAGGATGAAAGCAAGCGCTCGCGCCGCGTGAAGGGCCTGAAGATGCTCGGCGGTTTCGAGCGCGACGACGACAAGTGGACCAGCGGCTGGGTCTACAATGCGGAAGACGGAGGCACCTACAAGGCAACGATAACCCCCACCGGCACCAACACCCTCAAACTCAAGGGCTGCATCGTCTGGCCCCTGTGCAAGACGCAGACATGGACCCGAATCCCATGATCGTGCGTTGCACCCGATACGAATGACTTTGGGAGATCCCTAAAAATGAAAAAGATTTACGGTCGCATCCTTCTTTCCGGCACCGCTTCCGCCCTCGCCATGGGCATGGCCGGAGCCGCCCATGCCCAGGCCTTCTACCTGCAGGAACAGTCGGTCCGCGCGCAGGGTCGTGCCTTCTCCGGTGAAGCCGCCGACACCGGTGTCGATTCCATCTGGTGGAACCCTGCCGCCATCGCCGGCATGGAAGGCGGCGAGGCTGCCGTCCATGCCAGCGCCATCCTGCCGCGCGGCAAGGTTTCGGACCAGGGCACGGTCATCGTCCGCCCGGGCCAGGCGCCCGCTCCGGTCGGCGGCGATCCGGTCGCCAGGAACCCGATCAACAACGGCGTTCTGCCCTCCGGTGCCGTCGCCTACGGGTTCGGCAAGGTAGCACTGGGCCTAGCGGTCACCTCGCCCTATTCGTTCACCACGAACTACTCGGCCGACAGCTGGGCCCGCTACACCGCGGACAAGACCAAGCTGCGCACCATCGACATCCAGCCGACGGTCGCCGTGGAGCTGACCCCGGGCCTGAAGCTCGGCGCCGGTCTCAACATCGAATATGCCGACGCGACGCTCAGCAACGCGCTGCCCAACCTCTCGCCGCTGCTGGCCGACGGCCATCAGAAGCTGTCGGGCAATGGCTGGGATCTCGGCTGGTCGGTCGGTGCGCAGTACCACACCGGTCCGCTGTCGCTCGGCCTGTCCTACAAGTCGAGCGTCGAGCACACACTGAAGGGTGATGTGGAAACGACCGGCCTGCTCGGGCCGCTCGCCGGCCAGAACGGCACTGTCGCCACCAAGGCCAAGTTCTCCACCCCCTGGCAGGCCGTCGGCAGCATCCGCTTCCGCGCCACCGACAAGCTGACGCTCAACGGTCAGGTCGTGCGCTACGGCTGGAGCGAGTTCGACAGCATCGACCTGGGCGCCCCGCTCAACGTGTCGATTCCGGAGAACTACAAGAACAGCTGGAGCTATGCCGTCGGCGCCGATTACATGGTGAGCCCGCAGTGGACGGTCCGCGCCGGTGTGCAATACGCCGGAACCCCGACCCGCGACGGCGAGCGTGATGCGCGCGTGCCGGACTCGGATCGCTGGAACTTCTCGGCAGGCACCAGCTACGCCGTGAGCGACGCGTTCACCGTCGATGCGGCGGCTTCGTACATCTCGTTCAAGGACGCTTCGATCGACCGCACAACGGCAGCCTATGCAGGCACGCCGGTGCAAACGCCGATCCTAGTGGACGGCACGCTCACAGACGCATCCGCGCTGGTCTTTTCGCTCGGCGCCCGGGTGAAGTTCTGATGAGCGGCGCGGCGACGATCGGCGGTAGCGACCGTCCGGCATCCTCCTCCTCCCATCAGCCGGAAGAGATGCCGCCGATCGCGCCGCGGTTGCTTACCGATCTGCTCGACCATGCGGTCGAGCGGCACGGGAAGTGGCCGGCCGTGGACTTCATGGGCCGGCAATGGACTTATGCCGAGATCGGCGAGCTGGCGCGCAAGGCCGCGCGCGGTTTGCAGGATCTCGGCGTAACCAAGGGCACCCGGGTCGGCCTGTGCCTGCCCAATACGCCCTACTACGTCGTCTGCTACTTCGCGATCCTGCGGGTCGGCGGCGTCGTGGTGAACTTCAACCCGCTCTATACCGAGCGCGAGATGGCCCACCTCGTCGAGGATTCGGGCGCCGAGGTGATGATCACCTCAGACCTTGCGCTGTCGCTGCCCAAGGTGGCGCCGCTGGTTGGTACGGCAAACCTCAAGCGCGTGGTCGTGTGCCCGTTCGCGGATGCCCTGCCCGGCATGAAGCGCCGCGCCTTCCTGCTGTTCAAGCGCAAGGACATCGTGGAGGAGCCGCACGACCTTCGTTTCGTCCGCTTCCTCGACCTGATCGCCCGCGAGGACGATCCCGATCCGGTAGAGCGCGATCCCGACGATCTGGCCGTGCTGCAATATACCGGCGGCACCACCGGCGTGCCCAAGGGCGCCATGCTTACGCACGCCAACCTTGCCGCCAATTCGGCGCAGATGATTTCCCACGTCGGCCACATGCCCGATGAGCAGGAGCGCACGCTGGGCGTGCTGCCGCTGTTCCACGTCTTCGCGCTGACGACGGTGCTCAACTACTCGGTCGATACCGCCGCCGAGATGATCCTGCTGCCGCGCTTCGAGATGAAGTCGTTCCTCGCCACCGCGCGGCGCACCAAGCCGACGCAGTTCTTCGGCGTGCCGACGCTCTACACCGCGCTCAATCATCAGGACCTGAATGGCGAGTTCGACAGCGTGCGCGTGTGCATCTCGGGCGGCGCCCCGCTGCCGCTCGAAGTGCGCAAGGCGTTCGAGGACCGCACCGGCGTGCGCGTGGTCGAGGGCTACGGCCTCTCCGAAGCGAGCCCGATCATCGCCTGCAACCCGCTTGAAGGCACGGTGAAGGACAACTCCTGCGGTCCCGCCTTTCCCGGCACCGCGCTGGAAATCCGCGATCCGGACGAACCCACCCGCCTGTGCCAGCAGGGCGAAAAGGGCGAAGTCTGCGCGCGCGGCCCGCAAGTGATGAAAGGCTACTGGAACCGGCCCGAGGAGTCGGCCCGGACCTTCATCTATGGCGCGCTGCGGACGGGAGACATTGGCTATCTCGACGAAGACGGATATCTCTTCCTCGTCGACAGGATCAAGGACATGATCCTGTGCGGGGGCTACAACGTTTATCCGAGGATCATCGAGGAAGCCATCTACGAGCATCCGATGGTCGCCGAGGCAGCCGTGATCGGCGTGCCCGACGAGTATCGCGGCCAGTCCCCCAAGGCATTCGTGACTCTGCACGAGGGGGACATCTTGAGCGAAGAACACCTGCTGGACTTCCTGCGCGAGCGGCTGAGCAAGATTGAAATGCCGAGCGCCATCGAATTCCGCGACAGCCTGCCCAAGACCATGGTCGGCAAGCTCTCGAAGAAGGAGCTGGCCGCAGAGGAAGCCGCACGCAGGGAAGCGGGACAAGGCGCGTGAGCGAAGGCGCCGCCGCTTCACCTTCGGGCAACCATGCCCCGGAAAGCACGCAGATGCTGGGCATTCAGGATGCGGCGAACATGCTGGGCGTCACCATGCGCACCTTGCGCTTCTATGAAGACAAGGGCCTGATCGCGCCGCAGCGGGTCGGCACCACGCGCATTTATTCGCGGCGTGAGATCGGCCGGATGCAATTGATCCTGCGGGGCAAGCGGCTCGGCTTCTCGATCCGCGAGATCAAGGAATTCCTCGACCTCTACGATGTCGATCCCGAGCATGTGGAACAGGTGCGCACGCTGCGCGTCAAGGTGAACAAGCGGATCGGGGAGCTGCGCCAGCAGAAGCGCGCGATCGAACAGACGCTGGAAGAACTCCTCGTCATCGACCAGCAGGCACAGGACTGGCTGAACGAGGCCCCCGCCACCGAAGCCAACGGCAAGGACATGACCGGTGACTGATCCCCGACAAGCCGCCGTGGAGGAGCTGCGCGAGCTTCTCACCATCGAGGAGCTGGACACCGACCTCTATCGCGGTGCCGCTTCCGCCGAAGGGCCGGGCCGCGTGTTCGGCGGTCAGGTCGTCGCCCAGGCCGTTTCCGCCGCCGCCCAGTCGATGCCCGAGGGCAAGCAGGCCCATTCGCTCCACGCCTATTTCCTGCGCGCGGGGGACACCACCCGCCCCATCATCTACCGCGTCCTGCGCGACTTCGACGGCGGCAGCTTCGCCAATCGCCGCGTGGTGGCGATGCAGGGCGGATTGCCGATCCTCAACCTCGCCACGTCGTTTCACCGGCCCGAGCAAGGCTTCACCCATTCCGCCAACATGCCCGACGTGCCGGGGCCGGACGCCTGCCCCGACTTCGTCAGCGCCCTCGAGGCCTCGGGCCAATCCATCCCGTCCGCAATGCTGGACAGGCTGGCAGCGTTCGATGTGCGCCCCGGACCGCCTTCGCCCGACGGCCACGGCACAGGGATGCCCAGCCAGTTCCTCTGGTTCCGGCTCGCCCGGCCGATGGCCCCGGAAGATCCGGCCATGCAGGGCATCGTCCTCGCTTACGCGAGCGACTTCGCGCTGGTGACGACGGCGGTGGTCCCGCATCCGGTCAGCTTCTTCTCGCCCAAACTGCAGGTCGCCAGCCTCGACCATGCCGTGTGGTTCCACGCCACGCCGCAGGTCGGCGACTGGCTGCTCTATGCGATGGACAGCCCTTGGGCCGGCCATGCCCGCGGTTTCGCCAGAGGCTCGGTTTTCGACCGTGCCGGCAACCTCGTCGCCAGCGTCGCACAGGAAGGCCTGTGCCGCGTGGTCGATCCCAAGCGCGACTGATCCTGCAGACAAGGTAGCCCGCGATCGAAAGCCACGCGCTTTTCACGCTATTCTTGCTAATGCGACTGACTCGCATTACATGACCCTCAGCAAGGGGATCGGTTATGCAAGTCAATCACTTCATCGAAGGCGCCAACGTGGCGCATAGCACGCGCGGCCGGGCCCTGTGACAGACAATCTGCTTCTGACCGCCGCCTGCATCGGTTCGATCGGCGGCGTGGCGACGCTACGCTACGCTTGGGCACTGCCCCGGCGCTCTATGGCCGTGAACGCAGCAGGCTGGCTGCTTCTCCTCACCGCGACTGGTCTCGCATGGAACGCCGCAGGTGCCTGGGGGGCATCGATCGCGTCGCTTGCCGCGATGACGGCTGCGTTCGTTGCACTCACTTTTGCAGCCGCGACATCTCCCCCGGCAAAGCAGAAAGCCTCGAACCGGCGTGTGCGCATGCTGCCCGAAAAGGGTGAGCCGCTCCGTATCGGCGGCCGGATCGCCACCTTCCTGCTGGTCGCCGTCGTTGCCGCGCTGCTGTCCGTAGCCCTGGCAATCGCTATCGGCCATGCTGCGCGACTGGGTGGATGGAGCGAGGCGAACAGCACGGTCGTGGCCCTGGCGAGCATGCCGGTACTCTGGGCCGTGATCGCCTTTTTCATGACCATGCAGACACGCCGCAGCGGGCAGATCAAGGTCCTGGCACTGGCCGGTCTGCCGCTCGTGCCGATACTGGCGCTGGGAGCGCTGTCATGAGCGCGAGCCCCGAACCGTCGACCGTCAAGCGCGCGCTGGCAAGCCATGCAGCGGTAGGGCTGATTGCAGGTGCCCTGCTCTACCTTATCTGCCTGACCGGCACGGCAGCGGTCTTCTACGCCGAATTGCAGCGCATCGAACAGCCCGATGCCCCCGAGATGGCCCATGTCTCGCCGCAGTCGGTGCAGCGCGCCGTCGAAGCCATCCTTGCCAGCGAAAAGCCGACGACCGAACACCTCTACGTCCACCTTCCCGCCCAAGATCTGCCCCGCACCACGATCACGACCGACAATCAGGCGGTGCATGTGGCCGCCGACGGCTCACTGGCAGGACCGGAAGAGATTGCCTGGTCGGACTTTCTGGTCGCGCTGCATTATGCGCTGAACGTGCGCGGCATCGTTGGCGTGGCGGTAGTCGGCGCGCTCGGCGCCATGATCGTAACGCTGGCGATTTCGGGCATCGTCGCGCACCCGCGCATCTTCCGCGATGCCTTTCGCCTGCGCGCACGCGATCCCGGCGGGGTCGGCCTCGCCGACTGGCACAACCGCCTCAGCGTGTGGACGCTGCCCTTCTCCATCGCGATTGCCCTTACCGGCGCAATCATCGGCCTTGGCTCGCTCACGGCCTACGGGCTGGCGAAGCTCTATCACGATGGCGACGTGGAAGCCGTCTATGCGCCGATCTTCGGGCACGAGGGAGAGGAGGACATGTCTCCCGGACCGGTTCCGAACGTCGCCCGGGCACTGGACTACATGCGAACACACTACCCCGCGGTCACGCCGACCTACGTCTTCGTCCATGAACCGATGACGCAGGGACAGGCGGTCCAGATCTGGGCCAAGCACCCGCGCCGACTGATCTTCGCCGAATACTACCACTTCGATGCGAAGGGTGCCTTTCAGGGCACATCCGGCCTTTCCGACGGCGATACCGGCAAGCAATTCGCCGCCTCGCTCTACGACCTGCATTTCGGCACCTTCGGTGGCCTGACAGTCAAGCTTGCCTACGTGCTGTTCGGTGCCGCGCTCACTGCGATCTGCGCGACCGGCGTCTACATCTGGCTGGGCAAGCGGCGCCGCCGCGGCCACGACGAACCGCGCCTGCGCAAGGCCTGGGATGCCGTCGTCTGGGGATCTCCGCTCGTGCTGGTACTGACGCTGGTCATGCGCCTCGCGCTGGGCGACAGCATTCCCTTCGTACCCATCTTCTGGATCGGGTTTGTGTTTGTCGTCGCCATGGCTTTCCTGCCTTTCGCTCCCGAACGCTTCCGGCGGTGGTTGCTCGGCCTTCTCGGAATGGCCTGCGGTGCGGCAGTGCTCCTCGCGATCTGACTGCCAGACCGCCTCTGCAGCCGGGAGGGCGTGAAGAGATCGACATTGGTCGCGCCATCGATATCTTCACGCCCTTCCCTCGCGAACGGCCGGTTCGCACTTTCTGCGGAGTACAGACCCGATGCGAACAGCGGCTCTTCGATTGATGGCAGGCGCGGCGCTCCTGCTGCCCATAAACGTCGCCCACGCTGCCGAGGACACGCCCTCGGCCGAAGTCATGGCCTTCCAGCGCGAGATGATCACGCTCGATACGCATCTGGATACGCCCGAATCCATCGATCGTCCCGGCTGGTCGATCATGGACCGGCACGACATGCACGAGGACTACACCCAGGTCGATCTGCCCCGCATGAAGGACGGCGAACTGGATGGCGGTTTCTGGGCCATCTACACGCCGCAAGGCCCGTTGGGCGAAGAGCACTACGCCAAGGTACGCGACTTCGCGGTGCTGCGGGGCATGTCGATCCGCCTGATGGTCGCCGCGAACCCCGAGCAGTTCGAACTGGCACTAACAGCGGACGATGCCGCGCGCATCAATGCCGAAGGCAAGCGCATCGTCTACATGAGCATCGAGAACGCCTATCCGCTGGGCGAGGATGTCTCGATGCTCGAGCTGTTCTACAAGATGGGCGTGCGCGAGACGGGCTTCGCTCACTTCGGCAACAACCAGTTCGCCGACAGCTCGACCGATCCCGACGGCCCCAAATGGCACGGCCTCAGCCCGCTCGGCGAAAAGCTGCTCGCCGAGGCCAACCGGCTGGGCATGATCATCGACGGCTCGCATTCGAGCGACGAGGTGCTCGACCAGCTGATTGCCAAGTCGACCACCCCGGTCGTGCTCTCGCACTCGGGCTGCAAGGCGATCTTCGATCATCCGCGCAATATCGATGACGACAGGCTGCGCGCGCTCGCGGCCAAAGGCGGGGTCATCCAGATCAACAGCTACGGCGGCTATCTGCGCACCCGCAAGCCCAATCCCGAACGCGCCGCGGCCTACAAGGCACTCTCCGCCGAGACGGGTGACGAAGCGACCATGACCGCCGAGCAATGGGACGCGCTTCTCGCCAGGCGGCGCGAAATCGACGCCCGCTATCCCGACACGGATCGCGCGACGTTCGACGACTTCATGAAGCACCTGCTCCATGCGCTCGACGTTGTCGGACCGGACCATGTCGGCATCGGCATGGACTGGGATGGCGGCGGCGGCGTGGTCGGGCTGGAAGACGTCAGCGACCTGCCCCGGATCACGGCAGCCCTGCTCGACGCCGGTTACAGCAAGGAAGACATCGCCAAGATCTGGGGCGGCAATGTGCTGCGCGTCATGCGTGCGGTCGAGGCCGCAGCGCAGAGCTGACGCCGGTCAGGGCGCCAGATCGCCGAGCGCGTCGCGCAGCGGCTGGAGCCAGGCTTCGTAGGGCTTCCACGCATCGACCCCGGCGCGCGAGATCGGCTGGCGCACCTGTTCCGAACTGGCGGTGCGCACCGCGCGGTCGGTCTTGTGGAAGTCCAGGCAGGCCTGATCGAACGGCACGCCGATATAGTCGAGCATGCGTCGGACCTGTCCTTCCAGATCGTCGATCACGTCCTCGTGCCGGACGCGCAGTACCTTGCCGGGAAGCACGGCATCCCAGTGGTCCATCAGCTTCACATAGTCGGCATAGTAGCGGCCGACCTGCTCCAGACCGTAGGTGAACTCCTGTCCTTCGGCGAAGAGCTGCTTGAAGCCCGAGAAACAGCAGTCCATCGGCGCGCGGCGGGCATCGATGATCCTGGCGTTGGGCAGGATCAGGTGGATCAGGCCGATGTGCCGGAAGTTGTTGGGCATCTTGTCGATGAACAGCGGCGCGCCCTGACGGTGGATGCTGGTACTCTCGATATAGCCCTTGCCCATGCCCGCGAGCTGTTCGCCGGTCAGCTCATGCAGGATCTGCGGATAGCGTGACTCTCCCGCCCGGCGCCCGCGCAGCCGGTGGGCCAGCGCCAGAACGTCGGGCAGTTCCAGCGTGCCGTCGATCATCGGATGCGAGGCTAGGATCTGCTCGAGCAGAGTCGAACCCGCGCGCGGCAGGCCGACGATGAAGATCGGATCGGACGCGGCATGGCCATTCCCGGCGTTCTTCTCGAAAAGTTCGGCGGTGCAATGCTCGGCCTGCGCCGCCAGCTCCTCGCTCATGCGATCGGCGTCGTAACGGGTCTGCCGGCGCTTGAGGGCATTGCCCTCGTCGTAATAGCGGAAGGCCTGCGCATAATCGCCCGCATCCTCGCTGGCCTTGGCCATTGCGAAGGTGAGGTGTACGCGGTCCATGAAGGCCAGATCGCTACGGCCAAGCTGGGTACGCATGGCTTCGAGGTCGGCGGGTTCGAAACGCCAGGTCTTGAGATTGGCAAGCGCGTACCAGGCATCGCCATGATCGGGCTTCGCGGCAATCGCGGCGCGATAGGCGGCGACGGCCTCGTCTCCCCCGCGTGCGGTCTTGAGCGCATGGCCCTTGCTGGTCAGCGTGGCCGGATCGCCGGGCACCTTGTCCAGCACCTTGTCGAACAGGGTGAAAGCGCGCTCGTAATCGCCGGTCTGCATCGCCTCGATGGCAAGGTGCGAGGCGAACAGCGGGTTTTCCGGTTCGCGCGCATAGAGCGCCTCGGCCTGTTCGAGTGCGCGGGCGAACTTCTGCCGTTTGCGCAGCGTCTGGATGTAGTCGAGCCGCAACTGCATGTTTTCGGGCGCGAAAGTCACCGCGCTTTCGAGCAGGAACTCGGCATCGTCGAGCACACCCAGACGGCTGCCGATTTCCGCGAGCAGGCGCATGCCCTCCACGTCGCGCGGGCGCTGGCGCAGGTAGTGGCGGCAGATTTCCTCGGCCCGCAGCAGCCGGCCTTCGTGCAGGTGATTGGACACGGCGAGCAGTTCGCGCGGCAGCGCGGAGACGCGCTCGGCCTGCGCGCGGGCCGCCGCCGCTTCGGCGGGGCGACCAGTCTGCGCATAGAGATCGACCTGCGCCCGCCAGCTTGCCTCGAGCACCGGATTGTAGCGGACGGCCCGGGCATAGGCGGCCAGTGCGCGCTCGACCTGGCCCTGCGCGCGCGCCAGATGGCCGCGCTCCTGCCAGCACCGCCCGTACTCGGGCATCACCGCACCCAGCCGGTCGAGCAGCGCCGAGGCGTCCTTGTAGCGCTCCAGATAGCGGCAGGCGACGGCAGCCAGATAGAGCGCTTCGGCATTCTCCGGCTCCTGCGCCAGGATCGCCTCGGCGCCGGCATGAGCATCTTCGAACTTGCCCCCCCGCAAGGCATCCTGTGCAGCGGCGAGCGTCTCGCCCACGGGGCGCGTCTGATCTGGATCGGCCATCGTTCTTCCTTGCCGCAAACGGGAAGCGGCAGGCAAGGCCCCCCGACCCTGCCTGCCGCCCGATTTTCGTCAGCGTGACGAATGTACTGGCTTAGTAGTGCCAGCCCACACGCATACCGACCGTGAGCGGACGGTTGGTGGTGATGCGGGCACGGTCATAGTAGAAGTTGCCCGAGACCTGCGCGCGCTTGTCGGTCAGGTTCTCACCATAGACCTCGAAGCTCCACTGGTCCTTCTCGATACCGGCCGACAGCGAGAACGTCGTGTAGCTGTCCAGCTTCAGACGGTTGATGTCGATGATATCGGTGTACTTCGAACCCGAGTACACGGCCTGCGGCATCACGTGCGCAACCATGCCGGAATCGCCCAGATCCCATTCGTAGCGCACGCGCAGGTTGCCCTGGAACTTCGGCGCATAGGCAAGGCTGGAACCCTTGGTCACGTCGTTCGTCGGCGTCAGCACCTTGGTGATCTTGGTGTTGAGGAACGAGAACGCACCTGCAACCGTCAGACCCGGAACGGCATAGGGAGCGAAGGTGAAGTCACCCTCGACACCGAAGATGCGCGCATCGGCCGCGTTGTCCGAGAAGAACAGGTTGACGATGCTCGTGTCGAAGATCGTCGTCTGCAGGTTCGAGATGTCGACGTAGTAGGCACTGCCGTTGAAGCGCACCTGACGGTCGAAACCTTCGGTCTTCCAGCCGAACTCGTAGTTCTTCACTTCGTCGGTATCGAGCGCGAAGGGCACCGTGAAGTTACCCGACGGCGCGACGGCACCACCCGGACGGTTGAGCAGACCCGGACGGAAGCCTTCCGAATAGGTCATGTAGAGCATGACGTCTTCGACCGGCTTGAAGGTAACCGTGCCCTTGAAGATCGTGCCGCTGGTCTTGGCCTTGTCCGGTGCGGACAGCGCGTTGAACACCTGGGTCGCCTGCGCCTGACTCAGGCCGGCAGCCATGATGTCGTCGATGCTGTCGCCCTGATTGAAGGTCTGACGCAGGTCGGCGTTGCACGAACCGATGAAGGTGTACTGGCCATCGCCGTCGTAGAGATCGGAGATGTTGGTGCCGAACGCGTCCTGATCGCTGCCGTAGGAGTTACAGAACGAGGAGTTCGCGCTACCGGCCAGATCGACCTTCACGTCGTAGTAACGCGCGCCGAGGGTCAGCGTCAGGACGTCGGGCACGACGTCGAAGGAGGCTTCGCCGAACAGACCGAACTGCTCGTCGGTGCGCTTCACGTCGTTGCGGAAGATGCCGCCCGGCGGGAACGGACCCGGATCGCTCTGCCACGCACCCGGGAACGGATAGTTGTCCGGGAAGCCGTTGAGGCCGAACAGGTCGATGTACTGGCTGCCGGGATAGATGAAGTCGTTACGCTCTTCGAGCGTTAGCTTCGAGTAGAAGCCGCCGGCCGTCACGCGCCAGCGGTTTTCCTGCGGCGTGCTGAAGCGCAGTTCCTGCGTCAGCTGCTGCGTCTTGCTGTGCGAGGTCACGTAGAGGTTCGGGGCCTGGCAGGTGCCCGAAGGATCGGCCGAACCCGGGTACGAAACCGAGCCGTCGCAGATGTAGTACGGCAGGTACTGACCGACGAAGAGATAGTCGGTGTAGTCGACCTTCTGGTCGGTGCGGCGGTCGGTGTAGGCGCCGGTGTAGACCACATCGAGCATCGCGAGGCGGCCTTCGACGGTCCACGCGGTGTTCGAGAAATCGTCCTCGAGACGGTCATCCTCGAAACGCTGAACCGAAAGGCTGTCGAGGCCCAGCTCGGGATCGGCGAAGAAGACGCCGTCCGATTCCACGCTCTGGCGGGTGTGGGCAACCGTGACCTTCCAGTCCGGATTGATTTCCCACAGGGCGCTGACGCGGAAGCCTGCATACTGGGTGTCGTTGAAGTCCTTCTGGACCAGACCGGTGTTGTCCGCCGCGATGAAGTTCACGTTGGACAGGTCGGCGCCGGCCTGGAAACCGGCACGCTGCGAGCTGACGGGGACGCCGTTGTCGCGGATGGTGCCGGCAGGACGGAAGCGCGCGCTTTCGGCGGCGGTGCGGGTGCCATGGACGTTGTCGATGTAGCCGCCCCGGTCGTCGAGATAGACGACGCCGCGCACGGCCAGCGTATCGCTGACGGGCACGTTGAGCATGACTTCGCCCTTGTAGCTCGGCTCGCCCTTCTTGGTGAAGGACACGCCGGCCTTGGCCGAAGCGTCGAAGCCGGCAAGATCCGGCTTGTTGGTGATGAGGCGAACCACACCGGCCTGAGAGCTGGCGCCGAACAGCGTACCCTGCGGACCCGCGAGAACCTCGATACGCTCAAGGTCGGCGGCATAGACGTCGAGGTTGCGGCCCGGCTGCGAAAGCGGCTGCTCGTCGAGGTACATGGCGACGTTGGGCGCGAGACCGGCGACACCGGCCGTCGTCAGATTCGGCGTCGTCGAGGCGAGGCCGCGGATGTAAATCGTGCTCTGGCCCGGGCCCGAACCGCCGGCCGTCAGGCTCGGAAGCTGCTCGAGATAGTCGTCGAAGGTGTCGACGCCCAGGTTGTCGAGTTCCTCACCGCCGAGCGCGTTCACCGACAGTGGAACGTCCTGCAGGTTTTCGGTGCGCTTGGTCGCGGTGACGACGATTTCGACGACGCCACCCTTGCGTTCTGCCGGTGCGGCATCCTGCGCGTGGGCGGTGCCCGTCGCGGCGATAGCGATTGCCAGCGCGCCGATCGACGCGCCGCTGCAATGCTTGAACATGTTCTCTTCCCCTGTGTTGACTACGGGATGCGCCTGACACGCACGCGCCAGACGGCGCCTCGACACTGCCGAAACGCTATAGATACAGAGCCTGGAAACGAGTCCAACCCCGGCTCGTCGCGACCCGTTAGACAATCAATTCCGAAAACGCCAGCCCATCGTTGATGTGATGCAACATGAAATTTGAGACGTTGCATAATCACAACACTCAACATATTGGCATAGGGCAATCCAAGGCGATCAAATGATGTCATTTTAGATCAGGATTTACTCATTCAGCATTCATTTTCTGTATTTGATTATTATTTCAAATCACAAATAACGACGCAGTAATAAAAGCGTCATTTTCTTGGGGTTTTACCGGGGTGGCAAGTCAACCAAACAACGCAGCAAGTCCCATTGCGGACTTCAAACCGACCGTTTTCTTCGGAGCTATCGCTGCGATAGGGGCGTTGATGGCGTTCGCGCTGCTCAACGCCGATGTCGCGACGGAGCGATTTGCCCAGATACAATCGTTTGCCACGCATAACTTCGGCTGGCTGCTGGTCGGAACGGCCAACGTCATCCTGGTTTTGTGCGCCTATCTTGCGTTCACCCGGCTGGGCGACATCAGGCTGGGCGGTCCGACGGCCCGTCCTACCTATGCCGCAACCAGCTGGTTCGCGATGCTGTTCAGCGCGGGAATGGGAATCGGCCTGCTGTTCTACGGCGTGGCCGAACCGGTGCTGCACTTTTCGAACCCGCCGATTTCCGCCTTTTCCGACCCCGGCGCCACAATGCCCCAGGGCCTCGCCCGCAATGCCCAGCACGCCATGGGGCTGACCTATCTGCACTGGGGTCTGCATGCCTGGGCCATCTACGCCGTGATCGGCCTCGGCCTGGCCTTCGTGGCCTACAACAAGGGGCTTACGCTCAGCATCAGCTCGTTCCTGCGTGCTGCCTTCCCGCGCGTGCCGGTCTGGCTGGTGGACGCGATCGATGTCCTCGCCATCACCGCCACGGTCTGCGGCGTCGCCGCATCGCTCGGCTTCGGCGCCTCGCAGATCAATGCCGGGCTGGAACTGCTGTTCGGCGTGCCCGAGACCGGCCTCGTCAAGGCGATCATCATTGTCGTCGTCACCGGGCTTGCCACGCTTTCGGTCGCGCTCGGCCTGGACGTCGGCATCAAGCGGCTGTCGGAAGCGAACATGGCGCTCGCCGTGGGCCTCGCCCTGTTCGTGCTCATCGCGGGCCCGACGGTGTACCTGCTCGACAGCTTCATCCAGAACCTGGGCTACTACGCCCAGCGCTTCATCTACCTTTCGACCTGGACCGAGAGCTACACCACCGAGGACTGGCAGAGTTCATGGACGCTGTTCTACTATGCCTGGTGGATCAGCTGGTCGCCGTTCGTAGGCATCTTCATCGCCCGCATTTCCTATGGCCGCACAATCCGCGAGTTCATCGCCGGCGTGCTGCTGGTGCCGAGCCTGTTCACTTTCGCGTGGATGACCATCTTCGGCGACAGCGCTCTGCACATCGAGCTGTTCGGCGCGGGCGGGCTGTCCGAGGCGGTGAACGTGTCGATGCCCGACGCGCTCTTCGCCTTCCTCCACCACTTTCCGCTGAGCCAGGTCATGTCCGGGCTGGCGGTGCTGATCGTCGCGACCTTCTTCGTGACTTCGGCGGATTCCGGCGCGCTGGTAACGGCGATGATCGCCTCGGGCGGCCACCACGAAGCCCGCTTTGTACCGCGCGTGACCTGGGCCATCTCGATCGGCGCCCTGTCCGGCGCGCTGCTCTATGCCGGCGGGCTTCAGGCGCTGCAGACGGCGGCCATCGTCACCGGCCTGCCCTTCGCGCTGGTGCTGCTGGCCATGTGCTACGGGCTGATCAAGATGCTGCTGCACGCCCATGCCACGCATCCGCCTGCGCCGGCCGAAGCTGAAGAGACCGCCTGACGAAAGCTCTGCCTTATCGGCTGACGAGGATGAACGGCGCCCAGATCGCGGGATGGGCGCCACCCGGCACGTCCTTGTCGTCGATCAGGTCGAGAACGGCCGACCGCAGCGCTTCGGCGCGGCTCTTCCCGCGCGCATTGCCGCGCACGGTTGCCACCGACAGCCGCGCGGCGGCATCGTCGCGTACCTGCCAGTGCGACAGCAGCAGCGACTTGGCGCCGGCATAGAGGAAGGCATGGGCCAGCCCCGTATAGGCGGGCGCGGCCTGCGTTGTTCCCGCAGCCGTGTTGCAGGCCGACAGCACCACGAAATTGGCCGATATGTCGAGATCGGCAATCTCGCCTGCCGTCAGCAGACCATCGTCGTTGTCCTCAGCCTGTTCGGGCGGTGTCAGGACGAGTGCCGGTTCCTTCAAGCCGTGCAGTTCGCCGGCGATGAGGCCGTGCGTGGCGAAGGCCAGCACAGAATAGCGAGTAAGGTCCATCCTCTTAACGGTCCCCTCGCGTGCCGCGTCGCCGGTCAGCAGCCGGGAGCGTGCATCCGGGAAGGCGGCATACATGCGCCGGAGTTCCTCGAGCGTCCCCGGCAAGGCGGGCAGGTCGCGCACCGCGGCCAGATCCACCTCGCCGTTGCGGAACAGTCCCGCGAGTTCGAGCGCAGGACCGGCATTTCCGGCAAGCGAGGGCGCGCCGATCCCGGCAAATGCGGGATGCCTGCCGACGGCCTCTTCGGGATTGCCGACCGCGCCCAGCGATACCGGGACCTCCACGCTCATGTCGCGGATCAGCCAGTGGGCCTTTCGCAGACTGTCATCTGCCTCGGGCGCACGCGTGACCAGCAGCGAGAACGGCACCTGCGCAAGCGCATCGGCGGCATCGACATAGAGATGCTTCACCCGCCCGGCCTTCGCCTGGAAAGCCTCGGGAAACAGATCGCGGTACAACGCGTGCGAGGCTGCCAGATCGAAGGACGGAAGGTCCTTCTGGTCCGATAGCAGCGCGTCATCGATCGATGCGCGGATCGCCGCCACGCGTGAACGCATGTCGGACCGCGCGCTGGTGCTGGTGGCTGCCTGCACGCTGTCCGGTGTGACCAGCATCAGGGTCGTGCGCAGCCGGGCCGGGAGCGCCAGCAACACCGCATCGCCGCGCGACAATCGCGCCTGCACGTCTTCCAGAGGCAGCGGACGGCTCGTATTGAGGCGCTCGAAGCCCGGCACGGTCGCGGTTAAACGTGCGCGTCCCTGCTCGATGGCCGCGCTCGTCTCGTCCATGTCGCGCCGGACCGCTTCTGCCGACTCCGTCTTGCCCTTGGCCAGCAGCTGCGTGAGCTGGACGTTGAGGGCCCGCATGTGACGCTGGCGGTCCTGCAGATCGCGAACGAGTTCCGCCGCATCGCCGCCCTGCCCTGCCGCCTTGCGCAAAGCGACCTGCCCGCTCGCCTGCGCGACGCTGTTGTAGGAGGCCAGCTGGAAGTAGCGGAAGGCATCGGCCGGTCGCCCCGCATCGACCGCCGCTTCGGCGGCACGCGCGAACGTGTCGTAGTAGCTGTTCACCGATGCGCCGAGGTCAGGCGCTTCGGCCGCTTCGTACATCCGCGGCACCAGCGCCTCGGCAGCCCTCGCGACGCGGGCATAGCCCTTTTCGGGGTCGCCGGCACGTATCTCCGAACCCCCGAGAAAAACTTCCGTGCGCAGTATCAGCGTTCGATCCGCCCCCTCGTGCCCGGTGAGAATGTGCAGGGCTTCACGGTAGAGCGGCAGAGCCTCGGCATCGTTGCCCTGACGCTCGGTGGCCATCGCCGTCACCATCGCCATTTGCGACAGGACCTGATGACCGGGCGGCAGGACTTCACGCGCCATGGCGAGACCTTCGCGCGCGATCTTCAGCGATTCCGCATCCTGCCCGGCTTCGGCGGCGTAATTGGCGGCGTTGAGGTAGTCGCGGACCTGTTCGGGCAGCGCGCTGCCGTCATGCTTGCCCATCGAGGCGAGCGTCAGCGCCTTGGCCTCCTCGAAGCGCCCCAGGATCGCCTGTGCCTTCGCCAGCACCGAGCGCGCCTCCGCCGTCAGCCGGTTGGTCTTGCCCATCGTCGCGGCAAGTTCGTCGATCGCCGGGCGGATCACTTCGATGGCCTCGGAAGCCCGGCCACCGTTGACCAATGCCTTGCCGAGCACCCCGCGGACGAACCCGGTGTAGGGATGGCCCGGATGGTAGCGGTTGACCAGATCCACTCCTTGCTGTGCGAACCGGATCGCCTCTTCCGGCCGTCCGGCGGCAGAGACGATCCCGGCAGCGGAAGCGAGGGTGATGAACAGTTCGGGATCGTCCGGTGCGGTACTCGCCAGCCGCATCCTGGCGCCGCGTTCGATATTGTCCGCGGCCTCTTCCAGCAGGCCGCGTTCATAGAGCGCATTGCCGAGATTGAAATAGTTGGGTGCCAGCCGGTTGTCGTCCGCCCCGTAGAGCTTCTTGCGGATCGCCAGAGACCGCCGCTGCATCGCTACGTCGCGTTCCGCGTGCCCCTGCGCACTGAGCATGACGCCGAGGTTGGTGAGCGTTTCGGACATCATGTCCGTTTCCCCCAGCCCGGCCTTTTCCAGCACGGCGACGGCGTGCTCCATTTCCGCCTGCCCCAGATCGGGGCGGCCCCGGTAGTAGAAGGTATCGGCAATCCGGTTGTAGGCGCGGGCGCGAAGCAGCGCATTGGGCTTGGCGGCGCTTTCCTCCAGCGCGAGCACCTTGCGCCAGGCCGCTTCCGTCTCCGCCGGCTGACCGCTGGGATCGGACGCTTCGGCCCTGGCGATGGCCGCCGCAATCGCCTCGCCACTCCCCGTCGCGGCCATTACCGGCCAGCTGGTGGCGGCGAGCACCGGCGCGGTCGCCAGCAAGACCGTGCGCCTTATCGTCCTGAATCGCATTGTCTTTGCCCCTTCCCCCGAATGGGCACGTCATAAACCATGCATCGATCCGGGCAACAGCGAGCCGATGTGATCGCCATCTTGATCCCGTCACAAATAGCCAACACACTGCTCCGGTACGATGACAGAGCCCTCTTCCCATCCAGCCCGCCATGGACTGACGCAAAGCGATGCCGAAGCACGGCTTACGGCGGACGGTCCCAACGAACTCTCCAGCGCCAAGAAGCGCTCGATCCTCGCGGTTGCCGTGGGCGTCCTGCGCGAACCCATGCTGCTGTTCCTGCTGGGCGCGGGCGCAATCTATCTGCTGCTGGGCGAGTTGCACGATGCGCTGATCCTGATGGCCTTTGCCGGGCTCACCATCGTCATTGCCGTGGTGCAGGAAGCCCGTACCGAAAAGGCCATCGATGCCTTGCGCGACCTCTCCATGCCGCAGGCCCTCGTCATCCGCGACGGCCGCCGCCAGTCGATCCGCTCACGCGATGTCGTTCGGGGCGATCTGCTGGTCTTGAGCGAAGGCGGGCGCGTGGCGGCCGACGGTTGGATCATCGAAGCCGACACCCTGCAGGCGGACGAAGCCATCCTCACCGGCGAATCCGTCGCGGTGACCAAGGCCGCGCTCAAGGGTGAGGAGCCGGACGAGGCACCCGTTCCCGGCGGCGACGGCATTCCCTATGCCTATTCGGGCACGCTGGTGGTGCGCGGGGCCGGGCTCCTGCGCGTGGCCGCTACCGGGCCGCGCACCCGCATCGGCGCCATCGGCCAGTCGCTTTCCACTCTGGCCAACGAAACGCCCCGGCTGACGCTGCAGACCCGCAAGCTGGTGCGCTGGTTCGCCGCCGGAGGCATCGGCGTGAGTGTACTCGCGATCCTGCTCTATGGCTTCCTGCGAGGCGGCTGGGTCGATGCGCTGCTTTCGGGCATCGCGCTTGCCATGTCGCTCCTGCCCGAGGAACTGCCGGTGGTCCTGACGCTGTTCATGACCATGGGTGCGCTGCGCATGTCACGTTCGCGGGTGCTGGCCCGGCGCGGGACCGCGATCGAGACGCTGGGCGCAGCGACCGTGCTGTGCACCGACAAGACCGGCACACTCACGCAGAACCGCATGGAAGTGGAGGAACTGCGGCTACCCGGCGGCGAAGCCTTCCGCCCCGGCGAGGACGGCGTGACCTTCCCCGAACCGTTTCGCGATCTGGCCCGCGCTGGCATTCTTGCCTGCCCCGAAGAGCCCTTCGACCCGATGGAGAAGGCCTTTCACCAGCTCGACAGCGCCTTTCCCAACATCGATCTGAAGGACCGCCAGGACGAGGGCTGGACGCTGCATCACCACTATCCGCTTGCGCCCGAACTGCTGGCCATGACGCACGTCTGGACCGCCTCGGAGCAGGACGGGAAACTGGTCGCGGCCAAGGGCGCACCCGAGGCGATCGCCGAGCTGTGCGGGCTGGACAGTGCGGCGCGGCAGGCCATGGAAGCCTCCGTCGCGGACATGGCCGAACGCGGCCTGCGCGTCCTCGGCGCGGCGCAAGGCTGCTGGGAAGACGGCGCACTGCCCGAAAGCCAGCGCCAGTTCGACTTCGCCTTCGCCGGCCTTGTCGGCCTCGCCGACCCGCTGCGCGAAAGCGTGCCCGAGGCCGTGCGCACACTGCAGAGCGCGGGCATCCGCGTGGTCATGATCACCGGCGACTATCCCGCCACCGCGCGGGCCATCGCGGCGAAAGCCGGTATCGCCGAAGGCGGCACTCTGACCGGCCACGAGATCGAGACGCTCGGCGACGAGGAACTGGCAGAGAAAATCGGGGCCATCGCGGTGTTCGCCCGCGTCATGCCCGAACAGAAGCTGCGCATCGTCAGCGCGCTCAAGGCGGCGGGCGAAGTGGTTGCGATGACCGGCGACGGCGTGAACGATGCCCCCTCGCTCAAGGCGGCCCACATCGGCGTCGCCATGGGTCAGCGCGGCACCGACGTGGCGCGCGAGGCCTCCTCGCTGGTCCTGCTCGACGACGACTTCAAGTCGATCCCGGTAGCCGTACGGCTGGGCCGGCGGATCTACGACAATATCCGCAAGGCGACCGAATTCATCTTCGCGGTGCATCTGCCTATCGGCGGGCTCGCGCTCACGCCGCTGCTGACGGGATGGCCGATCATCCTGGGGCCCGTGCACATCGCCCTGCTGGAAATGATCATCGACCCGATCTGCTCGCTCTCGTTCGAGGCCGAGCCGGAAGAGGCCGACATCATGCGCCGCGAGCCGCGCGATCCGGACAGCCCGCTGGTCACGCGCGCACTGCTCAAGTGGTCCGTACTGCAGGGCTGCCTCGCGCTCGCCTTTCTCGTGGCGCTTGCCGCGTGGGCGCATTTCTCGGGCATGGAAGACGAACTGTTCCGCGCAACCTGCTTTGCCGGGCTGATCTGCACGGTCCTCGTGCTGGTTTTCGTCAACCGCTCCTTCCGCACCGGCAAGGGTCCGCATCGCTCGGGCCATAACCTGACGTTCTTCGCGATCCTGGGCGTGACGGGTGCGATCTATGCCTCGCTGTTCCTGATCAAGCCGGTGGCGGACCTGTTCCACTTCGCCGTGCTGGACATGCGCGGCATCGCTGCCATCGGTGTCATGGTCGCAGCCCTCGCCTCTGTTCTGGCCTTGGCGAAGCGCCACTACGGCAAGGGCATTGCCCGCTGAGAGGTCAGTGCCCGTGCAGGTAGATCGTGTACGAACTCAGCAGATAGACTGCCAGTAGCGCCAGACCGATCCAGCTGATCATGCCGAAGAAACGGTTTCCCGGGCGGTAGAGCAGCGCGACGATCAGGATGCCCGCCATGATCGAACCGGCGAAAGCCGTGACCGCATGCGCGGGAGATACCGCGGCGAACAGCGAACCGTGGCCATAGGCAAGATCGTCTATGGCGATCACCAGAATGGCGAACAGGTTGCTGCCCAGCAGGTTGCCGATCGCCATGTCGGCCGAGCCCAGCCGCAACGCCATGATCGTCACGACCAGTTCGGGAATGGAGGTCGCCGCGGCCACGAACAGCGTGCCGACGAACGAGGTCTGCCACCCCATGGCAGCCGCCACGTCCAGACCGGCGAAGGGCAGCCACGCGCCGGCCCCGGCTACCACGAGCGCCGCCAGAACGTATTGCTGGATCGAGCGTCCCAGCGTTTCGCCCTCGGCAATGGCCTCGGGCTCCTTGGCAACGGCCCTCGGGCGATTTTCGTAGTGAAAGGCCGCGCGCATCGCGATCAGGTAGAGCAGCAGAAGCAGCGGCGAATAGAGGCTGACATGGCCGATCCGGAAATCGAACCCTTCGCGCACGACGAGAACCAGCGCGCCAACGAAACCGATGAGAATGACACCGAAGCCCGCCGTGAGAATGTGCCCCTGATCGACCCGGCGCCATACCGGCTCTCCTCGGGACAGCGCATCGAGAACCACCAGCATGACGAGGTTGAACAGGCAGCTGCCCAACGCGTCTCCCATCGCGATGTTTGGCGCATTGGCGAGGGCAACCGAACTGATCCCGGTATAGAGTTCGGGCAGTGATGTCGCCGTGGCCAGCAGGATCAAGCCGACCCAGCCCTGCGACATGCCCGAAAGGCGCGCGATCGCATGACCGCTGCGGGTAAGTGATGGCCCGGCGATGGCGATCACCGCCATGCATGCGAGAAACTGAAGCCAGGCGACCACCATTCAAGCACCATACCCGATCGCAGATTTCAGGATAGCGTCAGCCGGCACAAATCAGTCTGCCTGCCCCGAACGAAAAGACGCCCGGCTTCGCGGAGCCGGGCGTCCAGAGTGCGGCTAGGGCGCCGCATTTTCTGACTGTGGGTAGGTCAGAAACCGGCCGAGAGCGAGAACACGACGGTCGATCCGGCGATCTGCGAACCGTTCTTGCTCGAAGAGAAGTTCGGCTGCAGGTAAGCGGTTTCCGACTTGGTCAGGTCCGTGTCGATGTAGGCCACACCGAGCGTGAGCGGACCAAGCGCGTATTCGGCGCCCAGGCTCCAGTCGATGTACTTGCCGGTCGGCGCCGGGCTGGTGCCCCAGGGGCCGAGGCCCGGGTTACCGTCGGAGAAGCCGATGTGACCGCTGATCGTCAGCGGGGTCTCGGGGATGGCGACGCTGGCGTCGGTCCAGATGTAGAGGTTGTCGCCCTTGTCACCCGGGTTGTCGTAGGTCGCCGAAGCGGCGCTGTAGTACCAGGTGCCCAGAGCTTCCTGCTTCGGAGCGTAGGCAACACCGACGAGCACGTTGGCCGGGCCGATGTCGCTCGACAGCTTCACGTAGGGCTCGGCGAAATCGGTCGTGTCAAGGCCGCCCGGGAACATGTACCAGGTCACACCAACGTCGAGATTGATGCCGCTGCCGATGTCGGTCGCGAAACCGCCGTAGATGTCGAGTTCCATGTTGGAACCGCCGAAGGTACCCCAGCCGGACAGGTTCGAAGCCCAGGTGCCGATGTAGAAGCCGCTCTCGTGCGCGACGTCGATACCGCCCTGGATCGCCATTTCCTTGTCGGTCATGGAGACGCCGCGGAAGCGATAGTCGGTGACCAGCGTGGCACTGCCGGAAATCGTGATGGATTCGGGAATATCCTGCGCCGAAGCCGGAGCAGCGAAAGCGAGGCAAGCCGCGGCGAGACCTGCGGCACCTGCAAGCAGACGAGTTTTCATATTTGGAACGCCCTCATGTTGATGTGATTATTCACGTTCCTTCCTGCGACCGGCGTGCCGAATCCTGCTTCGTGGCGGATCCGTTTCACACCGGCTCATTTCGCATACGCAATATAATTGTCGCGTTTCTTTCCAGCGTGTAACGAAGTGTTTCCGTCGCACGCCCCCGCGATCTGTCATGAAAAGAAAGCCGGGCGGGCCGCATTGCGAGCCCGCCCGGAAGGTTGGGGGACCGGACGTGAGGGTGACCGGCCTCCAGGTGAACTTTGTCAGCCTCCGACCGGCAGCGACCGCAGGATGGACTCGTCGCCGGTGATGCGATCCTGATGGCCACTCTGACGGCGACGCTGGATCCACTCGCTCAGCGTTTCGGCCGTCGTGTGGTCCATGGCTTTGACCTTGCCGAGATCGAGGTGAACCGGACGGCCCGCCGGCTGGCGTTCCAGCACGGAGTTGAGCTTGGTCAGACCCACGAACGTGGCCGCGCCATCCAGCTCCAGACGGTTTTCGTCTTCGCCGTCATGCTCATGCACCTTGAGACGCAGGTCCTTGATGTGCGGCAGCAGTTCCACCACCGTCAGCGCCAGGCCGACGAGGACGCCGGTCAGCAGGTCGGTCGTGACGACGAGGATGAAGGTCACCGCCCAGACGGCAGCCGGCAGGAAGCCATGCGCCTTGAACAGGTGACTCACGTGCTTGAGGCTCACCAGCTTCCAGCCGGTCACCACCAGCACACCGCCCAGCGCCGCCATCGGCACTTCGGCCAGCAGCCAGGGCAGCACGGCAACGAAGCCGAGGATCCAGATGCCGTGCAGCATCGTCGAGAGACGGGTCTTGGCGCCGGCCTGAACGTTGGCCGAGCTACGCACGATAACGCCGGTCATCGGCAGCGCGCCGACAAGGCCGCACAGGAAATTGCCCACGCCCTGCGCGCTCAATTCCTTGTCGTACTTGGTGCGGACGCCGTCGTGCATGCGATCGACAGCAGCCGCCGACAGCAGCGTCTCGGCACTCGCGATGAAGGCGATGGCGAGAGCGGCGACAATCAGCGAGGGGCTGGCGAGCGGCGCGAACCACTCCATCGAGGTAGGCAGCGCAAATGCGGCGCCGATCGATTCGGGAACCTGAATGCGGGCGACATTGAGGTCCATGCCCCAGGCAACCGCCGTGGCAGCCATCACGCCGAGCAAGGCACCGGGAACGAGCGACATCGACTTGGGACGAAGCTTTTCCCAGCCCATCATCACGGCAATCGTCAGCACGCCGAGCGCCAGGGCGAGTTCGGTCGCGGCAACATCGTTGAAGTCCAGACCCAGCACGCGAGCAGGCATCATTGCCATGTTCTCGAGCCCGCTCGAAAGCGGCTTCTCGTCGAAGAGAATGTGGAACTGGCCGATCACGATCAGCGCGCCGATACCGGCGAGCATGCCATGAACGACAGCCGGGCTGATGGCCCGGAACAGGCCGCCGAGCTTGAGCGCGCCAGCGACGAGCTGGAGAATGCCGGCCAGCAGCAGCACCGGGCCAAGCGCTTCGAGACCGTTCTCACGAACGAATTCGAAGACGATGACGGCGAGGCCGGCAGCCGGACCGCTGACCTGCAGCGGCGAACCGGCAACGAGGCCGACGACGATGCCGCCGATGATGCCGGTCACTAGGCCCTTTTCGGGCGGCACACCGGACGCGATCGCGATGCCCATGCAGAGGGGCATCGCGACGAGAAAAACGACGATGGACGCGGTAAAGTCGCGCCCGAAATGGGCGAAGAGGCCAGTACGCTCCTCGCCCGCTGCGGCGAGGCTCGCACTCATTCGGCAGCCTCCGCATATTCGGATGCAATGCGCTGGCGGGCGGCAAGCGCGACAGGCAGGTCGCGGTCTTCGCGCAGCGGCACGAATTCACCGGTGTCGCCATCGAGACCCAGCACCTGACCGGCGTGAATATCGACGAACCAGCCGTGCAGCGTCATCTCGCCGCGGGCGATGGCCGCAGCCACCGACGGGTGCGTGCGCAGGTGCGCGATCTGCGAGATGATGTTCTCGAGGCTCACCGCGCGAACGCGTTCCTTGCCTTCAAGCTCGCCGTGGCAGGTGCTGACGATGTGCTCGGCGGCGGCGCCGTGACGCAGCCAGGCGGCGACGTTGGGCATCGATTCAAGGCCCGTCGGATCGCTCAGCGCCTTCATGGCGCCGCAGTCCGAGTGGCCGCACACGATGATGTCGCGCACGCCCAGTGCCGCAACCGCGAACTCGACCGTGGAAGTCACGCCACCGTTCATGGTCGCATAGGGCGGGACCATGTTGCCGGCGTTGCGGCAAACGAACAGGTCGCCGGGCTGCGCCTGCATGATCTGCTCGGGGACGATGCGCGAGTCCGCGCAGGAAATCATCAGCGCCTTCGGCTCCTGGCCGTGCGTTGCCAGCTTGCCGAACAGTTCGCCGTTGTCAGGAAAAATCGACTTCTCGAAATGGAATACGCGGCCGATCAGCTCGTTCATGTCGGTCACCCTTTTCTTGTTATCTCGACACGGCAGCACGATGCTACCGGTATGGATCAAGAGTTAGGTGGCGCGATTTTCCTCCATCGTGCGGAAACGTAACGAAGTTTTGCTGCAGCGCGTCAGATGCTCAGTTCGACGTCAACGGCAATCGGATCGTCGCACGCAATCCGCCCTCCGGACGGTTGCGCAAGTCCAGCGTGCCGTTTTCCATGCGAACGGCCTTGCGCACGATCGGCAGGCCGAGGCCCATGCCGGCCGTATCGCGGGCCCGCGACGTGTCGAGCCGGACGAAAGGCTGCAGGGCATCGGAAATCCGGTCTTCGGGAATGCCGGGACCGTCGTCCTCGACCACGATTTCCGCCGCTCCGCCATCCTGACGGACATGAACGCGCGCATTTCCGCCGTAGTGGATCGCGTTTTCGATCAGGTTCGACAGAGCCCTGCGGATCGCGACCGGGCGCACGCTCACCACGAGACTGGAGGCGCCGGAATAGGTGGCCTTGGCGCCATGATCGGCGGCGGTATCAACCAGCGTTTCGGCCATCACCGCAATGTCGGTGCGCTCGGGCGGAATGTTGCGGCCGTCGCTGTCGACATAGGCCTGGAGAGATTCCAGCAACATTCGCATCTCGACGATGTCGTGGTTCAGGCCTTCGCGCACGTCGGAATCGAGCGCGCTGTCATCGAGCCGAAGCTGCATGCGCGACAGCGGCGTCTTGAGATCGTGGCCGATGGCCAGCATCGTCTGGGTCCGGTCGACCAGCGACTGGTGAATGCGCTCCTGCATCTCGTTAAGCGCGCGGATCAGGCTGCGCAGCTCGTCGGGGCCCCGCTCGGGAACCGGATTCGGCGGCCCGGAACCCAGATGCCGGGCGGCACCAATCAGATTGCGCAAGGGACGCAATGTTGCCCGCAGCAATATCCAGGCAAGAACGATGAGCAGAAGGGTGGGCAGCAGCATGCTGATGATGCGGCCAGCCGTCAGCGTCCAGGCAGCATGAGCGTGGGTATGAAAACGCAGGACACTGCGGTCGGTGAGTTGCAGAGAGCCGCCGATGTTGCCCTTGCCCGGCATTTCCTCGAGGTGCAGCTCTAGGTCGGCATAGGCGAGTTCGGGTTCGATCTCGACCACCTGCGCGCGCAGGTTGGCAAGACCTAGCGATCCGCGTTGCCGCTCTCCCGGCGCCATCCAGTCGAGCGCAAAGCGCTCGGTGCTCAGTTCCGTCGCAAGGGCATCCCGCTTGTCCGGCGCGGCGCGCTCGAGCATGCGGGTGGAAAGGACGAGGTTTTCGGCAATGCGCTCGGCATCGTCGCGACGCAGCTCGAAGGAGTTGGCACGGTCGAAGAGGACGGAATTCGCCACAAAATCGACGACGATCACCAGCAGGAGAATACCCAGCAACCGCTCGGGCAGCCCCAGCCGCCGAAACATCGCAACCATGCGACCTGCCATCAGCCTCGCGTCACTTCCGCCTTGAACATGTACCCAACGCCGCGAACCGTCACGATGGGGGGCTCACAGCCCTCTGCCTGTAGCTTGCGGCGCAGACGGCTGACAAGCACGTCTATGCTGCGGTCGGAACTGTCCCCGATGCGCGAACGCGAAAGCTCCATGAGCCGCTCGCGCCCGAGCACCCGCTGGGGATAGCCGAGGAAGGTGGAAAGCAGATCGAATTCCGCGCCGGTCAGGTCGACGATGGCCCCGCTCGGCGAGCGCAGTTCGCGCCGCGCGAGGAAGACCTGCCAGCCATCGAAACGGATGATGTCCGGCGTGCGGTTATTCTCGCCCGCGCCATCGACAGTCGTTTCCATCCCGCCGCCACGCCGCAGCACGGCACTGACGCGCGCAGCAAGCTCACGCGTGCTGAACGGCTTGGCCAGATAGTCGTCGGCGCCGAGTTCGAGGCCGAGTACACGGTCTTCCTCGCTGCCGCGCGCACTGACGAAGATGATCGGCACGTCGCTCTCGCGCCGCAGCCGGCGGAACAGGTCGAACCCGCTCGTACCCGGCAGCATGATGTCGAGAACCACGAGATTCACGGCGGATTCGCGCAGGGTGACCCACATCTCGGCGCCGGTCGCAGCGGTAAGCACATTGAAGCCGCTCTGCCGCAGCGCACGGGCCGTCAACGTCCGCAAGGCTCCGTCATCTTCGACCAGCAATATGGTCGGCGGAGCCATCATGGTTTCGTGGGGAAATTTGGGTGTGGATGCGAGCGTCATCGTCTCATTACTATTTTGAGTGCATATAGGTACGAGGGCGCGGTCAGGCAAACCGCACCCTCCATGAGCGAACTGATTTTTTGTGCCGGAATGGTGCTCAATCGCTGCGCATCCGATCCACTGCCTCTACCAGTCCTGCCGCCTCTGCGGGCGCCAGCCCTCCGGTGATCGAACCGCCGTTCACGTCCTTGAAACGGAGCCGCCAGGGGGCGCGGCTTTCCGGGCGATAGGCCGCGGCAATCTCGGCCACGACATCGTCCGGAATTTCAAAGACAAACCGTGCATACCTGTTGCACGAAACGGGCGGATCGTCGGTGCCCGGACAGTCGTCCTGCCAGTGCTCCGTGAAGAGGAGCTCGGCCTGTTCCAGCCGGCCGCCGGCGCGGTAGTTCACGCCCACCATCTGCGGGCGATGTCCGGGATAGACCAGCTCGTGCCAGACCTGCCAGCGCACCGCTCCACTCCGACGGTCGACCAAAGCGCGCAAGTGCACATCGGTGGCATGCGCGCCCTCGATGCCCCGGCCACGCTTCCAGGCCTTTTCCGTCGAGATAACGACATGCGGTTCGAGCATCTCGTCATCGATGTGGATGCGGTCCACGACTTCTGCCGGCGTGAGCTTTGCCAGCCCCCGCGGCAGTTCGTCATAGGCGGCAGCAACCCCGGCCCAACCCAGCGTGAAGCAGGTCGCCAGGGCTGCAAGGAGCGTCCTCACTCGGCCATCTCCGCACGGCTGTCGGCAGCCGCGAGAGCACGGGCTTCACGACGGTCCTGCTCGGCCTGCACGATGTGGTGGCGGCAAATGCGGCGCTTGGTGGGATCAGGATGGCATGCCGCCGGGAGGTTCGACGTCTTGCTCTCCGCGCTGCGGGCGGGAAGCGCCGGATGGCCCTTGAGGCTGCGCACGGTGTCTGCGCCGAAGGAAGCTGCGGGAGCTGCGGCGGGGCTCGAAAGCCCGGCGACAGCGAGAAGAATTGCCGAAATCATGACGGTCTCCATTTGCGATCTTGTTGTCGCTAATTAAGGGGACCTGCATTTCGCGCCTTGTTCGAAACCGTAACGAAATGTTTCCAGACAATTGCTTAGCAGCGATCGGGGTACGGGCGAGACACGCAAAGGCCCGGAAACCGGGGCAATTCCAACATAACGCCCCCCTAAGCGGAAGCGCGAAAACTGTTTCCAAGAAATTGCCGGACAAGCAAATCAAGCTTGCCCGGCAGCCATTCAGCAACAAATCAGGCGATGGCTTCCTCACCATCGAGCGTTACGCGATGCATCACGCGCCCGCTGTCCATCGGATAGGGCTCGACGCGGTGCAGGACACCGCAATTGTCCCAGACGATCATGTCGCCCACGTTCCATTCGTGACGATAGACGAAGCGGGGCTGCGAAGCCCAGGCCTTGAGTTCGGCCAGCAGGGCATCGCTTTCGGCCCGGTCCATTTCTTCCACCCAGTCCGCGCTCGATCCCAGCAACAGCGATTTGCGTCCCGACTGGTGGGTCCAGACGAGCGGATGGCGATGGATGTGAAAATTTGCCCAGTCCGCTTCCATTTCCGGGGTGACCTCCGGATGGACGCCGCGCTGCGTACCTTCCATCGTATGGGCCACCTTGAGGTCGGCGATCTGTGCCTTCTTCTCCTCCGGCAGCTCTTCGTAAGCGGCGTAGGTATTGGAGAAGTCGGTCTGGCCGCCGACTTTCGAAAGAACGCGGCCGGTCAGCACCGTGCCGCGGGCGGGAATGCGGTCGTTCCAGCCGTCAAAGTGCCAGAGCACAGTGCCCTTTAGGTACTTGGCGGTGGCCGTGACCTTTTCGTCCAGGCTGATCTTGTGCAGGCCGCGCTCGCCCTGATCGGTCGGGGTGCCGATGGTCTGCGCAAAGGTGCGCTGCTCTTCATCGGTCACGTTGATCTGCGGGAACACGAGAACACCGCGTGCCTCGAGCAGTTCGCGAAGCTCCTGCGCGCGGCTGCCATCGAGCAGGATGGCCTTCTCCGCCTCCACGCGGGTACCGATCAGCGGCGTCAGGTCGGTTGTCTGAAAAGTCATATTGGCTTTCTCCCATGAACGTAAAATGCCGGCTTCGACGCCGAGGCCACTTACCAGCTCGGGAAAAAACCAGAGGCTGCGCGGATCGATCCGATCGAACCCTATCGTTCGGGTCTGTTCGATCGGGCTCAGGTCATCCACCGGGGTCATCTCGCCTTTTCCGGTAAAGCCGCGGTGCCGGGATGGGAAGGTCTGCGCAGGGTCCGGAACGTCAGATTGCGGAGCGTTCCTGCGCAATGATCGCGCTGGCGACATTGTCCGGCAATCCCGCCGACAGGAGCAGAGCCTCGGACAGCTGCAGCCCGGCCTCGGTCGCTTCGGGAACGGCCAGTTCGGCTCCGGCCATGGTCAGCGCGCGGGCATGCGCCGGGTCCTTGGCCCGGGCATAGATCGGCAGGTTCGGGTAGGACCTGTGGAGTGCGGAAACGACCGCCTCGGCCCCGCCACGCTCGTCGATGGTGGAAACGAAGGCGATGGCGTGGCTGATCCCGACCTGATCGAGCAGCCGATCGTTGCTGGCATTGCCGAAGTGTATCGGCACCCCGGCACTGCGCTCACGCGCGACCAGTTCGGCATCGGAATCGATGACCAGATAGGGGATGCGCTGATCCTCCAGCACTTTGCCGATGGCGCGGCCGACCCGCCCGAAACCGCCGATCACCACGCGGCGTTCGGCGGAATCGCTTTCCTGCAAAAGGGTGTCCTCCGCGTTCGCCTGGGTGAGCCAGTTACCGATGCGCCGTCCTGTTGCCGCCAACCCCGGCGCCGCGAACATGGAGATGACCACCACGGGGATGATGAACTGCGCCGTGGGCTGAGTGATCACGCCCAGGCCGGCCCCGGCGCCCACCGCGATCAGCGCGAATTCACCGCCTTCGCCCAGCAGCACGGCCACTTCGGCAGAGATCGCGAGAGAATGGCCGAAGAGCCTCGCCAGAACGAACAGCACCACCGCCTTGAGCACGATCAGGCCCGCCGCTGCTGCGAAGATCAGTCCGATTTCCTCCCAGACCGCCGCGACATCCAGCCGCATGCCCACCGAAATGAAGAAAAGCGCCAGCAACAGTCCCTTGAAGGGCTCCATGTCGTTGTGGATCTGATGGCGATATTCGGTTCCGGCAAACAGCAGGCCGGCGAGAAAGGCGCCCAGCGCCATCGACAGCCCGGCCATGGCGGTAAGCGCGGAGGTGCCGATGATCAGCAGCAGGACGCAGGCCATGAACAGTTCCTGGCTTCCGCTGCCCCCGGCATAGCGCAGGACCGGCTTCACCAGGAAACGCCCCGCCAGAAAGATCGCAAGGATCACCGCAAAGGCTTCCCCGAATGCCTGCAGCGCGGCTCCCCCGGTCGAGCTGCCATGGCCGGCCAGGACACCGACGAGAAACAGGATCGGCACCACCGCGAGATCCTGCATGAGCAGCACGCCGAAAGCCGCCCGGCCGGGCGAGGAACTCAGCCGCATCTGCTCCGACAGCAGCTGGACGACGATGGCCGTCGAAGACAAGGCCAGGCTCAGACCGAGCAGCACGGCGGTGGAAACGCCGACGCCGTAGAAATAGATAATCGTGCCGATAGCCGCGGCACTGACGAGGATCTGGGCCGAACCAAGCCCGAACACGTCCTTGCGCATCGCCCAGATCTGCCGGAACGACATCTCCAGCCCGATGCTGAAGAGCAGGAAGACGACACCCAGCTCTCCTATCGCCTCGACGCCTTCCGTCCGGGTGATGACGATCAGATCGAGTTTGGGCACGAACGCGGTAAGCCGGCCCAGACCGTAGGGTCCGATCAGCAGACCGATGCACAGGAAGCCCAGCACCGGGCTGATCCGCAACCGGCGGACGAGCGGCATGATCAGTCCGGCCGCGGCCAGAAAGATCAGCATCTCGCGCAAATAGGGTATCTCGGCGTGCACCCGTTCGTCCTTGTCCGTTTCCCTTGTGGCCGCGCGGCAATCGATCACGCGCGGCGCATCGACATCCCAAGCCGTGCGAAGCGCTGCCCTAGACTATCGCGCGCCTGCAAACACGCCCAGCCGCGCAGGCAGCAAAAATTTGTCACTTGTCATCCCATGGCGGGCACGCGAGTCTCGACGCGCAATCCGGTCTGCGCAATGGCCGGTCAATGCAAGGTCCAGCCAGCCGAACCTGGCCGAATTGGCCCGCTCATCTCATTGACCGTCCGCAATGATCGGCATGCCTCCCTGCGGCAGGCATGGGTTTCGAAAGCACACGGATCACGGCGAGAGAACAGGTCATGCCAGCAAACAACCATCCCATCCTCGTCGCGACCGATCTGAGCGCCCGCTCTGACCGGGCGGTCGACCGCGCGGTGTTCATGGCCGCGCAGTGGGATGCCCGTCTCATCGTCCTGCATGCGATCGAGCCCGGCTCGCGCCTCGACAAGCACCCCGAACTTTCCGACAAGGCCATCCGCGACGTCCTGCCCGATCCCGCCGCGGACGTCGAAATCCTGCCCTCGGTCGGTTCTGCGCCCTCGCTGGTAACCGAAGCTGCGAAATCGGCAGAGTGCGGCCTGATCGTGACCGGTGTCGCGCGCTACAACACGATGGGGAACTTCTTCACCGGCACGGCGGTCGATCACATCGTGCGTCATGCCGATGCGCCCGTGCTGGTGGTGAAGCAACGCTGCCACGCGCCCTACCGCTCGATCCTCGTCGCGACCGACTACTCCACGTGCTCACGCGAAGCCTTGCTGAAAGCGGCGGAGATGTTTCCCGAGGCGACCATCCAGCTCGTCCATGCCTATCACGTCCCCTACGAGGGATGGCTGCGGGCGGACGACAACAAGCAGGCCGCGACGCAGGAAGCGGAGAAGGATCTGAATGCCTTCCTGCAGCATGCCGCCATTCCCGAGGCCGTGCGCGAGCGGACCCGCATCCGCATCGGCTATGGCGAAACCACGCGCGTCGTTTCAGACATGGCGCTGGAGGACGACGTCGATCTCGTCGTGATCGGCACGCATGGCCGCACCGGCCTGATCCACGCGACAATCGGCAGCATGGCCGAATCGCTGCTCGAATGCGTCCAGGCCGACACGCTCATGGTGCGCGAAAAGAAGAAGTAGCCCGATGCCGCCCCCGCTTGCCTAGGCGCGCGGCATACCGTGCCTGAAGCCAAGGCGGGCGGGATAGCGGAACGTCAGGCGCATCTGCTTTTCGATTTCCATCATCCCGAAGAACACGACACCCAGTCCGACGATCAGCAGACCGTCACCGAACGGCACCGCCTGCGTTCCGAATACGGTCTGCAGGGCCGGTACATAGGTGATCGCGAACTGCGCCACCGTCACCACCAGCACCGCGGCCCAGACGTATGGCGTTCCCCGCACGGCGTTCAGCGTCAGTGACGGGCCGTGGATGTTGCGGATGAAGAACAGGTTGAAGATCTCCAGCACCACCAGCGTGTTGACGGCCATCGTCTGCGCCAACGGCTCGGGGTATCCCTTGTCGAGCGCATAGAAGAAGATGCCCAGAACGCCGACGACGAAGAGCATCGAGACGAGCAGGATGTGCCAGATCAACTCTCCCGTGAGCAGCGGCGCGTCGCGCGGGCGCGGCGGGCGGCGCATCGTTCCCGACTCGGTCGGCTCGAATGCCAGGGCAATGCCCAGCGTGACCGCGGTGATGAGATTGACCCACAGGATCTGCACCGCGGTGACCGGCAGGACGATCCCTGCGAACAGCGCGACAACGACGGTCATCGCCTCGCCCGCATTGGTCGGCAGGGTCCAGCTGATGACCTTCTTGATGTTGTCGTAGACGGTGCGCCCTTCGCGCACGGCAGCGGCGATCGACGCGAAGTTGTCGTCTGCCAGCACCAGTTCGGCCGCTTCCTTCGCCGCCTCGCTGCCCTTTAGCCCCATGGCCGTGCCGGCATCGGCGCGCTTGAGCGCGGGCGCATCGTTCACCCCGTCCCCCGTCATCGCGACCGTCAGGCCGCGCGCCTGCAAGGCAGCCACCAGCCGCAGCTTGTGCTCGGGCGAGGTGCGGGCGAAGACGTCGGTCTCGACCACGGCATCGGCCAGCTCCCCGTCGGACATGCCTTCGAGATCGGCACCGGTGAGCACACTGTCGGTGTTGTGCAGCCCGATCTGCGCCGCGATGGCCAGTGCGGTTGCGCCGTGATCTCCGGTGATCATCTTCACCCGGATGCCGGCTTCATGGCACTCGGCGACCGCGGCGATAGCCTCCGGACGCGGCGGATCGATCAGACCGACGAGACCGATGAACACGAGTTGCCGTTCGAGATCGGTGCTGTTGAGCACCGTGTCGTCCTGCTGCATCGGGCGCGAGGCGAGCGCGATCACGCGCATGCCCTGCGCTGCCAGCGCCTCGATGCTCTCCTGCCAGTATGCGGCATCGACGGGCTCGATCCCCCCTGCCCCGTTCTGCTGCCCCGAACACATCGGCAGGACGGCTTCGGGCGCCCCTTTGACATCGACGAAGGCATGGCCCTCGTGATCGTGGTGCAGCACGGCCATGTAGCGGTGGGCGGCATCGAAGGGGATCGCATCGGTTCGCGCAAACCCGGCCCAGGACACGCCGGAACCGGCCGAGACCTTTTCCGCCAGGGCGATCAGCGCGCCCTCCATGGGATCGCCTTCGACCCGCCAGTTGCCATCGGCGCAGACCAGTTCGGCATCGTTGCAGAGACGGGCAGCGCGGGCGAATTCGTGCAGGATCGGAGCGCCGGCCGCATCGACCGGACTGCCATCACCGGCATGGACGGCACCCTCGGGGGCATAGCCGTCGCCTTCGACCGAAAATTCGCCCTCGGCGGAGACCAGCGCGGTCACCTGCATCTCGTTGCGCGTCAGCGTGCCGGTCTTGTCGGTGCAGATCACCGAGACCGAACCCAGGGTCTCGATGGCCGGCAACCGCCTGACGATGGCGTTGCGCCGCGCCATGCCCTGCACGCCCACGGCAAGGGTAATGGTCAGGACCGCCGGCAGCCCCTCTGGAATGGCCGCGACCGAAAGGCCGACGACGACCATGAAGACCTCTCCGAAAGGCATGTGCCGAACGAAGACGCCGAATGTCAGCAGGCACGCCCCCACCATCAGGATGAACAGCGTCAGCCAGCGCGCGAAGATGTCCATCTGCCGGACGAGCGGCGTGGTCAGCGTTTCCACTTTCGCCAGCATCGAACTGATGCGGCCGATCTCTGTGGCGTCGCCGGTCGCGACGGCCAGCCCGCGTGCGGTTCCCGAAACCACCAGCGTGCCACTGAACAGCATCGGCGTGCGATCTCCGAGCGCGGCGTCGGGATGAACCGGGGCCGTGCCCTTGTCCGCCGGAACGGATTCGCCGGTCAGGATCGCTTCTTCCGCCTTCAGCCCCCGTGCCTCGATCAGACGTAAATCGGCCGGAACGCGATCTCCGGCTTCCAGCAACACCACGTCGCCCGGCACGAGCGCATCCGCCTGGATGGTACGCCGCGCGTTTTCGCGCAGGACGGAGGTGTGCGGCGCCAGCATTCCGCGGATCGCGGCCATGGCGTTTTCCGCGCGCCCCTCCTGAATGAAGCCGATCACCGCATTGGCCAGAACGACCGCGAGGATCACCGCCGTGTCGACAAGGTGCCCGAGCACTGCCGTGACAGCCGAGGACGCCAGCAGGACATAGATGAGGATGTTGTGAAAGTGCGTGAGGAAACGCAGGATCGGATTGCGTCCGGGCGCCTCACGCAGCCGGTTCGGGCCATGCCGGGCAAGCCGCTCCTCCGCCTCCGCTTCGGTCAGCCCCTGCGGTCGCGACCCCAGCGTACCGAGCACGCTGTCGACCGGCTCCGCATGATGGTTCTGGCGATTCTCTTCGGGCATCGCTCGGCTTGCTCCTCGATGGCAGCAGGCATTTCGTACCATGTGGCTGCAAAGCACGAGGGCTTCGGCCGACAGGCACAGCGTCGCACGACGGCATCCGATTCCGCAACCGCGAAGATGCGCTTTCGTCTTATGATTCGAGCGAGAAACAAACAGCCACAGAACAGCGCGGGGTGTCGCGACGACCACAGCTGCCGGGGTGCCCGAAGGCAAAAATCAGTGCTGTTTCCGAAACTGCCTGGTGCGGTCGAGAAGACTCGAACTTCCACGGGCTTTCGCCCACAACGACCTCAACGTTGCGCGTCTACCAATTCCGCCACGACCGCTAAATCAACGGGGCCGGATCGCATCCGCCCCGTGGCAGGAGCGCGCCCTTAGCAAAGGGATTCGGGGGCCGCAAGCGAGTCGCGAACAATATTTTCCAGAATCTTTCGTTATCTGCCAAAAAGCCGCAATTGCGGTGCACGCGTCGCAGCTATTGCCGAAGCCTTAATCGGGCTTCCAGCCGATC
Source organism: uncultured Novosphingobium sp. (assembly GCA_965140495.1). Classification (GTDB taxonomy): domain Bacteria; phylum Pseudomonadota; class Alphaproteobacteria; order Sphingomonadales; family Sphingomonadaceae; genus Novosphingobium. The sequence goes on along the minus strand of OZ223239.1, from coordinate 1,218,703 downwards.
CCCGCCGAGGAAGCTGCCTTGGGGATATCGGTCAGCGCCTCGTTGATCGTGATCGTCTCGCCGGGCGCCAGCTTGCGCTTGGGCGGGACCACTTCCTTCTCGTAGACGATCCGGTCGCGCTCATCGCGCAGCACCACGAGCAGCGAGGGCACATAGCGCGCTTCGCTGCCGATGTTGCTGATCGTACCACTGACGCTGAAGAACTCGGTGCCATCGGGCAGCGGCTTGCGATCCTGACGGTTGCGCGGGAAATCGAGTTGCAGGTCCGGCTGCGCCTGCTGGAAGGTCGAATGCGGAACCGGAACCCAGTCGGGCAGGCCGCCCCAGGCAATCGCGCCGGCAAGACCAAGCGTGACAACGGCAAAGATGCCGGCGGCATAAGTCCCGATCTTGGTCCAGTTGCGCCGGCGGCGGAACGGGGGCGCGAAATCGAAATTCGAATGCGCCTCGTCGGCGTAGGGTTTGACCTGGGTGTCGTCGTAGTAGACCGGCGCCTTGCGCTCCGCCTTCCTCGGCGGCGGCGGGGGAGCCGGAAGCGGTCCGAAGTCGGGCTCGTCCTCGCGACCGGGAGCAACCGGCGCCGGGGATTTCTCCGGCGCCGTCTTCACCTCGGCTTCGGGCTCGCGCCGAGACGCGGCCTGCTGGCGCGAAGGCGCGGGAGGCGGCGCAGGCTCGGCAGGAGCAGGCGCGGGCTCGAACGGGATCTCGGGCCCTTCCTGGAACCAGCTATGACGGCACTTCGCGCACCGCACGGTGCGGCCTTCCACGCCGATGGCGCTATCCGGCACGGCATAGCGCGTAGAACAGGCAGGGCAGGCAATAATCATGACGCCATCCATAAGCACGGATGTTTCACGCGCGACAAGCTATCGAGCTGTGGGTTCGCGGCCTAATGCCCTTTTTTCCACATACATTGATCGTTATAGGCCGTCCGTCGCCCGTTCGGACCAACACGGACTTAGTAAACGTACGAGCATGACCGCGGACGGGGAAATCATCCACTTCGACAATGTCGGCCTGCGCTACGGCACCGATCGCGAGGTGCTGAGCGACCTGACGTTCACGCTGTTTCCCAGCCGCTTCTACTTCCTCACCGGAGCCAGCGGCGCGGGCAAGACGTCGCTGTTGCGTCTGCTCTATCTGGCCCAGCGCCCCTCGCGCGGCGCGATCCGGATGTTCGGAACCGATGCGATCACGATGCCGCGCAGCCGGTTGCCCCAGCTTCGGCGGCGGATCGGCGTGGTCTTTCAGGACTTCCGGCTCATCCAGCACTTGTCCGCATTCGACAACGTGGCCCTGCCCCTGCGCGTCGCCGGCCATCGCGAGGAAGACCTCGCCGCACCGGTGCGCGACATTCTCGACTGGGTGGGGCTCGCGGACCGCATGGATGCGAAACCGGCAACGCTTTCCGGCGGTGAGCAACAGCGCGTCGCCATCGCCCGCGCGGTGATCGCCCGCCCGGCGATGCTGGTGGCGGACGAACCGACCGGCAACGTCGATCCCGACATGGCGCTCAAGCTGATGCGCCTGTTCGAGATGCTCAACCGGCAGGGCACGACCGTCGTGGTCGCCACCCACGATCTCGACCTGCTGCGCAAGGTTCCCGACAGCCTGATCATGCGGCTCGACCGCGGCAGGCTGTCCGACCCCACCGGCGCGCTGCGCTACCCGCCCAGAAAGCCGGCCTGATGGTACGCCGGCTGTTCACCGGAAGGGACACGGAGCTGATCCCGCAAGGCCGCATGTCCGGGCCGATGCCGTGGGTCATTGCCATCATGGTCGCGATGACAGCGATCGCACTCGCGGCAGGCCTGGCGCTGGGCAATGCCGTCTCGTCCGCCAAGGCCGAAATCGAAGGCGGTGTGACCGTCCAGATCATCGAACCGCGCGCAGACGTTCGCCAGAAGGAAGCCGAAGGCGCAGTCGAGGCGATCAAGACCATGCCGGGCATCGCGGGGCTGAGGCTGGTCCCGCAGGCGGAACTCGATGCCCTCATCGAACCCTGGCTTGGTACCGGCATTGCCAATGCCACCGGTTCGGCGATTCCCGTGCCGTCGCTGATCGACGTGCGATTGAAAGGCCCTGCCACACCGGCGGCGCTCTCCGCCATCGAGCAGAAGCTGAAGCCCGTCGCGCCATCGGCCCGCGTCGATGCGCAGTCGAACTGGCTGAAGCCGGTATTCAACGCCATGGTCTCGCTGCAGGTGCTGGCCATCGCCATCGTCGCCTTACTGGCGCTCGCCCTGACGGCTGCCGTGCTGCTCGCGGCCCGTACCGCGCTCGGCACGAACCGCGACACGATCGAGATCGTTCACTTGCTGGGCGGCACCGACGCGCAAGTCGCGCGCGTCTTCCAGCGCTCTATCGGCTACGACGCGGCGGGTGGCGGTGCTGTGGGGCTGGCACTGGCGCTGGTGGTCATTCTGGTCTTGGCGCGGCGGTTTGCAGGCCTTGGCGCCGGGCTAGTAAACAATGGCGCGCTGACGTGGAGCGACTGGCTGCTGCTCGCGCTGGTTCCGGTCCTGTCCACGCTGCTTGCCATGGTTACCGCACGGCTCACGGTTCTCCACGCCTTGCGTAAGATGCTATAGTACACACAAGCCCTATATAGCTCCTGCAATGTTCCGTCGCTTCGCCGCCTTTCTCGTGCTGATCTGGCTCTTCGGGTTCCTGTGGTTCGCCATCGCGCTGCCGGGGCCCCTGCCGACCAGTGTCCGTACCGATGCCATCATCGTCCTGACCGGCAGTCAGGGCCGGATCGAGCATGCACTGGACGTGTTGCGGGCGAACAGCGCGCCGCGCCTGCTGGTCTCCGGTGTCGACCGCGAAGTGAAGCCCCGCGAGTTCGCCGCCGAATTCGACGTTTCGCGCCGCCTGATGAAGTGCTGCGTCACCTTGGGGTACCAGGCCTACGACACGCGCTCCAATGCCGTCGAAACGGCGCAGTGGGTCAAGCAGCATCGCGCCCGTTCGATCCGGCTGGTGACGGCGGACTGGCATATGCGCCGCGCCACGCTGGAACTGCGCCGCGAACTGCCGCAAGGGGTCAGGGTGGAGCACGATGCGGTGCCCTCGCAGCCCAGCCTCGGTGCGCTGCTGCTCGAATACCACAAGCTCATCGCGCGCGCCGCGCTCAATCTGGTCGGACAATGATGCGCACCACCCCCGCAGACGTTCTGCGCAGCCTCGCGTTCTACGCCGCCTTCTATCCCGGCACGGTCGTGTACGTGTTGCTGACCCTGTTCTTCACGCCGATCAGCGAAAAGGCCATGCGCTGGAGCGTGCACGGCTGGTCCTGGTATCACCGCCAGTGCGCGCGGTGGCTGCTGGGCATCAAGGTCGTCATCGAGGGCGAGATGCCCAACGAAGGCCTGCTCGTCGCGGTAAAGCACGAAAGCTTCTTCGAGGCGATCGACCTGCCCAACCTGATGGACTGGCCGGTACCCTTCCCCAAGATCGAACTGGCCCGCATCCCGGGATGGGGACGAGCGGCAACGCAGTACGGCATCGTCCCGGTCGAACGCGATCAGGGCGCAAAGGTGCTACGCAAGATGGTGGCCAGCGCGCGCACGTTCGCCGCGCAGAACCGCCCGCTCGTCCTCTTTCCCGAGGGGACGCGGGTTCCCTCGGGCGAGCACGGACAACTGCAATCGGGCTTTGCCGGGCTCTACAAACTGCTGGGCCTGCCGGTGGTCCCGGTGGCCGTGAACAGCGGACGGCTCTATCACCGACGCTGGAAAAAGCCGGGCGTCATCACGGTGCGCGTGGGCGAGCGCATCGAACCGGGTCTTCCGCGCGCCGAACTCGAAGCGCGGGTGGAAGCGGCGATCAACGCCCTGAACGACTGACGCGCCCCGCGCGATCGCGGGCGCTCTAGGCTTCGCTGACTTCGACCGACTGTTCCTGCAGTTCCACGGCCCCGAAGCTGGTCAGGAACGAAACGTCCGCCGCATCGCGCCCGACGCCGATCTTGGCGATGCTCTCCGGCCGGGCCATGCGCGTGGCATCGACCATGTGCCAGGCGCCATCCAGAAACACCTCGGCGACGGCATGGAAGTCCTGCGGGTCGACGCCCAGGCCGTAAACGCTGGCGAAACGAGCGGGAATGGCACTGGCCCGGGTAAGCGCGATCATCAGGTGCGTATAGTCGCGGCACACGCCCTTCCTGCTGTGAAAGGTGTCCGTTGCCGTGGTCATGGCGTCGCTCGATCCCGGCTCGTAGCTCAGCGTCTCGGCAATCCAGTCGCGCATGGCCGCCACGCGCGCCCCACCTTCGGTGCCGGCGAATTCGCTGTTCACGAAATCCTGAAACTTGTCCGCCGAACAGTACCGGGAAGCCATGAGGTAGTCGACCGTCTCGCCCGGCAACATATGTGGCGGGGTTCGCGGCAGCGTATCGACTTCGGCGATCAGGCGATTGATCTCCACCTCGCCCTGGTAGCGCACCTTCAAGGGCTGCGAGAGGCGGAGCCAGATGCGGTCGCCGATATCGGACTGACCGGGAACACGCGCGAAGTGCTCGAACTCTGGCAGATCGATATGCGCGCGCAGCACCGTCTGCTCGGGGATCATCGCCGCCTCTATCTGCAGCAGCACGTCCACCGGGCCGGGCACCGCGTATTCCAGTCGGGTCTCGATCGCTATCTTCATGGGCAGCCTCATTGGGAATCCGGAATTTGCCGGCACAATTCCCGAAACCGCCTCAGGCTCCCGCCCGGATCGGGAATTTCAGCCTGTGTGGCCCTGCGCGCCGTCGTGATCGCCGCGGCCGAAGTCGGGACGCGAATCGTCCTGCCCTTCCTCGATGATCGAACGGCGGATCGCACGGGTCCGCGCGAAGTGATCGAACAGCGTATCGCCATCGCCGACGCGGATGGCGCGCTGCAACGCAGTCAGGTCCTCGGTGAAGCGCTGCAGCATGGTTAGCACCGCCTCCTTGTTGGAGAGGAACACATCGCGCCACATGGTCGGATCGGAAGCGGCAATGCGGGTAAAGTCGCGGAAGCCGCCCGCCGAATACTTGATGACCTCACTCTGCGTCACGTCCTCCAGATCGGAGGCGGTGCCGACGATGGTGTAGGCGATCAGGTGCGGCAGGTGACTGGTCACCGCGAGCACCAGATCGTGGTGCTCGGCCGTCATGATCTCGACGTTGGCGCCCAGCGTTTCCCAGAACTCGACAAGCGCGCTCAGCTTGAGCAGGTCGGTATGCTCGGGCGGGGTGACGATGCACCAGCGATTGCGGAACAGGTGCGCAAAGCCCGCGTCCGGTCCCGAATTCTCGGTGCCGGCGACCGGGTGCGCGGGGATCACCAGATGATCGGGCAAGGCCTCGCCCAGTGCCTTGGCGACCGCCTGCTTGCTCGAGCCGACATCGCTGACGAGCGCATTCGGCGCGAGGCCATCGCGCACGGCAGCGGCGGCATCGCCCATCACGCCGGGCGGCACGCAGAAGATCACCAGATCGGCATCGCGCACGGCCTCTATCGCGGTATCGCACACCTTGTGTACCAGCCCCCGCTCGGCCGCGCGGGCGCGGGATTCGGGCGAGATATCGTATCCGGTTGTGGCGATCTTCGGCAGGAACTCCTGAACAGCCAGCCCGATCGAGCCGCCCTGCAGGCCAAGGCCGATAATCGCGAGCCGCCGAAAGATCACCGCGCCGCCTCCGCCATCTCGCGCAGGGCCGTGGCAATCGCGTCCATGTCCTGCGGATGCCCGATGGTGATACGCAGACCGTGCGGGAGCCCCTGATTGGGTAGCCAGCGCACGATGTAGCCCCGGTCGGCCAGCCCTTCGAAGGCGGTCTCGGCACTCAGTGCGCCTTCGAACAGGATCAGCACGAAGTTCGCCTGACTCGGCAAGGCGCGCAGTCCGTCGTTGCCCATCGCTTCGATCTGCGCAACGAAGCGGGCCCGCTCATCGCGATTGTGCACGCGTGCCCGCTCGACGAAGGCCATGTCGTCCAGAGCCGCGAGAGCCATCGCCTGCCCCGTGCTGGAAACGTTGAAAGGCCCGCGAATGCGATTCAGCGTGGCGACGATACCTGGAGCACCCGTGCCCCAGCCGATCCGTTCACCGGCAAGGCCGAAGATCTTGGAGAAGGTCCGCGTCACCAGCACGTTCTCGTGCGCTTCCGCCAGCGCCATGGCCCCGTCGTCGTCCTCGGGCGCGACATACTCGCCGTAGGCCTGATCGATGACCAGCAACACGTCGGCAGGCAGAGCGGCATGCAGACGGGCGATATCGCCCTTCGGCAGGAACGAACCGGTCGGGTTGTTCGGGTTGGCGATGAAGACGACGCGGGTCTTGTCGCTAACCAGTGCCAGCAGCGCGTCGACATCGGTCCCATAGTCGGCATCGGGCGCGACCACCGGCGTGGCACCGCAGCGGCGCGCCGCGATGTCGTAGACCGAAAAACCGTAGCGAACGTAGATCACTTCGTCGCCCGGACCGGCATAGCCCTGTGCCGCCAGATTGAGCAGTTCGTCCGACCCGGTACCCATGACGATACGCGCGGGATCGATCCCGTGGAGCTCGCCGAGGCGCGCGCGGAGGGCCTTGCTGTCGGGGTCCGGATAGAGCGCGGGCGCGGTCGCGCGCGCTGCAAGCGCCAGCTCGCTGGTGCCCAGCGGGTTCTCGTTGGCCGAAAGCTTGATCAGCGGACGCCCGTCCTTGCCGGCCGACTTGCCCGGCACATAGGCATGGATTGCCTCGATCCACGGCTTGGGCTGGGGCGAACGGTTGCGGGTCTCGGTTTCGGTCATGACGGGCGCGCCTTTAACGCAGCGCGTGGCCGAATGACAGGGAGAATGCGGCCCGCAATCGACATGCAGCGATTGACTTGGGCCCGGCAGTCCCCCACTTGGCAACACCAATATGGTCACCGCCCAGATTCACGACGAGAGCGAAGTGCTCGAACTGGACGAACCGCTGCCGCTGGATGGCGGACAGAGCCTGTCCGGTGTGCGCATCGCCTATGAAGCCCACGGCAAGCTGAATGCAGCGAAGGACAACGCGATCCTGATCTGCCACGCACTGACCGGCGATCAGTATGTCGTCTCCAACCACCCCAAGACCGGCAAGCCCGGTTGGTGGGCGCGCATGGTCGGCCCCGGCAAGCCGATCGACACCAACAAGTTCCACGTGATCTGCGCCAACGTGATCGGTTCGTGCATGGGTTCGACCGGCCCCGCCAGCCTCGCGCCCGATGGCGAGCCCTGGGCCATGCGCTTTCCGGTGATCACCATCCGCGACATGGTCCGCGGCCATATCGCCCTGCTCGATTCCCTCGGCATCGACCAGCTCCACGCCGTGGTGGGTGGCTCTATGGGCGGCATGCAGGCGCTTTCGCTGGCAGCGAACTTTCCGGAACGCTCCAGAGCCTTCCTCGTGCTCGCCTCGACCGCGCGCCACTCGGCACAGAACATCGCCTTCCACGAGGTGGGCCGACAGGCGATCATGGCCGATCCCGATTGGCAGGAAGGCAACTACTACCACGCCGACGAAGGCCGCGGTCCCGAAAAGGGCCTTTCGGTGGCCCGCATGGCCGCGCACATCACCTATCTTTCCGAAGAAGGCCTGACCGCCAAGTTCGGTCGGCGCCTGCAGGACCGCGACGAGAAGACCTTCGGTTTCGACGCCGATTTCCAGATCGAATCTTATCTGCGCTATCAGGGCCTCTCGTTCACCGGCCGCTTCGACGCCAATTCCTATCTCTATATCACGCGCGCCATGGACTACTTCGACCTGGCCGAGGAACATGGCGGCCGGCTCGCGAACGCCTTTCGCCAGTCGAAGGCACGCTTCTGCCTCGTCAGCTTCGACAGCGACTGGCTCTATCCCACGTCGGATTCGCGCAATGTCGTTCATGCGCTCAATGCCGCCGGTCTGCCGGTGAGCTTCGTCGAGCTTTCGGCTCCCTTCGGGCACGATTCCTTCCTGCTGGAAGTGCCTGCACTCGATCATGTGGTGGAAGGGTTTCTCAACCAGTGAACGCCGACTTGAACGCTCTGCGTCCCGACCTTGCCGTTATCGCCGACAACGTCGCCCCCGGATCGCGCGTTCTCGACGTCGGCTGCGGCGACGGCACGCTGATGGCGGCGCTGCGCGACACGAAGTGCTGCGATGCCCGCGGCATGGAGCTTGAACCGGAGAACGTCGGCGCCTGCGTCGCCAAGGGCCTTTCGGTCATTCAGGGCGATGCCGACACCGATCTGGCGTTCTATCCGGACAAGTCGGTCGACTACGCGATCCTCTCGCAAACACTGCAGACCACAATGTACCCGGGCATGGTACTCGATGAGCTGCTGCGCATCGGCCATCAGGCCTTCGTGAGTTTTCCCAATTTCGCGCACTGGCGCGGGCGGCTCTCGCTGCTGTGGAACGGCCGCATGCCGGTGACGCGCCTGCTGCCGGAAGCCTGGCACGAAACGCCCAACATCCACCACCTGAGCGTCAACGACTTCCGGGCGCTTCTGAAAGAGCGCAACATCAACATCGAGGGCTGCTGGTTCCTCTCGGGTGACACCCAGTGCAGCGCGGCCGCCGCGAACTTCCGCGCCGAGCACGCCATCTTCCTGCTCTCGCGCCCTATCTGACGGGCTCCGCATCCGGCGGACGGTTGTTCTGCCGGTTGGCGGCGAAACTCGCACCGATGAAACCGAATGTCGCGGCCGCGGCGATCGTCGCGCCAGCACCCGGATAGGCATTGCGAAACGGCGATCCGCTGCCGTTGCCCGCCGCATAGAGCCCGGTGATCGGCTGATGGTCGCGATCGAGCACCCGCCCATGGGCATCGGTCATGATCCCGCCATTGGTGCCCAGATCGCCCGGACGCAGCACAGCCGCCCAGAACGGCGCCTTGCGGATCTCACCCAGACTCGGATTGGGACCATGGTTGGGATCGGCCCAATAGCGGTCGTAGTCGGTCTCGCCCCGCTGGAAGTCGAGGTCCCTGCCCGCACGGGCGAACCCGTTGAAACGCTCGATCGTCTCTTCAAGCGCCTGCGGATCGAGGCCGCATTCGCGGGCAAGGTCCGCGATCGTATCGGCCCGCTTGAGGAAGCCGTTGGCCATCATCGTCTCGCGGATCGCCTTCTGCGACAGCTCGGCGAAGATGTAGCGCTTGAGGAAGCGGCCATCCATGATCAGCCAGTGGCGCTCGTTCGCGGCGCCGTTCTCGTACATCGCCTTGCCCGTCGCCATGTAGGACCGCGCCTCGTTGAGATAGCGCTGGCCCTGCGCGTTCACGATCAGACTGCCCGGCAGCGCGCGCAGGCCAAGCGCCAGGCCGTTCTGCCCCTCGCTCACCTGGATCGAGGGCATCCACCAGCAATCGTCGGTCAGTTCGCTGTCCGCGCCGATGCGCCTGGCCGCAACAAAGGCATCGCCCTCGTCTTCGGGAATGGCATTGGTCCATGTCTCGTCGCGGCCCTGCAGGGATTTGCGCAGCGCGGCATTGCGCGCGAAGCCGCCAGCCGCGAACAGCACGCCCGCCGGCGCCTCGATCCGCTCGCGCACGCCGCCGCTTTCCACGATCACGCCGGTGACAGCGCCCTGCTCCACCACGAGGTCGACAAGCCGCGTGGACAACCGGACCGGAATCCCGCGCTTGATGACGATCCGCATCAATGAAGCCGCCAGCGCCCGCCCATTGCCGAGCGGCTTCTGGCCGACAAGCGTACGCAGCTTGTGACCGATGGCGGTGCGGGCGCCTTCCACGAACAGCCGCAGACTCGTCCAGGTGCGGGTGAGCGTGCCGAACTGGCCGCTGTGGATCGCGGGCATGTCGAGTTCGCAAAGCCGCATCGTCTCGAATTGCGGGCCGAGCTTGCGCCCATCGAGCGGCGCCGATTCCAGCGTTCGGCCCTTCCCGTGCCCCGGGGTGCCGGGATAGTAGTCGGGATGGTCGGAGCTGCGGATCCAGTCCACGCCCTCCTCGTCCAGCATACGCGCCATTTGCGGAGCGTTCGCGAGGAAGGCGTCGGCCTTGGACACCTGCCGCTCATCGGCATCCTCACCGATCAGGGCATGGACATAGGCTTGGGCGTCTTCAGGGGAGTCGGGCTCGCCCTGCTTCGCCATCAGATCGTTGCCGGGGACCCAGAGCACACCGCCGGAGGTGGCGGTGGTTCCGCCCCAACGGTCGGCCTTCTCGATGATCAAAGGGCGCAGCCCCTTGCGGCTGGCAGTTATCGCGCCAACCAGTCCGGCGGCACCGCTACCGATAACGATGAAATCGAAAGTGTCCTCGCCCAAGACCTGTCCCATCCTTCCCTCTCCGTGAGAAGGAAGGAATAGGGACCAAGGCGAAGGGCCCGCGACCCTTACTTATGACAGGTAGCGCAGCTTTTGCCGCATCAGCCCATCTGCAGGCCGAAATAGGCCCCAAGCTTGTTGCCGTCCGGATCGCGCAGGTAGGCCCCGAAGGCGCCGCGCGCCTGCGGCTTCGCTTCCGCATCGCCCTCGCTGGTACCGCCATTGGCGAGCCCGGCGGCATGCCAGGCCTTCACGGCATCCTCGCTCGGCGCTTCGAAGATGATCGTCCCGCCATTGGCGAAGGTGCACGGCTGGCCGTCGCGCGCGGGGCCGAGCAGGAACTTCACGCCGCCCAGATCCCACATGACGATGGGATATTGCTCGGGCGTGGAGCACTCCTCGACGCCGAGCGCACCGAACGTGGCATCGTAGAATGCGCGGGTCTTGGCGAGATCGTTCGATCCCAGCCGGATGGATTTCAGCAGCATGTCTTTTTCCTCTCCCTAATGGCGTTATGGTCAACCCATCGCGTGCATGGCGCAGAGCTTGTTGCCGTCCGGATCGCGCAGATAGGCGAGATAGAGCTTGCCGAACGGAAACTCGCGCACACCCGGCGGATCCTCGCAGCTTGCCCCGCCCGCTTCGCAGCCGGCCTTGTGCCAGGCGTCGACGACTTCCGCGCTGTCGCACGCAAAGCCGATCGTGCCGCCATTGGCATAGCTCGCCGATTCCCCGTTGATCGGCCTGCAGATCATGAAATTCGCGCCCTTGTTCGAATAGGCGACACGGCCACCCTCGATATCGGCCATGACCGGCGTCGCGCCCAGAGGCTCGAAGACGGCATCGTAGAAGGTCTTGGCCTTGGCCAGGTCGTCGCTGCCGACGCAGATGTGGCTGTACATGGGCTCTCCGCTTTCAGAAATTTCACTCGCCGCGAAGAGTGTCGTTCACGCCGGCCACGGTCAACCGCCCAGCCCCGCGTCGCTGCGATATATGATGACCCATAGCCGCAGCACCTCTCCCTCGCCTCGCCGACTTATCCACGCGTTTCGTCCCGATCCGAAAAGGCCCGCGGGTGGACGCCCCGCCCCGCCTTTGGCATCGAACTCCCATGTGGCACATCTACCAATTCCCCCTCTGCCCCTTCAGCCGCAAGGTGCGGCTGCTGATGGCGGAAAAGGGCATTGCCTACGAACTGCAGAGCACGCGCCCGTGGGAAGGTGAGGACCGCCTTTTCGCGATGAACCCGGCCGGTCAGACGCCGGTGGTCAAGGACACGCAGAAAGGCACGGTCATTTCCGACAGCCGGGCCATCTGCGAGTATTTCGAGGAAACCGTCGACCGCAATCCGCTGATCAGCGGAACCGCGCAGCAGCGCGCCGAAATCCGCCGGCTGATCGCGATGTTCGACGAGAACTTCTTCAACGGCGTCTCCGGACCGATGCTGCTCGAACGCATGAAGAAGCGGCTCGTCCTGCGCCAGTCGCCCGACGCCAAGGCGCTGCGCAATGCGATGAAGCTGGCGCACGACTACCTCGATTATGTCGACTACCTCATCGACACGCGCCCCTGGCTCGCCGGGCCGACGATGACCCTGGCAGACCTGGCCGCGGCCGCGCAGATTTCGGTGGCCGACTATCTCGGCGGCATCGACTGGGCCGGCCACGAACAGGCGCGCGGCTGGTATCTCGTGATGAAGTCGCGCCCGTCGTTCCGCCCGCTTTTGTCGGAACGCATGGAAGTGATCCAGCCGCCCAGCCACTACGCCGAAGTCGACGCCTGACAGCCGGGCGGGCCGGCATCAGCCAGCCCTGCCTACCCGCAAAAGCAGTGAGAGATCAGGCCGCGCTGGGGTCCTTGGCGCCGAAGCGGCCGTGCTTGCGGAACTGGGTCATCCAGCGATCGAGGAACAGACCCAGCGGACGCGGCGATACGCCGAGGTCCGCGATGCCCGGCGCCGTGCCGCTGGCAACGCTACCCGCCTTGAGCAGCTTGAACTGGTCGGTGGTGATCGGTGCGCCGGGCAGCCAGCCAGTCGTGGCGGCAATCAGGCTCGACACGCCATCGGGCAGCGCCGCGAAGTGCCGCGAACGGCCTTCCGCAGCGGCAATGCGCTCGTTGAGCTCCAGCATGGTGATCACTTCGGGCCCGGCCAGCTCGAAAGTCTTGCCGCCGTGTGCCGCCGGATCGGCCAGAGCGTTGCCGATGGCTTCGGCGACGTCGTCCACGAATACCGGCTGCAGCTTCGCGTCGGGCGCGAAGACCGGCATCACCGGCATGCGCGAGATAAGGTCGCCGAACATCATCACGAACTTGTCGTCCGGACCGAACATCAGCGACGGACGAACGATGGTCGCTCCGGGGAACGCGGCGCGCACGGCTTCCTCGCCCTCGGCCTTGGTGCGCGAATAAGCGACGTCCGATTCGGCATCGACGCCGAGCGCGGAAACATGAAGGAACGCGCTTGCCCCCGCAGCCTTCGCCGCCGCCGCGATCCGGCCGACACCCTTGCCCTGCAGCGCATCGAGATTGCCGTCGAAAGCTCCGACCAGATTGACCACCGCATCGGAGCCCGCGAGCACCGCCGCAAGCGAATCGGGCCTGGTCACATCGACGCGCGCGAACTGCACCTGGCCGAGATTGCCGAGCGGCTTGATCGCATAGGCCTTGCGCGGGTTGCGGCTGGCGATGCGCAGACGCGCGCCACGCGCGAGCAGTTCCTGCGCCAGATGCCTGCCAACGAAGCCGCTGCCACCCAGCACGGTGACGATCTTGCCGGCGAGGGAATCGGTGGGGCGTTTGCTCATGGTCAGATACGATCCTTCAGTCGGCGGCGCAGACGCACGCGCATCCCGCACCGCAGCACATGATTTTCGCCCCTGCCACAAGGCCGCACGAGGGGCAACCGGACAGTTGGCCAGCTCCCGCGATCCGCCCGCGCACAGGACACTACCGGACACGCAAAAATCTTCCTCCCGACTCAGTTGACAACCCCGCGCCGCCTGCGTAGAGGCGCGCTCCTACCCTGCAGGGACGCACCTTGGCGCCCTGCCCGTGCCCAGATGGCGGAATTGGTAGACGCACCGTCTTCAGGTGGCGGCGCTCGAAAGGGCGTGGAGGTTCGAGTCCTCTTCTGGGCACCAGTAGCCTTTCCAAGGGCGTCCATGGACGTCCGGGAAATGGCTGATTTCTCCCGTTTTTTGTGCTATAGCCGTCCGGTCAAATCCGGGCGGATACGGCACCAATCGGGAACAAAATGGGTATCCTGATGGGTATCGTGCCCCCGCCTTGCACAAGGCGATACCCATATGAGCACGCTGTTTGCCACGACCGTCGCGAGCGCGAAACCCAAAGATCGATCCTACAAGATGTTCGACGGTGGAGGGCTGCACCTTTTCGTCAAGCCAAATGGCTCCAAGCTCTGGCGACTCACCTATAGCTGGCTCGGCAAGCAGAAGACCTTGTCGTTCGGACAATGGCCCGAGGTCACTCTTGCCGACGCGCGGGAAAAGAGGACCGAGGCGCGCCGCCTGATTGCTCTCGGTACAGATCCTGCCCAACAGCAGAGGATCGATGCTGCACGCGCCAGGATTGAAGACAATGACACCTTCAAGGCTGTCGCTCTCGAATGGGTCGCAAAGAACGAGCGCGAGGGTATGGCCGATATCACGTTGAGCAAGATCCGTTGGCTGCTCGAAAAGGCCTATCCCAGGATCGGCTCGCGCCCCATCGCGCAGATCACGGCCCAGGAGGTGCTTGCGGTCCTGCGCGCCATTGAGGCTACGGGGCGCTACGAGAGTGCCCGGCGTATGCGCAGCGTTCTCAGCCGGGTTTTCCGCTATGCAATCGCAACGACCCGCGCCGAGCGCGATCCGGCCAGCGACCTTCGCGGCGCGCTTATCGTACCCAAGCCCAAGCACCTTGCCGCCATTACGACGCCTGACCGTGCTGGCGACCTCCTGCGCGCCATCGAAGGCTACACAGGCCATGCGATCACCCTGTATGCCCTGCGCCTCTCGGCGCATCTTTTCGTGCGCCCTGGCGAGCTTCGGCAGGCCGAATGGGCCGAATTTGATTTCGAGCGAGCGGTCTGGAGCATCCCGGCCGAAAAAATGAAGATGCGCCGTCCGCATCGTGTGCCCCTCTCGTCCCAGGTCACCGCCCTGTTCGAACAGCTCTGGGACCTCACGGGCACGGGGCGCTATTGCTTCCCGTCGTTCCGTACCGAACGCAGGCCCATGTCCGAAAACACCGTGAACGGGGCGCTGCGCGCGCTTGGCTTCGCGAAAGAAGAAATGACCGCGCATGGGTTCGCGAACAAAGCGCGGCTGCCCTCGCGCCTTGTCATCTCGACGGCAAGAGAGACCGTCGCGCAATTCGACGCGCTTTGGGATCAGGAAAAGGCGCATCTACCGTTTTCGGGAGAAGTCGTGACCGCAATCGACAAGCATCGAAAGCGCCTTGCGGTCTAGGTATTTCTCGGCCCCGGGCATCGGACGGCGTTGGTAGCCTACTGTCCGAGCCTTCATGATCGCGGCCGGGCGGTCAGGGGTGGACGTCTCTGTGTCCGACACGAGGTTGGTACCTCGACGATCCGGTCGAGATCGTCCGGGCATGGCTGTCCGGGAAGAGATGCGCCAGGTCTAGGCCCAGCGGAACTCCGTCTCGTTCAGCCAAAGCGAATGGAGCAGGATAGCGAGCTTGCGCGCTACCGCCGTGCGTGCCCGATGAATGAAGACGCCCTTAGTCATGGCTTGACGATAGCGACTTCGTCGGCCGCTTGAAATATCTGCCGGTAGGCAATGCCTTGCGTTATTCGGCGAGAGGGCAAATTCACCGCCTCAGCAATGATTTCGATACCGTTGTTGCTGTCCTCGCAGCGATCCCCCCACCTGATCCCGCCCGATAACGATTGGTGGTTCTTTCCAAGTTCGGCTTTCCTAGTTGGAGGCCTATGTTCAGGCGCATTCTGGTGGAACCTGGTGGTCCTCCCGTGGCGCGCAGCCCGTAAGCAGCAGGCATAATCGCCGATAACTGAGCTGGCTCAAGGCCGGGGTATCCCATTTCCATGCCCAACCGGACGCTTACGGATATTCGGTGCTAGCGACGCATTGCGATGCCAGTGGTGGCAGATTTTGCGGACGCATAACGCACCGTTCGCTCAGAAGGGCATGATAGATAGGTTTGAAGGCAGGCTAAAATGCGCAGCATGGCTATGCGTCGGGATAGAAGGTTAGACCAACTGCGGACGGAGGTTCCTGAGAGAGATCTAGGCGATGCCATGACCTCGTAGACAACCGTTGGCCAACGGGAAAAGGAAGTTCGATGCCCAAATCAATTAGACAACGATCCGGAAAGTCTGCTTTCAGAAGCTTAAAGTGGGATAGCGGACGTTCCGCAGAACGAGCGGGGACATCCGCTACGCGCCTTAGAGGCGGTCATTGGGCAGGCGGCTGATGAAAAGCGGACAATGCTTTTGGCTACCCTCAAGGCTCCGTTCCAAATGAGAATTGATCCGCGCTCACGAATTCGTGAAGCGATCCCGCGCGCAGTATGCTACAAGCATCCATCACATAAAAATCTTCCGAGCCTTGTGTGACCGAGGGACCGACCGCGCCCCCGCTTGACGTGGGAGTGCGCACCATGTGCCTCAATCAAATCCTAGAAAATGAACAAGTTACGATCACGCAGCACACTGCAACTGACGATGCGGCAAAGATCAAATCCCCGCGGCGGAAGCTGAACATGTTTCAAAAACGGCTCAATGAACATCCTTACGTTCACCGTTCCTATACCCCTGCCAACAGTTCTGAAGGCCAGATGGCACCGGAGGCGAACGAACCGCCGGGATTGATCCCGAGCTTGGCCGCTTGGGAAAACGAAGGTGGGCATGTCGAGATGGCCAAATCGCAGAAGCGCAGCAATCGTGAGATACGCAAACCCAAGGCCGAAAAGCCTAAAACTGGCCCCAAGCCGCCGGTATCTCCCGTCAGTGAGTTGATGAAGAAGCCGAAAGGAAAGCTGTGAGACGATTTTTCAACGCGCTCACTCCGGATTGCCCTTGTCGGTAACGCCCTGCCGCGCCGCTGCGGCATCGCGACATTCACGACTGACCTTGAACTGGCGCTCCGATCCTCGGCCGGAGTTGTCGAAACCGCCATTATCGTCATGCGCGACCCGGGAAGCGTCCATGACTATCCTACCTCGGTTCGGCTCGGGATCGACCAGGATGATCCGGAGCAATATCGCAACGCAGCCGAATTCATAAATCGGGAGGGTTTCGACCTCGTTTGCCTGCAGCACGAGTTCGGAATATTCGGCGGGGAAGCCGGCAAGCTCATTCTCGACTTCGTCGCCGCGCTGAAGGTGCCGCTGGTCACTACGCTTCACACCGTTCTCGACCGGCCAAGCGATGATCAACGCGAAGTAACGGAAGCAATCATTGCGGCATCGAGGCGCCTTGTCGTCATGGCGCGCAAGGGCAGGCACATCCTCGTCGAAACCTATGGCGCCGATCCCGGAAAGATCGATGTCATTCCCCATGGCATTCCTGACGCCCCCTTCGTGGACACGCTCGGGGCGAAGCACAGGCTCGGTTTCTCGGGCCGCAATGTCGTCCTGACCTTTGGTCTCATCAGCCCGAACAAGGGTATCGAAACGATGATCGAGGCGATGCCAGCGATCATCGCGCGCTCGCCCGATGCTCTCTATGTGGTGATGGGAGCGACGCATCCGCAGCTTCTGCGGGAAGCCGGGGAAACATACCGCGAAGGTCTGGTCCGGCAGGTCGAAGCGCTTGGGCTCAAGAAGCACGTCGTGTTCCTGAACCGCTTTGTCGATCGCCCCGAACTGCTCGACCATATCGCCATGTGCGACCTCTATGTGACGCCGTATCTGGATGAGGCCCAGATGACGTCGGGCACATTGGCTTATTCCCACGGCCTGGGCCGGCCCGTCGTCTCCACCCACTATTGGCATGCCGCCGAACTGCTCGAAGACGGCTCGGGAGTCCTGGTGCCATTCGGCGATCCAGCGAGTCTGGGCCGCGCTGTCGCTGGTCTGCTCGAAGATGTCTCTGCGCGTCTCGACATGGCAAAAAAGGCCTATGCGGCCAGTCGCCCAATGATCTGGGCGAATACGGCGAAGCGGTATGTCCAGTGTTTCGGTGACGCGCGTCGGGCCCTGCCGATAGGTCTGCTGGCAAAGGTACCGCCGTCAGCGCATCTGCTGGCCCCAAACTGCACGCTTCCGGCTGCGTCTGCGCGGCATCTCGACGACATGTGCGACGACACCGGGATGTTCCAGCATGCAGTGTTCTCAGTCCCGGATCGCCATCACGGCTATTGCATCGATGACAATGCCAGGGGGCTGTTGCTGTGCTGCACTCCTGCAAACGGACTGGATGAGCCCTTTGCAGAAGCCATGTCCCAGCGATTTGCTGCCTTTGTCCAGCATGCCTGGAACCCGGATGAACATCGCTTTCGCAATTTCATGGGCTTTGACCGCCAATGGCTTGAGACCGTAGGGTCCGAAGACAGTCACGGCCGAACATTGTGGGCGCTCGGTGCCTGTTCCTGGCACTCTTCCGACCCGGGACGAGCAAGTTGGGCCAGGCACTTGTTCAGCGAAGCGCTGGAAAAGGTCATGGCCTTCACGTCTCCGCGGGCATGGGCCTTCACGCTGCTCGGCCTCGACCACTATTGCGCGACTTGTCCGCAGGACAGGAACGCTGACACCTTGCGTGGAGAATTGGGCCGGCGGCTTGAGCGCCTTCTGATTGCAAACGAAACTCCTGCATGGACCTGGTTCGAAGACCGGCTGACCTATGACAATGCCCGTCTGTGTGAAGCATTGATCCGCACCGGCAAAGCGACGCGGATCACCCATTTCACCGAAGCGGGGCTCCGCAGCCTGCGCTGGCTGATCCAGGTTCAAACGGCTCCGCAAGGCCATTTCCGGCCTGTCGGCTCGATGGGGTTTATGCGGCAACGCGCGCCCCCCCATCTGTTCGACCAGCAGCCGCTGGAAGCCTGCGCAACGATTGCTGCATGCGTGGCTGCGAATGCAATCGATCCGGCAGCGCCGTGGCCGGATGAGGCACGGCGGGCATTCGCCTGGTTCCTGGGTGAGAACGATCTCGCCATTGCATTGGTCGATATCGAATCCGGGAGTTGCCGAGATGGCCTTCATCCCGACCGCGCGAATGAAAACCGGGGCGCCGAGTCCGTCTTGTCCTATCTGCTGGGGCTGGCGGACATGCGTGCCCTTGAAGCGATGACCCGCAGCGACACCGTGTCGGTCGGCCACAGCCCTGAACCCTCTGTTTGTCTGGACCGTGCCGATGCATGAAACGACCACGCGCACGACGCCGTTCTTCAATCGCCAGACGCTGCACCTGAGGCCGGATCCCGCGCGCGTGGTGCTGCGTCCATTCGAGCCTGCGCCCGAGCCCAGAGCCCTGAACCGGATCGACAAGTCGCGAGCTTGCCACATCTTCGAGCGAATTCTCGCCCTCGATGAAACAGGCGTCGAAACCTTGCTGGCGGCAACGCTCGCGAACTTCAAAGGCAGACACCGGAACCTGCTCGACATCTTCGATCGGCGAGCGACAGAAATGTCCGGCGCATTTGCCTGCGATCCATCGTTATCCGAAGCGCGGCATCAGTTGATCGGCGCCTATTTCCTCAATGAATACAGCTTCGAGGCAGCCGCGCTTTTCAACCCAAGCATTGTTCCGCATCCAGACCAGTTAGGCACCACCGGAGGCCGATTCATCCTGAGCGCAAGGGCAGTGGGCGAAGGCCACATTTCGTCACTGACCTTCCGGACCGGCAATGTCGCGGCTGATGGTACCGTTACGATCGATGCCCCAGAGCGCCTTGCGAGTGTTCCCGAAATTACCGCGCGAGTTGGTGATCGGGTGGAGCTCGCCTTCGATCCCGCCAGCGAGATTACCGAGCGGGTGATCTTTCCCATCACAGAGCATCAGGCAAATGGTATCGAGGATGCGCGCTTCGTCCCCTTCCAGGACAAGGGCAAGACAACCTACTACGCGACCTACACCGCCTATAGCGGCCAGGCGATCAGGTCTGAACTGCTCGAAACCGAGGATTTCGTGTCATTCCGCATGGCGGCGCTCAAAGGTGTAGGCGCACGCAATAAGGGAATGGCGCTATTCCCTCGGAAGATTGGCGGGCGCTACGCGATGATAGCGCGCCACGACAACGAAAATCTCTACCTCATCTATTCCGACAATTTGCGTGAATGGGGTCCTGGCCAGCCTATCCTCCAGCCTGCGCATGCGTGGGAGTTTATCCAGATCGGCAATTGCGGTTCGCCTATCGAACTGGACGAGGGATGGTTGCTCTTCACGCACGGTGTCGGCCCGGTCAGACACTATTCGATCGGCGCCGTGCTGCTGGATAAGGACGATCCCTCCAAGGTCATTGGACGATCCCGCCAACCACTCATCCAGCCGGCGGCATCCGAACGCGAAGGCTATGTGCCGAACGTCGTGTACACCTGCGGCGCCATGCAACTGGAGGGCAGAATCGTGCTTCCCTATGCCATCTCCGACACCTTTTCGACCTTCGCAACCGTTGAGACTGCAGCGCTGCTCGAACTTCTGAAATCTTGAAAGGAATAAATATGACCGACAATCCAACAGCACACCCGATTGAGGACGCAAGCGATGCCGAACTGGAAGCAATGCAGCGATACGGCATCACGCGCGTGCCCGCTGCAGTTTATCTGGTTGGGCCTTATCGCTATTCGAAGCTCGCCGATGCGCTTGCCGAGGCGAAGCGAAGAGAGATCGCATTCTGAGGCACTGCCTGGAACTTCTGATGGAAAGCCGGGCTGGCCAATTGTCGTGCAAGCGGCCGGGCCACCCGGCGCCAGACTTGCCATGAACAATTGAGACCGATCCATGCTCACCGTCCAGGAAAGGACTGCCAATGGAACTTACATCTAACCAGTGCCGTGCACAGGAAGCCATTCAATGGGAACGCGCCCAGAGCGAGCCGCTCGAAAACGTCCGGATTGTGGCTCTGAGAGCTGCAATCGCTTGGGGACATGAAGCGACGGCTGCAGAACAGCGGGAAGCACGCAAGCGCCGCACACGCGCGATCGCCGAAATCATGCAAGTGCAGCAGCAGCGGAGCGACGACCACGACATACGAAGTTTCAGTGAGAATCCGGATCGCGGTTTCGCGGACGTTTGAAAGCTCATGGAAGAACTGCTCATCAGGCATCGCACAAGCTACCACTATCAGGTGCCGGTTCAGCTCGGGCCGCACCGGCTTATGCTTCGGCCGCGCGAAAGCTGCGAGGTCCGTCTCAAGACATTCGATCTCACGATCCTACCGCAAGCTCAGGTGTCCTGGGCGCATGACGTCTTCGGGAATGCCGTCGCGACAGCGATTTTCGCGGGGCTGAGTGACGAGCTCGTCATCGAAAGCTCCGCGCGTGTGCAGCTTGAAGCGGCGGCATGGCCCGTGTTCGATATAGCAGCGTCCGCAATTTCCTACCCCTTCCGCTACGCTGACGATGAAGGGACCGACCTCGGTGCTTTGACCGTGCAGAGCTATCCTGATCCGGGCGGCAGATTACGCGATTGGGCGCAGGCGTTCGTTGGCGGCAATCCGACCGATACGCTGGCCATGCTCAAGGATCTGAGTACCGGCGTGACCGGGTGGATCGCATACCAGTCGCGCGAGGACGAAGGTACTCAGTCGCCAGAGCAAACCTTGAACCGCGGCTGGGGCTCGTGCCGGGATTTTGCCGTGCTGTTTGTCGAAGCGGCACGAAGCCTCGGCTTCGGGGCGAGGATCATGTCCGGCTATCTCCACAATCCGGATCAAATTCTAGACGGCACTTCGGGGGCCGGGTCGACGCACGCCTGGGCAGAAGTTTTTGTGCCGGGAGCCGGATGGATCCCCTTCGATCCGACCAACCGCAGCGTTGGCGGGGCCAATCTCGTGCCTGTGGCAGTGGCCCGCGAAATCGGGCACACAATTCCGGTCGCCGGAACCTATGTGGGCTTGTCGGGACTGGCGGATGCGATGAACGTCGAGGTCTCCGTCGTCTCTTCGGACATTTGCTCCTGATTTCGTCTCGATGTCCACCAGAGCAGGATCAGCAACCCGATTATCGCGGATGTCGCCGACCCCAGGAAAACTCCCAGCTTGGCAGCCGGCAGCAATGCCGAAGTGAAAGCCAGGTTCGAAATGAAGATGGACATCGTGAAGCCGATTCCCGTGAGGAAGGCTCCGGCCACCAGCAATACCCAGTCGAGCCCGTTACCGAGTGTTGCGACACGGAAGCGCACCGCCAGCCAGCTGAATAGCAAAACCCCTATTGGTTTGCCGAGAACCAGACCTGCGAAGATGGCAGCGGAGACCCGCTGGTCCAGATCGACTCCGGAAAATGCCACTCCTGCGTTGGCCAGTGCAAAAATCGGCATGACCGCAAACCCGACCCAAGGGTGTAGCATCATTTCCAGGCGTTCCAGGGGAGAGAGCGATTCCTCGATCGCACGCCCGGTTTCCCTCAGATCATGGCGTTCCGATGTGTCGCCGCTCCAATGCTCGCCAGTCGGGTAGGCCGTCAATTTACTCATGATGGAACGTAGACGCTCATCCCCAACCCACGCGCGAGCGGGGGTCATCAAGCCGAGAATTACGCCGGCAATTGTCGCATGAAGACCGGAGGCATCGAAGCATAGCCAGATGCCACCGCCGAGCACAAAATAGACCGGGATGCTCCTGATTCCTATGCGAGCGGACGTCGCCACAACGCCAAGACCAAGCATTGCCAGGCCAAGCGCACCGCAGTTCAATGTCTCGCCATATGCGACCGCAACGACGGATATGGCGCCGACGTCATCGAAGATCGCCAGAGAAACCAGAAATATCCGCAACTGCGCAGGTATGGATGATCCAAACAGCGCAAGGCCGCCGATCACAAAGGCCGTATCGGTCGCCGTCACGGTTCCCCAGCCGTGTACACCGGGCTGTCCGTTCATGAGGACGAGATAGATGGAGACGGGAACCGCCATTCCGCCGAGCGCGGCCAGGAAGGGCAAGGCCGCGGCTCTCGGATTGCGGAGCTCGCCCAGAGCGAATTCCCGCTTGAGTTCGAGCGAGACGACGAAAAAGAACAAGGTCATCAAGGCATCGTTGATCCAATGGTGCAACGAGCGGGTGAAGTCCAGCTGACCCACCTTAAGGCCTATCGGCATCTTCCAGAAGTTCAGGAAAGGGGCGGACCAGGGCGAGTTGGCCAACACCAGTGCGACCATGGCGCAAAGGAGTAACAGTCCCCCTGCCGCCGCCTCAATCTTGAGGAAGCGCGCAAATGGCCTGGTTACGCGATCGGCGACTTCGATCGGAAGACCCTGGTTCCTGTTCTTATCGATAATGTTCCATGCCTCGTCGGAAAGTCAAAACCGGAGGTTGCGATCAGCGAGGCGCACCGCGAGCGATCTCCTTTTCGATCATCCTGACGAACATGTCGCCATATTGTTCGGTTGAGCTGTAGTCTTGCTCGTATTCTCCGACGTTATGGCCGGTGCCGAAGGCTGACTTCAAGCGCGCGAGAATCTCGGGCTCGTTCTCTGCAAGAAAGCAGATCAACGACTGAAGAATCCTGGCATGCGCGAGTACTCTGCGCTCCAGCTCGGTTGCTTCGGCTTCCATTTTTGTTTCCTTTGTCGTTCCTGGTGAGGAGACTGTCACCAAAGCTGGCCTATCGGGCAGATCGCTGGCGCTGCAATTCAGCCTTTGCGAGCTCGAGGTCCGTATAATTGTAAGGACCGACCCGATAGTTCGTCACGGTACTCGCTGTGATCCCCGCAGCGATCTCCGTCTCGGGCGGACTGCACGCGTTTCTTTCGACCTCACCTTCCCGAAATCCCTGCGGCCGGCTTGACGTAGATGTCACTGCCGGGGGATCTTGCTCGCGACAAACGGCAAACATGTCCTTCAACAAGGCAAGCTGATCGGAAATCCGTTCCAGCGCAGAGATCTCACGTTCCTGAAAGGTAAGTGCGGCGCGTCTCTTGACGAGTTCCACCGGAGGTTCCGCATTGAAGGGAAAACCGGGAAATTGCTCTTTCATAGCCCGATGCCCTCAAATCGAATGATGTCGCCGGACGCGAGCTTCGTCCCGATGCTGGCCGATGCGCTTCGCATAATATTCCACCAGATCGAAGTAGGTCTGCCGATCTTCGCGACCCTCCGACCGCCGCGCATTGACGAGGGCACGTTGATGGTTAGCGTAAAGCTGATTGAGGTCCATCCCTGCTCCTTTCCTGGTTGGAGCCACCCAAGGGGGGATTGCCCGCCGGGGAGTTTACTTCTGATCAGGCCTTCTTCAGGTTCACGGCGCAAATCTCGCCGTCATGGTCAGATTGCGTATCGTACCCATAGCGGTCATTCTGCTTCGGCAATTGGGCTTTGTCCTGAAGATCGGCCCACCTGAAAGGCAAGGGGCCGCCACCCTTCTCGGGTGCAATGAAGCCCGTGCCAGTTGTATCGTTGTAGTCGCTGACCTTTCCGTGCTGGGTCATCACGCGCATTCCTTCCGCTCTAGGAGAGCCCTGATTGGCTGCATCCGCAGCTAAAAGGCGTAAAAGAAGGAAAGAGGCGTTTCGGCCGCGCCAGTCACCGTCGTTCGCGACAGGTAGCTGTCATAAATTGGGGTGCGCCGCCGCAAAAACAAGGTCGGAGTAAGAATATTGAGACGATGGGGTGCCTTCTCCTACGGAGGGCTCGAATGGGACATATTTCTCAAAGTTGGTATTTCCAGACCAGCAACACCGAAAGCGTGCAAATCATCAGCAGGACAAGGGGCAGCCCGGCGCGCACATAGTCCCGGAAGTGATACCCACCCGCGCTCATGATCAGGATATTCGTCTGGTAGGCGATGGGGGTAGCATAACACAGGTTGCAACCGAACAGCACGGCAAGAACCAGTGGCTCCGCCGGTATAGCAAGTTGTTCGGCCAGGCTCACCGCGATGGGCGTGCCTACCGCTGCAGCCGCTGTGTTTGACGAGAAATTCGTGAGCAATGTCGCAAAGGCCATCATGACCGCCAGGACTACCGCTCCTGGAAAGCCCTGCATCCCAAGCGCAAGCGAACTGCCAAGCCACTCCGCTGCGCCCGTTTCCAGTAATGCCCGGCCAAGCGCGATGCTGGCAGCGACAAGCACGATAACCTTGGCGCTCAAGGCCTGGCCCAACCGATCGAACTTCACGCATCCCGTCGCCAGCATGACGATCGATCCGGCAAGGGCCGCGATTGCAATGGGGACAAGATGCAGCGCCGCAAGCAGGACAACTCCCGCAAATATCAGCAAGGCAAGGCCAGCCTTCGCCGTACGCGGAATTTCCGCTGCGCCCTCGAGCATCATTGTGCCTTCGCTGATCTGGATTTGCTCCAACGCAGCGCTGCCGCCCTGTACCCACAGCACATCGCCAACTTCCAGGCGTTCAGCATCGGCCCTGGACCTGCCAGGGAAAAATGCTTGTTCCGGGTGATGAAGCCCCATGACTGCAACGCCATAACGGTCGATGACTTGTGCTGATCTTATAGTCTGCCCGATGAGCGAGGAATCCGCTCCAATGACGAGCTCCGCCATCACCTGGCCTTCACCCTTGTCTCCGGCAAAGGTTTCGACGGTCTCCATCATTGCCGGGCGCACGAGAGGCATTTTCATCGCCGAACTGAGTTCCTGCAACTCGGCGCTTGTGCCCTCGACCTCTATGGCATCGCCAAACTCTACAATGAACCGAGAATCGGTCTGCAAGCTGCCCTTGCGAACAGTCCCGACCACTTCAAGCGCCCCATCGAACCTTTTGCGCAGAGCCTGCAGGGATTGGCCGATTGCAGGCGAGGATTCCCGTGGGAAGAGCGTGGACCGAAATCGACGGGTCAACTGCTCGTCATCCGCGCTGTGAGCAGGCAGCAGGCGCGGCATGACAAGCCAGAGGTATGGCAGCGCGACCAGGGCAGCGAGAAGCGCCACATCGGTGAAATGGAATATGCCAAATCGGGGAAGGCCAAGATCCTCTGCGATGGAAACCACCAGCAGATTGGTGGACGTGCCGATCGTAGTTGCCATTCCGCCGATCAGGATGGCGCAATTCATCGGCATCAGCGTTTTCGATGCGGGTACGCCGGCGCGGATGGCCAGGTTGATCATGATCGGCATGGTCAGGACCAGCACCGGCGTGTCGTTCACGAACATGCTCATGAGGCCACCGACCACGAGCGAGAACAGAAGACCGAGCAATCTGCTGAACTTCCACAGACGCGTGAGCAAACGTCCTGCCGGTTCAAGTGCACCCGTAACAACCAGCCCGCGCCCGAGGATCATCAAGGCGCAAATGGCGATCAGCGCTTCATGGCCAAATCCGCCAAAAGCAATTTCCAGCCCGGTGTACGAACCATCATGCTCGATCGGGAAAAAATAGGCGCCAACCGCGAGCACAGCGATCAGAACGAGCGAGACAATCTCTATCCGGATACGGCCGCTCGCAAAAAGCCAGAACGCGGTTACCGCGATCAACATCGCTCCGATCGCTTGTGGGGACGGAGCAATCAAAAAACTCTCCTTGTTCCGGTTTCGACAGGGACCTCGTTCGGCGGAGCAGCCAACCAAGAGCTTATGGACCCGTGGCGGCACCGAATGCTTGCGTCCGCGCGCAGGCGCAGAAGCCGACAGAAAGCCTTTCTCAACGACACGAAAAATGCCGGAAGCCCCGGGCAGCCGGAGATGTCAGCCTGTACTGCCAAAACCCGGGGGGATGCGGTCGCGGTCAGCAGCGTCGTCCTTGGCCCGCTGTCCGGTTAGCAGATCGACCATGCAATTGAAGAATTCCAAAGGCCTCGTAAGCGGTTGTGAGCGGCAAGGCTACCTTGGCACCTTCCAGTGCTGTAGCAACCTCGTTCTCTGTCGCGGCGCGGAGCCGGCGGACAAGTTCGTCGCTGTTCACTTTTTTATAATAGCACGGGGCAAAGGTTACCGATAGCTTATCTGGATCGAAGAGCGCCGCCGTTCCGTCTGTTCATCCGATATCGGAACCGTGGTGCACCGTGCGCAAAGGCAAGGAGGTGCATGAGTATATGGGCGAACGATTTGGCAATTGGGCGCTGCGCTTCCCTCTGTCGCACGAGCAAAATCGTCACACCAACTGAGAAGCGTGAATGGCTGCTTTCTCGAAGGTAACACCTGAAATTGGAATGCCGTAGAAATGGTGGGAAGCGGACATCAGCGGCGATGACGAACAATGGCGGGCACGATGAGGAGGTAACCCGTCGCAACAACCGCTAAACTGCCGAAGACGGCCCACTTCTTTTGCTCCGCACATTCGACCAAACCAGCCTGAGTCTGCCAACGACCCATTCGCGGGCTCCAAAGGTTGCCTATCCGCTCCTTTATAGGGACCGTTCGCACCGTAAGCGTGGTGCAGAAGCCGCCCTGTCAGCGTGATCTTTTGGCCTGGGATGCTTTGCCGGCAGCGCGGCGTTTGGCGATGGCGCCGATGCTGAGTTTTGCATCGCGTTCATCGATTTCATCGGGATCGAAAGGTTTGCCGTAGCAGCCCTGGTGCCATTCGGTGGCGTCTTCGTGTTCGGGGTGCCTGGGGTCGGTGACGGCTTCAAGGAAGGCCTCGAAGCCAGGCGTGCCGCCGCAGTCTTCGGGTGGGGCGCGGCGTTCGCCCTCGACATAGCGCGGATATTTGGTTCCGGCTTCGCCATCCCTGACCGCTTCGACGGTTACTATATGTTCCCAGTTGTCGCCCATGTCGTAGGTATAGAGGAACTGATGGACATCGCGGTCGAGCAGGGTTCTGAGCTTGGTGTTCTTGGCCGCGAACAGGCGATCATCGGGCCAGTCGGGATCGGGCACGCCGTAGCGCTTGTCGTCGGCCTCAAACTCCCAGAGGTGATAGTCGAGCCAGCCCATCGCGCCCTGGATGACATCGTGAAGCATCTTGAGGTTGGCATCGACGGGGACATCGACCCTGCGCCAGATGAACGGATCGGTATCGGCAAGCACGATGCGCAGGCGGGCCACGGTCTCGATCATGCCGCCCTGCTAACACAAACGGGGCTGACCGGCGTTGCTTCGGCTGTCCAGTTCCACGGCATGAGCTCGTCCCAGCGCGAAGCGGGCCAACCACCGGCAATCTTCTCAATCACATCGGCGATGTAGGCTTGCGGCTCGACTCCGTTGAGCTTGCACGTCTCGATAACCGAATAGATCGCAGCCGCGCGCTCGCCGCCGGCCTTCGATCCGGCGAACAGCCAGTTCTTCCGCCCGATAGCGATGGAGCGCATCGCCCGTTCGGCGATGTTGTTGTCGATCTCGGCGACGCCTTCGTTGAGGAAGCGGGTGAGCGCCTCCCAGCGCTTGCGGCCATAGGCGAGCGCCTTGGCCATCGCCGACTTGGGCGACAGGCGGCGCAGGGCATCGTCGACGGCGACGCGCAGTTCCTCGATCTGGGGCTTGCTTTGCTCCTGGCGGTGCTGTCGGCGGACATCGGGTGGCCTGCCGCGTATCTCCTCCTCGATCCGGTACAGCCTGGCGATCTGTTCCAGCAGGTCGCTGGTCAGCGGCGTCGGGCTGGTCTGATGGTTCTCGAATATCTTGCGCCGGAAATGCGCCCAGCAGGCGACTTCCTTGATCCTACCCGTGGCATAGAGCTTGTCGAAGCCGGCGTAGCCATCGGCCTGGAGCAGACCAGCATAGCTCTTGAGTTCGGTCTGCGGATGGATGCCGCTTCGATCGGGCGTGAACCTGTACCAGACCAGCGCCGGGTTGGTGCCGCTCGACGCGCGGTCATTGACGACATAGGTCCACAGCCGTGCCTGTGCGGTCTTGCCCTTGCCCGGCACCAGCCTCGGCACGGGCGTGTCGTCGGCATGGATCTTGGAAGCCTTGAGGCCTTTCTCGCGGATGCGGGTGACGATGGGATCGAGCAGCGCGGCGGCCTGTCCTGCCCAACCGGCCAGGGTAGATCGATCGATATCGATCCCCTGTGCAGCCATCATCTCGGCCTGGCGATAAAGTGGCAGATGATGATCGAACTTGCCGGTGACCACATGCGCGAGTGTCGCGAAGCTGGCCTTGCCGCGAGCGACAGCCTTCCCCGGGGCAGGCGCCTGCACGATCTTCTCGCAGGACCGGCAGCTATACTTGGGCCGCACGGTGCGGATCACGCGCCACTGCATGGGTGCCACATCGAGCATCTCGTCACTGTCTTCGGCGAGCGGGCGCAGAGCGCCGCCGCAATCGGGGCAGGCACAGCTTCCCGCTTCCGGCTCGATCCGGCGTTCGCTGCGCGGCAGATGTTCGGGCAACTGACGGATCGGTGCCGGGCGATCGTTCCCGATTGCCGCCGCCGTCGCGGGAACATCGGCAACAACGGCTTCAGCTTCCAGTTCCTCAAGCGCCAGCTCAAGCTGTTCGATCTGGCGGTTGAGCTTCTCCGATGACTGGCCGAAGGTCAGTCGCTTGAGCTGGGAAAGCTGGAACCGTAGTGTCTCGATCAGCGTGTCGCGGGCCGCCAGAGCCGCTTCCAGCTCGGCGATCCGGGCATCCTTATCGAGGGTGGAGGAGCCTTGATCCGACACGGTAATCCTCTAGCGAATCGGGTGCCCGAATGCCAGAAAAACCAGCGGAATCTTGCGGCTTTATCCGGCCAGGAGCGGGACTGCTGTGCGCTCGGGACGACGCCAGTCGATACCTTCCAACAGCATCGAAAGCTGCGCTGAAGTCAGGCTCACCTTGCCCGTCTTCGTCACCGGCCACACGAACCGCCCACGATCCATCCGCTTCGAGAACAGGCACATGCCCTGGCCATCGTACCACAGCAGCTTGACCAGATCGCCGCGCTTGCCACGAAAGGCGAACAATGCCCCGTTATGCGGGTTCTGGTGCAGTACTTCCTGCGCCAGAACCGCCAGGCCGTTGAAGCCTTTCCTCATATCGGTCGCCCCGCAGGCGAGATAGATACGGGCCGAAGGTGGTAATGGGATCATCGCGACAGAACGCCAATGACCCGCGCCAGAGCATCGGGATCGACCCCGGCGTCCACCGTCAGCTTTACGCCAGACGGCAGCTCGATCCCGATCTGGCCGCACGCCTGCACGCGAGGTGGAACAGCCGGAAGCGAAGCCGCCGATAGCTCGACCTCGGCAAATGCAGGCCCAGATATCAATGGGGCCGTCCGCTTCGTCCCGGTCAACTCACCCGACATCGCCAGCTGCCGCCAGGTGTAGAGCTGCCCGCTGCCGACCTCATGCCGCTCGCAGGCAAATCGAACCGAGCCATCAGGCCCGAAGGCATCCCGCAGGATCGCCAGCTTCTGATCCATCGTCCAGCGCCGACGGCCCGACACGCGCCCCACAATCTCGACGCGACCAGTCATACGATCGCTCATATGACCACTCGAATCCTGATCGTCGAAATCGTCCATCGTCGCCGCTCCCAAAAAGAGCGGCAATCAAGCTATGCAACGGGCATCTTGCAAGGCGGCCTCCACGCCACGCTTACTTCGCACCCTCGGGGGCGCTGGTTGAGCCTATGGCCGCTATCGACGGCCAGCGTAGACCGGGTGAAAGACGGCTTCGTTGGCCGGCGCCGGATACGTAGTTTCTTACTTGTTAGCGGGGGAGCAGCCCGCTTTCGAGAAGGCTCTGGTTAGACGCTCTGAGCCTTCAAATCGCAAAACCGCACCAGAAGGCGGCGCTGCTCATCCCAAAGCGCTAGGCCCCAACATCCCAGGCTCTCTCTCAGGGTGATCCGCTTGGCGACCCGATCCAGTTCCGGTGCGGCATTGAGACAGGCCTGGAGGCGGTAATTCGGAATACGGCTGCACAAATGGTGGACGTGGTGCAGACCGATATTGCCGCTAAACCATTGCAGGATCGGCGGAAGCTTGAAATAGGAGCTCCCGTGAAGGGCGGCTGCGTGGAAATTCCAGTCGCTATCCTGCTCCCAATACGTGCCTTCGAATTGGTGCTGGACGTAAAACAAGCAATTTCCGATCCACGATGCGATGATCATTACCGGCAGGTAGGTCGCAAGCACTGGCACGACGCCGATCACCATCATCGGCAAGCCGAAGACCATGACCAGAGCAAAGTTCAGCAACAGGATACTGCGACTTGCGCCGCGGTCGCGCAAGGCCGCGCCGGTCGGCAGTCTCTGAAGCACGATGAAATTGATCGGCGCACCCAGCAAAACCATGATGAATGGATTACGATACAGGCGGTAACCGAGCTTCTTCAAGGGCGAAAGGGCTCGATATTCGGCAACCGTCAATGTCTCGACGTCGCCCCGGCCGCGGCGATCAAGATTGCCGTTGGACGCATGATGCGCTGCATGGCCCTGTTTCCACGAGGTATAAGGGGTGAGTGTCAGGACGGATAGTGTGCGGCCAACGAAGTCATTGGCTGCCCGCGATTTGAAGTAAGAACCGTGCCCGCAGTCGTGTTGGATGATGAACAGGCGAACAAGCAACCCGGCGGTCGGGATCGCCAAGAGAAGCGTCAACCAGTATCTGTCCTGGCTTGCGGTCGCCATGACAACTAGCAACGCGGTGAACGGAGTCGCAGTAGTGATCAGTTGAAACAGGCTTCGCTTTAGATCGCCCCGACAGGCTTTAAACCGCAGTGACAAAATTTGACCAAGATGCGCGGATTCGGAAGGAAGTACGCGACCTTGATGGTCGGGCATTTTGCAATCGCTCTTTCCGTGCGCTGGTTCGAGCGAGCCTGGACCGACAGTCTGCTGGGTTGTCGTATCAGAGTGTATCAAAGTCAATGGTCAGTGCTTTCAGGTTCGACATCGGCCTAGCCTAGGCCATGCCGCTTGCATAACGGAGGCATGCTCTTGTCGGTGCCGCATTTCTCATACGTGTGGAAAAGAAGATTGCCGCAGTGCCCCCGGCGCCTGCCTCCGCCATCTTGCCCTCAGGCTTGGACGGCGCATCTAAAATGACCATGGGGGAAGCTGATTACAAGCGGGGCCATGAATATGGCACAGCATCTGACCGTCTCCAGTTTTCCCGCCTATCACCAAATGAATAGATGGCGGCTATTGGACCAGGTCAGCAATCGTCCGAATGACCGCTTTGTCGGCGGCTTCGGTTAAGCAAACGAAGGCGAAAACGAACGGCCGGCTTTCCAACTTTTAATCCGAAAGCAGTCGGACCGGATGCGCCGACGTTGCGGACATGGGCCTAGAAGCTAAATTATTGCCATGGAATTCTCGGTCAAAGACAATTTGTGGTGGGGTACCGAACTTCGCTTAACTTCATGGCTTGGGTACCAAAGCCGTCACGGGCCCTACGGGGGCGTCGATCAGATCGAGCCTTCAGATGGCAGGGTTTCCCTGATCTTCGCACCTGAAGGCAGAGGTTTGGAGCCATTAACCTCCGAAGAGATGAGCTTAATCTCTTGGTTCGAGAAGAACGAGTCGTCGATTTCTAGTGCCGTTAAAACTGCAATAATGGAGTGGTGCTCCCCGCGCTCTCTGGATCGGATGAATAAATTTGATTTTGATGATGACTTTCCGATCATTGAAAGTGACGGCGATCTAAGACACAATATTGGTCTCCATTCTATCAATATTCATCAGTTTGGACGTCGATGGCGTGCCATACGTGGGATATGAATTTGGTTGTGAATGGGAGGAAGAACATGGCCTTGGTGTACTGATGCACGGGACCCGCGTTGTGGATGTTGGGTTTGCCGACGCCGCCATCCTCTTGTGGATAGCGGAAGCGGATGCAGAGAAGGTGGCAATGAAGCGAACCTGACGTCCGCTTGCCCCGACTTTTCTGCCCTTCAAGGCAAAATGGCACAGCGTCGAAACCGGCCGTCCATTCACCTCTCCATTTCTGACAACGAACGGCCGCTTTCAGGTGGCGCAATCCGGACGTTCAAGGGCTGCAAAGTCGGGGTGAGCGGACATGCCACAGTGCTCATTCAAGTGGGAGACATGAGGAAGTCGCCCTCGGTAAGATCAGATCCGATTGGCATCTCTCCGATCGGAGTACCCCGTGGCACTGGAACCAAACTTCCCCGCTGGCTCGGTACCCATCCTAATTTTTTTTCGATTCCTGTTGTCACCGGATCGTCGGTGAGTTGCACGGTAATACGCTTGAGCTCCACGCCCGATCCGAACGAAGCAGCGAGGTCATCCTGCTTGACCTTTTCGACAGTCGCAGGGCCTGCGATATTTCGGAAACGGACAAGTAGGGGGCGCGCTGGCTGATTTTTTAGATGGCCTTGATCGGGGAACGTTACAGGCAAATCAATCGCGTCTCGGTGCCTGAGCATGGCCGCGAATTGGGCTTCAAAATCTCGATCGGAGTCGAACCTACCGTTAGCATCGTGCACTCTCGGGATTTTGGGGACCATTCGGTACATCACATTGCTCGCCCAGTCAGAATTGTCATCTGAGCGTAGTAGCGCAAAGAGCACGCCGCGAGTGCCTAGATCGACAGCTATCGCTTGGCCGCGCACTCGGTGGTTAACCGCACCGGGAGTCGGGATGCTGTTGCGCCCTGCGACCGCCGTTTTCACTTCGATCACACTCGACCCGGTCTTCAAACCTTCGGGCGTTTCGACTTCTACCGTCAAACGATAACGATAGTCAGGCAATCGGTAGCCAGAGACGCCGCAACCGAGCAGAATGGCGGTGCCCATTGCTGCCGCCAGAAGGGCCGGAACATTCCGCCAGTTTATTGGACTTAAAGCCATCTTCTCTCTCGTTGGAGCGAGCGCGTCGCCGCAGATTTGACCGGACGACGTATCACAATTCGCAGCGAACGACCGCTTTGTCGGCGTATCCGGAAGGGCGTCTGTGGATGGCTCCCGCGTTGCAAGCACATTTTGAAGGTCTGGCGTTTTGGACGGGTGCAGTCGTCTGTCCGGCCTGTTTGTGCAGTCGGTAGGGACTGCTGGCCCTGATGGGGTTCGCGAACGAGGTTCCTATCGGCTTTGCAGGCTGTCGCGCCTTTGCCGTTCCTTGGATTGTCCTTGTTCCCGGTCCGTCCGGTTTCGCCATCACTTCACATCGCGCTTACAACTTCGTTTGGCCGATTTCCTCAGCCTTGTGTCATGTTTATGCGACGAGCACTGGCTCGTGGCGGGCCTGGTAGACTTGGCCACGTGTCATGAGGGCCCAGGCGATCCGCGCCATTTTGTTGGCCATGGCCACGCTCACCAGCTTCGCCGGTTTCCTCGCCAGAAGAGCGATCAGGCGCGGGTCAACCGCATCGGGTTTATCCTTGGCCCGGCGGATCATCGAGGTAGCCCCGATCACCAACAATTGCCGCACATACTTGTCGCCCATTTTGGTAATGCGGCCCAATCGCTCCTTGCCGCCGCTTGATTTTTGGCGTGGGGTCAGTCCCAGCCATGCGGCGAACTGGCGTCCCGAGCGGAACTGATGCGGGTCTGCCACTGCAGCAACCAGTGCGGTCGCCCCAATTGGGCCGATTCCGGGAATCGTTGCCAGACGGCGCGCCACCTCATCACTGCGCTGCATCGCCTCGATGCGCTGATCAATCTCGCGAAGGCGAGCATGGAGATCGAGCGCTTGTTGGGCGAGCAGTTCGATACCTGCGCACGTCTCAGCGCCTTGCGCACAACGACAGTGCCTGACGCATCAACTCCGTGAACCTGGAAGACATTCTTGGCCAGATCGAGGCCGATCGTGCTAATCTCCATGGCGGATGGCTCCTTTGCTCGGGTTTGCCTGATAGCAACCCATCTTGGCACTCAGATGCCGTGAGCGGGAGCCATCCACCTTATCCGCTTTTGAACCGAAATTTCGGATTGCAGACCTTCGCTCCCTAATACGGCAATGTCCGCCATCTACCCCTAGTTGCCGTCCTGCAGGTCACCCCAGTGGATACTTTGCACCGGCCGTTAGTTGTAGGAGCGGGCTTCATGAACAGATGGCACGTAATGGGAAGGCGAATGGACCAGCTCTACGGCGGCTATGTCGGCGGCTCTGACTAGCTCGGAAATGTCTCGATCATCGGTAGGGTCTCTAGGTCCTCGTCCCAAGACGCGCGATCAGCAACAAAGATGTGGGCATTCGGCCGAACCTCAATCGCGTGGTCGAGACTGCCCGCTGGCACGACTAACATGCCCACACCTTCCTGCGCCCGCGGGAGCGACGATCCGCAGGTGCCACAGAAGCTCTTCTCGTGGCGCGTGTCGGGAAGGCGATAGGTCCTTACCCATCGTTCCCCAGCAAGCCATTCGAGCCGCGCCTTCGAGGAGAATAGGTTTGCGCCATGAGCCGATCCCGTGTCCTTGCGGCAGCGCCCGCAATGGCACAGGAAGAAGCTCTCGAACGCGCCTTCGATGCGGAAGCGGACAGCGCCGCACAGGCAGGAGCCTTCGGTAGCTTGGGTCATGACCCAAGCCTAGCGCACCTCGTTCTGCCGCGCCAGGCTGTCGGTGTTAGGGGCTGAGCTGTTCGAATGCAGGCAGAGGTCAGGCAACTCACTACTCCCTGGCGCCGTCACCGCGGAGCAGCATAGAGGTGCGCGAAGGCGCATGAACGGATGACCGCAATCTGGGAGCCATTCATTGGCTTCAAACATCTGGTTTGGCGGCGGGTGCCGGTGCTAGAGGAACGCCAACTCATGGGACATATCTGCCTTTCCCGCCAGCAGGCGGGAACGGCAGTTGCCGCCGCAAGCAGCCATAATCAAGTCCAATGTAATCATAAATGAGCATGATGGTCTCGTCGCTTGCGGTTCCAATTGCTGAGCTTTAGCGCAGGGTGCGAATGTCAGTCCATGAACCACCTTCAAGTCCTGCATCAGCAAGCGCATAGGTGCGGTTACAGTAGCAGCGCTCACCAACCGCGTGCATGCTGGACGCCGAGGTGTATAAAGTGATGGCAAGTCGCACTTGCCAAGAAGGAAGCGTGGTATGGCCGCGAATGGCGTCGCCGCCGTTGATCGAGCTTTTGCGATCATCTCGGCAGTAACGAATGCTACAGAGCCTGTGTCTCTGGCCCATATCGCCGCAGACACTGGCCTCTACAAGAGCACCGTGCTGAGGCTCCTTGGATCGATCCAGGCGGCAGGTTACGTCTCTCGCCTTGCCGATGGTCGCTACGTGTTCGGGCCCGCGATCGGGCGATTGAGTTCCGCCTATGAGCGGTCGAACCCCTTGCGCCATCATGTCGTGCCGGTGCTAGAGGCACTCGTCGGGCAGGGTAGCGAGAGCGCATCGTTTCACATTCCCAGCGGCACACAGCGATTGTGCCTCTACCGGGCCGACTCCGCGCACGCGACGCTTGACCGTATCAGTCCGGGGGATTTGCTTCCGCTGGACCGCGGGGCTGCCGGTCGTGTGCTGCTGGCTTTCACCGGCAGCGCGGAAGCCGATGCGGACGTGGTGCGGGCTCAATGCTTCGCCCAATCGAGCGGCGAGCGGGAAACTGGATGCTCGGGAATGGCCACACCGGTCCTGCGCAACGGCCGCCATTTGGCCGGCGCGCTTTCGCTTTCAGGACCAAGCGAGCGCTTCAGTGCGGAAATGGTGGCGACATGGCGTCCCCGCCTGATTGCTGCGGCGCGAGAGCTTTCCTATGCGCTCGGCGGCGAGTTCCCGCTAGCTGGGGAAACGCGGGCCTAGCTCAAACGGAAGGAGGGCGCAGCCGGTGTGAGACGTTCTTTACGACCGTATAGCAGTGAAGCCCCTCTATGCCTCCCTCGCGTCCATAGCCACTGTCCTTCACGCCCCCGAACGGGGTTTCGGCCAAAGAGGCGACATAGTGGTTGATCGAAAGATTGCCGCACTGAAGCTCCTGGATGATCCGGTCCGCTGCAGCCGCAGAGTCGGTGAAGGCATAGGCGGCCAGCCCGAACGGAAGCGCGTTGGCGCGGGCGATGGCATCGTCCAAGTCGATAAAGGGCTGAACCAGCATCACCGGCCCGAACGGCTCTTCGTGCATCACTCGCGCCTCGTCCGGCACGTCGGCCAGGACTGTCAGTGGGTAGTGGTAACCGGTGCTCTCCATACGCTTGCCCCCTGCAAGCAACCGGGCGCCGCGTGCGACCGCGTCCGAGACAAGGGCGTCGATCGCTTCGACCCGGCGGGCGTTGGCGAGCGGCCCTAGCTGGCAGTCCGGCATGCGCCCATCCCCCGGCGCCATGGCCACCGCTTGTGCAGACGCCTCTGCCAGAAATGGCTCGTAGATGGACTCGTGCACGAAGAAGCGCGTCGGGGCTACGCATACCTGGCCGGCGTTGCGAGCCTTGATTTGCACGGAAGCTCGCGCGGTCGCGACCGGATCTGCATCGCTGCACACGATCACCGGACCATGCCCGCCAAGCTCCATGATCGCAGGCTTCATGTGCTGCCCGGCCAAAGCCGCAAGCTGTTTGCCCACGGGCACCGAGCCGGTGAAAGTCACAAGTCGGATGGAGGGGTGGGCGATGAGCCTTTCGGAAATCTGCGCGGGGTCACCGAACAGCACGTTCAGCACGCCGGCGGGCAGTCCCGCGTCTAGAAACGCCTGCGCCAGCTGGATGGCGCCGGCGGGGGTCTCCTCGGATGGCTTGAGAATGATGGCGCATCCGGCGGACAAGGCGCCCGCGACCTTGCGGGCGGGTGAGCTGACCGGAAAGTTCCAAGGTGAGAATGCTGCGACGATGCCCAGCGGCTCGCGCAGCGCCAGATGGCGCATTCCATCCTCCGCCGGGATGATGCGGCCGTAGAGGCGTTTCCCTTCGTTCGCGTCCCATTCGATGATGTCGCAGGCGCGCAGCACCTCGGCATGCGATTGGGCAATTGGCTTGCCCTGCTCTAGCGTGGAGGCGAGCGCGACCGCCTCGACACGGTCGCGCAACAGCGCTGCGGCGCGCAGGATGATCCGCGCCCGATCGGCTGGGGCGGTGCGTCGCCAGACCGCCTGCCCCTGCTCGGCGGCGGTGATCGCCGCGTCGATATCCTCGTTCGTCGCCACCGGCAGCGTCGCCAAAACCGAGGCGTCGACGGGGTTGAGCACCGCCGTGCCGTCCTCGCGCCGACGCCATGTGCCGTCGATGAGCAGGCCGAGTGAAGGGTAATCCTGAGCCATGCCGTCTACCTTTTGGTTTGCCTGCCGCTTGTTATCCGCAGCCCGAGCGAGTATGCAAGATGAAAGAGAACTACGGTTCTGCACAGCAGAACAAAAGAAGGGTTTTGATGGTGCCTCCAGTCGCTAACACCGCGCTCGGCTTCGTGGGCTTGGGAGTGATGGGCGAGCCGATGTGCCGCAATCTCGCCGGCAAATCGGGTCGCCCGGTGATCGGGCTCGATCGTGATGACGCACCGCTGCAGCGGCTCGCCAGCGATGGCATATCGGCGGCCGCGTCGCTCGCCGATCTGGCAGCCGCCTGCGACGTAATCTTTCTGTCGCTGCCAAGTGCCGATGCGCTGTCGGCCGTCTGCGAAGGGCCGGAAGGCTTGCTTGCCTCTATGCGCGAGGGGCAAGTGCTGGTCGACATGAGCACGTCTCCGGTGGCGCAGACGCGGGAACTGGCGGCGGCTTTCGCCGCACGGGGCGTGCGCTATGCGGATGCGCCCATTGCACGAACGCGGCAGGCGGCCGAGGACGGCACCTTGGCCATCATGGTCGGGGCCGACACTGCGTTGTTCGAGGACTTGCGCCCATGGTTTGCGTGCATGGGTAGTGAGATCACGCACTGTGGCCCCGTCGGCAGCGGGCAGGTGGTGAAGCTGCTCAACAACATGGTGATGATGGAGACGGTAGTGGCCTTCTCCGAGGCATTGGCGATCGCGCGTCGCGCCGGCGTTGATCGCGGCCTGCTGCTCGACACGTTCTCCAAAAGCTCGGCTGACAGCTTTGCTCTCCGCAACCATGGCATGAAGGCGGTGCTTCCCGGCGACTTTCCCGAGCGTGCATTTTCGGCCACATATGCGCGCAAGGATCTCGATTATGCGCTGGCCCTGGCGAAGGACACCGGGGTTGCGGCGCAGGGCGCTGAGCTTGCCGACCGGCTGCTGGCCGAAGCGGTCGAGCGGGGAGATGGCGACCTATACTGGCCGGTCGTCTCACGCGTGATCGACGCCGACGGATGAGCAACACGTGATGAGCGCGGTAGAGGTCGATGTTCTGGTGGCCGGGGGCGGCAACGCGGCGTTATGCGCGGCGATCGCCGCCGCGCGTGCGGGCGCCTCGGTGCGGGTTCTGGAAGCGGCGCCCCGCTTTTATCGCGGCGGCAACACACGCCATACCCGCAACGTGCGCTGCACTCACGACAGCGCCACAGCCTGGCTGACCGGCCCGTATGACGAGGACGAGTTCTGGAGCGATCTGCTCCAGGTTACGAAGGGCCGCACTGACGAAACGCTAGCCCGGTTGATGATCCGCGAATCGCGCGAGATGTTGGACTGGATCCAGGCGCAGGGCGTGCGGTTCCAGCCTTCACTCGGCGGCACACTGAGCCTGGGGCGCACCAACAGCTTTTTCCTGGGCGGTGGGCGCGCAATGCTCAACGCGCTTTACCGCACCGCGCACAATCTCAGCGTGACCGTGGAATACGATGCTGAAGTCATCGACGTCGACATGGCGGGCGGTCGCTTTCGGAGCGCAACCGTACGGAGCCCGTCGGGAACCGCGATTGTCACCGCAAAGGCCTTCGTCGCCGCGACCGGGGGTTTCGAGGCGAACATAGACTGGCTCAAGGAAGGCTGGGGTGAGATCGCCGACAACTTCCTGATCCGCGGTACGCCCTACAACCGCGGCAGCCTGCTGCGCGTGCTGCTCGACAAGGGGGTGGAGCCGATCGGCGACGTGACCCAGTGCCACGCTGTCGCCATCGACGCGCGCGCGCCCAAGTTCGACGGCGGGATCATCACCCGGCTCGACTGCGTGGTGTTCGGCATCGTCGTCAACCGCGACGGGGAGCGCTTCTACGACGAGGGCGAGGACTTCTGGCCCAAGCGCTATGCGATCTGGGGACGGATGGTGGCCGAGCAGCCCGACCAGATCGCGTACATCATCTTCGATGCGCCCTCGCTGGAGCTGTTCATGCCATCGCTTTACCCGCCGATCTCGGCCAACTCGATCGACGAACTGGCGGGCAAGCTGGGCCTTGATGCGGCGGCGGTCACGGCGACGATCGACGGCTTCAACCGGGCGGTGCAGCCCGGCGCCTTCGACCCCACCATACACGACGGTTGTCGCACGCAAGGACTGGCGATCGACAAGACCAACTGGGCGCGCCGCATCGAAACCGCTCCGTTCTATGCCTACCCGGTGCGGCCGGGGATCACGTTCACCTACCTTGGCACCCGCGTCGACCGCGAGGCGCGGGTGTGCATGGCCGAGGGATCGGTGGCCGAGAACATGTTCGCCGCCGGTGAAATCATGGCCGGCAACGTGCTGGGCCAGGGCTATGCCGCCGGGATCGGCATGACCATCGGCAGTGTGTTCGGCAAGATCGCCGGAGAAGGAGCCGCCCGGCATGCACGCACCTGAAATCCTGCCTTCCGCCTTTGCCACCGATGCCCTTGCCGAGGCCGAGCGGCTGATGACGGTGTGCAATTCGTGCCGCTATTGCGAAGGGTTGTGCGCGGTGTTCCCGGCGATGGAGATGCGCCGGGTGTTTCTGGAAGGTGACCTCAATCTGCTGGCCAACCTGTGCCACGGTTGCGGCGCCTGCTACGACGATTGCCAGTTCGCCCCGCCGCACGAGTTCGCGGTCAACGTGCCGCTCACGCTGGCGACGGTGCGGCGGGATTCCTACGCCGCCTATGTCTGGCCGCGGGCGCTGGCAGGCGTGTTCGCGCGCAACGGGCTGTTCATAGCCCTTACCGCAGCCCTGAGCGTGGCGGCATTCCTGATCGGCTTCGCGGCGATACGCGATCCGGCGGCATTCTTCGGGGTGCATCATGGTCCCGGTGCGTTCTACCGCCTCATGCCGCACAACACGATGGCTCTGCTGTTTGGCACAGCCTTCACCTATGCAGTGGTAGCGTTGGCCATGAGCGTGCGAGCATTCTGGCGTGATATTGACGCCGGAGACCCGCTGCCGGTGACTGCCGCCACGCTGTGGCAGGCCGCCAAGGACGCCGGCAGCCTGCGCTATCTCGACGGCGGCGGCGTCGGTTGCGTCAACGCCGACGAGGAGCCGACCGACAATCGCCGCTTCTTCCACCACCTGACCTTCTACGGTTTCCTGCTGTGCGCTGCTTCGACCTCGGTGGCGACGCTCTACCATTACCTGCTGGGTCGCGAGGCACCCTACCCCTGGTACGACCTGCCGGTGCTGCTCGGCACCGTCGGCGGCATCGGACTGGTGGT
The DNA here is from genome assembly GCA_965140495.1 of uncultured Novosphingobium sp. GTDB lineage: Bacteria > Pseudomonadota > Alphaproteobacteria > Sphingomonadales > Sphingomonadaceae > Novosphingobium. The sequence goes on along the minus strand of OZ223239.1, from coordinate 1,178,081 downwards.
AGGTACTGCCGGATTGTTCGCCGCCAAGCGCCAGCGCCGGCCCGAGCTACGCAACGACAGTCACAATGGCATGGACATGGCGTTCATGTGGATGCTGCTGCTCACCGGGCTGACCGGCCTGGCGCTGCTGGTATTGCGGGGCACTCCGGCGATGGGCGTGCTGCTGGCCCTGCATCTGGGGATCGTGCTCGCGCTGTTCATCACCATGCCCTACGGCCGGTTCGTGCACGGTCTCCATCGCTTCGCCGCGCTGGTGCGCTATGCCGCCGAACGGCGCCGTGCGGGCTGAGCGGCGCTGGCCGGAGCTTCATAGGGGGGGATAGCAGATTGCTGCGCCCCACGATCGGCATTGTCTTTGGGTACGCTTTGCGGCGTGCCTAATGTTTTCACTAAAGTGCTAGGAGAAGGCAGGTGGAGATCGGGATTGTCTACCCACAAATCGAACTTGGTGGTGATCCGCGCGCCGTTGCCGAAATCGGGCTCGCCGCCGAGGCCTTGGGCTACAACTACCTGCTGATGTTCGACCATGTCGCCGGGGCGCGGCGTGAGGGTCGACCTCGCCCCCTGCTGGGGCCTTACTCCGACAAGGATCCGTTTCATGACCCGCTCGTGTCGTTCGGCTACCTTGCGGGGCTTACCAAGCGGATCGGGCTGGCCAGCGGGGTGTTGGTGCTGCCGCAGCGCCAGACCTTGCTCGTCGCGCGCCAGGCGGCGGACGTGGATCTCTACTCCGGCGGGCGGCTGCGGCTTGGCGTTGCTGCCGGGTGGAACTACGTGGAATACGAAGCGCTGGGGCAGGACTTCGGCACGCGTGGCAAGCGGCTGGACGAGCAGATCGGCCTCCTGCGTCGTTTGTGGTCGGAAGAGGCATTCAGCTTCCAGGGACGCTTCGACCGCATCGATGGCGCCGCGCTAAACCCCCGCCCTTCGCGCATGATCCCGGTGTGGTGCGGCGGCGGGTCGGAAGCGGCATACCGGCGCGCCGCGCGGCTGGCGGACGGCTTTATCTTCAGCGGTCGGTTCGCAGAGGCGATCCTGCCCGGGTGGGAGCAACTTCAGACGTTTCTGATGGACGAGGGACGCACACGAGAAAGTTTTGGGGCTGAGTACATCCTGTCCGAAGGCACAAGCATACAGGACGCGATCGACATCATGCATCGCTGGCAGGATGCAGGCGGCACCCACTTCGCCGTGCGGACGATGGGTCACGGCTTTACCACAGCCGAGGCGCACGTCGCATTCCTGACAGAGTTCCATGCGCGAACACAACGAGACGAGGTAAGATCATGACGCAAATCGGCAAGATCGTCGAAGCGGCGGACGAACTGGAGCGGCCTGTCACCATCGGCGCAGAGGCCTATGTTTCGAAAGACTACGCCATCGCCGAACAAGATCGGCTGTGGCGGCGCGTCTGGCTCCAGGCCGGGCGGCTCGAAGATATCCCCGAGGTGGGCGACTTCATCACCTACGACATCCTGACCGACTCTATCATCATCGTTCGCACCGCGCCCGACGCCGTCAGGGCTTTCTACAACGTGTGCCCGCATCGCGGCCGACGGCTGGTGGACACGCCCCCCGGCAAACGCAACGCGCGCGGCAATCGCCGCAACTTCGTGTGCGGCTTCCATAGCTGGACCTTCGCGCTCGACGGCAGCTGCAGCTACATTCCGGACGAACAGCACTGGCAGGGCGAGTTGGACGAGGCAGATACCCGCCTCGGTCCGGTGCGGTGCGACACCTGGGGCGGGTGGATATGGATCACCATGAATGAAGAGGCCGAGCCTTTGCAGGACTACCTGCGCCCCGCCGCCAGCCTGCTGGAGCCCTACCAACTCCAGAACATGCGCCCGCGTTGGCGCAAGTGGATCGTGTTCGACTGCAATTGGAAGGTTGCGCTCGAGGCCTTCAACGAGACCTACCACGTTGCCGGCACGCATCCCGAGTTCATGGCATTCGGCGACTTTCCGGGCTGGGCGCGCAACCGGGGCCTGCACAGCAACATCGGCTACGACGCGCCGGCCGACATGGACGAGCAGCAAGGCAAGCTGCGCATAGGCGCCGGCGAGGACGCGCGCGTTTCCACTGCGCAGATGCAGGCGTATACCTGGTCGGCGGCAAACACCAACACTACCCAGACGATGGTGGATGTCGCGCAGCGCCTTGCCGACGAACTGCCGCAGGACACGCCGCCCGCCGAAGTGCTGGCGTACTGGATCCGCCGGTCCAAGGAGATCGACGCCGAACGCGGCGTGGTCTGGCCCGAGGTTCCTTCGTCGCACGCGACGCTGGCGGGCACGAGCTGGCAGATATTCCCCAACTTCCAGATCGGTCAGGCCGTGAACAACATGCTGTGCTACCAGGCCAGGCCGTTCGGCTTCGATCCCGACAAGTGCGTCTTCGACGCCGCGGTCTACGAGCTTTACCCGGAAGGTCAGGCGCCAGATACCGAGTGGGAATACACCGAGCGCGGCGCCTGGCCGGCGGTCCTCGAGCAGGATTTCACCAACATGGCGGCGGTGCAGCAGGGCATGAAGAATAACGGGTTCAAAGGCACCAAGCCAAACCCCTATCGCGAGCGGGCCGTTGCCAGCCTGCATTATAACCTCGCGCGTTTCATGGGCAGCGGCGCTCCGCACCGGCTCAAGTAGCATGCAGCAAGGACGAACGGTGACAAGCAAGACGGAGAAACGCTCCATGCACCAACGCTCCCTGGGATCTCAGGGCCTCAAGGTCTCGGCCATCGGGCTTGGCTGCATGAACCTGACTGCCAGCTATAGCTCGACCGTGAGCGAGAGCGAGGCGATCGCGCTCATCGCCCGCGCCGTGGAACTTGGCGTCACGCTGTTCGACACTGCCGAGATGTACGGTCCGTTCCAGAACGAGATGCTGGTTGGCCGGGCGCTGCGCGGAGTGCGGGACAAGGTGGTGATCGCCACCAAGTTCGGCTTCGCGATCCCGCCTGAGGGCGGTCGGCCGACCGGCGTCGACAGCCGGCCCGAGCACATCCGCGAGGTTTGCGATGCTTCGCTCAAGCGGTTGGGCGTCGAGACCATCGACCTGCTTTACCAGCACCGCGTTGACCCGGCGGTGCCGATCGAGGATGTTGCCGGAACGGTGGGCGAACTGATCCGGGCCGGGAAGGTCCGCCACTTCGGCTTGTCGGAGGCGGGCATGGACACAATCCGCCGCGCGCACGCGGTGCATCCGGTCGCTGCGCTCCAGACCGAGTATTCGCTGTGGTCGCGCGATGTCGAGGCGCAGATCCTGCCGCTCTGCCGCGAGCTCGGCATCGGTTTCGTCGCCTACAGCCCACTTGGCCGCGGCTTCCTTGCAGCCGGCGCCGGATCGCTCGGCAGCAACGACTTTCGCCGCAATCTTCCCCGCTGGCGGGACGGAGCGCTGGAGCGCAATCTCGGACTGTTCGAGACGGTTGCGGCGCTCGCCGCCGAGAAGTCTTGCACGCCCGCGCAGCTCTCGCTCGCCTGGCTGCTGCAAAAGGGCGGCGACATCGTCGCCATCCCCGGCACCACCAAGGTCGCTCGGGTCGAGGAGAACGTGGCCGCCGCCAGTGTCGCCCTCAGCCCCGACGATATCGCAGCGATTGAGCGCGCGATCCCTGTCGATGCGGCGCAGGGCGCTCGCTACGACGAAGCCGGATCGGCGCTCCTTTCACGTTGATTGCAAGCACCGGACAGACGGAGAGAATGACATGGCGACACAGGAACTGACGCAGCTCAGAATTGAGAGCATCAAGTCCGGGATCGGGGCACGGGTGCTGAACACCAAGGAGGAGCTGCTCCGCGGCGATCTCGCCGGCTCGATCATGGACTTGCTGGAACAGCGCGGCGTGCTGGTGTTCCCGCAGGTTCACTTCACCGACGAAGAGCAGATGGCGTTCACCCGCACGCTGGGCACGTTCGCGCGCGAGATCGACGGCAACGACATGCAGAAGATCACGCTCGACACCGGCCTCAACGCCACGGCCGAATACCTCAAGGGTGCCTTCTTCTGGCACTTCGACGGCTTCATGTCGCCCATGCCGATCCGGGCTAGCCTGCTCTCGGCCAAGGTGCTCTCGCCCCCGGGCACCGGAAACACCGAGTTCGCCAACACCTATGCCGCTTACGAGGCCCTGTCAGACGAGGACAAGGAGCTGGTCGGCAGTCTGCGCGCCGTGCATGCTCTGGCCGCCAGCCAGCTTTATGTCACACCCGAGCCCAGCTATGCGCAGTGGCAGCAGTGGCGCGCGATCGGCCGCAAGGAACTGCCCCTCGTATGGACACACAAGTCGGGCCGCAAGTCGCTGGTCATCGGCAATTCGGCACACACCATCCTCGACTATGACCCGCTTGACGGTAAGGAATTGCTGATCCGTTTGCGCGACCATGCGACTCGCCCCGAGTTCACCTACAGCCACGAATGGACGCTTGGCGACGCAGTGATGTGGGACAACACGGGGAGCCTGCACCGCGCCACCCACTATGAACTCGACAGCGGTCGACTGATGCACCGGACCAAGCTGGAAGGGGATGAGCCGATCGTATGAGTTCCATAATGTCGATCGATCCTCTGCGGCGCAACGAAGCCGAGCTTACCGCTATCCGCGCGCAGATAGCGGAAGAGCGCGACGGGCCGATGCTGATGCTCAATCTCAACACATATACACCGGCGGCCGGCTTTCCGGACGGCGCTGGGTACCGTGCCTACATGGCCGCTCTCGAAGCGCTGCTCGGCGAGGCGGGCGCACGCGTCCTGTGGCGCTATCCGGTCGAGGGCCAAATGGTCGGCGCCTCGGAAGACACGCAGGAGGTGCTCGGCATCTGGTATCCCAGTGGCGAGGCGTTCCTCGACCTGCCGAACAGGCCCGGCGCCGGAGAGAGTTATCGCCTGCGCTCCGCCTGCGTGAGCCGGGCGACCATCCACCGCTGCTCGGCTGGACCCGATGCGCTCGAGACCAATCGAGCGCTCGTGCGCGCCTTCCTCGCCTCGGTAGCGCATGGTGAACTGCCGGACGAGCTCCTGACCGACGACATGACGGGTTGGATCACCACAGGAGGCACGATGAGCAAGGCGGCGTACCAGAACGTTGTCGCGATCCTGGCCCGGATGCTCGCCGCGCCGTTGCAGTTCACCATCGACGCGATCACCGTGGAAGACGATCGCGCGCTGGCGGAGGTCCGCTCGACCGGTACGCTGATCGACGGAACGCCATATGCGAACACCTACGTATTTGCGTTCCGCTTCGCCGACGGCCGCATTCGCGGCGTGGCCGAACATTTCAATCCGTTGATTACGCAGGACACGCTTCTACCGCTGATGCGCAAGTCGGGGCTGATGGCGCACTAGGAGCGTACTTGCAACGGAACCACAGCCTTCTCTGCCGGTCCCCTTCGCGTGGATTTGGGATGCAAGCGAACAGGCTGAGAAGCGCGCCGAATGCGGCGGGCTGCCAGTAAAACAGGAAGAAAGTAAAGCCATGGATGTCATTCACCGCCTGGAGGCGATCGAGGCGATCAAGCTGCTCAAGGCGCGGTACTTTCGCGGAGTGGATACCGGCGATGCGCCCTGGTACGCAGCGTCCTCGCGGAGGATTGCCTACTGGACTATACCGATTGTTTCGTAGATCCGCTCATCGGAGAGGATCACTTCCCTGCGCTCAGCATAATCATGCGCGGGCGGGCGGCTTACTCCGGGAATGGCCTGACCGGGAGCGGCATCATCAGCGCGCATTTCGGCCCGAACTGCGAGATCGAGATCGACGACGCCCGTTCGGCCCGAGGCATTTGGTCAATGACGGACCGGCTGATAATGGCACCGGGTGGCCCGGTCCGTGAACTGCTTGGCCATGGCTACTATCATGAGACATATGTCCGAGTGGACGAGCAGTGGTATATTCAGACCTTGCGCATCGTCAGAACACGCGTCGAGGCATTTGCGAACGTATAGCAAGCACCCGCCGGCGCTGTTGCTGACGTTGCCCTAGCGTGAACTGTTTCTGCGCTCCAATTGAACATTCTCCTGATACTTCACTCGATAGATAAATTGGCACGAAAGCGGTAGCTGCCTCATTTCTCCACTATGGATAGAAGCCGCCACCGAAGGCAATCGCCTGGCCGGTCATTGGCATGGCAGCCTGTGTCGCGAGAAGTGTCACGAGTGCGCCCAGTTCCTCCTGCTCGCCAAGTCGCTGGATAGGCACATCGTTACGAATGCGCTCCACGACATGTGGATTGTTCGCCAGCCGCTCCTCGGAGAAGTAGGTCTCGCTTCGCAGGAAGTTTGGACAGATGGCATTCACCTGAATGTTGAACGGACCAAGCTCTTTTGCCAGTGACTGGGAAAGCGCAACCGCCCCGGCGCGAGCGGAACTGTACATGCTCAAATTTGCGGAAGGCGATAGCGCAGCACCGGAAGTGATGAATATCAGCGCCCCACTACCGCGCCCCTTCATCTGGGGAACGACAGCGTGGGCGAGCGTGAAAGGCCAGAGCATCCCGGCTTCGATCACCGCGCGATATTCTTCAGGCGTAGCCTTCTCGACAGGGTTCATTCCGCCGACGATGACGTCATTTGATACAAGCACATCGATGCGGCCGTGTTGGGATAAAACCTTGTCGACGAGGGCAAGCGGATCTTGCTCGGGATGAGGGGTGGAGCCGGGATAGTCGTCTTCAAACTGCCCGAGAGAGTTGGTGTCGGCGAACGATTTGTCGTGGCACGCAACCTGGTAGCCGGCATCAACAAGGGCCGCGACCGAGCCTAGTCCGCCAAATTCCAGCGCGTTGGTAACGAGCGCTACGCGGTTCGCAATTTCCGATGCCAATGGTCTAGCTCCTGTAGTCGGTCAGTTGGGAAAACGTTTATTGACGCAAGTATACTCTAGGTCACAGATCCATAAACAGGATCCCCAAACGGTCTCATGCATGATTCAGTTCTCCGGCAAGGAGATGAGCATGGTACCTTTTGATTTGACGGATTTCGAGTGGTCGGTGATCGGGCCGTTGCTGCCTGCGAAGGTGCGTGGCGTGAAGCGGGTGGGCGACCGCCGGGTTCTGAATGGCATCTTCTGGCGGCTACGCACAGGAGCGCCATGGCGGACATACCCGCGCGCTATGGACCGCATGCGACCTGTGTGAACCGCGTCACCGGTGGCGGCAAGCGGGGCACTGGCAGAGGATATTGGAAGCGGTGTCAGCCGATTACGAGGGCGACGTACAGATGATCGACTCCTCTTCGATCCGGGTTCACCTGCATGGCGCCAACGGCAGTAAGAAGGGGGACCCAGTTGCATGGGTCGTTCGCGCGGCGGCCTGACCACCAAGATCCACGCGCTGGTGGATGCCAACGGCATGCCGATCGCACTCAAGCTCACGGCCGGCCAGCAAGATGGTCGCAGCGCCGCCGACATGCTCGAGACCCTGGGCGATCGCGACGTATTGCTTGCCGACCGCGCCTATGACAGCGACGCACTCACGATTGAGATGGCGGCGCGCGGGCCAACATCAAGCCCATGCACAACCGCACGCGTCGGCAGATCTTCAGCACCTTCCTTTACCGATACCACAACCTCGTCGAGCACTTCTTCAACAAAATCAAGCAGTTCCGAGCTATGGCAACTCGCTATGGCAAACGCGACGACAACTTCTTTGCCTCTGGCTCAGGCATAATGAGTCGGTGGCCTAGCGAGGGGCCCTGAACCGCGGAATGACCGAAATTTGCGCGCAGCCGACCGGCAGCCATCCAACCCTCGGAGGACGGGTTCCAGCGCAACCGGACGTTCCAGCGGCTGCCCCGGAACGGCGTGAATTGGTCGGGAGTTGCCGGGACCGGACGGTCTGAACCAATAGGCCAAGATTTGGTCGCGGAATGTTTCATAAGGGCCGATTTCGACGCCCTAGTCTCTCTAGGCTAGGCCTCGAATCGCGCTAGCGAAATGGGTGATGTCGCCTGACGAGAACTCGAACCTGTCGCGAAAAATCAGTCTGGGGATCGCGATGGGTACCGAAATTAAACTGTGAAATATTACAAATATAATTCAATGGTTTGTGGGCTATTTTCGAGTCCTCTTCTGGCACCATTCACCTGCTCGCAGGTGTCCGTAAGCAGCCAAAAAGCCCGGATTTCTCCGGGCTTTTTTCTTTCCGGCGTTCGCTGTTGTTCGCCAATAAAGGCCCCCAGCCGCGACCACGTGGGGGCCTTTTGGGGGCCTCGAATGGGGCCTGCGATCAGCCCCCTCCTGCCTTGAGTTCATCGAGCCAGTCACTCCACCACTGCATCATCTCGACCCGCTCGTCCCAATAGGCGGTTCGGTTGTAGATTGCAGCCGTGGCGCCGCCCACCTGCCGGGACATTGCGCGCTCGATGGCGTCCGGGTTCCACTTGCCACTCTCGTTCAGAAGCGAACTGGCCGTTGACCGAAAGCCGTGTGCCGACTGCTTGCCGGCGTAACCAAGGCGCCTCAACGCGCCATTGACCGTGTTCTCCGAAATCGGCTTCGCGCTCGTGTGGAAGGCTGGAAACACATAGGGGCCGTTGCGGAGTTGTTCCATTTCCCGGATGATCGCCATTGCCTGCCGGGACAAGGGTACGTCGTGCGGACGGCGCTTCTTCATGTCTGTTGATTTCCGTTGAGAGCTGACCCGGGAGGGGCACAAATTTCCACTGAGAATTGACCCATGTTTTGATCGTTCCCCTGGCTGATTTGTCGGGGGATCCAGGAGTGATCGACATGGCGTTACTGAGTGTAATCCGACGCTGGCATTTCCGGCAGCATATCCCGATCCGGGAGATTGAGCGGCGCACGGGCTTGTCGCGCAACACGATCCGCAAGTACCTGCGCGCGGATACTGTGGAGGCGAAGTTCAAGGTCCCAGAGCGGCCGAGCAAGCTGGACCCGTTTGCCGAGAAGCTGTCGGCCTGGCTGCGGATCGAGGCTGGCAAGTCACGCAAGCAGCGGCGCACAGCCAAGCAGATGCACGCCGATCTCGTGGCTTTGGGATACGAAGGTTCCTACAACCGCGTGGCGGCCTTCGCGCGGGCCTGGAAGGCCGACCGGCAGCGCGATGCCCAAACCAGTGGTCGCGGGACTTTCGTGCCGCTGATCTTCCAACCCGGCGAAGCCTTCCAGTTTGACTGGAGCGAGGACTGGGCCATGATCGGCGGCAAGCAGACCAAGCTCCAGGCCGCACACACGAAGCTGTCGCACAGCAGGGCTTTCGTCGTCAGGGCTTATCCACTGCAGACCCACGAGATGCTGTTCGATGCCATGACCCAGGCCTTCCGGGTTCTGGGCGGCGTGCCGCAGCGAGGAATCTTCGACAATATGAAGACCGCGGTCGACAAGATCGGCACCGGCAAAGCGCGGCAGGTCAACGCCCGTTTTGCCGCCATGGCGAGCCACTATCTGTTCGAGCCGGAGTTCTGCAACCCGGCCGCGGGATGGGAGAAGGGTCAGGTCGAGAAGAACGTCCAGGATGCACGGCGGCGATTGTGGCAGGCAATGCCAGCCTTCCCGGACATCGATGCGCTCAATGCCTGGCTCGAGGAGCAATGCATCGCGCAGTGGGGAGAGATTCCGCATGGCGTGCTGCCCGGCACCATCGCCGACGTGCATGCCGCGGAGATCGCGAGCCTGATGCCGCTGGGGCGGCCCTTCGACGGCTTCGTTGAACACACCAAGCGAGTATCGCCGACATGCCTGATCTCCTTCGAGCGCAACCGCTACAGCGTCCCCGCGTCCTTCGCCAACCGGCCGGTAAGTCTGCGGGTCTATCCCGAGCGGATCGTCATTGCCGCCGAGGGACAGATCCTGTGCGAGCATGGGCGGATCATCGAACGATCCCATGATCAGCCGGGACGGACGATCTATGACTGGCGGCACTATCTCGCGGTGATCCAGCGCAAACCGGGAGCCCTGCGCAACGGCGCGCCCTTCACCGAGATGCCGGAGGCGTTCCGGCAGCTGCAGGGCCAGCTTCTGAAGCGCCCCGGCGGCGATAGGGAGATGGTGGAGATCCTCTCGTTGGTCCTGCACCATGACGAACAGGCCGTGCTGTGTGCCGTCGAGTTGGCTCTCGAGGCCGGCGTCGCGACCAAGACCCATATCCTCAATATCCTGCACCGCCTGGTCGACGGCAAGGACCCCGCTCCGCCCAGGATCGATGCCCCGCAGGCCCTGATCCTCTGCCGCGAACCCAAGGCCAACGTCGCACGCTATGATACCCTGCGGGACAAGGATCTGCGCCATGCGTCATGATCCCGCCAGCGCCGCCGTCGTGGTCATGCTGCGCTCTCTCAAGATGTATGGCATGGCCCAAGCCGTCGGTGACCTCATCGAGCAAGGGGCGCCCGCGTTCGATGCGGTCGTTCCGATCCTCTCCCAGTTGCTCAAGGCCGAAGTTGCCGAACGCGAGGTCAGGTCCATCGCCTACCAGATCAAGGCGGCCAAGTTCCCGGCCTACAAGGACCTGGCCGGCTTCGATTTTGCATCCAGCGAGGTGAACGAAGCCATGGTCCGCCAGCTCCATCGCGGCGAGTTTATCGACGGCGCCCACAACGTGGTGCTGATCGGTGGTCCCGGCACCGGCAAAACCCACATTGCCACTGCGCTCGGCGTGCAGGCCGTCGAGCATCACCGCAAGAAGGCCCGCTTCTTCGCCACCGTCGACCTGGTCAATGCGCTGGAACAGGAAAAGGCCATGAACAAGGCCGGTCAGCTCGCCGATCGGCTGCTGCGCCTCGATCTGCTTATCCTCGACGAGCTGGGCTACCTGCCGTTCAGTCCGTCAGGCGGTGCGCTCCTCTTCCACCTGCTCAGCAAGCTCTACGAGCGCACCAGCGTCATCATCACCACAAATCTCAGCTTCAGCGAATGGGCCGGTGTGTTCGGCGATGCCAAGATGACCACGGCACTGCTCGATCGGCTCACCCACCACTGCCATATCCTCGAGACCGGAAATGACAGCTTCCGGTTCCGCGCCAGTTCGGCAGCGCCCAAAATCAGAAAGGAAAAATCACCAGCTTGACCCACCGCCCGCACAGCGGGACATACTACCCACCCGGGTCACTTCTCGATGGAAATCCCGGGTCAACTCTCAACGGAAATCAACAGCGTGCCTTCGCCGAGCGTGGCATGGGTGCGCGCCAGCATGTCTGGTTCAGACATTGCGGAAAGCTGCATTGTTTTGGACGGCGGCGTGCATGGCGAGGAGCCTAAGTCCGCTCCCTGCCGCGGCCAAGCGCCTTTACCGGCTGGAAGAATTTGGCGGCGCCGGAACGAGATGGCGGCGGGGCCGTTCCCGTTACAAAACATTTCTCCCTCAGAAAGGACACCCCGCCATGTCGGACCAGGACGAAACCGTACACTATGACGGACCATCCGGCGGCTGGGGATCGCTGCGAGGGATCACACGGATCTTCGGCAAGGAGTGGGACAGTCCGGCAGTGCTCGACACGCTGCGCCGGCAGAACAAGCCCGGCGGCTTCATGTGCACGTCCTGCGCCTGGACCAAGCCCGCCAATCCCCATGCCTTCGAGTTCTGCGAAAACGGGGCGAAGGCGACGCTGTGGGAACTGACTTCGCGGCGCTGCACGCCCGAGTTCTTCGCCGGCCATACCGTCAGCGAACTGCGCGAGTGGAACGATCACGACCTTGAGCAGACCGGCCGGCTCACCCATCCGATGCGCTACGATCCGGCAACCGACCGCTACGTGGAGACGAACTGGGCGGACGCCTTCGCCGAGATCGGCAAGGAACTGCGGCGGCTCGATCCCAAGTCCGCCGTCTTCTACGCCTCCGGTCGCGCGAGCCTCGAGACCTCTTACCTCTATGCGCTCTACGCGCGGCTCTATGGCCACAACAACCTGCCCGACAGCTCGAACATGTGTCACGAGACGACGTCGGTGGGGCTCAAGAAGGTCACGGGGTCGCCGGTCGGTACCTGCGTCCTGAGCGATTTCGAGAAGTGCGACGCGATCTTCTTCTTCGGCCAGAACACCGGGACCAACAGCCCGCGCTTCCTTCATCCACTACAGGAAGCGGTGAAGCGGGGCTGCAAGATCGTGACGTTCAACCCCGTGCGCGAAAAGGGACTGGTCGAGTTCGTCAATCCGCAGAGCCCGACGGAAATGCTCACCGGCAACGGCACCGAGATTTCGTGCCAGTACCATCAGGTGCGGCCGGGCGGCGACATCGCCGCGGTCATGGGCATGTGCAAGCATGTGCTGGCCCGGGCGGAAAGCGAAGAGCTGCTCGATACCGCCTTCCTGGAACAGCACACCGATGGCTTCGAGGCCTTCAAGGCGTCGGTCGAGGCTGCATCGTGGGACGATATCGAAGCCGAGTCCGGCCTGTCGCGCGCCGATCTGGAAGCGGCCGGGGACGTCTATTGCGATGCCCGGAAGGTCATCGGCATCTACGGCATGGGCGTAACCCAGCATGTCCACGGCTCGCAGACCATCGGCATGATCGTCAACATGCTGCTCCTGCGCGGCAACATCGGGCGCGAGGGCGCGGGCATTTCGCCGGTGCGCGGCCACTCGAACGTACAGGGCCAGCGCACGGTGGGCATTTCGGAGAAGCCGGAACTGGTGCCGCTCGACTTTCTGGCGGAGCGCTTCGACTTTTCGCCGCCGCGTGAAAAAGGCCGGACCACGGTCGAGGTCTGCGAAGACATCATCGGCGGGTCAGTGCACGCTTTCGTCGGGCTCGGCGGCAACTTCGTGCGCGCCATCCCGGAGCGCGAGAAGATGGAAGCCGCATGGCAAAAGATGCGCCTCACCGTGCAGATCGCCACCAAACTCAACCGCAGCCACCTGATCAACGGCGAAGTGGCCTATCTCCTGCCCTGCCTTGGCCGGTCCGAGGAAGACATGCAGGCGAGCGGCCCGCAGACGGTGACGATGGAGGACTCGCTCTCTTGCATCCACGGCTCCGTCGGCAAGCGCAAACCCGCGAGCGAGCACCTCCCTTCCGAACTCGCCATCATCGCCGGCATGGCCAAGGCTACCGTACCGCCGAACCCCAAGGTGCTATGGGACGAATGGGTGGGCGACTATTCCAAGGTCCGCGACCTGATCGAGGAAACCTACCCGGACAAGTTCGAGAAGTTCAACGAGCGCATGTTTACGCCGGGCGGCTTCTACAAAGGCAACAAGGCGCGCGAGCGGATCTGGCAGACCGCAAGCGGCAAGGCCGAATTCACCGTTCCCGACAAGCTCAACGCCGTCGGGCTGGACGACAAGGCGGGGCGCTATCGCCTCATCACCATGCGTTCCAACGACCAGTTCAACACGACGATCTACGGCTATTCCGACCGGCTGCGCGGGATCGAAGGCACGCGCGATGTCCTGCTGATGAGCCCGGACGAAATCCGTGCGGCGGGGCTCTCGGAAGGGCAAGTCGTCTCGCTGGTGTCCGACGCGGACGATGGCGTTCATCGCGAAGTCGGCGGACTGGTGGTTACGCCGTTCAGCTTGCCACGCGGATGCGTGGGCGCCTACTACCCCGAGACCAATCCACTGGTGCCGCTGTGGTACCATGACCGGCTTTCCAAGACCCCGGCATCGAAGGCCGTGCCAGTGCGGATATTGGCCTGACGGTCAGCCTTCGCTGTCTTCCTGATCGGCGAAGACGTGGGGATAGCGGGCCGCGAACCGGGCGGCCCAGTCGGCCTTGCCCTTGTCGCGGGCCTTGCGGATGTAGAGCCATCCGCCAACGCTGGCGAGAATGGCGCCCGTGGCATCGATGATGAGGTCCCACATGGTGTCGGTCAGGCCCGAGGGATCGCCCAGCATCGGCTTTTGCATCTGCATGCCGAAGGCCTGATCCATGGTGAATTCGAATATCTCCCAGATGCCGCCGATGCTGAAGCTGAAGAAGAAGGCGAAGAGCGCGAGAAAGGCCGGCCGCATATGCAGGTTCACCACGTCCGCCTCGTTCAGCAGATAGAGCACGAGGAAGCCCATGAGGCCGAGCAGCAGGCCGGACGATCCGTGCAGGGCCAGGTCCCACCACCAGATCCGGCCGTAGAAATCGCGCACCTCCCCCAGGAACAGCGTGGCGAAGACGAACAGCGTCACGAAGATCTGCATCTCGACCGGGATGATCGCGCTGCCCTGCTCGTGCGGGATCAGCATGGACAGCGCGATGATCAGCATCAGCCCGAGCACGATGAAGACCTGCATCCACCGCTCGTTGGCGATCAGCACGATCAGTTCGGCCGCCATCGTCATTTCGACGACGATGACGATCAGGCGATAGAGGCTGGTCAGCGACTTGATGTGCAAGGCCTGCGCCCCTCCATTGCATTTGCGCGGCTACCATAAGTGGCTGCAACGGCTTCGTGAACCGGGGATCTTTTTGTGCATTTTTGCACGGCCGATGCGGCCGCTCGCCTTGCGGAGCGATGCGAATGGGCCAATACCCTTGCCGCATTGTGAGCGGATCTGATGGGGCGAGACGACCATTGCATAAGCGACATCTGGCAAGGCTGGCCGCCATCGCGGCGGCATTCGTGGGGCTGGCGGTGAGCACGGCGGCATCGGCCGAGGACGACTGGACCCTCGTCATCCACGGCGGCGCCGGGGTTATCGAGCGCGACAGGATCACGCCCGAGCGCGAGGCCGCCGTCCGCGCGGCGCTGCGCAAGGCGATCGATGCCGGCAGCGCGGTTCTCGACAAGGGCGGCAAGGCGATCGACGCGGTCGAGGCAACCATCCGCGTGCTGGAGGACGATCCCAACTTCAATGCCGGGCGCGGCGCGGTCTTTACGTCGGCGGGCACCAACGAACTCGATTCCTCGATCATGGACGGGGCCACGCGCGAGGCCGGGGCCGTCGCGGGCGTGACCATGACCCGCCACCCGATCAGCCTCGCCCGCGCGGTGATGGAAAAGAGCCCGCACGTCATGCTCAGCGGCGACGGCGCCGATGCCTTTTCGAGCGAGCACGGGCTGGAGCAGGTCGATCCCTCGTGGTTCCGCACCGAGGAACGCTGGGAGCAGATCCAGAAGTTCAAGGCCGATCACAAGGCGCTGGGCGATTTCGAGCGCGAAGTGAAATACGGCACGGTCGGCGCCGTCGCGCGCGACACGCACGGCAATCTGGCGGCGGGCACATCGACCGGCGGCATGACCGGCAAGCTCTACGGCCGTGTGGGCGACAGCCCGATCATCGGCGCGGGCACCTATGCCGACAACCGCGCCTGCGCCGTCTCCGCCACCGGTGCGGGCGAGTTCTACATCCGCGAAGGCGTGGCCCATGAAATCTGCGCGCGCATCCGCTTCCTGGGCGAAGGGCCGCAGCAGGCCGCCGACACCGTGCAGGAAGAGACAAAGGCGCTCGGTGGCGACGGCGGGGTCATCGTGGTTGCGCACGACGGCACCCCGGCCTGGTCGTTCAACACGCCGGGCATGTATCGCGGCATGGCGCGCAAGGGCAGCGAGCCGCGCATTGCCATCTATGGCGATGAATGACCCGAACGGACTTCTCAGGGTGAGGTACTCTGCCTGATGCTCGTGCTGGCCGGTATTGCCGTGATCGCGGCGGGGTTCATGCTGCGCTTCAACCCGCTGCTGGTCGTGATCGCCTCGGCCCTCGTCACCGGCATTGCCGCGGGGCTCGACCCCGTCACGGTGATCGAGGCCTTCGGCAAGGCGTTCAACGACAACCGCTACATCACGATCATCTACATCGTGCTGCCGGTGATCGGCATCCTTGAGCGCCATGGCCTGCAGACCCGCGCGCGCGACCTGATCGGGCGGGTGCGCGGCGCGACGATGGGGCGGCTGCTGCTGGTATATCTCGCCTTCCGCCAGATCACCGCGGCGCTGGGCCTCACCTCGATTGCCGGCCCGGCGCAGACGGTGCGCCCGCTGATCGCGCCGATGGCCGAAGCGGCCGCAGATGCGCAGTCTTCCGGCGAGAGCGATCCCGACGAAGCCAAGGCGCTGGCCGCCGCCACCGACAATGTCGGCCTGTTCTTCGGCGAGGACATCTTCATCGCCATCGGCTCGATCCTGCTGATGAAGGGCATTCTCGAAGCCGACGGCATCGACCTTGCCCCGCTCGACCTGTCGGTGTGGGCGATCCCCACCGCCATCGCCGCGCTGGTAATCCACGGCACGCGGCTGCTGCTGGCGGACCGCCGTTTGAAGCGCCGGGCGAACAAGCCGTGATCGGGCTCGGTTTCCTTTATCTGGTTGCGGGCGTGACGTTCGCCTCGTTCGCACTGCTCAGCGTGACGCAAGTGCCGCGTCGGCCCGGCAATGCGCTGTTCTACGCGCTGATCGCGGTGAGCTTCCTGCTGGGCGACCGGCTCGGCAATCTCGGCAACGGGGTGTTGGTGCTGGCGATCGTCGCGGTGGCAACGCTCGGCAAGATGGGCTTTCGCGACCGCACGCAGGAGCCCGTCGAACCGCGCGGCCCCGCGCTTTTCGTCCCGGCGCTGGTCATCCCCGTCACCGCGCTCGCCGGCACTTTCGTGTTCTCGGAAATTCCCGGCATCGTCGATCCCCGGCAGGTTACGCTCGTCTCGCTGACGCTGGGCGTGATCCTGTCGCTGGTCATCTGCTACGCATGGTTGCGGCCCACGCCAGCCGAGCCTTTCCGACAGGGTACGCGGCTGATGGATCACATCGGCTGGGCCGCGATCCTGCCGCAGATGCTCGCAAGCCTCGGCGCGGTCTTCGCGCTGGCGGGCATGGGCGATGTCGTGGGGTCGCTGATCGGGCAGATCATCCCATCGGGCAGCGTGCTCGGGGCCGTGGTGGTCTATTGCGTGGGCATGGCGCTGTTCACGGTGATCATGGGCAATGCCTTCGCCGCCTTCCCGGTGATGATCACTGCCATCGGCCTGCCGCTGCTGATCCACACTTATGGCGGAGCCCCGGCGCGGGTGGCCGCCATCGGCATGCTGGCGGGGTTCTGCGGGACGCTCGTCACCCCCATGGCCGCGAACTTCAACCTCGTGCCCGCCGCGCTGCTGGAACTGCGCGACCGCTACGGCGTGATCCGCGCGCAGGTGCCGACCGCGGTCCCGCTGCTGATCTTCAATATCGCGCTGCTCTATCTGGTGATGTGATGCCCCGTCTCGATGCCGAAACCGCAGCCCGCTTCGCCCGGCTGACGCTCAGTCATCTGGGCCAGGAATACCCGCACAAGCTGGATCACGTGCTGACCGGCGACGAGGACGCCCTGCCCCCGCGCGTGCTCCATCCGATCTTCCACGGCAGCTTCGACTGGCACAGCTGCGTCCATGGCTGGTGGCAGGTGCTGACGCTGGCGCGGCTCCATCCCGACATGCCCGAAGCCGCCGACGTGCGCGCCCGCGCCGATGCCATGCTGACGCCGGAGCTGGTAGCGCAGGAATGCGCCTATCTCGACCGTCCGAGTTCGGCCGGGTTCGAGCGCCCCTATGGCTGGGCCTGGCTGCTCTCGCTGCACGGCGAGGCGATGCGCCACGACGCGCCATGGGGCCCTGCCCTCACCCCGCTCGCCAAAGCCTTCGCCGAGCGCTTTCGCACCTTCCTGCCCAAGCAGACCTACCCCATCCGCACCGGCACCCACTTCAACAGCGCCTTCGCGCTCACGCTCGCGCATGACTGGGCGCAGACATACGACCCGGCGCTGGCCGACCGGATCGCGCAAACCGCGCAAGGCTGGTTTGCGCAGGACCGGGGCTGTCAGGCCTGGGAGCCGGGCGGCGACGAGTTCCTCTCCTCGGCCCTCTGCGAAGCGCTGCTGATGAGCCGGCTACTCGACCGCGAGGACTTCACCCACTGGTTCGATGCCTTCCTGCCCGAGGCCGCATCGGGTGCACCGGCCACCCTCTTCACGCCCGCGACCGTATCCGACCGCAGCGACGGCAAGATCGCCCACCTCGACGGCCTCAACCTGAGCCGCGCATGGTGCTGGCGCGAAATTGCCGAGGCACTGGACGAGTCCCATCCCGTCTCCGTCCCGGCCCGCGAAACCGCAGAACGCCACATCGCCGCCAGCCTGCCGCACATCGCCGACGACTACATGGGCACCCACTGGCTCGCGAGCTTCGCGCTGCTGGCGCTTTTGGCCTGACCTCTCTGCCACAGGAAGAACCTCGAGAGCCTGCATTTGGGGGATGGACCCCATACCGGTTCGCCGGAGCGTCGGCCAGAACGGTTCTCGACACAGAGAGGACCGCCATGTCTGCCCGAACCGAGATTCCGTTTTCCCCGCTTAAGATCTGCATTGCCCTGATGGTCGCGCTGGCCCTGCTGTCAGCCCCCAAGGTTCACGCGCAGCAGCCGGCCGACCTTCAGGACTATACCGAGGTGACGCCGAGCGAGCCCACGGTCATCGACGGCGTGTGGCGTCTGCAGGAACTCAACCGCCGGATCCTGATCGAACAGGGCCACGCCATTGCCATGGACGAATGGACACACGCGTTTCTGTGGCAGGTGCAACGCGGCATGGTCACCAGCACCGACATTCGCCAGACCGGCCCGGGCGCGTTCGCGGCCTATGATGCCCTGCTGCGCCGCCCGATGTTCTGGAAGCTGCAGAAGGACGGCACCATCCGCGCCAGCGGCAAGGGCTGGCTGGCGCCCACCTTCACCCTGCTGCCCATCGAACCCAGCCATCCGCGCGCGTTCGAGGAGGAACTGGCAACGATGGACGACCCGGCGCGCGCACGCCCCCTTCCCGCGCCCGGTCCGGCTCCCGCGCCTCCCTCGGCCCCGGAGAACGCGGGCCGCGCCGATCCGATCGCCATCGACCTCGCCATGACCTACCCTGTCGAAACCAGTGAGGGCCTTTGCCTGCAGCAACCGGCATCCGACGTCGGCATTCAGGGCGGCTCGCTGGAAGTCGCGGCGTGCGAAGCCGATGCCCGGCAGCGCTTCATATACCTGAGCGGCGACGGCCTGATCGTGACCGCCGGCGGCACCTGCCTCGAAACCGAAGGCACTGCCGTAAGGAGCTATGGTTGCGACAAGAACCCGCTGCAGGTCTGGACCTTCAAGGAAACGACCGCGCCGCAAGCGGATGCGCAGTCCCCCGCGGGCCGGTTTAAAAACGGCCAGGGACAATGCCTTGCAGTGAGCGAAACCGACGGCGCCACGCTGCTGGTCTCGCCCTGCAGCGAGGCCGCGAGTCAGCTCTGGATACTGCCGCAATAGACCGCGGCTGATCTCCGCTTCCGTAAAGCCATGCGCTGCCTGCGCTGCGCCCTCCGATCCGGCCCCTGCCGGATGGGAGGGCAAACTGCCTGGTCGCATTCGCCGGACGAGCAGCAGCGGCCTCCCGCCGCATATGGGGTATCCACCCCATGTTGGCGCTTCCCCTCCCCCTCTATCCAGAATGGGTAATCTTCACAGGCCCCGAAAGCCTGCCACCCAGAGAGGGGATGAAACATGCTGAACAGGAAATGGACCCCGGCCATCGGTGCCTCGCTGCTGGCCATCGCCACCATGGCCACGCCGGCCATGGCGCAGGCGCAGGAGCCCCGGACGGGGCAGGACGACGGGATCAGCGCCGGAGAAGCAGCCGCAGCGGCGGGCGCGGCGGTAGCCGCCGGGGTCGTCATGCAGCAAGCCGGCTCGACGGGCCTCAACGCGACGCCGAAGTCGCGCCGCGCCAGCAGCCTTGCGGACCTGCAGCGCCGCGGGGAAATGGCGCAACAGGCCCGTGCTGGAAAGATCGGCAGCGGTGCCGACCTCGCGGACCTCGAACGTCGCGGTCAGGCGGCCCAGCGCGCCCGTGCGGGCCGGATCGGCAACGGCGCCAATCTCGACGATCTCGCGCGGCGGGGCGATCTCGCCCGGGGCTCGCGGGCCCGGTTGCGCAATGCCGGCAATGCGGCCGCGAACAGCCCCTCCTTCGAGCGGCAGCTTATGCAGCGCACAGGGCCGGACGACGTCTCGCGGCTCGTGCGGCAGGGCGATGCGGCGCAGGCGGCGCGCGGACGCATGGTCAACGAAGGCCAGCTGGTGCGCAACATCGGCGACAAGGGGGGCGACATCTCCCAGCTCAACAAGTCGGGCCGGGCAGCCCAGGCCGCGCGCCGTATCGACACCGCGACCGATGCCGCCAGGATCGTCGACCGTGCCGACGACGTGGCGGATATGGCCAAAGTCACCCGAACGGCCCGGGTCACGGGGAAGGCCGGCAAGGCGGGACGCGCGGCGCTGGCGGGGACCGGCGTGGGTGCCGCAGTGGTGGTGGCCGAAGTCGCCGGGACCGAAGCCGTCCGCGCCTTGACCGGAGCCGAACTGCAGGATCCGCTGAGCACGGGCATCCAGTACGGCGCAGCCATCTTCGACAAGGACGTAACCCTGGCCGATGTCGCCGCCCAGCGCTGGGAACACCACAAGGACAATTTCGCGAAGGTGAAAGAGACTTTCACCGAGCCGGGTCGCCTGGGAGAAAACCTCTCCGCCTACGGTCAGGAAAAGGCCGAGCAGTTCGAAAAGGCCGCGAAGTTCATCGATGAAAAGGACCGCGCCGCTCGCAGTGCGATCAGGGAAGAGACCGGAATCCAGTTCGACCGCCGCAGCGACACCACCCGTCGCTATGCCGAGGCTCTTTCCGGAGGCAATGCCCTCCATGACGTCGGCAGCGTGCTCGCCGACCGGACCCGGCATCACATCGACAATGCAAGGGCCGCCGGTCAGTATGCGCAAAAGATCGGTGCCGCCAACCGCGAGGCCATCGGCAACGCCACCGGCGCCAAGCTCGACAGCGTCGGCGACACGGCGAGCCGCTATGGAAAGGCTCTGTCAGGCGACAACAAGGTCAAGGCCGTGGCGGAAGTCGCCGCCGACCGCGCCCGGCACCACGCCGACAATGCCAGGAAGGTCGGCAGCAAGATCAGCTGCGGCATCGGCAACATTTTCCGCAAGAAGGAAAACGACAAGGACTGCTGATCCTCGCCACGAGCCCTCAAAATGCCCAGTACCCGACCGGCCCGGCCCGCAGCAGCCGGCCGGTCGGGCTTCGTCTAGATTGCGCTCGGTCCGCCCCCGTCACGACCGGCAGCATCAGCGCCTGCCCGCGCGCACAAACCGCCAGCCCAGCACGATGCCGATAACGACGATCACCAGCGCGCCTATGGCGAGCCAATTCAGGAACGTGTCGAGCTCCATGGTGAACAGCAGCGTGTCGACATTGCCCGTCTTCCAGAACACCCACTCGCTGCCCAGTGTGGTCGCGAGCAGTGGCGTTCCCGTCTCGAGCACGATCACCCCGTCGCCGGTGGCCGGATCGAGGCGGACCGCGGTGTTGATCGCCGGTTCGTTGTCTCCGTCGTGGCCGATGATGAAACCGCCCTTGCCGTTCGCGGCAAAGAGCATCGGACCGAGGCCCCAGATGTCCGCGCCGAGCGACTGCGCGTGCGGCTCGCGCATCTGTTCGAGCGTCGCCGGGGTCAGCACGCCGCCACCTTTCGCGCCGGGAGCCTGTGCCTTCACGAAGCGCACGAGATCGTTCGCGCTGGTATAGGCCGAGGTTGCCGCAAGCGAGCTGTAGTAGAGCAGCGGCTCCTGCTGCCCCTTTGCATCGAAGTTGGGCGCGAGCCGTGCGCGTGCGGCATCGTCCAGCACATACGTCGTGTCGGTCATGCCCAGCGGGCGGAAGACACGCTCCTTCATGTAGGTATCGAAAGGCTTGCCGGAGACTTCCTCCACCAGGAGCTGCAGCAGTGTGTAGCCGCCGCCCGAGTAGTTCCAGCTTGTCCCCGGCTTTTCCGCCACGCGCACCGACGGGTTCGCGCCGGGCGAGGCGTCGCGCGCGCTGGTAAGCGAATCTTCCGGCGACTGCACCTCGTCCTCGCGTTCGAAGCCGGCATAGCCCAGCCCGTCGTCGAGACCCGCCGTGTGGCTCAGCAGCCGGCGCACCGTCACCTCGTCGTTCCACGGACTGTCGGGCAGCTTCCAGCGGGTGAGATAGGTCGAGACCGGCGCGTCGAGATCGAGCGCGCCGTCCTGCACCAGCGCCATCACGCCCCAGGAGGACAGCCACTTGCTGAGCGAAGCGACCTGGAACAGCGAGTTAGCATCGACCGGCTTCCCCTTCGAACGGGCTTCGGTGGCCACGACCTTGCCGTCCTCAATCAGCATGAAGACCACGTCGCCGCGCGATTCCCGGTCGATCATCTCCTTCGCCGCCACCGCGAAGTCGGCGGGACGCGAGGATTCCGCGATCGGATCGCGCAGCCAGCCGGATTCGTAGATCTTGAAGCTGATCCACGCCCATGCGGCCAGGACCGCGAGCGTGGCGACAAGGGCTATGAGTGTTCGGCGCATGCGTATCGTCCTCAATGGCAAGTCTGAACCGGATGGTGAATGTCGGCGCCACCGCGTTCAGGTAAGCGCCGGGTCGCATGCGCGACATCGGGCGTATCTGGCAAGCGTTGGCGGGCCTTTTCCTTGCAGAGGAACACGGTGCAATCTTGCCCGCGGGCGTCAAACGCTTGACGCGGCACGACAGCAACGCACAATCGCGCCTCGTCCCACGGGGAAAAGGACCAATACCGGGATTATGGAACTTGCCGGCCTGTTCGTACGCAAGATGCTGGCCGAAGCCGGTTCGGAAGAGGAGCGCGAGCGTATCCGCGCGCTGGTCTTCCCCGAGGGTCTGCCGCCAAACTATACGGAAACGCTGATTCCGGCCGCACCGTACTATGCGCTGCTGGAAGCCCTGGCCGAAAGCGAGGCACCCGCGATCGGCTTTCACATGCGCACCTGCGGCGCGGTTCGCTGCGAGGATTTCGGCGCGGTCGGGCTGGCATGGAAAACCGCCCCCACCCTGCGCCGTTCGTTCGAGCGGATGGACCGCTACGTCCAGCTGTTCAATCGCGTCTCGGCCTTTGCGCTGGAAGATCACGGGGAGGAGGCATGGTGGACGCATCGCCGCACCTCCCCCGACCGTCGGGGCATGTACCTTTCGAACGAAGGCGCCCTCGCCACGTTCGTGACCATCTGGCGCGAGGCGCGCAACGAACGCATCGCCCCCCGCCGCGTCCAGTTCGCGCACGAACCGCTCGGCTCGCTTGCGGCGCTGGAGGCACATTTCGAATGCCCGGTCGAATACGGGGCCACGACCGACGCGATCGTCTTTTCGAAGGACCAGCTCGACCATCCCAACCGCGTCGGCGACGAGACGGTGTGGAACTTCTTCCGCACGCATCTCTCGGCGCTTCCCGACAATGCCGGGAGCGAAAGGGAAGATGCTGCCGAAGCGGCGGACATGCCCGCGCAAGTGCGCCATCAGGTCGCCGCGGTCCTCAGCGAAGGTCCTCCCCGGCTGGAACAGATCGCCGCCGAGCTGGGCCTGGGCGCCCGCACCCTGCAACGCCGTCTCGATGCCGCAGGATCGAGCTTCCAGACCGAAGTGGCCAGGGCCCGCCGCGACCTCGCCATGCGGCTGGTAGGCGAACCGCGCCGCCCGCTGGCCGAAGTGGCCTTCCTGACCGGCTTCGCGGAACAAAGCTCCTTCACCCGCGCCTTCCGCCGATGGGCCGGCGTCTCCCCCGGCCGCTACCGCCAGGACTTGCGCACGCAAAACGAAACCGGCGCCCCGGCATGAGGGGCTAGTGGATCGGGAATTTCAGGAAATGGCGGGCCGAAGCCGACGAAACACAGAACTACACCTACGCTATAACCCTCTGAATTCGACGGCGAGCCAAAGCTGGCGTTGGAGTAAGAGTACCTCACCTGATGGTCGAGCTTGACAATGGAAAGCCGGCCCTAACCATGACCGAGTTGAATCCGTGTCACATGCTTTTCGGGCTGCATGCTTCCAACGAAGTAATATACAATAGCAATTTGAATGCATGACAAATACAAACACCTCAATTTATGCATAGGCTATTCCATTCGGCATGACCGACAACTTACCTTTCGACTACGCGATCATTCGTTTCGCTTGCCTGCAGCCAAAGGGGCAGGGACAGAATCCGCGACTCGTCTTTGCAAGCGTGGAAATGTTGCCGAGCGGACGTGCCATCCCTGATGCAACCCCACTTGATGAGAAATGCTGCCCGCCTAGTTTGAGCACCAAAATGGGGCGTTTGTTTTTCCGGCGGGTCGGTTTGCCTGCTGCTGATGCACTCAATTGGTACCGTAACTTGGACGTGCTTCCAGATCAGGAAGGAACGCACGCCAAGAAACCGCTAGAACACGTATCTTTGGTCGACGAACCAACGTGGGGGGCCGATCTTTGGTCGGCCCTTGCGGTACCATTACCGCCGCCACTTTTGCCGGGACCATGGATGAAGATCGCATCGATCCCTATGCCGGGGCAAACCGCGAGGCCGTTCGGGTCCACCGTCGTCTGACGACAGGCGACACGGCTGTCGACGCCCTTCATGACTTGCCGGAAGAAAAGAAGAAGGAGGCCTTTCGATGGCTGCGGCTGCGGACATGGGTGGATTTCGATCTCTACCCCGAGCTGATGTGTTCAGCAGCGCTTATCGTTCCTGACCCGGACGTTCGTACCGTGCGATCCCGGCTTGATCGCAATGAAACCGGCCAGGAAACTGTTGTTTTTGAATTTGAGTGGCGGGGACAGCCGGGAGTCGGGCTGAGGCTCACCGCCCAAGAAGAACGCTATGGCAGTCTGGTATGGCAAGAAACATTCGTCGTTCCGGCGGATGGAGTTGTTCGTGCCCCGCGCCCTCAGCCAGTTGAAAAGATCGGATGGAGCCTGGTTCATCCTGTGCGAGGCGTAATTGCGTCAAAGCCGATGACGGGCTACCTGCGTGCCATCACGTCAAACATCAACCTGCAAGGCAGGGAGACCCGTTTGATCTCAAAAGACGGGAGAGGAAAGAACTCTCAGCAAAGCACGCGTTCCGTGCGGGAGGTGAGCAGCGAAAAACTGACGACCGGCACTCCGATTCTGCCACCGGGCAGCTTGGCTAAAGGACGTGAGCGCCGCAGGATCGAACGTAATAGCGAAACAGAGTTCTGGTTCGACAACCCAACGGTGCCGCGAGACAAGTTATGGGACTTAATCTCCCACGCGCAATCCGATGTGATGCTGGTAGACCCTTATGCGGATGGACGAGATTTACTGGACTATGGCATGGCAAGCACGGGGGCGCGGGTCCGTCTGTTGACAGCTGGCAAAGCAACGGTTGATCGCGAACTTTTCGATATCAGCGACGGCCTTCGGGACATGCCTAAAGCTAGCAAGCGAGCGGAAGCGCGTAGGATGAATGTGCTCATCCATGATCGTTTTGTTACAATCGACGGATCTGTTTGGTCGCTTGGCGCAAGCCTTAATGGCCTTGGCGGAGACGCAACCATGCTGATCCGCCTGCGGAACCCCCAACCCGTTCTCGAACGCCTTGAGCATGTATGGGCGAGTGCAACGATCATTGAGGCATCATGATGGACTTCCATGGACCGCCTGCTACCTCGCCCACGTTGAACGAAGACCCACAATTGATGTTCTTCGACCGCAACCGGGGACTGGCCGACCGCGAGTTCTTGTCGTGGGATGACCACGGAAATGAACCCGCGATCTCGCCTCTCTTCCAGGAAGCTGTTGGTTCAGCAAAACAGGTCTGGATCGTTGATGGTTATCTAGGCGAAACGCTTGATCTCGCAGACATGCTTTTCAAGATCGTCACTCTTGCCGATGTTGAGCAAGTGCGGATCATAACAGCCGCGAAGCAAGAGGCGGCCAGCCTCGAAGAATTGGTCACAAAATGGAATAGCTCCGCACGGCGATCTGGTCATATCGAAATATTGACCCTGCCTAAGCGGGACAGCGGCTTCGGGGCTCTGCCCCATGATCGGTTCGCGCTTGTGGACGGAATTCTGTGGCATTGGGGGGCCACAGTCGGCGGAGGTTTTAGCGGACAGAACGCGTGTTCATTCGGTTGGAGCGCGACGCGCAGAGGTGCCGTAACTTGGTTCGAAAAAATGTGGGAGCAATCCCGATGAGCCTTCACTGGCCAGATGAAGCAAGCGAGTATCGCAAGCGCGCGCTGGATGAATTGGACACCTTCCTGACTCGCTACTACGCCCTACCCAAACGACGTGAAGCGGCCAAGCTTTTTGCCAAGCTCGGAGAGAGCCAACCAGAAACCGAGACGGCAGCCTCAGTATTGGAGGTCGAATTTCCGGACGTTGCTGCGCAGATTCGTAGCGAGGCGAACGAACCCTCGTTACGGACGGTCGATGGTTTGCTGGCCGAAGCAGTACTTGACCAGGTTGCAAATCTTGATCCGGTTATTGCCGTTCGGAAGTTGGGTTCACTCTGCGACAACCCAATTGGTCAAAAGCTGGTTTCAAAAGCGCTTAAAGATGACATATTTAGAGAGCATATCCTAGAGGGCTTGTCTAAGGCATTCAAAGATCGGCCATACTTCATTGGCGATGACGATGCCAAGAATGGGGCGCGAACCGTTGAAGAGGTGCGCAGCGCCCTGGTCCAGTCTCGTAAATCTTGGGCTGATCCCTCTGGTCGTAACATCCGCGACCTACGCGCTCCACATGGCTGGTTCCCGGTGATTGAGCCAATTCACCTGCTGATTGGCCCTCTATCTCAAGTCGCTCCTGCCGATGCGATGAAGGTACTCGACACATTGCCATCTGAATTTGATGGCTTTCTGTGCCTTGAACACGTTGATCTTGGCTTAGATCACTATGAACATTGGGTGAAAGCGGTATACGCCGCACCGCCTGCATGGGACGAATTGGGCTGGACCGGAAACCGGTCTGAGGCTCCATGCGGCCTCGCACTCCCTTTGCTGTTATGGCATGCGGAATCCCGGTTACTACGTATGAAAGACGGCGTGTCAGGTCAGGCAACACCCACCGACCTTGCATCCTCCATTCGAAGCAGAGGCGATGGAGCCCTAGTCGCTTGGCATTGGTGTGCAGGATTGATCGAACGGGCAGACCGGGCAGAACGCGACGGGCGCGGCAGCCCCAACGATGGAGACTGGCGCACGGCACAAGCTCTGGCTGCAAACGGTGGCTGGCACGGTTTCAACCCGGGCCACGGTCGGGACGCTCTGCTACGAGAAGCAGCCCAAAAACTTGCACCGGACGCGTCTGATGCTGCCCCGCGACTGGGCAAGCTGCTTCCCGCCTCGCCTGAAGCCTTTATCGACGGCCCTGATGGGGCTGATCTGTCTTGGGCGGCGTTCGGGCTCGTTGGCGGTTTTGGTCCAATGTTCGAGGGCCGTCCACCATACGGTCTCGCGACGCGCCTCCTTTCGAGCGGGCTATGGGGCAAAGACGGGCCCGGTCGTCTTGAAACACTCTGGAAGAACGCGCTCGTGCTGCGCGAACTTGCCGCTGGGGGTGTGATCAGAAATAGAACAACAGACCACCGAAAGCCGGAAGATTTACTTCATTTGATAATCGCAATGGGCATTGCAGCGTTAGAAATGATCGAGCGGGGTGCGAAAGGTGACCCGGCAGCATTAAGAGGCCAAGTCGATCAAATGCTCTGCGAGTGCGCACCTTGGGATATACTGGGCCATGCGAGCCTTGCTGCACATGTGAAGAATGTCTCATCGCATGGGGCCAACCGAGGGTAATCGGCGGCGTTTGGCGGTGGAGGCAGTCATCTGCGAACCGCTCTCCACATGCAATTCCCTGCTTGGCGGGAATTTACAGGGAAAAGATGAATTTCTCCTCCGGTGAGGGGGCGGGTCGGCACGCGAGAACGTCAGAAATCAGTCATTTTCGACGGGGATTTCCCTAACACGCTAACAGGGAATTTGCTGGCGCGAATGGGGGGCAAACCGGGGACGAGCAGGGAAATAAGTTCTCGATTTGCGCGGACTATTTTTACCCGGCTACCTTGACGATCAGGGCGGCCAATCCAACCTCATTGCTGTCCTTCGAGGCAGAGGCACCGCGTCACCTGGGCGCACAGCAGCAACTCTCGGGACAACCAATAGCAACCGCCGTGCACTGCACCTGGCGGGACCTTGGTTGTCGCCTGCGTGCTGCAAGCCTCGTCCCTCCTTTTGCTGCCTGCTCGGCAACGAAGGACATTTCAAATGACTAGCCAACCAAAGAAGCGGGCCGCCAACGGCATTCGCAGTGACATCGCTGCGATCGAGCAGAAGCTCGGCCCAATAGAGTATCGGCCGCTGGCCTCGCTCAAGCGATACGAGAACAATCCGCGAAAGCATCCGGAGTGTCAACCGGCGCGCAAAACTGACCCCCTATCGGCGCCCAATATTGACCCCACCTTTCGGTAGTCAGGCGGTTATCCCGGTAGTCGATAGGAGGGGCCCACGGACGACGACGCGCACCGTCAGGTGTGCTGGCGGCGTCGTCCGTGGGAGGTCCCTGTTGACCCACCGGGTTAACCGCCGGGGATGGGGGTCCGGGGGAAGGGGTTTTCGGCTCAGTTCCGGTTTTTGAACCGCCAGCTGTCATTGCCCGTCTCGATGATGTCGCAGTGGTGCGTGATGCGATCGAGAAGCGCGGTGGTCATCTTGGGGTCGTGGAAGACGCTCGGCCATTCGCCGAAGGCGAGATTGGTCGTGATGATGACCGAGGTCTTTTCGTAGAGCTTGCTGATCAGGTGGAAGAGCATCTGGCCACCGGACCGGGCGAACGGCAGGTAGCCGAGCTCGTCAAGCACCACGAGATCAAGCCGCGAGAGTTGGGTGGCAAGGCTGCCGGCCTTGCCCAGGCGAGCCTCTTCCTCAAGCCGGTTCACCAGATCGACCGTATTGAAGTATCGGCCTCTGGCACCGGCGCGCACCACCGCGGCGGTGATGGCGAGAGCCAGATGGGTCTTGCCCGTGCCTGTTCCGCCGATCAGCACGATATTGCGCCGTTCCGGCAGGAACGAGCCCGTATGAAGCGAGCGGATCAGTCCTTCGTTGATCGGCGTGCCATCGAACATGAACCCATCCAGGTCCTTGATCGCCGGAAGCTTGGCTGCGGTCATGCGATAACGGATCGATGCCGCATCCCGGTGCGCCGTCTCCGCACGCAACAGGTCGCCCAACATCTCCATGACCGTTCTGTCTCGGCGGATGCCGTTGGTGACAGCATCATCGAAGGCCGCCACCATGCCCTTGAGCCCCAGCCCCTTGAGGGCGGCCATGATCTCATGCCGCTGCATCGAGGTCTCGCACGGTATCGTAGCGGCCGCAGTTCGCCTCTGGCGGATGCTTGAGCTTCAGGTTGACGACGACGTCCATAGCCTGGGCATCATGAGGCTCGCGGCGACGGGACAGGATGTTGACCGAACAGGCAGGAGTGAGGTCATGAAACTGCCAACCCCTGCCCTCCTTTCCGCCATGCGCCGCCAGCGGTTCGAGCTATTCCTCATCAAGGCGTTCGAGACGCTTCACCCCGGAGACCCGCCCCTCGAATTGGCATGGTACCTCGAGGCGATCTGCCATGCCCTGATGCAGGCACGATCTGGAGAAGAGCGGCGCCTTGTCATCACCGTTCCGCCGCGGCACCTGAAGTCGGTGACCGCGTCGGTGGCGTTTGTCGCGTGGGTCCTCGGACACGAGCCAAAAGCCAAGATCATGGTCGCGAGTTACAGCCAGGACCTCGCCCGGCACCATTCGAACCAGACCCGCACCCTCATGGAAAGCGAATGGTACCGAAAAGATTTTCCGGCCACGCGCATAAGCGATCGCGGCAATCGCGCCCTTGAAATCGAGACGACGGCAGGCGGCGTACGCAAGGCAGTCTCCGTGCAGGGGTCGATTACGGGCTTCGGAGCCGACATCATCATCGTCGATGACTGCATGAAAGCGGACGAGGCGAAGAGTGCTGTCGAACGGCAGAACCTGCGCGACTGGTTCGACAATACCCTGTTGAGCCGCCTCAACAACAAGGCGACGGGGCGCATCATCTCGATCCAGCAACGCCTCCACGAGGACGACCTGCCTGCCTACATGTTTGAGAAGGCATACCGACACCTCAACCTTCCCGCCATCGCCGAGAAGGAGGATTGCATCGCGATCGGCAGGGGGCGTGAACACCATCGCTCGATCGGTGACCTGCTCAACCCGTCGCGCGAAAATCACGCGACACTTGACCAGTTGCGTCGCGATCTGGGCCCGGTGGTGTTCTCCGCGCAGTACCAGCAGGAACCAGTCATCGCCGAGGGCAACATGATCCGGCTGGAGTGGTTCGGGACCTACGATGAACCACCGGAAAGACACGACTTCCTCAAGATGATACAGAGCTGGGACACGGGAATGAGTGCGGCACCGACCAGCGACTACTCGGTATGCACAACTTGGGGGTTCGAGCGCCACGAGAGAAAATGGTACCTTCTCGATGCGCTTCGCAAACGGCTCGACTATCCCGATCTGTTCCGAGCGGTCCAGGATCTCAGCCGACGCTACCATGCCGACCGGGTCATCATCGAAAAGGCAGGTAGCGGGCATGCCCTGCTCCAGGAACTGCGCGCGACGAACAAGCTGCAGCCGATTGCCGCCACTCCCGTGGCCAGCAAGGAGGACCGCTTCAATGCCTGCCTTGCTGAGGTTGAATCAGGGCGATTTCTTCTGCCGCGAGAGGCGCCGTGGCTCGACAACTTCCGGAACGAGCTTCGAGCCTTTCCCAATGGCAAGTACGACGACCAGGCGGACAGCTTCAGCCAGTTTGTCCGGCACCAGCTGCGACACTGGACGTGGCTTCTCACCGAGTACGAACCCGATGGCAGAGCTCACAACGTGGTGCGGCTGGAGCGTAGGCCCTGGTAAACAGGAAGTCAGGGCCCGCCGACGCGAAGGCCCGCGTGCGACCACCGCGACGTCACACCTGAAAGCACTCCTCGCGATAGAGCCGTCGGAACTTCTTGTGGTTCATCACCCATCCTTCCTGTCACAACAGCCAGTGCAATCGCCGCTAGCCGAACCGGCGTCGCTGGCTAGCCAGCTCACGGATGCGCTCGCGCGCCTTCGCATCTTCGGGCCGACTACTGACATAGCGCACCATGGTCCAATCAACGCCCAGCACCGCGCAGACACGGCACTGCTCACATCGAAGATTGTCTGAAGATGAGCCCGAATGCCGCCTGGTACTGGGCGTCAGAACGTTTTAGCGCTGATCTCCTTCAGCATGGCGTTGTCGAGCATCGAGTCCGCCAGCAGCTTCTTCAGCCTCTCGTTCTCCTGCTCCAACTGGCGAAGCCGACGGGCTTCGGACACTTCCAGCCCGCCATATTTAGACTTCCACTTGTAGAAGGTCGCCGAGTCGATCCCGTGATGGCGGCACACATCCGCCGTCGGCATCCCCGCTTCCTCCCCCTTCAATACAGCGATGATCTGCCCCTCGCTGAACCTGCTCCGCTTCATTCGTCCTTCTCCTTGTCAGGGCCGGACTCGGCTTATCTCTAGAGGAAATCTAAGAGCTGAAACTATTTATTAAAAATAAAGACATTAAGCCGTTTTTGTTTTCAATAAATATTGATCAAGAGTATTATGAAAATGACGAATTCTATTCTCTACATAGCTAGCTAGGTAAACCTTCCCATTTGTACTAGATTTTAGCCCGCGCTGAACTAAGGGCATATTTATCATATCCTGGTCTATTACAAAACCTAGGATAGGAAGTTCTTTTGCTGAACTCCACAACTCGCCCTCATGCAGCCAATGAATTCTTGCAGCCTTGGGCCGCTCGCCGTTCGCTGGCAATCGCTTGAGCATCATGACATCCATAATGCAGGAATCGACGTCGCGCCCATTAGGCCGCCAGCGATATACGATGTTTGGCGCGAAGCCGCCCCACGGCGCAAAATTTGGGAAAACGTTGTAGACAAGGGCATCGAGCATTTCCGCGTCCGTTGCCTCGTCCAACCCGCCCGCCGCTTTGCGGCCAAGCGCACGCCTGGAGATGTTACCCAGCAACTCGCGCGTGCCTGCATCCTCGCTGCCCAACGGCACAGTATCGGGTGGGCGCCCCCACATATCCAACATTCCGTCCAGGACTGTCCGTTCACTAGTGAGTTTCCCCAGGTGCGGACTAGCTGCCCCGAACGCTGCAAGATTGCGGTTCACGTTATCACCATAGACATCGTATTGTGCACCCACGTCGTCGAAGAACGGCAAAATCTGGGGATGCGTTGCAACCACGTGATAGGATTCCATGAAGGCTTCCTGCGCGACTTTCCAATTGCACGGAATTACGCGCGCGACATGCGCCGACTTGTAGCATTCGTCCAATTTCCAGCGCGCAAAGTGCTCCGGCAAAACGCCAAGATAATCGATCAGTGGTTCAGCATGGGGATCGAAGTTGACGAATACGAAGCCCCCCCATGTCTCTGCCCTCACAGGGTTTAGGGCCAGTTCATCATCAGAAAGGTAGGCGAATTCCGAACGGCACGGCAGCGAGTTCAAATTTCCGTCGAGATCCCAGGTCCAACCATGAAATCCGCAGCGAATCTTTTCGACGCGCCCCGCCTCCGTAAGCAACTTACGTCCACGGTGCAGGCAGACATTATGGTAGGCTCGGACGCTATCGCCCCCCGTCCTTACGATTAGCGCAGACCGGTCGACGATATCATAAACTTCGACGTCCCCGACTTCTGGAATATCTTCAAGCCGGCAGGCCATTTGCCATACCCGCGGCCACATTTCTCGGTCTTCTGCATCGAAAAATGCCTGCGAGGTATAGCGCGCAGTGTCGAGTGGCGCGGTGTCGAATTCGGGCCTGCACTCCTCCCGCAAGACTTCGGGAACGGGCCGACTGTCAGAAGCCAATAACTGTTGATACCTCGTGGTCATGGCCGATGTCATGCATGCATTTGCGACGAGAGAGATTGACGCGGATCAAATAAAAACATTCATGCTTGATTATTAAGTTGTTCTTGGCACATCTCATTGCCGCAATGCTCGTCCAGAAGGCAGCTAGCTCGTTAAGCCTTCCCCAACTCGACAATCGGGAGCCAGACTTGGCTGCTACCAAAATTGCTTCAAAGCCTGCCAACGACAAAGCGCAATCTCGTCAGGCCCTTAAGAGCGCACAAACCCGCAGCCGACTCATAGAGGCGACCATCCAATGTCTTGTTAAAGTGGGTTTTTCCGGCACAACTACGCCGCTCGTCGCGAGCGAGGCGGGTCTTTCGCGCGGCGCGATGCTGCATCATTTCGAGAACAGCGCAACCCTGATCCGGGCGACGATCGTCGAACTTCACGAACGTCGTCTGCGCGCCTTCCGGCGCTCTTCCGAGACCAGTCAGCACAATCCGACGACGATGGTCGGCGCCTATTGGCGGCAGGTGCAGAAACCTGCCTTCATCGCCTTCCAGGAACTGGCCATGGCGGCGCGTACCGACAGCGAACTGGCGCAGATCATGCGTCCGCTCCAGGCCGAATATCGCGAACGGTTCTATTCCGAAGCCATCGCGCTCTATCCCGAATGGCACTCCGCCCCGGAGCAGTTCGCGCAGGCCATGGCGCTCTCGCAGACGCTGATGGAAGGCATGGCGATGAGCCTGCTGACGGGGGCGCTGGAAGAGGAAATGGTGCCGCCGCTGCTCAAGATGCTCGAGGACAAGATTCGCGAGATGCGGCCAAACGCGGTGGAAGCCGCCGCGGAGTAATCAGGCACTGTCCAGTACCGCACGGGTTGCGGCGACGGCTCGCGCAATGCGCGTCGTTGCGTCAATGCCCGCCTTGGCGTCGTCCTTACGGGGCACTTCGACTTCGACAACGGTTCCGGCCCGCAGGGCCTCTGCCATGGAGATGAGAGGGAACGCTCCCTCTCCCGGATAGGCGCGCGTGCCGATGGCCTCCCGCCACCAGGCCTCTCGCTCTTGCTGCAACGGCCCGTCGCAGAACTGCGCATAGCCGATCAGATCCGCGTTCGCAGCGACATCGCGAGGCGATCCACCGTTGCGGAACAAGTGCAAGGCATCACACACCAGTTCGCCATTAGACCGGTCGGCAGCCCGCACGATGGCGGATGCCGAGCCAATGTCCGCAACGGCCGAGAAGGCGTTGAATTCAAGTCCGGCCGTCACCCCGAACCGCACGGCCAGATCGCAGAATGCGCCGAAACGGTCGACCGCAATCGACTGATCGGACACGTCGTGCAGGTGTGCCGTCGCACGCACTGCGCCAAGCGCAGCGCCAGTTTCAAGAGCGCGCGCGAAGCCATCCCGGTCTTCATGTCCGTCGAGCGGAAACACCTCGATATTGCATAGGGTTACGCCATGCACGTCGAGGCAGGCACGCAGGTCCGCGACATCCTCACGACCCACCTGGGGGTAGAACTTTCGCGCGGCATCGGGCACGTAGGCGAACAGGCAAATGTGGTCGCACTGCTCCCGCCCCGCCTGCTCAACCAGCTGGCAGGGATCGAGTTCGAGCGCAGTCAGGTGGTGCAGCGAAAGCGCGAATCGTCCGATCACCGATGTTCTCATTCCCTCCATTGCTTCCCATCAGCTACCGCCTACCATATAAAGACAATCATGTATGTCTTTTTTTATCGCTCGACATGGGCTAGGTGAAGGAAGAGACCCGCATCGACGGGCCATGGGGAGAGGAGCCAGTCCGTGACGCCGCCCAAGATCCGCAGGAACCCGGCCATGCCGAGCTCGCCGCCCGGGCCCGGTCGCACGCGGTCATGCGGCCTCGGCCAGCCCCCAGGCAATCCCGCGCCGCAGCAGCTCGTAGAAGACCGGGTAGTTCCACCCGCAGCGCTGCGGGTGGGGCCAGAAGGCGGTGATCGGCTGGAGATCGTAGTGCCCCCGGCAATGGCCGAGCGTCAGGTAGAGAATGCTCCCCTGCCCCACCCGCCTTTCGTAGAGCACGGGCACTTCGGCCTCGTCCCACTCGGCATCGCGAAACTCGTCGCAGGTCCCGGTGAAGGCCGTGTGCAGCAGCACGTCGATGTCGGCGGTGCGATGGGTCAGGTAAAGCTCGTCCTCGACCCGGAAATCCCGCAAGCCCCGCGTCATTTCGTGGTCGCCGCGCGTGACGTGCACCTTGAACGGCGCGATCGGCGGATGGCCGGCAAAGCGCGTGCCCAGAAGGTTGGTGAAGCGCGGCCGCTCCTCCGGCGTGTCGACCACGCCGTCTTCAGCAAAGCGCAGGATCGAATTGGTGCCGTGCAGCGCAAGCCAGCGCCCACCGCGTTCGAGAAACGCCTCGAGCGCTTCAGTCTGCGCGTCGTCGGGCACCAGATCGCAGGTGTAGGTGATCAACAGGTCGGCCACGGCGAGATTGGCGAGATCGGCGTAATCGGACGCAACCGACGCGCGGATCTGCGGCGTTTCCGCCAGCAGCTTGAGCAGTTCCAGCCGGGCGAAATCGATGTCGTGGTACTTGCCCGCTGCAACCAGATGAACCTTCATTTCGGCAAACTCCCATCACGTGCGTGTCGTGCACGTACGCGAGGATAGGATCGGGAACAGACTTGGCAATGACCGGAGAAAACCAGTGAGCGGACGCGGCAAGGGACCATTGGCGGGTGTCAGGGTGCTCGACCTCACGAGTGTCCTCATGGGCCCCTATGCGACGCAGATCTTCGCCGATCTGGGCGCGGACGTAATCAAGGTGGAGAGTCCGCAGGGCGATACCACGCGCTTCATCCCCCCCGGGCCGGACGCCTCGCGCGGGGCCATGTTCCTCAACGTAAACCGCGGCAAGCGCAGCATCGTCATGGACCTCAAACAGCCCGAAGCCCGCGCCGCGCTGCTGCGGATGGCCGGACAGGCAGACGTGTTCATCCACTCGATGCGCTCCAGCGCGATCGGCCGGCTCGGCCTCGATTACGCGGCTTTGCAACAAGCCAACCCGCGGATCATCTATGCCAATCTCTACGGCTTCTCGCGCAATGGCCCATATCGCGACTATCCCGCCTACGACGACATCGTTCAGGCAGCCTCGGGCATTGTCGACCTGCAGGCGCGCCTGTCGGAGGGCAGGCCGACCTATGCCGCCACCGTGATCGCAGACAAGGTCGCCGGGCTGACCGGCGCCTATTCGGTCATGGCCGCGCTCTACGCCCGCGAGAAGACCGGGATGGGGCAGGAAATCGAAGTGCCGATGTTCGAGACCCTGGTCTCCTTCGCCATGGTCGAGCATCTGTGCGGCTCGCTCTTCGTGCCGCCGCAGGGGCCGCCCGAATATCCCCGCGCGACCTCCGAAGCCCGGCGCCCCTATCGCACGGCGGACGGCTATATCGGCGTGATGATCTACAACGACCGGCACTGGCGCGCCTTCTTCGACGCGCTCGGCAACCCGGACTGGTCGCGCGACCCGATCTACGCCTCTATGCGCTCGCGCACGGAGAACATCGGCACCGTTCTCGCCAAGGTCGCCGAAGTGATCGAAACGCGCACCACCGACGAATGGGTCCGCCTTTTCCGCGAGGCTCACATCCCGGCCACGCCCATCGCCAGCCTCACCGACCTGCTCCACGACCCGCATCTGGTGGAAACGGGATTCTGGCAGGAACGGGAAACGCCCTGCGGCACCTTGCGCTTTCCCGGTATCCCCACCAGCTTCTCGGCCACGCCCGGCGCGATCGGCGACCCGGGCCCCGCCCTGGCTGGAGAAAGCGAAGCCATCCTGCGCGAGGCTGGCTTCACGACGGACGAAATAGCCTCGCTGGTAGCGAGCGGCGCGGTGAAACGCACGGAGGTCGAGGCATGAGCGGACCCGAAGCCCACTGGCGCGCAGCGCTTGCCGAGGGACGGTTTCTCCTGCAGCGAACCGCTGAAGGCACCGCGATATTTCCGCCGAGAGTGGCCGCCCCGGGACGCGGCGAGCCAACGCTCGATTGGTTCGAGGCCTCTGGACGCGGCACTGTCTATTCGCTCTCGTGGATCCAACGCCGTCCCCCGACCGCCCCGTACAACGTCGCCCTGATAGACCTGGAGGAAGGCGCGAGACTGATGAGCCGCGTCGAAGACGTCGACGCCGGGGCGCTGGCCATCGGCATGCCGGTCGAGGCCTTCATAGATCGCAGCGGCGAGGAGCCGATCCTCCTGTTCCGCCCGGCGGGGGACCGGTCATGAGCGATCGCTTTCCGCGCGGACGCACCGCTATTGCGGGACTGGCCACGTTCGGCGTGGGCGAAATGCCCGGATACTCTTCGATCGAACTGACGGCGAAAGCAGGGCTGCTGGCGCTCGACGATTCGGGTCTTTCCCTGCGCGATGTCGATGCGCTCTACATCTGCCAGCCGGACGATTTCTTCGCCGGCCTGACCTTCGCCGAATATCTGGGCATCCAACCCCGCTATACCGACAACAATCGCACCGGCGGCTCCGCCTTCATGAGCCACATGGCCAGCGCCGCGCTTGCTCTCGATGCCGGCTACATCGACTGCGCCCTGATCGCCTACGGCTCCAATCAGCGCAGCAACGGCGGCAAGCTGGCCACGAAGATCACGAGCAATGCCTGGGATCTGCCCTATGCGCCGCTTTTCCCGCTGACCTCCTATGCTCTGGCCGCAGCAAGGCATATGCACGAGTTCGGCACGACCCGCGAGGATCTGGCTGCCGTGGCCCTTGCCGCGCGGGCATGGGCGCAAACCAACCCGGAAGCCTTTGCCCGCGGGCCGCTCACGCTCGACGATTGTCTGTCCACGCGCATGGTCAGCACCCCTATCTCCGTGCGCGACTGTTGCCTGGTGACGGACGGCGCGGCAGCCATCGTCATGACCCGTACCGACCGCGCGCGCGATCTCGCCAAGCCTCCGGTGCCGGTACTGGGTGCAGCCGCAGCGACCTGGTGGAATTCGATCGCCCAGGCGCCGGACGTGACCGTGACGGCAGCTTCGGAGTCCGGCCCTCGCGCCATGGCCATGGCCGGCGTGTCACCGGACGACATCCAGACCGCGCAACTCTACGACGCCTTCACGATCAACACGATCCTGTTCCTCGAAGACCTCGGCTTCTGTCCCAAGGGCGAAGGCGGGCGTTTCGTGAGCAGTGGCGCCATTGCCCCGGGCGGTAGCATGCCGGTCAACACCAACGGCGGCGGCCTGTCCTATTGCCACCCCGGCATGTACGGGTTGTTCGCGATCATCGAGGCGGCCCGCCAGATACGCGGCGAAGCGGCCAACCAGCTGCCGGGTATCGATCTGGCCCTCGCCCACGGCAACGGCGGCACCCTGTCAAGTCAGGCGACGGCGGTGCTGGGCAGCATGGCGACGCTTTGACGACTCCGCCGATCGTGAGCGCCCGTGGAGAAGGGCCAGAAAGATCAGGCTTCGGCGCTGATCCATTCCTCGATCATCGGCCGGATCGGTTCGCCGACCAGTTCGAGCACCGGACTGTCGCCGCGGGCCATATAGGCCATCTGGCCGTAGCGATGCTTGGGCGAGGCGCCTGCCGCGATGAGACACCAGCCTTGCGTAAGCAGGCGCTCGACCTCGTCTCCGACATTGTCCACCCAGGCGCCGACGTGCGCGGGAGACACGGCGAGCAACGCCTCATAAGCGCCTCCGGGCACCATTTCGATCAACTCGACATGAATGGGTCCGGGGCGGGAATAGGTAACGGTCAGGTGGGCTTCCGACCAACCGGTCTCCGGGAGCCAGACACGCAGCGGGTCGAAGGTGCGTACCGGCGCCCACTCGAGCCCGAGGCCGCGACCGAGGCTCTCCATGGCCTTGCCGATATCCGGCACGATGCGGCCGTGGTGATGCAGGTTGGCAAACGCTTCCATGTCACTTTCTCCACTTCGTCCGGAAGGCATAGCGGCCCAACCGGGGCAATCTCGCCCAGCTTTCCTGGATATTCATTGCAATCGGGAGACCAGCACGATGCCGGACCTTGTTGTTGAACGGCACGGCGCCGTCAGCCTGCTGCGGATCAATCGCCCGGAGGCGCGCAATGCGCTCGATGCGGCAACCTCGCGTGCGCTCGACGAAGCGATCTCCGCGGCGGAGGCCGACGTTGCGATCGGGGCCATGATCGTCACCGGCACCGGCGAGCGGGCCTTCTGCGCCGGCATGGACCTGAAGGAAGCCGGCCGCATCGGAGCTGGCCACGGCCTTGTCCCGGGCCGCGGATTCGGCGGCATTACCGAGCGCAAGCGGACCAAGCCGCTCGTTGCCGCGATCAACGGCACTGCCGTCGCGGGAGGCTTCGAAATCATGATGGCCTGCGACATGGTCTTCGCCGCCGAGCATGCCATGATGGGACTGAGCGAAGTCAAATGGGGCCTTTTCGCCTTTGCCGGCGGCATCCAGCGGCTTGCCCGGCAGGTTCCCAGGGCGACGGCGCTGGCGATGATCATGACGGGCGAACTTGTGCCGGCGCGCCGCCTGCATGACCTGGGCATCATCACCGAAGTGGTCCCCTCCGCCACGCTTCTCGAACGCGCGCTGCATGTCACACATGCAATGCTGGAAAACAGCTGGCAGGCGATCCGCAATGGCCGCGACCTCTACGAACTTTCGACCGGCATGGATATCGACCAGGCCCTTGCCGTCGGCAATGCCTGGGGCAAGGCAACGCTGGACAGCGCCGACAGCCGCGAAGGAATCGGAGCCTATGCCGAGGGGCGAAAGCCCGGCCACAACGAACGCTGATGGCCGCACCCTCACCGGCACCGCATCCCGTCAATGCCAAGCGCAAGGGCATGATCGCATATGCGCCGGATGGAATGAACGCCGGTCGGCCGCACCCAGTTGTGCAGCGAGTTGAGGAATCCCAGCAGGCATAGCGCAGCGACCTTGGGATCGAGATCTTCGCGCAGATCGCCTTCCGCCTGCCCACGTGCGACCAGAGCCTCTACACGCAGACGATAGGCGCGCTCTTCCAGAACGAACTCCTGCGCGCGCTCCGGCGGCAGGTGCTTGCGTGCCTCGATGAAACCGGCGGTGAAGACGGTTTCGGTGCAGACGTAGCGGGCATGGGCCTCCACCATCGTCTCCAGCAGGCTCACTGCCCGCCCTTCGCCTTCGGCCTGCGCCGCAATGGTGCGCAATCCCCTGGCATGGGCTTCGCGCATGACATGCACGAGCAAGTCGCTCTTGCCGCTTATGTAGTGATAGAGACTGCCCTTGAGCATGCCGAGCCGTTCCGCGATGTCCCGCAGGGACGTTCCCTCGTAGCCCTTCTCGGCGAACAGTTCCGCCGCCGCCGTCACCAGCTCCGGCCAGCGGTCCGCCCTGTCCTTGCGCTTCGTGCGGATCGCTCCCGCGGCCAGCTCCGGCCCTCTTTTCAGTGCATTTGCGACCATTGCACTCCCGACACCGTTACCAAACGATCGTTTGGTGCAACCCCAAGCTCGTCCGGCGGATAAAAACAATCAATCTTGACTGTTTAATTGCACGATGGGTAGAAAGGCAAGCATCGCTTCGGCCGAATCAAACAATCTTGTTTGTTTTTTGATTCGGTCATGCCGGCCTTCACGGACAAATCCGGCCTGGGCCCCAAGGGAGAGAAAGCCGATGCTCGATCTGGTAAGAAACCAACGTCCTGAAAACGACTTTGCGCGCATGGATTACGAGCGCGACCGTAAGGGACCGCCCGAAGGCTTTCCCGCCCTGCCCGACATTCCCGGCAGCCGCTACACCGACGCCGAGTTTCTCGAGCTCGAAAAGGAAATGATGTGGGACAAGGCCTGGCTCTATGCCGGCCATACCGACCAGTTACCCGAGAACGGCTCGTGGTTTCTCACCCGTAATTCCGGCGCCCCGATCATCATCGCGCGCAACATGCAGGGCGAGATCAAGGCTTTCTACAACACCTGCCAGCACCGTGGCGCCCCGCTCGTCACCGAGGAATCCGGCCAGGGCCGTGGCTTTGTGTGCGGCTATCACGGCTGGAGCTACACCCTCGACGGCAAGCTCACCGCCGTGCGCGACAAGCGCGACTTCGTCGATCTCGACTTTTCGTGCCGTTCGCTGGTGCCGGTACGCTGCGAACAGCTCGGCTCGCTGATCTTCATCAACAAGGATCCCGATGCCCAGCCGCTGATGGAGCACATCGGCCCGATGGCGGCGCAGCTCGAACAGTTCCAGCTCGACACGCTGCGGCTTGTCGACAGCCGCAGCTATGAGGTGGACTGCAACGTCAAGGTACTGCTCGACGCATTCCTCGAGGTCTACCACCTCAAGTCGATCCACATCGACACGGTAGACCGCTTCCTCGACCACCGCGCGATGATCGTCACGCTATGGCCCAACGGTCACAGCCGCATGGCGACACCGAACCGGCGCCCGGACTGGGTCGACCCGGGAACCGTCGGTATGCCCGAAATCCCGTCGATCAGCGAGTTTCCGGCGAAGAACAACGTCAGCTACCAGATCTATCCCAACTTCGTGATGCCGCCGGCCCCCACCGGCATTCCCATCCTGCAGTTCTGGCCGCTCGGGCCGCGCCGTTCGCGCGTCGTCTCGAGCTGGCTGGCGCCCGACCACGATCCCGAAAACCCGCATCCGCTCTGGCCCACCCGGCTCGGCAACTGGGAACGCATCCTCTACGAGGACCTGCAATACGCTCCGCAGATCCAGGAATCGCTGGAGAGCCCCGGCTTCAAGGGCATGCCGCTCAACTACCAGGAACGGCGGATCTACCACTGGCACGAAGAACTCGACCGCCGCATCGGCCTCAACCGCGTTCCCGAACATGCCCGCGTCAAGCAGGTCCTCGAACCGTGGGTGCAGAAGGACTGAATCGCTCGGCACAACAAGCATAAGCGCGGGAGAGAAGCATAATGGCAAGTCTTGAAGGTAAGGTCGCCGTCGTGGTCGGCGCCGCCAATCGTGACAACATGGCCCAGGTCATAGCCCGGCGCCTCGCCGATGACGGCGCGCATGTAGTCGTCGCCGGCCGCAAGCCCGAAGAGCTGGAACGACTGGCGAAGGAGATCGGCGGCCATGCGGTAAGCCAGTGCGACCTGACCAGCGAGGAGGACCTTGCAAGGCTGGCCCGCCAAACGGTCGACAAGTTCGGCGGGCTCGACATCGCCGTCAACGCGACCGGGTGGGGGCTGCTCAAGCCCTTTCTCGAAACCACCAAGGACGATATCGAGCGCATGGCGGCGCTCCAGTTCACCGGCGCGATCCTGTTCTATCAGGCGATGCTGCGGGTGATGCGCGATGGCGGCTCGCTGATCCAGATTTCCTCGGCCACGGCCTCGATCATGCTGGAAGACCACGCCGCCTACATGGGAAGCAAGGCCGGCGCAGACCACGTGATCCGCTGCATCGCCAACGAATTCGGTCACCGCGGCATTCGCGCCAACTCGGTCGCGCCCGGCTTTACCGTCACGCCCATGGTCGGCAAGGCCGCGCACAATCCGGCGATCATCGACACGTTCGCCAAGGAATATCCGCTCGGCCGCGTCGGGACGAGCGAGGACATTGCCGAGGCCGTCTCCTGGCTGGCGGGCGATGCCTGCTTCATGTCCGGCCAGGTGCTGCAGGTGAACGGCGGCCTGACGCTGCGCCGAAATCCCACCAATGCCGAGATTGTCGGTGCCGTGAAGGCCGCCCGCGCCGCCGCGGCCCCGGCGTCATGATCCGCGGCGTCCACCACCTCGCCATCTCGACCCCCGACCTCGACCGCTTCGTCGACCATTACGAGTGTTGGTTCGGTTTCGAGCGTGCAGGCGAAGGCGGGTGGGAGATTGGCAACACGCGCATCGATACCATGGTGGGGCTGACGGATAGCGCGGCGCGCTATGCGATGATCCGCCTCGGGAACCTGCATATCGAAGTGTTTGAGTATGCCAGCAATGCGCCGCAGGACGTGCGCCCGCGCATGTGCGACCGCGGGATCACGCACCTGTGTCTCTACTGCGATGACGTGTTCGCCGAGTATGAACGGCTGAAGGGGCTTGGCATGGCGTTCAACTGTCCGCCCGGAGGCTCTGGCGCGACGCGTGCCACCTACGGCCGCGACTGCGACGGGAATGTCGTGGAACTGCTTCAGATCGTTGATGCCGACTGCGCCTTCGCATTCGAGAAGCAATCCGCCGCATGCTAGAGCGGCACGGCAAGATCGCGACTGCCACCTCACCAACGACGCGCGACTCCGGCCCTGCGAGCGTACCTGCCATGACCCGGTCCAACCCCTTCCCCGACGCCCCTCAAGCCGAACGCCACCTGGCCTATGCTTTCGAGACCATCGGGGAAGACCGGTTTCGCGTGGCGCCAATTACGAGCGGCTTGCTGCGCCTGTTCGGCGGGATGATCGTCTCGCAATGCCTTGCCGCCGCGCAGCGCACCGTTCCCGAAGACAAGATGGCGCACAGCCTGCATGCGTATTTCGGCAAGCCCGGACGTGTCGACCGCCCCAACGAGTTCACGGTGAGCCGCGAACTGGACGGGCGCACGTTCGCCAATCGTCTGGTGCGGATGTCGCAGGACGGGTTGCCGCTGATGAACTGCATGGTTTCGTTCAAGACCCCGGAAACCTCGGCCCACCACGCCATGGCCATGCCGGCTGTGCCGGCGCCGGAAGATTTGCCTCGGCTGGAAGACATCATGGCCGAGCGCGGCGATGCACTCCCGGAACGACACCGGCCGTTCTGGCAGCGCCGCCAGCAGATCGACTGGCGGCCGGTGGAACCCTTCCCGTTCGAGACCGACAAGCCGCTTTCCGCCTCGCGTCACTTCTGGTTCCGCTTCCACGGGCCCGTGGAAGGCGATTTGCCGATCCACCAGCGGTTGCTCGCCTACGCCTCGGATCAGCACATATTCCACACCGGTTTGCGCCCATTGGGCATCGACTGGACCGATCCCCATCTCCAGACCGCCAGCCTCGACCATGCGATATGGTTCCACGACCGGTTTCGCGTCGATGACTGGTTGCTCTATGCTCTGGACGCACCGGCCGCAGGCAATGCGCTGGCCATGGGACGCGGGGCGATCTTCCGGCGCGACGGAGCGCTCGTGGCCACGGTCAGCCAGCAGGGCCTCGCCCGCATCCTGAATGAGCGAAGGGAAGACAAGTTGTGACCCAATCCGGCTTCAGCCCCCGCGCACCCTACCGCACTTTCGAGGATCTGAAGGTGGGGGAGAAGCGCACCTCGCGCTCGCGGACGGTGACCGAGGAGGAAATCCTCGAGTTCGCCCGCACCTACGACCCCCAGTGGTTCCACACCGACCCGGACAGCGCCACGCAGTCGGTTTTCGGACAGGTCGTGGCCAGCGGCATCCACGTGCTGGCCATGTGGCGCCAGCTCGATCACGAGATCAACTGGGACATCGATTTCGTATGCGGGGTGGGCTGGGACGAGCTGCGCCTGAAGCGCGCGATCCGGGCCGGCGACACGATCCACGTTACCAGCGAGATCGTGTCGCTCGACCCCTCCAAGTCGTCCAACGACCGGGGTACGGCCAAGACCCGCTACGCCGTGGTCCTCGAAGACGGAACCGAGGCAGTGACGTTCACCAGTATC
Source organism: uncultured Novosphingobium sp. (assembly GCA_965140495.1). GTDB lineage: Bacteria > Pseudomonadota > Alphaproteobacteria > Sphingomonadales > Sphingomonadaceae > Novosphingobium. Next base: position 1,133,782 of record OZ223239.1, on the reverse strand, counting down.
AACCTCGTCTACACGCGCGAGGGAAGGGAGCGGATGGCAGGTACCGCGCGCTGACGCGACCGGTACCTGCACACCCCCTCATGGCCTGCTCCGTCAACGCCTAGCGGCGCTGGTCGAAACGCCGCCCCAGCATGGCCGAGGCTATGTTCACTTTCTGGATGTCGATGGCCCCGCCGGCGATACCCCAGCCCCAGGAATCGCGCAGGCGCCGCTCCATGGGAAATTCCTTCGAATACCCGTAAGCCCCCATGAGCTGCATGGCATCCCCCGTCACTTCGCGGGCGATGGTGTTGGCGAAACACTTGCCGGTGGAGCTGTGCAGCACCGAAGGCAGGCCGTCCTCGGCCTGCGAGGCGGCACGCCAGATCAGCAGACGCGCGGCCTCGACCTTCATCTGCATCTCGGCCAGCTTGAGCTGCACCGCCTGGAACTCCGCGATCGCCTTGCCGAACTGCTTGCGCTCCTGAACGTAATCGCACACATCCTCGAGCGCGCCCGAGGCCTGCGCCAGCGACATCGTGGCATTCCCGCAGCGCTCCAGATCGAAGGCTTCCATGAGCTTCTTGAAGCCGCCTCCGGCATGCACGATGACGTTGTCGAGCGGGACTTCGCAATCGTCGAAATTGAGATCGGATGACGGAATGCCGCGAAACCCCATGAGCTGTTCATTCGGACCGAAGGACAGGCCCGGGGCGTCCTTTTCGACGAGCACAGCGCCAATGCCCTTGGCCCCAGGATCATCGGACAGGCGGCAGTAGACCACATAGGCATCGGCATGGCCGCCGCCGGAGCACCAGCGCTTGGTGCCGTTGAGCACGACCTTGTCGCCCCGGATCACGCCCTTGGTCTTGAGATCCGTAAGCGCGCTGCCCGCATCCGGTTCCGACATCGACACGGCCACGACCATGTCTCCGCTGCACACCGCCGGGACGACCCGCTTCCTGAGAGCATCCGACCCGAAGTGTTCGATGGCGCGAACTGGGCCCACCGAGGATTCGAAGATCGGAAAGCCTACGGCCGAAGAGATCTTTCCGAACTCCTCCAGCACGACGAGCGCCTCGATATTGCCAAGGCCCAGACCACCCAGATCACTGGACACATTGATGCCCAGAAATCCCAGTTCGGCAAAGCGCTTCACCAGGTCCCGGCTGGGGGGCTTGTTGTCGCGCTCCAGCTCGGCGGCAATGGCAGGCAGTTCTGCGCGCGCGAACGAGCGGGCAGCGTCCTGGAGCTGCAACTGGTCGTCTGTCAGCGTGAAATTCATCTTGCGGGTCCTTTGCGGACGCATCGCCCCATGGGGCGGCGTCGATGTCAGAGCAGGTGCGGCTGTTCGAGCAGGTCGGCGAGTGCCGCCATGAAACGGCCGCCGTCGGCGCCGTCGATGGCGCGGTGGTCGCACGATAGCGACAGGTGCAGCACGGGTACGATGCGAATCGCGCCATCGTCGTCGATCGGCTCCGGACGCGCCTTGCCGACTGCCAGGATGGCTCCCTGCGGCGGATTGATGATCGCATCGAACTGTTCGACGCCAAAACCGCCGAGGTTCGAAAGCGAGAAGCTGCCCCCGGTGAATTCCTCCGGCTTGAGCTTGCCGCTGCGGGCGCGCTGGGCGAGCCCTTTCATCTCCGCGCCGATTTCCGCGACGGTCTTGCCATCCGCCGCGAATACGATCGGCGTTACCAGGCCGCGATCGGTTGCAACGGCGACCGACACGTCGGCCGCCGCAAAGCGATGGATGTCGTTGCCGTGAACCTGAACATTGACCGCCGGCACTTCCGTCAATGCCAAGGCGCAGGCCTTGAGGATGTAATCGTTGATGCTGGGGCGCTCGCCTTCCAGCGAGGCACGCAAGGCCAGCAGGCGATCGGCCCGCACGCGGCGGCGCACATAGAAGTGCGGGATCTGCTGCTTGGACTCCGTTAGCCGCCTGGCGATAGTGCGACGCATCGAACTCATCGGCACGATGTCCGCGTCGGCACCTGCGCCAGGAGCGGAAGCGCTCGGCGTCGCGGAGGGAGCCGGCGTTGCCGCGGCCTCTGCCCCTGGTGCCGGCGCCTGCTGTTCCAGTACGGCCAGCACATCGTCACGGCGCACCTTGCCGCGGTGGCCGGAGCCCTTCACTTGCGCCAGGTCAAGCCCGTTGAGCGAAGCGAGACGCCGGGCGACCGGCGTGGACAGAACCGAACTCGCCGGTGTGGGCGGATAGGCGCCCACCAGTTGCGGTGCCGCTTCCGGCCTGGCCGCCTGGTGCACGTCCTGCGCGAAGATCTTGCCGTTGCGACCCGATCCCTTCACGCTGGCAAGGTCGACACCCAGCTTACGCGCCTCTTCGAGTGCGACCGGACTGATCACGACGCCTTCCGGCACTGGCGGCGCCGTGGCTTTTGCATCGGACGACGCCGGAGCGGCCGCAGGCGGGGCAGAATTCTCGTCTCCATCCGGTCCGAACCCTGCCTCCGACGGGATGAAGCCGGCGATCAGGGCATCGATTTCCTCTGCCGAAGCTTCGCCGCCATCCGACAGCACGGCGAGCAGCGCCCCGACCGGATAGGTTTGCCCGGCCTCGGCGATGATCCGCACAAAGCGTCCATCGGTCTCGGCTTCGACTTCGTTGGTGATCTTGTCGGTTTCGATCAGCGTCAGCACAGTGCCACGCGCGAAAGGGGCGTTTTCCTCCACCATCCAATCGGCGATCGTGCCTTCGGCCATCTCGATGCCCCACTTGGGCATGGTGAAAGGCTTGAGCTTGGCCATGCCTCAGCCCTCCTGGCGGAAACCGAGCACGCGGCGCACCGCTTCCTCGATCTTCTGCGGGGATGGCACCCAAGCCCGCTCAAGATTGCGCGCGAAGGGGATCGGGCTGTGCGGGGCCGTCACCATCGCGGGGGGAGCCTTGAGGCTGGTAAACGCCCTTTCGCTGACCATGGAGGCAATGTCGGAAGCCAGGCTGCAACGCGGCGGGCTTTCATCGACAACGACGAGACGGCCCGTCTGCTCGACGGACTCGAGAATGGCGTCCTCGTCGAGCGGGCTGGTCGTGCGCAGGTCCAGAAGGTCGATTCCGATCCCGTCCGGCTCGAGCTTATCTGCTGCCTTCTCCGAGAAGTTGACCATTCTCCCGCAGGCGACGACGGTCACATCCCCGCCCTCGCGCACCACGCGCGCCTCGCCGAAACGCTGGCGATGGTCGCCGTCGGGCACTTCGCCCTTCACGCCGTAGAGCGTCTTGTGCTCGAAGAACATGACCGGATCATCGCCCCGCAACGCTTCGGTCAGCATTCCCTTGGCATCGGCAGGCGTGGTGGGAAGTACCACCTTGAGGCCGGGAATGGCGGTAAGCATGGCATAGACCGACTGGCTGTGTTGCGCCGCCGTCTGCATGCCCGCACCGTAGACCAGCCGGACCACGGCCGGGCACTTGGCCTTTCCGCCGAACATGTAGCGGAACTTGGCCATCTGGTTCCACAGCTGGTCCAGGCTGACGCCCACGAAGTCGGCGAACATGAGTTCGGCGACGGGCCGCTTTCCGGAAAGCGCAGCCCCCGCGGCCGCGCCGATGATGGCGCTTTCCGAGATCGGCGTATCGATCACGCGCTCGGGACCGAATTTCTCCCAAAGGCCCGGGCTCGTGCCCCAGATCCCGCCGATGGCTTCGGGGCCGCCTGCGGTCCCGTTGCCCCCGACCACATCCTCGCCGAGCAGGATGATGTCCTCGTCGCGCTCCATTTCCGAAAGGAGCGTGCTGGCGATTGCCTCGCGAATGTTCATGACTGCCATTGCGCGGATCCTCTCAGTAATATTCGACGTAGACGTCGTCGGCGACGGTCGCTGCGTCCGGAAGCTCGTCGGCGCGGGCTTCGGCCACGGCCTCGTCGATCAGTTCCCCGACCTCGGCATCGACAGCATCGAGGTCCTCGTTCGTCAGCAGAGCGGCTTCGGTGACGCGGGAGCGGAAGGCCTTGAGGCAGTCACGCTCCTCGCGGATACGTTCGAGCTCGCCCTTGCCGCGATAGCGCTGCGGATCGCCCTCGAAGTGGCCGTAATAGCGTTCCGTATCGAGTTCGATCGCTGCCGGTCCATTGCCGGCGCGGACATATTCGAGCAGTTCGGCGAAAGCGGAATAGGTATCGAAGAAATCACAACCGTTCGCGCGCCAGGCCCTCATGCCGAACGCTTCGGCGCGACTGGCGATGTCCTTGTCCGTACCGACCGCGTAGGCGTCGCCGGTATGCTCGGAATAATGGTTGTTCTCAAAGACGAAGATGGCCGGCACCTTGGTCACGGAAGCAAGGTTCATGGCCTCGAACGTCGTGCCCTGGTTGCAGGCACCATCGCCGGAAAAGGCCAAACCGACGCGCCCCTTGCCCTGCAGCCGCGCGGCAATGGCAGCGCCGACGGCCTGCGGCGCGCCGCCGCCGACGATGCCGTTCGCGCCGAGCATCCCGACGTCGAGATCGGCGATGTGCATCGAACCGCCACGCCCCTTGCACAGGCCTCCGGCGCGTCCGTAGATCTCCTTCATCATCCCCTTCACGTCGCAGCCCTTGGCAATGCAGTGGCCATGCCCGCGATGGGTCGAGACGATCTTGTCCTCTACCGTAAGCTGGTCGCAGATTCCGACCGCGACGGCCTCCTGGCCGGCGTAGAGGTGGGTGAAGCCGGCGATTTCGCCGGTCTTGATCTCTTCGTGCAGACGCTCCTCGAAATCGCGGATGGTCTTCATCCGGCGATAGGCGCCCAGCAGTTCGTCACGATTGAGTTGCATGTCCTCTCCCCGAAAATGGGCTTTTTAGAGATCGCCCGGCTGCTTCTGGCCGGGTCCGTAGATGTAGTCATCGATCACCTTGTGAAAGTGCCGAATCCGCAGTTCCTGGTCGCCGATCCAGAGGCCGGGAAAGTAATCCGAATGCATACCCGCCTGTACCGTCGGCAAATTGAAGGCATCCTGATCGAGCACCTGCCCGATGGTCTTGTCGCCGTGCCTGAAGTGCTGGTGGCGAACCCGTTCGGGCCATTCCTCGCCTTCGGGCACCAGCTCAAACATCCAGATATCGTAATACATCCGGTTCGGATCGGTGGCGTGCGGCCGCTGCCGGAACATCATGATGTCGTCGGCATGGACGTTGATCGAGATGTTGGGAAAAATGAAGTAGTGGTAATCGTCCGTCAGCTGATCGTCGTTCAGCTCCGAATAGTCCTTGCCCTGCTCCGGCCCGTGTTCACGCTTGAAAAGCTGCACGTCGCGACGGATGTCGCTGACACGCCCCTCATACTCCGCAGGGTCCATGCCGGCATTGACCATGATCTCGTGGATCGCCGGCGGGATCTGGCTCGGCAGGGCCACGCGCGGGCTGATTGCCGCGAAGGGAATGAGGTAGCGGTTGTGACGACCATAGCAATCGATCTGGACGTTGATGTCGTCGAGATACCACTTGAGCTGCGGGTGGATCCCCTGGACGTGATATGTCTCGTTGAAGGCATCGACCGACGTCTTCCAGTTGCAATCCCATTCGACGGTGATGTCCCTGCGCCAGGCCATGCGCTCGGGATGATAGGGCTCCAGGTGCTGGCGAAGCGGTTCGATGAAATCCTCGAAGGGCTCCACGTCCGGGTCGAGTGAGTACCACACGAAACTGTTCCACTCGACGCACGGCAGAGGCGTGGCAGTCATCCCCGGAGGACCGCCCTGGAAGAAGGTGCACATATCCGGAATATGCTCGAGCTTGCCGTCCAGGCCGTAGGTCCAGTGGTGATACATACACTGGAAATTCTCGGCATTTCCGCGCCCCTCGGGCCGCAGGCGATTGCCTCGGTGCAGGCAGACGTTCGGGAAACAGCGCACCGAGCCGTCGGCCTGCCGGACGATCAGCACCGATTCCTTGCCGATGTCGGTGCAGATGTAATCCCCCGGCTCCTTGAGATCATCGGACCTTCCGCCGAGCAGCCAGACCTTGGTCCAGATCCTTTCCCATTCCAGCTTCATGAATTCCGGCGCGTAGTAACGCTGCGCGGGAATGAGGTCCGTTCCCAGTTCGGGATCGGGTGCCTTCTCGACGGGAGTGCCGTTGCCGGTGGTCTCGGGATCGACACGCGGGACGTCGACGACGCGCCGGGCGTCCATCGCTTCCGCATCCCATCCCATGATATGCTTGTTCATTAGAAATGCGTCCGGTTGGTATAGCCCCCGTCCACGACCAGATGGGAGCCGTTGCACCAGCTGGCGGCGTCGCTGGCCATGAACGCGATCGCCTTGGCCACCTCGTCGGGACGACCGAGACGGCCCATTGGCTGCTGGCGCAACTGGGCATTGTAGAACTTTTCCATCGTCCCCTTGATCATGTCCCAGTTGCCGCCCTCAAACTCGATCGGCCCCGGTGACACGACGTTCACCCTGACCCCGTGCTTGCCGTGAAACAGCGCGAGTTGCTTGCCCCATGTCATGAGACTGGCCTTGAGCGCGTTGTATGGTTGCGGACCACCCATCGCTTCTAGCACCGAGGTCGTAGCGATCAGGACAATCGAACCGCTTTCCTGCTCGGTCATTGTCGGGAGCACGCCCTCCACGGCGCGCACAGCTCCCATGAGATCGAGCTCGAAAGCATTGTACCAGTACTTTTCGGTCCCCATCCCGCTGCCGCCGGAGGTGAAGGGAACGAGAATGTCGGCCCCGTCGAGCTCCTCGATCGCCCATTCGATCCAGGCCTTGTAGTCATCGGGCTGTTTGGCATTGACCGGCTTGCCGACGACGCGTGTGCCGTATTTGCCGAGCTCGGCAACGGCATCCTTGACGCTATCTTCGCTGCGCGCCGTCAGGGCAATGTCGCAACCCTCGCGGGCAAGGACTTCAGCCACAGCATAACCAATGCCCCGCGCTGCCCCTACAAGGATCGCCTTCTTGCCTCCCAATCCCAAATCCATGTCGTCTCTTCCTTGTCAGACCGGCGTCCCCACGCTTGGCGGCACAACCGGATTTCAGGTGATTTCCATCTAAGTTAGCATCCTCTGCAGATGCAATATAAAAAGCATTCATGTCTGCTTTTTATATTGCATCAGTCACGCCGCCTGGAGTTCCTCGATCAGGCTGTCGCGGAGCCGGAACTTCTGGATCTTGGACGTCGACATCGGCCATTCGGTGACGAAACGCACATGACGCGGCACCTTGAAACCGGCGATCTTGCCTTTGCAGTAGGCGATCAGATCCTGCTCGGTGGCATTCGTCCCTTCCGCAAGTTCGACGAAAGCTGCGGGTACCTCAACATACCGCTCGTCGGGCAAACCGACGATCTGCGCCAGCTTCACAGCCGGATGGGTTTGCAGCATTGCCTCGATTTCGGCTGCCGCCACGTTTTCACCGCCGACTTTCAGCATGTCCTTGATGCGGCCATGGAACATCACGTTACCGTCCGCGTCGATCGTGCCAATGTCGCCAGTGTGGAACCAGCCGTCGCGTATGGCCTCGGCCGTCTTTTCCGGGTCGTTGTAGTACCCCTTCAGACGGTTAGGACCGCCGAGCACGATCTCGCCCTTCTCGTCGGTTCCGCAGTCCTTTCCGGTGGCTGGATCGACAATGCGGATCTGCCATTCATCGAGAGGGACACCGCAGCGTTCCGTGCGTACTTCGTAGCTGTCGGTGAGCCGGCTGGTGGACACCGTCCCCGCTCCCTCGGTGAGGCCATAGGTCCCGACCTGAATGGTATGCGGCATGGCTTCGGCCACGGCATGCTTGATCCATTCCGGCTGCACCGCGAAATTGGAGTTCATCACCCTCAGTTTCGACAGGTCGGTGTTCTTGAATGTCGGGTGGGTGATCAGGTCCTGCATGATCGTGACGAAGCTGGGATAGGCAATCGTCGCGCCTTCGCGACCGAGCATCTCGAGCCCCAGCCCCGGATCGAAGCGCGGTATGGTCATGTAGGTGCCGCCCAGATCGAGGATCATCGTCATCGGCAGGATGCCGGCGATGTGGAAGATCGGCAGCGGCGACCAGACCTTGTCCTCGCTGGTGCATTCGTAACGCACGCCGAGGTTCCGACTGTTGGCAACCTGAGCCCGATGAGCGATCATCGCCCCCTTGGGATTGGCAGTCGTTCCCGACGTGTAGAGGATCATGCCTGTATCCTCCGGAGACACAGCGTCGATCCTGGCATCTATCTCGGCATCAAAGACAGATTCGCCTTTTGCCAAGGCCTCCCTGGCTGTCACAAGATACGGCGCGCATTCTTCGTCAAGGCAGATGATATTCCGCAGCCGAGGTGCTTCAGCCAGCGACAGGTTCCAGCGATCCACTGATGTCCGCAAGGAGGGTAGAGCAGCCTCCAGCCGTTCCCCGAAATTGACGTTTTCGGCCACCTTGCCAGTCGTGACGATCGTTACGAGATCGGCATTGTCGACCACGTATCCCAGCTCACTGGCCTGGTAGCGAGCATTGACGGGAACGATGACGGCTCCTGCCATCGCCGCGCCGTAGTAGGCCGCAATGAACTCTATGCAGGTCGGAAGCAGGAGGCCGACATTCTCACCTGCACTGACCCCCATGGCCACGAAGGCCTTGGCCCATTGCCGCGCAGCCTCGTTCAATTCCGCATACCCCATGCGCCGGTCCGGAAATACGATCGCGTCCCGACCACCAAATCGCGCCGCCGACGATCGGATCATTGCGCCCATCGTCAGGACTGGCTGCCCTTCGCCCATCGCCTTCTCTCCCATATTTTTCTTTCCGCAGCCTCGGCGACATGCCAAGCCTTGTGCGAAACAAATTTTGGGAAAGCTTACCACCACTCCGCAATTTTACAATCATTCATGATTGTTTTTATGTTGCCCTGCCGCGCTCACTTCGAGATGGCGATATTACAAGGGTTTCACCGCTTTCGCGGGGTGCCAAGCTTGTGCTGATCCCGGCAATGCCGGTAGATGGGCCATTGAAACAGACCGAGCCTGCTTGGCTAGGTTGCAATCTTGAGCGAATCACATCCCATGGCTCTTTCGCGCACACGCACCACCCGCACGCCCAAGCCGAACCAGGGTCGCGCCTCCGGCGGCACACTGCAAGCCGCTAAGGCAGCGCAAACCCGCAGCCGACTAATCGACGCGACCGTGCGATGTCTTGTGAAACATGGATACGCCAATACCACGACACCTCGTGTCGCACAGGAAGCAGGGCTCTCTCGGGGCGCGATGATGCACCACTTCGAAAACGGTGCTGCTCTGATCAAGGAGACGATCAAGGAACTTCACGAAAAACGCCTGCGAGCTTTCCGGCGCGCCGCGGAGAAGCCGGAGCACGATGTCGATACATTGGTGGAGACCTATTGGACACAAGTGCAGAAGCCAGCCTTCATAGCCTTTCATGAGCTGGCTATCGCCGCACGGACGGACAACGAACTCGCGGAAATACTCCACCCCTTGCAAAATGAATTCCGCGAGCGATTCAATGCCCAAGCAGAGACGCTCTTTCCCGAATGGGCTAGCGCGCCCGAACAATTCGATCTTGCAATGAACTTGTCACAGACCATTCTCGAGGGCATGGCCATCGCCGTCCAGACCGGAGCCATGTCGAAAGACAAAGTCCCTGCCATGCTGCACCATCTGGAAAACCAGATCCGCACGCTCATGCCTCGCAGCTCAGCCTAAGGCTCTGCCCACTTCGCGCGCACGATCACCGCGGCATGAATCATAAAAACAATCTTGTTTGTCTTTTTGCTGCATTGGCGCTACCGTATCGGCAAATAGGAGGATTGGCGGCTCCGCCGCGTTCTCAAGGCTCACAAGGATCAGCGAATTGGACGCGCAAGGAAAGCATACCCCGAAAATCTTCCGTCCCGAAGACATCGAAACGGAACGGCCCAGGCGCGGGCTGGACGAAAACGACCTGCGCCAACAAGAAACGGTTTACCGTGATGACTTGCTTGCTGGCCAGACGATCCTGATCACCGGTGGTGGCAGCGGCATGGGCAAGGCCGCTGCCTTCCTTGCCGCCCGGCTGGGGGCGCAGGTCGCCATCTGCGGCCGCGATGCAGAAAAGCTTGAAACGACTGTCGCGCTCGTGCGCGAGGACACCGGGAAAGAGGTCCTGGCGGTCCCCACCAACATTCGCGAGCCGGAAGGTGTCGAGGCCCTGATCGACAAAGTACACGCCCATTTCGGCGGGATCGACACAATCGTAAACAATGCCGGCGGGCAGTTCCCGCAGGATGCAATCGACTTCTCGCGCAAAGGATGGTTGGCTGTCATCGACACCAACCTCAATGGCACTTGGTGGGTGATGCAGGAGGCGGCCAAGCGGTGGCGGGCACGGGGAAAGCCAGGTAACATCATCAATATAGTTGCCAATGTCGAGCGCGGCATGCCGCAGGCTGCGCACACATGCGCTGCCCGAGCCGGGGTCATCTACCTTTCCAAGACTCTGGCTACCGAATGGGCGCAATGGAATATCCGCGTGAACTGCATCGGCCCCGGTGTCATCGAAACCGAAGGGTTCCGGATGTACCCGGAAGAGGCGCTTGCCCGTTTCCACAAGGCAAACCCGATGAAGGCGCGCGGCAATGCTTGGGACGTTGCCGAGGCCATCGCCTATCTTGCATCGCCTGCGGCCCGTTTCATCAACGGTGACCTGATGATCATCGATGGCGGTCAGGCCCAGTGGGGCGTCGTGTGGCCCGCCGGGATGCCGGAGTATTTCAACGAGGACGGGGCCGCCTGAGCCCCGCTTCGACACACAAGAAAACGGAGAGGATGATGGGTCGAGTTGAAGGCAAGGTGGCGCTCGTCACCGGGGGCGGTTCTGGTCTGGGCGCGGCCGACTGCGAAGCACTGGCGCGTGAAGGAGCGACGGTCGTCGTCACCGACGTGAAGCTGGAACCGGCGCTCGCCGTTGCAGACCGCATTGGCAACGGTGCGATGGCCATGGCTCTGGACGTCGCCGATGAAGCCCAATGGAGCGCGATCATGCAGGAAATCGACGCCCGTTTCGGTCGCCTCGACATCCTGGTGAACAATGCCGGTGTCGTGCTGAACGCGGATGTCGAGGAGACCACCCTCGAGCAGTACCGCTGGGTGAATTCAGTCATGTCGGACGGCGTGTTCCTTGGCTGCAAGCATGCCATTCCGCTGATGAACAAAAACGACGGCGGATCGATCATCAACATGAGCTCCACCGGCGCCCTGCTCGGCTATCCGATCTTCTTCGCCTATTCCGCAGCGAAGGGCGCCGTAAGGGCGATGACCAAGTCCATCGCCGTCATGTGTCAGGAAAAGGGCTACAAGATCCGCTGCAATTCGGTCCATGCAGGCGCCATCGAAACGCCGATGGTGCAGACCGCGGAAGGGCGCGCGCCGCAGGACGTTGCCGAGGGTGTCCTACCGCCGGGCACGCCGGGACATCCCAAGGACATTGCCGCGCTCGTGCTGTACCTGGCGAGCGACGAGTCCCGCTTCGTCAACGGAGCCGAGATGGTCATCGACAACGGCGTGACGATCCGCCCCTTCTGACCGACCCCGCACGGCCGACGATCCAAAAAAAGGGCGGGTCCGCGCGGGCCCGCCCTTTGTGCTCTCGGGCCGGGAGGAGAGAGATCAGCCCTCGAGCCAGGTATCGAGTTCCTTGTGGAAGTGGCGCAGCCGAGCCTCCTGTTCACACCACAGGGGCCCCTTGAACCCCCGCGACCGGGCGCCCTTTTGAACGATGGGCAGAAGGTCGGAATCCTGATCCAGCACTTCGCCCATGCCGGGCGGCTCTCCCAGGCCGGTATGAACAACCTCCGGACGCGTCGCTCCGGTCAGGTCGACGTCATCGCCCAACCCCATCCAACCCGGAGCCCCATATCCAGGCGCATCCACGTGGCGATACAGGATCGTCGTTTCGTAGGTGAACTGTTCGGGGTCGCTGGCGTGCGGCTTGAAGCGGTGCAGGAAGACGGCTTCCGGATGACAGCCGATCTGCACATTGGGAAAGATCCCGAAAATCGTGCTGTCGGTGAGCTGCGCGTCCGAGAAATGGGTGTAGTCCAGTCCGATCCGCGCCGCCCGCTCGCGCTTGGCCAGGGCCACGGCAGCCCGGCTTTCCATGGCCGTTCCATCGAAGCTCTCCGGGTCGATACCCGCATCCGCCAGGAGCATGGCGATCCCCTCGTTGATCCCTTCCTGGTCCGGAAAGTGCGAATTGGGCTGCGCCATGGGTACGAACTGGCGGCTCAGGCCACCCGGAAGAAGATCGATGTGCGTCCGGTCGTCGATCACGCCCATGGTCTGCGGGTGGATCGCGTGAAGGTGGTAGCTTTCGTAGAACGCGTCGATGCCGCCTTTCCAGTTGGCTGCCCAGTCCGACCGCCGGTGCTGGACGACGTGCATCCGGTCGATGCCGTAGGTCTCCAGCATGGGCAGGACCGGCGCCAGATATTCCGAGAGCGGCGGCACGTCATCCGACATGGAGATGAACACCAGACCCACCGTCTCTTCGGCGCGCACCGATGTCAGGTCGGTCCCGTGACAGAGCACTTCAGGCCGAAACGTCTCGCTGTCCGTGACCTTCTGGTTGCTTCCGTCGAGGCCGAAACGCCACGAATGGAATGGGCAGGTGAAGCTGTCCTGACTGCCCATCTCACCCGATACGAGCTGGCTGCCGCGATGCGGACAGACGTTGTAGTGGGCGCGGACCTTTCCGTCCTCGCCGCGCACGACGATGAAGCTTTCGGGGCCGATGTCGAATTTGACCCAGTCGCCCGGCTCCTGAAGATCGCTCGAGGGTGCGGCAAGCAGCCAGGTCTTTGTGAAGACCTTTTCCCACTCCTGCTCGAAAAACGCCTTCGACGTATAGCGAACGGGATCAGGACGCTGCGTTCCGTTATCGATGGGGGCAGCCGCCTGATCGAACGGGTGCCGGGATCCCTTGTGGACCGCCCAGCTGCGCGGATCGTAATTCATGCGCCCTTGCCCGCGTTCATCCGGCGATCAAGTTCCGCATGGAAGTGCCGCAGGCGACCTTCCTGTTCGCTCCACAGGGGGCCCTTGAACCCGCGCGAGCGCGCGCCTTTCTGGACGATCGGCAGCAGGTCCGAATCCTGGTCGAGAACTTCTCCGAGCCCTGGCGGCTCACCCAGTCCGGTGTGCACGATCTCGGGACGGGTTTCACCGCTGAGATCGGTCTCCTCGCCGAGCCCCATCCACGCAGGCGCGCTGTAGCCCGGCGCATCGACATGCCGGTAGAGAATGCAGGTGTCATAGGTGAACTGGTCGGGATCGCTTTCGTGCGGCAGGAAGCGGTGCAGGAACACGGCCTCCGGATGGCAGCCGATCTGGACGTTGGGAAACAGCGAATAGACTACGGAATCGCTGAGCTGACTGTCGCTGAACCGTTCATACCCCAGCCCCAACTGCTCCGAGCGCTTGCGCTTGGCATTTTGCACCGCTGCGCGCGCCTCGGTGGCAGTCCCGGTATACGTTTCGGGATCGATTCCGGCGTCGGCGAGCATCGACTGGATACCCGGGTTCACAGTCTCCTGATCGGGATAGCGCGAGGCCGGCTGCGCGAAAGGCACGAACTGCCTAGACAGACCGCCGGGCCAAAGGTCGATCTGGGTGCGATCATCCATGAGGCACTGGGTCTGGGGGTGAACGGCGTGAAGGTGATAGATCTCGGCGAAAGCGTCAACCCCGCCCTTCCAGTTCGCGCCCCAGTCCGAGCGGCGGTGCTGGACCACGTACATCTTGTCGATGTCGTAGAGTTCGAGTTGCGGCAGGATGGGCGCCAGCCATTCCTTGAGCGGCCCGATATCCGGATCCATCGAAATGAATACGAGCCCGACCGCCACTTCACAGCGCACCGAACTCAGGTCATGGCCGTGGCAGAGGACCTCGGGCTGAAAGGTTTCTTCGTCGGTGACCGCGATGTTCTTGCCTTCAAGATCGAACTTCCAGCTGTGGAACGGACAGGTAAAGCGGTCCAGCGAGCCGAAATCGGCAGCGACAAGCTGGCTGCCGCGGTGCGGGCACACGTTGTAGTGGGCGCGCACCTGGCCGTCATCGCCGCGCACGACGATGAAGCTTTCGGGGCCGATATCGAACTTGAAGAAGTCGCCCGGCTCGGGGATGTCCGAGGCAGTACCGGCGAGCAGCCAGCTTTTGCAGAAGACCTTTTCCCACTCCTCGCGCATGAAATCCGCGTCGTAATAGCGACGCGGGTCAGGCCGGTCCGTGCCGTTGTCGATGGTCGGCGCACGGTCGTTGAAAGGATGGGGTGTGCCGACATGGATATTCCAGGTGTCGAAATCGAGCTTCATCTTGCATCCCTCTCCGTTTGGGATTTGTGCCGGCAATCGGGCGCCGGTGATCCTGCAAAGGCCGATATTCTGTAGATCGACTCCTTTGGGCTGGACCTTCATTAAAAAACAGTCATGATTGTTTTGCAAGCCGCTTTCTCGGTAACGGGAACAGACGGCAAGACGGGAGAGACCGAATGAGCCGAACCTATGGAAACATCTTTCAGATCGCCTACGTCGTGCCCGACATCGACAAGGCCGTGACGCACTGGGCAACGAACATGGGGGTGGGGCCGTTCTTCGATTTTCCGGTGCCCTTGCCCTTCGAGGAACTGGCCGTGAACGGACGGTCGGTTCCGCTCGACGAGGACATCTTTTCCGCGGTCGCTGTCAGCTTCAGCGGCGACATGATGATCGAACTGATCGAGCCGGGCAGCGCCCCTTCGACCTACCGCGACTTCCTCGAATCCGGCCAGACCGGCGTCCATCACCTGGGCACGTTCGTCGACAACTTCGACGCCTGCCTGGCCGATGCACGCAGGCGCGGCGTCACGGTTCTGGCCGAAGGGCTGCTGCCGTTTTCGCGCTTCGCCTATCTCGACACCGCAACGCCGGGCCTGAGCCCGATCATGGAGATCGTCGATCCGTTCCCGCCGATGCTGGAGGCCTTCGCCATGATCCGCGAAACGGCTGAAGCGTGGGACGGCACCAACATCCGCCGCGCGCTTCCGGAATAGGTCGTCGCACCGGGGGCATCCGGCGTACCGGTCAGCCCCCGGGCTTCATTTCGGAGCCGGCGGAATGGGCGTTTACGCCCTTGCGCAAGAGGTCGGCCCGCGACCGGATGTACTGCCTCAGGGCATCGAGATCCTGCTGCGACAGCTCCCCGAACTTCGGCATGCCGTTCGACACCAGAGCACCGTCGTGCACGACAGACGCGAAGGCATCGGGGCTAGGCGGAATGGGCGAAGTTCGCAGATCGGGTGCGGTCCCTCCGGCGATCGCCCCGGTCCCGTGGCACACTGCACAGCGCGTGTTGAAAATCGTCTCACCCTTTTGCGCCAGCTTCGCATTTTCGCGATAGTCGGGATCGTCGAAGGCAACCGGTTTGTAAGGCGTGCGCGGCGGCAAGGTCTTGTCGCCCCCGAGTGCGAATGTGAGAACCCGACGCGCCTGGGTGCGATAGTCGATGCCGTACTTGGCGAACATGGGACCGAACAGGCCCGCACTCGTGCCGATGCCGGCGACCACGGTCACGTACTGCTTGCCGCCCACGCTGTAGGTGATCGGCGGCGCCACGACGCCGGCCTTTGCATGGAAATTCCACAGGCGCTTGCCGCTAGCAGCGTCATAGGCCGAAAAGTCGCCGCTCGGCTGGCCCTGGAAGACCAGATCGCCGCCGGTGGCCATGACACCGCCGCTGAGATGAACATCCATCGGGACTTTCCAGCGCGCCTTCTGGGCGACGGGATCCCATGCGATCAACCAGCCGGTCGTCTTCGTACCGCCGTCGCTGATGCTGTAACCCACCCCGGTCGAAAGCCCCATTCCGCCGGCCCACTTGAAGGTATCCCGAGTAATCCCGGTATCGTCGTAGGTGACCTGCAGGTCGATAGCGGGAATATAGGCCAGCTTGGTTTCCGGGCTGTATGCCATGGGCATCCAGCTATGCGCGCCGAGCGGCGTAGGCCGGAACGTCACGGGACCATCCTCGTAACGGACATTCGGCGCTTCGACCGGACGCCCCGTCTCGAGATCGATCTTGCTGGCCCAAGTCACGTCGACGAACGGCTCAGCCGAAATCAGTTTCCCGTCCTTGCGGTCGATGACATAGAAAAAGCCGTTTTTTGGCGCGGTCATCACCACCTGCCGCGGCTTTCCGTCGATCGTGAGATCGGCCAGTTCCATGTCCATCGCAGCGTTGAAGTCCCAGCTTTCGCCAGGGTTGATCTGATAGTGCCACTTGTACTTGCCGGTTTTGGCATCGAGCGCCACGATCGAGCAGACGAACAGGTTGTCGCCCTTGCCCATGCTGCGAATCTTGTGGTTCCACGGCGCCCCGTTGCCAGTCCCGATGAGGATCTGGTCGTTTGCCTTGTCGTAGGTGATGGCGTTCCAGACGCTGCCGCCCCCGCCGTACTTCCACCAGTCGCCGTGCCAGGTCTTCGCCGCCATCTTCATGGCATCGCTCTTGTAGCCATCAGCCGGATTGCCCGGCACGGTGTAGAATTTCCAGAGGAACTTGCCGGTATCGGCATCCCAGGCGGTCACGAAACCGCGCACCGGGCTTTCATCCGATCCCCCGTTGCCGATGATCACCTTACCGTCGAACACGCGTGGAGGTCCGGATATGAACAGCGGATCGTCCTTGCCGAAAGTCTCGGCCGTCCACACCGGCTTGCCGGTCTTTTCGTCGATGGCGATCAGGCGGCCATCCTGCGTGGCGGTGATGACCTTGTGATTCCAGTAGGCGATACCGCGGCTACCCCAGCCTTGGCGCAACTTTATTCCTGAAACTTCAGGAGCATGCGGATCGTAGGTCCACTTAACCTTGCCGGTCGCGACGTCGATGGCCCGCACCACGCTATATCCGCTGGCAAGATAGACCGTACCGCCCACCTCGATCGGCCCCGTCGCGGGATTGCCGGGCGGAAGGTCTACCGACCATGCCAATCCGAGCTTGCCGACGGTATCGCTGTTGATCTGGTCGAGCGGACTGAAATGCTGCTCGCCATACGTCCGCCCGAAGGCCGGCCAGTCCTTGCCGTCGCTCCCGTCCTGTAGTTGGGCTTGCCACTGCTGCTGACCGGACACCTCTTGCGCACCGCCTTTTCCCAGCACGTTGCATGCGGAGAGCGAAACGGTAGCCGTGGCTGCAAAAAGCCACAGGCCCCGCGATTGCCTTGCGATCCTGATCACTTCAATCCTCACCGAAAAACCGCGTGCATCGAAGGGGGCACGGCTTTTCCTTCCGTCGCCAAAAAGGCTCCGGCTGGACATCGCCAGCCGGAGCCCAGGTCCGTCAGCGGTAATCGCCAAGCTTGAAGCCCAGTTCGAGCCCGAAGTAGCGCGGCGGACCATATTGCGAGTTCAGCCACAGGCCGGCGACGTTCTGCACGCCGACACGATAGCGCTCGTTCGTAAGGTTCTTGCCGATCGCCCGGATGTAATACTTGCTATCGACCTCAGCGAGCGTGATCGACGCGTTCACGAGTGTCCGAGCATTGAGGAAGGTATTGCCCAACGGATCATCGATCGCCTGAGTGTTCAGGTTGCGGCCCGTATAGGCGACGTTACCGTTAAGCGTGAGCTTGTAGTTGTCTCCCAACGGCAGTGAATAAGTACCGTCGATGGTCCACTGCCACTTGGGCGCACGATCGAGCGGCGCGGTAGACAAATCGTATCCGGCATTGTCGGCCGTGTACGAGTTATACTTGCCGTCCTGATAGCCAAGGACACCGCGCAGCGTCAGCCCTTCGATAGGATTGGCTTGCGTTTCGATCTCCAGGCCCTTCACCGTCGCGCTCGCGGCATTCACGAAAACGGTAACTTGATTCGGCTGCCCGTTAACCTGGATGGGCACGTTGAGCTGCTTTTGCAGGTCCTTGTACTTTACGTAAAAGGCCGTCGCATTGAAGCGTAGACGATTGTTCAGGAATTGCGACTTGAAGCCGACCTCGTAGCTGTCTGCCTTCTCCGGGTCGGTTGCACGTGCCGCTTGGCGGAAGGCATTGAGGTCGTCCCCGAATGCAGCGAAGCCACCGATCTGGTCATTGAAACCGCCTCCCTTGTAGCCATGAGAATAGGTCCCGTAGACATATAGGTCGTCAGTCGCCTGATAGCTAATACTGGCACGGTAAGTCGGCTCACGCCATTTATCCGAAACCTGCACCACGCCGGCGGGATAATTATAGACGCTGGCATCGAGCGCATGATCGATCGTGATCGTGGGATCGAAGCCCCCTCCCAGCGCCGGAATGAACGTCTGCTGGCGTCCGTACCAAGTCTTGTCGTCCCACGTATAGCGTCCGCCAGCGGTGATCGTCAGTTTGTCGGTCGGCTTGAACGTGCCTTCGAGAAACAACGCGCGCGACTTCGCATTCTGGGCATTGCACAACAGATAAGGGGTGTTGTTCCATTCGCCGAAAGGCAGTGCCCCCGACGTCAGATCCAGGAAGCCGAGGACCTGTGCCACGCAGAAGTCGATCTTGTCGCGCTGATAAAAACCGCCAGCGACAAAATTGAACGGCCCGGAGAAGTCGGACGCGAAGCGCAGTTCCTGCTGCCAGGTTTTGCGGTCATCGTCGCGAGTTGCATCGAAGAACGAGAGCAGTTGACCGTCGCTGCCCATCGCTGTCGCCCCAGCATACGAATTGGGAATGCGCGAACGCTGGTAGCGATAACCTGAAACCGAAGTGAAGGTACCAAACCCCGTGGTGTATTCGATGTTGGCATAGAGCCCATCGACCGAAATGCGCTGCCCCTTATCCATGTACAACAAGGCGTCGTTGCGCCCTGTATAAGCCGCCCGATCAAGCGGATCGGTTCCTTCCGCCGAAGGATTGGTCAAACCGAGCAGGTCGGTGAGGAAGGAATTGCTGCCTTGGTAGAGGTAGTTCTCGTTGACCGAAGGCACCACCTCTGAACGGTCCCGGATCCACTCATATTGAAAGAGCGCGCGGAAATCGGGATTGGGCTCGACCAGCAACTTGGCACGTGCCTGCCAAACATTTTTGCCGCCAAGCGTGGAGCCGTCCAGACATCCCGTCGAGCCGTCGAACTTACTGGGAACAAAGCCGGCAACCGGCCCATAGCACGCGCCGTTCTTGTAGTACCCGTCTGAATATTCATAGCCACCGACCAGACGAAACGCTGCTATATCACCGATCGGCACGTTCATCGCGGCCTGGATCTTCTTTTCCCCGAAGTCTCCAATTTCGCCGCGGCCTTCGACGCCGACATAATTGAGGATCGGTTTCTTGGTCGTAACGGTAACCACGCCACCGGTCGTATTCTTTCCGAACAACGTGCCTTGCGGACCCCGAAGAACTTCAACCTGTGCGACGTCAAATGTATCCAGAAGTTGAGTTTGTACGGAGGGCACAACGAAGTCATCGACCAAAACGGCGACCGGAGGCTCAAAGTAGACGATAATCGATGTCTGGCCGACGCCACGCATGGCAAAACTGGCAGCATTGAAATTCGCGATCGTAGCGGCGGAAAAGTTCGGGACGAATGCAGCGACATCGCCCAGGTCGCGCGGGGCAGCCTGCTCGATTAGAGTGCTGTCAACAGCCGAAACTGAAACAGGAGTTGATTGAAGGTTGGTTGCCCGTCGGGTCGCCGTAACGACGATCTCGCCCAGTCCGCCGGAAGTGGCAGTACTGTCCCCGACCTGTGCGTCATCCGCCGCCGGAGTGTCATTCGCCGCCGGAGTGTCATTCGCCGCCGGAGTGTCATTCGCCGCCGGAGTGTCATTCGCCGCCGGAGTGTCATTCGCCGCCGGAGTGTCATTCGCCGTGTCTTGTGCCCATGCGGAGCTGGCCGTAGCGCCCGTGATCAGGGCCAGCGCGCACGTCGAGCCATAGAGGCTTTTCCTCAGCATTCGCTCTCTCCTTGTGCCCTCGCCATCGTTGCGAGTTGCCGGAGTGATAGCATGATTCGCACACATAGCAATCAATCATGTTTGTTTTTTAATCTGCACTCAGGCGAACGCCATCCCTACGGTAAGGAAGTCTTGACCTTCCGCCATGTGCCACGGCAGCGTCACATTTAATACATTCACGATTGTTTTTATCTGACACCTACCTATGCTCGCTTCAACTGGCCTCAGAGCACGGGAGAGACGGATGACCGCATTGGAAGCGCGCATTGCGCGGCTGGAAGCCGAATCGCAGATCCGACAGTTGGTTGCGCACTATAGCTTCGATATCGACGATCGCCGGATTGCCGATATTCGGGACCTGTTTACTGACGACGCCGTACTCAAATCGACCGACGGCGTCATGTACGCCAAAGGTATCGAAGCTATTATCGACCAGTTCCATGGGCGTTTCGACGTCCTCGGACCCGGACATCATTTCATGCACGATGTACAGATCGACTTTGGCGGCAATGAACTGACAGATGCAACAGGACGGGTATCGGGCCATGCCGAAATCATCCGCAACGGCAAAATGATGCTCGCAGCCCTGCGGTATTCCGACCACTATCGCAGCACGCCGACCGGCTGGAAGTTCGCCCAACGCGAACTCGCTTTCCTCTATTATGTTCCCTTGTCCGACTATCCCGACATCCTGCTCTCGAATGACCGCAATCGAGCCTACGAGACAGCGAAACCGGCGGACTTTCCCGAAAACCTTCCGTCCTGGATCAACTATCAAAAATCGCGCGATTGCGCCTGAGGAGAGACTTCATGCCGTTCAGCTTTCTGTCCCGCTTTCGCATTCACGATGACCGGCAAGACGAGTTCATCGCCCTAGCACATGAAATGAAGGCTCTCTCCGCAAAAGAGCCAGGAACGCTAAGTTACCAGTTCTACCGGCTTGCAGACCCGGGCATGTTCGCCGTCTACGAAAGTTTCGTCGATGCCGCTGCTGACGAAGCGCACATGGAGTATCCTCACAACAAGCCGCTTATCGAACGCATGGTCGCCTGCATGGACGGCGGCTACGAGCGCGAACTGCTTTTCGACCTCGAACCCCACCCGAAAGGCTGATCCTATGGCACACAAGAGCTTCATTGCCCGTCTGCGCACCAAACCGGAAAAGCGCGCCGATATGATCACTCTGCAAACCGAATTGAAGGGGCTTGTCTTCCAGCATGAGCCAGACGCTCTCGTCTACGAACTGCTCCAGTCAGACAACGATCCCGATCTGTTTCATGTCATAGCTACGTTTCGTGATGAGGCTGCCTACGAAAAGCACATGCATATCGAGTTCCACGATCGGCTTGTCCCGGGAATCCTCGAATGCCTTGCTGAAGAGATGCAACTCAGCTTTCACGTATCAATCAACTGACTACTCCTAAGCACCCTCGATCGATGCACGCAAAGCGCAAACTGCTCAATTTCAGGCTGGCCTCTGTGGTCTGAGCCCAAAGTTTCTACCAACTACGAGTAGAGCCTTGGGCCGTTTTGATGCCCATCGCTGGGCGTGATGGCAAACCCCGTATTGGGGGCATGCCCCCAATACGGGGTTTGCCGTTTGGCCCAGCTCCTATCTCGGCCGGGGTTCTGTTCCCGAGGCTCGAGTGGGGCCGGAAGTGGTTGTAGTCGTGGCGCCAGGCTTCCAACTCTTCGCGGGCATGGGCAAGGCTGGTGAAGATCGTCTCGTTGAGGCATTCGTCCCGTAGCCGTGCATTGAAGCTCTCGATGAACCCGTTCTGATAGGGCTTGCCCGGCGCGATATAGTGCCACTCGACGTTGCGGTCTTTCGACCAGCGCAGGATCGCCATGCTGGCCAGTTCGCTCCCGTTGTCGCTGACAATCGTGTGTGGCCGCGCCATCCTCTCGAACACCGCTGCATCAAGCTCACGCTCGACCCTTGCGCCGAAGATCGATGTATCGGCGATCAGGCGCACGCACTCCCTGCTGTAGTCATCGAGCACGGCAAAGATCCGGAACCTGCGGCTACAGGCGAAGGCATCGGATACGGAGTCAAGGCTCCAACGCTGGTTCGGCCCCTGCGGGATCGTCATAGGAGCCCGCGTGCCCAGCGCCGGCTTGCGACCGCCGCGGCGGCGCACTTGCAGCCGCTCCTCGCGATAGAGCCGTCGGAACTTCTTGTGGTTCATCACCCATCCTTACCGGCACAACAGCCAGTGCAATCGCCGCTAGCCGAACCGGCGTCGCTGGCTAGCCAGCTCACGGATGCGCTCGCGCGCCTTCCCATCGCCGAGCCGACGACTGACATAGCGCACCATGGTCCGATCAACGCCCAGCACCGCGCAGGCACGGCGCTGGCTCACCTCGAAGATCGTCTGGAGATGAGCCACCGCATGTCGCCTGGCACCGGGCGTCAGAACTTTTTTGCGCTGATCTCCTTCAGCATGGCGTTGTCAAACATCGAGTCCGCCAGCAGCTTCTTCAGCCTCTCGTTCTCCTGCTCCAACTGGCGCAACCGACGGGCATCGGACACTTCCAGCCCGCCTTACTTCGACTTCCACTTGTAAAACGTCGCAGAACTGATCCCGTGACGGCGGCATACATCCGCCGTCGGCATCCCCGCTTCATGCTCCTTCAGTACAGCGATGATCTGCCCCTCGCTGAACCTGCTTCGCTTCGTCTCGTCCGTCTCCTTCTTGAAGGCCGGACTCTACTCACCGCTGGAAGAAATCTAGGGGCTCAGACCATACCTATTGAAGCAACCACAGAGCAAATCTGGCAATAGACTAGCGTAAGAAGATGGTTTCGTGCCGGTACGGACGAAGGACTGGTACGAGATGCGTAGCAATGCGCCAGGTCTTCATTGCATCGGTTGGTGCGCCCTCTTCGGGCACTCGTTGTCGTTTTGGCTGCATCTTCCTGCTATCGCCGTTCGCGTTGAACATGGCTTTTCGTCACTTCCATACATGTTCACGCGAGGACATCCTCATAGTGCAAATCCCAGACAACCGGCTGGTCCGCAAAACGACGGGCATGGAATTGATGGGAGAGACGACATGAGAACGCCTTCTGCTGTGCACCTAGGCTCCCTATCGGCTGCCATAGCGCTCATGACGGTAGCCCCGAGCGCTAATGCGCAGACCACCGAGAAAAAAGAACGTGATCTGGAGACCGCCGATGCGATCCCGAACGGCGCTATCGTGGTTACCGCGCAGCGGCGCGAGCAGAGCCTGCAGGACGTGCCGATCTCGATCACGGCGCTTTCCGATGAGACCATCAAGGAAGCGAACCTGACCGATACGCTATCCTTCGCCCGCCTCGCTCCAAACACGCAGGTGCGCATCTTCGGCAACACACCCAATATCTTCATCCGCGGCATCGGCCTCAACGACTTTAATTCCAGCTCGGTTTCGCCGATTGCGGTCTATCGCGACGAGTTTGCCCTGGTGGCTGCCGCCTCGCAGGTCTACCCGATCTTCGATCTCCAGCGGATCGAGGTTCTCAAAGGGCCGCAGGGAACGCTCTTCGGCAAGAACACGACAGGCGGGGCGGTGTCCTACGTCTCGCGGCGGCCGGGGTACTATTTCGAAGGCTATGCCTCTGCCACCGTCGGGCGCTTCGGCGAACGCGCGTTCGAGGCGGCCATGACCATCCCGGTCAGTGATGCCTTTCGCCTGCGCATTTCGGGAAGCAAGCGGCGGACCGACGGCGACCGGATCAATATCTACAACAATTCCCGCGGGCATGTCGTGGACATGCAGGCCGCCCGCATAGTCTCCGTGATCGAGCCGAATGCGGACCTGAAGATCACGACGATCGGCTATGCCGGACGTAACAAGAGCGACTATCCCGTGGGCAAGCCAATCGGGACGTTTCCCGGTGGCGTCAATGCCCTGGGCTATGCCGATCCCTATCCCGATGATCCGCGCATCGTGAACTACAACATCAGCACCCGCACCGATCAGTGGGACCTCGGGATCACCAATATCATCGAGTATCAGCTTGGCGCCGTCGCGCTGAAGTCGGTGACCGGCTACGACAAGTCCAAGGGCTATGTCCCCGCCGACGTCGACGGTTCGCCGCAATCGCTGGACGAGGTCTATTTCCTCAACCGTACGCGGTCGTTCTCGCAGGAATTCAACCTGTCGGGCGAGACTGGTCCGCTGCAATGGATCGCGGGCCTGTTCTATTCGTGGGACAAGCTGCACTACCCCGTGAAGGTCGATCTGCTGGGAGAGCTCGAACCGCTAGGCGCCGATCTTCCGCTTGCGATCGAGGCGGGCCGCACCACGCGCAGCTATGCCGGCTATGCCCAGGCGACCTATTCGCTGACGCCGGACTTCCGGATCACCGGCGGACTTCGCTACACCAAGGACAAGCTCGACAGCGAAGTCGCAACGTCGCTGGTCTACGGCCTGTTCAATCCCGATGTGCCGAACGCCGATCCGATTCCGATCGTTCCCTATCGGCGGGTGAAGCAGGGCTTCGGGCGCTGGTCCTACCGCGCCGCGGTTGAGTACGACGTGACGCCCGACGTGATGGCCTATGCGTCCATAAATCACAGCTTCAAGCAGGGCGGGGTGTACCTGACGCCGCTTTCCTCGCCGGCAGAGGCCGAGCCCTTTTCACCGGAGACGAACACGGCTTACGAGGCCGGCGTCAAGTCGACTCTGCTGGGTGGCGCCTTGCGCTTCAATGTTGCCGGGTTCTACAACGATTACGGAGACATGCAGGTCTTCGCCGTGCGTCCGACCACCAACGGCATTCCCTCGCTCACCATCCAGAACGCGGCAAGCGCGCACATCTATGGTGTCGAGACCGACTTCACTCTGCGGCCGACGCACAACTTCCGGATCGATGGCGGCATCGGCTGGCTGCACGCCCGCTTTGCCGATTATCCCAACGCCGCCATCGATCCGGTGACCGGCGAGTCACTGGACTTTTCCGGAAATCCGCTTCCCGGCGCACCGGACTGGAGCGGCAATATTGCAGCGACATATGATCTCGAACTCGACAGCGGCTGGGGAGCGTCCGCAAGGGTGGACTACAGCTTCGTCGGGCGGCGCTACTTCGATTCCACCAAGATCAAGCTGATCGGGGACGAGGGCTACAGCACGCTCGATGCCCGCCTTTCGATCAAGCCGCCGGGAGGCACGTTCGAAGTGGCGCTCTGGGGCCGCAACCTCACCGATGCGACCTACCTGCAAAACGCCACCGATCTCACCAGCATCGGGTTCTCGCCGCAGTTCTACGGCGCCCGGCGGAGCTATGGCGTGACCATGTCCGCTTCGTTCTGAGGCCGCGTCGAACCGGAGAAACCTGCCGATGATCGATGACCCCGTAGTCGTCGCCGGATATGCGCGTACGCCCATGGGCGGCTTCATGGGCGACTTGTCCGCCGTGCCGGCGACCGGCCTGGGTGCGGCAGCGGTGGGCGCTGCAGTCGAGCGCTCGGGCGTCCCCCCGCAGCAGATCGAGCGCATCTACATGGGGTGCGTGCTGCCCACGGGCCTGCGCCAGGCGCCGGCCAGGCAGGCGGCACTGGGAGCCGGTCTGCCAAACTCGGTCGAAGCGACGACGGTCAACAAGATGTGCGGGTCGGGCATGCAGGCCGCCATCATGGCGTTCGAGGCGCTGGCGGCCGGTTGCATCAACGTCGCCGTCGCCGGCGGGATGGAGAGCATGAGCAATGCGCCGTTCGCCCTGCTCGGGCACCGCAGCGGCAAGCGGCTCGGCCACGACGGCCTGGTCGATACCATGCTGCACGACGGGCTCGAGGACGCCTACGAGCCCGGCAAGGTCATGGGGGTATTCGCCGACGCGGCAGCGCGGAACCTCGGGTTTGCCCGCGAGGCGCAGGACGCCTATGCGCTGCGCTCGCTGGACCGGGCGCTGGCAGCCATCGACAGCGGCGCCTTCGCTGGCGAGATCGTGCCCGTTCCGGTGCGCACTCGCGGCGGGGACGTGCTGGTCGAAACCGACGAGCAACCCGGCAAGGCGCGGCCGGATCGCATTCCCGGGATGAAGCCGGCGTTTACGCCGGATGGGACCGTCACTGCCGCCAATGCATCCTCGATATCCGACGGCGCCGCCGCACTGGTCCTGACGCGGCAGAGCGTGGCGCTGCGTTTGGGCCTGCCGGTGGCGGCGCGTATTCTTGCCACCTCGGCCCATGCCCATGCACCCGCAGATTTTCCGACTGCGCCGGTCCCGGCGATCGAGAAGCTGCTGCGCAAGACCGGCTGGAGCGTTGCGGACGTGGACCTGTTCGAAGTGAACGAGGCATTTGCCGTCGTGGCCATGATTGCGGCTCGCGCACTCGGCATTCCCGACAATCGCCTCAACGTGAACGGCGGCGCGACGGCCCTCGGCCATCCGATCGGAGCGAGCGGGACGCGGATCGTGGTAACGCTCATTGCTGCCTTGCAGGCACGCGGGTTGCGGCGCGGCGTGGCATCGCTGTGCATCGGCGGCGGCGAGGCCACCGCTCTTGCTCTCGAGCTTGTCTAGCGCCCGAACGCTTACAGAAATTCGGACCACGAAAAGCCAAGCGAGCCGTCAGTCTGGCACAAGCAATCGCCCGGCGGCTGGCTAGGTTTCGCGTCACGCTTTGGCAAAACAGGAAGACCGGGAGGCAGCATGGCGGGAAGATTGGCGGACAAGATGGCCGTCGTGACCGGTGCGGGACGGGGGATCGGTGCGCAAATCGCCCGCGCCATGGCCCGGGAAGGCGCGCATGTCATCGCTGTCGACATCGACGAGGAAGGGGCGAATAGCGTTGCCCGCGAATGCGGTGGAACCGCCCGCCGCGTGGATGTCGCCCGCGAAGAGGACTGGCAGGCGCTCGCCGATCTGCTTTCGCGCCAGCATTCCGGCAAGCTCGACATCCTGGTCAACAATGCCGGCATCGAATGCGTCAAGCCGACGGCCGAATACAGTCTGGACGAATGGCGCTCGCTCATGGCGATCAATGTCGACGGCATCTTTCTCGGCTGCCGGATCCTGACCGGGGCGCTAGCCTCGGCAGCGCAGGCACGGGGCGGATCGTCCAGCGTGGTGAACATCTCGTCCATCGCCGGGCTGGTCGCCTATCCCAACCAGCTTGCCTACAACACGTCGAAAGGCGCGGTTCGGCATCTCAGCAAGAGCCTTGCGATCGACTGGCCCGCTGCCGGGCATTCGATCCGCTGCAATTCCATCCATCCCGGCTTCATCCGCACGCCCATGCTCGAAGAAGTCGTCGACGAATGGCTGGAAACCGGCCTGCTTCCTCGCGACGACCCATGGGGGGCGGTGAGCGCGATGTGCCCGATCAAAACCCTCGGCATGCCGGAGGATATTGCTCTCGGCGCCGTCTACCTCGCCAGCGACGAGGCGCGCTTTGTAACGGGGATCGAACTAGTCATCGACGGAGGATACGTCGCCCAATGAACGCCAAGAGCAACCAGAACGACCGGTTGTGGATGTATGCCACAATGGTCAAGAGCCGCCATTTCGAAGCCTGCATCAAGCCGGCTTACTTTGAGGGCAAGACCCCGGTCTTCAACATGGCTAAGGGACCGCTGCCCGGGGAGATGCACCTTTCCGATGGCCAGGAGCCCTGCGCGGTGGGGGTCTGCGCCCACTTGCGGGCGGACGACACGGTCACCGCCACGCACCGGCCGCACCATGTCGCGATCGCCAAGGGGGTCGACCTCGATGCCATGGCCGCGGAAATCTTCGGCAAGGCCACGGGCCTGTCCGGTGGCCGCGGCGGCCACATGCACCTGTTCGACGCCAAGGTGAACTTCGCCTGTTCGGGCATCATTGCGCAGGGGCTGGGCCCCGCCGTCGGTGCGGCGCTGGCAGCGAAGATGCGCGGCGAGGACAGCGTGGCGATCGCCTACCTGGGCGATGGTGCCGCCAATCAGGGCGCCTTTCACGAAGCGCTGAACCTTGCCGCCGTCTGGAATGCTCCCGTGGTCTTCGTGATCGAGGACAACGCCTACGGCATTTCGGTCGCCAAGAAGGATTGCACCGCCGTGGCCCGCAATGCCGACAGGGCTGCAGCCTACGCGATGCCGGGTCATTTCGTCGCCGGCAACGATCCCGACGCCGTTCATGCGGTGGCGGGTGAAGCCATCGCGCGTGCGCGCCGGGGCGAAGGCCCGAGCCTGATCGAAATCGAGACCTGCCGCCTCGAAGGCCACTTCATGGGCGATGCCGAGGGCTATCGGCCCGCCGGTGAAGTCGATCGGCTGAAGACCCTGGATCCCATCCCCCGTTACCGCGAACGCCTGCTGGCCGAAGGGTTCGACGCCGCCGATCTCGATGCCGCCGAGGCGGAATCGCAGCGGCTGGTCGATGCCGCGTTCACGGCCGCTCGCGCAGCTGCCCTGCCCGATCCATCGGAGGTCTACGACCATGTCTTCGCCTGAAGCCCCCACGCGCAAGCTTACTATTGCCCGCGCAATGTCCGAGGCCATCGGCCAGGAAATGGCTGCCGACCCCACCGTGATGGTCATGGGAGAAGACATCGCCAAGCTGGGCGGGGTCTTCGGAACCACCACCGGCCTGCTCGAGAAATTCGGTCCCGAGCGCGTGCGCGACACGCCTATTTCGGAAACCGGGTTCATCGGCGTCACCGTTGGGCTGGCCGGAGCGGGATTCAGGCCGGTCGTCGAACTCATGTTCGTGGACTTCTTCGGTGTATGCATGGACGCGATCTACAATCTCGCCGCCAAGCAGAGCTATTTCTCCGGCGGTCAGGTCACCTGTCCGATGGTGCTGATGACCTCAGTCGGCGGTGGATACGGCGATGCCGGGCAACATAGCCAGTGCCTTTATGCGACGTTCGGTCACCTGCCCGGCATGAAGGTGGTCATGCCCTCCAATGCGCACGATGCGAAGGGGCTGATGCTTGCGGCTATCCGCGATCCCAACCCGGTGATCTTCATGTTCCACAAGGCACTGCAGGGCATGGGATGGCTAGGCACCGTCAAACGCTCGATCACCCATGTTCCGGATGGCGACTATACCGTGCCGCTGGATCGGGCGCAGATCGTACGCGAAGGCCGCGATCTCACGATCGTGAGTCTGGGGCTCGGCGTCCACCATGCGCTGGACGCAGCCGAAACGCTCGCAAAGTCGGGGATCGAGGCGGAGGTGGTCGATCTCGTTTCGATCGCCCCGCTGGACCGGGCGACGGTGCGCCGGTCGGTCGGCCGCACCGGGCGATTGCTTGTCGTCGACGACGATTACCTGAGTTACGGCGTGGGCGCCGAAGTCATCGCCAGCGTATGCGAGGACGGCGCCATTTCGCTGAAGGCGACGCCGCGCCGTATCACCCATCCGGACGTCCCTGTCCCATTTTCCCCGGCGATGGAACATCACGTTCTGCCGAGTGCCGGCAAGGTACTCGAAGCCGCCCAAGCCATGCTGGAGCCTGCCCTATGATGCCGATTGTTGTCCCCGAAGGCCTGTGGGAGGACGGCGAAGATGCCGTTCTGTCATCGTGGCTCTATGGCGAAGGCGATGCTGTTGCCGAGGGCAGCGTGGTCGCGGAAGTGATGGTCGGCAAGACCAGCTACGAAATGACCGCCCCGGCCGGGGGCAGCCTGCGCATCACCGTCAGCGAGGAGGCCGAAGTCGCGGGCGGGACCGTGATCGGTCACATAGCCTGAGGGTCCCGGCGGCGAGCGCCGACCGATACGAAAAAGGGAGCTGCGAGTTGAATCCGCAGCTCCCTTTTTTGCAATGCCCATGTCGAATGGGGCGCGTCAGGCCGATTGCAGCTGTCTCAACCGAAAGCGCTGGATCTTGCCCGCAGGCGTGCGCGGCAGCGCCTCCACGAACTCCACCACCCGCGGATAGGCATGCGCCGAGTAGCGCGTCTTGACCCAGGCCTGCAGTTCGGCGGCAAGATCGTTCGAGGGAGCGCGGTCCTTGTTCAGGACCACGTAGGCGGCGGCGATCTCGCCTTTCGACCGGTCCGACCGGGCGACCACGGCCGCTTCGGCAACGGCGGGATGATCGACGAGTACGGATTCGATGTCGAAAGGTCCGATGCGATAGCCGGCCATGATGATGACGTCGTCGTCGCGTGAAGCGAAGAAGAAGTCGCCGTCCTCGTCGCGATAGGCGACATCGCCGGTAATGTACCAGCGACCGTCCGCACTGATCTTGCCCGCTTCCTGGGCCGAGATGCCGGTATAGCCCGAAAACCAGGCGAGCGGACTGCGCTCCAGATCGAAGGCGAGGCGCCCTTTCTCGTTCGCAGGCAGCGGGCGGTCCTCGTCTTCGGCAAGAATTTCCGCCGTCCATCCCGGCATTGGCCGCCCCATCGATCCCGGCTTGAGCGGGCTGCGCAAGTCGGGGTGCTGATGGTTGTTGATCAGCATGGAGGTCTCGGTCTGGCCGTACTGGTCGTGCACGGCCACACCGAGAGCGGCGGGCGCCCACTGATTGACGTCGGGCGTCAATGGCTCTCCGGCGCTCGATGCACAGCGTAGATTAACGGCGCTTGGCTGCCGTTCACATGCCAAGAGGGCGCGATAGATCGTGGGCGCGCCGGCGAAATTGGTAACCTCGAAAGTCTCCAGCAGCGCCACCGCAAGCTCCGCCGAGAACCGTGGTTTGAGCAGCAGGGACGGAATCCCCGACAGCATCGGCAGGAGAATGGCGAAGTAGAGGCCGTAGGCCCAGCCGGGATCCGCCGCGTTCCAGAACACGTCGTCCTTGCGCAGATCGAGCGCAAAGCGACCATAGACCTCGAAGCATGCCAGCGCGCTCTTGGGCACGACCACGCCCTTCGCCTTGCCGGTGGTGCCTGAGGTGAAGATGTGGATGATCGGATCGTCCGGGCCGATGGCGGGCGCGGGGATGCCCTCGGGCGGGACATCGCGAAACAGATCGGCAAGGGCGATTTCTCCCGTCTCCGCTTCACCCGCCGCGATCATCGTGATGCCCGATGAATGCAGGTCCTCGCCGCCGTCTAGCTTGAGGTTAGAGCGGTAACGATCGTCGAAAACCAGCGCCTTTGCCTTGCTACCGGATACTCGCAGTTCGATGGCGGCATAGGCAAAGGCGGTAAAGAGCGGCACGTGAACGGCGCCCAGACGCCAGATGGCCAGGAGCGTGGCGACGTAGTCCTCGCTCTTGTCCATCAAGGTGGCCACGCGGTCGCCGCGCCCTATGCCGATGCTTGCGAGGCCTGCGGCGAGTTGCCGGGAGCGATCCGCCAGTTCGCCATAGGTCAGGTTCGTGCTGCACATGTCCCCATCGACGAAGCGGAAGGCTACCGCTTCGCGATCATGTCTCTCGCAAAGAACCGATACGAGGTTTTCCTGCACCGAATGCCGTGCGATCAGTTCTTCGACCTGCTGTTCAGGCGTCTTTTTCATCTCTCTCCCCGCCACGTTTTCGTGGACCGCGCTCAGGCCGTGAAGCTTGCCTGCACGGCCCCCTCGGAGATGGCCTTGAGCAAGCCGCCGTCCAGGATCATCGGCTTCTCGTCGCTCGGCGTATCGAAGATGATCGGGCCATAGCCAATGAAGAACAGTTCCGTGTCGACTTCGACACGGGTGTCGGGATGGAGCGCGTACATGGATTCCCAGCCGTAGTCGCCAGCCTTGGCTATCTGCCCGTCACCATACGACAATTCGCCCTTGAGCATGTAGAACTCTGCGGCGCCGTAGTGCTTGTGAGACTTGAACATGCCGCCGGCCTCCAGCCGCAGGACGATGACGTACTGCCCTGTGTCGACGTTGTGCCGCAACAGACGAAACGTGGCCCCGTTGCCCAGCGAATGCCATGGCAGGTCCTTGACCGTAAGCAGAAAATCTTCGGTTCTCATAGACATATGGGCTCTCCTCGCCATTGCACCACCCGATCGTACGGCCGGGCACTAAGATATAGCCGGCATTCCCGCCGACTTTTGTCGCAGTCGCTGGTAGCGTGTTAGGCAAGGCCGCCCTGCTGAACATGTGCGAGAATGACGGAATTGTCGGATGGGAGAGAACCTTTCCGGTCTCCGCGTTTCGTCATGGTCCAGAGTGACCGCGGGCATGAAGAGGAATGACCGGATACAGGATCGCAATTGACAGCGGTTCATTCCTGCGAAACCCTGCATGCAGGGAGAGGAAAACGATGATCAGACACGGTGAAACGTGGTCGACCACGAACATTCCGAGCAACCGGCAGTTTCATAGCTTTCAGGAAGTGCTCGACCGGACCCATTTCCACTGGGCTCTCAAGGGCGCGCAAAAAGGCCCTTACATGGCACATGTGGCGCGTAGAAGTATCGACGACTTCGTGTTCACGCGCGTCGTGGCCGATCCGGTGATGGGGCGACGCTCACTCGAATCCATTCGCCAGGACAAGGAACCCTATTTCTGCCTGCTCTATTTCGAAGAGGGACGGGTGGACTTCCAGCAAGGGGCTAACACATCCCGCGTGGGCAAGGATACCGTTTGCTTGTGGGACAGCACCCGTCCTGCTTTTTTCGAGCAGCATGAGCGGTCGTGCCAGGTTTCGATCCTCTTTCCGCATAAGGCGGCCTTGTCCGCTGTGCCCGGCATCGAGGACTTGTGTGGGGCAAGCGTAGATGGCTCGACGGGGCTCGGTTCGCTTTTGCTTTCGCATCTAAAACGGCTTCATGCGAGCATCGACACCATTGCCGACGAGGACCGCCCCGCCGTCCTGCGGGCTACCATGGAGCTTGTCGGTGCGGCTTTCCGTCCCGAATTGCCGATGGCGCGCAATTCGGGATTCCGCCGTGCCCTCATGGGTCGTATTCAGGATTACATGGCTTCGAACCTGCACGATCCGGGGCTTAGCGCGTCCAGCATTGCGGCGGCATTTCGCATCAGTCCAAGCTATCTCCACCGCCTGTTCAAGGAAATCGACGTGAGCGTTGGGGAATGGATACGCAAACGACGGTTGCAGGCGGCCCGCCAGGCCTTGGCGCCATCGGCATCCACCAAGCTGGCCGTGACCGAAGTCGCCATGCGCTTTGGCTTCTCCGACGCAAGCCATTTCAGTCATGCGTTCAAGAAGGAATTCGGAATCGCTCCGATCGACTACAGGAACGGCAAGAGCTGAGCCGAGTCCTGGGAACGATGCCGATCTTGTTGGCGATACGCTTCAAATAGGCTCGTATGGTCTGCGGGATGGTAATCTGACGGCAGGCCAAGTCGCTGTTCGAATTCGGATATGGCAGCGACATCATCCGCACAGTCCCCGTAGACCACGACGCTGGCGTGATAGACCGCTCCGTGGAGGCCGGAGCGGCAACGGTAGAGCGCAGACGTTCCGGCAATCTTCCGACCCTGCCACCCGATGTCGTGGCTGCCTTGGCAGTACGCATTCTTATAACGGTCAACGGTTAGCGTAATACCCAGTGCCGAGGCTGCTCGAACAATTATATCGCACAACATATCGAAACCCTTGCCATGGTCTGGCAGGGTTTCTGACAAGTTCAGCATGCTGATGTTCATCACGCCCGAATGGTGAGCTACGGTTGTCCCACCCGACGTTCGAATGGCGACTGGCCAGCCAATTGCGCTCATCGCCGCTGCAGCACGCTCGTACGATTGACGCTTCGAAAGCCGGCGCGATGTCACAAGCTGGCGCCGGTTATTCCACACTCTTACGGCTTGCCCCTCTCTGCCCAGTCCGAGATGTCGCGTGAGCAACCGATCATCATCGTCTACTTTCCCGTCGCGAGCGTTAAGGTCTAACAGGGCGGTGGGGCAGACCCGTTTTATTCTCGCTAGAAATGCATGCCAAATTGCACGCTCCGAAAGCGGCTCATTTTGCTGTGACATTTACTCGGCTCCCTGCGTAGTCTTCGCTATGAAGGCGAATTTTGCAGTAGCCAGCCTCGTATTTCATGCATGACAGTGACTGAACGCTGCCAACAACGCTTTGATGCCGTCAATTGCCGTTTACCGAGTTCATTGATGAAAAACCGGTCTACTGGCCAGAACAGAGTGTACCGATTGTCCGTCGAAACCACCTTTTGGTAGTGTCAACCGGCGCGCAAAACTGACCCCCTATCGGCGCCCAATATTGACCCCACCTTTCGGTAGTCAGGCGGTTATCCCGGTAGTCGATAGGAGGGGCCCACGGACGACGACGCGCACCGTCAGGTGTGCTGGCGTCGTCGTCCGTGGGAGGTCCCTGTTGACCCACCGGGTTAACCGCCGGGGATGGGGGTCCGGGGGAAGGGGTTTTCGGCTCAGTTCCGGTTTTTGAACCGCCAGCTGTCATTGCCCGTCTCGATGATGTCGCAGTGGTGCGTGATGCGATCGAGAAGCGCGGTGGTCATCTTGGGGTCGTGGAAGACGCTCGGCCATTCGCCGAAGGCGAGATTGGTCGTGATGATGACCGAGGTCTTTTCGTAGAGCTTGCTGATCAGGTGGAAGAGCATCTGGCCACCGGACCGGGCGAACGGCAGGTAGCCGAGCTCGTCAAGCACCACGAGATCAAGCCGCGAGAGTTGGGTGGCAAGGCTGCCGGCCTTGCCCAGGCGAGCCTCTTCCTCAAGCCGGTTCACCAGATCGACCGTATTGAAGTATCGGCCTCTGGCACCGGCGCGCACCACCGCGGCGGTGATGGCGAGAGCCAGATGGGTCTTGCCCGTGCCTGTTCCGCCGATCAGCACGATATTGCGCCGTTCCGGCAGGAACGAGCCCGTATGAAGCGAGCGGATCAGTCCTTCGTTGATCGGCGTGCCATCGAACATGAACCCATCCAGGTCCTTGATCGCCGGAAGCTTGGCTGCGGTCATGCGATAACGGATCGATGCCGCATCCCGGTGCGCCGTCTCCGCACGCAACAGGTCGCCCAACATCTCCATGACCGTTCTGTCTCGGCGGATGCCGTTGGTGACAGCATCATCGAAGGCCGCCACCATGCCCTTGAGCCCCAGCCCCTTGAGGGCGGCCATGATCTCATGCCGCTGCATCGAGGTCTCGCACGGTATCGTAGCGGCCGCAGTTCGCCTCTGGCGGATGCTTGAGCTTCAGGTTGACGACGACGTCCATAGCCTGGGCATCATGAGGCTCGCGGCGACGGGACAGGATGTTGAGGATGATCTCGTCGCTGATAGTACCGGCGCTGAGTGCCTCGCGCACTGCGGCCTCGACAGCCTCCAGGCCATCTTCGGGGACAGCGGCGAGGACGCGTACAAAGCGCCGGTCGGCATCGTCGCCCTTGCCCAGCTTACGCCGCAGTTGGGCCAGTGCAGGTGGGAGAGCCCAGTCCTGGAAGGGAGCACCATTGCGCAACGCACCGGGCTTGCGGGCGAGGATGGGCAGGTAGTGCCATGGATCGAAGATCGTCTGGTTCCGGCCGAAGACCCGTTCGTGTTCAGCCACGACAGCGCCGTCGCAGCGGATCACGACGCGCGTTGCGTAAGCACGCACCTGCACAGCCTGATGGGCCGCCTTTGCCATCACCGAGTACCGATTGCGATCGAAGCTCACGAGGCACGTCGAACTGGCGACGTGTTCGCTCTCGAAGAACCCGTCGAAGGGGAGCGGTAGCGGTTGCAGCATCGGCTGCTCCGCCTCCAGCGCCTGCGCGATCGTCATATCCTCCTGGTCAGGGTGCTGGTTGCGTTCCGCCCAGCGACGGCACTCGGCCTCCAGCCAGATGTTCAGCTCCTCGAGGCTGGCAAAGCGCAGGCGCGGCTTGAACAGGCGCTCCCTGCTGGTCTGAACCTGGTTCTCGACCTGACCCTTCTCCCATCCTGCAGCAGGACTACAGGCCACCGGCTCAACGCGATAGTGGTCCGTCATGATCAGGAACCGCCGGTTGAACAGGCGCTCCTTGCCGGTGAACACCGTCGTCACTGCCGTCTTCATGTTGTCGTAGATGCCGCGCGTCGGAACCCCGCCGAAGAACGCAAAGGCGCGGGCATGGGCGTCGAACACCATCTCCTGCGTCTCGCGAGGATAGGCACGGACAAATGGTGCCCGTGACCAGCAAAACCGCATATGCGCGACCTTCACGCGCATCGGCTTGCCGGCGATCTCGACGTCCTCATGGCTCCAGTCGAACTGGTAAGCCTCGCCGGGCCGGTACATCAACGGGATGAACGCCTTGGCCATATCGCCGGCCTCGACGCGACGCTCACGCTTCCAGCGCGCAGCATAGCGCCGCACAGCGTCATAAGAGCCGCCAAACCCTTCCCGCTGAAGCAGATCATGGATCCGCGTCATGCGAAGCCGGTCACGTCGGGGCAGCCCTTCGTTTTCTTCAAGCAGTTCTTCCAGGCGAGTGCTGAAAGGGCCGGTCTGCGGCCGATACTGTTCCTTGCGCTCGTAACTGGCCTGTCGCGCAGCGCGCGGCAGGCTCTCGAGGGGGACCGCGGGAAGAAGCGTCCGGTCGCCGCAACGCTCGCGCCGGGCATGCGGCTGGTGCGCGAGTGGCAGGGCAAAGTCCATGTCGTCACCGTCGACGAGGCCGGCGTGATCCACTGGAACGAACGGACCTGGCGCAGCCTCTCCGCGATCGCGCGCGCCATCACCGGCACGCGCTGGTCGGGCCCCACCTTCTTCGGCCTTGCCGGGAGGCGCGCGGCATGAAGAAGGTGCGCTGCGCGATCTACACCCGCAAGTCGAGCGAGGAAGGGCTGGAGCAGGACTTCAACTCGCTCCACGCCCAGCGTGAGGCCTGTGCGGCCTACATTCTCAGCCAGGCCTCCGAGGGCTGGTCGCTGCTGCCCGGCGACTATGACGACGGCGGCCTCTCGGGCGGGACGCTCGAGCGCCCTGCCCTCCAGCGCCTGCTTGCCGACATCGAGGCCGGACGGATCGATATCGTCGTCGTCTACAAGGTCGATCGCCTGACCCGCTCGCTGTTGGACTTCTCGAAGCTTGTTGAATCGATGGACAAGGCCGGGACCAGCTTCGTCTCGGTCACCCAGTCGTTCAACACTACCAACAGCATGGGACGCCTGACGCTCAACATGCTGCTCTCGTTTGCCCAGTTCGAGCGCGAGGTCACCGCCGAGCGCATCCGCGACAAGATCGCCGCTTCCAAGGCGCGCGGCATGTGGATGGGTGGCAACCCGCCGCTGGGCTACCGGCCTGACGGACGCAGCCTCGCAGTGGTCGAGGAGCATGCTGCGATCGTGCGCCATGTGTTCGCCCGATACCTGGCGCTGGGCAATGTAAGGCTCGTCACGGAGGAACTGGCAGAACAGGGCATCCTGACGCCGCGCCGCGAGGCGACCACGGGCCGGATCACCGGGGGCTGTCCCTTCTCGCGCGGGCAGATCTACAAGCTGCTGTCGAACCCGATCTTCATCGGCGAGATCCATCACAAGGGGCAGGTCCACGAAGGTAAGCACGAGGCGGTCATTGATAGCGAGACTTGGCTTGCGGTGCAGCAGCTTATTGCCGCTAACCGGCAAGGGGAACGCGAAGGCCAGCGTACAAGGGCAACCAGCCTGCTTGCGGGCAAGCTGCAGGACGCGGTGGGCGAGGCGCTGGTCGCAACGCATGCGGTCAAGGGCAGCGTGCGCTACCGCTACTATGTGAGCCGCAGCCTCCAGCACGGAAGCGATGGCAAGGAGCCCGCTACAAACACACCGCTGCGCATCCCGGCCAAAGAGATCGAGACGGCTGTGATCGACACAGTTGCCACGGCGCTGGATGATCCTCTTGCCCTGCTCGATAGACTTCATGCACCGCTGGAAAGCGGTGAGCTCCGGCGCACGATCGCCAAGGCCGACAAGCTCGCCGCCAAGGTCCGCCGCAAGGATCGCACCGCGATCCGCACCGTCGTGCACCGCGTCACTATCGAGGCGAAGCGGATCAGGGTCGAGCTGGCGTCCAGCCCGCTCATCGCAGCGCTGCAGATCGATCAGCCCGCCAACTCGCCCGAGGCCGAGCGGCAAGGGATTTAGCGATGATGGGTGCCACAATATGCTTGGTTTGCTGCTATCCCCCACGATAGTTGCAGCAGGGTGCCGGGAACGGCCCATTGCTCCCGGCACCCTGCATCGAGCATTGCCCTTCAATGAAATCTCGGACCCATTTAGACTCCCGACGTCTTAGGAGCCGGAAGCCTATATACCTGAAATCATGGAAGATGGATCGCAGCCAAGGCTTCGCGCTACGTCGTAGAATTCCACAACGTCGAGCCTGCGCTCGCCTAATTCGTACCGCGAAACGAACTGTTGATGTCGGCCTAAGCGGAGAGCCAGAGCTCGTTGACTCAATCCGGCTTCTTTTCGTGCATCGACCAGCAAACCGATAAGAGCGCGATAGCGATCAGCCCTCAAGCAGTTTGCATACTTTTAACGCCTAGCTTTCCCTATGTACTAGCCGCAGCCATTCGTTTTTCTACCCTCTGAACGGCAGCACGAGAAACCTTGTACTCCTTTGCTAGAGCACCGAGAGAAACGCCCTTCGCACGCTTCTCCAAAATGTCCCGCTGTTGTTGATCGGTAAGGCTCTGTGGGCGTCCTAGGGCCTTTCCTGATGCCTTTGCGCGCGCAAGGCCCGCTTGTGTTCGCTCTACAAGCAAATCGCGTTCAAACTCTGCTACGGCAGCAATCACGCCCATGGTCATTCTACCGGCAGCACTGGTTAGATCGGCACCGCCAAGAGCTAGGCAATGGACCTTAACCCCTTCCGCAGCCAGCCGATCAACCGTTGCCCGAACGTCCATTGCGTTACGGCCTAAACGGTCGAGCTTGGTCACGATCAGAACATCGCCGTCTTCAAGACGGTCAACAAGGCGTGCGAAGCCGTCGCGTTCCATAGCGGCAGTTGAACCCGATACAGTTTCCGCAACAACGCGCTTGGGCTCGACATGGAAACCGGCAGCTTCGATTTCCCGAATCTGATTGTCTGTAGTCTGGTCAGTGGTGCTTACCCGGCAGTATGCGAAGGTGCGGGCCATATCGTTTCATCCTGTATCGAATCGGTGTATCGTAAATACAGGGTGTATCGGAATTCGCAAAGGGTATTTTCGATACAGTGTTGCCAGTTGTATCGGATTCGTGCGTTTTCGATCATCGGCTGCACTCGCCTAAGAAAGCCCGGATTCTCGCTTCAACGTTGCTTTCATTTTGCAGTTCGCACTCCCACAACGTCATCACCCGCCAGCCCGCATCTTCAAGCTTCCTTTTGTTCTCCTCATCGCGCATTTTTGTGCGCTCAAGCTTTGGTGCCCAATAGCCAACATTACTTTTCACTCCGGTTCCGCCTCGAGCGCAACCATGGCCATGCCAAAAGCAACCATGCACGAAGATCACAGCGTTCCACCGGCGAAAAACCAAATCCGGCTTTCCGGGCAAATCGGACCTGTGAAGTCTGAACCTAAAGCCCGCACGGTGAGCAACCCGTCGGACAAACATTTCCGGCTTGGTGTCCTTCGAACGAATCGCTTGCATGTTCTTTGAACGTTCTTGCTTGGAAATTTTGTCCGTCATGGACCTCCTTTACCATCAACAGATTATCCGTTGATAATCGTCCTTCCCCCACTTGCCTCTCAATTTTCCTACGCGGCTGGCGGTGGACAGAGGGAATCCGATGCGTTAGCAATCTCATGAGAAGAAAAGGGGAACATTCTTCAATGACGCAGCGGACCGTTATCGACCTGTTCTGTGGTGCTGGCGGATTGAGCGAAGGCTTTCGACAGGCAGGCTACCATGTCCTTGCCGGAAATGATGTTTTTGAAGCCGCCGGGGAAACCTTTGCGGCTACTCATCGCGAAGCGACTTTTCTCCCCGGACCTATCGAAAATTATTCTGTTTCTGATTTTCTCGACGCTGCCGGCCTTGCTCCCGGCGAACTGAGCGTGCTTGTAGGCGGTCCTCCGTGCCAAGGATATTCAGTCTATAATCATCAACGTGGCCTCCACGACAAACGGTCATCACTGTACCAAGAGTACCTTCGCATTGTTGAAGGCCTGTACCCTGATTGGGTAGTCTTAGAAAACGTCACTGGAATGACGTCGGCTGGCGGCGGTGCTGCTGTAAATGGCGTAATATCTGGACTTCAAGAATTAGGCTACGAGGTCCAAGCCCAAATCTTACGGGCCGAAGAATTTGGCGTTCCTCAAGAACGTCGCCGCATCGTCTTCATCGGGAATAGGTTAGGCTTGCCAATTTCGTTCCCCGAGCCCACGCATGGCCCAGGATTGCTTCCTCTGGTGAACGTGTTTGATGCGATTTCAGATTTGCCCCCACTGCTAAATGGCGAAGACCGGGGCGTTTCGTCATATCAATGTGAACCTCAATCGCCCTTTCAGCTGGAACTGCGAGCTGGGGTAAACCACGTTAGCAATCATTCCGCTGCAAAACTTTCCAAGGTCAATCTCGATCGCTTGATCCATATTCCTCAAGGTGGATCTTGGAGGGACATTCCATTCGAATTATTGCCCTCGGGAATGAAGAAGGCCAAACGGTCAGATCATACAAAGCGGTATGGACGCTTGCGCTGGGACGGCTTGGCGTCGACGATTTTGACGAAGTGCGATCCTCATTGGGGCGCGTACTTCCATCCCGACCAAGACCGCACCCTCACTGTGCGAGAAGCCGCCCGCCTGCAATCATTCCCTGACTGGTTTGAGTTCAAAGGGTCTCGGACCGATCAGTATGTGCAAGTAGGTAACGCAGTTCCTCCGCTCCTTGGCAGAGCAATCGCGAATGCCATCCAAAAAGTCGAATGCTCGTTGCCTTATGAAGTTGCTGCTGAGTGACCTAACCTTAGTCGTCGAATTGAACTGCTGGCGGCAACTTCAAAACTTTGGCTTTGGCTTGCTTGCTTGTTCCGTGAATGAAACCTGCAAGCTGGCCCTCAAAGTCCTCTCTGCTTAACGGAACACCCGCAGTAAGAGCCTCGACCGAACTTTCCAAAGTAGTAAATACAGGTTCCATTTTCTTTATCGCGCTCGTTTCCTCGTCATATTCGACAACGAACCACACAATATCGCAATTAGAAACATGTGGAACATGAGTGAGCGCTCCGAGCGCATCAAAGAAGGGCTTGTCCACAAGGACAGCCATCTTCTTGCCCCATCGCCTTAACGTTGGAACTTTAGTCTGCAACTGAGGCATCAACCTCTTTGGTCCACATGACCTAAAGTCTGGGCGCCGATTCTTATCTGGCATGACCGGGACTCCATTGGTCGAGCCATACTGTTTCAGGTGACTCCCCATACTGTCGCCAGAAAAATAGACCGCTTGGATTTCCAGCGCGCACCATTCGTTGTCATTCTCGGGATCAACTAAAACCAGATCGATTCGTCCTACTGGCGAACCATCCTTCCCCTCTTTCTGCGACTCAGTATCAGCCACGTCATCGCTTTCCGCACTGGGCAATGACGAGAGGAATGCCACTTCCTTTACCAGCGTAGGATTTGACACACCAAGAATGGTTTGACCGATCCAAGAAAACACCTCGTTGCCATCCCAAAAACGGGAGGGGCACAAAGTCACCAAAGGTCCTTCTGTTACAACGGTGTTATCAGGTCCTTCAGAATGAAGGCGCAGAGAGCAAACGCCGCCCTTCTTGTTGCACTTTGCATCCGGGGAAGAAGCTTGACGGAACGGGCAAGGAAATCCGGAAAGTTTCGAAGTAGAAATCTCAGCGAACTCGCGAAGCTTTCCCATCTCCAGCGTTTCAACGCGATAACCGTACCACTCCGCAACGCCGTAACGTTTTCCGTTCTTTTTTTTCCTAGACAATAGCTGTCCCAACCCCCCAATACCCCGCTTTGCAGCCCAGCCGAGAAACTATGATGGTCTATATGTTGGGCGAGATGCAGCGTTTATAAATTTCCCCTTGTTATTCAAGGAGATGCCCGAAAACTTGGCGGAGCGGGTGGGATTCGAACCCACGATACGGGGTTACCGTATACACACTTTCCAGGCGTGCGCCTTCGACCACTCGGCCACCGCTCCGCATCGCTGGTGAGCGCAGGCCCCTAGCGTGGCTTGCGGGGTTTCGCAAGCCGTCTCGCCGTGGCATTCCTGTGGCCATGAACAAAATTCTCCGGGGCCTTGCGCCCGTGCTCGCGGCGGCGACCGCCCTGTCCCCTGCCCTGGCTGCCGACGAGGCTCCGGCGCCCAAGACTCCGGCGCAGGTCGTGGCCGCGGCGCCGCAGGCCGACTGGAAGAGGATCGCGCCGTCGGACCTGCTGGTGATGGACCTCGCCCCGGACGCCAACGACAAGGCCCGCCGGGTGGTGATCCAGCTGATGCCCGCGCCCTTCTCGCAAGGGTGGGTGGAGAACATCCGCAAACTCGCTGCCGCGCACTGGTTCGACGGGATCGCGGTCGTGCGCGTGCAGGACAACTACGTCGTGCAATGGGGCGATCCCGAGGGCGAAAACCCGGACAAGGCCAAGCCGCTGCCGGAGGGGCTCGCCGTCATGAGCGAGGCCGACTATACCGCACGCGCCAGTGAAGCGACCGCGCCCGACTTGCGCGAGAAGGTGAAGGCGCTCGAGAGCCTCGCGCAGATGATGTCGAACGTGAGCGATCTCGCACCGGTCGAAGTGCTGCACGGGCGCGATCCCTATGCGCTCGTCACCGGGTTCGAGGCGGGCTGGCCGGTGGCCTCCGATGGCAAGGACCTCTGGCCCGTCCACTGCTACGGCTCGGTCGGGGTCGGCCGCAATCTCTCGCCCGATACCGGCACCGGCGCCGAACTCTATGCCGTGATCGGCCATGCACCGCGCCAGCTCGACCGCAACATCGCCGTGGTGGGCCGTGTCATTGCCGGGATGGAGCTGCTCTCCTCGCTGCCGCGCGGGACCGGGGAACTGGGGTTCTACGAGACGCCTGAGGAACGCACGCCCATCGTTTCGGTGCGGATGGGCGATACCGTGCCCGACCTGCCGGCCTACGAATATCTGACGACCGACAGCGCCAGCTTCGCCGCCTATCTCGACAAGCGGGCCAATCGTAAGGACTCGTTCTACATCCAGCCCGCCGGGGGCGTCGATGTGTGCAACGCCCCGGTGCCGGTGCGCGAAGTTACGCCGTGACCGCCCGGTGAGCGAGCGCATCGTCCATACCGGCCGCCTGTGGCGCTGGACCGGAGCCTCGGGCAACGGCACCTGGCATTTCGTGACCATCGACGGCGAGGCCGGCGAAGCGCTTTCGGGAACCGCGCTGATGCGCAAGCTGGAAGGCAACGCGCGCGGCTTCGGCTCGCTCAAGGTCACCGCGCGGATCGGCGACAGCGTGTTTGCGACCTCGGTCTTTCCGAGCAAGGCAGACGGCGGCTGGCTGCTGCCGGTCAAGCGCGCCGTGCGCCGCGCCGAGGACCTTGCGGACGGCGACGAGGTGGAAGTGGTTCTGGAAGTCTGAACCGCCCTTTCGCGGTCAGATGCGCACCGCCTCGGTCACGGCCTCGCTGGCACGCAGCGCACCGACGATGCGGGTGAGGTGCGCGAGGTCGGCGACCTCCAGATCGACTTCGTAAGTGCCGAAGGGATCGTCGCGCTGCACCATGTTGAGGCCGGAGACGTTGGCCCGGTTCGACGCGAATATCTGCGTGACTTCGGCCAGCGTACCGGGGCGGTTGTAGAGCACCAGCCGCAGCCGCCCGATGGCGCCCGTGGTGCTTTCGCCCCACGAGAGGTCGAGCCAGTCGGCGTCGACGCCGTTCGCGAGTGTCAGGCAATCGATGGTGTGGACTTCCACCTTCTTGTCGGGCCGACGCAGGCCGACGATGCGGTCGCCCGGCACCGGGTGGCAGCACTGCGCCAGTTCGAAGCCCATGCCGGCCGTCAGTCCCTTGATCGTGATCGCGCGGTCGCTGCGCGTCCATTCGGGATCCTCGGGCAGTTCGGCGGTGCTGCCGGGCACGAGCGCTTCCATCACTTCGCGATCGCTCAGGCGCGCGGAGCCGATGGCGATCATCAGGTCTTCCTCGTCGCGCAGATCGAGCCGCTTGATCGCGCTGTCGATCGCCTTCCTGCCGATGCGCTGGGGCAGGCGGTCGGTGATCTCGGCGAAGAGCTTGGCGCCGATTTCGGCCACTTCCGCGCGTTCCTTGGCGCGGACCGCGCGGCGGATGGCGGCGCGCGCCTTGCCGGTGACGACGAACGCCAGCCACGGCAACTGCGGTTCGGAAGTCTCGCTCTTGATGATCTCGACGACATCGCCATTGGCAAGCTGCGTGCGCAGCGGCACGTGACGCCCGTTGATCTTGGCGCCGACCGCCGCATTGCCGAGGTCGGTGTGCACCGCATAGGCGAAGTCGACCACGGTCGAACCCTTGGGCAGCTGGTGCAGCGCGCCCTTGGGCGTGAAGGCGAAGATGCGGTCCTGATAGATCGCGAGCTTGGTATGCTCGAGCAGTTCCTCGGGATCGTGGGTATTGTCGACGATCTCGATCAGGTCGCGCAGCCAGCCGACCTGCCCGTCGGGACGGCTGCCGCCCTGCTTGTAGGCCCA
Source organism: uncultured Novosphingobium sp. (assembly GCA_965140495.1). Lineage (GTDB taxonomy): Bacteria > Pseudomonadota > Alphaproteobacteria > Sphingomonadales > Sphingomonadaceae > Novosphingobium. The sequence continues at coordinate 1,089,516 of OZ223239.1, read as the reverse complement.
GTGCGCGGCCAGCCCGAACTCGTTGAGACGGTGCATCTCGCGGGTGCGGATCTGCACTTCCATGCGCATCGAGTTTTCGTAGATCAGCGCGGTGTGCAGCGACTTGTAGCCGTTGGACTTGGGCGTCGAGATGTAGTCCTTGAAGCGCCCCGGGATCATCTGCCAGGTCTGGTGCAGCACGCCCAGAGCGCGGTAGCAGTCTTCGGGCGTATCGGTCAGCACGCGGAAGGCCATGATGTCGGTGATCTGCTCGAAGGTCACATGGCGCTCGGCCATCTTCTTCCAGATCGAGTAGGGGTGCTTCTCGCGCCCGGTCACTTCGACGTTCACGTCGGCTTCGGCGAGCGCCTGCTTGATGGCGAGCGCGATGGCATCGACCTGCCCGCCTTCCTGACTGCGGATCTGCGCAAGGCGCCCGGTGATCGTGGCGTAGCCTTCGGGCTCCAATTGCTCGAAGGCGAGCAGCTGCATCTCGCGCATGTATTCGTACATGCCCACGCGCTCGGCCAGCGGCGCGTAGATATCCATGGTCTCGCGCGCGATGCGCTGGCGCTTCTCCGGCTTCTTGATGAAGTGAAGCGTGCGCATGTTGTGCAGCCGGTCGGCCAGCTTGACGAGCAGGACGCGCAAGTCCTCGCTCATCGCCAGGAGCAGCTTGCGCAGGTTTTCCGCCGCGCGCTCGCTCTCGGTCATCGCCTCGATCTTGGAGAGCTTGGTGACGCCATCGACCAGCCGCGCGACGTCGGGGCCGAACAGCTTTTCGATCTCGTCGATCGTCGCCAGCGTATCCTCGACCGTGTCGTGGAGCAGCGCGGTGATGATGGTCTGCTGGTCGAGCTTGAGTTCGGTCATCAGACCGGCGACTTCGACCGGATGGCTGAAATAGGGGTCGCCGCTGGCGCGCTTCTGCGAGCCGTGCTTCTGGACCGTATAGACATAGGCGCGGTTCAGCAGGGCCTCGTCGGCCTCCGGCGCGTATTCCTTGACGCGTTCGACGAGTTCGTACTGGCGCAGCATACCAGTCGACATGTCAGGATTTTTTCCAAGGCGGCAAGAGGCAAGCCCCTTAGTTGCAATCTTTGCAATTGCAGAACACCCCTCCGGACAAACGCGTAGAAGCATTAAAAACGCTTAACCGCCCCCTGTCTGCACCGTCCTGTGAAAGGTGCGGACGCGGGTTCTGGAACGGGGGGTTCCGCCAGACCGCGTCCGTACCCGAGCAGGGAAACGGATAGACAGGGGCGTACTGACATGGGTGCCACAGCAAGTCTCAAACACGCACAAGCAGAACCGGTCACCGGCCCTGTGATGAGTCTTGTCCACGCGGGCATCCATGGCGGCGAAACGGCCGACCACGAGCCGCGTGCACCGCGCCAGCGCACCCTGATCCGCGCCGTCATCCGGGCGCCGGGCATTCCCGGGCAGGACGTGATCGTGCGCAATGTCTCCGAACGCGGCATGCGGCTCGTCTCGCGCGGCATCCGTCCGCATGTAGGCGAGCGGCTCAGCATCAGCCTGCCCGATACCGTTCTCGTCGAGGGTGAGGTCCGCTGGGTGAAGGGAGAGGAATTCGGCATCGAACTGACCGCCGATCTCGACCTGCGCCACCTTGGCCTCACCAACCAGCGGCGCCACGCCAGCGATGCCGGAAAGGTCATCCACTGGCTGGTCGACGAACGCCTGCGCCGTCAGGAAGAGGAACAGCGCGCACAACTGCGCTGCTGCTGATTTTCCACGCTCCGGCTAAGCCTTCAGTGCCTCGGTCGGGTTTCCGGCAGGGCCAGCAGCACCGGCAGGACACCGAGCGCCACCAACGCAATCATGATCCCCGGAGCCGCCGGTGAACCGGTCGCTTCCATCAACCACTGGGCCAGCCACGGCGTCAGGCCGCCGAACAGGGCAGTCGCCGTCGTCGCGCCGAGCGCCAGACCGCTGAGACGCCCTTCGGCGGGAATCTGCTCTGCCGTCGCGACGGCGCCGACCGCACTCACGCCGCCAGCCAGCATCGCCAGCAGGACCGCGCCGGTCAGCGCCGCGCCGGAGGCGGCGTCCGCGAGCATGGTGAAGAGCAGATAGGGCAGCGCCGCCGCCAGCACCGCAAGCCCGATCAGGACCGGACGGCGCCCTACCCGGTCCGACAGCATACCCACGAAAGGCGTCACCACGATCACCGCGACACCGGCCACGGTGGCGAGTTGCAGCGCCTGCGCTTCGGTGAGGCTACCGGCGGAAGTCAGGAACACCGGCACATAGGTAATGCCGACATAGTAGGTGATCGATCCCAGCGCCGAGATCGCGAAACCGCGCAGCACGCCGCTGCGGTGGTTGCGCATGGCGCGGACCAGCGGACGCTTGTGGAGCCGCCCTTCCTCGCGATGCATTTCGAACTCGGGCGATTCCTCCATCGAGGCACGCACCAGAAGGATCGATCCCGCCAGTACCGCGCCGAAGAAAAACGGAATGCGCCAGCCCCAGCTGTCGAGCGCCGGCATCGGCAACAGGCTGACGGTCAGCGCGGCCACACCCGCCGCAAGCAGACCGCCGATCTCGCTGGTCGCCGCCGCCAGCGAGGTGACGAGACCGCGCCGCCCCGGCTGCGCGCCTTCGAGCATGTAGGCGACGACCCCGGTATATTCGCCGCCCACGGCAAAGCCCATCACGCAGCGCAGCAGCAGAAGCAGCACGCCCGCCATCGGGCCGATCTGCGCGGCGGTGGGCAGGCAGGCGGTCGCCAGCATCGCCGCCGTCATCAGCGCCATACTCGCAAGCAGCGTGGTGCGCCTGCCGTGCCGGTCGCCGAAGTGGCCGAAGACCACTGCGCCCACCGGCCGCATCAGGTAGGCCATGGCAAAGCCCGCCAGCGTCGTCAGCACTGCCGCTTCGCCGAGAAAGAAGACGCGCGAGAGCACGGTGGCGAGATAGAGATAGAGGGTGAAGTCGTACCACTCCACCACCGTCGAAAGGGCAGCCAGCGCCAGCGATCGACGGCCGAGCGGACGGATCACGGTCATGCCGCGAGCCTATCGGTGCGCCGCTCCGGCAGCAACCGGAGGAGCGCGGCAAGGCGTTTTCCTACTCGGCGCGAATGTGATGTGATGGGCCCCATGCATGCCCAACGCACGAACCGGCGAATTGATCGCCCCCTTCATCATTGCGAGCGATGGCAAGGTGACACATCACAATTGCAGACGGCGAAAGGTCACACGGCGGACAGCCCGAGCGCCCACAAGGTGACACTCGTGCGAGGCCTCAAGCCCTTGAGCAACAGCCTATCTGCCAGGCACAGGCCTCAAGGTGACACCCGCCTGTCAACCGCACATTCCGCACGCTGCGTGTCAACCGGAGCGTCACACCGCCCGACGCCGTCAGCTCCAGGTCGCCTCGGGCGGCAGGCTCATCAGGATCGCGTCGATATTGCCGCCGGTCTTGAGGCCGAACAGCGTGCCCCGGTCGTAGACGAGATTGAACTCGGCATAACGCCCGCGCCATTCGAGCTGCTGCGCCTTGTCCGCCGGGGTGAAGTCCATGCCCATGCGCCGGCGCACGAGACGCGGGAACACGGCAAGAAACGCCTCGCCCACGGCCTTGGTAAACGCGAAGTTGGCTTCCCATGCGGCTTCGTCGGCGCATTCCAGATGGTCGTAGAAGATACCGCCGACGCCGCGGTGGACCTGCCGATGCGGGATGTAGAAGTACTCGTCGGCCCAGGCCTTGAAGCGGTCGTAGTAGTCGCCGCTGTGGGCATCGCAGGCCGCCTTGAGTTCGGCGTGGAATTCGGCGGTGTCCTCATCGTAGGGCAGCGGCGGGTTGAGATCGGCGCCGCCGCCGAACCACGCCTTGGTCGTGGTGAGGAAGCGGGTGTTCATGTGGACGGCGGGCACATGCGGGTTCGCCATGTGCGCCACCAGACTGATGCCGGTCGCGGAGAACTGGTTCTGTTCGGCCGAGGCGCCGTTGATCGTCGCGGCGAAGTCCTTGGCGAGGCCGCCCGCGACCGTCGAGATGTTGACCCCGACCTTCTCGAACACCTTGCCCTTCATCACCCCGCGGGTGCCGCCGCCGGTCTCGCCTTCCCCGCCTTCGACCGCCGCGCGCTTCCACGGCGTGTACTGGAAAGCCGCATCGGAGCCGGCCTCGCGCTCGATCGCCTCGAACTCGGCGCAGATGCTGTCGCGCAGGGTTTGGAACCATTCGCTGGCGCGGGCGGTATAGGGGGTCCAGTCAGTCATCGCGTGCGCTTGCCAAATCGGGCGCGCTGCGGCAAGGGAAAGCGGAGACTATCCCCTTGCGACAAGTAATAACGGACTCCTCAAGATCGGAGGGCGGTGATATGCCGGATGGATGTCTGAAAAATCCCCCACTTCCCCAGACGCCAGGAAATGGATTGTACGCTCATTGTGGACTGCTGTCGCTTTGCCGACAAGCGCGGTTTTTGGACAGTTTTTCATCCAGGTGGCGACAGATAAGGGCCTGTACGACAACGCGGGCAATAGATGGGACGAGGCCGTGACCGGCACTGTCGCACTATTCTCGGACATTTTTGCTGTACTCACATCTCCGCTTGCGATCAATTTCGGTGTATTCGCCTTCGGCGCATTGGTTGGTATGTACGCCGACTGGCGCTTCTTTAAACGAAACTTACCTACCACCACGGAGCAAAAGCAAATCAGAACCCATGCTGCGGAGAGGGCGCAGCACAATGACCCAGAAAAACTTGTTTTTCCGTACAAGAAAACAGTCGTTCGAATTAAACAGATAAAAGGGTCCGCTAGCGCAAAGGCTGGGTCACAAGAACTTGAAAATCTAACCTACTCGATGGATGTAGAGAGCGCGACCCAAGTCCCTTTAATGGGGTGTCGAATACGAGTTGTAGATATTCAACCATCGGGATTTATTGGTCCGGCCTTCTTGCGTAGAGGAAGGCTGGCAGGGGATAATACAAAGACGGATTTCGATCTTCGTCAACCAACTCCTCAGCGGCTTCATCTTCTCGGTCGAAATCTTGCCGATGTGATCGATAATCCGCCGTTCCTAGTGTATCTTAACACAGGGGATTTTCCCCTCGTTGACGGCACATTGTACACGATCACATTGCACCTTGAATCACCGCACGAAATATCGACCGAAGTGGTTTTATCTGTTCAATCCACCGCCAGAGATAAAATTGTTGTCACTAAAATCAGTGAAGAAGGTGTCGAAAGGATTTCATCATGAAAAGTATAGATGAAAGCACAGAACGCTTCGATCAACTCCTGAAAGCCATGGCGACCGGAGAGCGTCCTACCTCGCAAACGAGGCCATCAGACGATCAAGCATCAGGTGGGGAGCGTGGCGCATGTTCCAGCGATACTCAAACTCACCAAGGTACTTCGCGAGATGCTTCGCGCTGACATGAATGTGCGTGCCGTTGATCCCGCGCTTGAGAGCAGCCCAAAAGCCTTCGATGCTGTTGACGGTCGCGCCGTCAACGCCAACGTACTGGTCCCGCGCATGGTTCACAGTGCGATGACGGTAGCCAAGCATAGGGAGCGCGTCGTAAGCGGCCCATTCGTCGGTATGGACTTCGCTGGGACGCTTCACGGTCTGGCGAATGATGGGCAGGATCGTACCACCCTTGCGATTGGGAATGACGCGAGTGATCAGCGAGCCACCGCGCTCCATCATGCCGAACACTACGGTCTTGTTGCCGAGAGCGCGGCCTTTGCGACCCGTCCGAACGACACCGCCAACAAAGGTTTCATCGACTTCAACCTTAGAACCAAGTCCGCCAATGGTGTCGTCACCGTCCACGATCGCCATGTACTTGCGGATTTCGTGGCACATACGCCATGCCGTCTTGTAGGTCACGCCAAGCTGGCGCTCGACTTCCTTTGCAGCAACACCGTTGCGCGAAGTAGTGAAGAGAAACATCACGTAGAACCAGTCACGCAGTGGCGTGCGGGTGCGGTCGAAGGGCGTTCCGGCAGTCGGATAGACCTGATGACCGCAATATTCGCAGGCATACGAACGGCGGGCCTTTACGCGATAGAAATGCGCGTTCTTGCCGCATTTCTCGCAATCGTGGCGATCACCATAGCGGGTGCGCATCAGATGATCGAGGCAGCTTTCCTCGGTCGGGAAGCGATCCTGAAACTGGCGAAGCGTGGGGGCCTTGTTCTTCATGCCTGATCTTATGCCAGATAACCCTACTTGTCGCAAGGGGATAATCCCCGGGAAAGCCATGGTTCCCTTTTCGTTCCACAATCAGGAAATGCAGCTCGTCGTCGGCACTGGCGGCAAGGCGAGCGCGCTCTACTGGCCGCGCGAACAGGCGCTGCTGGTCGCGGACCTGCATCTGGAAAAGGGCAGCTACTATGCGCGCACCGGCCAGATGCTCCCGCCCTACGACAGCCGCGAGACGCTGGAACGCCTCGCCTCGGCCGTGCGGACCACCGGGGCCCGGCGCGTCTTCGCGCTCGGCGACAACTTCCACGACAGCCTCGGGCCGGACCGACTCGAGCCGCATGCCGCGGGGATGCTCTGCGCCCTCACCCGCGCGCTCGACTGGGTGTGGATCACCGGCAACCACGATCCCGAACTCGACGAACGTGCGGGCGGTACGTGCGTGGAAGAGCTGGAAATCGGCGGGGTTGTCCTGCGCCACATGGCCAAGCCCGGATCCAGCGAGCCCGAATTGTCCGGGCACTTTCACCCCCGCCTCGTGGTCGCCGCGCGGGGCCGCAGGATTGCCCGGCCCTGCGCCGTGAAGAGCGAAAACCGGCTGATCCTTCCCGCCTTCGGTGCGCTGACCGGCGGGATGGACGCAGCCGACCCGGCGATCCTCTCCGCACTGCAACCGGCGGAGGCCATCGATGCGCTGCTGACCGCGCAGGACAGGCTAGTTTGCTATCCCCTCTGGCGAAAAGCGGCCTGAAGGCCCATAATGGATAGGTGGCCGGAATATCCCGGTCGGGGCCAAACTTGTGTAATATGCGCGAAATCCTGCTTTGCGTAGGAACGCGATTCGCATTAAGGCCCGCGAATTCGAGCCCTAGAAGACGATAACGACTCAGGAGAACGCTTATAGCACCCCCACCCCGGCGTATGATGACGCCACCGGTCAAGAGTGGACCGCGCTACAACCAATTCATCCAGGCCGACAAGGTCCGCGTGATCGACGGCGAAGGCGAGAACCTTGGCGTAATGTACACTCGCCAGGCGATCGAGGAAGCTGCCGACGTAGGTCTCGACCTCGTCGAGGTGTCGCCGAACGCCGACCCGCCGGTGTGCAAGTTCCTCGATGTCGGCAAGTACCGGTATGAGGCCCAGAAAAAGGCCAATGCCGCGCGCAAGACCCAAAAGACGCAGGAGATCAAAGAGATCAAGATGCGTCCGAACATCGACGACCACGACTATGAAACCAAGATGCGCAACGTCCACCGTTTCATCGAGGACGGCGACAAGGTGAAGGTCACCCTGCGTTTCCGCGGCCGCGAACTCTCGCACCAGCAGCTCGGCATGAACCTGCTGCGGCGCGTGCAGGAAGACGTGGCCGAGATCGCCAAGGTCGAAGCCTATCCGCGCATGGAAGGCCGCCAGATGCTGATGGTGCTCTCGCCCAAGTAAGCTGAAGAGCCCGCCATCCGGCGACAGACGAAGGGCGCTCCGTGCGGAGCGCCCTTTGTTTTTGAAGCGCCCTGGTCAGGGCTATCAGGGTGCGGAAGGCGCGTTACTCTCGTCCTCGCCTGCATCGTCCGTGTGGACCAGGGTCGCCATGTCGGAGCCGTTCCACTCGGGATCGCTTTCCAGCCGGGCGAGCATGGTGCGGGCGACATTCGCCAGCCCCCGTCCGTGCGGATTGTAGGCGATCGGTCGCAAGGCGATCATGGCCTCGCGCTGCCGCCCCAGCTGGATCAGCGCGGTGGCAAGGTTCATCCGCAGCCCCAGATCGAAAGGCGCCAGTTCCGATGCCCGGATGAGCCCGGCAATGGCCAGCGGCGGCGGCTTCACGCCCTGGTTGGCGAAGCTGCGGTAGAAATAGATCAGCGGAAGCGGATGGTCGTTCTCCCGATGATTGAGCGCCACGAACGGCGCCCGCGCCGTCTTGTAGGCCTCCGCCGGGTCGTCGGCATCGCGGGCCATGCTGAACAGGGCATAGCCCTTCTGCACATAGGCGTTCACCTGCGACGGATCGCGAGCCAGCGCCTTGTCCGCCGCGGCGATGGCTTCGGCATTGTCGCCCGCATCGTATTCCGCTTCGGCAAGCGCGGACAGCACCGCCGGATCGTCCGGATAGCGCGCGGCCACTTCACGGGCCTCCTCCAGCAGCGCCCTGGCCTGCTCGGCATCGACGCCGCGGCGCGACCGGATGCGGATCGGCATCATCGCGGCTTCGCCGTCGCTGAGACGGCGCACCTTGATCGCCCCGATCTTGATCAGCCGCGCCGGCAGATTGAAAGCCTGCATCCTGCGGCGATTGAGATACTGATCGAGTTCCTTTTCCAGCACGTCGAAATCGCCGAACGCCTCCAGCGCCGCCTCACGCATGCTGCTGCCGTCGTGGAGAAGGTCGAGGTACTTGTCGAGCTGACCACTGCGGGCCTTCTCGAAGGTCAGGTAGTGATAGAGCAGCCAGCTCTTGCCGTAGAAGGCATCGTAGCTGCGCTTCTCCTGCTTTTCGTATTCGGTGGGGTCGAGCAGGTCGGCGACCTTGACGTCCTTTGCGTAGAACAGCTCCCCGGCGCGATGCTGGGCGGGCCGGCCCAGCATCAGGCCGCCATCCTTCTTGAAGCTGGCCGAGGCAAAGAACTCCGCGGCGCCCTCCGACAGCCAGCGCGGCATCGCCATGGCATTCGCCGAGATCAGGAAGTGATGGGCGTATTCGTGCAGCAAGGTGACCATCGAGAAATCGGCCACGCCGTTGCCGGCATCGACCCGGGGCACGATCGCCAGCGAGCCGCCTGCCCTCGGGATGTAGAACCCGCCGATATACTGGTTGTTTTCGCCATAGAGCTTGCGCACCGCCTTCTGGTTGCGGACGACATAGACCGTCACCCGGTTCGAAGGACTCGGCACCGCAGGGCTTCGCATCAACGTAAACTCGAGAGCAGAGTGATACCGTTCGAGCTGCTCCGAGAAGCGCGAGATATCGCGCTCGCTGTCGTCTGCATAGATGACGAAATGCTCGCTGGATGCCTGCATCCAGTCGGCACGGGCCGCAGTCGGTGAAAGAGCGAAGGCCAGCAGCCCCGCCAGGATCCTGAAACGCATGAATTTCCCCTTTGCCCGCGACAAAGCTACGGCGCGCGCGGCAAAAGGCAATCGGTGGCAAAAATGTAATGGTTAAGACGCTTTAGCTTTCCGGGCCCGGAATGCCCGGAAAGCTGTCTACGCGCCGCAGGTCTGGAAACTACCCGCTCAGTGGCCGAGATCGGGGAAAGGCGACCCGGCCGGATCGAAAGCGAACTCCACATCGCTCAGCTTCCCCGGGAACGGCGCATCGGCGCGGGCTCCGGCCAGAACGGTCGATCCGTTATCGATGCCCACACCGAAGGTTTCCGACAGACCGAAGTACCACGGCAAGGCGAAATGGATCGTCTTGTCAGCCAGTACCTTGTCGCCCGAGCGAATGGTGACCCGATAGGCCGTCTGCCCGTCCTCGCCACGCTCGCCCTTCTTCAGGTCGAGCGACAGCGCCGAAGCGCCGGCGGGCAAAGGCTCGGCTGCAAGAACAGACACGCTCGTGCTGTCGAGCGCATTCATCAGCAGTTCGGGCCGCCCCTCATTGAGGTAAAGCCCGATGCCCCCCATCTGGCCGCCCGAAGCGAAGACCGGCGCGGTGACACTGGCATCGGGCAGGTCCAGCTGCGCCGTCATCGTGAAGCCCTTGGTGCTGACCGGCGGTCCGCCCGTGGTCGGTATATTGGCAACCGGACCGGAGAAATGCCATTTGCCGTCCCGCCGTTTGAAATCGGCCAGAGCCCTCTTCCGCGAGATACCTGCCGTATCGCTCAGGTTGTGAATCGGATAAACGTTGTAGCGCTTGGCCTGCTCGTCGAACGCGCGCGCCATCTGCGCCACCCGTTCCGGCTGGCTTGCCGCAAGGTCACGGGTCTCGCCGGGATCGGTAACGAGGTCGTAGAGCTCCCAGGGTTCGTCAAAGGTCCTGGCGGTGTTCCAGTCCCACGTGCGGGTGCGATGGGTGGTCACGATCGACCAGCCCTTTTCCCACAACCCCTTGTTGCCATAGAGTTCGACGTACTGTGCCCGCCCATCGCGCGGGTCACCCGGCGTCGTGAAGCTGCTCGCAATGCTGCTGCCTTCCATCGGCGTCTGGGGCACGTTGTTGACGGTCTTTGCCAACGGGACACGGGAGGCTTCGAGGATCGTCGGGGCAATGTCCGAGACATGGACGAAGTCCTGACGCACTTCGCCCTGCCCCTTTATGTGGCCGGGCCAGGCAATCACCAGCGGCACGCGGGTCCCGCCCTCGTGCGTGGTCTGCTTCCAGTACCGGAACGGAGTATCTCCGGCGAGTGCCCAGCCATAGGCATAGTGCGGATATGTCTTCGGACCGCCCCACGCATCGTAGAAGCGCATGTTGCTCGCGACCGTTGGCGGATGCCCGCCGGTCACCTGCGCTTCGTTGAACAGGCCGTTGGGACCGCCCTCTGCGCTGGCGCCGTTGTCAGAAACGATGACGATCATCGTGTTGTCGAGTTCGCCGGTGGCTTCGAGATGATCGAGCACGCGTCCGAACTGGGCATCGGCATAAGCCAGCGAGGCGGCGAAGGCCTCCATCTGCCGGGCATAGAGCTTCTTCGCGTCGGGCGAGAGGCTGTCCCATGCCGGCATGCCCTCCGGCCGCGGCGCCAATTGCGTGCCTTCGGGCACGAGCCCCTGCGCAACTTCGCGGGCGAGCACCTGCCGGCGCATGGCATCCCAGCCCTGATCGAACTTGCCGCGATACTTCGCGAGCCATTCGGGCGGGGCGTGATGCGGTGCATGCGCGGCGCCGGTCGCCCAGTACATGAAGAACGGCCGGGCCGGATCGCGGGCGTGGTTGGCATCGATCATGCCGATCGCCTGATCGGCCATGTCCGCGCTGAGGTGGTATCCCTTGCCTTCCGGGCGCGCGACGGGCGTCAGGTCGTTGACGAGGATCGGCTGGAAATTGTCGGCGTCGGCGGCAAGAAAACCATAGAACCGGTCGAAACCCTGCCCCAGCGGCCAATGCGTATAGGGGCCCGCAGGCGAGGCTTCCTCGGTCGGCAGATGATCCCACTTGCCTACCGCGAACGTGGCATAACCCGCAGCGTGGAGATTGGCGGCGATGGTGCCGTCCGCCGCCGGTACCTTGGCATCGTATCCGGGCTTGGGCGTGGCCCCGGCTGCGTGTCCGCCCATGTGCACGCTGTGCGGCATGCGCCCGGTCAGGAACGATGCGCGCGCGGCCGAGCAGATCGGCGCGGTATGATAGTTGGCATAGCGCAGTCCCATCTGCGCAACGCGATCGATGTTGGGGGTGTCGACCAGCCCGCCATAGCTTGAGACCTGTCCGAAGCCGACATCGTCCATCATCCACACCAGCACGTTGGGCGCGCGCTGTTCCTGCACCGGACCGGCGGGTGCCGGCGCGGCAGGTTCGGAAGCGACAGAGGAAAGCGGAACCAGACAGGCCCCCAGCATGGTGCTGGCCATACCCAGCGTCTTCAACTTGGACTTCATCGACCTGTGCCTCACCGCTTCCTCCCCTTTATCTGCGGGAAGGCTATGGCGCCGCTTTCATGCCGTCCAATGCATATTGATGGTCGGAACGATGCATCAGCATTATCAAACACCAGGAAAATCAGCGGCAGTGCGCTGTCCCCATTTGCCCGCTTGCAGAGCCTGCAGGCGGCTGGCTATCCCCTGCTGTAGGGGTGGCGTTCATTGCGAACGCTGAAAGGGGATGGAACGGGCATCGGCATGAACGCCAGAACGATCGGGTTTGTCGCCGGACTGGCGATGTTCGCCGCGACGCTGATATTGCCGGCGCCGGGCGGAATGACGGGCCAGGCCTGGATCGTTGCCGGGCTGGTAGCGCTGATGGCCGCCTGGTGGATGACCGAGGCGATCCCGCTGACGGCCACGGCGCTGATGCCGTTCCTCGTTCTGCCCTTCGCCGGGATCATGACGGCGAAGGAGACGGCATCCTCGTACTATTCGCCCACGCTGTTCCTGATCCTCGGCGGTGCATTCCTGGCTCTCGCCATCGAGCGGACCGGGCTGCACCGTCGGCTCGCGCTCGCATTGCTGGAAGGGCTGGGATCGTCCGGCGGCGCGCCTCGGCTGCTTTTAGCCTTCATGATGGCCGCCGCGATCCTCTCCATGGCGATTTCCAATACCTCGACGTCGCTGATCATGATGCCGATGGCCCTTGCCGTGATCGAAGCGGGCGGCCTTCCCGCGGGCGAACGCCGGGGCCTTGCCGGAGCCCTGCCGATGGGCATTGCCTTTGCCGCCTCGATCGGCGGGCTCGGTACCATCGTCGGCTCCCCCACCAATGCCATAGCGGTCGCCCTGCTCGACACGACCATCGGCGTGAAAATCAGCTTCGCGCAGTGGAGCATGATCGGCGTCCCGGTAGTGCTGGTCGGCATTCCGCTCGCGACATGGATCATCGTGCGCACACAGGCCGTCGCGGCCCACCCTTTCAACATCGCAGCCGCGCGCAAGGCGATCCACGTTACCCGGCGCTGGAGCGTACCGGAAAAGCGGCTCGTCCCGCTCGTTGCCGCGGCATTTCTGCTGTGGATGGCCACGCCCTTGCTGGCCCCGTTGCTGCCGAAAGGTTCGCTCACCGACGGCACCATCGCCATCGGCGTGAGCCTGCTGCTATTCGTGCTGCCCGACGGAACCGGCCGCAAACTGCTCAACTGGCCGGAAGCCAACCGCGCGCCGTGGGACGTGATCATGATGTTCGGCGGCGGCCTCGCCCTGGCACAGGGCATGGGCCAGTCCGGGCTTGCCGACTGGCTGGGTCAGTCGCTGCTGCCGCTGTCCGCCGTGCCGCTGCCGATCGTGGCGCTGGCGATCACCGCGATGGTGATCCTGATCACGGAGTTTGCCAGCAACGTCGCCACGGCCAGCGGTATCATGCCGGTCGTCGCAAGCCTGACGCTGGCGCTGGGCGTCGATCCGATCCTGCTCGCCATGCCCGCCGCGCTCGCCGCAAGCTGGGGTTTCATGTTGCCTGCCGGCACCGGTCCGAACGCGATCGCATGGGCCACCGGGCGCATCGAACTCCCGCGCATGATCCGCGCCGGGTTCCTGCTCGATGTCGCGGGCGCCCCGCTGATCGTGGCCGTGGTCTGGGCGATGGCCTGGCTGATGGGCGGCTAGAAGGGCCTACCCCTTCCATTCGCGGCGTTCTTCCGCCGCGCGGAGCACTTCGTAGGCAAGCTGATAGGTCTGGAAGGCCTTGGCCGCCTCGGCATCGCCGGGCCGCACATCGGGATGCACTTCCTTCGCCTTGGTGCGCCAGGCCTTGCGCACCTGATCGAACGTCGCGTCGGGTTCGAGTTCCAGCGCTTCCAGTGCGCGCAGCTCGTCGCGGCTGCGAGTCCCGTCGCCCGAACCGCCCCACCCATAGTGCGCCGATTCCTGATAGCCTGCGGTTTCCGCCCGCTCCTGCGCTTCGCGCTCGGCAGCCGCTTCTTTGTCGAGGCCGGCGAAGTAATCCCAGCCTGAATTGTATTCCGCCGCATGCTTCTGGCAGAAATACCAGCGATCAGGGCTGTTGGGGCTCTTCGGGGCCGGACAGTCGCCGGGTTCGTTGCAGCCGTGCCGGTCGCACAGGCGCACGTTCGTCGCTTCGCGCGAGCTGCCATAGCCGCGCCAGCGCGGGAAACCCCAGTCATTGGATCGGCGTGCGCGGCTCATCCGAATGCCGATACGCTGCGACTCGAAACCGATGCAAGCCCGGGGTGCAAACCGGTCGGGCGCGCGGCGGCAGAAAACCGGCGCGCGCCCGTCGGCATCAGTCGATGGTGACCGTCACGGCGCGACGGTTCTGGGCCCATGCCTGCTCGTTCGAACCGAGCGCCACAGGGCGTTCCTTGCCGTAGCTGATCGTGCCGAGGCGCGAGGCATCGACACCCAGGCTCACCAGATAGTTCTTGGCGGCATTGGCGCGGCGTTCGCCCAGCGCGAGGTTGTATTCGCGCGTGCCGCGTTCGTCGCAATGGCCTTCGATCGTGGCGCGCTTGTTCGGGTACTGCATCAGCCACTGCGCCTGCTTGGCGAGCGCCTGCTGGTCCATCGAATCGATGTCGTACTTGTCGGTGTCGAAATAGATGGTGTCCGCGCCCATCATCTTCGCCACGAAGTCTGCCTGGCTGCCTGCCACCGGGCCCAGCGGCTGGGTCGGTGCGGTCGTGGTCGTCGTTGCCGGACCCGGTTCGGGCGGCAGTTCCTGCGGTGCGGAGGTCTTGCAGGCGGATACGGCCAAGGCGCCTGCGAAAAGGAGCATTGTCGCGCCAGTCCGAGTGTGTCGGGAAAGGGAGAGGGAAGAAGGCATAGGGCAATCTCCTGTCATGCACGACCACAGATAATGGCCAGCAGGGTGTGAAGTTCCGTGCAATTGTTAACCGAGTCAACCTGAACGCGAGTCAACGCGTCCAGGCAGCCCGGAACATCAGGGGCGGATCGGACCCCAGGCAGGGTCGGAAGCGCCCACCGGCGTCGGCAGCTTGCGCTCGTTGCGGCCGGTCAGATCGACCTGCCAGATCGAGGTTACGCCGGAATTCTTCTCGGTCCGGAAGAACTGCACGATGCGACCGTTCGGCGACCAGGTGGGCGCTTCATCCTGCCATGAATCGGTCAGGTAGCGCATGTTGCGGCCCTCCGGAGTCATTACCGCGATGCGCAGGTTGCCGGCGATATGGGTGAACGCGATCTGGTCGCCGCGCGGGCTCCATTCGGGGGTTGCGGAGCGGCCACCGAAGAAAGTGATACGGTGCTGCTGCGAACCGTCCGCGTTCATCACGTAGACCTGCTGCGTTCCCGAACGGTCGCTTTCAAACACGATCTTGCGGCCATCGGGCGAGAAGCTGCCGCCGATGTCGATCCCCGGACTGTCGGTGAGCTTCTGCGGCTCGCCGCCGGATGCCGGGATCTTGTAGATGTCGGTATTGCCGGCAATCGCCATCGAATAGAGCACCCACTTGCCATCGGGCGACCAGCGCGGCGCAAACGTGGAGTTGCGGCTGCGCACCAGCAGCTTCTGCGTGTCGCTGCGCAAGTCGTAGACGTAGATGCTCGGCTCTCCGTTGAGGTAGGAGAGGTAGAGGATCTTCGAATAGTCCGGCGAATAGCGCGGAGTCAGCGCGGTCGCCTGCCCGCTGGTGAGATAGCGCATGTTCGCGCCGTCCGAATCCATCACCGCAAGCCGCTTCATGCGATGGCTCTTGGGGCCGGTCTCGGCGATATAGGCGATCCGGGAATCGAAGAACGGGCTTTCGCCGGACAGGCGCGAATAAACCATGTCGGCGCACTTGTGCGCGGCGCGGCGCCAGTCGGCCGGACCGACCTTCCAGCCCGCCTTGGCAAGCTGCTGCTTGAGCGCGACGTCGTAGAGGTAGCAGCCGACCGTCAGATCGCCGCCGGGATTGGCGTGAACGTAACCCTGCACGAGCATGTCGGCGCTGCGGTAGGTCCAGATCGGATAGTTGGGCGACTGGACCTCGTCGAAACTCGGCTGCGGCAGCCCGACCGGGCCCGAGGGCTTGAACAGGCCGTTGTTCTTGAGGTCCGCCGCGATCACCGTGGAGAGCGCCCGGCCCAGCGCCGCGGTCGAACCGGCATTGGTGCTGGTGGGCACATCGGCATCGGTTGCGAACGTGGTGATGGCGATGCCGAGGTCCTGCCAGGCACCATCCGCCGAAACCGAGCCGGTCAGACCGCCATCGTCGGCCTCGAGCCCCTGATCGGCGGCAACCGTGGCCTCGGGAGCCGGGTTCGCCGGCTGTGCCTGCGCGGCGAGCGGTGCAGCGCCGGCCAGGGCGAATGCCAGAGCCAGCGAAAGCGAAAGGGCAGTCTTGGAGCGGGCGGTCATTGGGAAAGCCTCACGTCAAAGCGGAACGAGGAAACGCGTTTCCACGCATCGTAGTATTCCGAAGGAAGATTGAAAGGCGAAGCGAGCTGAACGGCGCGGATGGCCTGCTCGGCATGGCGATCGGCCTGCGCGGAATTGGCAGCGTTGACCCCGAGCTGGCGCACCACCTGCGGCCTGCCGACGAGATTGCCGCTGCGATCGAGGTTGAACGACAGGATCGTCACCAGCTTGTCGACATCGACGCCATCGGGCGGATTCCAATGCGGCTTGAGCTGCCGGGTAATCGCTGCCGAAAGTGCCGAGCGAACCTGCGGCCCAATCTCCGATGCCGGCGTGCCGCTGCCGGAATCGGACGTCGCGCCGGGCGTACCGTCCTTGAAGGCGGAATCGAAGGCACTGGCGCCCGACTTCTTCGGCGGCGTCCTGCTCGAACTCGACGCCGACGAACTCCGGCTGCTCGGGCGCGAGATGATGTCATCGATGGCGCTGGTGCGGCGGCTGGACGACTTCTTGGGCGGTTCCTTGGCAGCGGGCTTGGGACGCTCGGTCGCGCGCGGCGCAGGCTTCGGCTTGGGACGGGGTTCGGGACGCGCGGCAGGGCGCGGCTGCGGCGTTTCCACGGCACGGGGCGCAGGTTCGGGCAGCGCGGGAACGTCCTGCGCGGGTTCAGGAGGCGGGGCCGGTTCACCCAGCACAGGGCCCCGTTCGGGCGCGGCCTGACTGAAGGGGTCGGGCGAGGTGGAGGTCTTGCCGTAGAGATCGCTGATCGTCACTTCGATCCGCTCGGGCGGCTTCACCACAAGGTCGTGCGGCGGGCGGATCAGCATCGCGCCGAGTACGGCCGCGTGCAGCGCGACCGCGACGACGAGACCGATGCGTTCTTCTTTCCCGAGGGCGATGGCTGCCATCCGCGAGACCTTTATCCCGGGCGCCTTAACCGCCGCTGACGTCGGTCACGAGCGAGATCGACGTGAAGCCAGCGCGATTGAGCTCGCCCATGACGTCCATGACCCGTCCGTATTCGAGCGCCTTGTCGGCGCGCAGCGTCACCAGCGGCATCTTGCCGTCCGGTCCCGGCGAGACCGAGGCGAGCCGGTCGAGCAATTCGCCCGGCGCCAGCGGCGAGGCCTCGAAGAAGATCACCCCGTCGCGGCGGAGGGTGATGGTGATCTGCGCTGCCTCCTCGCTCATCGCCTTGGCGCGGCTTTCGGGCAGTTCGATGGGCACCGCCGCCTTGAGCAGCGGCGCCGTGACCATGAAGATGATCAGCAGCACGAGCATGACGTCGACCAGCGGCGTCACGTTGATTTCCGCCATCGGCGCCCGGCTGCGACCGCCGCGCCGCCCCTTGCCCTGCGAGTGGAGGCCCATGGCCATCAACGCGTCTCCAGTTGACGCGTCAGGGCCGAATGCAGCTTGTCCGCAAAGCGCTGCAGGCGGGCTTCGAACGCGTTCACGCGGTGCGAGAAGCGGTTGTAGGCAATGACCGCCGGGATCGCCGCGAACAGGCCGATAGCCGTGGCGAACAGCGCCTCGGAAATGCCGGGTGCGACCACGGCCAGCGAGGAATTCTGCTGCTGACCGATCTGAAAGAAGCTGTTCATGATGCCCCAGACGGTGCCGAGCAGACCCACGAAGGGCGCCACCGAACCGACCGTCGCCAGGAAGTTCAGACGCGCCGCAAGCTTGTCCGCCTCTTCTCCGACCGCCGAATTCATGGCCATGGCGATGCGCTGGCGCGCGCCTTCGTAGTCGGCGGTCCGCGTCGCGGCATTGCGCCGCCATTCGGCCAGCCCGGCGCCTGCCACCTTGCCCATCGGCACGTCCCCCCGGCGACGGCCCTTCTGGTAGGATTCGAAGTTCTCCGCTTCCCAGAAGCCATCCTCGTATTCGTCGCAACGGCGCGAAACTCGGCCCATCCGCAGGATGAAAGTCACGATGATGGTCCAGACCCAGATACTCGCAAGGAGCAGGCCGAGCATGATCGCCTGCACAACGATATCGGCGTCGAGGAACAGCTTCACCGGGTTGAGCCTGCCGGAATCGCCAGCGAAATTCAGAGTGGAAGCGAGCAGATCGAGAGTCATTCTTGTCCTTCCAGGCCTTCGGCGAATGCAGTGAATGCGTCTTGCCAGTCGGCAGGTTGTTTGCGGGGTCGTCCGTCAGGACCAATGAACCCGACCTTTACGGTAGCCTCGACGAGCCGGGTATCCCCTCGCAGGGCCACCTGATGCAGGGTGCAGGAAACGCGGCCGACGTGGCGGGCCGTGGTTTCTACCATCACCGTATCGCCCAGCCGGGCGGGCGAGAGATAGCGCAAGTGCACTTCGGCGACCGTGTAGAGCCCGTCCCCGGCATCGAGCGCGGCGCGCTGATCGATGCCGAAGAGCTCCACCAGATCCGAGCGCGCCCGTTCGAACCAGCGCAGATAGTTGGCGTGATAGACCACCCCGCCCGCGTCGGTGTCCTCGTAGAACACCCGCAGCGCGTAGCGATGCCGGCCACCGTCGATGGCGCCGCGATCAGGTTGGGGGAAAGCCGTCATGCGGCGCGTTGTGTAACGAGGCTATGCCGCGCTGCAAAGCCATTGCCGCGCTCCGCCCGTTGCTTCGGCCATGAGCGCTGACAAATTTCCGGTGGATAGCTTTTTCCGGGGGCCCTTCAGTCGGCGATCATCTGGAAGAACTGGCGGCCGCCGAAGATGTGCACATGCAGATGCGGCACTTCCTGATGCCCCGCCCCGCCCATGTTGACCATGAGACGATAGCCGGGACCGTCCAGCTCGAGCTGACGCGTGACATTGCCCACCGCGCGCATGAAGTTCGCGATCTCCGCGTCCGACGCCTTGGCGGTAAAGTCGTCCCAGGACACGTAGGCGCCCTTGGGGATCACCAGCACATGGATCGGTGCCTGCGGGCGGATATCGTTGAACGCGAGGGCATGCTCGTCTTCGTAGACCTTCTGGCAGGGCAGCTCGCCGCGCAGGATCTTCGCGAAGATGTTGTTCTCGTCGTAGGGCAGCTTGGGATCGATGGGCATCGGTCTCTCTCCGGAACGAAACGGTCAGTCCTTGGGGCGTGCGGCTTTCTCGGCAATGCCGGACGTGCCCTCGCGGCGGTCGAGTTCGGCCATGACGTCGGACAGGGGCACGCCCTTGGCGCCAAGCAGAACCATGAGATGGAAGAGCAGGTCCGCCGATTCTCCCACCAGGGCCTTGTCGTCTTCGGTCAGCGCGGCAATCACCGTCTCGGTCGCTTCCTCGCCCAGCTTCTGCGCGATCTTGCCCAGGCCCTTGGCATTGAGTTTGGCGACGTAGCTGGAATCGGGATCGGCGCCGCTGCGTGCGGCAATGGTGGCTTCGAGACGGGCGAGAGTATCGGGACTGCTCATGCCCCCCGCCATGCGGTGAAGGCCGCACGCGGTCAAGCCGTCAGAGCGAGGCGATCAGTCCTGGCGCCGCTTCGAGGAGAGGTGGCGGCCGATGATCACCCCGGCGACGCCCATGCTCAGCAGGAACAGGCTGCTGGGCTCGGGAAGCGGTGTGCCGCCCGATGCATGGGCCGGGGCAGCCACGAGAAGAGCCGGGACGAGAGCCGGCAGATACTTGGAAATGAGCACGGGGGAGACTCCAGTGAGTCGGAACTTGCTTCCCCCATCCCCGCGATTCCGCAGTGCAACAAGCGCAATCGGGCCAGTGTCCCGTTCCGGGGCAGCACCCGGACAATTCGTTTCGGGCGTGCGAGGCTTCGATCAGCCGCGCGCGGGAAGCCCGGCGGCGCGCAAGGCGGCATGCGCATCGGCAATCGAGTGTGTGCCGAAATGGAAGATCGACGCCGCCAGCACGGCGCTCGCATGCCCTTCGGTCACCCCGGCGACGAGATGATCCAGGTTGCCGACGCCGCCCGATGCGATCACCGGCACCGAGACCGCATCGGCAATCGTGCGGGTCAGCTCCAGATCGTAGCCGTTCTTCGTGCCGTCGCCGTCCATCGACGTGACGAGCAGTTCCCCGGCGCCGTAATCGGCCAGCTTCACCGCATGCTCCAGCGCATCGATGCCCGTCGCCTTGCGGCCGCCGTGGGTGAAGATTTCCCACTTGCCCGGCGCGGTCCGGCGCGCATCGACCGAGGCGACGATGCACTGCGATCCGAACTTCTCGGCAATGTCCGCCACGACTTCGGGGCGGGAAACCGCGGCGGAATTGACCGCGACCTTGTCCGCGCCCGCCAGCAGCAGCGCACGCGCATCCTCGGCGGTGCGGACACCGCCACCCACCGTCAGCGGCATGAAGCAGACTTCGGCTGTGCGCTGCACGATATCGAGCAGCGTACCGCGCGCCTCGTGACTGGCGGTAATGTCCAGAAAGCAGAGTTCGTCCGCACCGGCCGCGTCGTAGGCGCGCGCCTGCTCCACCGGATCGCCCGCGTCCTTCAGATCGACGAAGTTGACGCCCTTGACCACCCGGCCATTGGCGACGTCGAGACAGGGAATGACACGGATGCGGACAGTCATGGCTTCACCATCATCAGATAGAGGCCGCCCGCCACCATCAGCGCGAACAGCAGAATGTTGAATCCCAGGTAGGCCCAGAACCGCTGCGGATCATCCTCGCGCCGCGCGCGGATCGGGCTACGCATGCGGCTGAACAGCATCAGACGCACATTGCCGCCGCGGTAGTCGCTCCAGATCCAGGCCAGCCCCGGCAACGTCGCCAGTATCAGCAACAGACCGACGAGGCGGCTGTCGTTCACGACGCCCGCTCTGCCACGGCAATGGCGGCGGAGAGATCGAGGCGGCCGTCGTAGAGGGCGCGGCCGGTAATCACCCCCTCGATGCCATCTTCGGCATGGAGGGCCAGGATGTGGATATCATCCAGCCCCTTCACGCCGCCGCTGGCGATGACCGGCAGGTCCGTCTGGCGTGCCAGATCGACCGTGGCCTGCACATTGCAGCCCTTGAGCAGGCCGTCGCGGCCGATATCGGTGAAGAGCAGGCTGGCAACGCCGGCATCCTCGAAGCGGCGGGCCATATCGACGATCGAGACGGTGGAGACTTGCGCCCAGCCCTCGGTCGCGACCATGCCGTCGCGCGCATCGACGGCGACGACGATGCCGCCGGGATATTCCTTCGCCATGTCCTTCACGAACTGCGGGTCCTTGAGCGCAGCCGTGCCCATGACCACGCGCGAGACGCCGAGCTCGAACCAGCCCTCGACCGCTTCGGGCGTACGGATACCGCCGCCAAGCTGCACATGGCCGGGAAAGACGTCGAGAATGGCTTCGACCGCCTCGCGGTTCTCGGCCTTGCCGGCAAACGAGCCGTCGAGATCGACGACGTGGAGGAACTGCGATCCGGCATCGGCGAAGAGCATCGCCTGCGCGGCGGGATTATCACCATAGACGGTGGCGCGCGCCATATCGCCTTCGGCAAGCCGGACGACCTGCCCCTGCTTCAAGTCGATGGCGGGAAATACGATCATGGGTTCAGGGCTTCCATTCGAGGAAACGGGACAGCAGCGACAGGCCGTAGACCTGGCTCTTTTCGGGATGGAACTGCACGCCGACAACGTTGTCCTTCGCCACGGCTGCGACAAGCCCGCCGCCGTGATCGGTCATCGCCGCGACGGTGCGACCGTCTTCGGGCGCGAAGTGGTAGGAATGCAGGAAATAGGCCTCGCCCGGCTCAATCAGACCGCTGGCGGGATCATGCACGCCCAGCGCCACGTCGTTCCACCCCATGTGCGGGATCTTGATCGCGGGATCGGTCCGCTCGATCAGCTGCACTTCACCCGCAATCCAGTCGAGTCCGTTGGTCACGCCATGCTCGAGCCCGCGCGTGGCGAGAAGCTGCATGCCCACGCAGATGCCGAGGAACGGTGCCCCGCCGACATGAACGCGCTCGGTCATGGCCTCGACCATGCCGGCTATACCCCAGAGCCCCTGCGCGCAGGCCTTGAACGAGCCCACGCCCGGCAGGACGATGCGGTCCGCCGCCCGTACGACATCGGGATCGGCGGTTACCGCCACATTGGGCGCGCCGGCCGCCTTCAGCGCATTGGCTACCGAATGCAGGTTGCCGGCGCCGTAGTCGATCAGGGCAAGGACTTCCGCCATGCGTTTGCCTTTCAGCCTCCGAGCTGGCCCTTGGTCGAAGGGATCGCTCCGCCCTTGCGGGGATCGAGCTCGACAGCGCTGCGCATCGCGCGCGCGAAGCCCTTGAAGATGCCCTCGCAGATGTGGTGGTTGTTGGTGCCGTAGAGCAGCTCGATGTGCAGCGTGATGCCCACCGCCTGCGAAATCGAGTGGAACCAGTGCTCGACCAGCTCGGTATCGAGTTCGCCCAGCTTTTCCTGCGTGAAACCCGCGTTCCATACGAAATAGGGCCGCCCGGAAATGTCGAGCGCGACGCGGGCCAGCGTCTCGTCCATCGGCGAATAGGCCTGACCGTAACGGCCGATCCCGGCCTTGTCGCCCATCGCCTGAGCAATGGCCTGACCGATGGCAATGGCGCTGTCTTCGGTCGTGTGGTGCTGGTCGACGTGCAGGTCGCCCTTGATGTGGCAGGTGATGTCGATCAGCGAATGGCGCGAGAACTGCTCGATCATATGATCGAGAAAGCCGATCCCGGTCGAGACGTCATAGGCCCCGGTGCCATCCAGATTCACCTCGACGGCAATATCCGTCTCGTGGGTTTTGCGATTGATCGAAGCAGTGCGCATGGAAAGCGCCTATAGACCCGTGTGTGTGGGAATCAATTGCGCGAATTGGCGCATCGCCACGCACGATGCTTGCAGTCGCGACGCTATTTCCTTGGTAAAACGCTCGGATGCGCGTAAAATCTGTTTCGTAACGACTTGACCCTTAGATGAACGATGCGCACGTAGGGCGCGATGAACGATACGCCGCCAGACAGCCTGATCCCTTATGACGAAATCGTGCAGGAAGCCCTGCGCGCCGTCGTGGGCCGTGTGCTCGGCCAGGTAAAGGATGCCAACGGCGTTCTTCCCGGCAGCCACCATTTCTACATCACGTTCAAGACGAACGCGCCCGGCGTGGACATTCCCGCCGATCTCAAGGCCCGTTTCCCTGACGAGATGACGATCGTCCTGCAGAACAAGTTCTGGGATCTGGAAGTAACCGACGAGGGCTTTTCCGTCGGTCTCAGCTTCAATCAGGTCCCGGCGATGCTGAACATCCCGTTCTCCGCGATCACGGCCTTCGTGGACCCTGCGGTCGATTTCGGGCTGCAGTTCCAGGCGATTGCCGACGACGAGGACGACGACATGTCGGCTGCCGCCGGAAACGACGAAGCGGAACGAGACGTGGCTTCGCGCATTACTCCCAGCGAGGACGGATCGAACGTCGTGTCTGTGGATTTCGGCAAGAAGAATTGAGCGATCCGCTGCCTCTGGAGGACACGTCCATGGCCACGAAGGCAGTACAGGAAAATGAAGAAGACGCCGCAGCCGCGGTGAAGAAGTCGGCGCGCAAGGTGAAGGCCAAGGTCTCGCCCGAGGATCTGCACGGCCCCAGCCCCAATATCGCCACCAACCTTGCCATTGCCGACATCGCCCTGCGCAGCGGCTCGATGCTGGCCCGGCAGGCCGTCGAGCGCGCGTTTCTGGGCAGGCGCTATTCGCCGAGCAAGGCGGCCAAGATCCTCAAGGGCCGCACGATGGGCGAAACCCTGCTCCATCGTACGCTTGCCAAGGTAGCCCTCCGTTCCGTGCCCGGCGCCATCGTCGTCGGCGGGGCATTGATGGCCAAGACGCTCTACGATCGCAGCAAGGCGCGCGAGGCGGCTCTGGAAGGCGAAGCGAAGCTTCAGGACATGGCCGAGGACGGCGAGGAAGGCTGAGAACCTCATTCCGGCGAGTGTTTTCCCACATCGCCGGACCGGGTTCGGGTTGATTTGATCGGCCTGCCCGGTCATCGGGAAAGCATGTCCGATTCCGCCTCTTCGCCGACCGCCTCTTCCGGAGCGACCGATACGCTGGCCCGGCGCGGCCTTATGTTCATCATGTCCTCGCCCTCGGGCGCGGGCAAGACGACCATCTCGCGCATGCTGCTCGAACACGATCCGCACATCTGCATCTCGGTGTCCTGCACCACGCGCCCGCCCCGCCCCGGCGAAGTCGACGGCAAGGACTACCACTTCGTCGACCGCGCCGAATTCGACCGCATGGTCGAAAACGAAGAGTTCCTCGAGTGGGCGGAGGTCTTCGGCCACTGCTACGGAACGCCCAAGGCGCAAGTGAAGGCCGGGCTCAAGGACGGGCAGGACTATCTCTTCGACATCGACTGGCAGGGTACCCAGCAGCTCTATCAGAAGCTGGAACGCGACGTCGTGCGCGTGTTCCTGCTCCCCCCCAGCATCGACGAACTTCGCCGCCGCCTGACTGGGCGCGGGACAGACAGCGCCGAAGTGATCGCCGGGCGCATGGACCGCGCGCGCTCGGAAATCAGCCACTGGGACGGGTACGATTACGTCGTCGTCAACGACGATATCCAGGCCTGTTTCGAAAAGGTCACCGAGATCCTCGCCGCTGAGCGCATGCGCCGCGCCCGCCAGACCGGACTGATCGGTTTCGTGCGCGAACTGATGCGCCCGGATGACGGCGCCCCGGCGTAAACGCCCCGGCCCCATTCCCCTTTTGCTTGTCCTAACCGTCCCGGCGCGATAGGCGCCCCGGCACGAAACTGACTCTATTCGGAGACTTTCAGCAATGTCCGAACTCGAAGCCGCCATCGAAGCCGCGTTTGATGCGCGCGACACCGTCACCCCTGCCAGCGACGACGTGCGCAAGATCGTCGACGAGGCGCTGGGCCTGCTCGATTCGGGCAAGGCCCGTGTCGCCGAGAAGGTCGACGGCGAATGGGTCGTCAACCAGTGGCTCAAGAAGGCGGTGCTGCTGAGCTTCCGCCTCAACGACAACGCGGTGATGGAATACGGTTCCGCCGGGGCGCCCGCGTTCGACAAGGTCCCGCTCAAGTTTTCGGGCTGGGATGAGGCGAAGTTCCGCGAAGCCGGGATCCGCGTGGTGCCGGGTGCAGTCGTTCGCCGCAGCGCGCACATCGCCAAGGGCACCGTGCTCATGCCGAGCTTCGTGAATCTGGGCGCCTATGTCGGCGAAGGCTCGATGATCGACACCTGGGCCACGGTCGGCTCGTGCGCACAGATCGGCAAGAACGTGCACATTTCGGGCGGTGCCGGCATCGGCGGCGTGCTCGAGCCGCTGCAGGCGGGCCCGGTCATCATCGAAGACGGCTGCTTCATCGGCGCGCGTTCGGAAGTGGCCGAAGGCGTGATGGTCGGCGAGGGCGCCGTGCTCTCGATGGGCGTCTACATCGGCGCATCGACCAAGATCGTCGATCGCAACACCGGCGAAGTCCACGTGGGCCGCGTACCGCCCTATGCCGTGGTCGTCCCCGGTGCGATGCCCGGAAAGCCCCTGCCCGACGGCACCCCCGGCCCCTCGCTCTACTGCGCCGTCATCGTCAAGACGGTCGATGCCCAGACCCGTTCGAAGACCGGAATCAACGAACTCCTGCGCGACTGATTCCCCAAAGGGAAGCCAGTTTTACGGAACGCAGAGCGCCATGGTGCGTTTCGATGGAAGCGGGGGCCAAGGGGGTCCCCCCAACTATCGGAGACACACCATGGAAACCCAGGGACGGGAAGTTCATCTCGACGAAAACGAAGCGCGCGCCGGTTCGACGCCGCGGATCGTCCGCTATGTCCTGCTCATCAGCCTCGCTCTGGCGGTGATTGCGCTCTCGGCGATCTGGATCGTCGGCGCTCTCAGCACGCCCGAAGATACCGGCACCACAACCAGCCCTGCCGTTCAGGAAGGCTCTGCGGACATGCCGGCAAGCTGAGCATTGTTCGGGGCGCGCCAAGATGCCTGGCCTTGATCGCTTTCTGGAAGCGCAACGCGACATCTACGATCGCGCGCACGACGAAATCGTCGCTGGTGCAAAGCGCAGCCACTGGATGTGGTTCATTTTTCCGCAAATCGCCGGATTGGGCCACAGCTCTACGGCGCGTTTCTATGCGCTGAGCGGACTTGCAGAGGCACAGGACTATCTGGCGCATCCCATTCTGGGCTTGCGGCTGGCGCAGTGCACCGATGCCATGCTGACATGGGCCGGGAAACGGTCCGCCGAGGCGATTCTGGGTGAAATAGACGCTCTGAAATTTCGCAGCTCGATGACCCTCTTCGAAGCCGCCGTGCACAGCGAGAAAGAAGGCGGGCGCTATGCCGATGCCTTGGCTGTATTCTACCGAGGGCAACGCGATCCACGCACCTTGGACCTCCTGAAGAGCGGGGACCCCTAACCGTCCTCGTCCGATTTTTCACGGTCAGCAGGAACTTTCGCTGCCCTGTCTGCGTTTCTTAAGTTGGCCCGGCAAAAATCGCGGCAGCGAATGCCGCGTGACCGGGCAAACGGGAGAGCCAATATGCAACGCATCGGTGACGAAGTTCATCTCGACGGCGACGAAGCTCGCGGGGGTGCGACACCAAAAATCCTGCGCTACGTGCTGATCGCCAGTCTTATCCTCGCGATTTTCTCGATGTCGGCGATCTGGATCGGGCGCGCCTTGGCAGACCGGCCGTCGCAAGGACATCCGGTGACAGCGGAAGAACATGCGCTGGGCGGCTGAACCGCCTGCGACGTTTTGAAGCCAAATTTTGAAGAAAGACAAAGAGCCGTCGTCGAAAGCGGACTGCCGAAGCGTCCCATGGCAACGCTTACCCGCCTTGGCAGACACAGATCGCCCCCCGACGATCATGTCCGCCCCTGGCGTCGACGGCTCTTGTCAAATCTGGCGACAAAGCCGCCAACCCCTGCACCTCAAAGAGGTATGGGCAAGGAATTGCCAAAGACTTAACGCGGCCCGATTTCAGGAGGATACCTCGCCATACAGCCAGTCACAGCCCGGCCGCAAAATAACCTAACTAACTTGTCTGAAGATCGACCGGTCGACCCGACCACTTGAGTTCGGCCATCCGCCTCAGCGCGTCGTTCATGCCTGCCAGACCCTTGCCGACCTTGCGGCCCATGGCCCTAGCGATCACGCCCCCCATTGCGCCGCCCATGATTTCGCCATTGGTGACGATGCAGCGCGTCGGGGAGATTTCCTCGATCTCGACGAAACGGAAGGCCTTTATCAGCCCCCCGAAGCTGGTCATCATGTATTCGAGGCATTCGGTGGGCCGCACGGTAACCACGCGCGCAGAACCCTTCTGCGGCTTGAGACCTTCCAGCGACACCGCGAACCGGATCTGTCCGTCCACCTCCGCGCGCCCGGCAGTTTCGACATAGAGCGGATTCCAACCGGACCAGCCTTCGAAATCGGCAACAAAATCCCAGACCAGCTCGGGAGGCGCATCGATCTCTGTGCGATGGCCGACGCAGCGCCCGGCGATTCGGCCGGGCGCTGCGGTTCCTTCGGGCAGGTTGTACGAGAGATCGTCCTCGGTGGTCACAGCAGGGCCTCGGCGATACGGCGCCACTGCGGCATGAGCGTTTCGAAGCTGGCACCGCGCGGCCCGCCGATGGCCTGCAGACAGACATGGTCCGCGCCCGCATCGAGGTGCGCCTGCACGCGTTCCGCCACCGCATCGACATCGCCGATGGCGAACAGCGAATCGAGCAACCGGTCCGAACATGCCTCGATCTCGTCTTCGCCGAAGCCGAGACGCTTCCAATTGTTCCGATAGTTCGGCAGCTGGCGGTAGTTTTCGAGCGCGCCCAACGCCAGCTCGCGCGCCTTCGCACGGTCGGTTTCCAAAATGACGCCCTGTTCCGGCGCCAACAGCTTGCCCGGCCCGAGGATCTCGCGCGCTTCGGCCGTATGCTCCGGCGTGACGAGGTAAGGGTGAGCCCCGGTGGAACGCTCGCCCGAAAGCGCGGTCATCTTCGGCCCCAGCGCAGCGAGGCACAGGTTCTCGCGGGGCATGCCCGCGGCTTCCAGCCCATCGACGAAACGCCGCATCACCGAAAGCGGCCTCGCCCACTTTTCGCCTATGATCGGCCCGTGGCTGACGCCGATGCCCAGCAGCGTGCGTTCCTGCTCCGATTCGTCGAGGCCCTTGAACCACTCCGCGATCTCTTCCGGTTCGTGCTTCCACACGTTGAGGATGCCGGTCGCGATGGTCGTGCGCTTGGTCGCGCCGAGTAGCCGCTTCACGTCCGCAGGGGCACCGCTGTCGATGCCGCCGGGCACCCACAGAGCGCCATAGCCCAGTTCATCGAGTTCGGCTGCCGCGTCGTTCGATTGTTCCGGATCGCCGAAGCGCAGTTCGAGGGACCAGATTCCCACTTTGCCGATTACAACGGGTACAGGCATGCCCTCTCCTCCTCACATGACGTTGCGCGCGATCTTGTCCGGCCACCCCTGCCGCTTCAAGGGCTTTTGCGTGACAAAGTCTGTGGGATCGCGGGAGCGGGCAAAAACCGCCACTTGATTGCCTGTCCGCGGCGGCCTAGCCGATCCGGTCATGGATGATTTCGATTTCATCATCGTCGGCGGCGGCAGCGCGGGCTGCGTGCTGGCCAACCGACTCAGTGCAGACCCCGCAAACCGCGTGCTGCTGCTCGAGGCCGGAGGCAAGGACAACTACGTCTGGATCAAGGTCCCGGTGGGGTATCTCTATTGCATCGGCAACCCCCGCACCGACTGGTGCATGTCCACCGAAGCCGAGGAGGGCCTGAACGGACGTGCGCTCAAGTATCCGCGCGGGCGCGTGCTGGGCGGCTGCTCCTCGATCAACGGCATGATCTACATGCGCGGCCAGGCAGCGGACTACGACGGCTGGCGGCAGGCGGGCAATCCAGGCTGGGGCTGGGACGACGTGCTGCCCTACTTCACCCGCGCCGAAGATCACTACGACGGGCCAAGCCGGGTCCACGGCAGCGGCGGCGAAATCCGCGTGGAAAAGCAGCGGCTGCGCTGGGACATCCTGGAATCGTTCCGCACTGCCTGCGGCGAGGCTGGCATCCCGCTGATCGACGATTTCAACACCGGCGACAACGAAGGCGCAAGCTTCTTTCAGGTCACCCAGCGCAGCGGTTGGCGCTGGAGTGCGTCGGACGCGTTCCTCAAACCGGTACGCGGCCGTGCGAACCTGAAGATCGTCACCGGCGCGCTGGTCGACAAGGTGGTCGTGGAACAGGGACGCGCCATCGGCGTGGCCTACCGCCTCGGCAACACCAGCCACGTCGCGCGTGCTGTCGGCGAAGTCCTGCTGTCGGCTGGCGCCATCGGATCCCCCGCCATCCTCGAACGCTCCGGTATCGGCGATGCGGCGGCGCTTTCGGCCATGGGGATCGAGCCCGTGCTAAACGCGCCCGAGGTCGGCGCGAACCTGCAGGACCATTTGCAACTACGCTGCGCCTGGCGGGTCTCGGGGGTGGCGACGCTCAACCAGCGCGCAGCCAACCTGTTCGGCAAGGCGCTGATCGGGGCAGAATATCTGCTCAAGCGCTCCGGTCCGATGGCGATGGCTCCCAGCCAGCTCGGCGTGTTCTCCAAGAGCCACGATCGCTATGCGACCGCCAATCTCGAATACCACGTCCAGCCACTCAGCCTCGAAGCGTTCGGCGGCGCGCTCGATCCCTTCCCCGCCTTCACCGCCAGCGTGTGCAACCTGCGCCCGGAAAGCCGGGGCACGAGCCGCATCACCAGCGCCGATCCGGCCACGGCGCCAAGCATTCGGCCCAATTATCTGTCCTGCGAGGAAGACCGCCGCGTGGCCGCACAGGCGATCCGTCAGGCCCGCGTCATCGTATCCCAGCCCGCTCTGACCAAGTTCCATCCCGAGGAAGTCCGTCCCGGCATGGCGCTGCAAAGCGAGGAAGACCTTCAGCGTGCCGCCGGAGACATCGGCACGACCATCTTCCATCCGGTCGGTACCGCGGCGATGGGCGCGGTCGTGGATCACCAGTTGCGGGTGAAAGGCATGGACGGCCTGCGTGTGATCGACGCTTCGGTGATGCCGACGATCACCTCCGGCAATACCAATGCTCCGACCATGATGATCGCCGAAAAGGGCGCCGAAATGGTGCTTGCCGCCGCGAAGCGCTAGGCCAGCAGCTCCCGCGTCTTGATGGCGATTTCGGCGACGTACTCGGCTGCCGGCAGTCCGCTTTCCGCCTGAGCCATGAGCGGAACTTCGAGACCCAGCGTCTTGCCGCGCGGCAAGGCATCGACGAATTCGCGCAGGGGCAGATCGCCCTCACCGGGAATCAGGCGCCCGGTCATCGCTTCCTGCAGATAGTCGCCGGCGCCCTTGCGCGGCGCATCGCAGAGCTGGACGTGGCCGATCAGCGCCGGATCGAGTTCGGCGATTTGGCGAACCGTGCCGCCCGAGCGGAAGAAGTGCATCGAATCGATCAGCACACTGGCCTTGTCCTCACCGATATGGCGGACGGCCTCCAGCGCCTCGCCCAGCGTGCGCACGGTGAAGGCGGGACAGAACTCGATGGTGAATTCCATGTCGCGCGCATGGGCCATCTCCGCCAGCTTGCCGAGCTGATCCAGCGCACGCGCGCGCTCCACGCCCATGTCGACCGAATTGATCCGGACCGCCCCCAGCTCCGCGAAGATGTCCATGTCGGCGGCCCGTTCGGACGCGTCGAATTCGGGCGAAACGCCCATGCCTTCACCGATCGAAATGGCCACCCCGCGATCGCGCAGCACGGCCTTCAGCTCCGCGCGCAGTCCGGCATCCTCGCGCAGCGACCACGCCGGATAGTCGTGCGGGTTCATCGGCAATTGCGTCAGCCCCATGGACACGGCGGTGCAGCCCAGATCGGCCGCCAGTGTCACATGGTCTACCGGTCCCATTCCCAGAACCGTCAATAACTCGATACCGAGCGGATGTGGCATGCCCCGATTCCTCTCCCGTTCGCGCGCGTTATACAGCACACCATCACGCCCGATACCGGCAATTACCAGAGGGGGACATATTCATGCCCGACAATCGCGACGAAGCTGCAGCCATCATCGAACGCCTGGGGCTGAAACCGCACCCTGAAGGCGGGTGGTACGGCGAAACCTGGCGGGCCGACGCCAAGCCCGGAGAACGCCCTTCCGCGACCGCGATCCACTTCCTGCTGGAAGCAGGCCAGCGTTCGCACTGGCACAAGGTCGATGCCAACGAGATCTGGCTGTGGCACACGGGCAGCCCCATCGCGCTCTCGATCGCTCCCGATGACACGACAGCGGCTACGCGCCATCTGCTCGGCGGCGATGTGCTCATCGGCGAAGCGCCGCAGGTGCGTGTTCCCGAAGGCCACTGGCAGGCAGCCGAGCCGTTAGGCGGATGGGCGCTGGTAAGCTGCGTGGTCTCGCCCGGCTTCGACTTCGCCGGGTTCGAGCTGGCTCCGCCGGACTGGGCTCCCGGGAATTGATCCAGCTGCTAGACAAGCCGATCTGCGGCGCGCAGTGTCGGTGCCGGGGGAACAAAAGGGGTGGTCGCAGACAATGCCCGGGGAGTACGACAGGTTAGAAGGCGCCGCCGGGCGCGTGCTTGGGACGCCGGTGCAGAACCTGGCCCGTGCTGCCGCATTCGTCCTGACGGTCTACATTCTTTCCACGGCCGGCTTCGTGGCCGCAGGTTGGTCGCTGGGCGATGCAACCTACATGGTGACCGTGACGATCTTCTCGGTCGGCTACGGCGAAGTACACCCGCTCGACACGAATTGGCTGCGCGGCCTGACGATGGCCACGATCATGCTGGGATGTACCGGCATGATCTTCTTCACCGGCGCCCTCGTCCAGGTCTTCGCGCACTACCAGCTACGCAACATTCTCGGGATCGACCGCATGCAAAGCCAGATCGACCGGCTGACAGACCACGCCATCATTTGCGGCTATGGCCGCATCGGCAAGCAGCTCGCCATTGAACTCCAGCGGGCGCGAACCCCCTATATCATCCTCGACCGCAACCCGGCCAAGCTCGCGGAAGCCGAAGGATGCGGGCACCTTACGCTCAAGGGCGACGCCACCGACGAGGCCACCTTGCGCGCCGTCGGTATCGACCGGGCGCGCGTGCTGGCCACCGTTCTGCCCGACGATGCGCTCAACGTCTTCATCACGCTCTCCGCACGCAATCTCAACCCGCGCCTGGAGATCATCGCGCGCGGCGAGTATCCCTCGACCGAAGGGAAGCTGA
Source organism: uncultured Novosphingobium sp. (assembly GCA_965140495.1). GTDB lineage: Bacteria > Pseudomonadota > Alphaproteobacteria > Sphingomonadales > Sphingomonadaceae > Novosphingobium. Next base: position 1,057,258 of record OZ223239.1, on the reverse strand, counting down.
TCCACGCCGGCGCCGACAAGGTGGTCCTGCCCACGCACATCGGCGCAGAACGGATCGCCGAGCTGATCCTTTACCCCACGACCGCGAAGTTCCTCGGAGAAGCGCCGCAGGTTCGCGACCTCAAGCGCGGGCTGCACGATTTCGGGCTGGAGATCGAAGCGGTAACAGTTCCGGCCAAGTCTGCCCTCGCGGGCGCGACCGTCGGCGAGGCGGAGCGACGCGGCAATGGCGGTTTCTTCGTCGTGCAGATCGACCGCCACAATGGTTCAAGCTACGTCCACCCTTCCGAAGAGGTGAAGATCGAAGCCGGCGATACGATCGTGCTGGTCCTGCGCGGCTCGCGCGTGTCGGCAGGCTCGATCTTCTCGCAGACCCGTCAGGCCATGAAGACGGGGCGCAGCTACCTCTGAGGCCGAAAGGGCGTCAGGCCGGCGTGGGGACGGCGACGTGAAGCGCGCCGCCTTCTTCCTTCACCGGATAGGTCGTGAGGTCCGTCTTGGCCTTCATGCCGATGAAGAGGAGCCGCGGATCGCGTTCGATCTGACCGCTCTTGAGGTCGAACTTGGCCTTGTGCAGCGGACAGACCACCGCTTCGCCCTCGATCTTGCCCCGACACAGGTTGAAGCCGAGATGCGGGCACTTGCGCTGCGCGGCATAGTACGTTCCGCCGACCTTGGTCACGAGCAGCTTGAGCCCTCCCGCCTCGACGGGCACGATCGCGCCTTCCGCAACGTCCGATGCGCTTGCCACCTTCACGTAGTCCATGATCATTTCCCCGGTCCCGTTCGGGGCAAGTATGCCTGCGAGGACGCTACCCTGTCCAGCACTACGCAGCAGCCCGGAAAACTGCGGCACACAAACAGATAGGGCGCAACGGCCATGTCCGTCGCGCCCTATCGTTTCTCCCCCCCTTCCCTGGCCTCAGGAGCGACCCGAAAGGGCTCTGGGAATGGAATCAGGCCAGCTTGCGCTGCAGCTTGATCAGGGCCTTGTCTATCTCTGCCTTTGCACTCGCGTCGATCTCACCCTTGACCACCCGGTAGACGATCCGCCCATTGTCCAGCGAATAGGCCACCGTGGCCATGCCATCGTTGAAGCTGGCAAGGTACAGCGCCGGCTTGCGCTGAAGCAGAGCGAGATCGTCCGCTCGGGGAACCAAAGTATCGCGCATGTAAAATGCACCAGTCATGGCAGCGGGTTCGACCTTGGTTTCGCTTGCCCATCCGGTACCGGACAAAGCCAGCGCAAACAGGACAAGTCCGGCCTGTAATGCTGTCAGGAACTGCTTCATGACATCACCCTCTTCCCAAGCGGCGCCGTACTTTGCGGGCCGCCTCTTCTGGGAAAGATATGTACCAGTCGGAGCCTGTTGCGGAAAGAAAACAATACTTAAGTAGCTTAGGACCATGTCGCTTTTTGCGCCGCAATAAAAATGGCGTACTACACGGTATTTCTCATTTCGTTATTTTCCTGCGGCCTTGGAGCCATCCGATGGCTCCAAGTGCAATGGCCATGTTGCAGGTGCGGTGTCACGAAAATGCCATCGAACCGCGCCTGCCGCGGCTCGAAAACGCGGAATCGGCGTTCAGCCGAGCTTGCGGATCAGCGCTTCGGCGGCTGCTGGCGCCCGCACCTTCGCCCCCGTTGATGAAGAAGACGAACACCTCGCGGCCGCCTTGCGCCACTTGGCGAACGTGGCCGGCGACTGACGGCTGTAGAACGTGCCGTTCACTTCGATCGCGGTCAGACGCGATGCGGCATATTCCAGTTCGCGTGTCTTGGGCAGGTCGTCGGGATAGAACGTCCCGCGCCAGGGCTCGAAGGTCCAGCCCCCGATCCCAACGCGGATCGCACCCGATGTCACTCCGCACCGCTCCACGGATGCGTGTTCGTCCAGCCGCAGCCGTTGCGCAGGTCGTCTCCTATCCGCAACGTGACCACGAAGGGATACGTCCGGTCGGACATGCCGTCCGAGCAATCGCCAGGGGTCACGGCAAGCGTCAGCGCCTCGCCATTCATTTCGCCCGAGAACGAAAGCCCGCCGCGTCCGGCGAAGCGGGACACGGCAACCACCGTCCCATCGCTGTTTTCGGGGGTCGTGTACGTCAGCTTGCCGTCGGAGACTTCGCCGCCCCAGAAGGGTTCGGTGCCGGTGATCCGAACCGCTTCATTTTCGGCAATCTGGCTGAACGGGCGGTGGTCGTTGCCATCTCCGGGTACGTCGCTCCCCGGCCCCATCTGACATCCGGTCAGGGCAAGGGCGAACATCGCGACAAGGGGAAGACTTGGCCTGCTGATCATGAGGCCGGGGTACCGGCAACGACCGGCACCGGCAAGGCGACATCCTCTACCGGCAACGGTTCAACGCACTTGCAGCATACACGAACACAATGTCCGATTTCGGAATTCTTCGGCTTATCGCATAAAATTGTCGAACTCATATATCTGTTTTTACGTCCAAAAAACTTATTTGCAATTTTCGCAATCACACATCGAAGTTTTGAAATTGCACTGCACCGCCTCAATCATACATGCTGCACTGCAGCAACAAGAAGAGATGCCCCGAGGCAATCTTCCTGCATCCAAACTAGGGGACATTGCCATGTTCAAGACCATTATCGCCGCTGGCACCGCCGCTCTCGTCGCAATTCCTGCCGTTGCTCACGCCAGTGACGCCCGCGAGTTCTCGCATGAAGGCGTGAACTACACCTACACCACCGCCACCAAGGGCGAAGTGACCGTGATCGACGGCCGCACCTCGGCTGGCGTCCCGTTCCGCCTCTACGTCCGTGGCGAGCGCGTTTCCGGCACGTACAACAACCGCTCGGTGAGCTTCACCAAGGCGGACGTCGTCAACGATATGACCGGCAAGTAATCCGCTGACAGGATCGCGGTCGGGCAAGCTTCTCTCTCCCGACGCCCGATCGCATCTTGCAGCGTACAAGGGCGTCATCCCTCGCGGGTGACGCCCTTTTCCGTTGCCCGTACCGTTCAGCAGCCCGTCATCCTCTCCGCGCCACAAGCACATAGCGGGAAAGCGGAGTTTGGCGCGACGGAGGTACGATGCGCGCAGGAATACTTCTGCTGCTTGCCGTGGCAGGCGTTATCGGAGCGGGTGCAATCGCCGCAGGTTTCACGACCCGCGGCATGCCTACCTATCGCAGTCCTCCGGCGCGGGATCATGTCTATCCGACTGTCCGGCAGGAAGCCCCATCGGCGCCGGACGACAGTGAACAATCCTGGCTCGATCGGGAGCTGTCAGCGCTCGACATCCCGGCCTGGCCTTTCGGGCGCGATCAGTGGGTAGGAACCGACGATCCTGCAGATCGTGGCGAGCCGGGGTCGGATGCCCAGCCTTACGCCCCGGATCGCGATGCCGCCGACTTATCCTATGGACCGACTTCGGGAGATGCTGATCAGCAGCAGCGCGAACCGCGTGCAATTGTGCAACGCGACGCGGCTGCCGAAGCCGCGGCTCGTGCGGATGCAGCCGCAGAGGCTGTCATCGCCGCCGAGGGCGACCCTGATCGGTTTTCGAGGTAAGGCGGCCTTCGCGCCGAATGGATCAGTGCACGCTCTCTAATGCCGCACGTCCCTGCACGAGCCGGACCTGCAGAACGTCGTCGTCTTCCTCGATGCCGTGCTTTTCGCGGATTTCGGCGACGCGTTCGGCGATCATCTCCTCATCCGCGCCGCTCGGCACCGGATAGCGGGCAATGACCATTTCATCGAGCGTGTCGACCACGCAGAAGTGGCTGTGGCTGCCCTTGTCGTTCAGGGCATCGAGATCGAATCCTTCGGAAAGGTCCCAGCGGCCACCGTCGCGTGAGCGGATCGGGCGCTGGCAGTAGCGGCAGGTGCAGTGCACCACGCCATTTTCCTCGCGACGGCGACGCCCCTCCGGAACATGACGGCGCAAGTACCAGCACTGTGCAACGACTGCCGAAGGATTGATCTTGCTGAGCATAGCTCCACCTGTCTGCGCGAGTTCCCCTGGCCTTGCGATCCTCAACCAAACCGCGGCCTTCAATCCTTAATACGGATACAAACCGCAGGACTTAAGCCGCCCTCCGCAAGAATCGTGCAGCAGGCTCAGGCGAGCGTTGCGAAGACCTCGGCGACGATCACCCACTCGCCCAGCACCTCGCGCCACTTGGCGCAGTAGTCGCCCGAGGCCAGCGCCTTGCCCGAGCTCGCTTCCACGCCCTGCCAGTGCCCCTGCTCGAAGGCGACCGGCTCGACCCGCGAGACCGCCACGCTGACGGGGGTGCGGGTATAGACCGCGCGCGCCGGGCTGGCGAACTCGCGCCGCCAGGCCTTGAGCTGCGCATTGCGGCCCGAAACGACCGCGCTGTCGCTGCCCGTCACCATCACCACGTCGCGGGCGAGGAGCTGCGAGATCGTCGCATGATCGCCCTCGGCAATGGCGCGGTTGAACGTGGCCCGGCGCCGGCGGATGGCGAGTTCGGCGGTGGAATCGACCGTCTGCTGCATACCCGCCTCCTCAGTGCATCGGGTTGGCGGCGCTGTCGCCGACGACGGTGTTCCAGCGCCGCACTGTCCAGCGCTCGACCAGCCCCTGCGCCACGTAGGGATCGGCGCGGGCAAAGGCCTCGGCCGCCTCGGGCCCGTCTCCGGCGAAGAGCAGCATCGCCGTGTCGAGCGGCTCCTCGACCGCGCCTCCCAGCACCAGATCGCCGCGCTTCGAGGCTTCCCAGGCCAGCGCCAAATGCTCCGCGCGGAAGGCAGGGCGGCGCTCGAGGTAGTCGGGCGCCAGTTGGTAGGTAAGCAGATAGTGGTTCACGACCCCTCCTTTTCCCTCTTCGGGGACTGGAAAAGCCGTTCTATATCAATCGTCCCCGATAGGAAATGCGGGGAAAACCATGTCCCACACCGGCTCAGGCGCAGCCTTCGACATAGCCCAGCACCGGCATCGTGCCGACATGGATCAGGCTGACCTTGCCGTCCTGCCCGATCTCGAAACGCAGCGCGGGCGCGCCGCTGTCCGCATTGGGCGCGGTCAGGTACTTGGCGGGCGCGTCCTCGTATTCATGGGGAGAGGCGCGGAAACCGGGAAACGCCTGCTCCACTTCGGCCTCGCTGGCGCCGACACCGATCCCCTCGATCAGCGTCACGTCGGAGCGCCCTCCCACGGTGATCCGACGGACCTTGCCATCCTCGACGATCGCATAGACGCCGGGATAGTCGGGCGAGGACACGGTCCGGCACGAATCCGAGATCTGCGCGCTCCGCTCCGCCCAGGAGCCGTCCTTGGGCACCGGCTGGCCGATTTCCAGATCGCCCAGCCCCTCGAGCGTGAGCATCGGCGTATTGCCGACCGGCATCACCATCGGCTGCGTCGCGGCGATGGCATCGTCGTCGGGAGCGGCGCTCGCCGCCGCCTCGGGCACGCCGGTCGCGGTCGCCGCACTGGCGCTCGGCGCGGGCTTCGAGGAGCATGCCGCAAGGCACAGGGCAAGCGCGGTGGCGGGGATGAGGCATCGTTTCATGGTCGATAGGAAACGGCCTTGCGCGAGCCCGGTTCCCCGCCCGGCATGCGTCGCGGCAAAGCCCGCCCCTGCGATCCCGCGCTCGATACGTCCCGGCCCGCCCCCGCAAGTGCTGACAGTCGCCGCCCGCGGCGTCATGCTGGCACTGCCCGTCAGGAGACGCCCTGCATGAAGACCATCCGCCCCGCTTTCCTTCTCGCCGCCACGCTCGCTTTCGCCGCACCGGCCCTCCACGCCGAGCCGCCACGCGGGCTCGACCTCACGGTGACCGGCCTCCATTCCGCCGAGGGCCGGATCATCGTCTGCCTCTGGCACGAGAAGACGAAATTCCCGAGCTGCGAGAAGAGCAAGACCGCGCCCAAGCGTAGCTTTCCGGTGACCGGCACGACCATGCACGTCTCGCTGCCGCTGCCTGCCGCCGGGCGCTATGCGGTGACGGTGGTCCACGACGAGGACGGCAACGGGAAGATGAAGCGCAACTTCATCGGCATGCCCACCGAAGGCGTCGGCATCTCCAACAACCCCGGCGGCATGCCGGGCTTCGAGAAGTCGCTGGTCGACGTCGCCCCCGGCTCCGCCATGACCATCCGGATGAAGTACCTCTTCGACTGACCCGCCCCGCACCCGCCGGCCTGTGACACGCCGGTTGACACGGATGCGCGAAAAAGTGCGTGTCACCTTGCGCCTCCCCACTGGCCCGCGCGCGGATCGGGCGAGGCCCGGTCCATCTGCGCCAGCAGCCGCAGAAGCGCGGAATCGCTCGGCCGCAGCGAGCATCCGAAATAGCGCCCACCGCGCATCCGCACCCGCACAAGCCCCTCGTGTGCTGCCGCCACGAGCGCCCAGCCTGTCAACTTCGGAAAGGCCGGAATGTCATCGCTGTCCGGCGCCGCAACCGCAAAGTCCCACGCCGCGGCAAACCACGCCGCCCCTGCCCGCCGCCGCAGCCGATAGACACTCTCGCGCGAAGCCCCGACCCGCGCCGCCGCGTCGGACACCGAACCCGTCTGCGCCAGCCACCCGATGAACTCCCCCTGCCGCACCGCCGACCACCCGTCCCGCCGATACCGCAAGGGCACCGGCACGAACGGCGGAATGCGCAAGTAAGCGGGCCAGCGGGCAGAAGGTCTCGGCATCGGCCAAGGCTATCGCGGCGGCGGGGCTGTAGGAAAACGGTTTATCGGGAAGGGAAGGAAGAAGGATGCGAGGGTTATTACCCTCGCGCTCCCCTTACTGTCGGCGCGGCGCCCCGCAGCCACGCTGCGTACCCGACCTCCCCTCCCGCAAGCGGGAGGGGCAGCGAGACTTGGCGCGGCACGCGCCTAGTCGCAGCGGGGTGGGCTTCCCAACCAGACGTAGCGCGAGAAAGCCCACCCCCACCTTCTCCCGCTTGCGGGAGAGGAGAACCCGGCCATGAACATAGTTTCACGTGGGACACGCGATCCGAGACGATATCACCGCATCTCGGTCCAACTTGAAAAACCCAACGTGATAGGTTAAATCAGTCATGGTCACAGTCCATCGCGAAGGGGGATTTCGTGTCGTCATCTACAGCAACGACCACGAACCCGCGCATGTCCATGTGATCGGAGATGGTGAGGTGGTGATCAATCTGCTGGGCACCGATGACCAGCCGGAAGTCAGGCAGGCCTACGGCGCGACGACTGCCGATATCCGCAAGGCGCTGCGGATCGTGACCGAACAGCGCGCCATGCTGCTGGCGAAGTGGCAGGAGATACACGATGGAACTGACTGACGCCCAGATCGAGGCGGCGAACGAGCAAGGCCGGATCGCGCAAGCGAGCGAGCCCCGCGCGGCATCGGCCCGTTACGATGCTAAAGCCGGACGGATCGTGGTCGATCTGACCAACGGCGCCACGTTCGCCTTCCCACCGGAGCTGGTGCAGGGCCTGTGCGACGCCATTCCCGAACAGCTTGCCGAGATCGAGATATCGCCAAGCGGCTACGGCCTGCACTGGCCGCAACTCGACGAAGATTTTTCCGTGCCCGGCCTCGTCAACGGCGTGTTCGGTACGACGAAATGGATGGCCTCGAAAGCGGGACGGACAACGTCAGCAGCGAAGGCGGCGGCGGCGCGGGCGAATGGCGCCAAAGGCGGGAGGCCTAGGAAGACGGGGTGATATTGGGCGCGCCCCTACTCTGCCTCAATTCTCGCAAGCCACGCATCGCCCAATGCGGCTACAACTTCTGGGTATTTTCGTCCACTTTCCAGCATTTGCATGCCAGCACTAACAGCCTGATTCAGAGGCTGACCTTGCGGATAGTCCAAACTTGGCGAAATCTTATCTACCAGTTCTCTAGCATCTTCATATGTAATGTTCGGATGCCGGCATAAAAACCAAACATGATAAACCAACATAGCCCAAGTTCTCTTACCGTATATTGAATAGTAATCCACCCCAGCAGCAAACAATGCCCAGGTAGTAGCCTCAGGCGAAAAATCCTCAATCACACGCTCCGGATCACGGTCAGCATGCTTAAAGTAATTATAATTACTCTTTAAAATATTTCTCCACTCTTTTATATACTCCTCCCTTACTCGCATTTCGATGTTCGTGTGGAAAGTTTGTATGCCCTTGGCACTTGCTACACCACGAAGCATCTCCGAAGCAGACCACGTTAGAACGTTAGCGGAAACTGCATCCCCCCGACCAAACACAAGTTCAATTGCAGTCGTAATTTGGCGCTTGGCCGCATCCTGGCGGGTCACTATTTCAAAGTCACTTTCGCGGTTCATTGCCTGCCTCCCTCCCCGCTAAAAATCCACCCCATCTGACCCTTGCCAAACGCGAAAGGGCACGAACTTCCACCCATGCCCCTCCACCATCCTGCGGATGGTCCCCCTTCCCGAGGCAAGCTCGGGGAGGAATGCTGATGGCGATTACTCTGCCGTTTCTGCCGCGAACGCGCTCGCAGGCCAGCGGATCAGCATCGCGCCGCGCATGTCGCCGGGTTTGAAGCCGGTCGCCTTGTCGTTCGGGTAGAGCTCTTTGATGCGCGCGGCGAGGTCGGGGGCGACCTCGGTACCGTGGCATACCGTGCAGGGCTGTTCCTGCATCGGGATCGCGCGCAGCACGTTGATGGTCGCGGTCTCGCCGGTGCCGCTGCGCCACACGCGGCTTGCGGGTTTGCCGTCGACGAGCGGGGCGCTCGCGAGGTCGGCGTAGTGGGGTTGCAGGTCTTCGGTGACGCCGCCCGCCGGGTTGCGGTTGCGCGCGGCGACGCGGCTGACCTCGGCGCCGCTGCGTTCCGATTCCTGCGCGGCGATTTGCGGTGCGGCATCGTGGCAGACGGTCACGGCCAGCATCGGGCCGCCGGCAGCGAGCGCGCTCTTGAGCTGGGCTTGCAGCGCGCTCTGGAAACGCCCGGCCACGGCATCGGACCGGGCGAGAACCGCCGCCTCGTCGAGCGGCGGTTCTCCCTGCGAACAGGCGGCGCACAGCAGGGCCAGCGCCGCCGTTGCCGTCAGCCGCATCGGCTTACTCGGCCGGGCCGTTGGTTTCCTCGGCCGGCAGGTAGAGTTCGTTGCCCTTGTCCTTGTAGACCTTGGACATCTCTTCCATGCCCTTCTCCGCCTCTTCGGCGGCGAGGAAGCCGGTGCTCGGCTGGTTCTGCTTGGCGGCGAAGTCGCGCACTTCCTGGCTGATCCGCATCGAGCAGAACTTCGGACCGCACATCGAGCAGAAGTGCGCGGTCTTGGCGCCTTCGGCGGGCAGCGTCTGGTCGTGGAATTCCTCTGCCGTGTCCGGATCAAGCGACAGGTTGAACTGGTCGCGCCAGCGGAATTCGAAGCGGGCCTTCGACAGGGCATCGTCGCGCACCTGCGCGGCGGGATGGCCCTTGGCGAGGTCCGCCGCGTGGGCGGCCAGCTTGTACGTCACCACGCCGACCTTCACGTCGTCGCGGTCGGGCAGGCCGAGATGCTCCTTGGGCGTGACGTAGCAGAGCATCGCCGTGCCGTACCAGCCGATCTGCGCGGCGCCGATGCCGCTGGTGATGTGGTCGTAGCCCGGCGCGATGTCGGTGGTGAGCGGCCCGAGGGTGTAGAACGGGGCCTCGCCGCAGCTTTCCAGCTGCTTTTCCATGTTCTCCTTGATCTTGTGCATCGGCACGTGGCCGGGGCCCTCGATCATCACCTGCACGTCCTGTTCCCAGGCCTTCTTGGTCAGCTCGCCCAGCGTGTAGAGCTCGGCGAACTGCGCCTCGTCGTTCGCGTCGTAGATCGAGCCGGGGCGCAGGCCGTCACCCAGCGAGTAGGCGATGTCGTAGGCCTTCATGATCTCGGTGATCTCGTCGAAGTGCTCGTAGAGGAAGCTCTCCTTGTGGTGGGCGAGGCACCACTTGGCCATGATCGAGCCGCCGCGGCTGACGATGCCGGTCATGCGCTTGGCGGCGAGCGGCACGTAGGGCAGGCGCACGCCGGCGTGGATGGTGAAGTAGTCCACGCCCTGTTCGGCCTGCTCGATCAGGGTATCGCGGAAGATGTCCCAGGTCAGGTCCTCGGCGATGCCGCCGACCTTTTCCAGCGCCTGATAGATCGGCACGGTGCCGATCGGCACGGGGCTGTTGCGGATGATCCATTCGCGGGTGTCGTGGATGTTGCGGCCGGTGGAGAGGTCCATCACGGTGTCCGCGCCCCAGCGGATCGACCAGACCATCTTGTCGACTTCGCTGGCAACGTCCGAGGCGACCGCGGAGTTGCCGATGTTGGCGTTGACCTTGACGAGGAAGTTGCGGCCGATCGCCATCGGCTCGCTTTCGGGGTGGTTGACGTTGCTGGGGATGATCGCGCGGCCGCGGGCGACTTCATCGCGCACGAATTCGGGCGTCACGTAGTCGGGGATCGACGCGCCGAAGCTCTCGCCCGAGCGGTTGTACTCGGCAAGGCGCGCACGGCCCAGGTTCTCGCGCTCGGCGACGTATTCCATCTCCGGCGTGATGATGCCCTGCTTCGCGTAGTGCATCTGCGAGAGGTTCTTGCCCGCCTTGGCGCGCAGCGGCCGGCGCAGCGCGGTCGGGAACGGGGGCACGCCGCCCGAACGGTCCGGGCCGAGCTGGCCGTTGTCTTCCGGCTTCACTTCGCGCGGCTCGTATTCCTCCACGTCGCCGCGGGCGAGCTGCCATTCGCGGCGCAGCGCGGGCAGGCCGGCCTGGATGTCGATCACCGCATCGGGATCGGTGTAGGGACCGGAGGTGTCGTAAACGCGGACCGGCGGCTCGCCGCTCGACGGTTCGAGGTGGATCTCGCGCATCGCCACCTTGACCGCAGGGTTCGCCTGCGCCGGGACGTAGATCTTCTTCGATCCGCGGATGGGTCCGGTTGTAACGCCGATCTCGAGCTTGCTGTTGATGTCGGCCATATGCGCTTCTCTCCAGTGGGCGGATGGGGCGCGGATGTGCCTGTGCGGCCGTCCACTCCCTCCGCCCGTGCTAACGGGTTCAGGTTCGACGGGTCTTGTGGAGCATACCCACAACTCTCAGCCAACATGCTGGCTCCCCGGGGAAGGCGCAATGATAGACGGCTGCGGGCATGGCGTCTAGGGGCCGGAGCCGATGCCGATGCTCTATCGCCTGGATGCTGCCGCTGCTGCGGTGGGCCGTGCCTTCGGCGCGCGGGTGGGGGACGATCCCTGGGCGGGCGGGCACGTGGCGCCGGGGCAGTTCGCCCCGGTGATCACCGCGGGGCGCGAGTTCATTGCGGGGCCGCGACCGGCCGGGCGCACGCTGGAAACGCGGATGATCCCGCGCCTGTGGGGCGTGCCGCCACCGCCCTCTGTGCCCGATGCGCGGCCGGTGCTGACCGTGCGCAACCTCTCCAGCCCCTTCTGGATCGGCAACTTGCGCAACAGCGAGTTCCGCTGCCTGATCCCGGCGACCGCCTTCATGGAATGGGGCAAGGCCTCTCCCCGCGACGGCAAGCGCCGCCAGTGCTGGTTCGCGTGCAGCGACCAGCCGGTCTTCGCTATGGCGGCGGTGTGGAAGGACAGCGAAGTCCCCGCCTTCGCCCTCCTCGCCTGCGAGGCCAATGCCGCGCTGCGGGCCGAGGGACGCGAGACGATGCCGGTGATCCTGCCGCCCGACGCGGCCATGCGCGACTTGTGGCTCTATGGCGGCTGGGACCGGGCGCAGGCGCTGGTGCAGCCCTATTCGAGTTCGCTGATGGCGGTGCGGCGGGTGCCGGAGGACTAAGGACTCAGCCCATCGGGGAAAAAACGCAGATGCAAAATATGCATCAAAGCTGGTCAAACGGCCTGCGCCCTGCCAAAGCGCCCGCGAACAGGAGAGCGCGTGATGGCTGACGACGAAGACTACGTGTACGACGAGGAAAGCGGCGAGTGGATGCCCGCTTCGGAACTGGCCGCCAAGCAGGCTGCCGCGAACACCGTGGAAGTGCGCGATTCGGTGGGCAACGTCCTCGCCGACGGCGACTCCGTCACGCTGATCAAGGACCTCACCGTCAAGGGCGCGGGCCAGACGCTCAAGCGCGGCACCGTCATCCCCGCGATCCGGCTGACCGGCGACGAGCAGGAAATCGACTGCAAGTACCCCGGCATCAAGGGCCTGGTCCTGCGCGCGGAATTCGTGCGCAAGCGCTAAGCCCCAGAGCCCTGACCCCGGTCAGTCCGCCACGCGGCCCTGCGCCATGACCCAGCTGACATGCTCCAGCCGGTGCAGGTCTTCGAGCGGATTACCCTCGACGGCGATCAGGTCCGCCGAATAGCCCGGCGCGACGCGGCCGATCTGGCCTTCCATGTCGAGCACCTTCGCGGCCACGGTCGTCGCGCTGGCGAGCGCCTCGCGCGCAGTCATGCCGCAGTCGTCCTTGAGCATGGCGAATTCCTCGGCATTGCGGCCATGCGCGGTCACGCCGGAATCGGTGCCGAAGGCGATCGTCACGCCCGCCGCGCGCGCAGTCCGGCAGCCCTCGCCCAGATGGTCGAGCGTCATGCGGATCTTGGTCTCGACCGCGGGTGTATAGAACCCGGTGCCGAGCTGCTCGCCGATGCCCTTGAAGGCCAGCAAGGTCGGCGCAAGTACGGTGCCTTTCGCCTTCATCACCTTGGCCGTGGCGGGCGAGGTGAAGGTGCCGTGCTCGATCGAATCCACCCCGGCCTGCGTGGCGGCAAGAATGCCGCCGTCGGCATGGGCATGCGCCGCGACCTTGACGCCGAGTTCGTGCGCGGTGTCGACGATGGCCTTCATCTCCTCGTCGGTGAAGGCCTGCCCGAGCGACTTGTCGCCCTGGCTGAGCACGCCGCCGGTAGCCATGAACTTGATGACATCGGCGCCGTCACGCACCGTGCGGCGAACGACGGCCGCGCATTGCACCGCGCCGGTGCAGACGTTGTCGCCCTCGAGCACTTTCATCACCTCGGGGCGAAAGCCGTGCACGTCGCCATGGCCGCCGATCACCGAAAGCGGCGTGCCCGCTGCCAGAATGCGCGGGCCTTCGAACCAGCCCTTGGCGATGCCTTCGCGCGTGGCCGCGATGGCCCGGATCGACCCGCCGAGATCGCGCACCGTGGTGAAACCGGCCTCGAGCGTGACTTTCGCATTCTTGAGCGTGGTCACGGCGACATGCTCGTCGGTATCGACGGCCTCGCGCCACCAGTCGCCACTGGGATCGCCGGTCAGGTGAACGTGCAGATCGACAAGCCCGGGCAGGACCATGCGGTCCCCGAGGTCGATCACCCTGGCGCCGTCCGGCCCCGGCAGCGTGCCGTCCTGCACCGAGACGATGCGCCCGTCCGAAACGGTAATGGTCACCGGCCCGCTGGGCGTCGCCTCGGCATCGCGCAGCAACGATCCGGCATGGATCACATAGGTCGAGGGTACGGGCTGTGTGGCAGCGGGCGCTTCGGCAAGCCCTGCTGACGGTATTCCGCTACCGGCGAACACCGCCAGCGCGGCCGCCGCAACCATGGTCTTGCGCATCGAATTTCCCCTTGCCTCACAATACCCTGAAGCGCGCAGACTGCCCCGGCGCACTCCGTCTGGCAAGGGTGGGAAAATCGAGGCCGGAAATCAGAAGTGCAGCAGGGCCACCGCAATCAGGGCGAGCCCGATCACCACCGACACCCAGCTCCACAGCTTGGACAACGGGCCGAAGCGACGCACCCAGAAGGCCATGTAGACGTCCGAAAAGGCGATCACCATCAGCGCCTCGATGCACATCAGCCCGCCGACGACGCTCAATACGCTGGAAAGCCAGTCGGGCGAGGCCCAGGGATTGGCAATGTAGATCACCGCGCCCAGGAACAGCTCGAGCAGGCCGGTGGCCAGTTGCAAGGCCGGCGACGCAACGATTTCCTGAATCAGCGTGTGCCAATGCCCCGGCTTGCGCAGTTCCCCGATCCCCGCGAAGAACGCAAAGAGCCCCAGAAAAAGCGCGGTCCACGCCGGTGCCAGCGACAGGTCGGGCATGTACTTTTCTCCAATCCCCCAAACAGGTGGGCAGGATGAACCCACATGCGGGCCGCGTAAAGGTGCATTGGTCAAATTGGGTAGTGAGGGCTTCTGGTCAGCCCACCCCGCTCGCGCAGCGGCGCCTTGCACCCGCAGCACTGCACCGCCATTTGGCCTTCATGTCCGCCACTCTCGATACCCTGCTCGGCGAAATCCGCGGCTGCCGCGTCTGCGCGCTGGACTTTCGCGATCTGGGCCACGAACCGCGCCCCTTCGTCGCCGCATCGCGCGAGGCCTCAGTCCTGATCATCGGACAGGCGCCGGGCAGCAAGGTCCACGCCAGCGGCATCGGCTGGGACGACGACAGCGGCGATCGGCTGCGCGACTGGCTGGGGATAGACCGCGAGACGTTCTACGACGCGACGAAGATCGCGCAGATGCCCTCGGGCTTCTGCTATCCAGGCAAGGGCAACGGCGGCGACCTGCCGCCCCGCCGCGAATGCGCGCCGCTCTGGCATGAGCGCCTGCTGGCGCAGATGCCCCGGATCGAACTGACGCTGCTGGTCGGCCAGTATGCACAAAAACGCTACCTGCCGCGCGGCTTTGCCCGCAACCTCACCGAAACGGTCCGGCAATGGCGCGAGGTTCCGGAGGGCCTGTTCCCGCTGCCTCACCCGGCATGGCGCAGCCGGCTGTGGATGCAGAAACACCCCTGGTTCGAAGCGGAAGTCCTGCCCGCGCTGCGCGAGCGCGTGCAGGCGGCAATTCAGAACGTGTAGGCAGCGCCCACGCCGAGGGTCCACTGGTCGGCGCTGCCGCGCAGCGAGGTGTAGGGCGTGTCCTTGCCGTCGCCGAGCATGCGCGAGTAGTTGCCGATGGCAAAGAGCGCGAGCCCGCCGTCGCGAAGGTCTCCAGACACGTCCCAGCCGACCAGCATGCCGGCGCTCACCTTGTCCCAGCCGCTTTCGGCCTCGTACTGGGGCAGACCGCTGGCCGCGCTCTGTGCGGGCGTGACCGAGTAGTAGTAGCGCGCATACTTGCCGTCGGCATGGTGGGCGCTGGCGGACAGGGTGACGAGAACCGCCTTGCTGAGCGGGGTGACATAGGAAACCGACGGCGACCAGGTCATGCCCTTGTAGGCGCCGTTGATGTCCCACTTCACATCGGCCGAAACCGTCAGCGAATCGTAGTCGTTGAGCAGCTTGTAGGCGGTCACGCCACCGTTGATGCCGAGTTCGATCGCGGTGTCGAGCTTCCCGGCGGCCTTGACCACATCGTCCTTGATCTGCCGATTGCGGTTGAACGAAAGGCTGACGACGGGGCCGAGCGAAAAGCCGATCTTGGCATCCCTGTCGTCGGGGATGAAGTCCAGCGCCACGCCGCCTCGGCGCGGCGTGATGGCAACGCCTTTGACCTGCCCCTGCACGATCGGAAACGGCGACAGGACGTAGTCGTCCGAACCGTCGTAGCTGGGCCCGTAGATCGCTCCCGCGCCTACGGTGATGCGATCACCGTCGGGCATGCCTTCCGTCGAATCATCCTGCGCCGCTGCCGGGAACGCTCCGAACAGGGCCGCGGCCGAAACGACGAATGGAAGCTGTAAACGGGACTTGCGCATGGATTTTCCTCTTTGCCTGCCTCGCGCAACGCCCGGACTTGCCCGGAGGTTGCAGGTCGTTTCGCGAGACCAGCGGATAATACCGCTACAATTGTCCTGCCGGCACTTCGCCGGGAAGCGTTTCGTTGCCCTCTCCCAGCTGGCGCTGCATCAGGAAGACATCGATCCACTGATCGTGCTTCCAGCCGGCACCGTTTAGCGTGCCGACCGGGCGGTATCCGGCGCGCGCATGGAGTACGACCGAGGCCGGCTCCGACGCGGCGATCACCGCGAAGGCCTGCCGGTACCCCAGCCGTTCGCAGGCATCGACCAGTTCGGTCAGCAGGCAGCCGCCGATCCCGCGCCCGACGGAATCGGGCCGCACGAAGATCGTCGTCTCCACGCTGTAGCGGTAGCCGTTGCGCGGGCCGTAACGGTGCGCGAAGCCGAAGGCGACGACCCGGCCGCTGCCGTCGCGGGTCACCAGAAAGGGATAGCCGGCATCGTGGATGTCCGCGATCCGCCGTGCGGTTTCCGCCTCGTCGGGCGGCTCGGTTTCGAATGTCGCGGTACTCTCGAGCACGTAGTGTTCGTAGATTTCCGCAATAGCCGCGGCATCGTCCTGCGATGCATCGCAAACGGTCAGATCTTCTGTCATTCCCGTGACAATGCCGCAAAGCATTGAAGAAGCCAAGTTGCAGCGATCGAAAGGCGTCCCTAAACGGAATTGTAATGCAATCGAATACCTTTGATCTCGCAATACTTGGTGGTGGCCTCAGCGGCGGGATCATTGCTTTGGCAATGGTCGCCCGGCGCCCGGACATGCGCGTCGCGATCATCGAACGCCAAGACCGGCTCGGCGGCGATCACGTATGGTCCTTCTTCGCCAGCGACGTGCCTGCAGAGGGCATGGCGCTGGTCGAGCCGATGATCGCCGCGCGCTGGGACGGCTATTCGGTGCACTTCCCCGGCCATTCGCGCAGCCTCTCCACGCCCTACCGCAGCGCCACCAGCGAACGGCTCGACAAGGCTGTGCGCGCCGCGCTGCCGCCCGAGAGCATCCTGTGCGGCGCGGACGTTGTGGCCGCGACGCCCACCTCGGTCACGCTGGCCGACGGTACCACCATCGCGGCGCAAGGCGTGATCGACGCGCGCGGGATCACCGGCCTGCCGCACATGGCCGGCGGCTGGCAGAAGTTCATGGGCCAGAGCCTGCGTCTCTCGGCACCGCACGGGCTGGAACGGCCCATCGTCATGGACGCGCGGGTGGAGCAGCTCGACGGCTACCGTTTCGTCTATTGCCTGCCCTTTTCCGAAACCGAAATCTTCGTCGAGGACACCTACTACGCCGATGCGCCCGATCTCGACCGGCCCATGCTGCGGCGGCGCCTCGCGGACTACGCCGCGCAGCAGGGCTGGCAGGTGGAAAGCGTCGCCTACGAGGAAACCGGCGTGCTGCCCGTCATCGCCGCGGGTGACTTCGATGCGTTCTGGGCGGAAGGGGCCGGCGGACCGGCCCGCGCGGGTGCCCGCGCGGCGCTGGTGCATCCGCTGACGTCCTACTCGCTTCCCGATGCCGTAAGATTTGCGCTGCATGTTACAAGTCTCGACAACCTCTCGGGCGCGAGCCTAGAAAGGGCCAGTCATGCATGGGCCGCAAATCACTGGCGCAAGGGGCGCTTCTACCGGATGTTGAGCCGCATGCTGTTCGGCGCGGCCGCGCCCGAGGCGCGCTGGCGCGTGCTTGAGCGATTCTATCGCCTGTCCGCCCCGCTGATCGAACGATTCTATGCCGGTAATTCGACGCTGGCCGACCGCGCCCGCATCCTTGCCGGCAAGCCCCCGGTGCCACTGGGGGCCGCAGTGACAGCCCTTGCCGGAGGCGGGCGACCGCTTGCCGATCTCGGATCAGAAAAGAGCAACAAGACATGAAGAAGGCCTGCGTCATCGGCGCCGGTTTCGGCGGCCTCTCCCTCGCCATCCGCCTGCAGAGCGCGGGCATCGCCACGACCCTGATCGAAGCCCGCGAAAAGGTGGGCGGCCGCGCCTACGTTTGGGAACGCGAAGGGTTCACCTTCGATGCCGGCCCCACCGTCGTCACCGATCCCGACTGCCTGCGCGAGCTGTGGGCGCTGTCCGGGCAGGAGATGTCGGACGACGTCGAACTGATGCCGGTCTCGCCCTTCTACCGGCTCAACTGGACCGACGGGACGAACTTCGACTACTCGAACGACGAGCCCGCGCTGCGCCGCGAAATCGCCCGCATCGCGCCCAACGATCTGGCCGGATACGACGATTTCCTGCGCTATTCCGCCGGGGTCTGGCAGGAAGGCTACGTCAAGCTGGGGCACGAGGCGTTCCTCGACTTCACCAGCATGATCAAGGCCGCGCCTGCCCTCGCCCGCTATCAGGCGTGGCGCTCGGTCTATTCGATGGTCTCCAGCTTCGTGAAGGACGAGCGCCTGCGCGAAGCCTTCTCATTCCACACGCTGCTGGTCGGCGGCAATCCGATGACCACCAGCGCGATCTATGCCCTGATCCACAAGCTGGAAAAGGACGGCGGCGTGTGGTGGACCAAGGGCGGCACCAACAAGCTGGCGCAGGGCATGACCCGGCTGTTCGAGCGGCTCGGCGGCGAAGTGCGGCTGGGCGACAAGGTCGTGCAGATCCACACGCTGGGCGACCACGTCACCGAGGTCGAGACCGCCAGCGGCTGGAAGAGCCGCTTCGATGCCATCGCCAGCAACGGCGACATCATGCACACCTATGCCGATCTGCTCGGCCAGACCGACCGCGGGCAGAAGGTCGCGCACCAGCTCGCGCGCAAGCGGTTTTCGCCCAGCCTCTTCGTCGTCCACTTCGGGCTCGAAGGCACCTGGCCGGGCATCCCGCACCACATGATCCTGTTCGGCCCCCGCTACAAAGGCCTGCTCGACGACATCTACGAGCATGGCGTGCTGCCGCGCGACTTCTCGATCTACCTGCACCACCCGACCGTCACCGACCCCTCGATGGCGCCGGCTGGCAAGAGCACGTTCTATGCGCTGGTCCCCGTCGCCAACATGGGCAAGCTGCCGATCGACTGGAACGAAGTGGGCCCCGAACTCGAACGCCGCGTGCTCGACGAAGTGGGGCGCCGCCTGATCCCGGACATCTACGACCGCATCGTCACCCGCTTCCACTACGCGCCGCCCGATTTCGAAGCCGATCTCAGCGCGTACAAGGGCAATGCCTTCAGCCTCGAACCGCTGTTGACGCAGAGCGCCTATTTCCGTGGCCACAACCGCGACGACAAGCTGAAGAACTTCTACCTCGTCGGCGCCGGCACCCATCCGGGCGCGGGCATTCCGGGCGTCGTCGGCAGCGCCAAGGCAACGGCCAAGCTGATGCTGGAAGGTCTGCGGTGAGCAGGGTCATGCAGGCGCTGCGCCGCGACTGGGGCTGGACCGGCGTGGACTTTGCCGAAGTGATCGCGGTGAGCCGCATGGGCCACATGCTGCTCACCGATACGGACGATACGATCCACTACCTCGATCCCGAGACCCGCCAACTGCTCCGGCTCGGCGGCGAGGAGCAGGCCGCGCAGTACATGGCCGATCCCGAAGTCGCGCTGGTCTGGCGCGCCGAGAAGCTGGTCGAGACCGCGCGCGAGCGGCTGGGCGAGACGGGCGACGAGGAAGTCTACACGCTGACGCCCGATGCCCTGCTCGCCGGGGACTACGCCCACGACAATCTTGTCCGCCAATCGCTGGCGGACCTCATTTCCTTTGCCGGCCAAGTCGCCTACCAGACGCGCGACCTGCCCGATGGCACTCCGATTCAACTGAAGGCCCAGAACTGAAATGAAACGCCTCGCCGTCTATTGCGGCTCCGCCACGCCTGCCGATCCGCGCTATGTCGATCTTGCCCGCGAAGTGGGCACCACGCTGGCCCGACAGGGCATCGGCGTCGTCTACGGCGGCGGCAAGCTGGGGCTGATGGGCGCCATTGCCGGATCGGCCATGCTCGCCGGCGGCGAAGTGATCGGCGTCATTCCCGAAGCCCTGGTGAAGGGCGAAGTCGCCAACTACGACTGCGAACTCACCATCGTCTCCGACATGCACGAGCGAAAGGCCGCCTTCACCCGCCTGTCCGACGGTTTCCTTGTCCTGCCCGGCGGCGTCGGGACCATGGACGAACTGTGGGAAGCTGTAAGCTGGGCGCAGCTCGGCTATCACAACAAGCCGGTCGGCATTCTCAATGCTTTCGGCTTCTACGACGGGTTGCTCGAATTCAACCGCCACATGGCCGAAGTCGGCTTCGTCCGCCCCGCGCATCAGGGGATCATCATGGCCGAATCCGAGCTCGATCTGCTGCTGACCCGCATGGCCGCGCACGAGCCGATCATGCCGATCACCAGCATGAACCCGGACACGCTGTGAGCGCATAATGGCCGGCAATCGCGCACAGCTTGTCGAAGCCGCCCGGCGGTCGATCCGCCGCGGCTCCAAGAGCTTTGCCTCTGCCAGCCGCCTGTTCGACCGCACCACGCGTGAACGCGTCTGGCTGCTCTATGCCTGGTGCCGCGCCTGCGACGACATTGCCGACGAGCAGGACCACGGTCATGCGGCCCGCCCCGGCCCGGTGGGCTCCGGCATGGCCCCGGAAAACCGCCTTGCCACGATCCGCACGCTGACCGAACTGGCCATTGCCGGCGAGGAGACCGGCTCGCCCGCCTTCGATGCGCTGGGCCTGTTGATGCGCGAAGTTCCGCTGACGCGCGCCATGGTGGAAGACGTGCTCGCCGGTTTCGCGCTCGATGCTGACGAATGGCGTCCACGCAGCGAGGCCGACATGCTGCGCTACTGCTATCACGTGGCGGGCGCGGTCGGAGTGATGATGGCGGTCGTCATGGGCGTGCCTGCCGAGGACGACGACACGCTCGACCGCGCCTGCGACCTCGGCATCGCTTTCCAGCTCGGCAATATCGTGCGCGACGTGTGGGAAGACGACGCGCAGGGCCGTTGCTACCTGCCGATAGAATGGCTGGTGGAAGCGGACATCCCGCCCGGAGAGATCACCAAGCCGCACTACCGCCATGCGCTGGTGCCGATGGTCGCCCATGCCTGCGCACTGGCCCGCGAATACGAAGCCTCGGCCCGCGTCGGCGCCGCGCGGCTGGCCTTTCGCCAGCGCTGGGCCGTGCTGTCCGCCGCCAACATCTATGGCGGGATCGCCCGCGAGGTAGAACGGCTGGGCGCGCATGCCTGGGACCACCGCGTCCACACCGGCAAGCTCGACAAGCTGCGGATGGTGATCGCGGCTTACGGCGAAGCGAAGCGCGATCCGCAGCCCGCTCCGCACCCGGCGCTGTCGCGGCGCGAGCTGAATGCGATGGCGAGCAGGAACCCGCCGCGCATGGATGGCCGGAGCGATCCCTGACCGGTCGGGAGCCTCGGCCGATCCGAAGCGTTGAGCATGGGAACCCTCGTGGAGAAACCTTCATGCTCTATACCATCGCCGCCATCCTGCTCGTCTTGTGGATCCTGGGCTTTATCGTCTTCAAGGTCTCGGGCGCGCTGCTGCACCTGCTGCTGATCGTCGCGATCGTCGTCGGACTGGTCCAGCTCTTCCGCGGCCGACGAATGTAGCCGCAATCAGTGCGCAGCGGGCGGCGCGACGTTCTTGTAGAACCCCGGCGGGTTGACCCGGCGGAACAGCCGTCCCCGCTCCGAGTAGAGAACCACGGCGAGCGATACCATGCCGCAGATCAGCATGGCACCGATGATCGGTCGCGCCGTTCCGTCGTAGGCCTGACCGATCAGGGTGCCCAGCACCGCACCGATCACCGTGCGCAGGAACGACATGACCGAAGAGGCCGCCCCGGCAATGCGCACGAACGGCTGCAGCGAGATCGACTGGAAGTTCGATCCGATGAAACTCATCATGCACATGCTTACGGTCATCAGTGGCACGAAGACCCACAAGGTCTCCCCGTAGAGCGCTACGGCAAGGTGTAGTGCCGCCAGGACAATGTAGGCGATCAGGGCTGTGTGCGATACGCGCCGCGCGCCAAAGCGCTCGACAATGCGGGAATTGACGAAGTTCGTGCTCGCCATGACCAGCGCCATCCCGCCGAAGACCACGGGAAAGAGAACGCCTGCGCCGAAGTGCTCGGCGACAAGCTGCTGCGCGCTGTTGATATAGCCGAAAAGCGCCCCCTGAATGAACGCCGCGCCGAAGAAATAGCCGAAAGAGGCGCGCTCGCGCAGCGCCATGCCCATGTTGCGGGCAATCACCCCGATCTGGATCTCCTGCCGATACTCGGGCTGCAGGGTTTCGGGCAGCCGGTTCCACACCCACACAAAGACCAGCACGCCCATCAATGCCATGATGCCGAAGATCCAGCGCCAGCCGGCGATCAGCAACACCGCCTGCCCCACCATCGGCGCGAGCATCGGCACGACCATGAAGGTCATCGCGATCATCGACTGGGTGCGCGCCATGCGGTCGCCGTCGAAGCGGTCGCGCAGGATCGCCATCGGCATCACAAGCATGGCCGAGGTGAACATGCCCACGACGCCGCGCGCGATCAGCAGCAGTTCGAAACTGCCCGCGATGGCACAGACGAAGGAAAGCACGACATAGGCGCAGACCGCCGTCAACAGCACCGGACGGCGCCCGAAACGGTCGGCAATGGCACCGGGGAACAGTGATGCCAGGCCCGAGCAGATCAGGAACACCCCGATGATGAGCTGCCGCTCGTTGGGATCGGAAACCCCGAGATCGCCCGAGATGTGGCCGAGTGCCGGCAACATGACGTCTATCGACAGCGCCATCAGCGCCTGAATCGATGCCATCATCGCCACGAACTCCACTTCCCCCATGGGGAAGCGATCGGGCTTTTCGGCAGGGGACGAGGCACCGGGGGAAGGCATGGACGCGCGCATGCCGCAAGTGCGAAACAAGTGCCAGTCAATTCGACAAGGGTAATGGTGCCGTTTTCGCAACCACCGCCTATATTGCCGCAATGCCGCAGCCCGAACGACAGGAAGAGGATCAGGAAGCCGACGGCCTGCGCAAGGTGATCCACGTCGACATGGACGCCTTCTATGCCAGCGTCGAACAGCGCGATGACCCGAGCCTGCGCGGCAAGCCGATCGCGGTGGGCGGCTCTTCGGGCCGCGGCGTGGTGGCCGCCGCCAGCTATGAAGCGCGCGTCTTCGGCGTGCGCTCAGCGATGCCCTCGGTGCGCGCGTCGCGGCTTTGCCCCGAGCTGATCTTCCGCAAGCCGCGTTTCGATGTCTATCGCGCCGTCAGTCAGCAGATCCGTGCGATCTTCCTCGACTACACGCCCCATGTAGAACCGCTCTCGCTCGACGAAGCCTATCTCGACGTGACCGCCGACCTGAAAGGCATCGGCTCGGCCACGCGCATCGCCGAGGACATCCGGCGCCGCATCAAGGCAGAGACCGGCCTGACCGCCAGCGCGGGGGTTTCGTACAACAAGTTTCTCGCCAAGCTCGCCAGCGACCAGAACAAGCCCGACGGCCTCTGCGTGATCCGCCCCGGCGAAGGCGCGGCTTTCGTCGCGACGCTGCCGGTACGCCGCTTCCACGGCGTCGGCCCGCGCGGTGCCGAGAAGATGGCGCGGCTCGGCATCGAGACGGGGGCCGATCTGGCGAAGAAGGACCTCGCCTTCCTGCGTTCGAACTTCGGCAGCTTCGCTGAATACCTCTACCGCGCCGCTCGCGGCGTCGACCTGCAGCAAGTGCGCGCCGACCGGCCCCGAAAGTCGGTGGGCGGCGAGCGCACCTTCTCCGAAAACATCGAGGATCCGGATGCGCTGCGCGAAACCATGGATTCGATCATCGACATCGTGTGGGAGCGCATCGAACGCGCCGAGGCGCGCGGCCGCACGGTGACGCTCAAACTGCGCTACGCCGACTTCAAGACCCTCACCCGCGCCCGCTCGCTTGCCCATGCCGTTACCGACAAGGCGGAGTTCTCACGGATCGGTCATGCCCTGCTCGAAGACCTGATGCCCCTGCCCCAGCCGATCCGGCTGATGGGCCTGACGCTGTCGGCGCTGGAGCGTGGCGAGAGCGAGACTGGCGAGGCGCGGGACGGTCAGTTGTCGTTCCTGTAGCGCTCCCAGGTCGCGATCCACCGATCCAGCCCGGATCGCACCTTGGGGGCCAGCCCCTCTGGCAAGGCGTCACGGTCGAACCAGCGCACCTCGCGCACTTCGCGCCGGTCGGCTTGCGGATCGCCTTCCGCCAGTCCGACCACCACCCGCACTTCGTTGGTCAGGCCGTCATAATCCTCGACAAGCGCTTCGACCTCATAGGCCTCCTGAAGCGTGCAACCGGTCTCTTCCGTCAATTCACGCCTTGCCGTGAAAATCGCGTCTTCACCCCGCTTCATGCCGCCGCTCGGCGCCAGCCACCAGTCACGCCCGTAGGTCTGACGCAGCAGGAGAACTCGCCCCTCGCCATCGAGTGCGATGATCCGGCAGCCGTAGACGGTGACATTGAAACGCCGCAGCAAGGCCATGCGGACGGGATGCCCGAAGCGCATGATCATCCGGTGGAGGAAACGCGGGATCAGCAGAAGCATGTGACCTTGTGCCGCGCGGCCTTGAGCAGGCGCGCGATCGGCAGGTCGTTCTCGCCTTTCACTGCCGCGTCGAACACCGCGCGCTTGTCGGCGCCGCGGATCACGAACATGATCTCGTCGCTGTCGGTCAGCGAGGGAATGGTGAGGCTGAGCCGGTCGAAAGGGGCTTCGGGCGGTAGCGGATCGGGGGTCAGGCGCCGCACCGGATGCGGATCATCGGCTTGCGGATCGGTATTGGGAAACAGCGAGGCGATGTGCCCGTCCCCGCCCATTCCAAGCCAGGCGATGGCGAAATGCGGCGGGCGGGCGTCCTCGGTCAGCGGGACGATCCGGGCGCCTGCAGGCTCGAGCCGGGCGCGGATCTTGCCCACGTTGCTCGCCGGGTGATCCTCCTCGACGATGCGGTCGTCTCCCGGCCACACCGAGATTCGCTGCCAGGGCAGGTTCTCCCTGGCGAGCAGATCGAAAATGGGGAACGGAGTCGAGCCGCCGGGCACGGTCACCGCGATCTCGGGAGACTGCGCCAGTGCAGCGCGCAGACGCCCGGCAAACCATGCGGCAATAGCATCGTCCCGGGCGTCTTCGATCATTTCCAGTTTGACCATGGGGCCGTATCTATCACTCCCCTATGGCGCACGGAATGGCTCAGGCGAGAATTTCGCGCAGGAACCATGCCCGTTCCTCGGCCTGGTCGGTCCAGTCGTCGAGCAGGCCGTCGGTGGCGTTGTCGCCCGCTTCGCCGGCCAGTTCCTTGGCCGCCTTGAGCGTGCCGACATAAGCGGTGTTGTCCTCGAACAGCTCCTTGACCATGGCCATGGCATCGAGGCTGGTATCGTCCTGGTTCTGGATCGTGGTCTTCGCCGCGATCGAGCCGATCGAGGTCAGCGTGGTCCCGCCCAGCTTGCGCACGCGCTCGGCGATCATGTCGGTGAGCGCGAAGATCTCGGCGGCCTGCTCGTCGAAGAGCAGGTGCAGGCTGCGGAACTGCGGTCCGCGCACGTGCCAGTGGAAGTTCTTGGTCTTGACGTAGAGCGCCAGCGTATCGGCCAGCAGGCCGTTCAGGCTGTCGATCAGAGCGGCTTTCGAGTTGTCCTTGGACGTCATTTCGCGTTCCCTCAATGTTGCGTTGTGAGCAAAGTTGTACACAGGGAACGTCGATTAAAAGGGATGGTTCAATCGAATATGGCGATCAGAGTATCCCGATTTCCGAAAGGAACATCGCCAGCGCCACGACGGTTAGAATGGCGCCGACAATCCGCCGCATCCAGCGGATAGCGGGCGTATCGAGGAACTGCGGCAAGCTCCAGGCAAAACCGGCCAGAACGCCGCCGCCCAGTATGCCCGCAGCCCCGGAAGCCAGGGGCGCGGCAAACCCCACCCCCATGCCGAAGACCATGAAGCGCGCCGCATCGGTCACCTGATGCGCCAGCAATACCAGCAGCAGCGCGCCGAGCGAATTGGTCGGCTCGCGCGGATCGCGGCGCGGTCGCAGGACCAGCGATTCCAGCCCGGCCAGACCGAGCGCAATGGCGGCGAAGATGGTTCGCGCCGGCGGCGGCAGCTCGGCCAGCATGACGCTCGCCGCCCAGGCCGCGAAACAAGCCGTCGCGGTGGCCGAGACGAGCGCGACCAGCAACAGCGCGGGCCGCTGCCCCTGCCGCCGCGCGAGCGCGGCAATCGTCACCTGATCGCGCGCACCGATTCCGGCCAGCAGCACCGCGATCAGCGTGAGATAGAATGCGGGCATGAAGCCGTTATCCGGTCAGGCGCCCGCGGGCACCGTCATCCCGCCTTCTGGCAGGCGACGATGGCCGTGATCACGTTGGCGGTATCGGCGGGGTCGCGCACGCAGACCGTGTCCAGGCCCATCGCCTTCGCCGGATAGTCGTTGCCGCCAGGGAAGATGGCATCGCCGATGAACAGCATGTCGGCCTCGGCCACACCGCTGTGTTCGGCAAGGCGCTTGAGGCCCCAGGCCTTGTCCACGCCCGGCTGGGTGACGTCGACCGAGGTCGCACCACCCAGGTTGATCGAAACGCCCGGCAGGCGCTTGATGAGGTCGGCCTGGATAACCTTGCGCTTGGCGAAATCGGGATCCCAGACTTCCTTGGCATGGAGCGGCGCCTGCTGCCCCAGCGCGGAAAAGGTGATCTGGCTGCCGCGATCCTCGATCCGCTCGCCCCAGGTCTCTTCCGGAGTGAAGCCGGTCGCTTCCAGCGCCGCGTCGAAAGCCTCGAGGATCTCGCGCTTCTGCTCGTCGGTGAACAGCTCGGCATAGACCGGCGTCCAGGCGTCGTCGCGATGAACATAGAGCTTGGCGCCGCTGGTCGGCATCATCCACAAGCGCGACCGGTCGGCATGGTCCGGCAGACGGCTGGCGACCTGCTTGTCGAACTGCGGCCAGTCACCACCAGAAATGACCGCCACCTGCGCAACAGTGAGAAGCTGTGCCATCAGATCCGCCATCTCGTCGGTCAGCGGCTGCTTGCTCAGCGCGAGAGTTCCGTCGAGATCGAACGCCACGATTTTCTTCATCAACTGCCTTTCGCCATTCCTGTGCGTCTGCCGATAGCCGCGACCGAGGAAAGCTTCAATCGATCGGATGCTTCGGACAGTACTGCCGGGGGTTTCGCGATCTAATTCGCAAATGCAAAAATTTTCTCAAGTAACAATGCCTGTCTGACAATCGGGCATGGCACTTCTATTGCAATCATGGCAACGCCCCCAAAGGTCCGCGGTTCACAAAAGCGGCCGCAGGATATCCTTTCGCAACTGCCGCATAATCAAGCCTTAGGGGGTGGTCTTTCGCCATTGAAGGTGCAAGATTGCCGGCAATGACCCAACCTACCGACAGCCTTACCCGGGTGGAGGATAGTGCGCCGATGCCCGATCTTCCGCCACCGCCGCCGCTGAATATCTCGGCGCAGACAGCCCTTTTTCTCGATTTCGACGGCACGCTCGTCGATATTGCCGATCACCCCGACGACGTGGTGGTGGCCCGCTCGCTTCCCGGCCTGATCGAGGCCCTCTCGCATCGGCTCGAAGGCAAGCTGGCGCTGGTCAGCGGCCGTTCTCTCGATGCGCTGGAAGCCATGCTCGGGCCGATCGATGTTGCGATGGCAGGCTCCCACGGCGGCGAATTCCGCCCTGCGGGAAGCCGCGAGATTCACCCGCTTGCCGATCCGCTGCCGGATGCCGTGGTGGAGGAACTCTCCAGCTTCGCCCAAGCCAACGGGGGCATGCTGGTCGAACCCAAGCCTTTCAGCGTGGCCGTTCACTATCGCCGCCACCCCGATGCCAAGGCCGGCCTGCTCGACTGCGCGGCATCGATTGCCGAAGACCGCGGCCTGAAGATGAAGCACGGCAAGCAGGTCATCGAACTGGTCATGCCCGGTTCCGACA
This sequence comes from uncultured Novosphingobium sp., assembly GCA_965140495.1. Classification (GTDB taxonomy): domain Bacteria; phylum Pseudomonadota; class Alphaproteobacteria; order Sphingomonadales; family Sphingomonadaceae; genus Novosphingobium. Next base: position 1,029,724 of record OZ223239.1, on the reverse strand, counting down.
AGGGCAGCGCCGTCAGCAAGTTCATGGAACGAAGCGAATTTTCGGGAACCGTGCCGCTCTTCGTCGGGGACGATGTGACCGATGAGGATGCATTCAATGCCGTCACCCGTTTCGGGGGAGAAGGCGTGCTGGTAGGCCCGATGCGCCGGACAGCCGCACGCTGGAGACTGCCCGATGTCGGGGCGGTCCATGACTGGCTGTCGAGCGCACTGGGTGGAGAAGCACGGAAATGAATGTGCCTGAAAGCAAGCCGGCAGAACACAGCACGCTGCAACTGTGGCCCATCGGCAATTGCCAGGTCAGTGGCCTGATCGACGAGCGCGGCGCCATCGTCTGGGGCTGCGTCCCGCGCGTCGACGGCGACCCGACGTTCTGCGCCCTGATGCGCGGCGACAAGGGACAGGACGCGGGCACCTGGCGGTTCGAGCTGGAAAACCAGGTCTCCACCAGCCAGCACTACATGCGCAACACGCCGATCCTCGTCACCCGGCTGGAGGATGCCAGCGGCGGCGCGGTCGAAGTCTACGATTTCTGCCCGCGTTTCGAGCGTATCGGCCGCACCTACCGCCCGGTCGCCTATGCCCGCATCGTGCGCCCGGTGGCGGGCTCTCCGCGCATCCGCACGATCCTGACGCCGATGAGCGGCTACGGCTCGCAGCTCGCGCACATCACCCACGGCTCTAACCACATCCGCTATCTGGTCGAGCGCAACACGCTGCGCCTAACCACCGACGCGCCCGTAGGCTATGTGCTCGACGAGCGCTACTTCCGCGTCGAAAGCCCGTTGCACTTCTTCCTCGGCCCAGACGAGCCCTTCAACGGCAACGTCGAGCACGAGCTGGAAACGATGCTCCAGCTGACCGGCAACTACTGGAAGCAGTGGGTGCGCGGTCTCGCCACCCCGCTCGACTGGCAGGAAGCGGTCATCCGCGCCGCGATCACGCTCAAGCTGTGCCAGCATGAGGAAACCGGCGCGATCGTCGCGGCACTCACCACCTCGATCCCCGAAGCGCCGCATTCGCAGCGCAACTGGGACTACCGCTACTGCTGGATCCGCGACGCCTACTATACGGTGCAGGCGCTCAACCACCTCGGCGCGCTCGACGTGCTGGAAAAGTACCTCGCCTACTTGCGCAACATCGTCGACGATGCCGAAGGCGGGGCCATTCAGCCGCTCTATGCAGTGAGCGGCGCCAAGGAAATCATCGAGTGGGAAGCCGCCGACCTCGCCGGCTACCGCGGCATGGGGCCGGTGCGTGTGGGCAATGCCGCCTACTATCAGGTGCAGAACGACTGCTACGGCCAGATCGTCCTTCCCTCGATCCAGGCCTTCTCCGACCAGCGTCTGCTGCGCGTCGCCAACATGGACGATTTCGCCAGCCTCGAGGAAGTCGGCGAGATGGCGTGGAAGACGCACAACCAGCCCGATGCCGGCTTGTGGGAGCTGCGCACGCGCACGGCCGTCCACACCTATTCCAGCGTCATGAGCTGGGCCGCCTGCGATCGTCTCGCCAATGCCGCCGAGCATCTGGGACTGGAAGACCGCGCCAAGCTCTGGCGCGAACGTGCCGACACCGTACGCAGCAACATCGATGCCGGGGCCTGGCATGAGGTCGAGGGACCCAATCTCGACGATGGCGGTGCCGGTGGGCACTACGTCGCCAGCTTCGGCGGCTCGCAGCTCGATGCCAGCCTGCTGCAGATGGTCGAACTGCGCTACCTGCAGGCCGACGATCCCAAGTTCCAGGCGACGCTCGAGGCCGTGCAGAAGTCGCTGCGCCGCGGTGAGCACATGCTGCGCTACGCCAACGAGGACGACTTCGGCCTCCCCGAAACCGCCTTCAACATCTGCACGTTCTGGCTGATCGAAGCCCTTCACCGGAGCGGGGAAGACGAAGAAGCCCGGCGCCTGTTCGAGGCCATGCTGGGCCACCGCACGAAGTCCGGGCTGCTGTCGGAAGACATGGATTTCGAAACCGGCGAGCTCTGGGGGAACTTTCCCCAGACCTACTCGCTTGTGGGTATTATCAATTGTGCCGGGCAACTGTCCCGGTCGTGGCGGGACTGGCGCTAAGCAGGAATGCCGCGACAAACGCCGCAGGGGGCACACGCATGAGCAGACTGATAGTCATTTCCAACCGGGTTTCGGTACCCAAGGCCGCGGGGGCGGCAGGCGCCCAGGGCGGGCTTGCCGTGGCGCTCAATTCGGCCCTGCGCGAACACCGCGGCATGTGGTTCGGCTGGTCCGGGCAGGAAACCGAGGAGTTCACCGGCCATCTCGACATGCAGCGCAACAACGGTGTCACCACGGCGACCATCGATCTCGAACCGCAGGACATCGACGAATACTACAACGGATACGCCAACCGCACGCTGTGGCCGCTGTTCCACTACCGCATCGACCTGACCGAATACGACCGTAACTTCGGCGAGGGATACGAGCGCGTGAATGCGCGGTTCGCCGATTCCGTCGGCCCGCTGATCGAACCGGACGACTTGGTCTGGGTGCACGACTACCACCTGCTCCCGCTCGGCTCGCTGCTGCGGCAGAAGGGCGTGAAGAACCGCATCGGCCTGTTCCTGCATACGCCATGGCCCCCGGCGCGCCTGCTGGTCTCGCTGCCGTTCCACGAACGGCTGGTCAGCTCGATGCTCGAATACGACGTGATCGGCTTCCAGACCTCCGAATGGCTAGGCAGCTTCCTGCACTACGTCGAAAAGGAGCTGGGGCTCGAGGTCAACGAAGACGGCACGATCGACTACAACGGCCGCAAGGTCGTCGCCCGCGCCTTTCCGATCGGCATCGACTATTCCGAATTCGTCGAAGGCTCCAAGAGCGACGAAGCGCAGGAAGCCTACGACCACCTCAAGGCCAGCGTGCGCGGCCGCAAGGTGCTGATCGGCGTCGACCGGCTCGACTATTCCAAGGGCCTCGGCGAACGGTTCGAAAGCTTCAATCGCTACTTGGCGGACAATCCCGACAAAGCGGGAAGCGTGGTGCTGCTGCAGATCGCCCCACCCTCGCGCGGGGATGTCGCCAGCTACCAGCAGATCCGCGAGGACCTCGAGCGCAAGACCGGCCACATCAACGGCGCCCACGCCGACGTCGCCTTCGTGCCGATCCGCTACGTCAACCGCGGCTACCCCCGCCGCCAACTCGCCGGCTTCTACCGCGCCGCCGACATCGGCCTCGTCACCCCGCTACGCGACGGCATGAACCTGGTCGCCAAGGAATACGTGGCGGCCCAGGACCCCGAAGATCCCGGCGTCCTCATCCTGTCCCAGTTCGCCGGCGCCGCCCTGCAACTCACCGACGCCCTGCTGGTCAACCCGCACTCGATCGAACACGTCAGCGAAACCATCAAACGCGCCCTCGAGATGCCCTTGGCCGAACGCCGGGCACGCCACGAAAAACTGCTGGCATCGGTGCGAGACGAGGATGTCGTGTATTGGCGCGATGAGTTCGTGAAGGCGTTGTTTGGGAATGAGGGCGGCGACGACGTTATCCGCTAACTGGCATTCACAACTCCCGACGTGCTCCGTGAACGCAAACAGCGGCTCGCGACGCTAGTAAGCTTCGGCCATGTGCGGCATCAACGCCTAGCCACAGGGGCTCTCAAGAGAAGAATCGATATTCGGGTTGACGACAGGCGTGTGCGGATGGCCAGGGATCGACAAAAGCTTGCACACTTCAATGCTCGGATGTTCGGCAAAGGCACCTGTAATGATCGGCCGGTAACGCGACGACGCCTTTAAGCCATCCAACCAAGCTCCCAGGCCTTTTGAAATATCGCGATTGCTTGCAAACGCGTTTTCGCGCTTCATGATCATTGAGGCTGTCTCTGCTGGAACGGCCAAAATAGCCCTTTCACCAAATATGGCATTTGCCGAAAATGCATTGCCTTTCGGTCGGCTCAATTCACTGGGAAAAAGCTGCGATAAATCTGGATACTGCTTTTTCCAGACTTTTGAAGAAACCGGAACACGCTTCAGCTTATCAAGCAACTGATTATTGACAGATTTTGCCTCCCAAGTTCGACGCTCCCTTTGAACATTCATTCCGCGACTGTCAAAATACAGCGCTGCCCTTGACTGATTTACAAATAGGTTTTCATCGATCGTATTGCTTCTACCGCCCCCAAGAATGACGCCGAAAGCTCCTCCATCGACTAAGTTACGCTTCACCAGCGTACCGCCGATTTGATCATCCAAATAAATACCAGTTGTTAGAGATCGGTTCCCCTGGCCGCCAAAATCATGAATGTAATTTCCCATGATGCGGTTGCCTCGCTGGGTCCAATCACGCCCTAGGTAAATTACCCCCACATCATTGCTTGCAAGAGCCGTGTTTTCTATCACGTTGTCTATTATAGAATTATTGTTTCCGACAACTATTATTCCGGAATGCGCCCCGCCAGAAATCAGAGAATCGCGAACTTCCTGCCCCACGCCCGAAACGCGAACGCCAGGACTGTAATCGGGATTTTCCAAGCCAAAGTTGGCAACTATGCTGTCGATCACCTGATGGCGCGCGGGAGCCAAGGTTTGCCTATCCCCGCCATGCAACTCGATACCTGCTTCCGCAGTACCATTTACAACAGATTTCCTAATAACAACATTCTGACCATCGATAACCGCTACGCCGCGCCCTCCAGATTGCCGCACAGCGCAACGCACCAATTCAATATTTCTTGAATCCCTTATTTTGATTGCGACGCCTAAGGACCTATTGAATCCAATACCTTCCACACGTACATTTTGTACATTATTCAAGATCATCAAATTTTCGGTTACGGCCAATTCAACTCCGCCACCACCATTTCTTATGGGCAGAACCAAGACCTGGCGACGAGGCATATCGACAAAAAACTCTCCAGGACTGTCCAGTTCACTTAAAGCATTTGCAACAAACAGGTTTGGACGATCCGCCAGTGGCAAAGAGGAAGCGCGCGAAGCGACACGGACCACGTCATTCTTCCCATCGACATCAAACGCCGGCATCAACTCAAAGTCCCACCCCCTTGACCACCGCCCGCCAATCCACAGGTTCCGTTCACGCAGCCAACGTTTCTGTCGCTGCTGCGGGAATCGAACGGCCGAATGTCCAAGAGTGCCTTTCGAATGAACAAGCCGCGCTGTAACCATCCCTCTGTTAGGCCACCTGGCATTCCACAGTTGCGCGCCTCCTTGGTACACTTCTACTCCCGCGGTGCGATTTTTGACAAAAACTCCACGGCGACGAAGCCCGCGCTTTGGGACTTTCAGAGAGCCGAGCGATACCGTCATAGCACCCTTCGGAACCTTCGCTCCATAGAAGTCTGCAGAGGTTGAAGGCCGGCTTGGCATTCTCGCTGAACCGAAAAGCTGTGTACTGCCATCGCTAGCTCCACGGATAATCAGAGGGCTACGGGCAGTACCGCCATGGGCGCCGTTGATGTAGACCGCAGTGTCCAAACGGCTCACGCCGGGGGGCAACTGGACGATCACCGGTCGATCCGGATTTCCTTGAGCACGGACCGCCGGCACGACCGCGATAGCACTCGCCAAATCCGGATAATCCTGCCCCACTTCGATAACATTCGCTTCATTGTCAGGGGATGCTGCCCCCAATTTACCGAGGACAACAAGCCCCAGAACCAAGGGCACCAGCATCGCAAGCCATGAACTTTTCCGCATGACTTTACTCCTTGATCCGTAACGAACAAATCTCAACACACCACTCGCACAAAAGCTGCCCAAATGAGCAGAATTCCTAATCGCGCCTTCAGGTCAATCACCTCACCGTAGGTCTCGTCGCACATGCACCGCTTATCCTCGTCATCCCCAAGTTTTGGCAGCGACTTTGCCTCCAATCACCAAGTATACGACCATGGCCCCTGTACCGGCAGTCCACGCGCAAGCGCCAATGAGCCACCTTCATGAGAAGGAGCCACTCCAACAGGTCGTGACAATCTACGTTATGACCATTCCGACTACACCGCCTGAACTGCAGTCAGAATACGTCCACGCCCGTTTTCGCCCTCCAATTTGCACTACACGCCCTGCCCTCTGAAGAAGCCTGCGAACACCGCTCAAAAGCGCATGTTTTGAACAGCCCACCTACCAAATCCCACTCGAAAGCAATGCGTGATGCTAACGTCGCCCCAAAACAAGCGGATCTAGCGGCAAGTAATGGCATGACCAATGGATCGACTTGAACGGCCTTTCGCACTGCACAAAAATGCTCTAGCTGATTTGGATATCTGATTCTAAGGCACAATTTCGTGCATGACAAAGGGAGGCGAACGGCATGGATGCCGTAGCAACGGGGAAGCTGGTTGTAGTCGGATGCGGCGCAGCAACAGAGCAATTCTACTTGCCTTGTCTGGCTGCCAGAACGGATCTGGCAGGTCGCCTGCTTTTTATGGATCTTTCAGTCGAGCGTGCACAGAAATTAGCCGACGAGGCTGGTGGCGGCGTCGCCACGTCATTCGATGATGCAGCGCAGCAAGGTGCAACTGCAGCAATTTTGGCAACACCGCACCACGTCCATTGCGCTCAAGCGCTCGAAGCCATGGACGCAGGCCTGGACCTTCTCATTGAGAAGCCTGTCACGATTTACGCGAGTGAAGCGCGCGAGATTTCGAAAAAGAGCAAGGAACTCGGCCGCATTGTAATGGTGAACAATACGCGGCGACTGTTCCCTGCCTATCAGGCCATAAGAACACTCATTCACAGCGGGGAACTTGGCGCCCTACGCAGTGCAGAAATCTACGACGGCAGTTCTTTCGAATGGCCTACCGTATCGGGTTTCTATCTGACTTCCCGCGATGCCAAAGGCGTACTTCTCGATCGCGGTGCCCACACGATCGATATCCTCACATGGTGGTTCGGCGATGACCTTTCCATTGCCTCTGCAGCGCATGACGGCTTTGACGGCCCCGACGCCACGTTCCACCTCACTTTGAAGACGCCGAACGGTGCGTCAATCAGCACGAAATTCAGCCGACTTGAAAAGCTCTCGAACACGTTCGAACTGACGTTTGAACATGGCGCCATCAAGGGCCGACTTTTCACGTGGCACAAATTCGAAAAAAAGAAGGCCAATGGGCCTTGGAAAACCATCAATGTTGATGGCTTCAACCCCAAGAACTACAATGACTTCGCTATAAAGATGACCAACATCTTTTTGGACGCTACGTTCAACGGAGGAGAAAGCTTGGTTTCGCCAGAGGATGTAGTCAGCTCTATCGAGATCATGGAAGAGGCGTATAACTCGGCTCACCTCTTTGAACTTCCCTGGTATGCCGAATGGGAGCCGATGAAGTGAGCATTCCCCAGAAGAAAGTTTTTGTAACCGGGGCCACCGGCTTCATCGGCGGCTGGGTCGTCGAAGCGATGCATCTGTCCGGCCAGTATACTCCCGTAGCTGCGGTGAGACGTTGGCAAAAAGCAGTTCGCATTGCGCGTTTCGGTGTTGAAATGCGGATGTGCGACTTAATGGATCGCGCTTCACTTGAAGCAGCCATGGAAGGGTGCGACGCGGTCGTTCACGCAGCGGTCGGCGACGACGATGTAACCATCGAAGGCACACGCAACGTCGTCGAGATAGCCCGGAAGCTCGGTATCAAGCGGGTCGTGCATCTCAGCACGATTTCCGTGTACGGCACAAATGAGGGCACGTTTCGCGAAGATGCGCCACTCGACATGTCTGGTACGGACTATGGCGCGCGCAAGATAAAGGCCGAGCAGATTGCTTTGGCGGCGAGTTCGGACACAATGCCCGTCATCGCCTTGCGCCCCACAATTGTCTATGGTCCGTTTGGGACCCAATGGACCATAAACTTTGCTCACCGTATTGTTTCAGGAACCTGGGGTACATTTGGCGACAAGGCCGAAGGAACCTGCAATCTTGTTTACGTGGGTGACGTCGTGCGGGCTATCATGTGCGCTCTGGAAACAGACAAGGGCTTTGGGCAAGCTTTCAACGTAAACGGCCCTGACGATCTCACATGGAACGAGTATTTTGTGCGCTTCGCAAAGGAACTTGGACTTCCTCCGCTTGGAGAGGTCTCCGCCGGTAAGACGGAACTCAAAGCGAAGCTATTTTCGCCGATCCGTTCGGTCGGCAAGTATGTCCTGGCCAACCATCGTGATCTGCTGATCGCCATTCTCAAGTCGAGCAGCTTGGCTGAAAAGGGAATGCGCAATCTGGAGGACAATCTGAAGCGCACGCCCACGTCAGATCAATTCGCACTTTACGGACGAAAGGCTTTCTTCCCGAACGATCTTGCGAGCGAAGTGATTGGCTATGTACCCAAGACTTCAGCCAACGTAGGTTTGAGCCTTTCGGTCCGGTGGCTTAAGCACCACTCAGTGGTCTGACATGGCGGCCTGCAAGGACAATTCGGACAGCGCGCCTGCTGTCCTCTATTTTGTCCCGAACAGCCTCGAAACCAAGGCCTTGGCTCGCGCCAAGGCCATGAGCGATGCAGGTATCGAGCTAATCGTGGTGGGCTTTCGACGTCCCGGATACCCCGCTCCAGATCCCGGCACGTGGCAGTATGTTGATCTCGGTGAACTGAGTGATGGCAACTATCTCGCGCGCATAGGCACTCTTCTTCGAGCCGCCTATCGTATCATTCCGGTAGCCCGTCGTTTGAAGAAGCACCCTCGAGCAGTTGTCATTGCGCGCAACCTTGATCTCGCATTGCTTGCACGCGCTTGCACCATGCTCGCCGGACTTCGTGCACCGTTCGTTTATGAGGTCCTCGACATCCGGAAGGTCATGATGGGGAGCGGCATTGCTGCACGAGCGTTGCGCTGGGCAGAGCGGCGCATCCTGAACTCAACCGCCAGACTGTGGATCAGCGCGCCCAAGTTCGCCGAAGAATATTTCCTAAAAATTCAAGGATTCGGGGGACAGTGGCGGCTTCTTGAAAACAAAATTGTGCATACGGCAGACCCAAGACCGGACCAGCTGCCTGAAAAACGATGGGTCATAGGATGGTTCGGCGCACTGCGCTGCCCCAAGAGCCTCGACATGCTGTGCCGCCTTGCATCCGATCTCCCAGACACTTTAGACGTGTACGTCAGAGGCTTTCCCACCACGATAGATGAAGAATATTTCCATCAATCGATAAACTCCCATGATAACATTTATTATGATGGAGCGTATTCGCATCAAGACCTGCCCGAGATGATGGCCAAAATCCATTTTTCTTGGTCATTCGATTATATTGATGCCTGGGGAAACTCCGCATGGTTGCTTCCCAACCGGGTTTATGAAGCTGGATATTACGAGCGCCCATTGCTTGGCGATGCTACTCACGCAACAGGAACCCGCATTCGGGAAGAAGGGTTGGGCTGGACTTTCTCGGGGGATATTGTCCGAGGCATCGAAGACCTTCTAATGGAAATGAACTTCGATCAATGGACGCAGAAGCGCGACGACATTGCTTCGAAGGACAAGAGCCTGTTCTATGAACCGGGCGAGATAGTTAGCTTGATCAATGAAGTTTCTGGGTGAATTTCAATAAATGGATAATACGGGTATCTCACCTCTGAGCTACGCATTCCGTCGATTCGTAAAAGAGTTGATCTGGAAATACCTTCTCAAGCACAATCGAGATGGAGAGTACTCAGATATCGCAGTATTTTCCTCCCGGCGAGGCGGTTCGACGATGCTCATGGAATTGCTTTGTACCAATTCGTGCATGAGTTTCTCCGACCAGCCGTTCAGCTTGTACACTGCTTCACAGGCGCAGATGCAGGAACTGCCATTACTTGAGTATAGCCAGATAATCTCTCCGGACGACGATGAGCTGGAACGCATTTTTGAGTATACTGACAGAATATTGAGCGGCCAGTCGGTTGTGAATGGTCCCTGGAAGTTCTGGACCTCCGGCTCCAACATGCGAACGACACGCATGGTCTTGAAGATCACGGATGCGAAATCAATTGCGGGTGCTCTTGCACATCGTTTTGGACTCAAGACTGTTGTGTCCACCCGAAACCCGATTGCGCAGGGTTCCTCGGTAGAGCGCAATGGATGGGATTTCACCGGACGAGCGTTTCTGCGTAATCCGGCATTTGTAGAACGATGGCTTTCGGGATCATTGCTCGACGATGCATGGTCGATCCTGCGGGGGAATGACCGACTGGCGTGCCGGGTGCTGGACTGGACATTGGAAAACCTGCCGTTGATCGATGCAACAAAATCCCATCCTGACTGGCTGTTCCTCAGTTACGAGAAGCTTGTTTTGGCCCCGGAGGCAAGCGTTCAGGAGTTGGCTTCCTACTGCGACCTGCATGGCGAGGAGGATCGCATGCTGCAGCAACTCCTCCGCCCTTCGCGCTCGACCAAGCGGCAAAGTACGGCAGCCACCAGGGAAAAGATTGCCCAAGGCGACCGAACCTATTCGGCGAGCCGGTGGCGAGAAAAGATTTCAGAGTCGCGCGAGCGCGAACTTCTCGATATCTGCTCCCACTTCGGATTGGGCATCTACAAACCGGGATTAGATGAACCGGTATTTTGATCCATAGGGCAGGTGAAGAGCGTAACGATGTCCAACGAATTCAGAAACAACCCGACTGCGCCGAACTTCATGGTTATCGGTGCCGCCAAGGCCGGCACCACATCCATGTATCACTACCTCAAGAAGCATCCTGAGGTATTCATGTCGCCGATCAAAGAGCCCTTCTTTTTTGGTGATGATCAGCATTACGCAAATGGTCTCGACTTCTACCTCAATAAGTTCTTTCCGAAAGCTGAGAGCTACCCACTTCGCGGCGAAGCAACTCCTTCCTACCTTCACATGCCAGATGAGGTCATTCCGCGCCTTCAGGCCGCGTACGGGGACTCACCACCGAAATTCATTGTCATGCTTCGACACCCGGTCATGCGCGCCTGGTCGCACTACCGGCACCGCAACAGAGTGGGCGAAGATCTGAAGAGTTTCTATGACAGTGTTATAGAGGAACAGGCTGCGGGGTTCCCACACCCTACCGGGTATGCGGCAGGCGGCTTCTATGCGAGCAAATTGAAGCTCTGGATCGATGCATTCGGTACCGAACGGTTCCACGTTCTGCGGCTCGAAGATCTGGAAAGCCAAATGCCGACTGAAATGGACGCTATCTGGCGCTTTCTCGGCGTGGAAGCGCCAGCAGTTGAGATCGAAGCAAGCCGTCACAACGTAGCCGCGGCCCCAAAGTCGAAACTGCTTATGAGGTTGATTTCCGGCAACGGGCCTCACAAGTACATTATCCGGCGGCTCATGCCCGTAACGGTCGTACGGAGACGCCTCGCCACCCATCTCCAGAATTGGAATGTCAAGGCCGAACAGTCCCTAGCAATGCCTGACGATCAATCAGTTCAGTTTTTGCTTGATCTTTTCCGCGATGATACTCTTCAGCTCCAAGACCTTTTGGACTGCTCATTTGCCGACTGGCTTATTCCTCCCGTCAAACCGGACACCCAAGCGTCGAACAAAGTCTTTGTAGGCGTGCGCTAATGGAAATCATTCATGAAATATGGATGAATGAGAAACATATAGCGTTGCAGGATATTGAGCATTGAAACTAGGATATTTTCTTCATAGCCGAAAATTTCAATATGCGTCTGCACTTAGTATACGCATATTGGGAGCGGGCTTAATGTATGTCATGAACATCGTTCTGGCCAAGACATCCGATCCTAATACCTATGGAATTATTGCGATCGGCCTCGCATGGGGACTAGTCTCACTGGGGATCTGCAGCCTCGGATTCAACCTTTCATCGGTACGATTCGTCGCCGCATATTTGCATTCAGAAAAGCTAGAACGATTAAAGTCGTTCATTCGATATTCGATACGAATAACTATCCGCACAACATCTGCTGGCGCATGCTTGGCGTTTGCCGTCTGGAGCATTTCCTATTTCTCAAATACGTTTTTATTAACGAACGGAGAAGCATTTCTGCTCGCCATTCCGTTAGTCCTAGCGCTCCCCTTTTTGGAATTGACTTCTGGGATACAACGTGGCTTTAACAGCGTAATTAGAGCCCTTATTCCGTATAATTTGATTTTTCCCAGCACCACGATTGTCGCGATATTCTCAATAAAGCATTTCTCGAACGGCCAAATTCACCTCACACAAGGCTTCACGGCTCTATACGCTGGCGCCGCTCTTGCGTTGCTGATGGCCGGATTTTTCCTGCATAAAAAGTCGAACCTATCCACAAACTACGAAACAAAGCCGCCTGAAAAAGAATGGCTTAACGTTTCGTTGGGCTCATTGCCAACAGCACTTGTGAATACATCGATTAGGCAAATTGACGCGATCATCCTATCATTCTTTGTACGGCCAGACCAAATTGCACTTTATTGGATAGCCGGCAGAATTACGCGCTTTTCGAGTTTCGGCCTACAAGCAGCACATATGGTTGCGAGTCCTCAATTTGCACGACTAAAAGAGGATGCAGATACGGTTGGACTAAAGGACATAAAAAGTGACATTGGTCATAGGCAACGCATGCAGGATTCTGTAGCCGGGGCCACTCGGGCTACTGCCGTCATGGCCATACCAAGCATCATACTTATTGCCATCGCTGCGCCGTTTCTATTGAGAATGGCAGGAAGTCATTACGAAGGCGGCTTAACAGTATTATACATCATACTTATCGGGGAAGTAATAAATGTTGCATGCGGTCCGAACAGCGTCTTCATGAATATGACAGGCCTCCAAAATCAATTGTCCAAGATAGTACTTGCCGTATTAGCTCTATACGTACCACTTATTATCGTCGGCTCTATGATTTATGGGATTTTAGGTGCAGCAGTTGCGGTGTGTGTGACCACTGCGATTCAGAATTTCGCGGCGTCTGGCGCCGTGATGCGTGCATTTGGTGTGAATACTACAATGTTCTCTCGCGCTGTCTGGCGCGCCTGAATGGTAACTGCAGTGCGATACCAACGAACACAGCACTTAAGATAACAATTTGTCGCATCCCACCGATATTTATATCACGGAACGTCGAGATCGAGAGGACAACTGACAAGACAGCAAAGGTCAACGCAGCTTCCTTAGATTTTCGAACGAGACTTGCGGCACGATAGAAAGCCGTCAGAAGTACGATAACATAAGCCACGGAAGCTAGTACGCCATTCTCAAAAGCCCGCGTCAAAAAAGTGTTATGGAAACTCGCGCCCGCGACTGGAAAACCGTGCCGCCTCAAAAAATCACCATGCATGGCTGTGTACATATTCGAAGACCCCAAGCCATAGCCACGCAAAGGATGCTCTCCGATATAGAATAGAGCAAATCTCCACACCCCCTCACGTCCGGAAAGGCCGGTCTCAGCGCGAAGAAAGCTATCGGCGCCCGGAAGAAGGCTAATCAGATTCAGCGCGTATATTGGCGAAAGAACCAGAAAAACAACGATCGCTACAAGAACAAAGGCAGGCACACGAGAACGTAAGGCAAAAACAACGGCGCCAATGCCCACCAGTGCACCAAGAATTGCAGCGCGCCCTTGGCTTGCAATCATTCCGCCTACAATAAGGAAGATGCAAATGATGAGAAACGGGGTGGGTTTAGCCTTAACCCCGAGATAAAGAGCACACATCAACGACAGTGCCATCTGCGCGCCCAATGTCTCTGGAAAATCAAGAATCCCAGAGCTTGCTGGAAAGGCCGCATATCTAGCATACCCGTACTTATTGAATATTGGGAGGCCAAATAGACTATCTAGACCCAAGGAGCCAATTATGCCTGTCGCGCCAATGATTGCGGCTACAACAGTGACCGACCATAGAAAATGGTAAAAGTACCCCCGACATTCAAAGAACGTTTGCGGAATAACAATAGATGTCAAAAATGCACCGGTTGCATAAACAGCAATTAATGCAACAGAACTATTGCGATGCAGCAGGAATTCGTTCGATATCCAAAGTAGGAAGAACACTGCAACGACGAAATATGCCACGATGACTGGAAAATTAATTTTCTGTAATGCAGCACCGCTGTTCAGTATCAGAAATAAAATAAGTAAGATTAGGCAGATGCCTTGCATCGGCGTTTCCAGGCCATTTTGCACGGCGAACAATGTGGTTGAAGCACTAGAAACGATAACGACAGCGAGGACAATTAATTTAGAAAGTCCCGACGTCGTTAAAAGATTGCGTATCATCAGGTGTTAATCCCGGCACTCACGCCTCTATAAATAAAAATGGATGCGCCCCTTTGCCACGGTCGCCAGGTGCAACAAGTTAAGATCATTACCATTTCCTTGCTAGGTAGTAAGACGCACACTTTTACTAATAAGGGCAGTTAGGCGGACGTCAAAATTCCTCACATACTGTTAAAATAGCATAGAGAGAAATGGCTCGACTATACCAGTTTGTCCTTTGCATTAACGCATTGCCAAATTCTCTGCTCGAACGCAGCAAGAATATTTTTCTTCATCCAGCGCTCTGCAGCTCGTTCACGAGCTACCTTTCCATATTGCTCACGCAACTCGGCATTATCTATCAACTTCAAGATGGCCGATGCCATAGCGGAACCGCTATCGGGCTCGCAAGCCAAGCCTGCCCCTTCGACCTCTCGAGCCAACCCTGTACCAGGCTTAGCGCCAGCAATGACCGGTCGACCAGAAGCCAGCATGTTGGCGAGCTTTGAAGGAAGCACCAGATCTGCGGCATCTTGGCGCTGGGGTAGCAAATGCACTGTCGCAGTAGACAGAAGTTCCGCGAGCCGTGCTTTTGGTTGCAAGTCTCGAACCTGTACATTTGGCATTTTTTCGGCGCGAGCCTCAAGCCCAACTTTTGATGGTCCTGCACCACATATCAAGAATTGAATATCATTTCGCTCTGACAATAGGTCAGCAGCGTCCAAAATTGTCTCGATACCTTGCTTGTTGCCTAGTGCGCCAGAATAAAGGAGCACATGCCGAGCATTTATGCCAAACTCATCGTGATACTTTGAGGGAGTACCGGGCGCCAGATCAGCAATATTTGTCCAATTCCTTAATTCATATATTCGATCAGGATCACACCCTTTTTCGTGGAGTTTTTTACACATTTCAGGTGATATGCTACTCACCTGTTGAAATCTGCGCAGAATGGCACGTTCGTATAACGTCGCTGCCTTCGCTATCGCGCCGTGGTTGTTCAGTTCCCCTGTGGCGAAACCGGCCTCAACTTCGAAATCTTGTACATGCAGCCATGACACAGCGCTCGAAAGTTTCGCAGTCAACAATGCCAAAGGGGCTGCAAGCAAGGTAGGAGCAACCATGAAAACAAGATGCGGACGAAAAGTCACTGCCAGCTTTGCTGCTGGAAAAAAGGCAGAGGCTGCAAAACTTGTGTAATGGACCATGCGTGTGATGCCTCGCACGGGCTGCGGAATGTAAATCGGGCAGCGATGAACTTGGACGCCGCCTTCGTTCACATTACTCCAAGTGAACGCAGAAAAGCCGGGAGCTAGCTTCCAGTCAGGGTAGGAGGGCTTCGCAGCGATAACATGGACGTCGTGGCCTGCAGCCGCCATTCCTTCAGCGAGTTCACCCGTAACAGGCCCAATCCCTGTGGGCTCTGGACTGTAGGAATTGCTAACAATGAGGATGCGCATTGTTTTTTCTTATTTCCATGATATATTACCGCAGGTATTTATGCGTTATTAATTCCCTGGAATATTTCTGCTAGGCTCGCAGGTTAACATTCCGCCCATACTCCGACATTTTAACCTAGGTTTGTTGGCGAACGTACTATGCTTTATTGTCAATGAACCACTGATATGTGTCACGTACGCCCGTTTCGAGATTGATTTTGGGGACCCACCCCAGACTTTGCAGCTTCCCCGAAGCCATCAGCTTCCGAGGTGTTCCATCGGGCTTTTCAGTGTCACATTCAATCCCCCCCTCGAATCCAACAACGTCGCATACGATTTTAGCCAGATCACGGATTGAAATATCAGTTCCCGAACCAATGTTCACATGCTGTGCAGCCGAATAGTTCTTCATAAGAAAGACACATGCGTCAGCACAGTCGTCGACGTGCAGGAATTCGCGACGCGGCGTACCGGTGCCCCAGATAGTGAGATTTGGCTCGCCGCGTTCCTTGGCTTCATGAGCTTTGCGCATGAGGGCAGGCAGCACATGACTCGACTTCAGATCGAAATTATCGCCCGGCCCATATAGGTTCGTCGGCATCCCGCTGATAAAATCGGAGCCGTATTGCTTTCGGAAGGCTTCGCAAAGCTTGATACCGGCAATCTTTGCAATGGCATACCATTCGTTCGTCGGCTCAAGAGGCCCCGTCAGCAAGGCATCTTCACCAATAGGCTGCGAAGCCATCTTCGGATAAATGCACGACGATCCAAGGAACATGAGCTTCTCAACACCCTGCGCACGTGCGCCCTCGATCAGATTGGCCTCGATCATCAGGTTGTCGTAAAGGAAATCGGCCGGGTAGGTATCGTTCGCCAATATACCTCCGACTTTGGCTGCGGCGACGAACACAGCGTCCGGGCTGTTATCCTTGTACCATTCCCGCACCTGCGCTTGCTCGCGCAGGTCCACCGACCGATCCGAAGTCAGGATCTCGCAGCCTTCGGACTGCAATCGCCGAATTATCCCCGAGCCGACCATGCCCTTGTGGCCGGCTACGTAAACGCGCTTTCCCTCCAGACTGTAACCAGTCATCACGAATCCTTAGCAATGGGGGCATGCCGCATCACTTCGAGGTCCGCCTGAACCATTTCCCTGGCCAGCTCGCGAACACTTGTCTCATGTGTCCACCCCAGCTTCTCCTTGGCTTTTGCGGGATCGCCGATAAGCAGATCGACCTCGGTCGGTCGGAAATAACGTGGATCGATCTCGACCAGCAATCGGCCGTCAGACTTTGCATAGCCCTTCTCATCGACACCTTCCCCACGAAATTCAATCGGGATTCCAGCGTCTTCAAATGCCCAGCGGACGAATTCGCGAACTTCTGTAGTTTCGCCTGTAGCCAAAACGTAATCGTCAGGCTGATCTTGTTGCAACATCAGCCACATCCCGCGAACGTATTCACGTGCATGGCCCCAGTCTCGTTTTGCATCGAGATTGCCGAGGTAGAGCTTTTCTTGCCTGCCGAGGGCAATCGCCGCCGCCGCCCTTGTGATCTTACGCGTTACAAATGTTTCGCCGCGCAAGGGGCTTTCGTGATTGAACAAAATTCCGTTCGATGCGTGGATACCGTAAGCTTCCCGGTAATTTACGACAATCCAATACCCATAAAGTTTCGCCACGCCGTAAGGGCTGCGCGGGTAAAATGGAGTAGTTTCCTTTTGCGGAACTTCTTGAACAAGCCCATATAATTCAGAAGTGGAGGCTTGATAGAATTTGGTCTTTTGCTCAAGTCCGAGTATTCGAATGGCCTCAAGCAACCTTAGAGTTCCGATCGCATCGGCGTTAGCAGTATACTCCGGCGTCTCGAAACTCACCTGAACATGACTTTGCGCCGCAAGGTTATATATTTCAGTCGGACGAACCTCTTGAACTATGCGAATGAGGTTTGTCGAATCCGTAAGGTCACCGTAGTGGAGGTGGAAGCGGGCCGATTCCTGATGCGGATCCTCATAAATGTCTTCAATTCGTCCCGTATTGAACGATGAAGACCGGCGCTTCACACCGTGCACTTCATAGCCCTTGTCGAGCAGCAACTGAGATAGATAAGCGCCGTCCTGACCGGTGACACCCGTGATAAGTGCAACTTTGGGATCCAAGTTCCTGCCCTTCTTCATGCAAATAATAGCGCAACGATACCGCTGCAGACCGGCAAATCCAAGAGGATAAAACCGTTGGAATCAAGATGGTGCAGCGCACCATATGGCTAACGCAGCACTTACGAGTTGTATTGTTACAGTCACTGTTAGGAGACAACCAACCTCGACTGAAGATTTTAAAAAGGATAAACGAGTCGTTTTTTAATCAAAATCAATCAGAAGACCATCCGCGCGCCCTTGAGAAATAGTCAAAATAAGCTCTTGAGCGCTGCAATTTTGATCTGGTATTTGGATTTTCGTTTCACTTTTATTTATCGGCGCGTCAATCAGTTTGATTGAACTAGAGACGGGAGATCTACAATAGAGGGCGAATCTAGCGGGACTACCGGCCATTTGCGATAAGTCATTAAGCCTCGCATGAAGCGTATGCTTTCCAGGGCGCAATGCGAGGTACTTCTTCGCAAAGACCCTTCTCAGGGGGTCGGAGTTTTGAACGGTAAGCGCCCCTTGCTCAGATCCGTCATCAAATGTGCGCACAAGTCCTGCCACATCGGGAAATCGCCATGCATAGGGGTCTTCGGCGGCGCCAGAATTTGAATGAAGGACGATGAAGGCGAAGTCCGATTTCGCAAGCTTGCGATGAACGCCGCATTGAACACCCCAAACACCGTCAGCAAGCGCGGCCTCACCTCGCGCCAACAGCACTCTAGAATATGATGTGATGTTGTTGCAGGGGAATTTGACGCCATCAGCTACGGCGTCATCTATCATGTTCACCACAGCCCTAGGCGGCAAATTTTCCTGGGACCAAATTAGGAATGCCCGGGTCCAATCACTTTCGCCATCAAGCCTGGCAGCCAATTTCGTTCGAACTTCAGAATGCTGCAGCAGTTCCTCTGATAGCTCGCGCACATTATCACTCGCCGGCGACGTCTTCCATAAAGCCGTAAGCCTGTCGGCAGCGATCTCCCATTGGCCGCCTGCGGCAGCTGCAAGTGCAATTGAACGCTGAGCCATTGGCTCGCGCCAGCCTCGCTGCGCTGACAACATAATGGCGGACGAACTATTCGTCTGATGCCCAGCAGCCAGCTCGGCAACCGCCAGCACGGTCAAATTTTCGGCTGGGACCGGATGCAACCACACCAGACGCCTAGCGCGCCATAATGCCCGCTGCGGACGACCATCACCCAAGTCTCCTGCAGCTTTCCGTGTCAACGCAAAGCTTGCCAAGGAATCCGGCACCAATCCTGTCAGCCACGGCATTTCGATGGAATGCCGGTCGATCTGAACAATTGCCGCACACCCGGCAAATAGCCCTAATAAAAGATACCAAGCCCAGCGAAACATCGCCAATAAAACCAACTAGGCCGCGTCTTCGCTACGGTCAGCTCCATAGGTATAGTAGTTGTATCCGTAATACGCGTAATCACCATCAGCAGAGCTTGGATCAAACTTAGTAACCACTGCGCCGAGGACGCGAGCATTGACCATCGAAAGACGCCGCAATGCGGATTTCACTGCTCCACGATGGAAACGCGTTGCATCGATTACGAAGAGCACGCCGTCAACTTCACTTGCGATTGACGCCGTATCCGAGAGGCCGAGAAGCGGCGCGGAGTCCAGAACTACCACGTCGAATTTATCCAACGCTTCCTTGATGACCCCGGACATTCGATCGCCGCCCAGGAGCAACGACGGCTCCGGTGGGATCGGCAGCGCGGTCATGTACGAAAGGTTATCGTACGCTGACCGATGAATCACCGCATCAAAACTCGACTCGCCGACTAGAAGTTCGGTGAAGCCGCCAGCATTCTTATTATCCATGCGCCGGTGCAGCGTAGGGCGACGCAAGTCAGCATCAATTAGCAGAACTGACTTGCCAAGACGGGCGAGGTCAACGGCGACCGAGTGAGCGGAAGTTGTTTTACCTTCAGATTCGTTCGTGCTGGTAACCACCATCGAACGCGGGAAGCCATTGGCAGTTGAAAAACGGAGATTTGCGACGAGCGAGTGGTAAGCTTCCGAGAGTGATGACTTTGCGTCTGTCGCGGCCGCTGCTGCCTCGCCGTCTGCAACGGTCGGGATAAGACCCAAGAGCGACAGACCCAGTTTTCCTTCGACATCCTCTGGCGACCGAATGGTATCATCAAAGTGTTCGCGCAGTAAAACGAAGACCGCGGCACCGATTACACCAAGGACAAAGGCGACAAGCAAGTTAATGATCAACTTGGGAGAGGAAGGCTCACGAGGGACATCGGCACGGTCCACCAAAGTTACATTGTTAGAAGTAGATCCCGCGGTCGCACTAAGCTGGTTATAACGCTCCAGCAGGGTATCGTATAAAGCTCGATCAGTTTCAGCGACGCGCTTGAGCACAGCGTAACCGACGCCACGCTCCTGCTCACCCATCGCCTCGTCGCGAAGCTTATCGACTTGCCCTTTGAGCGACGCTTCGCGCTCCCTGGCCGATTTGAAATCGAGATAAATCGAGCGTTTGATCCCGCCACCAATCGTATCGATGCGACGGTTAAGTTCTGCAATTTGAGCTTTGAGAACCTTCACGGTTGGATAGTCGTCCAAGTGGCGACTACGTTCATCGGCCAAGCGGGCTTCAAGCGCAGCTTTCTGCTTCAGGATATCCTGAATAGCCGCATTCTCGATAACTTGAGGGATGGCGAGAACCGGCTCTTTCGAGATCGTGTTCCAGCGATCCTCTGCCGCCAGACGCTGAGCCGTCGCTTCCGCTGCAGCGCTGTTCACCTGGACAAGGGAGTTGTTGGTAACAGACAAGGTCGTTTCACGATCAGCATTTTGCCCTTGACCGGAAACACGAATGAGACCTGCCGCACGGGAATACTGATTCAATTCGCGCTCGGATGCTTCTACCTTTGACCTAGCATCAGCAAGCTGACTCGCCAGGAACTTGCGCGCATACGAAGAACTCTCGAACTTCCTTTTCAGATTGGCTTCAATATAGCTTTGGGCATAGAGGTTCGCAATTTGGGCCGACGTAGCAGGATCCGTGGACTCAAATTCAATCTTAATGACCCTGCTATCCACCGGAAGCACGATCTTGAGATTGTCCTGCATCAGCTCGACAACAGTGTCGAGACGCAGATCATGAAGTCCGGCCTTGCCCGCGCCAGGGTCATCCAGATCATCCACCTGCGGCATCGGCGCACCCATGGCGTCGTAAAATGCCTGCTTGTCGATAAGTCCCGCACCATTGGCCACACGCTCCGCCAAAGTACGACTACGCAGGACATCGACCTGGGTAGCCAAAAAGCGGTCGGCGTCCCAAGGCTGGTTCGAGTTTTCTTGAAGTTCGCTACCTTCGATAATCGTGTCGGCATTCTGCTCGACCAGCACTTGAGCAGTCGCCACGTATCGCGGCACCATCAGTACAGTAATAATGAACCCGGCCGCCAGCGCGCCAATTACAATCAGCACAATCCATTTCAAGTTACGGCGCACTGACGCCAGCACCTGCTTCAGATCAATGCCCAGAAGTTCATCCCGCGCAGCATAGGAGGCATTGTACGCCCCCTCATCGCCGTTCATCATGACCGATTCACTCAACGTAGTAGCCGCCATATTGTAGGTATTCACTTTCTTTTATACCTTGCCGCCTCGCGTATGCGGGCAAGCCTGGGAAAGACAGTTTTCAATCTGCGCGTACATCGTGCCGAACTCAAATTTTGTGGCACGTCGGCGATATGAAAGCAATCAGTGAAGGCCAAGGTTGTCTCGGAATGGGCCGAAAACACTATGCGCGAATATGTAAGTCATGAGTCATCTCCACGCCGCAGAACTTCCGTTCTGGAAGAGTAAGTTAGAAATGCTAGAAATAAGCCCCCCACACAGAGCATCGCCTGGTTTCTGAGCGGATAATCGATCGCAGATTGGAGCGCTATAACCGCTAACGCAGTAATCGCGGCCGCTGCCGGACGCCACCTTCCCACGCGCCATGACTTGTAAAAAGCCCAAGCACACCACGCCATCCAGCCAAGGATTACCAAAACTCCGGGCAAGCCGCCTTCTTGCGCGATTTCAAGGTAGTCGTTGTGGGCGCGCCCCGCATGGTAGGGCCAGACATGCTCCAACGTTTCATCGACCTCAAACACTTCAGCGAACGACGATATCCCGCTTCCGACAGGCCAAAAGCGCTCAATTGATGTTAGAGTATCTTCCCATATGGCGGGGCGAACATCTTCGATTTTGTCAAAGCGGCCCAGACTTTCGGCGAACCGCGTCCCACTTCCAAGCACCAACATTGCCCCAACGATAAGTATGGCAGACACGATAAGTAGACCGATTTTCTGCCAACTTGCCATCCGCATGGACGGAAGGAAGAGTATAGGTGAGGCAAAAAGTGGCACTACTAACAACGCAATACTTGAACGTGATTGGGTTAGTAGAACTGCAACCGAAAAAGCGGCAGCAATTGCAATGGTGACCCAGCGGGATTCCCATATTTGGTTGTAGCCAGACCTTTCGCGACGAAAAGGAAGGCAGGCCAAAACCAGCAATGCGGCGATTGCTAAAACAAAGAAAAGGCCGCCAGTGTTATGGTTTGCAAACGTTGCATACAGAAAATCTGAATGAACACGTTCGCGGTACAATAGCAGATGCCTGTTTTCCAACAACAGCTGCAAGCCGCCAAGCACCGCCAACAAAATAGCCGCGGCAACCAATACACGGAATGTCGCACGCCATTGACGATCATCAAAGGTGCTGACCAGCACCATGATGGCAAACACAGGCAAGAGCGAGAACAGCGCAACCAGGGTTCGGGACGGCGACAATGATGTAGGATACCAAGCGTCGGGATGGCCGATAAGCGAAAGACTTTCCGCCAACAAATCACGCCCAGGCAAGCCCCCCCACACCGCAGGAGGAAGAGGCAATAGCTGAATAACGGGAAACGCCAATGTCACGGCAACGAGCACAACGTAGACAACTGGCCCGCTTTGGAAAAAATGCCGAACACGCCCTGGATTCGCTGCCAAAACCAGCAATGACGCCAGCTGAACGATCAAATTAAAGATGCCATAAGCAGCACCGCCACCACCAAAAAGCAGCGCCAGAACCAACAGGATTTGAACTTGAAAATCGGGCCGCAGCCATAAGTGGCTTTTCGGGTTCTCGCCACCGTGAAGACGATGGCGTGAACGGGCAAACCTCGCCAAAACCGCCCTCATTGAAATGTTTACTGAACAAATAAAAGGCTCGGCGGGTTATTAATCCCACCGAGCCTCCGCAAAATCTAAAAAGATTAGCTGCCGCCCGAACCGTTGTCGTCAGCGGCGATGATCACGCCGCCCACAACTGCAGCAAGAGCGAGACCGCCGATCAGGAGACCGGAAGTGGCCTTCTGCTTCTTGGCAACGGCGGTCGAAGCACGAGCGCCTTCCGAAGCGATCGAAACACCAGCAGCCGGAACCGAAGCCGCAGCCTTGGTGCCCGCCTGGGCAGCCACGGGAGCGAAAACGAGACCAGCAGCAGCAACTGCCGGGAATACGTTACGAAGTTTCATGGATGGGTTCTCCTGTTGATTGCCCTACACTAGACGTCTGTGTCCACGTAGTCATATACCGCAACGCACAAACCGATGCAATGTGAAAGACACTGTTAAATCTATGTCACTCCACGCGTTCATTCGGCTGGTCGCCCTATCGGCACTGCTTGTCGTCGCACCGAAAGCCGCCTTTGCCGAAACCGCCTCCCAACCGTGGCCGATTTCGATTCGTAATCAGATCGATCGAATCGGAAACGTCGAATATCGACTACGCAAATCGGCCGCAAACCTTTGTAGCGATTCAAACACCCTCACAGGAATTAAGATCGATTACATTGGTGCATACGCAAGAAGCGACCAGCAAGTCGTGCGGGAGTACGCAGGACTGGGAGATGCACCGCAGGTAATTTCCGTCGCCGCCGGAAGCCCGGCAGAAGCGGCGGGTGTCCAGGTCGGGGATGACATTCTGTCTGTAAACGGCATGCCGATTTCGCAACTGCATACTCAAAGCGACGATACAGCGCTGCTCGCCGATCAGATCGAGGAACGGCTGGCGGCAACACCGGAAGGACGCGACGTCACGCTCCTTCTGGAGCGAGACGGCCAGCCTGTCACCGTCTCGTTCAGGGGTGAAACGGCCTGCGCTACGCGCTTCATACTCAAGACCGGGAAGGGGCTCACTGCGTACAGCGACGGCAATAATGTGGCCCTCAGCGGCAAGCTGGTCGATTTTGCCCGGAATGCCGACGAATTGGCCATTTTTGCAGGCCATGAACTGGCACATGTCGTCGCCAGGGATGGCAAGGCACGCGGCTTGGGACAACGACGAGCCATGGAAGACCGTGCCGATATACTCGGTGCCGACCTGATGCGCTGCGCGGGCTTCGATGTGAATCGGGGCCTCGCCATCTGGCAGCGATACAACAAGCGCGACTGGCTGCGATGGCTGCGCGGCCCGAGTCATCGCAATGTGCCGGAACGGATCCGGCGAATCGAGGCTCACCTCGAATCAGTTCCAATGGTCTGCCCACCGGAAGTGCCGCCCCTCGCGGATTGATCGGCGCGCTCGACATCGGAATAGGCAGTGAAAAGGGCTGACACTTTTACGAATACGCTTTCGCCGGAATGCGTATTCGGCAACGATCGGATGAAAATTGCTTCATCCAAAATTCGCGCGCCAAACAGATCAAGGCTTTGCACCCTGCAGAAAGCACTATAGAAAACCGCTCCATGCCGGGTTTCGAGTTAGGAAAGACTACGCCCTCACTCCGACGAGTTTCCTCCTTTGGCACACTCCCTTTGTTTCGACCTAGCCATCATGGTGGGGGCCGGTTATGGCAATGCACTCAAGGTCATGGAGACGTTCGATAATGCTCAGTATGCGTAAAGGTCTCGGCCTTGCCACGTTGTTTGCAGCCATGGCTGCAGTGGCAGGCTGCAGTTCGGTGTCGCAGAATCCGAATATGCCTACCGGGGCCGCGGCCTATGACGTCATTCCAGCAACTGTAGAAGCACCAACGGCCTATACCATCGATCCCGCAGATACGATTGCCGTCAACGTTTTCGGTGAGCCCGATCTGACCTTCGAGAAGCTGCGTGTGGACGACGCCGGCTACATTCAGCTCCCGCTGGTCGGGCAGATCAAGGCAGCTGGGCAGACGCCTGCGGAAGTATCCGAAAAAGTGGCAGGTATTCTCGGGCGAAAGTATCTGGTCGACCCGCAAGTCACCATTTCGGTGGTCGAGGCCGCACCCCGCTATGTTTCCGTTGAAGGCGAAGTCAACAAGCCCGGCGTCTACGAGATCGACTACGACACCACTCTGCTTTCGGCTATTGCCCGTGCAGAGAGCCCGACCGATACCGCGAAGCTCAGCGAAGTCATCGTTTTCCGCACCATAGATGGTCAGCGCATGGCGGGACGCTTCAATCTGAAAGACATTCGTGGCGGCCTGACCCCCGATCCCATCGTGATGGATCGCGATGTCGTGATGGTGGGCTATTCCGGAACGAAGGCCTTCTGGCAGAGCTTCCTGAAGGCCGCGCCGGCTCTGAATGCGTTCTCGCTTATTGCCACTCGATAAGGCCGGCGACAGCCGCCTTCTTTCGCCTCGGTAGATGAGGACGGATGATGACGACCAAAATTCCTGTCCTCGTTACCGGCGGTGCCGGCTACATCGGCAGCCATGCCGTTCTTGCCCTCAAGGACGCTGGCTGGCCGGTGGCGGTGGTCGATAACCTCAGCACCGGCTTCAGATTTGCGATCCCCGATGGCGTGCCGCTCTACGAGGGCGACATCGAGGACGGCGAGCTGCTCGCACGGATTTTCGCCGAGCAGGGTACGCAGGCGATCATGCATTTCGCAGGGTCGATCATCGTGCCGGAATCGGTCGAGAACCCGCTGAAGTACTACCACAATAATACGGCGAAGAGCCGGGCGCTGATCGACGCGGCTGTGCAGGCGGGCGTCAAGCACTTCATCTTCAGCTCGACGGCCGCGACCTACGGCGTACCCGAGGTTTCTCCCGTTACGGAGGAAAGCCCGAAGGCGCCGATCAATCCCTACGGCATGTCCAAGCTGATGACCGAGATCATGCTGGGCGACGTAGCCAGGGCGCATCCGCTCAACTTCTGCGCACTTCGCTATTTCAACGTAGCGGGCGCGGACCCGCAGGCGCGGACCGGGCAGTCGACGGCAGGGGCGACGCACCTGATCAAGGTCGCGGTGGAAGCCGCGCTTGGGAAGCGCAGCCATGTCGGAGTGTTCGGGACCGACTTCGATACGCCCGACGGAACCGGCGTGCGCGACTACATTCACGTTTCCGATCTCGCCAACGCGCATGTGCTGGCCCTCGAGGCCCTGATCGAGGATCCCCTGCAGTCGCTCACCATGAACTGCGGGTACGGTCGCGGCTTTTCGGTGCTCGAAGTGCTCGATGCGGTTGACCGCGTTACCAATCAGACAATCGACCGCCGCATGGAAGGCCGCCGCGCGGGCGATCCGGCCTCGTTGATTTCGGACAACAGCCGGATCAAGGCCACCCTGCCCTGGGAGCCGCGCTATGCGGACCTGCCGACGATCGTCGAGCATGCCTTGGCCTGGGAACGCAAGCTGACCGAGATTCGCGGCGAATAGATCGCTATTCTGCGCGGTCCGCGATTGCAGTTGCAGAACCGGCTCCGCAGTGCTTCGGGCCTTCCGCAGTAATCGACACGGCGATAGGCACGCCGTTCGACGACCCAAAAGTGACATAGGTCGATGCTAACTGGCGCGGCGAACGCGGCCGGAGGCACTGTGCTTTCCAAGACGCAAGAGATTACGCCCCGGCACGATGCGCCCGCCCGCACCGGCCCGTGGCATTCCGAGGTGACCGTTCCCGCAACCGGTATTCATGCCGGCCGCGGGAACACGGAGCGGGAACAGGAGGGACGTGTCCCTCTCTCCTGTGCCCGCTCCGTAACCCTCTGCCCGAAATCCCCGATCGGCGCCCGCTCTGGCCGCTGCCCGCGTTATCCACTAGTGCACCTTTTCCCGCTATGCCGCAGCCGCACCGCCCGAATGCCGTAGCGGCCCGGGCCCGGCCCGATGCATGATTGGAGACTCGATGAGCGTTCACGATTCGGCGGTTCTGGTAACCGGTGCGGCAGGCTTCATCGGCGCCGCCGTGGCCGAGGCGCTGATGGCGCGCGGGCAAGCGGTTATCGGCATCGACAACATGAACGACTACTATCCGGTGTCGCTCAAGCGCGCGCGGCTCGACCGGGTCGGTGTGCGCTTCGGCAATCTGTTCCAGTTCCGCGAACTGGACTTTGCCGACATGCACGCCCTGTCCGTCGGGCTGGAAGACCAGCGCTTCGGCGCGATCATCCACCTCGGCGCGCAGGCCGGTGTGCGCTATTCGCTCGAGAATCCGCAGGCCTACGTCGCCTCCAACCTGGCCGGGCACGTCAACATGCTTGAACTGGCGCGTGCGCGCGCGGTCGGGCACATGGTCTATGCCAGCTCGAGTTCGGTCTACGGCGGCAACACCAAGCTGCCTTTCGCTGTCGAGGACCGCGCCGATCATCCCGTCTCGCTCTACGCCGCCACCAAGAAGGCGGACGAACTGATGAGCGAGACTTACGCGCATCTCTTCCGCATTCCGCTCACCGGCCTGCGCTTCTTCACGGTCTACGGTCCGTGGGGCCGCCCGGACATGGCGATGTGGAAGTTCGCCGACCGGATCCTCTCGGACCGGCCGATCGACGTCTACAACCACGGCGAGATGCACCGCGACTTCACCTATATCGACGACATCGTCGGCGGCGTGCTGGCCTGCCTCGATCGCCCCCCTGCCGACGACGGCGAGGAGAAGGCCGGCGGCAGCGTGAAGCCGCATGCGCTCTACAACATCGGCAACAACCGCTCGGAGCACCTGATGCGGCTGATCGAGCTGCTGGAGCAGGCCTGCGGCCGCAAGGCCGAGCTAAACCTCCTGCCGATGCAGCCGGGCGACGTGCCCGCGACTTATGCCGACATCGCCGCCCTCACCCGCGACACCGGCTATGCGCCCTCGACACCGATCGAGGAAGGCGTGCCGCGCTTCGTGGAATGGTTCCGCAGCTATCACGGACGCTGACGGTGCCGGCAACGGGATTGGACTTGACGCCGCTTGGCTCTAAAGGCCGGGCGGAATTCGACCGAACGAGGTTTGCATGAAGATTGCGATGGTAGGCTCGGGCTATGTGGGCCTGGTTTCGGGGGCGTGTTTCGCCGACTTCGGACACGATGTCGTCTGCATCGACAAGGACCAGGCGAAGATCGACCGCCTGCACGACGGGATCATGCCGATCTACGAGCCGGGCCTCGACGCGCTGGTCGCGGGCAACGTCAAGGCGGGGCGACTTTCGTTCACCACCGACCTTGCCGAGGGTATCAAGGGCGCCAGCGCCATCTTCATCGCCGTGGGCACGCCCTCGCGCCGCGGGGACGGCCATGCCGACCTGTCGTTCGTCTATGCCGTCGCGCGCGAAGTGGGCGAGAACCTGTCGAACGACGCAGTCGTCGTCACCAAGTCGACCGTGCCCGTGGGGACCGGCGACGAGGTCGAGCGGGTCCTGCGCGACAGCGGCACGCCGCATCTCGTCTCGGTCGTTTCCAACCCGGAATTCCTGCGCGAAGGCGCAGCCATCGGCGACTTCAAGCGCCCGGACCGCATCGTCATCGGCGCCGAGGACGATTTCGGCCGCGAAGTCATGCGCGAGGTCTACCGTCCGCTCTTCCTCAACGAATCGCCGCTGCTGTTCACGTCGCGCCGTTCGTCCGAACTGATCAAGTATGCCGCGAACGCATTCCTGGCGACCAAGATCACCTTCATGAACGAAATGGCCGATCTGTGCGAAAAGGTCGGCGGCAATGTGCAGGACGTCGCGCGCGGCATCGGCCTCGACGGACGCATCGGCTCGAAGTTCCTGCATGCCGGCCCGGGCTATGGCGGCTCGTGCTTCCCCAAGGATACGCTGGCGCTGCTCAAGACCGCCGAGGACTACGAAAGCCCCGTGCGCATCGTCGAAGCCGTGGTGAAGGTCAACGACCTGCGCAAGCGCGCGATGGGCCGCAAGGTCATCGAGGCGCTGGGCGGCCCCGACGAAGCGCGCGGCAAGCGCGTGGCCATGCTCGGGCTCACATTCAAGCCGAACACCGACGACATGCGCGATTCGCCCGCCATCGCCATTGCCCAGACGCTGAACGACGCGAAGGTTTCGGTCGCTGCCTATGACCCGGAAGGGATGGAGCAGGCGCGGCCGCTGATGACCGAAGTGGAGATGATGGACGATCCCTACTCGGCCATCGACGGGGCCGATGCCGTGGTGATCGTTACCGAATGGGATGCCTTCCGCGCGCTCGATCTCGATCGCGTGAAGGCGCTGCTCAAGGCGCCCGTGCTGGTCGATCTGCGCAACATCTACCAGCCAGAGGCCATGCGCGAGGCGGGATTTGCCTACACTTCGGTAGGCCGCGACTGATCACGCCAACCGGCGCTCCGGGCAGGAGCGCCTTTTCATTCCGGCAAGCAGCGGTGTGTGGTTTCCGCGCGCCGCTTTTGTCATGCCCCACGGCATGACAGGACAATCGCGCAAGACACGTTTCGATTTCGATAACCTTTCACCCTTAAACGGGAGGAAGTTGATTTTTCGATAACGCATCGAGGACGCGTCGATTTGCCCGACCGCTTTGCCGCTTCCCTGACCGACCGGGTCTACGTTGAACAGGTTCGCAGCCTCTATCTCAACGTGGTTCCCGCGCTCGTCATGTGGGTGGCCTTCATCGTCAACTTCGGGCTCGCCTACCGCAACAAGGCGGAGCCGGGGCTATTGCTTCTTGGCATCGCCGGGATTGCGGCCAGTTCGGCCCGTATCGGCATTACCGTGTACTTTCGTGACCGGGCACTCACCGCCGCGCTCGACCGCAAGGGCGCCCGGCGGCTCGAGGTTTTTTTCTCGCTCCCCTACCTGGCGTTTTCCCTGCTGCTCGGCCTGCTCGCCCTGCACATCTTCCTGTGGTCGACGCCGGAACTGCACATGCTCACGATCTGTGTGGTCGTGGGATATTGCGCCGGCGTGGCGACCAACTGCGGCCAGCGGCCGAGACTGGCGATCCCCAGCATGGTGCTGGCAGTCGCACCGCCCATCGTCGCAGCCGCATTGAAGGCAGAGCCGGTCTACATCGGCATGGCGACGATCGCCTCGGCCTTCGTGGTCGGCGGCATTCAGGCCATTCACGTGCGCTTCGAAACCTCCAAGTCGGAAGTCGGGCAACGTCTGGCATCGGTTTCGCTGGCCCGTTGCGACACACTGACCACCCTGCCCAACCGGCTCGCCCTGCAGGAATATTTCGACGAGCACGCCGCGCTCACGTCATCCAATCGCGCGATCGCCGTCCACTATCTCGATCTCAACGGGTTCAAGCCGATCAACGACCGTCATGGCCACGCCGTCGGCGACGCGCTGCTTCAAGCCGTGGCCGACCGGCTACGCGGCGCCGTGCGCAGCGGCGACATGGTGGCCCGCATGGGCGGTGACGAATTCGCGGTCATCCAGTTCGGCATCCATCACGCCGACGAGGCAAACCTGCTGGCGCGGCGCATCGTTGCGACGATCGCGCAACCCTACGCCCTCGCAGAACATGAGCTGTCCATATCGACATGCATTGGAACCGCGGTCAGCAACGACCGCAGTCTGGATCTGGATGCCTTGCTGAAAGAGGCGGATGCCGCCCTCTACGAAGCCAAACGAAAGCGTCATGCAAAGACCATGGCGCTGAGCGCCTGAGCCCTGCCGCTCAGTTCGGGCGGCCTCTCCAGGCGTCGGTTCCCATATCCGGGCCGAAACCGATCTCTTCGTTTTCCAGGGCAAAGCAGGCCGCTTCCAGCGCCGTGGCAGCATGCACGGCGGGCAGCGCAAGGCCCTGCTCATCGTAGAGCGTCACGATCTGTCGCAACGCGTCGATCGAAGCCTTCAAAGCGTCTTGCGACGAGGCAGCTTTTGAAAACATCACTTACACCCATCAAAGTCGGCTAATGCCGCAGTGCACTGTAAGCGCATTGGCGGCGCTAACCTAACGGAATTAAGATCAAACGTTCTGAAACGGCGGTGAGACAAAGGATTGCATTTCACCCCGTGTCGATTTTGGTTCCAAAACGGAAGAATTGCGGGTTAGTAAACCCCTAGCGGGTCAACCGCAAAAGGGGCGCCAATGTACAACACCACCACCGATGGGAGCGACGGTTCTGGTTTCGTAGAAAAGTCAGGACGTGAAAAAAATCCCGGAATTCCGGTACCATGCGCGGGAACTTCCGAAAAAGACCAGCCTGGACAAAGCGATATGGCCGCTCGCCTCTATCGCCTCCGGCGCCAGCGCGATACCCTGTTCCAGCCGGGCATGTTCAGCGATCCGGCATGGGATCTGCTCCTGGACCTTTACGTCTCCGAGCAAGAGAACAAGCAGATCTGCATAACCAGTGCCTGCATCGCCGCAGGCGTGGCCAACTCCACCGGCCTGCGTTGGATCAGCATTCTGGTCCAGAATGGATATGTCGAACGGCACGACGATCCCGCGGACGCCCGACGCGCCTATCTGACGCTCACCGCAAAGGCCCGCGATGCCCTGGATGCGCTGTTCGAACAGTTCGACGCGGCGTAAAACCGGGCGGCCTTCGTCACAGCCGGTGTGTTCACCGAATCGATGACGTGATAGAGGCAGGCGGTCGCCAGAAGCTGCGTCTATGCCAGCCATGCCTCTGATCTATTTGACCGGTCGTGCCGGTTGTCGCAGCGTGGCGTCAAAGAGAAAGACGCCATGACAGATATTGCCGGTATCCGGACCTTCATCGACCGTTTCGTCCAGTCGGACATGCGCGGTGCGCTGCTGCCCCTGCTCCACGCCCTGCAGGAAGAGTTCGGCCATGTGCCACCGCAGGCCGTGCCCGCGATAGCGCAAGCCCTCAACCTCAGCCGCGCCGAAGTGCATGGGGTGATCAGCTTCTATCCCGATTTCCGTACCGAGCCCCCTGCCCGTCACGTGATCAAGCTGTGCCGCGCCGAAAGCTGCCAGGCGCGCGGCGGCGCGGCCATCGAGGGCGAACTGGCCCGCCATCTCGGCGTTGCGATGGGCCATGCCCGCAAGGACGGGCAAGTCGCGCTCGAACCGGTCTATTGCCTCGGGCTCTGCGCCATCGGCCCCAACGCGCTGATCGACGGACGCCCGGTCGCGCGCATCGATACCGCAGGCGTCGAAGCCATCGCCCGCGAGGTGGAGGCATGACCCGCGTCTTCATCAGCCGCGACATGGCCTCCGTCGCGCTCGGCGCCGATACCGTCGCCGAAGCCTTCGCCGAGGCGGGCTGCGAAGTGGTGCGAACCGGATCGCGCGGGCTTTTCGCCATCGAACCGCTGGTGGAGGTCGAAACCGATGCCGGACGCATTGCCTATGGCCCGGTCGGGCCCGGCGACGTGGAAGCGGTGCTGGACGGCACCCATGCGAACCGCATCGGCCCCATCGGGGAGCACCCGTTCTTTTCCGGCCAGCAGCGCTTTACCTTCGCTCGCTGCGGCGTGATCGATCCGCTGAGCATGCGCGACTACGCCGCGAACGGTGGCTGGAAGGGGCTGGACGCCGCCCATGCACTCTCCCCGCAGGCGGTGGTCGAGGCGGTCAAGACCTCAGGCCTGCGCGGCCGCGGCGGCGCGGGCTTCCCAACCGGCATCAAATGGCAGACCGTGCTCGACACCCCGACGGACGAAAAGTTCATCGTCTGCAATGCCGACGAGGGCGACAGCGGCACCTTCGCCGACCGCATGCTCATGGAAGGCGATCCCTTCCACCTGATCGAGGGCATGGCGATTGCCGGCCACGCCGTCGGCGCGCGCCACGGCTTCATCTATATCCGCAGCGAGTATCCCTTTGCCGTGGAAACCATGCGCGAGGCGATTGCCCACGCGGCGAGCAGGATCGCGCCCTTCACGCTCGAAGTGCGTGTCGGCGCCGGCGCCTATGTCTGCGGCGAAGAAACCTCGCTGCTCGATTCGATCGAGGGCAAGCGCGGCGAAGTGCGCGCCAAGCCGCCGCTGCCCGCGATCGAAGGGCTTTGGGGCAAGCCCACCGTCATCAACAACGTGCTCAGCCTCTCGGCGGTGCCTTTCATCCTTGCCGAAGGCCCCCAGGCCTATGCCGATGTCGGTTTCGGTCGCTCGCGCGGGACGATGCCGATCCAGATCGCGGGCAACGTGAAGAACGGCGGGCTCTACGAAGTCGGCTTCGGGCTGACGCTGGGCGAGCTGGTCAACCAGATCGGCGGCGGTACTGCCAGCGGCCGCCCGGTGCGCGCGGTGCAGGTCGGCGGTCCGCTCGGCGCCTATTTCCCGCCCTCGATGTTCCACCTGCCTTTCGATTACGAGGCTTTTGCCGAGGCGGGAGGCCTCATCGGCCATGCCGGGATCACCGTGTTCGACGACACGGTGGACATGGCGAAGATGGCGCGCTTCGCGATGGAGTTCTGCGCGGCGGAAAGCTGCGGCAAGTGCACACCCTGCCGCATCGGCTCGACCCGCGGCACCAAACTGATCGACCGCATCGTCGCCAGGGCCCCGAGAGCGGCAGGCACGGTCGAGACGCTCCCGCAGATCCGCAACGCCCGCATCGCGGCGCGCACGCACGACGAGGAAATCGAGCTGCTGCGCGATCTGTGCGACACGATGAAACACGGCTCGCTCTGCGCACTGGGCGGCTTCACGCCCTATCCAGTGCTGAGCGCGCTCGACCATTTCCCCGAAGACTTCGGCAGCACGGACGTGCCTGCAGCGGCGGCGGAGTAACGCGACATGACATTCACCCGCGAAAAAGACTTCGGCACGCCGGAAAAGCACGGCGAAACCGTATCGCTCACCATTGACGGCCAGCCGGTCTCGGTCCCGGCCGGAACCTCGATCATGCGTGCGGCCGCGATGGTGGACACGGCGATCCCCAAGCTCTGCGCCACCGACAGCCTCGAGAGCTTCGGTTCGTGCCGCCTGTGCCTGGTCGAGATCGACGGCCGCAAGGGCTACCCGGCCTCCTGCACAACCCCGGTCGCGCCCGACATGGTCGTGCGCACCGAGACCGACAAGCTGCGCAAGCTGCGACGCGGGGTGATGGAGCTCTATATCTCCGACCACCCGCTCGACTGCCTCACCTGCTCGGCCAACGGCGATTGCGAGCTGCAGGATCAGGCGGGCGCGGTGGGCCTGCGCGATGTGCGCTTCGGCTATGAAGGCGCCAGCCACCTCGAAGGCTGCAAGGACGAGAGCAACCCCTACTTCACCTTCGATCCGGCCAAATGCATCGTCTGCTCGCGCTGCGTGCGCGCCTGCGACGAGGTGCAGGGCACGCTGGCGCTCACCGTCGACGGGCGCGGCTTCGCCAGCAAGATCGCCGCGAGCCAGGACGAGGATTTCCTCTCCTCCGAATGCGTCTCCTGCGGCGCCTGCGTGCAGGCCTGCCCGACCTCTGCGCTGATCGAGAACACCGTCATCGACAAGGGCACGCCGGACAAGTCGGTCGTCACCACCTGCGCCTATTGCGGCGTCGGCTGCACCTTCCGTGCGGAGATGCGCGGCGAGGAGCTGGTGCGCATGGTGCCGTGGAAGGAAGGCAAGGCCAACCACGGCCACTCCTGCGTGAAGGGCCGCTTCGCCTGGGGCTATGCCCAGCACCGCGACCGCATCCTGAACCCGATGGTGCGCGGTTCGGTGGACGAGCCCTGGCGCGAGGTTTCGTGGGAGGAAGCGATCACCCACGTCGCGTCCGAATTCCGCCGCATCCAGGGCAGCTACGGCACCCGCGCCATTGGCGGCATCACTTCCAGCCGCTGCACCAACGAGGAGACCTTCCTCGTCCAGAAGCTGATCCGGCAGGGTTTCGGCAACAACAACGTCGATACCTGCGCGCGCGTGTGCCATTCACCGACCGGATACGGGCTCAAGACCACGTTCGGCACCTCGGCGGGCACGCAGGACTTCGACAGCGTCGAGCAGGCCGACGTTATCCTCGTCATCGGCGCCAACCCCACCGACGGGCACCCCGTCTTCGCCAGCCGGATGAAGAAGCGGCTGCGCGAAGGCGCGCAGCTGATCGTCGTCGATCCGCGCCGCATCGACCTCGTTCGCTCACCGCATATCGAGGCGGCACACCACCTGCCGCTGCGGCCGGGTACCAATGTCGCGCTGCTGACTGCCATGGCGCACGTGATCGTCACCGAGGGGCTGGTGGACGAGGCCTATGTCCGCGAGCGCTGCGACGGCGAGGCCTATGCCGAATGGGCCGCCTTCGTCTCCGAGCCCGCCCGCTCGCCCGAAGCGATCGAGGATCTCACCGGTGTGCCCGCGGCAGACCTGCGCGCCGCCGCGCGGCTTTATGCCACCGGCGGCAACGGCGCGATCTACTACGGCCTCGGCGTTACCGAGCATTCGCAGGGCTCCTCCACGGTCATGGCCATCGCCAACCTCGCGATGGCGACCGGCAATGTCGGCAAGCCCGGCGCCGGCGTGAATCCCCTGCGCGGACA
The DNA here is from genome assembly GCA_965140495.1 of uncultured Novosphingobium sp. Taxonomy (GTDB): domain Bacteria; phylum Pseudomonadota; class Alphaproteobacteria; order Sphingomonadales; family Sphingomonadaceae; genus Novosphingobium. The sequence continues at coordinate 994,405 of OZ223239.1, read as the reverse complement.
GAACAACGTGCAGGGCTCGTGCGACATGGGCAGCTTCCCGCACGAACTGCCCGGCTACCGCCACGTCTCCGACAGCGCCACGCGCGCGCTGTTCGAAGCCGACTGGGGCGTGACACTCGATGCCCAGCCGGGCCTGCGCATCAACAACATGCTCGATGCGGCGACCGACGGCGCCTTCAAGGGCATCTTCATCCAGGGCGAGGACATCCTCCAGTCCGATCCCAATACGAAACACGTCGCCGCGGGCCTTGCCGCGATGGAATGCGTCGTGGTGCAGGATCTCTTCCTCAACGAGACCGCGAACTACGCGCACGTCTTCCTGCCCGGTTCGACCTTCCTCGAGAAGGACGGGACCTTCACCAATGCCGAGCGGCGCATCCAGATGGTGCGCAAGGTGATGGAGCCGAAGAACGGCTATGCCGACTGGGAAGTGGTGCAACTCGTGGCGAACGCCATGGGGCTGGGCTGGACCTACACGCACCCCTCGCAGATCATGGACGAGATCGCACGGCTCACACCCACCTTCGAGGGCGTCTCCTTCGATGTGCTGGAAGAGCGCGGATCGGTGCAGTGGCCGATGAACGCGGCGGCGCCCGAGGGCACGCCGACCATGCACCTCGACCAGTTCGTGCGCGGCAAGGGCCTCTTCGTCGTTACCGACTATGTGCCGACCGACGAGCGCACCGGCCCGCGCTTCCCGCTGCTGCTCACCACCGGGCGGATCCTCAGCCAGTACAACGTCGGCGCGCAAACGCGGCGCACCGAAAACGGCGCCTGGCACGCGGAAGACCGGCTGGAGATCCATCCCCACGATGCCGAGAACCGCGGCATCCGCGATGGCGACTGGGTAGCCTTGCGCAGCCGCGCGGGCGAGACCAGCTTGCGCGCGCTCATCACCGACAGGGTGGCGCCGGGTGTCGTCTACACGACCTTCCACCACCCCGACACGCAGGCCAACGTCATCACCACCGATTTTTCGGACTGGGCGACGAACTGCCCGGAATACAAGGTGACCGCCGTTCAGGTCATGCCCTCGAATGGTCCCTCGGACTGGCAAACGCGCTATCGTGAGCAGTCCGACCGCAGCCGCCGCATCGCCGCGGCCGAACCCGCGGAATGAGTGACCATGCGATGATGAGTACCGACGAGCGCCTCGCCTATATGGCCGAGCACATCCTGCGCAATTTTGCCACCAAAGGTGACGAAGGCGCCATCGAGGCTACTGCCGAACATATCGGGCTCTACTGGGACCCGGGCATGAAAGCCCGCGCCGCAGCCATGGCCGACGAGCCGCGTGTCCCCCTTTCCGAGGCCGCCCGCGCCGTATTCCGGCGGCTGGGGGAAGAACAGCCTCTCGATTGATCCGCAGTATTACACTTGCGTAAATAGATATTACGCATACGCTGGGCCGATGCAGACTCTCCCGCGCGCCGCCGGCCCCCTCGCCCTTCTCGCCCGCCTGCTTCTGCCGGCCGGTGCCGCCCTGCTTGTCGCGGCCTCTCCCGTGCCGCCCGAGGCCCCGCAGTTCGAACACTGGATCGACGGCACGACCGCGAGCGAGCCGGAAATGCAGGTCCAGCAGATCGATGCCGACACCTTCGTCGTCCGCCAGTCGGTGAAGACCAACTTCGAAGCGCCGTTCCTGTACCTGCTGTTCGGCAACGACCGGGCGATTCTGATCGATTCGGGGGCCGGCGGGCTCAAGATCCGCCCGACCATCGACGGCCTCGTCAGCGACTGGCAGGCCGCGCACGGCGACCGTCCGATTCGCCTGATCGTCGCCCATTCGCACGGACACGGCGATCACCACGCCGGGGACGAGGAATTCCGCGACCGGCCGAATACCGATGTCGTCGGTCTCGAACCCGAACAGGTCGCAGCCTTCTTCGGCATGGGCGACGGCTGGCCGACCGAAACGGCGCGATTCGATCTCGGCGGGCGCGTGCTCGACATTATCCCGACACCCGGCCACCAGCCCGCGCACATCATGGTCTACGACGAGCGCACCAAGCTGCTGTTCTCGGGCGACATGCTCTATCCGGGGCGGCTCTATGTGCCGCACGGCGAGTTCGCCACCTTCCGCGCGAGCGCCGATCGGCTAGCCGCCTTTGCCGAGACCCACCCGATCCGCGCGCTGCTGGGCGCGCATATCGAGATGACCACGACGCCGGGCGAGGACTATGCGATGCAGGCGCCCGAGCACCCCTTGGAGCATGCCCTGCCCCTCTCGCCCGCCGTCATCGCCGAACTGCAGCAGGCCGCCGCCCAGGCCGGTCCGGAGCCGCAGATCGACCGCCACGCGGATTTCATCGTCTACCCGCTCCCGCCGCGACCTGCGGAGTAAACGCTCCCCAAGGGAAGCTCGTCATCCCAGCGAAGGCTGGGATCGCTCTCGATGTCGCGCCGGGCTCACAACGATCCCAGCCTTCGCTGGGATGACGGCAGGGGGATGACGGCCTGCGAGTCGCCTCATGACAGGGCCCGCCGATCGCGCTAACGCCTCGGCAAATGCCAGAGCTTCCCGAAGTCGAAACCACCGTGCGCGGACTTGCCCGTTTTCTCGAGGGCGAGCGGATCGCGCGCGTCCAGGTCAACCGGCCCGACCTGCGCCGGCCCTTCCCGCCCGATCTCGTCCAGACGCTGACCGGCGCGCGTGTCACGGGAATGGGGCGGCGCGCCAAGTACGGGCTGATCCATACCGACCGCGAGACCACCATGGTCTTTCACCTCGGCATGTCCGGCCGCTGGCGGATCGAGCCCGACCAGCCCGAAAAGCACGACCACCTCGTGCTCGAAACCGAATCGGGGCACGTGCTGGCGCTGAACGATGCCCGCCGTTTCGGCTCGGTCGACCTGGTACCGACCGAAGGGCTGGAGACGTGGGGCCCGTTTGCCGGGATGGGTCCGGAACCGCTGGGGCCCGATCTCACGCCGCAGCACCTCAAGCGCGCCTTCAAGGGCCGAATCGCCCCCATCAAGCAGATGCTGCTCGATCAGGGCATCGTGGCGGGGCTCGGCAACATCTACGTGTGCGAGGCGCTGTTCCGTTCGGGCATCCGTCCGGACAAGGCGGCGGGCCGGGTCTCGCTGCCCGCGCTCACCCGGCTGGTGCCCGACATCCGCACGGTGCTGGGCGAATCGATTGCCGCGGGCGGCTCGACCATTCGCGACTACGCGCAGCCCACGGGCGAACTGGGGTACTTCGCCGCCTCGTGGCAGGTCTATGGCCGCGAGGGCCAGCCCTGCACCTGCGGCGCCCCGGTCCTGCGCTTTGTACAGGGCGGGCGCAGCACCTTCTGGTGCCGCAAATGCCAGAAATGAGCGGGTTCGCGCCGCGCATCCTGCTTGACGCAACGCGGGGGCGACGCTAAGGGGCGCGCTTTCCGGCGAGTCCGCTCGCCATCTTCAGATTCGACAGGCAATGGGGCCGCACGGCGGCCAGACAGAGGAAATTCGATGGCCAATACGCCGCAAGCCCGCAAGCGCATCCGTCGCAACGAGCGTCGCGCTCTGATCAATACCAACCGCATGAGCCGCATCCGCACCTTCGTGAAGAAGGTCGAGAGCGCCATCGCCGGCGGCGACAAGACCGCTGCAACGGCAGCCCTCAAGGAAATGCAGCCGGAACTGGCGCGCGGTGTCGCTCGCGGCGTGGTCCACAAGAACACTGCAGCGCGCAAGATGTCGCGTCTGTCGAAGCGCGTCTCGGCGCTCTGATCGGAGCATCGATTCGGCGCTCGGGAGACAGGTGCTAGACACCTGTCTTGAGCACGAAACAGGAACGGGGCAGGAAGCATCGCTTCCGGCTCCGTTTTTGTTTCTGCTGCGTTGCCGCACGATCGCGAGCAAATGCCCGGAAACCCTGCGATTCGTCTCACCGCATTGCGGAACAGTTTGATTTTACTCGATAAAATAATTTATCCGGTGAAATCCCGCAGGCATCCTTGTGTCAACCGGCATAATTTTATTTATTTGGCTAAGCCCGTATTGCGCGCGGCCCGAACCTCTCCTTAGAAGGGTGCTCGGCCGACGCGGAACCGGCCGGGGTAACTACGATAGAACGCATGACGAAAGCTGCAAACAGGCGTTTGCGGTGTGGGGGTGTTTTGCTTCTTTCGCGGCTATTCGGTTCCAAAACGGCTGCTGGGGTCACACACGAACCAGGGGAGTTCGAGCGGGTGTCAGGGTCATCGGGTCAAAACACAAATTCAACGAACAGAAAGTCGAAGGCGGTGCGAGTAGTGATGGAAGAGGATCAGGAAGCCGTGAATCTGGCGGCCGACTGGGCAGACATCAGCCAGGGCCTGCGCAAGGACCTGGGGCACCAGGTTCACAGCCAGTGGATCCGGCCGATTCAGCCGGGCAACTACTGCAAGGAAACCGGCACGCTCGACCTCTATCTGCCGACCGAGTTCTCGGCCAACTGGGTGAACGACCGCTTTGCCGATCGTCTCTCGCTGGCCTGGAAGATCGCGCGTCCGGACGTTCGCCACGTGCGCATTCTCGTGCATCCGGGCCGCCGCCAGCTGCCCGAACTGCGTCTGGGCGGCGGTGGCCGTCCCTCGAGCGCGCCGGCCAATGATTCGGCGCAGGGTTCGGGCGATCCGCTGTCGGCTGCACTGGCAGGCGAATCGTTCGCCTCGCTCGGGCAGGGCCCGGCAGGCATCGACGCTTCGCAGACGTTCGCGAGCTTCGTGACCGGCACGGCCAACGTGCTGGCGTTCAACGCCGCGCAGCGCATGGCCGCGACCGAAAAGCCGCAGTTCTCGCCGCTCTACCTCAAGGCCGCCACCGGCCAGGGCAAGACGCACCTACTGCACGCGATCGGCCATGCCTATCTCGCCAACCACCCGCATGCGCGGATCTTCTACTGCTCTGCCGAGCGCTTCATGGTCGAGTTCGTCCAGGCGCTGCGCCAGAACCAGATGATCGAGTTCAAGGCCCGTCTGCGCGGCTTCGACCTGCTGCTGGTGGACGACATCCAGTTCATCATCGGCAAGGCATCGGCGCAGGAAGAGCTGCTCTACACGATCGATGCGCTGCTGGCCGAGGGCAAGCGCCTCGTCTTCGCTGCCGACCGCGCGCCGCAGGCGCTCGACGGTGTCGAACCGCGCCTGCTCAGCCGCCTGTCGATGGGTCTGGTCGCCGACATCCTGCCGGCCGACATCGAACTGCGCCGCTCGATCCTCGAAAACCGCCTCCAGCGCTTCGCCTCGATCGAAGTACCGGCGGACGTGATCGAGTTCCTCGCCCGCACCATCAACCGCAACGTGCGCGAACTGGTCGGCGGCCTCAACAAGCTGATCGCCTATGCCCAGCTCACCGGGCAGGAAGTCTCGCTGCAACTCGCCGAGGAACAGCTCACCGACATCCTCTCGGCCAACCGCCGCCGGATCACCATCGACGAGATCCAGCGCACGGTCTGCCAGTTCTACCGCATCGACCGCACCGAGATGAGCTCCAAGCGCCGCGCCCGCGCCGTCGTGCGCCCGCGCCAGGTGGCGATGTACCTCGCCAAGGTGCTCACGCCGCGCTCCTACCCGGAGATCGGCCGCAAGTTCGGCGGGCGCGATCACTCGACGGTGATCCACGCCGTGCGCCTGATCGAGGAACTGCGCACCCGCGATGCCGACATGGACGGCGACGTCCGCTCGCTGCTGCGCCAGCTCGAAAGCTGAGCGATCCGCCGCCGATCGGGCAGGATCCCGGAAACACTGTGAAAAAGCCTGCGAGGCGGCATCCGCCCCTTGCAGGCTTTTTCATATCCGGGTGAAATTCCCCTGCATTTCGGACCAAATACTTACCCGACCTGCAATCGATATTCCCCTGAATTGGGGGATTTCTGCCGCAAGGTCTTAACACTTTACTAAGGGATAAGGCGCAGCGTCACAGTCACAACCTGCGATCTCTTCGCAGCCCCTGAAACTGGAAGAGGCAATCCCCCCATGCGCTTCTACAACGCCACGGCCTTTCTATTTCCGAAGCATTACGAATGGCGGATCCTGTGTATCTGCTTCGGCGCCGTCCACCTCCCGCTGATTGCCTACGTCGGCCTGCAGGCCGCCACCGGTGAGTGGGATGTCACCACCCTCCTCACGCTGCTGGCGGCAACGCTGGTCGGCACCGGACTTGGCCTCGCCGCCATCCGCGCCCTGCTCTCGCCCATTGCCGAGGCCACGCAGATGCTGCGGTCGGTGCAGGAGGGTGAACCGGTTGCGAAAATACCGCGCGGCGCGGACGATCTCGTCGGCCGGCTGCTCGGCGGTGTCGCGCTGGCCGCCAACGAATCGGCGGCACGCATCAAGCGCCTCGTCGATGCCGCCGAGCGCGACCCGCTGACCGGCATCCGCAACCGCCGCGGCTTCACCGATTCGGCGCGCGAGATCCTGCTCGGCCACCAGACCGCCGTGCTCGCACTGATCGACATCGACCACTTCAAGCTGATCAACGACCAGTTCGGCCACGAAGCCGGCGATGTCGTGCTGAAGACCGTTGCCGGCAGGCTGGAAAGCGAACTGCGCCGCACCGACCTTTCCGCCCGCTGGGGCGGCGAGGAATTCGCCGTGCTGCTGCCCGATACGATGCTCGACGAAGCGCGCATGATCATGGAGCGGCTGCGCGCCTCGGTCGCGCTCGACCGCACGCTCGACGAACAGGGCTGGCCGGTGACCTTCTCCTGCGGCCTCGCCCCGATCCGCGACTTCGCACAGTTCGATGAGGCCATCCGTCAGGCCGACGCAGCGCTTTACGGCGCCAAGAACGGCGGTCGCAACCGCGTTCACGTCTCGGCAGCGGAGTAATCAGCTCCCCCCCGGGCCGGCCGGCTTCCTCCGCACGGGAAGCCGGCCGGTTTGCGTTCGAGCCCGGTCTAAGCGGGATTTCCGGCTTCACCGCCAGCCGCCCATGCTGTAGGCGCTGCCCCATGATACCTGCCACTTTCGTTCAGGCCGCGCTACGCGGCATTCGCGGCAAGTGCCCGCGCTGCGGAGAAGGCCACCTGTTTCGCAAGTGGCTCAAGCCTCTGGAGCGCTGCCCGGTCTGCACGCTGGACCTGAAGCCGCAGCGCGCCGACGACTTTCCGGCCTACATCGCGATTCTCGTCACCGGCCACCTCATGGCGCCGCTGATCATCGCGCTTTCGCTCGACTTCGAACTCGGCCCGCTGGCGATGGTCTCGATCCTCGTGCCGCTGGCGCTGGTGATGATGCTGGGGATGTTGCAGCCGGCCAAGGGCGCGGTGATCTCCGCGCAGTGGTGGTTCGGCCTGCACGGCTTCGTCAAGGAACGGCTGCCCGAAGACACGCCTTCGGACCCGGCCTGAAGTCCGGCCCGCAATGAGCCTTTCGCCAGACCGTCTCTCGCGTTTCGCACGCCATATCGTGCTGCCCGAAGTGGGCGGCGCCGGTCAGGTCGCGCTGGCCGATGCACACGTGGTGCTTGTCGGCTGCGGCGGGATAGGCAGTCCTGCACTGCAATACCTCGCCGCAGCCGGCATAGGACATCTGACACTGGTGGACGACGACGTCGTGGACGTCAGCAACCTTCAGCGTCAGACGATATTTGCGCCGTCTGATATCGGCAGGCCCAAGGCGGAAGTGGCGGCCGAATGGGTGCGGCGTTTTGATCTTGGCCTTGAGGTGGAGGCAGTCGTTACGCGGGTGGGGGGTGCAAACGCTGCCCGGATCCTCTCCGGCGCGAGCCTCGTAGTAGACGGGTGTGACAACTTCGCGACTCGCCTGACGGTGTCAGATGCCTGTGTCGAATTGGGAATTCCGCTTACCAGCGCCGCCATCGGCCGGTTTCAGGGACAAGTCGCCAACTTCGCCGGCCACCTGCCGGACCAGCCCTGCTACCGCTGTTTCGTGGGCGATGCCTTCGATGCCGAGGACTGCGATACCTGCGCGGCGGACGGCGTGCTCGGCGCGATGGTGGGCATGGTCGGCACTTTCGCCGTCATGCATGCGATTCGCGTGCTGCTCGACGGGCATGCTGCCTTCGGCGATCCGCAATTCGGAACGCTGCAGCTGATCGACGGCATGGCCCCCTCGATGCGCCCGCTGCGCATCGCCAAGGATCCCGCCTGCAAGGGGTGCGGCCAGAAGGCCTGACCGGCATCTTGCGAGACCGGGCGAAGACCCGCTTCCGTTCGTGTCGAGCGAAGTCGAGACACGCGGGCGCTGCAGTGTCTCGACTTCGCTCGACACGAACGGTGGACAGGTGAGAACCGACCCAACAAAGCGTTCGCATCATAATCGTCGCCCCCGCGCAGGCGGGGGCCCCGCTGATTTTCCAGAGTTGCAGCGCGAAAAGCGGGATCCCCGCCTTCGCGGGGATGACGGAGAACAGGGCGGAGGGGAATTAGGCAGGAACGACAGGACGTCGCGATGCGCCCCCTGTCGTCATCGCACTAGAAGCTGGCGCCGTCGGTGAACTCGACCGGAATGGCCGCGAGCACGGACGGCGCGAACATTCGCATGTTTACGCCCATGCGCTTGTAGTGATGATCGGCAGCCGTCCAGTGCGTCGTGCATCCGCAATTCTTGCAGTGCCAGACGGTGAGCGACCGGTCGCCCCACTGGTACCCACCGGCATCGCCGTCCACGGTGACATCCGCCGGATCGAAGTAGCCCCACAGCGCGGCGATCCGCCTGCAGATCGAGCAGTTGCACTCGCTCACCGTTTCGGGCGCATGGGCGACGGTGAGCGTGATGGCGCTGCAATGGCAGCTGCCATGCAACACGCCGGTCATGAGAGCATCTCGTCCACCCATGCCGGCACGACCTCGCTTGCCGGACCATGGCGTGCCTCGTCGAACCACAAGGAGCCCTGCGAGGGCTCCAGGTTGAGTTCCAGCGTCGCTGCACCCAGATCGCGCGCGTTGCGCACGAATCCGGCGGCCGGATAGACCGCGCCCGAGGTGCCGATGGAGACGAACAGGTCGGCCTCCTGCAGCGCGGCGAAGATCTCTTCCATGCGATAGGGAATCTCGCCGAACCACACGACGTCGGGCCGCAAGGCGCGCTCGCCGCAGGACGGACAGGCCGGGCCGTCGATCAGCGGGCCGGTCCAGCGCGAGCGCACGTCGCAGGCGGTGCACCAGGCATTGAGGTGTTCGCCGTGCATGTGCAGCACCCGCTTCGCCCCCGCCCGTTCGTGCAGGTCGTCGACGTTCTGGGTGACGATCAGCAGATTGCCGCGCCATTCGCTGTCGAGCCGCGCCAGCGCACGGTGCGCCGCGTTCGGCTGCTTGGTCTGGATGGCTTCGCGCCGCATGTCGTAGAAGCGCTGGACCAGTTCCGGATCGCGCGCAAAGGCCTCGGGCGTCGCCACGTCCTCGACGCGGTGCTGTTCCCACAGGCCCCCGCCGTCGCGGAAGGTATCGATGCCGCTTTCGGCGGAGACGCCGGCGCCGGTGAGGATGACTATGTTGCGAATGGTGGACATGGCGCCATCATAGCCTGCACCGCAACCTTGTCGAAAGGGCCTGTTTGCGCCATGCGGGGCGCGGAACCGCCCGGCGGCGCGCGCGGGGCAAGCGGAGAGTGCGCAGTGACGAAGATCGGAATTATCGGCAGCGAAGGCCGGATGGGCCAGGCCATTGCCGCAGCCGCTGAAGCGGCGGGCGTCGAAGTGGCCGGCGGCGTCGACAAGGACGGCGATGTGGCAGCGCTTGCCGCCACGGCCGATGTGCTGATCGACTTCTCCAGCCCCGGCGCGCTCGAAGGCAATCTGGATGCCGCCATGGCGGCAGGCGTTCCGGTGGTGATCGGCACTACCGGGCTCGAGGAACGCCACCACTGGCTGATCGACAGCGCCGCGCAGAATATCCCCGTGCTTCAGACCGGCAATACCTCGCTCGGCGTGACCCTGCTCGCCCACCTCGTGCGCGAGGCTGCGAGCCGTCTCGGCGAGGACTGGGACATCGAGATCGTCGAGACCCACCACCGCATGAAAGTCGATGCGCCTTCGGGCACCGCCCTGCTGCTCGGCGAAGCGGCGGCGGAAGGGCGCGGCATCGGCCTTGCCGACAATTCCGAACGCGGCCGCGACGGCATCACCGGCAAGCGCGAGACCGGCACGATCGGCTTTGCCGCGCTGCGCGGCGGCACCGTGGCGGGCGATCACTCGGTGCTATTCCTCAGCGACAGCGAGCGGCTCACCCTCTCGCACATGGCCGAGAACCGCAGCATCTTCGCCAAGGGCGCGCTCAGGGCCGCCGAATGGGTAAAAGGCAAGCCTGCGGGCCGCTACACGATGCCCGAGGTGCTGGGGCTCTGACCGATGGGCTTGCGGCGGCACGTCTATCATCAGCTCTTCGCGAGGGCCGACCGCAGCGAAAAGCTGACGGTGTTCAACCGGTTCATGATCGTCGTGATCCTCGCCGCCGTCGCCGTCACCATCATCGCCACCGAACCCAAGATCTTCCGGCCGCACCGCGAGCTGTTCATCGCGCTGGAAATGACCTTCGGCCTGATCTTCGGCGTCGAATACGTCGGTCGCATCTGGAGCGTTGCCGAGGAAGCCGGCGATGAGCCCGCCTGGAAGGCCCGCCTGCGCTTCATGGTAACGCCGCTGGCACTGATCGACCTCGTGGTCGTGGTTGCTGCGCTCATGCCGTTCTTCTTCAGCGACGTGGCGCTGCTGCGGATCGTGCGACTGATCCGACTGGCGGCGCTGGCCAAGTTCGGCCGCTTCTCCGCCGCGCTGCGCGAACTGGTGCGGGCGCTGGCCGAGCGGCGCTACGAACTGCTGGTGACGATGGCGCTGGCCGCCTGCCTGCTGCTGTTCGGCGCCAGCTCGCTCTACTGGGCCGAGCGGCACGTGCAGCCCGACGCGTTCGGCTCGATCCCGCGTGCGCTGTGGTGGGCGATCATCACGCTGACAACGGTCGGCTATGGCGATGCCTCGCCGATCACGCCGCTGGGCAAGTTCCTCGCCTCGATCGTCGCGCTGAGCGGTATCGGCCTTGTCGCCATGCCCACCGGCATCATGGCCTCGGCCTTCAGCGACGCCATGCAGCGCCAGCGCGAAGCCGAGGAAGACAAGCGGACCGACACATGAAGAAAGACAATATCTTCGAATTCTTCCGCCGTCTGGCCGAGCTGAACCCCTCGCCCGAGACCGAGCTGGAGTTCGGCAATACCTACCAGCTGCTCGTCGCCGTGGTGCTTTCCGCGCAGGCGACCGACGTCGGGGTCAACAAGGCGACGCGGGCGCTGTTTCGCGAGGTGACAACGCCGCAGCAGATGGTCGATCTGGGCGAGGAAGGGCTCAAGCAGCACATCAAGACCATCGGCCTGTTCAATTCCAAGGCGAAGAACGTCATCGCCCTCTCCGAGATCCTCGTACGCGACTACGGCGGCGAGGTGCCGGAAGACCGCGACGCGCTGGTCGAGCTGCCGGGCGTGGGCCGCAAGACCGCCAACGTGGTGATGAACTGCGCCTTCGGGGCCGAGACCTTCGCGGTCGACACGCATATCTTCCGCGTCGGCAACCGCACCGGCCTCGCCAAGGGCAAGACGCCGCTCGCGGTGGAGAAGCAGCTCGAAAAGAAGGTGCCCGAGCCCTTCCGCGTCAGCGCGCACCATTGGCTGATCCTGCACGGCCGCTATATCTGCAAGGCGCGCACGCCCGAGTGCTGGCGGTGCCCGGTCGTCGACTTGTGCGGTTACAAGCCCAAGGTGATGGAAAAGGGCGCTGCCAGGCCGAAGACGAAGGCAAAGCCGAAAGCGAAGACCGGTTCGCGTTCCTGAGGTTCAACGTCCCTCGGGCGACACGGGACCGGGAACACAATGCGCGCCCGAACGTCGGAGTCAGGAGAGGAGAAAGTCATGAACGCCAGAAATCTTGCCATTCTTTGCGCCGCGCCGATGGCGCTTGCCGCCTGCACGCAGGGCGAACCCGCCAATGCACCGCCCGTAACGCCCGCCGCGGTGGCGGTGGGTCCGGCGCAGGACTGCCTGCCGGTCACCCAGTATTCGACCACCCGCATCCGCGACGACCGCACCATCGACTTCATCGGCGGCGCCGGCAACAAGGTCTGGCGCGTCACCCTGCCGAACCGCTGCAGCGGCCTGAAGTCGGCGGACACCTTCACATTCGAAACGTCGCTGTCGCGGCTGTGCAAGCAGGACATCATCTATCCGCTGCACCAGTACGGCAACAACCTCCAGCGCGGCGCCGGCTGCGGCATGGGGGAATTCGTCCCGGTCAAGCTTGAACGCTGAGCCCAACAGCTGCCGTTCGTGTCCCGACTTCGCTCGACACGAACGGGATGGACGGATGTAGCTGGCCCTAGACGTCGTCCGCGCTGATCATTTCGGCGCGGTCGATCTCACCGGTCATCACCGCCACCGTGGTCGCGACGGCGGCATCGCCGCTGACGTTGGTGGTCGTGCGCATCATGTCCATGATGCGGTCGACACCGGCGACGAAGGCGATCGTTTCCAGCGGTACGCCCACCGCGCCGAAGACCAGCGCCATCATGATCAGGCCCGCGCCCGGAATGCCCGCCGCGCCGACCGCGCCGAGCGTCGAGAGGATCGAGATCAGGAAGTAGTCGCCCCACGACAGATCGACGCCGAAGACCTGCGCGCCGAACAGCGTCGCGAGGCCGAGGTACATCGCGGTGCCGTTCATGTTGATCGTCGCGCCGAGCGAGATCACGAAGCTGGCCACCGAGTTGCTCACGCCCAGGTTGCGCTCTGCGCAGCGCAGCGTCACCGGCAGCGTCGCGTTGGACGAGGCGGTGGAATAGCTGACCGCCATGGCATCGATGATGCCGCGGAAGAAGTCGTGCACCGGCAGCTTCGCCAGGAAGTGGATCATCGCCGAATAGATGCCGAAGATGATCAGCAGACAGCCGAGGTAATTCAGCCCCACCAGCTTGGCGAGCGCGATCAGCGCGTCCTGCCCCAGCGTGCCCGAAACCCAGGCCATGAGCGCGAAGACGCCGAACGGGGTCAGCTCCATCACGATCATCGTGACTTTCTGCATGACCACCGCGCCGCTGTCGAAGATCTTCGCGGCGGGCTCACCGTCCTTTTCGGCCATGAGGATGCCGATGCCGATCAGCATGGCGAAGACGATCAGCGGCAGCACCTGCGCGTCGGCCATGACCTTCACCGGGCTTTCGGGCACCATCGAGAGGATCATGTCGACTGCGGTGGTGTTGTTCGGTGCGGGCGTGGGGCCAAGCTCGATGGCACTGGCATCGATCCCCTGCCCCGGCTTGAAGAAGGTGCCCAGCGCCAGCCCGAGCCACACGGCGATCTGTCCGGTCACGACGAAGAGCAGCATGGCCCGTCCGCCCACCGCGCCCAGCTTGCGCAAGTCGCCAATGGCGGCGACGCCCGAGACCAGCGAGAAGAAGATGAGCGGGACCACCAGCATCTTCACCGCCTTGATGAAGAAGTCGCCGATCCACTTGATCGATTCCGCGTCGGGTCCCCAGAGCAGGCCGGTAATCGTGCCCAGCACCAGCGCGGCGATCACGCGTTGCCAGAGCGGAACGGCAAACCAGAATCGAAGCATGAACAGTCCCCAAGATCGGCAGCAAACCGGAGTGCATCACGGCCGCCCGGCGCTGTCGCGCCTGCCGACTAGCCCCGCAAGAATATTTCAGGCGAGACTAACACCCTAACGCGCCCGGTCAATCCGGGCGCCGTTTCAGCCGAGGTCAGGCAGGATCGCCATCCTTGAGCGCCGCTTCGACCACGCGGCGGTAGATGCGGGCCAGCGCCTCGAGATCGGCCATCGCCACGGCCTCGTCGCGCTTGTGCATCGTCGCGTTGCACAGACCGAACTCGATCACCGGGCACAGGTCCTTGAGGAAACGCGCATCGGAGGTGCCGCCGCTGGTCGAAAGCTCGGGATCGACGCCCGTCTCGGCGCGGATGGCATCGGCGAGCAGCGTGGAGAAACGGCCCGGTTCGGTGAGGAAGCTCTCGCCCGAAATCACCGGCCGCGCGATGCCGCCGTGCTTTTCGGCAATGGCCGAAACGCGCGAGCCGAGTTCGGCGCCGGTGTGCAGATCGTTGAAGCGGATCGAGATGCGCGCCGCGGCCCGCGCCGGGATCACGTTGTGCGCGGGATTGCCCACGGTGATGTCGGTGATCTCGAGGTTGCTGGGCTGGAACCAGTCGGTGCCCTCGTCGAGCTTGAGCGCATCGAGTTCGGCCAGCATGGCGACGAGCTTGGTCACCGGATTGTCGGCCATGTGCGGATAGGCGACGTGGCCCTGCACGCCCTCGACATCGAGGAAGATGTTCACCGAGCCGCGACGACCGATCTTCATCACGTCGCCCAGCCGATTGACCGAGGTCGGTTCGCCGACGAGGCACAGGTCCGGAATATCGCCGCGCTCACGCATGAGATCCATAAGCGCGCGGGTGCCGTAGATCGCCGGGCCTTCCTCGTCGCCGGTGATGATGAAACTCACCGTGCCAGCATCGGCCGGGACGTCGCGAACCGCCGCGACCATCGCCGCGATCGAGCCCTTCATGTCGACCGCGCCGCGACCGTAAAGAAGCTCACCGCGCTGGTCGGGCAGGAACGGCGCCGTCGTCCAGCCATCACCCGGCGGTACGACGTCGAGGTGGCCGGCAAAGGCGAAGTGCCGCGAGCCCTCCGGGCCGCGCCTGATGGCGAAGAGGTTCTCCACCGGCCCGTCGGGCGCCTCGCCCGCCACGAACCTCGCCACGTCGAAGCCGAGCGGGGCCAACTGCTGCTCGAGACAGTCGAACACCATGCCGGTGGCCGGCGTGACGCTGGGACAGGCGATCAGGGCTTCGGCAAGTTCGGTTACGCTTGCCGTGGAAGAGGCAGTCTGGGACATATCCGCGCTATTCGCACAAGCCCGCCGCGATAGCCATAGGGAGGAGAAAGCCGCCATGCCCAAGCTCGATATTGAAGCGATCCCGCAGTCCAATCGCACCGGCTATCCGGCGCCCTACGACGAGCCGGTTTCCGGTCGCTGGTGGCGGCGCCTCGCGCCCGTGGGCGGACTGACCGAAATGGGCGCCAGCCATGTCGTGCTGAAGCCCGGCGCCTGGTCCAGCCAGCGCCACTGGCACGACCACGAGGACGAACTGCTGATCATGCTCACCGGGGAAGCCGTGCTGGTGGAAGACGATGGGCGCACGGTGCTCAGACCGGGAGACTTGTGCGCCTGGGCCAAGGGCGTGACGAACGGCCACCACCTGATCAACGAAAGCGATGCAGACTGCAGCTTCGTGGCGATCAGCGCTGGCGACAGGAACGGGACCGGCGCCTACCCGGACATCGACATGACCTTCAGCAGCGAAGGCTACTTCCACAAGGACGGCACACCCTACGCAGCCCAGCGCCTGAAATAGCGCAAACGATTTAAATCCATTTTGAAGCAAACCTCTCGCGCCCCGGCGGGCTCGGCGCGCGGAAAGCCGCGCGCTCGGCTGCCTATACAAGGGCAACTACGGGGTAACCGGAACCCCCCGCATAAGCATAGCCTCTAAGAGATTTGAAAAAGCCATCGGTACAATAGCAATGGCTACTATCGAATGGTTCCGCGGCGACAGCGATACTACACCTTAAGCATCTTGTTCAGTTAGCGAGCCAGTCGGTAGGAAGTATAAAATTGCTTTTCAGTGGGAAGTTGCAAAATCCACAATTGAAGGTCCGGGCAATAACGAAGGACTAAGTATTTATGCGTGCTCCGCGGAACACCATAAACTTGCGACTACGGAATATACCGCGGTGAAATCGTTTTAACTTGACGAACAAAACACGGGTCGTTCGCAAATTTATCACGGAATTCCAAAGGCTAAGAGGCCGAGAGGACAGACGCATGCTTGAGTGGTTTGAAAAGAAAGCACCGATCCGGACGAAGTTCAAGGCGCTGCTTGTCGTCCATAGCGGGCTTGGCGCCATCGGCCTCGCCACCACGGTTCTGGCCGTGACCGACAGCCTTCCCGGCACCGTCCTGATCGGCATCGCAGCTCTTGCCTTCGCCGCGATCGTCGCGACAGTGCTGATTTCGGGTGACCGTGTCTGCAGGCCCTACGTGAACACGGTGGTGCGCATGGAAGCCCTCGCCGCCGGCGACACCACGAGCCACATCCAGTACACCGACTACGAAGACTGCGTCGGCCGCATGACGACGGCCATGTCCACGTTCCGCGACAACGCGGTGCGCGTGCAGGAAGCCGGCAAAGCCCAGGAAGTGGTCGTGGGCAAGCTGGGCCAGTCGCTCAAGGCGCTGGCCAGCCAGCGGCTCGATTGCCGCATCGATCAGCCGTTCCCGTCGGAATACGAAGCGCTGCGCAACGACTTCAATCAGGCGCTGGCCTCGCTGACCGACACGCTCTCCTCTGTTCGCCAGACCGCCGATGCCGTGCTGACCGGTTCTTCCGAGATCCACACCGCTTCCGACGACCTGTCGCGCCGCAACGAGCAGCAGGCCGCCAGCCTCGAAGAGACGTCGGCCGCGATGAATCAGGTTACGCAGGGCGTGAACGAAGCCGCCAGTGCCGCCGTGGGCGCGCAGCAGACCATCGCCGACGCCAATCGCGAAGCCACCGAAGGCGGCGCGGTCGTCGAGAAGGCGGTAAAGGCGATGAGCGCCATCGAGCAATCGGCCGAAGAGATCAGCCAGATCATCGGCGTGATCGACGGCATTGCCTTCCAGACCAACCTGCTGGCGCTCAACGCCGGCGTGGAAGCCGCCCGTGCGGGCGATGCCGGCAAGGGCTTCGCCGTCGTCGCCAACGAAGTGCGCGCTCTTGCCCAGCGTTCGGCCGATGCGGCCAAGGACATCAGCGCGCTGATCACGGCCTCTTCGGAGCATGTCGGGTCCGGCGTGAAGCTGGTCGGCGAAACCGGCGACCTGCTTTCCAAGATTGTGTCGCGCGTGGGTGAGATCAACACGCAGATCTCGAGCATTGCCACGAACGCCCAGAGCCAGGCGGCCAGCCTCAGCCAGGTCAATGCCGCGATGGGCGATCTCGACCGCGTAACCCAGCAGAACGCAGCCATGGTGGAAGAAGCCAGCGCGGCGACCCGCTCGCTCGCCGACGAAGCGAAGGTGCTTTCGCAGGTCGTGGGCCGCTTCACGTTCGACGGCAAGTCGGTGCCCGCCGCAAAGGCGTCCCTGCCGACGATCGGCAAGCCGAAGCCCGCCCCGGCCGCCCGCCAGTCGATGCCTGTGGTCGAGGGCAACCTCGCGCTCAAGTCGCAGCCGGTCGAGGAAGACTGGTCGGAGTTCTGACCGCCCGAAAGGGGGGACTATCTCAAAAGGGGCCGGCCGCTTGCGGTTCGGCCCCTTTTCCTGTGTCTCGCCCCAAAGCGGAGCACGTGCTTTCCTACACGGCCCCCGCCCGGCACACTGCGCGCGGCATCCTTGTGCCCCGCTCCTTGAACCGTAAGTTCACCCCTCCCCAGGCACGCCGCGAAGTGTGAAGTTTCGCGCGGCGCAGGCTATTGAATACTCAGCTCTTTCCAGAACTCACTAGTGCCGGAGTGGACAAACTTTGAACTTAGCGCGGCCAGTCAGCCGAGCGCCTTGTCCAGCATCTTCGCCAGCCGAAGGCCCGCCCGCTCTATGCGTTCGTCGACGATGGGAATCGCCTTTTCGATGGCATCCTCGCTCCACACCACATGCTCGGCCTCGTCGCCGTCGCAGGGCAGTTTGCCGAAGGCCGCCGGGTAGAGGAAGTCGCGCGAGACCTGCCAGCTTTCCTTCGCCCAGTCCTCGACGTCACCCGTGGCCAGACGCGCCTTTTCCTCGGCGCTGTAGCGGCGGACCAGCGGCGGATTGGCGGAGGAGATGGCGCGCTCGGCCTCGGGGCCGTCCCAGATCCAGTGCAGATTCAGACCGGGCGCGATGCCGTAGTCCGCCTTGACCCGATTGCCGCCGAGGTCCCCGTTCTCACCCACGTGGAGCGGCTGATGCAAATCGCCGACGAAGTGCGTGAGGAACATCAGCGCTTCGAGCTGCTGTTCGGCGGGCAGACGTCGGTCCGCCAGCAGCCGGGCAAAGCGTTCGACCTGCCCGGTCACGCAAATGCCGTAGGAGCACTTGGCCTTGATGTCGAAAGGCTTGCACACGGAGATGTTCTGGTAGTGCCACGGGAACGTGTAGGCCCAGCGCCATCCTTCCCCGCGCACGCAATCCGGCCAGACCGAGGCATCCTCGAGGCTCTGCACCGGACAGTCGGGCGTCAGCAATTCGGGTGCGGCATGGAGGATGCGCCGGATCTCCGCCCGGGTGTGCGGCGTGACGTTCTTCATCGCGATCGAGGCGATGGTGCGGTGGCCATAGGCACCCCAGGCCATGGCAGGCGTGGCGGCGAGCGATACCAGCGCGGCGATCAGCAGGAAGAGAGCACGCATCGTCAGGTCACCGGCATTTCGTACTGTTCGATCACCCAGTCCTCGGCCTCGGCCGCGGCAATCCACTGCTGCATCCATTCATGCTCCCACACCGCCTGCATGTAGGCCTGCGCAAAACCGGGCACACCGATGCCGTACGTCAGGAACCGACTGACGACCGGCGCGTAGATCACGTCCGCAGCGCCGAACGTACCGAACAGGAACGGCCCGCCCTTGCCGAAGCGCGCCCGTGCCTCGGCCCAGAGCGTGAGGATACGCACGATATCGGCCCGCACGTCTTCGGCGATCGCGACGTTCTCGGCCCGGGCGCGGATGTTCATCGGGCAGGACCGGCGCAGCGGCAGGTAGCTGGAGTGCATTTCCGCCACCATCGAACGCGCCATCGCCCGCGCATCCTCGGCCTTGGGCCAGAAACGGTCGCGACCGACCTTGTCGGCAAGGTATTCGATGATCGCCAGACTGTCCCACACGACGGCTTCGCCATCCCACAGGATCGGCACCTTGCCGTGGCTGGGCGCGAGATCGTCGGAGCTCTTCTTCAGATGCTCCCAATCCTCGCCGAACAGCGGAACGGTCAGTTCGTCGAAATGGAGGCCGGACTGCTTGCAGGCGAGCCAGGCACGCAGCGACCAGCTTGAATAGTTCTTGTTGCCGATGATGAGCTTCACGGGCGGGGGTCCCTCTGGCTTTGCTGCGGACCTAGGAGGTCAGACGCCCGCTGTCGAGGTCGAAGCGAGGCCAGGCGCATGGACTTATGATCTTCCATGGATCATAAATGAACAATGCGCAGAATCGCGGCCTTATTGTTCATGTCCTTGCTGCTCGGCGCGGCCTCGCCGAACACGCCGGTGGTCGTGGCCGTCTCGGGCATCGGCGCGGCCAAGGGCATGGTCCATGTCGATATCTGTCCGCCGAAGCAGTTCACGCGGGAGGACTGCCCCTGGGCCGCGGAAGCGGTCGCCCGAGCCGGAACGACGACCGTGACCGTGCCTGACGTTCCGCCCGGCCGATACGCGGCGCAGGCCTATTGGGATGCCAATGGCAACGGCAAGGCAGACCGCAACTTCATCGGCATGCCGCTCGAACTCGTCGGCTTTTCGAACGACGTGCGGGTCAAGCTGTCGCGCCCGAAGTTCGCCGCAGCCGCCTTCGACCACGGGACCGCGCCGACGCGCATTACCTTCGCGGTGCGCAAGATCCCCTGATCGGAGCTCGGGTCAGAACAGCCGCGTGATCGCGTAGAAAAGAGCGCCGACCGCCGCGCTCGCCGGGATCGTGATGACCCATGCGATAATGACGCGGCTCGCGACCGACCAGCGCACGGCGCTGGCCCGCCGCGCGGCGCCGGTGCCGACCACGGAGCCGGTAATCGCATGGGTCGTGGACACGGGAATGCCCATGGCGCTGGCCCCGAACACGACGAACGATCCGGCCGTAGACGCGCAGAACCCCGAATGGTGCGTCAGCTTGGTCAGCCGCGTGCCCATGGTCTTGATGATCTTCCACCCGCCCGAAAGCGTCCCCAGGGCAATGGCCGTGTAGCAGGAGAGCACGACCCATTCGGGCACATGGAAGTCCCCCGTCAGATGCCCGGTCGAATAGAGCAGAACGGCGATGATCCCCATCGTCTTCTGCGCATCGTTACCGCCATGGCTGATCGAGTAGGCCGCGCTGGAAAGGAGATGCAGGCCCTTGAACGTGCGGTTCGAGCCGCGCGACGAGACTCCCTGAAACAGCCAGCTGGTGATCAGCATCAAGAACATCGCAATGGCAAAGCCGATCATCGGCGAGGCCACGATCGCGATGACCGTCTTGGTCGTGCCGCTCCCTTCGACGACGGCAAAGCCGCCATGCGCCATGCCCGCGCCCAGCAGACCGCCGATCAACGCGTGGCTGGAACTGGAGGGAATACCCTTGAGCCAGGTGACCACATTCCAGAACATCGCCCCGACCAAGGCCCCGAAGACGACGGCCGGCGTAACCGCATCCTTGTCGATGATGCCCTTGCCCACCGTTTCGGCGACATGGAGGCCGACAAACCAGTAAGCGGCAAAATTACCCACGGCAGCGAATACCACCGCCATGACCGGCGAGAGCAGCCGGGTCGCAACGACCGTGGCGATGGCGTTGGCGGCATCGTGCAGGCCGTTCAGGAAGTCGAACGCCAGAGCGAGCGCGATGAGGCCGATCAGCAGCGGCAGGGCAAGACTGTGGTCCATCGGGAAACGCTCAGGCGTGATCGATCACGAGGCCGTCGATCTCGTTGGCGAGATCCTCGAACCGGTCGACGACGCGTTCGAGCCGCTTGAACATTTCCTGGAGCACGATGAACTGCAGCGGATCGCTGTTGCTGCTGGCCTTGAACACGCGCTTCAGGCCCTCGGCGTGGATCTGGTCGGCATGTCCCTCCATGCGCACAAGGCGCTCGGTCAGTTCGTGCAGCCGATGGCCGTTGTCGGCGATCTTGCGCAGCAGCGGCATCGCTTCGGCCGTCAGGCGAGCGGCATCGACAATGATCGCCGCCATGTCGCGCATCTCGGGTTCGAACTCGGACACCTCGTAAAGGTCCACCGCACCGGCGGTCTGCTGCATCTCGTCGATGGCATCGTCCATCGTCGTGATGAGGCTGGTGATGGCCGAGCGATCGAACGGGGTCAGGAAGCTGCGACGAACGGCATGCAGCACTTCGCGCGTGATATCGTCTGCGTCGTGCTCTCGCTCCTCGATCTCGCGGATATGCTGCGCGCGCCCCGATCCGCCCTGCGCTAGCCTTGCCAGCGCATCGGCGCCCGCCACCAGCGTCGCGGCCTGCTTCTCGAACAGATCGAAGAAATGGCTCTGCTGCGGAAGCAGCTTCTGGAACCACGCAAACATCGTATTGACCCCTGTTTTCTCTACGACCGCGCCGATAAACCGGGCGGGACTGGCGGCAGCGCGAAACTCGCTTGCGCCGAACGAGCGGATAAGCGCCTGCAGGTCTTCCTCGTCCACGGATTCCGCAGCTTCCGCGAGCGAGAACCACTTGCGCTCGCGCTGGTGTTGCTCGTCCCAGGTATCCAGTTCCTCGGTCACGGCGAACGGGAACACATCCACATCCGCCCACACCGATGCGCCGGACCTGCGGCGCTTGCGATAACGATACGAACCGATGGGCGTAGGACACACGGCCCCGAGCACGCCCGCCTCTTCCTCTGCCTCAACAGCAGCGGCGGAATGCGGCGGCAGTCCTTTCATCAGACCGCCCTTAGGGATCACCCAGCGGCGCGTTTCACGCGAGGTGATCAGCAGGATCTGAATGGGCGCATCGACGGCGGGGCTAAGCGTTCGGTAAGGAAGTACGGCAATCTGGCGCATCGGCGAGACCTCCTCCTTCCTGGCGCAAACTGGAGCGTGCCCTTAACCGAGCCGCAGTCGTCATACAATCGTCACAATGACGGAAACGCGGCGTTATCCTGAGAAAACCCGCGGCCTTCGGTCAAAGTTCCGCGTCTCCGAGCACGGCGGCGCGCAATTCCTCTATACCCATGCCCTTTTCAGAACTTGTGACATGGACCTCCGGAAAAGCCGCCGGATGCTTACGCGCCTCGGCGAGAGTAGCGGCATGCACTTTGTCGAGTTCGCTCGCCTTGATCTTGTCGGCCTTGGTCAGGACGATGCGATACCCCACGGCCGCCTCGTCCAGCATCTTCATCATCTCGGCATCGACCGGCTTCACCCCGTGGCGGCTGTCCACGAGTAGCAGCGTACGCTTGAGCACGACGCGGCCGCGCAGGAACTCGCGCACCAGACGCCGCCATTTCTCGACAACCGCGGGCGGTGCCTTGGCAAAGCCGTAGCCGGGCATGTCGACCAGGCGGAATTGCAGCGGATCGCCCACGTCGAAGAAGTTGAGCTCCTGCGTGCGTCCCGGCGTGACCGAGGTGCGGGCGATGGCCTTGCGCCCCGTCAGCGCATTGAGCAGCGACGACTTGCCGACGTTCGAACGGCCGCAGAAGGCGACTTCCGCCACATCGGGATCGGGCAGGAACTTGAGCGCAGGCGCACTCTTCAGGAACGTAACCGGCCCCGAGAAAAGCTTGCGCGCACGCTCCGTCAGGTCCTCGGGGCTCTCTTCCACGTCAGGCCTTGCTCTTCTCGCGGTCGGCCGCCCGCTGTTTATCCTGCGCGTCCTTTTCGGCTTGTGCCTTCAGCTGCGGATGGCGGCTGTAGAGGTACTTCTGCTGCGCGATGGTCAGCAGGTTGGACGTGATCCAGTAGAGCAGCAGGCCCGAGGCGAACGGCGCCATCACGAACATCATGAACCAGGGCATCAGCGAGAAGATCTGCTGCTGGGTCGGGTCCATCTGGGCCGGGTTCAGCTTGAACTGGAAGTACATCGTCACGCCGAGCAGCAGCGCCAGAACGCCGATACCGAGGAAGCCCGGAGGATCGAACGGCAACAGGCCGAACAGGTTCAGGATGTGCAGCGGATCGGGCGCGGAAAGGTCCTTGATCCACAGCACGAAGGGCTGGTGGCGCATTTCGATCGCAAGGATCAGCGTCTTGTACAGCGCGAAGAAGACGGGGATCTGCAGGAACATGGGAAGGCAGCCGTTGAGCGGGTTCACGCCTTCCTTCTTGTACAGGGCCATAACCTCCTGCTGCTGCTTCTGCTTGTCGTCCTTGTAGCGGTCCTGGATCGCCTTCATCTTCGGCTGGATCGCGCGCATGGCCGCCATGGAGGCGAACTGGCGCTGGGCGATCGGGAACATGATGCCGCGCACGATCACCGTGAGCAAGATGATGGCGACACCGAAGTTGCCCACCAGCTTGAACAGCGACGTCAGCAGCCAGAAAATCGGCTTTTCGAACCAGCGGAACCAGCCCCAGTCGATAGCGAGGCCGAAGTTGGAAATTCCCTGCTTCTCGTAAGCATCCAGAACTTCGTGTTCCTTCGCGCCGGCAAAAAGCTTGGTCTCGCGGGTCAGCGCCTGACCGGGCTGAACGACTTCGCGATCGTACAGCAGGTCGGCACGAAAGATGTGGTTTCCGAGAGAGCGGAACGTGCCATCGGCCTTGGCGCCGACCGGGGCCATCGTCGACATCCAGTAGACGTCGGTGAAGCCGATCCAGTTGGCATTGCCGCTTTCCTCGACCGTCTTGGCCTCTTCGACGTCATCGTAGTTCGTGCCGAAGGTCACCGACCCGTCGAAGGCGCCAATCGGGCCCGAATGGACGTTCCAGGTATCGAGGCTGGCCGTCTGGTCGGTGCGATTGACGAGGCCGAAAGGCTGGATGGTGATCGGGCCGGAGCCCTTGTTCACCACGCGCTGGTCGGCGGTGATCATGTAGTCGTCGTCGATCTTGAGGGCGATCGTGTAGACTTGGCCCTGCCCATTGTCCCAGCTCAGCGTAACCGGGGTGGAGGGCGTGAGCTTTGCGCCTGCGGGCGCCTTCCACACGGTCTGGCCGTCAGGCGTGGCGACACCCTGGCCGACCCAACCGAACTGCGCGAACTGCTGCGCCGGCGTGCCGGCCGGCGAATAGATGCGGACCGGACCGGAATCCTTCTTCACCGTCTCGCGGTGACGGTTGATGACGAGATCGTCGATCAGCGCGCCGGTCAGGTTGATGGAGCCCGAAAGGCCGGGGCCCTCGATCGGCAGGCGACCGCCGCCGGCCAGTGCCGTCTTGAGATCCTGCTTTTCGAGCGCAACTTCCGATGCACCGCGCAAGCCACCTTCGCGGGTCGGCTTGATCTTGCTGGGATTCGTGGGCTTTGCCGCTTCCTCAGCGCCACCTGCCTGCTCGACCTTCGTCGGCGTCTTGGTCTGCGGGTAGAAGTAGCCGACGCCGGCCTCCCACCCGAAGAGGACAAGGGCAGTCAGAACGACCGCCAGGATTATGTTGCGCTGATTATCCACGAAGACGTTTCCTGTCGTATACCCGTAAGCCGCGACATCGTGGGCCGCCCGCTTCTCGTCAGTCTTTCTGCTTCAAGTCCGGTACGGGATCGTAACCGTGACCGCCCCAAGGTTGGCAGCGCAATAGACGCCATATCGCGAGGCTTCCACCCTTAATCGCACCATGCTTTTTCACCGCCTCGATGGCGTATTGCGAGCACGAAGGGCTGTAGCGGCAGGTCGGTGGCATGACCCGCGAAGGACCGAGCTGCCAGGCGCGTGCAATCCCGATCAGCAGAAGGCCGGGAAGCGACACGATAAAGGACCATACCCGTTTCACTTGCGCCTCCTGCGCGGTGCGCCCTTGCGCCGGGCGGGATCGCCCTTGCCGGCTTTCGCCCGACCGAGCGCCGCCACCAGCTCCTCGCGCAGCAGGCCGAAATCGCGCTCTACACCGCCGTCACGGCCGATCAGCACATGGTCGGTATCGGCAAGACCGTGCTCGGGCAGCAACTCGCGAAGCAGCGCACGAAAGCGGCGCTTCATCCGGTTGCGCACGACGGCGTTGCCGATCTTCTTGGTGACCGTGATGCCTGCACGCCGCCCATGCCCCTTGTTGGCGTTGGCCAGCAGGACGAACCCGGGACGCGCGACTCGCAGGCCGCGGTTGGCGGCCAGGAAATCTGACCGGCGCGTCATGGTGGCGTAGGGAGCAGTCATGATGACAGGTCTACAGCGGTTGGCCGGCTTGCGGAACCGCATTGACCGATTCGCACATGCGTCGCTTCATTTGCGCATCGGCCCCAAACGACGGCGGCCCGCGCCACCGTCCGGTTCCGACGCTGCTGCGTACGGAGTGTCGGACGGCGGCGCGGGCCAGTGCCGCATCCAGCCGTGAGGCTGGAGAAGATTAAGCCGAGAGCTTCTTGCGGCCGCGGGCGCGGCGGGCGCGAAGCACCTTGCGGCCACCGACGGTCGCCGTGCGGGCGCGGAAACCGTGACGACGGGCGCGGACAAGGCGGCTGGGCTGGAAAGTGCGCTTCATGTCAGTCCTCGAAAAATTCCATGGCCCCGAAGGACCGAACAAAAAGGGCCGCCCGCGACGGACGACCGTTTACAGACGGGCGCCGTTACTGGAGGCCAGCGAGAGAGTCAAGGACGTCTGCGCCTGGATTGCCGCGTTTCTGGCCGGCGCGCGGTCGAGATTGACCCACAGGCCCATGACGCCGGTGCCGAACCACTTGGCCGATTCGAACGGCACCGAATTGGTCATGGCATAGAACGCTTCCGCCTCGATCGGGCTCATGCCCATGGTCTGATAGTATTCGAGGTAACGGCGATTCTCGGGCGCGTTCTGGGAATAGTCGTCCGGTTCGAGCCCGGTGTTGTCCTGCCACGAATGGACGGCGAACTCTGCCCCCGGATCGGCATAGCGCCGCGCACCGGCAAGAAAAAGCTCCACCCCGCCCGAGCGCACCGAGCCGCCATTCGGCACATGCATGGCGATCCCGCGTTCGCGGATCATCCGCCCCAGGCGCAGGTTGGCCAGATCGTCCTCGGTACCGGGACAGTCGACCATTTCGATTTCGGCGATACCGGGATGATCGCGCAACATCGCCGCGAATTGCGTCGGGCTGCTGCCGTTGGTCACGTCCACAAGCGCGGCACGCTGGCCATCGAGCACGCGAAACGGACCATAGGCAGCCGCGCCGGCCGGCACGGATACGGACGGTTGGACTTCCCAGCGGGCTGGCAGGCTGCGCTCGCCACCGTCGTGAATCTGATCGGCATCCGGATTCACGAACTCATAATCGATGGTCTGCGCCGACAGGGGGGACGCGGCTAACAGACCAAGAAGTACAAGGATTGCACGGGACGAGCGCATGCCCGGAAAATGCGACCCGGCCACTTACCCAAGTGATGAGAGAAAAGGTTAAAACGTTGTAAGGCATGAATTCCTTGCCTTCGCGTCCTCTTCCTTCCCGCGCATAGTGAGGCCAGCACGCAGCCAATGCAGGGGGGACTTCGTGGTCGCGCTGGTTTCGACCGTGGCCTATCTCGGACTCGAGGCACGCGCCGTCGAAGTGCAGTGCCAGGTCGCACCGGGCCTGCCTGCGTTCGCGGTCGTCGGCCTGCCGGACAAGGCCGTGGGCGAGAGCCGCCAGCGCGTTTCCGCCGCGCTTACCGCGATGGGGCTTGCCCTTCCGCCCAAGCGGATCACCGTCAACCTCTCCCCTGCCGACCTGCCCAAGGAGGGCTCGCACTACGACCTGCCGATAGCGCTCGCGCTGCTGAGCGCCATGGGCATCGTCGATGCAGAACAGATGGCGGACTTCGTGGCGGTAGGCGAACTGGCGCTCGATGGGCGGGTGATCCCCTCGCCCGGCGTCCTGCTCGCCGCGCTTCATGCCAGCGAGAGCGAGAAAGGCCTGATTTGTCCGGCCGCGCAGGGCAGCGAGGCGGGCTGGGTCAGCGGCGGTGCCAACGGCGTACCGGTCGTGGCCGCGCCCGACCTCATCAGCCTGCTCAATCACCTCAAGGGCAACCAGGTCCTGCCCCCACCAGCCCCCGGCGAAATCGATGCCCCCAATCGCGGCCCCGATCTCAAGCAGGTAAAGGGGCAGGAAACCGCCCGCCGCGCGCTGGAGATCGCCGCCGCCGGTGCACACAATCTCCTGATGGTCGGACCGCCAGGCGCCGGCAAGTCGCTGCTCGCCTCGTGCCTGCCCGGTATTCTGCCGGACCTGACACCCGCCGAGGCGCTCGGCATTATGTAGCAAACGCACCAAGACGATGCTAGATGTAATCGCACGCGATGTGTAATATCCGCATATGACGGACTACATGGTAACGGGCCTTGTGAAGCGCAGGGCACAGATCGCAGGCGAACTCACCGCAGCCCATGAGCGGGTATCGAAGCTGGTACAGGACTTGGCCGCTATCGACGCTGCTCTTGCGGTTGTCGCGCCAGATATGGAGGTGGAGGCAATCCGCCCCAAGATGTTCAGGCCACCGGATGACTGGTCCTCACGCGGGCAGATGAGCCGCTTGGTCCTGTCCATCCTGCGCCAGTCGCGAGGTGAGCTTACCACCCGTGAGATTGCCGCTCAAATGATCATGGAGCGCGGTCTAGACGCAGGGGACCGGAAGTTACTTCCGTTGATGACACGGCGCGTAGGATCGTGCCTGAGGCATCACAGGGAGCGGGGTAACGTCGAGTCCTGCGAGGGGCCGGGGAACTACCAGCTTTGGAAGCTCGTTAGATCAGGATGATTGCAACGATTTCACTTGAAGAAGGATTATCAATCCCTAATCAGGCAAGGAGCGAGCCGTTCAAAAAACGTTCATGCCGGGCTCGCAATGGGAGGGGGATTGGAGCGTGAACATGGAAGTAGTTACGTCTGCACTGGCTGGTGTCACGGTTTTCGTGATAGCTATGCTATTGGCATTCAACATTTTTAGCATTGTTGGGCACGCAGCGTACAAACATCAGTTTGTATCGCGCGTGCAACGTCGCTTGGTCCACATAACCCGCCTGTTTAGGCTAGGAGTGCGGTAATCACCGCATTTGAAACGCTAGGCCTTACCCCCTATTGGGTCGGCGTTCTCGGTGGAACGGCAGTTGAAGTCTTCGCTTTGGCGCGAGCTTTCTCAAAGCTCGATGGACGCCTCCCAGATCGATATAAACGCATTCCCTATATAGTCACTCGTGCGATCGTCCCGTTTTGCTCTGGGACACTACCGATGATCATGGATGCAGCCACGCCGCTGGTGGCCTTCTATCTTGGAGCTAGCGCGCCAGTCATTGTTGATAAGCTTGCTGAAGGTGTGATGCCGAAGTTGCCCGATCCAGACGCTTCAAATGGCGTGGACTGACGACCTTCTATCCGATCCAGCGCATAAGAAAGCCTGCCACGCCTAGGACGTAGCAGGCTGCTAGGAATGCGGCTTCGGTGCGGATGGGCATAGGGTGTACTAACATAATTGACCGAGTTTGGCGAAAACCCTATATATTATCGGAAAGGATCGGGCATGAGCGCAATTGCTGCTGCGGCCACGCTCGCCGAATTGAGCGGTTGGACGCTTTCAAACTTACAAATTCAAAAACTTCTGTATCTCGCCCAAATGTTCCATATGGGCGAAAACGATGGTGCACCAATATTTGATGAAGATTTTGAAGCGTGGAAGCTTGGCCCTGTCGAGCCGGGGGTGTACCGGCGAGCAAAAATGTTCGGCAGTAAACCCGTAGAAAACTTCTACACGGATGCGAGGTTGCCTGAAGGATCAGGGCGCGACATAATTGCGCGTACGCTTACGGAGCTGCCAGACCGGCGACCGTGGAAGCTGGTTTCCATCACTCATTGGGACGGTGGTGCGTGGGCCAAGAACTATGAGGATGATGGGTTTGGGTGTGTGATACCCAAGGGAGATATCCTTGACGAATACAGGGCCAGAGCAGACTCCCACGCAAAAAAGACTGCCGCTGCTGGCTGAGTTAGCTGCTGAGCATGATGACCATGGGAAGGCTTTAAAAGCGCTGGCAGATGCGCAAGAAGAGTTAAGCGATCTAAAGGATGCGCGCAGAGAGGAGCGCATTGGCTGGATCGTTGTAACTGTTATTTTATTTGACTGCCTTTTCTTGTTGAATGCCCAAAATTGGGCTGGCCCCCTTGTCATAGGAATGCTGGAAATAGGCATTCTAGCCGTAGCTGCCAAACGGCTGGGCGTTCAGGAGTTTTACGCCCTTTTCGCTAATGTCGTTAACCGCTTTGGAAAGATGGCCGCAGGCGGCGATGACTAATCAACGCTGCCAGTACCCCGCCCACTTACGTGACACTTGAGCTTCCATAGCAGCCGCAGCAACAGTCATAGCCTGCGAGCCGTTGTCCACGCGGCGGTTGTCCTCACGCCATGAAGCCTCCGCCGCATAGGCAGCGAGATAGCGGCCTGCGATACGGTGATGCGTACCAACCTCCATACGGCGCAGGCGGGAAAAGAAGCTCTCGGCCTGATTTGTGCAGGCATAGCCGTTCGAGTAGGCCAGCGAGTGATTGATACGGCGCGTATCGAACTTGGCGTGCAGATCGTCCCAATGCGAAGCCTCGTCAGCGTGGACGGTGCTCATGTGATGGATGGCTGCGGAAATGACTTCGCCGCCCTTGGCTTCGCTCTTGGCAACAGTGACCATGCTATCACCGCCACGCTCACGGCCAACGACAACGACCTGACGCTTGCCGCTTTGGTTGATGACAAGGCGACGGTCGCGACGGTTCTTCTTGGCGTTGGCAGGGCGGACGTGACCGCCAAAGTAGGCGCCATCAACCTCAACTTCACCTTCGAGAACCTGCCCGGCATCCTCAAGCGCCATCGCCTCGCGCAGCTTGTGAGCCAGGACGAAAGCAGTCTTGTACTGCACATCAAGGTCGCGGCTCATTTGCAGGGCGGAAATGCCCTTGGCGCCGTTAACGAAAATGACGATGGCAGCGAGCAGATCGGTGAAGCTTAGCTTGCGCGAAGCGAAAATGGTGCCGCTCGTAACCGAAAACTGGTGATGGCAGGCAACGCACTTGAACTTGCGGCGCGAGGTGATGTTGTACGTCTCGACGCATCCGCACTTGGGGCAAACGGCCTCGCCTTCGGTTTCCGGCCAGCGCAGTTCGCAGAACGTGCGGTAGGCAGCGTCCTCGCCCATCTTGAAAACCTTCTTGAGGCTCAGGGTGCGGGCTGCGGAGGAGAGGAGAAAGTGTTGCATGTCATCGTTTCCAGTGCTTATGCACTACATTTGATGATATGACGCACTGTTGTCAAGGATAAACGTATCGCATATGATGGCGTAAAGCATCACAGGGATACGCGAATGCCAGTTCAGGAAAAGGAATGGGAAGACAAGGTGAAGGGGATGCTCAAGGGCGAGCTAAAGCGCCGGGGCGTCACCTATGCCGAGTTGGCCGGAAAGCTGGCGGATATCGGAGTGCATGACTCTGAGCCGAATATCCGCAATAAGATCAGCCGTGGGAAGTTTACGGCGGTGTTTTTGATCCAATGTCTGGAAGCAATTGGCGTAAGTTCTGTAAGGATCGCTGTGGACTAATAGCATCCCTGTTTGCCGCCGGGTTTTTGACTGTTTCAACAGTGCAACTAGCACGCACTTGGCAGTGGGAAATTGAGTATGATGCTAATCGCAATGCCGCAGACTATGCCGCTGATGCCGAGAATGATATCTCGGTCAAATGTGCTGGTCTTTCCGGCCAACCCCTTGACGATTGCGCGGATGAAATAAACGACGCCGCCCGCAACAATCAGCGCAACGAGTACGATCTCGCCGCCCAACAAACCATGGCGCTTTGGACGGCAATAATGGGCGGGATGAGCGTGCTTGGCGTTTGCCTGAGTGGCGTTGGTGTCTATCTGGTCTGGACCACATTCAAAGAGACGCAATCCGCCTCCAAATCTTCTGCTGATGCGGCAAAAGCCGCTGCTGATACGCTTGATTCCTACATTGCGCGTGAGCGAGCCATTCTCAAGTTCGGAGGCGCCCATTTTGAGTTTCTGGACAGTTCGCCAACTCCAAGCGGTTTTGTGGTAGAGTTGAGAAACCTGGGTCCAGCTCCAGCCAATATTTATTGGATCGAGTGGGAATACGTGAAAGGTCCTATCTGGCCTAAAAACCTTAGATTTGGGCAATACCGAGCGGACACTATCGAAAAAGAAGATCGCTCCCCCCACCTCGGCATTGATGATCTTGATGACGAGTATGAATTTTGGCTGGCGGTCAGTGTAACCTATAAGACACTTGGCAGCCAAACGTTCACTATCCATGCAGGATATCGCATCGTCTATAATCTCACTGACGGTTATAACAGCGGTAGATTTAAGGCTGAGCGCGATGTTCTTGCCAATACGCCCATGGACACCTAACACCCCGCAAACGATGACACCCGCCATCACGGCGGCGGATAACCATCTACGCATTGGTGCGTTTGCTACATAATGCCGGAGGCGCTGGAAGTCTCGATGGTCTCCTCGGTCGCCGGCACGCTGGAGAACGGCCGCATCAGCCGTGCCCGGCCCTATCGCGCGCCGCACCATTCGGCCTCGATCGCCGCGCTGACCGGCGGCGGCCTGCGCGTGCGTCCCGGCGAAGTTTCGATGGCGCACCTCGGCGTGCTTTTCCTCGACGAGTTGCCCGAATTTCAGCGGCAGGCGCTCGATTCCCTGCGCCAACCGCTCGAGACCGGCGAAGTGACAGTGGCGCGGGCCAACGCCCATGTCACCTACCCAGCGCGCGTCCAGTTGATCGCGGCAATGAACCCGTGCCGCTGCGGTCATCTCGGCGATCCGGCGCTCGCCTGCTCGCGTGCGCCGAAATGCGCCGCCGACTACCAGAGCAAGGTCTCCGGCCCGCTGCTCGACCGCATCGACCTGCACGTCGAGGTCGATCCCGTCCGCGCCGTCGATCTCGCCCTGCCACCGCCCGCAGACGGGAGCGCCGAAGTCGCCGCCCGCGTCGCCCGTGCCCGCCGGGTCCAGACCGCACGGATGGAAGGCACACCTTTGCGGACCAACGCCGATCTCGACGGCGACCTGCTGGAAGAACATGCGACGCCGGACGAGGCTGGCCGGACGCTCCTGCTGCAAGCTGCCGAAGCCATGCGCCTGTCCGCGCGGGGCTACACCCGTATCCTGCGCGTAGCCCGAACCATTGCCGACCTTGCCGGCGCGAAGGAAATAGGCCGTATCCATGTCGCCGAAGCGCTGAGCTATCGCCGGCAGGCCCCAAGGGCTTGAAGCCCCCCGCTCACCAACACAGCGCCGACACAACAATGTTGCTGCAATATTACATTGTTGCAAGACATTCGCAGTAGCGTTAGCTGGCTCGCCGAATCGCGGAAGAACGTGAGGGGGTGGTGCTATGAGAACTTCGCTGTTGGTGTCGGCTGCAATCCTGACTTTGCCCGGGGCAGCATTGGCGGATGAAGCTGCAGGCGGCAGCGAGCCGTCGATCCTCGTTATCGGCGAATCCGAGGGTTACCTCACCATCGATTCAGCCACTGCCACCAAGACCGACACGCCGCTGCTCGACGTGCCGCAGACGATCAATGCCGTGACCCGCGAGCAGATCGACGATCAGGCGCACCGCAGCCTCGCCGACGTGCTGCGATACGTTCCCGGCGTGACCATCGGCCAGGGCGAAGGCAACCGCGACCAGATCACGCTGCACGGTCAGAACACCACGGCCGACTTCTTCCTCGATGGCGTGCGCGACGACGTCCAGTACTTCCGCAACCTCTACAACATCGAGCGGGTGGAAGTGCTGAAAGGCCCATACGCCCTGATCTTCGGACGCGGCGGCGGTGGCGGCATCATCAACCGCGTCCAGAAGGCATCAACCGCGTCCAGAAGGCACCCTCTTCCGACCGGGTCTTCGCGGGCGGGGAAGCCGGCATCAACACCTTCGGGGCGTGGACGGTCTCCGCCGACTTCAATACGCCGATCGCGGAAGGCGCCGCTTTCCGGATCAACGCCTTCTACGAAGAGCTCAACAATCACCGCGATTACTTCGACGGCAAACGCTACGCGGTGAATCCCTACCTTGCCTTCGAATTCGCGCCGGGATGGAAGGCAGGGCTATCCTATGAGTATGTCCACGACGACCGGGTAACCGACCGCGGCATCCCTTCGCTCGCCTGCGCCCAGCCCTGCACACCGGGACCTCTGCCCGGCAACCGCGACACGTTTTTCGGTGTACCCGGGGTCAACCTCACCGGTCTGGACGCCCACATCGTCAAGGCGCGTCTGGACGGCGAGCTGACCGAGAACCTGAAGTGGACCAGCACCGTTCTCTACGGCGACTACGACAAGTACTACACCAACGTGTACGCCACCGGCGCGGCCAGGGCA
This sequence comes from uncultured Novosphingobium sp., assembly GCA_965140495.1. GTDB lineage: Bacteria > Pseudomonadota > Alphaproteobacteria > Sphingomonadales > Sphingomonadaceae > Novosphingobium. The sequence continues at coordinate 961,253 of OZ223239.1, read as the reverse complement.
GTCGATGGCACGGTGCCACTGGCAGGCTATACCGATCCCACGACACGCCAGAACTTCATCGCGCAGAGCAATCTCATTGCCGACATCGACGTCGCCGGCTTTGCCAACACGATCCTGCTGGGCATCGAGTATGGCGATCAGGACTCCACCAACCAGCGCCGCAATGCCGTGCTGTCCGACAACACGCTGGACCTGTCGAACATCGTCTATCCCTCGGTGACTTTCCCGGCATTCACCCGCAATCGCGCCTCGGACGTGTCCTTCGTCGCTGTCTATGCGCAGGACCAGATCAGTTTCGGCGATCACGTCGATCTCATCGTGGGGCTGCGCTACGACCGGTTCAAGATTGCGGGCATCGACATTCAGGATGGTAACCGCGGCTTTGGACGAACCGACGAAAAGTGGTCACCGCGCGTCGGTCTGGTCGTGAAGCCGCAGGAAAACATCTCGATCTATGGCAGCTACAGCCAGTCGTTCCTGCCGCGGTCGGGCGATCAGTTCCTGACGCTTTCGACCCGCCAGCAGGATCTCGCGCCGGAGAAGTTCACGAACTACGAACTGGGCGCGAAGTGGAACATCCATCCCGACTTCAGCCTCACGGCGGCGCTGTTTCAGCTGGACCGGACCAATGCCACCACGCCCGACCCGGCCGATCCCGCCACGAGCATCGTTGCCGGCAAGACCCGCACCCGAGGCCTGGAACTGGCGGTGTCCGGACAAGTGCTGCCCGGCTGGCAGATCAGCGGCGGCTATACCTATCAGGATGCCAAGTTGCGCGGGAACGACTTCGTGCGGCTCGGCCAGGTTCCCGAGCATCAGTTCGCGCTGTGGAATCGCTATGACTTCAGCCCGACCGTGGGTCTCGGCGTGGGTCTGGTTCATCAGTCCAGCCAGTTCGCGGCCAACCGCACCTCGCCGACGGTCACGCGCCTGCCTTCGTTCACCCGCGTCGATGCCGCCCTGTTCTACACCGTGAGCGAGAACGTGGAACTGCAGCTCAATGTCGAAAACGCCTTCGACGAGACCTATTTTTCCGACGCGCACAACAACAACAACATCACGCCCGGCGCCCCGATCAACGCGCGCTTCACGGCTCGCGTAACGTACTGACCGACCCCGCATCGAACCGCGGGGCTCGGCCTGCGGTTCGATGCGGGGGCTACGCGGTTCAACCCCGAACCTCATCGGCAATTCCGATCACAGTCGATATAGAATTAGATTCTACTACATTAGTATATTCTCATACTATCAGCCTACCCCAACAAGGAGGCTGACATGACTGATACAACCATCCCGTCCATGCCGCGCATCAACGAGCCGGCTCCCGACTTCAACGCCAAGACGACCGACGGCATGCGCGCGCTGTCCGACTACAAGGGCAAGTGGCTCGTCCTCTTCTCGCACCCGGCGGACTTCACGCCGGTCTGCACGACCGAGTTCATGGGCTTTGCCAAGGCGGCCGACGACTTCAAGGCGCTCAACTGCGACCTGCTCGGCCTGTCGATCGACTCCGTTCATTCGCACATCGCCTGGATGCGCAGCATCGAGGAGAAGTTCGGCGTCGAGATCCCCTTCCCCATCATCGAGGACCTCTCGATGAACGTGGCCAAGGCTTATGGCATGATCCACCCGGGTGCGTCCGACACCTCCGCCGTTCGCGCCACTTTCGTCATCGATCCCGAGGGCATTGTTCGCGCCATGGTCTACTATCCCATGTCGAACGGCCGCTCGGTCGCCGAATTCCTGCGATTGGTGAAGGCACTGCAGACTGCCGATGCCAACAAGGTCGCCACGCCCGAAAACTGGCAGCCGGGTGAAAAGGTGATCGTACCGCCGCCGGCCACGGCGCAGGCCGCCAAGGAGCGTGCCAGCGAAGGCTACGATTACACCGACTGGTACTTCAGCAAGAAGGACCTCTGATTTCCCGGCGACCGGCCGGCGGCGCGCACGATCGCGACCGCCGGCCAAGCACCGAACCGGAGTGGGGTGCAAACGAATTGGCAACCACTCGCCGATAACCGCTGCAAGCTGCAACAAATATACCGGGCGCATAATCGAGAAGGCAGCCATGCAATGGAGCTAGTCAAGAGCATATCGAGCGTCGAAGATCTGCAGAGAATCATCGACGTTATTCCCTCGCCGATGTTTGTGAAGAACCGGGCGCATCGCATTGTCCTGCTCAATACTGCTGCCTGCGAGTTCTTCGGCCACTCGCGCGAAGTGATGCTTGGCTTCTCAGACTTCGATCTCTTTCCGGTGGAGCAAGTCGAAATCTTCCATGCGGCAGACGACACCGTGTTCGAAACCGGCAAGATCAACGAGAACGAAGAGCAGGTTACCGACGCTTCGGGCAAGACGCGTACCGTCATCACCCGCAAGCGCCGTGTGCGGCTCGGAGGCGCCGAATACCTCGTGGCCATCGTCAGCGACATTACCGCATTTCGCGAAGCCGAAGCCCACAGCCGCTATCTCGCCTTTCACGACAGCCTGACCGGCTTGCCGAACCGCATGCTGTTCAGCGAACGCATCGACCAGGCGCTCCTGCGGCACCACCGCTCGGAAGCGCCGTTCACCGTGCTCTACATCGACCTCGACCGGTTCAAGGAAGTCAACGACACCCATGGCCACCAGGCCGGCGATGCCCTGATCCAGGAATTCGCATCGCGGCTGACTGCAATCGTGCGCGCTTCCGACACGGTCTGCAGACTGGGCGGCGATGAGTTCGCGATTCTTCTGGTCGATCATCGCAAGACCTCAGACGTCGACCGCGTCTGCCGCCGTGTTCTGGAAGCGGCCGCTGCACCTTTCACATTCGACGACGGCGTTCAGGCGTTCGTCACGGCATCGATCGGTGTCGCCGATGCCGGAACTGATCTTACCAGCGTGGAGATGCAGCGCCGCGCCGACGTCGCGCTATACCAGGCGAAGCGCGAAGGCCGCGCCTGCTTTCGCCGCTTCACGGCCGAACTCGACACACAGATCTGCCACAACCGCCGCATCGAGGCGGACTTGCGCGAAAGCCTCGCCACCGGAAAGGGTCTGGAAGTCTACTACCAGCCCCTGTTCACGGCCGCCGGCGAGACGCTTTGCGGGATGGAAGCGCTGGTGCGCTGGCACCACCCGGAACTTGGCCTGCTGACGCCTATTGAATTCGTGCCGATTGCCGACGAATCCGGCCTGATCGTCCCGCTCGGCGAATGGGTTCTCGAACAGGCCTGCACGATGATGGCGGGCTGGTCCGACATCCCCGTCGCGGTCAACCTCTCACCCGTCCAGTTGCGCGACGACAAGCTCGTACCTGCCGTCAGCCGCATCCTGAAAAAGACCGGCCTCGCACCCGAGCGTCTGCAACTCGAGATCACCGAAAGCGCCATCCTCGATACCGACAAGAAGATCCGCGACAACCTCAAGGCGCTGCGCAAGACCGGCGTCAAGATCGTGCTCGACGATTTCGGTACGGGCTATTCCAGCCTAAGCCATCTGCAGAAGTTCGAAGTTGACAAGGTCAAGATCGACAAGTCGTTCGTGCAGGACGTGGGCAACGACCACTACGCGATCGTCCACGCCATCACCGGCCTTGCTCATGTGCTGGGCATCGCAGTGACCGCCGAAGGCGTGGAAACCGCCGTCCAGCGCAACATGCTGCAATCGATCGGCTGCACCGAGCTACAGGGCTTCCTGTATTCCAAGCCCCTCGATTCCAAGGATACCGCCACCTTCCTCAACAAGGCCTCGAAACTGACCCGCGCCGCCTGACCGGTGGGCTAAGGCGCTTGCACCGCCTTCAGCGCGGGCAGCACTTCCTTCGCGAACAACCCTGCCGCTTCGCCCCAATCCCCAGGATAGAAGCCGGGGCCTACCGCGACGATCCGTTCAAGGCCGAGCGCCAGCAACTCGCGCAGGCGTTCGAAGCAGTGGTCGGGCGTGCCGACGACGGCGAACCTTTTGACGAAGTCGGGCGAGAGCGCGCCGCCGACGATGCGCTCTTTCGACGCCACGTTGCCGTGTTCGGTCATGTCGTAGCCTTGCCGAATCTTGCCGAGGTTCTCGCTGGCGGCGGCATCGGCGGGGCCGACCTGTCCCTGCATGGTCTGATGGCCGAGATAGGCCAGTGCGGAATCGCCGCGCCCGATGCCGAGAACGGCGCGCCCGCCGCTGATCGCCTGGATCGTCGCTGCCGCGCCCGCCGTGACGGCCAGGTTGCGGGTGAGCGGATTGGTGACCCCGGTCGACATCCTGATCCGTTCGGTCGAGCAGGCCCAGACACCCATCTGCGCATAGGGATCCGCCGAAAGGCACTGCGAATCCATGAACATCTGCCCGTCCCAGCCTTCGGCCTCGACGGTACGCGCCAGTTCGGGCGTTGCGCCTGTATTCGAGCCGCCGGCCCGCCAGATTTCCAGCATGTGTTCTCTCCCTTGCCGCTCAGTTTGCGCGGCAAAGCGGGAGAAAATCAATCCTCGATGTCGAGCTGGCGCAGGACTTCGGAAATGACCGGGGGTGCACTTGCAAAGTCGAGATGCGTGCAGCGCAGCGCGATCGCGCGATCGCGTTCGCCCGGCCAGCCGCAGGCAGCACGCGGGGCAACGACGCCGTCGCGCGGACTCCACAGGGCGATGGTGGGCACTGGCGGCTTTTCTGCGAAGTCGCATTCGATCGGCGGCTTGTCGACAGCGTGGCCGGTCACGACCTGATAGGCCCGCCAGGCATTGTTGGCGCGCATGTCGCCCGAAAAAGGCGAGCCCATGGTAATGACCTTGGCCACCATCTGCGGTTCGCGCCGGGCGATCTCCCGCGCGAAGAGGCCGCCCAGGCTCCAGCCTATGAGCGCGACGGGCGCCTTGTGCTCGCGCGCAATCGAGGCGACGCGGCGCATCAGGAACGAAAAGTTGTGCTGACTGGGGCCGAAATTGAAGCCCAGCCCCCACTCGTGGGGCTCGTGACCGGCGGCCTTGAGCGCATCCGCCATCGGCCTCATCCGCTTGGGATGCGCGCCGAACCCGGGCAGGAGCATGACGGGCATCGGATGGAGCGCGGGTTGCACCTGCGGCTCCTTCCGTCGCCCCCGGTAGAGCGAGCGCAATTCGCCGAGCAGAAGCTGCAGCGGCGGCTTGGATACGCCTTCCGGGTGCGGTTCGCGCACGAATGCGGCGCGGCGGGCTATTGCCTCGCGCAAAGACCCCGCCTGCTGCCGCACTGTGCCTTCCACGTCCTGTTCCTGCCTTTCGTTCATCTAGCCCCGTATCACGAGGCGCATTCGCCCGTACGTTCCGATGTCATGTGCATTTTCATGGTCATATTGGCCATGGGACCTTCGCCGCCCTTCATGTCCATACCCACCATGATGTCCGAACTGGTCTCGGTGACAGTGCCGTTCATCGACATCGTCGCCTGCCCGGAATCGGGCGTCGCACAGGTCATTTCGGCGTCCAGCTTGCCGCCCGCGACATTGAACCGGTTGAACTGGCACTCCTCGCCCTTGCCGACGTTATCGAACATGTCCTTGAAGCTGTTTTCCGCATCCTCGTCGGTGATGCAGATGGTGTGGGTTTCGACCTTGGCGGTCATGGCCTTCATCTGCTCAGCCGCTTCGGGCGGCAGGCCGGGAATCTGCATGTCGACCATTTCGATGGTCTGCTTGTAGGCACCGGGCTTGGGCTTGATCAGCTTGTCCGCCTCGCGCTTGACCTCTTCGACGGACTTTTCCTCGCCCGAAGCTGGGGCGGTATCTTCTGCCGACTCCTTGGAGCCGCAGGCCGCCAGCGGCAGCATCATGGCCGCCAGACCGATGCCGATAGCCCCCTTGCGCATCATGTCCGTCATCGAAACCCTCTTCATCTTGCATTCCCTTTCGCCAGGCAATGTCCCCCCAGCAGCCGGGAGAGCTATCATCGCCCCTGCCGGGTGCCAATGGCCCATCGCCCAACAACGCATTGCGGCGGACCGGCGTATACCCCATATGTTCCGCCATGGCCGAACTGATCATCCGCCGCGGGCTGGAAGAGCCGGACACCTCCGGCAACTTCGTTCCGCACAAACCCCAGCGTCCCGAAAAGTCCCTGCCGGGCAAGAAGTTCCGCATCGTCTCGGACTACGAACCCGCCGGCGACCAGCCCACCGCGATCGCCGAACTGGTGCAATCCGCGAGGGATGACGAGAAGACGCAGGTGCTGCTCGGCGTCACCGGCTCGGGCAAGACCTTCACCATGGCCAAGGTGATCGAGGAGCTGCAGCGCCCCGCACTGATCCTCGCGCCCAACAAGATCCTCGCCGCCCAGCTCTATGCCGAGTTCAAGGACTTCTTCCCGGACAACGCGGTCGAGTATTTCGTCTCCTACTACGACTACTACCAGCCCGAGGCCTATGTCCCCCGGTCGGACACCTACATCGAGAAGGAAAGCTCGGTGAACGAGGCGATCGACCGCATGCGCCACTCGGCCACGCGCGCGCTGCTGGAGCGCGACGACGTGATCATCGTCGCCTCTGTCTCGTGTCTTTACGGCATCGGCTCGGTCGAGACCTATTCGGCGATGATCTTCGACCTCGAAGCCGGTAAGGAGCAGGACCAGCGCGAGATCATCCGCAAGCTCGTCGCCCTGCAGTACAAGCGCAACGACGCGGCGTTTTCGCGCGGCACTTTCCGCGTGCGCGGGGACAATCTGGAAATCTTCCCCAGCCACTACGAGGACATGGCCTGGCGGATCAGCTTTTTCGGCGACGAGATCGAGGAAATCGCCGAGTTCGATCCGCTGACCGGCAAGAAGGGATCGAGCCTCGACAAGGTGCGGATCTACGCGAATTCGCACTACGTCACGCCGGGCCCGACGATGAAACAGGCGAGCGAGGCGATCCGCTTCGAACTGCAGGAACGCCTCAAGGAACTCGAAAGCGAAGGCCGCCTGCTCGAAGCCCAGCGACTGGAACAGCGCACCAATTTCGACCTTGAGATGATCGCCGCCACCGGGTCCTGCGCAGGGATCGAGAACTACTCGCGCTTCCTCACCGGCCGTCTGCCGGGCGAGCCGCCGCCGACGCTGTTCGAATACCTGCCCGATAACGCGCTGCTCTTCGTCGACGAAAGCCACCAGACGGTGCCGCAGATCGGCGCGATGGCGCGCGGCGACCATCGGCGCAAGCTGACGCTCGCCGAATACGGATTCCGCCTGCCGAGTTGCATCGACAACCGCCCGCTGCGCTTCAACGAGTGGGACGCGATGCGCCCGCAGACGTTCGCAGTCTCCGCCACACCGGGCGGCTGGGAAATGGAGCAGACCGGCGGCGTCTTTGCCGAACAGGTGATCCGCCCCACCGGCCTGATCGACCCGCCGGTGGAAATCCGCCCGGTCGAGGACCAGGTGCAGGACTGCATCAACGAGTGCAAGGAGACCGCCGCCAAGGGCTACCGCACGCTCGTCACCACCCTCACCAAGCGCATGGCCGAAGACCTCACCGAATTCATGCACGAGGCGGGCGTGCGCGTTCGCTACATGCACTCCGACGTCGAGACGCTGGAGCGCATCGAGCTGATCCGCGACCTGCGCATGGGGGTCTACGACGTGCTGGTGGGCATCAACCTGCTGCGCGAAGGCCTCGACATTCCCGAATGCGGCCTGGTGTGCATTCTCGATGCCGACAAGGAAGGCTTCCTTCGCAGCGAGACCTCGCTGATCCAGACCATCGGCCGCGCCGCGCGCAACGTGGATGGCCGCGTGATCCTCTATGCCGACCGCATGACCGGCTCGATGGAACGCGCCATCGCCGAAACCGACCGCCGCCGCGCCAAGCAGGAAGAATACAACGCCGAACACGGCATCACCCCACAGACGATCAAGCGCCGCATCGCCGACATCGTCGCCGACACCGCCAGCAAGGACGGTGTCACCGTGGAGATCGACGAGGACACCAACAACCTCGTCGGCCACAACCTGCGCGCCTACATCGAGGAACTCGAAGGCAAGATGCGCGCCGCCGCCGCGGATTTGGAATTCGAGGAAGCCGGGCGTTTGCGTGATGAGATCCGGCGGCTGGAGGCGACCGAGCTGGGCCTGCCCGAGGGCGAGCACAAGGCACCGAAGGTGGGCCGCTCGAACGAGGGCAAGCCGGGCACGCGGAAGACACGGTATGGCAAGACGCAGCGGAAGTGGGGGGGCAAACGATAGTCCCGGCCGACTGAGTCAACGCCATCTCTCAGCGCCGGGCGAACGCGAGGGTCCCGCCGCCCATCTCCACCGCTGTTTGCCGCTATTTCGATGTCTTCTCTCGTGGCAGGTGCGCCTGAATGTAGGCCGTGACCGCCCAGATGTCGTCCTTGGACAGCGTGTCCTTGAAGGCCGGCATCGCCGTCCCGAATTGACCGCCGCCTTCCGCCACGCTCCAGTAGATGAAGGCGTCCCACTGCCCCATCGGCATGTCGGACAGCCAGGCCAGATTGCCCGGGGGCGGCGACAGGTTGGCACCTGCAGGACCGTCTCCCTGACCCTGGCTACCGTGACAGGCCTGGCAATCGGTCGCGTAGATCTGTGCGCCCTTCTCTAGCGTTGCCTTGTCGAGCGGGAGCGGGTTCGTCATCGACGCATAGGGTTCGGGAATGCCCTGCATCATTGCGGCATGATGCCGTTGGATCGGCCCTTGGCCTCGCCTGCCCGGGCCCATCGGCCACATCGGGCCGCCGTACATGCCGCCCATACCACCTCCCATCATGGTGGTCGGCTGAGAGGTGTCCTCCGCAACCTGCCGATGCATCGACTGTGCATAGGCCAGCCCGCCAAGAGCGAGAATTGATACTGTCAAAACGCCGAGAGCGAGGGTTTTCTTCATTGAAGCCTCCTGTCGTGCAAAAGCGTGCATTCGATCCGATCGAACCATCACGCGTGGGCCGGTCGCATCCGTGAAGAGACGGCGCGGAGCCGGAAAGAAGCGCGCAGGCGGTCACCTGCATTCGCTCCTTCGTCTTGTGAGACGCCATCGCATCCCGCTTCCCTCAGCCGACGCCTACAGAGATTTGAAAGAGGTTCGAGAAGCCACACATGCTTAATTTGCGGTTATTTGTCTTTCCGCAAAAATCCCGTAACTTTGTGTGGTAAAGTGTCCTCGTCCTGTTGTGGGGAGGAGTTGTGGCGCGTCGGCGCCAGCTCGTCCGCGGTCATCGAGGGAGAGGGCCATGGTCAAATGGAAGTTCGGTTTCGTTGCCGTGCTGGGCGGCGTTTCGGGGGTGGCGATTTTGGCAGGGACCGCGCATGCGCAGTTGCGCGTTCTCAAACCCGCGGCGCAACTCGAACTCAAGGCGACCGAGGTCACCCCGCCCGTACCTCCCAAGGCCGACGCGCCGCCGAGTGCCGTCGTGCTCAAGGCAGGACCGACAAGTCAGACCCTGCGCACACTGTCGGTCAAGCGGCGCTACAATGCCGCGACATTGAAGCGGCAACCGGTCATCGCGCTCGGGACGGGCAAGGCGGATTTGCGGCCGGTGCTGACCAACCCGGCCTCACTCACCAGTCTCGGCACACGCCTGCGCAGGCAGCCGGCGCAAGTGCAGGTCGGCACCGATACACTGGAGGCCATGGAGATCGATCGCGGCCTGATCGTCCGGCAGTTCCTCACCTACAGCATCAAGCCGGGCGCCTGCTCGGCGCCGACACGCCGGCGCGCCCTGGAGCAGGCCGGCGTCGGCTGCTTCACGCAGACCAGTGACAGTGCGCGCAAGGCGGCCTTCGCCAATCCGCAGGACCCGCGATACGTGGCCAATCCGGCCCGCCGCGCACAGGCTGAAGCCGCGGCGGCCAAGGAAGCGGCAGCCGAACAAGCCGATTTCGCAGAGGGTATCGCCAAGTTCCGCGCGATGATGGCCGATCCGACCGGGCGTGCCGACGTGGTCAGGCAAGTCGGTGCCGCCGAGGCGAACCGCCTCAGCGCGCTCTCCGATGCGCAGTTGGAAGGTGAACTGATCAACACCGCCGATGTGCAGATCGAAGACGTCATGTTCCTCCCGGCTCGCGACAAGCTGGAGATGCGGCCGGGGCCGGTGGCCAAGCCGAAGCTGAAAATTCCGCGGCCGCAGATACCCGAGAAGGTAGACGCCGAACGCACACTGACCCCGCACATCCTGCTCACCGGCTTCACCCTGGGTCGCGAGAACGAATGGCGGCGCCGGGTCTCGATCACGGTCAAGACCTGTCTGGTGAGCTGCAAGAAGACCTATTACGTCGAGGTCTATGCCGGCTTCGGCTACGGCTTCGGCCTGCGCTTCCCGATCAGCGTGAGCGGGCTCTATGCCTATCACCGCGTGGGCGACACCGAATCCGCCAGCATTGCCCCGGTCTTCCAGCCGGTCGACGGCAGCACGCGCGATTACGAGGACACGGGCCTTGCGGGTGATCAGGTCTTCAAGGGCCGCGAACTGGTGGCCGAGCTGACGGCCTACGCCGGACTCAATTACAAGGTCCCGTTCCACAGCGACGGCGTACGACACAGTGTGGGCAAGGATCTGACCGAGGGGCTGCCCGCGCCCTTCACCAATGGCCAGTTCCAGCCGCCTGCCCCGGGACCGGGCGGCGGGCTCAACAAGGACGTGGTATTCGACAATCCGGACCTGCTGGGCGGTCTAGCGAACTTCGGCGTGGCCGGCGCCAAGGTTCTGCCCGCTCTGCAGGTAGGGCTGACCTCCGACCGGCTGGAATTGCAGCTCAAGGACAACATCTCCGGTGAAGTCACGCAGATGTCCAGTTCTGGCAAGACCTACCCACTCAGGGTCGACGCCAGCGACCATTCGAGCAGTTTCTCTATCGGCCACCCGGAATATTCGCTCGCCTTCAAGATGACGCCCGGGCTCAATGCCCGGCTTTTCGTAGACGTGGCGGTATGGTCGCACACCTGGGACTGGCCGGTCTGGTTCCCGCAAGTCGCGGTGACCCTGCCGCCCGATGGCGTGACCTTTACATGCCATGAGAAGACTGTCTGCTCGCGCGAATACCGCTATTCGCCGACCGTCAGCGAGGACAGCGCGGGCGCACAGCAGCCCCCCGCCGATCCGATGGAAAAGGAAGTGTTCGACTGGCGCAATGCCTTCATCAAGAAGTACTACGACCAGTGCGCCTACCTGCGCCTCAACTTCTGCGGTGTCGCGATCAAGGGCGTGGCCGAAATGACCGGCAACCGCATCCTCAACGAGATGCGCGCCGAGCCTGAATATCCCTCCCTGAAAACCGCGCAGATCATGATCCGCAACGCGATCGAGGCCGACAAGAAGGGCAAGGCGATCGTGCTTGAAAGCAAGGTCGCGGCGATCGACATCTACGGCAAGGACCTGTTCAAGACCTATGAACCGATCTGGGCCCATGACTGCGCCGACTGGCTCTGCCGCACCCGCATCCACGCGCTGGGCGATGCCTATGTGAAGGCGCTGATGGCGCGGCAGGAGGCGCACCCGGCCTACGACCGCAACCAGGTCGTCTTCGAGGAGAACACGCAGGGCAACTGGGCCGGCAAGGCCCGGCAGGAGGTCCAGGCGTCGCGCCAGCGTGCCCAAGCCCTGCAACCGAAGCGCAAGACACTCGTGATCCCCAAGAAGAAGGAACTGCGCCCCCTACGCTGACGGCTTTTCGGCCTGCGGGAGCCGCAACAGAACGCGATGTGCCGGCCAGCCAATCGGTTGACCGGCACATCGCACTTGCATGAAGCGCAACATTTAAAGCGCACATTTCACTGTTCTTTCACGCGCGCACGCGCGAACCGGGCCGCCTTGAGAAGCCAAGGGAGGTCAAGTGCGAATCCGCAACGATGCACTGCGTTCGAAAGTCATGGGTGCCGACGATGCCGCCCGGTTGATCGAAAATGGAACCACTGTGGGCATGAGCGGGTTCACCGGCTCCGGTTATCCCAAGGCCGTGCCGCTGGCGCTTGCCGCGCGTATCGAGGAACGGCACGCCGCCGGCGATCCCTTCAAGGTGAGCATGTGGACCGGCGCGTCGACCGGCCCCGAACTCGACGGGGCGCTGGCCAAGGCGAACGGCATCGATTTCCGCCTGCCCTACAATTCCGATCCCATCGCCCGCGAGCAGATCAACAAGGGCGAAATGAACTACTTCGACATGCATCTCAGCCAGGTGGCGCCGATGGCCTGGCAGGGCTTTCTCGGCCCGCTCGACACGGCGGTGATCGAAGTGACCGGCATTCGCGAGGACGGATCGCTGATCCCCTCCTCCTCGGTCGGCAACAACAAGACATGGCTGGACCGCGCCGAGAAAGTGATCCTCGAGGTCAATTCCTGGCAGAACCAGGCGCTCGAGGGGATGCACGACATCTACTACGGCACCGCGCTGCCGCCGAACCGCGTGCCGATCCCGCTGGTCCGCCCCGACGACCGCATCGGCGAAAAGACACTGCGCTGCGACCCGAGCAAGATCGTCGCCATCGTCGAGACCGACGCACCCGACCGCAATGCCCCGTTCTCTCCGCCGGACGAGAAGGCCAAGGCGATTGCCGGGCACATCCTCGAATTCCTCGCCCATGAAGTGAAGCTGGGCCGCCTGCCCGCCTCGCTGCTGCCGATCCAGTCGGGCGTGGGCAACATCGCCAATGCCGTGCTGACCGGGCTGGTCGACAGCCCCTTCGATGCCATGACCGCCTATACCGAGGTGATCCAGGACGGGATGCTCGACCTGCTCGACGAGGGCAAGCTGCGCATGGCGAGCGCCACCGCCTTCTCGCTGAGCCCCGAAGCGGCCGAGCGCATCAACCGCGACATGCACCGCTACCGCGACAAGATGATCCTGCGCCCGCAGGAGATCAGCAACCACCCCGAACTGATCCGACGCCTCGGCTGCATCGCCATGAACGGGCTGATCGAGGCCGACATCTACGGCGCGGTCAATTCCACGCACGTCATGGGCTCGCGCATCCAGAACGGCATCGGCGGGTCGGGCGACTTCGCACGCAACGCCTATATCTCGATCTTCGTCACGCCCTCGACGGCGAAGAACGGCGCGATATCGGCCATCGTACCTCAGGCTAGCCACGTCGATCACATCAACCAGGACGTGCAGGTAATCGTCACCGAACAGGGCCTTGCCGATCTGCGCGGGCTCAGCCCCAAGGAGCGCGCCAGGGTGATCATCGCCAACTGCGCGCACCCCGACTACCGACCGCTGCTGGAGGACTACTTCGCGCGGGCACAGACGCAGTCCTACGGGCTCCAGTCGCCCTCGATCCTCAGCGAGGCGCTGTCCTGGCACCAGCGGTTCGTCGAGACCGGTTCGATGATGCCCTGAAGCGGCGAACACCCGAACACGGCGGCAAGAGTCTTACGGCCCTTGCCGCCACGCACCGGGACGCTAAGCTGGCGTTCTTCGCCCCCAAAAGAACACCACCCAATAGAGGTGCGACATTCCATGCGCTTTCTGACCCTTGCCTGCTCGGCGCTGCTGCTCGCCGCGTCCGGCTCCGCCACCCTGGCCGCCGACAAGCCTGACGATGCTAAGGCTGCGGAGACAACCGACGACCATCTCGAGCCGTTTCCGGCACCCAAGTCGATCCAGCAGTCTGCGGTGATCGCCAGCAAGACCGTGAAGTACACCGCAACGGTCGGCTCGATTCCGGTCAAGGACGACAAGGGCAAGGTGATCGGTGAAGTGGTCTACACGGCCTACACCGTTCCCGGCGCGCCGACCTCGCGGCCCGTGACCTTCGCTTTCAACGGCGGGCCGGGTGCAGCGTCGGTCTATCTCAACCTCGGCGCGATCGGACCCAAGAAGGTGGCGTTCGGCGCACAGGGCGATGCGCCGAGCGATCCGGCAGTGCTGCGCGACAATGCCAATTCCTGGCTCGACTTTACCGATCTCGTCTTCATCGATCCCATCGGCACGGGCTTCTCGCGCACGCGCGAGGACGAGGAGAAGACCAAGAAGGACTTCTACGAGGCCGATGCCGACATCCACTACCTCAGCCGCGTGGTCTACGACTGGCTTGTCGCGCACGACCGGCTGACCAGCCGCAAGTACCTCGTCGGCGAAAGCTACGGCGGCTACCGCGTCCCGCGCCTCGCCTATTACATGCAGACGCAGATGGGCGTGGGCATCTCGGGCATGACGCTCGTTTCGCCCTATCTCGATCCGCCGGCTATCGGTGAGGACGACGCGCTTTCGCCGTTGCCGTGGATGCTAAACCTGCCCTCCATGGCCGCCGGCCACTTCGAACGGCAGGGCAAGCACCTCGACGCCGCCACCATGGGCCCGGTCGAGACCTATGTGCGCACGCAGTTCGTGCAGGACTTCCTTGCCGGCCCCGGCGACAAGGCTGCCACCGAGCGCCTTTCGGCGAAGGTCGCGGAGTTCACCGGCCTCGATCCCGCGCTGGTGCGGCGCATGGACGGGCGTGTCGACATCTCGACCTACCTGCGCGAAATCCGCCGCGATCAGGGGCTCGTCGGCTCGGTCTACGATTCCAACTTCACCGCCTACGACCCCTTCCCCGCCAGCGCGACGCCGCAATATAGCGACCCGCTGCTGACCACGCTGATCGCGCCGACGACTTCGGCGATGGTCGATTTCGTGACCCGGCAAGTCGGCTGGAAAGTCAACGCGCGCTATAACGCGCTCGCCTATGACGTGAACCGGGCCTGGAAGCGCGACGACACCGACAGCCCGGTCACCGACCTGCGCAAGGCGATTGCCACCGATCCCAAGATGGTCGTCGACATCGTGCACGGCTGGGACGATCTCTCGTGCCCCTACTACGCCTCGAGCCTGATCCTGCGCCAGATGCCCGACTTCGCCCGCGCCGGTCGGCTGAAGCTGCACATGTATCCCGGCGGGCACATGTTCTACGCCCGGGCCGACAGCGGCGCAGCCATGCGGCGCGATGTGATCGGCAGCTATACCGGGGGGTGAGCGCTGGAGCCTCGGACAAGCAGCGGCCAGCTCCTTAGAATATCAACGTCATCCCAGCGCAGGCTGGGATCGCTGGCCGGAACGGCGCCGCATCATGCGAGCGGCAATATCGCTCGTCACGCCGAGATAGAGCCCCTGACGGCGAAAGCCTAGGTGATGCCGCGGGCGATCCCAGCCTGCGCTGGGATGACGAAGACGGGCTTGGCCCCTTACAGCTTCCCGAACTTCGCCTCGTAAGCCCCGGTATCGCCGCCTGCGAGCAGCCTGGCCTGTTCCACCCAATTATCGCGGCGTGGGCGGCCGGCGAAGGCGCCGAGCTTCCCGTCGAGTTCGTCGAGATCGGCTTCGGTCCATGCCGCGATCTGCTCGTAACGGGTCACGCCGAGTGACGTCAGCAGCGTCTGCATCTTGGGGCCGAGGCCCTTGATCTTGCGCAGGTCGTCGGGCTCTCCCGCCGATGCCGGGGCGGCCTGTTCGGAGGCAGTCGGAGGCGTGGGCGCTACTGGCGGCGCAGCTTCGGGCGCCGGCGCAGGAGCCGGCTTTTCGGCGTCCGGAGCAGGTTTTTCCTGCGTTTCCGGCTCCTTGGGCTCGGGCTCGAGGTTATCGACCTCTTCCTGCGCGGCCACGGCGATCACCTCGCCGATGCCCGCCATCGTACCGGCCATTGCCGGCGGATCGATGTGCGGGGGGATATCGAACTGCGAGGCCGGTGGCGGGTCGTCCATCAGTGCCTGGTTGCGCTGCGCGGGCGCGGCGCCTTCGTCGAGCACGTCGGGGCGGCGATCACGAACCGGCGGTTTGGCGCTGTGGACGAACAGCCAGTATGCGACGACGATGCCGATCAGCAGCGCGGCGATGAAGATCAGCCAGTTGGCTTCGATCATTTGCAGCACGAATCTATCCCTTCCGGTTCCACAGCAGCCAGCCGGCGGCAAAACCGATCCCATAGGTCAGCAGCACCGAGACGGCCATTTCAAGCCATAGCGGCAAGGCGGTGTCCTTTCATAGCGTTATCCCGGTCCCGGCGTGTCGATCGGCGTCGGTTTGATCGGCGCCGGCGAGATCACCGAGAATTCGATACGGCGGTTGGCGGGGTCGAGCGGATCCAGCCCGGCGATCGGCTGCTTCGATCCGACTCCCGCCGCGCGCAGCCCGTCGGCGGGGATGCCCCGGCCGATCAGGGCCCAACGCACGGCATCGGCACGCGCCTTGGACAGCGCGAGATTGGCCTTGGCGTTACCCCCGGCATCGGTGTGGCCGATCACGGCGATGATGCTGCCCACGCAGGGCCGGAGCGAGCGGCCGACCTCGTCGAGCAGTTTCTCACTGGCCGGATCGATCCGCGCGCTCGCTTCGCTGAAGCGGATGGTGCGCGTTTCGAGAATGCGTTCGACATCATCCTGGCAATGCAGGGTCGCCACGCGCCCGCCTTCGCTTTCGCGCGCCCAGGTAATCCCGCCGATGCCGGGAACATTGGCGATCCTGGCGGCAACGCGGGTGCGGATCGCATTGTCGAGACCCTTGCCGCCCGAGAGGATCGGGTGGCGGGTAAGCCAGCCGTAGCGATCCTCGAACGCGACCTTTACGCCCTTGCCCCCGGCTTCGTCACGCGCGGCCTCGGCCTTCTGCTTCAGCCCGGCGATAAAGGCCGGCCCCTGCAGGTTGGAGGCCGCAAAGGACAGGACCAGGCACAGGCTGGCACCGGCAGCGACAATGGAGGCTCGGCGAGGGTTCATGCGCCGAGCCTAGAGTCATCTTGAGGCCCTGTCAGCCTCCCTTGAGCGAATCCGCCATATCGACGAGCTTCAGGAACTCCTGCCGCCAGTAATCGGTCTGCTTGCCGGCGAGGGATTGGATCTGACCCGCCGAATAGTCGTTCATCAGCGCATCGCCGCGCAGCGTCTGGCCGAAGGCGGCAACGGCGGTGGCGAAGGCGAAGTCGCCGGACGGCGCTGATGCATTGGCCAGCATCTTCGCCGGTAGCGGCCGCTCGATCAGTTTCGAGGTGCTGCCGCCCGGCAACTTGTAGCGCAGCTTGATGTAGGCCATTTCCTTCGCGCTGGCATCCGGCTTGGGTGCATCCTTCCCGTAGCGACGCGGCCCGATCCAGCCTTTCACGCCGGCGGGGACGATCTCGTAGATCGCGGTGACCTGATGGCCGGCGCCGATGTCGCCCGCATCGACCTTGTCGTTGTCGAAATCTTCTTCGCGCAGGGCCCGGTTCTCATAACCAAGCAGGCGGTACTGGCTGACGACGGCGGGGTTGAACTCGACCTGGATCTTCACGTCTTTCGCGATGGTGAAGAGCGTCGAGCTCATCTCGTCGCCCAGCACCTTCTTCGCTTCCAGCGCGGTATCGATGTAGGAATAGTTGCCGTTCCCGTGATCGGCGATCTGCTCCATCATCGCTTCGTTATAGTTACCCTGCCCGAAACCGAGCGTGGTGAGCGTGATGCCGGAATCGCGCTTCTTCTCGATCATCGCGATCAGGTCGTCGCGGTCGGACACGCCGACGTTGAAATCGCCGTCGGTGCCGATCAGCACGCGGTTTACGCCGCCTTCGATGAAGTTGTCCTCGGCGATGTTGTAGGCGAGCTTGAGGCCCGCCGCACCCGCCGTGGAGCCGCCCGCCTGCAACTGGTCGAGCGCGGCGCGGATCTTGCGCGGATCGTTGGTCGGCTGCAGCACCAGCCCCGCCGCGCCTGCATAGACGACGATCGCCACGGTATCCTTCGGACCCAGTTCGCCCGCGAGCCCGGAGAGCGCCGTCTTGAGCAGCGGCAGCTTGTCGGGCGAATTCATCGATCCCGAAACGTCGAGCAGGAACACGAGGTTTGCCGGCGGCCGCTGGGAACGCGGCAGGTCGTATCCGCGCAGGCCCACCCGCAGCAGGCGTGTGTCGGGGTTCCACGGGGTCGTCGCCACGTCGGTCGTTACCGAGAACGGCGCCTCGCGGCTATCCGGCAGGGGGTAGGCATAGCGGAAGTAGTTGATCATCTCCTCGGTGCGCACCGCATCGGGCGGCGGGAGCATGCCCTGCGTCAGGAACCGGCGCGTGTTGGCATAGGCGCCGGTATCGACGTCGACCGAGAAGGTCGAAACCGGCTCGGACTGCACAAGATGGACCGGCGAGACTTCCTTGCCTTCGTACCGCTCGCGGTCCGGATCGACCGGGGCCATGACCGGCGGCACAAAGCTGGGCGGGGGCGGGGCGTAGAGCACTCCCGGTGCTCGCTTGGCTGCCGTCACGGTGACAGCTTGCGCGGACGGCGCCGGCGGAGGAGGTGGCGGTGGGGGAGGAGGCGGGGGAACAGCTCCCGGCTCCCGCACATCGACGGTCGTCATCTTCTCGGGCGCGGCATAGTCCCCCGAACTGCTACAGCCGGCAAGCAGGCCCAGCCCGGTTGTGGACATGAGTGCCAGCACCGTAGCGCAAGTCTTCGCACGCGTAATTGCCATGGTCTTCCCTCCACGATCCGCCTTCCGACGCGAAGAACGCCCGACAGGGCCTTAATCACGACTGAACGTTTCGAATCAGGGACGAATTGCGCGGGCCGTTATAGTTGCTCGGCCGGGAGAGGATCTGCCGTTTTTGTTTTCTGGAAAAGCTTGCGGTCTTCGGGGCCGAACGCCTTCTTCCAGATCACCCACATATAGGCGCCAAGGATCGCGGGAATACCGAAGGCAAGCTCCGCCCATTCGGGCAGGAACTGCGTGGCGCAATAGCCGATGACCACCGCCGGCGCCGCCGCCCAGATCAGGGCCCAGCGCCAGTTGTTGATCCGCTCGCCCAGAATGCCCGCCAGCATCCGCGACTTGACGATCGAGGCCAGCCCCAGCGCAATCATCAATGCCGCAGCCGCCGTGGCAGCCTGATAGAGAGAGTTGTAGCCGAGGTGCTGCATCAGCTTGATACCGGCCACCGTCAGCACCGCCTGCAGGCCGATCGTCGAGACCGACACGACGAGGTTCTTGAACCGCGCGACGTAGATCAGCGCCGCTTCGCTGACGACCGCCGTCGCGGCCACGACTTCGGCAGCAAGCAGGATCGCCAAAGACCCGGTACCGCCGACGAACTCGCGCCCGACCAGCCCCATCACGCCCTCGCCGGGAATGGCGAGCGCCAGGGCAATGCCCGCCTGCGCGGCGGTGATCCAGAACCCCACCTGACAGACCTGCCGGGCAATCGCGCCGTAGTCCTTCTTCTTCAGGTTGCGGGTGATGACCGGCCCCAGCACCGGCTCGAAGCTGGTCTTGAGCTTCTGCGGCAGGCTCGCAACCTGCTGCGCGGCGTAATAGACACCGACCGCCGATGGCGGCGCGAGGAAACCCAGCAGGAAGATGTCGACACGCCGCGTGCCCCACTCGATGGCATCGGCGAGCGCAATAGGCATCGAGCGCGCGGCCAGCCTGTGCATTTCGCCGGGCTTGGGGCGCCACCCCTTCGGCAATCCGTACTCGCGGAAAAAAGGAATGAACGCAGTGAGCGCTGCGGCAAAGATCGAGGCGATATAGGCCAGCGTCAGGCCGTTTTCCGGCGCGATCCAGATCATTGCGCCAGCCATGATCGAGATAGTCCACGGCTCCACAATGGCGCGCGACCAGACCGTCGGACTGATGCGCAGACGATAGGCGAGCGCGGCCAGCCAGATCTCGGTCAGCGTCAGCGGCGGAATGGCGAAAACGATCAGCCGGTCGATCTCGGAATACTTGCCGCCCGGGAACATCGGCGCCGGCACGAGATAGAAGAGCAGCGCCGCCGAGCACGAAGCGATCAGCGCGAGGATCGTCCCGTCCGCAATCACGTTGGCCGGATGCACCTCACCCTCGGTGTCGGACAGGCGCTGCGCGAGACCGCGCTTCTCGCCCATGGTGCACAGCATCGAGGTCAGCTCGATCACCACCAGCGCCGAAGCGAACCGGCCCAGAGCCGCCGGGCCGTAGGCCTCGGCACGGCCGGCAATGAACAGGAAGGGGATGCGCGCGGCGAGGCGCAGGAAGAACCCGAAGAAATTCGTGCGGCCGCCCTTGGCGAGCGCGGCGATGTCGTCGTGCTCCTGCGAAGGTGCAGTACCGGAAGTGCCGGACGGCGGTACGCCGCGTTCTGTCGGGTCGCTCAAAGAGCGGGCTCCTGCTCGGCTTTCAGCGGACGCGAAAGCAGGTCGGTCACCACGGCACCCGCAGGCGCCTCACCATCGAGCAGGCGGCACACGGCATCGACGATCGGCATCTGGATCCCGTCGCGGCGGGCCAGGTCGGCGAGCACCGGCGCGGTCGCCGCGCCTTCGGCCACGCTGTTCTTGCCTGAAAGCGCATCGGCAGCGGACAGCCCCTGCCCCAGCGACAGCCCGAGCGAGAAGTTGCGGCTCGAGGTCGAAGAGCAGGTCAGCACCAGATCGCCCAGCCCGCACAGGCCGGACAGAGTCTCGGCCCGCGCCCCGCGTGCCAGACCGAAGCGCAGCATTTCCGCAAAGCCCCGCGCGATCAAAGCCGCACGGGCGTTCTGTCCGAGGTTGAGCCCCTCGACCACACCGCAGGCAATGGCGAGCACGTTTTTCACCGCGCCGCCGATCTCGGCGCCGATGACGTCGTCGGAGTAGTAAGGACGCAGCGCCGGGCGTGCGATCAGGTGCGCCAGCCGCTCCCACTGCGCTTCGCCGCCCGAACAGGCCAGCGTCACCGCCGTCGGCAGCCCTGCCGCCACTTCGTGCGCGAAGGTCGGGCCGGACAGCACGGCAAGGCGCGCGCCGGGCGCAGCCTGCTCGGCGACATCGGACATCAGCCGCCCGGTCCCGGCCTCGATCCCCTTGGCGCAGAGCACGAGATCGCGCTCGCCTTCCGGCAGATCGGCAATCACCGACGCCAGAAACTGGGCGGGGACGACGGCCAGCAGCACCGACACATCGGTGAAATCCTTCAGGTCCGAGGTGGCATGCACAGTCTCGGCCAGCGCCGCGCTGGGGAGGTAGAAGCCATTGCGGTGTTCGCTGTTGATCTGCTCGACCAGCTCCGGCTCGCGGGCCCAGAGCAGCACGTCACTGCCGTCGCCCGCCAGCGACTGCGCCAGTGCCGTGCCCCAGGCACCGGCTCCGATCACGCCAACCTTGCTCATGCCTTCACTCCTGCGCCCCGTACGGCCTCGGCATCCGGATCGAGCGGCCAGCGCGGCCGCGCCGCCACGTCGAGCGGGTCGGACTGCCCCTGCTCGAGCCGTTCCAGCCCGGCCCATGCGATCATTGCCGCGTTGTCCGTACACAGCGCCAATGGCGGAGCGATGAACGGCAGATCGTGATCCGCTGCCAGACCCTCCAGCGCATTACGGATCGCGGTATTGGCCGCAACCCCGCCAGCCACCACCAGCGCATTGACCGGCCCCACGCTGGAAAGCGCCCGGCGCGTACGGTCGAGCAGGCAGGCAATCGCCGACTGCTGGAACGAGGCGGCGATATCGGCATCGCTGTAGGCCGGTTCGATCACGCTGCCCGCTACGCATCCCTGCACCGGCAACGTCATGGACTGTTTCGCCCGCAGCACCGCGCTCTTAAGCCCGGCGAACGAAAAGTGCGGCTCCGCGCTGCCTACCAATGGCCGCGGCAACGGGATCTTCTTCGGATCGCCCTGCAGCGCCAGCCGCTCGAGCGCGGGCCCACCGGGATAACCGAGCCCCAGCACCTTGGCCGACTTGTCGAAGGCTTCGCCCAACGCATCGTCGATCGTGGTGGCGAGGCGGCGGAACTTGCCGACCCCCTCGACCAGCAGGATCTGGCAATGCCCGCCCGAAACGAGCAGCAGCAGATAGGGGTATTCCAGGTTTTCATCGGCCAGCCGCGGTGAAAGCGCGTGGCCTTCAAGGTGGTT
Organism: uncultured Novosphingobium sp.; assembly: GCA_965140495.1. Taxonomy (GTDB): domain Bacteria; phylum Pseudomonadota; class Alphaproteobacteria; order Sphingomonadales; family Sphingomonadaceae; genus Novosphingobium. The sequence goes on along the minus strand of OZ223239.1, from coordinate 939,513 downwards.
GATGGCAATCAGCGGCTTGTCCGAGGCCATCGCCAGCGCCTTGGCCGTCACCAGCCCCACCATGACGCCGCCGATCAGGCCGGGGCCCGCCGTCGCGGCAATCGCGTCGACCTGATCGAGCGTCATGCCGGCATCGGCCAGCGTCGCCTCGATCATCGGTGCCAATCGTTCGGCGTGCGCGCGTGCGGCAATCTCGGGCACGACCCCCCCGTAGGGGCGGTGTACCTCGTCCTGAGAGGCGATGCGCTGGGCGAGAATGACGCGCTCGCTGGTCACGAGCGCGGCGGCCGTCTCGTCGCACGACGATTCTATGCCGAGAACTATCCTCATCCCGGGTTTCCCTGAACGACATTGACGGGTAGCACAAGCCGCCCATGGATACGCAACATACTCAGAACCAGACTTTCCGCCTCGGCACCCGCCGCTCGCCTCTCGCCATGGCGCAGGCGGAGGAAACGCGCGACCGGCTGGCCAGGGCGCATGGAATCGATCCGGCGCATATAGAGATCGTGGCCGTCACTGCCAGCGGCGATCGCATCCAGGACCGGCCATTGGCCGAAATCGGCGGCAAGGCCCTATGGACCAAGGAACTCGATGCCTGGCTCGATGCCGGCGAGATCGATTTCGCGGTGCATTCGGCCAAGGACGTCGAGACGCTGCGCCCCGACCGCTTCGCCATCGCTGCGGTGCTGGAGCGCGCGGACGTGCGCGACGTGCTGATCGGCGCCGAAAGCATTGCCGCGCTGCCGTCCGGCGCGGTGGTCGGCACCAGCGCTCCGCGCCGCGCCGCGCAGCTTCTGCATGCCCGGCCCGACTGCAAGGTCGTCACTTTCCGCGGCAATGTCGCGACGCGCCTTGCGAAACTGGCAGCGGGTGAAGCCGACGCGACTTTCCTGGCCGCTGCCGGTCTGCAGCGGCTGGGGGAGACAGGCACCGGCCATCCGCTCGACGAGGACGAATGGCTCCCCGCGCCGGGGCAGGCTGCAATCCTGATCGAATGCCGGTCCGACGACACCCGGACGCGCGACTTCCTCGCGGCTGTCGATCATGCGCCGAGCCGCGCCACGGTCATGGCCGAACGCGCGCTGCTCGCCGGGCTCGGCGGAAGCTGCCACAGCCCCATCGCCGTGCTCACCCGTCCCGATGGCGACAGCCTGCTGATGCGCGCGGCGATCTTCAGTCCCGACGGTGCCGAGCATATCGCCGGCGAAGCCCGGTTCGCAACGGATGACCTCACCGTTCCCACGCAGCTCGCCAAGGACATGCTGGGCCGCGCGCCAGAAGCCATCACCGTGCATTTCGAGGGCGCCGGCGGCTGACGTGACGCTGCCCGTGCTCGTCCTGCGGCCCGAACCGGGTGCCACGGCAACGGTCGCCAAGGCGCGTGCGATGGGGCTGGACGCAAGGGCCTTCCCGCTGTTCGAAGTCCGGGCCCTGCCATGGACGCCGGTACCGCGCGAAGAAGTCGATGCGCTCTTGCTGGGCAGCGCCAATGCCTTGCGCCACGGCGGCGAGGCGCTGAACCTCTATCGCGGCCTCCCCGCCTATGCCGTGGGAGAAAAGACCGCGCAGGCAGCCCGCGACGCCGGGCTCGACGTGGTGGAAACCGGCAAGGGAGGACTGCAACCGATGCTGGGCATGCTGCGCCCCGGGCACCGCAGGCTCCTGCGCCTCGCAGGCCGCGAACGGATCGTGCTGGAAATTCCGGAAGGCGTCACGATTACCACACGCGAAGTCTACGCCAGCGACCCGCTGCCGCTGCCCGGCGAACTCGCTGCCATACTGGCGGCTCCGGCGCTGATCCTGCTCCATTCGGGGGAGGCGGCAGCGCACTTCGCGGTGCTTTGCGACACAGCCGGAATCGCCCGCGAAAGGCTGCAACTGGCGGCTATCGGCCCGCGCGTCGCGGCGCGTGCGGGTGCCGGCTGGAGCGCCCTCAAAAGCGCTTCGGAACCCAGCGATGCCGCATTGCTGGCCTTGGCGGCTCAGATGTGCGAAGAGACCCAATCGGGATCACAACTGCCAGAACAAGGCTAAATGCAGGACTTCTCCTCCACCGCATCATCATCGACCGGTCGTCCGCGTTCGCGCAGCATCACGGTTTTCGCTGTTCTTATCGCTTTCATCCTCGGTGCGGCGCTGGTCGCCTGGGCCAGTGCGAACGGCTATCTGTCGACTCTGCTGCCCACACCCGACGCAGAGCAGACTTCTGCCGCCGCGCTCGACGGACCGGTGGAAGACCCGTCCACATCGCCCAAGACGGCAGAGAAGTCCGCGCCGAAAACGCCCGCCGAGCAGATGTCCGCAATCGGATCGGTCGAGGGCAGGCTGGCGCTTCTTGAAGACCGCATCTCCCGGCTCGATTTCCAGACCGATGCCGCATCGGGCAATGCAGCGCGGGCCGAAGGACTGCTTATCGCGTTCGCCGCGCGCCGCATGATCGACCGGGGCGAACCGCTCAGCTACGTCGCCGACCAGCTCAAGCTGCGCTTTATGAATGCCCAGCCGCGCGCAGTGGAAACGATCATCGCCTTCAGCAAGAAGCCGGTCACCATCGATGAACTCTCCGCCCGGCTCGAAGCGCTGTCGCCCGAACTGACCGGCAAGGGCGAGGCGAGCACGCTGAGCCTCTGGGAGCGGGCCCGCAGCGAAGTCGGTTCCATGTTCACGGTACGCCGCGATTCCTCTGCGCTGGTATCGCCCTCGGCCCGGCTCGACCGGGCCAAGGTGATGCTCACCGCGCGGCGGATCGACAATGCCATCAAGGAAATCGAGCGGGTCCCCGGCGCCGATGCCGCCGAAACCTGGATCGCCGACGCCCGCCGCTACCAACAGGTCCAGCGCGCGCTCGATCTTCTCGAGACGACGGCGATGCTCGAACCCCGCCGGCTGAACGACGCCGAAGGACACAAGGTCGACCAGCCGAGCCCGCTGGCAACACCGACCGCCACGCCGAGCGCCGCTGCGCAGCCCGCGAACTGATCTGGGACCAACAGGCCCTCACTTCGTCATTCCCGCGCAGGCGGGAAGCCAGTGATTACAAGGCTTCAATCTGATAGCGGCAGCGGTGTCAGACGCTTCATTACAGTTGTGAGCCAGGCTGAGATATGGCCTGCAGGTGGAAGGCCTCGTCGTGGCATCGTTGGGACTGGATTCCCGCCTGCGCGGGAATGACGAGGGTCATAACGTCTCCCGTGCCGCCGCCACACTCGCGTGGCATGGCGGCGGGGCAACTCCCGCCAGCCTCCTCAACGCATGTAATTTACATATATGCCGTGAAGCAGGCCCGGCAGATACAGAATGATCGTAAGGATCAGATTGATCAGGAACGTTTTGCCCAAGCCATGCTTGAGAGCGACGCCAAGCGGCGGCAAAAGAACTGTAGCAATAAGCGTAATCAACGCCTTCATCGGCTTATCTCCTTTGCAAAGCCAACTCGACGTCGATCAAATTGTTCCGCAGATGCGTCGCTGCGGCGCGATCGGGTCTGCTGCTTGCGATGTCCGGAATGGCTGTTTCGGCGCTGAAATGCTGCTCTTCACCTGAAAGATCGTCCGCAACCGATTCGTTGGTCAGTTAACGCGGGCGGCGGCTAAGTCGGGGCTAGCTGCCATCAGAAACGAAGCCTTGCTTCATAGGAATGCCACGAGTTTTCAACTCTTCGAACACGCAAGTGGTGGCCTCGTAAGAGGCGTCCTCGGGGTTGAGCCACTTAACATTACCATCGACCCATTTGAGATTGGTGCGTGGCAATCCGCACTTGTCGGCGATTGCGGAGAGTTCGGAGGTCCAATCTTTATCAGAAGCCACAACAGAACCTTCCAACAGAGCAATGAACGCCACGGTCAGAAGTAATCGGTTCATAGTCCGGCATGTCATGTGGCACTCACGTTCGCAATGTAGGCTATCCGGAAGGTCCGCGTCTGGCCAAAAAACCCAGATAGTTGCCATGCAGAGTCCCGCCGATCCAACGTTACGAACCTACCCCTGCAACAGTTCCGGCAGCTTGCCCGACATCCCGCGCGCTTCGTCCATGAAGAAGCGCTTGAGGGTCGGCATGCGCTGGACGGCGCCCATGCCGAAGCGGCGCACGGCACTCGGCAGCTTGCCGGGGACGCCGAACAGGCGGGTAAGGCCGTCGGTCACCGACATGACCATGAAGCTGTCGAGGCTGCGCCACTTCTCGTAGCGCACCAGCAGTTGCGCGTCGCCCGGCTCAAGCCCGAGGCGCATACCTTCGGTGAGCACTTCGACGAGCGCGCCCACATCGCGCAGGCCGAGATTGAGGCCCTGCCCGGCAATCGGGTGCATGCCATGCGCGGCATCGCCGATCACCGCCAGGCGCTCGTCGATGACCTTGGCGGCATGGTGGAAGCGCAGCGGATAGCTCATGCGCGGGGCCGCGAGTTCGATCTTGCCGAGCACGCCGTGCATGCGCTCGGAGACCTCGTTCACGAACATCGCATCGTTCATGGCGATGACGCCGGCGGCATCCTTCTCCGCGACGGTCCACACGAGCGCGCTGCGATGGCGCCCCTCTTCATCGTCGAGCAGCGGCAGCAGCGCGAAGGGGCCTGCCGGATAGAAGATTTCCCACGCGGTGCCGTCGTGCGGCTTGGAGTGGTAGAGTGCGGTGACCATCGCGCGGTGCTTGTAGTCCCACTTCGCCATCGAGAATCCGGCCTCGTCGCGTGTCGGCGACTGGCGGCCTTCCGCCGCGACCAGCAGCGAGGCACGCAGCACACGCCCGTCGGTCAGTTCGACCTCGACACCGTGCGGACCGCGGTCGCGGCGCACCGCTTCGGTCTTCACATGCCAGGCGATGTTGGGTTCGTCCTTCGCCGCATCGAACAGCGCTAGGCGCAAGTCGCGGTTGAAGAACATCTTTCCCAGCGAGCCCTCCTCGGGCTTGGGCGTGAAGTCGACGCGGCCGGGCTTCATCCCGTCGGTGACGGCGATGGAATCGATCGCGCAACCAAGCGGTGCGAGCCTTTCGCCAAGCCCGATATTGTCGAAGAGATTCCAGCTCGCGGTCGAGATCGCCGAAGCGCGGCCATCCGCGCCCTCGGCCACGAGATCGGCCGGGTCGGCCCGGTCGATCACATGGCTGGTAATCCCGGCCTTGGCGGCCGCCAGCGCCAGCGTCATGCCGACGAGGCCGCCGCCCAGGATGATCAGGTCGCGGGTCTCCCCCGCAGGCTTCGCAGTCGTATCCGAGTCGCTCATCGAGCGCAGGTATCGGCCTCCGAGCCGTCGATGTCGAGACACCTTCCGTCCCAAGTGCCTGCCGGCTCCTCGAGACCGACCAGCGAAGCAAGAGTCGGGGCGATATCGACCGTCTCTACCGGTGCCGGCTGCTCCTCGTGCATCATGCCCTTGCGCCAGAAGACGATCGGCACGCGGCGGTCATAGTCCCACGGGCTGCCGTGCGTGGCGACGTAGCCCGGCCCCGGATGCGCAATGCCGACGATGCCGCGCTTGGTCATCATCAGCACGTCGCCCGAGCGCTCCGGATCGAAGGAGGCGCGCACGCGCTGGATCATCGTCCAGTCCTGCGGATTACCATGCGGCAGCGGCACGGACTTCAGCTCGGCAGCGGTATAGACCGCGTCCACCTCGGGGTTGGCCTTCAGCAATGCCACCAGCGCGTCGGTCACGGTCTTGCGCTGATCGTCGGTGAGGCCGGCGGCGAGGTAGATGTCACCCGAGCTGCCACCGCCGTAGAGCAGCTTGCCCTGCGGCGCGACGATGCCGGTTTCCTTGGAAACGGCATCCGCCAGTGCATCGCCGGTGAGCGTTTCGCTGATATACTTCGCAGTAGGATAGCCCTGCTGATCGAGCCGGTCGGGCGCATCGAAACCGCCATGGTCGGCCGTGAGCACAACGGCATAATCGATCCCGCGCGCATCGAGCGCGTCGAACAGCTTTCCGAGCGTCGCATCGAGTTGGGCAAGCTGGATGCACATTTCCACGCCCTCATGGCCGAAGGCATGGCCGATGCGGTCGGTCTGCGAGAAGCTGACCGAGAGCACATCGGGCACGGCATCCTTACCCATGCCGAGTTCGTCGACCATGCGGATCGCCAGATCGCCCGTTGCGGCGTCGAGGCGCGGCCCCTTGGCATAGGCCTTGAAGTCGCCTGCGGTGAGCGGGAAGCGGTAGGTGCCTACGGTAAAGTCGCCGACCTTTATCGGGCGATCGGCTGCGCTGCAGTAGCCGGGCACCGGAAGCGCCCCTGCGCCAGCATCGACCAGCTTCGTGAGCGCGGCATTCTCTGCTTCGACGGCCGGCGTGATCTTGCGATCCTCGAACGTGGTGAAGCCCTTGTCGTCGAACCAGTAGACAGCATCGGTGTCGTGCCCGCTCATCATCACTGCCGCGCGGTCCTTGGCGGAAACGGCAGCATTGATCGTCGCCGGATTGGCTTTCTTCATAAGGTCACCGAGCGTCGGCGCCTTGAGATGATCGGAGGACACGACCGGCTTCTTGGACGTGCTCCTGGGGTTGGTCTCGTCCTCGACGCAGTAGACCTTCTTGTCCTTGCGGCCGATGCCCGGGATGTACCAGTTATTGGCAATGATCCCGGTGCGCGCGGGATGAACGCCGGTCAGCAGCGTCGAGTGCCCGGGACAGGTCTCGGTCGCGGCATGCGACTGATAGCCCGAGGGGAAGACCGCCCCGTCGAGCAGCCGGGCAAAGCCCTTGGAGAAGTGCTCGCGGTACTGTGCGAAGAGATCGGCGGAGAACTGGTCGACCGAAATGGCGAGGATCAGTTGTGGCGCTTCGACAGGCTTGGCCGCCTCTGCCGGCGCGGCGGCGCCGGTGGTAGGCGCAGCGGCGCCTTCGGCGAATGCCGGTGTGCTGACAAGGAGAGCGGTGGCCAGGGCCAGCGAGCTGAATGAAAGGCGCATCGGGGGGAGGTTCCTTGAAATGTCGGCGCAACAGAGGCAGATGCGTCGATGACCGGATTGCGCCGCAAGCGCAAGGCCAACCCAACGCATGGAAGCCTCATGATCTCGCGCCGCTACCGCCACTTCGTGGCACTCATGTGTCAGTTGCTGGCGATGGTTCTTTTTTCCGTCCCCGCCACGGCCGCGCCCAACCACATCACCGCCAATCTGATCGCCGGGCCGCCGGCAGCGCCGGGCGAGGAAACTACGCTGGCGATCCGCATGACGCCCGAAAAGGGCTGGCACGGATATTGGGAGAACCCCGGTGATGCCGGGCTCGGCATGCAACTCGACTGGACGCTACCAGAAGGCGCGAAAGCAGGCGAACCGGACTATCCGGTGCCGCATACCCTGCTTGTCGAAGGGTTGATGAACCATGTCTACGAGAAGCGCTACGCGGTCCTCTTTCCCTTCACCTTGCCTGCCGACGCCAAGCCCGGAAGCCGTCTGCCTGTAAGGGTGAGTGCGCAGTGGCTGGCCTGCACCGAACAGATCTGCGTTCCCGAAAGCGCCGAGCTCGCGACTGAAGTCACGGTTGGTCCGGCACAAGGCACCACGCAGGATACGGACCTTGCGGCGCAATTCGACACATGGCGCCAGCGCCTTCCCGCGCCGCTCGATGCGCCGGCCACGATGGCCCTATCGGGCAAGGCGCTGCGGCTGGCGATCCCGCTGCCAGCATCGGTCGAGCTGGCCGCCCCGCATGTCTTCATCCGCGAGGATAAGATCGTCGACTACGCCGCGCCGCAAGTCTTCACGCGCAAGGGCGATACCCTGCTGGTCACCATTCCGCGCGCCAAATTCGCAGCCCGCAGCGCCGAGCGCCTGAGCGGGGTGCTCAAATTGGACGAGGTGGGCAACGGCGTTGCCTTCACCGCGAAGCCCGGCACGGTTCCGACGGGAGGCGAACCTGTCGCAGGCAGCAAGCCGCGCGAATTGCCCGCCCTGCCCTGGCTGCTGCTTGCGGCACTGGCAGGCGGACTGCTGCTCAACGTGATGCCATGCGTGTTTCCGATCCTCAGCCTCAAAGCGCTGAGCCTCGCGCGTGCCGGGGAAAGCGAAGCGCATGCGCGGATCGAGGGACTGGCCTACACTGCCGGCGTCGTGGTCGCCTGCCTTGCCCTCGGCGCGATCCTGCTGGTCCTGCGCGCAGGCGGCGAACAGGTCGGCTGGGCTTTCCAGTTGCAGGAACCGCTCGTCGTCGTCGCGCTGTTCCTGCTGGCGAGCGCCATCACCGCCAATCTGCTCGGCCTGTTCGAGTTCACCGTGCCGGGCTTTGCCGCTTCCGGATCACCGCGCAGCTATACCCAGGGTGCATTTGCCACCGGCCTTCTCGCGGCATTCGTCGCCACGCCGTGCACCGGGCCGTTCATGGCCTCGGCGATGGGCGCGGCGCTGCTGCTGCCGGTCGCGCAGGCACTAGCGCTGTTTGCCACATTGGGTCTGGGCATCGCGCTACCGTTCCTTGCCGTGGCCTTCGTCCCGGCGCTGCGCACGCGGCTTCCCAAACCCGGCCCTTGGATGGTGAAGTTCCGCCGCTGGATGGCGATTCCCATGGGGCTTACCGCGCTGGCGCTGGCATGGCTGGTCTGGAAAGTGGGCGGCGCGGGCTTTGCCGCCCTCGTCTTCGTGATCGCCTTCCTCGTGCTCGACCTGCTCGCCTGGGCAGGCCGCCGCCAGCGACGGGGACAAGGCGCCGCGCTCCACGCGCTCGGAGCCCTCGCCGTCGCTGTCGTGGGCGCACTGCTTCTGCCCTCACCGGCCCCATCGTCGGCAAGCGTCGAATCCATTCTGGACACACAGCCCTTCAGCGAGAAGGCGCTAGCCGAGGCCCGTGCGGACGGAAAACCGGTCTTCGTCTACATGACCGCCGACTGGTGCCTTACCTGCAAGGTCAACGAAGAAGTCGCCATCGAGCGCGCGGAAACCAAGGCCGCGTTCGAAAAGGCAGGCGTCGTGGTTCTGCGCGGCGACTGGACGCGGCGCGACCCGGACATCACCCGCTACCTCACCGCACAGGGTGCGGCGGGCGTGCCGCTCTACATGTGGTACGCGAAGGACGGCTCCGTGCAGCAGCTGCCGCAAGTGCTGACGACGAACCTGCTGGCGGGCAAAGCGGGATCCTGACCAAAACGGTGCAATCTGCCGTTGCAATGGTTTGCACGGCAGCGCAATGAGGGGGCTGGGTCGTCCCGGTAAGCGAGTCGCAACAGATCGGCCGGGCATAAGGATAAGAAAGGCGGGCTGCCGCATGTTGCCTTCCATGAATTTCGATCGCTCGGAGAGCGAAGACCGTCGTAGTGCGCTGGACGTGATTCCCGAATGGCTGGCCGTGCCGGCCCCTGTGGACGCTCCGCAGGAGGACGCGCCCGACGTCGCGCTCGGACTGGCAATCTCGGTCGTCTCTTCGCTGATCTTCTGGGCAGGGCTCGCAGCGCTGCTGCTGATCAAGCTGGGCTGACGGGCCGGGCCGCGAACGGCCCGACCTCATCAAGGCTTATTCCGGCAGTTCGCCGGCAATCTCCGTAACGTTTTCAAGCTGCGGCCGCACGCTTTCGAGCGGCCCCACCACGACCACGCTCATCCGGTCGATTGGCAGCTCTTGCTTCGCCGCGTTCTGGAAGTCGACCGCCGTCAGGGCACTGACCTTGCCGACGTAGGAATTCAGGTAGTCTGCACCGAGACCCAGCAGGTCGTAGGTCGCCAGCGAATTCGCCATGCCCCCGCGCGAGGCGAGGCCGATCACGAACGTGCCGTTCATGTAGTTCTTGATGCCCTGCACTTCTCCCGCCGACGGCGGCTCGTCCTGCATGCGGCGCACTTCCTTGTAGATCTCGGTGATCGCTGGCCCGGTCGCCTCCGCCGTCACCGCCGCTTCCTCCAGCCAGTGCGCACCCTCGACACGGTCGGAAAACACGCCGTGCGGCGAATAGGTGTAGCCTTTGTCCTCACGGATGTTGCGGGTGATGCGCGAGGAGAAATAGCCGCCGAGCAGGGTGTTCATCGCCCTGAACGCCACGTCGCCGCCCGGCTTGTCGACACGCTGGCCGATCATCACCTGCGACTGCGGCGCACCCGGCCTGTCGATGAGCACGACTTTCGGCTCCGCGTTGACGGATGCCGGCATCGCCGTGGGCGCCGCGCCGGACTTCCAGCTGCCGAACGCCTTGGTCACGGCATCGCGGACACCGGCTTCATCGTACTGACCCACAACATAGAGATGCGTGCGCGCCGCACCGAAGTTCTGCGCGTGGAACGCCTTCACCTGATCGAGCGTGTAGCCGGCGAGCTGCTCGTTCGTCGGATAGACGCGGCCATAGGGGTGATCGGGATAGATCGTGCCCTGAAAGGCCTCGCTGGCAATAGATTGCGGCGTGGACTTGGCCACGGCCAGATTGCGCAGCAGGTCGGCACGGACTTTCTCAAGCTCCTCCGCCTTGAGGTCGGGATGCTGCAGCAGTTGCGCGACGAGACCGATGGCCTGCGGCGCATCCTCGCTCAGCACGTCCATATCGGCCGTGGTCACGTTAAGGCCTGTCGACAGCGAGATCCCGCCGCCCATGCCCGCAGCCGCCTCGGCCATCTGCGAAGCGTCCATGCCGCCCGCACCCTTCTGCATCAGCGCGCCGGTGAGATCGGCAAGCCAGACATTGCCGCCGTCATCGATATTGCCGGTGCGCACCGCCGCCAGCAGCGTGACCTTGGGCACGTTGCCATAGGGAATGAGCGTGACCTGCATGCCGTTGTCGAGCGTGTAGGTAGTCATCTGCGGCAGCGTGAAAGGCCGCGGCTCGGTGGGAGCAGGCGGCACTTCCCTGGCGGCAACCGCACCGGGCACGGAAGCCACGCCGATCGCAATGGCGGCGGTCGCGGCAGCGAAAGTCAGGATCATCTTCATCGTCTCGCCTCCCTTACTGGCCGTCCTGCGCCGCGGCCTTGCCGGGCTTCAGGTCAATGATCGAGCGGTTGGTCGGCCGCAGGTATTCCCTCGCAGTCTTGCGGATGAGTTCGGGGGTCACCGCTTCGATCTCCTGCTCCAGCCGGTTGATCCGGCCCGGATCGTCATCGAACAGCGCGAAGGTCGCGAGCATGTTGACCAGCCCCACCCGGTTGCCGTTGCCAATGGTGTCGTAGAGGCGCGACAGCGCCTTTGTCTTGGCGCGCGCCATTTCGTCCGGACCCACGAGGTTGGTCTGCAGGTCCTTCACCACCGCATCGATGTCGGCAAGGATCTGGTCGTCGGTCACATCCGGGCTGTGCAGCAGGATACCCGACCACAGCATCGGACCATTGTAGTCGTAGGCATCGCCGAGCGGCCAGTTGATGCCGCCGTCCACGCTGTCGGAATAGCCCTTCTGGTTGACCAACACCCGGTTCAGACGGCTGTCTCCGCCCTGAATCAGCAGGAGGTCGATCAGGCGGAAGGCCGCAGCCTCGGGCGTGCCCTTGGGGGGGACGTGATAAGCCCATGCCAGCGCCGGCTGCGGGGCAAGCGGATCGACTTTGTCGATGCGCTTCTGCTCGGTCTGGCGCGGTTCGGAAATGTCGGGGCGCGGAATGTCGGAAGCCGCGGGGATGGCCCCGAAGTACTGCTTCACCCAGCCCATCACCTGATCGGGATCGACGTCGCCGGCCACCACCAGAACGGCATTGTTCGGCGCATAGTACTGGTCGAAGAACGTCTGCACGTCCTCCAGCGTCGCGGCATCGATCTCCTTGAGATCGCCGTAGAAGTTATGCGCATTGTACCAGTTGGTGTTGGCAAGCTGCGGCAGGTCGAGCCACGGAAAGCCGCCATAGGGCTGGTTGAGGACGTTCACCTTGACCTCGTTCTTCACCACGCCCTGCTGGTTGGTGAGGTTGTCCTGGGTGATATCCAGGCCCTTCATCCGGTCGGCCTCGGCCCACAGGAAGGTCTCGGTCGTGTTGCTGGGCACCACTTCGAAGTAGTTGGTGAAATCGAACCGGGTCGAGCCGTTGAGCACGCCGCCGTTCTTGTTGACCAGACCGATGAATTCCGCCTTGCCGAGGTTTTCCGAGCCCTGGAACATCATGTGCTCGAACAGGTGGGCAAAGCCGGTGCGGTTCTTCGGTTCGAGGCGGAAGCCGATCCCGTAGTAGACGCCGATGGTCGTGGTGGGCACCGAATGGTCGGGCGAGATCACGACCTTCAGGCCGTTTTCCAGCTTGTGATACTCGATCGGCACATGGACCGAGGCTTCGGACGTGCTGGCCGGCGCCGGATCGGCGGCCATGGCCGGATGGGCTGCAGTGGCGAAGGCGAGAAGCGGCGCGGCCAGTAGGGCGGCACGCTTCAATCTGCCGTGCTTGATCATGGTGGTGAGGCTCCCGGACAGTCCCGATGAGGACGAGAGGCGCACCTCCCGCCGCGGATCGCATAGGGGTAAAGACTGCCGGAAGCGAACCGAAGCCTAATCGACGAACAGCCCTGCGTCGTCGATGAACTGCAAGGGCGCTGTATTGGAATGGTCGGCCAGCGGCTGAGCAATAGAAAGGCCGGGGTTAGCCGTCACTCTCAACCCGAAGAATGGTTGGATCTCGCCCCTCCATCTTCGCCTTGCGAATGCCCCAGAACCGTTTGATGGCAAGGACAAGGAAGACACAACCACTTCCAAAACCCAAGCTAAGCCCACTCCTGTCGCCATCTACGAACCCATCGTAGGCTCGCCAGAACATTGCGCCAGATGCAAAAAGCATCATCCAAGGGTAAATGCCGAGCCCATCAGTATAGATCGTTTTCACACGCGCCTCGGAGCTGAGATTCAGCATTCTGCTTTCTTAACCACAATGCTCCTCGCGCACGAAGTCCGCAATGTCGGCGGTGCCGTCTAGGCCGCTTTCAGATTAGAATCTTGAAAAGCTGCCCTTCTCTTGAACGGTCGGCTGCGTCTAGCGGAGGCCTTTCAGAGGTGAAAGTCGGCAAAGGCGGATTATCTGCCCTACTTGCTCATCTTCTTCATAATTTTCATCATCACCGCGAGGCAAGCGAGAAACATGGCAACGACTGCTATGGTTCGCCCCTTCCAGCCAGCGACTGTCCAAATGCCGCCGATGGCAAAGACAAGAGCGAGTGTCGTCAGAACCATTGCGAAGCCGCAGCCCCATCCCGTCAATGTTTCCGGGATAAAGGATGGTCCCACTTGTACGAAGTCGCCCTTCTTCTTTGTCATTCTGTTGGCTCAATCCACGGGAACCCACGCGGAATTTTACCGCACAGACCCTGCCCTCACAAGATCTCCGCAACCCCCTCCAGGCTCTCGCGCAGCTTGCTCAGCGCCTGGGCCTTGAGCTGGTGGACGCGCGGCACCGAGACCTGCAGCACTTCGGCGATCTCGGAAAGGTTCAGTTCCTCCACGAAGTAGAGCTGTACCACCATCTTGAGCCGGTCGGGCAGGTCGGTGATCGCCTCGATCACCGATCCGCGCAGTTCCTCATCGGCGAGCAGCGAGAAACTGTCGGGATTCTCGTCGGCAAAGGCGGTGTTCTGGTCGGAATAGACCTCGTCGATGGAATCGAAGCGCAGCGGTCGGCTGGTGTCCTGCAGGGTGGCGAGGTCGGCTTCGGTTATGCCCATGGCCTCGGCCAGCTCGCCCGGATGCGGATCGCGGCCGAGCTGGGCGCGCAATTCGGTTTCCTTCTCGGTGATCTGCCGGCGCCGTTCGGTCGCCCCGCGCGACATCGGCACATTGCGGCGGATGAGATCGACCATCGCCCCGCGCACGCGCATCTTGGCATAGGCGGCAAACCCGTCCTCGGTCGGCCCCGAATGCTTCTGCGCGCATTCGGTGAGCGCCACGAGCCCGGCCTGAATCAGATCCTCGAGTTCTATGCCCGGCCGTCCCGTGCCGTTGACGTGCCAGGCGAGACGCCTGACCATCGGCAGGAACCGGCGGACACGGTCGGCGACATCGCCTTGATAGGCTCCGGCGACGCGACCCGCCTTACCTGTGGGTGGCCCATACGTCACCGGCGCTACGGACTGCGACGTGAAAGCCTGCTGGTCTTGTTTCATGCGGCCATGCTCTCAGCTTCGTGGGTGTAATTTGCGTGTGAATCGGGGTTCGGAAGGCCCGGGTTCTGGTTGACCGGCGGCGGCGCTCCGACGACATCGACGACCTCGATCGGCTGCGTTGCGGGCAGTTCCGCGATCGAGATGACGAGGCACGAGGGCGCGCGCATGCGCAGCAGCGCAGCCAGGGCCCGGCGCGCCCGCGGCTGGACAACCAGCGTGAGCGGGATGGCTCCCGGCCCGCGCGCTTCGGCCAGCGCGGCGATGGTTTCGCCAATCATGCGGGCGAGATCGGGTTCGATCACCGGCTGGCCGGTAACCGGGTCCTGCATGCCCTGAACGATCGAGCCTTCGAGACCGGCATCGAGCGTGACAACCGGCAGGCGCTCGTGCGGCGGACAGATGCGGCCGACGATCAGCGCGCCAAGGTCTGCGCGGACCAGTTCGACGAGGCGGTCGTGATCCACCGTCTGCTGCACGGCGCGCGAGAGGCTCGCGAGGATCGGCAGCGGGTGCGAGATCGGGATGTGATCTTCCAGCAGCGCGCGCAGCAGGCGGGTGACTGCGGCAAGCGAAAGCGGCTGCGGGTGGATCGTCTCGATAAGGCCGGAAGCCGTATCCTTGAGCGATTCCAGCAGATCCTTGACCTGATCGGGACCGAGCATGTCCTGCGGCCGTTCGACCAGAAGCTGGTTGAGGTGCGTGGCAACGACCGTGCCGGGATCGACGGTGAGGAAGCCTTCCGCCGTCGCCTGATCGCGCGCGGCGGTGTCGATCCAGATCGCGGGGCAGCCGAAGCTGGGGTCCTGCGTGGCCTCGCCGCGCAGGCTGTGGCCCTGTCGCACTTCGCCGGTATCGATGGCGAGCACCTTTTCGGGACGGATCATCGCACCGCCCAGATTCACGCCGCCCAGCACGATACGATAATCGTAAGGCGGCATGTCCAGCGCATCGCGCACCCGGAACTGCGGCACGATGAAGCCGAAACTCTGGCTCAGCTGCTTGCGCACACCAGTCACGCGGGTGACGAGCGGCGAACCACGCCGTTCGTCGACCAGCTGCACGAGGCCGTAACCCAGCTCGATGGTGACGAGCGTGTGGTCGGAGACGTCTTCCAGCACGATCCTCGAAGGATCGACTTCGGGCTCGGGCTCGACCACCGGGACGGCGGCCAGGGCAGCGCGCTTACGCAGTACGTTCCATAACCAGAAAGCCAGACCGGCAGCGGGCAGGAAGATGGTCTGCGGCATCGCCGGGATCATGCCGATGGCACCCAGCACGACGGCAACCGGCAACCAGGTGCCGGGGGCGGCAAACTGGCCGCCGATCTGCCCGGCAAGGTCGCGGCTATCGGAAACGCGGGTGACGATGACGGCGGCTGCGATCGAGAGCAGCAGCGAGGGAACCTGCGCGACCAGCGCGTCGCCGATGGCGAGCGTGATGTAAGTCTGCGCGGCATCGCCCGCCGACATCTGGTGGCTGATCATGCCGAGGCAGAAGCCGGCAATGATGTTCACGCCCAGGATCAGCAGGGCGGCAATCGCGTCGCCCTTCACGAACTTGGACGAACCGTCCATCGAACCGTAGAAGTCGGCTTCGGTCGAGACCTCGCGGCGGCGGGCCTTGGCTTCGTCTGCAGTCATCAGGCCGGCGGCAAGGTCGGCGTCGATCGCCATCTGCTTGCCGGGCAAGGCGTCGAGGGTGAAGCGCGCGGACACTTCGGACACGCGCCCCGCACCCTTGGTGACGACGACCAGGTTGATGATCACCAGGATCAGGAAGACGAAGATGCCGACGGCGAAGTTGCCGCCGATCAGGAACTCGCCGAAGGATTCGATGACCTTGCCGGCCGCTTCGCCGCCTTCATGGCCATGCACCAGCACGACGCGGGTCGAGGCGACGTTGAGCGCAAGACGCAGCAAGGTCGCAAAGAGCAGCACCGACGGGAACGAGGAGAAGTCCAGCGGCTTCTCCGCGTTCATCGCCGCCATCAGCACCGCGACGGACAGCGCGATGTTCATGACGAACGAGACGTCGAGAATGAAGGCCGGAACCGGCACGATCATCAGGACGATGAGGATCAGGATGCCGGCCGGCAGCGCCATCGCGCCGGGGTCGTTTATGCGTTTGAACAGGTTCACAGGTTGAATCTCGCGAGCTTGGCGTAGGCGTCACGCACCTGTGCGGGCGCGGCGGAAGAAGAAGCACCGAAGGTGCCGCGCAGCGTCTCGGCCATCGAGCGCGTCGAGACCTGCGGAGCCTGCGGCGCAGAGCCGAGACCGGCATGGAACTCGCGCGCGATCGGGCCCATCGGCGGTTGCCAGCCGTTGGCCTGCGCGTTGTTTTGCTGTGCGGGTTGGGGAGCGGAGACGCCCTGCGCGGACGCGGCGCTGGCCCAGAGCGACGGGTCGCCGCCTTCCATGGCGTTGGCGACCTTGCCGCGCATCAGGTCCATGACCGAACCGACGCTGCGCGGGCTCCCGCCCGAATAGAAGATGGAACGGTTGGCCGCGGCTGCCTTGGGCAGGATCGACGCCGCGCTCTGCGACGGATCGGAAGCCAGTGCGGAAAGGAATTTGCTGGCGCCGGCACTGCCGAGGAAGTGCGCCATGTAGAGTTCGGCGGCATCGGGCTCGCGGCCCAGCTGCGCGGTCAGTTCGGCGCGGTTGTCGTTGGCGAGTTCGGCGGCCATCATTGCCGAGAGATCGGCGTTGTAACGCAGGCCCATGACCTGCGCGCGTGTACCGGCGTCGGAGATGCGTCCTCCGCGGATCGCATCGTTGACCCAGCTCATGCCATGGTTCGCGCCATGGCGCTCCAGGGTCTCGGCCCAGGTGCTCTTGGTGAACTGATAGAGTCCCGCCGCGCTAGAGGTCGTAGCGCGGGCATTGGGATCCAGGCTCGATTCCAGCTTCGCCTGCGCGAGCAGGTAGTTGAAGTCGACTCCGGTTGCTTGGGACGCACGGGCGATGGCGGCGCGCGACTGCGTCCCCCCGGGCGCAGCGGCGCCGCCAATCCCCATACTGACTTGTGCTTCGCTCAATTCCGGCTCCCGGCACAAAAGTTACCGGGAACTGTTTAAGCAAAGAGCGTGCCAAACGCCTTTCTATCAGGCGCGGCTGGCGGCGAGGGAATAGGTCCCGCCCGCCTTGTAGAGCTGCGGACCGCCGGTCAGGGCGTCGAGACGCCGGGACACGTTGGCCGCGATAATGTTGCGAACCTGCCGGTTTACCTCGTTCAGACGGCGCGCCGTCTCGAGCATGCCGCGGCACTCTTCGTCGAGTTCCGCATCCTCGGAAGAATCGAGCGTTCCGCACAGGCGGTTCTTGTCGTTGGTCGCACCGACGATCGCGTCGAGGTCCAATCCGGCAAGCGCCTGCCGCTCTTCCTCCAGGACGGCAAGCATCTGCCGCAAGGTATCGCGAAGGTGGAGGCTGCTCATGACTTCGGGCTCCTCAGCAGCACACCGGCTGCAATGATGGCGTCTGCAATCTTCGCGGGCGTCACAGGGTACTTCCCTTCCTCGACAGCCTTACGGATCATCTTCACGCGTTCGCCGTCGATCGGGGGCGAGCCCGGGTCGAGTGCCGCGGAAGTTTCCACGCTCGTGCTGGCCAGACCACTGCCGGTCTTTTCGCTGCTGCGGTTCGCCGCTGCCCCGTTTGCACCGGGCAACGCTTCACCGCCCGCCGCGCGGGCCAACCTTGCTTCGATCGCGCTGATGGCGCGTGCAGGTCCCACTTCGATAGGTGGCATGATGCCGCTCCTTAAAGTTCCTGTACTCAAGAACGGTGCGGCGTGAGATTTTTTAATAGGGGCGGCAAAAATCTGCCAATTGCCGGTCCGACAAGAAAAATCTTGCCGCCTCAGGGCATCGGCAGCGTGACCAGACCGGGACGCTCGATGCGGGCCCGCATGGGGTCCGAGCGGCTGTTTCCGGCTGCCGCGGGTCGTACGCGAATCCAGTCGCCGACCGCTCCTGCCTCCATGGCTTCTCCCGGTTGAGAAACGGTAAAACCGTCACCGGTAATCGCGATCGCAACGGAGTCACCGCGCTTCACCACATCGGGCGCGGGCGCCGCTGCCGCCACGGGCGCAGCACGCCGTACGGGTACGAAAAGGCGCCAGCCATTGGCGTCTCCGCACTGTACAACCACACTCTGCTGCTGGGCCGTACGCCAGGAAAGGGCAACGCCGGTGTGGCACGGCTGGAGCCGCAGGCGCCGGTCTACCGGCGTAAGCGCTCCGCCGACTGCGCCGATCGGCGCTCCGGTGAAAGCCGCAACCTGGCGATCGATCGCGTCGAGGTCGGCATAAGCTCCAGAGACTGCTGCGGCAGCAAAGAGGACTAGACTGGGGGTCATGACATGGTTCCCGTCGATTGGAATTTGCCATTTCCAATGCAAACCTCATGCCATCTTTCCCGTCAGGCCGCCTTATTCGGTACCGTCGCTAGCGGGGGCATCCTCGCTGGCGGGGGAATCATAAGCCAGTACCGCGCGGGTGGGGCCTTCGCCCGGCTCCACGACGATACGGGCCTCGCGCCCTTCAGCGCCCGCCTGCGCGAGCAACCTTGTGGCGTCGGAAAGCGCCTTCGCCTGCGCACGCGCATCCGCGTCGCGGCCGTAGCGCGCGGTGATGGTGAGCTGCTGACGGGGATCCTCGGCCTGCTGGTGCAACCATAGCGAAAGCGGCGGCGCATCCGGGGCGGCCACGTAGACCGAAAGCGGCTCGGTCCGGGCCGACGGTGCTGCCGACGCCTTGGCAGTCGGCGGCGCGTCGGGCTGGCGGCTGACAGCCGCGGCCGTGGTCATGAACAGGATCAGGGACAGGTCGGCCAGCGAAGTCTGCCAACTCTGCCCGACGCGAACGCTCATCTGCCGCGTCCGCCGGCCACTGCACGGTGCCTTACCACCGTGCCTCCCGGGTTCTCGGGCAGAGCCTCGACGACCTGCTTTTCAAGCCAGTCGAGCACGCTCTGGCGGTCGCGCTCCTCGTCGGCCGCGCGCCGCGCGACCCCGCGCGCGAGCGGCGCGAAGACAAGATTGCCGAGCAGGAGACCATAGAGGGTGGTCAGCACGGCCATCGAGATCGCCGCGGTAAAACTCCCGCCAGAACCGGCACCCGAGGGCAACTGGCTGAGCGAGACGAGCGTACCGGCAAGACCGAACACAGGCGCGAGGTCCGCCGCCTGGTTGAGCGTGCGTACGGCGCGCATGGAGAGATGGTTGCGCCGGCGCTTGTGCGCCGTATGCGACTTGTGCAGCGCGGAGACCGAGCGGGTTCCGATGAGCGCGTCGGTCGCCTCGTCGAACTCGGCATCCCCCAGCGTGGGCGGCTGAGCCCGCAGCACCCCGTCGCGCTGCATGCCGCGCACCTGCACGGCAAGCTCGGACCGGACGCGCGCGGCGTCGAAATCCTTCCGGCCCAGTCGCGACAGCGCCGCGAGTGCGGCGCGCGTGTCGGTCAGACCGCATCGCAGGACGGTCGCAAGGCACGTCCCGCCGACCACGATCAGGGCGCTGGTGGCGTCGAACAGATTTTCCGGCTGCATCTGCGCAGTGTCTCCTTCACACACCAGAACGGCAGGCCGCGCAGCATTTGAAGGCTTTTCAGGCGAACAATTGCCGCCACCCGGCAAACTCTTGCCGCCCCTGCAGTCCACCCTCTTCCCGCCCCCGCCGAACCCCGCAGAAACGCGTCGATCCGCAAACTGGCACGCCCTTTGCTTAATAAACGGGCAGGCAATTATTGGGACGCGAAAGACATGCCCGATCTGTTTGGTATCAATGGCACGGCACTGCAGCTGCGTTCGCAGCGCATGGGGGTGCTCGCCTCCAACATCGCCAATGCCGGTACGCCCGGATACAAGGCGAAGGACATCGACTTCAGCGCTGCACTGCAGGCGGCTGAAGGCGGCTCCGACGTGTCTTCCGCCATCAACAAGGCGACGCTCTACCGCGTGCCGGTGATGCCCTCGCTCGATGGCAACACCGTGGAGCTGCAGAACGAGCAGCTCGCCTTCTCCGAAAACGCCGTGGGCTACGCCGCCACGCTCGAGTTCATTCGCGGGCGCGTCGACACCGTAACCCGGGCCCTGAAGGGAGACTGATTATGGCTGGTCAGCCCATGACCCTGTTCAGCCTCGCGCAGCGCGGCATGTCCGCACAGCTCGTGCGCATGAACGCCGCCGCGTCGAACCTCGCCAATGCCGGCACCGTGTCGGGCAGCGAGGAAGAGGCCTACAAACCGATCCGCGCCGTATTCTCCGAAGATCTCGACCGCGCGAGCGGCCTGGCTTCGGTCGATGTGCAGGGCGTCGTGCGTGAAAACGCCTCCGCCGTGCGCCAGCACAATCCCGACCACCCGCTCGCCGATGCCAATGGCGACGTCTGGGTCGCTCCCGTCGATGAGAACGCGGAGATGGTCGAGATGCTCGAAGCCTCGCGCCAGTACCAGAACATGGTCGAAGCGCTCTCCACCGCCAAGCAGCTCATGCTCGACACGATGAGGATGAAATGACCGTCAATTCCGTAACTTCTACCGGCTCGACGACCTCAGCCTCGTCGCAATCGAAGACTTCGCTGGGAGACCTCAACCAGGGCGACTTCCTCAAGCTGATGATGACTCAGATGAAGCAGCAGGACCCGCTCAACCCGACCGACCAGACCGAGATGCTGGCCCAGATGGCCCAGTTCTCGTCGCTGGCCGGCACCACCGAGATGTCCGACACGCTCAAGAGCATTTCCGCGAAGCTCGACGACGTCGTTTCGACGCAGACCGCCACGCAGGAAGCCGTCACCGCGCTTACCGAGCGGATGGCCGCGAACGAAGCCGCCGGCACCGCATCCACCGACACCCAGGCCGCAGCCTGATCCCCTTTCGCAGGAGTAACGCAAGATGTCTTTCTACACCTCGCTCAGCGGCCTGAAGAACGCTCAGACCGACCTCAACGTCATTTCGAACAACATAGCCAATGCCGAGACCGGCGGCTTCAAGAAGAGCAACACTGCCTTCGCGGATATCGTCGCCAGCTCGATCATGTCGAACCCGGCCACCACCACCGGCGTGGGCTCCAGCGTGGCCGCGATCACGCAGGACTTCTCGATCGGCGCGCTCGAGCAGACCGGCAATGCGCTGGACATCGCGATCAACGGCGAAGGCTTCTTCACCGTCGTCTCGCCGCTCTCGGGCGACACGCAGTACACCCGCAACGGTGCGTTCTCGGTCGACGGTAACGGCTTCATCAAGAACGCACAGGGCGCGCAGCTGCAGGCCTACCCGGTCGATGCCACCGGCGCGATCGCCAGCACCACCCTGCAGTCGGTGCAGATCCCGGCAACCAATGCCGCCGGTGCCGAATTCGCCGGCGTGACCGTCAGCGAGGCCGGCGAAGTCGTCGCGACTTACGCCGACGGCACCAACGACACGCTCGGCATCGTTTCGCTCGCCAACTTCATCGCCCCGACCGGCCTCAAGCAGCTCGGCAACGCGACCTGGGCCGCGACCGGCCTTTCGGGCACCGCCACCTACGGCCAGCCCGGCTCGAACAGCTACGGCAGCCTGCTTTCGGGCGCGCTGGAGCGTTCGAACGTGGACATCGCCGAAGAACTCGTCTCGCTGATCACCGCGCAGCGCAACTTCCAGGCCAATTCCAAGGCGATCGATACTGCGACCCAGATTTCGCAGGCGATCATGAACCTGCGCAGCTGATCGGAATAAAGCTGGGGGCTGACCGATGGACCGTCTGATCTACACCGCCGTTTCGGGCATGAACGCCTCGCTCAACCGCGAGCGCGTCATCGCCAGCAACATGGCCAACGCCCAGACCATCGGCTTCAAGGCCGAGATTCTGCAGGCAACGCCGATGACGCTGGAAGGCCCGCAACTGAACGTGCGCGCGATGACCAGCACCGAAGTCTCCGGCGCTTCCATGAAGGACGGCGAAGTGGCCCAGACCGGCAACCCGCTCGACATCGCCCTGCAAGGCGATGCCATGCTGGCGGTCCAGGCTCCCGACGGCCAGGAAAGCTACACCCGGCGCGGCGACCTCTCGGTCACCGTGACCGGCGTGCTGCAGAATGGCGAAGGCCTGCCGGTCATCGGCAACAACGGCCCGATCACCGTACCGCCCGGATCGAAAGTGACGATCGCGCCCGACGGCAACGTCCTGCTGACCGATCCCAATGCGCGTGACCTGCCGCCGCAGGCCATCGACCGGCTCAAGTTGGTCAGCACCACCGGCACCCAGATCGCCAAGGATCTGGCCGGTCAGTTCCGCGTTCAGGGCGGCGGCGTCCTGCCCGTCGACGAGAACGCCCGGGTCATCCCCGGCGCGCTCGAACACTCCAACGTCAACGCCTCCGAAGTGCTGGTCGAGATGATCTCGGCCCAGCGCCTTTTCGATATGCGCACCAAGCTCGTGCAGACGGCCAGCCAGCTCGATGAAGCCGGCGCCCGCCTCATGCGCCTCAACAGCTGAGGAAGATTCTAGACCATGCCAAGTTCAGCACTCCAGGTCGCCCGCACCGGGCTCGAGGCCCAGGACACGCGGATGCGCGTGATCGCGAATAACCTCGCCAACGTCTCGACCACCGCCTTCAAGCGCGACCGCGCCAACTTCGCGACGCTCGCCTATCAGGACGCCCGCGTTGCCGGTGCCCAGTCCTCGAACGAAACCACTTACGCCACCGGGCTCAACCTCGGCACCGGCGTCGGCGTCCAGTCGACCACGCGCATGGAGACGCAGGGTTCGCTGCAGTCGACCGGCAATTCGCTCGACGTTGCCCTCGACGGCGACGGCTATTTCCAGGTGTCGCTGCCCGGCGGCCAACTCGGCTACACCCGCGCCGGCAACTTCACGCGCTCCTCGGAAGGCCAGCTGGTCACCGCGCAGGGCTATATCGTACAGCCGCCGATCTCCATTCCCGAAGGCGCCACCTCGGTTACCATTTCCGAGGACGGCACCGTTTCGGCGCAGCTTGCCGGACAGGCTGATCCTTCGCAGCTCGGCCAGCTTTCCGTCGCCACTTTCACCAATCCCGCAGCCCTTCAGGCCGCTTCGGACAACTTCATGCTGGAAACCGGAGCCAGCGGCCCCGCCCAGCTCGGCATCGCCGGCGAACAGGGCCGCGGCCACATCAAGCAGGGGATGCTCGAAGGATCGAACGTCAATATCGTCGAGGAACTGGTCGACATGATCGAGACCCAGCGCGCCTACGAGATCAACTCGAAGATGATCTCGGCGGTCGACGAAATGCTCAAGAACGCCAACCAGACGCTGTGATGACCATGACCCGCACGTTCACCCCCTTCGTCGCCGGACTGCTCGCCGTGAGCGTACTGGGCGCATCGGCCACCCCCGCGCTCGCGCGCAAGAAGGACAAGCCTTCCGGGTTCGAACCGACGCTTCCGGTCGCCCAGCCCGTCCAGCCGCAGGCTGCGACCGGCGGGATCTTCAACGTCTCGACCGGCTATGCCCCGCTCTACACCGGCACCCGCGCCGCGCGCGTCGGCGATCCGGTCACGATCCTGCTGATCGAAAACACCACCGCTGCCAAGTCGGTCAACTCGAAGAACGGCAAGAGCGGCGGTGCCTCGATCCTGCCGCCGACCGCCGGCCCGCTGTCCTTCCTGAACCCCGACGCGCTTAAAGCCAGCTCGAATTCGTCGTTCAATGGAGGGGGAAATGCCGCCCAGACGAGCACGCTCGCCTCGACGCTTTCCGTCACCATTGCGGAGGTTCGTCCCAACGGCACCGCGCTCGTCAGAGGGGAAAAGCAGATGAAGCTCAGCCAGGGCGATGAATGGGTCCGGTTCTCCGGCATCATTCGCCTGGCCGACATCGATCAGGAAAACACCATTCCCTCGCCCCGCGTTGCCGATGCCCGCATCGAATACAGCGGCAAGGGAGCCCTGATGCGCTCGAGCAAGCAAGGCTGGCTCGGCCGCTTCTTCAACCTGATCTCGCCGTTCTGATGGTGACCGACATGATCCGCCGCATTCTCCTCTCCCTCGCCGCCGTCGCGATGCTCCTTCCCGGAGCCGCCATGGCCGAGCGCGTCCGCGACCTGGGCCAGTTCCAGGGCGTTCGCTCAAACCAGCTCACCGGCTACGGTATCGTCGTCGGTCTGCCGGGCACGGGCGACGACAACCTCGAATACCTGACGCAGGCGATGAAGGGCGTCTCGGGCCGCATGGGCCTGAACCTGCCCGCCGGCGTTGCGCCGGGCCTGAAGAACGCCGCGGCCGTCATGGTCACCGCCGATCTTCCCGCCTTCGCCAAGCCGGGCCAGCGCATCGACGTCACCGTCTCGACGATCGGCAAGGCCAAGTCGCTGCGTGGCGGCGCGCTGATCCTAACCCCGCTCTACGGCGCGGACGGCCAGATCTACGCGATGGCCCAGGGCAATCTTGCCGTGGGCGGTCTCGGCATTTCGGGCAAGGACGGCTCCAACCTCACCGTCAACATTCCGACCGTCGGCCGCATCGCAGATGGTGCGAGCGTGGAACGCGCGGTCGCCACCGGCTTCGACAACAACCCGGTCCTGCGCTGGAACCTGTTCGACGCCGACTTCCTTACCGCCGCGCGCGTGCGCGACGCGGTCAACCGCCGCCTGCCGGGCACCGCCTCGGTCGAGGACGGTGTGACCCTGGCACTGCACCTGCCGCTCGATCCCAACACCCGCGCCAGCGTGATGGCCGCGATCGAGATGATCGAGGTCGAACCGGCTGAAACCGCCGCGCGCGTCATCGTCAACAGCCGCACCGGTACCGTGGTGATCAACTCGGCCGTGCGCCTCTCGCCCGCCGCGATCAGCCACGGCAAGCTGACCGTGCGCGTCGACGAGGACCCGACGGTCGTCCAGCCCGCTCCGTTCAGCCGCGGCCAGACCGCGGTCGAGCAGGACTCCACCCTGTCGGCCGATGAAGAGAAGCGCGCTGTCGCCATGTTCAAGGGCGGTGCCTCGCTCTCGAAGGTCGTCGATGCCCTTAATATGCTGGGAGTAACTCCTTCAGACCTTGTCGCCATTCTCGAGGCGCTCAAGCAGGCTGGAGCCCTCAAGGCGGAGATGGTGGTGATATGAGCACGATCGCTTCTTCCGTTGCGGGGCTAACCACGGCCCCCACCGCCACCGACCGCGAAAAGCTCTCGGCCGTTGCCAAGCAGTTCGAGGCGCTGTTCATGCGCCAGATGCTGTCCGCCGCGCGCAAGAGCGACTTCGGCGGCGACAAGCTGTTCAGCAGCCAGGCGCTCGACACCTTCAACCAGATGCAGGACGAGCACTTCTCCGACGTGACCGCGCAGACGGGCGCGCTCGGCTTTGCCACCATCATCGAGGCGCAGATGGCGCGCTTCCTGCCCACCGAAAGCAGCCAACCGGCTGCGGGCGGGCAGGCAACCGACGCCAAGCCCACGGCAGGAGGCGCGTAAGCCATGGCCGCCGACCTTCTCTCGATCGCCAGCTCAGGCGCCCGTGCCGCCAAGGCGGCGCTGGACGTTACCGCGAACAACATCTCCAACGCATCGTCGGAAGGGTATGTCCGTCGCAGCGTGAACGTCGCCGAACTCGCGGCGAATTCGGTCGGCTCCTCGCCCACATCGATCAACCTCGCAGGCGTTCGGGTTACCGGCGTCGTGCGCAACGCCGACTCGTTCCGCCAGTCCGAAGTCCGCCGCACCGGTGCCGACGCGGCCCGCGCGGATGCCGAGGTAAACGGGCTGGAAAACATCGAAAGCGCGGTCGAGCAGACCGGCGCCTACGAATCGATTGTCAATTTCGAAGGTGCGCTGCAGCAGCTGCTTTCCGACCCGACCGACACCAGCCTGCGCGCTTCGGTGATGGAACAGGGCCGTAACCTGGCCGAGACGTTCAACGTGGCCTCGTCCAGCCTCGATGCCGTTCGCGACGGCCTGCAGTTCGAAGCGCAGGACGGCGTCGACAACATCAACCTGATTTCCAGCGAACTGGCCAAGGTCAATCTTCGCCTGACCCGCGCTTCGGATGCATCGAGCGATCAGACCACCCTGCTCGACCGCCGCGACTCGCTGCTGCAGCAGCTCAGCGACAAAGTCGGCATCTCGACCAGCTTCGGCACCAACGGCGTGGTCTCGGTCAAGCTCGGCAATGCCTCGGGCCCGGCCCTCGTGACCGGTGGCACGGCGGCAACCTTTTCCATGAGCCCTGCCGCCGACGGTTCGCTGTCCTTCGCAGTCGATGGCACTGCGGTGACGCTGTCTTCCGGCGCGCTTGCCGGCAAGAACCAGGCCCTTTCGGAATTGTCGACGACCCGCGGCAAGCTCGATCAGATCGCCGCCAACGTCATCGATGTCGTCAACACGGCGCAGGCCAACGGCGTCGACCTTCAGGGCAATGCGGGACAGCCGCTGTTCTCGGGGACGAGCGCAGCAGACATTGCGATGACCGCCACCAGTTCGAGCGCGCTTGCGACGGCCCCGGCCGGCAGCGCCGCCAACAGCCGCGACTCCTCGAACCTCAGCGCCTTGCAGACCGCGCTGACAACCGCCGATCCGGCCGGTTCGATGAACTCGCTGCTGTTCGACATTTCCAGCGCGGTTGCCGGTCGTTCGGTTACCCGCGACGCCCTTACATCCGTGGCCAGCACCGCCAAGATCGCGCTGCAGACGCAAGCCGGCGTCGATCTCGACCACGAAGCCGTCAATCTCGTCCGTTTTCAGCAGGCATTCCAGGCATCCGGCCGGGTGATGCAGGTGGCTTCGGACATCTTCGATTCCATCCTTTCCATCAGGTAGACCGACCATGGCGATCGTCTCGACCAGTACCAGCGCCTTCTATGAACGGGCCCGCGCGAACATGAAGGACCTGCGCGCGCAGGCGGAATCGCTGCAGACCCAGCTCGGCAGCGGACAGAAGCTGGCGCGTTCCTCGGACGATCCGGTCGCCGCCTCGCGCATGCGCACGCTCGCGCGCCTCGAATCGCTTTCGACCATCGACGAGACCAACGCCAACCGTGCCAACGCCGACCTGTCGCTGGCCGACGCGGCGATGTCGAACATGTCGAACACGATCATGCGCGCGCAGGAACTGGCCACCCAGGCGGCTAGCACCACGCTGACCGACGAACAGCGCGTCGGCATCGCAACGGAACTCGAGCAGATCCACGACGATCTCTACACGCTCGCCAATTCGCGCGACTCGACCGGTCACGCCCTGTTCGGCGGCAACAACACCGGCAACGCCTACGAACTCGATGCCAGCGGCAACGCCTCGTACATCGGCAGCGACAGCTCTGTCGATCTGCCGATCGGCGACGGTCAGAGCGTCACGCGTTCGATGACGGGCAAGCAGATCTTCAATTTCACCGATGCCAACGGCAACGACACCGATGTGATGGCGACGATCAAGACGCTCGCCGCCGCACTGGCTGGCGGGTCCTCCGATCCGACCGGAGCCGCCAACGATGCCCTGGCCTCGCTCAAGACCGGCCTCGATACGCTGACGACCTCGCACACCGTGGTCGGTACGCGCCTCGCCTGGCTCGATGTCGTGAGCGAGCGACGCACCAATCTGTCCGAACTGCGCTCCACCGAGGAAGCGGATCTGGGCGGCACCGATATCGCATCGACCGTGGCGCAGCTTCAGCAGACGCTGACTGTGCTGGAAGCCAGCCAGGCCAGTTTCAGCAAGCTGTCCAATCTGAGCCTGTTCAACAATCTGAGATAACAAGACGACCCCGGCCCATCGGCAGGGCCGGGTTGTTTTTTGACGGGGGTAGTTAACCATGTTTGCAATAGTCGGGGTGATCATCCTGCTGGTGATGGTGTTCGGCGGCTTCGCCCTCACCGGTGGCGCGCTCGGCCCCGTCATGCACGCCATTCCGCACGAAATGCTGATCATCGGCGGCGCCGCGGTCGGCGCTATCGTCACCGGCAACTCGATGCACGAACTCAAGGCGCTCGGCGCCGGCTTCGCGCGCGTGTTCAAGGGCCCCAAGCACAACAAGCAGGACCACATCGACGCGATCATCCTGACCTCGCGCCTGATGCGCATCCTGCGCTCGGAAGGCCCGGTCGCGCTGGAAAGCCACGTCAACGATCCCAAGACCTCGTCGCTCTTCGCCGAATTTCCGCGCATTCTCGCCAACGAACCGCTGGTCCACCTGATCTGCGACACCCTGACGCTGATCGTCGTGTCCTCGGGCACGCTCGAAGTTCACGCGGTCGAAGACGTCATGGACAATGCGATGAAGACGCACTTCCACGAGCTACACGAACCGCAGCACGCACTGCAGAACCTGGCCGACTCGCTTCCCGCTCTGGGTATCGTCGCGGCCGTTCTGGGCGTGGTTAAGACCATGGGCTCGATCGACGAGCCGCCTTCGGTCCTTGGTGCGATGATCGGCTCGGCGCTCGTCGGTACCTTCATGGGCGTGTTGCTCGCCTACGGTATCGTTGCGCCCATGGCCGGCCGCCTCAAGCAGGTGAACGAACAGGACGAGCAGATCTTCCACGCCGTCAAGCAGGTGGTTATCGCCTCGCTGCACGGCTGGCCCCAGCCGCTGGTCGTCGAATCGGCCCGCTCGGGCCTCGGCCACGCATTCCGCCCCGGCCTGTCCGAACTGCTCGACGCGATGAGGGGCCGTTAAGATGGCTGCCAAGAAGGGCAAGAACGAGCCGCCCAAACCGATCATCGTCAAGAAGATCACGGTTGTCGAAGGCGGACATCACGGCGGTGCGTGGAAGGTGGCCTATGCCGACTTCGTGACCGCCATGATGGCGTTCTTCCTTTTGCTCTGGATTCTCGGCGCCACGACCGAGAAGCAGCGCAAGGGCATCGCCGACTACTTCACGCCGACTCTGGTCAAGAACAAGGAACTCTCCGCCGGCTCCGGCGCCGGCCTGCTGGGCGGTTCGTCGCTGACCGACGCGGACGACTATCCGCACCGCGCCGGCCAGACCGGCACCAAGACGCTGACCATCCCGCGTGACGCCACCGGTGGTGCGAAGGAAGGCGGCTCGAAGGTCAAGCGCACCATGCGCGCCAAGGAAGCCATCAAGCAGAAACTCCAGACGACCGCGCGTCTGCGCCAGCTCGCCAAGCAAGTGCGGCTGGTGGATACGACGCTGGGTGTGCGGATCGACCTTGTCGACGATGCCGACTTCTCGATGTTCCGTCTCGGTACGACGGTGCTGACCCCCGAGGCTTCCGAACTGATCGGCGTGATCGCCGATGCCGTCGGGCCGGATCAGGGCCAGCTGACGATCCGCGGCCACACCGATGCCCTGCCTTACAAGCCGGGTACCTACGGCAACAACTGGTCGCTTTCCGCCGGCCGCGCCGAATCGACCCGCCAGGAACTGCTGCGCGACGGCATTTCCGAGGATCGCTTCAAGCGGATCGAAGGCGTCGCCGACCGCGAACTGCTGATCCCCTCCGATCCGCAGGACCCGCGCAACCGCCGCATCTCGATTACGCTGCTCGATTAGGGCTCGATTGGGGCTCAACCCAAGACCCGGCAGATCTGAATACGAAGCGGGACCGGCGACGGTCCCGCTTCTGATTCCACCATCTCCCAAACCGGCGCATCGCGGCAGCGATCAGGCCGCGCTTGCCCGTCGCCGCATGCCGAAGCACCATGCGGCAAACACAAGGGAGAGCGCACATGGCATTCACCGGCCCGGTCGAGGATCGTCTCGCCATCCGCGAATTGTACGGGACCTATGGCGATTCAAGCTGGCGCGGCGACCGCGAGCAGTGGGTATCCTGCTTCACCGAGGACGGCCGCTGGACCAGCCACCTGTTCGACGCCGCCGGGCACGAGGCCCTGCTGCAGACCTGGGACGGCCTCTGGAAAGACTGGGAAACCGTAGCCTTTCTCGGCGAGATCGGCGCGATGGAGGTTACCGGCGACACGGCCACGGTCCGCTCCTACGCCCGCGAAGTCGTGCTGATGAAGAACGGCAGCCACTTCAAGCTCTGCGGCCACTATGCAGACAGCTTGCGCAAGGTGGGGGGCGAATGGAAGTTCGCGCATCGTGCCTATACGCAGACCATCGGCGAATTCGACGCGCTGGTCGTGGACTGAGCCGGTGCCTTTCACCGGCCCCGAGTCCGACCGCCTTGCGATCCGCGAACTCTATGAAGGCTATGCCGACGGCGCGGCGCGAATCGACCGCGAAGCCTGGCTGGCCGCTTACGCCGACGATGCGCGCTGGCGTTCACCCTACTTCGACGTCGCAGGCATTGCCGCGATCGGCACCACGTTCGACGAAATCATGGCCGATGTCGTCGACGTGACCATCGACCTCCGGCTAGGCGCGCTCGAGATCGAGGGGGATGAGGCGACCGCGCGGCTCTATCAGACCGAAAGCCTGCTCTATCCCGACGGCTCGACCTGGGAACTGGTCGGGCGATACGAGGATATGCTCGAAAGGCGCGGCGGACGGTGGTGGTTCGTCGACCGGACCTATACATTGCGGCGCGAAGTCCGGCCCGATCCGCCCGGCGGGCATTTCACCGGCCATGCCCATGATCGCATGGCCATCCGCGAACTGATGGAAAGCTATGCCGATGCGTCCTCGCGCATGGACAAGCAGCAGTGGCTGGATTGCTGGACCGACGATTGCGTGTGGAGCACGGCCACTGGCGACGTGACCGGCAAGGCCGCGCTTTCCGAGCGCTGGGACCAGCTTTTTACATCGATGGATGCAATGGCGTTCTTCGCGATGCCCGGCGCGATCCGGGTTAACGGCAATGCGGCAACGGCCCGTTGCCACGTGCGCGAAATCGCCCGCATCGAGGGAACGGTGCGCAAATTTTCCGCCCGCTACGACGACGAGCTGGTCAAACAGGACGGCCGCTGGCGATTCGCGCGACGCACTTACGTGATGAACATCGCCGAATAGCGAATCGGCGGCAGCTTTCTGCCGGCGGCAAACGCCAAAAGGGGCCCGGCGGTCTGGGGAAACCCACCGGGCCCGAGAACCTGCTTGGTTAGGGCAGGCTGGTTAGGCTGTATTCTATTAACGCAACAGCGACAGCACGCTCTGCTGGCTCTGGTTGGCCTGGGCCAGCATCGCGGTCGAAGCCTGCGACAGGATCTGGGCCTTTGCCATCTGCGTCGTTTCGCTCGAGTAGTCGGCGTCTTCGATACGCGAACGCGCGTCGGAGAGGTTCGTCACGTTGTTGGTCAGCGTGTTGATGGCCGATTCGAGACGGTTCTGGCCTGCACCCAGCGAAGCGCGGGTGGAGTTAACGTCTGCCAGCGCCAGGTCGACGTTGTCGATCGTGGTCGAAGCGGCAGTTGCCGTCGACACGTCGAGAGCCGAAGCCGAGATGTTGGTGCCGTCGATCGCGGTCGAGGTCAGCGTGATGCTTTCGCCCGAGTTCGCACCGGTCTGGATGTCGAAGGTGACGTCTGTACCCGAAGTCGTCGAGAACAGCGCGTTGCCGTTGAACTCGGTCTGCGACAGCACGTCGCCGATCTGTTCGGTCAGAGCGGTAACTTCCGACTGCATCGCAGCGCGGTCGGAGTCCTGGTAGGTGCCCGAGGACGACTGAACCGAAAGCTCACGAACACGCTGCAGCATGTTGGTAACTTCCGACATCGCGCCGTCAGCGGTCTGAGCGAGCGAGATACCGTCGTTCGCGTTACGGATGCCCTGGCTCATGCCCTTGATCGACGAAGTCATCGAGGTGGCAATGGCGAGGCCGGCGGCATCGTCCTTGGAACCGTTGATGCGCTTGCCGGTGGAGAGACGCTCCATGACCGTGCTCTGCATCTTGCTGGCCGAGGTCGACGCATTCATCGCCTTAATAGCGCTGATGTTGGTATTGATAACTGACATGTAAAAGCTCCCGTTAGGTGTCCCGAAGTCCGGGCAACCTGGCCGGCCCATCCGGCACGGCTGCCAGTGCATAGACCGGCAACGGACCGGCAAATTTAAGCCGCTTTCTTGCCGGATGTTTGCCGGAAGCCCTGCAGAGCGTTGCCGCGTAACGGCAAAAATAGGTGTTAATACGAGGCCTTAAATTTCCAATCTCTTGGCCGTTAGGGGCCGATAAGCACCCTCGGAACTGGTTAATTCCACGGGGGAAATCGAGACATGGCCGCTCTGGCTCTTAACGATAAATTTGCGCGCCAGCATGGGTCGCTGGTCAACCGCGCAGGGGCAATCGCTGCCTCGCTGTTCGACTGCAGCGCCATCGACGTGCGCGATTTGGCAGACGCCACTCCGCTTCGTTCGGGTGCGCGCACCATCAGCCTGACGCGGGACCACGTCCCTGCATTCGGCCGCACCGGCGCCGACCAGATCGGTATGACATATGGCGATCCGCTCAGCGAAGCCTCGCTCGGCATGCTGCTCGCCGCCATGGCCGGCCCGGAAGACCCAATTGCCGCGGATGCCGAGAGCCTCTCGATCTTCGCACTCGCAGAACGTCTCGCCGCCAGCGACATTCCCGTCCTGATCAACGGCCCGACCGGCACCGGCAAGGAAGTGCTCAGCCGCTTCATCCATGCCCGCAGCGACCGCAAGGACGGCCCCTTCATCGCCGTCAACTGCGCGGCAATGCCCGAAGCCATGCTCGAAGCCATGCTGTTCGGCCACCAGAAGGGCGCCTTCACCGGCGCGACCCAGGCCAGCGAAGGCTTCATGCGCGCTGCCGACGGCGGCACCCTGCTGCTCGACGAAATCGCCGAAATGCCGCTGCAGCTGCAGGCCAAGCTGCTGCGCGCGCTGCAGGAACAGGAAGTCGTTCCCATCGGTGCGACTCACCCGATCAAGGTTAACGTGCGGGTAATCGCTTGCGCTAACCGTGATCTGCCGGCCGAAGTTGCCGAAGGCCGCTTCCGCGCCGACCTTTACTATCGCCTCAATGTCTTCCCGCTCACGCTGCGCCCGCTGCGCGAGCGTCCGGATGACATCGCGCCGCTCGCTTTCGCGATGGCCCTGCGCCACGCGCCGGACCAGGCCCGCGTCCCGGTTCTGAGCGAAGGTGCGCTGGCCATGCTCAAGCTGCACCAGTGGCCGGGCAATGTGCGCGAACTGGAAAACGTGATGCGCCGCGCCCTGCTTCTGGCCCACGGCAGCGAATCGATCACGCCCGAACACATCGTGTTCGACAGCCCGGCCCGTCTCGTCTCCGCTCCGGCACCGACGAGCATGGAGGCTCTGGCCGCAGAGACCCCGCGCCGGCTTTCCAGCGTCGTGCAGATCTCCGAAGCCCGCGCCATCATGGAAACGCTCGAGGCTTGCGGCGGCAACCGTGGCCGCGCTGCCCGCGAGCTGGGCATTTCTGAGCGCACGCTGCGCTATCGTCTCGCCTCGCTGCGTGAGGCCGGCATCGAGATCAGCCGCACCGCGGTCGGTGGCCGGCGATGAGCAGCGTCTCAGGCATCGGCGGTGGCGCCGGTGGCATCCAGCAGATCATGCAGATGCGCCAGCAGATCATTCAGCGGAACGATCTGCTCAAGAACCTGCACTCCACGCAGGGCGCTGATGCAACTGCGGCCACCAATGGCCCAGCCGAAACGCAAGGTCCGGCGCAGGGATTCGCCGACACGCTGAAGGATGCACTCGACGGCGTGAATTCGGTCCAGAACAAGGCTGCCGACATTACCGACGCATACCAGCGCGGCGAAGTTACCGATGTC
This sequence comes from uncultured Novosphingobium sp., assembly GCA_965140495.1. Classification (GTDB taxonomy): domain Bacteria; phylum Pseudomonadota; class Alphaproteobacteria; order Sphingomonadales; family Sphingomonadaceae; genus Novosphingobium. The sequence continues at coordinate 905,895 of OZ223239.1, read as the reverse complement.
GCCAAGGTCATGCTCGCTCGCCAGGAAGCCGGCGTCGCTTTCGAAGCGACCTTGCAGGTTCGCAACAAACTGCTGTCCGCTTATCAGGACATCATGAGAATGGGGGTCTGATAGACCATGTCCGATCTCGTACCCGCTACACCGGACGGCGCGCCGGGATCTGCCCTTCCCGCGCCGACCTCGATGTTTGCCCCGTTCACCGATCCGGACGGCGGCAGCGTTCTCACGCGCCTGTCCGCGTTTACCGCGCAGCCCGCCGTGAAGAAGATGCTGCCCGCCTTCATCGGCATGTCGGCGATCGGTGGCGCCCTGCTGGCCTGGAGCGCCATGTCGCCCGACCCGCAGCGTACACTCTATTCCCAGCTCGACGACAGCGACCGCGCCGGTGTGGCGGCGGCGCTCGATTCGGCGGCTATCGATTATGATATCGACAACACCACCGGTGCGCTGACCGTCGCCGAGAGCGACTATTATAAAGCGCGCATGCTGGTGGCTTCGAACGGCACCCTAGCCACGCCCGAAAGCGGCGACGAAGTACTCGACAAGCTGCCCATGGGCGCCAGCCGTACGCTGGAAGGCGAACGTCTGCGCTCCGCCCGCGAGCACGACCTCCAGCTCACCATCGGCGAGATCGACGGTGTGGCTTCGGTCCGCGTCCACCTTGCCGAGGGCGAAAAGTCGGTATTCGTGCGCGAGAACGTCGCGCCCACCGCCTCGGTCATGGTTCGCATGAAGACCGGCCGCCAGCTCAGCGAGAGCCAGGTTTCGGCCATCGTCAATCTTGTCGCCGGCTCGGTGCCGGGCCTCTCGCCCGACTCGGTGCGCGTGGTCAATCAGCACGGCCGCCTTCTGTCCGAGGCCGGCAGCATGGACTCCGACCGGCTCGACATGCAGGCCCGCATGGAAAGCAAGCTGCGCGAGCAGGTCACGCAACTGCTGCGTCCGGTTCTGGGCGAAGGCAACTTCACCTCGGAAATCCAGGTCGAGCTCAACATGGATGAGGTCACCTCGGCCCGCGAGAGCTACGACAAGGACGGCGTCGTCCGTTCGGAGACCGAACAGCAGTCGCAGAGCACGGGTGGCTCGCAGGCTGCCACCGGCGTTCCCGGTGTGCTGGCCAACACGCCGCCGACCAACACGCAGGCCGCGCCCGGCGCGCCGCAGGGCACCCAGCCCGCGACGCCTCCCGCCACGCCGCCGACCAGTGGCGAATCCTCGTCCAGCCGCACCTACGAACTGGGCCGCGAGGTCTCGGTGTCGAGCAGCGGCCCGGGTTCGGTGAAGCGCCTTTCGGTCGCCGTCGCCATCAGCGCCGATGCCATGAAGGGTGCCAAGCCCGAAGAACTCAAGGACCTCGAAGCGCTCGTCAGCGCGGCTGTCGGCGCCAACCCGCAGCGCGGCGACCAGGTCAAAGTCGTCACCCGCAGCTTCGAGCCGACTTCGGTAACGCCGGTGGCGTTCTACGAAACGTCCTGGTTCGCCATGCTCGTGCGCAACGGCGCGGCGGTCATGGCCGTGCTGCTGGTCCTTCTGCTCGGCGTGCGCCCGATGGTGAAAGCCGTGCGCGGCGAAAAGCCGGCGAAGGAAAAGAAAGCCAAGAAGGACAAGAAGAACAAGAAGGCCAAGGGCGAAGACGATGACGACGAGGACGAAGACGCCCTCGAAGGCTCGAACGAGGTCCCCGCGCTCGATGCGGACGGCAACCCGATAGCCGGCGCCCTGCCCAACCCGAAAGCCGGGGACGTCGATGTCGAGATCAACCGCGCCGAACTGCTGACCCGCCAGCTCGATCTGGCCCAGCGCCTTGTCTCCGAACAGCCCGCCAGCGCCGTCGCCGCGCTGCGACAGATGCTCAATGAGCCGCCCGCCGAGGACGAGCCCAAGCAGGAAGCCGCCTGATGACCGAAGTCGTACCCCTGCGTTCGGCGGACAGCGCCGCCGTCATGATGATGCTGCTGGGCGAGGACCAGACAGCCAGCATCCTCTCGGAACTCGAACCCGAAGAGCTGCGCATGCTCGGCGAAAAGATGTGCGCTCTGGGCGAGATCAGCCCGGAAGTGATTGCCAAGGCCATCGCCGGCTTCGTCGAGAAGACCGAAAAGCTCGGCCTCGTTGCGCATGACCGGGTCGGCCAGGTGCGCACGATGATGAACCGCGCCATCGGCGAAGTGAAGACCGAGAACATGATGCGGCGCATCCTTCCGGAAGAGCCGCAGAAGAACTCGACGCTCGAACTCGCGCGCTGGCTGACGCCGGAGGCACTGGTGCCGCTGGTGAAAGACGAACATCCGCAGGCCATCGCCGTGCTGCTGGTCCAGCTCGATCCCGAAGTCGCCGCCGAAGTGCTGCATTCGCTTCCGGCGGAATCGCAATCGGCCGTCATTCATCGCATCGCCACGCTGGGCCCGGTTTCGCCTTCGGCCCTCGAAATGCTCGAAGAGCTGCTCAACCAGCGCATCGCCGAGGCGCACGGCCAGCGTCCGCTGCAGATCGGCGGTACCCGCGAGGCGGCGGACATCATCAACGGCGCCGGCAAGGCGACCGAAAAGCGGATCATGAGCGAGCTCAACAAGCTCGACAAACCACTCGCCAAGAAGATCGAGGAAGAGATGTTCAAGTTCGAGCACCTCTTCGTGCTCGAGCCGATGGCGATGGGCGCATTGCTGCGCGACGTGCCGAGCGACACGCTTATCGACGCCCTCAAGGGCATCGGCGAGGACGAGCGCAACTTCTTCTTCCGCGCCATGTCGAGCCGCGCTGCCGACGGCGTGAAGGACGAAATCGCCGCCCGCGGCCGCACCAAGCTGGCCGACGTGGTTGCCGCGCAGAAGGAAATCGTCGCCATCGCCCGCAAGCTGGCGGCCGAAGGCACGATCGTGTTCGGATCGGGCGACGACGATTATGTCTGATCTCGGGTTTTCCATTTCCAAACCCGGCGCCAGTCTTTTCGAAGCGCTCTCGCGCCCGAGCGGGTTCATGCCCGATCGGCGTTTCGGCAGCGAACTGCCCGCGCCCGAACCGGAGCCCGAACCCGTTGTAGAAACGCCGCCGGAGCCCGCAGAGGAAGCACCCGACCCCATCGCCGAAGCCTATACCGAAGGGTTCGCGGCAGGTTACGAACAAGCGAGCACCGAAGCACACGCCAAGGCTGCCGAAGATGCTGCCGCGTTCGAAGGTCTGAAGCTGTCGTTCGCCCGCCTCGATTCCGCGCTGGAAGAAGAACTGCGCCTGCGCCTGCGGGAAACCGTGGCCGCCCTGTGCGAAGCTGCCATCGCTCCACTCGCCATCGACGAGGACGGGCTGGTCCGGCGCATCAACCGGGCGGTTTCGATGCTCTCGCGCGCCGACGACGATCGCGTGATCCAGCTTCATCCTGACGACGTCGCCCTGGTCTCCTCGCGTCTGTCGGAAGAATGGCACGTGCAGCCCGATGCCCGGCTTGAACGCGGCACCGTGCGTATCGAAAGCCAGAACGGCGGCGTCGAGGACGGCCCGGCGACCTGGCGCCTCGCGATTGCCGAGGCGATGCACCAGTGCTGAAGCTCTGGGACTCCATTCTTGCCGACCTCGCACAAGACGAGGTCGATCTCGCCCCGCGCCGCTTCGGCCGGGTTTCGGCCTGCGACGGCGGCCTGCTCGAAGTGAGCGGTCTTTCGGTGCCGGTCGGCGCGATGTGTCGCATCGCCCATGGCCGCGACCTGTCGCTATCCGCCGAGGTCATCGGCTTCCGTAACGGCAAGACGATGATGATGCTTCTGGGCGACACCATCATGCTGCGCCCCGGCGCGCGCGTATGTCCAGAAGGCCGCCCCGGCATGCTGCCGGTGGGCGAGGCCTTCCTTGGCCGCGCTGTCGATGGCGAAGGCCTGCCGATCGACGGTGGTCCCGCGATCCATACGCATATGGAATGGCCCGCCGGCGGCGTGCGCACTTCCGCGCTCGATCGCAGCCCGGTGCGCGAGACCTTCGATACCGGCGTGCGTTCGCTCAACGCGCTGACCACGTTCGGCATCGGCCAGCGCATCGGCGTGATGGCCGGTTCCGGTGTCGGCAAGTCCGTCCTTATCGACATGATCGCGCGCGGCGCCAGCGCCGACGTCGTCATTGTCGGCCTGATCGGCGAGCGCGCGCGCGAAGTCTCGGACTTCGTCGAGCGGCACATGAGCGCCGAGAAAAAGGACAAGACCGTGGTTGTGGCCGTCCCGGCAGACCATGCGCCGAACCTGCGCCTGCGCGGCGCCATGCTCGCAACATCCATGGCCGAGCACTTCCGCGCGCAGGGCAGGAAGGTCCTGCTGATCATGGACAGCCTTACGCGCGTCGCCCACGCCGCGCGCGAAATCGGCCTGCTGCTGGGCGAACCCGGCGCGGCACGCGGCTATCCGCCGAGCGCGCTTGCGACGATTACCAAGCTGGTCGAACGCGCAGGCAATTCGGCTGCGACGGGCGGTTCGGTGACGGGCCTCTACACCGTACTCGCGGATGGCGATAACCAGGACGACCCGGTCGTCGACACGGCACGATCCATTCTCGATGGCCACATCGTGCTCTCACGCGACCTCGCGCAGCGCGGCCAGTATCCGGCCGTCGACATTGCCGCTTCGCTCAGCCGTGTGATGAACGATATCGTTTCTCCCGATCACCAGAATCTCGCACGCGAATTCCGCGCGCTGATCGCCAGTTACGAAGCCAACCGCGATCTCGTGCTGATGGGCGCCTACCGATCCGGCGCCGACCACCAGCTCGACCGCGCGATCGCCATGCACGATCTGCTCACGGCCTTCCTGTGTCAGGGCGCCCGCGAGACCATCGATCTGGCCGACAGCGCCGCGCAATTGCACGCCCTGCTGGGATAGCCATGCCGGGCCCGTCCATCGCCAGCATCTGCCGTGAGGCGGATCGATGAAGGAAGAGCGCAAGCGCCTCGACCGCCTGAAACGGCTGGAAAAGATCCGCGCCATCGCCAAGCAGACGGCAGCGGTCGAAGCCGCGCAGGCGGAAAGCACGCTCACGCAGTTGCGCGCCTTGTCCGAACGGACGCGCCGCATGGCCTCCGACTATGCCAGCCGCCGCGAAGCCAGCGACGGTGCCGCGCTCCACCAGCTCGGCCGGTTCGTGACCGGCCTGCAGGCGATCAGCCGCAACACCGATGGCGACGCCCTGCGCGCGCAGTCCATCGCCGATGCCAAGCAACGCGAACTTGCCGAGGCCGAACGCCGCCGCGCCGCCATCGAGGAGCGCGCCGAGCTGCAGGCCCGACTGATCGCAAAAGCCTCCGAACAGCCTGTTTTGGGTAGCAGAAAGGGATCTGGCACGGGTCTTGAATAGAGTTCTGTGAATTCAGAACTAAGGACCCGTTAAGCATGATCCAGTCCGCCGCACCGATGCCCGCCTCCGGCCCTGCACAGGCCGCTGGCAAAGTGCACGGGGCTTCCGCGAATACCGCGGGAGCGGGCAGTTTTCTGGCAATTCTCGGCAATGCCGGCGCTTCGGATGCGGCGGCAGGCGAAGCCGCGCCGACGCTCGAAAATGCCATGGCGACAATCACGCTTCCCGTTGCCGGCGGCAACACCGGCAAGGCAACCGGCAAAATCTTGCCGGATCTTTCCGGCAAGGCTGCCGCCAAGACCGGTTCCGACGCCGATACCGATAGCTCTCCCTCGGAAGCGACCGAAGATCCGACCGGTGCAAGCCTCGCACTGGCCGGCTCTCTGCCGCTTCCTTTCCTGCCGCTGCCCGGCGCCGATGTCGTGACCGCGAAGACGCACCGGGCAGCGGAGTCCGCTTCCAAGACCAGCGAAGCTGCACCGTCGCTGGCCGGTCAGGTTCAGAGCCTCACGCAGGCCGAGCAGGCTCTCGTCGCCAAGGCGCTGCCCGAAGCCCAGACCGGCAAGGCACCCGCCACTGTCCCCGCCACCGAAGGCACAAAGGCACAGCTTGCCGCGGCGACCAAGACCGCACCCGCCGTCACGCTCGGTACCATCGAAGTCGTGGCCGAAGACGGTTCGCCTTTACCGGCGGGCGAGCAGGGCAAGGCCGCCAAGGCTCCGGCGACCACGGCGGCCCAGCTGGCAACGCGCGCGCCACAGGCTCAGTCTGCTCAGGTCCAGCCGGCACAGGTTCTGTCCGCCGAGGCACAGTCTGAAACGGCCCTGCCGCTCAAGGCCATGCAGGTCCCTACTACCGACGAGCGTACGCCGAAGGCAAAGGCCGCCGGTCGCGCAGACGCAGCCGCCGCCTCGAACGCCAAGGCGGAAGCCAAGGCGGAAGCCAAGCCGGACACCGGCACGGCCGCTGCCACGCCGCAGCCGGCTTCGGTTGCTGCAAACACCGCGCCGATCACGATGGTCGGACAGCACCTGCACACGCAGACGACGCCCACCGCCGAAGCATCGATCAATCTCGCCAAGCCGCTGCAGGCCGCCGAAGGTCCACAGGACTTCTCGACGCTCGTTTCGCGCCTCAACGAGGCGCGCGAAGCAGCCAACCCGCAGCTCGTGCGTACGGCCATCTCGCATGCCGAGTTCGGCAAGATCTCGCTGCAGTTCAAGCATGAGAACAACGGCCTGTCCGTGACCATGGCCAACAGCGATCCGAACTTCACCGGAGCCGTCCACGCCGCAGCCCAGGCTTCGCAGGCCGCCCACAATCAGGGCCAGAGCGACACTGCGGCACAGTCGCAGCAACAGCAGCAGCAGAACAACAACCAGGGTTCCTCGGCCCAGCAGCATTCGGCCGCCAACGGCGCCGGTGCCGGCATGGGTCAGGGATCCAGTCAGAACCAGCAGGCCCGCGCCGATCAGGCCGGCCAGTCCATGAACCGCGGTCAGGCATCGGCAGCCTTCCCGCACGATCAGGATGCATCCGCAGCGCGCCCGTCTCGCGACACGGCTCGTGGCGGCAGCGGCATCTACGCCTGATCGCACGCATACCAGGGGGTAATTCCAGATGAGTGACAAGAAAGCCAAGGACGGCAACGAAAAAGGCGGCAAGGGCAAGCTGATGCTCATCCTCGTCGCCGTGGGCATGCTCGTCATCGGCGGCGGCGGTGTCTTCGGCCTGGTCGCGACCGGCGTCATCGGCGGCGGCCACGCGGCAGAGCCCGTGGAACGCGGTCCCAAGCTCGTCCGCAAGGGCGAGGAAGATCCGTACATGCCCAAGACCGACGACAAGGAAGGCGAAGGGGGAGCCCTCATGGAAGTCGAGGGCATCGGCGGCGACGAATATCGCACGGCCTACTTCACCTTCAGCGACGACTTCACTTCCAACCTCAAGGACTCCGCCGCCCTGATCCAGGTCGGCCTCGCCTGCTCCACCCGCCGCGACGGCCGCGTGCTGATCTGGCTCAAGAAGCATGAACTGGCGATCCGCTCCAAGCTTCTGCAGATCCTCGCCGACACGCCCGAAGACGATGTCTATACGATCACGGGCAAGGAAAAGCTGCAGAAGCGCATGACCGACGCGATCAACAAGACGTTGATCGAGAAGGAAGGCTTCGGCGGCGTCGACGCTGTCTACTTCCGCACCTTCATCATCCAGTGATCCGGCACGGCTGACCTTTCATGACCCTGTCCTCCGCACAATCCAGCCCCAAGGCGAAGCACTGTGCCGACCTGCTCGGCACCGGCCCGTCGATCGACGAGCTGGTCCCGGCGCTCTCGCTGCTCGGCGAAAAGCTGGCCCGCGTGCTGCCCGGCCATCTGGCCCGGTTCTCGGGCGGCGAGCCGCCGGTCGTACGCATCGGCATGCCGATGGACTGCAACCTCGCCTCGATCCAGGCGGACATCGAAAACCTGGCCTCGCACACGCTGATGGCGGTGGGACCTGAAGGCCGTCCGATGCTCGCCACGTTCGAGGCCGCTCCGGTACTGTGCCTGATCGATCGCGCCTTCGGCGGCCGCGGCATCGTGCCCGATCCCCTGCCCGATGCCTTCCCGCTTTCGGCCGAACTGCTGCTGGCGCGTCTGGAAAAGGCGATTGCCGGCGCCCTGACCACGGTCTTCGGCGGCGAAGAGGAACACAATGTGCGTCCGCTCCGCCGCGACACCAGCCTGCGCTACCTCAACCCCTTCGACAAGCGTGAAGACCTGCTGCAGCTCTCGCTCGAAGTGGAAGAGCCCGGCTTCGAACCCTGGTCGTTCTCGATCGCGTTCCCGCAGGCAACGCTGGCTGCCGTGATCGCGGTGCCGCGCCACCCGGTGAAGCGCCGCGATCCGCAGGCCGCCCCGAACCCGGCCGCCGAGCCGTTCGGTTCGATGCCGGTGCCGGTCACGGCCGTGCTGGTCGACATGACCATCGGTTTCTCGCGCCTCTCGTCTCTCAAGCCCGGCGATGTCCTGCCGGTCGCCGTTGCCCGTTCGGTACCCTTGCAGGTCGACGGGCGCACCATCGCCACCGGCACGATCGGTGAAGTCGAGGACCGCGTCGCGGTCCAGATCCTCCAAGCATTCTGATACACGGAAAGAGCCAAACCATGACCATGCATCCCCGTGGCCTCGATTTCCTCCGCGACGTCGACGTCCGCCTCTCGGTCGAACTGGGCCGCACCCAGATGAAGCTGAAGGAAGTCCTCGCGCTCGGCCCCGAAAGCCTCGTCGTGCTCGACCGCATGACCGACGAACTGCTCGACGTACTCGTCAACGGCAAGCCGATCGCCAAGGGCGAAGTCGTCTCGCACAACGGCCGCTTCGGCCTGCGTATCGTCGAGATGGTCGGCGTGGACGAAACCGCTCCGGAAGAATCGCCTGTGGCTCTGCCCGAAGGCGACGACGGCGCTCTCGAGGGCTGATCCTTCCATGCTCTGGTACATCCTCAAGCTCATTGTCCTGCTGCCGATGATCGGCCTGCTGGCATGGGGCGCGCTCAAGCTGGCGAAGAAGATGCAGGACAAGGCCGGCGTCGGTGCCGGCAGCAAGTCCGTGCAGATCGTCGAGACCACCATGCTCTCGCCGACGCTGAAGCTGGCGGTCATCGAGTTCCATGGCCGCGAGATCCTCGTCTCGGTCTCGCGCCAGGGCCTCACGCGTCTGGCCGAAGCGCCCGCCCGCGCCGGTGTGGAGAGGATGAACCCGTGAAGCGCATTTTTGCTCTGATCGCGGCCCTGCCCGCCCTGCTCCTGCCTGCGGTAGCCTACGCGCAGGTACAGGCGCCGGCTGCTGCGGACGGCAGCGCCATTCCCGGCGCGCTCGACCGCGCCTTCGGCTCGCTCGGTGGTACCGACGGCCCCGGCATGAGCCTGTCGCTGCAGCTCCTCCTCATCATGGGGCTGCTGACGATCCTGCCCAGCCTCATCCTGATGATGACCAGCTTCACCCGCATTCTGGTGGTGCTGGCGATCCTGCGTCAGGCGATCGGTCTGCAGCAGTCCCCGCCGAACCAGGTGCTGATCGGCCTGTCGCTGTTCCTCTCGCTGTTCGTCATGGCTCCGACGCTCGAAGCCGTGAACGCCAATGCCATCACTCCTTACTCGGCCGACCAGATCAACGCCGAGCAGGCGATCGACGCTGCCGGCAAGGAATTCCACAAGTTCATGATCCGTCAGACCCGCGAGCGCGATCTGATGATGTTCGCCAACATGGCCAAGGCCCCCAAGTTCCAGACGAGCGCCGACGTGCCGTTCTCGATCCTGCTGCCGGCTTTCGTCACCAGCGAGCTCAAGACCGCGTTCCAGATCGGTTTCATGCTGTTCCTGCCGTTCCTCGTGATCGACATCGTCGTTTCCTCGGTCCTCATGTCGCTGGGCATGATGATGATGAGCCCGATGATCGTCTCGCTGCCCTTCAAGCTGCTGCTGTTCGTCATGGTCGATGGCTGGTCGCTGCTGATGGGCTCGCTGGCCTCGAGCTTCGGGTAAGGCGCCATGGACGATATCTCCCCCTTCCTCGCACTTGCCGACAAGATGCTGTGGGTGGCCGCGCTCGTGGCCGCTCCGGTCCTGCTGGCCGCGCTGGCGGTGGGCCTGACCGTGGGCATCATCCAGGCCGCGACCTCGGTGAACGAGCAGACGCTGACCTTCGTGCCCAAGCTGGCGGCAATTGCCCTGATTCTGGTGCTGTTCGGCGGCTCGATGATTACCCTGGTGGGTGAATTCACGCAGGAGATCTTCGTAGAGATCGCCAACATCGGCCAGGCGGAGCAGGTGGCGCCGTGATCAATCTGGACTTCGGCTTTGGCCCGCTCGAGGCCGAATTCTGGCGCTTGATGTTTGTCATGACGCGTATTGGCGCTGCCCTCGTTGCCGCACCGCTGTTCGGCACCGCTTCCATCCCCGCGCAGATCCGCGTGGTCGGTGCCGGCGCCATTGCCGTGATGATCTGCGCCTGGACCGATGTTCAGGCCCCCGATGCCCTCTTCTCCGTGGCCGGCATGCTCTCTGTCGCCGGCGAAGTGCTCGTCGGCCTTTCGCTCGGCTTCGTCCTGCAGCTTTCCTTCGCCGCCCCCGTCATGGCCGCCGAAGTCATCGGCGGCGGCATGGGCATGAACATGGCGATGGCGATCGACCCCACGTCCGGCACCCAGTCGCCGGCGCTCGGCCAGTACTTCATGGTCGTGCTGACGCTGATCTTCCTCGCGCTCGGCGCGCACCTGCAGTGGTTCCGCCTGCTGGTCGACAGCTACACGGTCTTCCCGCCGGGCCACACCTGGCTCGGCGCCGATCGCTTCGCGATGATCGCCGGTTTCGCCTCGCAGACCTTCATGACCGCGGTCACCATTGCCCTGCCGGTCAGCCTGGTGCTGCTGGTCGTACAGCTCGTCACCGGCGTGCTGAGCCGTTCGGCCCCCGCGCTCAACCTGTTCTCGCTGGGCCTGCCCGCCGGCGTTCTCGCCGGTATCGCCGCCCTCGTTCTTTCCGCCCCGGTCCTTACCGATCTCGTCGTCCGCCTGTCGAACGATGCCATCACCGCCACCACTGAGGTCATGAGCAAATGAGTGAGCAGAGCGGCGAAAAGAGTTTTGAGCCAACAGCCAAACGCAAACGCGACGCCGCCAAAAAGGGCGACGTCGTCCGCTCGCGCGAACTGGCCACGGCTGCGGCTGTCGGCGTCGGTGCGGTCTGGTTTCTCGTCGCCGGCCCCTGGCTGCTCGACCTGCTGACCCATACGCTGCGCGTCGGCTTTACCTGGGACCGCGCCACGCTCGACGATTTCGCGCCCGGCCAGATGATGATGGGCATGATGCTCGCCGTCATGCCGCCAATCGCCATTCTCGGCTTCGCCGTGATCGCCAGCTCGATCATCTCGCAGCTCGGTTTCGGCGAAGGCCGCTGGAACATGGGCAACCTCGCGCCCAAGGGCTCGCGCATCAATCCCGCCTCGGGCCTCAAGCGCATGTTCGGTCCGACCGGCTGGATCGAGATGGCCAAGGGCCTCGCCAAGATCGGCCTGCTCGGCACGATTGCCTGGGTCTGGGCCAGCGGGCGTATCGCCACTTTCGCGCGGCTGGGTCGCGGCGATCTGTTCGATCAGCTCTCCTGGGCCTGGCATGGCATCATCACGCTGCTTTTCTGGCTGGCCGCAGGCCTGTTCCTGATCGCGCTGATCGACCTTCCCGTGCAGCTCTTCCGCCGCAACAAGCGCCTGAAGATGACGCTTCAGGAAGTGCGCGACGAGAGCAAGGAGCAGGAAGGCGCCCCCGAGAAGAAGGCCGCGATCAAGGATCGCCAGCGCAAGATCGCCATGGGCGGTCTGGTCCCGGCGATGAAGGAAGCGCAGTTCGTCATCACCAACCCGACGCACTTCTCGGTCGCGCTTGCCTACGACCCCGAAAAGGCCGGCGCGCCAATCGTGGTCGCCAAGGGCCGCGGCGAAAAGGCCCTGGCCATCCGCGAACTCGCTGCCGAATACGAAGTGCCGACGCTGGAATATCCGGCCCTCGCCCGTTCGGTCTATTACACCACGCGCGAGTATCAGGTCATTCGCGAGGAGCATTATGTTGCCGTCGCCGCGATCCTGGCCTTCGTCTTCGCCATCAAGCGCGGCGAGAAGCGGGCCGCACCGAAGGTCTCCGTCCCGATCACGCTGCGCTTCGACGCAGACGGTCAGCTCGATCCGGCCAGCGTGTGAGGATCGTCATGATGACAATGTTCCGCGCGCCTAACGCATCCGCCCTTAAGGTTCTTTGCGGGGAGTCGTCCTAAGAGCCATGGCTACCGACGCAACAAGCTCCACTTCCTCGCTGAAGACGACGTCCATCGCGACGATGCTTGGCGCGGGCAGCGGCATCGACATGATGGCCCTGGCCAACAATCTGGCCAAGGCGCAGTTCGAGGCGCGAACCGCGCGCCTCAACGACAAGACGGACACGATCAACACCAAGATCTCGTCGGCGTCGGACATCAAGTCGATGCTTCTGGGGCTGGATACGTCGCTCGGTACGCTCGTGCGTTCGGGCAGCCTGTCCGCGACGCCCAGCATCGCCAACAGCTCGGTTGCAACGGCGACTCTTTCCGGCACCAGCCAGCCCAAGGGCACCTTTTCGCTTGAAGTAACGGACATCGCCAAGGGCCAGCAGCTTGCCAGCACGGCCTATTCGGCTTCGACCGATACCGTCGGCGCGGGCACGCTGACGCTGCGCTTCGGCACCGTTTCGGGCACGACCTTCACCGAAGACACCGGCCATGCCGCCGTCGATATCACGGTGAACACCGGCGACACGCTGGCCGATGTCGCCAGTTCCATCAATTCCTCCGGCGCGGGCGTCACCGCCTATATCGCCAACACCGCCAGCGGCGCCCAGCTCGTTCTCAAGGGCCCCGAAGGCGCGGCGAACGGTTTCGTTCTCGAGGCTGCGGAAGACGTGGCCGATCCCGGCCTGTCCAACCTTGCCTGGACACCCTCTTCGGGTTCGGGAACGCTGATGGCCAACGCTCAGGATGCGGCCTACAGCATCGACGGACTGAACTACACGTCCGCCTCGAACACGATCAACGATCCGGTGCCCGGCCTGAAACTTCAGCTTACCGGCACGAACTCCGGATCGCCCACGACGATCAGCTTCAGCAATCCCTCGGATAACATTACCAGTTCCATGCGCGACCTGACCGACGCGCTCAACGAAGTGATGTCGTCGCTGAACGCCGCGACGGGCATTGGCGGCGAACTCGCCACCGATCCGGGCGCCCGCGCGCTCAAGCAGTCCATGACCAGACTGTCCGGCACGACGGTGATGCCCAATGCCACCGGCAAGGCAAAGACGCTGGCCGACCTTGGCCTTTCGATCCAGCGCGACGGTACTTTCGCACTGGACACGGACCGTCTCTCCTCGACCCTCGCGGACGATCCCGAAGGCGTGGCCGCCATGTTCACCAACGGGCTCTACGGCGTCTACGCGACGATCAACAAGGTCTATCGCTCCGCTACGTCGAGCACGAACACCAACTCGCTGGCCGGGTCGATCACCAAGTACAACAAGGAACTGACCAAGATCAGCGAGAACATCAGCGACTTTGCGGATCAGCAGGAAAAGCTGCGCGCCCGCCTCGCCTCGCAGTTCACGGCCTCGGAAGGCCGCATTGCCGTCCTGAAGTCGACACAGGACATGCTGAAGAACCAGATCGACGCTTGGAATAACTCGGGCAATTAACCAATGCTGCTCCAACAATCTCCTCACGAAGCCTATCGCCGCGTCGACTTCGACGCCCGCGTGAACGGCGCCAAGCCGGCCGAACTGGTCCACGTCTGCTACGAGCACCTCATCGGCGCGCTCGGCACCGCGATCCATGCCCACGGCAATGGTGACAACGGCCTCAAAAGCCGCTCGATGACCCGCGCCCTCACCGCGATCACCGCGCTGCAGATGGGCGTATCGGAAGCGCATGCGATGGGTTCGGCACTGAACCAGTTCTACGCGGCGGCCCGCCGCACCATTCTCGACAGCGCCATCAACTTCAACCCGCGCCAGATCGAGGAAGTCCGCAACGACTTCGCCGAGATCGGCCAGGCCATGAAGGCGGACTGAGCAAACTATTTGCAGCGCTTCTTCCGTTTCGGGAGACGGTGCAGGCAGGGTTGCTGCCGAGTCCCGCAACCCTTTGCTGAAAATCACTCGGATCCGGACCGGGTAGAGCGCGCTTTCGCGGCCTGATGCGAATATCTCCCTAGGCACAAACCGCAGGGAGATGGCCGGTGGAGCGCGTCACGAACCTCATCCTGATCGACAGCGACACGCGGCGGCGTGCCACGATCAGCCACATGCTTTCAGCAGACGCCATCCACGTCGAACCGTTCGAGAACATCTCCGAGCTCGCAGGTGCCTGGCCCCGTTCAGGCGTCATCCTGATCCACGACGATGCCGGCACGGTAAACGATCTGGTCGAGGCCATGGCGCACTACGGAGAATGGTTTCCCATCGTTGCGTTTCACGAAGATCCCTGCACGCACAATATCGTCCAGGCCATTCTCGACGGCGCGATCGACTACCTGCCATGGCCCATTTCCAGCGGCCAACTGGCGGAGACGGTGCGTTGCTCTATCGAGCGCGCCGCCGAAGTGGGCAACGCCAAGCTGCGCGAAGTCATGGCCCGCACACGCATAGAACGCCTGACCCGCCGCGAACGGGAAGTGCTTGGCGGCGTGGCCAGCGGGCTGTCCAACCGGCTGATCGGCGAAAAGCTCTCGATCAGTCCGCGCACGGTGGAAATTCACCGTGCGAACATGCTGCACAAGCTGGGGGCCAACCATACCTCGGACGCCATTCGGATCGCGATCGAGGCCGCGCTGGTACACTGAGGCCGGGAAAAACCGTAGGACGAGCAGCACGAAACCTTAGCGCCCTGTGCGCTAATCGGGAAACGTCCGGCGAGCCACCGAACGCCCCGCCGGAACCTGCTCAGCAGGTCGTGTTCCTGCGAACCCGGTCGAACTCCCTCCCGGCCAGTTCGCAGCCCAGCATGCGAAAACCCTACCTCGGGCGGCGCATCGGACTTCCCTACAGTTTCCGACGCGCCGCCCTCGTTCTTTGCGCTAGTGTCCGTCGGTCCCCGTACGCGGCGGTCGCTTGTCCATTGCCGCCTGCGCCCGTTCGATCAGCGTGATCAGTCCATCAAGGTAGGCTGCCAGCAAGGCCAGAGCCAGGGTCGGCGCTTCCACTGTCGACTCCTCGCCGCCGGCGCCAACGATCACCGTGGCAAGACCATGAGTGGCCTCACCACGGGACAGCATGAAAACGGTATCGGGACCGAGTAGCGAGAGCACTGCACTCTCAGCGGCATCGCAAGCCAGCATGGCTGCCAGCTCTGCGGGATCGACCAGTTGCGTGGGAATGCCGAAGAACGGCCCGCTTTGCAGCAGATGCGCGGCTTCGCGCACGAGATCGGCTTCGATATCCGGCGCGCCGTTCACGCAGGCGTGACGAATTTCACGCAGGCGCGCGATCCAAACTTCGGGTTCGGGGACTCTCTCGTTCATCGCTGTCGCTAATCCGCCGGGAGGCCGCATCGGCAAAGCGCCGCCAATCCGGCAGCGCTTCACATCCGATCTCGCATTTCTCTCGCGATGATCTGATCCCGCCTCGTCTTACGAGAGTCTAACCATGATTGGTAAAAACAAGCTTCACTCTACGGATGCAGGCACACCTGCGATGAGCGGAGCTTATGGCGCCTGAAAACCGGCGTTCAGGTGCCCGATCCCACCGTAAATACAGGATGGCCATGCTCGAGGCGGACCTTGATCCCATGCGGCCATGGAAGGTGCGCCGGGATGATCAGCGCATCGCGCAGCGCAGCCAGTTCGATCAGCCGCTGCCGGCTGGCGGTCGCCAGCGCGAGATCGTCGCCACCGCCGAACTGCATGGTCGGATCGACGAGCTGGAGCGGATGGTGGAACGTATCGCCGCTGAACAGCGCGCAGGCCTCGTCCGCCATCACCTGCAGCCAGCAATGGCCCAGCGTATGCCCGGGCGCGGGGAGCACTTCCAGACAGTCGCCAAGATGCAGACTTCCGTCGTGGACCTCCACCAGCCCCGCCTCGACCACGGGCAGGACGCTGCGCTCGAAGACATCGACGTTGTAGGAAACGGGATGATGCCCCGGACGGCGCGGATCCCAGCGCTCGATCTCGGTGCGGGACATGAGGTAGCGGGCATTCGGAAACGTCGGCACCCAGCGTCCGTCGCGCAGCATCGTGTTCCAGCCGCAATGGTCGTGGTGCAGGTGCGTGCACATGACGATATCGACATCCTCACGCCGATAGCCTGCGGCGTCGAGCCGTTCGAGCCAGGGCATGTCGAGCATGTCGAACTGCGGAACCGGGTGCGGCTTTCCGTTCCCGGTGCACGGGTCGACCAGCACGACCTTGCCTTCGACTTCGAACACGAAGCTCTGGAACACGAGGTCGAACCGATTGTCCTCATTGAGAAAATGTGGAGCAAGCCAGGAACGGTTCCGCTCGATCAAGGTCTCGTCGGAGGTAAAGTAAGAGATGGTATTGGGGATGCGCAGTTCTTCGACACGCGTGATTTCAACTGGTCCAACCCTGAGGATCGTCATCCCCCCAACCTCCTCAGTTACCACCTGATAACCTTGATTTTACTTGCTTCCTTGTCAATACCGCCCCTAGATTGCAATCGATGACAATGGAGAGGTCCCGGAAGCGCAACGCCGAAGTAACGCGGGCGCGAATTCTTGCCGCAGCCAAGCAGGCTTTCTCGAATACCGGCTATTCGCATACCGGGATTCGCGAGGTTGCCGCGCTGGCCGGCACGAGTTCGACCCTCGTCCTGCGTTACTATGGGTCGAAGATCGGCCTGTTCGAGGCGGCCCTGCGAGACTCCATGCCCGACCATGAGGTTGTCCGGCCACCTTACACCGAATTTGCCGCAGCCTTGACGAAGATGTTGCGCAAAAGTCCGGGAGCGACAGACCCGATGCTGATGATCGCCATGGCATCGGGCGAACGCGAAGCGGCAACGATAGCGGCACAGATCTTCACCGAACTCAACATAGAGCCCGTCGGAAGCGCCCTGGGCGATCCCGATGGAAAGGTCCGTGCGCTACAGATGGCCATTCTCGGCATCGGCTTCGTATTCTTCATGAAGCACCTGCCGCTGACAATCTTCGATGAGCGCGAAACCGACAGCATCTGCGACTGGTTCACGCGGTCGGTTATCGATGTCCTCGAGCCGAACACCGCGCATCACTGATACTGCAGCTGGCGCTTAGCGGCGTGCTGCGAACCAGGGCACCATACGCTCGATGGCCGCTTCGATCTCGGCAGGAGAGACGGCAAAACTGAAACGGATGTAGCGTCCGCCGTCGACCGGGTCGAAATCGATGCCCGGAGCGGTTGCGACGCCGGTGTCCTGCAGCAATTGCCGGCAGAACGAGAGACTGTCGTTGGTCATGTGGCCGATCTCGGCCCAGATGTAGAACGCGCCGTCCGGCGGCGCGATTTGCTGCAGCCCCAGACGCGGCAATGCCGCAAGCAGCAGCTCCCGGTTGCGGGTATAGTTCGCGAGGTGACCTTCCAGCTCGTCGCGGCAATCGAAAGCGACAAGCCCGGCATGCTGGGCCAGAACCGGCGGCGTGAGAAACAGGTTGCCCATGCGCGCGCGGGCAGCCTCGATCAGCTCGGGCGGAACCACCAGCCAGCCGAGCCGCCAGCCCGCCATCGAGAAGTATTTCGAGAAGCTGTTGACCACCAGCGCCTCTGGCAAATGCTGCAGTGTGGACTGCGCAGCATTTCCATAGGTCAGACCATGATAGATCTCGTCGGAAACGACGCGAATGCCCTTACGGCGGCACACTTCGGCAATCGCTGCAAGCTCGTCCGGCGCGATGATCGTGCCGGTGGGATTTGCAGGGCTCGCGAGGATAAGCCCCTCGGGCACCGGATCGAGCGCGTCGAGTGCTTCTGCCGTCATCTGATAGCGCTCGGCCGGACCGCAGGCGACTTCCACCGGCTCGAGATACATCGACTTTAGCGTGTTGCGGTAAGCGACGTAGCCGGGCCGGGCTATCGCCACCCGTGCGCCGGGCCTGAACAGGCAGGAGAGCGCCAACACCAGCGCCGGCGAGGCGCCGCAGGTCAGGATCACCTGCTCCTCGTTCACCGTCACGCCGTAAGCCTCGTCGTAGTGACGGGCGATGCGCTGCTTGAGCGCGGTGCTTTCCCAGTAGCCGCCCGGATCGCTGTCGAGCGCCTTGTGCGCGGCGGTGATCGCCTCGACCGGCGCACCGGTCGAGGGCTGGCCATATTCCATGTGAATGACATCGCGCCCCTGCTCCGCGAGATCGTAGGCAAGACGGCCTATCGAAATGGCATGAAAGGGATCGACTTCGGCGATATCGGGGGAGGAGGTCATGCCCGCTTGCTAGGCGCAGCATGACCTCCCCGCAAGGCCGGACACTGGTCGTTCAGGCGACGACCTTAATGTCCGCCTTGTCCGCCTCCCAGAACCCCTTGCGACCTTCGGAGGGCTCTTCGGAAATGATCCATTTCACAATGCGGCGCATCGGCTCGATGCCATCTTGCGGCCCGACCAGACCGGGCCCGTTGAACACGTAGCCCAGCTGGACGAAACGCTGCCCGCCATGCAGCGCGCCCTTGTGCCGCACGACCTCGCGCAGGCTTTCGGGCCAGATCCCCACGGTCTGGGTGTAGGCGTCGACCACGTCGAGCACTTCCTCCAGCGTGTCGACCGGGATCAGGTTGACGGTGCGGTCGCCAAGGTACTCCCAGAAGTCGACGCGATCGGACGTGTGGCTGACGATCACTGCGCCCTCGCCCTCCTCGCCGCCGATGACGGTGTAGAAGTCTTCCGAGAAGCGCAGCGAATCCACGCTGGTCTTGAGATCCGGATCGTAGCGCTTGGGTTTCGTGGTGAGCACTTCGGGCAGCTCGAACATGGCATCGTAGGCCTTCTGCCCCAGCGCCTTGAGCTTCTCGATGTCCTCGTCCTCGGTCCCGCACATCACGTAAACCATGCGCGCGGAAGCGCAGGCGGTCTGGTTGCCGACCGAGAAATCGCAGGCGAGCCGCTTCGCCGTCTCTTCGATGGCCTCGTCGTCTTCCAGCGCTTCGGGCCCGATGATCGAGGCGGAACGCTTCGGATCGAGACTGATCAGTTCGATGCCCGGCTGGATGTATTTGGTGACGTGCTTGACCGAGGCAAAGCCGCCCCAGGCGCAGATCTTCTCGATATTGTGCGGCTGGTAGATCTGCGATTCCAGCGCCTCGTCGCCGCCGCGCCAGTAGGCGACCGCGAGGTGCTTGGTGATCGGATGATCGGGTGCCATGTCGACCATGGTGCGGGCGATGGCGCCGGTGGTGAAGGGATCGTTCGAGGGGACTTTGATGATGGTGTCCCCGCGCGTCACCGCCCCGCGCAGAACGGTCAGGGCGCCAAGCACCGGACCGTTGCCGGCGACGATGTGCAGCGTGCGCGCACCATAGGCACGGATGCCGACTTTCGAGCCGTTGATCTCCTGCTCCACCCAGCGTTCGAGGTAGTCCACGCCGATATTGAAATCGACCATGCCGCGGATGCGCTCCTTGTCGAACATGAAGGGCATGTCGTGGAAGAAGTGGTCCATGATCGGCTTGGTGGTGGGCGCCGTGGCATAGGAGTACTCGCGGGCTTCGCGTACGTAGTCGTTGCTGTTCACGTCCAGCCGCGCGCCGAGTTCGGCGAGATAGTCGAGAATGTCCTCGAAGCTGAGCTCGTAAAGGTCCTCCATCAGCCGCGGCGAGGCGAGCGGAATGCGGCGGGCGATCTTGTGCGGATCGGGCGCGAGGAACGAGATGTCCCCGCCGCGTCCGCCGAATTCGATCAGGTCGCTCTCGATCACCTGCCCACGCAGCACGGCATAGGAAATGGGGCGTGTCGCCATCATGCGTAAATCCTTAAGAACCCCACCCCGCTCATCCTGAGCTTGTCGAAGGATGGGTTTGCGCCAGCGTGCCTCGACAAGCTCGGCACGAGCGGATACCGGTTCTAGCCTCCCAGCCCCGTGAGGAAGTCCATCGCCTCGGACTGGGCCTGTGGCGTCGCGGCGCAGGAGATCTTGTCGTCCCCGCCCTGCAACTCGCTCACCCGGTTGATCTTCTTTTCGAGCGCGACCGACGTGCGACCGCACTTGCAGGTATTGTCCCAGTCGATGGTGACGAGGTCGCCTGTCACAAGCCCACCCCAGGTGGAATCCTGCGTCATGTCGAAGAACGCGGCGCGGCCCGTCTGCTTGCCCTTGCGCGGCAGCGGCTGGCCGGTGTCGAGATCGAGCTGAAACACCGTGACCCACGGCAGGACGTGATAGTGATCGTGCTCGCACAGGATCGAGAACGAGTTCATCTCGGTCATCCCGTATCCCGAAGTCATGCGCTCGAACCCGAAGAAGCCGCAGATCACTTCCTCGAGATCGTCCGGCAGGGGAACGCCCTTGGCCCCGCCGCCGCCCATCAGCACCGAGTCCGGCGAGAAGCTGGCGCGAATCCCTTCCTCCAGCCCTTTCTTCGCGACGGCGTAGAACATGTTCGACGTGCCCATGGCAAAGACGCGCTCGCCCCTGAGCTGCGTCACCATGCGGTTGATGAATTCCATCTGCCGCGCGGGCGCCTCGGCCTGCGACTTCTCCCATTCCTCGCGGCGGGCGAGCAGCGCGGGGGGCACATCGACCTTGCTGGCATCGCCCTTGGCCGCGGCCGCGCGTAGACGCGCAGCGAGCCACATCAGGTCCGAACTGATCTTGAAGTCGAAGGCGGTGTGCAGCTTGCTGTCGTCGCCCTTGCAGAACACCTCGCGGATGTACTTGCCGAACGCCCCGGTCGAGGCATGGCCGTCGCGGTAGAGCGGCACGACGGCGTGCATGGCATCCTCGATGTCGCCGGGCCGGGGATCCTCGCCGAACTTCTGAGCAAGCTGCACACGCAGACCCATGACCGAGACCTGATAGTCCTTCTTCGACTTCGGGAAGAACGAGCAGGTGCCCGTCGACCCCGATGACGTCGCGACATCGAGCGGCGTCTCCTCGCGAAGCTGGACCAGCCAGGAGTCGATGGAATCGCAGCCGGAGACATCGACCTCGTTCGGCGCGTGCCGCGTCAGGCGCGACAGCCAGGTGTTGAGCTTGCCGTACTGCCCCTTGGCCAGCAGCGAGACCGGATAGGACTTGTAGATATCGTGCGGCAGCAGCAGCGGGGCCATGTCGTCGAGCGATGCCAGACCATCTATCCCCTGCCCGTCAGCAAGCTTCTGCAGCACCTGAATCTGGTCGCGCCTTTCCGCCAGCCGGCGGTTCATCGCGGCAAGCTGCACGGCTTCCACATGCGCACGCTCGAGCGAATGGATGTGCGTGTTGTGATGACCAAAGTGCCCGTAAGGGTCTTCCATCCAGGCGTCGGCTTCGCGCTCCAGGGTCGCGTCCCGCTGAGGTGCAGTGGTCGCCATGGTCCTTCTCCCGAATAGTTCGATGCCCGTTTGCCGAGCTTTCGAGTCGGGATCATGCGCTCTGGGTCAATTCAAATCAACCAATTGGTTGGTTGTTTCTTGTTCCGTCAATTGCTAGCCCGGCAAAGACAAACCGAAATACTGGGCCCGGAAGGACGCAAGAACTTGGCACCGCCCGTAAATGCCGCATCAACCAAAGATGCCACGCCCCGCCGCCGGCGCACCTACATGCCGGCGGCAGAACGGCGGAAGCAGATCATCGCTGCCGCTCAGGAAGTCTTCGCCCGCTCCAATCTGAAGGGCGCCCGCACCCGCGACATCGCCCGCGCCGCCGAGGTCAATCAGGCGACGATCTTCGAACACTTCCCCAGCAAGGAAGCGCTCTTCGAGGAAGCCGTGATCAAGCCGCTGATCGAGGCCATGCGCGGTATGCACGCGCGCCGCGAGGTCTACGAAAGCGCCACCGGCCCGGATGAGATCGCCGCGCTCGCACGCTCATCGGGCGAACGCCATCTTGCCGACATGGACCGCGTATTCCCGCTGCTTGCCGCCGCCTTGTTCAGCGATCCGGATCAGGGCCGCGATCTCTACCGCGAACACATCGTGCCGCTGGTCCAGGCGCGCGGCGAAATCCTCGATGGGCTCACCCGCGACGGGCTCGATCTCGACTTCGTGGGCCTCGCCATCTTCGGCATCCAGATGGCCGTCGCGCTCGATCGCCATTTCGAAGGCGGCATTGCCGGTGAGAGGAACGGCGATTTGACCGAGGTGGCAGAGCAGTTCACGCGCATGGCCACAGGGGGCTTTGCGCGGCAAAAAGACGAAACAGACAGTAACGAAGCAAACGACAAGGCGGGCTGAAGCGCCGCCGGGGAGAGAGAAGACATGGCCACGCAACTCGATCACTACCGCCTGCTCGGATGTTCCGGCCTGCGCGTCTCGCCGCTGTGTCTGGGGACAATGACCTTCGGCGTCGGGCCGGACGGCTGGGGCTCCAGCGATGCCGAGGCCGCGACGATGGTCGATACCTATCTCGACCGCGGGGGCAACTTCATTGACACCGCCGATTTCTACGGCGGCATGGGCGGCTCGGAAAAACTGCTCGGCCGCCTGCTGGGGCACCGACGCGAGCAGGTGGTGATCTCCACCAAGTACTCCCTGACCACCCGGCCCGGTGATCCGAATGCTGCAGGCAACAGCCGCCGCAACATGGTGCGCTCGGTTGAGGACTCGCTGCACCGCATGGGTACCGACTGGATCGACCTGCTCTATCTTCACATGTGGGACTTCCGCACTCCGGTCGACGAAATCCTGCGCGCGTTCGACGATCTCGTGACGAGCGGGAAGGTCCAGTACATCGGCCTCTCGGACACACCGGCGTGGCAGGCCAGCCGCATGCAGGCCATCGCCGAACTGCGCGGCTGGAGCCAGTTCTGCGCGCTGCAGATTTCCTATTCATTGCTCGAACGCACGGTGGAGCGCGAGATGATCCCGATGGCGGCGGAAATGGGCATGGGCGTATGCCCCTGGTCCCCGCTCGGCGGCGGCGTTCTGACGGGCAAGTACTCGCGTGCAGACCTGACCCCACCCGAACCGGGCGGCACGTTCGACCGCAAGACGATGAACGCGGCGACCGGACGGCTCAACGAGACCAACCTTGCCATCGCCGACGAAACCGTCGCCGTGGCAAAGGATATCGGCTGCACGCCCGCCCAGGTCGCGCTGGCCTGGACCCTCGCCAATCCGGCGGTCGCCTCTCCCGTCCTCGGCGCGCGCACACCGGCCCAGCTCGAAGACAATCTCGACGCGCTGGACGTGACCCTGTCGGACGAACACCTTGCGCGCCTCGATGCCGCCAGCGCTGTTCCGAAGGTCTTTCCGATGGACGTGCTGACCGGGCCTGCAGAGGGCATGATGTTCGGGAACGTGACCGTGGAAAGGCGAGGATGAGTCGCCAAATATCGTAAAGACGGCAGCAAGCATGCGTGCTTGTGCGCACAAGTGACCGGATGCACATCTGCCTCGAGAAGCAACACACAAATCCGGTCATTTTCTTAGGTGGAATGACGCATAAAAGTAACACCTGCAAAGTTTTCACAATTTTCACCGACAAGCTGGCTTGCCCAACGTCATTTAGGCGTCAAACATCCCCCCATGCACTCCGGCTCCCTCTGATGTCGCAGTGCCCATGGCGGTGGATTTCTCCGGAAATCCAGCACTGGCAGAGGTGGGATGGCCCGGGCCGTCCCCTCTTTGCTGTTCAACAGTCCTAGGGGGACACATGAAAAACGTTCGTCCAAGCACTTATCGGTCGTGCCAGCGTTTCGCGCTGCTCGGCTCGGTAGCAACCCTCTCGCTCCTTTCGGCACAGGCCAATGCCCAGGCCTACGGACCCGAAAGCCCCACCAATACCTATCTCGAGGCGCAGGGCGCGAACTCGATCAACATCGACAAGGTCGCACCCGATCCGCAGATCGTGATTGCCAATCCGGGAGACCAGAACACCAGCGTCGATACGGTCGATGTCAACGGTGTTGGCCAGATGGTCATCAACAACGGCGACGGCACCATCGGCCTTTGCACCGGCACCCTGATCAATCCGCGTACGGTGATCTTTGCAGCGCACTGCGTCAACGACCGCGCTGCCACCGATTACGGCGCAGCAACCGGCGGCACGCCGATCGGCTTCGGCTTCTCGGTCGACAACTATCCTGGCTTGCTGAACTGGTATTTCGGCGGTGGCCTGACCGACGTCGCGAACGCGTTCTACAATGCCAACTACGTCAGCTACAACCTCGGCTCGATCGAACCGGACGCCGTCAGCTTCCTGTACAGTGACGTTGCAGTCGCTTCGCTCGATACGCCGGCACAGGACATTCCGACCTGGGCACTGCTGTTCTCGCAGCTGCCCGCGCCCGAGACGATCGACGATTCGGCCGGCACCGGCTATCATGTCACCATCACCGGCTATGGCCGCAACGGTTCGGCAGCGACGGGCTCGGCCTATGGCATCGACTTCCGCCGCCGCGTCGCGGAAAACATGCTGGGCGGCCTTGCCAGCCTCGATCAGTTCGAAGGATTCCTGTTCGGTAGTGCTTCCGGCGTCCTGCCGCAGGCCCTCTACTGGATCGACTTCGACGATCCGCTCCGTCAGGACGTTTTCGACTTCAATGCCTGGAAGGACGATGGTCTTCCGAACGAAGGCATCACGGCCGGCGGCGACTCCGGCGGGCCGCTGATCCTCGACGATACGTTCGAGACCCCCGTGGTTCTCGGCGTCCTGTCGGGCGGTTACACGCGCTTCTTCAACGGCCAGGCCCCCAACAGCTACGGCACGGCGAGCTTCTATCAGCCGCTTTACCTCTACTGGGACTGGATCGCCGCCAATAACCCCTACCGCTACGTCGCGGCGCAGGAAGGCGACGGCGCCTGGGAAGACCCCGAACACTGGGTGACCACGCTCGATCCGATGTACATGGTGATCGACGAAAACGGCAATCTGGTGAACGGCATTCCGACCACGCCGGGTGAAGGCAAGACCGGCAACGACGGCACCTTCGGTCAGGCCTGTTTCCAGTTCGGCAGCACCGACGAATGTCAGGACATGTCGACCGGCGACTATATCGTGGATGGTACGGTCGTGTCGGGCGCAGGCACGGTTTCGAACGACAAGGCCGTCGTCTCGTTCGCGGGTCTCGATCCCGAACTCGCCGCGCAGGCCGACGAAGTCGCCACTCCGACGCTGCCCGATCCCACGCTCGACAACGGCCTGCCGGGCGCAAGCGGCTTCGTGCCGAACAACAGCGACGGTGACCGCACCACGGCAACTCCGCCGCGCTACTACGACGTGACGCTCTCGGCGGCCGGTACGACCACGCTGTCCAGCGAAGTCACCGTTGACCGGTTCACCATGGCCGGGCCGGCGGCCGCGCTCGACATCAAGGCCGACGGGTCACTGACCAGCCTGATGGACATCAACCAGCTGGCCGGCATGGTGCGCGTCGACGGTACGCTTTCCACCATGGGCGACTACTTCCTGATGACCGGTGGTCTGCAGGGCAGCGGCACGATCAACGCGCCTTACTTCACCAACGTGGCCGGTACGATCGCGCCCGGTGGTGTCGGCACGATCGGAACGCTGACCTTCAACGGCAACCTGATCCAGGCTTCGGGCAGCGTCTATCTGGTCGATATCGGCAACGGCGGCACGTCCGACCTGATCCAGGTCAATGCCACGAGCTATGTCGATGATGGTGAAGGCACCACGGACGGTGAAGCCGTTCCCACGGCAGTCGTTCCGGTTGACGGCATGGCCAGCATCGGCGGCTCGGTCGTCTTCGGTCCGGTCTCGGGCTCGATGGTGCGTGACGGCGACAGCTACACCATCCTCACCGCCGAAGGCGGCGTCTATGGTACGTTCGACACGCCCACCGCGATCAGCGCCATCCTGACGCCGACGCTGAGCTACTCGGACACGGCGGTTACCGCGACTCTCGAAGCCGGCCTCTATGCCGACGTCGTCAACAGCGGCTCGCCGATCCAGACGGCCTATGCGCAGCTGCTCGACCAGAACCGCGGCCAGTACAGCATGTATTCGGACCTCTACGGCCCGACCGACCTGCTGACGGTCAGCGGCGTGCAGGCTACGCTGGAAGGCTGGGCTCCGCGCGTGCAGCCGCTCATGCAGTCCATGGGCACGGCAGCGATGGAAACGAGCAATCGCTTCATCCGCGATCGTCTCGCCCGCGTTTCGGACGGCATGGAAGGCGGCAGCCTCGCCTACTACGGCGGTCCGACCAGCGTGCTGGCCACGATGGGCATGAGCGGGCTTTCCTCGGTCGACACCATGGCGGCAGCGGCCGGCGCTCCCGAGCGCACGGTCGAAGGCGCCCTGCCCGACGACATGAGCGCGTTCATCGCAGGTGGCTACATCAACGGTGACAGCGATGGCGCTCCGACCGCATCGCCCTACGCCGGTGACGATTTCGACGGCTACTACGTGGCCGCCGGTTTCGAAAAGGCCGTCGGCGGCAACGGCTTCATCGGTTTCGCCGGGTCCTGGACCAAGATGAACGGCAAGCCCGGCTATCCGGTCCGCGACGTGAAGGGCGACCTGTTCCAGGTCAGCGCTTACGGTGCCACCCGCTGGTCGAACGGCGTCGGTCTCGACGCGCAACTCAGCGCCGGTACCTTCGATCTCAACATGTCGCGCACGGTCTCGTCCGGCGCGATGTCCTGGGACCTCGAAGGCAAGGACCAGCCCTTCACCTACTCGGGTGAAGTCGGCATCAGCGCCGAGCTGGCTGCCGGGTCGATGTTCGCGGTCACCCCGCGTCTCGCCATGCGCTATGCCAACATCGATTTCGGTCGTTACGTCGAAACCGGTGGCGGTCCCGCCCTGCAGTACGAGATGCAGGACTACGAAAGCCTGCAGGCTCGCGCGAGCCTGCGCGTCGAGGGCAAGGGCAGCA
This sequence comes from uncultured Novosphingobium sp., assembly GCA_965140495.1. Taxonomy (GTDB): domain Bacteria; phylum Pseudomonadota; class Alphaproteobacteria; order Sphingomonadales; family Sphingomonadaceae; genus Novosphingobium. The sequence goes on along the minus strand of OZ223239.1, from coordinate 879,046 downwards.
TCAAGCCCCACCTCATCGGCACCTTCGTCCACGACTTCGAGGACAAGCCGGTGGCCTTCGGTGCCAACTTCGTGGGTGGCGTCGGCCCCAACGCGCAGTTCGCGCTGCCGACCGACGACCAGACCTGGGGCGAGATCGGCGCTGGCCTGAGCACCAGCGGCGACATCGCGATCGGCGTGTCGGTCGAAACGACCGTCGGCCGTTCGGACATCAACTACCAGTCGTATCGCGGCTCGGTATCGATCAAGTTCTGATCGGAAAGGCAGTGCCGGTCCCGCAAGGGGCCGGTACGCCAAACAGAAAAGGGCGCGCGGACTCCGGTCCGCGCGCCCTTTTTCTCTTGGTCGGAGTTCAGCCCGGGAAGACGGTGTAGATCCGCGCGCTGAAAAGCCAGCGGCCGTCGCGCCGTTCGAAGCTGTCGTGATATTCTCCGAAGACTTCCTTGTCCGTGCCGTAGATCGGCGCGGCCATCATCGAATTGGCCGTGGCCCGATCGCCATCCACTTCGATCATCAGGTTGTGCAGCAGCGGGATCGGATGCGGCCCGCCCTTCTGGCTGACCAGGAACTGCACCAGGGCCTCCGGCGTCTCGTAGCGGCTGCGCACGGTGTATTCGGCCCTGTCCGGATGGCCCGAACGCACTTCGAATGTCCCTTCGGACACGAACAGCCCACCCACTTGCTCGGGCTCGTCGCGCCGCACGGCGCGCGCATAGGCGTTGATGAGATCGGCAATCGCCGCCTGCGCCTCGAGCCGGTCCAGACGCGCTTCCAGAGCTTCGCTCATGCCATGCTGTCCCGCAAGTCGCAGGCCGCACGGATCGCCGCGAGACGCGGTTCCATGCTGCGCCAGACGTGCTTGTGGGTCACGACTACCGCCTCGTCGTTGGCAATGGCCGAGGCCACCATCTCACCCACATCGCGCGGCGTTATTTCGGATTCGGGCATGGCCGCCGAGTACTGACGGATCTCGCCCCCGACCTTGACCGTGTTTTCGGCGAGGTTGGTGGAGACATATCCGGGGCAAAGCACCGTCACCCCCACGCCATGCGGTGCCATTTCCTGCCGCAGCCCTTCGCTCAGCGCGGTTACGCCGAACTTGGCCACGGCATAGGCCCCGACGCCGGGAACGCTCGCGGTCAGCCCCGCCTGCGAGGAAGTGTTGACGATGTGCCCTTTGCCACGTTCGCGCATGTCCGCGGCGAATGCGAAAACACCGTTGGCAATGCCGGTAAGATTGATCGCCACGATCCGGTCGAAACTGTCCGGATCCATGTCCGCGAACTCGCGGCCGTTGGGGGCGATACCCGCGTTGTTCACCAGGACATCGACCGGCCCGAAGGCCGCTTCTGCCTCCGCCTTGGCGCGCTGCCAGCCCTTGCGGTCGCGCGTATCCAGCACCGCGGCGCGCACTGTCTCGCCGCGTTCGGCAACCACCTTCCCGAGCGTGTCCGCATCGATATCGGCAATGGTTACCCGCAGCCCGCGCCGGACCATCGCATCAACGATACCTAACCCCAGACCGCTGGCGCCCCCGGTCACGAATGCATGCCGCGCATGGCTCAAATCCATGATTTTCCTCTCTCCTTTTCGCCGGTCGCGGCGTCTTGATCCCAGATTGAAGTAGCATGCACTATCTTGCAATCGCCAGACGGCGCTTTCATGACCCGCAGGGACGATAGGACAAGGCAAGAGGACGCCGGAACATGACCGTAGATGAGGTGATCGAGGCCGCACGCGCGCAGACAGGACTGAGCGACTACGGGGATCCGGCCATTCTCGAAGGCCTCGAGGCCCTCCTCAGGTCCTACGCCGACGAGGCGAAGTATACCGAGCGCGGTTCGCAGATGGCCCATGCCGATCTGGTCAAGTGGATGGCGGTCCGCATGAAGATCGAGGACTGGCTGGCGCAGCATCCCGACCTGCTCGACCAGCCGATCGAGAAGCCGCTGTTCGTCTTCGGTCTTCCCCGCACCGGCACCACGCTCGCCATCAACCTGCTCGCTTCCGATCCCGCGCGCCGCTCTTTCCTGCGCTGGGAATCGCATGATCCGGTGCCGCCGGCGCGTCCCGAGGAACTCCATGCCGGGCCGCGCTGGCAGAAGATGGACGAGCAGACCAAGGTCGCGCTGCAGTACATGCCGCAGATCGCGGCGATCCACTTCGAAGAGGCCGACAGCCCCACCGAGTGCCAGTTCCTGATGACGCCCTCGTTCTGCTCGCAGGTCTATGAATCGCAGGCGGACATTCCGGAATACCGCGAGTGGTTCCTGCACAAGGCCGACTACCTGCCCGCGTTCCGCTTCCACAAGCGCTATCTGCAGATGCTGCAGGCCAATGCCGGCGGGCGCTGGACGCTCAAGAACCCCTGGCACCCGCTCTACCTGCCCGCGCTCAAGGAGGTCTATCCCGATGCGCAGCTGGTGATGACGCACCGTGACCCGGCCGACGTCCTCGGCTCGATCGGCAGCCTGATCGAGAACGTGCGCAAGATCTACTCGGACGACGTCGATCTGGAAACCATCGGACAGCAGTTCGTCGAGACCTTCCAGATCATGATCGAACGCCAGGACGCGTTCCGCGCGCAGCACGGGCAGGATGCCATCTACGACGTGCAGTACGCCGATGTGATGAAGGACCCGATCGGACAGGTGCGCGGCATCTACGAGCATTTCGGCGAGCCGTTCACGGCGGAAGCCGAAGCCGCGATGCACGCCTACATGGACGCCAATCCCAAGGGCAAGCACGGCAAGCACGAATACTCGCTGGAACGCTACGGCCTCAGCCGCGAAGGCGTGCACAAGACGTTCGACGACTACATCGAGCGTTACCGGATTCCCGTGAAGACCGCGACATGAACCCTATCGGCGACCGCTACGGCCAGCTCGTGCAGATGAGCTACATCACGCGCGACATGGACGCGGCGGTTGCCCATGCGGAAGCCGAACTCGGCATCACCGGCCTTTCACGCGGAGAGGCGGAGATCGAAGTGCTCTCCTATGGCGAGAAGCGCCCGCTCGCGGTGAAGTCCGCGATTGCCAATTTCGGCACGCGCCAGTTCGAGATCATCCAGCCGGTCTCGGGCGCGATCGAGGTCTATACCGAGGCGGTGGACCTGTCCGGGCATATCCTCAACTTCCACCACGTGGGCATTGCCGTGACCGGTCCCTGGGCCGAATGGCAGCGATTACTTGAAGATGTGAAGGCCAGCGGCGATGCCTTTACCTACCTGTTCCCCGCAGAACCCTCGCCCGAAGACAAGCTGTGCTTCTGCTATGTCGATACGCGGCATCGTATCGGCCACTATACCGAATACCTCTGGGCCGATCCGTCGCTGGCCGGCATTCCCGCCGCACCGTGGCTCGAAGCCTGATCAGAACGCGCGCGACACCATCAGCGAGAACTTCAGCGGTCGCTGCGGGGTGAACTGCTCCATCGTGCGGTAGCGGAACGGGTTGCCGTAAGCGAAGGTATTGCCCCTGCGCGAGAGCAGGTTCTCGGCCTGCAGATCGAGCTGCCAGTCATCCAGCGTTGCATGCAGTTCGAACCCGCTTTGCACCAGCCTGCCCATCGGTCGGTCCAGCGTAGGATCGAAGCTCATCCGGGCCGGACCGACATAGCGGATACGCGCCCGCGCCCAGAGGTCTGCCCGACCGATCGTGAAGTCGTGCCGCAACGCTGCCCGCAGCGTATATTCGGGCACGACCGGCAAGTGGCGATCTTCGAGTTCGAACCCCAGCGCACTGCGCGTCAGAAGAGCGCTGGTGAAGTTGCCGCCCGCTTCCACATGCCAGCCGCGAACGAGGCCCAGTTCAATGGCGCCCTCCACGCCGATAATGCGTGCATTGCCGACATTGGCCGTCTCGATGAGGCCGTCCTCACCCAGCAGGTCCGACTGGACTTCGTCCCAGCGTGTGTACCAGACACTCAGCTCGGCACGCCCGTCGCCGGCAAGCCGTTCGCGCCAGCCGGCCTCGATCGAGGCAAGCTCATCGCCCTTGAGCGGCTCAATCGTACCATTGGCGGAAATGTCCGAGCCGCCTTGCCGGAATGCGGAGCCATAGCGCACGTAGACCAGCCGGTCGGGATCGGGCTGCCATGACAGCGCCAGACTGGGCGTCATGCCCGACTTGCTGCGCTCGCGCGTGACGGGTTCCGATGTGATGACGCGCGTTTCGCGGATCGACGAGTGAAACAGACGCGCGCCGCCGTCGACCGACAGCGTGGACGTGAGCGGCAAGGACAGATCGAAATAGGCCGCGGCATCATCGCTGACCCGGCGGTCGTTGTCGGCGATGATCGATGCGCCCGAGACCCCGTCGAGCCGCGCGACGAGCGTCTGCCGCGCGTTGAGGTAGGAAAGACCGGCAAGCCAGCGCAGCGATCCGAAGCGACCGCGCAGGCGCAGGTCGTTGTCCCACACGCGAAAGGTGCGCTTGTCGACCAGCACCTGAGGATCGGCGAGACCGAAACTGTCCGCGCCGATGGTGGCATCGAGCGTGTCGTTCACGTCGTGCCAAGTCATTGCGCTGGCCAGCAGGATATCGACGGCGCCGATCCCGCCGGAGAGCCGCCCGGCGGCGTGGGTCAGATCATTGTCGTGCGGTTCGGCAATCTGGTCCGGCCTGGAATAGCTGCCGGGCTCGTAGACGTAGTTGCTGTCATGGGTCTGCAGCCACTGTGCGAAGCCGGTCAGGTCGACCCGCCAGCCCTGTGCGGGGACCACACCGAGTATCGCGCGCGCACCGGTAACGTGCGTGGAATTGGTGTCTTCGCGCGTGCCGGTATCGATCCAGCCCGGCTCCTCGGCCGCATAGCCGACCAGCCGCAAAGCCGCGACATCGCGGCGGATCGGCAGATTGGCAACGACCGATCCGGAATAGCCCGGCTCGCCATGCGTCGCGACGCTGGCCCCGCCGGAGACGACCAGCCCGGCGCGGTCCAGATCGGGTTGATGCGCAACCAGACGGTAGATGCCGCCAAGCGCGCCGGTCCCATAGAGCGAGCCCTGCGGCCCCTTGAGCACTTCCACCCGGTCTATGTCGATCAGGCGGATATCGGGATCGGGCGCGGCATATGTCAGGCGGGCTTCATCGAGGACCACGGCAACGGTCGACTGGCTCTCCCCGCTGAAGGCACTGTCAGCAATCCCGCGCAGGAACATGCGATTACGGCCCGGCCCCAGCGAGGTCAGAGCGAGCCCCTCCAGCTGCGCGGATACGGTAGCGCTGTCGCTTCCTGGGTTGCGCCCTTGCGCAGTATTCAGTCCCGCGACCGATACGGCAGCGGGCAGCGACAGCAGATCGAGCGGCTGCTTGGTGGCGGTAACCAGGATGGGTACGGGTGGCGCTTCGGGTGGCGGCGCGCTGGGCGGCGGTCGGCGGACAGCCCGCACGGGCGCGCGTTCGATACGCCAGGCCGTCGTGCCCACCTTCCTTGCCACATAACCGGTCCCGGCCAGCAAGCGCCGCAGCGCCTCGGCGACTTCCATGGAACCATGGACGCGGGGGGTGCGAATGCGGGGAAGTGCGCCTTCGGTCCCGATCGAGACCCGAGCCTCGCGCGCCAGTTCGGCCAGCGCGTCGGGCAGTGTTCCCGCCGCGACGTCGATCTGCGAACGCGGGCCCTCGCGGGCTTCAGCTGGCGGGCTGCTCCAGACGCCAAGCGCCAGCGCTACCGCCGAGGCGCAGGCCCATGACCTGCGCAAGATCGCGGAGTGCCGCATCGCCATCGCCGATTACCAGAGTCCCCGAAAACCGCCGGTCGCGCAGGGCATCCGGCATGTCCACCTTCACGCCCGCATAGCGGCGCAGATCGGCAACGACCAGAGCCAAAGGCGCATCGTCATAGGACAGGCGGCCGTTCTGCCAGTCCCCGACATCCTGCGTGCGGACTGCCGCAACGCTCGCCGTACCGGCGGCGGCATCGTAGAGCAGGCCCTTACCTGCCGCGAGATGCACCGGCGCGGACAGCGTTTCGGACCTGACCTCCACCTTGCCTTCGGTCACGGCGACGCGGACGCGCTCGTCCTGCGCCTGAATATCGAAGCGGGTACCGATATCGCTGATCTGCAGTCCGCCCGCGGTGATCGTAAGCGGCCGGTTCGGATCGTGGCGAATATCGAACAGCGCGCCGCCGGACAGGGCCATGTGGTCCTGAGCGCGGCCTTCCACGGTCAGGCTGCTACGCGGCGCGAGCATGATGGTCGACCCGTCGTCGAGCGCGATCTTCTGCGTGCCGGCCGCGGTCTGATAGACCTCCGGTGCCGGCGAGATGAACTGCGGAACCACAAGGACGGCGGCGAGCGTGGCGGCGATCGCCATGCCGGCCCAGCGCAGACGCCGCCCGAAGACCGGACGCACGATCTCGGCCCCTTCGGCCGAGGTATCTCCGGTCGCAGGAGCGGCGACGGCCCGGGTATCCTCGACTTCCGCCACGGTCCCTATGTCTTCCAGAACAGAGCTGTGCTGCTGCAACAGATCGTCGCTGAGCGCGATCTCGTCATAGGCCGCGGAGTGGCGGGGATCGGCCTCCAGCCACAGGGTGAAGGCATCCCAGTCCATGGCATCCTCCTCGCTGGCGAGGTGCCAGCGAGCCGCTTCTGCCAGAATCTGATCGTCGTGCCGGTTCATTGTCCCTGTTCCATGCGCGGTTTCCTTCCGCTTTGCCCCCCATGCCCCTGAGACGCCGCGGTGTCGAACATTCCGCAGTCGGCAAGGGCCTGTCGCAACTTCTTCATCGCCAGCGCCAGGTGTTTTTCCACGCCGCTTCGGCTGATGCCCATGGCATCGGCGATCTCGCGCTGGCCCAGCCCTTCGAACCGATAGAGCCGCAAGGCACGCTGGGCACCTTCGGGCAGATCGGCAATGGCATCGCGCAGTACCTGCGCCTCCTGCTCGCGGGCGATCACTTCGTCCGCCGGCTCGCCGGGGTCCTTGCGGTCCTCGGGCGGTTCGGCAACGCCGCCGCCTTCGGCCTCGATCCAGGCCCGTTCGCGTTTCATCGACCGGCGCCGGCCGCGCGCGCGATCCAGCACCAGATTATTGGCCATGCGGAACAGATAGGCGCGTCCGTTGGTGATGGGGCCGGTGGCAAGGCCGGAGACCTTGATCCACATGTCCTGCACCACATCTTCGGCCTCTTCGGCCGAGCCGCACCGCGCCGTCAGAAAACGCAGCAGTTCGGCCCGGTGCATCTCAAGCAGCAACACCAGTCCGTCGGCATCCGCCTGTTCCTGAGATTCCATCTCCCAGTTCGCTCCCACCACTTCAACGCACGGCATGGACGAACAATCCTTTTACCGAGCGCGCGACGGCGACTTCATGCACGTCATGCGGCGTACAGGCAAACCCCGAGGTGAGCAGAACCTCGCGAAGCGCCACGGCGTCGTAGAGCCGGTGCAGCCCTTCGTTGGCGAAAGGCCAGTCCTGCATCGTGTCGCGATGGGTCACGTAAGCGACGAGACGCCCACCCGGCCGCAAAACGCGATGCAGCGCGCGCAGCATGCCATTGGCATCATCGTTGAAGTAGAGAACGTTGAGCGCCAGCACGGCATCGAAGCTGATCGGCGCGAAAGGCAGGTCCTCCAGCGAGGCATGGACGCACTCGGCGCGCGTGCCCAGCCGGCGCCGTGCCGCCGCAACCATCGTCTCCGACGCATCGACGCCGGCCACATGGCTCGGCGCACGGCTCAGGATTTCCGTCATCGCCGCGCCCGTACCGCATCCAGCATCGAGGATCGATTCCCCAGCGCGGGGCGCCAGCATGTCAACCGCAAGGCGGAGCGGCCTGCGGTTGACGATGTCCATGGCATTTCCGAGCAGGCGCCCGGCGGTTCCGCTCGGACGCGCGAGCTGACTGGCCAGCCGGCGGGCGAATGTCATCGACGCGCCGGGATCAGCTTGCCTTGGCCAGCAGCGCGCGAACCTCGCGGCGACGGCCTGCGTCCCACACCGGCCGGTTAGGATCGCGCGGCGCCCGCAGCGCCTTCTGAAGATGCGTGCGCGCACCGGCCTTGTCGCCCTGATCGAGCAGATAGTCGCCGTAGAAGTAATTGGCATCGAGCCCCTCGGGATCGAGCGCCAGTGCCTGCTTCAGCAGACGCCCGGCCTTGTCATCGTCGCCCCATGCCAGCGGGGACCCCGGTACCTTGTAGTAGAGCACGCCAAGGCTCATCGCCGCACCGCCCTGCGCTGCCTTGGGATCGATCGAATAGGCCTTCTGCAGGATGTCGCGGGCCTTGGTAGCGAGCCCCAGCTTGTGAAAGAAGTTGGCGCGGTTCGCCTGTTCGCTGACGATGATGCCCTGCCACAACAGCGGTTCGGCCTGGCCGGGATAGCGCGCGACGATCGTGGCGGCTTCCTTGGCCAGTTTGTCGAGTGCCTTGGTCTGCGTGCTCGAGCCTTTCACTTCGTAGGTAATGTGCGCCCAGCCGTGGTTCACGGCGGAAACGTCGCTCGCCATGTCGGCAAGGGCGGCAGTGGGTACGGCGATGGCAAGGGCCGGTGCCAGAAGGCTACCCAACACGATACGCTTGATCATGGACTTGCTCTCCTCTCGTTAGGGCCGGTTCAACAGAACTCGGCCCGGGCCTTGCGGATCTGTCCGGCAAGGCCGTTATCTATGAGCTTGGGGGAAATGGCGTTGAGCGCGGCATAGATGCGCTCCATCACGCCGATGCTGACGGTTTCGCGACGCGCGAGAATGGCCGCGACGATCCGGCCGGCGACCCAGTCGGGCGCGTCGGCCTTCATGCCGGTCACTTCCAGGAAGCGGTTGACCTCGCTGTTGTTGAACGCCGTGCGCGCGGCCCGCGGATTGATGTGGGTGACGGCAACGCCGGTCCCCAGCATCTCGCGGCGCAGGCTCTGGCTGAGCGCGGCAAGGCCGGCCTTGCTGCTAGAATAGGCCGCGAACCAGGGATAGGGGATCGCGCCGAGGACGGAGCCGATGTTGACGATCTGGCCGCTCCCGCGCGCTCGCATCGGTGCCGCGACCGCGCGGGCCAGAACCGCAGGGACCAGCAGATTGACGCGGTAGCATAGCGCCAGCGCCTCGATCGGTTGGCTTTCGTGCAGGCCGAACCGCATCACACCGGCGACATTGACCAGCACGTCCGGACAATCGCTGGTGAGCCGGTCCGCCAGCGCGGCAAGCTGCGTGTCGTCGGACAGGTCGGTGACGATGCTGGCATCACAGGCGCTGCATTCCATCCGGTCGATACCGGTGACATGCGCGCCGGCCTCGTGCAGCATCCGCGCAACCGGTGTACCGATCCCGCCGGCCGCGCCGGTGATCGCGACGCGCTTTCCTTCAAGCCGCGACACGGGTCTTCTCCATCGGACCATCCTCCATTTCGATCGATGCGAACACGGCGCCGAACAGGCCGAACATCTCGCGCGCCATCTGCAGGATCGCGGCCCGGTCTTCCTCGCGTTCGAGGCCGTTCACCAGTTCGGCGAAGAAGGCCATGTGATCCTGATCGAGCGCACCGTGCGACGTGAGATAGGTGAAGGCTTCCGGGGGCAGGCCGAGGTTCTCCGCCACCGCGCTCGCGCCGCGCTGGGCCAGCGCCACGCTGACGCTTTCGAGCACATAGACCATGCCGAAGAACGAAGCCGGGTTGCCCTGTTCGATCATGCGATAGGCGTGGTCCACCATGGCCCGGGTCGCGGGAGCCGGCTCGCTGACGCGGGCCGCATCGGCATCGCCGCCAGCCGCAGCAATATCGGCGAGGATCCATTCCTCGTGCCCGGTTTCCTCGGCGATATATTCGTCCAGCGCGGCGAGAAGATCCGGCCGGTCGCTCAGGCGGGCACGGGCGGCCTGCATCAGCGGCACGGTATGACGCACGTGGTGCCAGGCCTGCCGCAGGTAGTCGATGTAGGTTCGGCGCGAGATCGTCCCGGCCAGGCCGGCGCGAACCTGGGGAATGCCCAGGAAGCGCAGCCTCTCGCGGAAGGTGCCTGCTTCCAATTCGGCGAAGAAGCAGGGCCTGTCCGCAAGCCACGTCGCCGCGATCTGCTTGCGGCGCAGCCGGCCATTACCGGTCAGCATGCCGTTCGCGGGCGTGAAGGGAGCGACCTCGCGCCAGCCCGCCAGGCGGGCATAAGCGGGTAGCGACGAGTTTACGGCAGCGACGGCCGCATCCAGATCGGCATCGGGGCGCGACGGCACCAGCAGCGCCTCGGGCGCGGGCAGGCCGTCGCCGTGCACCATGGCCTGGGCAATGTCGGGCCGGGCGACAAGCTGCGCCTCGATCCATTCGGGCGATATGTTGCGCCCGAAGCTGGTCACGATCAGGGCGGACTTGCGCCCTTCGACCCAGAGCCGGCCGTGGTCGTCGATCCGGCCGATGTCTCCGGTAGCGAGCGGCCCCGGTTCGCGCGGCTCGCCGATCGTGCCGAGAAACATCTCGCCTTCGAGCAGAATTTCCCCGTCCGGCGCGATGCGCGCCTTCATGTGGCCGAGGGGCCGTCCGGCCGACCCGGGTTCGTCCTCGTCGCTGCTTTCCAGCGAGACCACTGACGCGCACTCGGTCAGGCCATAGCCCTGCCGCACCGGCAGACCCAGAGCCCGCGCCCGTTCGAGCAGATCGACCGGCACGCGCGCGCCGCCGACCGCCACCAGCGTCAGGTCCGGCAGAGGCAGCCCGGTCCGCTCCATGACGGTGACGAGACCGGCCAGATATTCGGGCACGAGGATCAGCGACGTGATCTTCCACTCGGCGAGACGGTTGGCCATCACGGCAAAGTCCGGACGGAAGGGATCGGCCAGCCCGACTTCGACCTGAGGCGGGCAGACATAGGTCCCGCCCGCCAGCATCGTCGCGAAGAAGCCGGCCACAGTTTCCAGCAGGATGCCCGGCGGCAAGAGCGCGCAATGGCGCCCGGCGTGCTCGGCGCCCACGGCCTCGACCACCGATGCGGCAACCGAAAGCATGTGCGCGCCGGAAAGGCACACGCCCTTGGGCGTGCCGGTCGAGCCGGACGTGAAGGTAACCCGCGCCGTCCCTAGGGGTAGGACAGACGGCGCGGGACGCGAAGCCGACGGGAATGCGGTGTCGGCTCCACAGGCGGTTCTGGCGTGCCGGGCCTGTTCCTCGGTGAAGAACGAAGGCAGCGACAGCACCGGTATTCTGGCTTCGAGCAGCGCCAGCTCGGCAAACGACGCCTCGACCCCGTGGTCGAGACAGAGCACATGGGGCCGGCCCGCCTGCTCGCCCGTGCTCAGATCGTAGGCCATGGCCTCGACCCGCTCGGCAAGGTCTTCCCACGTTACCGGTTCGGAAACGACCGGATCGAGCGCAATCGCGAGCGGATGCGTCAGCGCGTGTTCGCGGATGGTTTCGAGCAGGCGCATCAGGCGGCAGCCTTCCTGCGGCGGGCCATGAAAGCCGCGATGGCCCTCTGCCCTTCGGCAATCACGCCGGCGCAGACCTGTGGGTCGCTGGCGTAGTATCGGCCCCATAGCTCGGGATCGTCCGTCCGATCGCTCGTGGCCGAAGCCAGCACGGTGAGCGGCACGCCGATCCGGGCGAACATGGCGCGCAGCGGCGCGGTCAGCGTGGCGACCGCAATCTCACTCCCGGCGCCGAGGTCATTCGCGACGCTGCCCCATAGCTCGATCATCGCAAAGGCATCGTCGGCGGCAAGGTTGCCGATCTCGATGATGCTCTCGCGGGCGACCTGACGGCCGAGGGCTGCGGAAACGACCACGTCCACCGGGGCCGCGAGATACCGTTCGAGATAGAGCGGAGCTGCACCGGCGCGGTGGAAGCCCAGTGCCGCACGCGGCGTTTCGGCACGCTCGACGTGGGTATAGGTGCAGAACGTCGGCTTCAGACAGGCGCCATGCATTTCCATGTAGCGCCTGCGCACAAGCTCGAATTCCGAACTGTCAGCCATGTACGTCTCCTCAGGTTTCCCCAAGACGACGACACACCCGCTCGCATTCCTCAGTAACCGGCAAATCAATTTGGCTCGGCAGCAATGCGACTGGCCGCTAAACAGAAATTAACCCGGCACTGCGAATATCGGCCCGAATGCCAACTAGCGGACACCTGTCATGTCTTTCCTGAAGGCTCTTATTCCGGGCTTTTTGCTGACCTGGATCGTATCCGGCATCATCGGATCCAACGGCTCGCGCGGGGGTATGCTCGCCATCCAGCAGACCTACATCGAGGGTCATACCTTTTATTGGTCCTGGTCGCTTTTTCTTGCCGCGACCGGTCTGAGCTGGGCGCTTTTCTGGATGATGGATTCCTGAGCAGGCGGCATGCGCCGAGGCGCGCATTGACGGGTTGCGGTCCGGTGCCGAGAGGCCCAAACCCCGGCCATGACTGACATGACCTATGCGCGCTATCTCGCGCTCGATGACATTCTCGCTGCGCAGCATCCCGTGTCCGACGAACACGACGAGCTGCTGTTCATCATCATCCACCAGACCAAGGAACTGTGGCTCAAGCAGGCGCTGTCCGAAGTCGACCTGGCGCTGGAGCTGATCCGCACCGACAAGCTGATCGAAGCCTACAAGAGCCTTGCCCGCGTGAGCCGCATCCAGGCGGTGATGACGCTCGCCTGGGATGTGCTCGCGACCATGACGCCAGCCGACTATACGACGTTCCGGCCAGTGCTGGGCTCGAGTTCCGGCTTCCAGTCAGACCAGTTCCGCACGATGGAATTCCGGCTCGGACTCAAGCAGGCCGACCACCTGCAGTATCAGGCGGACCGGCCGCACGCCCGCGAAGCGATGGAACGCGCGCTCGAACAACCGAGCCTGTGGGACGAAGCCAACCGGGCCCTGGCCCGCGCCGGATTCACGCTGCCCGCCGATGCGCTCGAACGCGACTGGGCCGCGCCTTACGAGCCGTCGCCGGACGTCGAAGCGGCGTGGCTGGACGTCTATCGCGATACGCACCGCTACTGGGAACTCTACCAACTTGCCGAAAAACTGGTCGACATCGACGATGCGCTGGCGACCTGGCGGCACAAGCATGTGCTGACGGTAAGCCGGATCATCGGCGGCAAGCGCGGCACGGGCGGCACCACCGGCGTGCCCTATCTGCAGTCCACACTGTCCAAGCGCGCCTTTCCCGAGCTCTGGTCGCTCCGGACCTGCCTGTGAGGTGCCTGTGACGTCATACAAGCACCTATTCCGCCGCACTCTGGAAACCGATCCCGAACGGCTCCACTTCGCCGCCCACTCGCACCATCTCTGGCCCGATGCCTCGCGTGAAGGGCAACTGGCCTGCTGGGACGACGCCGCACGCCTTGCCGACCGGAAATGGGGCCGGGTGATGGACGAAGTCTGGCCGGCGGCGCAGCGCCATGTGGCCGCCGAACTGAACCTGCCCGATCCGGCCACCGTCGCTTTCGCCGGAAACACGCACGACTTTCTCGTACGGATTGTTTCCGCCCTTCCCCGCCGCCCGCTGCGTGTTCTGGCCAGCGACGGCGAGTTCCACAGCTTCCGGCGGCAGGCCGAACGCTGGGTGGAGGACGGCACGATCGTGCTGGAAACCGTAGCCACCGCCGACGCGGACTTCGCGGCCCGCTTTCTCGACCGCGCCCGCACCGGCGACCATGACCTGATCTGGCTGAGCCACGTGATGTTCGGCACCGGACAGGTCTTCCCGGAACTCGAAGCGCTTGCCGAAGTCGCTACACCGGAAGGCCCGTGGGTCGTGATCGACGGCTACCATGGCTTCATGGCGATCGAGACCGACCTCTCCCGCATCGCCGACCGCGTGTTCTACGTCGCGGGCGGCTACAAGTACGCGATGTCGGGCGAAGGCATAGGCTTCCTGCACGCGCCGCCCGGCTTCGGCGAACGCCCCGCCGTGACCGGCTGGTACGCCGAGATCGAAGACCTTTCAGCGCCGCCCGGCCGTGTGACCTATGCCGCAGATGCGCGCCGGTTCCTTGGCGCGACTTTCGATCCATCGGGCCTTTACCGCTTCGTAGCCGTACGCGACATGCTCGCCGCCGAAGGGCTGGATACGCGCGCCATCAGTAAAAAAGTATCGGGCCTCAAGAGCCGCCTGCTGGCCCGCCTGCACGAAACGCCGCTTGCTCAGGCCACCCGGCTCAATACGCCGGACGAAGGCCCGCAGGCCCGCTTTCTCGCCTTCTCCCATTCCAAAGCCGCCGACTGGCAGAAAGCGCTGCTGGACGCCGGCGTCGTGACCGACGTGCGCGGCGACGTCTTGCGGATCGGCTTCGGGCTCTATCAGGACGAGGAAGATGTCGACCGGCTGATCGAGGTGCTCAATCGGCTTCCCTGGCGCCGCCCCATCAGTAGTCGTCAAGATTGTAGAGGCTGACCAGCACTTCCCGGTTCTGCCGGTTGGCCTCGAACTGCGCCAGTTCCGGGTCCTGCTGCAGGATGGCCTCGATGATACGGCTGCGGCTGTGCTTCCACTGCTCCAGCTCGAACACGCCGGTGAGATTCTGCGAGGCGTCGTCGTTCTGCGCGAACCCCAGCGCGACGCGGGTGAGCAGTTCGAATAGCGGTCGGTCGACCATGTGGAACAAGGCATCCTGCAGTTCGGCCTCAAGCGGCCCGATCATCTTGCCGTCGTCACTATGCGCGATGCGCCCGGCGACCTTGCGCAAGTCTTCCCTCCGGACTTCGTCGGTGCATCGCGCCGCTGCCGCGCAGAGGCGGTTGAACAGCAGCGAGGTGATGTCGAGCACCTCGCGCCGCGACGCCGGCTCCTCGCGCATGAAGGCGAACATCAGCCGCTCCAGATCGGCGCGGTCCGGCCTGCGCCCGTAGTAGCCGCCGCCAGGCCCGCGGCGCACTTCGAGCACCCCCTCGTGCTCGAGGATGCGCGCCGCCTGCTGCACCGTGACGATACCCACTTCGAAGTCACGGGCGAGGTCGGGCAACGAGCCGATCTGCGTGCCCGGCGCACTGGCGAAGATCCGCTCGCGCATGTGCTGCGCCGTTTGCGCCACAAGCTGGCGTTTGCCGCCACTACGTTCCGATTGCGATGCCATCCCCAATAATATGCATATTATTTGCCAATAATCTAATCATGCTGCGCGTGATTCGCGCTTGATCGGTGGATAATACGCTGATTATATGCCGACAGAATCGAAAGCAGGAAAGGCCTGCGGGTCTGAGGAGTGGACGCAGATGGCATTCAGGAATCCGGAAACGGAGACGCTGCCGCGCTATGCAAACATCATCGGCGGCAAGTTCGAGGAAGCGGGCAGCGGCGAAACGCTCGCCCACGTCTATCCCGGCACCGGCGCGGTCACGCGCGAGTTCAGGATGGCGAGCGCCGACGACGTCGACCGCGCGGTGAATGCTGCGCAGGCCGCTTTCCCGGCATGGCGCGCCATGCCCGGCGACAAGCGCCGCGACCTGATGATGAAGCTCGCCGCGCTGTTCGAGGCCAAGTCGGGCGAGTTCGCGCCCAGCCTGATCGCCGAGAACGGCTCGGTGGCGATGACCGCCCCCTACATGGGCTATGATGCCGCGCAGAAGTTTCGCTATTTCGGTGGCTGGTGCGACAAGATCCACGGCCGCACGATCCCGATGTGGGGCGCCCCGGCGCACGACTATGTCGCGTACGAGCCCTATGGCGTCGTCGGCATTATCGTGCCCTGGAACGGCCCGCTGTTCGCCGCGACCATGGTCATGGCCCCGGCGCTGGCCGCGGGTAACTGCATCGTCCTCAAGTCGCCCGACCTTGCGCCCTACAGCGCATTGAAGCTGGTCGAACTAATCCACGAGGCGGGCATTCCCGAAGGCGTGGTCAACGTCGTGACCGGCGGCGCGGACGTCGGCGAAGCGATGGTCGGTCACCCGGGTGTGGGCAAGATCGAATTCATCGGTTCGGGCCCGACGGCGAAGAAAGTGCTGACCAACGCGGCGCAGACGCTGAAGCCGGTAGGTCTGGAACTGGGCGGCAAGTCGGCGGTGATCGTGTTCGACGATGCCGACCTGATGAACGCCGCCAAGCGGGGCCTGACCGGCGCGGTCTCAGCCAATGGCCAGGGCTGCGTCAACGGCACCCGCCTGCTGGTCCAGCGCGGCATCTACGACCAGTACCTGCAGACTCTCACCGGCATGGCGAACCACGTGCAGCCCGGCGATCCCTACGATCCGCAGACCGTGCTGGGTCCGGTCATTTCCGAGAACGCGCTCAACCGCATCACCGGCATGGTCGAACGCGGCGTGTCCGACGGCGGCCGCATCGTCGCGGGCGGCGAGCGCATGGGCGGCGATCACTCGGATGGGTTCTTCCTGCCGGTCACCGTACTCGCCGATGTCGCCAATGACTGCGAGATCGCGCAGAACGAGGTCTTCGGCCCGGTTCTGGTGGTCACGCCCTTCGACACCGAGGAAGAGGCCATCGCGCTGGCCAACGGCACCGAGTACGGCCTTGGCGCCTATGTTCACACGCAGAACCTGCGCCGTGCGCACCATGTGGCCGGCCAGCTTCAGGCCGGCATGATCCACGTGAACGGCTCGGGCGAGGCGATGCAGCCCAACTGCCCGTTCGGCGGCTTCAAGAAGAGCGGCCATGGCCGTCTCGGCGGTATCGAAGGTCTGCAGGAATTCATGCAGCCGAAGAACGTCTGGATGAGCCTCGCCGCTCCGGAGGGTGGACAATGACCCTGCTCGATCCCGCAGAACGCAAGGCCCGAGGCCTCGCCACGCAAGCCGAAGCCACCGGCCTTCCCGGCACCGAGCCGGAAACCCTGATCGAAGAGTCCTGGCGCGATTTCATCTTCGCCGAAGTCTGGACACGGCCCGGCCTGCCGCGCCGCCCGCGCTTCCTCGTCGCCATGGCCTCCGCCGTTACCTGCGGCCTGCAGGACAGCCAGATCGACGGCTATGTGCGCGGTGCGCTCAAGGGCGAATACCTCACACTCGCCGAACTGCGCGAGGCCGCGCTGCACCTCGGCGTCTATTCGGGCTGGGGCAACGGCGACAAGCTGGACCGCGCCGTCACCCGCGTCGCGGAAGAACTCGGTCTGCCGCCGGCGGACGTGCCGCCGATCTGCCCCGAGCCGTGGGATCCGCAAGTACGCAACGACCGGGGCCACGCCGAATTCGACAAGGTCATGACCTTTCCGCCCGGGCCGCCCAAGACGCCCTATCTGGAAGGCATCAACAACTTCGTCTTCGGCGAGATGTGGTGCCGCCGCGGCCTCGACGAGCCCTCGCGCCGCTGGATCACGCTCGTCGGCGTGTGCGAGTCCGGCGCCGAAATCCCGATCCGCAGCCACATCCACGCGGCCATGGCGAGCGGCAACTGCAAGCCCGAGGAAATGCTCGAATTCGTGCTGCAATACGGCACCCACGCCGGGTGGCCGAAAGCCTCGCGGATGCAGGGCGTGATTCTCGAAATGATCGACAAGGTGGCCAAGGGCCTGCCCTGGCACGGATAGGAAAGAGCGCGACATGAGCATAGCAACCGACATGAGCGGCAAGGTCGCGCTGGTGACCGGCGCCGCTTCCGGCCTCGGCCGCGAAACCGCGCTGACCCTCTTCAGGGCGGGCGCCAAGGTCTACCTCGTCGACGTCAACGCGGAAGGCCTCGCCGAAACCGCGGGCATGATCGAAGGATCGGCCAGCGAGACCGCCGATCTTTCCGATGCGCAAACCTGCGGCAAGGTCGTCGCGGCAGCGGTCGAGACATTCGGGCGGCTCGATGCCCTGTGCAATGTCGCCGGGCTGATCTATCTCGCCAATACGCCCGACATGCCGCTCGACAAACTCCAGCGCACGCTCGACGTGAACCTCATGGCCCCCTTCCTGCTCTCGCAGGCAGCCATTCCGCATCTGCTGGAAACCGAGGGCGCCATCGTCAATGTCGCCTCCTCGGCATCGTTCATCGGCGAGGCCTATGCCGCGGCCTATTGCGCCAGCAAGTGGGGCATCGTCGGCATGACCAAGGCCATGGCGATGGAATTCCAGAAGAAACCCATCCGCATCAATGCGGTCGCGCCCGGCGGCATGGTCACCAATATCGCCGCCAACTTCGTGCCGCCCGAAGGCTGCGACTTCGAACTGATCAAGCGCTTCTCCGGCATGCGCGGCACCGTCGAAGTCGAAGACGTGGCGAACATGATCGTGCTTCTCGCATCCGACGCCGGGCGCGGCTTCCACGGCGCCTGCATCAACATCGACAAGGGCATCACCGCGGGCTGAGCCCCGCTCCGCCCTGCATCTGCCAGATCAATCCCTTCGGAGTTCCCGACAATGTCTTTCGCTCTCGACCAGTTCCGCCTCGACGGCAAAGTCGCGATCGTCACCGGCGCCGGCGGGCGCGGCAATTCTATCGGCCGCGCCTATGCCGTCGGCCTCGCCAATGCCGGCGCCTCGGTTGTCGTAGCCGACCTCAACGAGGACGGCGCCAAGGCCGTTGCCGACGAGATCGTCGCAGCGGGCGGCAAGGCCGTTGCCGTCAAGGTGGACGTCGCCGACGAGGAATCGACGCTGACCATGGCCGCAGCCGCCAAGGAGGCTTTCGGCGGTGTCGACATCCTCATCAACAACGCCGCGCTGATGGTGGATGTCAGCTACGACAACTGCGAGACCATCAGCCTCGAAAACTGGAACCGCGCCTTTTCGGTCAACCTCAACGGCGCGCTGCTCTGCTCGCGCGCAGTGCTGCCTTCGATGCGCGAACGCGGCGGCGGCCGGATCATCAACCAGACCTCGGGCGGTGCTTTCCCGGCGATCGGGCTCTACGGCATCAGCAAGCTCGCGCTCGTCGGCCTGACGACGACGCTGGCCAAGCAGTTCGGCAAGGAAAACATCACCTGCAACGCCATCGCCCCGGGTAACGTGACCTCCGATGCCGGCAAGATGCTGGTCCCGGACGATTCCCCGTTCATCAAGTTCCTCGAAGCCACCTGCGCCACCCGCCCGCGCGGCGAGCCGGACGAACTGGTCGGCACCGCCCTGTTGCTGTGCTCGGAAGCGGGCCAGTGGATCACCGGCCAGACCATCCACATCGACGGCGGCTGGGTCATGCGCCCCTGACGCGTGGGGTGGGGGCCGTGCGGCTCCCGCCGTCCGTCACCCCAGAAACAGCTCAGCCGCGGCGTCGATGATCGCCGCGGTGTCGAGCCGGTAGGTGCGGTAGAGGTCGGGCAGGTCGCCTGTCTGACCGAACCGGTCGGTCCCCAGCGGGCTCACGCGCATCCCGCGCACGCCTCCCAGCCACGACAGCGCTGCCGGCGAGCCGTCGAGCACGGTTACGAGCCCGGCGTGCGGTGCCAGCGGCGCCAGCAGGCTTTCCGCATGGCACGGCTGCGCTGCCCCTCCGCCCCAACGGGCGGCATGGCGCTGCGACCATTCGCGGTGGAGCAGATCGGGCGAAGTCACGTTGAGCAGCCCCAGCCCCGGCAGATCCTCGCGCAGCTCTTCCCATGCGGCCAGTGCTTCGCTGGTGACCGTACCACAGCACACGATAGCCGCTTCGGCACCCGCTTGCGGCTGGCGCAGCCAGTAGCCGCCGCGGATCGCATCGGCCTCCCATGTAGCATCCTCACGCGCGACTTGCGGTACCGGCCGGGTGCTCAGACGCAGGTAGACCGCGCTGCCATCGGGACGCTGCATGAAGTCGAACGCATGGCGCATAAGCACGGCGACTTCATCCGCGAACGCCGGCTCGTAGCTGGTCAGCCCCGGCTGGCCCATACCGATCAGCGGCGTGTTGATCGACTGGTGCGCGCCACCCTCTGCTGCCAGCGAAATGCCCGAAGGCGTTCCGACGAGCAGGAACCGCGAGTCCTGGTAACACCCGTAATTCAGCGCATCGAGCCCGCGGGCGATGAAGGGATCATACACCGTGCCCACCGGCAGCAGCCGCGTGCCGAAGTGCGGCGCCGAAAGGCCAAGCGCGGCCAGCAGCAGGAAGAAGTTGCTCTCGGCAATACCGAGTTCGATGTGCTGCCCCGCGCCATGGGCAGACCACTTCTGCGCTGACGGAATCTTCGCCTGCTGGAAAACATCCGCCAGTTCCTGCCGGCGAAACAGACCGCGCTGGTTGACGAAACCGCCAAGGTTGGTGGTCTGGGTAACATCGGGTGCGGTCGTGACGATGCGGTCGGCCAGCTCGCCGCCTGCGCGGGCCAGATCGAGCAGGATCCTGCCGAACGCGGCCTGCGTCGATTGCTCCGCTCCTGCCGGAACAGCGAAATGGTCCGGCACCGGCACGGTGGGCGGACTGGCCTCGCGCTTCTTGCGGGCGATCGGGCTGTCCGCAACGACGGCCTTGAGCTGGGCAGCAACGTTATCGCCCAACCCTCCCCACGGCTCCCACTCACGGCCTTCGGCAATTCCCATGGCTTCGCGCAGCTGCATGATCTGCTGGCCATTCATCATGCCCGAGTGGTTGTCCTTGTGCCCGGCAAGCGGCAGGCCGTAGCCTTTCACAGTATAGGCGATGAACAAGGTCGGCCGGTCGTCGTCGCAGGCATCGAAAGCATCGAGCAGCGTTTCGATGCAATGGCCGCCGAGGTTGGTCATTAACGCGGACAGACCCTCGTCATCGAACTCGCCGATCAGCGAAAGCGCGGCAAGGTCTCCGTCGAGATCCTCCGTCAGCCGCGTCCGCCACGCGGCCCCGCCCTGATAAGTCAGCGCGGCGAAGTCCGCATTGGGACAGGTATCGATCCAGCGTTCGAGTGCCTGCCCGCCGGGCCTTGCGAAAGTCTCGCGCTGCAGCTTGCCGTGCTTGAGCGTGACGACGCGCCACCCGCAGGTCTCGAAGATGTCGTCGAAGCGGCGGAACATGCGGTCCGCCGTAGTCGCATCCAGCGACTGGCGGTTGTAGTCGACGATCCACCAGCAGTTGCGCAGGTCGTGCTTGTAGCCTTCGATCAGACACTCGTAGATGTTGCCCTCGTCCAGCTCGGCATCGCCCATCAGCGCAACCATGCGACCGGCCTCGCCTTCGTCGAGCTGGCCATGCGCGACGAGATAGTCCTGCGTCAGACTGGAAAAGGCCGTGACGGCAACACCCAGCCCGACCGATCCGGTGGAGAAATCGACGGGAATCGAATCCTTGGTACGGCTGGGATAGCTCTGCGCGCCGCCCAGCCCGCGAAACCGCTCGAGATGGTCGAGGCTCTGTTCGCCCAGAAGATAGTGAACGGCGTGCAGCAGCGGCCCCGCGTGCGGTTTGACCGCAACCTTGTCCTGCGGGCGTAGCGCATGGAAGTAGAGCGCCGTCATGATCGCCGACATCGAGGCGCAACTGGCCTGATGGCCGCCGACCTTGAGCCCGTCCCGTTTGGGGCGAAGATGATTGGCACTGTGAATGGTCCAGGCGGACAACCAGCGAAGCCGGGCTTCGAGACGCTCGAGCGCGTGGATCGTATCCGGACGCGACGCAGTGATGCTTGTAGCCATGCCGCAGCCTATCGCTGAAACGGCCGGCAAGTCCTTGCAAAGATCATCCTTATCACGGACTATATTGGCATTTTCTGCCATCGTAATTAGATAATAAGGCATACTATGCTGGAAACCGATCTCGATGTGCTCGACCTGCGAATCCTCGAAGAACTGCAGGCCGATGGGCGGATGACCAATCAGGAGTTGTCCGAACGAGTCGGCCTCTCCCCCAGCCCATGCCTGCGACGGCTGCGGCGTCTGGAAACAGATGGAGTGATACAGCGCTATGTAGCGCTGGCCGATCCCGATGCCGTGGGCCTGAGCGTCACCGCCTTCGTGCGCGTGCGTCTGGAGCGGCAAGACGACCGTCACCTCGCTGCATTCGAGGCCGCGATCACCGAATACCCGCAGGTCATGGAATGCTACCTGATGACCGGCGAGGCGGACTATCAGCTGCGGGTGCTCGTGCGCTCGCTGAGCGACTTCGAGGACTTCCTGCGCTACCGGCTGACGCCGCTGCCAGGCGTCGCGCAAGTCACCACGAGCTTCGCGCTGAGGCCGGTCGTCTACAAGACCGCGCTGCCGGTCGGGACCTGACACGGTCGCACACGCCGCAACCGATTGTGCTGCGGGCGCTCAATTTCGACAACGTGCCAGAACGCTTGACGGGAGTGCGGCACCAGTACTTTGTACTGCAAAGTATAGCGATCCAATGAAGGTCGCATGCATTGGAGAGAGAGCCCATGGCAAGCACTGCACAAGCCGCATTCGCCCCGCCCCATGTTCCCGCCGAACTGGCGTGGGACCATTCGCTGGCCGAATTCAATTCGCAGCTGGACGATCCGTTTCTGGCCGCGAGTCGGTTGCTGGACGGGCCGCCCGTCTTCTGGGCCCGTGATGCCGTGCAGGGCCGCCCCGGCTGGGTCATCGCCCGTCACGCGCTGCTCAAGGAAGCCTTCATCGACTGGGAGCATTTCTCCAGCGAAGGCGGCATGGACCTGACAATGATGCTCGGCGTCGACTGGAAGCTCAATCCGGTGAACGTCGATCCGCCGATGCACACGATCTACCGCAAGGTGCTCACGCCGTTCTTCACGCCCAAGGCTGTGGGCCACATGGAAGAGGCAGTCCGCGCGACCTGCGACGAACTCATCGCCCGATTCGAGGACAAGGGCGGTTGCGACTTCGTCGAGGATTTCGCCATCCCCTATCCCAGCCTGATCTTCCTGCGGCTGATGGGCATGCCGCTGGAAATGGTGAACCAGTTCTTCACCTGGGAGCAGAACCTGCTGCGGGGAACCACGATGGAGGCGCGGCTGACAGCCGCCCGGGAGATCCTCGAATACCTCAAGATCCATCTCGAGCAGCAGAAGAGGCAGCCGGCAACGCCGCTGATGGAAAACATCATGAATGCCCGGATCGAGGACGACCGCCCGCTCAACGACGGCGAGATCCTCGGCATGTTCTATACCTTCTACGTCGGCGGGCTCGACACGGTCTATGCGACGGTCAGCTGGTCGATGCGCTACATCGCGACGCATCCCGAATTCCAGCAGTTCCTGCGCGACAATCCGGACAAGCTGAACAAGACGGTCGACGAGATGCTGCGCATGTTCAGTGTCGTCTCCACACAACGCCGCGTGACGCGCGACTTCACTTTCCATGGCGTGGAAATGAAGGAGAACGACCTCGTCGTCATGCCGATCTTCATCGCCTGCCGCGACCCCGAAGCCTACCCCAACCCGCACGAAGCCGATCTCGAACGCAAGGAAAGCATGCTCGCCTTCGCCAGCGGGCCGCACCTGTGCCTGGGCATGCATCTCGCACGTCGCGAAATCCGCATTGCGCTGGAAAGCTTCCTCAATCGCTTCGGCGACATCCATATCCCCGAAGGCCAGAGCTACCGCTACCACGCGGGCTCGACCTTCAATGTCGACAGCCTGCCCCTGGAGTGGACCCGGCAGGCCTGAGCGACCTTCCATAGCGGAATAGCAGCCTCTTGTGCGGACCGCGCAGAAGCCGCTTGACACCATATCTTTGCAGTACAAAGTACTTTGCAACTATCCATGCATAAGTGGAAGTGAGGGGAGGCCATGAAAAACAAGCATTTTTATGCCGCTACGGCTCTGTCGACGATCCTGCTGGCGACCGGCATCACACCGGCTCTGGCGCAGGACAGCAAGGATACAGCCGCTTCTGCAGCGCCTGCGCCCGGCGAGATCATCGTCACCGCGCGGCGGTCCGAGGAGCGACTGCAGGACGTGCCGATCTCGATCACGGTCCTCGATCAGGACACCCTGACCAAGCGCAACGTGGTCAGCACGGCCGATCTCGGCGCCTATGTGCCCTCGCTCGCGGTGAACCAGCAATTCGGCCCGGAAAAAGCGAGCTTCGTGATCCGCGGCTTCACGCAGGCCTATCACACCGCGCCCACCGTGGGGGTCTATTTCGCCGACGTCATCGCCCCCCGCGCCAATGGCCCGACGACTTCGGGCAACGGCGCCGGTGTCGGCAGCCTTTTCGATCTCGAAAACGTGCAGGTTCTCAAGGGGCCGCAGGGCACGCTGTTCGGCCGCAACACCACCGGCGGCGCAATCCTGCTGGTGCCGACGAAACCGAAAGACCAGCTGGAAGGGTACGTTCAGGCCTCGCTGGGCAAGTACGACATGCGCCGCGTAGAAGCCGTGCTCAACGTCCCGCTCAGCGACACCTTCCGCGTACGGCTGGGTGTCGACCGCAACAAGCGCGACGGCTATCTCACCAACCATAGCGGCGTGGGCCCCGAGCATTACCGCGACACCGACTACGTCGCTGCGCGCCTGAGCGTCGTGGCCGACCTGACGCCCGACCTCGAGAACTACACGATCTTCAGCTACAGCCGGTCGGACACGAAGGGCGACGTCCCCAAGGTCACGACCTGCAACGAGGCAGGCGCCGGAGCCTTCCTCCAGGGTGACCAGACGCAGATCCTGGCCTTTTTGGGATGCGCGCAGGTGGCCCGGCAGGAAGCGCGCGGCGACGGCTATTGGGATGTAGAAAGCAACTTCGCCGATCCCGTTCAGCGCATCAAGCAATGGCAGGTCATCAACACCACGACCTGGCTGGCCAGCGATACGCTGACCCTGAAGAACATCGTGTCCTATGCAGAGTATCAGGAGGACGCGAGCTTCCACCTGTGGGGCGACAATTTCATCTTCCCGCAGGGTTTCCCCGGTGCCGGCACGCTGTTCACCAATGCCCTGACGCTGGCGGGCGGACGCCAGGGCCACACGACGGAACAGTCGACCTTCACCGAGGAATTCCAGCTTCAGGGCCGCACGCCCGACGGCCGCCTGAACTGGCAGGCCGGCGCCTATCTGGAGGTCAGCAAGCCGCTAGGGTGGAACAGCCAGCTGATCGACATCTTCGCCACCTGCTCGGACATCGCCAATGTCGTGTGCAGCAACCCGCTCGGCATCGGCCAGATATCGGACGACAGCACCAAGGACACCTTCAACAGCAAGGGTCTCTACGCCCAGGCCACTTACAATCTATCGGACCAGCTCAGCATCACCGGCGGCTTTCGCTACACCATGGACCGGCAGCGCGATCTGGCGCAGCGCCTCAGCATTGTCGAAGCCGTACCCGGTAGCGGCTACTGGGTCTCGGTATGCCAGCCGACCGTCGATCCCGCCACGGGCGATCTCACCAGTTCGGGCGTGGTTACCGATCCCTCAGTTTGCGACGTCACCCGCAAGATCAAGTCGAACCGGCCCACCTGGACCATCGATCTGGAATACCGGCCGACCAACGACATCATGCTCTACGCCAAGTGGTCGCGCGGCTATCGCATGGGTGCCATCACTTCCAACAGCATCGGCTACGAAACGGTGGGACCGGAAACCGTCGACACATACGAACTGGGCGCCAAGACGAGCTTCCACGGTGCGGTTCCGGGCTATTTCAACGTCACTGGCTTCTACAACGACTTCCGCGACCAGCAGCTGACCGTGAACACCGTTGTCGCACCGGAATACCTCAACAGAATCCCTCCGGCATCGCCGAACGTGAACGCCGGCAAGTCGCGCATGTGGGGCATCGAAGCCGATGCCTCGGTCAGGCCGTTCGAAGGCCTGCAGCTCGATGTGGCCTACACCTATCTCAACACCAAGCTGCAGGAATTCACGCCGCCACCGGTCCCGGCCTATTACTCCGCCGTCTTTTCAGCCACCGACGTCGGCGGCCCGCTGCCGCTCTCCCCCAAGAACCGCGTCACCGTTTCCGGTACATACACACTGCCGCTCGACGAAAGCATCGGGCGGATCTCGTTCGGCGTGACGTACGTTCACACGGACAAGAATGCAGCGACGTCACCAAGCGCCTCGCCGACTTACCTGATCAAGGCGTCCGACCTGCTCAATCTCAACGCCAGTTGGGATTCGGTGCTGAACTCGAACTTCGACCTGTCCTTCTTCATGACCAACGTCACCAACCAGGGCATGATCGTCTTCCCCTCGCAGGCCTACCACCAAATCGGAATCGACGGCGGCCACGTCAACGAGCCGCGCATGTGGGGTGTGCGTCTGAAGTACCGTTTCGGCGCCAGATCTTCGCCGGATTACAGGCTTCCTCGCGCAGGCCGGGCTCTTGCAGCCCGGCCTGTTGCCGTTGCAGGGCGAGAGAGGCGGTACGGCCCAGCCGTCAGCAGATGCGTGGAAGCTGCTCGTCCGCGATCCGGTCTAGCGCATAACTGCCGCCCATCGTCTTCAGGACGACGCTTCCGGTTGTCCCGCCCGACCGGACCGAGCCGATGACAGTGGCGGCGCCGTCGAACGCACCCAGAATGGAGAGGGCATGCCCTGCATCGCTCTCGGGCACGATGGCAGCGAACCGCCCTTCGTTCGCGACATAGAGCGGATCGATCCCCAGGATCTCGCAGGCGCCGCGAACGGGATCCGAGACGGGAATCGCCGAGGCGTTCAGTTCCATCGCCAAGCCCGCGCTTTCGGCAATCTCGATAAGCGCGGTCGCCAGCCCGCCACGGGTGAGATCGCGAAGGCAATGGAGGTTCACGCCTTGCTCCAGCAGCCGCAGGACCGGTGCCGCAACCGGAGCGCAATCGCTGACGATCGGCGGTTCGAATCCGAGGTTCTCGCGCGCCGCCATCACCGCCATCCCGTGCCGACCCAGGTCTCCGCTGACGATAACGACGTCGCCCGGCTGCACCTGCCGCGGGGAAATCGGCTGCGATGCAACCACTGCGCCGATGCCCGAGGTGTTGATGTAGAGCCCGTCACCATGACCGCGCTCGACCACCTTGGTATCGCCAGTGACGAGGCGCACACCGGCAGCCTGCGCAGCGTCGCGCATCGATCCAACGATGCGGCGCAGGTCTTCGACAAGAAACCCCTCCTCGATCACGAAACCGGCACTCAGCCAAAGCGGCCGCGCACCGCACATCGCGAGATCGTTGACCGTACCGTTCACGGCCAGCGAACCGATGTCGCCGCCGGGAAAGACCAGCGGCCGGACGACATAGCTGTCCGTGGTGAACGCAAGCTGCGCGCCGGGCACGTCGATCAGCGCGCCGTCATGCGTGAGGTCCTCGGGCGATTGTGCGAAGGCGGGCCGGAAGACCTCTTCGATCAGGCGATGGGTCAGCAGTCCGCCGCTGCCGTGAGCCAGCTCGATCCGCTCGCCGCCTCCGTCGGGCACCGGACATTGCAGTGTGAAACCGGTCGTCTCCGTCATGCCACGACTTCCCGCGCCGATGGCTCGCGGCGGTAGCGGTAATAGGCGGCGCAGGCGCCTTCGGAGGAGACCATAGTCGCGCCGAGCGGATGCTCGGGTGTGCAGGCCGCGCCGAAGGCCGGGCAGTCGCAGGGCTTGCGGACACCGCGCAGAACTTCGCCGCTGATGCAGACGCTTTCGCTTTCGGCGCCCACTGTAATCGTGGGAAAGCGCCGGACCGCATCGAAACGGGCATAGGGCGGCCTCAGGCCCAGACCGCTCGCCGCGATCCGCCCCATACCGCGCCATTCCTGCGGCTGGACCGCAAAGACCCGCTCCACCGCGGCCCGCGCAGCAGGGTTGCCGGCAGGACGCACCGAGCGGCTGTACTGGTTCTCGACCTCGCAGCGCCCCTCCTCGAGCTGCCGGAGGCACATGTAGAGGCCCTGCATCAAGTCGAGCGGTTCGAACCCGGTGACGACGATCGGGATGCGATAGCGCTGCGCGATGGGGGCATAGTCTTCGTACCCGACGACCGTGCAGACGTGACCGGCAGCGAGAAAGCCGTCCACGTCGGTGGCAGGATCGCTTAGCAGCGCCTCCATCGCCGGCGGCACCAGCACGTGGCTGACCAGCAGCGAGAAGTTGGTCAGCCCCCGCTGCTCCGCCTGCAGCACGGCCATGGCGGTGGCCGGTGCGGTCGTCTCGAAACCGATGGCGAAGAACACCACCTCGCGCTCGGGATTGTCCCGCGCGATGTCGAGCGCATCCAGCGGCGAATAGACCATGCGCATGTCCGCGCCGCGCGCCTTGGCAGCGAGCAGGCTGCCCTCGTTGCCCGGCACCCGCAGCATGTCGCCGAACGAGCACAGGATCGCCTCGGGACGACTGGCGATGGCAATGGCCGCATCGATCATGCCCGGCGGCGTCACGCAGACCGGGCAGCCGGGACCGTGCAGTAGCGTCACGCCATCGGGAAGCAGGCGGTCGATCCCGTGACGGACAATGGAATGGGTCTGCCCGCCGCAGATTTCCATGATCGACCAGGGACGCGTCACGATCCGGGCAATTGCCTCGGCGTAGCGATGCACGTCCGCGGCATCGCGGTATTCGTCGATGTGCTTCACCGCCCGCTCTCCGCCGGGATCTCATCCAGCAGGGCCAGCGTGCGCCGGGCTTCCGCCTCGTCGATCACGGCGATGGCGAAACCGGCATGGACCAGCACGTAGGCGCCGGGTTCGGCTTCCGGAACAAAGGCAAGGTTTACCCGCCGCACGACACCGGCAAAGGCCACGCGCCCCTCGCGGGTGAGCGGATCGTCGCCCTCGATTTCCAACAGCTCGCCGGGAACTGCAAGGCACATCAGCCGGTCACCTTATCCAGCAGGCGCGCCGCCCAGGCCGCCTGTCCTACCGCCAGCCCACCATCATTGGGGGGCACGCGAAGGGCACGGTAAACGCGAAAGCCCGCCTCCTGCAAACGCGTCATCGCCAGTTCGGTGAGAAGCGCGTTCTGGAAGCATCCCCCGGACAATACGACCTGCACGACACCCGCATGCTCAGCAACTTGCACGATGGCCGCGGCCAGCCAGTGGTGGAACCCGGCGGCCAGATTTTCGACCGCGATGCCCGCATCAGCGGCCTCTGCCAGCGCGGAAATCATCGGCCGCCAGTCGATAGTCATCGCGTCATTCTCCGGCAGGATCACCGGGGGCGGCAAGGCATGAACTGCCTTCGCCTCCTGCGCCGCGAATTCAACGGCCATGGCCGCTTCACCATCGAACGAGGCGCGCTGACAGAGGTTCAGAAGGCTTGCCACCGCATCGAACAGCCGACCCGCGCTGGAAGTGAGAGAGGCATTGAGCCCGCGTTCCAGCATCGCGCGGAGCATCCCCCGTTCTTCCGCGGAAAAGGCAGCGAGAGCCGTATGGTGCCTATCCCACAGAGCATCGCCGTGGAGGGCATGAAGCATGCCAACAGCGGTTCGGCGCGGCTCGCGAATGGCTGCCTCGCCGCCCGGCAAGCGGAACGGCAACAGATGCGCCACGCGGCGATGGGCGGTGCGCTCAACGGTGAGGAATTCACCGCCCCACAGTGTGCCATCTTCGCCGTAGCCGGTACCGTCCCAGGCGACGCCCAGAACCGGGCCGGTGAGCGCGTGCTCGGTCATGACAGACAGAACATGCGCCAAGTGGTGGGGAACGCGGGAGGCTGGAAGCTCCATACCGTCAGCCACACGCGTGCTGTGATAGTCCGGATGCCCATCGCACGCGATCGTTGCAGGTTCCAAACCATACAGCGAACGCATGGTCGTGACCGACCGTGCAAAGGCTTCGCGTGTCTCGCTGTGGGCGAGGTCGCCGATATGCGGGCCCAGCACGATCCGTCCGCTTCGTCCGACTGCCACGGCGCTTTTCATATGTCCGCCCAGTGCCAGCAGCGGTTGGATCTGCTTTGGATCGGACAGCACAAGCGGCGCCACACCGCGCGCACTACGCAGGACTGTCGGCTCGCCCGCAATCACCCGCAGCACCGAGTCATCGACCGGATGCAGGATCGGACGGTCGTGCGTCAGGAAAAGATCGGCGATGTCGGCTAGGTTCGCGAACGCCTCATGGTCATCGGCGGCAATCGGCTCGCCGCCGCGGTTGCCGCTGGTCGCGACTATGGGAACGCCCAGCGCGTCCATCAGCAGGCCGTGCAACGGGGTTGCGGGCAGCATCAAGCCGATGTTCGGGTTGCCCGGTGCCACATTCGGCGCAAGAGGACGGGCGGCATCCTTGCGCGCCTGCACCAGCACGATGGGTGCCGCAGCACTCTCCAGCGTCGCGCGCTCCGCCAGCGAAAAGCTGGCGATCGGCTCTGCATCGGCGAACGATCCCGCCATCACCGCAAACGGCTTGGCGGGACGATGCTTGCGCTCTCGCAGCCGCGCGACCGCTTCCTCGTTCCGGGCATCGACGAGAAGCTGGAAACCGCCGAGCCCCTTCAGCGCCACGATACGGCCTTCGCGCAACGCCTGCGCCACGCGTTCGAGCGCATCGTCCGCTTGAGCCAGCAGCGCCCCGTCGGCAGCGTGCAACGTCAGTTTCGGGCCGCAGTCGGGACAGGCGTTGGTCTCGGCATGGAAACGGCGCGAACCGGGATCGTCGTATTCAGCCTGGCACGCAGGGCACATGGCGAAGTGCCGCATGGCCGTGCGCACCCGGTCGTAGGGCGCCGTCTCGATAATGCTGTAGCGCGGGCCGCAGTGCATGCAGGTCGTGAAGGGATAGCGGAAACGACGATCCGCCGGATCGAAGACTTCGGCGCGGCAGGCCTCGCACAAGGCCAGATCGGGCAGAATATGCGCGGAAGGCACGGTATCGGCACGGCTCGAGGCAATCGCAAAGCCCCGCTGCCCGGTGGGCTCGAGCCCTGCCTGCACAAGCCCCTCAATGAGGGCAGGCGGGCGAACCTCTCGCCGCAACCGCGCCAGAAACCGTTCGATCGCGACGCCGGGGCCTTCCACCTCCAGCGTGACGCCGGCGGCGGTGTTGCGCACGTAGCCCGCCAGCCCCTCGTCCACGGCGAGCCGGTAGACGAACGGCCGGAACCCCACGCCCTGCACGGCACCCGTCACGTCCAGCCTGATCCGCTGGGCGTCCGGCACGGCAAGGCAGGAGGCAGGCTCCATCGGCGTTCAGTCCTCGGTCTCGGAAACCTCCAGATCGACGCTGCGGATCATCACGTGCAGCGCATCGGGATCGCCCGGATCGTCGGACGTGAGAATGTCCAGCGCCGCGCCTTCGGCGATCGTGCCGCGCGCCTCGTCGTCGAAGTGCTCGCGAAAGTGCTCGGGCGAGAACTGGCTCAGCGCGCCCAGCCAGACCTGAACCCCGGATATGGCTTCGGCGCCGGCATCGCGCGCCACGGTTTCCAGATGGCGGACGAGATCGCGGACAATGCCCGTTTCATGCATGGTTTGCAGCCTCCTGCAGTCTTGCCACTTCGGCGGTGATACGTTCCGCCACCGGGCCGATGGCCGCAGAGACGGGCGGCGTCATCTCTGCCCCTCCGTCGAAACGCTGCCCTTCGACAGCGTAGACGACGATATCAGCCGGCGCGAGATCGAGCGTCCGGGCGAGCGCGATCGCTTCGCCGAGACCGAACGCATGGCTGGAGAGGAACGCCATGTCGCGCGGCAACTCCTCCTCTGCCAGATCGATGCGGTGAATGCGGCCCGGCTGATCGCCACCGCCTGCGGCATCGACGCAGACGAGCGCATCGAAACCGGCCCAGTCTTCCAGCATCGTCAGCATGTCGCCGCTACGCGCCATGAGCGTCACCTCGGGCGGCAACTTACCGGCCAGCGCCTCGGCGACCGCCGGTCCAAGGCCGTCATCGCCGCGGTCGGGATTGCCCAGGCACAGGATCAGCACGCGCCGCGTCACGTGCGGTGCACCGACAGCTTGAGGAAGTGCGCCGAGCACGAGATGCATGGATCGTAATTGCGGATCGACTGCTCGCAGAGATGCCGGATCACGTCGTCGGGCTCGCTGGCAATCGGCGCGGCGACGGCGGCAAGGTCTTCCTCGATGCTCGGCTGATTCTGCGAGGTGGGCGGCACGATGCGCGCGGTGCGGATCGTACCGTCTTCCTCGAAATCGTAGTGATGCCAGCAGATGCCGCGCGGAGCCTCGCTGCAGCCGAACCCGGTTCCCGCGCGCGGTTCGAGCGGTACGGCGGGGCTCTCGGGCTGCTCGTAGTCGGCAATGAGGCGCAAGGCCTCCTCGCAGGCAAAGGCCGTTTCCAGCGCGCGCACGACGATGCTGCGGAAAGGATTGGAGCAGACCGGCCCGAGCCCCGCCTCGCGCGCCAGCCCCCGGATCGAATCCGGCAGACGGTCATAGTTCAGCGCGTAGCGCGCCATCGGCCCGACCAGATAGGCCCCGCGCCGCTTCACCAGCGCATGCAGCGCGGTGGAATGAGCGACGTGGCGTTCCTCGAATTCGCTTTCGTAGTCGGCAATGTCGATATCGATATCGCGGTTGGAGACCAGCCGCCCTTCAGTGATCGGATATTCGTCCGGGTGGCGCATCGCGACGAATTCGTAGTCGCGTTCGAGGTCGGGGAAGTCGAACGTCGCCACCCAGCGCACCAGATCGACGGCGAGGTCGAAGGCCTGCTTGAGCTCTTCCGCCAGCGGCGCAAGTTCGGCCTTGGTGGGCACCTTGTAGAAGCCGCCCGGCTTCACGTTCACCGGATGGATCTCGCGACCGCCCAAAAGCCGCAGGATGGCATTGCCGGTCTTCTTGAGCGCCAGCCCCTTGCGCACCACGTCGCCGTGCTTTTCCGCCATGCGGATCGCATCGGGATAGCCGAGGAAATCGGGCGCATGGAGCATCACGACATGCAGCGCATGGCTCTCGATCCATTCGCCGCAATAGAGCAGCCGCCGCAGCGCGCGCAGTTGCCCTTCGACCTTCACGCCGAACGCATTCTCCACGGCCTGTACCGAGCTCATCTGGTAGGCGACCGGGCAGATGCCGCAGATGCGCGCGACGATATCGGGCAATTCAATGTGCGAACGGCCCTGCAGGAAGGCTTCGTAGAACCGGGGCGGCTCGAAGATGCGCAGGTTCGCGGTTTTCACCGTGCCGCCCTCGATATGCAGATCGAGCGCACCTTCGCCTTCGACGCGGGCGAGGTAATCGACCTTGATCGTCTTAGTCGTCATGCGCCGCACTCTCCTTGCGGAAGGGTTCGGCCCAGGCATTGAAGCTGCGCAGGGCGCGCCGGATGTCCCGCCCGTTGGCGCCCAGTTCGCGCCATTCGCGGGCCAGCGCCGGCATGTTGGGCGTTTCCATCGGACCGTAGCAGCCATAGCAGCCGCGCCGGTAGGCCGGACAGATCGCGCCGCAGCCGGCATGAGTGACCGGGCCGAGACAGGGCGTGCCCTGTACCATCACGCAGACGCTGCCGCGCTGCTTGCACTCGATGCAGACGCTGTGCGCAGGCACCGCCGGCTTGCGTCCCGCGAGGAACGCCGAGATCACCTCGACAAGCTGCGCCTTGTTGATCGGGCAGCCGTGGAGTTCGTAGTCGACCGGGATATGCGCCGAGATCGGCGTCGATGTCGCCAGCGTGTCGATGTACTGCGGCGAGGCATAGACCGCGGCGACGAAGTCCTTCACGTCGGCGAAATTGCGCAGCGCCTGAATGCCGCCCGCCGTCGCGCAAGCGCCGATGGTGACAAGGAACTTCGATTGCTTGCGCACCGCCAGAATGCGCTCGGCATCGTGCGGTGTGGTAATCGATCCTTCGACCAGCGAGAGGTCGTAGGGCCCTTCGACAATCGCGCTCGAGGCCTCGGGAAAGTTCGCGATCTCCACGGCACCTGCCACGGCCAGCAGTTCGTCCTCGCAGTCGAGCAACGAGAGCTGGCAGCCGTCGCACGAGGCGAACTTCCATACGGCGAGTTTGGGGCGGGCGGTCATGTCAGATCTCCTGCACCGCCAGCAGCCCGGAAATGCGATCGAGCGGGAAGACCGGGCCATCCTTGCAAACGAAGGCGGGCCCGAACTGGCAATGGCCGCACAGACCGATCGCGCACTTCATGTTGCGCTCCATCGACAGGTGGATGCTCGATTCCGGCACGCCTGCCTTGAGCAGGGCGCTGGCGGCAAAGCGCATCATCACTTCGGGTCCGCAGACCATGGCCACGGCGTTGTCCGGATCGAACGGCGAGCGCGGGATAAGGGTGGTGACGAAACCGACATCGCCGTGCCAGTCCGTCCCGGCATGGTCGACCGTGACTTCCACGGTCACGTCGAGCCGCTGCCGCCACTCTTCCAGATCGTGTTGATAGAGGATGTCGTGCGGGCTGCGGCAGCCGACGAGGATCGTCACCCGGCCATAGCGCTCGCGATGGGCGAGCACGTCCTGAATGGCGGGCCGCAACGGCGCGAGGCCGAGCCCACCCGCGACGATCAACACGTCGCGGCCTTCCGCTTCGACGACGGGCCAGCCGGTGCCGAACGGCCCGCGCACGCCCAACGTCGCGCCCGGTTCCAGCCGCGCCAGTGCGCCGCTGACCGCGCCGGCATTGCGGACGGTATGCACGAAGCCCGTCCCCAACCGGGCGCTGGCACTCATGCTGATCGCGACTTCGCCGACGCCGAAAGCGTAGAGCATGTTGAACTGGCCGGGCCGGAAATCGGGCCGCGTGCCCGATTGCGGCTCAAGTTCCAGCGTCACCGCATCGGCGAGTTCGCGCCTGACGCGTTCGACGCGGTAGATATCCGGAACGAAGGGGTCCTGTACGGCCTGCGGCTGCATCAGCGCTGCCCGTAGACGTCGAGGATCTGCATCCGCGTGGCATGGAGGCGTTCGACCACGAGCGGGAGAAAACGCTTCATCATCTCATAGCCCAGATGATGGTCGTCCTCACACTTTCCGCGCAGGCACTTGGCGTCGATCGCAATGGCACGGACCGGCTCCATGGCACGCGCGTCGAATTCCGCGCGGTAAGGAGCCGTCAGCCAGGACACGCCGACGATCTGCCCTTCCTTGAGCGTCGTCAGCACGACCGGCGCGCGCGCCGGCGCGGCGATTTCGAGCGCGACCTTGCCCTCCCGCAGCAGGAAAAACCGGTCGGCGGGATCGCCTTCGCGCAGCAGGTATTCGCCCGCCTTGAAATGGCAGTTGCTGGCGCAGCCCGCGATCAGGTCACCGAACTCGGAGGGAAAGTCGGCGAAAAAGGCCTGCTTCGCGAGGATCTGG
Source organism: uncultured Novosphingobium sp. (assembly GCA_965140495.1). Lineage (GTDB taxonomy): Bacteria > Pseudomonadota > Alphaproteobacteria > Sphingomonadales > Sphingomonadaceae > Novosphingobium. The sequence goes on along the minus strand of OZ223239.1, from coordinate 844,209 downwards.
TCCATGGTTTCCACGACTACCTGCTCCCTTTCTCGCCCGGCGCGGCGCGGATCGCAGCGGCTTCCTCGGTCAGGTCGATGCCCACCGGGCACCAGGTGATGCAGCGCCCGCACCCCACGCAGCCCGAGGTTCCGAACTGGTCAATCCAGTTGGCCAGCTTGTGCGTCATCCACTGCCGGTAACGCGACGCGGTCGAGCCGCGCACACTGCCGCCGTGGATGTACGAGTAATCCATGGTGAAGCACGAGTCCCACTTGCGCACGCGCTCGGCCTCGGTGTTGGTGAGGTCGCTGTGATCCTCCACCGTGGAACAGAAGCAGGTGGGGCAGACCATCGTGCAGTTGGCGCAGGTGAGGCAGCGCGTAGCGACATCGTCCCAGCGCGGATGCTCCGGATTGTCCTGCAGCAGCTGCTTGAGACCCTCTGTGTCGAGGCTTCGCCCCATCTGGCCGGCCGTGCGCTCGACAATGGCCTCGGCCGCCTCGACCTGCCCGGCCGACGCGGGTTCATGCGGCACTTGCGCCATGATGCGCGCGCCTGCCTCGCTGCCCACTTCGACCAGAAAGCGGTGCGACGGTCCGTCGATCATCTCAGTCAGCGCCAGATCGAAACCGTGCGTGGCCTTTGGCCCCGTGTCCATCGACACGCAAAAGCACGTCCCGCCCGCCTGCGCGCAGTTCACGGCGACGATGAAGGCATCCGACCGCCGCGCGGCATAGGCGGTATCGGTATAGGGCCCCTGCTCGAAGACCTTGTCCTGGATGGCGATAGCCTCGATCTCGCAGCCCCGCACGCCGATGAAGGCGAAGGCCTGCTGCGACGGTTCGGGCCGGGAAACGGCCATTGCGCCTGCCTCATCGCGGCGCGCCGTCCATAAAGTCTCGACGGGCGGAAAGAGGAACTTCTTCCACGAATGCGGCCCGACCACATAACCGAAGCAGGCATCGCCTTCGCGGCGTTCGAGCGCATAGCGCCCCGCCTCCTGCCGGTCGGTCCAGCCGACCGGAAGCGAATCGATACCGACAATGTCGTCGTAGACAATGGCCTCGTCGCGCACGGTCGGCCCGACGACGCGGTAGCCGGCCTGCGCCAGCGCCTCGAGCAGGCGTTGCAGGCCGTTCGTATCGATAACGACACGGGTTACGTCTGCCTTGCTGTCCTGCATGGTTGCAGCCTCATTGCCGGCATTTCATCGTCGGGAGCGCTCCCTGCAGCGCCCTTTCGAGACCCCCCTCATAAGCGATCTTGGCAGAGCGAACCAGTTCTGCGTCCCGTCGTCATTGAGACCCGTCAAAGGCTACACTCAGACGACGCTGCCCCGATGAACGAAGGCCAGAACGGACTCCAGTTCCGTTCGGACCTGCGCGCGCGCCACATCGGGCGGCGCCGATTCCCGCAAACGCGTGAGCGACGACGCGAAGCTGGAAAAGAGCGCCGCTTCGAGATTGGTCACCTCGCGCCGACCCTCGACGATCGCTTCGAGCGTACTCTTGGACGTGCGTCCGCGCAGATAACGAAGCTGCGCCGCGAACTGATGCAATGATGGATCGCGGGCCACGGCCAGACTGAGTTCCTCCAGCCCCCGGCGGCCCTTCACCCGGCAGATGCTTTCCGCCAGTTCATCGACGATGGCAGCCTGGCGGCGCGATACGTCGGGGGTGTTCTGCTCGCGAAGCAGATGACCGATGTTGGCGAGATAGACCCCCTCGAAGGCCGCGGACAGCAGTTCCGACTTGGTGTTGAACTTGTGCAGGACGACGCCGAGCGTCAGCCCCGCCCGCTCGGCGACGGCGCGGTGCGTCAGCCCCGCCACGCCTTCCTCGCTTACGAGGTCGACTGCGGCCCTGGTCATCCGGGACATCGCCTCGTCGCGCTCGGGAATAGGCGGCATGGACTGCACCGCCAGATCGCGCGCGGCGTCGCGCCAGGGGGATGGCGGCATGGGATCACCGGTCAGCCATGCCCCGAGACCGCGCCCCAGCTCGTCGAGACCGGCACGGTCGAAGAGCCTGCGCCAGCGCATGAGATGAAAGAAGCTCTCGTTCTCAAAGACGCGCTCGGCGACGATCTTGCCGCTGCCCAGCCCGAACCGGTCGGCAACCTGCTGCCAGAAGTCCGACCACAGCGCTCCCCAGCGGTCGCACGCCTGTCGGCACAGTTCGGAGTCGCGGCCCAGAAGCTGCCCTTCGCGCCAGGCGAAAGCGAGCTGGCGCCGATCGTTGGCCCAGCCATCGACCGTTTCGGAGAAGAAGGCCGGAAACGCTGCAACGTCTCCGTTCATGTCGGCCAGCTGCCGAAGCTGCTCGTTGCTCCATGCGCGCGCCCGGGTCAGCGCGGCATCCTGCGCGCATGAAAACAACTGTTCCAGAGATCCGAAATGATGGTAGATCGAGGAAACCGGCACTCCCGACGCACTGCTGATCCGCCGCGCGGAAAGCGCTGCCTGACCCGTTTCCTCCCAGCAATTCATGACTGTCTCGACCAACCGGTCAGATGACGGTTTTACTACAGCCTCCAAGGCACTCCACCCCTTAGACAAACCTTTCTCCCGGCACTCGGCCTAGCAGAAGGCGTGCATCCCTGCGAGCAAATTACCGCCCCAGGCGCCGTCATGTAACACTCACAAATACGTCACCATACGTACATACAACCGTTCTAGCGGGCTCCCGACCACACAGGGGGACTACCGATGAAACGCCTTGATGCCACCTTGCTGCGCTCCACGGCTCTTGCCGCACTGACAGCATTCGCAATGACCCACGCCGCCACGGCCCATGCCGATGAAGCCGGCAAGGCCGACGAAGAGACGACCCAGCCCGGGGACGAGATCGTCGTCACCGGCACGATCGTCGCTTCGCAGCAGGCCTCGGTCGAAGCCAAGCGCCGCGCGGTCAATCTGACCGACATCGCCTCGGCCGACGCCGCCGCGCGCTTCCCGGATCAGAACGCAGCCGGCGCGCTGGCGCGCCTTCCCGGCGTGGCCGTCCAGCGCGACCAGGGACAGGAGCGCTACATTCAGGTGCGCGGCGCGCCGAACCGCTGGACCTCGGTCTCGATCGACGGCGTGCCGATGGTCGGCGTGGACGAAGGCGGCGATACGCGCGCCTTCCGCTTCGACGCGATCCCGGCGGTGATGCTGTCGGAAATGGTCATCAACAAGTCGCTGACCTCGAACCTGCAGGCAGACGCCATTGTCGCCACCATCGACCTCAAGACCTACTCGCCGCTCGCCCGCACCGGTTTCCACATCGACGGGGACCTCGGTTACGGCATGATGGGCCACGGCGGTGGCCAGCAGCGGCAAGGTTCGCTGCGCGTTTCCTGGTCGAACGACACATTCGGTATCGTGCTGGGCGGTTCGCACTACCTGCGCGACCAGATCACCGACAACCGCGAACCCGGCTATGACGACGACACCGGCGAGCCAACCGAATTCTCGGTCCGCAGCTACAAGCTGGAACGCTACAACAACGGTCTGTTCGGCGGCATCGAGTGGAGCCCCGAGGCCGGACAGAAGCTCTACGCCAAGGTGATCTGGTCCGAATTCGCCGACAACGAGCAGCGCAACCAGTACAATTTCAGCGTCAGCGGCAATGCCGTGACCGGCATCAGCGCCATGTTCAACGACGGCAGGTACCGCAACCGCAACACGATCGGCCTGATTGGCGGCGACTACGACGACTTCAACGGCTTCACCGCCTCGTTCAAGGCCAACTACGCCAAGACCGTGAACACCACGGATCTCCCGCTGATCCGCTCGAGCATGAGCGCGGTCGGCGACATGACCTACACGCTCAGCGATCCGCGCTTTCCGGTCTTCTCGGACAACGACGATTCGTTCAGCCAGACCGGCCTCTCGCAGACCGGCACGATCGTCCTGCCGCTCGAACAGCGCACAGAGTCCGACAGCTACACCGTCAAGTTCGACCTGACGAAGGAGATGGGCGACGTCACCCTCGCCGGTGGCCTGCTCTATGCCGACCGCGACATTACGGGCAACGTCCTGTCGACCAGCTCCTACGCGGCGATCGGCTACATCGGCTCGCTGGTCGGCCAGCCGTTCAACATCAACGACTACGTCACCGGGTCAGGCTGGGACACGGATTATCCGCTCGGCCTCTCGCTCAACTACGTCGACAACAAGGCCATGCGCCGCGATGCCGAGGCCACGCTGGCGGCGATGGAAGCGGCCGGGCTGTTCGATCCCGCCGGCGTCATCGAAGACACGACCCGCTACAACCAACGCGAAAAGACGCTCGCAGCCTATCTCATGGGCACGCTCGTGAAAGGCCCGCTCACCGTAGTCGGCGGCGTGCGCATCGAGAACTACAGCATGGACAACGCGGGCTGGCTGCAGATCGACGGGGAATATACCCCGCGGACCTATTCGGGCGACAAGACCGATTTCTTCCCGAGCCTCAACATCCGCTACGAAGCCTCGGACGACATCGTCCTGCGCCTCGCCGGCCAGCGCGGCGTATCGCGCCCCGCCTACGGCGCCACGCGCGTCGGCGCATCGATCAACGACACGTCCACACCGGGCACGATCGGTGGCGGCAATCCGCTGCTGAAGCCCGAATATACCTGGGGCCTCGACACCAGTGTCGAATGGTACCTGCCCGGCAACGGCATGATCGCGGTCGGCGCATTCTACCGCTGGGTCGACAACGTGCTCTACAGCGCGCAGGAACGCGTGAATTCGGACTTCTACAACACCCCCGGCTTCGACCGTTCGAACTACCTGTTCTCGGGCCAGTACAACGGCAAGAGCGGCAAGCTCTACGGCGTCGAACTCAACGTCCAGAAGCAGTTCGACTTTCTGCCGGGCGCGCTTTCGGGTTTCGGCGTGCAGGGCAACCTGACCCTGCTCGACGGCGACTTCAAAGCGCCCGACATGAACGGCGTGATGCAGACCTACGACTTCCAGGGCATGTCGCGCACGATCGCCAATGCCTCGGTCTACTACGAGAAGTACGGCCTTTCGGCGCGCGTCAGCTATCAGTGGCGCAGCCACTGGCTGGACACGCTGGGAGGTCTGGGCAGCGGCGAATATCGCGCCGCCTACGAAAACCTCGACGTGACGCTGCGCTATGCCGTGACCGACAACTTCACGCTCTATGCCGACCTCGCCAACCTCACCAACGAAACCTACGTCGCCTACGCGGGCTCGCTGGACCACCCGACCGAAGTCGAGCGGATCGGCTCGCGCTACCTGTTCGGCGTGCGCTTCAGCTACTGATGGAAAGGAACGGACCCATGCCCATTTTCAGGAGCGCCACTGCTCTGCTTACGCTGGCCGTTCTGGCGTCATCTCCCGCCCATGCGCGGGAGATGGCCACCGTCACGCGGCTGGACAACACGACCGTGGAACTGGATCGCGGCGACTCGGCCCCGGTCTCGGTCTGGATCAGTGCCGACACCCGTATCGACGACGGCGATCAGCGCGTTGCCGCAACGGAAAAGGACCGCAAGTTCACGCTGGACATTCCGGCCAGCGAACGCCGTTACGTCATACTGCTCGGCGAGGATGGCCGCACGACGGTTGCCGCGGAGCGCGAACTGCCGCTGCAGCAGGGCAGCAATTTCCGCGACATCGGCGGCTACGTCACCAAGGACGGCAAGACCGTGCGCTGGGACAAGGCCTTCCGCTCGGGCGCAATGCCGGTGCTGACCGACAGCGACTATGCACTGATCGGCGAACTCGGCATCGACAGCGTGGTCGACCTGCGCTCGATCGAGGAACGCGAGGTTGCGCCCGACCTCATCGACGACCGCACCGGCGCCCTGTTCATCGCCAACGACTATTCGCTCAAGCCGCTCATGGCGCGCTTCGGCAAGGGCAATGGCGAGAACATGTATTCCGGCATGGAAAAGATGCTGGTGCCGCAGTTCCGCTCGCTGTTCCGCCGCCTGATCGCGGATGAGGGCGCGGTGATCTACCACTGCTCCGCCGGACAGGACCGCACCGGGATCGCCACGGCCCTGATCTACGATGTGCTGGGCGTCGATCGCGAGACGATCCTCAAGGACTATCACCTCTCCACAGCGCTGCGCCGCCCGCAGTGGGAGATGCCGGAGGTCGATCCCAAGGACTATCCGAACAACCCGATCGTGCAGATGTACATGGCTGGGGGCAAGGATCGCCCGCATCAGGCACAGCCGCTCTACACGCCCAGCGGCGCCTCGTATCTCGGCCAGTTCTTCACCTATCTCGACAGCGAGTACGGCGGGACCGAAGGCTACCTGAAACAGAAGCTCGGCCTGGACGATGCCGATCTGGCAAAGCTGCGCGAGGTAATGCTGCGATGACGAGACGGGCCGGCGGCATGCCACCGCCGGCCACCGTCCTCCGGCCGGGTCAGTACTTGTAGGACTGCCCGCCGTCGATGGTAATGACGGCACCGTTGACGAACTGCGCTTCGCCCGACAGCAGGAAAGCCGTCAGCGCCGCCACTTCCTCCGGCTTGCCGAAGCGCTTCATCGGGTTGACCGAAACGAACTCCTCGCCGACCTTTTCCCAGTCATCGCCGCCGATCTGGCGCAGAGATCCTTCGACCATGGCGGTCATGATCGCGCCGGGCGCGATGGCGTTGATCTGCACACCGTACTGTCCGTACTCGACGGCACTGTTGCGGGTGAGGCCGACCACGCCGTGCTTGCTGGCCGCATAGCCCGACTGGTTGCCGACACCGCGGATACCGCCGACCGATGCGGTATTGACGATGGACCCGCTACCCTGCGCGCGCATGACCTTGAGCACTTCGGCCATGCCGAAGAACACACCGTCGAGATTGATCGACACGACCCGGTGGAACTCGTCCGCACCGAAGTCTTCGGTGAGGTTCTGCTTGCCCTCGATGCCGGCATTGTTGAAGAAGCCGTCGATCCGCCCGAAACGATCGACCGCCGCCTTCACATAGGCCTGCACGTCTTCAAGGCGGGACACATTTGCCCGGACCGCCAACACCGGGACTTTGGCGGAGAGCTGCCCTTCGAGCGTCTTCAGCGCGTCCGCGTCGATATCGACCAGAACGAGGCTGGCCCCTTCGTCCGCCAGTCGCTCCGCCGTTGCGAGGCCCAGCCCCGAAGCAGCCCCGGTGATGATCACGATCCTGTCGGTAAAACGCGCCATTCTTCATCCTTTCCCGCCTGCAACACGCAGACGCATGTTTGCCTGATAGGGGGCGTTCTGGACTATCGGAGGCCGACCGGCACAAAGGCCATTTTGCCAGTGACCGCGCTGTCGGCAGTTCTGTAACACTCTCCGATTGCAGCCTCTCGTCTGCCTCGATCGCAGCCTCTGGGGTCAATCCCCCAATTTCGCCGCACAATAGCCTCCGCGATTGCCTGCCATCGCAAATGGGTTACGTCTTCGGGAACGAGGACCATGCCCTCGACAGGAGACCAACCGATGCCGCGCCCTGCCCCTGCCGTGACAGCCTCTGCCATCCCCGATCTTGTCCGCACCGCGGCGCGGCGCTGGTATCTCGTTGTTGCCGCAATGCTGGCGACGCTCACGATTTCCTCACCGGCACAGGCCTGGTGCGTGGAAAATCGCTCGCAGATCGAAATCAACGTGCAATGGACGGCGGTAAAAGACCGGCAGTTCAACCGCGTAATCGTCGAGCCCAACGCCGGGATGTGCTGCCCCATGGCGGACTCGCGATGCCAGTTGATCGGCCGCATGCAGCTTTACCGGGCAGCCGATGCCTACAACTTCCGCGAAATCGTCAAACCGAACAAGCTCAAGATGCTCATGTACGGCGCGAAAGGCCTGAAGACGTTCAAATCCGTTGCGCCGTCCACCGGCTACGCCGGTTCGTGGCGATTTCCCGTCTGCAAGGCGGCGAGCCCCTACATGGAAGACTCCTTCAACGTGAGTACGGGAATGGACGGCCATGTTGTCGTTTTCGGCAAGCTGGACAAGACGCAATGCCACTTCGTCTGGCCAGCGGAAAAGCAGCCCAAGGCCAGCGCTTCCCGGTTGCGGGACGTAACCTGGAACCGCTCGGTGGCGGTTTGCAACAAGGCGACCGACAGCCCCATCTCGATCCAGTTCGCCGAGAACGTCAGCCGCAACGCCAATCCGCAATGGGTGACGAGCGGCGGGCTGGCAGTGCCCTACAACCAGTGCGTCTATCTGCCCTTGGCCAAGGCGCGCGGTGGGCATCCGGTCATCCTGCGCGGCACGGTCAACGGCCGCGTCTGGCGGGGCAGCACCCGGCAATACTGCTTCAACAGCGCCAATGACATTTCGCCCGCGGGCCCGAATGGCGTAGCCTGCGCCAAGAGTGTCAGCCGCGACGGCTTTTTCGCGGTCGATCTGAGGGATGGCGTATCGCTGTTCACCTTCCAGAGCCAGCCGCTGCCCAAGCCGGCGCCCCAGCCCAGGAAGCCGGGTATCGAGGATACGCTTTTCGTTCCTGCCGGGTGATCGTCACTTAGCTGGCCGGGCCTCGCAGCCGCACCCGCAGAGGGATCGAAGAACGCGGACTCTGCATTTGGCAGAAATGGTGGGTTCGTTGTCCTAACCGTTCTTCCCGGCCTGCGCTAATGTCCGTTCATGACGAAAACGGATCAACATACCAAGGCCGGCGAGACCAGGCACGTCGTGATGGTGACCTACCCCTCGGCGCACATTCTGGATGTGGTGGGCCCGCTCGAAGTGCTGACGGGCGCAGGGCTTTTCCTGCCCGAAGGTACGAAGCCCTACACGACGCACCTCGTGGCGCATCGGGAAGGCAGCGTCTCGACGACCAGCGGGTTGTCCCTGCTGGCCAACCATTCCTTTGCGGACGCCCGCGAGAGCATCGGCGATATCGACACGCTGATCATTTCGGGCGGCCACGGCACGACCGAGGCGATGCGCGATCCGGAGCTCCTCGACTACGTCGCGTTCGCCGCGGGCAAGGCCCGCCGGATCGTGTCGATCTGCACCGGGGCGATGATCCTGGCCGAACTCGGTCTTCTGGACGGGCGGCGAGCGACCACGCACTGGTGGTGGTGCCCGATCCTGGCCCAGCGCTATCCGGCGGTCGAAGTCGATCGCGACGCCATCTTCATCCGCGACGGCAACATCTGGACTTCGGCCGGTGTGACCGCCGGGATGGATCTGGCCCTGGCCCTGCTCGAAGATGACTGGGGGCACCAGATCGCCCTGCAGGTCGCTCGGTACAACGTGATGTACATGATGCGCCCCGGCGGCCAGACCCAGTTCAGCGCCAACCTCATTGCGCAGACGGCGGATGACCCGCGCATCAGCGAGACCCTGCACTACATTCTCGAGAACTGCGGCAGCGATCTCACCGTGACCGCGCTCGCGGCGCGCGCCTGCATGTCCGAACGCAGCTTCGCCCGAAAGTTCAAGGACGAGACGAACATGACCCCGGCGCAATATGTCGAGGCGACCCGTTTGCAGACTGCCCGCGTGGCGCTGGAGCAATCCGAACGGTCGGTGGAGCAGATCGCGCTGACTGCAGGCTTCGGCAGCGCGGAGCGCATGCGGCGCGTCTTCCAGCGTCACCTCGGCATTTCGGCAACCGATTACCGGGACCGTTTCAGCACCGTATCTTCCCTGGCGGAAGCGCAGGGAGACCCATGAGAACTCCCACACCCCTGAAGTAGTCACATCCGCGACAAGGGCGCGACGAACACCCCTCTAGCCACCCGGACCCAATCCGAAATCCCCTGTGCCAGGCCCGCCTGGCGCAACGGGATCGCTCATCCTCAAACCATCTCCACAAACGAAAAGGGACTTCATCACCATGTCTATTCAGCACTCCAACGCCGTCATCGGCTTCGCCGCCGCGCCGCTCCTGGCCATCTTCGCGGCAGGTCTTGCCACCCCCGCCCACGCGGCTGCTTCGACCGAGCGCAACTTCGATGGCTTCGCAATCGGCGCGCAAGCCGGGTGGGAGGAACGCCGCATCGACGCGACCGTCTTGCCGGACACGATCGATGCCGTTCTCGCCGACAGGAGCGACGGCGTCGTGGTCGGAGGCTACATCGGATACGACCATCAGTTCGACGGCATCGTCATCGGTGTGGAGACCGGGTTCAGCCCCAATGGCCGAACGCTCAACGCCGACCTGCCCGGCGGTTCGATCGAACTCGACTCGAAATGGTCGGCGGACTTTTCGGTCCGGATCGGCGCCACCCTGACGCCGCGGCTGCTCGCCTATGGCCGCATCGGCTACGGCCTCAACCGCTACCGCATCCGCGGCTACGTCGATGGCCAGACCGATCCGGCAGCCAGCAGCAGCGAGACGGCTGACGGCGTGATCTTCGGCGGCGGTCTCGAGCTGGCCTTGAACCCCGACTTCTCCGTGCGCGCCGAGTACCGCCGCAAGGAATTCGACGGCTCGCTCTCGTCGGACCAGGTGCTGGGGGGCGTGACCTTCCACTTCTGATGCCCCCGTTCCGGGCTGTTGGGACCACGCCGCAGCCCGGAACGCAGGTCCTCCCCTTCCGTCGTCCATGCAAGGAGACACGACGTGCTTCGATCATTCCTATTTGCCGGAGTTCTGGTGGCGTTCAGCGCAGGCTGCGCCACCGTTCAGCAGCGCACCGCGCGTTTCGACCACATGTCCTGCGCCCAGCTTGCCGTCGCACTCGACTATGAAAGCCGCGCCGAACGGCAAGCCCGGCGCCAGGGCGCCATTGCCGGCGTGGCCAGCATCTTCGAAAGCGGCAGCGACGAAGATGCGCTCAGCCTCGATTCCGACTTCAGCTTCCTCGAAGCCGACGATCACCGCACGTCGGTAAAGGCCGTCAGATCGGAACTGCGCCGGCGCTGCTGAGAGCGGACGCCCCTCGGATCACAGAACCGCGCATGATTCACAAATTTCGGAAGTCTCGGGAATGGTGGGCGGTGACGGGCTCGAACCGCCGACCCTCTCGGTGTAAACGAGATGTCTGCGCCCAAAGCGACGCTTTTTCGTGATCAATCAGCGAAACAATACAAGAACAAAGTGCAGAACTGCGATCCTCGCTGACCATTTGCTGACCACTTTTTCGGATGGAAAAGCTTCAGCATACACCTGCTCCGTTCGCATGCGCATCATATGCCGCCTAAAGGGTTAGTTAACCATATTGATTTAGGAACGCTTCAATCAGGCGTTCGGGGGGACGCTGATGGCAGAGTGGGCTGCTCCTTTGCTTGCTGCTTGTGCATCGAGCAGCCCACTCGCTTTTTACCAACACTTTGCTCACGTGCTCTGAGGGACGATCGCCCTTCTGAGCCAATGCATGCAGCGATGTCTCCTGGCCTCTCAATCAGAGTGCATAGTGATTGGGTGCCCAGCCACTGGATGCTGCGTTGAAGTGGGTGATGGTCTCGCCGGAAAGCCAGCGGTGGGCTGTGTTGTCCTTCGGGTCGATCACCACGAGTTTGAGCCATCCATTTCCGAACAGCCGCGTCAGCAGCGGGGTTTCGACGACGATCCTGTCGACCCTTTCTACCGGCGCATGAACCACGACGAGCAGGCGCTGCGGGACATGGTAGGGCGTGCCGTCATCCCGGAACAGCGACTGGTAGGGCAGCCCTACGCAAAGGTCGCCGCCATTGCCCTGCACCACGCCCACGCCGCCGATCACGTTGTGCGTCGATTTGTCACCGGCACCGTAGCGCGTGTTGTTCAGGGTCGAGAACAGGTACTGACAGCTGATCCACTGGGCGACGATCATGGGTGCCGTCATGATCGCGGCGAGTGCGCTGCCGTCCTCATCTTGCTGCCAGTCATAACTGTGCAGGAAGGCGCGCCCTTCCAGATCGACCTCTCTGCTCATCGAGCGGTCGGCAATCAGGAAAGCCGCATTGCCCGCAAGCCCCCATTCGGGCCGTACCTCGCCCCAGTGATAGGCACCGGTCACCAGATCTGCCGCAGTCCTGCCAAGGCGAACGGCACGTTGGTCGCGGTTTGCCGATGCGGCTTTTTCCAGATCACGCTTCAAGGCGGCGATCCGCCCGGCATGGGCCACCGGAAGCAGGTGCTCGTCGAATATCTCGACGACATCCGTTGTCGTGTCATGTTGCGCAGCCACGAACCAGGTGTCCTCGGGGATCACGTGCCCCTTGTCCGCCAGATGCCGGCGGACTGCGTCCTCGTTGAGAATATGCGCGAGAAGCCGTGCATTGGGGCCACCGGCGCGGCCTCCGCAGGCACCGCAGTCCAGCGCGCCGGCAAAGGCATTGTTGACGGTGGTGGCACCATGACCGGCAAGGACGACGAGCGGCGCCAGATGCTGCGCCTGCAGTCCGGTCAGCTTGAACAGACCCAGCGCGTAGTCGAGCTTCTTGTGAAGCGGCAAGTCGCTGTCCTCGCCATGGCTGGTGCACAATGGCAAGGCGGCATGCAGGACGTCGGGATGCGGCGCAGAGACCTTCTCGGCAAGCTGCGGCGCGAGACTGCGCATGGCAAGCATGAGCCCGGCCAGCGGGCCAGTCGCTTCCGCCATGGTGAAGCTGCTTGCAAAGCCCTGCTTTGCCGTGCCGGCGACTTGCCGTATCGCCAGCCCCTGGCGGACCCGGTTTACCAATTGCGGATCGCAGGTCTCGTCCTGATGAACCACCTCATGCTGCGGTTCGAGCAGGACCGGCAACTGGCGCCGCTTCTTGGCATCGATCGGCGAACGCAGCTCTATGGGCAGGCCGAAGAAGCCGGCGTAGCCGATGGTCTCATAGTTGCCGGTCGCCTCAATGGCGCGACGCATGGGCTCCGAACGCACATCGATGCAGAAGACCAGCTGGGCATCGGCCCTCTTCGTTTCGGTGACCACCACCTGCCGGATGCTCTTGCGCAGGCTGGAAGCGATCTTGCCCGCGTACTCGCGCTCCGCCGCTTCCATGAACATGAGCACGAGGTCCACATCGCTCATGCCGAGAATGAAATCGGCCATGGCCCTCTGTCGCCCGCCGAGATGTTCGAACGTCCTGTCCGGCAGCCCGAAATGCCGCTGAATGGCAGGGCGCGGGTCGTGATCCCGTGCCGTTTTGCGGATTTCGGCATGGCCGCACCGAGCCATCAGCGCCCAGAGCGCGAGGAGGTCTGCAATCGAGGCCGGCGCGTCTTGCGAGATCTCGGGACCAGCTCTTTCGCTGCGCCAGCGCAGATGCCCGGCCCAGCCCGGCAAACGCGCGATCATGTGCCGCAGCCATGCCAGGTGTTCGGGGTGGCCGCCTTCCCGCTCGAAAAGGGCGTCGCGAATGGCCGCGTAGGGATCATCCGGCATGGTCGCGAGAATGGCTTGCGCTTGCGACTGGCCGCCGGCCAGCGCCTCGAACTGCCGGTCGTGAGCACAAAGGGCCAGCACCGCCCTATAGAGGCCCTTGGCGCGCCAGGGCATGGGATGAGCTGCCAGACCGCGATCGAAGAAGGCGCCGCACCACTTGGCCACGAACTGCTCGGCCGGACCGAGCGAGCGGATGGACCGGGAAGGTCCGAAGTCCCTCACTTCGAGAAGGCGAGCGCTGAGCAGGTCGAGCGCATGAATGCCCTGCACCACTTCCCGGAAGGCCGTGTCCGGTCCGCCCAGCCGCTCGATCGCCACTTGCGCGAGCACGGTGGTATCCACTGCCCCCTCCTTGGCCAGCTTTCGCCAGTGCCGGATGGCTCCATCGACCGGCGCATCGAAGATATGGCTGGCCTGACCGACGGCTTCGCCGAACGGAAGGTCCTCGAAGCCGGCGAGAGGATTGATGGCGATCGGGCTTTCGAGAGGCCACAAGGGAGGGACTGTCTGCTTGGCGATTTCAACGAGCTCGACGATGTCATCCAGGGCATCGTTCGCTGCGTTCGTGGCGATGGTTGCAGGGAAGTTCATGGTCACGGTCTCCTTGTCTCGGGAGAGAAGGGGGGATCAGAGGCGGTGGGTTCCGGCGTTGAGCAGGCTCACGTAGAGCGCGGGCGGGAAGCCGTTGCGTCGGGGGACGATCAGGAACTGCCAGGCCAGCAATGCGAGGAAGAACGCGGCGATGGCTACGTGCCCGGCGGCTGGCAGCAGCGCCGGCCCGTTCGATCCGATCAGTACCTGCGCGATCGAGAGGCCGAACCCGTGCAGTACGAGAAGGGCCGTGCCCAAGGCTGCAAGCCACACAGTATCCTGCAAACGCCGGGTTGCAGCCGGCATCATCGTCAGAGTCAGGAAACCGGTCAGGATGGCGAACGTTACCGGGATGAAGCTGCCCTGCCGCAGGTCCAGGAGGCCGGCGGCGACAAGGGCCGTTACCGTCGCAAGCGTGACGAAGCTGGCCAGAAAGGCGCTGCGGGCGGCTGCGCTGTTGTCCAGCTTCGTCAAAGGCGCGCGGGCATTGGCGCCCGAGCCGAGGAACAGCCAGGCTTTGAAAAGGCCATGCGCGACCAGATGCCAGAGAGCGGCCGCATAGGCGCCCAGGCTGCAGGAGAGGATCATGAAGCCCATCTGCGATACCGTCGAGCCGGCCAGCCCCCGCTTCACGTCGGGCCGCACGAGCATGATGGCCGCGCCGTACACCGCGCCGGCAATGCCGATCAGGGCCAGAGCCGCACGCGCAGAATCGGACGCTTCAAACAGGCCGGAGAACCGCAACAGGACGATGCCTCCTGCATTGACGAGCCCCGCATGCATGAGTGCGGAAACCGGGGTTGGCGCGGTCATCGACGCGAGCAACCAGTTTGAGAACGGTGGCAAGGCGCAGCGGGCGACGGCTGCAATTGCAATAAGCGATGCACAGAGCGTCATCGAATAGACTGGCGCCGTGGCAGCACTGGCCGCGATTTCGCTGATCGATGCCGTGCCGAACCGCGCAGTCAGCAAGGCGAGGCCCGCGACAAGCGCGGCATCGCATGACAGGAAGAGCCTGCGGGTGCTGCGGCTGACCGCTTCGGCTTCTTCCCACCCTTGGGAGTGGCCGATGAGCCCGGCGAGGATCAGTCCGCTTGCCACCCAGCCCAGCGCGAAGAGCGCGACATGATCGGCCGTCACGAACACCAACGTGCCCGCGACCAGCCCGGCGGTGAGGCCAAAGAAGCGGCGGCGACGCGAAGCACGCATGTGCCGCCAGGCAAAGGCTGCCACTATCGAAGCGACGAAAAGGATGAGTGCACCTGAGGCGAGAGCCAGGCCATCCAGATTGAACAGCTTGGTGACCGGCAGCTTCGCTACAACGACGAGCAAGGCCAGACCGGCGGCGGAGATCAACGCAAAGGCGGGATGCGCATTGTCGGTTGAGGGCATGGATCAGTTCCTCCTTGCGCCCCGGATGCCGACCTCCTCATCATTTGTGAAACGAGTTTATGAAATACCTACCATTGACAATGGAAATGCTTGCTGTAGGTGATCTGCATGCCGACACGGAATCTCGACATCGATCTGCTGCGCTGCTTCGTGACGATTGCCGATGCCGGCAGCTTCACCCGCGCGGGCGAGCAACTGGGCCGAACCCAGTCGACTGTCAGCCTTCAGATCAAGCGGCTCGAGGAGCAGCTGGGACGATCTGTCTTCGAGCGTTCGCCGCGCTCGTTGCGCTTGACGGCGGATGGCGAGCGCCTTCTAGGCACAGCGCGCAAGCTGCTCAATCTCAACGACAGAGCCGTGGCGGAACTGTTCGAACCGGACATTGCAGGCGGCGTTCGCCTCGGCGTGCCGGAAGACTTCGCGACGGCGCACCTGCCCGCGGTACTCGCCCAGTTCACGCGGTCGCATCCGCTCGTCGAACTCGAAGTGACCTGCGATCTGACACTCAATCTGCTGGACCGCTTCAAGTCGGGAGCGTTCGATCTGGTGCTGGTGAAACGTGAGCCCCGCACGCAGAACACCGGTGACGGAGTCAGGGTCTGGCGCGAGCCTCTCGTCTGGGTGGCACGCGACAGAAGTGCTGCCGATACCATGGAAACGGTCCCTCTGATCGTGTCCCCCGAGCCGTGCGTCTATCGCAAGCGCGCGATCGATGCCTTGCAGGAGGCCGGCAGACCCTGGAGGATCGCTTATACCTCGACCAGCTTGTCGGGCGCACAGAGCGCGGTGAAGGCAGGACTGGGCGTCAGCGTGCTGCCCCGCGAGATGGTTCCTGAAACGCTTGCCCCGGTCGGAACCGATGCAGGGCTTCCTGCCCTTGAAGACACGGAAATCGCACTGCTGCAGGCACCGGTAGTTTCCCCGACGGCACGCATGCTGGGACAACACATCGTTGAAGCCCTTGAGCGCGGGGAATGAGAAGCCAGGGCACAGTCTTTTGGGGCCCCAGGCTCTAGCGGGTAGATGCTGAGCGCAGTTCCTGCTGACCTGCGCTCAGCCGGCGACCAGTCAGATCATCTCTGGCTGACGATTGAGCGCAGAGAGCTTGTCCTTGAGGGCAAGCTTCAGCTTCTTGAGACGCGAGATCCGCGCGAAGTCGGGACGAACCCGGCGCTGTTCTGCACGCAGCGCCTCATCGATCCGCTTGTGCCGCTGGGAAAGGCGCAAAGAACGCAAGTTCATGGTCTTCTCCTTGTCTCTTTCAGAGCATGACCGAAATACTGGCGTCGGTCATGCGGGGGATCTGCCTGCGTCTGTCGCAAGCGTGTGGCCAATCACCGAAACGCTGCGTGCTCGCTTCCAGATCGGAGCGGCTGCCTTTCTCCGGGCCACATCCTTGAAATAGATCGCCTTGGTTTTGCGAGCCAATTCATATGCCTTGGGCTCGGCAATAGAGGCAGGCTATGGCCGCCCGCCTCAGATGCTGCAGGGCATGTCCTGCCCCATGAGTTTCCTCGCCTGTACCCCGGCTTGCTCGGCTATCTGCCGGAAGGCATCTTCATAGGCGGCATTCCTGCGCCAGGCCGCAGCGATGCTGCGGGTCGGACGCCACCCTTCGATTTCGAGGACGCGCACGCCCTCGCTCCCGCCCGCTTCCGAGCGGATATAGAGGTCCGGCAGGATGGTCAGGGCAAGGCCGGTCGCTGCCATCTGTCGCAAGCTATCAAGGCTCGTCCCTTCATAGTCGCGCAGTAAGGTCATCCCGAAGTCGATACAAAAGCCTGCCACCTGCCTGTGCAGATGGTGCGTCGAATGCAGACTGAGGACCGGATAACCCTGCAGGTCCGTGGTCTCCAGCCTGCTCTTCTGCGCCAGCGGATGATCGGGCGCGGCCACGAGAAAGAGCCTTTCACGGAACAGCGGTTCAATCTCGAGGTCGTGCCCGGCGATCGGTTGGGGCCCCAGCATCATGTCGAGCTGCCCGCGACTAAGTTCCTGCGCCTGTTCGTCTGGAATTCCCTCGCGGATGTACAGGCGCAATCCCGGCTGCTCGGCGTGAAGCGCCGAAATGACATTCGACATCAGGTAGGGACCAAGCGTCGGTGTGACGCCGAAACGAAACGTACCGGCTATGCCATCGGCACCGCGGCGCGCTGTCTCCCGGATGTCCTTCACACCGACAAGCACACGCCGGGCCCTTTCGGCAATGTCCCTGCCGATCGGCGTCAGCTCCACCGAGGTTTGATTGCGTTCGACGAGAGTGACGTCCAGCCGCAGCTCGAGTGCGCGGAGCTGCTGACTAAGCGAAGGCTGCGACACGTTGCACGCCTGGGCAGCACGACCGAAGTGCTTCAGGTCCGCGAGAGCCACAAAGTATTCAAGCTGACGCAGGGTTGGCACGGCCACCTCCACGCCGAGGAGAGAATGTGTCTTCGCGAGTGAGCGAAGGGATGAGAGGAGTCAGCAGGGCTTCCCGCTCCCTCTTTGCTCGGGATCGACAGCTTGAGGTCTGCCATCCGCCCCTATCGCGACGAATGTGAAGCGGCCCTCGGTGACGGTCTCCTTTCGGCCGCTTTCCTCGCTGGTTGCGATAGCAAGCACACGCACTGCAAGCGATGTGCGCCCTTCGTGAACGACATCGGCGTAGAAGCTGACGACGTCGCCCACTTTCACGGGGCGATGGAATTCCATCGCATCTACCGCAACAGTCACCACCCTGCATCGCGTCCTTTCGCGGGCGGCGACTTCACCGGCGAGGTCCATCTGCGCGAGAAGCCACCCGCCCCAAATGTCGCCATCCGAGTTGGTGTCCTTGGGCATGGCACGTGTACGAATGGCCGGCTCTCGAATGAAGGGCGCGTTGGGCAAATCAGCCTGCCCCATGTCCGCAGTCACTTCCAGTTTCATGCACTCTCCCGTCGTCATAAGGCGGGCCTGCGCCATCTCTGCCCGGTCTCATGTTACTTCGAAGCCGTAGGCCGGTTCGCAGCCTGTGAGACCGCTGCGACGCAGATCATGTCCTGTCAGTGACAGGCAGATAGACATTTTCAAAACGACTTTTTGAAATGCCTATCATTTCCAATACAAATGCTCTGGATCTTCAGTGCCGGTTTGATGGTCAGGTTCAGTTGCCCAGCAAGAAGGTCACAAACGGTGTCGGCTGCACACAGCGAAGGCCGTCTTCGGATGCGACGACACACAGCCCCGGTCTGTGTTGCTGCATCTCGATATGATGCGGAACAAGCCGAGCTTCCGCAGCGTCTGGGTCAGTGGCGCCGATACGCCAAAGATCCGTGCTGTCGTTCTGGTCGCGCTGGACCACAATATCACCCGGTGCGAGAGCCTGCGTCTTTGGCAGGTCCTGCAACTGGAACGTCGCTTCCGGTCGATGCTCGAGGAGCGTGGTCGGCGATGTAAGAGGATGGGAGGTCATGAGAGCGGAAAGACCGGCGGAGGCTGCGAGCAGAAACATGACAGAGATCTCCTTTCCCACCCCGTGTGCTTGCGAGTGCGTGCAGTTCGCCGCATCAGGTATCGTCAGAATGCGCGTTTACGCAGACAACGTCAGAGCCGACGGCGCGACATGCTGGGTGGAACGGGGGGCGTTATTCCACCCAGCTGTCTGCATTCATTCTTGAGAGGCGAAGCATCGGGGTCTGATGCCGCGCCCGGTTCGCAAGGAAATACAACGGCAGCTACCCGACCAGGGGACTATCGGTACGGAAAGCTGCCGTTGCGAGGCATCCTCTTTCCTTGCAGAACCGTCATAGCGTTGGCGGGGGAAGTACGGCTAATCGAAAGTCACTGCGGGGTTTGATAGGAACTTCCTATCGCCCTTCGCTTTGTAACTGCCCGCTGTGGATCAGTCCCAGACAATCACCCCATCGGCCGGGCGCCAGGACGCCGGCCTGATCTGACTTTCGTGGGCGATCCGCACTGACTGGATCATCACGGCCGGCCAAGTCAGCGATCACACCGGCGCAGCGGCCCTGCTCGACGATCTGCCCAAGGCGCAGTGAATGCTTGGCGACCGGGGCTATGATGCCGAATGGTTCTGGGGCGCTCTTGAGCAAAAGGGCATCAAGCCCTGCATTCCGGGCCGAACATCCCGCTCCATGCCCGTCAAATACGACAAGCGCCGATACAAACGGCGCAACCGCATCGAGATAATGTTCGGCCGCCTGAAGGATTGGCGTCGCGTGGCGACGCGATACGACCGCTGACGGAAGAGTAAGGCATCGCCGTGGCTCAGGTTCACGCAAATTGAGGGTCCGCGAGTGTCGCCATACGACCGACACCCACGGAGACTGATCCTCACCGGATGTCGAAGGTCACCCGGTCGATTTCACCGGTGAAGGCGCTGTCATCGATCGTGTAGCTGTCATCGACGGGTGTGATTGTGTCGCTGCCGACATCGAAACCCTCGGTGTGCGAGACCCAGCCGAACAGCGTCGCGTCGATGCGGCCAGAAGCGGCCGGCTTGCCGTCGACCGAGATCGTCAGCGTGCCGGGGGCGCCCCGTTCAGCTGTGTCAGCCTGGAAATCGGCTGTCACGATGTGGGAGCCCGGGCCGATCGGGTCCGGCGCGGCGATCTCGTACTGCCGGGGTCCGATCGCATTGTAGTGGAACACTGGCTTGCCGTCGCGGAAGTAGAAGCCATAGCCGCCGAAGCGCCCGCCCTGCGTCACCAGCACGCCTTGTGCGGGCGACTGGGGGACCTGCACTTCGGCCTTGATCGTCCAGGAGTGGCCGATCGTCGGCGGCGCCGCGCTTTCGACGATGTGGGTCATCGGTGATAGGTATTCGAAGTGGGTGCGATCGCCCGCTGCCGTGGGCCTGCCCTGGGCGCCCTCGCTGAAATCGTGGATTGGCAGGATGTGGTTCTTGCCCGCCTCCGCCCAGAAGAGGTTCTGCATCTCCTTGAGCTTGGCCGGGTTGCTCTTCGCCAGATCGTGCGCCTGACTGTAGTCCTTGTCGACGTGGTAGAGTTCCCAGTTCCGCGTCGCCAGATCCACCTTAAGGTTCTTGGCCACGTCCCATGCGGCGCGGGCAGGGGTTGTGCCCGCCCACCAGCCGTCGTGATAGATGCCGAGGTTCTGCATCATCTCGAATACTTGCGTATGTCGGTTGGACGGCGCTTCAGGGTGCTGGAAGGTGTAGGCCATGCTGATGCCATCGAACGGCTGCTGCTCGACTCCGTCGATTTCCTCGGGTGCCTTCACGCCGGTCGCCTGCAGGATCGTCGGGGCCACGTCCGTCACGTAGTGGAATTGCGAGCGGACCTTGCCGTCTGGCTTGATCCCGTTCGGCCAGCTGACAACCATCCCGTTGCGCACGCCGCCGAAATGCGAGGCAACCTGCTTGTACCACTGGAACGGGCTGTCCATGCCCCAGGCGAAACCAGCGGGATAGTTGTTGTACATCGTTGGACCGCCGATTTCGTCGATGTGGTCGAGCATATACTGCATCGGCTCGTCGTAGCGGTTGATCATCGACTGTTCGAACATCGTGCCGTTCACGCCGCCTTCGGCGCTGCTTCCGTTGTCCCCCTGAATGAAGATGATCAGCGTGTTGTCGTACTCGCCGCTCTTTTTAAGCGATTCCACGATGCGCCCGATCTGATGATCAGAATAGGCGATCGCTGCCGCATAAGCTTCGGCGAGGCGGGCGTAGAGCTTCTTCTTTTCCGGTGAAAGCGAAGACCATGCCGGCAAGCCCTCGGGGCGCGGCGTCAGCTGCGCATTGGGCGGGATGATCCCCATGCGTTTCTGGCGCGCGAAGGTTTGTTCGCGCAGCTTGTCCCAGCCCATGTCGAACTTGCCGCGGAACTTCTCGAGCCACTCCTGCGGCGCCTGATGCGGAGTGTGGGCGGTTCCGGTCGCATAGTAGATGAAGAAGGGCTTGTCGGGCGTCGTCGCCTTTTCCTTGCCGATCCAAGCGATGGCCTTGTCGGCGAGATCATGGTCGAGAGTGTAGTCGGGATCGTCGCGCGGCGGTTCGACATGCCGCTTGTCTTCGACGAGATTGGGCGCGAACTGGTTGGTGTCTGCCGAAAGAAAACCGTAGAAATGATCGAAGCCGAGCCCGGTGGGCCAGCGATCGAACGGGCCGTTCGGCCCCATCTCCCACTCCGGCGTCAGGTGCGACTTGCCGAACATGGCAGTGGCGAAACCGCCGTCGCGCAGAACGCGGGCGACAGTCCCGGCGGACGCGGGAATGTTCGAGGTGTAGCCTTCGTAGCCGGTCGGAAGGTTGGTGACGTTCCCCATGTTCACGTTTTGCGGATTGCGACCCGTGAGCAGGGCGGCACGTGTAGGCGAACACAGTGCCGTGGTGTTGAACTGGTTGTAGCGCAGCCCGTCCCTGGCCAGCGCATCGAAGGTGGGCGTGGGCACCGGGCCGCCGAACGTGCTGGTGGAGCCGAACCCGACGTCGTCGGTAAGGATCAGTAACACGTTGGGGGCATCCTTAGGGGCCGTCACTGGCTTGGGCCAGACCGGTGCGCCGCTGTCCTGCGCCGTAAGTCCGATCGTCTGAGGCGTCGCCGGGCCATCGCCCTGAGCCAGCAGCGGCGATACGCAAAACAGGCTGCCCCATGCCGCCGTTCTCAGGAGCCGGCTTGCCAGTGCCGCCTTCCTCTTGTCCATCGAATTAGCAGCCGCGCGCGCCATGTCTCTCTCTCCCGTGCCGAGC
This sequence comes from uncultured Novosphingobium sp., assembly GCA_965140495.1. Lineage (GTDB taxonomy): Bacteria > Pseudomonadota > Alphaproteobacteria > Sphingomonadales > Sphingomonadaceae > Novosphingobium. The sequence goes on along the minus strand of OZ223239.1, from coordinate 822,302 downwards.
CTGAAGCCCTTTATCGTGCGACACTGTCGTTGAGAGAACTTGGAAACGCATCTGACTTAATTGATAGGTCTGGCGCTTTATGTTGAACGCCAGTGATGGACAGCGCGGGAATCGGACCTATGGTCTGGGCATGAGCACCGACAACACCCGCTCCGCAGCGACAGGGGAAACTGGTCGCGCGAGCGTCATGCGCGAGACGCTGCTTCTCACCGCCGAGAGGTTGTTTGCCGAGCGGGGCATCGAAGCCGTTTCACTACGCGAAATTGCTTCGGCTGCGGGCAATGGCAACAACAACGCGGTGCAATATCACTTTGGCTCGAAGGAAGGGCTAGTTCACGCGATCTTCGAATTTCGCGTCCTGCAAATGGACGGGCCGCGCCGCGGCATGCTCGCGCTGGCGAAACAGGACGGCACAGCAGACGATTTGCAGACGCTGATGCGCATGATCCTCCTGCCGCACCTCGATCTTGCGGACGAGACAGGCAGACATCCGCATGCCGCGCTCCAGATCGAATACCTGACCCGCTGGCGGCCTCAGGGCATGATGCATCCCGCCGACGAGAACATCGCAGCGTCCGATACGCTGCGCTTCATCATGCGCGGCATTCTCGCGAAGCTCGATCACCTTCCCGTAGAGATCGCCACCACTCGACTGGGACTGGCGCAACTCATGTTCGCAAACCTTCTGGTGCTCATGGACCACGAGACAGGTCCAGTCCGCGACAGCCGCGATCTTCGCGTCAGGGATACCGTGCAGCTGGCCACCAGCCTTTTGCTGGCCCCGCTGCATTAATCGTCTTCCACCTGATCCGTCCACAGCGCGAAAAAGAAGGGCCGCGAACACAGTGGCGTGCTCGCGACCAGTTTGATCCGTCGGGAGGTATCTCTGACGGAAAGTGTCAGAACTCGATGCCGACCTTCGCGCCGAACACACGCGGCTCACGGGCGGCACTGAACGCCCAGAGTGTGGGAAATGCGGCCACGGTGAATGCCGTCGCCGTGCCACGGTCATCGAAAATGTTGCGGGCAAACAGGGTGTAGCGGACCTTGGCATCACCCTGCCCAAGCGGCATTTCATAGGAGATGCTGGCGTCGGCCAGATACTGCTTGTCCGAACGCAGGCGCGGATCATTTTGAGGTACGACGATGGTGCCCGTGGCCGGGATTGGCGTCGCAGGGTCGGCGGCGATCTGCTGATCGTAAGGCGCCAGATAGCGCATGGTGGCGCTCAGGCTCAGAGCACCGGGGCCGATGTCGAAGGTATAATCGCTCGATACGGCGGCGGTAATCTTCGGTGCGTAGATCAGATCGACGTTCGAATAATCGAAAGTACGAAGCTCTCCACCCACCGGGGCACCGGTCAGGAAGTTGCGGAAGTTTGCATCGGTGTAGCCGAGCGAAGCGCGCAAGTTCCAGCGATAGACCGGGCGCACGGTCAGATCGGCTTCGATACCCTTGATCTTGGCACCGGCGGCATTGGTTACGATCGTCTCGTTGCCCTGTGCCGTGGTCGATGTGATGGTGGTCGACTGCTGAATGTTCTTGTAGTCGGTGTAGTAGGCGGCGACGTTGAGCGTCGCGAGACGGTCGAAGAGCTCCGACTTGAAGCCGACTTCATAGGCATCCACGGTCTCGGGATCGTAAGGGGTCGTCGCCGAGAAGTAGGTCTGACCGCGACCGCTGAAGCCACCCGAACGATAGCCGCGCGACCAACTGGCATAGACCATGAGTTCGTCGCTTGGACGATAGTCGATGCCGATCTTGGGCGTGAACTTGTTCCAGCTCTCGGAGCCCGAAATGCCAAGGTTGCCGTTCGGATCGGCAATCAGGGCGTTCGCCAGCGTCTTCGAGTCATGCGTGAAGCGGCCACCGCCGGAGATGCGCAGGCCCGGCATCACTTCCCAGTTCAGATCGAAGAACGCCGCATAGGACTTGGACTTGCCGGTGGTGTCCTGCGTCGTCGAGCGTGGCGCGCCGAAAAGGGCATTACCCTGAACGAGGTGATACTTGCTCTGGAAGTAATAAAGGCCTGCGACATAGTCGAACCCGGTAAACAGGTTGCCGGCTGCGCGCAGTTCCTGGCTGAACTGCCAGTAATCCTGCACACGCAGCGCATCGTAGAGACCAACGCTGCCGAAGTCCTGGCGCTGGTCTTCGTCGCTCTCGCGGTAGGAGGTGACCGAGGTCAGGTTCGTGAACCCGGCGTCGTAGTTGGCCTCGAGCGTCGCGGCCCGTGCGCGGTAATGGCCATACGGGTTGAAGCCGGGATCGAAGACCGTGTAGATGTCATCGGTATTGTTGCGGTTGCAGGCATCTGCGCGCACGAAGTTGCAGAACACGTCGCCCGTCTGCATCAGCGAACCCTGCCGCGGGTCGAAGTCCGACTCCTGCTGCTCCAGGGTCAGCAGTGCATCGAAATTGTATGAGGGCGTCAGCAGGATCGAGGCACCGAAGTTCTCGTTGTTGCTGCCCCCGACATGCTTGCCGGTGTCGGCGTCCTTGAGAAAGCCGTCGTTCTGCTCGTGCATTTCGAACAGCTTCACCGCCAGAAGGTCGGGAATGACGGGAACGTTGAGCACACCGCGTAGACCGATGCGGCCATAGGAGCCCACGCTTGCCTCGAACTTGCCACCCCAGACGCCGGTCGGCTTGGTACGGCGCACGTTGATGACGCCGGCGATCGTATTGCGGCCGAACAGCGTGCCCTGCGGACCGCGCAGGATTTCGATTGAGGCGATGTCGAAGAAGTCGAGCATCTGGCCGGTGGACGTGCCGATGTAGACACCGTCGACGTTGACGCCGACAGCGGGATCGAAGCTCTTGTCGACGTCGGCGAAGGCGATGCCGCGGATAGAGATGTTCGCCGTGGCCGCGCCGGTCGACTGCGTGGTGATCAGCGTGTTCGGGGCAAGGCCCTGCAGATCCACAAGGCTGGTCGTGCCAACAGCCTCGAGCTGCATCGGCGTAACCGCGGTAACCGCGACGGGCGTATCCTGAATCGATTCATTGCGACGGCGGGCCGAAACGATGATCTCGTTGGGATCGACCTGGGCAGCCGCAGCCGTCGGGCTGGCCTCAGTCGATGAATTCGCTTGTCCGTCCTGAGCATGAGCGGTCGTGGCAAACGCCGACACGAGAAGAGCAGCGCCAAGCGCTCGATAGGAAACCATAAATCCTCCCCAAAAAAAGGCTTTGTGCGCCGTGTAGTTCCGGCGTCACGCCCACATACTAAGCGCAGATGGAGGCGGGTAAGTCACCTATGTTAAATTGCAGGTCATGTGTTTTTATGAGGCCACTTCGCCGTCTGCAGGCGATCTTCGCGGCATCGGCCATCGAGCGTTGCCTATTTGGGCCCACCACCGAGTCAAGCTCGCACCATCAAGCTCAAAATCGACATCGCTTCCGATCTTCGACGAGGGGACCGATCCCTGGTAAGATTGTCAGCGAAGCCTAGCCACCGCTCGTTTCCAAGTGCGTTCATCGGGCCAAGCCAACTCGAAATCTCCTGCGGCCCATGCGGCAAGTTCCAGCCTTTTGGGGCGCACTTTTACACGCTGCTGAGAGCCGCACAGACGGCACCAGAAACGCAACCGAGCTGCTGACAACCTGTCATCCCAACCTCGCCTCTCAAAGTGCCACCAGAGGCCGTGAGGCTCAAAACGAGCGCTGTGGCCGCACCTGCATATCGGCACCACAGATTTCCCGAGCGTGGCAGCCTCCAGAATGCACGTTGGGATCATCACCCCATCGCGAGACCACCGCATCTCACAGAGGAAGTCGCCCTTGCTCAGCTGCTTGAGAAAGATCTTGTCCCAGCTCGCTCAGGATCACTCGTGCCAGCTCAAGGGCGGCGTCTTCTCGCAACCAAGCCTTGGGCGCTGACAACCCCACTCGAGCCCAGCCAGGCGCACTGAGCATCACTGCAGCAACTGCATGTTCATCGATTCGTCTCATGTCGATAATGAGAACATAAAGGGAACTTTGTCGCAAGCTATCTTCTGATCAGGCACGTTCACCGCTTCACCGCGATCATGGGTAAGCGTCCGGTTGGGCATGGAAATGGGATACCCCGGCCTTGAGCCAGCTCAGTTATCGGCGATTATGCCTGCTGCTTACGGGCTGCGCGCCACGGGAGGACCACCAGGTTCCACCAGAATGCGCCTGAACATAGGCCTCCAACTAGGAAAGCCGAACTTGGAAAGAACCACCAATCGTTATCGGGCGGGATCAGGTGGGGGGATCGCTGCGAGGACAGCAACAACGGTATCGAAATCATTGCTGAGGCGGCCAGCGCGCTCAGAAGCAACTGTACTGCCAGTCCTCCGCCTTGCCATCGCACGAACCAGTATGCCTTTGGCCATTCGAGGAGGATGCCGAGAACGGCTGCGGCTCCCGTCCCCACCACGCTGCCGTAGAACCAGATGAAGGTAAATGATTCCAAGGAGCTGCCAGTGGCTGCTCTTGTCGAAAAAGTGATGAGGGATGCAATCGTAACTATCAGGGCTGAGACTATGCCGGTGAGGAAAATTGCCGCGATGGCACGTCCTATCAGCGATCCTCGGCTCACTTCATCCACCTCGTCCAATCCGATTTTCCGCGCCTAGCAGTCCTTTGTTAAAAAGATTGCGTGTTTGCTTCGAGCCCAATGGTCATTCCGCATGAATTGACCACTTCCACGGCAGCAGTTCGTCGATCCGGTTGATGGGATGCCCCTTGCCGATGCGGTCGAGCACGTCGGCAAGCCATTCCTGCGGGTTGACGCCGTTGAGCTTGGCGGTCTCCAGCAGCGAGTACATGGCAGCGGCCCGCTCCCCGCCGCAGTCGGCGCCGGCGAAGAGCCAGTTCTTCCTGCCCACGGCTATGCCTCTAAGGGCATTCTCCGCCGGATTGTTGTCGATCTCCAGCTTGCCGTCGTCGGTGTAGGCGAGCAACGCAGGCTTGAGCTTCACGGCATAGCGCAGGGCCTCGGCCAGCGGCGAGCGGGCAGAAGCCTTGGAAAGCACGTCCTCGGCCCAGGCGAAGAAATCCAATGCCTTGAGGCGCAGCAGCCGATCGGCGAGCTGACCGGCCTTGTTCATGGCCTTTTCCTGTTCCAGCGCATTGACCAGGTCGACGGTGGCGAAGAAGCGGGCCTTCTTGCGGTGATGCTCGACGGCCTGCACGCCGAGCGCAGTGGCAATGTGGGTTTTGCCGGTGCCGGGACCACCGATCAGCACCACGTTGTGGGCGCCGTCGATAAACTCGCCGCGATGGAGCTGGCGGACCATGGCTTCGTTCACCTCGCTGGATGCAAAATCGAAGCCGGCCAGGTCCTTGTAGGCCGGGAACTTGGCCGCCTTGATCTGGTAGGCGATGGACCTGACCTCGCGTTCGGCAACTTCGGCCTTGAGCAACTGGGAGAGGATCGGAACGACCGCATCGAACGCGGGCGCCCCTTGCTCGATGAGGTCACCGACGGCTTGGGCCATGCCATACATCTTGAGAGAGCGCAGCATGACCACGACGGCGGCGCTGGCGGGATCATGACGCATGGCGCAGATCCTTGTCCCGCAGGGTATCATAGCGTGCGACGTTGGCCTTGGGTTCGCGGCAGAGGATCAGGGCCTGCGGGGCATCGATCCTGGGCGGAGCGGGGTCCTTGCCGTCGACCAGGCGGTGCAGGATATTGAGGATATGGGTCTTGGTCGCGACGCCGGCCTCGAGAGCCAACTCGACGGCACACAGCACGGCCTGTTCGTCATGGTGCAGGACCAACGAGAGGATCTCCACCATCTCCCTATCGCCGCCGGGGCGCTTCAGAAGCTGGCCCTGCAGCTGCCGGAACGCCTCCGGCATCTCGGTGAAGGGCGCGCCGTTGCGCAGGGCTCCCGGTTTGCGCTGGATCACCGCGAGATAGTGCCGCCAGTCATAGATCGTCCGTCCCGGCTGATCATGGGATCGTTCGATGATCCGCCCATGCTCGCACAGGATCTGTCCCTCGGCGGCAATGACGATCCGCTCGGGATAGACCCGCAGACTTACCGGCCGGTTGGCGAAGGACGCGGGGACGCTGTAGCGGTTGCGCTCGAAGGAGATCAGGCATGTCGGCGATACTCGCTTGGTGTGTTCAACGAAGCCGTCGAAGGGCCGCCCCAGCGGCATCAGGCTCGCGATCTCCGCGGCATGCACGTCGGCGATGGTGCCGGGCAGCACGCCATGCGGAATCTCTCCCCACTGCGCGATGCATTGCTCCTCGAGCCAGGCATTGAGCGCATCGATGTCCGGGAAGGCTGGCATTGCCTGCCACAATCGCCGCCGTGCATCCTGGACGTTCTTCTCGACCTGACCCTTCTCCCATCCCGCGGCCGGGTTGCAGAACTCCGGCTCGAACAGATAGTGGCTCGCCATGGCGGCAAAACGGGCGTTGACCTGCCGCGCTTTGCCGGTGCCGATCTTGTCGACCGCGGTCTTCATATTGTCGAAGATTCCTCGCTGCGGCACGCCGCCCAGAACCCGGAAGGCCTGGGTCATGGCATCGAACAGCATCTCGTGGGTCTGCAGTGGATAAGCCCTGACGACGAAAGCCCTGCTGTGCGACAGCTTCGTGTGTGCGGCCTGGAGCTTGGTCTGCTTGCCGCCGATCATGGCCCAGTCCTCGCTCCAGTCAAACTGGAAGGCTTCGCCGGGTTGGAAGATCAGCGGCACGAAAGTCCCGCGACCACTGGTTTGGGCATCGCGCTGCCGGTCGGCCTTCCAGGCCCGCGCGAAGGCCGCCACGCGGTTGTAGGAACCTTCGTATCCCAAAGCCACGAGATCGGCGTGCATCTGCTTGGCTGTGCGCCGCTGCTTGCGTGACTTGCCAGCCTCGATCCGCAGCCAGGCCGACAGCTTCTCGGCAAACGGGTCCAGCTTGCTCGGCCGCTCTGGGACCTTGAACTTCGCCTCCACAGTATCCGCGCGCAGGTACTTGCGGATCGTGTTGCGCGACAAGCCCGTGCGCCGCTCAATCTCCCGGATCGGGATATGCTGCCGGAAATGCCAGCGTCGGATTACACTCAGTAACGCCATGTCGATCACTCCTGGATCCCCCGACAAATCAGCCAGGGGAACGATCAAAACATGGGTCAATTCTCAGTGGAAATTTGTGCCCCTCCCGGGTCAGCTCTCAACGGAAATCAACAGCGCCAGCTGTCATTGCCCGTCTCGATGATGTCGCAGTGGTGCGTGATGCGATCGAGAAGCGCGGTGGTCATCTTGGGGTCGTGGAAGACGCTCGGCCATTCGCCGAAGGCGAGATTGGTCGTGATGATGACCGAGGTCTTTTCGTAGAGCTTGCTGATCAGGTGGAAGAGCATCTGGCCACCGGACCGGGCGAACGGCAGGTAGCCGAGCTCGTCAAGCACCACGAGATCAAGCCGCGAGAGTTGGGTGGCAAGGCTGCCGGCCTTGCCCAGGCGAGCCTCTTCCTCAAGCCGGTTCACCAGATCGACCGTATTGAAGTATCGGCCTCTGGCACCGGCGCGCACCACCGCGGCGGTGATGGCGAGAGCCAGATGGGTCTTGCCCGTGCCTGTTCCGCCGATCAGCACGATATTGCGCCGTTCCGGCAGGAACGAGCCCGTATGAAGCGAGCGGATCAGTCCTTCGTTGATCGGCGTGCCATCGAACATGAACCCATCCAGGTCCTTGATCGCCGGAAGCTTGGCTGCGGTCATGCGATAACGGATCGATGCCGCATCCCGGTGCGCCGTCTCCGCACGCAACAGGTCGCCCAACATCTCCATGACCGTTCTGTCTCGGCGGATGCCGTTGGTGACAGCATCATCGAAGGCCGCCACCATGCCCTTGAGCCCCAGCCCCTTGAGGGCGGCCATGATCTCATGCCGCTGCATCGAGGTCTCGCACGGTATCGTAGCGGCCGCAGTTCGCCTCTGGCGGATGCTTGAGCTTCAGGTTGACGACGACGTCCATAGCCTGGGCATCATGAGGCTCGCGGCGACGGGACAGGATGTTGAGGATGATCTCGTCGCTGATAGTACCGGCGCTGAGTGCCTCGCGCACTGCGGCCTCGACAGCCTCCAGGCCATCTTCGGGGACAGCGGCGAGGACGCGTACAAAGCGCCGGTCGGCATCGTCGCCCTTGCCCAGCTTACGCCGCAGTTGGGCCAGTGCAGGTGGGAGAGCCCAGTCCTGGAAGGGAGCACCATTGCGCAACGCACCGGGCTTGCGGGCGAGGATGGGCAGGTAGTGCCATGGATCGAAGATCGTCTGGTTCCGGCCGAAGACCCGTTCGTGTTCAGCCACGACAGCGCCGTCGCAGCGGATCACGACGCGCGTTGCGTAAGCACGCACCTGCACAGCCTGATGGGCCGCCTTTGCCATCACCGAGTACCGATTGCGATCGAAGCTCACGAGGCACGTCGAACTGGCGACGTGTTCGCTCTCGAAGAACCCGTCGAAGGGGAGCGGTAGCGGTTGCAGCATCGGCTGCTCCGCCTCCAGCGCCTGCGCGATCGTCATATCCTCCTGGTCAGGGTGCTGGTTGCGTTCCGCCCAGCGACGGCACTCGGCCTCCAGCCAGATGTTCAGCTCCTCGAGGCTGGCAAAGCGCAGGCGCGGCTTGAACAGGCGCTCCCTGCTGGTCTGAACCTGGTTCTCGACCTGACCCTTCTCCCATCCTGCAGCAGGACTACAGGCCACCGGCTCAACGCGATAGTGGTCCGTCATGATCAGGAACCGCCGGTTGAACAGGCGCTCCTTGCCGGTGAACACCGTCGTCACTGCCGTCTTCATGTTGTCGTAGATGCCGCGCGTCGGAACCCCGCCGAAGAACGCAAAGGCGCGGGCATGGGCGTCGAACACCATCTCCTGCGTCTCGCGAGGATAGGCACGGACAAATGGTGCCCGTGACCAGCAAAACCGCATATGCGCGACCTTCACGCGCATCGGCTTGCCGGCGATCTCGACGTCCTCATGGCTCCAGTCGAACTGGTAAGCCTCGCCGGGCCGGTACATCAACGGGATGAACGCCTTGGCCATATCGCCGGCCTCGACGCGACGCTCACGCTTCCAGCGCGCAGCATAGCGCCGCACAGCGTCATAAGAGCCGCCAAACCCTTCCCGCTGAAGCAGATCATGGATCCGCGTCATGCGAAGCCGGTCACGTCGGGGCAGCCCTTCGTTTTCTTCAAGCAGTTCTTCCAGGCGAGTGCTGAAAGGGCCGGTCTGCGGCCGATACTGTTCCTTGCGCTCGTAACTGGCATCCGCGTCCGGCGCCCGGATCGCCTTGCGCACCGTGTTGCGCGACAACCGCAAATCCCGCGCTATCGCCTTGATAGGCTTCCCGTCCCGGTGCTCCCGACGGATCCTCGTAATCGTCTCCACAACCAACATCCCTGTACCCGCCGTTCGGAACCCAAACGGCGGCGCTTCTCACAATGAGATGAAGGGGGTCAATTTTAGACGCCGATCACCCCGCTAAGGGGGGCAATTTTGCACGCCGCTCCACACGCATGTCATCGACATCAACAAAGTCTCTTCGGCACGCTTCCGTCGATGGCGCATGGGGCCGCACGAGTGGGAAGTGACCTGGAACGGCAAACCATACCGCCACCGCAGCAAAGGCGTCTCAGGCGAAACTGTACAGCGAAACATTGAAGACTTGCGTTCGGCTCTCAACCACGCCGAGGCTGCCGGACGAATTCCTGCCGCACCGAGGATTCCGTCTGTTGACAAAATGCTGCGTTCCGCGCCGCGATCACTTACACTCACACCGAAACAGCTCGGTGCGATAGTCGCGTTCGCCGATCAGGAACCAGCGGTCCAATGCTGGCTGTGGCTCATGATCGGTACTGGTGTTCGTCCAGACGCGGCGCTCGCCTTTCGCCCTTCGAGCCAATGGCACGGCGCTGTTGCCGATTTGCATCCAGTAGACTGGCCCCGCACTAACAAACGGAACCCGGTTGTGCCGGTGATAGCACCCCTCAAGTCAGTGCTCGAGAGCTGGCCCGCAGATGCTGAGGTTAGGTCGCGCAAGACTTGGTGGCGCACAATGCGATCCAAGCTGGATATTCCAACCGCCGTGATCCCGAAGACGATCCGACACACGGTCGCGACCCACCTGCGCAACAGCGAGGTTCCCGGAGAGCAAATCAGTGCGCTGCTAGGCCACAAGGACCGCAAAGACACGCTAGAGCGCACGAGCGAGATCTACGCGCACGCTGATCCACTGAAAATGAGGGCGACTTGTCGAGCCCTGATCAAGCTATGGGCCCTTGTCGAGCGTGAAGCAGCCAACTGGCGCGCTGACCATTTGCTGACCATCACGAACGACAAGAACAAGATCGTGGTAAAACGCGACCGTTCGAAACGCTAGTTTTCTGGGGCCTGGAATGGTGGGCGGTGACGGGCTCGAACCGCCGACCCTCTCGGTGTAAACGAGATGCTCTACCAACTGAGCTAACCGCCCGGCATGCCGGAACCCGCGCATTTAGGGCAATTCCCGCGCGCGTCAAGATGTCATGGCCGTCCCGAACTGCAGGCCGGGCAACAGCCCTGTTCTGGCCGTGGGATGCAAGCATCGGCCCTGCCCGCAGGCTTGGCCTCAGCTATGGAAGTGGCGCAGGATCGCGGGGTCGAGCGGGGCCTGGAAGCGCAGCGAAAGGTGGTTGGCGTCCCTGCACGTCGCGGTGGCCGAAAACGGGCCGATCGCGCCTATCCAGAGCGACACCTCGCCTTCGTTCAGGGCTGCGCCGTGATCGGTTTCGAGCTCGCAGCCCTGACAGGCCAGGCTCGAAATCCTCACGCTTGTCGAGTCGCGCAGACCGATGCATTCGCCATAAGCTATTGTCGTCATGATTGCCGCACATGCCCCGGTTTCCCGGGTCCTCTGCTCTGTCCAGGTGCCGTCGCTGCCACTGCGGCAAGACGGTCGAAGCATTGCCCCGCATCCACATCCCTAAACGTGCCAGAAGAAAGTATCGTTTCAGTTGATAGCCCCCTTGCGACAAGCTGAAGCAGGCAGCAGACGAACCGTCGCCGCACGGATCGAAACGCTTTCGGACTGTCTGCGGACCCAACGCGGGGCCGTCGATCACCCCGGTTCCAGCTCATCCAGCAAGGTGGAAAGCGAGGCCGAGACGGCATCGTGCCCGGTCGCGACGCCCAGTTGCCGTTCTCTCGACAGCAGCAGCGCAAGACTGGTGATGGTGACCGCCAGCGCGGAGGCATCCATTTCGACGCTGCGCGGAGTTCGCGCCAAGGCGGATTCCAGCACCGCGATCTCGAGCGCGCGCGATTCTTCGATAAAGTGAAGCACCTCGCGCCGGAGACCTTCGATGCGATTGGCCAGCGCCATGAACTCCGAGATCAGCCGCGCGTCCGTGGAATGCAGGCTGATATCCCAGATCGCGCGCAAGGGACGTTCGCCGGATGCCGCGGCCTTCAGTCTGGCCATTTCGCGCTCCGCCATCCGGTGGAACAGGGCAATGACGAGATCGTCCATCGTCCGGAAGTAGTAATAGACCAGCCGCTGCTTCACGCCGATGCGGTCGGCAATGCTGCGCGACGTGAGCTGCGCATGCCCCTCTTCGCGCAGGATCGCTTCGGCACCGTCCAGCATGGCGTGCCAGTTTTCCGATCCCTCCGGCCCCATCCTGCGGCCGGCTTCCTCCCGGCCCGTGCTGCTGACCATATGCCCGCTTGTCCCTGTCCGCCTCTCGCTCGCCTTGCCTAATGGCGCAGCACCGCAGCGTAAAGCGCGGCGCCTCTCGGCAATCCGCGGCCCGATTGACAGTCATCCGGGCCGCGCTAACACTATGACGAACAAAACTGTCGGGAGAGATGGGGTGGAGGAATGCGCAGGCCGGCTTGCCGGCAAGGTCGCCATCGTCACGGGTGCCGGTCAGGGCATCGGCGAAGCCATTGCAATCGGCTACGCGCGGGAAGGCGCCAGGGTCATCCTGACTGGACGCACGCCAAGCAAGCTGGAAGACGCGGCGGCGAAGATCGCTTCGGCCGGCGGTACGGCTATCGCCCTGCAGGCCACTGCCGGGGACAAGGCCGACAGCGAGAAGACTGTGGCCCGCGCCCTGTCGGAATGGGGCCGCGTCGACGTGCTGGTGAACAATGCGCATACCTTCACCGACTATCTGCCGATCGACGATCCGAAGATGGAGGAGCACTGCAAGGTCGACTTCCAGTCCGCCTTCTACGGATCGCTGCAGCTGATGCAGGCATGCCATCCGCACATGGTCGCGCAAGGCGGCGGATCCATCATCAACATGGGGTCCAGTTACGGTGTTCGCTGCGAGCCGGGGTTCCTCGCCTATGCGGCCAGCAAGGAAGCGATCCGGGCGCTCACGAAGACCGCCGCGCGCGAATGGGGACCGCAGAACATCCGGGTCAACACGATCCTGCCTTCGGCGCTTTCCCCAAAGGCGATCTGGTATCTGGAGGAAAGCCAGACCTACGACCTCGAGCTCGCCAAGGTCGCGATGGGCCGCTTCGGGACACCCGAGGACATCGCCCCCAGCGCCATTTTCCTCGCCAGCGACGAATCCGCGTTTGTCACCGGGCAGACGCTCGGCGTCGAAGGCGGTGCGACGATGCTGTGAGCGGCCGCCTCGCCGGTCAGGCGGGCAGGTCGCCGGGGATCCAGTCCGGATCGCGCTTTTCCATGAAGGCGCGCATGCCCTCGCGCGGTTCCCGTCCGAAGGCGAGATTGGCGAACATCGTCTCGTAATCGATCGGCGGATACTGCTGGTTCAGCATGCGCTTGGTGTGGGCGCGGGCTTCGGGAGCGGTACGCAGGATTTCGCTGGCGGCGCGCAAGGCCGCTGCTTCCAGTTCCTCGTGCGCGACGAGGCGCGAGAACAGGCCCATCGCATGCGCTTCCTCGGCCTCGATGGGGCGCGCGGAGAGGATCACGTCGCGGGCGCGCGCCATGCCGATATGCGCGGGCAGCATCGCTGCATAGCTGGCATCGATGATCCCGCGCAGCAGCTCGGGCACGCGGAAAGTGGCGCGCTGCGAAACGACGGCAATATCGGCCATCATCGCGATAAGCAGGCCGCCGCCCTGGCAGATACCGTTTACCGCCGCGATCACCGGCTGCATCGACTCGCGAATGGCGAGGAACGGCAGACTGTCGTACGTGAGACCTTCCGGAACGCGCTCGTCCCCCTCCTCGTAGCGGCCGCCAAGATCGCCGCCGGCCGAAAAGCTGTCTCCCGTGCCGGTAATGATGAGCGCGCAAGGTTCCTCGAAGGAATTGACCAGCCTTACGGCACGCTTGAGGCCGAAATACATCGCCGGGGTCAGTGCATTGCGCGCGTGCGGGCGGTCGATGCGGCACCACATGATCGGCCCTTCGCGTTCCAGTTTCAGCGATTGCGTTCCGATGTCGTATTCGCTCATGGTCGTCTCCCGCATGCTTTGCGGCAGGACGCTAACGGGCTGGGAAGAGGCAGACCATGACCAATGTACGACCGCTGCCGGTGGAGATCGGCGATATCACTCCCGCGTGGCTTTCGGCAGCGCTTGGCACGCCGGTCTCCGCAGCTAAAGTCGTCGACGTCAATAACGGCACCTGCACCAAGATCCGCGTTGCGCTGGAGGTCGAGGATCCGGACGTTCCCGAGACCGTGATCCTCAAGGGCGGCTTCGAGCCGCACAGCCGGATGATGGACTACATGCATGCCAATGAAGTGCACGCCTATGCCGATGTCGCGCCGTACTCCCCGCTGCGCCAGCCGCGCACGTGGTTTGCCGGATTCGATGCCGAAGCGAAGCAGGGCATCGTCATCATGGAGGACCTTGTCGCACGCGGTGTCACCTTCCTGCACCCCCAGCAACCGCGACCGCCCGAGGAAGTGGCACGCCGCCTGGAGATGCTGGCAAAGCACCATGCGATGACGTTGGGGCGCCCGCAGGACATGGCACCGGACGGCCGCTTCGGCTGGGCGGGAGACCTGATCGACGGCTTCTACCGCTACGGCGAGACGATCCTGACACCGCCGGTCTGGGAGGGTTTCGTGAACAGCGCACGCGGCGCCGCCGCCTCCACGCGCTTTCACGGGCTCGACTGGTTTCTCGATACGCTGGGCAAGCTGTCACGCTTCGGGAAGACGGTGCCGCGCGCGCTGCTGCACGGCGATACGCATCTGGGCAACCTCTACATCGATACCGACGGCGAGCCGGGCTTCTTCGACAGCCAGCCGCATCTGGGGCCGGTCATGGCCGAGGTCGCGTATCACGTAACCGGCGCGCTCGACATGGCCGACCGGCGCATCCATGAGCGCGATCTCGTCGCGCACTATCGCGCCGCCCTGGAGGCCGAGGGGCACACGCTGCCGCCGCTCGAAGACCTGGTGCGCCAGTACGCTGCTTTCCTGGCCTTCGGCTATGCCATCTTCCTGGTGAATGCCTCCGACTTCCAGCCGGAAGCGATCAACACCGCCTATACCGCGCGGTTTTCCAGCGCGATGCTCGATAACGATACGCTGGGCGTTCTGGCAGACCTCTAGACACGAGAAAGCCCGGCGAGCTGGAGAGGCTGCCGGGCCTTCGGGAACCGCGCCCGCCCGCTTTGCGCGGACGGGACAAGGCCGGATCAGCTGCCGAAGTGAACCTTCAGCCGCATACCGTACATGCGCGGCTCGCCGACCGAGGCGGTTTCGAAACCGACTTCGGGCGAACCCAGACCGGCGGCATAGCTGTAGTACTTTTCCTTGGTCACGTTCGTGGCGAACAGCGACAGGTCGACCGGTGAACCAGCGATCGAATCCCATCCGACATTGAGGTTCAGCAGGCCGAGCGAAGGCAGGGTGCTGAACGCGGCGATCGCCGGGTTCGGGTTCTCGCGGTCGATGTAGTTGACCAGCATCTTCGAACGATAGGTATAGCTGGCGCCCAGCGTGATATCGCCGATGCTGCGGTCGAGCGGCAGCAGGTAGTTGGCCGATACGGTGAACTTGTGCTTGGGCGAAAGCACTTCCGGATCGCCGACTTCGAACGGAGCCGCCAGCGTGAAGTTGGGGTCGTTGTAGGTCGAGAAGTCCGGGATCTTCTTAATCTCGGTGTGCAGGTAGGTGTAGCTGCCCGAGAGCGTAAAGCCCGTGAACGGCGTGATCGAACCTTCGGCTTCGAGACCGTAGATTTCCGACTTGTCGGCATTGACCGGAGCGGCCGTCGATGCCTGACCGCTGCCCTCGACGGCATTGAAGCCGACCTGAAGCTGCTGGTTCGAGAAGTCGTTGTAGAAAGCCGCCAGGTTGAAGGTGCCGCGCACGGCGCCATGGAAGCTGCTCTTGAAGCCGATCTCGTAGCTGTCGACCTTCTCGGGCCCGACGAGGTTGAGCGGCGCGGCCACATTAGGCGCGATCGTCGCTGCACGATAGCCGCGCGCATACTTGGCATAGGCCATCATGTCGGGGGTGAAGTTGTAGTCGACGTCGATCAGCCAGGTCGGCTTGTTAGACTTCTGACGCAGCGTCACGACACAGCCGTTGGCGACCGAGGTCGGATCGGTGCAACGCGGATTGGGCGCACCCGGCAGGCTCGGGAACGGGCCATACTGGGGCGGATACATCAGTGTGTAGGTCTGGCGCAGGCTTTCGTTGCGCTGCTTGTCCCAGGTGTAGCGCAGGCCGCCGGTGACCTTCAGCTGATCGGTCAGCGAATAGGTTGCCTGCGCATAGAGACCAAAGTCCTGGAAGTAGGTCTTGCCCACCGTGTAGTTCACCGAACCCACGTGGATCGGCGGAACCGTCGAGGGATCGCCGCCGGCAGCGGCAACCTGCTGGACAGCGCCGAGATAGGTGAGCAACCCGATCGGGTCGTTGCACTGGAAATTGGCGCCGCCATCGGTGCACGAGGCAAGGAACGGCGACTGGCTGCCCGCGTAGCCGAGCGGACGGCTGATCTCGACATAGCCGCCGGCCTGCCAGTCCAGGCGGTTGTCCATGGCCTTGCCCTGGAACTGGAGCTCGTTGGTGAACGTGTACTGGTCCGCGGTCTTGAGACCCGGCGGCGGCGAGATCTGGGTGAAGTGGACGTCGTAGGCGCCGATCGGCAGTGCGCCGCCGGTCAGCGCGTTGAAGTCGATCGTCGCATTGGTGCCGAACTGGCCGGCGTGGATCGTCTGCTTGTATTCGGCATAGCTGGCGATGTTCTTGACCGTCAGATTGTCGGACGCGATCCACGTGGTGGTGTTGATGACCTGCCACTGGTCGATCTTGGAATACGACTTCTCCAGCGGATTCATGACGTTGTAGAAGCCGGTGCCTTGCTGCGCGAGCTGGCTCGCGAAGATGCCGCCGAGGCCTTCGTGCGGATCGACCGCGACCAGCTTGGTCAGTGGGCCGTTGGTATCCGAGTGGATGTACGACGCGATCAGGTAGTTCTCAAGGTCGGGCGTCAGGTCCGCAACCACGCTCAGACGGACGGCGGTATAGTCGACGTCGTTGAAATCCTTGGGGCCGATGCCGGACTGGTTCTTGAGATAGCCGTCGCGGACCATGCGGTCGGCGGCAAGGCGCACCTTGAAGGTGTCCGCCAGCGGGATGTTGATCGCACCCTGCGCGCGGCGCATGCCGAAATTGCCGATCGAGCCTTCGACATAGCCCTCGAGCAGATCGGTGGGCTTCTGCGGGACGAGCAGCACGGCGCCGCCGGTCGTGTTGCGGCCGAACAGCGTACCCTGCGGGCCCTTGAGGACCTGGACGTTCTGCAGGTCGAAGAAGTTGCCCGGCAGCACACCGTCACCGGTGGGCAGACCGTTCGAGGCGCCGCGCGGCGTCACGACTTCGGCGAAGTAGGTGCCGACCGACGGCAGCGTGCCGATGTCCTGGGCAAAGCCGCGGATGGCGAAGGTCGTGTTTTCCGAACCGAAGTTCGTGTTCGAGGAGAGCGACGGCGTATAGGTCGCCAGATCGCTGGCATTGACCACGTTCTTGTCGGAGAGCTGGTCCTGATCGTAGACCGTGATCGAAATCGGCACGTCCTGCAGACGCTCTTCGCTGCGGCGCGCAGTCACGACGATGTCGTTGCTGCCGATATCGGCCTCGACCGCACCCTGCGGCGCATCCTGCGCAAAGGCCGGTGCCGCGAACACAAGCGAACTCGCTGCGCACAGCAGGAAACGGTAACGTGGGGAACGCATGACTTCTCTCTCCCTGGCATTAAGGCGTTTCCATCTAGAGGGGGGCGTGGAAACGTCGTTCTCAATCGGCGGCTTGATATGCCTCCGCCGTGCTGCATCGCAAGAGAATGCCCCGGCACTTCGCGGCCTGTTCCCTCTGCGAACACCCCGAATGCCGTGTGAGACAAGCGGCCTTCACCGAAAATTATCATGCAATTTCATGCATTTCATTGAATTCGATTGTAATAAGAATGCCTCGCAGGAGAAGCCCTCGGTTCAGACCTCCAGACTTGTCGCACTGCAATGCAAAGAGAGCTGAACGCGACTCACTTATTTCGCGTGCGCGAGGCCCTGTTCGAAAGGCATGGCTGCACCATCCGCATCGCAGCGGTCGGGTTCAGGCACAAGAGGCGACGCCTCAGGTATTGGAGTTGGAGATGGCCGAGCGGAACAGGCTTGCGTCCGCTTCCCAGTCCATACGCACCCGACGATGGGCGATCAGCCATGCGCCTTCAACCTTGCGGAAGGTGTCGAGATAATAGCCGGCGTGGTCCGGACCGATATCGGTCCAGGCCACCCAGTAGGTCCGCGCCTTGGCAGTATCCGGGCCGGTGAGATCGATCTTCGACGTCGAGAGGTGGTGGCGCACGAAAGTGGCCCCGTGCGTGCCGCCCTCGCCGTTCAGCCAGCGCTCCTGCCAGGCGCGGATCTCCGCGCGGCCTTCATAGCGGAACATGCGGTCCGCAGGGACGTGCTCGCTTTCCATCACCGCGTCCTGCGTGAAGCACGAGACGAAATCGTCGATCCGCAAGCGGTCGCCCGACGTCGTGTACTTCGCCATGACGTCGCGGATCGCCTCCCGGGCCAGCAGGTCTTCCAGCCTCACGACATGACCAGCCCGGCATCGACGTTGATCGACTGGCCGGTCACCGTGCGCGCCTCGTCGGAGGCGAGAAACAGGGCCATGCGGGCGACGTCTTCGGGCGTAGAGAAGGTCTTGAGCGGCAGCGGTGCAACGATACCGGCCTCGATCTCCTCGACGCTCTTGCCCTGCTCGTCGGCGACACGCTTCATGTAGTTGAGCATGAGATCGGTGCCGATGGCGCCGGGCACCACGCAATTGCAGCGGATGCCGTATTCGCCGACCTCGCGCGCGATCGTCTTGGTGAGAATGCGCAGCGCACCCTTGGCGGCGCTGTAGTGGCTCTTGCGGACCATGCCGTCCCAGCCAGCGCTGGAGGAGAAGTTGACGATGCTGCCGGTGCGCCGCTCCAGCATCGAGCGGTTCAAGACTTCGCGCGAGCACAGCATCGCCGCCATGCAGTCGACCTTGTAGGTATCGAGGAAGTTGTCGACGGTCTGTTCCCAGATGAACTTGTCGGTCCCCGGTACGGCCGCATTGTTCATCATCACGTCGACTTGGCCCCAACGGCTCATCGCCGCATCGACCATGGCCGCCACGTCGTCCTCGTCGGTCACATCGGCCCGCACCGCAACGGCGTTCTCGCCGATACCTGCAGCCACATCCTCGACCAGTTCCAGCCGCCTTGCCGCAAGCACGAGCTTTGCACCTTCGTCGGCCATCATCCGTGCCATGACCGGGCCAAGGCCGGTGCTGGCACCGGTGATGATCGCAACCTTGTCCTTGAACCGCTTCATGCCGCCACGACCTTGCGCATCACGTCGTGGCTTTCCGGAGAGCCGTCGAGCGCACGGTTGAAGCGCTCGACAATGCGCCAGCCGTCCTCGGTACGGCGCAGCGTCCAGTGATTGACAGCTGCCCGCCAGAGGAACCAGCGGTCGCCCTCCTTGAGCACGACGAAGGAATAGCCGACGGCATCGGCATCATCGCCATCGACAGTGATTTTCGGCGTCGCGGTCATATGCGCGCAGCCGGTGTTCACGAGATCGATGTGCCCCGGCCACGTATACATGCCGGCAACTTCATCCGGCGCAGACAGGCGCTTGGAGCCACCGTCGGGCAGGGTAAAGTTGTAACCGCCGCCATCGACCCACAGCTTCCCCGCCGGTTCCGCCGTGGCGCTGTCGACCAGCGGACCGTAGGTCATCAGCAGATTCTGGATTTCGAGATGATCCTCGGCTGCCCTCAGGCGGCCCTCCAGCGCGGCAACACGCGCCTCAAATGCATCGGTCGACATGAACTCTCCCACTTACGACTATTGTTGCCGGGAAAGTCCCGCGCCGCATGCTGAAGGTCAAGTTCCCTGCTGGGGAGTTGCTCTTACCAGTCGAACCAGCGACGGCGGCGGCGCGTGTCTGGAACGCCATCCCCGTCGGTGTCGGTCGCAACGGTCTGTGTCGTGACGGGCTCTGCAGCGGGTTCCCGTCCCTGCGAGAGCGCTTCGGCCCGGGCTTCGGCACGCGCGGCACGAAGCTCGGCTTCGTGCACGCGCTCCTCGGCACCGCGGGCCATCTTCTCGCTGCGCCGCTCGCGCGAGATCGCATAGTAGTGGCTCCACATCTGACTGTGCGCGAAGGCGAGAGCCAGACCGCCGATAATCGCCAGATCCTTGAGCGCCATCAGCAGCTCCATGGGATCGGCCAACTGGTTATGGAAAAACAGGATCGCCAGCGCAGTGAAACCTGCCAGCAGGATCGCGACAAGGCGCACCATGAAGCCCGCGGCCAGGCACAGGCCCGCCACCAGTTCGAAGATGCCGGTGGGAATGGCAAGGCCGCTGGGCAGTCCAACGCCCGTAATCATCGCCTCGGTCCCGGCGACATCCATGAGTTTTCCTGCACCTGCGTAGATGAATATCAGCGCAATCAGAAAACGTCCGATAATGGCAGCGATCTTCGACACAGTTCTTCTCCCGCCGACTGGCATGGAAGAAAGAAGCCACGTGAAAGACTATTGTTCCCCTGGGCGGGACTATGCCCTGCCGGTCAGGAGTGCGTAATGGCGGGCATGCCGTCCTTGCTGCCGGTGGTCTGCGCATCGTCGCGCGAGCGCGGCCGCGCCACGGCATCGGCGATCAACCGGTCCTGATCCTCGCGGCTGATCCGTTCCCAGCCGGCACGGCCGAGCTTTTCCATCGGCCGGTAGCGCACCTTGTACTGCATGCGCGGCGAGCCTTCGACCCAGTAGCCGAGATAGACGTAGCTCAGCCCCATCTCCCGAGCCCGGTTGATGTGGTCGAGGATGATGTAGTTGCCCAGCCCCTGCCGCTCTTCGTGGTGCGGATCGTAGAAGCTGTAGATCATCGACAGCCCGTCGCACTGCTTGTCGGTCAGGCAGGCACCCACCAGACGGCCCGGCGTCACGCCGTCGGCCGACGGTTCGCGGTATTCGATGATGTAGCTGGTGACCGGGGTATGCTCGACCATGTCGGCAAAGTCGGTCTCGTCCATCGTCGTCATCCCGCCTTCGGGATGGCGTTCGGAAAGATAGCGCTGCAGCAGTTCGAACTGCTCGTTGGTCGACCAGGGACGGCAGACGGTGGCGATCAGATCGCCATTGGCCTTGAGCGCACGCTTCTGCGAACCCGATGCCTTGAACTCCTCAGCGACCACGCGCACCGAAATGCAGGCGCTGCAATCGAGGCAGGAGGGACGATAGGCGACGGTCTGGCTGCGGCGGAAGCCGATGCGGCCGAGGGCATCGTTGAGCGAGTCCGCGTGCGGCCCCTTGAGCTCGGTGAAGACCTTGCGCTCGTTACGACCGGGAAGATACGGGCACGGCGCAGGGCTGGTCACAAAAAACCTGGGAAATCGAACCTGTGCCGTCACGGGATTGAAACTTCCTTTTGCTTTCTAAGTCGTCTGCCTTCGTGTGTTGCCCCAAATATGCACGGGGCGCCCAAACCTTCAAAGTCTTTTAACTACGAAATGCGGCCAGTTCGCGGCGAAATTGCCATGAGAGGAGCGCCCCCGGTCGCGAGCGTGCCAATTCGGAGCACCCGCCGCCGACAACCTTTCCAGAGCCGCGCGTGATCGCGCGGGTACAGGGTATCGTCCCCCCACAACGCAATACAGGCCGCGCAGTTGCGCGATCAGTCGGTTTCGACCTGCTTCACTTCATAGCCTTCGCGGCGCAGGGCGGCGACAAGCGCGTCGAGCTGGTCGCGATCGCGCGCCTCGCACTCGATCTCGGTCACGAGCCCCTTGGCGGGAAGGTGGGTGAAGATGCGCTGGTGGAACACCTCGATGATGTTCACATTGTGCTCGTGGAACACCTTGGCGACCTTGAACAGGGCGCCGGCGCGGTCCTGCAAGCCGATGCGCAGGCGGGCAAGGCGGCCCGAGCGGGCCAGATCGCGCAGCAGCACGTTGGCCAGCAGGCGCGTATCGATATTGCCGCCCGACAGCACGATTCCGACCTTGCGGCCCCGGAACATGTCGCGGTTGTCCATCAGCGCGGCAAGGCCGGTCGCCCCCGCACCCTCGACCAACGTCTTCTCGATCTGCAGCAGCAGCGCCAATGCGCTTTCGATCTTCGGCTCGCTGACCAGCAGGAATTCGTCGAGGTATTCGCGCAGGACCCGCGAGGTCAGCTTGCCCGGCGCGAAGACGGCAATGCCCTCGGCCAGCGTGTCGCCGCCGATCGGCAGGTTGGTGCCCTTGAGCAGGTTGTACATCGAGGGATAGAGCTGTGCCTCGACACCGACGAGCCGGATATCCGGGTTGATGTCGCGCGCGACCGTGCTCATGCCCGAACCCAGACCGCCACCGCCCACGGGCAGGATCAGCGTATCCAGTTCCGGCACGTCCTCGAGCATCTCGATGGCGACCGTGCCCTGGCCGGCGGCAACGAAGCGGTCGTCGAAGGGATGGACGAAGGTGAGCCCCAGTTCCTCTTCGAGCTTGCGCGCATGGGCATAGGCATCGTCGAAGCTTTCGCCTTCCAGCACGACCTTTCCGCCCACGCTCTCGGTCTGCATGACCTTCACGGTCGGCGTGGTCTTGGGCATGACGATAGTCACCGGCACACCCAGTCGGGTACCATGATAGCTCAGACCTTGCGCGTGGTTGCCCGCCGATGCGGCGATCACGCCCCGATTTCTGCGCTCCTCGTCGAGCTGGAGCAATGCGTTGAGCGCGCCGCGCTCCTTGTAGGCGGCGGTGAACTGCAGGTTTTCGAACTTGAGCCAGACTTGGGCGCCGGTAATCGCGCTCAGCGTCGAGCTGTACTGCGTGGGCGTGCGAACCACCGAGCCCTTAATCCGCTCGGCCGCGGCGCGTACGTCGGCGGCGGTCAGCGGGGCGTCCTCGGCCCCGGGAGCGATCTTGAGTACAGGCTGTTCCATAGGCAGGCGCGCCTACCGGAAACCGCGGGGAATTGAAAGCGAACTCGGGCCGGCTGGCTGAGGACTGTCCGCTTCTGGCTGTTTGCTTTCCCATAAAACAGGGTAGAAGACGCCACATGAGCCAGAGCACCAGCGAACCTCGCAAGGTATCCCTGATCGGTCTCGGAGTGATGGGCGGCGCAATCGCGCGGCACATCGCCGAAGCCGGGCACGAACTGACGATCCACAACCGCTCGCCCGAAAGAGCGCGCAAGTGGACCGAGGACAATCCCGACCTTGCCCATCGCATCGCCGCCAATCCCGCCCATGCGGCGCAGGATGCAGATGTCGTCATCACCTGCGTGGGCAACGACGACGATCTCGCCGATGTCGTACTCGGCCCCAACGGCGTGTTCCGCATGCTCAAGAAAGGCGGCGTGTTCATCGATCACACGACGGTCTCGGCACGGATCGCCCGCCAGATCTCGGTGGAAGCGCGCGACCTGCAGATCCACTGCGTCGATGCGCCGATGACGGGCTCGCAGATCGGCGCCGAAAAGGGCACGCTCACGCTGATGTGCGGCGGACGCAAGGATGCCATCGAGGCGGCCCGTCCGGTGATGGAGGCCTACTCGCAGCGTATCGTCCACGTCGGCAAGGCCGGCTCGGGCCAGATCGCCAAGATGGCCAACCAGATCTGCATCGCCGGCAATGTCGCTGCCCTCGCCGAAGCCGTCCGCTTCGCGCAGGCCTCGCACCTCGACATGGACAAGGTCTACGAGGCGATCTCGGGCGGCGCGGCGCAGTCGTGGCAGATGGACAACCGCTGGAAGACGATGGACGACGACGCGTTCGACTTCGGCTTCGCCATCGATTGGATGCGCAAGGATCTCGGCCTCAGCCTGGAGGAAGGCCGCGGTCTGGGCGTGTCGCTGCCGGTTGCCGCGCTGATCGACCAGTTCTTCGCGGAAATTCAGGCCATGGGCGGCGGACGCCTCGATACCAGCGCGATCATCAAGCGGCTGCCGAAGAAGGGCAAGAAGTGAGTTTCACGAAACGGGCGGCTATCGCTGCCGCACTGGCCTGTGCGCTGATCGCTGCGCCGGCGGCGGCAAGGAAGAAAAAGAACCCCGAACCCGAACCGCCGGTCGCCGGAACGCTGATCGACAATGTGGAAGGCCTGACCCCCGACGGCGACGGTGGCATCGACCGCTTCGACGGCTTCCTGATCGGCCCCGATGGCAAGGTGAAGCACGTCTATCACTCCGGCGACGAACGCCCCGAACGGGTCCAGTACAGGCTCGACGGCAAGGGCCGCATCGTCATGCCGGGCATGATCGACGCGCACGGGCACGTCATGGCGACGGGGTTCGCGCGGATGACGCTCGACCTGTCGATGGCGAAGTCGCTCGATGAGGCGCTGTCGCGCATTTCCGCATGGACCGCCGCACACCCCGACTTGCCGTGGATCCTCGGTACCGGCTGGAACCAGGTGCTCTGGGGCCTCGACCGCATGCCCACCGCAGCCGAACTCGACGCGGTAACCGGCGGCAAACCCGCATGGCTCACGCGCGTCGACGGGCATGCCGGCTGGGCCAACAGCGCGGCCATGGCTGCGGCCAATATCACCGCCAAGACCCCCGACCCGGCGGGAGGCGAGATCCTGCGCGTTGCCGGCGGCGAGGCGCCCGCAGGCGTCTTCATCGACGCGGCGACGGCGCTCATCGACGCAAAAGTGCCCAAGCCGCGTCCCGAGGACCGCGACACTGCGCTCGCCGAAGCCCAACTCGCGATGCTCTCGCAGGGCGTCACCGCAATTGCCGACATGGGCACGACTATCGAGGACTGGCAGGCCTTCCGCCGCGCTGCCGACCTCGGCCATCTGCGCCTGCGCATCATCTCCTACGCTGGCGGTGTCGATGCGATGAGCCTGATCGGCGGCCCCGGCCCGACGCCGTGGCTCTATGAAGACCGGCTCAAGATGAACGGGCTGAAGCTCTACCTCGACGGGGCCCTCGGATCGCGCGGGGCATGGCTCAAGGCCCCCTACGCCGACGATCCCGAAACGAGCGGATTGCCGCAGATGAGCCAGACGCAGCTCGGCAACCTGATGAGCCGCGCGGCGATCGACAATTTCCAGATCGCGGTCCACGCCATCGGCGACGAGGCCAACAAGACCGTGCTCGATGCCATCGACGAGCTTACCGCCACCTACAAGGGCGACCGCCGCTGGCGGATCGAACATGCACAGATCGTCGATCCCGCCGACATTCCGCGCTTCGGCGAACACGGCGTGATCGCCTCGATGCAGCCGCAGCACGAAGCCTCCGACCGCGTGATGGCCGAAGCCCGGCTCGGTCCGGACAGGCTCGCCGGGGCCTATGCGTGGAAGTCGATGGAGGCGGCCGGTGCGACGCTGGCTTTCGGGTCCGACACGCCGGTTGAACCCGCGCATCCTTTCGAAGGTCTCGCCGTTGCGATCACCCGGCAGGGCGCGGACGGCGAGCCCTTCGGCGGATGGCAGCCGCAGGAAGCGCTCAGCCGCCAGGCCGCGCTGGAAGCCTATACGACCGGTGCGGCCTACGCGATGTTCGCCGAAGACAAGCTCGGACGCATCGCCGAGGGCTACGATGCCGACTTCCTGTTCGTCGACACCGATCCGACGCTGGCCACGCCGCAGCAGATCCGAAAGACCAAGGTGCTGGAAACGTGGATCGGCGGTCGGCTCGCGTGGTCGGCCGCGAAGGATCAGGGAGCTGAAGAGGTCGAAGCGGAGGGGCGGTAGGGACGCGTTGGAAGCCCACCCCGCTGTGACCATGTTCGCCTGACGGCTCACCAAGTCGCGCAGCCCTGTCTCTCAAGTGCTGCGCTTGCTCTCCCCTCCCGCAAGCGGGAGGGGTCGGGGGTGGGCTTCCCCGAACCGTGCTATCGATCACTCCGCCGTAGCGCTCGCGGTCTGTTCCTCGGTCGCCTTCTCGCGCGCATCGCGGCGTTCGGTGAAGAGCATCACCAGCAGCGTGCCTTCGAACAGCGCCATCAGCGGCAGGGCCAGCATGAGCTGCGAAATCACGTCCGGCGGGGTCGCGATGGCTGCGATGATGAAGATGCCGACAATGGCATACCGACGCGCACCGGCCACCTGGTCGCGCGTCACGATCCCCGCGCGGTTGAGCAGCATCAGCAGCACCGGCAGCAGGAAACTGATGCCGAAGGCGAGGATGAACTGCATGACCAGCGAGAGGTAATCGCCGGTGCCCGGCAAAGCCTCGAGCTTGAGACCGCCCTTGTCGCCCTGAAAGCCAAGGAAGAAATGGAAGGCCGTGGGCATCACGACATAGTAGGCCAGCGCCGCACCCAGGGTGAACAGCACCGGCGTCGCGATCAGGAAAGGCAGGAACGCCTTCTTTTCCTTGGCATAGAGCCCCGGCGCCACGAATGCCCAGATCTGGTTGGCGATCACCGGGAAGCTGACGAAGAAGGCCGCGAAGAGCGCGACTTTCACTTCGACGAAGAACGCTTCGTAGAGCTTGGTGTAGATCAGCTTGCCCTGCCCTTCGGGAAAGGCATGGGTCAGCGGACGGACCAGAAAACTGAAGATGTCGCTGGCGAAATAGAAGCACACGCCGAAGGCCACGGCGAAGGCCAGGAACGCACGCAGCAGGCGGGTGCGCAACTCGATCAGATGGTCGAGCAGCGGCGCCTGCGATTCGTCGATGTCGGGAATGCGAAATGCCATGGCGGGACCGATCAGGGCGGCGGAGGCGGAAGATGGAATTCCGCCTGTTCCGGATCACTCGCGCGCTTGTCCTTCCGTTCCGAAGGCTCCATTTCCGGCGCGGGCTCCGGCGCGGCCTCTTCGTCCTTGGGCGGCGCGGCCTGCACCACCGGCTTCGCGGGCGTGGAGGGCGCCTGCATATCCTCGGCGGTGGGGAGCTGCGGGGTCGATTTCATGATCGCCTCGTTCTGCTCACGCCACTTCTTTTCCATTTCCTCAAGCTCGGCTTCGCGCACCATGGCATCGATGCCGGACCGGAAGTGGCCGGAAATCTTGCGCATCTTGCCGATCCAGCGGCCAGCCGTGCGCATCGCCAACGGCATGTCCTTGGGGCCGATGACGACGACCGCCACGATGACGGCCATCAGGAGTTCGGATGCGCCGATGTCAAACATCGCCGGTGTGCGACCTTGCCGTGTCCAGCGTCAGGCTCAGGCCTGACCGTTCTTGGTCTCGCTGGGCGTCGGGCTGGGATCGCCCTGCTGCTGCGAGGTGATCTGCGCGGGCGGAGTGGCGTCCTTTTCCGAGGCCTTCTTCTCGTCCTCGTTCATGCCATCCTTGAAGCTCTTGATGCCCTTGCCGAAGTCACCCATGATTTCCGACACGCGGCCGCGTCCGAACAGCACGAGGACGATCACCAGAACGATCAACCAGTGCCATATCGAGAAGCTACCCATAGCTAAAATACTCCAAATGCGGTGCGCCGATTCCAGACGCTACCCGGCCCATCTAGGAGCTTTCCCCCTAAGTTGAAAGCCCGTCATGGTTCTGACCCGGTCCGGTCGCACCGTCGTCATCTTCGCTGTCTTCCGGCGTATTTCCGGGGCTGAGCGCGGACTCGATCATCTCGTCATCGACCGGATCGAGCAGGCCGGCTGCACGCAGTTCGTCGATTCCGGGAAGCTCGCGCAGCGAATTGAGGCCGAAATGTGCGAGGAACTCAGGCGTAGTCGCATAAATGACCGGGCGCCCCGGCACTTCCCGGCGGCCGGCAACGCGCACCCAGCCCGCCTCCATCAGCACATCCAGCGTACCCTTTGCCGTCTGCACCCCGCGTATGGCCTCGATCTCGGCACGACTGACGGGCTCGTGGTAAGCGACGATGGCCAGCACTTCAGTGGCGGCGCGGCTGAGGCGGCGCAGTTCTTCCTTCTCGCGGCGCAGCAGGTGGGCGAGGTCGGGCGCGGTTTCGAAATGCCAGCGCTTGCCCCGTTCGACCAGACGGATGCCGCGCTGTGCATAGTGCTGCTGCAACTCTGCCAGCGCCGGGCGCACATTGGCCTGCCCCAGGTGCGTGGAAATCTGATCCACCGTCATCGGCTGCTCGGCAGCGAACAGCGTCGCCTCCACCGCGCGGACCAGGTCATCCGGCGCTTCGCCAGGCCCAGTCCGAGCGGTGTCGGGACCAACGCTTTCGTCCGCTCGTCCTGAGCGTGTCGAAGGGCGATTATCGGACGTCACGGCTTGGCCGCCTTGAGGCGCAACGGGCCGAAGGTCTCTTCCTGCGCGATCTCGGCCTTGCCGGTGCGGGCCAGTTCGAGCACCGCGACGAAGCTCGACGCCAGCGCGGAGCGGCGCAGTTGCGGATTGGCCCAGCTGTCGTGCGCCGGCGGCAGGAAATCGCGCAGGTCCATCCAGTCGATGGCCACGCCCAGCATCGAGGAAACCCGCTGGATCGCGCTGTCGAGCGTCATCACCATCCGCTCGCGCACCATGTGGACGACCGGCTCGTTGCGGATCTTCACATCGCCATAGGCGCGGATGAGATCGAACCACTCGCACTGCCAGCGGTTCTTGCGGTCGACCCGCAGCCCTTCCGGCGCGCCGCGCACGAAGACATCGCGGCCCAGCCGGTCCCGGCCCATGAGCCGCGCCGCCGCCTCGCGCATCGCGCCAAGGCGCTGCAGGCGCAGTTGCAGGCGCAACGCCAGTTCCTCGGGGCTCGGGTCTTCCTGCTCGTCCTTGGGCAGCAGCAGCGCCGACTTGAGATAGGCGAGCCAAGCCGCCATCACGAGGTAGTCCGCCGCCAGTTCCAGCCGCAGCGCCTCGGCCTCCTCGATATAAGTCAGGTACTGATCGACCAGCTCGAGGATCGAGATCGTGCGCAGGTCCACCTTCTGCCGCCGCGCCAGATCGAGCAGCAGGTCGAGCGGGCCTTCCCAGCCGTCGATCTCCAGATAAAGCGCTTCCTTGCGCTCTTCGGCCGCCGCGGCACCGTCCCAATCGGACTCGGCCGCATCGAGCGGGTTGGCGGCGCCTTCGGGAAGATCGCCGGTATCCATCGCTCAGGCCACCGCCTGCGCCAGCAAGGCATCGCGCCGGGCGACGAGAGCGGCGTGATCTTCGCCCGATCCGTGCTCGCTTACCGAGGCCAGCGCCCGCTCCAGCCGCTGCGCCGCTTCATCCGACATCGCGGGAAGACGCCCGGCAATGCCGACCATGTCGTCCATCTTCGCCCAGCAGTTGAGCGCAATGTCGCAACCGGCGGCAATCGCCCGTTCGGCCCGCTCGGGCACGGTGCCGTCGAGCGCTTCCATGTCGAGATCGTCGCTGAGCAGCAAACCACCGAAACCGATACGCTTGCGGATGATCTCGCCCACCACGAAGGGCGATAGCGTACCCGGCAGGTCCGCATCCCAGGCGGTGTAACGCACATGCGCGGTCATGCCGACGGGGGCATCGCACAGGGCGCGGAACGGAGCGAGGTCGGTTTCCAGGTCCTCCGCACTCGCTTCGACCGTCGGCAGTTCCTTGTGGCTGTCTGCCATGGCGCGGCCGTGGCCCGGGATATGCTTGATGCAGCCGACGACGCCGGCCTTCGCCAACCCGGCCAGTGCCGCGCGGCCCAGCGCGGCGACGCGCATCGGCTCGGCGCCGAAGGCGCGATCGCCGATCACGTCATGGGCGCCGGGCTGGCGCACGTCGAGCGAGGGATAGCAGTCGGCGGTGATGCCCGCTTCGGCAAGGTCCAGCCCCAGCGCCTCGGCATTGGCGCGCACCGCCTCGATCGCGGAGGCCGGGGCGCGGTCGTAGAGCCGGTCGAACGCCTCGCCTGCGGGATAGGCCGGCCAGACCGGCGGCTTCATCCGGGCGACGCGGCCACCTTCCTGATCGATGCAGATGTAGAGCCGGTCACGCCCGTGGATCGCCTTGAGTTCGCCGGTCAGGGCGCGGAGCTGCGAGCGGCTTTCGACGTTGCGACCGAACAGGATGTAGCCCGCCGGATCGGCATCGCGGAAGAAAGCGCGCTCATCGTCCGTCAGAGTCAGGCCGGCAAGGCCGAATATCGCGGGTACCATCGCGATTTCGTCGCAGAAAAGCGCGGGTTCCGCAAGGAAGCGACCCGCGCAGAATGTGCAAAACTGCGGCCACCTGAAGGGCCGCGGATCGCTGTCAGTCCTTCACCTGACAGGCCAGACCGGCATCCTTCATGCCCTTGCACAGCGAGCGGGCGGCGGAGAGGGTGCCGGGAACAGCCTGCAGACGATAGACCGTGCCGATGTCCGCCTGCCCCTGCAGCACGCGGTGCGACATGTCGGCCAGCGCCGGATACTGCGACTTGAGCGCGGTCCAGCCGGCTTCCGCGGAGGCCTTCGAGGTATAGGCACCGACCTGCACGCCCACGCCTGCGGGCTCGGAAGCCTGCGAAGGTTCGGCGTCGGGCGTGCCGACCGAGTCGAAACCGGGCTTGGCGCCTTCGTCCTTGTCCTCGATCTGCGGCGGGCGCGACTGGCCCTCGGCGACGGCGAAGCTGGTGTCGCCAGTGCCGTCGACGACTTCGCCGCCGGGATTTTCCGGCCTGGTCTTGTACGGTTCCTTGGGCGCGGAGATCACGCCGCCGTCGGCAACACGGTCCTTGGGCTTGTCGCCCATCATCCAGAACAGGCCGCCGACGATCACGCCGATCGCGACAAGACCGAGCAGGACGAGCAGCAGGCCCTGCCCGATGCCCGGACCGCCTTCGTCCTCGTACTCGTCGTCATCGCCTTCGAGCCATGGGAGGCGGACGTCATCGTCCCCGAGTTCAAGCTGCTCCGAGGACTGGAAGTCTTCCGCAGAATCGCCGGAAAGGTCCTGCGCGTCGCCCTCGGGGCGCTCCTGACCCGCGAAGTCGGGTTCCTCGTGGTCCCCGTCGCGGCCCGTGTTCGAGCCCGTGTCCGCGATCCCCATAACCTACATTTCCTCCACAGCCTCGACGCCGAGAAGCGCCAGCCCGTTGCGTACCAGTTGACCCATCTGCACGGCCAGAAAAAGCCGCGCGCCCGTCAGGTTAGCGTCGTCATGGTTAATAAACCGCTTTTCCACCCGGTCATTGCCCAGATTCCAGTAGCCGTGGAATGCCGCGGCAAGATCGTGGAGGAAGAAGGCCATGCGATGCGGCTCGCGCGCCGCGGCGGCGGCTTCGATCACGCGCGGGAACTGCGCGGCCAGCTTGATCAGGTCCAGCTCTTCCTCACCCAGCAGGTCGAGGTGGGCATCGGAAGGGGTAAAGCCATCCGCCGCCGCCTTGCGCAGCGTCGAATGGACCCGGGCGTGGCAGTACTGGACGTAGAAGACCGGATTGTCCTTGCTCGCCTCGACCACCTTGTCGAAGTCGAAGTCCATCTGCGCGTCGGGCTTGCGGGTGAGCATGGTGAAGCGCACCACGTCCTTGCCGACCATCTCGACGACATCGGCCAGCGTCACGAAGTTGCCTGCGCGCTTGGACATCTTGAAGGGCTGACCACCCTTGAGAAGCTGGACCATCTGCACCAGCTTCACTTCGAACGGCGTGGGCTCGCCATCAACGCCGGTCATCGCGGCAACGGCGGCCTTGATGCGCTTTACCGTGCCGGCGTGGTCAGCACCCCAGATGTCGACGAGTGCATCGGCTTCCTGCGCCTTCTGGTAGTGATAGGCGAGGTCGGCGCCGAAATAGGTCCAGGTGCCGTCGCTCTTCTTGATCGGACGATCCTGATCGTCGCCGAACTGGGTCGACTTGAACAGCGGCAGTTCCACCGGCTCCCAGTCCTCGGGCGTCTTGCCCTTGGGCGCCTCGAGCACGCCATCGTAGACGAGACCCTTCGAGCGCAGCCACGCCTCGGCCTCGTCCGGCTTGCCCGAGGCCTGCAGTTCGGCTTCGGACGAGAACACCTCGTGCTCGATGCCGAGCAGCGCGAGGTCGGCGCGGATCATGTCCATCATCGCCGCGACCGCCTTGTCGCGGAACAGCACCAGCCATTCCGATTCGGGGGCCTTGGCGTATGTGTCGCCGAATTCCTCGGCGAGCGCCTTGCCGACCGGAACGAGATAGTCGCCGGGATAAAGGCCTTCGGGGATGGCACCGACGTCCTCACCCAGCGCCTCGCGGTAGCGCAGGTAGACCGAGCGAGCGAGCACTTGCACCTGCGCGCCGGCATCGTTGACGTAGTATTCGCGGGTGACCTTGTGCCCGGCATATTCGAGCAGCGTCGCCAGCGCATCGCCGACGACCGCGCCGCGGCAGTGGCCCATGTGCATCGGCCCGGTGGGATTGGCCGAGACGTACTCTACATTCACCGTCTTGCCGCCGCCCATGTCGGAGCGGCCGTAGTCGGCACCGAGCGCGGCAATCGCCCGCAGTTCGGCCAGCCAGGCCGAAGGCGCAAGGCGCATGTTGATGAAGCCCGGACCGGCGATCTCGGCGGAAGTAACGTCCTCGATCTTGGTCAGTTCGGCAACCAGCGCCTCGGCCAGATCGCGCGGCTTCATGCCGGCGGGCTTGGCCAGTACCATCGCCGCATTGGTCGCCAGATCGCCATGGCTGGGATCGCGCGGCGGCTCAACCGTGATCGCCCCTCGCTTCAGGCCGCCCGGCAGCGTGCCCGCTGCTTCCAGCGCATCGAGCGCGGCGGAAAGGTGGCCTGCAAAGGCGGCGTAAAGGGTCTGGTTCTCACTCATAGTGGCGCGCGGATAGCCGATGTGCAGGAAAAGGGGAACAGGGCGGGTGCAACGCCCGGATTTGCCCAAGGTGACAGGCCCGGTTGACACGCGTGACACGGTCCAGGGGAAAAGGTGTCACCTTGCGTTCCCGGTGTCACCTTATGGCGCGAGTGTAACCTTGTGCGGGGTGACGGCGCGGAAGCATGGTCGATAATACGCATGGCCGAAAGTTTGCGTATTGGCGGGAGAGTAGGAAAGCGTTTTCCTTGCGGGTCTCGACAGTCGGTCGAGACGGCGCGGTCCCGATGCAAACAGGCAATTGCAGCTTCGCACCGATTTTCTCTGAAACCAGTCTTTCCGAGCACGCCAACCTTGCGGACCTCATTTGAGGGCGGCAAAGAATAGACATGCGCTTATTCATTCCCACACTTGCTCTGCTGAGCGTAGTGGCGTGTAGCAAAGTTGGTCCTACTGAGATCGATAGTATAGAGATGAGACGCTCAGGCTGGGTAGCCGAAGACGTTACCGTTACCTCATCAGGGAACGGCACTTACCATGTCAATGCCCCTCCCCACTCGGTGGTAAGTGGCACGTTCAAAATGACAGAAAAGCAATTTAGTACCCTTCTGTCAGACTTGGAGCCTTACCGCGGGCAGGCAGAGCCGTATTCAGACGAGAGTGCAATGCGGTTTATGAAGGGCATCTGCCCTCCCGAAGCGCCGCGTACTTATGACAGCGGGGCTATGTATATCCGGTGGAAAGGTCCGAATTACGATGTTCATTTTCTGATAGATTTCGGATGCGATGCGAACCGCAATGCTGACCATTATAGTCGAATGCACTCGATCTTTGAGCGCCTCCCGCTACCCGGCCGTTGAAGGTTTATCCAGAACGTCCGCTCTCCCCGACTTGTCGGGCATTCAGCAGATTGAGACATGCTCACGAAAGCTGCCGGCCTTTTGTCCAGTCTTCGTCATTCCCGCGAAGGCGGGAATCCATCAACGCCCTCGCCACGAAGAGCGTATTCGACCGGCAGGCTATATCCTTGCCCGTCGCATAACCGCAGCAAAAGGAGGGAGGCTGCCGCCAATTTTGCATTAACCCATTGGGTTGACTGGATTCCCGCCTTCGCGGGAATGACGAAGTGGGATGGCCCGCTTCCCGGAGCCACACGCATCAACCCATGAAATTCCATATGCTTTCTCGTCTCCCCGCGGAGGCCCTCGCTGACGAGCACATTCACCGCGACACGGCGGTTCGGCGCCATTCCTTCGACCGTATCGTTGCTCGCCGGCGGAACTGCTTTGGCCATGCCGGCAGGGGTGAGCATGCGACAGGGCTTGCAACTGCAGGCCTGCTTTCGCTCCGTGCTTCCGTTGCAATTTGCCGCTCGGGACCTAAGTTGATCGGAACAGGAAACGCCGGCGCCGGGTGCGGCGCCGAACGAGCGGCGTGTTTGCACGTCGGAACGAAAAATACCCAAAGGATTGTTTATGCAGACCGCAAAGACCGGTGACACCGTGCTGATCGACTTCGTCGTGCGCACGAACGACGGCCGCGTTGTCGGCAATACCGAACAGGACGGCCCGCAGACGGTGACGATCGGTGGCGCGCAGATCTTCCCGCAGATCGAGGCCGCTCTCGACGGCATGGAAGTGGGCGCCGAACAGACGGTAACCGTGGCTTCCGCCGATGCCTTCGGCCCGCGCCGCGAGGAAATGGTCATCCAGATCCCGCGTGCGAACCTGCCGCAGGAATCCGAACCGCAGCCGGGCATGGGTCTTTCCGCGCGTCAGCAGGACGGTTCGACGGTCGATCTGGTCATCACCGAGGTCGGCGAGGAATCGGTCACGGCTGACGGCAATCATCCGCTCGCGGGTGAAGACCTGCACTTCGGCGTGACACTGGTCGAGATCAAGCCCGCCGCAGCATAAGCATCCGGCGTCGGCGGTCTTCCCTCGCGAAGGCCGCCGGCGGCCAGAATTGCCCGGATTGGGCACGCCTCAGATGGCGTGCAGGCGCTCCACGGTGGCGCTTGTCGGCATGACGCCCGCTGCCGGGGCCGTGGGATTGTCGTGTTCGGCAAAGATCCGCTCGATCTCGACGCGTTTGTCGAGAATGAGCTTGGCGACCCCTGCGGTCATGCCTCCCTCTTCTCCGACACGTCCGAGTACGCCGGCAAGATCTTCCAGCGTGGCTTTTTCGAGACTCGCGTGCAGTCCGCCCTTGGAATCGCGAAAAGCAATGCATTGGCTGGCCATGTGTCGCCTCCTCCATCACGTATTGTGAAATGAAGTAACGCACAACGGGCCCTTCCGGTTGCATTCCGGAGATTCCCTATAACGGTCCGCTACTTGCAGGCGGCTCGTGTCTCCACCCCTTCAAAAGCCCCGCAAACGCGTGTACGGGCGCGCGATGCGTCCTACCCAGAATCCCAAGACCTACCGGGTCAAGAGCTTCGGCTGCCAGATGAACGTCTATGACGGCGATCGCATGGCCGAACTGCTGGCCGAACAGGGCATCAACCCTGCTCCCGAGGGCGAGCAGGCCGATCTCGTCGTGCTCAACACCTGCCACATCCGCGAAAAGGCCGCCGAGAAGGTCTATTCCGACATCGGCCGCATCGTGAAGGACTGGGACGGGGAAGATGGCTCGAGCCCGCTGATCGCCGTCGCCGGCTGCGTCGCGCAGGCCGAGGGCGAGGAAATCATGGCGCGCGCGCCGGCAGTGAAGATGGTCGTCGGCCCGCAGGCCTATCACCGCCTGCCCGACATGCTGCGCGAAGCCACCTCCGGCAAGCGCGTGACCGACACCGACATGCCGGCCGAGACCAAGTTCGACGCGCTGCCCAAGCGCCGCCGTTCGGGTCCGACCGCCTTCCTCACCGTGCAGGAGGGCTGCGACAAGTTCTGCACCTACTGCGTGGTGCCCTATACCCGCGGCGCCGAAGTCTCGCGCCCGCACGCCGACCTGGTCGAAGAGGCCAAGCGGCTCGTCGATGGCGGCGCGCGCGAGATCACGCTGCTCGGCCAGAACGTCAATGCCTGGACCGGCGAGAATGCCAAGGGCCAGCCGGTGGGTCTCGACGGCCTGATCCGCGAGCTGGCGGAGATCCCCGATCTCGCCCGCATCCGCTACACCACCAGCCACCCGAACGACATGACCGAGGGGCTGATCGCGGCGCATGGCGAGATCGGCAAGCTGATGCCTTTCCTTCACCTGCCGGTACAGGCGGGCAACGACCGCGTGCTCAAGGCGATGAACCGCAGCCATACGGTCGAAAGCTACCTGCGCATTCTCGAACAGGTCCGCGCCGCCCGGCCCGACATCGCGCTTTCGGGCGACTTCATCGTCGGCTTCCCCGGCGAAACCGATGCCGAGTTCGAAGACACGCTGAAGCTGGTCGATGCGGTGGGCTATGCGCAGTGCTTCAGCTTCAAGTATTCGCCGCGCCCCGGCACGCCCGCCGCGACGATGGACGACCAGATTGCCGCCACGGTGATGGACGAACGCCTGCAGCGCCTACAGGCCGCGCTCAACCGCGATCAGCTCGCCTTCAACAAGGCGTCGGTCGGCAGGACCTGCCACGTTCTGGTGGAGCGCAAGGGCAAGCATCCCGGCCAGTGGCTGGGCAAGTCGCCCTGGCTGCAGTCGGTGCACTTCACCGGCGAAGCGCAGATCGGCGATCTCGTGCGCGTCGAGCTGGCCGAAGCCGGCCCCAATTCGATTTCCGCACGGCTGCTGGAAACCGCCGCCGCCTGATCGCGGCTATTCGACAGGCTTGAGCGGCTATTCGACAGGCTTGAGCGGCTCGGCCGGGATCAGCACGGTCCCGAGCGAGTCGGTCTCCTGCGCCGGCGCGACTGTCGGGTTGCGCGGATAGCCCTTGCCGTCGAACTGCAGGCGCACCGTGTGCTCCGCCACGCCGCCGCCGGCGATCGTCACCGCAAGGTCGCGCCAGCCGTTGCTCTTGCTGTCGAGCACGCCCACCGGCAATTGCACGACACTGAGCTCGCTGATCTTGCGCAGGTCGCCGCCCTCGCGCTTGAGCACAACGAGATTGCAGCCGCCGGTCCCGCACATCATCGGCCCGCCGACATAGGCGAGCACTTCGGGCGCTCCGTCGCCGTCGAGATCACTCTCGGCACTAGCGTAGAGCAGCTTGCCCATGTCGGGGTAGTTCACCGTGATCCAGCTCGTGACGCTCTGCTGCAGGACGGCCTCGTCGGGCTGGGCGGAAGACAGACCGGACGGCTCGCCGGAAGGTGCAGCGTCGGGTTCATCCTTCTTGCAGCTGGCCAGGATCCCGGCCAACAGGACGGCCGTTGCGACGGGCAGAGCGGTGGAAAGTCTGGTCCTCATGAAGGCAGGCTACGCCCGCTGCCGCCTGAACGGCAAGAAAAATGGCTCCGGCAAAAAGAGCAGTTATCCACTGCGCCGCACTGCAACATGGCTTGCACAGGCCAATTCGCGCCCTATCTTTCGAATCAAGAACAACTGCTTCGTTCGAAAGGAGCGCATGGCCCGTAAAGCAACTCGTGCCGTTGATCCGGCGCAGTTCCGCCCCGAAACCCATCGCCGGGCGCGTGTCGAAATCGAGTTCGACGAACCGACGTTGCTGGGGGCCTTGTTCGGCCAGTTCGACGCCAATCTCGTACAAGTGGAAAACCGGCTGGGCGTCTACATCGCCGCCCGCGGCAACCGCATCCAGATCGAAGGCCCCGAAGACGCCGTCGCCCGCGCGCGCGATACGCTCAAGGGCATGCACCACCGGCTCGAACAGGGACAGGATCTCGACTCGGGCGCTATCGAATCGCTGATCGCCATGTCATCCGAACCCACCCTAGAAGGCATCATCTCCGGCGACGAAGGCGCGCCGCCGATCATGATCCGCACGCGCAAGAAAACGATCGTGCCGCGCTCGGCGACGCAGATCGAATACATGCGCGCTCTGGCGAAGTCCGACGTGATCTTCGCCCTCGGCCCTGCAGGCACCGGCAAGACCTACCTGGCCGTGGCGCAGGCGGTGAGCCAGCTGATGACCGGATCGGTCCAGCGCCTGATCCTTTCACGCCCGGCGGTGGAAGCGGGCGAGAAGCTGGGCTTCCTGCCCGGCGACATGAAGGACAAGGTCGATCCCTACCTGCGCCCGCTCTACGACGCGCTCTACGACTGCATGCCGCCCGAACAAGTAGAACGCCGCATCGCCAGCGGCGAGATCGAGATCGCGCCGATCGCCTTCATGCGCGGCCGCACGCTCGCCGACGCCTTCGTCATTCTCGACGAAGCGCAGAACACCACGCGCGAGCAGATGAAGATGTTCCTCACCCGCTTCGGCCAGAACAGCCGCATGGTGATCTGCGGCGACCCGCGTCAGGTCGACATCCCCGGCGGCGACCGCATGTCCGGCCTTGCCGATGCCGTGGGCCGTCTGGAAGGCGTGGAAGGCATCGCGGTCACGCGCTTCACTGCCGCCGACGTGGTGCGTCACCCGATCGTCGGACGGATCGTCGAAGCCTACGAGGGGCCGACCGAGTAGGCTCGCCCGACGGGCGGGATGCCGGCGTTTTCCGGGTTGAAGCTTTCAATCGAGCCCCTGGCACGATAGGCCCGCCGCATGATGAACATTCCCTGGGATCAGCCGGCGACACTGATCGATCTGGACGGCAAGACACCGATCATCGGCACGATCTTCGACTGCGTCACGCACTTCTCCCTCTTCAAGCCCTTCGCCAAGGAGCAGGCGCGCATCCTGCTGACCCGGCCCGCGTTCCGCCCGGGCCAGAAGACCCGCACGTGGGTTCTCAACCCGGACGAAATCGAAATGCTCGTCGAGAAATGGGCTGCCGACATCGAGGAAGCGCTGAAGCCCGACTGAGTGCGTGAATTTCGGCGTAGAGCATTGCCATTCGAAGTGCAGAACTTCCAAGCCGTGAACCCGTCGCCCCCGCGAAGGCGGGGGCCCCGCTTTGCTCGGGCCTACACCACGCCTCCCAGACGCTCGAACATGTCCTCCCAACCCGGGTTGACCGTTTCGATCAGGCGGATTTTCCAATCCCGGCGCCATTTCTTGATCGCCTTCTCACGCCGGATTGCGTCTTCGATTTCATCAAAGCGTTCAGCGTAAACGAGGCGCGTGAGGCCGTACTTGCGTACGAAAGCCGAGCCTGTGCCTTCCCGATGTTGCCAGATGCGGCGTTGAATATGCGCGGTTACGCCGGTGTAGATGGCGCCGCGATAGCGGTCGCTCGTCATGTAGACCCAGCCGCCTTTGGCCATTGCGCTGTTCCAAGAAGCGGGGCCCCCGCCTTCGCGGGGGCGACGAGATCATTTTGGGCCGAATACAATTCCGCTGCCAATTAACTCCCCGTCATCCCCGCGAAGGCGGGGATCCCGCTTCTCTTAGTCCTGCCGTGAAGATAGAGCAGAGCCATGGATCTCGAAATCGACATCGAAGCCCCCTGGCCCGGCGATACCGACTGGGCCGATCTCGCCGAACGCGCGCTTGAAGCGCTGGAGCAGGTCGCGCCCGAAATCGGCAACGAACGCCTGATCGCCAGCGTGCTGTTCACGTCCGACGAAGAGGTTCACACGCTCAACCGCGAGTGGCGGGCGAAGGACAAGCCGACCAATGTCCTTTCTTTCCCGATGCTGGAGCGTGAGGACCTGCTCG
This sequence comes from uncultured Novosphingobium sp., assembly GCA_965140495.1. Taxonomy (GTDB): domain Bacteria; phylum Pseudomonadota; class Alphaproteobacteria; order Sphingomonadales; family Sphingomonadaceae; genus Novosphingobium. Next base: position 783,588 of record OZ223239.1, on the reverse strand, counting down.
AACTCGGCTCCGACGGCCCTCCGGAAATGCTCGGCGATATCGCTCTGGCCCATGAGACCTGCGCGCGGGAAGCCGCAGAAAAAGGCGTTTCTGTTCAGCATCATGCGACCCATCTGGTGGTCCACGGACTGCTCCATCTGGCCGGGCACGACCACGAGATTTCCGATGCCGATGCGGATGCCATGGAGGCGCTTGAAACAAAGGCTCTTGCGATTCTGGGCATTGCCGACCCATATGGGGACCGATCTTAGGCTTCAGGGGATACCAAAATACGATGGCCGACAATGGCCGCCACACCGAGTCCGGCTCGGGAGAAGGGGACAGTAGCGGCGCGCTCTGGCGTGTGATCAAGCGAATGTTCCAGTCCGACGTCGATCAGTCGCTGCGCGCGCAGATCGAAGGCGTCATCAACGAGCACGAGGGTGAGCAAGACCCGAATGGCCTTCCGAACGGCGACCTTTCGCCGCTCGAACGCCAGATGCTGCGCAACCTGCTGCACTTCAGCGAGCACGATGCCGACGACGTCGCCATTCCGCGCGGCGAGATCGTCGCGCTGCCGGCGTCTGCCGAGTGGGAGGAAGTGGTCGAGGCCTTCGCCGAACACGGCCACAGCCGCATGCCCGTCTACGGCGAATCGCTCGACGAGGTGAAAGGCATGCTCCACATCAAGGATGTGTTCTCACACCTCGCGCGCGGCACCCGGCCGACCGACTGGTGCGACCTGCTGCGCCAGCCGCTCTACGTGCCGCAGTCTCGCGGCGCGCTCGACGTGCTGGCCGACATGCAGGCGCAGCGCGTCCACCTGGCCGTGGTGATCGACGAATATACCGGCACCGACGGGATCATCACCATCGAGGATCTGGTCGAGGAGATCGTCGGCGAGATCGAGGACGAGCACGACGAGGCGCCCGAGGTGATGCTCGTGCCGCTCGAAGGCGGGATGTGGGATGCCGACGCCCGCGTCGAGCTGGAGGAGATCGCCGAGAGGATAGATCCCCGCCTTGCCGAGGTGGAGGAATCGGTCGATACGCTGGGCGGCCTCACCTTCGTCCTGGCCGAAAAGGTGCCGGAAGTGGGCACCGTGCTCACCCACGAGAGCGGCTGGCAGATCGAAGTTATCGACGGCAATGAAAGACATGTAACCCGTTTGCGGCTGCACCCACCACAGGAGGTCTTGGAAAACGGGGAAGAATAGCTACAGTTGCATGATCTGCACTGCAGATTGCATCCTGAGCAACCCCGACGAAAAGAAGTCCATTGCCTGTACGCCGTCTCCCCCCGTTGCGCGCACTCGAAGCCTTCGTGCGCGTCGTCCGCCTCGGTTCGGCCAAGGCGGCTGCCAACGAGCTGGCGCTGTCGCCTTCGGCACTCTCGCGCCGCGTGGCCGCGCTGGAAGACTTCACCGGCAAGCGCCTTTTCACGCGCCAGCATCAGGCGATGAAGCTGACCGACGAGGGGCAGGCCTTCTACAACGCGATCGGCCCCAAGCTGGAAGAGCTGGCCGAGGCGGTGGAAGCGCAGATCGACCGCGGCCAGGTGCTGCGCCTGCATCTGGGCGTGCCCTCGCTGTTCGGCGGCCAGCGGCTGTTCCCGCGCCTGCCCGAACTGCGCAAACTGCACCCGCGCCTGCACATCGACATCGACACCGCGACCCATTCGGAAGACCGCGTGGGCGACACGCTGGATGCCGCCATCGTCCTCACCAAGGAACCCGATCCGGCGTTCTACCGGGTGCAGCTCGATCACAACAAGGTCTACGCCATCGTCTCGCAGGACCTCGCGGCGGAGCTTGGCGCGGTGCCCGACAAGGAAGCGCTGTCCAAGCAGACCTTCCTGATCCATCAGGACCTGCCCGACAGTCTCGATGCGTGGAAGAAGGCCGTGGGCATGCCCGACCTCGAGCCTGCATCGGTCGACAAGTTCGATTCCGGCCAGCTCGTGCTCGAAGCCGCCGCACAGGGCCTCGGCATCGCGATCATGCACGACGACCACTTCCGCCGCGCGCATGACAACCGGCTGGCCCGGCTCTTCGACACCGATATCGAGAGCCCCTACCGCTACTGGTTCATCTGCAAGCCCAAGGCGCTGGAAACCCGGCCCGTGCGCATCTTTCACGAGTGGCTGCTGCAGGCCCAGCTCTGAACCTTCCGGCCAGCGGGCTCCCGGCTCCGGATTGTCGCAAATTTACAATGGATTGAGAGTACCCCTGCCGCGGGCATTGCCGTAGCATCGCGGCGATCCCCTGCAGGAGAGAACACGATGTCCAGGATATTCGCAGCGCTTTCGGCCTCGGCGCTGGTGCTCGCCGCCAGCCCGGCGATGGCCGCGGAGCCCGATAGCGCCGCGCAGGCCGAAGCACCGGTCGATCCCGCCCGCCTCGTGGCCGCACGCCAGACGGTCGACTACGTCTTTCCGGCCGGCACCTATGCCCGCATCATGAATGCGACCATGGACAAGATCATGGACTCGGTGATGGATTCGGTCGGCAAGATGCCGATCAAGGATCTGGCCGGCATGAGCGGTGTCGACACCAGCAAGCTCAGCTCGGCCTCGCTTGCCGACATCATGGCCATCTACGATCCGCACTACAAGGAGCGGATGACCCTCACGACCCAGACCATGATGGGCGAAATGACCACGATGATGACCGAGTTCGAACCGGAAATCCGCGACGGCCTCACCCACGCCTATGCCGCCAAGTTCGACGTGAAACAGCTCGGCGAGCTCAACACCTTCTTCGCCACGCCCACGGGCAGCGAATACGCCGCCGATTCCTACATGATCATGATGTCGCCCGAGGTCATGGACAAGATGCAGGCCTTCATGCCGAAGATGATGAAGCAGATGCCTGCCATCGTGGAGAAGGTGAAGACCGCCACCGAAGGCCTGCCGCCGCCGCGCAAGTACGCGGACCTCAGCGATGCGGAAAAGGCGGAACTCGCCGATCTTCTCGGCATCTCGGTCGCGGAACTGGAAAAGCAGCAAGCAGCGAAGAGCGAATAAGGCGGTCTCCCCACCTCGGGGACCATAGCGCAAGAAAAAGGGCGGCCCCTGCGGACCGCCCTTTTCATGTCCCGGCGGGAAAGGCTTCAGCCTTCCGAAACGGTCGCCTTGACGATGGTGCCCGGATTGCGCGGCGGCTCGCCCTTGGGCAGCGCGTCGACCAGTTCCATGCCTTCGACCACCTGGCCCCAGACAGTGTACTGCTTGTCGAGGAAGGTAGCATCGTCGAACACGATGAAGAACTGGCTGTTGGCCGAGTGCGGCGCGCTGGTGCGGGCCATCGAGCAGACGCCGCGCACGTGCGGTTCGGCGTTGAATTCGGCCTTGAGGTCGGGCTTGTCGGAACCGCCCATGCCGGTGCCGTGCGGGCAGCCGCCCTGCGCCATGAAGCCGGGGATCACGCGGTGGAACTTCACGCCGTCGTAGAAGCCCTCGCCCGCCAGTTCCTTGATCCGCTCGACGTGGCCGGGGGCCAGATCGGGGCGCAGCTTGATCTTGACGTCGCCCTGCGTCTCTCCGGTGTCGAGGGTAAGCGTCAGAAATTCGTCGGCCATGTAAACTCTCCTGTTGCCTGCGCCCCACGGTGGGCGCGGATAGGCTCGGCGCCCGATATAGGATAGCTGTCGGCAATGTCACGTGATTGTCCGGGCTAGCCCGGGTACGGCACCGGCCCACGCCCCCACCCGACCTCCCACGGAAGCATACTTGATGGGAGGTCGGGTGGGGGCGTGGGCCGGTGCCGCATGGAAATGGCCTTAGCCATTTCCACCCATCAAACGACTCTCTGTTGCAATTGCGAGATAGGCGCGTAGACCCACGCTCATGAGCGAAGCGGACCTCAAGGAACACCTGCCCGAAGACGAGGCGGCAGCCGAGGATGAGGACGCGCTCGAAACCGAAAGCCTCGACGAGGAAAACCGCCTCAAGCCGGACTTTGTCCGCAGCGTCAAGGAGGCGCTGGACGAGGAAGATTCCGACCGCGTCTACGACCTCGTCGAACCGCTTCACCCCGCCGACATCGCCGACCTTTTCGAACTGGTCGACGAACACGAACGCCTGACCCTCGCCCGCTCGATCCGCGACCTCATGGGCGTCGAGGTCATCGCCGAACTCAACGACTGGGTCCGCGAGCTGCTGGTCGAGGCCCTGCCGGCCGACGTCGTCGCCGACATCGCCGAACAGCTCGACATGGACGATGCCGTCGCGATGCTGGAGGACCTCGACGAGGAGGACCAGCGCGCCGTCCTCGCCGAGATGGAGCCGGAAGAACGCGCGGCGATCGAATCGGCGCTGGCCTATCCGGAAGAATCCGCCGGCCGTCTGATGAGCCGCGAGTTCGTCGCGGTGCCCGAGACGATGACCGTCGGCGACCTGATCGACTTCCTGCGCGAACACCGCGAACTGCCCACCGAGTTCTGGGAAGTGTTCTGCGTCGACGCGCTGCACCACCCGGTGGGCACCTGCGCGCTCTCGTGGATCCTGCGCTGCCCGCGCAATATCCCGCTCTACGACGTGATGAAGCGCGACCAGACCATCATTCCGGTGGGAATGGATCAGGAAGAAGTCGCGCTGCGCTTCCAGAAATACGCGCTGATCTCCGCCGCCGTGGTCGATCCCTCGGGCCGGCTGATCGGCCAGATCACCGTCGACGACGTCGTCCACGTCATTCAGGAGGAAGCGGGCGAGGATACGCTGCTGCTTTCCGGTGCCGGCGACGGCGACATCAACGAGCCGATCCTGCTGACCGTACGCGCACGCCTGACCTGGCTCTGCGTGAACCTCGCCACAGCCATGATCGCATCGTCGGTCGTCGGTCTGTTTCAGGGGGCGATATCGCGCTTCGCGCTGCTCGCCGTGCTGATGCCGATCGTCTCGGGCATGGGCGGCAATGCCGGCACCCAGACGCTCGCCGTGGTCGTGCGCGCCATCGCCACCAACCAGCTTACCGATACCAACACCTGGCGCATGATCATGCGCGAGTTCCGCATCGCCCTCGCCAATGGCACCGCGCTGGGCGTCCTGATCGGAACCGGCACCGCGCTGCTGTTCAGCAACCCGCTGCTCGGCGCGGTCATCGCCACGGCCATGGTGGTGAACAACCTCGTGGCGGGCCTCGCGGGTATTCTCGTGCCGGTGACACTTACCCGCTTCAAGGTCGACCCTGCCGTCTCCTCCGCTGTCTTCGTGACGACAGCGACCGATACGATGGGCTTCTTCTCGTTCCTCGGCCTCGCGGTGCTTACCGGGCTGGCCTGACGGGCCGTTTCAGCCGGCCCAGTTGTAGCGCACCAGCGCCATCGTAAAGGCGAACAGGAACCCATATCCGAAACGATCGAGCCGCACGAGATCCTGCCCTTTCTTTGCGCGAAGGCGGCCCAGCAGCATCATCGCACCACCCGCCAGCACAGGCGTGACGAACAGGTTGGCCAGTCGCAGATCGGGATTATGAATGGCCGAATTGGGGAAGATCAGCAGGCTGATTCCGCCTGCGAGCAGTCCCCACAAGGTATAGCCCGCAACGGCCAGCCGGGGTGAAGGCTTCTTGCGAAACACCTGCGCAAGCGACCGAAAGCCCATCTCGGCAAAGAACTCGACGACGATCTGCAACACCAGTTCACCGAAGAACTGAAACAGGAGTTCGAAGAGAAATTCCATCGCGACCAAGCGCCTAAACGCAAACTGATAGGGCAGGCAAGCAGCCTGATCGCGCTCTTTCACCGCCCGGCTTCCATCCCTATCTTCCCCCCATGCCGCTGCACATGACGAAGATCGCCTTTTCCGCCGAGAGCCCCGCCTCGCTGCGCGCGTGGCTGGAGAGCCATCCGGAAGAGGCGCGGCTGACCACCCGCTACCTGCCCAAACGGCACGAGGAGATGGTGGGCGGCTCGCTCTACTGGATCTTCGAGCATGCGCTGATCGGCCGCTCGCCCATCCTCGGCTTCGAGCAGCGCGAGAGCGACGGGCGCTGGCATATCCGCCTTGCGCCCAAGCTGATCCCGGTCGTCACCAAGCCCAAGCGCGCGCATCAGGGCTGGCGCTACCTCAAGGAGGAAGATGCCCCGCGCGACCTCGGCGACGGCGAAAGCAGCGGCGACATCATGCCGCCCAAACTCGCGCGCGAACTGATGAAGCTCGGGCTGGTCTGAGGGCTGCGGTCAGGCGGCACCCGGATCGCGGCGGAACACGGGCGGCCGCTTCTCGAAGAAAGCGGAAAAGGCCTCACGTGCTTCGGGCGAGGTTATCGCTTCGCGAAAGACGCGCGCTTCCTCGTCCATCCGTGCCGCGATCGCCGCCGGATCGCCCTTCATCAATCTCCGTGTGGCTTGCAGGGCTTTGGGCGGCTTTGCCATCAGCGCCGCCGCCTTGCCCCGCGCATGCGCCAGCAAGTCCTCGGCGGGAACGATGGCGGTCAACAGGCCTGCCTGCTGGGCATCCTGCACAAACATCGGCTCTCCCAGCAACAGCATCGCGGAAGCGCGGGCATGGCCGAACGTCGCCGGCGCCAGCAGACTCGAAGCCGCCTCCGGGACGAGGCCAAGATCGACGAATGGCATGACGAAACGCGCATCGGGGGCCGCGTAGACGAGGTCGCAGTGGAACAGCATCGTGGTGCCCACACCCACTGCCAGACCCTGAACGGCTGCGACCACAGGCTTGTCGAACATGGCAATGGCGCGAATGAATTCGAGGGCAGCTTCCGCGCTCTCGGCGCCAGCCATGAAATCGGCGAGATCGTTACCGGCGCAGAACGCATCACCACTTCCCGAGATCAAGACGACGCCGATTTCCTGATCGCCCGACGCGGTTTCGAGCGCCTCGGTCATCGCGCGGTACATCGCCGATGTCAGCGCGTTCTTCTTCTCCGGCCGGTCGATGCGGATTTCGAGAACCCCGGCCGCAATCGTCGAATCTATGCCGTCGGGCATGTTCGCATCTCCTGAAATGGCAACACGGCCTCAGCCCCGCTCCACCCACCAGCTCAGCAGCGCATGGGCAACAGCGGCCTTGGGCGGCGCACCGAAGGCTTTCCCCTGTTCGCCGCGCGCGACTGCCGCGAGCGCGTCGGTGACTTCCTCGCGGGTAAACCAGCGCACATCGTCCATCTCGGTTTCATCCATGACGATGGCGGGATCGTCGGCGAAGGCATGGCAGCCGATCATCAGCGAAGACGGGAACGGCCAGGGCTGGCTGATCACGTATTCGACGTTGCGAGCACGCACGCCGGCTTCCTCGAAGGTCTCGCGCTTCACGGCTTCCTCGATCGTCTCGCCCGGCTCGACAAATCCGGCGAGTGCGGAATACTGGCCCGGCGCAAAGCGCGGCTGACGGCCGAGCAGGAGCTTGCCGTCGCATTCGACCGTCATGATCGTGACCGGATCGACGCGCGGGAAGTGTTCGGACTTGCACGCGGCGTTGGAGCAGGTGCGCTGCCAGCCACCTTTGGCCAGCGCCGTCGGAGAGCCGCAGACCGCGCAGAAGCGGTGGCGCATGTGCCAGCCGACAAGCGCGCGGGCCGCGCCGTAGGCCGCCAGTTCACCGGCTTCCAGCACGACCATGGCATTCCAGCTGGCAGGGCCGGCATGGGGCCCGCCGGAAGGCGTCGTCGCGGGAACTTCGGCGAAGCAGCCGTGCTCGCCGTCCATGCCCTGTGCAATGCCGAGGAACACCAGCTCGCTGTCCGGCGCCGCATCGGCAAGGCTGCCCCAGGCAAGTGCGCTGTCGTCGGTCAGGACCGGATCGAGCCCGTCCATGCGCAACAATCGCGCCTGCACCGTTCGCAGCGCATCGAGCGCCGCCGGATCGTTGCGAATGTGATCGGCGCGATCGATGTGCGAACCGGAAAAGGCGATGGGGGCTACGGCGACATCCACGTTACTGTTTCTCCAGCAGGGCCATGACATCGGCCTTCAGGGCCGTCTGGAATTCGGGCAGCAGGTCATTGGCGTTGGGGGGCATGAACTGCACGAATATCTGCGAGCGCAGCGAATGGACCATGTCGACCATGCCCACCGTGCCGGCGGCGCCCGACCAGCCGTAGACACCGGCTTCCGCGCCTCTGCCCACGCGGCCACCGGCCCCGAAACCGGCATTGCCGCCGAACAGCGCGGGGATGTCCAGCCCGGGCGGCATCAGGTCGCGCGTGCCGGTTCGCACGGTAAGCTCGCCGAGCACGCGCTGCCCGTCGATCTCGCCATATTGCGCCAGCATGCGCAGGAAGCGGTCGTAGTCGCGCGGCGAACTCACCAGCCCGGCCCCGCCGAAGGGGAACGGCGGCGGATCGAGATAGATCGAGGACTCGCCGGGATCGATCGGGACGAGGACATTCTTGACCGCGCCGTAGTTGGTGGTCAGTCGCCTGGCATCGGACGCCGGAACCTGGAAGAACGTGCTGGTCATCCCCGCCGGTTCGAAGATCGTTTCGCGCAAGTAGGCATCGAAGCTCTTGCCCGAGACGACCTCGATCACGCGGCCCATCAGGTCGAGCCCCATCGAATAGCTCCACCGGGTGCCGGGATCGGCAACCAGCGGCACTTCGGCCAGCCGGTCGGCGAAGACGTCGAGCCCCTTGACCGTATTGCCGCGGGTCAGGCCGGGGATCTCCTTGCGGCTGACCTGCCCGGCGACAAGCCCCTTCTCATCCAGCAGCTTGGCGATAGGGCCCTTCTGGATGATGGAATAGGCTATCCCCGAGGTGTGGGTCAGCAACTGGCGCATCGTGATCGGGCTGGGCGCCGGATGCAGTTCGGTGATCGATCCGTCGTAGGTGTCCTGCACCATCATGTCGCGGTACCTGGGCAGGATCTCGTAGAGCGGCTGGTCCAAGCCGATTTTGCCCTCGTCGATCAGCTGCATCGCCGCCATGCCGGTGACCGGCTTGGTCATCGAATAGATGCGGAAGAGGCTGTCGGCGGTGACGGCATCGCCGTCGTTGAAGCCTTCTGAACCGCGCGCGACATATTGCGGATCGCGCCCCGGAATACCGAGCGAGGCAACCATGCCCGGAAACTTGCCCGGCCCCACCCAGCGCTCGATCACGGTGCGCACATGCGGCAGCAGGTCGGTATCGGTCGCCGCCAGCGCCAGACGCGGCATCAGCGCGGCGCCGAGACCGGCGCAGGCGCCCATGCGCAGCAACATGCGGCGGTCCATTGCCGCTTCGAGGGACTGCAAATCGCGGATCATGCCTCTTCTCCCGTTTCTGCCAGCGCCAGCCGCGCCGCCTTGGCGAAAAGCGTGGGCAGGCCGGCTTCTTCGAGCCGGTCCAGCGGCCACCATTCGCCCGCTTCCTGTGCAAGACTATCGCATTGATTGCCAAGATAAACCGACAAGTTCAGCGAGAGCGAGAAGTGGGTGAAGACATGCCCCACCCTGCCCGCGCTTTCCCACGGGCCCGCAAGCGGCCCCTCGCCCGTTCCGTCGCTGCGCGCATTCCAGCCGTCGTCGGGCAAGGCGCGCATGCCGCCGAGCATGCCCTTGCCGGGACGGCGGACCAGCCAGACGTGCCCTTCGCCGTCCACTTCCCGCTCGATCCAGAAGGCGCGACCGGTGCGCGCGGGCTTGGCTTTCTTCGGTGCCTTGACCGGGAAACGCTCGGGTTCGCCCATGGCCCGGCCCAGGCAATGCGCCGATAGCGGGCATAGCAGGCAACGCGGAGCGCGGCTGGTGCAGACGGTTGCGCCGAGGTCCATCATCGCCTGCGCAAAGTCGCCGCTGCGCGCCTCGGGCGTGATCGCATCCGCTTTCTCGCGGATTTCGGTGCGCCCGCCGGGCAGCGGGGTATCCAGTGCAAAGAGCCGCGCGACGACCCTCTCGACATTGGCATCGACCACCACCGCGCGCCTCTCGAAGGCGATCGCGGCCACGGCGGCCGCGGTATAGGCGCCGAGCCCCGGCAGCGCGCGCAGGCCCTCTTCGGTATCGGGAAAGGTCCCGCCCTGCGCGGCCACTTCGCGGGCGCAGGCTAGCAGGTTGCGGGCGCGGGCGTAGTAACCAAGCCCCGCCCAGGCCGCCATGACCTCCTCATCCGAGGCAGCCGCGAGCGCCTCGACCGTCGGCCAGCGGCGCGTGAACTCGGCGAAGTAGGCCTTTACCGCCGCGACCGTGGTCTGCTGCAGCATGACTTCGGACAGCCATACCCGGTAGGGATCGGGCGGCGGCGCGCCGGGCGGCGCACGCCAGGGCAGATCGCGGGCATGGGCATCGTACCAGTCGATCAGGGCGGACGATATGGCATCGGAACTGGCATCCATGCGCCCGCTATGGCATTGCGGCCCCGACAATGGAACGGGACGATCGCAAACAATCCGGCTCTTCGAAAGCCAGGCCCAGGGGCGCCAAGCCCTACGAGCGCCCGCGCGGCGGACAGGCACGCGCGATTTCGGAGCTGATGCCCGAAGTCGGCCGCACCGCCTTTCGCCGTTTCGGCTTCGTGCAGTCGAGCGTGGTGTCGCGCTGGCCCGAGATCGTCGGTGCCCGCCATGCCCGTGTGTGCACGCCCGAGTCGATCCGCTTCCCGCCCGGCGAGAAGAGCGACGGCATTCTCCAACTCGTCGTCGTGCCGGCCCATGCGCCGATGATCCAGCACGTGATCCCCGAGATCATCGACCGGGTGAACCGCTTCTTCGGCTACAATGCCGTGGGCAAAGTGAAGATCCGGCAAGGTGAGGTTAAGGCACCGCCTGCTTCAAAGCCGCAGGCTGCCGCACCCTCGCTGCGGCCCGTTCCGCTCGAGCTGGGAGAGTCGCTGCGCGACGTGGGCGATCCCGAGCTTCGTGCGGTCCTCGAGTCGCTGGCGCGCAGCATGAGCGCCAAGGATAGTCAGGAAGAGCAGTAATGAAACTTGCCGGAATGAAGACCGCCCTGGGTGCCATGGTACTCGCGGCCGGTGCGATGACCTGTGTCTCGGCCTCGGCCAAGACCAGCAAGAGCCTGGAAAAGGCCTCGACCAACTGGAACAGCCGGATCGAAACCACCGCCGACGGCAGCCACCGCTTCGGCAATCCCGATGCGCCGGTCAAGCTTACCGAGTACGTCAGCTATACCTGCCCGCATTGCGCGCATTACCAGCAGCAGTCCGACCCGGTGCTGCGCCTCACCGTGGTGCCCAAGGGCAAGGTGCAGGTGACGGTGACCAACCTGCTGCGCAATCCCATCGACCTTACCGTGGCGATGCTGACCAACTGCGGCGACCCCAAGCGCTTTTTCGTGCGCCACAATGCCTTCTTCGCCACCCAGGACACCTGGCTGCAAAAGGCGATAAAGGCCACGAAATCCCAGCAGCAGCGCTGGTATCAGGGCCCGATGGTCGACCGCATGCGGGCGATGGCTTCCGACCTCGATTTCTACGAGATGATGTCGAGCTGGGGTATCGACCGCGCCCAGACCGATGCATGCCTCGCCGACAAGGCCATGCTCGAGAAGCTGCGCACCCAGCAGGAAGGAATCGCCGCGCTCGGCCTCAAGAGCACGCCCAGCTTCACGCTCAACGGCAAGGTGCTGACCGACGTTCACGACTGGGCCGGGGTTTCCACCGCGATCACTGGCGCGCTCGCCGACGAACGCGACGGAACCGTCTGAAGCCCCGAAATCTGCGGACAAGCTGTGGAGAGAATCTCCGCAAGCTCTGCCCGCGCTTTGTTCCGGCTGCCCTATCGGCTAGCCATTTTCCTGTCTTTGCAAAGGATTCGCCACAATGACCCGCAACCGTTTCCGCCAGATCGTGTTCGGCGCCCTTGCCGCGCCTCTCGCGCTCGGCCTCGCTGCCTGCGACAAGAAGGCAGAGGACGGCGCGCCTTCGTCGAGCGAACCCATCGCCAAGATCGCCCCGCCGGCCGGAAAGGCCTGGCAGGACATGATCGAGAAGACGCCCGAAGGCGGCTATCGCATGGGCAATCCCGAAGCACCGATCAAGCTGGTGGAATACGCGGCGCTGAGTTGCTCGCACTGCGCGGAGTTCTCGAAGGAAAGCTCCGAGCCGATGCGCGACGACTACGTCGCCAGCGGCCGCGTCAGCTATGAGCTGCGCTACTTCATGCTCAACCCCTTCGACGTGCCCGCCTCGCTGCTCGCCACCTGCGGTTCGACCGAGGCGGTGATCCCGCTCAGCGAGCAGTTCTGGGCATGGCAGCCGAACATGTTCGAGAACGTGCAGGCGCTGGGCGATCAGAAGCTGCAGGCGATCGGCGAACTGCCCAAGGAACAGCAGATCGGCGCAATTGCCGAGGCATCGGGCATGGTGGATTTCTTCTCCTCGCGCGGTATTGCCCGCGATCAGGCGAAGGCCTGCCTCGCCGACACGACCAAGGCCAAGGCACTTGCCGACCAGACCCAGAAGGCGTCGGACGAGTTCAACGTTACCGGCACTCCGACCTTCATCATCAACGGCTCCTCGTTGGGGTCGATGGGCTGGAAGGAACTGGAAGCCAAGCTGCAGCAGGCGGGCGCGCGCTGATGCGCCTGCTTCAGTAAGGGCGCTTAGATGCGCATAAGGCGGCTCAAGCTCAGTGGATTCAAGAGCTTCGTCGAGCCTGCCGAACTGCGCATCGAACCCGGCCTGACCGGGGTCGTCGGCCCCAACGGCTGCGGCAAGTCCAACCTGCTCGAAGCGATCCGCTGGGTCATGGGCGAAAGCTCGCCCAAATCCATGCGCGGCGGCGGCATGGAGGACGTGATCTTCGCCGGCACCGCCAATCGCCCGCCACGCGCCTTTGCCGAAGTCGTCCTGCAAGCCGAGACCGCGCCGCGTGACGATGGCGTGCGCGAGGAACTTGAAGTCGTGCGCCGTATCGAACGCGGCGCGGGCAGTGCCTATCGCGTCAACGGCCGCGACGTGCGCGCCAAGGACGTGGCGCTGATCTTCGCCGACGCCGCGACCGGCGCGCACAGCCCGGCGCTGGTCAGCCAGGGCCGCATTGCCGCGGTGATCGCCGCCAAGCCCGCCGAGCGCCGCCAGATGCTCGAAGAGGCGGCGGGCATCGCCGGCCTGCATGTGCGCCGCAAGGACGCCGAGCAGAAACTGCGCGCGACCGAAGCCAATCTCGCCCGGCTCGAAGACATCATGGCCGGGCTCGACAAGCAGGTGGCAACGCTGCGCCGGCAGGCCCGCGCCGCCGAACGCTACAAGTCACTGTCCGACCAGATCCGACTCGCCGAGGCGCGGCTGGTCTTCGCCCGCTGGCGCGACGCGGCCGCTGCCGCCGAAGCGGCGAAGAAGGAAGCGCAGGCCGCCGAAGCGCGCGTCACCGAAGCGCAGGAGGCTGCCAAGGCCGCGCAGGAGGCGCAGGCCACAGCCGCCGAAGTGCTAGCCGAAGCGCGCGACGAACTCGCCGACCGCCGCGACGATGCCACCGCGCAGGGCCACCGCATGGCGACGCTGACCAGCCAGCTCGAAGCGGCAGAGCAGCGCCTGAAAGATCTCGACCGCCAGCGCACGCGTCTGGAAGAGGACCGCAGCGACGCCGACCGCATGACCCGCGATGCCGCCGAAGCGCTCTCGCGGCTCGAACGGGACCTCGCGGAAGGAGCAAAGCAGCTGGAAGCGGACGAAGCGCAGCGTCCGCGTCTGGCGAATGCGCTCGAAGGTGCCGAGCGCGCGGCGCGTGCCGCCGAACTCGATCTGGCGCAGGCCACTGCGGAGCAGGCTGCCGTCGAAGCCGAGTGGCGCATTGCCGAAGCCGAGCTGGCGCAGGCGCGCAGCCGGCTCGATAGGTTGAACGCGGAAGCCGACCGCCTGCAGGCCCAACTGGCGGGCCTGCCGGCGATGGACGATCTCGATGCCACGATTGCGCAGGCACGGCGCGAAGCCGAAGGGGCTTCCGAAGCCCTCGGCAAGGCGCGTGAGGGGCTGGAAGCGCAACAGGCGCGCAAGGCTGAGTTGCAGACCGAGCGTGATGCGGCGGCCTCCGAGCTTTCCGGTGCCCGCGCCGACCTTACCGGCATAGAGCGCGAACACGCGGCCCTGACGCGCGACCGTGAGGCACGGGCCAAGGGTGCGAAGGCAGCGCACGGCCTTCCCGTCGCCATCGATGCGGTGCGCGCCGCGCCGGGCTATGAGCGCGCGCTGGCCGCCGTGCTGGGGCGTGACGCCAAGGCGCCGCTCGGGCGCGTCGAGAATGCCGACGGCCGCTTCTGGACCGGCGCCGAGGCCCCTGCCCCCGTGGCGGACAATCTGGCCGCGCATGTCCCGCAATGCCCGCCCGAACTCGCCGCCCGGCTGGCGCTGGTCCATGTCGCCGATGAAGACGATGGCCGCACGCTGAAGCCCGGCGAATGGCTGGTCACGAAAGCCGGTCTGCTGCGCCGCTGGGACGGCTTCGTCGCACGCGGCGAAGGCGCGGCGGAAGCGGCCCGCCTCGAAGCCGAAAACCGCTTTGCCGAGCTTGATGCCCAGCTTCCCGCGCTGCGCGAGGCGGTCGCGAAAGCAGAAGCGCGGCAGGGCGAAGTGCAGCAGGAACTGTCCAGCCTCTCCGCCGCCGTCGTCGCGGCGGAGCGCGCGATTGCCGATGCCGCCAATGCCGAACGTAACGCCCTGCGCGCCGTCGATCAGGCCGAGGATACCAAGGCGCGTCATCAGGCACGGCGCACCGAACTCGACCGCAGCGTCGCCGAGCTGGCGGAACAGCGCGCCCATGCCGAACAGGATCTGGCCGCCGCAGAGGCCAAGCGCGCCGACTTGCCCGATCCCGAAACCGGCCGCGCCGCGCTCGATGCCGCTAGGGGCAGGAACGAGACGGCCAAGAGCGCGCTGCAATCAGCCACCGCCGCGCTCGCCTCGCACGATCAGGCGCTGGCCGTGGCGCGCGAACGCACCGCCTCGCAGCGCGGCGACATCAAGAACTGGCAGGCCCGTGCGGGCGACGCCACCAATCGGCTCGCGCAGATGGCCGGGCGGCTGGAGGAAATCGAGACCGAACGCGCCGTCATCGCCGCCAAGCCCGCTTCGCTGATGGAGCAGATCGAGCAAGGCGAAGCCGTGCGCAATCGCCTTGCCGACGAACTCGCCAAAGCCGAAGCGGCCGTGAGCGATGCCACCGAAGCCGCGCGCAAGGCCGATGCCGGTCTGGCAGCCGCGCAGGAAAGTCTCGCCAGCGCCCGCGAAGGCCGCGCCGGGGCCGTGGCCCGCGCCGAGAACGAGGACGAGCGCCGCGTCGAGATGACGCGTATTTCCGGCGAGCGTTTCCAGTGCCCGCCGCCGGTCCTGCCCGAACGCTTCGAATTCGTCTCCGCCGAGGTCAGCGGCGCGAACGAGGAATCGGCGGCCATGGACAAGCTGGTCGCCGACCGCGAGCGGATCGGCCCGGTCAATCTCGTCGCCGCCGACGAACTTGCCGAAGCCGAAGAGCAGCTGGGCTCCAGCGTCACCGAAAAGGCCGAACTGGCCGAAGCGGTCAACCGGCTGCGCGGCTCCATCGGCAACCTCAACCGCGAAGGCCGCGAACGCCTGCGTGCCGCTTTCGAAGCGGTCGACGGGCATTTCCAGCGGCTGTTCAACCGCCTGTTCCAGGGCGGCAAGGCGCACCTTGCGCTGGTCGATTCCGACGATCCGCTCGAAGCGGGGCTCGAAATCTACGCCCAGCCGCCGGGCAAGCGCCTGCAATCGCTCACCCTGCTATCGGGCGGCGAACAGGCGCTGACAGCGGTGGCGCTGATCTTCGGCCTGTTCCTCACCAATCCCGCGCCGATATGCGTGCTCGACGAAGTCGACGCCCCGCTCGACGACGCCAATATCGAGCGCTTCTGCGACCTGCTCGAAGCGATGACCAAGGAAACCGACACCCGCTACCTCATCGTCACCCATAACGCCGTGACCATGAGCCGCATGCACCGCCTGTTCGGTGTCACCATGGTCGAAAAGGGCATCTCGCGGCTGGTGAGCGTCGATCTGGTCGGCGCGGAAGAGCTACTGGCGGCGGAATGAGCAGCCCGGCACAAACCGAAATCTGGTTCGAACGCTGGCTGTGGAGTTATATGCCCTGCCACTGGAAGGGCTGGGCCATTGTGGTTCTGCACATTGCCGCAGTTCTGGGCATGGCAAACCTGCTAAATCTCGCGGCCAATCATTTTCAGCGTGACTGGCTAGCCGATCTAGCCATCATTCCCCTCATAGCCGCACTTATTTCCCTCGATCGGATTTCGAAACGGCACAGCTTGGCATCCAGGGACTAAGTCACCCCTTCAGCACGAAGCGCGGGCCCGGCCCATGCGCGGCGGCCTCGTCTCCGGCATTGTAGAGCTGGCATTTCCTGAGGCTCAGGCACCCGCAGCCGATGCATTCCTCCAGCTTGCGGCGGGTCAGTTCGAGCAGGGCGATATTGGCGTCGATCGACGTACGCATCGATTTGCTGATCCGCTCCCAGTCCGCCAGCGTCGGCGTGCGGCCCTGCGGCAGCTGCGACAGCTCGCGTTCGATTTCGGCAAGCGCGAGACCGAGCTTCTGGGCGATCAGGATGAAGCTCACGCGGCGGATGTCGGAGCGCAGGAAACGGCGCTGATTGCCGCGCGAGCGCAGCGAGGTCAGCAGCCCCTTTTCCTCGTAAAAGCGGATCGCCGAAACCGCGACGCCGGTACGGCGCGACAGGTCGCCGATGGAAATGAACCGATCCTCGACCACTTATCCCTCGAATTTTTGGCTTGAGCTCAAGTTAGCTTGAGGTTGCATCTTTGCCAAACCGGTGATTCGCCGGCAAGCAAAAAGGAGACAGAACAATGGCCACAGGCCGCCTCGAACACGCCAATATCACGGTGAGCGACATCGAACGCTCTTCCCGCCTGTTGCAGGACCTGCTCGGCTGGGAAGAACGCTGGAGAGGCCCCGCGATCAACGACGGCGAAACCATCCATGTCGGCGGGGAATTCAGCTACATCGCCATCTACACCGACCACAAGCCGCACGACCGCTTCGCCAAGGGCGCACCGCTCAACCACATCGGCATCGTGGTCGACGATCTCGACGCCGCCGAGCAGACTGTGATCGCCGCGGGGCTCGAACCCTTCAGCCATGCCGATTACGAACCGGGCCGCCGGTTCTACTTCTTCGACTGGGACGGCATCGAGTTCGAGCTGGTCAGCTATGAATGAGCCGCTGATCACCAGAGCCGGGGCGTGGTATCGCCGCGCCCCTTCGCGCTCACACCACGCCGGCGTTGCCCACGACCCAGCAGGCGAGCGCCATGACAATGCCGGCATCGCGGTTCGACCGGAAACGGTAGAGCGCATTGTCGCCATCGTCGGGATCGAGTGTCAGCGCCTGAAAGCCAAGGTGCATCGCGACAGGAACCAGCGCGACGAGCGCGACCCAGTCGGGACGCATGGCCCAGAATGCCAGCGCCCAGAATGCCAGGGCCAGGGCGTAAAACGCCGTGATCCCTGCACGTACGCGGCTGCCTAGCCGCAGGGCTGCGGAGCGGATGCCGACCAGCGCATCGTCTTCGCGGTCCTGCAGGGCATAGATCGTGTCGTAGCCCATGCACCACACGATGCTGCCGGCGTAGAGCGCCGCCAGGGCCTCGAGATGATCGGTGCGGATCTCGATCCAGCCGACCAGACAGCCCCAGGTAAAGACGAGGCCCAGCCAGGCCTGCGGCCACCAGGTGATCCGCTTCATGAACGGATAGGCCGCCACCAGCGCAATGCTGCCCAGCGCCATGACCTGCGCCTGCCAGCGCAACTGCACAAGCACCACCAGCCCGACGATGCAGAGCACGCCTAGCCAGGTCCAGGCGGCTTCCTTGCTCACCCGGCCGCTGGCGATCGGCCGCGCCGCCGTGCGCGCCACGCTGCGATCGAGATCGGCATCGACGATGTCGTTGTAGACGCACCCGGCGCCGCGCATGGCGACCGAGCCGACCAGCAGCCACAACAGCAGCCCCCAGCGCTCCTCGCCGCCCGCGAGCAGTACACCCCAGGCACAGGGCCAGAACAGCAGCCACCAACCGATCGGCCGGTCGAAACGCGCAAGCCGGGCATAGGGACGCAGGGGCATCGGCAGCATCGCGACGAAACCGCCGTGCTGGCTATCCGGAACGCCGATATCCGAAGGGGGGGAGCCGTTAGTCACGCGCGAGGTCTAGTCGATTGCTCGGCCCCTGTCATCGCCGATTGCGTTGACAGGCGTTCAGTACCGGACCGGCAAACCCATTGCATGGCGGCCGGGTTGCCGCGAAAAGGCCGGTCCTGCCATAAACGTCCAGCCACTCGCACGAGAAGAAAGTCGCCGCTCATGGGAGCAACCCCCGCCTGGCCACCGCGTTCGGCCCCGCGCCTGTTCGTTCAGGGACCGCTCGCACAAAATGCCGCCGTCACCGTGGATGGCGGGCAGGCCCACTACCTTGCCAAGGTCATGCGCGTGGCGCCGGGCGATGCCGTGGTGCTGTGCGACGACATGACCGGCGAATGGGCCAGCGAAGTCGTTTCGGCGAGCAAGCGCGATGTCGTTCTGGAACCGCGCGAGTGCCTGCGCGAGCGCGAACAGGTGCCCGATTTCTGGCTCTGCGCCGCGCTGCTGAAGAAGCCGAACTTCGATCTCGTGCTGGAAAAGGCGACCGAACTGGGCGTGCGCCGCATCCAGCCGCTGGTGACGCGCCGCTGCGTGGCGGACAAGCTTAACCCGGAGCGCGCCCGCACCATCGTGACCGAAGCTGCCGAGCAATGCGCGCGTACGGCCCTACCCGAACTGGCCCCGGCGATGAAGCTGGAAGCACTGCTGCGCGACTGGCCGCAGGATCGCGCGCTGTACTTCGCCGACGAACAGGGCGGAGAGCCGGCGGCGACCACCTTTGCCGGTCACCCCGGCCCGGCGGCCTTGCTGGTGGGTCCCGAGGGCGGCTTCGACGAAGGGGAGCGCGAGGCGATCCGCGCCCATCCGCAGGCCCGCCCGATCACGCTGGGGCCCCGCATCCTGCGCGGTGAAACCGCCAGTATCGCGGCCTGCGCGCTGTGGATGGCGGTTGCAGGCGATTGGTCGAACAACGGAAATTGAGCATCCCCGATACAAATATTGCTGGCGTCGGCCCCTTCGCATCCCTAATTCCCGCCGCATGAGCACCAGGGAGGTATCGGATCGCGCCGATCCGATCGTCGAAAGCCTTGATCAACTCGCCGCGCCGATGGCCGCGGGCGAGAAGCCGCGCGCCGCGTGGCGGATCGGCACCGAGCACGAGAAGTTCGTCTACGACCTCGTCGACCACCACGCGCCGTCCTACGACGAGCCCGGCGGCATCCGCGACCTGCTGATGGCGCTGACCGAGTTCGGTTGGACGCCGATCGAGGAAGGCGGCAAGGTCATCGCCATGAAGGGCGCCGACGGCACCGTCAGCCTCGAACCGGCGGGCCAGCTCGAACTGTCGGGTGCCCCGCTCGAAAACCTGCACGAGACGTGCTGCGAAACCGGCCGCCATCTCCAGCAGGTGAAGGCGATCGGCGACAGGATCGGCAAGGGTTACCTCGGGCTCGGCATGTGGCCGGACAAGACCCGCGAGGCGCTGCCGATCATGCCCAAGGGCCGCTACGGCATCATGCTGCGGCACATGCCGCGTGTGGGCTCGATGGGCCTCGACATGATGCTGCGCACCTGCACCATCCAGGTCAATCTCGACTATGCGAGCGAGGCGGACATGGTGCAGAAGTTCCGCGTCAGCCTCGCGCTGCAACCGCTGGCAACCGCGCTCTTCGCCAATTCGCCCTTCACCGAGGGCAAGCCCAACGGCTACCTCTCGTACCGCAGCCACATCTGGTCGGACACCGACCCCGCGCGCACCGGCATGCTGCCTTTCGTGTTCGAGCAGGGCTTCGGCTACGAGCGCTATGTCGACTACATGCTCGACGTGCCGATGTACTTCGTCTTCCGCGACGGGAAGTACATCGATGCCGCCGGCCAGTCGTTCCGCGACTTCCTCAAGGGCGAACTTCCGGCGCTGCCCGGCGAGCGGCCGCGGCTGAGCGACTGGGAGGATCACCTCTCGACCGCTTTCCCCGAAGTGCGCCTCAAGTCCTTCCTCGAGATGCGCGGCGCAGACGGCGGGCCCTGGGGCCGCATCTGCGCGCTGCCCGCCCTGTGGGTGGGCCTGCTCTACGACCAGACCGCGCTCGATGCGGCCTGGGATCTGGTCAAGGACTGGGACATGGAAGGCCGCGAGCTGCTGCGCGCCTCGGTGCCCAAGCTCGGCCTCGATGCGCCGCTTCCGGGCGGCGGCACCTTGCGCGACATTGCCGGCGAAGTGCTTTCCATCGCCCGTTCAGGCCTTGCCGCGCGCGGCCGGCTCAATGCTGGCGGCGACAACGAGACCGGCTACCTCGAACCGCTCGCCGAGATCGTGGCGGCCGGCAAGGTGCCTGCAGAGCGCCTGCTCGACCTCTACCACGGCGAATGGGGCGGCGATGTCTCGCGCGTATACGGCGTGAAGAGCTTCTGAGGTGATCGTCGTCACCGGCGAATTCCGTATTCCCCGGCCTGCCATCGACGCTGCCCGCGAAGCCATGGAACGGGTGATTGCGGCAAGCCGTGCCGAGCCAGGCTGTCAGGGCTACATCTATGCCGAAGACGTGCTCGAGCCCGGACTGTTCCGGGTGATCGAGTACTGGACCGACCGGGCCGCGCTCGATCGGCATTTCACCCAGCCGCACATGCAGCGCTGGAAAGAGGAGCGCGCCGAACTGGGCATGACCGGGCGGCACGTGACCGCCCACGACGTCGGCGCCAGCGAAACGCTCTGAAGCCTACTCTGCCGGCTGCAATTGCGGGTTGCGCGGCTGCAGCCACTTGCCCAGCCGGCCGAACGTGCGCGTGATCAGGGCGTTGCGGCCCATCCAATCGTAGTACTCGCGGTACTTCGGATCCTCGGCCAGCAGGTGCGCTTCCTCGGTCCGGGCGCGCCAGTAGTAAATGCCGCTGACGATGGCGAGAAGCACGGTGTTGCGGATCGCGTCGGAGACCGAGCCGGTGCGAACGAGGAACGGCAGCGTCGAGGTCCACCAGAACAGGTTCTTTGAAAGATAGGCGGGATGCCGCGTGAAGCGGTAGGGCCCGTTGGTCAGCACGCCGCGATAGGTGAGGTTCGAGAAACGGATGCCGAAAGCGAACGTCGCCCAGGCATAGACGGCGGTCAGGAACACCATCAGCGCCGCCCAGATCCACAAGAGCACCGAATGCGTCGCGAAGACGCCGGCCCAGCCGACCGTGTTCACTTCATAGCCGAGCACGTCCGCGCGGCCCATCGTGCCCCACACGAAGGGCGGATAGCAGATGAGCGCCGCAACCCAGCCAGCCAGCAGCGGATTACCGCTGCGGATATGCGCATCGAGCGGACGGAGCGTGAGCAGATAGCCGACGGTTCCGATCTGCACGTCGATCAGGAACAGGCCGGCGATCAGCGTCGAACCCAGGGCGACGGGATTGTATTCCATCGCCGCGAAATCCGCGTTCACCACCTGGGCGAACCCCGGCGGCAGGATCGAGATCATGAAGGCGCCGAAGAAGCCCTTGATCGCCCAGGCCCGCCAGTGCTTCTTGACCTCGCTGGCCTCCCACGGCTCGCGGCCGATCAGCATGGCGCCGAAATGCCAGGAATGGTCGCGCGGTTCGATCATGTAGCGATCGAGCCACAGCACATAGGGCACCGACAGCACGAAGAGCGGCAGCGCCACGACGCTGAGGACGTCCATCGCAAAGAGGTACTGGCCTTCCCAGTACCAGCGCGCGATGCAGTAATAGAAGCCGAGCACGGCCCATGTCGCCCAGAGCCCGGCGATCTTGGTGATCGAGATGTCGAGCGTTTCGGACAGCGGGCGCGGCGCGTTCCAGTCGATGCCGGTCGAGGGCCGCAAGTGCACCTTGTCGACAAGGACGGACCACAGCCCCATGGCCGTGCCGGTGAAGAAGAGCGTCGCCACCGACGCGTAGGGGCCGCTCATCGGAGCATGGGGCCCGGGAAGCGCCAGGACATCGGCTATCGACGCCCAGTTGCGGCAGATCATCAGCCACACGAAGAGGGCGGCAAGCCCCGACAGGCCGACGCCTGCCGAGACATCACTGGCGGGCCGGGGATCCGCGGCGGTCTGGGCATTGCTCATGCCCGTGCCCTAGCCGCAAATGGTTAAGGGGTCCGAAACGGGACGGGAAAGTTCCCCGCCCCGCCTGGCACAAGATCAGCGGAAGGCGCTGATTTTGCCCGAATCGTCGAGAATGTAGAGCGTCTTGTTGGCCACGACCGGCTCCAGCATGACGCCGTCGTTCAGCTCGGTGAAGGGCGCGTAGGTTCCCGTCGCCGGATCGACCGTGCCCACTTCGCCTTCGGAGTTGGCGACCCACAGCTTGTTGCCGGCCAGCACCGGACCGACCCAGAAGTAGGGGTTCTTGCGCTTCTTCTCGTTCTTGAAGCGGGTGAGCTGCGTCAGCCAGCGGACGCGGCCGGTGGAACGCGCGATCGCCAGGATTTCTGCATGATCGTCGAGCGTGAAGACCCAGTCGCCGGCCACGGCAGGCGTGGAAATACCGGCAAGGTTGAGTTCCCAGATGCGCTGACCGGTCACCAGTTCGTAGGCGGCCATGCGGCCACCCTGACCCAGCGCATAAACGCGGCCATTGTCGATGATCGGATCGGCATCGACGTCGGTCAGGCTGCCGACCTCGGTCGAAATCGAGGTCCGCGCAAGCGCGTCCGACCACAGCTGACGGCCGTTCTCATAGCGATAGGCAACCAGTTCGCCCGAGGAATAGCCGGCGATCACGGTACCCTGCCCGGCAGCCGGCGCGGCAACGCCGAACACACCGGCCTGCGTGAGCGAACCCGATTCGTTCCAGAGCAGCGATCCGTCCGCCGCATTCAGAGACAGGATCTGGTTGTCCTGCGTCATCACGTAGACGGCGTTGAAGGCAATCGTCGGCGCGCCGCGCAGCGGGCCAGCCGGCTTCTTGCTCCAGATCTGCTCGCCGGTGGATGCCTCGAGCGCGGCCACTTCGCCGACGCCGGTGGTGACATAGACATGGCCGCTGTCGAAGCTGACGCCGCCACCAAAGACCGACTTCGAGCCGTCGCCGCTGACGGCGAAGCTCTTGGTCCACAGGCGCGCGCCGCTCTGGGCGTCGAAGGCGTGAACCTTGCCCTCGGTATCCATGACGTAGAGACGGCCATCGCCGACCACGGGTGCAGCGGCGAGACGCTGGCGGTTCGAGGAACCGGCGATCTGGGCGGTCCAGACGCGGGTGGGATTGGCTGCCAGCGCGAGGTGGCCATAGGCCTTGCTGGCGGTACCGCCGCCCTGCGCCCAGTCGGCATTCGTCCGTTCGGGCGGCAGGATCACGGAAACGGCGGCCAGCGTCGGATCGACCTTGGCGCCGGTCTCGATACGCGAGAGGATCGGAACCCGTTCGCCCACGGTCGGCGTCTTGGGGCCGCCCTTGCCGCCACCGAAGACCTTGCAGCCCGACAGGCCCATCACCAGTGCCAGCGCGATCAGCGGCACGACCTTGCGTGCGCCGGACCGGCGGCCTTCGCCCACGCGGGTATTCGAGACAGTAGCCTTCATGCGCACCTCATCAGACATTCTTATTCACCGGTGGGTTCGGCGGCCTTGACGATCTTGCCGATCGGCTTGTCGAGCGGCTCGCCCTTGTCGTCGACCACGTCGTCCACCGCGTCCTGGCCCAGTACCGCCGCGAGCTGCCGTGCCCGGCTGCGCAGGGCGTCGTTCACGCCTTCTTCCTTGGCAATGGCCGCGAACAGCGGACCGGCCTGGTCCTGCTTGTCCTGCTTGAGGTAGGCCATGCCCACCAATTCGCCGGCGACGCCGAACCACGGATTGCCCGGAGCCGCCATCGGCTTGAGCCGGTCGACCACGTCCTGCGGCTTCATCGCATCGAAATTGGCGGCCACTTCACGGATCGTCGCCAGATCGCGCAGCGGCTTGGGCGCCTTTTCGTCGGCTGCCACCTGCTTGTAGATCTTGAGCGCGTCGGCCTTCTTGTCCTGCTCCAGCGCAATCGCCGCGAGCATCAGCCGCGAAGCCGTGGCTTCACCGTCCGACCCTTCGGCCGCGATCGGTTCGAGCTTGGCCTTGGCATCGTCGAGATTGCTTGCCTGCACGCTGTCGAGCGCCTGGACGAAGGTTTCGGTCCGGCCTTCCAGTTCCTTGGTCTGGCGATGCTCCCAGTAGAGCCACCCGCCGAACGCGGCGAGACCGAGGACGATCAACGCGAGCAGCGGCTTGCCGTAGGTCGACATGAAGCTCTCGACCTGATCCTGGCGCAAGGCATCGTCGACCTCGCGCAGGAACACGTCCTGCTGCGCAGCGAGCTGGGCCGCTTTTTTCTCTTCGGATTTCGAATTCTTGTCAGGAGGCAGGGCCAATTTGGGCGCTTTCCGCGGTAGTCTGAATGGTTGCGGGGCTGTTTAGCGTATGGGCTAGGGTTTTCAACGGGGATGATCGCTGCACCCTCGGGCGTGAAGGCCGCCTGAATGGGGAATGTGGCTAGGGGAAGGCAGTGCGTCCCAGCGCGTCGCCATAGGTATCGCAATAGGCGCGAATCATTGTTTTCTCGTCATAAGCCGCCTGCGCGCAGGCACGGTTGGCAGCACCGACCGCAGTCCGCAGCCCCTCGTCGGCAGCAAGCGCGGTCAGCGACGCGCTCAGTGCAGCTTCATCTCCGGCAGAGGTAACAAAGCGGCGGTTATCCCCCGATACCATCTCCGCCACGTCTCCCACGGCAGGCGAAGCGACCGCGACTCCGGCGGCCATCGCTTCCACGACCGAGATCGGGAACTGCTCACTGTCGGACGAGAGCGCGAATATGTCGAACAGGCCGGCCACGCGCGAAGGGTCCGGCGCGAACCCGGGCAGATGGACACGGTCGGCCACGCCGCTCGCTTCGGCCTGAGCCGCAATCGTCTCGCGTTCGGGCCCCTCGCCGACGATGACGAGACGCCAGTCCTCGGGCAGCGCCGCAAAGGCGCGCACCAGACGCGGCAGGTTCTTGACCGCGCGCAAGCCCGCAAGCGTGCCCACCCATTTCTCGCCCGGCTGCTTGATCAGCCCCGGCACGGAATCGGGCGGTGGAGGCGTGAGATAGGCCTCGGTGTTGATCCCGTTGACGATCAGGCGGACGCGCTTTTCAGGCTGATGCCAGGCCTCGCGGGCAATCGCCTGCAGCCGCTGCGAGGGCACGACCAATGCCGAGGCACGTGCCAGCGCGATTCGCCGGAACAGGTTGCGCGCCGGTTTCAACCCCGCCGCCTCGTCCTCGTTGAACCCGTCCTCGTGGTGAACGAGCGGCCCGAGCCCCAGCACACCACCATAAAGCCGATGCGCCAGCACCGCGTCCATGGCGCCCCAGTTGTAGGTGAGGATCAGGTCGAACCCGCGCATGGCCTTCGCCAGTTTCAGCAGACGCAGCGGCGTGGGCCTGCCCTGCAGGCTCGGGAAGTCCTGCGGATAGTCGACCCTCAAGGCGGGATCGAGCACGACCGATGCCCCATAGGCCCCCGGCTGGGCCGAAACGACGGCATGTTCGACTTGCGGACCGAAGGCGTTCATCAACCGCGCGGCGCGCAATTCCTTGCCGCCGGCCGAGAAGCTCGAATGAAGATGCAGGACGCGCAAGGGGCCGCTCAATTCACGCGCGCCAGCAGGCGATCGATCGCCGCGACCGATTCGGGTTCGTCGAGCGTCGGGGCATGGCCCACGTCGTCCAGCGTCAGCGTTTCGGTGCCGGGCAGACGATGCACCATTTCCTCCATCGTCTCCGCGGACAGCAGATCGGACAGGGCGCCGCGCAGGACCAGCACCGGCCGCCCGGCCAGCGCTTCCCAGGCGGGCCAGAGGTCGGGCTGGTCATCGACGTCGAAATCCATGAACGGCTCGGCGATCTTCATGTCGTAGTCGAACACGATGCGCCCGTTGCTGGTCAGTCCCATGATCCGCTTGGCCATGCCGATCCAGAAGTCGAGCGGCTGATCGGGATGCGCGCCGCCATGCGTCTTCTCGATCTCGCGCGCGGCATGGACCCAGGTCGGGAAACTGCGCCCCTGCCCGACATAGTCCTTGATCCGCTCCAGACCGTCGCGGCGCAGCGCGGGACCGACGTCGTTGATCACCGCCCCGGCAATCTTCTCCGGAATCACGGTCGCGAGCCCCATGGTCAGCAGCCCGCCGAGCGAGGTGCCTATGGCCACGAAGCGCTCGATACCTTCCTGTTCGATCAGTGCGAGCAGGTCCTCGGCATACTGGACGGGTGTGTAGCTGGCCGAATCCTTGGCGTATTCGCTGTCGCCGCGCCCGCGCATGTCGGGGCAGATCACTCGCCGGGTCTCGGCCAGATGCGGCGCTATCGTTTCGAAGTCGCGGGCATTGCGCGTAAGGCCATGGAGACACAGGACGGGCGCAAGCACCGGGCCGCCTGCGTTTTGCGGGCCCGGATAATCGCGGAAATGGAGCTTGAGGCCGTCGCGGCTCGACCAGTACCGATCTTCGAATTCCGTCATGCCGAAACGGCAACCTCCTCAGCACCCGGGTTGATCGGCGGGCATACGCCCCCCACTATCGCTTTATGCGCAGCGAACCGCAAGCAAGTGTCTACCGCCCCGATCCGCGTATCGAAACCATTGCCGAGTGGATCGGCGATCCGGTCCCCGCAGCGGATTTCCCGAAGCACGAGCTGCGGTTCCGCAATGACCGCTGGGCACGCTCCGTCGGGCTGGACGGCCTCGACGATGCGCAGTGGATCGGCCATCTCGGACGCTTCGAGCCGCTGCCCGACAACCTGCCGCAGCCGCTCGCCCTGCGCTATCACGGCCACCAGTTCCGCTCGTACAACCCGGACATCGGCGACGGGCGCGGCTTCCTGTTCGCGCAGATGCGCGACGCGGATGACCGGCTGCTCGACCTCGGCACCAAGGGATCGGGCCGCACCCCCTACAGCCGCGACGGCGATGGCCGGCTGACGCTGAAAGGCGCGGTGCGCGAAATCCTCGCTACCGAGATGCTCGAAGCGCTCGGGGTGAATACCAGCAAGACCTTCTCGGTGATCGAAACCGGCGAATCGCTGTGGCGCGGCGACGAGCCCTCGCCCACGCGCTCGGCCGTGCTGGTGCGCCTTTCGCATGGCCATATCCGCATCGGCAGCTTCCAGCGCCTGCTCGCCCATGACGAGAAGGACCTGATGGCAGCGCTCGTCGCCTATTGCCTCGAGACCTATCCCGGCAGCGAACCGCCCGCCGACGCCCCCGCGCGCGACGAACCGGCGGTGACCCTGATGCATCAGGTGGTCGAGCGCATGGCCGATCTCGCCGCAAGCTGGATGGTCGCCGGCTTCGTCCACGGCGTGCTCAATACCGACAACATGAACATCTCGGGCGAAAGCTTCGATTACGGTCCCTGGCGCTGGCTGCCGAAATGGGACCCGCGCTTTACCGCCGCCTATTTCGACCACGGCGGCCTCTACGCCTTCGGACGCCAGCCGGAATCGGTGCTGTGGAACTGCGGCCAGCTGGCCGTTGCCCTGCGCATGCTGACCGACACCGAGCCGCTGATCGCCGCGCTCGACCGCTTCGGTCCGCTCTACCAGCAGGCGATGGCCCGCCGCTTTACCTGGCGCCTCGGCGTCGAATCGCGCGGCCTCGAAGCGGATTCGACGCTGATCCAGTCCGCCGAGCGCTACATGGTGGAACGCGAGATGGCGCCCGATGCCTTCTTCTTCACCCATCGCGGCGGACGCAATTCCGGAGACGATTCCTTCGGCGAACTGCTGAACGGCTATGCTCCGGCCGCCGATGACAGCGCCGATTTCTGGCAGAATGACGAATCGCCGCACATCCTGATCGACGAGGTCGAGCGGATCTGGGCGGCCATCGATGCAGACGACGACTGGACGCCGCTGGAGGAAAAGGTCTCGCAAATTCGCGAACTTGGCCGAAATCTCGACGAACCGCCCGAGCCATGCGGTCTGCGCACGAATTGATGCGCCGCGTTAGCAACCCGGTAGGAATACCTGTGGCATAGACTGCAAAATATCGAATTTTATTGGATAACGGATTGTTAGCCGTAATGGACGGTGCAGCGACAAGTTCAACAGCATTAGCGAGCGACCGAGGCCCCGTGTCTGAAGCAAGCAAAGTCGAAGTGGTTTCGCACGAGCCTGCGACCGGCGCGGAAATCTGGCGCGGTCCCGTATGCGAGGTCGATGATGTCGTCTCGCGTGCACGCCGTGCGTGGCCGGGCTGGGCGGCCCAGCCGCTGTCCACGCGCATGGAACTCGTGCGCCGCTTTGCCAATGAAGTGCGCAAGGACGCCGAAAAGCTCGCCACCACGATTGCCCGCGAAGTCGGCAAGCCGCTGTGGGAAGCGCATGCCGAAGTCGAGCAGGTCATCAACAAGGTCGAAGTCTCGATCCGCGCCTATGCCGAGCGCACCAGCCAGCGCAAACTCGATTCGGCGCTGCAGGGCACCATGGCCGTTCGCCACAAGCCGCACGGCGTGCTGGTGGTCCTCGGTCCCTACAACTACCCTGCGCACCTGCCCAATGCCCACATCGTTCCGGCCCTGATCGCCGGCAACGTCGTGATCTTCAAGCCGAGCGAGAAGGCCCCGGCTTCGGGCGAGATCCTGGCCCGCTGCTTCAACCGCGCCGGTATCTCGGCGGCGGTCATGCAGTTCGCGGTCGGCGGCCCGCCCGAGGGGCAGGCCCTGATCTCGCACGATGGCGTGGACGGCGTGCTTTTCACCGGTTCGGCCAACACCGGCATTGCCATCAACCGCCGCCTCGCCACGCGCCCGGACAAGATGGTCGCGCTGGAAATGGGCGGCAACAACGCGATGGTCGTGTGGGACACCCCCAAGCTGACCGACGCCGCCGCGCTGATCGTGCAATCCGCTTTCGCCACCACCGGCCAGCGCTGCACCGCGACGCGCCGCCTGATCGTCAAGAATTCGATGTACGATGCGGTAATTTCCGAAGTGAAGTCGCTCGCCGACCGCCTCATTTTCGGCGCGCCTTTCGACGAGCCTTCGCCCTTCATGGGCCCGGTCATCGACAATGGCGCCGCCGACGGCCTTTCGGAAAGCTTCCTCTATCTGATGAGCAACGGCGGCAAGGCTATCAAGCACCTCGTGCGTCCGGACGAATCGCTGCCTTTCCTGAGCCCGGCGATCATCGACACGACGGCGATGAAGGACCGCCCCGACGTCGAGCTGTTCGGCCCGATCCTGCAGGTCATCCGCGTCGACGACTTTGACGAGGCGATTGCCGAAACCAACAACACCCGGTTCGGTCTGGCGGCCTCGCTGATCGGCGGCACGCCGCAGGAATACAACAAGTTCTGGGCCAATGCCCGCGCCGGTCTGGTCAACTGGAACCGCGCCACGGTGAACCCGAACCACGCCGCGCCCATCGGTGGCATCGGCCTGTCCGGCAACCATCGCCCGACCGGCTACTATGCGGCCGACTACTGCGCCTATCCTGTCGCGTCGGGTGAAATGGAGCAGCCGCGCGCGATGATCGGCGTCGGCCTCAGGTAATTTCGCCTTCGGCCAAAATCGGCTCCAGGGCTTACACACTTTTTCGCAGGAAAACGGGCCTCTTCCCATCCCCCGATCGGGAAGAGGCCCTACCTGCGGTCACTTGCCGCTGGTTATCAGGTCGACTTCGGTGACCCCGCCCTTGAGCCGGCGGGCGTAGACGACATAGGCCTTGCCGTTCTTGCGGCCGCCCAGCACGTGGTCGTTGCCATCGAGCTTGTATTCCGCGCCGTATCCGGCCTTGCTCGCCTTGGTGTAGTAGAAGCTGATGACATCGTCCGGCGCGACCGGGGTCGCGAAGTTGACGACGCGCAGCGAGCACTTGTCGCTGTCGACGCCCGCGGCTTCCTGTACGGCCCCACGCGGATAGACAGGAATGTCGGACGGCAGCTTGGCAGCCCACGTGTTCGAATACTCCGCCTTGGACGCGCAATCGGTGTGCGCCAGCTTCGAAGCCTGGGCGATCTGCGCAGCGGTGGCGGCGCTTTCGGCAAGCTCGGCAGCCCCGCCGTTGGCCGGTTCGGGCGCGGGCTTCAGCGTGCCCCCGACCGCTTCGGCGGCCTTCTTCTTGGCATCGGCAACGGCCTCGGGCGAGCGATCCTCGGGCGGAAGCGTGATCTGACCGTCGCTGGCGGAAATGGCAGCGCCGTCCTGCCCGGCCATTTCCGGATCGACCATGATCTGGTCGCCCAGCGCACCGCTCATCGCCGGATCGGTTTCGCTGCCGGTGGGCGTCTTGTCGTCCGAGCCGCAGCCGGCCAGAAGCAGCGTGCCGGCAAGGCCGAGAGCCATGAAACGGGCGGAAGTCTTCATCGTCGCGTTCCTCAATTTCGCCACGCTGCGTGGACACAGCGCGTCCCCTCAACGGATTGAAGGGCAATCAACTTTCTCAGTCAAACGCGAAAACCGCCGGAATTGCCAGCCGCATGGCGGCGGCGTCCCATTTCGGGAAGAGCGTGCACGCAAAGGTTTCCGGCACGCAACGAGGGCGCCTGCGAAAGTCGCAGACGCCCTCCCGTCCGGACACGCAGGGTGCGGCCGGACGGTCCTTCACGCGTCGCCGTCCGCGTGAAGAAGCCAGCTTGTTATCAGGTTAGCGGCAGCGCGATCCGCCTCGGTCGATTTCGCGGCCCAGCAGGGCCCCGCCAACTGCGCCGAGCAGCGTGCCGACCGTGCGATCGCGTCCGCCGTCGATCTCGCGCCCCAGCAGCGCGCCAGCCGCACCGCCGATGAGCAGGCCAGCCGTACCGTCCTTCTTGCGGCAGTAGTACCGGCCGTCGCGGCCGCGCCAGGTGCGCGTGTCGCGGTAGACGGGCTCGCCGCGATAACGGTAATCGGTGCGATAGCCCCGGCGCCTGTCCTCGCGTGAATAACGCTCGCGACTGTGGTTGTAGCTCTGCTCGCCCGGCGCATGGAATTGCGAGGCGAACACGGGCTCGGCCGAAGCCGGCGTGACGGTAGCGAGGCTGGCCGTGGCCGCAGCCAGAGCGGAAACCTTGAAGAATGCGTTCATCTCTCTTCTCCTCAATGGCGAGGGGCGGATCTGCCGGACGACTCGACCCGCGGTACGCATTCATCTTTACGGCATTTAATCTGAACAGACTGCAACAGCGCTGTCAGATTTCGTCTATTCGACGAAGCGATGCATTTGCCGCGACGAGACGAGAGGGTTGCCGGAAGGCAGCGGGACTTCTAAGTCGCCCCCCATCGCGGCCCATGTTCCACCGCCCAGAGTATCAGCCAGCCATGTCCTCCAATTCTCCCGCAAGCCTGGGCGGCCTGCTCCAGGCCCTGAGCGCCTTTCTCATCTGGACGCTGTTCCCGCTCTATTTTGCGCTGCTGGGCGCCGTTTCCCCGTTCGAAGTGGTCGCGTGGCGCATCCTGTTCACGCTGCCGTTCTGTCTGGTGGTCATCGCCGCCATGCGACAGGGCAAGGAACTGCGGGCAGCACTGCGCAACCCGCGCATCGTGGGTGTGCTCACCGTGAGCGGGCTGCTGATCGGGACCAACTGGCTGGTCTACGTGATCGCGGTCATGCACGGGCACGTGCTGGCGGCCAGCCTCGGCTACTACATCAACCCGCTCGTCAATGTGCTTACCGGGGCCGTCTTCCTGCGCGAACGCCTCTCGCGGCTGCAATGGCTGGCCGTGGCTCTGGCCGCCATCGGCGTGGCCATTCTCGCGCATGATGCCCTGGCGACACTCTGGATCAGCGTCGTGCTGGCCCTGGCCTTCGCCAGCTACGGCCTGATGCGCAAGCTGGCGCCGGTCGATGCGCTGTCTGGGCTCACCGTCGAAACCGTGGTCCTGCTGATCCCGGCCGCGGCGCTGCTGGGCTGGCAGGCGACGACGCCGGCAGGTCTGGCCATGGGCACGGCAATGCCGCTCAACCTGCTGCTGGCCTGTGCCGGCGTGCTGACCGGCATTCCGCTGCTGCTGTTTGCCAGCGCCGCGCGCAAGCTGGACTTTTCCGTCCTCGGCTTCATCCAGTTCGTGACGCCGACCGGCCTGTTCCTGCAGAGCCTGTTCGTCTTCAACGAACCGCTCAGAACCGTTCAGCTCGTGTGCTTCCTGTTCATCTGGGCCGCTATCGCGCTGTTCTGCTGGGACATGGTCTCGCGCAACAGGGGGACCCGGCAGGCGTCCTTAAAGAGCGCCTGCGAAGCGTAGCGGCTCGCCCAGCGCCTGATTGGCCAACTGGCCTTCCCACATCGCGGCGTGGCCGCGCACGATGGTGCCGACGACGCGCCCGTCGAGTTCCATACCGGTAAAGGGCGACCAGCCGCAGCGGCTTTCCACCCAGTCCTCGGTCACGGTGAACTTGCCCTTGCGGTCGATCACGGTGAAGTCGGCGTCGTAGCCGGTGGCGATGCGCCCCTTGCCGACAAGACCGAACACGCGCTGCACCCCGGCTGAGGTCATGTCGATCAGCCGCTCCAGCGTCATGTTCCCCTTGGCGACATGATCGAGCATCAGCGGCAGCAGCGTCTGCACGCCGGGCATGCCCGAGGGGCTGGCCGGATAGCTCTTGGCCTTTTCCTCCTTGGTGTGCGGCGCGTGGTCGGACCCGATCACGTCGGGCACGCCCTGCCGCAGCCAGTGCCACAGCCCGTCGCGATGCGCGGCGGAGCGGATCGGCGGGTTCATCTGCGCATAGGAGCCCAGCCGCGGATAGGCGTCTTCGGCTGCCAGCGTGAGGTGCTGCGGGGTGACTTCGCAGGTGGCGATGTCGCGGTGCTGCGCGATCAGTTCGAGTTCGGCCGGGGTCGTCACATGGAGAATGTGAATCGGCCGCCGCGCCTGGCGGGCCAGCCGCAGGATGCGCTTCGTCGCCAGCATCGCGCTCTCGTCGTCGCGCCAGACCGGATGGCTGGAAGGATCGCCCTCGACCCGCTCGCCCTTGCGCTCGTTCATCCGCGCCTCGTCCTCGGCATGGATGGCGACGCGGCGGCGGCCATGCGCGAGCACGCGGGCAAGCTGCTCGTCCTCGGCCACCAGGAGATTGCCGGTAGAGGCGCCCATGAAGATCTTCACGCCCGCGGTTCCGGGGATGCGTTCCAGCTCGGCCAGCTCCTCGGCGTTCTCCGCCGTCGCGCCGACATAGAAGGCATGGTCGCAGTACATGCGGTGATGGCCGCGCTCGAGCTTGTCGTGCACGCGCATCACCGTGTCGGTATTGGGATTGGTGTTGGGCATTTCGAACACCGCGGTCACGCCGCCCATCACCGCCGCGCGGCTGCCGCTTTCGAGGTCTTCCTTGTGCTCCAGCCCCGGCTCGCGGAAGTGGACCTGGCTGTCGATCACGCCCGGCAGCACGTCGAGCCCGGTACAGTCGATCCGCCGCGCCGCATCGGGATAGCTGCCCACGCCCACGATCTTGCCGTCGCGCACGGCGACATCGGCCACGGCCGCTCCGTTCGGGGTGTGGACCATTCCGCCGGAAAGCACGAGTTCGGGAGCGTTTGCGGTCATCGGAAGGGTCTCTCCGCCAGGGTTGCACGTGACACGGTCTGCACGGTCCTCACGCCGAAAGGCGGGGCCGTGCGTCCCCTCCGGCCTAGGCGTCCCGGATGAATCGCGCAAGAATGGGCAGGCGTCCGCCGCTCAGAACTTGATCTTGGTTCCGATCATGATGCGGTTGCTCACCGTCCCGTCGGGCATGACGGCCGCATCGACATGGACATCGAGCGTAACCCCGTCCCCAAGCCCGAGCTGCGCCCGCGGCATGCCCTCTTCCACCACATAAGTATCGGGCAAGGGACGCAGCCGGTTTTCCTCCGGGTCGGGCGCGCAGACGACGATTTCCTTGCCGGTGGATACCGGGCAACGCGGCTTCACTGCCCGCAGGTCCAACGTCTTGTCGTCCCTTGCCAGCGACGCCAGATCGAAAGTCTCTGCCTGCGACTGTTCCATCGCGACGGGCGGATCGGCAGGCAGATCGACGGCGGGCATGCACATCTCCGGGCAGCGATACGCAAGGATGCCCATGAGAACATGGCCATTTCACGGCGACCATTTCCACTTTCGTCCGGACGGTGACTCAACATCGTCACGCAAAGCCGTCATGGACGGTCGCAGGTCCGCCAAAAAAGGAAATATCCGTGCACCTCTTCCGCGCCGCGATCCTCGCCGTAACGCTGCTTGCCGGCTGCACACCGCCCCCCGAACCGGTACAGTCCGCAAGGACTGCCGAGGCGGTGCAGCCTGCCCCGCATCCGGTCATCCTGATTTCCATCGACGGCTTCCGGCCCGACTACCTCGGACGCGGATCGACACCGAACCTCGATGCTCTGGCCGCCGAAGGCCTGCGCGCGAAAGGCATGCGGCCCAGTTTCCCGACCAAGACCTTCCCGAACCACTACACGCTGATCACCGGGCTGCGCCCCGATCACCACGGCCTCGTCGGCAATGCGATCAGGGATGCCGCCATGCCGGGCGTGACTTTCGAACCTTCGAACAAGGCTGTCGCCAACGATCCGCGCTGGTGGAACGAGGCCGAGCCGATCTGGGTCACCGCGGAAAAGGCGGGCGTCCGCACGGCATCGATGTTCTGGCCCGGCTCGGCCGTCGCCATCCATGGCGTGCGCCCGCACGACTGGCGCAATTTCGATGCCACCGTCACGCCCGATGCCCGCGTCGATACGGTGCTGGGCTGGTACGACCGGGCCCCTGCCGAACGCCCGCGCTTCACGACGCTCTACTTCAACCGCATCGATTACGCGGGCCACACCTGGGGACCGCAGTCCCCAAGACCGCCGAAGCCGTTGCCGGCGTGGACGAAGCCATCGGTCGGCTGCGCCGCGGGCTCGCGGAGCGGCACATCGATGCGGACATTATCGTCGTTTCCGATCACGGGATGGCGCCTGTCAGCGAGGAGCGCGTGATCCGGATCGCCGCCATCGCCCCAGCCGGCAGCTACGACGTCGTCGCCGACGGCCCCTACGCGGGTATCG
This sequence comes from uncultured Novosphingobium sp., assembly GCA_965140495.1. Taxonomy (GTDB): domain Bacteria; phylum Pseudomonadota; class Alphaproteobacteria; order Sphingomonadales; family Sphingomonadaceae; genus Novosphingobium. The sequence goes on along the minus strand of OZ223239.1, from coordinate 748,630 downwards.
ACCCGGTGCCCGGGCACGAAGTCGAACTGGCCAAGGCCCTGCTCGCCCCGCATCCCGACATGACCTGCAACCGCAAGGCCGACCTCCCCGCCCGGCTCCACTACGGCACCAACCCGCGCGTACCCGCGTTCATCTGCATCGCCCGGATCGGCTGGACCATTCTGGGCGGAAAGACCGAAGAGCCGGTACAGGGCGGTGCGCATGGCTACGACAACCGCGAACCCGACATGATGGCAACCTTCGTCGCCGCCGGTCCGGATTTCCGTCACGGCATGGTGCTCGACACGTTCGACAACGTCGATGTCTACCCGCTCGTCATGCACCTGCTCGGGCTGAAGCCGCGCGCGAACGACGGCACCATGGCCCCCTTCGCCGAGGCCCTGAAGCGTCCCTAGGACTGCACGGAAGCGATCGGTTCCACGACGCGTCCCCGGCCCCATCACACCAAAAAGCCCGGCCTGCCGCGCGGTGCGGGGCAGACCGGGCTCGGGCCGCGTCGATGCTGGGGGGATAGGACGGACGCGGCGGGATCGTTGGCTAACGGATCAGGCGAACTTGCCGGGCTTGGCGATCTCGCTCACCGGCTTGCGGCCTACGGCAACCTCACGCTCCTGCAGGAATTCCGGCAGGGTGTCCTTGGGCGCGATCTTGCCGATCACGAAGGCGGCTTCGAGGCGGTGGTCGTCGGGGATGCCGAGCGCCTGTTCCGCTTCGCCGAACTTGAGGCCGGTCATGCCGTGGGTGTGATAGCCCATCGCCTGCGCCTGAATGGCACCCAGCACCCATGCTGCGCCGGCATCGAAGCTGTGGCTGTGGTTGGGCGCGGTCTTGCCGTCGGGACCGGTCGAATTCTTCGCCGAGACGACGAAGACGAGTGCCGAGGCGTTCTTGGCCCAGCCCTGGTTGAAGTCGATGAGCTGCGAGAGCAGCAGGTCCCAGTTGGCATCGCCGCGCCGTGCATAGAGGAACGTCCAGGGCTGGACGTTATAGGCCGATGGCGCCCAGCCGGCCGCTTCGAAGATCACGTCGAGGTCTTCCTGCGGCATTTCGCTGCCGTCGAACGCGCGGGGGCTCCAGCGCTCGACGATGAGCTTTTCGATCTTGGGGTGAGCAGTGCGTCCGGTCATGAAACGGGGTCCTTTCGATTGGGAGAGTGAGAAGAAAGAAACGGCGGAGACTTTTGCTCCGCCGCCGGGGATCAGGCTGCGTCGACGAGCACGAGTTCGCTATCCTCGATCGCGGTTACAGTAATGGTGTCGAGGCCGGTGATCGCGACACCGTCGCGCGCCCGGGCCTCGACCTCGCCCACCTGGATGCGGCCGAGGGCCGGGACCAGATAGGCGTGGCGCTGCGGGTCGGTGGCATACGTCACCGTGTCGCCCGCCTTGATGGTGGCGCCCAGAACGCGGGCATCGGCATTGATCGGAAGGGCATCGCCATCGCCTTCGCGGCCGCTGGCCAGCGTGACGAAACGGCCCGCCCGGTCGTCCTTGGGAAAGGGACGCGCACCCCAGCCGGGCTGCTCGCCGCGGCGGTCGGGCATGATCCAGATCTGGAACAGCGTCGTTTCCTCATCCTCGAGATTGTACTCGGAATGGCGGATGCCGGTTCCCGCGCTCATCACCTGTACGTCGCCCGCTTCGGTGCGGCCGCGATTGCCCAGGCTGTCTTCGTGGGTGATCGCGCCTTTGCGGACATAGGTGACGATTTCCATGTCGCGGTGCGGATGGGCGGGAAAGCCGGTCTTCGGCGCGATGGTATCGTCGTTCCACACGCGCAGGCGGCCCCAGGTGGTCCGCTCCGGGTCGTGGTAGTCGCCGAAGGAGAAATGATGGTGCGCATCGAGCCAGCCGTGATTGGCGGCTCCGAGGCTTGCGAAGGGGCGCAGTTCGATCATGGGGGGCTCCTGAACTGGTTTGGCCTCGACGAACTTCCTGCGATGTCCGTATCGACCTGACGCCTCCCAGATAGGGCTTGGCATGCAATCGGAAAATTGGGATAAATTCGACATAGATGTTCGGATTTGTTGAATGCCTGACCTAGCCCCGCCCAGTCTTGATCACCTGCGCACATTTCTTGCCGTCGTCGAGGAAGGCAGCTTCAACGCCGCTGCCCGCAAGCTCGGGAGGGCGATTTCGGTGGTCAGCTATGCCATCGCCCAGCTCGAAACCCAACTCGATGTGCGGCTGTTCGACCGCGAGGGTTCGCGTAAGCCGCAGCTGACCGAAGCAGGGCGGGCGCTCGTGACCGAGGCCCATGCCATTGCCGACGACATGGACGCGCTGCTCGCCAAGGTGCGCAGCCTGCGGCAGGGGCTGGAGGCCGAACTTTCGCTGGCCATCGACGTGATGGTGCCGGGCCATGTCCTTGCAAAGCTGCTGCGCGACTTTCAGGTCCGCTTCCCCAGCGTCGCACTGCGGCTGCATGTCGAAGCGCTGGGCGCCGTGGCCGCGCTGGTGCTCGAAGAACGTGCCACGCTGGCGATTGCCGGACCCGACATTCTCGACCTGCCCGAGACCGAGCGCGAGACGCTGGGATCGGTCGAGATGGTGCCCGTGGCCGCCCCCGACCATCCTCTGGCGCAAATGGAGCGGATCGCTCCCGGCGAAGCGCGCAAGCACCTGCAACTGGTGCTGACCGACCGCTCCCCGCTGACCGATGGCCGCGATTTCTCGGTCTTCAGCCCGCGTTCGTGGCGGCTCGCCGATCTCGGCGCCAAGCATGCGCTGCTCAAGGAGGGAATCGGCTGGGGCTCGATGCCCCGCCACCGGATCGAGGCCGATCTGGAACAGGGCTCGCTGGTGGAACTGCACCTGCCGGAGACCGCGACTATGGACTACGCCCTCGTCGCGCTCTGGCGAAAGGACTATCCGCCCGGCCCCGCCGCGGTGTGGGTTCTCGACGAAATGCGCGAGCGGCTCGCGAAGTGCCCCTGAGATCGTGACGGCGGGTCTTGCACCGCCGGGCCTGCTCCCCACCTTGAGGGCATGACCGCTACACGCCTCTTCGACCGCGCCGTGATCCGCCTCTCGCCCCGCGATGGGTCGGACGAGAATATCGCCGAGTTCCTGCAGGGACTGGTAACCGCCGATGTGAAGCAGGCACTACCTGTCTGGACGGGCCTGCTCTCGCCGCAAGGCAAAGCGCTGTTCGACTTCGTGGTCTGGCCTGCCGGCGACGACCTGCTGCTCGACTGCGAAGCATCGGTGGCCAACGCGCTCATCAAGCGGCTCTCGATGTATCGGCTGCGCAAGGCCATCGACATCGCCCGCGATGAGACCGTCGCCGTGCACTGGCGCCCCCATCTCGGCGATGGCGCCTCGCCCGACCCGCGGCTTGCGGCGCTGGGCGAGCGCTGGATCGCGCAGATCGACGCCGAAGATCCCGAGGAAAGCGCAGAGGGCGCCGACGCGGCATGGCTCGCGCACCGGCTCTCGCTCGGCGTGGCCGAAGGGCAGGCCGAACTGGGCGATGGCGAAACGCTGTGGCTCGAATGCAATGCGGTCGAGCTGAACGGTGTCAGCTTTACCAAGGGCTGTTTCGTGGGGCAGGAAAACACGGCCAGGATGAACTGGCGGCAGAAGGTCAACCGCCGCCTTATCGTCGTGCCGCTGGACCGTTCGGACGAAAAGCGGCGGCGCGTGGCCTATCCCGATCTGGGGCTAGCCGTCGATCACCTTCGCGTCGATGCCATCGATGCCGACCTCATGCCCGAATGGCTGCAGCCCTCGGACAGCGCCTGATCAGGCGCTGAGTGCCTGATCGCTGCTGTGCCCGCCCGGTAAGCGCCCCTTTTCGAGATCGGCAACATAGAGCCGCGCGAGCGCTTCACCGCCGCGACCTTCACTGAACCGGGGGCTTTCCTCACCCGCATCGTGGAAACCGGCGGCCTCGAGAACGCGCGCCGAGGCGTCGTTGTCCACGAAGTGCTTGGCCACGAGGCGGCGGTGGCCAAGCGTCGATGCCTGGTCCACCACGGCCCGCAAGGCCTCGAGCGCGTAGCCCTGGCCGCGATAGCCCGATGCGATCCAGTAGCCCACCTCGGCATCCTTGCCGAACGGACCAAGGCCGATGCCGCCCACGAGCTTCGCGCCATTTGCACCGCGCAGATACATGAAGAAGTGCGGGAAACGCGGATCGCGCGGCCGGTCGAGATATTCGCTCACTGCCTCGCGCGTACGCGGGAAGGCGCTCACCTCGATGGTGCGCTGAATCGCCTCGTCGTTGAAGGCTTCCAGAAGATCGTCGAGATCCTCCGGCCACCCTGGTCTCAGAAATAGCCTCTCCGTGCGGAAAAACATGTCACGGTTCTCCGTTGGCCCCGTTCCGCTATTCGCATTATGCACCCAAGCGACTGCAATTGCACGAAGTTTTCTGTGTGGCGAGGGCGGCGTGCGACCGGAAGATCGGCAGCCGCCCGTTAACCAGAAAATTCGATCCGATTCCGGAGACTTGGTCAGGCCGCGCGTTTGCAGCCGAAGAGGTCGTCGCATGTCCGCGAAGGGCCGATCGCCAGTTCATAGGACCGTACCGGGCATGCCTTGCCACGCCCCTTGCTGAACCGCTCGACGACTCGGCCGGTCCGACGGAAGCCCGTCTTTTCGAGCACGCGGCCCGATGCAGGATTGTCGATGAAGTGCTCCGCAGTCACGCGGCGATGCCCGAGAGCCCCGGCAAGCGCGACAACCGCACGCGCCGCCTCGCTGGCATAGCCCTGCCCCCAATGGTCGCGGGCAACCCAGTAACCCAGCTCGACCCCGTTCTCGAGCTGGTCGAGCCCGATGCCACCGACGATCCGCGCGCCCGTCGCATCGGGAACGGTGATCAGGAAACGCGGGTGGCGATGGTTCTGCGGCAGCGCGAGGAAACTGCGCGCGTCCTCCCCGGCATAGGGCCAGGGCGCGCTGGCGAGATTGCGCACGACCTGCTCGTCGGCGATCTGCCCGCAGAGTTCTTGCCAGTCCTCTGGCCAGCCTGGCCGCAGGAACAGCCTTTCGCTGCGAAGGAACATCGTATTTCTCCACTCATCCGCCGCGCCGTTCCGGTAGCCGAAACGCGTGACAATGCCATTACGCAGGCGAGCGCGACGCGGGGCGGGCATGCAGCGCATCGCTGGGATGCGGCAGGCCGGGGCCGGAGTGACGCGCGCTTGCGGCGAAATGAGGAAGAAAAGCAAAGAGGGATACGGGCGGTGGCCCTCTCCCTCATGCAGCCGGACTTATAGCGTCCGGCGGGGCCAACCCATCGGGATGGCCCTTTTACCGACCATCCGGTTTATTCGGCGGCTTCTGCCATGGCATCGACCGACACGTACTTGCGGCCGAGTTTGCCATCGTGGAAGCGTACGCGGCCTTCGGCCAGCGCGAACAGGGTGTGATCCTTGCCCATGCCGACGTTCACGCCCGGGTACACCTTGGTCCCGCGCTGACGCATGATGATGTTGCCGCCGATCACTTCCTGACCGCCGAACTTCTTCACACCGAGGCGGCGGCCCGCTGAGTCGCGACCGTTGCGCGATGAACCGCCTGCTTTCTTATGTGCCATTTCCCGTTACTCCGAATGCAGGGCTTCAGCCGACCGACGTGATGCGCAGCAGGGTCATCTGCTGGCGGTGGCCGTTCTTGCGACGATAGTTGTGGCGGCGGCGCTTCTTGAACACCACGACCTTCTCGCTCTTCGCCTGCGCAATGATCTCGGCCGAAACCGAAACCTTCGCGGCATCGACGACTTCGCCGTCCTTGCCGGCGATGAGGACGTCGCCCAGAGTGATGGTCTCACCGGCTTCACCAGCCAGCTTCTCAACCGCGATCTTGTCTCCGGCGGCAACCCGGTACTGCTTGCCGCCCGTGCGCACAACTGCGAACATGGTGCCCTTACCTAATATCAATGTGCCCGAAACGAGCCGAAACAACCGTGCCCCGGCCGCGATGTTCCAGACATTGCCTGAGAACCTGCGGGCGACGCGCCGGACACCCCGCGAGGCGCGGGGGGCCGGAAAGAGTGGTGCCGTTAGGGCAAGGCCCGATTCGTGTCAACCAAGGACTGGAGGAATCGCATGCTCCGGCATCGATTCCGGCAACGAAAGCCCCTCCCCTCGCCGACGCGCCATGCTATGGCAGCTTTCATGATCCGTGCGAAGGCCCGACTGCTTACCGTCCTGCTGCCGATGATGGCGGCCGCCTGCTCCACTGCGGGGAGCTACCCCTCGCTTGCTCAGCGCGACGTCGAGCGCGTCAGCGGCAGGGCCGAGCCGGTACCGGGCGACACCGCTCCGGAAGCGCCAGCGCCGCCGCCTGCCAGCGCCGACCTGGTTACCCGCCTCAACGGGCTCGTGGCCATGGCGCGCGATGCCGACAAGCAGTTCCAGGCGAACCGCCCCGCTGCCGAACGCGCCGTCGCCGCGGCCGGTAGCAGGGCCACCGATTCGTGGAGTTCGGCCAGCGTCGCGCTCGCGCTGTTGGAAACGAGCCGGTCGAGCGCCATGGTCGCGCTCGCCGATCTCGACAACCTCTATGTGAACGCGCGGACCGACGCCGCGCTCGAACGCACCCCGACGACCGAGGCGATTGCCTCCGCCCGCGACGAGGTCAACGGCTGGGTAGATGCGCAGGATGCCGTCATCGCGCGGCTCTCCGCCCGCCTGCCCGGCTGAGCCGGCCAGCGCATCCGCTTTCGAAAGAGCAAAGGAAAAGCCCCTCCCCCGCGTGGGGGAGGGGCCCTCCGAACGTCCGACCTTGACCCAATAGCCCCCCGGCTCAGGTCAAGCGGTCAGATGACGAAGGTGACTAGTGCCGCGGCCGTCAGGCCTCCGCCCAGGATCAGCACGGGCAGCGTTAGGGCCCGAACAGTCGTTGAACCGGCTGTCAGCCTTCCGCTCAGAGTGTCGATGCCTTGGGTAACAAGCTGCGCCAGCTTTGCCGTAAGAGCCTCGATGCCGGCCTCCCTGATCACGCAGTGACCAGCCAGACCGAACGCGAGGACGACAACGCCTGCGAGGAACACCATCGGCACGGCCACGGCAGAATCGAGAAACACCGAAGCCATCACGGCGATGGAAACAAGGTAGAGCCCTATGAAAGCAGCGTAGAGCCCGGCTGCCGAGCCGGAAGAGCGATCAGCCGCAGGGCGCACGGGCGCACCGGTGATGATGGCAATCTGCTGAAGCCGTTGCTGATCGATTCGCTGCGACATGGTGCCGTTCCCCTTCTGGAGGCACCATGTGCGATTGCCGCTGCGAGGGATTTGACCGCAATCAAACGCCTACGGCTTTTTACGGTCAGCCCCAGCGGGCGATATCCTCGAAATCCTGTTCGCGCGGCTCGATCCAGCGCCATTCACCGCCCGCCTTCTCGCGCTTCCAGAACCACGATTCGCTCTTGAGGTGATCCATGGCGTAATCGGCGGCGGCAAAGGCATCGCGGCGATGGCGGGCCGCGGCGGCGACCAGCACGATCGGATCGGCGGGCTCCATCACACCGCTGCGGTGGAGCACCAGCAGGCCTTCGAGATCCCAGCGCTGGCGAACACGCTCGGCAAGGTCCTTCATCGCCGGGAGCGTCAGCGGCGCGTAATGCTGTAGTTCCAGCGCCTCGACCTCGTCCCCGGCGCGCACCTGCCCGAGAAAGCTGACGACACCGCCGGCCTGCGGATGGATGCGCGTGAAGGCACCCAGTTCGTGGGCGGGATCGAAGGGATCGGTGAGCAGGCGTACGTCGGAATCGCTCGGCGTCATGTCATCCGCCCGAAACCGGCGGCAGGAAGGCGATCTCGTCGCCCTCCTTGAGCACCGGTGCATCGGTGTCCTGAAGCAGGATGCCGTTTACCGCCAGCTTAACGCGCGGCGCGCGCAGCGCTTCGGCAAGATCGGGATCGAGGCTGTCGAGCACGGCATCGATCGAGGGTTCGAGGGGAACCGTGCGGCTGCTGCCGCCGGCAAGGTCTTCCAGGCGTCCCAGGAACACCAGCTTCACACTCAAGGCATTCTCCTCACCGGAAGAAAGCAGGCCTGTCCGAGCATGCACGTCAACCTCCTGTCATCGACATGTGACGGGAAACGGCCGGAGCCGCGCCGGGTTCCTCGATCTGGAAGTGATGGCGCTCGGGCTTGATGCGCATCGCGGTATCGAGCGCGGCGGCGAGTTCGGCCTCCGGATCCTCGCTGCGCAGCGCGGCGCGCAGGTCCACCCGCTCGTTTCCGCCGAGACAGGCATAGAGCTGCCCTGTCGCGGTCACGCGGATGCGGTTGCAGCCTTCGCAGAAGTTGTTGGTGAGCGGCGTGATCAGGCCGATGCGACCGCCGGTCTCCTCCACGTTCCAGTAGCGCGCCGGTCCGCCGGTGCGGTGCTCGCTGGGCGTCAGCGTCCAGCGCCTGGCCAGATCCTCCTGCACCGCCACGAGCGGCAGGTAGTGATCGAAACGGTCTTCCTCGACATCGCCCAGCGGCATGACTTCGATCAGGGTGCTGTCGAAACCCTCCCCATGTGCCCAGGCGATGAGATCGGGAATCTCGGCTTCATTGATACCCTTGAGCGCGACCGTGTTGAGCTTGACCTTGAGCCCCGCCTCCTTGGCCGCCTGCAACCCTTCGAGCACCTGCGGCAGCGAATCGCGGCGCGAAAGCTGCGTGAAGGTTTCGCGGTCGAGCGTATCGAGCGACACGTTGACGCGCCGCACCCCGGCGGCAGCCAGGTCGTCGGCGAATTCGGAAAGCCGCGTCGCATTGGTGGTCAGCGTCAGTTCTTCCAGACCATCGCCGATCTTGCGCCCGAGCGCGCGCACCAGTTCCATCATGTCGCGGCGAACCAGCGGTTCTCCGCCGGTCAGCCGGATCTTGGTGATGCCGCGGGCAATGAAGCCGAGCGCCAGATCGTGCAGTTCTTCGAGCGCCAGCACTTCCTTGCGCGGCAGGAACGTCATGCGTTCGGGCATGCAGTAGGAACAGCGCAGATCGCAGCGGTCGGTAACGGAAAGCCGCAGGTAGGTGATGCGGCGCTGGAACTGGTCGACGAGGGGTGCTGGGCTGGTCATCCCTGCTGATATAGCACCGGACCGGCTCCGGTTCCATCGAGGGGCAGCAACTGTCCCGTGACCCCGCCGGCACTCTCGAGCCAACGCGTCGCGGCTTCGAGCGCGGCGGTCTCCGAGCACTCGACCGCATTCACGCGCGAGGGCGCGAAGCGGCGGGCCAGCGACTGGACCAGCGCCAGGCGCCATGCGCGATGGGTGTGATTCGCGGGCAGGAACACCAGCGTCAGCGGATCGGCCCCGCCGCCCAGCGTCGCCTCGACGGCAGGAAGCAGCCGTGCATGAAAGTCCGCAGCCGCTTCCAGCGGATCGTCCGACAGCGGGCCGACATGGAAGATATCCTGCACGCCCGGCCCCGTCAGCGCCGTTCGCGGGTCAGCGTCATGCCGATCTTCTCGCCGTTCTCGGCAATGGCGAGCTTGACGATCTTCACCGTGACCGCCTCTACCCGGTCGTCCTGCAGGAACAGCGTTTCGCAGATGTGGTCGGCCACCGCCTCGATCAGCTTGAAATGCAGGCCCGGCGGCAGCGCTTCGGATGCCGCGAACTTCAGGTCCATGTAGTTCTTGCTGGCATTGAGCGGCGTGTCGGGCGCGTAGTGCCGCGCGGGCTTCATCCGCACGGTAATCGTGAAGCGCAAGGGCTGCGGCTTGCCGGTTTCCTCCGAGTAGATGCCGGTGAGGACATCCTGCTCGAAATCGGCGACTTCAAGGATCAGCGAATCGGCCATGGCGCCCTTTAGCCGGGATTCGACCAGCGTGCGAATATGGCCGTTGGCAGCAAGCGTCCCTGCCGATCCTCGCGGACGGCCAGGTCACCGTGCTCGATCTTGCCCGGCAATCCTTCAAACAACTCATCCATCAGCCCGGCCAATGCCAGCGAGGACATGCGCACGGCATAGACGGTGAGGAACAGGAAGCGGCTGTCCGGATCGAGCAGCTGGCGGCAATCGGAGAGCAGACCCGGCAGGCCTTCCTCGAGACGCCAGGTCTCGCCACCCGGTCCGCGGCCGAACTTGGGCGGATCGAGAATGATCCCGTCGTAGCGCTTGCCCCGGCGCACTTCGCGCGCGGCGAACTTGGCGGCATCGTCGACCAGCCAGCGCACCGGGCGATCTTCCAGCCCCGCCAGCGCAGCGTTGTCGCGCGCCTGCGCCACCGACTTCTTAGAGGCATCGACGTGCGTCACTTGCCCGTGTGCCGAAAGCGCCAGCGTACCGACACCGGTATAGCCGAACAGGTTCAGCGTCGCGGCATCGTCGCGCCCGGTGAGCTGGTCGCGCATCCAGTCCCAGACGGGCGCCATGTCGGGAAAGAAGCCGAGATGACGGAACGGCGTGCACTGCGCGGTGAACGAGACTTCGTTCCACATGAGCGGCCAGCCTTCGCGCGGGACCTTCCCGCCGAAATGCCACTTGCCACCGCCATCCTCGTCGGAACCGGGTACGAATTCGCCATGCGCGTCCCAGTCGCCAAGCCGCGGCGTCCACATCGCCTGCGGTTCGGGACGAATGAAACGGTAGTCGCCGTAGCGCTCGAGCTTGCGGCCGTGCCCCGAATCGACGAGGCCGTAGTCGCTCCACCCTTCTCCCGCGAGGACGACCGGCTGGGTTACCAGCTCAGCCATCAGACCCTGGGCGAAGCGTGGCTGGCCACGAACTCGGCGACGGCGTCGTATTCACCGGGAAGCGCTACGCACTTTTCCTCGCGGTCGAACAGGTCGCCGACGCGTGCGGGCAGGCTCGGGCGGTGCCCGGTGGAGCGTTCGACGGCTTCGGGGAACTTGGCGGGATGGGCGGTGGCCAGCGTGACCACCGGCGTCGCCTCGTCGAGGCCCGAGGCGCGAGCCGCGAAGAGGCCGCAGGCGGTGTGCGGATCGATCAGCTCGCCGCAGTTCTCCCAGGCCCAGCGGATGGTCGAGGCCATCTCGTCGGCATCGGCGCGGCACGACTGGAACAGCGCCGAAGCACCTTCGCGCTGCGCATTGGTGAGCTGCATCGCCTTGGTCGCTTCGAAGCCCGCCATCTGCGCGGCCATGGCCTTGCCGTCGCGGCCGCCGAGATCGAACAGCAGGCGTTCGAAGTTCGACGAAACCTGAATGTCCATCGACGGCGCTGCGGTGGGCGTGACCGTGCCCTGCGAGTAGTCGCCGGTCGAGAGCGCGCGGTGGAGGATGTCGTTGACGTTGGTGGCGACGATCAGTTTTGCGACGGGCAGGCCCATCTGCGCCGCGACATAGCCGGCGAAGACGTCGCCGAAATTGCCGGTCGGCACCGAGAAAGCCACCGCGCGGTGCGGCGCACCGAGCTGCAGGCCGGCGGCGAAGTAGTACACCACCTGCGCCATCAGGCGCGCCCAGTTGATCGAGTTCACCGCGCCGATGGCAAAGCGATCGGTCATCGCGGTGTCGGCGAACATGCGCTTCACCATCGCCTGGGCATCGTCGAACGAGCCCTCGATGGCGATGTTGTGCACGTTGGGGGCGAGCACCGTGGTCATCTGCCGACGCTGCACGTCGGAGACGCGGCCCTTGGGGTGGAGCATGAAGATGTCCACCTTGTCGCGCCCGGCCACAGCGTCGATCGCCGCCGAACCGGTATCGCCGCTGGTCGCACCGACGATGGTCAGATTGCGATCCGAACGCGACAGGAATTCCTCGAAGAACAGACCGAGCAGTTGCAGCGCCACGTCCTTGAACGCCAGCGTGGGCCCATGGAACAGTTCCAGCACCCACTGCTGCTCGTCGAGCTGGCGCAGCGGCGTCACCGCCTTGTGCGCGAAGCGACCATAGGCCTCGGTCGTCAGTTCGAGCAGCCGCTCATAGGTCAGGCTGTCACCGACGAAGGGCGCCATGACTTTCGCGGCGAGTTCCGCATAGGGCAGGCCCGCCATGTCCGCGATCTCTTCGGCGGAGAAGCGCGGCCATTCGCTCGGCAGGTAAAGGCCGCCGTCCGACGCGAGTCCGGCCAGCGTCGCGCCTTCGAAATCGAGCGCCTGTGCGCTGCCGCGGGTGCTGATGTATTCCATGGCCAATCCTGTTGTTTGCCGGGCCGGTTAGCGGCGCGCGCGCGGAAAGGGAAGCCTCGGCTTGCGCGTCAGTCGCGCGAGAGGCGCTTGCGCAGCGCCAGCGCGTAGATGACGAGCGCGGTCGCGGCGAAGAAGAACCACTGCATCGCGTAGGAAAAGTGGTTGTTGGGAATACCCGAAGGATCGGGAATTTCGTTCGCTTCCAGCCCTGCCAGCGGCGGATCGGCCACGAGGCGCGGACCCGGCGCGATCACGCCGTGCACCTCGCCGCCCTGCCAGGCCGTCGCGGCGTTGGGCTGTTCCGACCAGCCCAGGACCACCAATGCCTTGCCGCCGCCGGGCAGCGCGCAATCGGCAGTCTGACCCATGCCGGGTTTCCCCTCGGCATTGCGTCCGGCGATGCTGCTGTGACCGCGCACGGCCGAGCAGGTGAGGTGGGCACGGCGATAGAGCAGATCCTCGCCCACGCCGTTCGATGTCCATTCCACCTCGCGGGAGATGTCGCGCGCCGCCGCGTAGTGGCTGAGCAGACCTTCCTTCCACTTGAGGCGCTGCAATTGCCAGAAACCGAGCGCGATCATGATCGCGACGGCCACCAGCACCAGCAGTGTGGAGAAAACGGGTATGCGGCGCATCAGTCGTCCTTGAGGCGCCCTTCGCCGGCGCGGCGGCGATACTCGGCAATCAGCAGCCAGGCCTTGGCGATTCGCAGTCCGGCAATCACCATCGCCGTCGTCAGCGGCACCCACAGCACGGCATGAACCCAGAACGGCGGCTCGAAGGAGAGCTGCACCCAGATCGCCAGAATTGCGATCACGGCGCCGACGATGAGCGTCAGGAAGGCCGCCGGGCCGTCACCCACGTTGAACTGCGTATAATCGAGGCTGCAAGCGCGGCAGCGCGGCGCGAACTTGGCGATACCGTCGAACAGGGTCTTTGCGCCGCAGCGGGGACAAAGACCGAAAAGGGCAGCCGAAGCGGTGTCCGGCTGCCCTTCGGGTTTTGAGTTATCCTCGGACGACATCAGTGCGTCGGGTAGCCCCAGCCACCCCAGATGTAGACCGCCACGAAGAGGAACAGCCACACGACGTCGACGAAGTGCCAGTACCAGGCCGAAGCTTCGAAGCCGAAGTGCTGGCGCGGCGTGAAGTCGCCCTTGTAGGAGCGCACGAGGCACACGATCAGCATGATGGTGCCGACGATCACGTGGAAGCCGTGGAAGCCGGTCGCCATGTAAAAGGCCGAGCTGTAGGTGTTGCCGCCGAAACCGAACGGTGCGTGCAGGTACTCGTAGGCCTGGATCGAGGTGAACAGCAGGCCGAGCAGGACGGTCGCCCAGAGGCCCTTCTTGAGGCCTTCGCGGTCGCCGTGGATCAGCGAGTGGTGCGCCCAGGTGACGGTCGTGCCCGAGCACAGCAGGATCAGCGTGTTGAGCAGCGGCAGGGCGAAGGGATCCATGACCGCTTCGATCGCCTTGGGCGGCCACTGTCCACCGACGACCTCGGCGAGGTCGGACGGGAACAGCGAGAAGTCGAAAAACGCCCAGAACCAGCCGACGAAGAACATCACTTCCGAAGCGATGAACAGGATCATGCCGTAGCGCTGGTGAAGCTGCACCACCGGAGTGTGATCGCCCGCGTGCGCTTCCTTCACGATCTTGGAGAACCACATGAACATCGATGCCAGCAGGATCGCCATGCCCAGCCACGGCACGAAGTGGCCGCCCGGCATTTCGTGCATGAACAGCACCATGCCCGATGTGAACGTGAAGGCGCCGATGGTGGTTGCCAGCGGTGCGATATCCGGCGGAAGGATATGGTAATCGTGGTGCTTGGTACCGGCCATGCTGCCTTCTTCCCCGTTATTCGAAACTGTATCTTGCCTGCGGCTCCCCCACGGTGCCGCGAAAGGTTTCCCGTGGGCCCTTAACCGCCCGTGTTGTTCTGGTCCAGTGTCTTTACATCGCCCACCGACGTAAGGTGGAAGGTGTAGCTCAAGGTGATCTCTTCCACATCCTTGTTGTCGGGATCGTCCAGGATCGCCGGATCTATGTAGTAGAGCACCGGCATCCGCACTTCCTCGCCTGGTTGGAGCGTCTGCTCGGTGAAGCAGAAGCACTGGATCTTGTTGAAATACTTGGCCGCCTGCTCGGGCTCGACATTGAAGCTGGCGGTGCCTGTGATCGGCTTGTCCGAATCGTTCTTCGCCCAGAACAGCGCCATGTCGCGCACACCGATCGAGACGGTGTCCTTGACCTGCAGCGGCTTGAATTCCCAGGGCATGTCGCGCGCGGTGTTGGCATCGAAACGCACCGACATCATGCGGCCGCTGTCCACCACGGAGGCAGCCTGCGCGGCATCGGCGCGCTGCGTAGTGCCGCCGTAGCCGGTAACCTGGCAGAAGATGCGATAGAGCGGCACAGAGGCATAACCCAGGCCGAGCATGCCGAGCGCCAGCGACAGAGCCACGAGCGCCACCTTGCGGTTGCTCTGCTGGGCCCTTTCCACTGCACTGCTCGCCTGCGCCATCGCGTTCAGCCCATCTTGGCGAGCGAGATGAAGAAAACGAGGATGACGAATGCGGCGAGGCTCAGGGCCAGCACGCGATTGCGGCTCTTGCGGATCTGCTCGATCGAGCGCTGATCGTGTTCGGGGTCTTGCATGAGGCTTCCTTACAGGACCACGAAGCGATCGACCACCAGCGCCGCGAACAGCGCGAAGAGATAGATCACCGAGTAGGCGAAGAGCTGCTTTTCCGGCTTCATCGCGTCGTCCGGGCCGGTGCGGTCGCGGAAGGCGACGCGCAGCGACAGCGCGAGAAACAGGCTGGAGAGCACGATTGCCGAAACGCCATAGACGGCGCCGGTCCCGCCGATCCACCAGGGCACCACGCTGAGCGGCAGCAGCAGGACGGCGTAGATCAGGATCTGGCGGCGGGTGGACTTCTCGCCCGCCACGACCGGCATCATCGGAATGCCCACCTTGGCGTAGTCGCTCTTCACGAAGAGCGCGAGCGCCCAGAAGTGCGGCGGCGTCCAGAAGAAGATGATGGCGAACAGCACGACCGGCATCAGCGAGATCTGGCCGGTTGCCGCGACCCAGCCGATCAGCGGCGGAAACGCGCCGGCACCGCCGCCGATGACGATGTTCTGCGGCGTGCGCGGCTTGAGCCAGATCGTATAGACGACCGCATAATAGATGATCGAGACGGCCAGAATCGCCGCAGCGAGCCAGCCGATCGCAAAGCCCATCAGGAACACCGAGGCCGCACAAAGGACACCGGCGAAATCGCGGGCGGTCGTGCGGTCGAGGCGGCCCTGCGGCAGCGGGCGCTTCGACGTGCGCTTCATACCCGCGTCGAGATCGGCCTCCCACCACTGGTTCAGCGCGGCAGCCCCGCCTGCGCCCATGGCGATGCACAGGATCGCGGTAAACGCAAGAACCGGGTGAATACGCTCCGGCGCGGCGATCAGGCCGCACAGGCCGGTGAAGATCACCAGGCTCATCACCCGCGGCTTGGTCAGCGCGAACAGGTCGCGCCAGTCGGCCGGAAGCGAGGAAGAAGTGGAGGCGGGAATCGTGGGTGTCATGGCGTCTGCGTCATACACTGGAATGGCATGTCATGGCGAGGAGCCCGATACGGAGAAGCAATCCAGCGCACTCTAGAGGCCCTGGATTGCTTCTTTCGGCTCGTCACGACGAGCGCATCCGGATCAGTGGTGAGCCGTTTCCTCGATCACGGGAAGCGTCTCGAACTGGTGGTACGGCGGCGGGCTGGTGAGCGTCCACTCGAGCGTCGTCGCACCTTCGCCCCAGTAGTTGTCTTCAGCCTTACGGCCGGCCACGAAGGCGTAGATGATGTTGACGAACCAGATGCCGAGGCTGGCGGCCATGATCATGTAGCCGACGGTCGCGAAGTGGTTCCAGTAGGCATAGGCCTCTGCGTAGTCCGGGTAACGGCGCGGCATGCCCTGCAGCCCGAGGAAGTGCATCGGGAAGAAGATCATGTTCACGCCCACGAAGAACACCCAGAAGTGCAGGTGGGACAGGAACTCGGAGTGCATCCGGCCGCTCATCTTCGGGAACCAGTAGTAGAACCCGGCGAAGAGCGCGGTCACGGCACCCAGCGACAGCACGTAGTGGAAGTGCGCCACGACGTAGTAGGTATCGTGCAGCACGTCGTCGACACCGCCGTTAGCCAGCACGACGCCGGTAACGCCGCCCACGGTGAACAGGAAGATGAAGCCGATCGCCCAGATCATCGGCGACTTGAACTCGATCGAGCCGCCCCACATCGTCGCGATCCACGAGAAGATCTTGATGCCCGTCGGGACTGCGATGACCATAGTGGCCGCGGTGAAGTACATCTTGGTGTTCACCGACAGGCCGGTCGAATACATGTGGTGCGCCCACACGATGAAGCCGACGACGCCGATCGCGACCATGGCGTAGGCCATGCCGAGGTAGCCGAAGACCGGCTTCTTCGAGAAGGTCGAGATGATCTGCGAGATGATGCCGAAGCCGGGCAGGATCATGATGTACACTTCGGGGTGGCCGAAGAACCAGAACAGGTGCTGGTACAGGACCGGATCACCACCGCCCGAAGGATCGAAGAAGGTAGTGCCGAAATTGCGGTCGGTCAGCAGCATGGTGATCGCGGCGGCAAGAACCGGCAGCGACAGCAGCAGCAGGAAGGCGGTGACCAGCACCGACCACACGAACAGCGGCATCTTGTGCATGGTCATGCCAGGCGCGCGCATGTTGAAGATGGTGGTGATGAAGTTGATGGCGCCCATGATCGAGCCCGCACCGGCAAGGTGCAGCGCGAAGATACCAAAGTCGACGGCGGGACCGGGCGAACCGGTTGTCGACAGCGGCGCATAGACGGTCCAGCCGGTGCCGGCGCCCATGCCGGTGCCGCCCGGCACGAAGGCCGAGAGCATCAGCGAGCAGAAACCGGCGACGGTCAGCCAGAACGAGATGTTGTTCATGCGCGGGAAGGCCATGTCCGGCGCACCGATCATGATCGGCACGAACCAGTTGCCGAAACCGCCGATGATCGCGGGCATGACCATGAAGAACACCATGATCAGGCCGTGGGCCGTGATCAGCACGTTCCACATGTGCAGCGTGGCGTTGAAGTTCGACGGATCGTCGCCCACCAGCTTCGAGAAGAAGCCGAGGTACTGGATGCCCGGCTCCATGAGCTCGGCGCGCATGATGCCCGAGACCGCACCACCGATGACCCCCGCGAGAATCGCGAAGATCAGGTACATCGTGCCGATGTCCTTGTGGTTGGTCGACATGAACCAGCGCGCGAAGAACGCCGGCTTGTGATCGTGATCGTGCCCGTGGTCTTCCGCGTGGCCCTGGAACTGTTCAGCGGTGGTTGCCATTTTCTGGTGACCCTGTCCTTGAATACGCGCTTATTCGGCTTCGGCGGCAGCAGGCGCTGCGGATGCGTCGGCGGCGGGAGCCGCACCGGCGGGCTCTTCACCCGGCAGGTAGTCGGTTTCGCTGCCTGCCGCGGCGTTGGGATTGTCGATCTTGGCGCCGGGGTGCGTCATGACCCATGCGTCGTACTTGTCGCGCGGGAGCGCTTCGACGGCGATCGGCATGTAGCCGTGCTTCGCGCCGCACAGCTCCGAGCACTGGCCGTAGTACACGCCCGGCTTGTCGATCAGCAGCACCTTCTCGTTGATGCGGCCCGGCACGGCGTCGAGCTTGAACCACAGCGAGGGCACGGCGAACGAGTGGATGACGTCGGACGCGGTGATCTGCAGGCGAATCGGTTCGCCGGCAGGGACGACCATGCGGTTGTCGACCTCGAGGTGGGACGGACCGTCCCAGGGCTCGGAACCGACCTTGCGGATACCGTTGTTGATGGTGGGGCCGGAGACCGGGTTCAGCATGTTCGACACGACTTCGAAGTCGCCGTTGTCGGGGTAGCCGTAGGTCCAGAACCACTGGTTGCCGGTAACCTTGATGGTCAGCGCGCCCTTGGGAGCGGGCTTGTACTGCTTGGCGATGAGATCGATCGAGGGAACCGCGATACCGATGAGGATCAGCACGGGGACCAGCGTCCAGATCACTTCGATCAGGGTGTTGTGGCTGGTCTTCGAAGCGACCGGATTGCTCCGGCGGTTGTACCGCACCGCGACGACGATCAGCAGCAGCAGCACCAGGATGCAGATCAGGGTGATGATCGGCATCAGCACGCCATTGTGGATCCAGGCGCCGTATTCGCCGATCTTGGAATACTGCTGCTGGAGGCCGATGCCCTCTGCAACCGGCATGCCGACGCCGGGCGTCGGCGTCATCGGCGTGTAGCCACCGGCGGCAGCGGCAGTTTCAGCAGCTGCGGGCGCGGAAGCGGTATCCTGAGCGAATGCCGGCGTTGCCGCGACGGCGATAACACTGGCGAGAGAAAGACCGAGAGCCCTGGCGGACTGGCTGACGGCGCTGGCGTATGTGCCCGATTTCATCGTCTTTGCGCTTCCGTTTTCCTTAACACGCGCAACCGAGTCGCCCCGCTTGCACGCACCCCTGATGCGGAGGCGAAAGCCCCCCTTCCGCGGGGGCCTATACGCGCGCTTGCCGCGTGTCTCAAGCGCCTCTAGGGGAATTTTTGAACGAAGGTGCGTCAAACCTGCGCCGGATCAATGCAAATTAGACCAGGGGTAACGTCCGAAATGACCGAACAAGAGGTCCTCGCCGAATTCCGTGCCAGCAAGGCCCTGCTGGAAGGGCACTTCCTTCTTTCATCGGGCCGGCACTCCGCCCACTACCTGCAATGCGCGCGGGTTCTGATGAGCCCGGACCGTGCCGCACGCCTCGCCGTGGCGCTCGCCGCGACGCTGCCGCACGACATCCGCAAGCAGATCGACAAGGTCGTCTCGCCGGCCATGGGCGGCGTCATCATCGGCCAGGAAATGGGCCGTGCGCTGCAGGTCGACGCGATGTTCGTCGAGCGCCCGACCGGCACCTTCGAACTGCGCCGCGGTTTCGCGCTGGAGCCGGGCGACAAGGTCCTGCTGGTCGAGGACGTGATCACCACCGGCAAATCCTCGCGCGAAGCCATGAAGGCCATCGAGGCCGCCGGCGGCAAGGTCATCGCCGCCGCCTCGCTCGTCGACCGCTCGGCCGGCACGGTCGATCTCGGCGTGCCCTATTTCCCGCTGGTGGCGATCAACTTCCCGACCTACGCCCCGGACGAACTGCCGCCCGAACTCGCGGACACGCCGGCAATCAAGCCCGGCAGCCGCATCGAGAGCTGATGCTCAGGAAGGCAGCATGAACGTTCTCAACCCCGGCCGCCTGCGCCTCGGCGTGAACATCGATCACGTCGCGACGATCCGCAATGCGCGCGGCGGCGAGCATCCCGATCCGGCGCGCGCCGCCGAAATCGTCGCAAAGGCGGGCGGCGACGGGATCACCGTGCACTTGCGCGAGGATCGCCGCCACATCCGCGACGACGACCTGGAGCGCGTCCTGTCCGCCACGGGCCTGCCGCTCAATCTGGAGATGGCGGCAACCGACGAGATGCTCGAGATCGCGCTGCGCCACAAGCCGCACGCCGCCTGCATCGTGCCCGAAAAGCGCGAGGAACGCACGACCGAGGGCGGGCTCGACGCCGCAGGCCTGCACAACCAGCTCGCGCCGATCGTAACCCGGCTGACCGAGGCCGGCATCCGCGTCAGCCTCTTCATCGCCCCAGAGGCGCGCCAGATCGAGGCAGCCATGAAACTGGGGGCCCCGGTCGTCGAGCTGCACACGGGCGAATATGCCCACGCCACCGGCGCCGATGTCGCGGTGGAACTGAAGCGCATCGCCGACATGGCCGCGCTGGCCGCCAAGAACGGCATCGAACCGCATGCCGGCCATGGCCTCACCTACGAAAACGTTCAGCCCATCGCGGCGATTCCGCAACTCGCGGAACTCAACATCGGCCACTACCTTATCGGTGAAGCGATCTTCTGCGGGCTGGAAGCCAGCGTGACGAAGATGCGCACGCTGATGGACGAGGTGCGGTGACGGAACGCTTCACCTTCTTTTGGAGTGGCCCGTTTTCACAATGGCATTTGTCGCCATTCACTCTGGATGGCCAGTATTACAACACGGCCGAGCAATACATGATGGCTGGCAAAGCCCGGCTATTCGGCGATGACGAACGGCTTGCGCAAATACTCAAGGCCCGAAAGCCGGACGAGCAAAAGCGTTTCGGGCGTCTGGTGCGTGGCTTTGACGAAGGTCGTTGGCTTAGTGAAGCCAGAAGCATCGTTTATCGCGGCAACCGCGCGAAATTCACGACCCATAGGGATCTTCTGCAATTGCTGTTCGACACAGAAGGCACATCTCTTGCGGAGGCGAGCCCGGTCGACACACTGTGGGGAATCGGCCTAGCAGCAGACGCAGAAGATGCGCAGAATCGCAGCAAATGGCTCGGCAAGAACTGGCTTGGCGAAACACTCCAGCGCGTTCGCGATGATCTACTCGCCGAAAGCCGAGCGGGCGGCATCCCGGAAATTCTGGAACGTAATACCCGCAAGGCCAAGAGATGACGGGAAAATCATCATGATCATCGGAATGGGCTCGGACCTGTGCAACATCGAGCGGATCCAGAGTTCGCTCGAACGGTTCGGCGAACGCTTCGAGAACCGCGTCTTCACTGAGATCGAGCGCGCCAAAGGCAACCGTCGCCCCTTCACCAAGGCCGGCACGCTGGCCAAGCGGTTTGCCGCCAAGGAGGCGTTTTCCAAGGCCGTGGGCACCGGCTTCAAGGCAGGGGTCTTCATGAAGGACATCGGCGTCGTCAATGCCAAGTCCGGCGCGCCGACGCTGGCGCTGACCGGAGGAGCGAAGTTGCGCCTTGATTCGATGACACCCGAGGGTCATGAGGCCGTGGTTCACCTTACGCTCACAGACGATCATCCATGGGCGCAGGCCTTCGTCGTTATCGAAGCTCGTCCGCTCACTGCCGAATAGGATCCGAGTTGCCCCCCGCCATGTCCGACACCGCCCCTTCCGTTTCCCAACCGAAGGACAAGGCCCGGGAAGGCCCGCAGCGCGAGAAGATCAACTGGTGGCACGAATTGCGCGGGCTCGCGCTGATGCTGCTGGGGGTGCTGGCGTTCCATTCGTTCATCGCCAAGCCGTTCTACATTCCCTCGATCTCGATGATGCCCAGCCTGCTGGTGGGCGACCGGCTGGTCGTCTCCAAGTACCCCTATGGCTGGAACTGGTCCTCGCTGAGCTTCCACCTGCTCCCGCGCAGCACGTGGCGCGTGCTGGGCAGCACGCCGCAATATGGCGACATCGTCATCGTCGTGCCGCGCAACCGCAAGGAAGACCTGATCAAGCGCGTCGTCGCGCTGCCGGGGGACCGCATCGCCGTGATCGACGGGCGCATCCGCCTCAACGGCAAGTTCATCAAGCGCGAGGTCGAGCCGCCGGTCCAGCTTTCCGCCGACGATTCGCTGCAGTGCGACGGCCAGTCGCCCGGCCACTGCTACGACGGTTTCGGGATGTATCGCTCGCGCCTGCCGAGCGGCCGTGAAGTCTACGACCTGCCGACGTTCCGCGAGACGCTGCCCAACGGCGCGACCTATCAGGTCATCGACTACATGAACCAGCCGCTCGACAACTATCCGGAAACCGTCGTGCCCAAAGGTCAAGTCTTCCTGATGGGCGACGACCGCGACCGCTCGGCCGACAGCCGCGCGCCTTTCGAGACCGATTTCCTCGGCAATCCCGGCGGCGGTCTCGGCGGCCCGGTACCGCTTTCGGACATCGGCGGACGCGCGGAGTTCATCACCTTCTCGCTCGACGGCACCCAGACCTGGAATCCCCTGACCTGGTGGAGCGCGCTGCGCGATGGTCGCGCCTTCAAGAGCCTGCGCCCGAAGGTCGATCCGGTGGTCGCCAGGGCCTACGAAGCGAAGCAGGACGCCGCCGGGAAATAGCGCCAGTCTCCGGGACCGTCCGAGCGCGCGCTTGACCCCGACGCCTGCCCGCGCGACAGGCACCGACCATGGCTCGCAAGTTTCTCTACGTCATCGCCGTTCTGCTGGTGCTCTACATCCTGGTTCGGCTGGTGCTGACGTTCTACGCCGAAGACCTGACGGAAATGGCCTTCGTTCCCGATGGCCCGTTCCATTCGCGCCCCGCGCTTGCCGACAATGCCTACGACGATCCGAAGATGTGGATCGCCCGGCCCGACATGGCGAAACAGGGCAATCCGGCGCAGTGGCTGCCCTCGGGATTCACGGCGCAGGCACGGCCCACGCAAGCCGCCGTCTTCTTTGTTCACCCGACGAGCTATATCGAAAAGGGCGACTGGAACGCCGATCTGGATGATGCCACCTCACGCGAGCGCGCCGACGTCTTCGTCAAGGCCATGGCCAGCCCGTTCAATGGCACCGGCGCGATCTGGGCGCCGCGTTATCGCCAGGCCGCCGTCGGCGCCTTCCTCACTGACAAGCCGCAGGCGAACAAGGCCATCGACCTTGCCTATCGCGACGTTCTCGACGCCTTCGATGCCTTCGTGGCAAAAGTGCCCGAAGACCGGCCCATCGTCATTGCCGGCCACAGTCAGGGCGCATTCCTGCTACGGCGCCTGCTGCGCGACCGCGTTGCCGGAACCCCGCTCGCGGATCGCATCGCCGCAGCCTATGTCGTCGGCTGGCCGGTTTCGATCGCACACGACCTGCCGGAAATGGGTCTGCCCGCCTGCGTCCGGGCCGATCAACCGGGATGCGTGGCAAGTTGGCTGAGCGTCGCGGACCCTGCCGACACCTCGATGCTCACGCAGGCCTATGGTCGCCGCAAGGGGCTCGACGGGCAGGCCGTCGGTGGCAGCGCCTTCCTGTGCTTCAACCCGCTGACGGGCACGCTCGATAGCGCTGCGGACGCCGGCGCCAATACCGGCACGCTCGTGCCCGACTTCGAACGCAGCACCGGCGAACTCGTCGCGCAGGAGGTCCCGGCGGCCTGCGGCCCCGATCACTTTCTCCACATCGGCCCGCCGCCCAAGCTCGATCTCGACGCCTTCGTGCTGCCCGGCAACAACTATCACGTCTATGACATCACCCTGTTTTGGGCCAACCTGAGGGCCGACTACGAAAGGCGCACTGCGGCATGGCTGAAAGCGCACTGATCACCACCAGCGCGCTCGACTTCCGTGACGCGCTGCCCGATGCCGGGGCGCTGCTCGGGCTCGATCTCGGCACGCAGACCATCGGCACCGCCTTCTGCGATGCCGGCTGGCGCTTCGCCTCGCCCGGCAAGACGATGAAGCGCGGCAAGTTCGGCGCCGACAAGGCCGCCCTGGAAGCGCTGATCCGCGAACGTTCGGCGAAGGGGATCGTGATCGGCCTGCCGCTCAACATGGACGGCTCGGAAGGCCCGCGCGCCCAGTCGAGCCGCGCCTATGCCCGCAACCTCTCGGTGCTGGGCCTGCCGATCCTGCTGTGGGACGAGCGCTGGTCCACCACCGGCGCCGAACGCGGCCTCATCGAACAGGACATGAGCCGCGCCAAACGCGCCACCCGTATCGATTCCGCCGCCGCCGCGGTGATCCTGCAAGGCGCGATCGATGCGCTGGCGGGGGGGATGTTCTGACGCTGACAATTGGAAAATCAATTTTGTCGGCACCACCTAACGTCGCATATTATCACTATTACTGAAGTATAGATAATGATATACATATTTTGGCGTTAATTTCAAAGCATCCAAAACTCCGGAGAAACTCTCAAAGACGTTCTTGCCATTCTTTCTTTTTAAATACGCTAAAGCCGCGCGAGAGGGCATATGACCTTGAGCAGACGCTTTGGAAAAAAGGTCGCTTGCTCGACTGGTGTCGCTGCCAGCGCCAACGGGATCCATTTGCGAAATTGCGAGTCTATACATCGAAGGGGCATGACTTAGGTCGACAAGACTTTGGTATTGCTGGTTTGCTTCCTCAAACCTGCCTTCTCCCTCAAGCAGACTTGCATGAAGAAAGCCGCCTTCAATCGACCCACACTGAGCTGCTCTCTCCGCCCAGCAGATCGCGTCGGCAAAATTTCTCTCGTGCCCGCCTCTCCCCCAAGAGAGAATGTCTGAGATATAGTACATAGCCAGACAAGAGCCCTGCGCTGCCAGCACTTTCAGTTGTTCAACTGCTGCTTCCGGCGCATCCACAACCGTGTCCAATATTGAGGAAAGCTCGCTAGCAAATTGCTCTTTCCGCCATTCGCCCGCCAGTACCTCACCAATCTTTGGCATGTTAGCTTCAGCCTCCCGTTGTCGAAGTCATGACCCTTTAATCTCAACACTCGCCTTGGCCGGCAGGCGCCAGCGAATGTTCGGTTAAGAGGCACGAGAGCTCGTCCGGACAGCAGCCTAGCCTGACCCTGCTACGTCCTGCGCCTGCGCAGCTTCGCCACGGCTGCAACCGCCCGACTACCAGCCTCCTCCGCCTCGCTCCAGATCGCATCGCGGCCTTCGCGGTCGGGGGCGGCCCCAGCCAGGGCGCGCCATGCGGTGAGGCGCATGCGGTCACTGGGGTGGCGCTTGCCGAAGTGGCGGGCCAGTTCACCCGCTTCCTCGCTTCCCAGCGCCACCGCAACACGCAGGAACGTCTCGCTCGGCCCATGTCCGGCGACACTGGCGATGCGGAAACCGCCGACGCTGCCGTCTATCGGCACGAAGGTGTTCTGATCGGTCCAGCCCTGCGTGCCATGGGCATGCGAGAGCGTGAGGCTGACCGACAGCGCATCGGGCGGGTGCTGGCAATGCACGTCACGCCGGGCGCGGTAGTGGACGAGCCGTCCCGGCTTGAGCGTCGAGCGGCCGACGGGGCGCAGCATGACCGTGGCGTCGAGATGGCTTTCGCTGCGTTCGATATCGAATTCATAGTCGTCGATCCGGCAGCCCGGACCGAAATAGCCGAGCGTCAGGAAGTCGTAGTTGTGGTTGTGCACTACCCCGTAGCCCAGCGCTCTCGGTCCGCTGGCGCGCAGCACATGCTCGTTGGCCGAGGGCAGGATTTCCGCGCCTATCGCGAAATTGCCCTGCTCGGGCCGCGCGAGGAGCATGCTGTTCGGGCCCCAGCCGCGAAAGGCCGGACCGATGTCGCTGCCGCTTCTCCCGGCCAGCAGGTCGACAAGCGCATCGCCGAGGAAATGCGCGTCGTTGCCGAGCCGCTGCAGCCAGTTTGCCGCGTGCGAGACGCTTTCTTCCTCGAACGGATCGAACCCCCAGGTGGCAAGCGCTTCGATGCACTCTTCCAGCGAGGCCGGCGTCGGATCGCGGCTCGGGATTACTCTGGCCACGACGACGCCTTCGCCAGATCCGGCCAGGATTCGAGGAGCGAGGCGTGCAGCGACGCCACCGGCCGGGCGAGGGGATCTTCCGGGTCGCTCGACAGCCGCGCCAGCAGATCGAGGCCGGCTGCGGTGTCGAGCGTCAGGACCTCGCGCAGGGCCTGCCAACGCAAGCTCTGCGACGCGCCCTTGTCCGACTGTGCGAGTGCGATGGCCGCCATCGGCCCGACGGCATCCTTGCGCCCCATGCGCGCGAGCAACGCGGTTGCCAGTTCGAGCCGGGTATCGTGCGGATGGGCAGCGGACTGACGGACGAGAGCGCCGTCGGGAAGGCTGTATTCCCTCGCGGGTTCCGGCTCGGCGAACTGGCGCTGCAGGCGCAAGAGCACCAGACTTCCGCGCACGCTGCGCATCTGGAATGCCTCGCGCGGGCCATAGCGGTAGAATGCCGTGCCGGGCTGCAGATCGACCGAACCGGTTTGCAGCACCTCCCGCGCGCCCTGACCGTCGCGCCGGAGCACGAGGTCAGCCGTTCCCGTACCGGCCAGCACGTAAATCCACGTTTCCTGAGGCGCGAACCGGGCCGTCTTGGGCGCGGGCAAGGCATCGAGCGCGGCCCCTTCATAGGCGGCCAGCGCCAGGCTGGCCCGCGCCGAATCCGCCAGCAAGAGCACGGGCGCGGCATCGCGCCTTCCGTGCGACAGAGGTATCTGCCCGAGCGGATTGTCCCGCAAACAATCCAGGCCTGCCGCAACGAAGCGCTCAGCGAATCGATGGGCATGCTCGCCATCTGCAGTGAACA
Source organism: uncultured Novosphingobium sp. (assembly GCA_965140495.1). GTDB lineage: Bacteria > Pseudomonadota > Alphaproteobacteria > Sphingomonadales > Sphingomonadaceae > Novosphingobium. Next base: position 722,475 of record OZ223239.1, on the reverse strand, counting down.
GATCGGCCAATGGCGGACACAGATCGAGTGCGGCCCCCTCGCCGAACGGCTTCATCGCCTCGAGGACGGGAGCGACCTCGGGCAAGGCACGCCAGGCAGCCAGACGTTCGGCCAGCGCAGCCTGTCCGCGCTGCCAGCTCTCCTCATTCTGACGCGCACTTGGCAGTGCGCCTTGCATCGGCATGAGCGTCCCGTCAGTCCGAAGTTGCGAACGGGAGGAGATAGAGCATCAGTTCGGCGTGATTGTCGTCCTCGGCATCAATGCGCGAGGAATCGGCCAGACTGCCGAACGCCCCGGTCAGCATGTCCAGATCCGGTAACGCAGCATGATCGATTCGAGGAAGAATCAGGTCTTCCCGCTCGGACATTTTCATGCCCCGCTCCCTGCTTAGATGGTTTCGTGGTTCAGCGGGGAAATTGCCGCATGAAGCGGCAGTGTTTTAATTAAAAGATTGAAATTCAGCCGCGTAACGTCGTCAGGACAACTTTGCCTTGCTTCGCAGTACAACGATGAGGCCCTCACCCGCGGGAACTTCGCCCGGCGCCACGGCAACGCGGGCTGCATCGGCCCTTGCCCGGTCCAGTATCTGTACCGGCACGCCGGTTTCGAAGGCGACGACGTCGGCCGATCCCATCAGCCTGGCCTCGCGCAGAGTCAGATCCTCTGGATCCGGGCTGCGCAAGACGATCTCGACCACACCCGCCGACAGCGGTTCGGCGCCTGAAAGCCATTGTTCCACCCTGCCCTCGGCAGCCTCGCTCAGCACATCGAGGTCACCGCCGATGCCCAGCGCCGCGTCGAGCGCGCGGCGGCGCTCACCGGCATCGGGAAAGCGCGCCCGCAAGGCGCTCCGGGCCTTGCCCAGCGCGCTCGCCAGGGCACCGAGCGACTGCGGCAGGATCTGTTCGAGCCGAAGCCGAAGCTGCTTGGCGAGCCCGGCCGAGGCGCCGCCGGTGCCGATGGCCACCAGCACCGGCGAGCGGTCGAGGATCGAAGGCACCGTGAAATCGCACAAGGCGGGCCTGTCGGTAGCATTGACGAGCAGACCGGCACATCGCGCGCGGATCGCGTCCGCCTCTGCCGCCGTATCGGCGTCGTGCGCGATGAAGGCCAGCCGGGCGCCCTTGTCGATCCCTTCCTGCAGATCCTCGACAACCAGCCCGCCCGCGCGCTCGACCAGACGCCGCTTGGCCTCCGCAGCCTCTCCGCTGCCGAGGACCACGACGGGCTGGCCGCCAATGCGATGGAACAGGGGCAAGGTCTCGATCATCGGCGGACGGTAGCGCGCGAACGCGCTGCCCCCAAGCCCTCGCACGAAGTACGCCCATGCCTTTTCCCTGCTGCCGATCGCTGACGACGCGCGATTCATCGACTCAACCCGGCGTTTTTCGGCAACTCATCTGCGCCCTCGGCGTTCTACCGGTGTACCCAAACCCGATTCCGGAGATTGCACATGACCGGAAAAATGATGCTTGTCGCATGTGCCGCCGCTTTGGGAGTGACAGCCCCCGCGGCCGCCCAGCGAACCGCCGCTCCCGCTACGGCCAGCGCCATGGCCCATCCCGATGTCGTTACCGTGCGCAACATCACGCGCGTGGAACTGGTCCCCGGCCTGCCCATCGTCGATGACAGCGGAACCCTGATCGGCACGGTCGAACGACGGGCCGGCAACACCATCGTGATCAGCGACGGCAAGACCCGCTACAAGGTGCCGATCACGCAGCTTTATGCCTTCCGGAGAGGCGCAGCCGATCAATTCGCCAGCCGCCTGCCGAAAGCCGTGCTCGAACCCGTCCCGTAGCCCGATCCGGGTCGGGCCCCGCAACCCTGGAAAGGAGAGTGAATCATGGCCGATTCGTCACCTACCGGCCCCGCAAAGTGGTTCTGGATCGTCGTCATCCTGCTGCTGCTCGTCGTTCTCGCAGTCTGGCTGGTAAAGCCATCCGGAGAGAGCAACGATGTCGTGGTCGCCACGCAGCCAGCGGCCCAATCCACCGAATGGGCGGAAGAACCGGCCGGACCCAAGGTTCCGGTTGAGTTGCCGACCTCGCAATAGGCAGAGCAGCCGGCCGGCGCGATCACCGATGCTGCATGATCCGCGTGGCGCCGCAGTAGTGCTTGCGGGCTCCCTCCGGCTTGGGCATCCTTGCCCAAAGCCGAAAGGGGGAGATCTGGCCATGCCTGCTACCAATCAGACGCTCGTTCTGGTGCCGATGCTGATCGTCGTCGCGCTGACGTTCATTGCCTTCATCAAGATGGCCGCGGCGCGCGCCGCAGCGGTAAAGGGCGGGCAGGACCCCGCGTTCTACCGCGCCCACCTCGGCACGCCCGAACCGGAAATGGCGACGGCTGCCGCCCGCCACTGGGACAATCTGTTCGAACTGCCCACGCTGTTCTATGCTGGCTGCATTACCGCGTTCGTGCTGGGTTCGGTGGGGACGTGGACGCTGGTCTTTGCCTGGGGCTTCGCGATTTGCCGCTTTGTCCAGAGCACGGTGCACATGACATCCAACAGCCCGGGGCCGCGCGGACTGGCATTCAGCCTCGGCGTCATCTTCATGCTGGCGCTGTGGATCAACCTGGGAATCGCGATCTTCGCGGCGATGTAGCCCCGGCAAAGCAGCGGCCGTCCATCGATTCCACCGCGTCCTTGGCTTCCTTCAGCCCCATGCCGGTGGCATCGCGCATGAGCTTGATCGCTTCGATCTTGTGCCCGTCCGCCACCGCGGATTCGATTTCTGCACGGATCGCGGGGCCTAAATCGGCGTAGGTCCGCATGGGCCTGCCAGCGCCGGCGCGGATATCCACGCTGCCGCGCCCGGCGATCCAGCCGATTACAAACGCGGCAATGGCGCCCATGACGACCAATGCCCAGCTAACGCTCATCATGAGCCCATCTCCCTTGCCTTGAGCCCCCGGATCTGCGCCAGGTCGCCCTTCAGGACATCGAGCGCGTCCTGTTCTTCGCGGCTGAGTTCTTGCGGATCGAGGTGCCGGATCAGCACTTCCACGGCATCGCCGATATGCCCGATCTGCCGGCCATAGCTGCCGACCTCGTCGAGAATGGCGCGTTCGACTTCGGGATGCCGGGTCTGGCCAATGTTCACGTTGATGAGACCGACCGGCCCGCTATCCACGTTCCAGGTCCAGGGGTTGATCGCCTGCCACAGCCGCTCGGGCGCGAGCTGGAAATCGAACGGTCGCGCAATCGCCTCAGAAGACATGCCAAGGCTCCCGCGATTGCCCTGCAGGCATGGCCGTAACCACAGACGTCAAAGGCAGGCAGTGGATCTGCATATCATCCCAACTCGTCCCCCCAAGAGGAAACGATATGGCCGGCAACGGTATTGCCTGCCTGCTGCCCGCCGAACCGCCGCCCCTGGGGGGGGTGTAGGGGCGACGGCCGGCACAGCGTGGGGCCGCACCGTGGACGGGCGTCATTTCGGGATGGGAGGAAGGCGCCGACAAGGCTGCTGCTTTCCACCAGCCATCCTGTTCAAATCACAGATCGAGCAGGTACGCAAAGCAGGAGCGAAAACAAGTTAAAAACGCAGTTATTGTTGACAATATCGTTTGCGTTTAACAATTTTTCATCGAAAAGGCAGCAATAATAGCCATAAACTAGAAATACTATCTTAATTGAAGAAATAGTTAGTTTTGTTATACAACAAACTATACTTCACTTTTATATAGCGATTACAATCTTTAACGCGCAGAGCCGCGTTCTTCGGCATTTGCCGGAGGTCACTTTCGCACAGAATGGAAGCCGACGGCCAGAACCCTGGCTTCCGAAACGGATCAGATGGTCCAGGATCCCGGATTGGGCATGGGCGCATGCTTCTGGGCATTGATCAGACACAGCACGCTGCGCACGATCACCAGAATTGCGGTTGCCGCGAGCAGCAGGAAACCGATCAGCACGATCATCAGCAGCACCCCGGCGATCGATCCGATGAGACCGATCCAGAAGGTGTTGATCAGATACTCGTAGTGCGATTCTTCCCACGCCGCTTTCGGTTCGCCCCGCCACACGAAAGCGAGTACGACACCGATGATCCCGGTAACCCCCACGACGAAGGACGCGAGATAGAGCAGGCTGATGATGGTCGGGTTGTTGAGTTCGAAACCCGATGTCGGATTCGAGGGCTTGCGGTCGAGATCGTCCATGGCCTGCCTCCCTGTCGCCAGAATGCCGGGATGGTGCCTTCTTTAGCCCTGGGGCGCAACCCGCCCCCAACCGGAGATCAGGCCAGATCCTTCATGCTTTGCGCCATGCGCGTCAGCGCCTCGCGGCGCGGCATCGTCCGCAGCCCCTCGAACATGTCGCGATAGTGCTGGTGGGGCACGAAAGTCGGCCCCTCGCGCAGATTGTCCAGCGTCAGACGGGCGACCTCTGCCGCCGCTTGCAGGTTGGCCGCGCTCGGCATGTTGGCCGTCGCTTCGGATTCGGTTGCCCCCGGGCACAGCGTGAGCACATCGACGCCGGTTCCCTGCAATTCGCCCCAGAGCCCCTCGCCCAGCGAGACAACCAACGCCTTCGAGGCGGAATAGGCCGTCGAATAAGGGCAGCCGATCAACCCCTCGACGGAAGCCGTGAACAGCAGACCGCCGCGCCCGCGCGCTTTCAGACGGGGAATGAAGCCATGGGCCAGCTGCATCGGCGCGTGGCAATTGACCGTCAGCATCCTGGCCATGGCCGAGGCGTCCTTGCTTTCGAACGCGCCCTTGATGTTGAAGCCGGCATTGCTGACCACGAGGCCGATGTCGCTGCCCTCGGTCTCTTCGAGCAGCCGTGCGGGAGCATCGGGATCGGAGAGATCCGCCCCGATCACACGGGTCTTCACCCCGCACGAACTGAGCAGACGCTGCGCCAGGGCCTCGAGCCGGTCGGTCCGTCGTGCCGCCAGCACGAGATCGAACCCGCGCGCGGCCAGTTCCTCGGCGAAAGCCAGGCCGATGCCCGATGAGGCGCCTGTCACCAGAGCGATGGGTCCATAGGTTTCGCGGAATTCCTCTGGCTTCACGGCGCTCTCCGGCTAGCATTGTCCTTGTCAGGGGAGAGAAGACGATGACGCAGCCGATTGTCCAGACGCGTGCGGGGAAGATCGCGGGGACGGCAGGACTATCCGCGCCCGATACGACCCGCTTCCTGGGTATTCCCTATGCCCGCGCCGGCCGTTTCGAAGCACCGCAGCCGGCAGAGCCGTGGCAGGGCCTGCGTCCGGGCGACCGCTTCGGCAAGCAATGCCCGCAGCAATATGGCGGCAAGGTCCGGCGCGATGTGCTGGAAAGCGATACCTACGGCGAGGACTGCCTCTACCTCAACGTCTACCGGCCCGAAAGTGAGGCGACCCGCCCTCTGCCGGTCATGGTCTGGATCCACGGCGGCGCCTTCATGGCGGGCGGGGCCAATTCCTACGACGCTTCCCGGCTCGCCGCGGAAGGCGGGATCATCGTCGTCACCATCAATTACCGGGTCGGCGTGCTGGGCTTCGTCAATTTCGCGGAAGCGCTCGGCATCCCGGCTGTCCCGTCGAACCTCGGCCTGCGCGACCAGATCGCTGCACTGGAATGGGTGCGCGACAATATCGAGGCGTTCGGCGGCGATCCCTCGCGGGTGACGATCTGCGGTCAGTCGGCCGGTTCGATGTCGGTATCGCTGCTGATGCTGAGCCCGCTCGCGCGCGGCCTGTTTCATGGCGCGGTGATGCAATCAGGTGCCGTCAGCCTTGTCCACGACCGCGAGCGCAGCCTGCGCGATGCACGGCGATTTGCCGAAGTGCTGCAACTCGATCAGGGCAGCCTCAACCGCCTGCAGACCATGGACATCGCCGAGCTGATGGAAGCGCAAGTCGCCGTGGGAGGCCAGCTGACCAACGCGATCCCCACCGCGCCCTGGTACGACGGAGACGTATTACCGGCCACGTTCGAGGACGCGCTGACGCAGGACACCGCCCCCGTCCCCTTGCTGGCCGGATCGACGCGCGACGAAATCCGGCTCTTCGACCTCATGCCCGGCGACATCCTGCCCTCCAAGTGGGAGGATCTGGAAACGCTGCTGCGCGACCAGCTGGGCGCCGATCACGCCGAGCGCATTCTGGCGGCTTACCCGCGGAACAAGAAAGGCCGTATCGCGCTGGGATCGGACCTTACGTTCGTCATGCCCACGCGCCACTTCACCGAGCGCCATGCCGCGCGCCAGCCGACCTGGTTCTATCGTTTTGACTATGCCCACCCGATCGCCGGGGCCACGCACGGGCTCGACCTGACGCTGTTCTGGCCCTTTACCGGCCTCAAGATGGCGCTCGCCCGCGGCGGACCGGACAGCGGCCGCCGCGCTTCGCTCGGCAAGCGGATGCGCGCCCATGTCGCCAGCTTCGTGAAGCACGGCGATCCGGGCGACGGCTGGCCGCGCTACGAAGCGAGCAACCGCAAGGTGCGGCTCTACGCCCTTGAGGACGGCATTGCCGCCAACCCCGAAGCCCGGCGCTATGCCGCCTGGGCCGGGCGCGATGTCGAGCCGGGGCGCGGCAAGTAAGGCCTCAGGTCAGGCTGAGGAACAGCCCTGCCAGCGCCGCGCTCATCAGGTTGGACAGACTGCCTGCGGCAAGCGCGCGAATACCCAGCTTGGCGATGATCGGACGCTGGTTGGGCGCCAGCCCGCCCGTCACTGCCATCTGGATCGCGATCGACGAGAAATTGGCGAATCCGCACAACGCGAAGGTCACGATGGCGACGGTGCGCGCAGACAACGTGCTGTCCTGCCCCAGTTCGATGAACGAGACGAACTCGTTGAGCACGATCTTGGTGCCGAACAAACCGCCAGCGTGCATCGCCTCGCTCCAGTCGGGCGCGCCGAGCAGGAAGAACACCGGCGCGAAGACATAGCCGAGCAGGGCCTGGAACGTGACGCCCTCGAACCCGAACAGGCCCGCGGCCCAGCCGACAATCCCGTTGGCAAGGGCAATCAGCGCAACGAAAGCAAGCACCATGGCGCCGACGGCCACCGCGAGCTTCACGCCGGTCTGCGCGCCCTGCGAAGCCGCCATGATGATGTTGGCAGGCTCTTCCTCCTCGTGCTCGACCGGTTCGGGTTCATCGACATGCACACCGGGCTGATGCGTCACGTCGTCTCGGTTGAGCGCAGCGGCAGCCATGCCGGCGGGCGGCGAATAGCCCTCGTGCACATTGCTTTCGTCGGGATGCGGCCCGCGCGGATCGGGCATGATCATCTTCGCCATGAAGATGCCGCCCGGCGCCGACATGAACGCCGCTGCGACAAGATAGTCGATGCGGATACCCATCGAGGCATAGGCGGCGAGGATCGTTCCCGCCACGCCGGCAAGGCCCACCGTCATCACGCAGAACAGCTGCGAGGGGTTGAGATTGGCGAGATAGGGCCGGATCACCAGCGGGCTCTCGCTCTGCCCCACGAAGATGTTCGACGCCGCGCACAGGCTCTCGACCTTGCTGATCCCCGTCACCTTCTCCAGCGCACCGCCGATCCAGCGGATCACCAGCGGCATGATGCGCAGATAATAGAGGATCGAGATCAGCGACGCGAAGAAGATGATCACCGGCAGCGCCGCGATCGCGAAGCTGGTGCCACCGATCTCGGGCGAAGCGAGCGGACCGAACAGGAAGTCGACACCGGCATGGGCATAGCCCAGCAGGCTCTCCACGCCGGAAGCAGCACCGCGCAGCATGCGGTTGCCGAAGGGAACATAGAGCACGAGCGCGGCAAAACCTGCCTGCAGCGCAAAGGCCGCACCGACGACGCGCAGGCGGATCGCCTTGCGGTCTGTAGAAAGCAGGAATGCCGCCGTCATGATGAGAGCGATGCCCAGCAGGCTGTAGACGACATGCATCGAGGCGCGGATCTTTCGTGAAATGCGAGGGAGGAATCGGGAGAACCTATCGGCCAGAGCGCGAGACGGCTAGTCCAATTGTCTTCAGGTCGTTAGAGGACGGTCATGGACCACCCCGCCGCTTCCGCGCCCAGCCCGGCGCCTTTCATCTCCCGCTCCCTGTTCGTCTTCTCGCTGCTCTACGGCGGCCTTGTCGTGCTGGCAGGCGTACTGGGAACCAAGCTCGCGTCTCTGGGCCACTGGCCGCTGCTGGGGGACCTCGCTGTCGAATCGGGGATCTTCGCGTTTCTGCTGCTGGTGGTACTGTCGAGCGCAGTGGCCGAACTGCATGGCAAGGACACGGCCAACCGGCTGGTGCGTTACGGTTTCATCCCGCTCATCGTGTCGATGCTGCTGCTGACCTTCGTCATCCACATGGTGCCGCCCGCGCCGTTCTGGGACGATCAGGAGGCCTTCGCCCGCCTGCTCGGCCAGGGCGCGCGCATGCAGTTCGCCGGACTCGTATCCTACGGCGTTTCGCAGACGCTCAACGTCTATCTCTTCTCGCGCCTCGCCGGCGACAAGCTGGGCCACGAACGCAGCGGCATGCTGCTGGTCCGCGCCTGGATCGCCAGCATGCTCTCACAGACGATCGACACCGTCCTGTTCATCACCATCTCGTTCGCAGGACAGGATCTGCCGCTGATCTCGATCATGGAAGGCCAGATCATTTCCAAGCTCGTCCTGTCGACGATCATGGTGCCGCCCTTCATCTGGTTCTTCGTGAAGCTGGGCCGCAAGCTGGACGCCTGAAGCCGGGGCCCAGCCTCGGCACAGGACCGCCAGACAATGAAAAACCCGGGGCGCAATGCCCCGGGTTTTCTCTTGCGTGCTTTTGCGTGGGTCAGGCCGTTCCCGCGCTTTCCGGTGCCTTCTTGGGCTTGGGCGTGTACTCGGCGCCCTTGTAGCCCGCGCCGTAGTCGAGCGTCCCGAACATCCAGTCGTAGAGCAGCGAGATCGTGGCGAAGTTGCCGCCGGTGAACCGCGCGTGGTGATTGTGGTGCATCACCGACATCGTGTTCAGGTACTTGAAGGGGAAGCGGTCGGCCGTCCACAGATCGTGGTTGTGCAGGTTGATCTGCGAGAAGGCGACCCAGGTGATCACGATCGTGGCGACATGGAAATTGCCCATGAAGCGCGACAGCACGAAGATGCAGGCGACATAGAGCCCCAGCCCCATCGCGACCTCGATCGGGTGGATGTAGCTCGAATCCTCGCGGCACGGGTTGTGCTGACGGTGGTGGACGGCGTGGACCCAGATCAGCGGACCGCCCAGGAAACCGGCATCGTGGAACAGGAAGCGGTGCACCAGATAGTAGAAGAAGTCATAGACCATCAGGATCACGAAGCAGTCCAGCAGGACCTGCCACACCGGCTGCGGCTCGGCAGTCAGGGTGAACGGCAGGATGCCCGCGAAGATCACCACCCAGAAGAACAGGCCCCACTTGCGGTTCCAGCGCTGGTTCGCCGCATAGCGCGGGTTTTCCATCTTCTTGCGGTAGGTTTCCTCATTGAGCTTTCCCGCCTCGCGAACGGTCGGCACCATCCGCAGGGCCAGTTTGCCCAGAACCGTCACGGCCATGATGCCGAGCGCGGTGTAGAGCGACAACTGCCACTGGTAACTCGCCAGCAGTCCATCCCAGAATGCACTGTCCATTACCTGATCCTCTCTTATCGAATCCCTTTCCCGATTCGCGTCTTTGCGTCCGAGAACAGCGTTCTCATAGCGAGATGGAGTGGATCATTTCCTTGCGCTGGATCAAATTTGGGGAAGGGATATGCCTTTGGCGCCGATCAGATCCCGGCATACCAGGCATAGGCGCCGTTATCCTCCCAGTACCCTCCCTTGCCGCCATGGATGCCGTCGAGCGACGCGACAGCTTCGACGCGGGTGACGAACTTGGCGTGCTTGTAGCCGAGCTGGCGTTCGACCCGCAGCCGCAGGGGGGCGCCGTGGGCCTGTTCGAGCGGCTTGCCGTTCATCGCCCAGGCCAGGATCGTCTGCGGGTGGTAGGCATCCACGAGATCGATGGACTCGTAATAAGGCCTCCCATTGTAAAGGTCTGCGCAGTGGAAGACGATATAGCTCGCCTCCGGCTTGAGCCGGGCAAGATCGAGCAGCGGGCCGAGCTGCGGCCCGGTCCACTGGCCGATCGCGCTCCAGCCCTCGACGCAATCGTGCCGGGTGATCTGCGTGCGCTGACGGAAGCCCTTGAGCATCGAGAGTGGCAGGTCGAGCGGGCGTTCCACCAGCCCATCGACCCGCAGCGACCATTGCGCGAACTCCTGCTGTAAGTGTCGCTGATAGACCGCATCGGCGACTTCGCGGCTGCCGTTGGCGCGGAAGATCGGCGACATGTCCGCCCTGGAGAATTCGCGTGCGAGAGCATCGCGGCCCAGCGTGCGCTGGGTGGCCTGATGCAGGTCCTCGGCGCTTTCGAGTGTCTCACGGAAGGTCCGGTTCTCGAACAGCTTGTCGCAACCGGACAGCAGCAAGCCTCCGGCGCCGACCGCCCCGGCCCGGATCAGATGACGGCGCGAGAGAATCAGGCGGCTCATAGTTGCTCCTCCGGGGTGCCTGCCTTTTCAGGCGACAGGCGATAGCGGCCGGTGATCATCGAGCGCACTTCGTTGAACGGGCCGGCCAGCACCACCATCACCACGTGGACGAGGAAGAACAGCACCAGCAGGAATGCGCAGATGAAGTGGACCGAGCGTGCAGACTGCCGCCCGCCGAAGATCTGCGTCGCCAGCGGCAGCCAGGCATCGGTGCCCGGCGACATGGCGAGACCGGTGAGGATGATCAAAGGCAGCAGCACGAAGAACACACCGGCATAGGACAGCTTCTGCAGCACGTTGTAGCGCAGCGCCGCTAGGCCGGTGGGAAAGCGCAAGCGCGCGTGCTGCTTCACGTCGTGCCAGATGTGCGCAAGCTTCCACTCACGCCGGGTGATGTGGATGTCGCGCCGCAGGTGACCGTTGAGCAGCGACCATGCGAGGTAGAGCGCGAGCCCTCCGGCCAGCACCCAGGCAAAAGCCAGATGCCAGATCCGCGCTGCCGCAAGGCTGTAGCGCGAGGGGATCGTCGCCCAGTGGGGAAAGGCGCGGCGCTGGGTGCGGCCCTCCGGGTCTTCCCAGAGCCCGAGCACGCCGGTCGTCTCGAACCGCGTGTTCGCGATCTGGAGATAGCCGAACTCCCGGCCGCCGGCGCGCGCCGAACTGATCTTGAGCCAGGCGGGGTCGTAGTTCGCCCCGTACTCGCCCCAGTAGAGACGCGGGTGCGCGTTGAAGATCATCAACCCGCTCATCAGCATGACCAGCAGGGTCACGGCATTGATCCAGTGCCACACCCGCGTCGAGAGGCGGTGGCGCTTCACGAGATCCCCGCCCCGGGCGGAGGTGCCGTGACCTGCGGGCGTGCTCATGCGTGGGCGAGCCCCGGATTGCCGTCCTCGAGCCGGATGCGCAGCGTGTTCTGGACGAATGCGGTGGCGACGTACTGGCCGACCATCATCGGAAATTCGATCAGCTGCGCCTCGTCCCAGTTCCTGGCCAGAACGTCCCAGGTTTCGTTGGACAGCGCCTTGTATTCGAGCAGTTCTTCGACGCCGCGCAGGATCGCGGCTTGGTGGGCGGTCCAGCCCGGCGCTGACGAGCCGATCCGCGCGCGCTCGATCAGGTCGCGATCGAGCCCGATGCGGTAGGCGATGTTGACGTGCTGGCCCCACTCGTAGGGCGCGCGGCACAACCAGCCGATGCGCAGGATCGCCAGTTCGCGTTCCTTCGCGGGAATGCGCCCCTGGAACAGGACGGTGCCCATTTCCATCTGGCAGCGGAATATCTCGGGGTGCTTGAGGACGGTACGCATGTATTCGGGCACCTCCTCGACCGGCGGTGCACCGGCACTGGCGCGGATCTCGTCGACGAGCTGGCGCGAGGCCGGATCAATGTCTTCCTGCGCCACCGGATCGATGCGCGGCTTCTCTCCCACCACGTGCGCCTCGCGCGCGTCGATGTCGAAGCCCGGATCGAATTCCGCATTTGTCACCTCCATATCCGCTCCTTCTCTCCCGTTATTCGTTGCGGGACCGCCGGCGGTTACAGCGCGAGGCTTCCCGGTTTTCTATTCGCCGAAAACGTGGACGGCGATCTGCCGACGGTGCGGCATCGCGCGGTGCTCGGCAAGGTAAATCCCCTGCCAGGTGCCGAGCGCCATGCGGCCGCCGATCACCGGGATCTGCAGGTTCACGCCGGTGAGCGTGGCCTTGAGGTGGGCCGGCATGTCGTCCGGTCCCTCGTCGTCATGCGCATAGTGCGGACCCTCGGGAGCCAGCCGGTCCAGCCATGCCAGCAGGTCCCCCCGCACTTCCCGCGCGGCGTTTTCCTGAATCAGCAGCGAGGCAGAAGTATGCCGGCACAGCAGCGTGAGCAGCCCTTCGGAAATGCCGGCCTCCTCCTGCCAGTCCGCCATCGCTCGCGTGATATCGGTCAGGCTGCGCCCCGGAGTTTCGAAGGAAAGAATGCTAGACACTTGTCTCATCGTCTGCCGATCTTGATCCTTGGCCGCGCAGGTTTCAACAGGCAGCAGACCAACGAGAGGAGATACGCGCATGGAAACCCGGTTCTGCAAGGTCGAGACCGAAGGCCACGTGATGACCGTGACCATCGATCGGCCGGAAATGCGCAATGCGCTTCATGGCGAGGCGAATTTCGAACTGGGCGAAGTGTTCGATGCCTACGAGGCCGATCCGAACCTGTGGGTCGCGATCCTGACCGGAGCGGGCGACAAGGCCTTTTCCGCCGGCGCCGATCTGCGCACGCCCTTCGACAAGGCCGATCCGCGCGCCTTCAACGGCATGCCGGTGCCGGAGACCGGGTTTGCCGGGCTGGTGTGGCGCTTCAATCGCCGCAAGCCGGTGATCGCGGCAGTCAACGGCTTTGCCATGGGCGGCGGGTTCGAGGCGGCGCTGGCCTGCGATGTCATCGTCGCGGCGGAGAGCGCGAGCTTCGGCCTGACCGAACCGAAAGTCGGCCTCGCGGCACTTGGCGGCGGTATCCAGCGCATTGTGCAGGAGCTCGGGCCCAAGCGCGCGCATGCCATGCTGCTCACCGCACGCAAGGTGCCTGCAGCGCAGGCGCACGACTGGGGTATGGTCGCCGAAGTCGTGCCCGATGGCGAGCTCATGGACTGCGCGCGGCGCTGGGCGGAGGAGATCGCGTCTTGCTCGCCGGCTTCGATCATCGCGACCAAGGCGGTGATGCAGTCGTACTACGATCTCGGCATGGAAGCCTCGAACAAGAAGATGTTCGCGCTTCCCGAAGTGCGCGCCATGTTCACCGGCCCCGATGCGCGCGAAGGCGGCAAGGCGCTGTTCGAGAAGCGCGCGCCGGTCTGGTCCAACCCGCAATGAGCGGCGCGCCGACCGTCCTCGTCGAGCGGCACGGCGCCGTTGCCCTCGTCACGCTCAACCGCCCGGAGCGGCGCAACGGCGTGACGGTGGGCATGTGCGTCGCGGTCTACGAGGCGGTTCGCGATGTGGCTGCAAGCGATGCGCGCGTGCTCGTGCTGCGCGGCGCCGGCAACGACTTCTGCGTGGGCGCGGATATCGCCTCCACGCCCGAGGACAATGCTCCGGTATCCGGTGCAGGCGCGCAAGCGGACATGGGCGCGATCTACCACGCCTCCACGCTGCTCCATACGATGCCGCAGGTCACGCTTGCCGCCATCGATGGCGGTTGCGCCGGGGCGGGCATGGGCTGGGCGACGGCCTGCGATTTGCGTTTCGCCACCGCGCGGGCGCGGTTTTCGACGGCCTTTCTCAATGTCGGCGTATCCGGCGACATGGGGCTGGCGTGGAGCCTCGACCGCCTTGTCGGCGGCGCAAAGGCCCGCGAACTGCTGTTCTTCCCCGACCGCTTCGGCGGCGAGGAAGCGCATGCCATGGGTCTGGTCAATCGCCTCTATGAACCCGATGCGCTGCACAGCGAGACTATGGCACTCGCCGAACAGCTCGCCGCGCGCGATCCGCTGGCGCTGCGGCTGATGAAGGCCAACTGCGTCTCCGCCGAGACATTGCCCATCGACGAATACATCGAAGTCGAAAGCGCCCGCCACCTGCAGACGGCGAACCGGCCCGAACTCGGCAAGCTGATGGCCGAGGGCTATGCGCGCCGCAACGAAGGCTCGCAGTAGACCTCAGTCCCCGGCGACGGTCATGCCGTCGACGCGAACCGTCGGCACGTTGATCGCGCGGTACCATTCCAGATCGCTGGCAGGCGTCAGCTTCGCGAACATCGAGAGCAGGTTGCCGGCGACTGTGAATTCCGAGATCGGCCCCGCCAGTTCGCCGTTGACGATGCGAAAGCCGGTCGCGCCACGGCTGTAGTCGCCGGTGACGCCGTTCACGCCCTGCCCGATCAGCTCGGTCACATAGACCCCGTCCTTGATGTCCGCCATCAGCTCGGCGGGGGACAGAGCCCCTGCCGCAAGATGGACATTACCCACCGAAACGCTCGGCGCTCCGCCGCCGTTGCGCGCGGCGTGACCGGTCGGCTGCAAGCCAAGCTGACGAGCCGAGGCCGACTCGAGCAGCCAGCCGGTGATGCGGCCATCCTCGACGAGATTGCGCTCGACGGTCGGCAAGCCTTCGCCGTCGAACGGGCGCGAGCGCAGGCCGCGCGGGGTGTGCGGGCGTTCCACCACCGCGATCCCCGGCGCGAAGATCTGTTCTTCGAGCTTGTCGAGCAGGAAGCTCGACCGGCGGGCGATCGCACTGCCGGACATAGCCCCGATGAGATGGCCCAGCAGCGTGCCGGCCACGCGCGGATCGAACACGACCGGCATCGGGTCGCTCTTCGCACGCGCCGAGCCGAGCCGGGCAATCGTACGTTCGCCGGCCAGCTTGCCGATCTCGGCGGGGGACGGCAGGTCGCTGGCGTGATGCGCAGTGCGCCAGGCATTATCGCGCTGCTTGCCCGCCCCTTCGCCGCCGACGACGGAAACACTGATCGAATGGTGGGTCGAGGCATAGCCACCGGCGAAGCCATGGCTGGTGGCGAGCGCGAAGACGCCCGAGCCGGCACTCGCCGAGGCGCCGTCGGAATTGGTGATCCCCTCGACCGCGCGCGCCGCCTCTTCGGCTTCTTCGGCCATCGCGCGCAAGGTATGCGGGCTCGGCTCGTAGGTCTCGATCAGGTCGAGTTCCGGGTAGGGGCCGTGCGTCAGCAGCTCTTCGGGAGCAAGGCCCGAATAACGGTCTTCCGGCGCGGCGCGGGCCATGGCGATGGCCCGATCGGCCAGTTCATCGAGCGCGGCGGGCGAAAGATCGGAAGAGCCGATGCTGGCGGAGCGATGGCCGAGGAACACGCGCAGGGCGATGTGCTCGCTTTCGGAGCGCTCGACGTCTTCGAGATTGCCCAGCCGGATCTGGATGCCTTCGGAGGCATTGGCGCCGTAAACGGCGTCGGCGGTGTCGGCACCGGCTTTGCGCGCGCGATCGACGAGATCCTGCGCGCGGTCTTTGGCCTGTTCCGGACTGAGCATGTGAACTGCAACTCCTCTCACGGGCGCACGGCATCCGTGCGCACATTCGCCCTAGTCGCCGAGGCGGCTAAGGGCAAATGCGAGTTGCTAGCGCATCAGGTCAGGTGAAAGCGAGAGCAAGGCCCTTGAACAGCGCGGTCAGCGCAAAGGGAAGGCCGATGGCAAGCGCCCAGAGCAGCATCCGGTCGCGCCGGTAGTAGGGTGCAAGCGCCGGGTCGTGCGCCTGTTCGTCCGTCAGCTTGTTCCAGCGGGATTCGAACCGGCGGCAGGCCGGAATGATGGCGATGACGAGGATGACCAGCGCAAGATAGGGAAGCAGGGAACCGCCACCTGCTTTCAGGGCACCCACCGTGACGAAGATCTGCAGGGCCGTGTAGACCAGCAGGGCATAAGCGATGTGGTCGCTCATCTTGCGTCGCCAGTCGGCAACCGTGATTTCCTGCTTGTGCAGCGTAGAAGCCTGGGTCATCGTGGCGTGGCTCGTTCCATTGTTCATCAGGCGACTCTCCCTCGACCGATGCACGAGTGAACCACTTAAATGCGTTAAGATCAAGTTCACTTCTGATTTTTGCAAGTGCGAAGATCGGCGGAGCGCGATTGTCCGCGAGTCATGCACGAAACCTGCCAATCAGACCGGTCAAGCGGAAATGCTGGGTTGCCGTCGCCCTGAAGGCTGCGTATTCCTTGCAGGAATGACGGAAACGACTGATCTTTCGCAGGAACAGGTGCACGGCGATGCTGCCGCTGCTGCGTCGCTCTTGGCAGAGCGCGGCGGGCTGGAAGTCATCTCCATTGCCAAGAGCTACGACAAGCGCACGGTGCTGTCCGACATCTCGCTGTCCGTGGCCAAGGGCGAAGTGCTCGGCCTGCTCGGCCCCAACGGCGCCGGCAAGACGACCTGCTTCTATTCGATCATGGGTCTGGTGCGGCCGGACTCGGGCCGCATCCTCATGGACGGCATCGACGTCACCAGCCTGCCGATGTACCGCCGCGCGATCCTGGGGCTGGGCTACCTGCCGCAGGAGACCTCGATCTTTCGCGGCATGACGGTCGAACAGAACATCGGCGCGGTGCTCGAACTCAACGAGCCGGACAAGGACGTACGCGAACAGGAACTCGAACGCCTGCTCGACGAATTCGGCCTTACCCGGCTGCGTTCAAGCCCGGCAATGGCGCTGTCCGGCGGTGAGCGCCGCCGCTGCGAGATTGCCCGCGCGCTGGCCGCCAACCCGTCAATCATGCTGCTCGACGAGCCCTTCGCCGGCATCGATCCGCTTTCGATCGCGGACATCCGCGATCTCGTGCGCGATCTCAAGACGCGCGGCATCGGCGTGCTCATCACCGACCACAACGTGCGCGAGACGCTCGATATCGTCGACCGCGCCTGCATCATCTACGGCGGCCAGGTGCTCTTCGCGGGCAGCCCCGAAGCGCTGGTTGCCGACGAAAACGTACGTCGTCTCTATCTGGGCGAGGGTTTCACGTTGTGAGGTCGGCAGCTCGGGGTGTGCGTCCTTCGACAAGCTCAGGACGAACGGAAGTCAGCCTTACGTCGTCTTCTCCGCTCGCCCTGAGCTTGTCGAAGGGCTTCTTTCTGAAGCGGGCCTGATCAATGGCGCTGGGTCCCCGTCTAGACCTCAGGCAGAGCCAGTCGCTGGTGATGACGCCGCAGTTGCAGCAGGCGATCAAGCTGCTGGCACTGTCCAATCTCGAGATCGAGACCTTCATCGGGGAATCGCTGGAGGCCAATCCGCTGCTGGACGTTGGCGAACGCGCGCCCGAGCCCGTTTCCGAAACCGTGGAGATGCCCGAAGAGGCGCGCCGCACAAATCTGGAAAGCTCCTCGGTCGACCAGCTGATCGGCGAAGGGCGCGGGGCGGACGACCGGCCTCTCGACATCGACGCCGGCTCGATCGACCGCGACCGGGATACCGGGGACGGACAGCGCGGGCTCGACGATGCGAGCTGGGGATCGGACCTGCGCGGCCCGGCCGGCGAGGACGGCCCCGGCATCGACGAACGCGCGAGCGGCGGCGAAACGCTGACCGAACATCTCGAAGCGCAGGTCGGCGCGGTGACCGACGATCTGCGCCTGGCCGGCGTTGCCCGCTACATCATCGGCCAGCTCGACGATGCGGGGTATCTCCCGGCGACGCTCGGCGAAATCGCGGCCGATCTGGGCATCGAGCCGGAAGAGGCCGAGGAAGGGCTCGCGGTGGTTCAGTCGCTCGATCCCACCGGGGTCGGCGCGCGCACGCTGTCTGAATGTATCGCGCTGCAGGCCAGGGAAGCGGATCGCTACGATCCGTGCATGGCCAAGCTGATCGAGAACCTCGATCTCGTGGCGCGCGGCGAGCTTCCGCGCCTCAAGCGCATGTGCGCCGTCGACGACGAGGACTTCGCCGACATGCTGGCCGAACTGCGCGGATACGATCCCAAGCCGGGCATGCGCTTCGGCGGCGAGCCCAGCGGCGCCGTCACGCCGGACATTCTCATTACGCCGCGCGCCGACGGCGGATGGGACATCGCGCTCAATCAGGCCACCCTGCCCCGCCTCATCGTCAATCGCGGCTATTACGTCGAACTCAAGGGCACCTGCGACGACAAGTCCTCGCGCGCCTGGCTGTCGGACAAGCTGGCCGACGCCAACTGGCTGATCAAGGCGCTCGACCAGCGCCAGCGCACGATCCTCAAGGTTGCTACCGAACTGGTGAAGCAGCAGGACGGGTTCTTCCGGCATGGCGTCTCGCAGCTCAAGCCGCTGACCCTGCGTGCCGTGGCCGAGGCCATCGGCATGCATGAATCGACCGTCAGCCGCGTGACCTCGAACAAGTTCCTCAATTGCCCGCGCGGCACCTACGAGCTCAAGTACTTCTTCAGTTCGGGCGTGGCATCGGCGGGCGGCGAAGGCGGGGCATCGGCCGAAGCGGTGAAGGCGGCAATCAAGCAGCTCATCGACGCCGAAGATCCCAAGGCCATCCTGTCCGACGATGCTCTGGTCGAACTGCTCAAGGAAAAGGGCTTCGAACTCGCCCGCCGTACTGTCGCCAAGTACCGCGAGGCGATCGGTCTGGGCAGTTCCGTGCAGCGCCGGCGCCAGAAAGCCCTGGCCGGCGCGCGCTGAATTTCATTCAGCCCCGATTCAGCGACTTGACTGCGGCCCACAGAACTTGGCGATTCCCGCAAATAATAAGCACAGTTATTATAGCAGTGCTGTTTTATATGCTTGTTTTCCTTAGTAAAAAACAATTCCCAACCAAATTGATTATGTTACGCTTCCACCCATGAACCGAGCCGGGCCTGCGACAGAACGCAGGGATACGGCCAACATATGGAGAGGAAGCCCATGTCCTATGTCGATGGGAATACAGGTGGCCGAAAGGCCCTGACCGGAGGTACGGTCGCACTTATCCAGGTTGGACTGGCCGTGGCCCTGGTGCACGGCCTGGCGGTCAACTTCATCGAGAGCGAGCCGGAACATCGCACCGGCGGGGTGCAGATAGCCCTGCCACCACCACCGCCGCTTCCGCCCGAGCCCGTCGACAAGCCGACGGTGCAGCCGCAAACGCAAGTCCCGCAGCAGACCTTCATCACGCCGCCCGAGCCGCGAATGTTGCCGCCGGTGGAAATCACACCGACCTTCCAGCCCCCGGTCGACGTCACCGACCTGACCGATTTTACCTTCGTTCCGCCGGTCGCCCCGAGCGATCCGCCGCCGCAGTTTGCCCCCAAGGCGGCAAAGCCCAAGGGCGCGATTGCCGGATGGGTGAGCACCGACGATTATCCGACACGTGATCTGCGCGCCGGGCATACCGGAACCGTACGCTTCCGCCTCGCCATCGATGCAAACGGCCGGATCAGCGACTGCACCATCGTCAAGTCCAGCGGCTATACCGGTCTCGACGATGCCACCTGCCGCAACGTGTCGCGCCGCGCCCGGTTCGAACCCGCGACCGACGCCAGCGGCAACCAGGTCGCCGGCAGCTATGCCGGAACGATCCGCTGGGTCATTCCACGCGACTGATCCGCAAAACCTCACCGATTGGCGGCCCCCTGCCGCCCCCTGAATGCGGTCGATGCGACTGCATGGCCGGAGCGGCCCTATCCGCGCCTTTCCAATGCCGCTCCGGTCTTTTCCGTTTCGCTCGAGACGCCCCCACCCTGGGCGGCTGACACTGTCCTTCCCGGCGCCGTCCGGGAGGGACCTTTTTCGTATGGCCACCGATCCGGAATCCCGCGCGCAAAGCCGCGATCACGGGTTGCTTAGTGCGATTCGTTACGCCTATACCTTCCCCCGTTCCTGTTGCCGGAACGGCCAGGGGAAAGCCGTCCGGTCGATAACAGAACGAAAACAGAGGGTATTTCCGAGATGCAGCCTGCAGCAGCACTCGCACGAATACGGGGAACGGGGCGCCTCTCATGAAAGCCGTAATTCTGGCCGGTGGCTTCGGGTCGCGCCTATCGGAAGAGACGATCGCCCGCCCCAAGCCGCTGATCGAGATCGGCGAAAAGCCGATGCTCTGGCACATCATGAACATCTACGCCCATCACGGCATCACCGAATTCATCGTGTGCGCCGGCTACAAGGGCTACATGATCAAGGAATACTTCACCAACCTGTTCATCCACCACAACGACATCACGGTGGACCTGTCCAACGGTACGATCGAGCATCACAGTGCCGAACAGGTGAACTGGCGGGTGACCGTGGTCGACACCGGCATCCAGTCGATGACCGGCGGGCGCCTGCGCCGCGTGGCGCCCTATCTCGATCCCGACGAGCCGTTCTGCATGACCTACGGCGACGGGCTGGGCGATATCGACATCACCGCCGAGATCGCCTTTCACCGCGACCATGGACTCGACGCAACAATGTGCGCGGTCGTGCCGCCGGGCCGCTTCGGCGCCGCCAATATCGAGAACGGTCGCGTGACCTCGTTCGTCGAGAAGCCGAGCATCGGCAATCAGCGCATCAATGGCGGATTCTTCGTGCTCAACCGCTCGGTCATCGATCTGATCGAGGGCGATGCAACGGTGTGGGAGCGCGAGCCGCTGGAAAAGCTCTGCGCTGCCGGACAGCTTGCGGCCTTCGAGCATGACGGGTTCTGGCAACCGATGGATACGCTGCGCGAAAAGATGCAGTTCGAGGAACTGTGGAACTCCGGCAAGGCGCCCTGGAAGGTATGGGGCTGAACCAGTTCTGGCAGGGCCGACGGGTTTTCGTCACGGGGCAAACCGGCTTCAAGGGGGCCTGGCTGAGCCTCTGGCTCGAACAGCTGGGCGCGCAGGTATCGGCGGTAGCACTGGCACCGGCATCCTCACCATCGCTCTATGCGATGGCCGGGCCCTGGAGGGGCGAACACCATACCGCCGACATCCGCGACGCCGCTGCGCTTTCCCGATTGATGCGCGAAGCCGAGCCGGAAATTGTCATCCACATGGCGGCACAGGCGCTGGTGCGGCCCTCGTATGCCGATCCCGCCGGCACCTACGCCACCAATGTCATGGGCACGGTGAACCTGCTCGATGCCGTGCGCAGCACGCCCTCGGTGCGCACCGTGCTCGTGGTGACCTCTGACAAGGTCTATGCCAACGACGGCCAACCCAAGGCCTTCGTGGAAAGCGATCCGCTGGGGGGCAGCGATCCCTACAGCAGTTCGAAGGCCTGCACCGAACTGGTGTGCCAAAGCTACGCGAAGAGCTTCCTGCGCGAGAACGGTGTAAAGCTGGCGACCGCACGCGCCGGTAATGTCATCGGGGGCGGTGACTGGGCCGAGGACCGTCTGGTCCCCGATTTCATCCGCGCGTTGGAAAAGGGAGAGCCGGTCATGCTGCGCTATCCCGAAGCCGTCCGCCCGTGGCAGCACGTACTGGAACCGCTCGGCGGCTATCTTACCTATGCCCGCGCACTGACCGAGGGCGCCGGGGTCGGCTTGCCCGATGCGCTGAACTTCGGCCCCGATGCGCAGGACTTCGCGACCGTCGCCGAACTGGCCGACCAACTGGGCCGGGGGTTCGGTCTGGAACGAAGCTGGAGGCAGGCACCGGGCTCCTGGGCCGGCGAAGCGCCGTTCCTTATGCTTAACTCCGCGCGTGCAGGGACCGTTCTGGGATGGCGTCCCTGTCTCGACCGGGGGCAGACCGTCGACTGGACGGTCGCTTGGTACGACGCCCATCGCCGGGGAGCGGACATGCGCGAATTCACGCTGCGGCAGATCGCGGCTTACGAGGACCTGATGGCATGAGCACGCGCCCCTGCCGGTTCTGCGGCGCGCCGGTGGAGCAGCCTTTCGTCGACCTCGGCGAAACGCCGCTCGCCAATGCCTACCTCACCGAAGCGCAGCTCGCGCAGCCCGAACCGGCCTATCCGCTGCGCGCGTTCGTCTGTTCGCAGTGCTGGCTGGTGCAGGCGGACAGCTTCGTGCCGCCCGAGGACATCTTCAGCCACTACGCCTATTTCTCCTCCTACAGCGACAGCTGGGTGGAGCACGCGCGGCGCTTTACCGAGATAGCCCGTCAACGCTTCGGGCTGGCCGAAACCTCGCAGGTCATCGAGGTGGCCAGCAACGACGGCTACCTGCTCAAGCACTTCGTCGCAGCGGGCGTGCCTGCACTCGGGATCGAACCCGCCGAGAACGTCGCCGAGGCCGCCCGGCAGATCGGCGTGCCGACCGAGGCGCGCTTCTTCGGCAAGGAAACGGCGCGCGATCTGGTGAGCCGGGGCCTCGCGGCGGACATGGTCATCGGCAACAACGTGCTGGCCCACGTGCCCGACATCAACGACTTCGTCGGCGGCCTTGCAGCCGCGCTCAAGCCCGACGGTATCGTCAGCGTCGAGTTTCCACACCTCCTGCGACTGATCGAGGGGGTTCAGTTCGATACCGTCTATCACGAGCACTTCTACTATCTTTCGCTGCTGGCGGTGGAGACGGTCTTCGCAGCGCACGGCCTGAAGGTCTTCGATGTCGAGGAACTGCCCACCCATGGCGGGAGCCTGCGGGTGCTGGCCTGCCCAACCGCGTCCGAGGCGCACGAAACCGGCCATGGTCTCGCCACAGTGCGCGAGGATGAGAAGGCCGCCGGGTTCGACCGGATCGAGACCTACGCCGCATTTCAGAGCCGCGTGGCGCCGGTGCGCGAAGGGTTGCTGGCATTCCTCGATGAGGCCGTACGCGACGGCAAGACGGTCGCCGCGTATGGCGCGGCGGCCAAGGGCAATACGCTGCTCAACTTCTGCGGCGTCGGCCCGGACCGGATCGCCTATGTGGTCGACCGCAACCCGGCGAAGCAGGGCCACTTCCTGCCCGGCAGCCACCTTCCCATCCTGCCGCCTGAAACGCTAGCCGAGACGCGGCCCGACTATGTCCTGATCCTGCCGTGGAACATCCGCGAGGAAGTCATGGCGACCATGGCCGAGGTGCGCGAATGGGGCGGGCAGTTCGTGGTCGCCATCCCGGAACTGACGGTGCTGGCGTGAAATTCGTCGCAACCGATGTTGCCGGGGCTTTTATCGTCGAACCCGAGATGCTCGAAGACGAGCGCGGGGCTTTCGCCCGCACCTTCTGCGCGGAGACGTTCGCGGTGCAGGGACTCGCCAGTATCTATCCGCAATGCAACGTCTCGACCAATGCCAGGCGCGGCACGCTGCGGGGCCTGCATTTCCAGATCGCCCCCAGGGCGGAAGCCAAACTGGTGCGGGCAACGCGCGGGCGCGTGTTCGATGTCGCGCTCGACCTGCGGCCGGATTCTCCCAGCTATCTGAAGTGGGCTGCAGTCGAACTCGATGCCGCCCGGCACAACGCCTTCTACATCCCCGCCGGCTGTGCCCATGGGTTCCTCACGCTTGAGGACCACTGCGAGCTGTTTTACCAGATGTCCGAGACTTACGCCCCGGCTCTGGCTCGCGGCGTGCGCTGGGACGATCCCGCCTTCGCCATCGCCTGGCCCTTCGCGCCCGAGATCATCGGCACGCGCGATGCCCACTATCCCGATTTCAGCAACGAGGTGGTCCTGTGACCGACACGAAACTCAGCATCTGCATTCCGACCTACAACCGGGCGGAGTACCTGCGAACGGCGCTGACATGTCTTGCGGAAGCGGACTTCGATTTTGCCCACGAGATCGTGATCTCGGACAACGCCTCCAGCGACAACACGCAGGAAGTCGTGCAGGGATTCATCGATAAGGGCCTGCCGATCACCTATCTGCGCATGCCGGAAAACGCCGGTCCGGGCCCCAACCTCACCAACGCGATCCAGCACGCCTCGGGCGAGTACATGATCTATCAGGGCGACGACGACCTGCTGATCCTGCCGCGGATCAGGGAAGTGATCGCCTACCTCGACGCCAACCAGGACGTCAGCGCCTGCCATGCGCCGTGGTATCTCTACGACGAGGTTCAGGGCGTCGATCACCGCAAGTTCTACGAGGTGGATGCGGATGTGAAATTCGAACGGCAGGACTTCCTGGGCGTCTTCGAATTCATCTTCCAGAAGCACATCTTCCCGGAAATCGCGATCTACCGCATGTCGAGCGTGCGCTCGTCCTTCGTGCCGCGCTTCTTCTGCTTCTGGCCCTTCGTCTATCTCGCCCACTTCCTCGATCAGGGGGCCGTGACGTTCCTCAAGGACCCGTTCTACCGGTCGGTCACCGTGTCCAAGGTTGCGCCCAACCGCGAGCAGGCGGGCAACGAGGACGTGATGACCTCGTGGGACATGTATCGCGGCGGCCTCGAATACTTCCTCAATTTCGGCGTCAGCCGCGGCAAGCTGAGCGACGACGAGGAAGCGCGCGCGCTCTACGACCGCATGTGCCACATCTTCACCGCCCTGCGCATGTCGGTCGCGGTGCGCTTCTGGGTGGCGCGCAACGACTATGTGCGGGCCTATGAACTCTACACGCGCATGGCCATTGCCGGTTTCGGCGACCATCCCAGCGTTGCGGAATTGCGCGCGCAGTTCCCGGTAATGGTCGGCCTGCAGACGCTGGCCTACAAGGTCAGTTCCATACCCGAGATCGAGCGCCTGATCCTGAGCGATGCCGATGACCCGCAGGCGATCGGTGAAGTGCTGCGCAAGCTCGGCCTGGCTGACCGTATCGAGGTGACGGCGGATACTGGCGAGAGCGCACCGGCGTCCACCGCCGTGCTCGTGTCGTCGAAGGAAGCCGCAGATGCCTTTGCCGGTCGGGGCTTCGATCCGCACTTCGTGTTCCTGGAAAGCGACCTGATGCAGTTCGTGCTGGTCTGAGAGCGCTCAGTCCGTCGAGAACAGGTCGGGCAGCCGGGGCGATAGCGCCTTGAGCGAGGCATCGTCGGGAAAACAGTGCGTGAAGTGGGCCAGCGTGCCCTTTCGCGCCGGGCCCTTGGGCTCCTTTTCGGAACCGCTGCCTTCCTGCGTCGACAGAAACCACTCAGCCGGTGTCGATCCGAGGATGGCGGTGTACTCGATCTTCCGCTTCGGCGCTTCGAGAAGGTCCCGGTAGATCGCTGCGAACTCTCCGGCGGATTTTGCGGCAGTCCGGGTTCTGGCCATGGCGCGGGCCGCGGCTTCTCCGATCCTTGCAACCATATCCGGATTGCGCAGCATCCATTTCAGGCGTTCGGCTGCGGCGGCCGCATCGGCTTCGATGAATCCGGTGCGGCCATGCTCGACGATGGCGCGTTCGGCGGGATTGGCGAAGACGAGCGGTGCGCATCCCAGCGACATGGCTTCGATCAGCGCGTTTTCGGCGGTGCCGAAGTGTTCCGGCTGTAGCAGATAGAGGAATATCCCGGTCTGCCGCAGTACCTCCTCGGGATCGTCGGTGTGTCCGGCAAAGCGCACCGCCTCGGGCTTGCGCATGGCCGAGGCGCGGCGAAGCACGGGGTTTCCTGCCTCCACCTCACCCCAGATCGAAACGGGCGTATCGGGCTCGGCGCGGTCCACCACGTCGAAGAAGTCGGGGCTCAGCTTGCTGAAATCGACCGTGCCGAGATAGCCGACGTTTCGCACACGCTCCGGTGAGACCGCCGCCTGCGTAGCGAAACCGAAACCGCTGTTGACCACGCCCAGACCGGCGCGGTCTTCGCGAGGAAGAGCCTGCACAGATGCGGCCTCCATCGAACAGGCCGAGGTGAACAAAAAACGATGCGGTGCGGTGAGCAGGCCTGCGGGGATGCAGGGTGCGTGGAGCCCGGAAATGTGTGCCCAGATCACCGTACGGGCGTCGGGCAGGTCCCACCGGCACAGGCACTCGTAGAGGCGCGGGTGGTTCCACCATTCGATCTGCAGCACATCCGCCTGCGCGATCAGGCCTCGCGCGACCTGCGGATCGGGCGCCACGGTAATCGTGCCGCCGGCCTGCTCGATGGCGGTCGCGTAGCGCCGGTCGCGCGGCTCTTCGAGCAGCAGGTAGTGGCGCTGCACATCGGCGCCATCGGCTGCGCAGAGCGCGGCATGGGCCTTGCCCACGCCGCCGCCCAGATGCGCAGCGATGTGCAGGATCTTCATTCTGCGGCGATGGCGCTCGGCTCCCTGAAACCGCCCGGGGCCTTCACGGACGGATCGATGGTCACCAGCTTGTTGAACTTGTCTAGCAGCGTGGGGCGGAATTCATCGACGTTGTCCGGCAGGCAGTGCGTCAGCTGGCCGCAATCGCCGCAGACGCCGTTTTCGCAGCGGCGCCCTTCCAGATGCTGCAGCCGCAGCGCGTTCATCTTGTCGGAGTTCCAGATCTCCTTCATCGACTGCTCGCGCACGTCGCCGATCACCAGCTTGCGCCCCCAGTCGAGGAAGCACGAGCTGACGAGGCCGTCGGCGTTCACCGAATAGCCGTAGAAGATGTAGGGGCAGGTGTCGGTGGGCGTGACGTCCTGCTGGTAGATCCCCTTCTCGATCTTCACGCCGGTATGCGCCTCGATGTCGAACTCGGGCCAGCATGGCGCGAAGTTCTCGACGAAGATGCGGTCGCAGTAGTTGCCGAAGGTGTCGAAGAACTCCTTGCGCTGATCCTCGGTGATCAGCTCACCGGGGATCTTGATCGCGATCTCCATGTCGCCCTTGTTTTCATAGAGCCACTTCACGTTCTGCACGAAGGCGGGGAAATCGAAATCGAAGCCGGTGAACTTCTTGTACTGCTCGTTGGTCATGCCATCGACGGAGATGTTGATCCGGTCGAGCCCGGCCTCGATCACCGGCCCGGCGCGTTCCGGCGTCATCAGCGTGCCGTTGGTGGTCGTGTCGATGTACAGGATGTGATCGGCCTGCTTGGCGTAACGCACCATGTCGGCCAGCCGCTTGTTCAGGAACGGCTCGCCGTCCTTGTACATGCGCAGCACCTTGATCGGCTGCGAGAATTCCGCGAGGTCGTCGACCACCTTGGTGAAGACGTCGTACTTCATCGCGCCCTGATAGCGGCCGGTGTCGGCGATCATGTCGCGGTGGCCGGTGGGGCAGAACTTGCACTGGAAGTTGCAGGCGCTGGCCGGGTCGACGAAGACGACGAACGGGGTCTCCAGCGGAATGACCGTTTCCAGCGGCGTGCGCCCTTCCAGATTGATCCGGGGCTTCAGCTGCGCTTTCATAAGAACTCCAGTAGTTCGGCAGATTTTTCGAGATTGCAGACGCCGACCACTGCTGCGGGGTCGGACGGACGAGGCGGCTGGCCTCCGAATTTCAGCAGGTCGCGCCGGCCGTAGCTGTCGGCGATCCGCTCGGCAAAGGCGCGCACGGTCAGCGGCTCGCCCGAACAAATGTTGATGACGCCAGTCTGGCCGCTGTCGACGACATTGGCAATCATCGCACCGGCCTCGCGCACATCGAGGAAGTCGCGGACCTGGGTGCCGGCGGAAAGATCCGCCTGTTCGCCCGCCTGTAGCTGGCGGTGGAGGTAAGCCCCGATCCGGGCGGGGTGCTCATCCTCGCCGTGCAGATAGAACAGCCGGCACCAGGAAAAGCGGGTGTCGTGCTGCGCCAGCCACTCGCGCATCATGTGATAGGTCGCCACCTTGCAGGCAGCGTAAAAATTGGCCGGTTCCAGCGGAGTATCGATGCAGAGATGCTCGCCCGGCAGGCGGTATTCCATGCAGGTGCCCACACCGATGACATGGTCGACCCCGGCCTGCGCCGCGCCCTGCGCGAGTGCGAAGCTGCCCTGCACGCAGTCGGCGTTTTCGGGAGCGTTCAGATAGCGGCCGTGCTCGACATACCATGCCGCATGAATGACGGTATCGACGCCTTCGCAGGCCCGCGCCCACCAAGCGGCGTCGCGCGCGAAGATGTCGTCGGTTTCGATGATGTCGGTATGCGGGACAGGCGCAGCCAGACGAGACGAAGTACCGGGACGGACCGTGACGCGCACGTCATGGCCCCGCCGCTGGAGATAGCGGTGGATCGCTCGACCGACGAAGCCGGTCGCTCCGGTCAACAGCACCACGCTCATGGTAAATCTATAAGCCCTTTTCCCCTTGGCCGACAGAACTACCAAGGTTTGGTTAACGATTCCCATACGCTTTGCGTGTGATAAGTTCGTGGTTCGTCACGGGGAGTACGGAAAAGGTCATGCGCGAAAGGGGTTCAGCGGTGCTGACCGGTGCCAATCGCTATGGCCAGCGTCATTTCGACTCCGTGCCGGCGCGTAGCGATGCGCGCGCCTTGCTGGCAGACCTCCGGGACGGCACCTGCCGCGCCACCCCGCAGCCCCCACGCTTGCCGATCACGCTCTACGGCGGCGGCGACATGGGCCGGATGGCGCGCGACTACTTCGCATCGTTGGGTCAAGAGATCGGTCTTGTCGTCGACCGCAATGCCGAAGCACTGCGCAACGATCCGTTCTGGCGCGGCGTGGAGATCGCACACCCGGACGATGTGCCGCCTCATGTGAAGCAGGACGCACAACTGATCCTCTGCGTCGCCACGGCACCGTTCAAGCCGCTCGAAAACGAACTGGCGGCCGACGGATGGGCGGAAATCGTCCCCTTCTACGATGTCGCCGAAAGCCAGCGCGATCGGCATCCGCTCTCGAACGGCTGGTTTGCCGATCCGCTTAGCGACACCGATTTCGCGCGCACCGCAAAGGTTCTGGATGCCTGGGATGACGATCTGTCGCGTGCGCATCATCTGCAATTCCTGGCGTGGCGCATGTTGCGCGAGGAGTGGACCTTCGAGGGCGCACCCGTCACGGGAGGCGACCGCTTCTTCATTCCGGACGTTACCGCCCGCGCCGACAGGCTCGACGTATTCGTCGATGGCGGTGCGCATCATGGGCAGGTCACGCGCAAGTTCGCGGCGCTGCGCGACAATGCGTTCAGGCAGATCGTCGCCATCGAACCCGATCCGGAAAACATGGCCGCCATCGAGGCCATGCGCGCGGCGATGGCACCGGACGTGGCCGAGCGGATCGCGCTCGTGTCCGCCGCACTGGGTGCGGAAAGCGCTACGCGGCCCTTCCATCGTGGCCTCGGCTATGCCTCGCAATTCTCCGCCACCGGGCAGGACACACTGCGCAGCGTAACGCTCGACAGCCTCGATCTCGCGCCCGACTTCATCAAACTGCATCTGGAAGGCGCGGAGCTCGATGCCCTGCGCGGCGCGCGCAAGACGATCCGGCGCCACCGCCCGATCCTCGCCGTGACCACCTATCACAATGCCGACGGGATCTGGCGCACGCCCGCATGGCTGATGGAAACGCTCGAGGACTATCGCTTCCTGATGCGGCTGCACAGCTGGTGCGGTACCGGCGCGGTCGTCTATGCGCTGCCGAAGGAGCAGGGGTGATCCGATGACAGCCTATGCCCGCGACAGCCGTCTGATCTTCGACCTCGGCATGAATAACGGGGACGACACCGATTACTACCTGAAGCTCGGCTACGATGTGGTTGCGCTGGAAGCCAATCCCGCGCTTTGCGCCAAGGCCTCCGAGCGCTTTGCCGATGCGGTGGAGCAGGGCTGCCTCACCATCGTCCATGCCGCCATCTGGGAGCACTCGGGCGAGACGAGCTTCCTCGTCAATCTCGACAACGACCACTGGAGCAGCATCGATCCGGGCTGGGCCGGGCGCGACGACAGCACGTGTGAGCGCATCACCGTGCAGTGTGTGACGCTGCCCGAACTGTTCGAGCAATACGGCGTGCCCTGCTATCTCAAGATCGATGTCGAAGGGGTCGACCATGTCGTGCTCGACCAGCTCCGCGGCGTGCCGCTGCTGCCCGCCTGCGTCAGCGTCGAGGATTGCCGCTTCGGCTTCGATTACATGGAGACCCTTGCCGCTTGCGGTTACGACGGGTTCAAGCTGCTCGACCAGTCGACCGTCGAGGGACGGACCGATGCCGAACACGGCCACGTCTTCCCTGCCGGTGCCTCCGGCCCGCTCGGCCGCGATATCGAGGGCGACTGGCTCTCCTACAACGACATGGTGGAACACTACGCCACGACCGTGCGCGACCGCGAAGGCAACCGCCTCGCCCCGCGTACGCGCTGGTGGGACATCCACTGCACACGCCTCACATGATCGGGAATTGATTGCATGTCTGAAAACGCCAAGTTCGCTGCCTATGTGCAGGACAACATCCGCGGCATCGGCGAGGATACCGCGTTCCTCGGCATGACGCAGATCTGGCTGCGCGAGGCGATCCGGCACAACTATGCGCAGAACTTCACCTGGCTCGGGCGCCCGATCATCCAAGTACCGCAGGACCAGTACGCGATCCAGGAGCTGATCTGGACCTGCCGCCCCGACCTGATCATCGAGACCGGCATTGCCCATGGCGGATCGCTGATCCTCTCGGCCTCGATGCTGGCGATGCTCGACTACTGCGATGCCCTCGAAGCCGGTACCGTGCTCGATCCGAAGGCCAGCCGCCGCAAGGTGGTGGGCGTCGACATCGATATCCGCGCGCACAACCGCGCCGGGATCGAAGCGCATCCGATGGCGCACAAGATCACCACCATCCAGGGCTCGTCGGTGGCCCCCGACATCTTCGACCAGGTGAAGGCCCATGCCGAAGGGTACGAGCGGATCATGGTCTTCCTCGATTCCAACCATACGCACCAGCATGTGCTCGAAGAGCTGGAACTCTACGCGCCACTGACCTCGAAGGGGTCCTACTGCGTGGTCTGGGATACCGGCGTGGAAGACCTGCCCGACGAGATGTGCGCCGACCGCCCCTGGGGCAAGGGCGACAATCCGCGCACGGCGGTCTGGGAATACCAGAAGCGTCTGGCCGAGGAAGGTCGCACCGCGGCGGACGGCGACAAGCTGGCCTTCGAACTCGACAAGACCATCGAGAACAAGATCGTCATCACCGCCTCGGTCGACGGGTTCCTGCGGCGAGTTTGACTTAGCCGACCATCCGTCCGTGTCGAGCGAAGTCGAGACACGCCAAGGTCGCGCTCACGAGTCTCGACTTCGCTCGACACGAACGAGGAGTGGCTGGTTCGGGTTGAAGAGCCGCTAGCGCAGCAGCGAGGCCGTCACGCCGTCGATCACGTATTGCGCTGCCAGAGCCGCCAGCAGTACGCCGAGCAGGCGGGTGATCACGGCCTCCACATTGTCGCCCAGCACGCGCATCAGCGGGCCGGCGGCAGCGAGGGCGGCGAAGCTCAGGAGCATGACCGAAAGCATCGCGCCCAGCACGACGGCGGTCGCTTCGAAACCGTGCGCGCGGCTCATCAGCAGCATGATCGTCGCGATCGAGCCGGGTCCGGCGAGCATCGGCATCGCCATCGGGAAGATCGAGACGTCCTCCACTTCGGGCGTTTCGGCATGCTCTGCCATCAGCTTCTCGGCGCGTTCCTCGCGGCGCTGTGTGCGCTTTTCGAAGACCATGTCGACGGCAATCATGAACAGCATGATGCCGCCGGCAATGCGGAAGGCATCAAGTTCGACATGCAGCGCCCCGAGCAACTGCTTGCCGAACAGGGCGAAGGCGATGAGGATCAGCGCCGCAATCACGCAGGCGCGCGCCGCCATGACGATGGCCTGCCGCCGGCTCGCGTCGGCCGACAGCCCCGCATAGATCGGCGCACAGCCGGGCGGGTCGATCACCACGAAGAGAGTGACGAAAGCCGAGAGGAACAGGTCGAGCATAGCGCGCTCAGTTCGCCTGCCCGACCACGGAAGACGACAGCACTTCGTTCATGCTCCCGTTCTTGCGGAGGTAAACAGACAGCACGCTCGCATTGTCGGGCGAAACCTTGTAGCTCCACCGCAGGGTGCCGTCATCGGCCTGCCCGTAACCGGTCATCCCGGCTTCGCGACGCTTTTCGTGATCCTTGTCGCCGCTGTGCGGAGGCGGACCGCTGCCACGCTGGGGGCAATCTGCGACGCTCGCGGAGAGCCAGTCGGGCTTTTCAAGCGGCTCGCTCAGCGCGTCGCCCTGATCGAGCACCCAGCGATACTCGCCCTTCTTCTCCTGCTTCCAGATCGTGGTGAAATATCCCACCGATCCGTCCGGCCGGTGCCATGCACCCTTGGTCACGCCCATGGTGCCGTCGCAGCTCATCCAGACCTGATAGGGTTCCCACTGGACAGGCTGAGCCGGATCCTGCTGACCCTTGAGCCAGTCCTTCGCCATGACCGGCTGCGGTACGAACATCACCGCCTCGTCATCGGCGAACTTGCGGAAGGCCGTCCATTGCCCGTCTTCACGCGCGGCGCGGGCAAAGGCGATCTCGGTAGCGATCAGCTCGCTGGGGTTGGCCGTGCCGGGCCCCGCCGGACGGCGACGCTTTTCTGCACCGGCGGGCACGGCGAGCATCGCCACGGCCGCACCTGCCAGCAGGAAGGCGCCGATCCGGTTCAAATCGCGTTCTCGTCCAGCGCGATTTCCGCATTGCGATGCGCGGCAACGACAGTGTTCCGCAGCAGCACGGCAATGGTCATAGGACCGACACCGCCCGGTACCGGCGTAATCGCTCCCGCGACTTGCGAAGCGCTGGCGAAATCGACGTCGCCGACCAGCTTGCCCTTGGTCTCGCCCTCGGCGGGCGGCAAGCGGTTGATGCCCACGTCGATCACCGTGGCGCCCGGCTTGATCCAGTCGCCCTTGACCATCTCCGCACGGCCCACGGCGGCGACCACGATGTCCGCCCGACGTACCGTTTCGGGCAGGTCCCTGGTGCGGCTGTGGGCGACCGTAACCGTGCAGCTTTCCGCCAGAAGCAACTGCGCCATCGGCTTGCCGACGATGTTCGATCGGCCGATCACCACGGCATCGAGCCCCGAAAGCGAGCCCAGCTTGTCCTTGAGCAGCATCACGCAGCCCAGCGGCGTGCAGGGAACGAAGCCGGGGAGGCCCGTTGCCAGACGCCCGACATTGACGACGTGGAAGCCGTCCACGTCCTTGTCGGGATTGATCGTGGCGATCACCTTCTGCTCGTTCATGTGCGAAGGCAGCGGAAGCTGGACGAGGATGCCGTCCACCGCCGGGTCGGCATTGAGCTTCTCGACCAGGGCCAGCAGATCCGCCTCGGGCGTTTCGGCGGGCAGCTTGTGCTCGAAGCTGTTCATACCGCAGGCCACGGTCTGCTTGTTCTTGTTGCGGACATAGACCTGGCTGGCGGGGTCCTCTCCCACCAGCACGACCGCGAGGCCCGCCTTGCGGCCGGCCTTCGCCTCGAAGTCCGCCGCTACCTTGGCAACCCGCTCGCGCAGGCCTGCGGCATAGCCCTTGCCGTCGATGATCGAAGCTTCAGTCATTATGCGTACGCTATCGCCAGGTTACGAAGGATGATGCCGAGAATGGTGAGCCCGATGATCAGGATCATCGGCGAGAAGTCGATCGCGCCGGTGTTGGGCATCATCCGCCGGATCGGCCGCAAGAGTGGATCGAGAATGGCGTTGAGCGCCTGATAGACGGCCGCGACGAACTGGTTGTGCATGTTGACCACGTTGAACGAGATGAGCAGGCTCAACACGAACTGCACAATCACCACGAAGACGATGATATTGATGAGATACTGGACGATCTCGTAGAGGGTGGCGAACAGCAACACCTGCTCCTTTCCTGATGGGGACCCGCGCTCAGGTCGAGGCTGGCCGCGCTGATAGCCGAGCAGGCGCCACCCCGGCAAGGGTGCGCTCTACCGCTGATCGACAGCTTTCGACGAATACCGACTGAAGCGGCGGTGCAGTGCCCGGATTCAGGGCACCAGCGTGGAGGTGCGTTCGATCCGCCAGTTGAGCTGTTCCTCGCTGGCACCGGGCACGTCGTTCACGCGGCGCAGCACGATGGTGCCCCGCTTGGACGCCCGTCCGTCGGCAAAGTCGACGACGATCGGCGCCTCGTAATAGAGCGAGCCCGCTGCGCCCTCGACGTCGCCCTTGCCGACCGCGATCTTGGGGCCGGCCTGACCGCCGAATTCCGCCTGCAGCTTTTCGGGCGTCATCTGCGCATCGAGGCTCCAGGCCTTGGCGGCATCGATCCAGTCGCCGACGCGCAGGGCATTGGTGTAGTAGCGCAGCAGCCGTTCGGGATCGCGACGTTCCTGCAGCGCGCCCATGTCGAGACCGGCGGCAATGCCGGCGCTGGCAGCGGCAGAAGCATCCACCGAAGGCAGCGGTGCGGGTTCGGTCACGACGGCGTCGGTTGCAAAGCCGGTGGCCTCCGCCGTCATCTCCGGCGTCGGGGCATTCTGGTTGCACCCCGCGAGCAGCAACACGCTGCCCGAAAGTGCGGTGACGAGCATGGTCCTGGTTGCGGCAATGGTGCGCATGAGTATCGAGATACCTTTCAGCCTCTGGGAACCCCTCACTTGGACGTCTGACCGGTTCGGATCAACGTGCCGGCGCCTTCCTGCGTGAATATTTCCAGCAACATGGCATGCGAGACACGCCCGTCAAGCACGACGGCGGCCTCGCACCCGGCTTCCACCGCATGGACGCAGGTTTCCAGCTTGGGGATCATGCCGCCCGAGATCGTTCCGTCCTGCTGCAACTGTTCGATGTCGGCGGGGCGCAGGTCGGTCAGCAGGTTGCCCTGCTTGTCGAGCACGCCGTGCACATCGGTGAGCAGGAACAGGCGCGCGGCCCCCAGCGCCGCGGCAATGGCACCCGCCATGGTATCGGCGTTGACGTTGTAGGTCTCGCCGTCGGCGCCCGGCGCGATCGGGGCGATGACGGGAATCATGCCCGCAGCCGAGATCGTCTCGATTACCGAGATGTCGATGGTATCGGGCTCGCCCACGAAGCCGAGATCGATCACCTGCTCGATCAGGCTGTCGGGGTCCTTCTTGGTCCGCTGCACCTTGCGGGCCGTGACCATCCTGCCGTCCTTGCCCGAGATTCCCATCGCCTTGCCGCCGGCCTTGGAAATCCAGCCGACGATCTCCTTGTTGATCGCGCCCGACAGGACCATTTCGGCCACTTCGGCCGTCGCCTTGTCGGTGACGCGCAAGCCGTCGATGAACTGGCTCTCGATACCGGCCTTCTTGAGCATCGCACCGATCTGCGGCCCGCCGCCGTGGACCACGACCGGGTTGATGCCCACGGCCTTGAGCAGCACGACGTCCTCGGCGAAGTCGCTCGCCAGCTCGGGATCGCCCATGGCATGGCCGCCATATTTCACCACGAACGTACGCCCGGCGTATCGCTGCATGTAGGGCAGCGCGTCGACGA
Source organism: uncultured Novosphingobium sp. (assembly GCA_965140495.1). Taxonomy (GTDB): domain Bacteria; phylum Pseudomonadota; class Alphaproteobacteria; order Sphingomonadales; family Sphingomonadaceae; genus Novosphingobium. The sequence goes on along the minus strand of OZ223239.1, from coordinate 687,431 downwards.
GGGTTTCGGCCTTGGCCAGCATGGCGGGATCGTGAGGATTCGGCATGGAAGGGGCTTTAGCCGCCCCGGCGCGGATTTGAAGGGTTTTTCCGGCGGATCGGCCTTTGTCCGCCCGGGCGTTTGCACCGAATTGGGGAACGCCCCCGGCGAAAGCGACCACGGGAGGCAGGAAAGGCCGGTAACTCTCTATCTTCAAGAAAGAGGCTGCAGCCCCCGAACGAAGGACTGCAGCCACGGCATCGGAACGATCAGGCTGCCTTGATGTGCAGGTTCGCCAGACCGCGAATGATGTAGCTCGGCTCGTATTCGATAGTGCGGCTGCCGGCCGGCCCGTGATGCGCTTCATCGAGCGTGATGGCGCTGGTGTGCTCGAGGAACCGGTCGAGAATGACCGCCACTTCCGCGCGGGCCAGCGGCGCGCCCGCACAGGTATGGGCGCCGCGACCGAAGGCGAGATGCTCCTTGATCTTCGGGCGGCCGATGCGGAATTCGGCCGGATTGTCCCAGCGGCGCGGATCTCGGTTGGCGGCGGACAGCGAGACGACCACGCGCTTGCCGGCCGGGATTTCCATGTCGCCGATCCTCGTCTTGCGCGCGGCGATGCGGAAGGTCGCCTTGGTCGAGCCCTCGACGCGCAGGACTTCTTCCAGGAACGGCCCGATCAGCTTGCGGTCCTCGCGAAGCTGCTGCTGCAACGCCTGATCCTCAGCCAGACGGCGCATCGAATTGCCGATCAGCTTGGCGCTGGTGTCCTGCCCGGCGGCGAACAGGAACATCGCCGACTTCACCACTTCCATGGCATCGGGCGTCGATCCGTCGGGGTACTTCGCCAGCGCCATCTCGGTCATCACGTCGTTCTGCGGCTGGGCCCGGCGCTCGGAGACATAGCGGGTGAAATAGCCGGCCATGACCATCAGCGGGTGGACGCTCTGGCCGTCCTCGCCGGCATCCATGTTGCCCGGCGGCGGGGCGGAATCGATCAGTTCGCGAAAGGCCTCGCGGTCATCGGCCGGCACGCCGAGCAGATCGGCGATGACCATGGTGACGAACGGCGTGGCGACCTTGTTGACCAGTTCGCATCCGCCCGCCGCGACGACATCCTGCACCATCTTTTCGGCATAGGCGCGCATGAACTCCTCGTTGGCCTTGAGGCGCGAGGGCGTGAACAGCGGGTTGAGCAGCGAGCGGGCGGCTGCATGCCGCTCTCCATCATAGGAGACCATCAGCTCCATGGGATTGCTCGGCGTCGCCGCCAGTTGCGCGGTGATGTCGTCGCCATCCACGTCGAACGGCAGCTTCACCAGCGGATCGGGATTCAGCCAGGACGAGAAGTCCTGCGTGTTGCGCAGCACTTCCAGCGCTTCCGTGAAACCGGTCACCACGACGACATCGCGGCTCTGCATCTGATAGACCGGGCCGTGGCGGCGGATCGTCTCGAAATAGTCGTAAGGATCGAGCAGCACCGAATGGTCGGTAAAGTAGTCCTTCTCCACGGTCGTCGCAGCGGTCGCCATCATTCCTCTCCCAAGGCTTGTCACGCATTAGTGATACATTGTGTATCATAAGTCAGCGCCATCCGCCCGTCAAGCAATGCGCACTCTTTACGCGGCCGCAAACCTGCCCCACATGCGGGAACCATGAGCACCTCCCCCGAGCCCGCCGCCTCGTCGAATGCCGCCATCTCCATCCGCAACCTGGCCAAGCGCTATGCGCCTGCCGGCAGCGGCGAAGGGAAGCTGGCACTCAAGGGCGTGTCCTTCGACGTTCCCGAAGGCGGGATATTCGGCCTGCTCGGCCCCAACGGCGCGGGCAAGTCGACGCTGATCAACATCCTCGCCGGTCTCGTGCGCAAGACCTCGGGCTCGGCGGAAATCTGGGGCTTCGACATCGACCGCGACCAGCGCAATGCCAAGCGCTCGATCGGCATCGTTCCGCAGGAAATCGTCTTCGATCCGTTCTTCACGCCGTTCGAAGTTCTGGAGAACCAGGCGGGGCTCTACGGCATCGCCAAGCACCTGCGCCGCAGCGAGGACCTGCTCCGCGCGGTCCACCTTGCCGACAAGCGCGACGCCTATGCCCGCACGCTGTCGGGCGGCATGAAGCGGCGCCTGCTGATCGCCAAGGCGCTGGTCCACCAGCCGCCCGTGCTTGTGCTCGACGAGCCGACCGCCGGTGTGGACGTGGAACTACGGCGGCAGCTGTGGGAACTGGTCACCGAAATGAACCGCGAAGGCGTGACCATCGTACTGACCACGCACTACCTCGAGGAAGCCGAGGAGCTGTGCGACCGCATCGCCATCATCAACCACGGTGAACTGATCGCCAACAAGCCGACCCGCGAGCTGGTCGGCATGGCGCGCGAGAAGATTCTCGTGCTGACCGTCGATCGCGACGTGACCGACCTTCCCGATCACCCCGGCGTCATGAAGTGCGAGACCATCGGGGAACGGCAGCTGGAAATCACTTACGACAAGGATCGCAGCAATGCGGGCGAGATCCTTTCGGCCGTGCAGACGCAAGGCTTCGGCATCCTCGACGTCACGACACGCGAAGCCGACCTCGAAGACGTGTTCGTGAGCCTGACCAGCCAGGCGCGCGCCGCCGCCTGAACCCGCGAATTGTGCAAACGCGAAACGCTCCGGCGGAACGCCGCTACCGAGTCTGCGCGCCCGAAGAAGGGTACAGCCGACTCTAGAACGAACCTCTGTTGATTAAATTCCGTTAACTACTGAACGCAACCGCCCGCTCGATTTGAAACACCGTTCAGGTGCATTGAGACTGCAAATGTGAACCGCCAGTTTCGAGCGCCATCTTTTGAACTCAAAAGCGCGCTACTATTCTTTTTCCTCATCGCGCTTCCACAGGTTGTGCTTCATCCGCCTGATGGGTTCTCCGCAGTTCTTGCAAGTACCGACATAATTAGCACCATCCCATTGCACCGCCGACCGAACAGGCTGATGCCTATTAAGAGCGCATAACGTGAGAAAGTTAGCCACGTTGTTAACCCCGCGCCATTGAATTGAAAATTTCAGGACTACCCTCAAACGGGTAACAATGGTGAGCGACCCCAATACCTTTGGTATTGTTCTATGGTCATATTATAGGTATTTATGCGGCACCGCAACAAAACATCTGGCGCGTCGCAAAATCTTGCAGGGATCGTCATAGATCGGCAATGAAGCGCGATGCCTACGCACGCGAACGACGCCAAGACCTTCGATATCCTCGTAATCGGCTCCGGTGCCGCCGGATTGACCGCGGCGCTTGCGCTGGCCGAGCGGCACAAGGTCGCGGTGCTCGCCAAGGGAACGCTTACCGGCGGATCGACGGCCTGGGCGCAGGGCGGCATTGCCGCCGTGCTCGACGAAGGCGACACCTTCGAGGAACACATCAGCGACACGATGGTCGCCGGCGCCGGACTCAACCGTCGCGAGACAGTCGAGTTTGTTATCGAACGTGCTCCGCATGCCATCAAGCGGCTGATCGATCTGGGCGTACCGTTCAACATGGAGGGCAACGAACTCCATCTCACGCGCGAAGGCGGCCATTCCCACCGCCGCATCGTTCACGTCAACGACGCCACCGGCTGGGCGGTTCAGCAGGCGCTGCTGCAAGCGGCAGAAGCCCATGACAACATCACGCTGCTGCCGGGCCGGTCCTGCATCGATTTCATCACCGGCCGGCACGAGATCCGCTATTCCGCTTCGGGCCGCGTCTGGGGCGTCTATGCGCTCAACGAGCAGACCGGCCGCGTCGAAGCCTATACCGCCCACGCCACGGTTCTGGCGACCGGCGGCGCGGGCCGCGTCTATCGCTTCAGCACGGCGCCGCGCGGCGCGACGGGCGACGGCATTTCGATGGCCTGGCGCGCCGGCGCGCGCGTCTCCAACATGGAGATGATGCAGTTCCACCCGACCTGCCTCTACAACCTCGAGGTCAAGAACTTCCTCATTACCGAGGCGGTGCGCGGCGAAGGCGGCCACCTCAAGCATCCCGACACCGGGCACCGTTTCATGCCCGACTACGACGAGCGCGCCGAACTGGCCCCGCGCGATGTCGTGGCCCGGGCGATCGACGACCAGATCAAGCGCTTCGGCCTCGACTACGTCCATCTCGACATCAGCCACAAGCCGCCCGAATTCGTCACGGAGCACTTCCCGACCATTCACGAGAAACTGCTCTCGCTCGGTATCGACATGACGAAGGAACCGATCCCCGTCGTTCCGGCGCAGCATTATACCTGCGGCGGCGTGATGATCGACCTCGACGGACGCACCGACCTGCCGGGGCTCTATGCCGCCGGCGAATGCACCGAGAGCGGGCTGCACGGCGCCAATCGCCTCGCCTCCAACTCGCTGCTCGAATGCTTCGTGTTCGGCGATGCCGCCGCGGCCCACATTCTCGACAACTGGGACGGGTTCGACGCGCCGCCGCCGGTCATGCCGTGGGACGCGAGCCGGGTGACGGATTCGGACGAGGAAGTCGTCATCAAGCAGAACTGGACCGAGATCCGCCGCTTCATGTGGAACTACGTCGGCATCGTGCGGACCACCAAGCGGCTCGAACGCGCCATGCACCGCATCGAGCTGCTCAATACCGAGATCGAGGAATATTACCGCCACTTCCGCGTCTCGACCGACCTGATCGAACTGCGCAACCTGTTGCAGACGGCGGAACTGATCGTCCGCTCGGCACTCCGGCGGCACGAGAGCCGGGGCCTGCACTACACGCTCGACTATCCCGAGACGGACGCCGCCCCGGTCGATACGGTTCTGGTTCCCTGACCGCATCGCTCCTGCGTAGCTGAACCCTTCGCGCTCGACAGCTGTCCGCCGCTGCCCCACTCTTCGCCAAAAGCGGGAGAGAACGGCATCATGGCCAGCAAGACGGCATTCGTTACAGGTTCATCGCAGGGCATCGGCGCGGCGGCGGCACAGGCGCTGGCGGCGGACGGATACCGCGTGATCGTGCACTACGGCAGCAATCGCGAGAAGGCCGAAGCCGTGGTGGCCGGGATCAAGGCTGCGGGCGGCAGTGCGGAACTTGTCGGCGGCGACCTTTCCAACCCCGGCACGCCCGCGCAGCTGGCCAGTGATGTCGCGGCCCTGTGCCCCGACGGCCTGCAGGCGCTCGTGCTCAATGCGGCGGTCATGCCGCCCTCGGACATCGGCTCCTGCACCGAGGAGACCTTCGACCGGATCGCCACGATCAATCTGCGCGCGCCCTTCTTCCTCTTGCAGAAGCTCTCCGAGACGCTGACCGAGGGCGCGAGCGTTGTCTTCGTCTCCTCGCTCACCGCGCGGCGGGTGACCGGCGGAGTTGCCGCCTATGCGACCATGAAGGGCGGGATCGAGACTCTGGTGCGGCGCGCGGCGCACGAATTCGGCGCGCGCTGGATCCGTGTCAACGCCGTGGCCCCGGGCACGACCGCGACCGGCCCGATCGCGGCCTGGGCGGAGACGCAGCAGGGCTTCGAGATGACCACCCGCGATCAGGCGCTCAAGCGGATCGCCCAGCCCGACGACATCGCCGGCCCCATCGCCTTCCTGTGCAGCGACGCGGCGCGCTGGATCACCGGCGCGGTCCTTCCCGTCGACGGCGGAGCGCTGCTGTGAGCCGGCTCGCGGGGCGCGTCGCCCTCATCACCGGCTCCTCGCGCGGGATCGGCGCCGCGATTGCACGGCGGCTGGCCGCGGACGGCGCCAGAATCGTGCTCCACGCCCGCACCCAGCGCGACCGGGCGGAGGCTGTGGCGGAAGCCATTCGCGTCGATGGCGGTACCGCCGATGTGGTGATGGGTGATCTTGCGCAGGGCGACACCGCACTCGACATCGTGCGCGCTGCCTTTGCCGTGCACGGGGCGCTCGATGTGCTGGTGCTCAATGCCGGTGGCGGCAAGGGCGGAATGGCCGCCGACATGCCGGTGGAAACCATCGACGCGGTACTGGCACTCAATCTGCGCTCGACGATCCTGGCCGCATCGGAATTCGCCCGCCTCACCCAGAGCGAGGCCGGGCGTGTAATTTTCCTGTCCTCGGGCATGGCGACGCATGGCGCGCCGGGGGTATCGATCGGCGCTGCCGCGAAGGCGGGCGGCGAAGCCTTCATGCGCAGTCTGGCGCAGGAACTGGGCCCGCGCGGGGTCACCTGCAATTCGGTTGCACCGGGCTGCACCCGGACGGAGATGATCGCCGGACAGTCCTGGCCCGATCAGGTCGTGCCCTGGACCGCGCAGCGCCGCCTGGGCGAACCGGAGGACATTGCCGATGTCGTCGGCTTCCTCGCCTCGGACGAAGCGCGCTGGCTGACCGGGCTGACGATTGCAGCCAACGGCGGCCTGATCACGACCGCCGCCAACATTCTCGCGCGGGCGAAGTAGCCGCCCGCGCAGCGAATCAGCCGCCGATGCCGAGCGCGCGGCCGATGAAGATCAGCGCCATGCCGCCGAGGATCGAGGCGAGGCAGCCGGCCCGGCTGAAATCGCTCTGTCCGCGGCTGGTGATGAGGCCGGCCACCAGCGAGCCGCCGATGCCCAGCAGGATCGTGGCAACCCAGCCCATTTCGACAGCGCCGGGATAGAAGAAGCGGGCTGCAATGCCGATGAGCAGGCCGCTGATGATGGCGCCGATAATGTTGAACATGAAAGTGTGTGCCCTCTCGATATTTGCGTTGCTTAGAAGCTTTGAACGACAGGACGGTTGCACGCACCGTGCATTTTTGCACGCGAACATCTGCAGGCTGCCGAGATCGCTCGACGTACGCGCTTCTCCTGAGCCACCCCTCACCGAAAGGCGCGTCTGGCAACTATTGCCCATATCAGCGCCTTGACAATCGAAGCGACAGACTCGGTTCGTCGCAAATGCGATTCGGCTCGTCGGCGATTTATGTGGAAAAATTTTTCGGTGCCGGGAGCGATTTAGACTCTTGCATTGGCGAGAGGTGAAGGACTTCCCACGCGTCGCGCATCGCCAAAGGCTGTCCAGTCGCGACAGGTGCCACCTGTTAACTGCGACTTCACCCTCTTGCACCGGTTTGCAGAAAGAGCACTATGGGTTGTGGCGCGTCGGTCGCCGGGCCTCAATACCTAGGAAAGTCACGTGGATCGCAACGATCGCATGGCGGCCTTTCAAGGGCGGGGGGAGGCCCCGGCAGCAGACCGCGCCCAGGGCAAGGCAGGGTACGGGTCGTTCTCTTTTTGTGCCGATCGTGATAAGACGGGATATCCATCGCCCGCCGAATCGCGTCGGTGCCGCCAAGCCCTGCGATGAACTGTGAACCGGCCGCAAGGCAGTTCGATGACGCTACGGATGCATGGGGGCGACGAGTGGATTTCAGGAACGGAAACGAGGGTCATGTGGCCAGTCACGATGTGAGCCACGACGAAGACAGCCAGACCGTAGTGGACGCTGGGCCCACTCCGCGCGAGGCCGCCACGAAGAACAAGGAGACGGGTGAGAGCCCGGCAATCGTCATGGAAAAGACCGACACTGCAACCGCCGAGCTGGTGGATGCGCCGCAGGTGGAAGATAAGGCTACCGAAAAGGCGGCAAAGCGTTCCGATTCCAAGAAGATCCACGATCGCCGCTTCACCATCGTCACCGATGAGAGCCGCAATGCGCTGCTGACCGATTTCGGCAAGGAAACGCTCGACGACCGCTACCTGCTGCCGGGCGAGAAGTATCAGGACATCTTCGCCCGCGTGGCCGATGCCTATGCCGACGATCAGGAGCACGCGCAGCGTCTCTACGACTACATTTCCAAGCTCTGGTTCATGCCCGCGACGCCCGTGCTGTCGAACGGCGGCACCGGACGCGGCCTGCCGATCTCGTGCTATCTCAATTCGGTCGACGACAGCCTCGAGGGCATCGTCGCGACCTGGAACGAGAACGTCTGGCTCGCCTCGCGCGGCGGCGGCATCGGCACTTACTGGGGTTCGGTACGCGGCATCGGCGAGCCGGTGGGCCTCAACGGCAAGACCAGCGGCATCATTCCCTTCGTGCGCGTGATGGACAGCCTCACGCTGGCAATCTCGCAAGGCTCGCTGCGCCGCGGCTCGGCCGCCTGCTACCTCGACATCTCGCACCCGGAAATCGAGGAGTTCCTCGAGATCCGCAAGCCGTCGGGCGACTTCAACCGCAAGGCGCTCAACCTGCACCACGGCGTGCTGCTGACCGACGAATTCATGGAGGCCGTGCGTGACGGCGCCGAATTCGAACTCAAGTCGCCCAAGACCGGCGAAGTGCGCGGCAAGGTCGATGCGCGTTCGCTGTTCCAGAAGCTGGTCGAGACGCGCCTTGCCACCGGCGAGCCCTACATCGTCTTCAACGACACCGTGAACCGCATGATGCCCAAGCATCACCGCGATCTCGGCCTCAAGGTCTCTACCTCGAACCTGTGCTCGGAAATCACGCTTCCGACCGGCCGCGACCACTTGGGCAACGATCGCACGGCGGTGTGCTGCCTCTCCTCGCTCAACCTCGAAACCTGGGAAGAGTGGAAGGGCGAAAAGCGCTTCATCGAGGACGTGCTGCGCTTCCTCGACAACGTCCTGCAGGACTACATCGACCGCGCGCCGGACGAGATGGCCCGCGCCAAGTACTCGGCCATGCGCGAGCGTTCGGTCGGCATGGGCGTGATGGGCTTCCACTCGTACCTGCAGAAGAAGGGCATCGCCTTCGAAAGCGCCATGGCCAAGGCGCTCAACATGCAGATCTTCCAGTACGTCAACATGAAGGCCAACGAGGCCTCGATGCTGCTGGCGAACGAGCGCGGTCCCTGCCCCGACGCGGCCGACCAGGGCGTGATGGAGCGTTTCAGCTGCAAGATGGCGATTGCGCCGACCGCGTCGATCTCGATCATCTGCGGCGGCACCAGCGCCTGCATCGAGCCGATCCCGGCCAATATCTACACCCACAAGACGCTTTCGGGCTCCTTCGTAGTGAAGAACCCCTACCTGCAGAAGCTGCTCGCCGCGAAATCGAAGGACTCCACCAATGTGTGGAACTCGATCCTTGAGAACGGCGGCTCGGTCCAGCACCTCGACTTCCTCTCGCCCGAGGAAAAGGCGGTGTACAAGACGAGCTTCGAGATCGACCAGCGCTGGCTGCTCGAATTCGCCGCCGACCGCACGCCCTACATCGATCAGGCACAGTCGCTGAACCTGTTCATCCCCGCCGACGTCGACAAGTGGGACCTGATGATGCTGCACTTCCAGGCCTGGGAGAAGGGCATCAAGTCGCTCTACTACCTGCGTTCGAAGAGCGTGCAGCGCGCCGGTTTTGCAGGCGCGGGCGGCGTGGAGGCGGACAATACCGCCGAGGCGCCCAAGTTCGAGATCGGCGAAACGACCGACTACGACGAGTGCCTGGCCTGTCAGTAAGCGGGATCGATCCGTCAAATGAACAAAGCCGCGCGCCTCCTGCCCGTTATCGCACTTTTCGTGCTGGCAGGGTGCGCACGGCAAGTTGCATCCGCCGTCGAGCCGGATGCACCGGGCTTCCTGCTCGGCGTGTGGCACGGGTTCATCTTCCCGTTCGCCTGGTTCGTCTCGCTGTTCACCGATGTGTCGATCTATGCCGTGCCCAACAACGGCGGCTGGTACGACTTCGGCTATTTCATCGGTATCATGTTCCTGGGCGTCGGCGCCAATCGCGGCAAGCGCGTGGTTTACCGCGAGCGTATTGTCGAAACGCACGGTCCGATCATCGACCAGTAGGAACCGGGCCGGCCCTCCAAAGCTTCATTCCAGTTCCCGTTCGTGTCGAGCGAAGTCGAGACACGCTGGCGCCTGTATGACGTGTCTCGACTTCGCTCGACACGAACGGCAATGCCCAATTTCACACCAGTCTCAACTCACCGTGTAGCGATAGCGCACGGTGTACCCGATGTGGTCGGAGAGCATCGAACCATCGGGCTCGGTGCCGAAGGGAATGTCGATCCCGACCGGCTGCAGCCCTGCACCCTCGCCGTCGATAGCGAACTGCAGGTCGCGCGCGCGGCGCGCAATGGTCCTCGCGTCAGCGGAACGCTCGAGCGGACGCGGATCCTCGGCGATGCAGACCCGCAGGCTGTCGAGCAGCGGTTTTCCGGCCAGCCGCGCCATGGCCGCCTGCAGCAGCGCCGTGCGGACCGGGCGCTGCCCGCGATTGAAGTCACCGGCGATCACCAGCGGCGTGCCGGGCGTGCGGTGCGCGGCGATGAAGCGGGCGAGAAAGTCCGCCTGCCGACGATAGGCCTCAAGCGTGCGTTTCACCGGAGCCTTCGAAGCGCCGCGGCTGTTGAAGTGCGTGGTCGCCACCATGACCGCGCGGCCCGAAGGCAATTGCAGCGTCACCAGCACCACCCCCTTGGCCGCCAGGCAATCGTACCCGGCGCAGGCGCCTTCGGGAAAGGCGGCGCGCTGCACGTCGAGCACCGGGAGATCGGACAGCACGGCAAGACCGCTGTCGACCGGTGTTCCGGCGGTCTCGCCCAGCATCCAGTTCCGGTCCGGCCCCGGCGGCACGGCTCCGGTCCGCAAGTACGGCCCCTCAACCGAATAGGCATAGCCAGCGCGCATGCCGATGGCCTTGGCCTCTGCCGAAAAGGCTTCCTGCAGCACCACCACGCGCGGTGCGCAGCCTTCGGCGCGCATCCGTGCCAGCCGCTCGCCAATGGCACGCAGCGCACCCGCCCCCTTCTTGGCGAGCGGCCAGGGCAGGCCCGCGACATTGTAGGTTAGGACCGAAAGGTCATCCCGCGTGCAGGCACTATCCGCCCCTACCGTTTCCTGAACTGTCAGCGTCAGATCGGGAGCCGGCAGCGGGTCCGCCAGCGAAGCGCCGGCCAGCATAACCATGGCCCCCGTCAGGTAGCGCAGCTTCACGGTGCCTTTCCGATCCGGCTGGCGACGACCGTCCGCGAGGCGCGATCGATCGACCATAGCAGCGCCGGGTCGCGCGGGTCGAAGTCGACGGCCTGCCCGTGCGTTTCCACCGGGATCGTCGCCAGGTGGCGAAGCACGGAACCGGATTCCGGCAGATCCAGCACATAGACCTCGGGAAGGTCATGGCCGCTGACATAGAGATGCCCGTCCACCCCCCAGCTCGCCCCAGAGGCGCTGCGCGGCTTGAACCGTTCGAGCACGGATTCCGGAAAGGCCCAGCCGCGATCGATGTGGAAGTCTTCGTCGAGCCGCGCAAAGAGCGTGTAGCGGTGATCGCGCGTCGGTTCGCCGCCCTTGGCGTCGTAGTTGGCGAAAACCGCCCACCAGTGCCCGTCATGCCGGTCGACCACCTTGAGCGATCCCGGCGCCATCCCGAGACTGATCGAGCGGACATGCTCCAGCGTCGCAGGATCGAACACCTCGATGGTGCTGAGCTGCGGTACCGCCGGATAGTTCGACGCGGCACAGACCAGTTCGCGGCCTGCAATCGTGCAGCTGTTGATGTGCGGAAACTGTGCCGGATCGCCGCGCCATTCGGCAAGCCGCTTCCCATCCGCGATGCGGTACTTGGCAATGACGTTGTTATCGACGGCGAAGATATGCGTGCCGTCCGAAGCCACCCCCTGCCGCGCCTCGGGCGCCGCGATCCGGTGGATCACCTCGGCGGGCGCATTGTCCGCCGCGGCCCCCGAAACCGCTGCGAGCAGGGCTATCCCCGTCCCCGCCATGGAAAGGACCGCCGCGCGCAAACGCGGCAGTCCCAAACGCTTCGATACCATGTCGCCCCCTTCGCGATGCTGGTCTTCGCGATACTCGAGGGCGCCCTATCCGCAGGCCGTGACAGCGCTTGGTCATTTCGGTGACGGCGCTGTCATACGGCCAAAGATCAGGTGAGAGCGACGTCCTTGCCCTGCCGTTCGAACGGCGCGCGGCGCAGCACCATGGTGCGATAGCTCGGCGTCAGCACCGTATCGACGCCCACGAAGGTCGCCATGCCGCGCTCGCGTTCAAATTCGACGCGCACGTAGCCCTGGTGCATGTTGTCGGTCCAGGTCACCTCGGGAATGTGCTCGGCATAGGCCTTGTCGAGCGCGCGCGAGGTCGCCTCTCCGAAGCCGCTGGAGATGAAGTCGCCCGGCGAGGAGATACCCGCCGTGCCGAATTCGATGCCGGCCGGACGGCCTTCGTCGTCGGCCAGATCGTTGATCCAGAAGCTGTGGCTGTCGCCCGAGAGGAACACGAGGTCGCCCGCGCCCGCCTTGCGCGAGAGGTCGTAGAGCCGCTCACGCGCCCACGGATAGCCGCCCCAGGCATCGGTGTAGTCGGGCAGGTTGTACTTGCCCTTCCACGCGAAAGCGACGGCGGGATCGTAGGCGAGCTTGGCAAGCTCTTCCTTCGTCTTGGCCTTGGCCAGCTTCTCGGAGGGATCGGGGACGAGGCCCAGCTTGACGACATCGGGCACTTCGACGCGACCAATCACCATCGGGCAGCCGATGATGCGCCAGGGCTGGCCCTGTTCCACCGAGCGGGAAAGCGCGGCCGAAAGGTCCGCCTCGCACTCGGCCGAAAGGATGGGGCGGTCGGGTGCGCCGAGCACTTCCTTCTTGAACCGCTCTGCCGATGCCGCATCGGTGATGGTATCGGCATAGTCCATGTAGTCGATCTGCTTGGCGCGCGCGGTGTGGCGCGTTTCGATCGTGTGCAAGGTGGCCAGATCGCCGAAGCTGTAGCCGCGCCAGAACTGCTTGCGCGTGCGGCCCTTGACCTTGAGCCACTCGGGCTCGCGCACCGGCATCCATTCGAAATAGGCGCGGATCGAGGCGGTCCGGCGCGTCGCCCAGTCGCCCTGCGTTGCCGGATCGTGGTTCTGCGCGCCGCCGACCCAGGGATTGTTCGCGCTCTCGTGATCGTCCCAGCAGGCGAGCAGCGTGTGGTTCGCATGCATGGCCTGCGCGCCGACATCGGTCTTGTACTGCGCGTGGCGCGTACGGTAGTCGGTCAGCGAGACGATGTCGTGCAGCGGATCGTGGACGCGGCCGATCTTGCGGGCCACATCGGCGCCCCAGCCGTCCTTGCCGCCATATTCGTAGATGTAGTCGCCGGTGTGCAGCACGAAGTCGACATCGGCGTCACGGGCGATCGCATCATAGGCATTGAAGAAGCCGAAGGCGTAGTTCGAACAGCTCATCAGCGCGATGCCGAGACGATCGAGCTGTCCTTCCGGCAGGGTGCGGGCGCGGCCCAGTACCGACAGCGCGTCCCCGACGCGGAAACGGTAGTAGTAGATGCCGCCGGGCTCAAGACCTTCGGCGAGGACCTTCACGGTGTAGTCGCGGTCCGCGTCGGTCGTGAACGGCCCGCTCTTCGCGACGTCGGCGAAGTCGGGCGTGGTGCTCAATTCCCATGTACCCTCGACGGCGGCTTCTGCGGTGAGCCGCGTCCACAGAACGACGCTGGTCGCATCGGGATCGCCGCTGGCGACACCGTGGCGGAACATCGGATTGGGCGCGACGGCCTGCGCCAGGACGGACGCCGGCATGGCCATGAAGGCTGCGCTACCGGCCATGCCGGCCAGCAGGGCGCGGCGGGAAACTTCGGGTTGGCGGAGTGTGCGGGTCATCTCTCGGCGCTCCTCGTGCTCGGACCTGTTCTTGTCGGGCGCGACCCATGTCACGCCCGTATTGCGGTATTCGGTAAAAACGGAACACGGGCCGGCTTTGGACACCGGCCCGCTCCAACACTCCCCCATGAGTGTTTGTGGTTTTCCGATCAGAAATCGGCAGTGGCGGTGAAGACCATCGTGCGCGGCGCGCCGATCCATGCGTAACCGCCGGAGATGCCGCCGAGGTAGTTCTCATCGGTCAGGTTGTTGACGGTGAGGGCGAAGTCCAGCGCCTTGAGCGAGTCGCTGAGCGCTTCACCCTTCACGCTGATGTTGAGGTCGGTGAGGAAGTAGTTCGCCGCCGTCCAGCTGTTGTCGGCATTGACGAAACGATCACCGGTGTACTTGCCCGTGATGCCGAGCGTGACCGGGCCGTAGTTGTACGAGCCGGACAGCACCCACATGTGCTTGGCGATGCCCGCCACGCGGTTGCCGGGGGTCACGCCCTGCTCTGCGTCGAGGTCGGCATTGCCGGTGCCGCGATAGGTGGCGTCGATGTAGGTGTAGGCACCGTAGAGGTTGAGACCGCGCGCCGGCCGGACGTTGGCGAGCAGTTCGAAACCTTCGGAGTCGATACCGCCGGCGTTGAAGAACTTGCCGTCACCCTCACCCAGGTAGTCGTTGCCGGCCGAGGTGCTGTTCGGCACGAAGATCACCTGATTGGAGAACTTCGACTTGAACCAGGTGGCCGAGCCGTTGAACCAGCCGTTCTGGTAACGGATGCCCGCTTCCCAGTTTTCGGCGGTCTCGGGATCGATCGAGGTGAAGTCGGCGTTGTTGTACTCCAGCACCGAGTCGGTCAGCGACTTGAAGTTCTCGGCATAGCCGGCGAACAGGTTGAGGCCGTAGATCGGCTCGACCTGGATACCGCCCGAAAGCAGGATATCCGACTTCGACTTGATGCGGACGTTGTCGGTCTCGCCGAAGAGATCGACGCGTTCGATGTGGTTGATGAACTGCTTGGCACCCACATGCGCAGTGACCGGGCCAGCCTTGACGGTGTCCTGGACGAACCACTTGAAGGTGTCCTGCGGGTACTTGCGGCTATACTGCGTCCAGTACGGCAGCGAGGCGTATTCGGGGCCGACGGTGGTGTCGATCACGTTGTGCCAGTTGCGCCATTCCTCACGGTTGGTGTCCTCGTACCAGATACCGCCGCGCAGGGTATTCTCCAGACCGCCCAGATCCGCATTCCAGGCCGCATCGAGCGTGCCGCCCTTGCGGTCCTTGCGGTAGTGCGTGTGACGGTAGGACTGGGCACCGATGGCGCCGGGCGCGTAGCAGGCCGGGTCGTAAGCCGGGTTGGTGGTGCCGCCGTAGGGATAGGTCAGGTTGCCCACGCAGCCTTCGATCGGCGTCATCGCCACGCCGTTCGCATCGACGAAGTAGATCGTGCCGAGCGGCGAGCCGCCATCGACCGTGCTGTTGCCCGTCAGTTCGCTTTCGGGGTTGCCGGCGCCATCGGCAATCACGTCGACGACGTATTGCGGAACCCAGTCACCGCGGCCGGCCATGTCGTGGTAGTAGGCCGAAGCGTGCAGATCGAGCGCATTGAACAGCGTGGTGTCGGCCTTGAGGTAGGCGAAGAAGTTCTTGCGCAGCGTCGACCAGGCGCGGCGATAGGCCTGATCCTGATAGGGAACGCCGGTCCAGTCCGTGGTCAGGCCATCGGTCTTCGGATAGTACTCGTACTGCGCCGCCGAATAGACCTGGTCGTAGTTGTCCTCGTGGGCATCGTCGTAGCTGACGTAGCCGGTGAGCTTCACCGGGGTGTCGATGATGAACTTGGCCGCGAAGTTGTCGCGATGGTTCTGCGCCGATCCACCGATCCAGTCGGTCGCTTCCTGGTGTGAATAGGAGAACCACGCCTTGGCGGTGTCGTTTAGGAACAGACCCGTGTCGAAGCGGGCGTAGTAGCGGCTCGCCTCGAAATCGCCGACCGAACCGGACAGGCGCACGCGCATGTCGTCGAGCGGATCGGAGGTCACGAAGTTGAGTGTACCGCCCAGCGCCTCGTTGGAAAGCGAACCGATGTCGGCCGTGCCCTGCGACACTTCGACAGTGCGGATGTTCATGGTGTCGATGAAGCGGTTGGCCTTCGAACCGCCACCGTAGTTCGACCCGCCGTTGGGCATGCCGTCGATGGTGATGCCGACCTGCTGCTGGTCGAGGTTGGTCTGGAAACCGCGAATCGAGACAGCCGTCGACCAGTCGTCGAAACCGAAAGCGTCGCCTTCCTGAACCTGCACGCCGGGCAGGGTGTCGACGAGATCGAGCGCGGAGGCGATCGGCGGCTGGTCGGCGATCAGTTCCTCGCTGAGTGCAGCGTTATTGTAGGTTGCGCGCGTGCCGGTGACGACGATCGCGCCGCCTTCCATCGGTACACCTGCACCGTCGGCAGCTTCGTCGGCCATCGCGGGTGAAGCGACGGCAATTGCGGCAAGGCACGTGCCGAGCACGCAGGCGTTGCGGACTTTCTGGAATGACATGGATTCGACCCCCTTGTTTACGAGTTTTGATTCGATGGGGGCCATCTGGCGGTGTTTTCTGACTTCCTGCGGTCAGTTCTGCGGCAGTTTGCGGTCAGAACCACGACAGTGATGTGTCTACTGGGCGACAGAGCCGAACATGCTGGCGCAAAGGTATTGAAACGCCCCGGCAATAATCGGCACGACACAGCAATCCCGGTCCGGACGCGGCAGAAGTCCCGCGCCGAAACGGCGTTGATCTATCAGATTGTGCGAGAGAAACTGGAGCGGGCGAAGGGATTCGAACCCTCGACCCCAACCTTGGCAAGGTTGTGCTCTACCCCTGAGCTACGCCCGCTCTGGCGTTTCGGAGGCCTGCCGTTTTGTCCGGCAGGTCCGGGGTGGAGGCGCGCCACTAGCAGGGGGTTTGAGGACCGGCAAGAGGGCAAATGCAAAAATTTTTGCAGATCGTCCCGGCGCCGTGCAAAGCCGGGCCCCCTGAGGCACATACGGATGCATTCGCCCTTCACAAATCGCCCCGGAAATCCGATCTAGGGTGCCAACGCGCAGGATATGGGAGCAAGTACCTTGGCCAGCATGGGTCTCAATATCGACGAACAGAAAGCAGTGGACCGGTTCCGTAAGTCGGTGGCCGAGCCTTCGATGACGCAACTGGTCATCCTGGATTTCTGGGCGGAATGGTGCGGACCGTGCAAGGCGCTGACGCCGGTGCTGGAAAAGGTCGCCGCGGAATATGCCGACAAGGGCGTGCTTCTCGCCAAGGTGAACGTCGACGAGGAGCAGTTCATCGCCTCGCAGTTCCAGGTCCGCTCGATTCCCACGGTCTACGCGATCTTCCAGGGCCAGCCGGTCGCCGATCTGACCAACGCGCGCACCGAGTCGCAGCTCAAGCAGACGATCGACCAGCTTCTGGAAAAGCTGCCGGTGCAGCCGGGCGGCGAAGCGGCGAAACCCGATATCGCGCCGCTGATTGCCATGGGCGAGGAAGCGCTGGCCGCTGAAGACGGTGAGCGCGCGGCCAGCATCTTCATGCAGATCCTGGAAGTCGCGCCCGACAACGGCGAAGTGCTTGCCGGCCTGATTCGCGGTCTGGTGGTAGCCGGGCGGCTCGAGGAAGCCGAGCAGGTCCTGGGCGGCCTTGCCCCCGAAATGGCCTCCGATCCGCACGTCGAGCGCGCCCGCACCGCGCTGGAACTGGCCAAGAACAAGCCCGACGACGGCGAACTGGCCTTGCTGCGCTCCGCCGCCACCGAGCGCCCCGACGACATGGAGGCCCAGCTGGCCCTCGCCAATGCCGCTTTCGCAGCCGGCGAGCGCGACGAGGCCGCCGATACGCTGCTGCGCATGGTCCAGACCGATCGCGAGTGGAACGAAGGCGCCGCCAGGACCAAGCTGCTACAGATCTTCGAGGCCGTCGGCCTGGAGGATCCGTGGGTTTCGGCGACCCGGCGCAAGCTCTCCACGATCCTGTTCGGCTGACCCGGCCTTGGCGCGAATCACCATCTTTCCCCTGCCCGGCGCGGTTCTCTATCCGGGGTTGCAGCTTCCCCTGCACATCTTCGAGCCGCGCTATCGGGCCATGGTGAGCGATGCCCTCGCCCGCGACCGGCTGATCGGCATGATCCAGCCGCAGCGCCCGGAAGAAGGCGCGCCGCTGTTCGAGATCGGCTGCCTGGGCCGCATCGGCGATGTCGAGGCTCTGGAAGACGGGCGCTTCAACATCGTTCTCGAAGGTGAACGGCGCTTCCGCGTCGTGCGCGAACTCGATGTGACCACTCCGTTCCGGCAGGTCGAGGCCGACCTGCTCGACGATGAGGCGGACGAAGTCCTGGCGCCGATCGAGCGCGCCAGCTTCGAACGGGAAGCCAAGCGATTTGCCGACGCGCAGGGCTATTCGGTCGATTGGGAACAGGTGACGCGGCTCGACGATGTCTCGCTGATCAACGGAGTCTCGCAGATCGCTCCGTTCGATCCGGCGGCAAAGCAGGCTCTGCTGGAGGCTCCGGGGCTCTCGGCCCGCTGCGAATTGCTGGTTCAGCTCATGCAGTTCTTCGGCCGCACCAGCAACGACGAAGAGGACGGCGCGACGCTGCAGTAATGTCGCCGGTCTAGCCCGGTTTGAGCCCGGCAGGCAGCCCATGATAGGCTGCCGCATGGCCATCGATCCGGATCTTTTCCGCAATACGCTTCTGGAACGCCGCGCCGAACTCGAGCGCGAGCAGGCGCAGGCCGCTACCGATCGCGCGCCCGTCGAACTCGATCAGGAAAGCGTCGGCCGGCTTTCGCGCATGGATGCGATGCAGGTTCAGGCCATGGCGCTCGCTCAGGAGCGCCGGCGCCAGACGGAACTCACCGCTATCGATGCCGCGCTTGCCCGCATAGAGGAAGGCGAGTTCGGCTATTGTATCAAGTGCGGCGAGGAAATCGCCAAGGCCCGCCTCGCGCACATGCCGGCCGTTGCGACCTGCATCGGCTGCGCGCGCGGCGACTGACGTCTCAATCCACCGAGAAGTGGTCGGGTGCCTGCCCTTCCAGCTGTCGCTGGTGCATCTGCTCCAGCGCCGCTTCCACGCGCCGCGTATAGGGCACGGTGTCGAACAGCGGCGTCGTGCTGCGGTTGGCGGCCAGACGTTCGCGCAAGGCGGCAAGGCGCGCCGGATCGCGCGCCAGGTCGAGCGCAAGCGCGGCATAGGCCTCTTCGCTCTCCACCGCCATTTCGGGCAGACCGACCGAGGTCACGAGGCTCGCGGCGACGCGGGCCGCGAACTGCTGGCCCGCCAGCGTCAGTACCGGCAGCCCGGCCCAGAGGGCATCGCTGGCCGTGGTGTGCGCATTGACCGCGAAGGTATCGAGGAACAGGTCGGCATGGACGAGGCGGCCGAGATGCTCGCCGTGCGCCACCGAGGGACTGAAGACCAGCCGCGCCGGATCGACGCCGCGCGCTTCCGCCTCGCGGCGCAGGTTGTCTTCGGCCCACCGGTTCGAACGCAGCAACCACAAGACGCTGCCGGGTACTTCGCGCAGCAGGCCCATCCACACGTCCCACTCGCGCGGCGAAATCTTGTAGGTGTGGTTGAAGCTGGCGAAGACGAAACCCTCCTCGGGAAGGCCCCAGCCGCTGCGGCCCTTGGTATCGGACACGATCTCGCGCCGGTTGTCGTTGGCCTGATAGCTGCCGGCCAGACGCACGATCTTTTCGCTGAAATACTGCTCCGCGCCCTCGGGCATCGTCACATGGTCGGCGATGAAATAGTCCATGCACGGATGGCCGATGGTGCCGGGATAGCCCATGAAGCTCACCTGCACCGGGGCCAGACGCTGACCGAACAGGCGCGTGCGGGTACCGCGGGTATAGCCCTTGAGGTCCACCGCGATGTCGAGGTTGTCCTTGCGCGCGAGCGCCACGATGTCCTCGTCGCGCATCGCGCCCACTTCGGTGAAACCATCGACATGGCCGCGCAGTTCGGCGCGGGTGTAATGGTCCTCGCGCGCGGGACCGTAGCTGTAGAGCCGCACGTCGAAACGCTCACGGTCATGTTCGCGGAAGAAACCCGCCATCAGGTACATCGTGGCGTGGTTGTGGAAGTCCGCCGAGAAATAGCCGATGCGGATGCGCCCGTCGACCGACGGTGCCGGCTGCGGCAGGCTTTCGGGCTCTGCCGGGAACATCTTGGCCGCGCAGTCGAGCGAGCGGCGCAGCTGGTGCGCCGGATCGTCGACGAACGGCAGCGAGGCGAACGGCTGGACCGCTGCCGCCTCGGGCCCGACGGTCAGCGGATACTGGCCGCGCGTGCTCCAGTCGCAGATGTGCGCTTCCTCGAAGAGCGCCTGCAGACGGGCGGAACGATCGGTGGGATCGAGCGCCAGCGCGCCACGGAAGGCAGAGATCGCCCCCGGCTCGTCGCCCTTGAGCACGAGCACCTTGCCCTTGTTGATCAGGGCCTGCCCGTTCTTCGGATTAGCTTCGAGCGCCTTGTTCAGCGAGTCCAGTGCCTCGTCGACACGTTCGAGTGCAAGCAGCTCACCGCCCATGTTGTTGTAGGCATCGCTGTGCGAGGGGCGCAGGCGCACGGCGTTCTTGAAACACGCCACGGCTTCCTCGCGCCGCGCCGCCTTGGCGAAAAGGTTGCCCAGATTGTAGTGGGCATCGACGTATTGCGGATTGATGCGGATGGCCGCCGCAAAATGCTCGGCCGCTTCGTCAGTGCGCTCCGAAAGCTGCAACAGGTTGGCGAGGTTGTACTGCGCATCGGCATAGTCCGGCGCGCGCGCGATAACCTTGCGATAGGTCGCCTCGGCTTCGTCCAGCAGGCCCTGCTTGCGCAGCGCGATGGCGAGATTGTTGTAGCTGGCCGGATGGTTGGGATCGGCCTCGATCGCACGCTCGAACGCCCTGGCCGCACCGGCATTTTCGTTGAGCGCCAGCAGCGAGGCGCCGAGCAGGTTCTGCACGCCATGCGAGTGCGGGTAGGTCTCGGCCAGCGCCTGCCCCTGCCGCGCGCATTCGTCCATGCGGCCGGACTTGTAGGCCGCGACCATGACGTCGAACTGCTGCTGAGACGGGTTGGCGGTCGCCGTTTCCAGCGCCTCGAGGCCGGCCCGCGCTCGCGGGTTGCGCGGATGCTTGGCGAGCACCTTGCGATAGATTTCACGCGCGGCATCGGTCTCGCCGCGCTTGGCCGCACCCTTGGCCTTGATCAGTAGTGTTTCCAGTCCGCTCATGCCGCTTCCCCTTGCGTCCTGTTGAGCCTTTCCGAATGGTTAATACCGACAGGGTTGACCGAGCGTGATCGACGTCCACGCAGATATACGTAGGCGATCGCGACCGGACGTGCGGGACGAGGGAATGGCGGCTTTTACGCCGGGTTAACCATCGCTGGGGGATAGAGCGGTCTAACCAGCCATTCTCGCGGGGCAATGGATATGAAGATGGGGCCGATCATGCCGTTCGCCGAACAGGCGTGTCCCCGCCTTTCGGTGGTCGTGCCGTGCTATAACGAAGAGTCGGTGCTCGACATGCTCGAGCAGCGGCTTTCGGCGGCGTGCAGCGACGTCTTCGGCCCGGATTTCGAGATCATTCTCGTCAACGACGGCTCCCGGGACCGCACCTGGCCGAAGATCTGCGCGCTTGCCGCGCGCAATCCCGCCATCGTCGGCGTCGATCTTTCCCGCAATCATGGCCAGCAGCTTGCGGTTACCGCCGGGCTGCAGCTGAGCCGCGGCGATCTGGTCATGATCATCGATGCCGATCTGCAGGACCCGCCCGAACTGCTCCGGCAGATGGTCTCCCGGATCGAGGAAGGCTACGACGTCGTCTACGGCAAGCGGGCCGAGCGGCGCGGCGAAAGCCCCCTTAAACGCGCCACATCGGCAGCCTTCTACCGTGTGCTCAACCGCCTTTCGGAACAGGAAATTCCGGCCGATACCGGCGACTTCCGGCTGATGACGCGTCGCGTGGTGGACCAGCTCAACGCCATGCCCGAACGCTACCGCTTCATGCGCGGCATGATCAGCTGGGTCGGTTTCGAGCAGACCGCCATCGAATTCGAACGCGATTCGCGCGCGGCGGGCACGACGAAATACTCCTACCTCAAGCTGATCGCGCTCGCCGTCGATGCCATCACCAGCTTCTCCACGCTGCCGCTGCGCCTGGCCTCGCTCGCCGGCTCGATGATGGGCCTGCTGGGTTTCGCGATGCTCGGCTGGGCGATCTTTCGCTGGTTCGAGAACGGTACCATCGTCGGCTGGACCAGTACCGTCGCCATCGTGCTGATCATGGGCAGCGTCCAGCTGATCATCCTCGGCGTGTTCGGCAGCTATCTCGGCCGGCTCTACATGGAGAGCAAGAACCGGCCGCTGTTCATCGTGCGCGACATCCGCGCCCAGACGCGGCCGGACGGCTACCGCATGCCGGTCCCCTCGGCGGCAGACCGCCAGGCGGCCCTGCACGGCCTGCCCGTCGACGTTCACGGCTGAGGCGAACGGCAGCGGG
The DNA here is from genome assembly GCA_965140495.1 of uncultured Novosphingobium sp. Lineage (GTDB taxonomy): Bacteria > Pseudomonadota > Alphaproteobacteria > Sphingomonadales > Sphingomonadaceae > Novosphingobium. Next base: position 665,364 of record OZ223239.1, on the reverse strand, counting down.
CGATGGTGAAAGCGGCAGCCCGTTTCGGCCTCGTGGGCATAGCCAACACGCTTGTCGGCCTCGCCGTCATCGCGCTGCTGCTGCATCTCGGTGCGGGGGACTACCTCGCCAATGCCGTGAGCTACGCGATCGGCATCTGCCTTTCCTTCGTGCTCAACCGCGCCTTCACGTTCCGCGTGCGCGGCCGCGTCGCCGCGCATGAGGTGCACCGCTTCCTCGCGGTCTTCGCGATCTCCTATGCAGCGAACCTCGGCGTGCTGACCCTGATGCGCGCCGCCGGATTCGCCGAGACGCTGATCGCCCAGGGCGCTGCGATGATCGCCTACTCGACGGTCTTCTTCCTGCTCTCGCGCCGCTTTGTATTCGGGCCACGGCCAAGCGCATCATGACCCTGTCGAAGACGTCATCCGGACCGGACACAGGCACGGCGCCGTTGCGGCTCGACGGGAGGCGGCTCGACCGGTGGTGGCCGCTGCTCGTTCTGCTGGCCATCGTCCCGCTGCTCTATCCCACGGTTCCGCCGCTGACAGACCTGCCCGCGCACATGTCGCGCTTCATGGTGCAGATGGATGGCGGCCGCACTCCTGAACTGGCGCGCTGGTATTCCTTCCAGTGGAACCTCCTGCCCAACCTCGGCACCGACCTGCTCATCTACGCGCTCGAGCCGGTGCTCGGCCTCGTGCCGGGCGTGAAGGCGATCGTCATCCTGATCGTGGCGCTGCAGACCGCCGGCTACTTGCTGCTCTCGCGCGCCGTGCACGGGCGGGTGACGGCCACCGCGCTCTTCGCCCTCCCGCTCGCCTACGGCGCGCCGTTGCAGCACGGTTTCCTCAACTTCTCACTGACTACGGCCCTGGCGACGCTGTCGCTGGCGCTCTGGATCAGCCCGCCGATGCGCGCGAGGCCGGCGCTGCGCTATGGCCTGTTCACCCTCATCGCCTGTTTCCTCTGGGTCGGGCACCTTGCCGGCTGGGCCTTGCTCTGCGTGATGGTGGGGTCCTGCGAACTTGCGGCGCGCTACACGCGGGATCGTCCGTTCTGGAAGGCGCTGTCGGGCGGTTTTCTCGCCTCCTCATGCCTGCTGGTTCCGCAGCTTCTCGCCATGCTCTGGCCAAACACGCCCGAGCACCTCCCGACCCACGGCTTCTTCCGGCTGGGCGAGAAGATCTACTTCCTCACCAATGTGCTGACGGACCGCTGGAGCGCGTTCGACGTCGTCAGTGCCTTCGTGCTCGCCATCGTGATCGTCGTGGCCTGGCGCGCGAAGGGCGTCGCGGTGCACAAGGGCCTCGCCCTGGGGGCGATCGTCCTTTTCGCGCTGTTCTGGCTGCTGCCCGGATGGGTGTTCGGCTCCTACTTCGCCGACATGCGCCTGACGCCGACGATGTTTGCCCTCGCCCTGATCGCCGCCCGGCCGGAACTGTCATGGACACATGCCCGCTGGCTGATGCTGGCCGGGCTCGCGTTCTTCGGCCTGCGCCTTGCGGGCACGACAGTGAGCATGGCGATGTGGGACAAGCAGTTCAAACGCGAGACCGCCGTGCTGGACGCCTTGCCGCGCGGTTCGCAGCTGGTGTCGTTCAACGCGCTCCCGTGCCGCACCTTCGTCCTGCAGGGCCGCGTTCGCGACATGCATTTCCCGAGCTTCGCCCTCCTGCGCCGCCACGCCTTCGCCAACGACCAGTTCGCGATGTCGGGCGGCCAGCTGCTCACGATCCACAACCCCGCCGCCGCCCCATTCGACCGCGACCCCTCGTCCATCGAGATCGGCGAAACCTGCCGCGGATCAATCCCCATCCTGGACAGCACCGCGCGCATCCCCACGGCCATCCCCTATCTGTGGATCGTCTGGCACACACCCGAACGCGACGTCCCCGGTTGGCGAGCCGCGGGACGCTCGGGTCCCTCGGTGCTCTATCGCCGGGCGCGATAAGCAGTCTTCTTGTACCGGTCGTTTAATGAAGGTGGTGCCGCTTACAGGAGGCGGCCATGCTCTCTCAAAAGTCGCAGAAATCCGTGCATTTCGCGTGCCACGCCGCCAAGATTTGTACCGAGTATTTGTACCTTGGCGGTAACGATTTCAAGGCACTCGTGAGCCAGTTCAGGTATGCTTTAGGGCGCGGATGTTCTGGCCATTGCTAAAGATCGGCCAAGAAGTGGAAGGTCCGACCCACGGCAATTGCCGTTGAGCGAAGCCGCCATCTTCGAGTTTCGAAAAGGACAAGGCGCCAGGTACCATCGGCAGCCCCAGAAGGGACCCGTGAGGACCCGCCACATTAGCCAGCGCATCGGATCACTTCTTCTTCATCTGCAGCGCCACGCTCGACAGGAAGCCGCCGATCCCTGGGAGGCCACAGGCTGTCAACACGGCGAGGAGCGACGCGGCGAAGGCATAAGGCACGGGGTCGTCACGAAGCGCCCTTGCTGCCCTTTTGGCGTACCGTGCTGCATCTGCAGCAAGGCCGTCGTTGAAAGCCTCGGACAGCTTACCGTTGTCGGCAGCGGTCAAAAGCGCCCCAAGGGCGGCATGCAACTGCTTAAGTTCGCCGATGGCCTCCTCTACCTCATCCATGGGAGGACCACCGTTATGACCAGGAGCCGCCAGCATAGCCATGAGCTGCTCGACCGCGTTCTGGGCGACGGGCATCAGCGTCTTTACGGCGAGCACCCGCTCAGTCGGTCCTGAGGCTCCTGTCCAGGCCGAGGCATCGTATCCAGGCCTGCGGACGATTTCAGCGTCTGTGTGATCGCCGACGGCGACGCTCTCCGAAATCACCAGGCGCTCGGCCTCAGCCAATAGCGGTTCGAACTGCTGACGAACTTCTTTTCGCCTTGGCTCCCATTGGGGCGAGAAGCTCTTGAAGGTCGGCCAAAGGCTGCCGAGGTCCCGGTAGCGACGCACGAACTTCGGGATGACCATTTCGTAGCTCGGATCGGCCAGCAATGCAGTGCGCAGGCCTCGATACTCTCGATCTAGGTCAGATCCACGCTCACCCTCAGCGGCTTGCAGGAGGATGGCCTGCAGCCTGAGTATCACCTCAAGGTCATTCTGGTACCGTTCTGACCCATCGTTGTCGATTTGGATTGGCATGGCCCATGGTGCCACAGCGCCAAGGTCGCATCCAGTAGCGCTTACGCGGGAACGGAGGGCCAGAACTTGTAGCTTGAAGTCCATGCCGGTTTAGCAGGATGGGCTGGGCCTGAAGGTAGCAATGGACAGACTGGTCTAGGTTCGAATTTTTTTTGCTATCTAGTGGACCCGATTGCCATCTTTTGCGGCTCAGCGCTGCCCATCGAGGGAGACTTTCGACCGCTGTTCGACAACCCCTCGTTTACCGGCGTCACTTATCATTGTCCGCCATGAGCTTCCGAAAGCCTCTGAGAGCGGTGCCGATAGTTCCAGGTAAACACTATCAGGCCAAACAGCTGCGACAGCGTCTCAAAAACGGCCTGGTGTATTTTGCTGGAGCTGCACTGATCGGCGGCGCAGTCGGAGTCGCAAGTGTTCCTGCCGTGCGCTCTAATGCTGCCTCAATGGTCAGATCGACAGCGGACTGGGCTTCTACGGCTACAAATTCCCGAGAACATCTTCCCCAACAAGGAGACGTCTGGCGGCGCTGCGATGACGCGAGAGCCGCAGGTGTCGCTCCGATTTATCGGGGAGAACCGGGTTATCGCGAAGGACTTGATCGAGACAACGATGGAATCGCCTGCGAGCCGTACTTCGAGACTTGATCAGCGACGTTTTGTCGACCTCTGCTTGTGTGTAGTTTCACGGGAAGCCATCATGATGAACGGGGGCGGAGCGACGGTCCACCGACTGCAACGAAGGCCCCGATTTTGAATATGATCGCCGGAAATCGGCGGATGGAACCAAAGGGTAGCGGAGAGGGACCCGCAAGCCGCCAAGTACGGGTATAGGTGAGAAACGGACCTTTCGGGCATTACCAGTGCCCATGGTCTACTATGTGCGATTTTTAGCAGAAAAGTAGACTTTCCGGACGCGCCGACATTGCGGACAATGATCCTATCGGACAGAGGTGGGTACCCAGTCAGCGGGCAGACTATGCTGCAGCTGATCAGGGAAACGCACCGCCGTCTCTTCCTTGATTCGGCGCTCTCTGCGGATGGGGCCACCGACATGCCATGCGGCCTGCTCCTCACCGAAGTCAGCAGTCAGTCGCGCGGGGATGTGATATTCGGCGTCCCACGATGCCGCCAATTCCATATCTTGGATCGTCGGATCATCAACGCGGGTATCCCATGCCTGCTCGCTGCCAACCCACACCGACACTGTGAGCGTTCCAACCGGCCATTGGACGGAGGGGCGCGGTTCGATTAATTCATCGACTATAGGGAAGCGACCAAGCTTCTTCCAATGGCCAGTACGCAGCGCACGCGTGATCGAAGGATATGCAACCGAGACGACGGACATTATTGGTGCCGTAAGCACAGCATTGGCATCCGCTGGCTCCCGATCTCGACGCTGGAAGAAGCCGATTTTCTTCTCCGATGTGATCTGTCCGTAATACACCCAACCGCCTTCGCCTGCGGCTGCATATAGGGTGCCGGGTTTTAAGTCCGCGCGAGCGGTGGGCTGCTCTTCAAACATCGGTTGACGGTGAAACGGCTAGCCCGCCTCGTCAATGTCGCCCCCCGGACAAGGCCGCCGAACAGCCAAGGCGATCGGTTGCCAACAGCGGTCGAGCGTTCAGCGGGACGGCTAAATTTCAATCTCTTAACCAAAAACCGATCTTTCGGATACGCCGACTGAGCGGCTCTTCCAACCTGACGCCACCTGAGATAGTCTGGTGTAATGTCCAGCGTCGTCTCAGCCAGTCGCTGTTGATTTCCGTTGAGAGCTGACCCGGGAGGGGCACAAATTTCCACTGAGAATTGACCCATGTTTTGATCGTTCCCCTGGCTGATTTGTCGGGGGATCCAGGAGTGATCGACATGGCGTTACTGAGTGTAATCCGACGCTGGCATTTCCGGCAGCATATCCCGATCCGGGAGATTGAGCGGCGCACGGGCTTGTCGCGCAACACGATCCGCAAGTACCTGCGCGCGGATACTGTGGAGGCGAAGTTCAAGGTCCCAGAGCGGCCGAGCAAGCTGGACCCGTTTGCCGAGAAGCTGTCGGCCTGGCTGCGGATCGAGGCTGGCAAGTCACGCAAGCAGCGGCGCACAGCCAAGCAGATGCACGCCGATCTCGTGGCTTTGGGATACGAAGGTTCCTACAACCGCGTGGCGGCCTTCGCGCGGGCCTGGAAGGCCGACCGGCAGCGCGATGCCCAAACCAGTGGTCGCGGGACTTTCGTGCCGCTGATCTTCCAACCCGGCGAAGCCTTCCAGTTTGACTGGAGCGAGGACTGGGCCATGATCGGCGGCAAGCAGACCAAGCTCCAGGCCGCACACACGAAGCTGTCGCACAGCAGGGCTTTCGTCGTCAGGGCTTATCCACTGCAGACCCACGAGATGCTGTTCGATGCCATGACCCAGGCCTTCCGGGTTCTGGGCGGCGTGCCGCAGCGAGGAATCTTCGACAATATGAAGACCGCGGTCGACAAGATCGGCACCGGCAAAGCGCGGCAGGTCAACGCCCGTTTTGCCGCCATGGCGAGCCACTATCTGTTCGAGCCGGAGTTCTGCAACCCGGCCGCGGGATGGGAGAAGGGTCAGGTCGAGAAGAACGTCCAGGATGCACGGCGGCGATTGTGGCAGGCAATGCCAGCCTTCCCGGACATCGATGCGCTCAATGCCTGGCTCGAGGAGCAATGCATCGCGCAGTGGGGAGAGATTCCGCATGGCGTGCTGCCCGGCACCATCGCCGACGTGCATGCCGCGGAGATCGCGAGCCTGATGCCGCTGGGGCGGCCCTTCGACGGCTTCGTTGAACACACCAAGCGAGTATCGCCGACATGCCTGATCTCCTTCGAGCGCAACCGCTACAGCGTCCCCGCGTCCTTCGCCAACCGGCCGGTAAGTCTGCGGGTCTATCCCGAGCGGATCGTCATTGCCGCCGAGGGACAGATCCTGTGCGAGCATGGGCGGATCATCGAACGATCCCATGATCAGCCGGGACGGACGATCTATGACTGGCGGCACTATCTCGCGGTGATCCAGCGCAAACCGGGAGCCCTGCGCAACGGCGCGCCCTTCACCGAGATGCCGGAGGCGTTCCGGCAGCTGCAGGGCCAGCTTCTGAAGCGCCCCGGCGGCGATAGGGAGATGGTGGAGATCCTCTCGTTGGTCCTGCACCATGACGAACAGGCCGTGCTGTGTGCCGTCGAGTTGGCTCTCGAGGCCGGCGTCGCGACCAAGACCCATATCCTCAATATCCTGCACCGCCTGGTCGACGGCAAGGACCCCGCTCCGCCCAGGATCGATGCCCCGCAGGCCCTGATCCTCTGCCGCGAACCCAAGGCCAACGTCGCACGCTATGATACCCTGCGGGACAAGGATCTGCGCCATGCGTCATGATCCCGCCAGCGCCGCCGTCGTGGTCATGCTGCGCTCTCTCAAGATGTATGGCATGGCCCAAGCCGTCGGTGACCTCATCGAGCAAGGGGCGCCCGCGTTCGATGCGGTCGTTCCGATCCTCTCCCAGTTGCTCAAGGCCGAAGTTGCCGAACGCGAGGTCAGGTCCATCGCCTACCAGATCAAGGCGGCCAAGTTCCCGGCCTACAAGGACCTGGCCGGCTTCGATTTTGCATCCAGCGAGGTGAACGAAGCCATGGTCCGCCAGCTCCATCGCGGCGAGTTTATCGACGGCGCCCACAACGTGGTGCTGATCGGTGGTCCCGGCACCGGCAAAACCCACATTGCCACTGCGCTCGGCGTGCAGGCCGTCGAGCATCACCGCAAGAAGGCCCGCTTCTTCGCCACCGTCGACCTGGTCAATGCGCTGGAACAGGAAAAGGCCATGAACAAGGCCGGTCAGCTCGCCGATCGGCTGCTGCGCCTCGATCTGCTTATCCTCGACGAGCTGGGCTACCTGCCGTTCAGTCCGTCAGGCGGTGCGCTCCTCTTCCACCTGCTCAGCAAGCTCTACGAGCGCACCAGCGTCATCATCACCACAAATCTCAGCTTCAGCGAATGGGCCGGTGTGTTCGGCGATGCCAAGATGACCACGGCACTGCTCGATCGGCTCACCCACCACTGCCATATCCTCGAGACCGGAAATGACAGCTTCCGGTTCCGCGCCAGTTCGGCAGCGCCCAAAATCAGAAAGGAAAAATCACCAGCTTGACCCACCGCCCGCACAGCGGGACATACTACCCACCCGGGTCACTTCTCGATGGAAATCCCGGGTCAACTCTCAACGGAAATCAACAGCGAGCGGCCAAGCTCGATGGTTCGGTACAGCTGTCCAAGAAGTGAAACGGCTCTTTCCGCGTCACGGGCAAGTTCGGCATCTTCGGGAATGGCGTCCGTCGAGTAGAACCTGGAGAAGGCTGTTGTTCGCTCATAGGGGCCTGACAATCCGTGGGAAGAGCCAAGGTCAACGCCATCAACGAAGCCCAGCATTTCGGCTTCCGCCCTTAGCACCCCCTTGGCCCAGGCCATAAGCGCCGCGACTTACTTTTCACTGCGTGGGACAAAGTCACGACCGTTAAAAGAAGTGGATCCATGGCTCACGCAAAGCGAAACGCCGTCACCATTTGCGTGGAAAAGGTAGACCACATACCACCCCTTCTGAGCGGACGGTGACAGCTCGGGAGAATGAATGCGGACCCATGGGACAAAGGTCTTCCGTCCGGTTCCGTCCCGGCCCTGTACATTTAGGCGCCCTTTGAATGGCAACGCGGCGTCAAACTGTACCGCTTTCCAAGTCCGCATCTCCTGGGGGATGATGTTACGGATCAGCTGGCCACGGCGTTCCATGCTCGGAGTGTTCTCAGATGAGAAATCGAGCTGGAGCGCGAGTACCTCTTGGAACCAATCTCTCACTGGCGCTCCTTTTTGAATGCCATCAGGGGGACAGCCAATGCACCGTGGTTAGGCACAGGTAAAATCGCCTTCACCATGAAAGCATTTCGCGACGAATTGGCTCCTGGTGGCGCATTAGGCGCTGCACGCCAGTTTATGCTGGTGGGGAAGATTCCTGTTGTCGCACGCGCCCCGCACCATACTCGCGAGAGAGCGTATAGGTCTACTTGAAATGGCTTCAGGAGAGGCGTGAGCGCGATTCCAGGCTCCAGGGGTGAAGCGTCAGGCGCCCTGGACCTCGAAGCGGGGTATTTTACCGATGGCTTCGGCTAGGGCAGCGAGGGGCGCCTTGCCGTATCTCCGACCGGTTGTCTTCGGAGCGTGGCCTTGGATGGCATCGACGAGCCGCTCTTCGATCCCCAACGTGTAGGACATCGACTTGAAGGTGTGACGCCAGGCATGGTTGGGCTTGAGGCCCGGGTCAGTGATCCCGACGTCCTTGCGCACCCACTCGGCCAGTCGCTCGCCCACCTTCTTGAAATGGCGGTTACTCTCGCTGTCGATACGCTGCCGTCCAGGTTCGTAGAACAGTGGGCCGCTCCCCTGGGATTTGACCATGTCGATGAAGCCCTGTTCGATCAAGTGCTCGTGGATTGGGACAATGCGAGCCTCGTTGGTCTTCACGGTTCCGGCTTCGGGGGTGATGCGCACGGTCCAGATGTCGTCTATTTGCTGGACGTCCTCGCCGCGTAACTGGCTGAACTCATTCACGCGGGCGCCCGTATAGGCGCAGAGCCAGGGTATCCAACGACGAGCACGCACATGGCTGGCAGCCATCCTGGGGCTAGCCGGGATGAGGGCCGCAGTGAGGATCGCCTTAGCTTCAGTGGTGGTGAAATCCGGATCGCGGAGCTTCGCCTTCTTTGGGACGCGAACGACCACCGAGGCGGCGGGGTTGGTAGGCAGAAGTCGCTCCTCTACGGCCCACGTCAGGCAAGCGCGGACAGAGGTGATGTACTTGTCTCGCACGGTCGTCGGATTGCGTGGGGTGCCTTTTCGAGTGGGCTCCCTGAGAAGTTTGTCGCGCCAATCTATCAGCTCCGCCGTGGTCAATCGCGAGGCGTCTTCGTGACCGAGGTACTCGACGAGCAGCTCGATGTAGCGGCGCCACTCATCGCGCACGCCGGGTGTGAGCCCTTGGGCGGCAGCGTAGCCTTCGTAGATGGTGCGGAGTGAAATCTTCGCCACGGTTCTCGGCTTGCCTTCGAGGGCAGACGCCAGGGAGGGTTCGAGCGGGGTAGGGACGTCGTCACCGCCCAGACGGCGAAGTTTGTCGTGGCAGGCCCTGATCGCGGCGTCGTTGAGAGCTCGGCAGAGCTGGCGCATCCCCTCAGTGTCTCGTTGGTTGACTGCTAGGTTCGCGCTTTCGAACAAGAGTTGGGCTTCCTCTTCCCAGACGTCGACCATACCGTCCAGATCTCCGATTGCTTTAAGGTCACGGTAGACGTGCAGCATGGCACTGGTGGTCTCTCGCGTCTTCTCCGCCCAGCGGCGCACAGGAGCCCCACCCCAGTTCACTGATTGGGCAAGGCTGCGAGCTTCCAAGTCCTCTTCTGTCGCAAGGAACAGTTCCCGGTCATCAGGAGAGAAGCGGGCTTCTTCATCCTCGGCCAAGTACTGAGCGCGGAAAAGTTCAGCCAGGTAGGCGATGCGTGGGGCGTCGAGCGGATCGTAGGCTCCCTCAAGGCAGCGCTTGGCTCGTGCGATCATGGCCGCATGTTCGGCCTTCGCCGCTTCGCAGCGCGAATGGAACCCAGGCTCCTCTTCGCGACCCAATGTGACCTTGAATTCCCATCTGCCGCCGCAAAATGGTCGCAGCGGTGCTGGAATGGCCTTGCGATAGATGCACCTACCGGATCGAAGTTTTTTTATGCTCACGATGTAAAGGCCCACGATCTTGTACCTTCGCCATGTACCGTGGCGAGGCTGAAAGGCCGGTTAATCTGCGGTTCTTGAGGATTTCCGCCACGTTCGGCGGTGGTGGTGCCGCTTACAGGACTCGAACCTGTGGCCCCATCATTACGAATGATGTGCTCTACCAACTGAGCTAAAGCGGCGTGCCTCGCGTTTCCGGATATCTCCGGCGCCTGGACAGGGGGCGCCTTTACCGAGGCGTGCGGGCTCGTGCAAGAGGCTTTGCGCGGCATGGACAATTGTTCGGCTTGCCGCGATGCGGATCACGCGTATGCTACTAGACAAGTGTCTAAGTACATGCCGAGGGAAAGATGCCGCAATCCGATGCCGGTGAGGAACCGGCCTTTACGCAGATCCGCTATGACATCGCCGCACCCAAGGTTGCGCGCATAACGCTCGCGCGGCCCGAAAAGCGCAATGCGCAGGGCACGCGGATGACCTACGAGATCGACGCAGCGCTGCGGCTGGCCTGCGACGACGAAGCCGTGAGCGTGATCGTGCTGGCGGCCGATGGCGACCATTTCAGCGCCGGGCACGACCTGTCGATGAGCGAGGGGCCGATGGGCGCACCTGCCGAACGGGCGAGCCTGTGGGGCGAGTTCGGCACGCCGGGCTGGGAGGGGCTCTATACCCGCGAGCGCGAGGTCTATCTCGAAATGACCGAACGCTGGCGCAATGCGCCCAAGCCGGTGATCGCCGCAGTGCAGGGCAGCGTGATTTCCGGTGGGCTGATGCTGATGTGGTTCGCCGACATCATCGTCGCGGCGGACGATGCCCGCTTCCGCGACAACACCGGTTCGGACATGGGCGTGCCGGGCGTGGAATTTTTCGCCCATCCCTTCGAACTGGGCGTGCGGCGCGCCAAGCAGATGCTGTTCACCGGCGGCTGGCTCTCGGCGCAGGCCGCCGCGGCCGCAGGCATGGTCAACGAAGTCGTGCCGCTCGTGCAGCTGCACGAGCGGGCGCTGGAGCTGGCGCAGGAGATCGCCCGGACCGACCGCTTCGCGCTCAAGCTGATGAAAGCCTCGGTCAACGCCGCGCAGGATGCGATGGGGCGGCGCGACGCCATGCAGACCTCCTTTGCCAACCACCAGATCGGCCACTTGCAGAACATGCTGCTTCACGGCTTTCCCATCGACATCACCCGCCTGCCCGACTCGGTCCGCCGCCATCTCGAAGAGGCGCTCGCGGCCAGCGGTGGCATGCCCTCCACCCGTAAGCCGAGGGAGGACTGAGCTCATGGCCGGGATCGTGCTGGGGGACCTGCCCGAACGCAATGCCGCGCGGCGCGGTGCCGAGCACTGGGCGGTGCGCCATGGCGATGCCGTGCTGAGCTGGGGCGAGCTCGCCGACGCGGCTACGCGCCGGGCGCGCGCGCTGCAGGGGCAGGGCGTGACGCAAGGCGACCGCGTGGTTTTGTCCATGCCCAACGGCAACGCCTTCTTCGAATGGACCTTTGCCGTGTGGAAGCTGGGGGCGACACCGGCGGTGGTATCGCACCGGCTGCCCAAGCCCGAATTCGAGGCCATCCTTGCCCTGGCCGAACCGCGCGCGGCCGTGATCGCCGACGAGGACCTGCGCGCGGGATGCCTGGGATTACCGGTTGCCTTCGGGCGCGATCATCCCGACGGCACACCGCTGCCAGCGCTCGTGGCGCCGAGCTGGAAGGCCATGACTTCGGGCGGATCGACAGGGCGGCCCAAGCTTATCGTCGATCACCATCCCTCGCAGCTCGACGATTCGGTGCGCGGGCTGGGCATTCCGGTCGACGGGGTGATGCTCAATGCCGGGCCGCTCTATCACAACTTCCCGTTCGCGATGTCCCACTCGGTAATGGTCCACGGCAACTCGGCTGTCGGCATGGAACGTTTCGATGCCGAGGAATTCCTGCGGCTGGTCGACCGGCACAAGGTGCAGTGGACCGCGCTGGTGCCGACGATGATGCAGCGCGTGGCCCGCCTGCCGGACGAGGTGCGCGCGCGGTACGACCTCTCCTCCATCGAGGCCCTGTGGCACACGGCCGCGCCGATCACGCCCGAACTCAAGGAGTTCTGGATCGACTGGATCGGGCCGGAGAAGATCTGGGAGATGTACGGCGGTACGGAGGGCTTCGCGACCACGCAGCTGAACGGCGCAGAGTGGCTGGAGCATCGCGGATCGGTCGGCAAACCGACCTGGTCCGAAGTCCTGATCCGGGGGGAGGAAGGCGCTGCCCTGCCGCCGGGTGAGATCGGCGAGATCTACATGCGCCGCAAGGGCGCGACCGGCGAAGACAAGGCCTATCACTACGTCGGTGCCGATGGCCGGCGCCTGCCCGACGGGTTCGAGAGTTTCGGAGACTATGGCTGGGTGGACGAGGACGGCTATCTCTACATCGCCGACCGCCGCACCGACCTGATCCTGTCGGGCGGGCGCAACCTCTACCCGGCCGAGATCGAGGCGGCGCTGCTGGCCCATCCGGGCGTGGCCGAAGCGATCGTTATCGGATTGCCTGACGAAGATCTGGGGGCACGCGTTCACGCCATCGTCCGCTTGGAAAACGATGCCGCTGCTGATGCGACGGATCTGCTTGATTGGGTGCGCGACCGGCTGGTCGGCTACAAGGTGCCGCGCAGCCTTGAATTCACCGAGGTCCCGCTACGCGACGAGGCGGGCAAGGCGCGGCGCAGTGCGCTGCGCGCCGAGCGTATCGGGTCAACTGCAAGTGGTGCCTGATTCCAGACAGGCTGCGCGCCGGAGCTGAACGCCCCGACGCGCAATCTTTCAGGACTTGAATTCAAGCCCCGGCAGTTCCGACGACTTGCGCCAGTCCGCGAGCATCTGAACGAACGCATCCCAACCCGCGACATAGCCCTTGAAGAGAGCCCACTTGGGGTTCTTCTCGCCTTCGTTGTTGAAGTAGCTGGGCGTGCATTCATTCTGGAACTCGGACATGTCGACCTCGTTCTCGCGGCAGTGCTGCACGTAGGCTTCGACGCCTTCCTTGGTCGCGGCAACCGTCTGCGCACCGCGGCGTTCGGCTTCGCCGATCATGAAGGCGATGTGCTCGGCCTGGCGGTTGAACTGCTCGGTCGTGCTGGAGTTCGTCGCGCCCTGGATATAGCCCATGTAGAACATGCCGGGGAAATTGTCGGTGATGACGCCGTGCATGGTGCTCGGGCCTTCGCTCCAGTGGTCGTAGATCGATTCCCCGCCAATGCCGGTCACCGTGTCGATGGCCCAGCGGCGCTTGAGGTCCGAGGTCACCTCGAAGCCCGAGGCGAACACCATCAGATCGACCTCGTATTCCACGCCATCGGCCACGAAGCCCTTTTCGGTCATGCGCTCGACGCCCTGCGTCGGCGACACGTCGATCAGCTTGACGTTGGGGCGGTTGAAGGTGGGATAGAAGTCGTTGTTCGAAAGCGGCCGCTTGCACATGAAGCGGAACCACGGCTTCAGGATCTCGGCGGTTTCCTTGTCTTCCACCAGCGCTTCCACGCGGCGGCGCAGGCGTTCCATCACCTGGAAGTCGATCACTTCGCGGCGCGCCATCATGTCCTCGATCGAGATCTGCGGGAAGCCTTCTGCCTCCAGCTCGATGTTGAGGTTGCGATTGATCTCGGTCCAGATGTCGCAGACCATGTCGGGCTCACCCGGCAGGAAAACCATCTGCGCACCGCGGTGGAAATTGGCCATGCGCTCCTGCTGCCAGCCCGGCTTGAGCGAGGCGGCCCAGTCCGGGTCCGTCGGCGGGTTGGGACGCTCGTCGATGTTCGACGGCGTGCGCTGCAGAACGTAGAGCTGCTTGGCGTACTTGCCGAGGAACGGCACGGCCTGCACCGAGGTCGCACCCGTGCCGACGATAGCGACACGCTTGTCGGCCAGCTTGTCGAGTTCCGGCTGCTTCCACGAACCGCCGGTATAATCGTGCTCCCAGCGGCTGGTGTGGAACATCTTGCCCTTGAAGTCGTGAATGCCGGGGATACCGGGAAGCTTGGGCATGTTCATCACGCCGCCGGCCATGATCACGAAGCGCGCCTTGATATCGTCGCCACGGTTGGTCTTCACATGCCAGCGCTGGATCGTCTCGTCCCAGACAATGCTTTCGACCAGCGTGTGGAACAGCGCCTTGTCAGCCAGTTCGAAGTCCTCTGCCATCTTCTGGCAGTAGGCCTGGATCTCCCAGCCGTCCGAAAACTTCTTGGAGGGCATGAAGCCCGTTTCCTCGAGGAGGGGAAGATAGCAGTAGGCATCGTTGTCGCACTGCACGCCGGGATAGCGGTTCCAGTACCACACACCGCCGAAACCGCCGGCATGGTCGATGTTGCGAACGTTCGTGATGCCCTGCTTGTAAAGCTGATACCCCGCGAGGATACCCGAGAAGCCGGCACCGAGGATGGCCACGTCGATTTCCTCGTCCAGCGCATCGCGTTCCGCGACGGGCGTGAAGGGATCGTGGGCATAGTTGTCGGAGAGATCGTCGGTCGGACGTACGTACTGCTCGCCGCCCTCGCGGCGCAGGCGCTTGTCGCGCTCGGCGCGGTACTTCGCCTTGAGCGCGGGAATGTCGAGTTCTTCGGCCGGTGGCACGTCTGTTTTCTGGCAGGTCATGTGCTTTCCCACTTCTCCATTCGGCGATTCTTCTAACACGATCGCCATATGCGCGCTGTGGATAGGCTTGCGCGCCTAGTTGTCAACAGTGTTGTTTATTAGCTGCCCGAGCCTTCGCGCGCCATGGCGAAGCTGTAACCGATGTGATCGACGTGCCCGTGCAACCCGAAATCGAGCACCTGCGGGTTCTCCGCACCCTGGTCGTGGAACTGCTCGCACGCCGCGGCGACGTCCTCGATCGTCCACTCGGCGCGGTATACGCCGCGCGTTTCGGCGAGGAACATGCGGGCGATGCGCCCGGCGATCGAGGCAATCAGTTCGCCGGTGACCGAACAGGCCTCGTGCGCCATCCAGGCCACCACCGGCGCGACCAGTTCGGGATCCATCGGCGGATACTGCGAGATGTCGATGCCTTCGGCCATGCGGGTGACGGCGCTGGGCACTATCACGTTCGATTTCACGTTGAACTCTTCGCCTTCGAGCGCGGCCACGTTGTTGAGACCGATCATGCCGGACTTGGACACGCCGTAGTTCACGCAGTTCTTGTTGCCGTAGACGCCGCCGATCGAACTGGTCAGCACGATGCGGCCGAAGTTCTGGTCGCACATGTGCCCGAAGGCCGCCTGCACGACGTGGAAGGCCCCCATCAGGTGGACATCGACCACCGACTTGAAGTCGTCGTAGCTGATGTCGCGGATCGAACCGTAGCGAACGTTGCCGGCATTGTGGATCAGCGCATCGATCCGGCCCCATTCGTTAAGCGCGGCCTGAATGATCGCCCTGCCGCCTTCCAGGGTCGCCACACTGTCGGCATTGGCGATCGCCTCGCCGCCGGCCGCGACGATTTCGTTGACCACGCTTTGCGCCACGCTTGTATCCGGACCGTCGCCACGGAGCGCCCCGCCGAGATCGTTGACCACGACCTTGCACCCGCGAGCGGCCATCAGCAGTGCGTAGGCGCGCCCCAGCCCGCGTCCGCCGCCGGTAATGACGGCAACACGGCCATCGAAGCGCAATTCGGTCTCGGGCATGGGCTGGACAGTCCTCTCTTGTCTCGGTCCGCTCGGAACCTCTGGCCGGATTTGGTCCGCCGAGAGCCTACAGAACGGCAATTATCGGCATGGTGCACGAGTATGCGGACAGTCCTTGCCCTGGCAACCGCAGATCCCGCTCCGTCATCCGCCCCGGCGATGGCCGTTCCTCCTGCTGGATCGAAAGCGCCTCTGCGTTGCGCCTCACGACAGGCGACGATAGGCTTTCGGCAAAGACTCGGCACGTCGCCGTGGGAGAAGGATGTATACATGCTGGAACCGAGTGGCCGCAATCAGAGTGGACTGTCCGCTGAACCGTCCGAAGGCTGGGCTCTCCACCGCCTGACCCCGGCCAGCCGCCTCAACGGCGCCAACGGCATCCGCACCGGCGCCGACGGCCGGATCTATGTGGCACAGGTCGCGGGCAGCACGGTGAGTGCAGTCGACGTCGACAGCGGCGAAGTCGAAACGATCAGCCCGACCCCGGCCGCCGGCGGCACCGGCATCGTCGGCCCGGACGACCTTGCGTTCGACAGCGCGGGCAATCTCTTCTGCACCGAGATCACCGAAGGGCGCGTCTCCATGATGACGCCCAAGGGCGAATACAAGGTGATCCAGGGCGACATGCCGGTGGCCAACCCGATCACCTGCTATCAGGACCGGGTGATCGCCGGCGAGCTGCGCATGGGCGCGCGGATCATGGAACTGGACAAGAACGGCGGCGCGCCGCGCGTGATCGTCGAGGGCCTGCCGATGGTCAACGCCTTCGAGGTCGGCCCCGACGGCAAGCTCTATTTCCCGGCCCAGGGCGCCAACGAAATCTGGCGCGTCAGCCTAGACGGCGGCGAGCCCGAAGTGGTGGCCAAGGATCTCGGCGTTCCGGACTCGGTCAAGTTCCATCCGGACGGCTACATCGTCTCGACGCAGGTCTATTCGGGGCAGGTCCTCAAGATCGATCCGCGCACCGGCGAAAAGGAAGTGCTGGCCGACATCGGCCCGGGCCTCGACAACGTCGCCTTCGTCAACGGGCGTACCTTCGTCTCGCACATCACCGGTTCGATCCACGAGATCACGGCGCCCGGCACGGCCAAGCCGGTGATCGACCGCGGCCTGCAGTGGCCGCTCGGCCTCGCCGTGGGCCCGAACGGGCACATCCTCGTTGCCGACGGCGGCTTCACCTACCTGCTGACGCCCGGTGAAGAGCTGCAGCTTGCCGGCATGCTGTTCTCACCCGGCTTCCCCGGCTGGACGCGCGACGCGGCCGCCTGCGGCGCCGACGAGTGGGTCGTGACGACGGCCAACGGCGAAGTGGCACGCTGGAACCCGGCCAAGGCGGAAACACAGGTCCTCGCCAGCGGCTACGACCGCCTCATGGGCATTGCCATGGCCTCCGACGGCGCCGCCGTCTTTGCCGAGTATCCCACCGGGCGCGTGCTTTCGGTCAAGGATAACGAAGTCAGCGAACTGGCGAGCGGGCTCGACCGTCCGATGGGTGTCGCGATTGCGGGCGACGGCACCGTCTACGTGGCCGAAAGCGGCGCCGGGCGTGTCGTCAAGCTCGCGAACGGCAAGTCCGAGACCGTGCTCGACGGACTTGCCCGACCTGAAGGCATTGCGATTTCCGGAGGCACGCTCGCCGTGGCCGATCCCGGCTCGCAGTCCGTCGTGGTCAGCGACCTTTCGGGCGGCAACCGTGAAACCATTGCCTCCCAGCTGCCCATCGGCGGCCCCGGCGGCGTCCAGCTGCTGCAACTCGGCGGTGTGGGCGACATGTGCGGACCGATGAGCACGATGGTCGGCATCGCCATTGCCGGCGACAGCACGATCTATCTGGCTGCCGACGCCGAAGGCAGCGTCCTGGCGCTGGGCCGGACCTGAGGGAGAACAGGCATGCTCAAGCAGATCTGCTTCTTCCGCAAGCGCCCCGACATGACCATGGACGAGTTCATGGACTACTACGAGAACCAGCACTCGCAGCTCGCCCAGAAAATGGGCGCGCAGCCGGCGATCCCGAACGCGGTGCGCTACGTGCGGCGCTATCTCGTACCCGAAAAGAACCCGGTCACCGGCGAGATCCATGATCCCGGCTACGACTGCATCATGGAGATCTGGTGGAACAGCCGCGAGGACTTCGAACGCTCGCAAGCGATCATTTCCTCGCCCGAGCGCCTGCCGATGACCAAGGCCGACGAGGAAAAGCTCTTCGCCAGCCATGCCAATCCCGTCTGCACCTGCATCGAATACGATTCGCCGATGGGCCCCAATGGCGAGACCACCCACGTCGATCTGCGATACGGCGACTGAACATGAACACAGCAACGCGCAGCGGGCGCGAGGAATGGAAGGCCCACGGGCTGGTACCGGTGGCGGCAGGCCTCGGCTATGCCACCAGCGTGATCCACATCTACGGCATCGGCCCCTATTTCGGACCGGTGGCCGAACAGTTCGGCTGGACGCGCACCGAAGTCACCTTCGGTCTCACCATCGCCACACTGGTCCAGGCCGTAGGCGGCGTCTTCATCGGGCTTGCCGTCGATCGTTTCGGCCCGCGCCGCTTCGGGGTCATTGGCCTGCTCCTGCTGGGCGTAGCCTTTGCGCTGCTCGGCACGGCCAACGGATCGCTGCTGCAGTGGTATCTGCTCTGGTGCCTCGTAGCGCTCGCGGCGCTGCCGGTGCAAGCCTCGGTCTGGACCAGCGCGGTCGCCTCGCTGTTTCATGTCTCGCGCGGGATGGCCTTTGCCGTGACGCTTTGCGGCGCCTCGATCGCGGCGGGCGTTTTTCCTCTGATGGGCACATACGCCATTGCCGAGCTGGGCTGGGAAATGGCTTTCTCGGCCCATGCCGCCGTCTGGCTGATCATCGCCTTTCCGGTGATCTTCCTGTTCTTCCACGGTCGCTACGACCGGGGCCGCAAGGGCAAGGAAGCGGACGAGGTCGCCAGCCCGAAGGACCTGCCCGGCGTGACACTCGCCGAAGGCCTGCGCTCGACGATCTACCACCGTCTGTTCATCGCCAGCCTGCTCTTCACCTTCACCATCATCGCCATCGTCGTGCACTTCACCGCGATCCTCGGCGATCAGGGTGCCGATGCGTTGACAGCTGCCGGGATCGCCTCCTTCGTGGGCTGGTTCTCGCTGGCCGGACGGCTGGGCACCGGCTTCCTGCTTGACCGCCTGCCCGCCTCGCTGGTGGGCGCAGCGGTCTTCATGCTGCCGGTGGCGGGATCGCTGCTGCTTCTGCTTGGCGGCGATTCCTATGGCGCCATGGTCCTTGCATCGGGGCTGATCGGCCTCACACTGGGGGCAGAGATCGATGTCGTCGTGTTCCTGCTGACCCGCCACTTCGGATTGAAGAACTTCGGCGGGCTCTACGGCGGCATCCTCGCGGCGCTTTCGATCGGCACCGCGGTTGGCCCGCTGGTGGCGGCACGCATCTTCGATGTGACCGGCAGCTACGAGGGTTTCCTGTGGCTCGCGCTGGGCTTCATGGCCGCCAGCAGCCTGGCCGTCGCCAGCCTGCCGCGGCGTAACGAGGCCTTTGCAGCACACTGACGGCAGCGCCTCAGCGATTTGCACTGGTGTGCCAATAATGAAATACTGAACGCAAATCGGCACAAGTTACCAGAGAACGAGGAACCCATGGGTGAGATAGGCAAGATCGTGCAGGCGCCGGAAGAACTCGTTGCGCCGGTCAACGTCCCGGCCGAGGCCTACGTATCCCCGGAATACGCCAAGGCCGAACGCGACAAGCTGTGGCGCAAGGTCTGGCTGCAGGCCGGGCGGCTCCAGGATATCCCCGAGGTCGGCAACTACATCACCTACGACATCATCGACGATTCGGTGATCATCGTGCGGTCCTCGGAAACCGAGATCCGCGCCTTCCACAACGTCTGCCCGCACCGCGGCCGCAAGCTGGTCGATATTCCCGAAGGCAAGCGCAACGCGCACGGTACCCGCCCGAACTTCATCTGCGGCTACCATGGCTGGACGTTCGATCTCGACGGCAAGAACACCTACATCGAGCACCAGGACGACTGGCAGGGCCACCTGTGCGACGGACTTGCCGATCTCGGCAAGGTCCAGGTCGATACCTGGGGCGGCTGGATCTGGATCAACCTCGATCCCGACTGCATGCCACTTGCCGAGTACCTGCAGCCGGCGGCGCAGATGCTCGATCCCTACGGCCTCGAGAAGATGCGCCCGCGCTGGCGCAAGTGGATCATTTTCGAGTGCAACTGGAAGGTCGCGATGGAGGCCTTCTGCGAGACCTATCACGTCTCCACCACGCACCCCGAGTTCATGGAGTTCGGCCAGTTCCGCGGCTGGGCCCGCAATCAGGGTCTGCACTCCAACATCGGCTACGACGCGCCGAAGGGCCAGGAGGAGGATTCGGGCAAGCTGCGCCTCGGCGCCGGTGAGGACCCGCGCCTGACCACTGCGGAGATGCAGAACTTCACTTGGGAAAACGCCAATACCAATACGACCATGACGCTCGTCTCGGTCGCCAACCGGCTCAAGGACGAACTGCCCGAAGGCACGCCGCCGGCGGAAGTCTCGGCCTACTGGATCAAGACCGCGCGCGAGGAAGACAAGGCCCGCGGCGTCGAGTGGGCACAGGTCGATCCGCAGCACACTTCGCAGGCCGGCACCGCCTGGCAGATCTTCCCGAACTTCCAGATCGGCCACGCCGTCAACAACATGCTGTGCTATCAGGCGCGGCCTTACGGCACCGATCCCGACAAGTGTATCTTCGAGGCGGCAGTCTACGAACTGTGGCCCGAAGGCGAAGCGCCCGAAACCGAGTGGGAATACACCAAACCCCACGAATGGCCGTCGGTGCTGCAGCAGGACTTCAACAACATGGCTGCCGTCCAGCAGGGCATGAAGAACGTCGGCTATCGCGGCGCCCAGCCCAACCCCTACATGGAGCGTTCGGTGGCCTCGCTGCACATGAACCTTGCCAGGTTCATGGGATCGGGCGCGCCCAAGACCTACTGACGTACGATAGCGCGGGACGGGCGATCCGTCCGCCCCGCACGCCACCTCCGCGCAGGCGGAGGGGACCGGGATTTCTCCCAGGCTGAGAGGATCGTTTGACCATGCAGTTCCCACTCGTCCACATCAGCTGGGCCCTTGCCGACAATGCCGACCGTCCGGGCTGCGACGCCTTCTTTCAGGACGTCTTCGACGCCGAGCCGGTCTATGAGATGCTCATAACCCCCGAAAACGAAAAGATGGGGCTCGACCGCGAGGAGACTCTGATGATGATCGGCGATGCCATGGTCATCCCCATCGCGCCCGCCGGACGGGGCACCCAGGAAGGCAATCCGCTGGGCGACATGCTGCGCCGCTCTTCGGCGCCGATGCGCTGGCTGGGGCTGGCGCTCAAGACCAACGATCTCGAAAGTGCCGACGCCTGGTTTGCCGAGCGCGGGTTCAAGCGGCACTACGATCGCGGCATGGAAGCGCATTACTTCCTGGTTCCCCGCAGTCAGGCAATGGGCATGCGGCTGGAAATCGTGAAGCAGAACATGCCCAACGAGCCGCGCACCGCGCCGGACTGGTCGCCGGCGAAATGGCGCGATGCCCATCCGCTGGGGATCGAAGGCCTGCAGGCGGTCGGCATCAGTGCCCCGTCGCTCGACGAGGCCCGCGAACTGTTTGACGACAAACTGGGATGGCGCGAAATCGGTACGCGCGAACTGCCCGACGCAAATTGCGCCGCTTTCGCAGCCGCCGATATCGTGCTGGAAGCGATGGAAGGCAATTCCGAAGCCTCCCCGCTGACCGCGCATGCCCGCGACGTGAAGGGCATCTATCATCTTGTCTTCAAGGTGAAGGACGCTGCGTCTGCCGCCACTTATCTGCGCGGCAAGGGCCTCACCCTGATCGGCAATACCGACGAGCGTTTCGCCATCCACCCCGACGAGGCGCATGGCCGCCTGATCTGGCTGACCGAAATCACGCCGGACGGCTATCCCGAAGTGGGATCGAAGCTGGGCGAAGTGGTCGGCAACTGAACGGTCCGGCGCGGGCTGCCGTCAGGAAGACGCCCACGACGAGCGTTCGATCATGCCGAGCGCCGGGATCCCGCCCCAGCTGTACCGCGCGCCGCTTTGCGAAAGCCGCAGGCCGTGCAGGTGCGCCTTGCTCAACTGGAACGTGGCCAGTGTCGTCCTGCCCGCGATACGCGTGACGCCCAGTTCGGATTCCAGTTCGAACGAGACGTCTTCGCCCGACGAGACGATGTCCGTGAGCCACGGAATGCGCGTCGCCTTCGCCGGATACATCGTCCCGTCCTGATAGACAAAACCCTCGTTCCACGGTTCGCTGCCATCATCGTGCACGGGCCGCGCTTCGTAGCCGGCAGCGCGTCCATCGGGGAAGACCACCGCCTGCCAGCAATGGCCGCGCAGCATGAGCCCGTCTGTGCGGATGCTGCGGCGCTTGATGCGGCTTCCATTGACTCTGGCCGTCAGTGTCTGACCGTCCAGCGTGACTTCCCCCTCGCCGCGCAGCATCTGCTCGAACCGCGATCCCAGCCCGACCGAGATCGCATCGCGCTGACGGCCCTTCCCCCAGGTCGCGAAGCGGGCAGGCGAGATATCCTGAATGTTGGGTGGAACGACCATCTCGAGCTCGAATTCGTAGCGCAGCGGCACCTGCCTGTTGCGGTCGACCGTGCAGGCGATCTGATCGTGGACATGCGTATCGACGGCCATTCCGTCGAAAGTCACCAGCCAGCGACGAAAGGGTTCGATGCACCGGTAGGTGAGCGGCCCTCCACCCAGAATCGCCGGACGGCCCTGGGCGTCGAATACGGAAGGCATCGCGCCGCTGCCCACGCTGTGCAGGATGCGGCCGTCGGCAAGCGCGAAGTTGGCCTGATAGCGGCGGTTGTCCCAGGTATGGGGCTCCGCCTCCACACCGTTGCGAGGAATGCCGAAGGCACCGTTTTCCTCGAACAGCCAGAACGATGTGCCCTCGCGCACCCAGTCGAACGGCGGTGCCGGCGGCGCTTCCATCATCAGGTCCGCATCGGGCGGCAGTCCGCCGCTCATGTCCGTTTGCGCCATTTCCCTCTCCCTTGCTCCGGTTGCTTCCGCGCAGGCCGTTGCTTCTTCAATTCACATATGAGATCAATAATTCACTATTTAAGCAAGAGCGACGGGAGAGGAAATGCAGGAGCTGTCCGGCGCACAGGACGCGATTGCGCGCGCGATCGATCTGGCAGGGTGTGACGACTTCGGCGCCGACGGCTGGCGCGAGGGACTGGAACGCTCACTCGATGCCTTCACGCGGATCCCGCTGACCGAACAGGCTCGCACCGCCGTGCAGCAAAAGATCGTGCAGGACCTCACCACGCGGCTGCAGATCGAGCAGTGGTACAGGCAGCATCCGGACACAGCGGCGCAGGAGATGGAAGCGCCCGTCTTCGTGGTCGGCCTGCCCCGCACCGGCACCACCGCGACCGTCGCCATGCTGGCCCTCGATCCCGCCTTCCGGTTCCTGCGCATGTGGGAGGGCCAGGCGCCGGTCCCGCCGCCGGTCGCGGGCGAGGAGGAAAGAGACCCGCGCGTCATCGCGGCGCGCGAGGCGGCGCGGGCATACGAAAAGGGACATATCCACCTGTTCGATCCCGATGGGCCCGAAGAGGACCTCGCGCTGCTCGCCGGGCTCGACATGCATGCCTACCACGGCGCCTACCCCATGCCCGATGACTACGTGGCGTGGTGGATGGCCGAGGACTTCGCCTCGACCTACGCCTTCCACGCGCGGGTGCTGAAGATGCTGCAGTCGTGCCGCCCGCCCAACCGCTGGCTGCTCAAGTCGCCCCCGCACCTGTTCAAGCTCGATGCCATCGCGCGGCAATATCCCGATGCCCGGTTCATCATGACGCACCGCGATCCGTGCAAGGTCATCCCCTCGGTAGCGAGCCTGCACCATGTGCTGCACTCGGAACGATGCCTGCCCGGTTCGCTCGACAAGCTATCGTCGGGCCGCAAGCTGCTGGCCTTCTGGAGCGAGGGCATGCGCCGCGGGCTCGCCGCACGCGCGCAGATCGGCGAGCACCGCTTCATCGACGTGTTCAACGAAGACGTGATCCACCGCCCGCTGGAAACCTTCGAGCGCGTCTACGCCCACCTCGGCATGGACCTGACCCAGCAGGTCCGGGCGCGGCTGGAGGAATATTCCAGCCGCAATGCCCCGGGCGCGTTCGGCAAGCATCGCTACACGCTGGAGGAATACGGCCTGTCGCAAGGCGCGATACACGAGGCCTTCGGCGACTATCTCGGCCGCTTTGCCGTGGCCTGACGGACCGGCGCTACTTCGTCGCTTCCTTGATCAGCTTCAGCGCTTCGGGCGAAGTCCAGTCGTTGCCGCCGGTATAGCGCCACACTTCCTTGCCCTGCGCATCGAACATGATCGTCATCGGCAGATTGCCGCCGTACTGGAAACCGAGGTCGCCCTTCTCGTCGATCCACGGCTGGATATTGTCGAGCTTGCGGCGGCGCAGGATCTCCACGACCTTGTCGTCCTGATCCATGTCCTGCGAGATCGGCAGGACGACCACGCCCAGCTCCTCCTCACGGTCGATCAGCGCATCGAGCGTCGGCATTTCGGCGATGCACGGCGCGCACCAGGTGGCCCAGAGGTTGATGAGCAGCGGCTTGCCCTTGAGCGAGGAGAGGTCGAGGCTTTCGCCGGTGGGATCGACCAGCGTGATGTCGGGCAGCGGCTCGCCCTTGTGCGAGCGGTCGAGCTTCTCCACCGCAACATCCTTGCTCTGCGCCGCGCCTTGCGAAGCCTGCTGTTGCGCGTCCTCGCCGCTTTGCCTATCGCAGCCGCCGGCCAGCAGGGTCACGGCCCCGGCAAGTGAACACAGGACGAGCGACTTGAGCGATACGGCAGACGGCAAGGCGGGAGGCTCCAACCAGATGTGGGGCGGACGGTTCGCGGAAGGACCGTCGGCAATCATGCGCGAGATAAACGCCTCGATTCCCTTCGACAAGGCATTGTGGCGGCAGGACATCGCGGCCAGCAAGGCGCATGTCGCGATGCTCGGCGCCTGCGGCATCGTTTCGGATGCCGATGCGGTGACGATCCGCGACGGCCTCGACAAGGTCGCCGCCGAGTACGAGGCCAGTGGCGTGCCCGAGGACTGGGACCTCGAAGACATTCACATGACCACCGAGTCGCGCCTCGCCGAGCTGATCGGCCCGGCCGCCGGGCGCCTGCACACGGCGCGCTCGCGCAACGATCAGGTAGCGACCGATTTCCGCCTCTGGGTGCGCGATGCGCTCGATCAGGCCGATGCCGGGCTGCAGGCGCTGCAGGTCGCGCTGGTCACCCGCGCGGGCGAGCATGCCGACAGCATCATGCCCGGCTTCACCCACCTGCAGACCGCGCAGCCGGTCACGCTGGGCCATCACCTCATGGCCTATTACGAGATGATCGCGCGCGACCGTTCGCGCTTTGCCGATGCGCGCAGGCGCATGAACCGCAGCCCGCTCGGCTCGGCGGCGCTCGCCGGCACCGGCTTTCCCATCGACCGCGAGATGACCGCGCAGGCGCTCGGCTTCGACGGACCGACCGCGAACAGCCTCGATGCCGTCTCGGACCGCGATTTCGCACTCGATTACCTGATGGCCGCCAGCCAGTGCAGCCTGCACCTCTCGCGTCTGGCCGAGGAGTTCATCATCTGGGCGAGCCAGCCCTTCGGCTTCGTCGCCCTGCCCGATGCGCTCTCCACCGGCAGCTCGATCATGCCGCAAAAGAAGAACCCGGACGCCGCCGAGCTGGTGCGCGGCCATGCCGGGCGCATTTCGGGCTGCCTGATGAGCCTGATGATGACGATGAAGGGCCTGCCGCTCGCCTATTCGAAGGACATGCAGGACGACAAGCCGCCGGTCTTCGAAGCCGCCGGACTGCTGGCGCTCTCGATCGCGGCGATGACGGGCATGGTCGCCGACACCCGGTTCCGCACCGACCGCATGCGCGGCGCCGCCGAACTCGGCTTTGCCACCGCGACCGATCTCGCCGACTGGCTGGTGCGCGAAGGCGACATTCCCTTCCGCGAAGCACACCACATCACCGGTTCCGCCGTGAAGCTCGCCGAGACGCGCGGCGTTGCGCTCGACCAGTTGCCGCTCGAAGACCTGAAACAGATCGACAGCCGCATCGACGAGCGCGTATTCAAGGCGCTCTCGGTCGAGGCATCGGTCGCCGCCCGCAAGAGCCACGGCGGCACCGCGCCCGATCAGGTGCGCGAGCGCGTGGCCGAGGCCCGCGCCGCGCTCGGTCTGGAGTGAGCCGCATGCGCAAGATCGCCGTCCTCGTCATCCTTGCGGGCCTTGCCGCCTGCGGCCAGCGTTCGAACCTCGGCGTCAAACCGGGCCAGCAGCTTCCGCCCGCACCCTATGGCCGGACGGAGAAACCGGATTCGGCCGAGCTGCTCGAACTGCCCACGCTGGCCATTCCCGAACGCAGCGTGGAACTGCGCACCCGCTCCGAGGAGCGCGAGGACGATCCGTTCGACCTGCCTCCCCCCGAAGCGCCGCAGCCGGAGTAACCCAAGCCCCTTCCCAACTCCGCTCACCCTGAGCTTGTCGAAGGGTGGTGCCAGCGTCCTTCGACAAGCTCAGGACGAGCGGGGTCGGGCTAAATTTCAGGACGACCATGGACCATTTCGAACTCAGGAACGGCGAGCTTCACGCCGAGAACGTGCCGCTGGCCGCGATTGCCCGCGAAGTCGGCACGCCCGTCTACGTCTATTCGCGCGCCACGCTGACGCGCCATGCGCAGGTCTTCCGCGAGGCGCTTTCGGCGCTGCCCAAGGTGCACATCGCCTTTGCCGTGAAATCCAACCCCAACCTTGCGGTGCTGCGCCTCTTGGCCAAGGAAGGCTACGGGGCGGACGTCGTTTCCGAAGGCGAGATGAACCGCGCGCTGAAGGCCGGGATGCCGGCAGCCGACATCGTCTTCTCGGGCGTCGGCAAGACCCGCGCCGAGCTGACCGCGGCGGTCGAGGCCGGGATCGGCCAGTTCAACCTCGAAAGCGAGGAAGAGGGCGTCGAGCTGGGCGAGATCGCGGCGGCGCTGGGCAAGACGGCGACGTGCGCGCTGCGCGTCAATCCCAATGTCGATGCCAAGACCCACGCCAAGATCTCGACCGGCAAGGCCGAAAACAAGTTCGGCGTGCCCTATGATAGGGCAGCCGGCATCTACACCCGCCTCTCGGCGCTGCCGGGCCTCGAGATGCGCGGACTTGCCGTGCACATCGGCAGCCAGATCGGCGATCTCGATCCCTCGCGGCAGGCCTTCATCAAGATGGGCGAACTGATGCGCGCACTGCGCGATCAGGGGCTTTCCGTCACCCACATGGACTTCGGCGGCGGCCTCGGCGTGCCCTACAAGGCGGGTGAGCAGCTCCCCACTCCGGCCGACTACGGCGCGATGGTGGCCGAGGTGACGCAGGGCTGGGACGTGACGCTGATGTTCGAGCCGGGCCGCGTGATCACCGGCAACTCGGGCGTGCTGGTGACCGAAGTGGTGCGCGTGAAGCAGGGTGCGGGGAACCCCTGGGTGGTGGTCGATGCGGCGATGAACGACCTAGCCCGCCCGGCGATGTACGATGCCTGGCACGACTTCGTGGCGGTGAAGCCGAGCGGCGAGACGATGACCGCCAATGTCGTCGGCCCGATCTGCGAAAGCTCCGACACGTTCGCGATGGCGCGCGAGATCGACGCCGTGAAGGCCGGAGACCTTGCCGCCTTCCGCACCGCCGGCGCCTATGGCGCGACGATGGCCAACACCTACAACTCGCGCGCGCTGGTGCCCGAAGTCATGGTCGACGGCGACAAGTGGGCGCTGGTGGCCAACCGCATCGAACCGGCGACGATTCTTGCAGCGGAGCAGGTGCCGGAGTGGTTGGATTGAGGGTGGTTGACGTTTGCGATGGGCTCAAACTGCGTACTGATCACGAATAAATGCGGCAAAATACCGGCCCTTTGATGGGGCTGACAGCAAACCTTCATAAATTGCTGCAGGCACGCGGTAGTAATCGTATCCATGTCCTCCGCTGGTAAACCAAATTGTCAGCTTCATACTGGATTGGTCGTAATGCACGGCATGGATCGCACTAGAGTTCAAATGCATCATAGCTTTTCCCAAAATAAGAAAGGCGGACCCAAAGGCCCGCCTTTCCGTTCACGCGTACTGGATAAGAACCCAGATAACGGCACGCCCGCTGTAAGGCGGCATGCGGTTTCCCTTTGCAATGGGTCCAGTGGTTGAGGGGTATCCCTCAACCTTCCAAACGCCACTTTCAGGACAGAGTTCTCCCGTGCTCGCACGGGTTCCGATCGGCTTCTTTGCAATTGAGGCCATGATTAGGGCCCTTTCGTCATGTGCGTGACCGTTGAGTCTGCGCAAATGAGCGTGTAGGACCGTATTGCTGTGGTTGGACTACATGCTCAACCTTAGTCACCTAGGTGGTCACAACACCTTGGTGCTTCAGGAGGCGAGGTTCGTTGGCGCGACCTCGCCTTTTGCATTTGTAAGCCTGACCGAATTAGGCACCGCGAGCAAGCATACACGAGGTGACCTCCACAGGTTTTCCACACCCCTAGACAGACTTATGATAACTGAGTTATCTCGTTTATTGGAGGTCCTGTGGATAGATTTGAATTCAAGATGATTCGGGAGGCCATGGGCCTCACACAAGCAGAGCTTGGCGATATGCTCGGCCTGTCGCGTGTCTTCATTGGTCTAATGGAGAGGGGCGATAAGCGTATCTCAAAGCGAACAACGGAGGCGATGCGCTCCCTGCGGCCAAAACCG
The DNA here is from genome assembly GCA_965140495.1 of uncultured Novosphingobium sp. Classification (GTDB taxonomy): domain Bacteria; phylum Pseudomonadota; class Alphaproteobacteria; order Sphingomonadales; family Sphingomonadaceae; genus Novosphingobium. Next base: position 636,992 of record OZ223239.1, on the reverse strand, counting down.
CTTAACGCTACTACAAATGAAACCGATCCATTTTACCGCGCAATAGAAATGGCATTGATTTCCGCAGGTATAGATTTCAAAGTTAAGCATTTTATTGACAATGAGATAGCGGAATATCAGCTGGAACGGCCTGCCATAAACCTAGTAGTTAGCCGATATGAACACGAAGCTGTAAAAAATAGAATACAGCCGGGACAGAATGGAATTTTTATTCTTGGCTCATCAGGCGCAAAGTTCATCACCGACCTGATAGAGCTGGGAGGGGGCCGCGCAAGCAGAAGCCCCCTCTAGCGCATCAACCATATTTGAGTTTACGCGCTCACTCCGCCGCCTGCGTGCCTCCGAACATATCCGGCTCGCTGCCGTCGTCGGCGTCTTCGACGTCGTTGGCCTTCGCCTTGCGGCGCTGGTCGAAGTTGGCCCACACGGTGTTCCAGTCGCCGCGGGTGGCGCCCTTCGAGTATTCGGTGGCGCGGGTTTCGAAGAAGTTGGCGTGCTCCACGCCGTTGAGCAGCGGGGTGAGCCAGGGCAGCGGGTGCTCTTCGGCCATGTAGATCGCGGGCAGGCCGAGCTGGCTCAGCCGCCAGTCGGCGATGTAGCGGATGTAGCGCTTGATGTCCTTGGCGCTCATGCCGGGGACCGGGCCCATCTCGAAGGCGAGGTCGATGAAGTTGTCTTCCAGACGCACCGTCTTCTGGCAGCAGTCGATGATGTCTTCCTTCACCGCCTTGGTCAGGCAGCCGCGCTCCTTGACGAAGGCGTGGAACAGCTTGGTGATGCCTTCGCAGTGCAGCGATTCGTCGCGGATCGACCAGGTGACGATCTGGCCCATGCCCTTCATCTTGTTGAAGCGCGGGAAGTTCATCAGCATCGCGAAGCTGGCGAAGAGCTGCAGGCCCTCGGTAAAGCCGCCGAACATGGCGAGCGTGCGGGCGATGTCCTCGTCGGTATCGACGCCGAACTGCTGGAGGTAGTCGTGCTTGTCCTTCAGTTCCTGATATTCGAGGAACATGCCGTATTCGCTTTCGGGCATGCCGATGGTGTCGAGCAGGTGCGAATAGGCGGCGATGTGCACCGTCTCCATGTTGGAGAAGGCAGCGAGCATCATCTTGATCTCGGTCGGCTTGAACACGCGGCCGTACTGCTCGTGATAGCAGTTCTGCACTTCGACGTCGGCCTGCGTGAAGAAGCGGAAGATCTGCGTGAGCAGGTTGCGCTCATGCTCCGAAAGCTTCTGCGCCCAGTCGCGGCAATCCTCGCCCAGCGGCACTTCCTCGGGCAGCCAGTGGACCTGCTGCTGGCGCTTCCAGAAGTCGTAGGCCCAGGGGTATTCGAAGGGCTTGTAGGTCTTGCGGGCTTCCATCAGCGGCATGTGCGACAACTCCGGTGGTGCGATTCGGTTATGCTGCCCGGCCTTTTGTGCGGCTTCGGGCGGAAAATTCGGTGCGTCCGCAAGGTCGGGCGCGAAACCTCACGATAACCAAATTTGTCCGCAAGAGGAGTGACCTGACACAACGATCCACAGGTGCGTTTGCGTATATCTTGCGGTTGAAACGATATGGGGACGCAAGCGCTGGTAGGCAATATGATCCGCGAATCGCGGCGAGTCGCGGGTTTGCGAGGCCCGGCGCCGCCCTTGAAGCACCCGATGGAACAAGCCCCGGCCACGCCGGGTTGTCCCTTTGCAAGATGCCAGCGAGTGGAGATCGGATATGAGTCAGATGGAGCCCGGTGAAGAGGTCTGGACCACCGTTGTGGGCACGATCCGCAAGGGCATGAAAGTGATCGCCCCGGATGGCGCCTGCCTCGGCCACGTCACCGGCGTGAAGGGCGACGAGGTCATGCTCGACGGCGACGACGGCAAGGACTTCATCTCGCTCACGCAGGTCGACGGCGTGGGTGAGGAAGGCGTGCTGCTGCAGGGCCGCGGCGACGCCACCTTCGGCCTCGGCGCGCAGCCGTGAGGCGCGCCAGGAATTAACCGTCCTCCATTCGTCCTGAGCCTGTCGCAGGACGCCGGCGCTGCGCTGGCGACATATCGTTCGACACGCTCAGGATGAGCGGGGTCGGTTCCTTTTCAGGAGATCATTTCCAGAACCAGCGCGGGGCGAGCTTGCGGTCGCTGCGGAAGCGCCACATCTGGACGTAGAGCCAGATCCCCGAAATCGAGAAGAACACCAGCGCCAGTCCGGACAGGACCGAGATGGCCGTGCCGATCGGCCCGAAGGTCTCGCCCGAATGGAGGTGGTGGAACAACCCCACCATCGAGCGGATGCCGGTGGCATTGGCCCGCGGCGGCGAGCAGCGCCAGCCCTCGGGGCATTCGAAGCCCGGCGGCGGCGTGGCGGCGGCCTGCGCGGCCGGGTCGGGCGCTCCGGCCGGCCAGAGCACCGCGACCTGGCTCAGGACGCCCGTCACCGCGATCCAGAGCATGAACACACCGAAGAAAACCGAAAGCCAGCGGTGCCATTTGCGCATTGTGAGAACCCGATCCTGCCTGTTGGGAGATTGCATAATATGCAAGCTGAACCGGCCGCGTTTCGCAAGCCCCAAATTGTCGCAATTGGTAGCGCTGCACCCATCCTCCACGAACCGTTTTGGAGCTGCGACGGAATCGGGAACGAAATGCCCGGTAACTCCGTTGAATCAACATATTACGCAAACAGCAAAAGGAGGAAGCCTATTATGTTTGAGAAGCTTCGCATCCACGAGCACATGGAAGTCACCACCGAATCCGGGCAGCACGTCGGCACGGTCGACGAGATCAGCGACGACAAGATCAAGCTGACCCGCACCGACAGCTCCGACGGCGCGCACCACTACGTGGCGCTCGATAACGTCGAGAAGGTGGACGACAACCGCGTCTACCTGAAGCAGGGCACCCCGATCCCGATGGGTGCCGGCGCCAACTGACGGCGCACCCTGATACAGTGGCGGGCCGGTAGCGCGGCCCGTCGGCGAAGACCCCGGCTCCCTTGTGGGATGCCGGGGTTTTTCGTGTCCGAATTGCCCTCACGGGAACGCCCCTGCGACGATATGATACACGGTGAACAGTAACTCTTCCCTTGCCCGCGCCTTGCTGGTAGGTCCCCGGCCAAAGAGGTGAATGGGGAGCAGATCGGGTGAAGTCAGGTTTTGCAAAAGTCACGATGGCGGCGGCACTGGCGACGATAGCGCCCCTGGCGCTGACCGCCTGCAATCGCCCCGTACAGCCCGTTACCGACCTGATGACGGCCGATCCCGACGAATGGCCGAGCTGGGGCCGGACGGGCTCGGAAACGCACTATTCCCCGCTCGACGAGATCGATGCCGACAACGTCGCCGATCTCAAGCTGGCCTGGCACTACGATCTGGAGCCGGGCTATTCCGCCTCGACCCCGCTGATGGCCGAGGGCAAGGTGTTCATCACCACCGGCCACTCGCACATCCGCGCCTTCGATGCCGAAACCGGCAAGCTGCTGTGGGAATACGACGGCGGCACCCGCGAGCGCGCCAAGTCGGCATTGCAGATGTCTTGGGGAAGCAAGGGCATCGCCTATGACAAGGGCCACGTCTTCCTCGTCACCACAGACGGCTACGTCGTGTCGCTCGATGCCGAGACCGGCAAGGAAGCGTGGAAGGTCTACGACTATCCCGACGATTCCCCGCGCAACTCGAACGGCGCGCCGCGCGTGTTCGCCGGCAAGGTGATCGTCGGCTTCGGCGGCGCCGACATCAGCCCGGCGCGCGGTTTCGTGACCGCCTACGACGAGGCCACCGGCAAGAAGGTCTGGCGCTTCTACACCACCCCCGGCGACGAGGTGACCCCGGCCAACAAGAAGGCCGAGGCGGTCATGCGCAAGACCTGGCCGAGCGGCTGGAAGAACGACGACGGCACCCGGCGCGGCGGTGGCGGCACGGCATGGAACGCCTTCAGCTACGACCCTGACCTCAACATGCTCTACATCGGCGTGGGCAACGGCTTCCCCTACAACCGCGACAAGCGCAGCCCCGGCGGCGGCGACAACCTGTTCCTCGCCTCGATCGTCGCGGTCGATGCCGATACCGGCGAGTACAAGTGGCACTATCAGGTCTGCCCCGGCGAGCAGTGGGACTGCACCGCCACGACCGACATGACGCTCGCCACGCTCAAGATCGACGGCAAGGAACGCAAGGTGCTGATGCAGGCACCGAAGAACGGCTTCTTCTATGTGCTCGACCGCAAGACCGGCGAGCTGCTCAACCAGCCGGGCAAGATCGCCAAGGTGACCTGGGCCGACCACATCGACATGAAGACCGGCCGCCCGGTCGAGAACCCCGGCATCCGCTACAACGGCAAGCCGGGCATGTTCGAACTCTGGCCCGGACCGACGGGCGCGCATAGCTGGATGCCGCAGGCCTACAGCCCGAACACCGGCCTCGTGTACATTCCCGTGCTCGAGAACGGCGCGCTGATCGGCGATGGCCAGGAAGGCGGCGGCGAGATCACCCGCGGCATGGGCGTGACGCTGATCCCCGAGGTCGACCTGCCCGGCGGCCATCGCAGCTTCCTCAAGGCATGGGATCCGGTCGCGCAGGCCGAAGTCTGGAAGGTCGAACTGCCCGGCTCGTGGCCCGGCGGCGTGATGACGAGCGCCGGCGGCCTCGTCTTCGAAGGCCAGATCGACGGCAAGTTCGTCGCCCGCGATGCCAAGACCGGCAAGGAACTCTGGTCGTTCAAGACGGTGAGCCCGGTCGTCGGCGCGCCGATCACCTACCGCATGAACGGCAAGCAGTACGTCACCGTGATTACCGGCGCGGGCGGCCAGGGCGCGGGCATGCAGACCATTGCCGATGCGCCCTACCGCACCGACTACCGCCTGCCGCGCCGGGTGCTGACCTTTACGCTCGACGGCAAGGACACCCTGCCCGAGTTCACCTATACCGAACCGACCCCGCCCGAGGATCCCGGCTACAAGCCCGATGCCAAGCGCAGCCAGACCGGTTTCATGATCTATGCCGGCAACGCCTGCCTCGTGTGCCATGGCTGGAATGCCGTCGGCGGCGGCGCGGCGCCCGATCTGCGCTATTCGCCGATCATCACCGATGCCGATACCTTCAAGGCCGTCGTCCACGGTGCGCTCAAGCCGAACGGCATGCCGCCCTTCCCGCAGATCTCGGACAAGGATCTGGAAGACCTGCGCTTCTACCTGCGCACCCGCGCGCAGCAGGCCCCGGCCGAGAAGAAGGCGGCGATGGACAAGCTAAAGGCCGCCAAGGCGAGCAATGCCAAGCCGCAGGACTTCGCGGGCAAGTGGAACATCGTCATACAGTCGCCGGTGGGCCCGCAGAAAGCCGTGCTCGACCTCAAGGTGGACGGCAACGTCGTGACGGGGACGGCCAAGGCCGATCAGGGCGACGTCGATCTCGCCGGTGCGTTCAAGGACGGGCGGATCAAGATCGAGGGCAAGGCCTCGATGCCGATGCCGATCACCATCGCCTACGACCTGACGGTGAAGAACGGCGAACTGCAGGGTGAGAACTCGAACGGACCCTTCGGCACGTTCCCGGTCACGGGCACGCGCTGAGCCGCAATCGCAGGACCGCCGCGTTCGCCTTGACGATCCTGCCTGCCGCTCGGTAACGGCGGACTTGCATCGCGCCCGCCGCCGGTGTGCACTCTGCGCAAAGCCCAACAATCGTGCCACAGCGATGCACGAAGCGGGCGTGGGAGAGCAGGCATGACAGAGCAGACCGGACCGGTCTTCGCGGGGCGCGCGGCGCTCATCTTCGGCGGGGCCAAGGGCATTGGCCGGGCCGTCGCGCGGGAGTTCGCACTGCGCGGGGCGCGGGTGGCCGTGGCCGATATCGACCTTGCCGAAGCCGAACGGACTGCCGCGATGATCGTCGGAGACGGCGGTCAGGCCAAGGCCTGTCGCTGCGATGTGACCAGCGATGCCTCCATCGGCGAAGTGGCCGAAGCCGCCGAAGCGGCATTCGGCGCAACCGACATCGTAATGAACAACGTCGGCGGCATCCTCCACGGCAACCCGGAGGACATCCCCGTCGCCGAATGGCAGCGCATCCTCGATCTCAACCTGATGCCGGTGGTGCGCAGCAACGCGGTGTTCCTGCCGAAAATGCTGGCACGCGGATCGGGCTTTCTCGTCAACACCGCCTCTTTCGCCGGGCTCTATCCCTTCGCCGCCACACGCATGCCCTATGTCTCGGCCAAGGCGGGGGTGATTGCGCTCTCGGAATCGCTGGCGCTCTATCTCGAACCGCAGGGCATTCGGGTCAGCTGCCTGATCCCCGGCCCGGTCATGACCAATGTGCTCGACGGCATGAAGACCTGGACCGAGAACCTCGAAATGCGCGGCCCCGGCAGCGATCTCGACCTCAAGACCGTCGAAGACGTGGCCCGCACGCTGGCGGACGGCATGGAAGCCGGCAAAATCCTGATCCCCTCGCACGACGAAGCATGGGAAACGATGGCCCGCCACGCCGCCGACCCCGACGGCTTCATCCGCGACAAGATCGCCGAGGTCGAGGCGGGCGACTATGGCAAACCGCGTGTGCCCGAGGCGATACTCGCGGCGATGAAAGCCCGGGAGGCTTAGGAGCAACGGCATGCTTTCCGGCTCAGCGACAAAGTGCTTCGTGCTGACGGGTTTGCTGATCCCAACGGCGCCCGCCTCGGCCCATGCAGCGACAGTCACGGGTTCCTGCCCTGCTTTCGAGAATGGGCCAACGAGCGAAATGGAAGCGGATCGCGTGTACACCGCTCTCGCATGGGACATCCTGCGAGCGGGTATGAGCGCCGATTCCGCGAATCTGGCGCAGTTAGTGTCCCCCGACGCTGAATTCTCTGTTTTTCGTGGCGACCACAGCACCTCGGCGAGAGCGGAAGGACCTGCCGGCGCGATAGAAATGGTCGCCGACATGGATGTGGTCTCGTATCAGACCCTCCTTACTCCCCGCGGCCCAATCGCCGTGATGCCCTCGGAATGCGTCTGGACAGCAACCCTCCTGCTACGCACGCGTAAGCAAGGGAGCGGCATCATGATGCGTTTCAAATTCATCGATGGCCGTCTGATCGACGCGCGAGGGGACGAGGTGGAAATCCTTGAGGGGAAGCTGACTCAGACGGAGTGAAACCCTCTAGGTCTAGCCCTCCTGCGCCTTGGCGATCATGCCGAAGCCATGGACGAGGTGATCCAGCTGACCGTCGGGCACGGGCGGGAAGGCAAGCTCCTCGCCGCCGGTGCGGATCGCCTCGATCTGGCCGGCAACGTCCTCCAGCGACCATTCCGGCCGGTAGAGCCCCTCGTTCTCCGCGACCCAGGCCCGCGCGAGGCGGCCGCCCATGGCGACGTACATCTCGCCCGTCGCCGCGCAGTCCTCATGGCAGAGGTAACCGACCATCGGGGCGACCTGTTCGGGCGTCATCGGCGGGAACTTGCTGGTGTCGATCCCGTCGGACATGCGGGTCACCGCAGCCGGGACGATCAGGTTGGACTTCACGTTGTTGTTCTGCCCCTCGATCGCGGCAGTGTTGGACAGGCCCATGAAACCGGCCTTGCACAGCGAGTATGTGACATTGTCCGACTTGCCGTAAAGCCCGTTGATCGAACTGGTGAGGACGATGCGTCCGTAGTTCTGCGCCATCATGTGCGGGAAGGCCTCGCGCACGACGTGGTAGGCACCCTTGAGGTGAACATCGAGAACGGCGGTGAAGTCCTCATAGGCCAGCTCGCACAGGCTGCCGCGCCGGACATTGCCCGCCGAGTGGATCAGGATATCGATCCGGCCGAAGGCGTCGAGCGCAGACTGGATGATCGCCTTGCCGCCTTCGGGCGTCGCCACGGAGTCGGTGTTGGCGACAGCTTCGCCGCCCATAACGCGAATTTCCGCGGCCAGTGCTTCGGCCGGACCTTCGTCGGTGGCATCGCCCGCCATCGAGACGCCCGGATCGTTCACCACGATCTTGCAGCCCCGGCCTGCCAGCAAAAGCGCATGCGCCCGGCCCAGCCCGCGCCCGCCGCCGGTGATCACCGCTACGCGGTTGTCGAAACGAAGATCGGGCATGAGGTCTCTCCTTGAACTTTCAGAACCGCCCCACCGTTGAGACTGCTAAAAGCAATTATGCAATCACTCCGGCCGCCCGCAGGGCCGCAATCCGCTCGGGCGAAAGTTCCAGCACGTCGGACAGGATCGTCTCGGTGTGCTGGCCGAGAACCGGGGGTGCCTCGGGCACGGGCTGTTCGGCACCGGTGAAGCGGATCGAGCGGTTGACGATGGGGATCGACCCCAGCGTCGCGTGCTCGGTCTGGACCACCATGTCGCGCGCCATCGCCTGCGGCTGGCTTAGCGCCTCGGTCACGCCGAGGATCGGTGCGTGCGGCACTTCGTGCTGCGTGAATATCTCGACCAGATCATCGACCGTGTGCTGCTCGGTAAAGGCAGAGACGATCGCGTTGACCTCCTCGCGCGCATCGCGGCGCTTTTCGAGGGTGTCGTAGCGCGGATCCTCGGTGAGTTCGGGCCGTTCGATCGAACGGCACACCCGGCTCCAGAATGCAGGCGTCAGGCAGGCGATGACGATAGACCCGTCGCTCGCCGGGAAGATGCCGTAGGGCACGAGATTGGGATGCTGCGAGCCGACGCGCTGCGGGTCCTTCCCCGTGAAGAAGGCGAGCTGTGCGATGTAGCCGAGCATGCCCATCAGCCCGTCCATCAGGCTGACATCGATATGCCGACCCACACCGGTGCGCTCCCGCTCGTAAAGCGCGGAGAGAATGCCGATCGGGCCGTTGATGCCGCCCACCAGATCGCCGAGCGGAATACCGAGCTTCATCGGCAAGCCGTCGGGCTCGCCGTTCATCGAGAGCGCGCCGCTCATCGCCTGCAGCACGATATCGAAACTGGGGCGGTCCTTGAGCGGGCCGGTCTGCCCATAGCCCGAGATCGAGCAGTAGATCAGGCGCGGATTGATCGCCTTCATCGCCTCGTAGCCGAGGCCCAGGCGGTCCATCACGCCGGGCCGGTAGTTCTCGACCAGAACGTCGCACTTGGCGGCGAGGTCCTTGACGAGAGCGATGCCCTCCACGCTCTTGAGGTCAACGACGATCGAGCGCTTGCCGCGATTGATCGCGAGGTAATAGTGGCTCTCGCCATCGCGCGTGGGCGGAAACGTCCGCGTCTCGTCACCGGTGCCGGGCGGTTCGATCTTGAACACCTCCGCGCCGAGATCGGCCAGCGCGAGGCTCGCGGCAGGCCCGGCCAGAACGCGCGTGAAATCGAGCACGCGCACACCGGCAAGCGGACCTTTCCAGGGAGTGTCCGAACTGTCGGTCATCTAGGCGAGATTCTCCCGGAAGAAGGCGATGATCTGATCCACCGCATCGCGACCCTCGGGCATCGTGACCTGATAGTGGTAGCAGTGCCCCATGCTCTCGCCGACGATCAGCGTGGAGCGCACGCCGGCCTTCAGGAGCTGCGAGTTGGTGTAGATCGCCGGGCTGAGATCGAGCGCGCGGGTGCCGGTGATGATCAGCGTGGGCGGGAATGTCGCCAGCGTATCGAGATGATAGCCCGGCCAGGCGCTGGGATCGTTCTTCGTGTCGATGCCGTCGAAGTAGCCCTTGGTGATGTCCTCCAGCTCGCTGCCGTCGGCAGGCGGCAGCGGGAAGGACCCGTCGATATAGCCTGTGGTCCACGCGGATTCGCCGGCATGAAAAGGCACGCCGCCCGCACCGAAGATCCCCACGGCGCCCGCTTGCGGCAGGCCATGGGCGGGAAGCCAGGCCGCGGCCTGCGCCGTCAGCGCTCCGCCGGCCGATCCACCGTAGATGCCGATCCGCCCCGGCGCATAGTCTTCGAGCAGCGCGGCATAGACCGAGGCGACGTCCTCGACGCCTGCCGGGTGCCGATGCTCGGGCGCCATCCGATAGTTCACGCTGACGATGCGATAGCCGGCAAGCACCGCCATCGGGATCGATTCCACCAGCGCCACACCGTCCCAACCGACGGTGAAGGCGCCGCCGTGCAGGTTGATCAGCACGCGGTCGGGGTGGTGGCTGCCGTCCGCCGGGGTCACATCGAGCACTTCGACCCCGCCGAGCTCGGCTTTCTCGATGTTCACCGCGAACATGTCGCGCAGACGCGCGATCTGCGGGGCCATGAAGGCGTTGATCTGCTCGCGCCGCGTCGCCGCGTCGACATCTTCGCCCACCGTATCGAAGGCGGGCATGGTGGCCCGGCGCCGCTGCGCCTCGGCCGCCTGCTCGCTCAGCAGATCGGAAACCGGCAGGACGAATGCCGGCACATGAACGTCGCCATTGGGCTGGAATACCGGCTTGGCGGGTTGCTGCTCTTCCATGGTCCTCTCCTTCTCGCGCGACCGGTCTTCTACGAACACGGCCCGGACCTTGGGTAAAGGCCCGGGCCGAAATCGCTTTGCCAGCTTTGGCGAAAATCGCCGCTGCGCGATCAGCCCTTGCTGGGCAACTCAGCGACCGAAGTGCCGAAGGCCGAGAGTTCGCCACGGTGGGTGGTCGCCTTCTGCGCCACTTCGACGTACTTCTTGCCGTTCTCTTCGAACTTCTTCGTCACTTCGCCGGTGATGACCATGGCGTCACCGTCCGGGTTGTGGCGACGGATCTGGCAGTTCGACTTGTGCAGGAAGCCGTCGTCGCCGATCCAGTTGGTCATGTGGTGCGTCAGCCACGAGCAGCGCTCCGGTCCGTAGTCGTAGGCACCCGGGGCGCCGACTTCGAGAGCGAAGGCTTCGTCCCAGTGCACGCGCTCGGGGCAGTCGGGCACGTTGAAGCGGTTGCGGATGCCGAGGCCCGGGTGCGCCTTCTGCATCTTGTAGGCCAGCTTGTTGGCGCGGATGTAGAGGCCGCCCCAGCCCTGCGCGTAGCAGATGAAGCCGGTGACCGTCATCGGGCCCTTCATCATCGGCGGCAGCTTGTCGCCGACGTTCACGTCCTCGAAGTAGCGCGGGGTGTTACCGCGGATCTCTTCCTGGTCGTAGATGTCGTAGAACTCGTCGAGCTGCTCCTGCGTGAAGGGCTCAACGCGGCCTCGGGCCTCGGTATACTTGGTGCCGCGCTCACGGGCCTCGTCACGGTCGGTACGGAACACCCAGCTGTCGGCGCCGGCAACGTGGTCGCCGTTCTGGTTGAAGAAATCGACATGATAGATCTGCTGGAACGAGCGACCGGCGAACTTGGTCTGGTGCTCGACGAGATCCTTCAGGTAGGCCTCGGTGCGGATGGTGTCGTTGCGCAGAACCGGCTTGTGCCAGGTCCAGTCGGCACCGGCCCACATCGCGTGGACGCCCGAGAGACCACCGCAGTAACCCGAAACGATACGGCTGGTGGTGAAGAGGAACGAGGGCAGAGCAACGAGCGTGCCGTACTTGGTCTGCTCGGCGTACTCGGGCTCGCACCACAGCGGATTGTCGTCGCCGATACCGTGGGCGTAGTGACGGATCGCGTCGCGGGTGGCTTCGTAGTTCCAGGGCTCGACCGTGTTCTCGATCTTAACGCCGATGCGCTTGCGCAGATCGTCGAGGCCTTCCTCGGTGATCTTGGGGAATTTGGCTGACATTATTCTTGGCTCCTCAAAAACTCGAAAACATTAAACTCTGTTCGTCGCCCCCGCGAAGGCCGGGGCCCCGCTTCCCTTCCTGCTTCGCCAAACCAGCGGGATCCCCGCCTGCGCGGGGATGACGAGGAAGGGGCGGAATACTTATCCCGCCGCAGCCGCCGCGCGTTCGGCCTCAAGGTCGCGCAGCTTCTTGCGGTGGACCTTGCCCGCCGGGTTCTTCGGCAGCTCGTCGACATATTCGACGATGCGCGGGAATTCATGCTGGGCAAGGCGCTCGCGGGTGAACTCCTGCAATTCCTTGGTCAGCGCATCGCTGCCTTCGCAATTGGCGACGACGAAGGCCTTCACGACCTGACCGCGCTTCTCGTCCGGCACGCCGATCACGCCGCATTCCATCACGTTGTCATGGCGCAGCATGGTGTTCTCGATCTCGACGGCGGACATCGTCCAGCCGGCAGAGATGATCACGTCGTCGGCGCGGCCGCAGTGGTAGAAATAGCCGTCCTCGTCGGTCTTGGCGCGGTCCTTGGTGGTCATCCACCCGCCGCCGCGCCAGAGCATCAGCTCGCCGATCTCGCCCGGATCGCACACGGTGCCGTCGGGGCGGTGGACTTCCAGCTTCTGGCCCGGAACCGCCTTGCCGAGCGAGCCCGGCTTCACCACGAAATCCTTCGCGCCCGGATAGTTCACCAGCACGACGCCAATCTCGGTGGTGCCGTACATCGAGCAGGCCGGAACCTTGAAGTACTCGTCGATCCATTCGAGCGTTGCCGGGTCGATCGGCTCGCCGGTGAACGACAGCTTCTCGAAATGGAACGTGAAGTCGCCGCCCTTCCCGCTGTTCTTCATCATGCGGTAATGGGTGGCGGCAGCCGACATGTTGGTGATCTTGAAATCGTCCAGCGCCTTCATCAGGCGGACCGGATCGAAGCGGCCCGCGAAGGTGCCGGTAGTCACGCCCATCGCCAGCGGCGCGAGCGTACCGTGCCACAGACCATGGCCCCATGCGGGCGAGGACGGGCAGAAGAACTCGTCGCCCGCCCTGTTTGCTGTCTTGGGGCGAATTCCGGTGCCGTACAGCGCGGCGAACATCAGCGTGACGAGCGTCTTGTGCGAGTGCTTGACCGCCTCGGGCAGTTCGCGCGTGGTGCCGCTGGTGTACTGGAAGACGGCCATGTCGGTGGCCTTGGTCTTCGGCGTGTAGGTGGTGGGCAGATCCTTCAGCGTCGCCAGAAACGCATCGTCCGCGACGATGACGCGCGGGGTGCCGTCCTCGTTGGCGACCGAGCGGGCGAGTTCCGCCTTCTCGGCATTGGTGATCAGGACCGAGGGATTGCAGTCGCCCACGCGCAGGCGCAACGCATCGGGGCCGAACAGCGTGAACAGCGGCACCGAGATCGCGCCGGTCTGCATGGCGCCGAACAGGCACACATAAAAAGGCAGCGAAGGCTCGAGCATGAAGGCGATGCGCTCGCCGGGCTTCACACCCTCGGCATCGAGCCAGTGCGCGAACTGCGCGGCGCCCGCCGAAATCGTGTCGAAGCTGAGGATCTCGTCGTGACCGTCGGCATGGGCAATCCGAACCGCCGGGCGACCCGAACCGTCGGCATGGCGCGTGATGCACTCATGCGCGATGTTGAGATGCTCGCGGTCTCCGTCGAACAGCTCCCACAGCGCGGCCGAGGAGGCATGCGCCTGCGCATCGGCATAGCTCGTGTAATCGGTCAACTTCACCCGGGACTCTCCCTTTGCAGCGATCGTCGCAGATACCGACTCACGCCTTGTCCACATGTTGGGCGGCGCAATGGCACAATTTGCTTGTTGTTGCAAATATTGAACGCTATTCAACATATTGAATGACAGACTCCATCGATCCGTCCGCCGCCGACACGGCTAAGACCAGCAAGGCACCCGCGATTGCGCGCGCCGCGGCCGTGCTGCGCCTGCTGGGCAAGAGCGACACGCCGCTGGGCGTGCAGGCGATCGCCCGCGAGCTAGGGCTGGTGCCCAGCACCTGTCTCTATGTGCTGCGGGCGCTGGTGGCGGAGGAGCTGGTGGCTTTCGATCCTGCCACCAAGCGCTACACGCTGGCATCGGGCGTGCTGACGCTGGCGCGCAACTGGCTGCGCCGCGATCAGTTCAACGATCTTGCCCAGCCCGCGCTCGACCGGATCAGCCAGGAGTTCGGGCTGACGACACTCGGCGTGCAGATCTTCGGCCTGCAGCACATTGTCGTGACCGCGATGTCGCAGTCGAGCCAGAACTTCCAGCTTTCCACCCAGGTCGGCAGCCGTTTCCCGGCGCTGGTCTCGGCAACGGGCCGCTGCATCGCCGCCTACGGCAACTACCCCGACAGCGAACTGAAGCCGCGCTTCGCCAAGCTGCGCTGGGACGAGGCGCCCACGTGGGAAGAATGGAAAGCGCAAGTGGAAGAAGCGCGTGTGACCGGCATCGCCGTCGACGCCGGGCACTACATCTCGGGCGTCACTGTCGCCGCTGCCCCGGTCTGGAAGGGTGGACACAGGGACGGCGCCCGCCCGACCCATGCACTGGTCGCCATCGGCCTCGGCGCCGCCGTGCGCGGGGAGAACCTGCCGCGCCTGCGCGAAGCCCTGCTCAGTTCTGCGCGCAGCCTGACAGAACAACTGTCGGATTGATTCTCGACATCTGTCGTGGACAGGCCCGGCGTTCTTGGGCAACCCTCTCCGGCAACGAGAAAGAGGAGAGGACGCCATGGCCAGCAGCTTGCCGGCGCAGTGGGATGCGGAAGTCGATTTCGTGTCCGTGGGATCGGGCATCGGCGGTCTTTCCGGCGCCATTGCCGCGCATGAGCACGGCCTGTCCGCCATGGTGCTCGAACGCGCCGACCAGCTGGGCGGCGTTACCGCACTCTCGATGGGTGAGGTCTGGGTTCCGGGCAACGCCCATGCCCGCGCGCTCGGCATAGAGGACAGCGCCGAAAGCGCCTTCCGCTACGTCCGCCAGCTCTCGATGGGCTATGGCGAGGATGCGCTGATCCTCAATCAGGTCGTCCACGCCGCGCCCGCCCTCACCTGGTTCGAGGACCGCATCGGCCTGAAGATGGAGGTCATCCGCGGATGCCCGGATTACTACCGAGGCCACAGCAACGACGCCGTTTCCGAAGGCCGCCTGCTCGAGCCCGCGCCCTTTCGCGGCGAGGCGCTTGGCGAATGGCAGGAGCGCACCCGCGTCTCGCCGCAGGTTCCCTATGGCCTGACCCACGACGAGATCTACGCCATGGGCGGCACCTGCAACGTGATGCACTGGGACTACACCGAAATGGCGCGCCGCCTTTCCGAGGACGAGCGCTGCCTCGGCCCGGCGCTGGCGGCCTATTTCGTGAAGGGCGTTCTAGACCGGCCGATCCCGGTCGAAACCGGCGCCGAAGTGCGCGAAGTGCTCACCGACGGCGAACGCGCCATCGGCGTGCGTTACGTGAAGGACGGGCGCGACCACTTCGTGAAGGCGCGGCGCGGGGTCCTCGTCGCGGTGAGCAGCTACGACCGCAACTCCGAACTCACCCGCACACTCGGCCCGCAACTCGATCCCGGATCGATGGTCACGTTCGGCACAGTGGACGGCGCCCACTTCCGTCTTGTCGGCCCGCTCGGGGCGCGCATCGCCCGCATGCCCGACGTGACCATGCTCGGCTACAATATCCCCGGCGAGGAAACCGAGGACGGCACCCCGCTCTGGCGCGGCGGCATGACCTTTATCGGCCTGCCGCATACCATCGTCGTCAACCGCGCCGGCAAGCGCTTCGCCAACGAGGGGTTCTACCGCTCGATCTACTATGCCGTGGACGCCATCGACGGCGGCACGCAGACGCATCCCAACTTCCCGGCGTGGGCGATCCTCGATTCTCAGGCCCGCGCCAAGTACCCGCTCGGCTCGATCATGCCGGGTGACGAGGTGCCCGAGGAGGTCGCGGTGAAGGCCGACAGCCTTGCCGAACTCGCAGCGCTGACGGGAATCGACCGTGACGGACTGGAAGAGACCGTCGTGCGCTTCAACCGTTTCGCCGAGGCGGGCGTGGACCCGGACTTCAACCGCCACGCCTATCCCTGGGGCGCATGGCTGTGCGGCGACGCCAACCACAAACCCCACCCGCAGCTGGGGCCGCTGCTCAAGCCGCCCTTCTACGCGCTGCGCTTCAAACGCCTGACCGGATCGGCCATCGCCTCGACCGGCATCGTCACCGACCGTCATGCCCGCGCGGTGAGCTGGGACGGGGAACCGATCGAAGGGCTCTATCTCGCCGGCAACTCGGTCGCCCGCCTAGACAACGGCGCGGTCATGCAGAGCGGCATGTCGAACGCACGCGGCATGACGCACGGCTGGCTCGCGGCAAAACATGCAGCAGGCCAGCCCAGCGAGCTGCTGGACCGGGCGCTGAAAGAACACGCAGGCGGCTGATCAAACCCACACGCAATCCGCTCGGCCCGAGCTTGTCGAAGGACAGGGGCACCGCGCTTGGCTTCATCCTTCGACAGGCTCAGGATGAGCGGAGGCGGCGGTGGCTCCCTAGGCGTCCTTCTTCTTCAGCAGCACCGTACGCAGCATGGAGAGCGCCGTCTCGCCGCGCTGGTTGGTCAGTTCATGCTTGAACACGACGATGCCCTGCGTCGGGCGCGACTTGCTCTCGCGCATCTCGACGACTTCGCTCGAGCAGGTGAGCGTATCGCCGATGAAGGTCGGCTTAGGCGTCACCACTTTGTCGAAGCCCAGATTGGCGACCAGCGTACCCACTGTGGTGTCGGCAATCGACAGGCCCACGGCGAGGCTGAACGTGAACGTCGAGTTCACGAGGATCTGCCCGAACTCGCTGGCCTTGGCCGTCTCGGCATCGAGATGCAGCGGCTGCATGTTGTGCGTCATCGCCGAGAACATCAGGTTGTCGGTCTCGGTGACCGTGCGGCTCGGCTGGTGGACGATCCTGTCGCCCACGTTCCATTCGTCGAAAAACCGGCCCGGCATTACATCGTCTCCTGTTCCGTCAGTGTCACCCGCGCCGGCGTCCAGTTGCGTTCCCGCCTGGCCGCGCGCGCTGCGACATCCTCACCTTCAAAATCCATGGGCGCGGGCGCATTGGTGAACGCATCCCGCGCATCGAGCGCCGGCATGTTCACGACAGCTCTGGCCGCACCATCCTTGTACCAGACCGCCGCGACGAAGACGCCGCAGTGGCCGCACACCAGAAAATCGGTGATCCCCAGCGCAAACCGGTAAGGCTCCAGCGCCGCCGGGGCCGTCAGCTCGACCAGACCCGCGGGGTCCGACAGCACGACCGCGCGGTGCCGCACGCAGAAGCCACAGCCATCGGCGCGCGGCGTGAAGTCTGCCGGCCCCCTGTCGCTGTGCAGCACCACATGGATGCGTCCGCAATGGCAACGGCCCGCGTAGTGGTGGGCATAGGCTACCGCTTCGCGCTCCATGTCGGCGGCTTACTCCGCGTCTTCCTCGATCATCACCAGCAGTGCATCGACCTGCACCTGCGCACCCGCGCTGGCATTGAGCTCGGCCACCGTGCCGTCGAACGGCGCGGTGAGCGTGTGCTCCATCTTCATCGCTTCGAGCGTGAGCAGCTTCTGGCCCTTGGTCACGGCATCGCCCTTCTCGACCTCGACCGAAATGACCTTGCCCGGCATCGGCGCGACAATCGCGCCCGAGCCGCCTGCCGCCCCATGCGCGGCATCCTGACGCCAGGGCGTGAGCAGCCAGGCCTGACCCTGCTCGGTCACCAGCACGCCGGTGGCCGGCTCATCGGTGCCTGCACCGGTCAGCTCTACCTCGACTTTCTCGCCATCGAGCAGGAACCATGCTGCACGCTGAGGTGCAGCATTGAGACGGAACCCGGCCATGTCGGTCACCGGCACGAGCGCATCGGCGGCGGCCTGCAGCACATCGTCGGACGGCACCGGGGGCTCGGCCATTTCCTCGCCGTCGCGGCCGATCAGTCCGGTATCGACATTGCCCGCAGCAAAATCCGGATGCTGCAGTGCCTTCACCAGGAACGAGGCATTGGTCTTGACCGGCCAGACCGCGCTATCGGCGAGCATCTCACCAAGCCGCTCGCGCGCTTCGCTGCGGTCCTCGCCCCAGGCAATGACCTTGGCGATCATCGGATCGTAGTGCGGCGAGACTTCCGCGCCTTCGTAGACGCCCGTATCGATGCGCCCGCCGTCGGCTTCGCCGAACTGCAGCAGATCGAGCTTGCCGATGCTCGGCAGGAAGCCCTTGGCCGGGTCCTCCGCATAGAGCCGCGCTTCCATCGCCCAGCCGTCGATTGAGAGATCTTCCTGGCGCATCGGCAGCGGCTCGCCCGAGGCAACGCGCAGCTGCCATTCGACCAGATCGACGCCGGTGATCTCTTCGGTCACCGGGTGTTCGACCTGCAGGCGCGTGTTCATTTCCATGAACCAGATCTTGTCGGCGGAGAGCTTGCCCGAGCCGTCGGCAATGAACTCGATCGTGCCCGCGCCGACGTAGTCGACGGCTTTTGCTGCACGCACTGCTGCAGCGCACAATGCCTCGCGGGTGTCGCTGTCCATGCCCGGCGCGGGGGCTTCCTCGATCACCTTCTGGTGCCGGCGCTGCAGCGAGCAATCGCGCTCGAAGAGGTGGACGACATTGCCGTGCTTGTCGCCGAAAACCTGCACTTCGATGTGGCGGGGCGAAGCGATGTACTTCTCGATCAGGACGTGATCGTTGCCGAACGACGATGCCGCCTCGCGCTTGCACGATTGCAGTGCGTCGGCGAAGTCGTCTTCGCTCTCGACAAGGCGCATGCCCTTGCCGCCGCCGCCGGCAACCGCCTTGATCAGCACCGGATAGCCGACTTTCGCGGCTTCATCGGCCAGCACGCCCGGCGACTGGTCCTCACCCATGTAGCCCGGCGTGACCGGCACCTTGGCCTCGGCCATCAGCTTCTTGGCCGCATCCTTGAGACCCATCGCGGTGATCGAGTCCGGGTTGGGCCCGACCCACACGATCCCCGCATCCATGACCGCCTGCGCGAACGCGGCATTCTCGGAAAGAAAGCCGTAACCGGGATGGATCGCCTCCGCGCCGGTCGCCTTCGCGGCGGCAATGATCTTCTCGCCGACAAGATAGCTTTCGCGCGTCGGCGCCGGGCCGATGTGCACGGCCTCGTCGGCCTCCCGCACATGCAGCGCCTGCGCATCGGCGTCGGAATAGACGGCCACGGTGCGGATGCCGAGTTCACGCGCGGTGCGGATGACCCGACAGGCGATTTCGCCACGGTTGGCGATGAGGAGGGATTTGATCATGATTTAACTCCCAATCCCCATCCGAATGCCGGAAACCCGTTCCTCCCCGAGCTTGTCTCGGGGAGGTGGCTCGCGAAGCGAGACGGAGGGGGAACTGCGATGTTCAAAAACGTGGCGCCCAAGCCGAAGGCTGGCGGCATCGACCGGGCGCGGAAGCTGAGAAGCGAAATGTCGCTGCCGGAAGGGCTGCTCTGGCGTGCGTTGCGCAAGCGTCCGGATGGACTGAAATTCCGCCGTCAGCACCCGAGTGGCGCCTATGTTCTGGACTTCTATTGCGCCGATGCGCGGCTTGCCGTCGAGGTGGATGGCATGGTCCACGGCATGGGCGACAACCCGGACCGGGATGACGCGAGAGATCGTTGGTTCGCAAGTGCGGGCATTGCGACCTTGCGCATTCCGGCAAGCGCGATTCTGGATGACCTTGAGGCGGCCTTGGCCCTGATCGTTTCCGAGGCGCGGGCGCGGCTCCCCCTCCACCACCCGACTGCGCCGGGCGGTCCCCCTCCCCGAGACAAGCTCGGGGAGGAATGAGGAAGATTTCACCTGCACCGTCATCACATCCGGAACACGCCGAACTTCGGACGATCGGGGATCGGCGCCTCCAGCGCCGCCGCCAGCGCCAGCCCCAGCACATCGCGGGTCTGGGCCGGGTCGATCACGCCGTCGTCCCACAGGCGCGCGGTGGCGTAGTAGGGGTTGCCTTCGTCCTCGTACTTCTGGCGGATCGGCGCCTTGAAGGCCTCGGCCTCGCGCTCGTCCCACTTGGAAGCGTCCCGGTGGACGGTCGCGAGCACGCTCGCGGCCTGTTCGCCGCCCATCACCGAGATGCGCGCGTTGGGCCAGGTGAAGAGGAAGCGCGGATCGTATGCGCGGCCGCACATGCCGTAGTTGCCCGCGCCGAAGCTGCCGCCGATCAGCACGGTGATCTTGGGTACCGTCGCGGTGGCCACCGCCGTCACCAGCTTGGCGCCGTGCTTGGCGATGCCCTCGGCTTCGTACTTGCCGCCGACCATGAAGCCCGAGATGTTCTGGAGGAACAGCAGCGGGATCTTGCGCTGGCAGGCAAGCTCGATGAAGTGCGCGCCCTTCTGCGCGCTTTCGGAGAACAGCACGCCGTTGTTGGCGAGGATCGCCACCGGCATGCCATGGATATGCGCGAAACCGCAGACCAGCGTGTTGCCGTAGAGCGCCTTGAACTCGTGGAACTCGCTGCCATCGACCACGCGGGCGATGACCTCGTGCACATCGTAAGGCGCGCGCACGTCTTCGGGGATGATCGAGTAGAGCTCTTCCGGATCGTACTTCGGCGCGCGCGGTTCCTGCAGCGGCAGGCCATGCTGGTGGACCGGGCCGAGATGGCTGACGATATCGCGCACGACGGTCAGCGCGTGCTCGTCGTTGTCGGCGAGGTGATCGGTGACGCCGGACTTGCGGCTGTGCAGATCGCCGCCGCCCAAATCCTCGGCCGAGATCACTTCGCCCGTCGCGGCCTGCACCAGCGGCGGACCGGCGAGGAAGATCGTGCCCTGTTCCTTCACGATCACGGTCTCGTCGCTCATCGCCGGCACATAGGCACCGCCCGCGGTGCACGAGCCCATGACGCAGGCGACCTGGGCAATGCCCTTCGCGCTCATGTTGGCCTGATTATAGAAGATTCGACCGAAGTGGTCGCGGTCGGGGAAGACTTCCGCCTGGTGCGGCAGGTTCGCCCCGCCGCTGTCGACGAGGTAGATGCACGGGAGATTGTTCTCCTCGGCGATCTCCTGCGCGCGAACGTGCTTCTTCACCGTCATCGGGTAATAGGTGCCGCCTTTGACGGTGGCATCGTTGCACACGATCATGCACTGGCGGCCCGAGACGCGGCCGATGGCCGTGATGATCCCCGCACCGGGAATGTCTTCACCATAGAGTCCGTTCGCGGCGAGCTGGCCCAGTTCAAGCAGCGGTGAGCCGGGATCGAGCAGACGCTCGACGCGATCGCGCGGGAGCAGCTTGCCGCGGCTGACATGGCGTGCGCGCGACTTCTCGTTGCCGCCCAGCGCCGCGGTCGCGACCTTCTCGTGCAGTTCCTTGGCCAGAGCGCGGTTGTGCGCGTCGCGCGCCTTCGCCTCCGGGCTTTCGAGGTTCACGTTGGTTGGGAGCACCGGCGCGCTCATGCCCTGATTTCCTTCCCGGCTACGATTTGCATCAGCCTCTTCCCGCAGGATTTCGATTTACACAGCCTATCTAGCCAAGCTGCAACGACAGAGGAAATTGAAAGTTTTGGCAGCACGTCATAGACAATTTCTATGATCGACCAGTACCAGCTGCGCTATTTCCTCGCCGTCGCCGAAACCGGCAGTTTCAGCCGCGCGGCCAAACGCGTGAGTGTGACCCAGCCGTCCCTGTCGGCCGGGATCGCCAAGCTGGAACGCGAACTGGGCGCGCGCCTGTTCGACAGGGATCGCCAGGGCGTTGCCCTGACCCCTGCCGGCAGCCGCTTCCTCGTGCGCGCCCGGCGAATCGCGGCCGAATACGAACATGCGCTGGTCGAACTTTCCGAAGTCTCCGACCCCACGCTGCTGCGCATCGGCGTGCTGGGCACGATCCCCACCGCCCTGATCGAGGACCTGCTGGAGCAGCACCGCGCGCTGGGCTCCGGCGAGGCGCTGGAGATCCTCGACGGCAGCGAGCGCGACATCACCGAGCGGCTCGAACGCGGCCGGATCGACCTCGCGCTGACCGTCGTTCGCCCGCACCATGCGCGCTTCCACCCCGAAGTGCTGACGCGCGAGCGCTACATGATGGTGCTGCCCGCAGACCATCCCCTGGCGAACGAGAGCGAGGTGATGGCCGAACAACTCGCCCGCGACCGCATGGCGCTCCGCCGTCACTGCGAGGCCCTGCCCGAGATCAACCGCTTCTTCATCGCGCGCGGGGTGCGCCCGCGCTTTGTACTCAAGACCACCAGCGACGAACGCGTGCTCGCCGTCGTGCGGGCCGGCGCCGGCGTGGGGATGATGCCCGAGTGCTTCGCAGAGCCGGCAGTGCGCTTCGTGCCGGTGAAGGACTTCGAACTGACCCGCGACGTCGGCCTGCTTCATGCCGGCGAGCCGCATATCGCTCAGGCGCTGGCCAGCCCCTTCATCGGCCTTGTCCGCCGGCACTACGGCAAGGCATGAAGCGCGCGAAGAGAGACGCGAGGAGAGAGATATGCTGCAACCTGCGGACATGAGCGGAAAGGTCGCGCTGGTCACCGGCGCCGCGGCGGGGCTGGGCCGCGCATCGGCCGAACGGCTGGCCGGACTGGGCGCGAGAGTGGCACTGGTCGATGTCGTGGAGCAGGGGCTGGAAGAGGCCGCCAGCGTCATTCGCGAAGCCGGCGGCGAAGCGCTGGTGCTCCCGCTCGACCTGTCGGTCCGCAGCAATTGCGCCAAGGCCGTCGAAAACACCCTTGCGGCTTTCGGCCGGCTCGATGCCCTGTGCAACGTGGCCGGCGTGATGAAGCCGGGGCCGACGCCGGAGTTCTCCGACGAGGCCTGGGACCTCACCATGAAAGTCAATCTGGAAGCGCCGTTCTTCCTGATCCGCGCCGCCCTGCCGCATCTGCTCGAAAGCCACGGCGCGATCGTCAATGTGACCTCGTGCGCGGCGTTCCAGGGGCAGGCCTACTTCGCGGCCTATTGCGCCACCAAGTCGGGCCTGACCAACATGACCAAGGCGCTGGCCATGGAATACATGAAGGCGCCGATCCGCATCAACGCCGTGGCGCCGGGCGGAATGATGACCGGCCTTGTCGGCGGCATGGCGGCGCTCGCCGAATGCGACCGCGAACTGATCGGCCGCATCGGTTCCCCGCGCGGGCTGTGCGAGATCGAGGACGTGGCCGAGACGGTGGTGTTTCTGGCAACGCCGGCGGCGCGCTCGTATCACGGCGCGTGCATCAACATCGATGCGGGCGTGACGGCGGACTAGGCAACGGAGACAGGCATACCCCCGGCAATCGTCGTTCCGGGTAAAGCCTGGGGTGACAGCAATGCTATATTTTTCACTCAAAGGCGCCGTTCCGGAGACGCCGACATTGTTGCCATTTCCAAACGCCCTTAGCCACGCAGCCAGTGCAGGCGGTCAATGGAGAACAGTGACATGAGGCCACGCTTCTTTGCTTCAATCGTTGGCTTGCTGTCATTGTTCGGGTGTGCTGATCCGAGCGCACCGATCAAAACGCTGGCGGGAAAGCTGACCCAAGATCAGGTTGACGCAATCGTGCGCAAATGCGGCGGTCCCAAAAGCATGGCGAAGATCAGCGGCGTTGAGTTGGTCATTCATCCGACCAGCGATATCATGGTCAACGGCTGCCTATTGAAAGCTTTGCAAGCTACCGGCGAAACAAGTCTGACGTCTGTTCACAATGAGATGCATCAGGGCCCCTGACTGATACGTTCTCTTCGTCCGCTCGCCCCGACCTTCCAGTCATTCAACAGCCGGACAAAGCATCCCAAAAGCCGACGTGCATTCAGGCGCAAATTTGCCCACACACCTTCAGGCTATCGGCAAGTCGCAGGCGACGAAGTCCAGCACCGTTTGAACAGCAGTAACTCTACTCCTCCTTCGGCAGCAGCGCCACGATCCGGAGCGGCGCGCCGCTGCCCTTGCCGATCTTGGCCGGCAGCGCGATCACCGAGGCGCCCCATTCGGGCAGGCGGTCGAGATTGGTCACATTCTCGAAGCCGGGAATCTGGGCGCCAAGCAGCACGCGGTGGGCGATGAAGTCCTTCGACTGGCCATAATCGAGGCTCGGCGTGTCGAGCCCCACCGCCGCGACATCGCGCTCCTTGAGCAGACGCGCGGCCGCTTCGGACAGGCCGGGGAAATGCAGCTGCGCCACGGCCTCGGCGCCCCGCTCGGCCGTGCCCATATAGGCCTCGCGGTCGGGCCAGAATTTGGAGAAGCCGGTGCGGAAAAGGACGATCGTGCCCGGCGCGATCTCGCCATGGCGCACCTCCCAATCCAGAACATCCTGCGCGGTGAAGCGATAGTCGCGATCCGAAGCGCTGGCTTCGGTCACATCGATAACCGCAGCCGGCCCAATCAGCCGGTCGAGCGGCACTTCATCGGCCGTCTGCGCCCCTTCGGCAAAGTGGATCGGCGCATCGAGATGCGTGCCGCCATGTTCGGACGTGCGGATGTTGTAGGCGCTGTAGAAGTAGCCGCCATCGGTCTGCCCGAAAGACTCGGTGTCGTGATGAAACTCCTCGGCGGTCGGCCAGAACACGGACGATTCATCGAGCGTGTGCGTGAGATCGACCCATTCGCCCTGCAGCGGCGAACTTTGCGCACCCGCTGCGCCCGCCGCCATCAGCAAAACAGCTGCAACCGCGATCCGCTTGCCCATCATGCCGGTCTCCTCCTGATTGGTGCCATGATAGCTGCAAGCTCCGGGCTCGACCATCTCCTGATCACTTCAAATCGAGATTCACGTCATTGCCAGTCGTCGCCCCCGCGCAGGCGGGGATCCCGCTTTTTCACAGCACAGCGTTGGAACAGGAAGCGGGGGCCCCGCCTGCGCGGGGGCGACGGAGACGGGGATAGACTGAAATTTCGCCGCACAGGCCACGTCACCTAGAGCAGGCGCGGATCGACCACCGTGCGCACCGGGGTTCCCGGCCCGGAGAGGTTGGCAATGGCGTCGGCCACGCCGCCGAGCCCGACGCGACCACCCAGCCATGGCGTGACGTCGAGCCGCCCGTCGGCAATGCTGCGCAGCGCAAGATCCATGTCCTGCGGCTCCTCGCCACCCGCGAACTGGATGTTGAGCCGCTTGTTCTGCGCGGCGAAGACGAACAGTGCCTCCTGCTCCATACAGTAGCCGCCCATGACGATGCGTCCGTCGAACGGCGCCGCCTCGACGATCCGCTGCAGCATGCCGGGCACGCCGACGTTCTCGTAGATCAGGTTGACCCGGCGCCCGCCGAAATCGGGCAGCGGCCCGTAAGGATCGGTCTCGCGCGGATCGACGGCGATGTGCGCCCCGGCCTTGAGCGCCAGGTCGCGCCGGTCGGCGTAGAAGTCCGCGGCGACAATCGGCCCCACGCCCATCATCGCAAGGCCTGCAATCACGCCCAGACCGATCGCACCGCACCCGAGAACAAGTGCAGCATCGCCCTTCTCCGGACGCCCGCGCCGGGCATGTTCGAGGCCGACCGCGAGCGGCTCGATCATCGCCGCATGGTCGTCCGGCAGACCTTCGGGAATCTCGAGCAGGAAGTCCTCGTCGAGCAGCATCAGTTCGCCGCAACCACCCGGGCATTCGTGGCTGAAGCCGACAACCGCGTGCGTGCCGCCCTGCCGCATGATCGGAACCGAGGTGACCCGCCGACCGGTTTTCACGCTGCGGCGGCTGCCCGGCCCGTAGTCGAGCACTTCACCGACGAATTCGTGGCCCGGCACGAATGCGCGTTCGTAGTGCAACGCCGCATAGGGCCCGCCCATCTTGCGCGACAGGTCGATCACGTTCTGGCCGCCCGAGATAAAATGGGCATCGGACGCACAGAGCCCGCAGGAGTGTGTGCGCACCAGCGCCTGCCCCTTGCCCGGTTCGGGATCGGGCAGCTCGCGGACGAGAACCTGCCCGTTCTCGACACAGGCCGCCTTCACGACGCGATCGCCTGCCTGAGATCGGGCATGACCTGCTCAAGCAGCTTCATGCTCTTCCAGCCCTCGTCCGGCGACAGGCCGCCGAGCAACGGCTGGAAGCCGATGTTGCCGCCGGGCATCTCGCGGGCCTTTTCCAGCAGCATCTCGGGAGTCCAGGTGGCGAACAGGCCTGCCTGGCGCAACACGGCGGGGTCGGTCAGCCCCTTGAAGGGCGAGTTCGAGGCATCGCCTTCCTGCTCGGCCCACTTGGCATATTCGGTGATCACGTGGACCGCATGCGGCGCGATGGCGTCCCAGCCGGCGTCCGGGTCCTCGCACAAGTGGATGGCCATGGGCATGCCGGGGACGGGGCGGAAATAGGTACGCGGCTTGTTTCCGAGACGCTCGCATTCGGACAAGTAGAGATCGACCAGTTCGCCCTTCATCGGGCCGAAGCCGACGCCGAACTTCGCGGCACGCCTGGCCGATGCGGGTACGCCGCCGCCGACCATCACGATGTCCTCGGGCTCCTGCACCGGCAGCGGGCGCGTGAAGATCGGGCGCCCCTCGTGCTCGAACCGTTCGCCTTTAAGCGCGCGCAGGATGATCTCGAGGCCCGCATCCATCAGTTTGGCGCGGTCCTTGAGCGACTTCTGGAACATCGCGAACTCGCTCGGCACATAGCCAGCCCCGAAGATCACGTTGAGGCGCCCGCGCGACATGTTGTCGACCACGGCAATCTGCTCGGCCAGTTCGACCGGATCGTGCAGCGGCAGGATCACAGCGCCCAGCAGGAAGCGGATGCGCTCGGTCACGGCCGCCATCCCCCCGGCCAGCACGAACGGCTGCGGCAGATAGCCGTCCTCCGAACCGTGGTGCTGCATCAGGCCGATCTGGTCGACGCCGATGCGATCCGCCAGCGCCGCCATCTCGACGGCGGCGCCATAGAGATCGGGCGTCGGCGCTGCCCAGTCGGGCGAGCGCATGTCGAACGAGACGGATATCTTGATGTCTTTCACCGGGCGGCTCCCAAGGCGGCATAGGATGGATCTTGCGTGTCGCGCGTGGCCCACTGGTGATGGTTCATCGGCGTGACTTCGCGGATGGAATCGTAGTCGATCACGGTATCGCGGTGATCGATGCGCCATGTGCCGTCGCGCTTCGACCAGCGGTCGCAGTAGCGCGCCCAGATCTCCATCAGCATCATTTTGCCGTCGCGCTCCATACGCAACGTCGCGGTGACATAGGCCTCGCTGCCGGCACGCTCGCCATCGAGCACGATATTGATGTTGGAGACCTGATGCGAGTGGGCGATCAGGTGCGTGTGCGCCTCGCAGATCCAGTCGATCGCGCCGCGTCCGGTACCGCGATAGCCGGTCGGGCCGTAGTCGGCAGTGGCGTCCTCGTGGAACACCGAATGCCCGAGCGGCACATCGAGCCGATCGACGCCGCGGCAATAGCGGTAGATCTGCTCGGTGATCGCGAACTTCTCGACGATCTGTTCGATGGTATCGGCCACTGGACTACTCCTTTGCAGCATAGGCGGCAGCCATCGCGGCGAAGCCCCGGATGCGCTCACGGCGTTGCGCGGCGGAAGTGGCGGACATCTTCGCCTCGTCGTCGGCTTCGTCCCAGTTGCAGACCGGGCCGAACGGCAGGCGCTCAAGGCCCAGGCGCGCCACATCATCGGGATCGGCCAGGCCTTCGGGGATCGCCATCCCGCGCGCTTCCATGAGTTCGCGGTGCGCCGGCGTATCGGTGCGGCCAATGACATAGGAGAGCACATCGACGCCGTGCGGCTCCAGCTCGGCCCAGAGCGCTTCGCACAGGACCAGATCGAAGGCCTTGCTGGCGGCATAGACGCCGATGCCGGGAAGGCCACCGTAACAGGCCCCCGAACCGACAACCATCAACCCGCCCCTGCCGCGTTCGCGCATCGGGGCGCCGAAGGCATGGAGCGCGCGCATCACCGTCATCACGTTGCGGGCGGCGAGGGCATCCCAGTTGGCGATGTCGTTGTCGAGGAACATCGATCCGTTGGGATCGGCCCCGGCATTGAGGATCAGCAAGCCAACCTCGCGATCACCCGCGGCCTGCAGCAATTGCTGCGCAGCATTTTCGGCAGCAAGGTCGATGGAAGCGGTCACGCATTCCACGCCATGTGCCGCGCGCAGCTCCATCGCCAGCTGATCGAGCGGCCCTTCGCGCCGGGCGACGAGAATGAGGTTCAGCCCCTTCTCGGCAAGCTGCCGCGCGAACGAAGCGCCGGTCCCTTCCGAAGCCCCGGCGATGAGCGCCCAGGGCCCATAGCGCGCCGCAAACTGTTCCGCTTCCACGATGGCATCTCCTCCTGCACCCGGTCCGTGCCGGGCGAATCCGGCCTGTCGTTTTGCTCTGGCCGCGCGGGATTAAATTCACTAAATCCAGAATATGTCAAACATGAAACCCTCGCCGCAGGATGAAGCGTTCTTCGACGCCATGGCGATGCTGATGGCGCCCTGGGGCTGGCCGCGGCCGGTCGGGCGGATCTATGCCTACCTGCTGCTGCGCGAGGCGCCGGCGACGCTCGACGAGATCGCCGCCGACCTCGGCATGAGCAAGAGCAACGCCAGCGTCGCCGCGCGTACGCTGGAGCATTGCGGCAATGCGCGGCGACAGGGCGAGCCGGGCAGCCGGCGCATCTACTACTCGGTGCCCGAGGACTTCAGCGGGCCCTTCGTGGCAAAGGCCGAGCTGCTCGACCGGCAGGTGCGCCTGCTCGGCGGCCAGGTGGACCGCGACGTCGCGCCCGTCGTGGCAGACCGCTTCGACCGCCTCTCAACCTTCTACACCCGCATGCGCGAAGCCATCGAAGGCGCCATTGCCGATCAGGCCGGTTCCGCCACCCGCTCCACCGAAGCCGAGGTGCCGGAGAGCTTCGGCAGCAACTCGGCCACCCGCGCACGACGGGCTTCGACGCCCGCGTCCTTGACCGGCCCATAACCGGCGATGAGGTCTGCCGATGCGGCCAGTTCGATGCCCACGTGCATGGTCTCGGCCGTGACCTTGTCGGCGACTTCCTCGACCAGCGCGCGGTACTCGCCGATCAGCGCACGTTCCATCCGGCGTTCGGCGGTATAGCCGAAGGGATCGAAGGCCGTCCCGCGCAGACCCTTGAGCTTCGCCATCATGCCGAAGACAGGGAATATCCACGAGCCGAACGCGATCTTGCGCGGACGACCTGTCTTGTGGTCCTTGCGGAAGGCCAGCAGTGGCGGCGCCAGATGCACCTTGAGCTTGGGATCGCCGGCAAAGGTATCGGCAAGCCCCTTGCGGAAGGCGGGATCGGTATAGAGCCGGGCGACCTCGTACTCGTCCTTGTAGGCCATGAGCTTGCCCAGACCGCGCGCGATCTCGGCCATCAGCGGCTCGCATTCGCCCAGTCCGCGCGATTGCAGCTTGGCGGAAATGCTCTCGAGGAAGGCGCAGTATTGCGCCGCATAGGCCTCGTCCTGCCACTGCGTCAGGCGATGCGCGCGGCTTTCGACGATCTCGGCGTAGGTACGCGGAATGGCCGGACCGTCCGCCGAAGTATCGGCCAGCGTGAACAGGTCGTCCGCGCCTGCAGCCGCAAGCCGGCCGAGCGACAGTGCGGCGAGATTGGCCTTTGCGGCAACGCCGTTGAGGCGCACGGCTTCCTCGATCGAATCCAGCCCGACCGGGAGCAGGCCCTTCTGCGCCGCGAAGCCGACCATCATCAGGTTGGTGAAGATCGAATCCCCCAGCAGCCGCGTCGCCAGCGAGCCGGCGCGCAGCGAGGCGATGTTCGCGGGATCGACACGCTTGCCAATGGCCGAGAGGAAACGCGTGGCGGTAAGGTCGAGATTGCGGTTGCGCTGGAACTCGCCGGTGGGAACGACATCCTCGTTCGCCAGTACCTGCGTATCGGGCCGCGCCATGCCGA
This sequence comes from uncultured Novosphingobium sp., assembly GCA_965140495.1. GTDB lineage: Bacteria > Pseudomonadota > Alphaproteobacteria > Sphingomonadales > Sphingomonadaceae > Novosphingobium. The sequence continues at coordinate 607,550 of OZ223239.1, read as the reverse complement.
GCACGTCGGGGCCTGAACCGACAACCAGATCGCAGGCGATGATCACGTCCGCCTGTCCGGTGCCCAGCCGCGCCGAGGGGATCGCTGCAGTGTCGGCGCCGATGCGCAAGTGGCTGGTGACCGCGCCGCCCTTCTGCGCCATGCCGGTCTGGTCGAGCACCTTGGCGGCCTTGCCCTCGAGGTGCGCGGCCATGGCGAGGATCGCGCCGACCGTGAGCACCCCGGTGCCGCCGATGCCGGTGACCAGCATCGCGCGCGGCCCCTGCGACACGTCGAGCACCGGAGGAACCGGCAGCTTCGAAACCATTTGCTGCAGCGCAGCTTCATCCATGCTGCGCTTCGCCAGCGTTCCGCCAGACACCTCGACGAAGCTGGGGCAGAAGCCCTTGATGCAGGAATAGTCCTTGTTGCAGGTCGACTGGTCGATGGCGCGCTTGCGACCGAATTCGGTCTCGATCGGGGTGATCGAAAGACAGTTCGACTGCACCGAACAATCGCCGCAGCCTTCGCAGACCGCCGGGTTGATCCACAGCCGCTTGTCTGGATCGGGATACTTGCCCTTCTTGCGGCGGCGGCGCTTTTCGTTGGCGCAGGTCTGGTCGTAGACGATCGCCGTCGTGCCCTTCAGCTCGCGCAACTCGCGCTGCACCGCGTCGAGTTCATCGCGGAAGAGGACACGGATGCCTTTGGGCAAGTCGGCAGCCGAGAAGCGATCCGGGTCCTCGCTGAGAACCACGACCGGCGATACGCCCTCGGCGACCAGTTCATGGACGATCTGCTCGACCGTCAGCGAGCCTTCGGCGGGCTGGCCGCCGGTCATGGCGACGGCATCGTTGAACAGGATCTTGAAGGTGACGTTACTCTTCGCGGCCACGGCGGCGCGGATCGTCAGCAGACCCGAATGGGTATAGGTTCCGTCGCCCAGGTTCTGGAACATGTGCGGCGTTTCGACGAAGCTCTGCGCACCGACCCAGGGCATGCCTTCCTGCCCCATCGAGACCGTCTGCATTGTGTTGCGCTCGGGCATGTAATGGGCGAGGCCATGACACCCCGTCGCGCCCATCGCGGCGGAGCCTTCGGGCACTACCGTGGAAGTGTTGTGCGGACAGCCCGAGCAGAAATAGGCGGGGCGGATCGCGGTGAGCGCAAGCGTCTTGGCGCTGCCTTCGAGATCGCGCAGCGTTGCATCGCGCGCTGCCACTTCGTCGGACAGGATGCCCAGCCCGGCCAGCCGCCTGACGAGCGCGGCGCGCACCGAACCGGGATCGAGCACGCCGATTTCGGAAAGCAGTTTCGCCCCCTCGGGTTCATGCTTGCCGGAAATTGCCGGTGCATTCGCGGTGCCGTAGAAGATGCGCGCGATCTGCTCTTCGATGAAAGCGCGCTTTTCCTCGACCACCATGATCTCGGCGCTGCCGCCGCAGGCCTGCCGGACGAAGGCGGTATCGAGCGGCCAGACGAGACCCAGCTTGACGACGCGCAGGCCGATGGCCCGGCACTTCGCCTCGTCCAGTCCGAGATCGGCGAGCGCCTGGCACACGTCGAGCCACGCCTTGCCGGCGGTCACGATCGTCAGCTTGCGCTCGGGCGCGTCATGGCTGACGCGGTCGATCGGGTTGAGCGCGGTGAACTGCGGCACGATCGGCAGGCGCTGCTCGATCACCGCCTGCTCCTGCTGCAGCGCCGACATTGCGATGCGCAAGTTGGGCGAGGTGCCCTCAGGCAATGCCGGCAGGGCAATCGGGAACTGGTGGCCCGGCAGCGTGACCGTGGTCGTCAGATCGAGCGTGTCGGTCACCGTCTTCATGCCGACGTAGAGCCCGCTAAGGCGCGAGAGCGCCCAGCCGTATTGCCCGAACGACAGGATCTCGTCGGTCGTCGCCGGATAGAGAACCGGGGTCATCGCCGTCACCAGCACATGCTCGGACTGGTGCGCGGTGAGCGAGGACTTGGCGGCGTGATCGTCGCCGCACAGCAGCAGCGCGCCGCCGTTCCTGTGCGTGCCTTCGAAATTTGCCGCCTTGATCGCCTCCCCCGCGCGCTCGACGCCGACGCCCTTGGCGTACCACATGGCGAAAACGCCATCGACGCGGGACTTGCCATACCAGTCGAGCTGCTGGGTGCCGCGCACCGAAGTGGCTGCCAATTCCTCGTTGAGGCCGGGCTCGAAGCGGATATCATGCTCGCCGAGAAGCTTTCCGCTCGCCCAGAGCTGGGCATCGAGCGTGGTGATCGGCGAGCCGCGATAGCCGGTGATGTAGCCGGCCGTGTTCAGTCCCGCCGCCTTGTCGCGCCGGGCCTGATCGAGCAGCAGACGCACGACGCCCTGCAGCGCCGAGAGCATGACCTGCCCCGACTCCTGCGTGTACTTGTCATCGAGTGTGACGACCGATTTCGTCAACGCATTCCCCCGCAGGTTTCTGGTTATGCACCGGGCCTTTCAGATGGAAGCGCCTTGCGCAAGCGCCCGGCGCCGCTTGCGCAGCAGCGGTCAATTGGGGTTGCGGGAGAGAACGGAAACGGCGCGCGGTGGAGCCCTTCCCGCTGCGACTAACCGGACCTCACGGCCCGGCAAGTCTCGCTCCCCTCCCGCATGCGGGAGGGGCTGGGGGTGGGCTTTCTACGACTGAAGCTCGGCCACCAGCTCCGGCACATCGGCCAGCGCGCGCAGGGCGTCGTTGAGGTGGGTGCAGCCTTCCGGTCCGCGCAATTGCGCCAGGACTTCGTCGCGAATGTCGGGAAGCTTGCGGCCGACCAGCCGCTGGGTGTTGGCCATTGCGCCCGGACATTCCGAAAAGGGCAGGATGCGCGCCTCGGGCTCGAGCGTCAGCAATTCCAGCGTGTCCAGATCGGCAGTCGCGCGGACAAGATATTCATGGATTGCGATCCGCCCGCCGTCGGGCTTGGCGGCGCTGTCCTGAAAGGCGGAATCGATGCGCAGCACCCCGGCTGCCTCGTCGCGGGTGACGTCGATGCGGCGAGCCCGCCGGAAACCGGGGCCTTCATGGTCCGAAAGGCCGTGCCAGCCATGCGGGTCCTCGGGATTGCGCACGTCACCGGCATCGGCGTCGGCCACGTTCTTGGGCGGGCCGCCGGGCTGCACGCCGCTGTGGCCTTCCTGCAGCCCCCAGCAGACATTGACCCGCTGGCTCATCATCTTGTCGTGCTCTTCCTCGCCGATGCGCTGACGCAGCTTCTCGGCCCAGTCGGGATACCACTGCGACCAGGCGAAGGCCGAAACCAGCGCCGCGCCGGAAAGGTCGTCGAGCACCAGATAGAGCGGATGCGTCTGTGCGATCAGATCGGGCATGACCTCGCGCAGCAGCATGCGCAGATGCCCGCCGGCCCTTGCACCCACCAGCTGGGACAGGCCCGCCACCGCGGGCTCCGCCTCGATCGCGGTGATCGTCTTGTCTTCCTTCAGCCGCGCCCGATAGCTGCCCTCGGTGACCAGGCGGGGCGCACCGCCCCCGGCGGGGGTGACCACGTCGCGGGCACCGCCGACGAACAGGCGCTGCCCCTCGATCCCATCGGGCCAGGAAACGTCGATGCTGGTGGTGCGACGCACCGAATTCGCGGGGCGCCGCGGCGCGGGATTGGCCGTCTCGCGCGGAGGTGGGGGCAGAGTCTCTATGTCCATGACCACAAGCTGGCCTCTAGACGAGTGTCAATCAAGCCTCGGGTGCAACGCGCACCAGCAGCTTGCCGACGTGGTCATGCCCGGAAAACACGCTGGAGAAGGCTTCCGGCGCCGCATCGATGCCTTCGACCACGGATTCGGGGAAGTGGATCTTGCCCTCCTTCATCCACCCGGCGATGTCGTCCAGCCCCTTCTGCCCGGCGAAAATGCCGGCGAAGCCCTTGATCTCGAGCCCCTTCGCCATGATCTGCCGGTAGAAGCCGGGAAGGTGATCGGGCCCGGGCCCTTCCATGCCGACGCCATAGTAGGCGATGAAGCCGCACATCGGCATGCGCGCGCCGCGCTTGAGCAGCGGCAGCACCGCCAGCGTCACATCGCCACCGACGTTCTCGAAATAGACGTCCGCGCCTTCGGGCAGCGCCGCCTTGAGCTGATCGGCAAAGTCCGGCGCCTTGTAATCGGCCACGGCATCGAAGCCGAGATCGAGCAGCGCCTTGCACTTGGCCGCACCGCCCGCAATGCCGACCGCGCGGGCACCGAGCGCCTTGGCGATCTGCCCCGCCATCGAACCGACCGCGCCCGCAGCCGCGGAAATGACAATGGTCTCGCCTGCCTTGAGCCGGCCGACATTGACCACGCCTTCATAGGCCGTCTGCCCCGGCCCGCCCAATGCGCCGAGCGCGGTCGAGACAGGAGCCAGCGCGGGATCGAGCTTGCGCGGCGGTCCGCGATAGTCCGACTGATTGGGCGCGACGACGGCATATTCCGCCCAGGCCGTGCGCCCTTCCACGAAGTCACCGGCTGCATAGTCCGGGTGGTTCGAAGCGACGACCTTGCAGACCGTGGGTCCGACCATCACCGCGCCCAGATCCATCCGGCTCGCCCCCGAGAGCAGCTTCTCGTCGAGCGAGAAGCGGATCAGCGGATCGACGGCGATGTAGAGCGTCTGCAGCAGGATCTCCCGATCTCCCGCTTCGGGAACGGGGACGTCCTCGATGCGGAAGTCGTCCGGCTGCGGATTGCCCTTTGCGTAACTGGCCAGGACGACCTGCTTCATCGTGGTGTTCATAACGGAACCCTTTTTGCTCCCTTCACTTCGTCATTCCCGCGCAGGCGGGAATCCAGTGCTCTGCCCGATTTTCACACGGCAGCGCCGAAGCTGGATCCCCGCCTCCGCGGGGATGACGAGGATGTGTGTTGGCAGGCTGGCTGAAGCCTGCCTGCATCACCTCAGCTTCACCGGCACCGACGTCATGCCACGGTGTTCGAGCCCGCGATATTCGGGCTTCGGCTTGGACGGGTCGAAATCCATGTTCGGGAAGCGGTCGAGCAGGCCGTTGATCGCCACGATCATTTCCTGCCGCGCCACGTCCATGCCAAGGCATCGATGCGGACCGAAGCCGAAGCCCATGTTGGGCTGCTTCTTGCGGAAGATGTCGTACTTTTCCGGGTTCTCGAACACCGCCGGATCGTGGTTGGCCGCGCCGAAACACAGGAACACGCGCGTACCTGCGGGCACCATCACACCTTCCACTTCGGTATCCTGCGTGCACAGGCGCGGCATCATCGGATCGGTCGCGCGCCAGCGCAGCGATTCCTCCACTGCGAGATCGACCAGCGAACGGTCCTCGCGGCAGGCGTCCCAGAAATGCCGGTGATTGAGCAGCGCATCGATGGTGATGCCGAGCTGACGCCAGGTGGTGCCGCCGCCGGCGAAGATCGCCAGCTTGCAGTAGCCGAAGATCTCGTCCTCGGTCAGGCTGCGCTTGTCACCGGTGTCCTCGTCGACGATTTCGGCGGCGATAAGGCCGGCGATGAGGTTGTCGCCGGGATTGCGGGTGTTCTCGGCAATCAGGTCGCGCAGCGTCTTGTCGACCGTGGCGCGCGAGGCGGCAGCTTCCTCGGGCGGGAGCTTGGCCGCACCGAAGGTAGCGCGGGTGAGCTGGTAGCGGAACTCGATGACGTCCTCGCCCTCGAGCCCGATGGCCCGCGTCACCGTCGCCATCGGCAGGCGGGCGCAGAGTTCGATGTTGAGGTCGGCGGTCTCGCGGTCGAGCAGGCGATCGAGCAGCGCATCGACGGTTTCCTCGATCCAGCGCTTGTTCCACCAGTCGAGCACCTTGGGCCGCTTGAACAGCGGCTGCGCCGCCGAGCGCAGGCGCTTGTGCGGCTTGCCGACCATCGAGAGGATGGTGGTGCCGATCGTGCGCACGCCGGGGCTCTCGTTATAGCCCTCAGAAGAGAAGATCAGGTTCTCGCGGAACCCGATCTCGCAGGCCCGGAACGAGAAGAACGTCATGGCATCGCGCGGCGGCCCCATCGACATCGGCAATTCGGGCACGCCGAGCAGTTCGCGCAGCGAGCCCTTCTGCACGGCCGCCTTATCCCGCAGCGCGTTCATGTCGTCGGTGTAGTCGCGGTTGTTGTCGACGCCCGCGTTGGCCGCCTCGTTGTTGACGTCGAACATCTCCGCGTAGCGCGGATTGTCGCTCATCAGCGATGCAAGCGCGTTCGAGTTCTTCCCAGATACCGGGCAGCTAGCCATGGCCTCAGCCTCCTACCTTGCGGCCCGCGTAGAGGCCGCCGTCCACCGGCAGGTTCACGCCGGTAATGTTCGATGCCAGATCCGAGCACAGGAACAGCGCCGCCGCCGCCGTGTCCGCCGGATCGATCGCCTTGCCGAGCGGATGGGCCTTGCCCATGCCCTCTAGGATGCGGTCGCGATGCTCGCTGTCCGGGTCCATGCCCGCATAGTGCGTGAGCATGCCCGCCGGGCAGACCGCGTTGACGCGAATGCCCTTGTCGGCGACTTCGATCGCGAGCGCGCGGGTCATCTGCACGACGGCGCCCTTGGTGGTGCCGTAGAGCACACCGCCATAGCCCATGAGACCGGCCACCGAGGCGGTGCTGACGATGGAACCGCCGCCACCCTGCTTCTCGAACTGACGGATCGCGGCCTGGCTGCCGTAGATCACACCGTTGATGTTGACGTCCTCGACCCGCTTCATCTCCTCGGGATCGCACTCGACCAGGCTGCGCAGGCCCTTGCCCGGGATCGGGCTGATGGTGACGCCGGCATTGTTGTAGATCGCATCGAGCCGCCCGAACACCTCGACGGTCCTGGCGACCGCCGCATCGACCGACGCCGGATCGGCAACGTTGCAGGTCACAGCCACGCACTCGCCGCCGGCGTCGCGGACCATCTTTGCGGTTTCCTCGGCATTGTCGCCGTTGATGTCGGCCGCGACCACCTTGGCGCCGTGCTCGCTGAACAGCAGGCACGCCGCGCGGCCCACGCCCGAACCCGCACCGGTGATGAGCGCAACTTTCCCCTGAACCAAACCTTCCATCGTTCCTCTCTCCGTCCCGTTACCCGCCGATATTGAGCGTGGTCATCATCTGGAATTCGCGCAGACCCTCGACCCCGCGCTCGCGGCCGATGCCGCTCATCTTGATCCCGCCGCCGCTGGCGTAGCTCGACATCACCGCGCCGTTCACGTTGACCGCGCCGCTGCGGATCTTGAGGCCGACTTCCACCGCCTTGACCTTGTCCGCGCCGTGGACCCAGCCCGACAGGCCGAACTTGCTGTCGTTCGCCATCTCCACGGCATGATCGAGATCGCGGTAGCCGATCACGCCGACCACCGGACCGAAGATCTCCTCCTGCGCGGCCGGGTTCCTGTTGTCGGGCAGGTCGAGCACGGTTGGCTCCCAGTAATAGCCCTTGTCCATGCCTTCGGGGCGCTTGCCGCCGCAAACCACCTTGCCCCCCGCATCGACGGCGGCCTGGGTGAAATGCTCGCAGCGGTCGCGCTGCGCCGCGCTGATCACCGGGCCGAGCTGGGTTTCCGGGTCGCTCGCCGGACCGATCTTCACGCCCGAGAGCATCTTGGCCATGCCTTCGAGCACTTCGGCCTTGTTCTCTTCGGGCACGAAGACGCGCGTGCCGAGCACGCAGCCTTGTCCGGCATGCGAGGTGCAGACCGTGAAGGCCGCCGAAACCGCGCGCGCGGCCGCATCGGGCAGGTAGATCTGCGCCGACTTGCCGCCCAGTTCGAGCACCAGCCGCTTGAGCGTGGGCGCGGCCTGTTCGGCCACCTTGGCGCCGACGGTGCACGATCCGGTAAAGCTAACCATGTCGACGCGCTCGTCGGTGGTCATGGCAAGGCCGCCTTCGAGGCCCTGCTCGACCAGCACGTTCATCACGCCCTTTGGCAGCCCCGCCTCGTCCGCCGCCTCGGCAAAGACCATCGAGGAGATCGGCGTCAGCGGATTGGGCCGCAGGATCACCGTATCGCCCGCCATCAGCGCGGGCACGACTTTCCAGAAGGCGGTGTAGAACGGCACGTTGTAGGCACTGATCGCGGAAACCACACCGAGCGGCGACCAGCGCTTGAGGCTCTGGACCACGAAATAGGGGTTCACCCGCTCGTGCATCGGCAGCGGGTTTTCCTCCTGCTCGGGCAGACGCAGGAACATGTCGATGATCTCGTCGGTCATGCGCAGCGGCGCGTGGACCTGCGCCCCCATCACCGTGGAACTGGCCGGACAGCCGGCTTCCTTGATGGCGCAGTCCCTGAGCACATCGGCGCGCTTGCGCAGCGCTTCGCCGTAGCGCGTCATGTAGGCGGCGCGCTCCTTCATCGAGAGGCCCGACCAGCCGCCATCGTCGAAGGCGCGGCGTGCCGCACCGATGGCCGCATCGGCCTGCGCGGCCGACACGCCCTGCACTTCGGCCACGACGGACTCGTCCGAAGGGTTCTCCACCTCGAAGCGCGTACCCTCACCCTTGACGAAGGCACCATCGATATAGGCTGCGTAGTCCAGCGGTCCTCTCCCGAAATTCGTTCGCAGTTGTGAATTATTTTTCGGAAGTGAGACTAACCGAGCCATGTTCCCGCGTCAATCGGCGAACCTCGCGCTTGTGCGAGGAGGCACGGGTGCCTGCCCCGCGTAGGTGGGCAGTTGTCACGGCAGGGGGTCATCCCTATGCCAAGCCCGAAATCGCCATTCTGCGAGAATGGACCGTCAGGATTCAGCAAGGGGACCCTTACGAAATGGCCTACACCGACTTCCTCAAGCAGCAGTGCTACATCGACGGCAAGTGGTGCGACGCCGATTCCGGGACGACTTTCGACGTCACCGATCCGGGTACCGGAAAGGTGCTGGGCACGGTTCCGAAGATGGGCGCGGATGAAACCGCCCGTGCGATTGACGCGGCCGAAGCCGCGCTTCCCGCCTGGCGCGCCAGGACCGCCGGCGAGCGCGCCGGCATGATGCGCAAGCTGTTCGACCTGATGATGGAGCACCAGGACGATCTGGGCGAACTGCTGAGCCGCGAACAGGGCAAGCCCTTCGCCGAAGGCAAGGGCGAGATCGTCTATGGCGCCAGCTTCATCGAGTGGTTCGCCGAGGAAGCCAAGCGCGCCTATGGCGACGTGATCCCCAGCCACCAGGGCGACAAGCGCATCGTCGTGATCAAGCAGCCGGTGGGTGTCGTCGCGGCGATCACGCCATGGAACTTCCCCAATGCGATGATCACCCGCAAGCTCGGCCCGGCGCTCGCGGCGGGCTGCACCATCGTCATCAAGCCGGCCTCGGCCACGCCCTATTCGGCGCTCGCCATCGCCAAGCTGTGCGAGATGGCCGGCATTCCCGCCGGTGTCGTCAACGTGGTGACCGGCAGCGCCGGCCAGATCGGCTCGGCGCTGACGCAGAACCCCAAGGTCGCCAAGCTGACCTTCACCGGTTCGACCGAGATCGGCCGCGACCTGCTGCGCGAATGCGCCGACACCATCAAGAAGTGCTCGATGGAACTGGGCGGCAACGCGCCGTTCCTCGTGTTCGACGATGCCGATGTCGATGCCGCGATCGAAGGCGCGATGATCTCCAAGTTCCGCAACGGTGGCCAGACCTGCGTGTGCACCAATCGCTTCTACGTGCAGGACGGCGTCTACGACGAATTCGTCTCGAAGCTCGCAGCGCGCGTCGAGCAGATGAAGGTCGGTTACTCGATGGACGAAGGCACCGATGTCGGCGCGATGATCGACGAGAAGGCGGTCGAGAAGGTCGAGGAGCACCTTCAGGACGCGATTTCGGGTGGCGCCGAACTGGTCGCGGGCGGCAAGCGCTCGGAACTGGGCGGCACTTACTTCCGCCCCACCGTCGTCTCGGGCGTGAAGCCCGACATGAAGCTGGCGCGCGAAGAGACCTTCGGCCCCCTCGCCGGCGTGATCCGCTTCACCGACGAGGCCGATGCCATCCGCATGGCCAACGACACCGAATTCGGTCTCGCCAGCTACTTCTACTCGCGCGACCTGTCGCGCGTGTGGCGCGTGGCCGAAGCGATCGAAGCGGGCATGGTAGGCATCAACACCGGCCTGATCTCGACCACCGTCGCGCCGTTCGGCGGCGTGAAGCAGTCGGGCCTCGGCCGCGAAGGCTCGCACTACGGCCTCGATGACTACATGGAGGTGAAGTACCTCTGCATGGGTATCGAACCGGCCTGATCCGCTCTTCCCCCTCCTCCTCAGAGGAGGGGGTTTATCTGGACGTTAGGGCAACCCTGCCGGACACCCGGCACTTGCCGCCGCCGTGACCAGGGCCAATGATCCCTCCCAAACATATCGGGAGAGGATGCCGCCATGAAAATCTGTCGCTATCAGGACACGCCGGACGGCCCGGTGAAGATCGGCGTCGTGCGCGGCGATCGGGTGCACGACGTCTCGGTCGTGGCGGACATGCTGCCCGATGTGCGCTGGCCCTATCCCGAGGGCGACCTGTTCATCGCCAATCTCGAACGCCTGCGCCCGGTCATGGAAGACCTGGCCGACAAGACGCCCGGCGTACCGGTGGAATCGGTGCTGCTGCGCAAGCCCGTAGCCAATCCGGGCAAGTTCCTGTGCGGCGCGGGCAATCACAAGATCGTGCTCGACATGGGCGGCCATCCGCGGCGCATGGGTCTGCTGTTCAAGATGACCAATGCCGCGGCAGGCCCCGCAGACGGCGTCACCCTGCGCTGGCCCGAGCGCACGACCTTCCACGAAATGGAAATCGCCATCGTCATCGGCAAGGAAGGGACCGAGATTCCCGCCAGCGAGGCGTTCGACTACATCGCCGGCTATTGCATCGGCCTCGACATGACCATGCAGGGCAGCGAGTTCCCCAGCTTCGGCAAGAGCTTCGACACCTATGGCGTGATGGGCCCCTGGCTCACCACCCGCGGCGAGATCGCCGATCCCGACAGCCTTGCCTATTGCCTCAAGGTCAATGGCGAGGACCGGCAGGTCGACAGCACTGCCAATCTCGTGCTCGGCATTGCCGATCTCGTCGAGCACGCGGCCTCGGTGATGACGCTCCATCCGGGCGACGTGATCTTCTCGGGCACGCCGCCGCGCTCGACCGGCCCCGTCGTTCCCGGCGACGTGATGCACGCAGCCATGGACGGGCTGGGCGAGATGACCGTGAAAGTGTCCGGCGGCCCGGGGCGCAAGACCCCGCTCGAAGGCATGGAGCCGGCAGAACCCGCTGCCGGCTAACCACCGTGCGTGTCGAGCGGAACGGCGGGTGGGGCAATACCCCGCCCGACGGTCAGGCGTAGACGGAGAGGACTTCTTCGTCCGTTTCGCGCGGCAGGACGTTTTCGTTGGCAGGCAGCGGCTCGAAAGCATCCTGCATCATCGCCGTGTTGGAAAGACCGTCGAGCTTGAAGTGGCCGAGGCGGCGTTCTTCCTCGCTGCGCCAGTTCTTGCGCAGATTGAGCGCGCTCACGAACAGCTCGCCATGCCGGGTGAACATCCGGTGCGGCGCCAGCAGCATCTCGCCTCCGTTGTACTCCGCACAGATGGTCCGGCGAAGGACGATGGCCTCGATAATCGTACGTTCCTGGGTCACTTGCGTATCACTTGAATTGTGCATCGCAGCATATTGCAAAGACCATGGGGGTCCCGCAACCCGCAAAAAGTCCCGCAGCGGAACACCGAACCGCTCCAATTTCTGGAACGGGGCGTAGCCAATTCGTCGATGGACCGGTGCCAGGCCGGCGCCGATAGTGCCCCATCAGGCAAGGGCCACGGGGACAGCACCATGCTTCACAGACGACAGCTCATCCGCGCCGCGATGGCGGTGCCGCTTGCCTGCGCGCTTCCGGCATGGGCGCGGGCCGCCGTGCCGCCCGCCGATGGCGAGAGCATGGCGCGCTTCATTTCCGGGCTGCCCAAGGCCGAATTCCACGTCCATCTGGAAGGCACGCTAGAAGCCGAAATGAAGTTCGCGCTCGCCCAGCGCAACGGCCTGTCGCTGCCCTATGCCACGGTCGAGGAGATGAAGCGCAGCTACATCTATCACGACCTGCCGAGCTTCCTGAAGATCTACTACGACGGCATGCAGGTGCTGCTGACCGAGCAGGACTTCTACGATCTCGCCTATGGCTACCTGAGCAAGGCGGCCTCGCAGAACGTGCTCTATGCCGAGATGTTCTTCGATCCGCAGGAACACCTGAAGCGCGGTGTGCCGATCGAGGCGGTGATCGGCGGCATCACCCGCGCCCGCGCGGACGCCGCGAAGACCATCGGCATCGAATCGCAACTGATCCTGTGCTTCATGCGCGATCTCAACACCGAATCGGCGATGGAAGCGCTCGATGCCGCGCTGCCCTACAAGGACAAGCTGATCGGCGTCGGGCTCGATTCGGACGAGAAGGGTAACCCGCCCGAAAAGTTCGCCGAGCACTTTGCCAAGGCCCGCGCGGCGGGGCTCCACGTGACGATGCACTGCGACGTCAATCAGGAAAACACGCTCGAGCACATCCGCACCGCGCTGGTCGACCTGCAGGCCGAGCGGATCGACCACGGCGGCAACATCGTCCAGTCGCCCGAACTGGTGGCGCTGGCCAAGAGCAAGGACATTCCCTTCACGGTCTGCCCGACCTTCTCCGGCAAGGTCATGGAGGATGGCCAGCTGATCAACGCGCTGCGCGAGATGCTCGACGCCGGGCTGAAAGTCTCGGTGAACTCGGACGATCCGGCCTACATGGGCAGCGAATACATCACCGAAGTGCTGATCCGCGCGCAGAAGGACAGCGCCCTCACGCCGGCAGAACTGGTGCAGATCGAACGCTTCGCTTTCGAGACAGCGTGGATTCCGGACGAACAGCGCGCCGGCTATCTGGCCAAGCTCGAAGCCTATGCGCAAAGCTGGGGCGTACCGGCCTAAGCCGCCCTACTGCCCCTTCATCGCCGCGCACCATTCGCCGAACAGGTGAATGCGCTCCCACAAGAGCGCGCGAGTGCCGGCCATGTTGTGCATGTGGCCCATGCGGGGGCAGACGAAAACATCGACGCTCCTGGCGGAAGGATAGGCCCGCGGTTCGTTGTGCGGATCGGGGACCAGATCGCGCACCCCCATGGCCGCCAGCACCGGCACGTCGATCGCCGCCGCCTCGGAAGCCACCACGCCCGGCGTCAGCGAGGACCGCGCCGCCCTTTGCGGCGTGCGGTGGGCGTACCAGGCCGGCAGCGCGACATCGGGATCTATGCCGCGCGCGATGCCTTCGTAGTGCGCCAGATCCTGCTCGACCACTTCGGCGGGCACGTCGTCGTAATGGAACCCCCAGGCCACGGCTTCCCACGCCGCCTGCTCCTGCGAGGCCTGCGCGCCGGTCAGCGCTGCGGCATTGAGCGGCTCGCGGCACTCCTCCAGCGAAGCATCGCGCGGATACCAGGCAACGACCACCGGTTCACCGCCGGGCGGGGTGGAAGGGTGTGAGTGAATCGCGCTGAAACCGAGAACGCCGATGCCGTCGAACCCGCCGTGCCGCGCCTGCTGGTAGATCAGCAGCCCCCCTCCCAGCGACTGGCCGATACCGATCACGCAGGGGCGGCCGACCGGGGGATAGCCCGGCTCCAGCACGCCATTGGCAAGCCGCAGCAGGATCTCGGCCTGCGCGGCGTGGGCGGCGGCGGTAAGCGCCCCGTAGCCCAGATCCTCGGGATCGATCCCCGAGGTCGCATCGCAACCCAGCCAGTCGAGCGCGACGAAGATCCATCCGCGTTCGACATGATAGGCGGCCTGCGCTCCCGCCTCTCCCGCGCCCGGCAGCGCGCAGGTGTAATAGCCGCGCGCATAGCTGCTGCTCGGCAGTGCCACGCAGACGAGCGGACGTTCGGGCAGTGCCTCCGGCTCGGGCAGCACCACGCTCGCGGCGACATGCGCCGGCACACCCAGCCCCACGGCATCGCCGACATCGATGGAAAGCTCGATCTGCCTCAATGGTCTTCCTTCTCCCGATCAAGCGCTTGATGCGTGGATTGACGGCTCCGGGCAATATCATATTGTCAGCCGGACATGACCGATCGTCCAGAGGATCGGCAAGACGGGAGACATGGACACCGTGCCGGGCAAGCCAGCGAAACCGGTTTCACGCAGCCTGTCCGACCTGCTGGGCGATGTGCGCCTGTCGGGCCGGACGTGGACTTACGGCGACTTCGCCGGACAGGCAGGGTGCGCCGTGGCGCCGGGCGATGCCGTGTTCGTCCACGCCGTGATTCACGGCGAGGTCCGCCTTGCCTGCACCGGCGGGGCCATGGCCGAACTGGGGCCGGACGACATTGCCATGGTGCTCTCCGGCGAGGCCCATGCCCTGCGCACGACGGCGGGTGCCCAGGCGCAGCCGCACGAGGGCCTGCGCCACGACCGGGACTGCGACATCCCGCCCGCCACTGCCTTCGGCGATGGCCCACGCGTGACGGCGCGCGTGCTCAGCGCGCGGCTTCATGCCCAATGGCCCGGCGAAGTCTCGCGCGCTGCCTTGCCCTCTCTCCTGCGGGCCGGGACCGGGGTGCTGCAACCCGATGCCCTGCCACTCGCCGGCATGGGCGCCGGATCGAGCGCGCTGCTCACCCGGCTGGCCGAAACGCTGCTGATCGCCGCGCTGCGCGCCGATCCGGCCTGCCGCCGGATCCTCTCCGCGGAAACCCGCGATCCCATCGAGGACGCGCAGCAACTGATCGCCGCAGACCCCGCCCAGCCCTGGACGGTCGAATCGCTTGCCCGCGCCGTCGGCATGGGCCGCTCGAACTTTGCAGCGCACTTCACGCAGGCGGTCGGCAAGGCGCCGATGGAAGTCGTGGCCGAGCGCCGCATGGAACATGCCGCCACGCTGCTGCGGCAGGGCCGGATGAAGATCGCCGAGATCAGCGAACTGGCCGGTTACGGATCGGAAGCCGCCTTCAGCCGCCGTTTCAGCCGCCACTTCGGCATGACCCCGAGCCAGATGCGCGAGGACGCCCGTGCCGCCCGGCAGGCGGAAGCGCCGACGCCGCGTTTTCGGGCCCTGCTGGCCGGCGCCCGCAACCGCAGCGCCCGCGCGACCGGCGACGATTCGCAGGCCGCCGCAAACCCCACTCCGATTGCGCCCGGCAGGGTCTTCTTCACGCAGGGCCGCCGCGACTGAAGGCAGCGCCGGATTCGGCCGGCGTGGACGATCGAGCAAGGCGGGTGGAGACGCGGGGCTTCTCTTTGCCCGGCGTCTGCGCGACCAATCCTCCCAAGAAACCAACACGGGAGAAGACACAATGGCGACTGCCAGCCTGGACCGGCCCGGCGCGAAGACCGGCTACAAGGTCATCGACGCCGATACTCACCTCACCGAACCGCACGACATGTGGACCAGCCGTGCCCCGGCCTCGATCCGCGACCGCGTGCCGCAGGTAAAGATGCTCGACGGCCAGCGCTGCTGGGTGATCGACGGCGACAAGTCGATCGGCACCGGCGCGCACCCCAACAGCGCGATCCTGAAGGACGGCGGCAAGGTCCGCGTGCTCGACGATTTCCTCAAGCTGCAGTTCGAGGATGTGCACACCGGCTCCTCCTCGCTCAAGGAGCGACTGCAGGTGATGGACGAGACCGGCATCTACGCCCAGATCGTCTATCCCAACATCCTCGGCTTCGGCGGCCAGGCCGCCGCCAAGGTCGATGCCGACCTGCGGCTTGCCTGCGTGAAGATCTACAACGATGCCGTCGCCGAAATGCAGGCCGATTCGAACGGCCGGTTCTTCCCGATGGCGCTGCTGCCGTGGTGGGACGTCGATCTCGCCATCAAGGAAACCGAACGCTGCGCGGCGATGGGCCTGCGCGGGATCAACATCAATTCCGATCCCCACCTCGTCGATCTGGGCGGTGAGCGCCTGCCCGACCTCGCGCACGAGCATTGGTATCCGCTCTGGGAAGTCTGCGAGGATATGGGCATGCCGATCAACTTCCACATCGGCGCATCGGAAACCTCGATCGACTGGATGGGGCAGCAGGGCTGGCCTTCGCTGACGCGCGACCTGCGCTCGGGCATTTCCGGCGCGATGCTGTTCTTCAACAACGGCAAGGTCGTCGCCAACCTGATCTACTCGGGCCTGCTCGACCGGTTCCGCAACCTCAAGTTCGTTTCGGTCGAAAGCGGGATCGGCTGGGTGCCCTTCATGATGGAAGCGCTCGACTACCAGCTCGTCGAGATCGCCGAAGGGCGCAGCTTCGAGAAGAAGCCCAGCGAGTACTTCCAGAGCAACTTCTACGCCTGCTTCTGGTTCGAACAGGGCCAGGCCGCAGCCGACATGATGCGCAAGGTCGGCATCGACAACGTGCTGTTCGAAACCGACTTCCCGCACCCGACCGGGCTCTATCCGATCGACAACCTCGAAACGCGCTACGGCGATCTGACGCACGAGGAAAAGACCAAGGTGCTCGGCGGCAACGCCGCGAAGCTCTACCGCATCGACATCTAACCAGCAGCCCGCGGCAACAGCGGGCAAAGGGAGAGGATACCATGACTCTAGCCATCGACCTGACCGGTCGAACCATACTCGTGTGCGGTGTCGCCAGAGGCGGCATCGGCGGGGCGACCTGTCGGCAGCTTGCCAGGGCGGGCGCCACGATCATCGCCCTCGACAAGGACGAAGCGCTGATCGCGCCGACAGTCGAGGATGTCGAAGCCCTCGGCGGGACGATCCACCCGATGGTGGTCGACCTGATGGACAAGGCCGCCTGCGAAACCGTGGTCGGGCGGATCTTCGAGAAGTTCGGCGCGCTCGACGGCATGGCCAACGTCGCCGGCGGCACCCGCGAGGGTGAATGGATGCCGCTCGACGAGACGCCGACAGACAGCTTCTGGCAGACCTTCCAGCTCAACCTCGGCTATATCTTCACGCTGTGCCGCGATGCCGCCAAGACCTGGATCGAGCGCGAGGAGCGCGGCGCCATCGTCAATGTCTCGTCGGTCTCCTCGCTGACCTCGGCGCCCTGGCACGGGCCCTACGGCGCGGCGAAATCCGGCATTACCGCACTGACCCGGACTATGGCCAACGAGTGGCACGAGTTCGGCATTCGCGCCAATTCGGTGCTGCCGGGTGCGGTCTATACCGAGCGCGTGATGACCCGCGTCGTGTCCGAAAACGTCGTGCAGCAAAGCGAAACCAACTTCACGATGCCCGAGGAACTGGCGAACGCGATCGTCTTCCTCCTTTCGGACCTCGCCAATGGCATTTCCGGCCAGAGCCTGACCGTCGACCGCTCGCTGTCCACGAAGTTCTGCGCCGGCGCGCGCAAGAGCCGCAAGGAACTCGCGGCGCAAGCTGCCGGGCAATGACCGTCGCGCCTCGCCTTGAGGGGAAGATCGCGCTCGTCACCGGCGCGGCGAGCGGAATCGGCGAGGCGACAGCCCGCGCTTTCGCCGCGCACGGGGCGACCGTGATCGTCTCCGATATCCGCACAGCGGAGGGCGAGGCGGTCGCTGCCTCGATCGGTGAGGCCGCGCAGTTCGTCGCCCTTGATGCGAGCGACGAATCCGCGTGGTCGGACTGCATCGAGGAGATCACGCGGCGCAACAGTGGGCTGGATGTCCTCGTCAACAATGCCGGTTGCGGCGCGGGCGGCGGTATCCAGCGCGAGACGCCGGGCGAACACAGGCGTGTGCTCGACCTCAACGTGACCGGGGTCTGGCTGGGTATCCGTTCGGCGATACCCGCGATGGAAGCGCGCGGCGGCGGCTCGATCGTCAATATATCCTCGATCGACGGTCTCGTCGGCGTCGAGGGTCTGGCGAGCTACGTCGGCAGCAAGTTCGCGGTGACCGGCATGACCCGCTCGCTCGCCATCGAACTCGGCCCGCGCGCGATCCGGGTCAACGCGGTTCACCCCGGGATCATCGCGACACCCATGGTCGCCAACACGCCGTCCGCCTCGATGGCGCGGCTGCAAAAGGCCGTCGCCCGGCAGCCCATCGCCCGCATGGGATTGCCCGAGGAGATCGCGGCGGCCGTCACCTTTTTCGCTTCCGACGAAAGTGCCTTCTGCACCGGCTCCTCGCTGGTCGTCGACGGCGGGCACATCGCCGGACCCTACCGAGACTCACTCTGAACGCACGCCGATACGGCTGAAAGGAACCTCCATGGAACTCGGACTGCTCTACGAATTCGAAGCGCCCAAGCCCTGGGAAGGGGAACATCCCTGGGGCCAGCGCACCAAGGAACGGCAGGCCTACAAGAACTGCGTCGAACAGATCACGCTGGCCGACAAGAAGGGCTTTCACACCGCCTGGCTGGTCGAGCACCACTTCCGCGAAGGCCGCAGCCACATGCCCTGCAACGACGTGGTGCTGGGCGCGCTTTCGCAGATCACCGAGAACATCCGGCTCGGCTTCGGCGTGACGCTGATGCCGCACGAATTCATCCATCCCGTCCGCGTCGCCGAAAAGGTCGCAACAGTGGACCTGCTCAGCCGCGGCCGCGCCGAATGGGGCATGGGCCGCTCCACGCCGATGGAGCAGATGGCCTTCGGGGTCGACGGTGCCGAATCGAAGAAGAAGATGCTCGCCGCCTGCAAGACCGTCTCCGAGATGTGGGCCCAGGAATACTATGAGGAGGACTCGGAGTACCTGAAGTTTCCCAAGCGGATGGTCACGCCCAAGCCCTATCAGTTTCCGCATCCGCCGTGCTGGATGGCGGCGAGTTCGGAAGAGACGATCCGCATGGCCGGGCAGAACGGCCTGGGTCTGCTGTGCTTCTCGATCATGCAGCCGCTCGAAAAGCTGGCGGGTCTGATCGACATCTACCGCGAGGAGCAGAAGAACGCGGTGCCGGTCAGCCATGTCCATACCAACAAGGTGGGCGTCTATACGCTGGTCCACTGCACCGAGAGCCGCAAGAAGTTCGAAACCAACCGCGTCTGGGATTCGATGTGGTGGTGGTACCGCACCAGCGCCGAGTTCATCCTCAAGTGGGAAATGGCGCACCTGCCCAAGGAAGCGCAGGACAAGGCCTTTCCACTGCTCAAGAAGCAGGCCGACGGCGACTTCGACATCCACTCGTTCGACGAGCAGGACATGGTGATCATCGGCACGCCCGAGGAATGCCTGCGCAAGTTCCTCAAGTACGAGGAAGCCGGGATCGATCAGGTGCTGTGCTACGTCAACTTCGGCCATCTGCCGCAGGAAGCCGTGCTCGAATCGATCACGCTGCTGGGCGACTACGTGATCCCCGAGCTCAAGGCGATGGGCGCCAAGCGCACCGCGCGCAATCTCGAGGATTCGATCGCCCTGCAGGCCGCCGAATGACGCGGTCGGCCGGGATCGCGCTCCCTCCGGAGCGCCACGGCTACCCTGCCCCGCCGGATCTTGCCGAACGGCGGGCGCAGATGGCGGCCGGGATCGCCGCCGGTGCATTCGCGACGAAGGCACCGGCGCTGGAAACCGAAATGGCGGGCCTGCGCACGCTACGCTTCGATGCGCCGGACACGCCGCGCGGGTACATGCTGCAGCTGCACGGTGGCGGCTTCCGCATCGGTCGCCCCGAATTCGAGGGGCCGTTCTCCGAAGCCCTTGCCGCTCGATGCGGCGTGACCATCGTCGTGCCGCAATACCGGCTGGCCCCCGAAGGCCCGTTTCCCGCCGGCCTCGCAGATGCGCTTGCCGCGCTGGAAGCCCTGCGCGCCGAAGCCGGCGATGCGCCGCTGATCGTCTCGGGCGATTCCGCCGGGGCCGGCCTGGCCGCCAGCATCGGGCTCATGGCCGCTGCCGGAAAAGCACCGTCCATCGATGCCATCGTCATGCTCTCGCCCTGGCTCGATCTCACCGTCACCGCGCCAAGCTACGCCAGCAACGCCGCCACCGATCCGCTGTTCGGAACGGAATCGGCGCAGGTGGCGGCAGACCTCTATCTGCAAGGCTTCGACCCTCACCACCCACTGGCCTCGCCGGTTCACTGCAACGACGCCGATCTTGCGGGCTTTGCGCCCAGCCTGATCAGCGTCGGAACCGGCGAGGTGCTTTTGGACGATGCTCTGCGCTTTCATTCCCGACTGGAGGCGGCCGGGCGTTCCTGCCGTCTCGTTCCCATCGACGGCATGGAACACGTGGCGGTCGTGCGCGGGTTCGACTTACCGGGAGCGCGGGAAACCTTCGCGGCCGTGGCCGATTTCGTGGACGGGATACTGGCCGGCTCACCCCGCCGAGGCGAAGACTGAACATGCGTTCAAATTTCCACCTTTCTCGCCGCTGCTTTGTGCCCTAGCCCATGGGCATTCAAAGCAAGCGATCGGGAGAGAAATACCATGAGCTATAAAGTTGCCGTCGTCACCGGCGCCGCCGCCGGGATCGGAGCCGCCTGCTCCAAACGCCTCGCCAAGGAGGGCGTCGCGGTTGCCGTGCTCGATCTCGATGCCGAGCGCTGCGCCGACACCGTCAAGGCCATCAAGGACGCCGGGGGGACGGCGATTGCGGTCGGTGCCGACGTCTCCAACCGCGCCTCGGTCAAGGCCGGGCTGGAGCAGGTTCGCGAAGCGCTCGGCCCGATCTCGATCCTCGTCAACAATGCCGGTGTGACCGACTTCACGCCCTTCGAGGACCTGACCGACGAGCGCTGGGACTTCATCTATGCCGTGAACGTGCGCGGCCTGTTCGTGATGACGCAGGAATGCCTGCCCGACATGAAAAACGCGGGCTGGGGGCGCATCGTCAACATTTCCTCCTCGAGCGCGCAGACCGGCGCGGTCAACATGATTCCCTACAGCTCCTCGAAGGGCGCGGTGGTCACCATGACCCGCTCCATGGCGCAGGAGTTCGGTCCCTGGGGCATCACCGTGAACAACATCCCGCCGGGCTCGGTCATGGGCACGATCATGTCCGAGGCGAACCGCGAGAAGTTCCAGATCCCCACCGAAGTGCTGCTGCAGACGATCCCGGTCCGCCGCATGGGCGAGCCGGACGACATCGCCAATGCCTGTGCATGGCTGTGCGACGAGCGCAGCGGCTACGTCACCGGCCAGACCATCGGCGTAAACGGCGGCCGCGTCGTTACCTGAGCGGACACGCAAACGGCGCGGGCTCACACCCGCGCCGTCAGCAAGAAATCCGCCACAAAGAACAAGGGCCGATGACTTTCGTCACCGGCCCCGATCCACATGGGGGAGTGGACCTCGTCTATGCGTGGATACTGAAATCAGGCCGGAACGGTGCCCTTGTAGCGTTCGATCGCCTCGAGAACGATCTGACGCGCGTCTTCTGCGCCGCCCCACGTGCCCACACGTACCCACTTTTCCTTTTCAAGATCTTTATAGTGGGTGAAAAAGTGTTCGATCTGGCTGAACACGATTTCGGGCAGGTCGTCCTTCTCGTTCACGTTGGTGTAGTACGGGAACGTCGAGTCCACCGGCACGCAGACCAGCTTCTCGTCGCCGCCGTGCTCGTCTTCGAGATTGAGGACCGCGATCGGACGCGCGCGCACGACGCAGCCGGCGATGAACGGCGAGCGCGCCACGACCAGCGCGTCGAGCGGGTCACCGTCGGGCGAAAGCGTGTGCGGCACGAAGCCGTAGTTGGCCGGGTAGCGCATCGGCGTGTGCAGGATGCGATCGACGAAGAGCGCACCCGAATCCTTGTCGAACTCGTACTTGACCGGTTCGCCGCCGACCGGAACCTCGATGATTACATTGAGGCTTTCCGGCGGATTGTCGCCAACGGGAACTTTGTCGATACGCATAATGATCCTTCTTTACTGACACTCGTGAAAGAGTAGCCGATGGGATAAAGATGCGCGCGACTTAGCGATGGGTTTATTGCACCGCAACAGCCTTCTGACCGATGCGAAATTTAGTTGCGTTTTGGCGCCAGCAACCGGTCAAATCCGTTCATCTTCCCAGGAGTCGTACTTTCCAGCCACGGCCAGCGCAGGCCGCCGTGATAGTCGATCGACACCGTTTCATAACGGTCTCCGCGCTTCACCAGCAGAGCAATCGGCTTAGATTCCGGGGCCTTGGCAGCCGTGATCGCATCCTTGATCACGCTCTTGGTATAAGCGCGTCCGTTAACGGCGACGATAGTCACGCCATTGACGATCCCGGCATTGTAACCGGCGCCATCCCACAGTGTCGAAGTAACGTTGCCGCCGTTATCGAGCGAGAAGCCCAGCGAATAGGTGAGATCCAGCGCCTTTCGCGAATCGGCGATGCCCTGCGAATAGGGATTCGGCTGTTCCTTCCAGACCAGCTTGTATCCCGCCATCTTCATGCCGTTCATCGGCGCCGGCTGGTTGGGCTTGTAGAGTCGGGTGCGCAGGAAGTCCGCCCAGTCGTAGGCGTAGACCGCGTTGAGCGTGGAGACGACTTCGTCGAAGTCGTAAGTCAGTTCGCCCCAGTCGCCGTCGCGCACACCGAAGAACGCCTTGGCGAAATCGTCGAGCCCCTTCCTGCCGCCGGTGCCCTTGCGGATGATCTGGTCGGCTTCGAGCCAGGTCAGGGCCCCTTCGACATAGTAGTCCTCGCTGCGCGTCAGCGAGGTGTAGGGCAGCGGACGGCGGCGGGCGAGCTGCGGCGCTGCCGTCGTATCCTCGACCGAACGCCAGCCACGGCCCGGCGTGCCCTCGGCATACTTGGCAACAGCATTGGCGAACATGCCGAGCACCGTGTCCTTCTTCTGCACGCCCGAGCGCGCGGCAAGGACATAGCCCCAGAACTGCGTCTGGCCTTCATAGACCCAAAGCAGCGTGTTCTGCATCGGCTGCTGGTAGTCGGGCGTCCACAGGTCGGCCGGGCGGCGGTACTTGCCGTTCCAGCTGTGCACGAATTCGTGCGGGATGACGTTGTGATCCCAGTCCATGTCGTCCCAGTCGATCCACGACTTGGGTTCGTACTGGTTCTCGCTCGACCGGTGATGCTCAAGCCCGATGCCGCCCATGCGGTCGGTGAGCGCGAGCAGGAAGTCGTAGTGATCGAAATGGCGGGCACCGAAAGTATGCAGCGCCTCGTCGACGAGGTTGCGGTAGGTCTGCATGTGCTCGGGCGAGATCGCGAGCAGTTCCGGCTCGTCGGCAACGACGTCCATGTAGACATCATGGCCCAGGTCCCAGCGCTTGGCATGCTCGCCGGCAAAGATCGGCGAATCGACCAGACGTTCGTAGTCGGTGGCGGTCCAGCTCACCGTGTCGCCCTGACGCGACTTGCCGTCGAGCGCGGTATAGACGGTCCAGCCCTCGGGGACCTTCACGGTCGGCTTCACGCTGATGCCGCGCACGTAATACCCGGCGGGGTAGAGGCTCATCTTTTCCCACTGCAGGTTGAGCATTTCCTGCGTCATGGTGATGCGGCCCTCGCTCGAGCGCACCGGCGAGGTGTGGACGAACTTGGCCGTCACCGCCTTGGCGCCCTCGGGCAGCTCGAGGTGGAACGCATTCACTGCCACCGTATCGCGCACCCACGGGATCTCCTTGCCATCGGCATAGAAGTGGATGTCCGCGAGCATGGCGTAGGGGCCGGTTTCGGAGTGGTTGCCGGGCAGCCAGCCGGGCTGGATCAGCGTGATCTTGCCGGTGCCCGGGGCCACCGGGAACTCCTCGGTCACCCGGTAGATACCGTGCTCCACGTCGGTCGCATCGATCCACAGCGAGACGGTGCCGGGATAGGGCACGTCCTTGGCCGCCGGGATCGGCGCCGGCAGCTCGGGCGCCATCGGCGTGGTACGGGAAGGATCCTGCGCCGTCGCCGAAGCGGAAAGGGACAGGAGGGCAGAGAGCGTCGCAACCGCGGTAAGATATTTCATTGCGTTCATCTTTGCGTCAGTTGCCGGATTTGGCAACCATCCAATGCGCCGATCACCGCGGGACCACTTTATTGCCGCGCCCATTCGGGCTAAGCGCGCGCCTTATGAGCAACACACCAAGTCAGACGCCTCAGGCCATTCGCGGAACCCAGGACATTTTCGGCACCGATGCCGAGGCTTTCGCGCATGTCGTCGAGACCTTCGAACGCGTCCGCAAGCTCTACCGCTTCCGCCGGGTGGAAATGCCGGTGTTCGAGAAGACCGCCGTCTTCTCACGCTCGCTCGGCGAGACCACCGACGTCGTTTCCAAGGAAATGTACTCGTTCGAGGACCGCGGCGGCGAATCGCTGACGCTGCGCCCCGAATTCACTGCCGGGATCGCCCGCGCCTATCTCACCAATGGCTGGAAGCAGTTTGCCCCGCTCAAGGTGGCGACGCACGGCCCGCTGTTTCGCTATGAACGCCCGCAGAAGGGCCGCTATCGCCAGTTCCACCAGATCGACGCCGAAATCATCGGGGCGGCCGAGCCGATGGTCGATGTCGAGCTGCTGCTCATGGCGGACCAGCTGCTCAAGGAACTGGGCATTTCCGAAGGTGTCACGCTGCAGCTCAATACGCTGGGCGATGCGGAAAGCCGTGAGGCCTGGCGCGCCGCGCTGATCGAATACTTCCGCGATCACAAGGCATCGCTCAGCGAGGATTCGCAGGACCGTCTGGAACGCAACCCGCTGCGCATCCTCGATTCCAAGGACCCGCGCGACAAGCCGTTCACCGCCGACGCGCCGAAGATCGACGATTTCCTCTCGGGCGAGGCGCAGGACTTCTTCGGGGCCGTGACACAAGGGCTCGAAGCCGCCTCGGTGGACTTCGTCCGAGCCCCGGCCCTTGTGCGCGGGCTGGACTACTACAGGCACACTGCTTTCGAATTTGTGACAGATCGGCTCGGCGCGCAGGGCACCGTGCTCGGCGGAGGCCGCTACGACGGCCTGCTCGAGGCGCTTGGCGGCCCGGCGACCCCGGCGGTCGGCTGGGCGGCCGGCATCGAACGCCTCGCCATGCTCGTGTCCGACGCCGGCATCGGCGGCGAGCCGCCGCTGACCTGCATCCTCGCAGTCGAGGACGATGACGCCCTGCCCTACGCGCAGAAGGCCATCACGATCCTGCGCCACCAAGGCATCGCCGCCGAAATGATCGCCTCGGGCAGCCCCCGCAAGCGCTTCGACAAGGCCGTGAAGCTGGGCGCAAAAGTGCTCGTGTCCTTCGTGATGCGCGACGGCGCCCCCGTCGCCAACCTGCGCGCCGCCGAACCGACTGCCGATTACCTTGCGGTCGAGCAGGTCATCCAGACGATCCAGTCGTGAGGCAGCATTTGGCCCTTCTTGCTGGCGTTTCGGCGGGTGTTTCACGCGGAGGCGCGAAGACGCGGAGTACAAAGGGGCATGGGGTTCGCGCAAAGGCGCAAAGGCGCGAAGACTTCGTGTTTGCGGCGAAGCCGCTGTTTTCTCGTGACCTCGAGCTTGGCGCAACGACAGACTGGGATAAGAGGCCTGCGGCGCGGCGCAACATCTTCGCGCCTTTGCGCCTTTGCGCGAACCGATCTCCTGACCTTTCTTTCTCCGCGTCTTCGCGCCTCCGCGTGAGCCCATGCCTCCTCCGCAACGGGAGCACGCTGTGAGCACCGTCTCCGACGATCGCCTCGCGCAGATCGCGCATCGCTTTGCCGAGCTGGAAGCCCGGCTCGCCTCGGGCACGCTGGAAGGCGATGCCTTTGTCGCCGCGAGCCGCGACTATGCGGAGCTGGAGCCCGTCGCGCGGGTCGCCTCGGACGTGGCATCCATGCGCGGCGAGCTGGCGTCGCTGCAGAAGCTCGACGATCCCGATCCGGACATGCGCGCGCTGGCCGAGGAAGAGATCGCCCGCATCAAGGGCGAACTGCCCGAAGCCGAACGCCAGCTTGCCGTCGCCATGCTCCCGCGCGACGCGGCGGACCAGCGCCCGGCCATGCTGGAAATCCGCGCCGGCACCGGCGGCGACGAAGCGGCTCTGTTCGCCGCCGATCTCTACCGCATGTACGAACGCTATGCCGCCGAGCAGGGCTGGAAGGTCGAGATGATCTCCGCCAATGCCAGCGATATCGGCGGCTTCAAGGAAGTCGTCGCCAACGTGACGGGCACCGGTGTCTTCGCCAAGCTCAAGTTCGAATCCGGCGTCCACCGCGTTCAGCGCGTGCCGGTGACCGAGAGCGGCGGGCGTATCCATACCTCCGCCGCGACCGTCGCCGTCCTGCCCGAACCGAGCGAGGTCGACGTGCAGATCGAGGACAAGGACCTCAAGATCGACATCTTCCGCGCCTCGGGCGCGGGCGGGCAGCACGTCAACACCACCGATTCCGCGGTGCGCATCACCCACCTGCCCAGCGGGCTGGTGGTGATCTGTCAGGACGAGCGCAGCCAGCACAAGAACAAGGCCAAGGCGATGCAGGTCCTGCGCGCCCGGCTCTACGAGAAGATGCGCGACGAGGCGCAGGGCGCGGAAGCAGAGGCACGCAAGGCGATGGTCGGCTCGGGCGACCGCTCCGAGCGTATCCGCACCTACAACTTCCCGCAGGGCCGCGTGACCGATCACCGCATCAACCTGACCCTACACCGCCTGCCGGAAATCCTCGAAGGTCCCGGTCTCGGCGAACTGATCGACGCGCTGATCGCGGAAGACGAGGCGAAGCGTCTGGCGGCGATGGATGCCTGATCGGGCCGGTACGGTAGCCGACGCCATCCGCGCCGCCGCCGCGCGCCTTGCCTCGACCAGCGACACCGCCCGGCTCGATGCCGAAGTGCTTATGGCCCATGCGCTGGGCGTGCCGCGCTCCGAACTGCTGCTGCGCCACATGCGCAGCGAGGCGCCGGCGGTCTTTGCGGACCTGATCGACCGGCGCGCCGCCCACGAACCGGTGGCCTATATCACCGGCGAGCAGGAATTCTTCGGCCTGCCGTTCGCCGTCTCCCCCGATGTGCTGATTCCGCGCGGCGATTCGGAAGTTCTGGTCGAGACGGCGCTGGCCGCGCGCCCCGATGCCCGCTCGGTGCTCGACTGCGGCACCGGATCGGGCGCCTTGCTGCTTGCGGTTCTGGCAAACCTTCCCGGCGCCCAAGGCACCGGTATCGACAGTTCGCCGGGAGCGCTTGCCGTGGCCACGGCCAACGCGCGCGCTCTCGAGCTCGACGCGCGGGCCCGCATGGTCATGGCCGACTGGCACAGGCCAGGCTGGGCAGACCCGCTGGGTGGCCCTTTCGATCTGATTCTCGCCAATCCGCCCTATGTCGAAACCGCTGCCGACCTCGATTCCTCGGTGCGCGACTACGAACCGGCCAGCGCCCTGTTCGCCGGAAACGAAGGTCTCGACGACTACCGCGTTCTCGTGCCGCAACTCCCCGGCCTGCTGGCGCCGGGAGGGCTCGGGCTGGTGGAGATCGGCTATCGCCAGGCCGAAGCCGTCAGCGCCATCGGAGAAGCCGCCGGAATGACCGCAAGCGTCCATCACGACCTTGCCGATCGGCCGCGTGTAATCGCTTTTTCCGCAGTTTTAGATAATTCGCCATAATATTTCTCTTGGAATTCCGTGCCGGAGTGCCTAATGATTACGCGGAGCCGGTTAATGGACGGAATTTCCCATACCCGGTTCACCTCCATCATTTGCGAGCGGTCTCAGTATGAGGCGCCGCAGCAAGGCAGATGAGGAAGTCTCGGCAGCCGGGGGTTAGCCGTGATCTTATTACATATGGCAGTCCGATCTTGACGATCCGGACTCATGCCAGGGGTTTTGAGGAAAGTTATCCTTGAATAACAATCGTGGTAACAACCGTCGGCGTGGCCGCGGTAACAACCGTCAGCAAGGCGGCCAGCATACGAATCGTATCGACAGCAGGGCCCGGGGCAACGCTCCGCAGCTGCTGGAAAAGTACAAGAAGCTGGCGCATGACGCGCATCTCAACGGAGACCGGGTCCAGGAGGAATACTACCTCCAGTTCGCCGACCACTACTTCCGTGTGATTGCCGATCAGAAGCAGCGGCAGGAAGAAGCGCGTCAGTCCCGCCGGGACGATCGCTCGCAGGACAACAACGAGGATAACGGTTCGGACGACGATTCCGGCAACAACGCCTCGTACAACCAGAATTCTTCCCGCCAGGAACGCGGTCAGGACCGCCACGAGAATTCCTCTTCCGACGAGCAGAAGGAAACGGCCGGCAAGGGCGACGAGGAATCCGGCGAGGATCGCTCGATCTACGAACCGGCTGAAAACCCCTTCGTTCGCGAGCCCCGCGCCACCCGTGCTCCGAAGCAGCAGCAGCAGCGCAAGCCGCGCCGCCGCACGCGCGACGATGACGCGGAAGGTGCGGAGACCAAGGGCGGCTCGGACAACGAGAACGACGCAGGCAACCTCGACCCTTCGGCCCTGCCGCCTTCGATTTCGGCCAAGGACGAAGCCGCCGAGGAAAAGCCGAAGCGCCGCCGCACCCGCAAGACGGCACCGCCCGCCGACGATGGCGACGGCAAGCTTGAAGCGGTAAACGGCTGATTTACGACAGTCCGCCCGGCCGCGCGCGAGTTTCCTTGCGTCGTGGCCGGGCAGGTCTACATACCGGCACCGATGCAATCTGATCGGCGCCCCCCCGTCTTCGCCCAAACCCTCAACCGCATCTGGCGCTCTCCCCGCATCGCCGCCATCGTGGCCGGTGCTCTTGCAGCCTGCGGATTTCAGCCGCTTTCCTTGTGGCCGCTAACCCTCCTTGCGGTTGTCTGGCTGCTTGAACTGGTGATGCGCACCGGCCGCGGGCGCGATGCGTT
Source organism: uncultured Novosphingobium sp. (assembly GCA_965140495.1). GTDB lineage: Bacteria > Pseudomonadota > Alphaproteobacteria > Sphingomonadales > Sphingomonadaceae > Novosphingobium. The sequence goes on along the minus strand of OZ223239.1, from coordinate 578,993 downwards.
CCTGATCGGATGGTTCTTCGGGCTCGGGCACTTCACGCTCGGCAACAACTGGATCGCGACCGCCTTTACCTATCAGGCGAACATGCCCGCGTGGCTGGGCGGCATCGCGGTGGTCCTGCTATCCCTCTATCTCGCGCTCTTTCCGGCGCTGGCCGCGCTGGTGGCATGGTCGGTCGTACGTCCGGACCGGATGCAGGACAGGCGAACGGCCTATGCCGCACTCGTACTCGCTTTCGCATCGGCGTGGATCGTCACCGAGTGGATGCGGGCGTGGGTCTTCAGCGGCTTTGCGTGGAATCCCCTCGGCGTCGCCCTTCTCGGCCAGTTCGAGACGCGCGGACTCGCGCTGCTGACGCCGTGGATCGGGACCTACGGCCTCTCCGGGATACTGGTCCTGCTCGCCGGCATGCCCGGCATCACGGCGCGCCTGATCGGCGGGTCGCGCAGCCCCGCGCGCTGGCTCTGGGCCGTTCCCGCACTGGCACTCGCCGCATGTCTCACCGCCTTGATGATGCTGCCCGATCCGTGGGCGAAGCGCGATGAGGGAGCGACGCGCTTCACGCTCGTCCAGCCCGACCTGCCGCAGGAAATCATCGACGATCCGCGCTACTTCGAAGAGAATTTCATCAAGCTGGCGAAGCTCTCGCTCCCCCGCAGCCGCGGCGAGAAGCGCGTGGTGTTCTGGCCCGAATCGGGGCTCGGCGACTATCTGCGCGACGGCTATCCGCGCTATCTCTACCGGCTCTACACCTACGGCGCCGACCCGGTGATCGCGCGCGACCGAATCGGCTCCGTGATCGGGCCGTACGGCCTGCTGCTGACCGGCGCCGTGGACCTGGTGCTCGAGAACGGTGACGGTGTGGCTGCCCGCAATTCGGTGACCGCGATCAACGGCAAGGGCGACATTCTGGCCGGCTATTCGAAGGCGCACCTCGTGCCCTTCGGCGAGTATCTGCCGCTGCGATGGCTGCTCGAACCGCTCGGCGCATCGCGCTTCGTGGCAGGCTCGCTGGATTTCTGGCCGGGACCGGGACCGCGCACGTTCGACTTCGGCACGCTCGGCGAAGTCGGCGTGCAGATCTGCTACGAGATCGTGTTCAGCGGCGAGGTCGTCGATCCGCTCAATCGCCCCGACTACATCTACAATCCCTCGAACGACGGCTGGTTCGGGACCTGGGGGCCTCCGCAGCATCTGGCCCAGGCGCGCATGCGGGCCATCGAGGAAGGCCTTCCGGTCATGCGCTCGACCACGACCGGCATCAGTGCCGTAATCGACGCCGACGGCATCGTGCGCCATTCACTGGCGCACGGCACTGCCGGCCGCATCGACGGGCGCATCCCGCCACCGCACGAACCCACCCTCTTTGCACGCTATGGCAACGCCTTGCCGCTGGCTCTCGCGACGCTGATCGCACTGATGGCCATTTCCATGGTTGCACTCGGGCGCCGCGGCAGGTAGACGAAAGCACACATAAAGCTTTCTTTATATCATAGGTTTTGCGATGCGCAGCGACTACGTCTTTACCTCCGAGAGCGTCTCGGAAGGACATCCCGACAAGGTTTCGGACCAGATTTCCGACGCGATCGTCGATCTGTTCCTCTCCAAGGATCCGGAAGCGCGTGTCGCTTGCGAGACCCTGACGACAACGCAACTCGTGGTTCTGGCCGGCGAAATTCGCTGCAAGGGCGTCTACGAAAACGGCGCCTGGGCCCCCGGCGCGCTTGACGAAATCGAGCAGACCGTGCGCGATGTCGTGAAGAAGATCGGCTATGCGCAGGACGGCTTCCACTGGGAGACCCTGGAGTTCGACAACCGCCTGCACGGCCAGTCGGCCCACATCGCGCAAGGCGTCGATGCGGCCGGGAACAAGGACGAAGGCGCGGGTGACCAGGGCATCATGTTCGGCTTCGCCTGCGACGAGACGCCCGATCTTATGCCGGCGACGCTCGACTACAGCCACAAGATCCTGCAGCAGCTTTCGGTGGACCGCCACTCGGGCAAGGCCCCGTTCCTCGAGCCCGATGCCAAGAGCCAGGTTACCCTGCGCTTCGAAAAGGGTGAGCCCGTCGCCGCGACGGCCGTCGTCGTCTCCACCCAGCACAAGGAAGGCTACGACGAGGGCGAGAAGGAAGCCGAGCTCAAGAGCTATGTGCGCAAGGTCGTCACCGACATCCTGCCCGAAGGCTTCGTGACCGACGAGACCAAGTTCCACATCAACCCTACCGGCTCCTTCGTGATCGGCGGACCCGACGGCGACGCCGGCCTGACCGGCCGCAAGATCATCGTCGACACCTACGGCGGCGCGGCCCCGCACGGCGGCGGCGCGTTCTCGGGCAAGGACCCGACCAAGGTCGACCGCTCGGCTGCCTACGTCACGCGCTATCTCGCCAAGAACGTGGTTGCTGCCGGCCTCGCCAAGCGCTGCACGATCCAGGTTTCCTACGCGATCGGCGTCTCTGAACCGCTTTCGCTCTATGTCGACCTGCACGGCACCGGCACTGTGTCCGAAGAGGCCCTCGAAGCCGCGCTGACCAGGGTCGCGGCGGAAAAGCTGGGCGGCCTGACCCCGCGCGGCATCCGCATGGGGCTCGGCCTCAACAAGCCGATCTACTTTCAGAGTGCTGCCTACGGGCACTTCGGCCGCAAGCCCGAAGGCGACCTGTTCCCGTGGGAACGCACCGATCTGGCGGACGACATCAAGGCCGCACTCGGCTGATCGGCCACGGCGCCACTGCAAGTCACACGAAAATCCGGGGCCGCAAACCCCGGATTTTCTGATTCGGGGCTTTGCGCTATGGCGCCCCTCATGCAGACGACAGACAATCCGGCAGCAGATACGGCGACAGCGCCCGTCTGCGTTGCCGCGCTTTACCAGTTCGCGCCCTTCGGGGACCCCGCCGCCTTGCGGACGCCCCTACTCGCGCTGTGCGAAGCGCAGGGGATTCGCGGCACGCTTCTTCTCGCCCGCGAAGGGATCAACGGCACCATTGCCGGATCGCGCGAAGGGCTGGACGCCGTCATCGCGCACGTGCGCGCCCTACCCGGCTGCGAAGGACTGGACGTCAAGTTCTCCTCGGCTGCGGAAATGCCGTTCCACCGCATGAAAGTGCGGCTCAAGCGCGAGATCGTGACCATGGGCGAGCCCGGCACCGACCCGCTCGCCACGGTCGGCACCTATGTCGCGCCGGAAGACTGGAACGCGCTGATCTCCGATCCCGACACCATCCTGATCGACACGCGCAACGACTACGAAGTCGCCATCGGCACCTTTAGCGGCGCGATCGATCCGGAAACGCAAAGCTTCCGCGAGTTTCCCGAATGGTTCCGCCGCGAGCGCGAACGCCTGCTCGGCGAAGGCAAGGCTCCCAAGGTCGCGATGTTCTGTACCGGCGGTATCCGCTGCGAGAAGTCGACCGCCTTCCTCAAGCAGGAAGGGGTGGAGGATGTGTTCCATCTCAAGGGCGGCATCCTCAAGTACCTCGAGACGATCCCCGCCGAGCAAAGCCTGTGGCAGGGTGAATGCTTCGTATTCGACCAGCGCGTCTCGGTCGGTCACGGGCTGGTGCAGGGCTCGCTGTCGCTATGCCACGCCTGCCGCCAGCCAGTGAGCGAAGCGGACAAGGCCTCGTCGCATTATGAAGAGGGCGTGAGCTGCCCGGCCTGCTTCGAGAGCCGCACCGACGAGCAGCGCGCCCGCTACCGCGAGCGGCACCGTCAGGAAAAGCTCGCCGAAGCGCGCGGGCAGGAGCATGTGGGCGCGAAAATGCCGACGTCGGTCGGCCAAGAGGCATGATGCCGGAGACCGCGAGCCTTCCGATCCTCTACAGCTTCCGCCGCTGCCCCTATGCCATGCGGGCCCGGCTGGCGATCCTAGTCTCCGGCCTGACGTGCCTGCTGCGCGAAGTGAAGCTCTCGGCCAAGCCCGAGGCCATGCTCGAAGCCTCGCCGAAGGGCACGGTGCCCGTGCTGGTCCTGCCCGACGGCACGGTGATCGAGGAAAGCCTAGACGTGATGCACCATGCGCTCGGCATGAACGACCCCGAAGGCTGGCTGGAGCGCGCCGACGCGGACCTGATCGCTCGCTGCGACGGCCCCTTCAAGCGCGATCTCGACCGCTACAAATACCCCGACCGCTACGACAGCGACGCCGCCGCGCACCGCAGCGCGGGCCTCGCCTTCCTGCAGGATCTGGAGGAGCGGCTGGGGGAAAACGAGAACCTGAGCGGATCGCGGCGCGGCCTGACCGACATGGCGATCATGCCCTTCATCCGCCAGTTCGCCGCGACCGACCGCACCTGGTTCGACGCCCAGCCCCTGCCTCGGCTGAGAGCATGGCTCGACGGACACCTGACCTCGGACCTGTTCAAAGCGATCATGGTCCGCCACGCACCGTGGCAGCCAGACGATACACCGATCCTGTTTGCGGCACCCAGCGCATAAAGCACGGGCGCGACCCGTGAGGGTCACGCCCGCCTGCTTGAGCCCTGCTGCTCAGGCTGCTTGTGCTTTTTCTTCCTGCAGCCAGCGACCAACGGCGCGTCCGAACTTGGCGATGGCGTTCATGTTGAAGAAGTGCATCCCGCCGAGAACCACCACGGCCAGTCCGACCTTGGAGCTGACGAAGCGGATCAACGCGCCAATCGTCTCAGGCTCGCGACCGAATTGCAGGGTCAGCAGGATGAAGCCGAGATTGACCAGATAAAACCCCACGACCAGCAAGTGGTTGGTGGACTTCGCAAGCACCTTGTCGTGGCCGAAGCATTCTATGAGGAACACCTCCCCGTTCTTCGAAAGCGTATGGGCGACCCAGATAGTCAGCGCGATGCTGATGCCGAGGTAGAGTGCGTAGGCGATCGTAATCATCTTATACCTCCAGTTATTTCTGTAATTTCAGAAACTGTTGGTCGCGATTTGGCCGCGGCCGGGCCTTACCGACTTCTCCCTTCTTACTGCTTTTCGGATTTCCCCTTGCCGGGAATGAAGCGGGCAACCTTGCCGCCCAGCTTCATCAGCGTCACCAGCGTGGACTTGGGCAAGGCGCGGACGTCCTCGTACCAGTTCCCCAGCGTGCCGATGAATTCATGCATGCGCCCGATGCGCTCGCGGACATGCGCGGGCACATCCTTGCGGCCCTCCAGCTGGCGGGCAAGGTCGCCCATCAGGGCAATGGTTGGATCGATTTCGCGGCGCTTGCGCTCGGCAGCGATGCGCATGAGCAGTTCCCAGAGATCGAGTTCCGCCACGAAGTGATCGCGCCGGTCCCCGGCAACGTGCTGGCGGCGGACGATCCCGTACCCCTGCAGTTCCTTGAGCGCGGTCGATACATTCGACCGGGCGAGGCCGAGCGCATCGCAAATTTCCTCGGCGTGCAGCGGGCGGTCCGCAAGATAGAGCAAGGCATGCACCTGCGCGACCGAGCGGTTCACACCCCACTGGCTGCCCATTTCCCCCCAGTGGAGAATGAAGGCCTGTGCCTCGGGAATGTCCATCAGACTGGTCACGAAAACGACTCGCCATTAATTTCTGTAATTTCAGAAATATCTGTATGCGTGAGTTTGGTCAATGCAGGAAGTGCAAAAAGGGCGGGCGTCTGATCCGACACCCGCCCCTTTCCTTTTCCCTTCAGACCGGCTGGACGCTTACTTCCCGGCCAGTTCCTTCACCAGACGCGGCGAGGGATAGATGGTTTCCAGCGCCTCCTGCAGCGAGGCGGCGGAGACGACGACGGTGCGGTTGAGCACCGGATCGTAGCCGTAGTTGCCGCCCAGCGAGTGGATGTTGCCGTCGAAGGCAGCGCCGATCACGGTGCCGGCCTTGTCGATCACCGGTGAGCCCGAATTGCCGCCGATGATGTCGTTTGTGGTCACGAAGTTGTAGGTCACCGACTTGTCGATCTGGTCTTCCTTTTCAGCGAAGGCCGGGGCGAGATCGAACGGCGGGGCGCCGGTGGCGCGCTCGAAAGTGCCGCCGATGGTGGTCTGGAAGGGCACCTGCCTGCCGCGCTCGGGCCAGCCTTCGACCTTGCCGTAGCTGATGCGCAGCGTGAACGTGGCGTCGGGATAGATCGTGTCGCCATAGGCCGCGAAACGCGCGTCGGTGAGCTTGGCACCGGCAGCGGCGGCGGGGCCCGAGTAACCCTCGTCGACTTCCTTTTCGAGCTCGCGCTGGCGGGCTTCGAGCTTGCGGGCATAGACGATCATCGGATCGTCCGACGCCTCGATGGCGGCCTGACCGCCTTCCCAGAGCTGCTTGCGGTATTCCGGATCGGCCAGCTTGGTGCCGGAAACCAGCCGCTGCGCCAGCGCTTCGGGGCTTTCCTTGCCGAGCAGCAGCTTGGTGTCGGGATCGTCCACGCCGAGGTATTCGCGCGCCTTGGACAGGCTCCACTCCATGCGCAGCTCATCGAGCCAGGGATAGACCGGCGCGGCATCGAGCAGGCGTTTCTCGGTGAGCGGCAGCGCGCTGTCGGTGTAGCCGGGCAGGCGTTCGGCATTGGGCTTGGCGCGTTCGGCGGCACCCATCACCAGCGTTTCGGCATAGCCGTAGAGGTCGCTCGACGGCTCGATGAAACGTGCGGGCATGTAGAGCTTGCGGTAGGCCTTCACCGCCTCGTCCATCTCGCTCCAGGGATCGCCGATCTCGGCATTGCCCGCGCTCTTTTCCTTCAGCGCAGCTTCGGCCGCGGCCAGCTTGCCGGTGAAATCGGGATCGTTGAGCGCCTTCATGCGGCCGATGTAGACTTTCAGCCCGTTCTCCACGCCGTTGAGCATGTCGAGACCCTCGCGGGCGTGCTCGGGGCTTTCCTCCATCGCCCGGATCAGCCGGCCGCGCAGTTCGGAATAGGTCGCGACGATCACCGGCAGGCGCACTTCGCGTTCGAACGCCAGCTGGCTCTGCGTGTAGAGGCGCGAGGTCGAGCCGGGATTGCCGACCACGAAGGTCGCCTCGCCGAGCTTCGGCGCGCGCGGGTTCCACTTGAGGTGGTTCGGCGTCTTGACCGGCTTGCCGTTTTCATAGGCGCGCAGGAAGGCGCCATCGAGATCGTAGCGCGGGAAATTGAAGTTGTCCGGATCGCCGCCGAAGGTCGCAGCACGGTCTTCGGAGGCCCAGACCAGCCGCACGTCGGAATACTTGCGGTAGGTATAGAGCTTGTACTGGCCACCGCCGAACAGGGTCACGACCTGGCAGCGGGTGGTCTCGCGGTCCGTGCAGTTGGCGGACTCGATCTCGGCGATCTTCGCATCGCGCGCCTTGGTCAGCGCCTCGCCCGTGAGCGAGCCGATGGCGGTCTTCACATCGCCGGTCACATCGGTGATCTTCGTGACCACCTCGGCCTGCTGGCCGGGGCACTTCTTCTCGTCGTTGAAAGTCGCGGCGACATAGCCGTGATCGAGCAGGTCGTTATCGCCGGTCGAATTGTCGAACAGGCACGAAGCGACGCAGTGGTGGTTGGTCAGGATCAGGCCGTTGCCCGAAACGAAGCTGGCCGAGCAGCCGCCGGTCAAACGCACCGCGGCATTGCGCACGTCGTCGAGCCAGGCCTGATCGGGCGCCCAGCCATAGTCTTCCTTCATCTTGGCCGCGGGGAAGCCGTCGAAGGTCCACATGCCTTCGTCGGCACGGGCGGGGGAAGAGGCCAGCGCCAGCGAAGCGGCTGTACCGGCAGCGAGCAGAGAAAGCGAACGGATGGTCATGGGTTTTCCTTGTTCCTGTTGGTCGCAACTTTCCCAAGGAAAGCGGCGCTGTCCACCCGGTTTCCAACCGACCTAAAAAGGTTGCTCAAACAGCGCTGCAAACCGTCACAAAGAACCGGAAATCGCGGGCCTCGGGCAATATGCTTAAGCTTGCTTCCGCGCCGGTTGAAGCACTAGTTTCGGGTATCTTTCGCCGCGCTCCGGCGGCCATCAAGGACAGATCCACGCATGCTCGAAACCGACCGCCGCAGCGCCCTCGGCCTTGCCGCCGCCCTTCCCTTCGCCTCCTCGCTGACGGCCCTCGCCTCCACCGCAGCCGGCGCGGCGGAACCGGGCGCTGACACGGCCGCGTGGGACCTGACCGACCTCTTTCCCAGCGTCGAGGCATGGGATGCCGCCCGCCAGAAAGTGCTCGCCGCCCTGCCCCGGCTCGAAGCCTACAAGGGCACGCTGGGCGAGAGCGCTGCCGCGCTCACCAGGGCGCTGGAAGACATCTCGGCGGTCTCCAAGGAAGTGGCGCGCGTCTATGTCTATGCCTCGCTGAAAGCCGACGAGGATGTGCGCGACTCCGCCAATCAGGAGCGCGAGGCGCAGGCGAACGACATGTACAGCGCCTTCGGGCAGGCGATCGCCTGGCAGTCGCCCGAGATCCTCGCCATCGGCAGGGACCGGATCGAAAGCTTCATCGCCGGCAGCGACGTGCTGAAGCGCCGCTTCGCCTTTCCCCTGCGCGACATCCTGCGACAGGCAGAGCACACGCTCGATACGCAGGGCGAACAGATCCTCGCCGCCGTTTCCGCACCGCTGGAGGGCCCCGCCTCGATCCGCGGCCAGCTCGTCGCCTCGGACATGCCGCGCCCCACCGTCACCCTCTCCGACGGGCGCGAAGTCCGTCTCGACGATCAGGGCTACACGCTGACCCGCGACGCGCCGAACCGGGAAGACCGCAAGAAGGTCTTCGATGAATTCTGGGGCAGCTACAACGCGTTCGAAAACTCGCTCGGCGCAGCCATGGCCGCAAATCTGAAGGGCGACATCTTCAGGGCGAAGACGCGCAACTATCCCAACTCGCTGGCGATGGCGCTGGCAAACAACAATGTACCCGAAGCGGTCTATCGCACGCTGGTGAGCGAAACCAATGCGGGCTTGCCGCAGCTTCACCGCTACTTCCAGTTGCGCCGCCGGATGCTCGATCTGCCCGACATCCACTATTACGACATCTACCCGCCGCTGGTCAGCCTCGACCGCACGTTCACGCTCGGCGACATGCGCAACGTGACGATCGAGGCGCTGAAGCCGCTGGGCCCGGACTACGGCCGGCAGCTCAGCGCGGCGACCGCGGCGAAGTGGATGGACCCGTTCCCACGCACCGGCAAGCGCTCGGGCGCCTACATGAACGGCTCGGCCTACGACGTGCACCCCTATCTGCTGCTCAATCTGGGCGACAATTTCGACGGGCTCTCGACCTACGCCCACGAATGGGGCCACGCGATGCACACGCTGCTGGCGAACAAGGCCCAGCCCTATGAACTGGCGGACTACCCGATCTTCACCGCCGAGATCGCCTCGACCTGCAACGAGCTGCTGCTGAGCGAGTACATGCTCGCCAATGCGAAGACCAGGCAGGAGAAGATCTACTATCTCGGCATGCGGCTGGAAAACCTGCGCGGCACCTATTTCCGCCAGACCATGTTCGCCGAGTTCGAACTGAAGATCCACGAGATGGCCGAAGCCGGAGAAGGCCTGTCGGGTGCCAGCATCTCCAAGGCCTATCTGGAGCTGCTCAAGCGCTACCACGGGCCCGATTTCATCATCGACGAGCCCTATGCCATCGAGTGGGCCTATATCGGCCACTTCTATTACTTCTTCTACGTCTACCAGTACGCCACCTCGATCACGGCGGGCACATGGTTCGCGCGGTCCATCCTGAACGGCGGCAAGGCGGAACGGGAAAACTACCTGAACATGCTGCGTGCGGGCGGTTCGGACTATCCGACCGACATTCTCCAGCGCGCCGGACTCGACATGACCAAGCCCGAGCCGTACCGCGATCTGATCAGGGGGTTCGGCGAGACGATCGACGAGATCGAATCGCTTCTGGGCTAAGGACGCCGCACATGGCATTCGAAACACTGATCTCGGTAAGCGATCTGCAGGCGCTGCTCGCCTCGGGACGCGACGTGCTGCTGCTCGATTGCGAATTCGAACTGGGCGCGCCCGACAAGGGGCCGGCGATCTACGCCGAAGGGCACTTGCCCGGCGCACGCCATGCGCATCTCGACAATGACCTTGCCAGCCCGCCGGACGGGTCCAACGGGCGCCATCCGCTACCGGCACCGGTCGCGCTGGCGGCCTGGTTGCGCGCGCAGGGCCTGCGCAAGGGGCAGCAGGTCGTGGCCTACGACAGCAACGGCGGTGCCTGGGCCGCACGCGCCTGGTGGCTGCTGCGCTGGCTGGGACATGCCCAAGTGGCGGTGCTCGATGGCGGCAAGCCTGCGTGGATCGCGGCAGGCCTGCCGCTCGAACACTCCATGCCCGGGCCTGCGCCGACAGGGGATTTCGAGGCGGGCGATCCGCTGGTCGCAACGCCCGTCGATGCCGGTGACGTGCTCGCCAATATCGGCACCGGCGATGCGCTCGTGCTGGACGCGCGCGATCCCACGCGCTTTCGCGGCGATCCCAACCCGATCGATCCGGTCGCCGGCCATATTCCCGGCGCGCGCAACCGCTGCTTCCGCGATAATCTCGACGACGAGGGCCGCTTCCGCCCGGCGCAGGATCTGGCCAAGGACTTCACCGCTTTGCTCGAGGGCAAACCGGCGATGCTGAGTTGCGGTTCGGGGGTTACGGCCTGCCACAATGCGCTGGCCATGGAGATTGCCGGACTGCCCGGCGCCCGGCTCTATCCCGGCTCGTGGAGCGAGTGGATCAGCGATCCCGCACGGCCGGTGGAAACCGGCGAGGGCTGAAGCCGGACCTAGGCTGGGCTCGACAGCACGCGGGTGAGTGCCAGTCCGACCGCAGGGCGGATCACCAGCCCGATCACGTCGATCGCGACATGGACGGCCATGGCGACCAACAGACTGCCGCTGATCAGGTAGAGCGCCGTGAGCAGCAACCCCGCCAGAGTGGTCGCAATCACGCCGACCGGCCCCTGATAGAGATGGCATAGACCGAAAATCGCGACAGGCAGCAAGAAAGCCGCCGGAAGCGGGACGCCCAGATCCGCAAATGCGTAGGGCAGGAAACCGCGAAACAGCAGTTCCTCGCCGATGCCGGCGACAATCGCCAGCAGCAGGGCCCAACCCAGTTCGGGCCCGTTGCGCGGACGCAGGACGGCGAAGTTGCCCGCCACGATCACCTTGCGCGAGCGCAGCAGCAGAGGCAGCGCCTCGATAGCGACGATCAGCACCGCCAGTTCGGCCAGCAGCCAGGGCGACAGCAACGCCTGCGTCAGGTCTCCGGCCCGCAACCCCAGCCACTGCGTCGCGGTTGCGGATAGCGCGGCGATCTCGGCGCCGGGGTGCAGGGCCCGGAGGAGATTGCCGGTCAGCAGCAGCGCCAGTCCCGGCATCACCAGCATGATCAGCGCCTGCCGCCCGATCTTGCGTTCGAAAAACCGGCGCCGAACCGCCGGGTCCGCCGTCTGGCGCAAGGCACTCACCTGCCGCCGCCCGCGCTGCACATAGCGCGCGAGCAGCGTCAGGACGACGCCCAGAGCCAGCGCGGTCAGGATCGGTCCGAAGACGGCGCCGGGCATTCCGAACCTTACTTGGCGAGTTCCGCTTCGATCGCGCCGACGAGTTCGGGCGAATTCGGCTCGATACCGGGCGCGAAACGGCCGGCGACGGTGCCGTCCTTGGCGATCAGGAACTTCTCGAAGTTCCAGAGCACTTCGGGGTCCTCGGTCGGGGTCATGCCGTAGCCCTTGAGCCGCTCGCGGAATTCCTCGGCCGGGCCGACCTTTTCGGGCTGGGCCTTGGTCAGTTCGGCATAGAGCGGCTGCTTGCCCTCGCCGGTGACGTCGGCCTTGGCGAAGAGCGGGAAGGACACGCCGTAATTGACCGAGCAGAACTCCATGATTTCTTCATGCGTGCCCGGCTCCTGCGCACCGAAATCGTTGGCCGGGAAACCGAGGACCTCGAAACCCTTGTCCTTGTATTCGCCGTAGAGCTTTTCCAGCCCTTCGTACTGCGGCGTCAGGCCGCACTTGCTGGCGACGTTCACGACCAGCAGAACATTGCCCTTGTGCTCGGCAAGGCTGTCGGACGCGCCGTCGATGCGGGTCAGCGGAATGGCGGAAATGTCGGTCATTACTCGGATTCTCCCGTGCTGTTTGGCGGGAGTATGGGCCGCCGGCATGACCACGGCAAGACGCCGCCTGCGCGTCAGGGCGATGCCGAGAGCACCGGCGAAAGCCAGTCGGGATCGTGCGCGAAGGGTAGTCCACTGCCCTCGCGCAGCGCCGCAAGGATTGCCGCGAAGTCGGTCTCCGCGCGCCAGCCCAGCAGCCGTTCGGCTTTGCCCGGATCGTAGACCCGCTCGATCCGCTCGGGCAGCACCCAGCCCTGCCGGTCATAGAGTTCCGCCGCCTCGGGAAAGCGCCGGGCGATCACCGCGCGGGCATCGTCGGCAAGCGCCACCGCATCCTCGCGCGCGAAGGGCGGCGGGGCGGAGAGGACGAAGGTCTCGCAGCCCCCGATCCGCTCCAGCGCGGCGAGATGCGCCAGCGCCGCGTCGCCCACGGTCAGCCGCCGGTTGAGGAATTCGTTGGCCTTGAGGTTCGGCCCCGAGGGCACGGCGTGGGTATCGTCGTCCTCGGGAAAGAAGCGCCCGGTGCGCAGGATCGCGACGGCCATGCCGCTTTCGCGCGAAACCAGCCGGCACAGGTTCTCGGCGGCAAGCTTGGTGACGCCATAGATGTTGCGCGGTTCGAGCGGACCGAACGCCTCGTCCATCCACCAGGCCCCGGCCTCGCCCGCCCCGGCGCGCACATCGGCCCGCACCATGAGCGAGGTGGTGGAGGTGAAGACGAAGCGCGGATGCCCCGCCTCCACCGCCGCTTCGAGCAGGTTGAGCGTGCCGCTGGTGTTGACGTCGATGAAGGTCTGGCGCGGGAAGCGGACGATGTCGGGCTTGTGCAGCGCGCCCGCGTGGACGATCGCCTCGATTCCGTAGTGCGAGACCGTCTGGAACACGAGATCCCGGTCGGCGACCGAACCGAGCACACGGGTATGCGCACCGGGCGCGACATCGAGCCCGACGACCTCATGCCCGCGCGATTGCAGCAGCGGCGCAAGGTGCCTGCCGAGCCAGCCGGAAGAGCCTGTCAGCAGGACTTTCATTCGCGCGCCCTTTCCTGCACCGTTTCAGCCCGGTGCCGAAAGCGTGCTTCGACAAGCTCAGCACGAGCGGAGGCCTTTTACCAGCCCCGCTCACCCTGAGCCTGTCGAAGGGTCAGCTCACGTAGTGCGCGGTGGTCTTGGCCGCGACTTCCTCGGCGGTGACGCCGGGGGCCAGTTCGACCAGCTTGAACGGGCTGTCGTGATCGGGGCGCTGAAAGACGCACAGGTCGGTCACGATCATGTCGACCACGTTCTTGCCGGTTAGCGGCAGCGTGCATTCGGGAATGAACTTGGGATCGCCGCTCTTGGAGGTGTGCTCCATGACGACGATGATCTTCTTCACGCCGGCGACAAGGTCCATCGCGCCGCCCATGCCCTTGATCATCTTGCCCGGGATCATCCAGTTGGCGATGTCGCCGTTCTCGGCCACTTCCATCGCGCCCAGCACGGCGAGGTCGATGTGACCGCCGCGGATCATGGCAAAGCTGGTGGCGCTGTCGAAGAAAGCGGTCTGCGGCAGTTCGCTGACCGTCTGCTTGCCGGCGTTGATGAGGTCGGCGTCTTCCTCGCCCTCATAGGGGAACGGGCCGATGCCGAGCATGCCGTTTTCCGACTGCAGCGTGACGTGGACGCCTTCGGGCACGTAGTTCGCCACCAGCGTCGGAATGCCGATGCCGAGGTTCACGTAGAACCCGTCCTGCAGTTCCTTCGCCGCGCGCGCGGCCATTTCGTTGCGGTTCCAGCCCTTCTTGGTTGCTTCGGACATCAGGCCGACTCCCTCTCGCGCGTGGTCACGAATTCGATCTTCTTGTCGTAGGGCGCGCCCAGCACCAGCCGCTGGACGTAGACGCCGGGCAGGTGGATGTGATCGGGATCGAGCGAGCCGGTCGGCACGATCTCTTCCACTTCGACGATGCAGACCTTGCCGCAGGTGGCGGCGGGCACGTTGAAGTTGCGCGCAGTCTTGCGGAACACGATGTTGCCGCTCTCGTCCGCCTTCCACGCCTTCACCAGTGCCAGATCGGCGAAGATGCCGCGTTCGAGGACATACTCCTGTCCGTCGAAAACCTTGGTCTCCTTGCCCTCGGCAATCTGGGTGCCGACGCCGGTCTTGGTGTAGAAGCCGGGGATGCCCGCACCGCCGGCGCGCATACGCTCGGCCAGCGTGCCCTGCGGACAGAACTCGACTTCCAGCTCACCGGAGAGGAACTGGCGTTCGAACTCCTTGTTCTCGCCGACGTAGGACGAGATCATCTTCTTCACCTGCTTGGTGCGCAGCAGCTTGCCGATGCCTTCGTTGTCGATGCCGGCGTTGTTCGAGGCGAAGGTCAGGTCCTTGACCCCCGAATCGCGAACGGCGTCGAGCAGGCGTTCGGGCAGGCCGCAAAGGCCGAAGCCGCCGCTGGCGATCAGCAGGCCGTCCTTCAGCAGGCCGTCGAGCGCGGCTTCTGCGCTGGGATAGAGCTTGTTCATGAGTCTCCCTTCCGGTTTCCGCTCATAGCTAGACACAGTCTTTGATTACGAATAGCGATTATTTTTTATCGAATTCCATAAGGAATGGCGATGAAACGTATCGCCCTCTTTCACCTCGAAACGCTGATGTGGATCGAACGCCTCGGCACTTTCGCCGCGGCAGCACAGCGCCTCAACACCACCCAGTCGGCGATCTCGGCGCGGGTGCGCGAGATCGAACAACAGTTGGGGATCGCCCTGTTCCAGCGCGAGGGGCGGCGCATGGTGCTCACCGCGCGCGGAAGGCGGCTCGTCCAGGCAAGCGAGCCGCTGTGCCGGGGGCTCGAACAGGTCCTGCTCGAAGCGAGCGACCATGCCGGCGCCACCGGCACCGTGCGCATCGGCTCGGGCGAGATCGCCGCGGCCAGTTGCCTGCCCGCCTTCATCCAGACGATCGAGCGCGAGCGGCCGGGCGTGACGATGGAGATCGAACTCGACCTCACCGCACGCCTCTTGCAGCAGCTGCTCTCGGGCACGCGCGATATCGTCTTTCTCGCCGGACCCGTCGCCAGCCCGGGCATGCGCACCGCGCCGATCGGCTCGGTCGAGCTGGTCTGGGCCGCCGGGGCTACCGTGGCAGAGGCCGGCGGATTCGCGACGCCGCTGCCGGTCTGGTCGCTGCCCGACCATTCGCCGCTCCACGCCGTGACGCTGGCCACGCTGGAGAGCCATGGGATTTCCCCGCGCGCGCTGCACACCTGCAACAACGTGCGTACGCTGATCGAAATCGTCGCCAACGGCACCGGCGCCGCGGTGCTCCCCGAAACCATGATCCGCGAGCATCTGGCGTCGGGCGTCCTGCGCGAGGTGCTCCCCCGGCCCCGGCAGAGCGTTCACTTCGAAGCGGCCATCCGCACCCGCGAGCGCGATCCGGTCATCCTCGACCTCTTCGCCCGCGCCGCCCGGCTGGAGATCGACGCGCCGGGGGATTGATCCGCCGGAAAAGCCGCGCGACTAAAGCCACGCGACTACAGGGAAGCGGCGATGGTTGATCTTTGTCATGGCCATCGCCACGCCAATCAGTACCTTCGCTGTCTCAGAGGGAGAAAAACGTCATGCGCTCGATTCTCGTCAATGCCGACCGCAAACCGGGCAACGATGCCCGCATCGACACCGCGCTCGATCTGGCCCGCCAGTTCGGCGGTCACGTCAGTGTGCTCGTCGATACCCCGGTCACGCGCTACATCGCCATGGACCCGATGGGCGGCAGCTACGTCATTTCCGATGCGCTGGAGGAAGCCCGCGGCGAGGACGATGCCGCCGCCTCCGACATCGAGACGCGCATGGCACGCGACGACGTGCCGTTCGATGTCCTGCGCAGCGAAGACGACCCGGTGAGCGCGCTGGCCAATGCCGCCCGGCTTTCGGACCTCGTGATCGTGTCGCGCTCGGGCGGCCTGGCGGGTGAACTTGCGCTGGTTTCGCGTGCCCCGGTTCTCGCGCTGCCCGACAATACACCGCTGCAGATGCCGATCCGCCGCGCCTGCATCGCCTGGGACGGCGGTGAACAGTCGGCAGCCGCGCTGCGCGCTTCGGTGCCGCTGCTGCAGAGCTGCCAGATGGTCAAGGTGATCTCGGTGATCGAGAAGCCGGGCGGTTTCCCGGCGACCGATGCGCTGCGCTATCTCTCGCGCCACGGCATCCATGCCGAATACGAGGAGCACGAGCGCCGCGGCTCGACCGAAGAGACGCTCGCCATTGCCGTGACCCAGGCGCATGCCGAACTGCTGGTCATGGGCGCCTACGGC
Source organism: uncultured Novosphingobium sp. (assembly GCA_965140495.1). Lineage (GTDB taxonomy): Bacteria > Pseudomonadota > Alphaproteobacteria > Sphingomonadales > Sphingomonadaceae > Novosphingobium. The sequence goes on along the minus strand of OZ223239.1, from coordinate 562,693 downwards.
AAGAGCCGCATGCGCGAGTTCCTGTTCGGCGGCGTCACCGCCTACTTCCTCGACGAAGCCAACGCGCCGGCGCTGCTTCTCGCGCACTGATTCGCTTCGGCAACGACAACGTTACGGCGCGAGTTCGGGAAACCGGATTCGCGCCGTTTTCCTATGCGGTTGAATTCTTGGCGCATTTACTCAGCAAGGTAAGTAAATTGCGCGGTGCAGCAGGCAACGCGACACAAAGCGGCTGCGGCAGGGAACTGCGGCCCTTGAGTGTGACACAACTTAAAACCGAGTCAGGTTTCAAATTGGCGGTTTTCTAGGGCTTACGGTGTCATTTGCCGGTATAATTTGCTTCCTTGCAACTAATGTTGCGTTTTTCGCAATGCTAACCTTCCATTTCGCACTTGCACAAAATCAGGAACAGAGTCATACAGAAGCTGCCTTTCAGGCATCCTCTCCCAAAACTTCCATGGCCCAGTCGGCAACGACCGGGCCTTTTTTCTTGCCCGCAATCCGTCCCGGCATGCCTTTCCTGTCGACCACGAGGCGGTTTGAAATCGCGTTCGGCGATACCTAGTTCCTGAATCGCAAGGTGCTGGCGGTGCCACGAACGCGGGCCGACCGGCACACCCGCATGAAAAGGAACGACATGGCGGACGGTGATACCCAGGTAGAAGATCGCACGGTCAAGCTGCAGGTCGCAGCTGCAAGGCAGGAGGAAAGCGGCCAGGGCATCGCCCGCATGTCGCGCGAATCGCTCGCCAGCATCGGTGCGATGGAGGGCGATGTGCTGGAGATCACCGGCAAGTCCGTCACGGTCGCGCGCGCCGTGCTCGCCTATCCCGAGGACGAAAGCCTCGCGGTCATCCGTCTCGACGGTCTGCAGCGCGGCAATGCCGAAGTCGGATCGGGCGATCACGTCACGGTCCGCAAGGCCGAATCGCGACCGGCCCAGCGCGTGGTCTTTGCGCCGGGACAGAAGGATATGCGCCTGCAGGGCCCGACCATTGCGCTCAAGCGCAACTTCTTTGCCCGGCCGATGGTGCAGGGCGATCTCGTCGCCACCACCGGCCAGCAGCAGGTCGCGGACATTCCGCCGCAGCTGCGCCGCATGTTCAACGCGCCCGCCTATGCGCTGACGCAGATCCGCCTCAACGTCGTCTCGACCACCCCGCGCGGCATCGTCCACATCGACGAGAACACCGAAGTCGAACTGCGCGAGACCTTCGAGGAAGCGCAGGACGCGCGCGGCGACGTCAATTACGACGACGTCGGCGGCATGAGCGATACCATCCGCCAGCTGCGCGAAATGGTGGAGCTGCCGCTGCGCTACCCCGAGCTATTCACGCGCCTCGGCGTCGCCCCGCCCAAGGGCGTGCTGCTCCACGGTCCGCCGGGAACCGGCAAGACCCGTCTGGCACAGGCCGTCGCCAACGAGAGCGAGGCCAACTTCTTCTCGATCAACGGCCCCGAGATCATGGGCTCGGGCTATGGCGAGAGCGAAAAGGCGCTGCGCGAGGTCTTCGAGGAAGCAACCAAGGCGGCACCCGCCATCGTCTTCATCGACGAGATCGATTCGATCGCGCCGAAACGCGATCAGGTGCACGGCGAGGCCGAGAAGCGCCTCGTCGCCCAGCTGCTGACACTGATGGACGGGATCGACAGCCGCGCGCACGTAGTCGTCATCGCCGCCACCAACCGGCCCGAAGCCATCGACGAGGCGCTGCGCCGCCCGGGCCGCTTCGACCGCGAGATCGTGATCGGCGTGCCCGACGAAAGCGGCCGCCGCGAAATTCTCTCGATCCACACCCGCGGCATGCCGCTCGGCGACAAGGTCGACCTCAAGGAGCTCGCCCGCACCACGCACGGCTTCGTCGGCGCCGACATTGCCGCGCTATCGCGCGAAGCAGCGATCGAGGCGGTGCGCCGGATCATGCCGCAGATCGATCTGGAAGAGCGCACGATCCCGCCCGAAGTGCTCGAGAACCTCTCGGTCACGCGCGAGGATTTCATCGAAGCGCTCAAGCGCGTGCAGCCCTCCGCCATGCGCGAAGTCATGGTGCAGGTGCCGAACATCGGCTGGGCCGACATCGGCGGGCTCGACGATGCGCAGCTCAAGCTGAAGGAAGGCATCGAGCTGCCGCTGAAGAACCCCGAATCCTTCCACAAGATCGGCATTCGCCCCGCCAAGGGCTTCCTGCTCTATGGCCCGCCGGGCACCGGCAAGACGCTGCTGGCCAAGGCCGTGGCCAAGGAAGCCGAGGCGAACTTCATCTCGATCAAGTCCTCGGACCTGCTCAGCAAGTGGTACGGCGAGAGCGAACAGCAGATCGCCCGCCTCTTCGCCCGCGCGCGTCAGGTCGCGCCCTGCGTGATCTTCATCGACGAGATCGACAGCCTCGTTCCGGCGCGCGGTTCGGGCGGCGGCATGGGCGAACCGCAGGTGACCGCCCGCGTGGTCAACACGATCCTCGCCGAGATGGACGGCATGGAAGAACTGCAGTCCGTCGTTCTCGTCGGCGCGACCAACCGCCCGGCGCTGGTCGATCCCGCGTTGCTGCGCCCCGGCCGCTTCGACGAGCTGGTCTACGTCGGCACGCCCGACACCGCAGGCCGTGAGCACATCCTGGGCATTCACACGTCCAAGATGCCGCTGGCCGACGATGTCCAGCTCGGCACCATCGCCGACCGCACCGAGCGCTTCACTGGCGCCGATCTGGAAGACGTGGTCCGCCGCGCCGGCCTCATCGCCATCCGCAAGGGCGGCGCGAACGTGGAATCGGTGACCATGGCCGACTTCGAGGAAGCCCTCGAAGACAGCCGCGCCACGGTGTCGGCGGAAATGGAAGCCGAATACCAGAAGATGAAGGGCGAACTGAAGAAGCGCGCCATGGAAGTCACCCCGATCGGCTTCATCACTCCGGGCATGGTGGAATCCACGCGCGAGAAGAAGCACGGCGACTGACATCCGCAGCGCCTGAAACAAGGAAGAGCCCGGCCCCGCAAAGGCCGGGCTTTTTCGTATGGGCAACCGCCTGCCTCACCTCGCATTGACATATAGCTATTTAACGATCTATTTGCGTCCACATGACAGATCGCGTTGCCCAATCGAAAGCGCTGGCAAGCGAAGTACGCCAGTCCATCCTGCAATGGCTGTCCGAGCCGCAGGCCCACTTCTCGCACCAGGTGACCGGCCCGCCCGAGGAAATCGGCGTTTGCGTAACGCTGCTGACCGACAAGCTGGAGATGGCTCAGCCCACCGTCAGCCGGCATCTCGAGCTGCTGCGCGGCGCCGGGTTCGTACAGGCCGAGAAGGTCGGCCGCTGGTCCTACTACCGGCGCAACGAAGCCGCGATCGCGGACTACAAGGACTGGCTGCGTGACACTCTCTGAACGGATGGATGCCGAACTCCTGCCCGAGTTCGAACGGCGCATGGTGCCCGGACCGGATGGGGAGATCCTGACGCTGACCGCTGGCGATGGCCCGCCGCTGCTGATGCTGCACGGCGATCCGCAGACGCATTTGTGCTGGCACCATCAGGCCCGCGAACTGGCCCGCGAGTACAGCGTCGTACTCACCGATCTGCGCGGTCGCGGCGACTCGCACAAGCCCGCACGCGATATGGACCCGGAAGCCTATACCAAGCGCACAATGGCTGCCGAGCAACTGGCGGTGATGCGGTCGCTCGGACACGAACGCTTCGCACTGGTCGGCCACGACCGTGGCGCCCGCGTCGCGCGCCGCCTCACGCTGGATCATCCCGAGGCGGTCTCGCGCCTGGTCGTCATGGACATCGTGCCCACGCTCGACTTCTACGACGAGATCACCGCGCAGAGCGCGCAGGACTACTTCTATTTCACTTTCCTGACCCAACCGCATCCCGAGCCCGAAAACCTGATTGCGGGCGATCCACGCGGTTTCATGAATCGGCTGTTGACCGGTCTTTCGGACCGGCCGGTGGACTATCACCCCGGAGCGCTGGAAACGTACATCGCGCTGGCGTCGCGCCCCGAGGCCGTGGCGGCCATGTGCGAGTGCTTCCGCACGGGATTCCATATCGACCGCACCCATGACGCGGAGGACCGGGCCAACGGCAAACGGATATCGTGCCCGACACTGTTCATGTGGGGAGAGCTGGGCGTGGTCGGCAAATGCTACGACGTGCGCCGGATCTGGTCCGACTGGTGCCGCGATGTGCAGTTCGCGCCCGTGCAGAGCGGCCACTTCATTCCCGAGGAGGCCCCCGAAGCAGTTCTTTCGGCCCTGCGCCGCTTTTTGAACTGATTCATCGAGCGCCTCCCCTCGGGCTACGCGAATGGCCACTTGCACTTTTCGCCCACTCTCCTCAAAGGTTTCCCTAAGAATCAATGAGTTTGCGCATTCTGCCTGACGACCGGGACCGCAGGTGCGCAAGACAGGGGGACATCTTCATGGACAAGCCGGCTGCCGGCGGCGCGCCCGCGCGCGAGGAGAGCGAAAGCGCGTTCGACTTCGATCCGGACGTGTACCGCACGCTGCTCGAATCGACGCTGGCTATCCCCTGGCGGATCGACTGGGCCACGATGACCTTCGCCTATATCGGCCCGCAGATCGAACCGCTGCTGGGCTGGCCGCAGGACAGCTGGAAGACCGTGGACGACTGGGCTGCGCGGATGCACGAGGACGACCGCCAGCGCGTGGTCGACTTCTGCGTGTCGCAGTCGATGGCGGGCGTCGATCACGAGGCGGACTACCGCGCTCTGACTCGCGACAACGGCTATGTCTGGATCCGCGACGTGGTCCATGTCGTGCGCGATGAGAACGGCGAAGTGGAGAGCCTCGTCGGCTTCATGTTCGACATTACCGAGCGCAAGAAGTCCGAGCAGGAACTGCTCGACATGCAGCGGCGGCTCGAGGCCCTCTCGTTCGAGGACGGCCTGACCGGCGCGTCCAACCGGCGCCTGTTCGACAGGCAGCTCAAGACCGAGTGGAAGGCCGCCTGCCGCTACGGCACGACGCTGTCGGCCATCCTCATCGACCTCGACCACTTCAAGCAGTTCAACGACAGCTACGGCCACATCGCCGGCGACGAATGCCTGATCCGCGTGGCCGCTGCGCTCGGAAAGGCCGGACGGCGGCCGCGCGACGTGATTGCGCGCTTCGGCGGTGAGGAATTCGTGATCCTGCTGCCCGAAACCGACGCCGAAGCCGCCCTGTACCTGGCAGAGCGATGCCGTGAAGTGATTGCTGAGCTGCAGATCCCGCACGCAAGTTCGCCTTGCGGCGACCTGGTCACCGCCAGCATCGGCGTGGGTACGACCAAGCCGACGGCAGAAGCATCCTCGCGCGACTTTCTCGCGGGCGTCGACCGGCTGCTCTATGCGGCCAAGCAGGGTGGCCGCGACCGCATCGTTTCCGACACGATCTGACGCCCACGACCGCCGACGCCATCAGACGGGGCGGTGATCATCCTCGTCGTTGGCGGCCACGCCCGACGTCACCATTTCGACCATGCCCGCGCTCGGGGCGAGTTCGACCGGCGCGACCGGCAAGGTGCGGCGGCGGACCAGCGCTTCGGGCATGGTGCGGCGGATCCAGTCGAGCATCTTTTCACGCATGGCGCAGCGCAGATCCCAAAGGTCGCCGGAATTGGCAGCGGTCATCAGCAGCCGCACTTCGAGCGTCTCGTTGTTCATGCCGGTGATCGTGACGTTCTGCGCGCGGTGATCCCAGCGCGGATCGGTCGTCACCTGCCGCTCGAACTCGGTCCGCAGCGGGCCGATGTCGGTAGCGTGATCGAGATAGAGGAAGACCGTGCCGGTCAGCTCCGAACTGGTCTTGGTCCAGTTCTGGAAGGTGTTTTCGAGAAACTTGTTCGACGGAACCACGAGCCGGCGCTCGTCCCAGACCTTCACGATCACGTAGGTCGTGCGGATATCCTCGATGCGGCCCCACTCGCCATCGACGATCACCACGTCGTCGATCGAAATCGGTTCGGTGAGGGCCATCTGGAAACCGCCGATCAGCGCCTTGAGCGCGGGCTGCGCCGCGGCGCCGACGGCCAGAGCGGCGAGACCGGCGGAGGCCATCAGGGTGATGCCGATCTGGCGCACGCCCGGAATGGCAAAGAGCATCAGCGCCACGGTCACGAAGACGATGACGAACGTGCCGATGCGGCTGAGAATGGCGAGCCGCGTGCGCCGCCGCCGGGCATTGCGGTTGTCGATCACCGAGACATCGGTGCGCAGCATCATGGCATCGACGAAGCTGTGCATCAGCGCCAGCACGATCCAGCCGAGCAGCGCCGGCATGACGAAGCCCGAGATCTTGCCCCATGCCACGTCCAGCGCCGGCGTCTCGCGCGCAGCATAGGCAATCCCCAGCGCGACGAAGGAATAGCGCGCGGGGCGGGCCAGCCGCTTCACCAGAATGTCGTCGGCTTCGCTCTCGCTCGAATGCGCCACCTTGCGCAGCACACGAAAGAGGATGCGGTGCGCAATCAGGGCAATGGCGATCCCGACCACTGCGGCGACACCGGCAATAATGAGCTGTTCGGTCCAGGCGGGAATTGCCCCGGTAAACTGTTCTATCCAATCGGCCATGGCGCCTATCGTATGGTCGCGCCGCCGATATTCAACCGTAACCGGCCGCGCGACACACAGGAGTCACCCGTGGGCAGCGGCCTGCCGGCCTCCCTCACCCGCCGAACCGCCGTCCATCTGCGCCATGACGTCGCCGGAAACCGGGCCGATCCCGTTGATGTCCACCGGGCCCATCGGCAGCATGCGGCTGCGCACGATGGCTTCGGGCATCTTTTCCGCGACCCACTGGATCAGCGCCTCGCGAATGTCGCAGCGCAGATCGAACAGCGTCGGGGAATCGCGGGCCGTCATCAGAAAGCGCACTTCGATGGCATCGCGGGTCAGCTCGGTGACCTGCATGTGCTTCACGCGCTGGTCCCACCGCTCGTTGCTTTCGACCAGTTCGTAGAACTTCTGGCGGATCGGCTCGAGCTTGGTGTGCGGATCGACATAGAACATCACCGTGCCCAGCAGCTGCGATGTCGTCTTGGTCCAGTTCTGGAATATCTCGTCGAGAAATTTGCTGGTGGGCACGACCAGCCGCCGCTCATCCCAGACTTTCACCACCACGTAAGTCGTGCGGATTTCCTCGATCCAGCCCCATTCGCCGCCGACGATCACGGCATCGCCGATCACCACCGGCTCGGTCAGCGCCATCTGAAAACCGGCAATCAGCGACTTGAGCGCAGGCTGCGCGGCGGCGCCGACGGCGAGACCGGCAAGACCTGCCGAAGCCACCAACGTCACGCCGATGTCGCGCACGCCGGGGATCGAGAGCATCATCAGGCCGATCGTGACGAACACGATCAGGAACGTGGCAATGCGCCCGAAGATCGACAGCCGCGTGCGCCGCCGTCGATTGCGGCGATTGTCTGCCATCGAGATGTCGTTGCGCAGGATCATCGCTTCGACGAAGGCATTGAGGATCGCCACCGCCATCCAGCCGATCAGCGCTGGCATGACGATGCTGCCGATCCGCGACCATATGGCGTCGAGCGCGGGCGTCTCGCGCGCGGCAAGGACCACCGCGAGCGCGATCAGCGCCCAGCGTGTCGGCCGCACCAGCCGCTTGACGACGAGATTGTCGGATTCGCTCTGGCTCGCCTTGGCGAAGCGCTTGAGCATGTGGAACAGGATGCGATGCACGACGAGCGCAAGGATCACCGCAATTGCGGCGATGACGACACCGACGATCGTCTGCTCCAGCCAGCTGGGCAGCTCGCCGGTCAACTGTCTCAAGAGGTCCAGCATGGATAGAGAACTATGCTGCATTGCAACAAGTTCCGCCAGAGCCATTTTTTTGCGCTAGTGCGCGGCACCCCAGCTGAGACCGGAGCCGATCTCGACCCCCAGCGGCACGTCGAGCGTCACCGCGGGCTGCGCGGCTTCGGCCATGACTCGCTCGATCACCGGAGAAGCCGCCGCGACATCGCCTTCGGGCAGTTCGAACACGAGTTCGTCGTGCACCTGCAGCAGCATCTTGACGTCGGGCAGTCCGGCATCGGCGAGCGCCGGGCCCATCCGGGCCATCGCGCGCTTGATGATGTCGGCGCTGGTCCCCTGGATCGGCGCGTTGATCGCGGCGCGCTCGCTGCCCTGCCGCTCGGCCCCGTTCTTGGAGGTAATGCGCGGGAACCAGGTCTTGCGGCCGAACAGCGTTTCCGAATAGCCGCGCTCACGCACCTGCTCGAGCGTGTGGACGATGTACTTCTGGATGCCGGGAAAGCGCTCGAAGTAGCGGTCGATCATCGCCTGCGCCTCGTCCGGATCGACGCCGAGCCGGCCCGCGAGGCCCCAGCGCGAAATGCCGTAGAGGATGGCGAAGTTGATCGTCTTGGCGCGTCCGCGCGTATCGCGGTCGACCGTGCCGAACATCTCGGTCGCGGTGCGCGCGTGAATGTCCTCGCCATTGGCGAAGGCTTCCTTGAGGCTCGGCACATCGGCCATGTGCGCGGCAAGGCGCAGCTCGATCTGCGAGTAGTCGGCCGAAAGCAGGACATTGCCCGGTTCGGCGACAAAGCATTCGCGGATTTCGCGGCCGATTTCGGTGCGGATCGGAATGTTCTGCAGGTTGGGCTCGGTCGACGAAAGGCGCCCGGTCTGTGCACCGACCAGCGAGTAGCTGGTGTGGACGCGCTGGGTCTGCGGATTGATCGCCGCCTGCAGCGCTTCTGTGTAAGTCGAGCGCAGCTTGGAAAGCTGGCGCCATTCGAGGACCTTGGTCGCGACTTCCGCGCCTTCGCCGGCGAGCCGCTCGAGCACGGACTGGTCGGTCGAATACTGGCCCGACTTGCCCTTCTTGCCGCCCTTGTAGCCGAGCTTGTCGAACAGGATCTCGCCGAGCTGCTTGGGGCTGCCGACCGTGAATTCCTGCCCCGCCGTTTCGTGGATCTGTGTCTCCAGCACCCCGATCTCTTCAGCGAAGCGGCTGGACAGATGCGCCAGCCGGTCGCGGTCGACCTTGATGCCGTGGCGTTCCATCGCCGCCACGACCGGGATCAGCGGGCGATCCACGCGTTCATAGATGCGCGTACCGCCCTCGTCGCTCAGGCGCGGCTTGTGCACCGTGTGAAGACGCCAGGTAATGTCGGCGTCCTCGGCCGCATACTGCGTTGCCTTGTCGAGCGGGACTTCGCCGAAGGGGATCGCCTTCTTGCCGGTGCCGCACACGTCCTTGAAGGCCATCGGCTTGTGGCCGAAGTGGCGTTCGGAAAGCTCGTCCATGCCGTGCCCGCCGCCGATCCCGTCGATCTGGCGACCGGCATCGAGATCGAAGCTCACGACCATGGTATCGTCGATCGGCGCTACATCGATGCCGTGGCGGGCAAGGACATTGAGATCGTACTTGATGTTCTGCCCGACCTTGAGCACCGCATCGCTTTCCAGCAGCGGCTTCAGCAGCGCGATCGCCTTGTCGAGCGGAACCTGATCGGGCTTTTCGGCGAACATGTCCGACCCGCCGTGGCTGAGCGGGATGTAGCAGGCATCGTTCGGCCCCAGTGCGAGGCTGACGCCGCAGAGGTCCGCCTGCATCGCATCGAGCATCGAGGTCTCGGTATCGACCGCGACCATATGCGCGGCATGGGCGCGTTCGACCCAGCGTTCGAGCGCCTCGACGGTCTGCACGCATTCGTAGGCGGCATAGTCGACCGCCGGCATCTCCGGCAGCGGCTGGCGCGATGCGCCTTCGCTGGCCCCGGCGGCTGCGGTAACGGGCTTGGCGGGATTGAGATCGGTCGTGCGCGCCGGGCTGCCGGTTCCGCCCTCCAGCCGCTTGAGCAGGCTGGTGAACCCGTGCTTGCCGAGGAACGCCGCGAGCGGTTCGGGCGGGATCGCATCAAGCTTGAAGTCGTCCAGCTCCATCGGGAGCGTGCAGTCTTCCTTGAGCGTGACGAGCACCTTGGAAAGCCGGGCCTGCTCGGCCTGTTCGATCAGCCGCTCCTGCAGCTTCGACTTCTTCATCGCCGGAGCCGCCGCCAGCGCGCTTTCCAGATCGCCATGCTCCTGGATCAGCTTGGTCGCAGTCTTGGGGCCGACACCGTAGACGCCGGGCACGTTATCGACCGAGTCGCCCATGAGCGCCAGCACATCGCCGACCTTTTCGGGCGGAACCCCGAACTTCTCGACCACTTCGGGAATGTCGATCCGCTGGTTCTTCATCGTATCGAGCATGTCGACCTTGCCGCCACCGGTCTCGCAGGTGCCGACCAGCTGCATCAGGTCCTTGTCCGAGGAGACGATGGTCACGTCCCAGCCCTGCCGGGCCGCCTCGCGCGCATAGGACGCGATCAGGTCATCGGCCTCGAAGCCCTGCTCCTCGATGCACGGCAGCGAGAAGGCGCGGGTGGCATCGCGAATGAGCGGAAACTGGGGAACGAGGTCCTCGGGCGGCGGTGGGCGGTTCGCCTTGTAGTCCTCGTAGATGTCGTTGCGAAACGATTCGCTGCCGGCATCGAGGATCACGGCAAGGTGGGTCGGGCCGTCGGCCTTGTTGAGATCCTCCGCCAGCTTCCACAGCATCGTCGTGTAGCCGTAGACGGCGCCCACGGGCGTGCCTTCCGGATCGGTCAGCGGCGGCAGGCGGTGATAGGCGCGGAAAATGTAGGCCGAACCGTCGACGAGGTAGAGATGCTGCTTGGGCTCCATGGCCATGCCCTAGCAGCGGTGGCGCGGGCCGTCAGCAGGGCACGAGAGTTTTTGAACTTTCGGGAACCCGCACCAATTTTCTGCGTTAGCGCCCCTATGCTTGAAACCCCGCGTCCACCCTATTAGTCGTCGGGCTCAGCCGGACAGGGCTGAGAAAACGACGCGGCGTTTCGCCGAAAGATCACACTCGCAACGAGGGAAAACTGAAAGATGCGCAAGATCCTTATCGCTACCGCCGCCATTGGCGCCATCTCGCTGGCCGCCTGCTCGGAGAAGACCGAGAACACCACCGAGGCTGCAGCCTCCTCGGCCGCTGACGACATGGGCGCCTACGCCACCCAGGCCGGCGACGCGATGGACAACGCAGGCGACGCGATGGCCGGTGCGGCCAACGACGCCGCTGACGCAGCCGGCGATGCCGCAGACAGCGCTGCCGACGCCGCCGGCGATGCCGCTTCGGCCGCTGAAAAGGCCGCCAACGACGCCGCCAACGAAATGGCCGATCACACCGACGGTGATCCCAGCACCAACTGAGGAAGATAGCGCCGGGGCCTGATGGTCCCGGCCCTTCCCGCCCTTTCATCAAGGGCAGAAAGAAAAGCGCCCCGACCACCAAGGTCCGGGGCGCTTTTCTTATGGGCGGCCCGGCATTGCCGGACCGATCAGCCGCGTCGGATCAACGCGACGCCGTATGGTGATATGTCGGCCCTTCGGCCAGATAACCGTGATAGATGGTGCGGGCGATGCTCGCGATCCGCGCCTCGCGGGCGGGGCGGCTGCCCTGTCCGGTAACGTAGATGGCAACGGCAAAGACGCGCCCATCGGGGGTCTCGACGATACCGATGTCGCTCGACGTGTTGTGCAGCGAACCGGTCTTGTGCAGCAGCTGCACATCCTGGGGAAGCCCGGCACGAATGCGGCGCTTGCCGGTCACGCAACGGCTCATGGTATCGAGCAGGATCTTGCGGCTCGACGGCGTCAGCCACTTGCCCTGGTAGAGACCCGTAAGCAGCTTGACCATCGCCAGCGGCGTGGCGCTGTCGCGCTTGTCGATAACTTCGGCGGGATCGAGCGCACCGTCGTCACGCACCAGCGTGGCGATGTCGCGATCGATGTGCCAGCCTTCGATCCCGGCGCGGCGCACCCAGTCGTTGACTGCGGTCGGTCCGCCCACGACCTTGAGCAAGGCATCGGTGGCGTAATTGTTGGAGCGGGTGAGCATCAGCTCCATCAGGCGGCCCGCCGTCATGTAGGCGCCGGGGCGAACCGGCGCGACGGGGGTCGAGAACGGTGCCGAGCTGACCGGAATCAGCAGCGGGAATTCGCTGGTCAGGCTCCACTTGCCCTGGTCCACACCCTCGAGGAAGGTTGCCGCGATGGCCACCTTGCTGGTGCTCGCCATGGGAAAGCGCTGATCGCCCAGCACGTCGATTTCCCGGCCCGTGGCAAGATCGACGGCGGCGACACCGATGCGGCCCTGCGATGCCTCCGCGACGGTGGCAAGACGCTGCCCCATCGGCGTGGAGTAGGTGCGCGGGCCGCGCATCTCGGTGCCGAACAGCGAGTCGAAGGTGTTCTGGACCTCGACAACCTGCTGCGTCGGCTGTGCTACGGGTGTGACTTGTTCGGCCTGAGCCTGGGCCGGCGTCAGTGACGCAGCAGCCGTCATGGCCATCAGTCCGATGAAGCGCCTGGTGCCAGTACGGCACCGCGTGAAGAGGTTACCTGCCCCGGTCATGCAGTTCCATTTATAGATTCGTCCCTATTCCCGTGAGGTTAACGCGCCGGTCGTAAAACGCCAGTGGTGCGCGACGAATTGCAGGCGGCTTGCGGTAATTACCGGGAACCGAACGATCCTGTCGCCTAGAGGACCGATTCCAAAAGTTCACTGCTGCACAATAGGGCCCGATCCGCCGCGAATCGGTCCTGGTGCCGATACAATGCAAAAGGGCCGGGGATCGCTCCCCGGCCCTTCGCATGTTCGTCGGACAGACGTCGTGGTCGGCTTAGAAGCCGCCCATGCCGCCCATGCCACCCATGCCGCCCATGTCGGGCATTGCCGGCATGGCGGGCTTGTCTTCCGGGCTCTCGCTGATCGCCGCTTCGGTGGTGATCAGCAGGCCGGCGACCGAAGCCGCGTCCTGCAGCGCGGTGCGAACGACCTTGGTCGGGTCGATCACGCCGGCGGCGACGAGGTTTTCGTAGACGTCGGTCGAGGCGTTGAAGCCCTGGGTCTCGTCGTCTTCACGCAGCAGGTTGCCGGTGACGACGGCGCCGTCGAAGCCGGCGTTCGTGGCGATCTGGCGCGCGGGGGCCATGATCGACTGACGCACGATGTCGACACCGCGGGTCTGGTCGTCGTTCTCGCCCTTGAGGCCTTCGAGAGCCTTGGTGGCGTAGAGCAGAGCGGTACCGCCGCCGGGGACGATGCCTTCTTCAACCGCAGCGCGGGTAGCGTGCAGGGCGTCGTCGACGCGGTCCTTGCGCTCCTTCACTTCGACTTCCGAAGCGCCGCCGACCTTGATCACGGCAACACCGCCGGCCAGCTTGGCGAGGCGTTCCTGCAGCTTTTCGCGGTCGTAGTCGCTGGTGGTGACTTCGATCTGCGAACGGATCTGGTCGACACGGGCCTTGATGTCGTCGGCCGAGCCGGCGCCATCGACGATCGTCGTGTTGTCCTTGTCGATCGTGACCTTCTTGGCCTCGCCGAGCATCGGCAGGCTGACGTTCTCGAGCTTGATGCCGAGGTCTTCGGAGATCATCTCGCCGGCGGTCAGGGCAGCGATGTCGCCCAGCATGGCCTTGCGGCGGTCGCCGAAGCCCGGAGCCTTGACGGCAGCAACCTTGAGGCCGCCACGCAGCTTGTTGACGACGAGCGTGGCCAGAGCCTCACCCTCGATGTCCTCGGCGATGATGAGCAGCGGACGGCCCGACTGCACAACGGCTTCGAGGATCGGCAGCATCGACTGCAGGTTCGAGAGCTTCTTCTCGTGGATGAGAATGTAGGGGTTCTCGAGCTCGACCGTCATCTTGTCGGGGTTGGTGACGAAGTACGGCGAGAGGTAGCCGCGGTCGAACTGCATGCCTTCGACGACATCGAGTTCGAATTCGAGCCCCTTGGCCTCTTCCACGGTGATGACGCCTTCCTTGCCGACCTTTTCCATGGCCTCGGCGATCTTCTCGCCGACTTCACGGTCGCCATTGGCCGAGATCACACCGACCTGGGCGATTTCGGAGTGGTCCGAAACGTCGCGCGAACGGGCAGCGATGTTCTCGACGACCTTGGTGACGGCCAGATCGATGCCGCGCTTGAGGTCCATCGGGTTCATGCCGGCCGCAACCGACTTCATGCCTTCGCGCACGATGGCCTGAGCCAGAACCGTGGCGGTGGTGGTGCCGTCACCGGCTGCGTCGTTGGCCTTCGAGGCCACTTCGCGCAGCATCTGGGCGCCCATGTTCTCGAACTTGTCCTTGAGTTCGATTTCCTTGGCGACAGTGACACCGTCCTTGGTGATGCGGGGAGCGCCGAAGCTCTTTTCGATCACGACGTTGCGGCCTTTGGGGCCCAGCGTGACCTTTACCGCGTTGGCCAGCGTATCGACACCGGCGAGGATGCGTTCACGCGCGTCGCGCGAAAATTTCACGTCCTTGGCAGCCATTTCGAATTCCTTCTAAATTTCGTGAGTATCGTGAAAGCGGATCGGGCTCAGGCGATGACGCCGAGGATGTCGCTTTCCTTCATGATCAGCAGGTCTTCACCGTCGACCTTGACTTCGGTGCCGGACCACTTGCCGAACAGCACGCGGTCACCCACCTTGACGTCGAGAGCCTGAACCTTGCCGTCGATGACGGCGCCGTTGCCGGCAGCGACGATCTCGCCCTCGGCCGGCTTTTCCTTGGCGCTGTCGGGGATGATGATGCCGCCGGCCGTCTTTTCTTCGGCCTCAACGCGGCGCACGAGTACACGGTCGTGCAGCGGACGGAATGCCATGGGATTCTCCCTATATCCTACGAACACAAAAAAACTGGATTGGCACTCTTAGGTTGGGAGTGCCAACGGGCGCGGATATGGTCCCGCCCCCGATGGCCGTCAAGCACCGCGCCTACAAAAAATTTAGCTGAGGTTCAGGTCCGCGACGAGGCGGTCCCGATGCGGGACAGTCAGGGTCACGCCCGGCTGGTAGAACCGGTCGCGGCGGTGCCAGCGGACCAGCAGCAGCAGGGCCGCGACCGTGAGGCCCACGGCGAGTCCGATCCACACGCCGACACCGCCCGCGGGCGTGTAGAGCCCCAGAACCACCGAAGTGCCGAAGCCCGCCAGCCAGTAGCCGAACAGCGCGATGATCATCGGCACGCGCGTGTCCTGAATGCCGCGCAGCACGCCCGCGGCGACCGCCTGCAAACCGTCGGAAAGCTGGAAGATCGCGCAGACGAACAGGTAGCTCAGCGCATAGCCGACCATGGCGGCATTGGCGGGCGCCGAGACGTCTATATAGGCGGACAGGATCAGCCGCGGCGCCACCAGCAGGGCAAGCGCCGACACGCTCATGAACACCATGCCGATGAGGATCGCCGCCCAGCCGGCATGGCCCACGCCCTCGCGATTGCCGCTGCCGTAGTGATAGCCCACGCGGATCGTCGCGGCCTGCCCGATGCCGAAAGGCACCTGAAAGGCGAAAGCGCCGATCTGCAGCGCGATGGTATGCGCGGCCAGCTGCGCCTCGCCCACGCGGCCCATGACGAAGGCCGCGCCGGAGAACAGCCCGCCCTCGGCAATCAGCGTCCCGGAAATCGGCAGGCCGAGCATCAGCATCTGGTTCATGCGCTGCCATTCGGTGCGCCACCAGCGCCCGAAGATGCGGAACCGGCGCAGGTTTCGGTCCCAGGCAATCGCCGCGACATAGGCGACGACCGTGCTCGAGGCAGTGAGGATGCTCGCCAGCGCGGCACCGGTCAGCCCCAGTGCGGGCATTCCGAAATGGCCGAAGACGAGGGCATAGTCGCCGACGATATTGACGAGGATCGAGGCTGCGGTGATCGCCGTCGCAAAGACCGGACGGCCGAGCGCGGAGACGAAAGTGCGCAGCACGTTCGCCACCGCCATCGGCACCATCGCGACCGACAGCAGCGCCAGGAACGCGCCGCCCTGCCGCGCGAGCTGCGGCTCCTGCCCGGTCGCCAGCATGAACTCGGTCGAGAACTGGCACAGCACGATACCGGCCACGCCGAGACCGACCGCCAGCCACAGCGCCATGCGCGTGGTCCGGCGCACTTCGCGCACCGAATTGCTGCGCCGGCCCAGCTCGGCCGCGATCAGCGGCGCGCAGGCGCTCGTCACGCCGTTGAGTCCCATCATCAGCACGGCAATGATCGCCACGGCCAGACTGGAAGCGGCCAGCGCCTGCTGCCCGAGCCGTGCCACGAACATCACGTCGGTCGCGAACACCGCCATCTGCAGCAGGTTGGCAAGCGCCAGCGGCCCCGCGAGACGCAGGGTGGCGGCCAGTTCCAGCCGGAAGGGAGAGGATTCGGACGCGGGCGTCATGGCGCGCGAGCCCTAGGCTGAACGGTAGCGACACGGAAGCGTTTTCGCCCGGACAGCCGCGCATTTTCGCTGCGTGCAAGCACCTGTCCATTTTCCGCAACCGGCAATTTGCGCTGGATCAGCCGCTTCCCTTTGCCGCCCGCATATAATACGCACCGCTCCCTCTAGGAGGAAGACGCATGAATTTCAGGAATATCGCTGCCATCCTGCCCTTCACGCTGCTGGCTGCCTGCGGCGGATCGAGTTCCAGCGAGGAGGCGCCGACATCGGCCATCGAGACGGCCAGCCCTGAAGCCGCATCTTCCACCGAAGCCGCTGCCCCTGCAGAAGCCGTGGCAGCCGCCACCGAGGCGCCCGCTGCCGAGGAAACGACGGCCCCCGTCGCCTCCGCAAGCCCCACGCCAAACGCAACGCCGGCTGCCGAAACGCCCCCGGCACCCACGCCGGTCGCCGCCACGCCCGTCGCTGCGGCCAAGCCGCCGGCGGCTTTCGCGGTATGCCGCGCCTGCCACGCGGTCGAACCCGGCCAGAACCGCGTAGGCCCGACGCTTTACGGCATCTACGGCAGCAAGGCGGGCGACGTTCCCGGCTACAACTTCAGCCCGGCGCTCGCGAAATCGGGCATCGTCTGGGATCGCGCCGCGCTCGACACCTGGCTGAAGAGCCCGATGAAGATGGTCCCGGGCACCAAGATGGTCATCGCCGTTCCCGATGCCGCCAAGCGCGAGGCGATCATCGACTACCTCGAAACGCTCAAGTGACCGATGCCGAAGTCAGGGCGCTGGCGGAGATCCACCAGCGCTTGGCTGCCTGCACGCAGGCCGGTGACGCGCGCAAGGCCGAGGCCTATGCGGGATGCTTCACCCATGCCGGCGTGCTCGAACTGGACAACCAGACGATTTCGGGGCGCGATGCCATCCTGGCATGGATGACGGCACCTTCGGTGATCCCCGCCCCAGCCGGCGGCTCCCCCGGTTTCATCAGCCACCACCTCACCACCTGCAGCGTCGATTTCACCGGCCCGGATAGCGCCACTGCGCGCACCTACTGGCTGGTGACGAGTGCCGCCGGGCTCGATCACAACGGCTTCTACGTCGACAAGCTGCAATGCGAGGACGGGCAGTGGCTGATCGCCCACCGCCGCCCGCGCACCTTGTGGATCAGCCCGACGAGCGTCCTGCACGGCAAAGGCTGAAGAAAGCGGCGCGCCGACATGAAAAAGGGGCGGCACCGACATCGGCACCGCCCCCTTGTCCGGCGTCCCCAAGGGGCACAAGGACGCGCGGAAATCGCCTCAGACCGTCACGCCAGGCGCCGGCGCACGATGCTCCGGTTTCGCGGCGGGTCGTTCCACCTTGGCCGGTATGACCTTGTCTTGCGGCTGAACTGCCTCGCAGCCATCGGACGCCGCGTGCGTCAGCTTCGGCGCCTCGCCCGACCCATCGGAACTGTAGGACACCGTGCGGGTGCAGCCGTTCGCGTCGGTGGTCGAGGAATAGTAGGTCACGTGCATGCCCTGCGGCATGTCGCCAACCAGGGTGAGACCCGGCGCAGCCTGCGCAGGTCCGTGCGCGACCGCTTGCTGCTGCATCTGCGCGGCGCGCTGGCGGAGCACGGCGGCCCGCTGCATCATCGCCTGCATGTGCGCATCCATGATCGCCGAGATACGCGCCATCCGCGCGAAGGGATCGGCGGCGACCGGAACAGCGGCGGGCATCGCCACCGCCTCTACCGGAACGACATGGACACGGGGCGCCACGTCGCCGGTGTACCGCACCTCGACGACGGAACCGTCGGGCGCTTCGACCTGCATGTTGTGCAGTTTCGCCGAGGCAGCCTGCGCCACGCCGGCACCAAGCGCCGTCAGAGCGGCGGCGCCAATCAGATACTTGGGGGCTATACGCATTGGGGTAATCCTCCTTGTGACTCGTCCCATTGCGATCCCGGAGGCTGCCCCATCGAAGCTGAACGCGCGATTACAGATCAGGCCCTTCCGGCAACCCTTCGCACATCCTGCCCCATATCCTGCACTCCATTCTCGTCCGCGAAGACCACGCCCCGGTTCTCGAGCAGGTCGCGCACCACCGCGTAGCTGCGGTCGTCGTCGACATCGATGGCCTGACTGCCATCGTCCAGAACCACGGCCGAAAGCCGCAGCTTCAACCGGCGCGAGGCGAACTCCGCCGCTGCGGCCAGCGTCAGCATGCGGCAGCGCATGAGCAGCAGGCCGAGGATACCCGCAGCGCGCCAGATCCGCGATCCGCTGCGGTCGAACCCGCGATTGCCCCGGAAGACCTCGACCGCATCGATGCCCGCAGGGCCGGCAATGCCGTAGATGTCGCAGGCGGCAAACTCACCGTCGCGCAGCGTCAGGAAGCGGTCCGGCGCGGCGCGGTGCGCGGCCTCCACGCAGTCGCGCGGCGCCAGCGTTATCGCCGCATCGGCGCTGTCGAGAGCTGCGGCCACGGCATCGATCGCCTCGATCGTCAGCAGCGCGTGGTCGGCGGTGGTGACGATCAGCGGCCCGTCCCAGTCCCTTGCGGCATCGCGCACGCTGTCGGCCAGATGCTCGCGCGCTTCGACCAGCGCGACGATGCCCCGGCCCGGCATGCGGGTGAGCACGTCCCACACCGGTGCAAACGCCTCGCGCTCGATGCAGATCGCGAGGCTCTCGATGCGCGGGTGCGCCATGGCCGTGCGCAGGACATGCGCGATCATCGGCTGGCCGGCGAGGGGGATCAGGCTGCGATGGCTTTCCCCGAACCGTTCGGCCAGCGGATCGACAACCCGCTTGGGTTGCCCCGCCAGCACGATCAGACGCAAGGCGGGCACTTCGGCCGAAGATGAAAGACGCTGTCCCATCCGGCCTCGATTGCGTAATTTTGTGACACCCGCGTGAAACAGACCCTCGTTTCGACGACAGGACACCTCATCCTATGGAAAACGCCGGGCCGCGCCTTGCACCGCCCGGTGCCTAACTGGCAGGGAACGCCCCGTGAGCGCATCCATCGTCATCGGCGAAACCCCGCGCGGGGAGCCGATAGAGATCGACATCAAGGAACTTCTGGCGACCCGCCTGCTGGTGCAGGGCAATTCCGGGTCCGGAAAGTCGCACCTGCTGCGCCGCCTGCTCGAAGAAAGTGCCGGGATCGTCCAGCAGGTGGTGATCGACCCGGAAGGCGACTTCGTCTCGCTCGCCGAGGAATTCGGCCATGTCGTGATCGACGGCGCCGCCTATGGCGAGGCCGAGATCGTCCGTCTCGGCGCGCGCATCCGCCAGCACCGCGCCTCGGTCGTGCTCGCGCTCGACGAGCTGGAAATCGACCAGCAGATGAAGTGCGCCGCGCAGTTCCTCAACGCCATGTTCGATGCCCCGCGCGAGCAGTGGTATCCGGCGCTCGTCGTCGTCGACGAGGCGCAGATGTTCGCGCCCGCTGCCGCCGGCGAAGTCTCCGAGGAAGCACGGCGCATCTCGCTCGGCGCCATGACCAACCTGATGTGCCGCGGCCGCAAGCGCGGCCTCGCGGGCGTGATCGCCACGCAGCGCCTTGCCAAGCTGGCCAAGAACGTCGCCGCCGAAGCCAGCAACTTCCTGATGGGGCGCACTTTCCTCGACATCGACATGGTGCGCGCCGCCGACCTGCTGGGCATGGAGCGCCGGCAGGCCGAGCAGATCCGCGATCTCGCGCGCGGCCAGTTCCTCGGCCTCGGCCCCGCCATCGCGCGCCGTCCGGTCGCGGTGAACATCGGCGAAGTGCGCACCGGCGCCAAGTCGGTCACGCCGGGCCTCGTCCCGCTGCCCACCGCCAGCACCGAAGACATGCGCGAACTGCTGCACGACAACCTCCACGTCGAGCCCGAACGCCCCGAATTCCCGCGCCCGGCGCCGCGCACCGAGGATGCCGAGACGGTCGCCCGCCGCATCGCCGCCAACGAGATGCTCGAACCCACCGGCGCCCAGGCCCGCGACCGCGAGGCCGAACGCCAGCGCGCCGAAGCCGACCCGGAAGAAAACCGCGCCGCCATGGTCGAGATCATGAACGAAATGGCGAAGGAGGAAGACTGCACCTTCCAGTCCTCGACCACGCTGTTCCAGGACTTCACCATCCGCTGCCGGATGAAGGGCATTTCAGTGCGCGGGCTGGACGCGACGATGTTCCGCCGGGGTTTCGCCGCCGCCATCGCCGGGATCGAGGACCCCGACGACGAGCGCTGGCTGGATCTGCAGAACCTCGCCAAGCACGTGCCCGACGATGCCCTCGCGCCGTTCTACGTGATCGCGCGCGCCGCGATGGACGGGAAGCCCTGCCCCGACGATACCGAGCTGGCCCGTATCTACGGCACCAGCTCCCCGCGCCGCGTCCAGCGCCTGCTCGACTACCTCGAGAAGGACGGCCTGCTCGTCGTGCGCACCGACTTTTCCGGCAAGCGTTCGGTCGGCCTGCCCGATCTCGGCGTGACAACGACCGCGGTCGAGGCGTAATATCGATTCGTGTTGTTCGGCTGCGCCGAACGGCGGCACCGGCCCACGCCCCCACCCGACCTCCCATGAGAATACCCTGTCGGAAGGTCGGGTGGGGGCGTGGGCCGGTGCCGCTTCGAAAGGACCACAATGGCTGACATCGTCAATCTGCGCATGGCCCGCAAGGCCAAGGCCCGTGCCGCCGACAAGGCGGAGGCGCAGGCCAATCGCGCGCTGCATGGACGCACCAGGCAAGAGCGCAAGGCCAGCGACGCCGAGATCGCGCGGATCGCCCACACCGTCGACGGCGCGAAGCGGGAAGACTGATGCGCACGACCTATCTCGAAGCGACAGTGCGGCTCTATCACCTCGACTCGGGCCCCGAGGGCGGCGCGGCCAATACGCTGTTCTACGGTCCCCTCACCGAAGCGATGCAGATCGCCGCCCAGCAGAGCGAAGAGGTACAGGACGGCCTGTTCATCGCCACCGACAATGACGTGGTCGCCTATCTCGATTTGCTGGAGGGCTGAGACCTACGCCCGCCCCACCGTTCGTGTCGAGCGAAGTCGAGACACGCGAGCGCTGTGTATACGTGTCTCGACTTCGCTCGACACGAACGGCATGGCATTTGGGCCGCGTCAGCCTCAGAACCGCGCCTGCAATCCCGCCGAGATATAGTGATCGCCGAAGTTGGCCTTGGCATCGAAACGCGGTGCCAGCGGCATCGCCACGGTCCCGTAGGCCCGCAGGTCTCCGCCGATGAAGCGCGCGCCCACGCCGAAGGTGAACGACATCGGCAGGCTGTAGGTGGCCTCCACCTTGCCGAAGAGCTTCGTTCCCGAATTGTCGCACTTGCCGTCCGAGACCTGCTCGCCGGTGTCTTCGTTGAAGCACTGCGAGTCCGCCTCCTCGTAACCGGGATGGTCGCGGTGGTGGAAGAACACGCCGCCGCCCGGTGTCAGCGCGAAACCGCCATCCTTGATGACAGGAACGCCGGCGGAAATTTCCGCACCCGTGTCGCCCTCAGCGTGGGCGACGCCGGCTTCCGCCACAATCTGCGCGGCAGCGGGGGACGCGATGACAAGGGCGGGAAGGACAGCGGCGGCGAAGAGGCCAAGTTTCATCATGAATCCTTGTATTTCATAGACCTGCCGACCTATCCGCAGGTCCTGCGCGGCCACAAGTCCACCGGACTCGCACTGGCGCGAAGGCGTCTCTGTCCATCCCGAACGGCGTCGCCCATTGTGCCCGGGCGCGCCATGCCATACCGGCTGCGGCAATGAGCCGGCTCGATTCCCATCTGCAAGCTGCCCTCGCCCGGATCGACAAGGCCGGGCAGCGCCGGACGCTGCGTGCGACCGCGCTGGCGCCGGGCGGTCGCGTGATCCGGGACGGGCGCGAGCTGATCGATTTCTCGAGCAACGACTACCTCGGCCTCGCCCGGCATCCGCTGCTGACCGAACGCGCGCGCGAATGGACGGCGCGCCACGGCACCGGATCGGGCGCCTCACGGCTGGTGACGGGGACGAGCGAGGCGCACCTCGCGCTCGAAGCGAAGATCGCCGCGTTCAAGGGTACCGAGGCGGCGCTGATCTTCGCCAGCGGCTGGCAGGCCAATGCCGCCGTGATCCCGGCGCTGCTCGCCGCCATTCCCGGCGTGGCGGTGTTCACCGACCGGCTGATCCACGCGAGCATGCATGCTGGCGTCGCCATGGCCGGCGTGCGCCAGCACCGCTTCCGCCACAACGATCTCGACCACCTCGAAACGCTGCTGGCAAGCAAGGGCGCCGATGCTCCCGCCCGGCTGATCCTGACCGAGAGCGTGTTCTCGATGGACGGCGACCGCGCCGACCTGCAGCGCCTGACCGCGATTGCCGAAGCCCACGATGCCGCGCTGTTCGTCGACGAAGCGCACGCGACCGGGGTTCTGGGCCCGCAAGGCCGGGGACTGAGCGCCGAAGTACCGGGCAGGATCGACCTCGTGATGGGCACCTTTAGCAAGGCGCTGGGCGGGTTCGGGGCCTATGTCGCGGGATCGCGGGTGCTGATCGACTACCTCGTCAACACCGCGAGCGGCTTCATCTTCACCACCGCGCCGCCGCCTGCCGTGCTGGGCGCGATCGATGCCGCGCTCGACCTCGTGCCGGGCATGGACGCCGAACGCGCGCACCTCGCCGCACTGGGCGACCGGTTGCGCGAAGGACTGGATGCGCTGGGGCTCGACCACGGAGAGTCCTCCACGCAGATCGTGCCTGCCGTAATCGGGGCCGAAGACGCTGCCATGGCGCTCTCCGCCAAACTGGAGGCCGCCGGCTTCCTTGCCTCCGCCATTCGTCCACCGACGGTCCCGCCCGGCACCAGCCGCCTGCGTCTGGCCTTGCGGGCGAGTCATTCGGACGCCGACATCGATACATTTCTTCGCGTGTTGGGGGATGCTCTGTGAAGAGGATTCACGCGGAGGCGCGGAGACGCAGAGAAGAAAAAGGTTGGGGTCGCGCAAAGGCGCAAAGGCGCGAAGATTCTTTGCTCGCGGCGCAGCCGCCTTTCTGCCCCAGGCCAGCGTTTAACGCGGGGTTCGAGACAGAAAAGGATGCCTGCGGCATCATTGGACCTCTTTGTGCCCCTTCGGCTGACTGCTTGCAGCAGCCGCTCAGGACAGGCTCTGCGCCTTTGCGTGAAATAATCTTTTCCGCGTCTCCGCGCCTCCGCGTGAGCCCCATTCCGCAGCCGGAACCGGCATCATGAAGCTCCTGTTCGCCCACGGCTGGGGCTTCGACCGGCATTTCTGGCAGCCACTCACCGCGCTGCTGCCAGAGTGGGAGCATGCGATCGACGACCGCGGCTATTTCGGCGCGCCCTGCACGCCCGCTGTCGAAGGCCCTTGTCTCGCCGTAACCCACTCGTTCGGCACGATGCGCGTGCTCACAGATCCGCCGCCGGGGCTGTTGGGTCTCGTCGCCATCAACGGGTTCGAGCGCTTTACCGCCCTGCCCGGCAAGCCCGGTGTCGCCGTGCGCGTGCTCGACCGGATGCTGCGCCGCTTCGACAGCGATTCCCGCACCGTTCTTGCCGAGTTCCGCAAGGCCTGCGGCAGCCAGGACGCGTTTGGCGAGATCGATCCTGAACCGCTGCGCACCGATCTGCTGCGGCTGCGCGATGCGCAGGCACCGTCACCCAAGGTCCCGGTGGCGGTGCTGCAAGGCGGGCAGGACCCGATCCTTCCCGCCGACATGCGCGCCGCGGTCTTTGCCGGGAGCGACGTGCACCGGATCGATCACGAGGCGGGCGGACACCTGCTGCCGCTCGAAAATCCGGAGCTGTGCGCACAGGCGGTGCGCGGCGCGGTGGGCGCGCTGGGATGACCGACCGGCACGCGCAGATCGCCCGCGCCTTTGCCGGGGCCCGCGACTACGACCGCCACGCGCGCGTCCAGCGCGAGGTCGCGCAAGGGCTTGCCGCGCGGATCGCCGCGCTCGATCTGCCCGAACACCCGCGCGTGCTCGAACTGGGCTGCGGCACCGGCTTTCTCGCCGAAGCCCTGCTGGAACGCGGCATTGGCGGCGACTGGCTGGTCACCGACATCGCCCCCGCCATGGTCGACCGCTGCCGCGCGCGCCTCGGCGAAACGCCCCGCCGCCGCTTCGCGGTGCTCGACGGCGAATACGGCACACCCGAAGGCGGCCCCTACGATCTCATCTGCTCCAGCCTCGCGCTGCAGTGGTTCGACGATGCGCCTGCGGCGCTGGGGCGCATGAAGGACTGGCTGGCACCCGGCGGGCATGGCCTGATCACCACGCTCGGCCCCGGCAGCTTTGCCGAATGGCGCGCCGCCCATGCCGCCGAGGGGCTCGACGCAGGCACCCCGCCCTTCGCACCCGTCGAAGCCTTCGCCGCGATCGATCCGGAAAACCTCGTCGTCGAAAACGTGGTCGAAACCCATCCCGATGCGCGGGCCTTTCTCCACGCGCTGAAGGCCATCGGCGCGGGGACGGCGGCACCGGGCCACCGCCCGCTGCCCCCCGCCGCGCTGCGCCGCGTGATGGCCGCGTTCGAGCGGTCGACATGTAAAGTTACATACGAGGTCGTGACCTGCCACGTTCACCGCGCTAGGGGGGCGTGATTTTCACTCCCGTTCGTGTCGAGCGTAGTCGAGACACGCCTGCGCGAACGGTTCTCGACTTCGCTCGAACCGAACGGAGTCGCAAAATCCGGATCGCCAGAGCATGACGCGCCAAACCCTCATCGTCACCGGAACCGATACCGGCATCGGCAAGACCGTCTTCGCCGCCGCGCTCGCGGGCGCGCTTGGCGGGCATTACTGGAAGCCGGTTCAGGCGGGCATCGAGGACGACGGCACCGATGCCGACCGCGTCGCCCGGCTTTCCGGCCTCCCGCGCGAGCGCGTGCTGCCCGAGGCCTATTGCCTCGCCACGCCCTGCTCCCCGCACCTCGCCGCCGAGATCGACGGGGTCGCGATAGACCCGGCCCGGCTCGCCCTGCCGCAGGTCGAGGGCCCGCTGGTTGCCGAGGGCGCGGGCGGGGTGCTGGTGCCGATCAGCCGCGGCGAGACCTATGCCGACCAGTTCGCCCGCTGGGGCGCGCCGGTGGTGCTGGTGGCGCGCACCTCGCTCGGCACGATCAACCATTCGCTGCTCTCGATCGAGGCTCTCCGCGCGCGCGGCGTGCCGATCCTGGGCGTGGCCTTCGTGGGCGAGCCGGTGGAGGACAGCGAGGCGACGATCTGCGCCATGGGGCAGGTGCGCCGCCTGGGCCGCCTCCCTATCCTCGACCCGCTGACGCCCGAGGCGCTGCGCAGCGCCTTCGCCGCCAACTTCAAGCTGGAGGACTTCACCGCGTGACTGCATCCGACGCTTCATCCGCGATCTGGCACCCCTTTACCCAGCATGGCCTGCGCGAACCGATCCCGCTGGTCGAGCGCGCCGAAGGGGCGCTGCTCCACACGGCCGACGGGCGGACGGTGATCGATGCGATTTCCTCGTGGTGGGTGACGACGCACGGCCACTGCCACCCCAAGATCATGGCCGCCATCGCCGATCAGGCGGACAAGCTCGACCAGATGATCTTCGCGGGCTGGACGCACCAGCCGGCCGAGGATGTCGCCGCCGGCCTGCGCGCGATCATGCCGCAGAGCCTCACGCGCGTGTTCTTCTCCGATTCGGGCTCCACCGCCGTCGAAGTCGCGCTGAAGATGGCGCTGGGATACTGGCACGCGCGCGCCGAGAAGGACGGCGGCCGCCCGCGCCACCGCATTATCGTGATGGAGCACAGCTATCACGGCGACACCATCGGCACGATGTCGGTCGGCGAGCGCGGCGTGTTCAACCAGGCCTACGAGCCGCTGCTGTTCGACGTGGCACGTGTTCCCTTCCCCGCATCGGGCGCCCGGCAGGAAACGCTCGATGCGCTGGAAGACCTTTGCAAGCAGCCCGACACCGCCGCCTTCATCGTCGAGCCGCTGGTGCTCGGCGCGGGCGGCATGCTGGTCTACGACGCCAAGACGCTCGCCTCGATGCACGAGATCTGCGCGCGCCACGGCGTGCTGTTCATCGCCGACGAAGTGATGACCGGCTGGGGCCGCACCGGGACGCTGCTCGCCTGCGAACAGGCCGGGATCGAACCCGACATCCTGTGCCTGTCCAAGGGGCTGACCGGCGGCGCGGTGCCGCTGGCGGTGACCATGGCAAGCGAGCCGATCTTCGAAGCGCACTGGTCGACCGACCGCGCGAAGATGTTCTTCCATTCGTCGAGCTACACCGCCAATCCGCTGGCCTGCGCCGCAGCGGCGGCCAACCTTGCCATCTGGCGCGAGGAGCCGGTGCTCGAGCGCATTGCCGACCTCGCTCACCGGCAGACCGAATGGCTGGTGAAGCTCGGCGAGTTCTGCCACTTCGAAAACCCCCGCCAGAGCGGGACGATGGCGGCGCTGGACCTCAAGACGAACGGCGAAGGCGGCTATCTCGATACGCTCGCCCCGCGCCTTCTGGCCTTCTTCCGCGAACGCGGCCTGCTGCTGCGCCCGCTCGGCAACACGGTCTACGTCATGCCGCCCTATTGCATCACCGACGAACAGCTCGGGCAGGTCTGGGACGCCATCGGCGAAGCCGTGATCTCGTTCTGAGCCATCCCTGAAAATTCAGGAGTTTCGGAGACCCTGCCGGAAGTGCTAGCATCGCCCCGACCGCAACATCGGTTTGGGACAAGAGGGCCGCAGGCCATGCCAGCCACGGGTAACGAGAACCGGGCCGCCAGGCTGCTTTTCGCAGTGCTGGCCACACTCGCGGCGCTGTTCAGCCTTGCAGCGCCGACCGCCGCGAAAGAAGCCGTCGTGATGCACATCGACGGCGCCATCGGCCCGGCCACGGCCTCGCACATTGCCGACGGTCTGCAGGAAGCGCGCGAGCGCAACGCCGCGCTGGTCGTTCTGGAAATGGATACGCCCGGCGGCCTCGACACCTCGATGCGCGAGATCATCCAGGACATTCTCGGCATGCCGATGCCGGTGGTGACCTATGTCCATCCCAGTGGCGCTCGGGCCGCCAGCGCGGGCACCTATATCCTCTATGCCAGCCACTTCGCGGCGATGACGCCGGGCACCAATCTTGGGGCGGCCACGCCCGTCCAGATCGCCGGGCCCATGTCCGGCGGAGAGGAAAAAGAAAAGGAAAAGCAGGCCGCGCCTGCCGACGCGCACGAGCGCAAGGCGGTGAACGATGCCGTCGCCTATATCCGCTCGCTGGCCGAACTGCGCGGACGCAATGCCGACTGGGCCGAACAGGCCGTGCGCGAGGCATCCAGCCTTTCGGCATCGGCTGCGCTGAAGGAAGGCGTAATCGATATCGTCGCTTCGGACCTGCCATCGCTGCTCGACCAGCTGAACGGCAAGACGGTGACGATAGACGGGCAGACCCGCACGCTGGATACGGCGGGGCTTACCATTCATGAAATCGAGCCCGGCTGGGGCACGAAGCTGCTGGCGGCGATTACCAATCCCAATATCGCGCTGATCCTGATGATGATCGGGATCTACGGCCTGATCTTCGAATTCCTCAATCCGGGTTCGCTGGTACCGGGCACGGTTGGCGCGATCAGTCTGGTGATCGGCCTCTATGCACTCGCGGCGCTGCCGGTCGACATGGCCGGCCTTGCGCTCATAGCCCTGGGCATCGCCCTGATGGTGGGGGAGGCATTCGTTCCCTCCTTTGGAATCCTGGGCATAGGCGGTACAGTGGCCTTCGTGATTGGCGCCGCTATCCTGTTCGACACCGATGTTCCGGCCTTTCAGGTCAGCTGGTCGGTGATCGCCGCGCTCGGCGTGTTCAGTGCGGGGCTTCTCGTCATTGTCGCCCGCGTGGGCATCCGTGCCTTGCAACACCGGGTCACGACCGGATCGGAAGAACTGATCGGCGCCACCGCTACCGTGATCGACTGGCATGAAGGCAAGGGCCATGTCTTCGTTCATTCCGAACGCTGGAATGCGCGGGGCCCGCACGACCTGACATCCGATCAGACCGTCGTCGTCGAAAAGATGACCGGTCTCGACCTCACCGTCTCGCCCCAGCGGGAAACCGAAACCTGATCGCGAAGCGGTCGCAAGGAGGACACTATGGCAATCCTGGACTACGGCTTTCTCGTGCCGCTGATATTCCTGATCCTGATCTTCCTGTGGTCATCGATCAAGATCCTGCGCGAATACGAGCGCGCCGTCATTTTCACGCTGGGACGCTTCACCGACGTTAAGGGGCCAGGCCTCATCATCCTGATCCCGTTCGTGCAGCAGATGGTGCGGACCGACCTGCGCACGGTCGTGCTCGACGTTCCGACCCAGGACGTGATCTCGCGCGACAACGTTTCGGTCAAAGTGAACGCTGTCGTCTATTTTCGCATCCTCGATCCGAAAAGCGCGATTATTCAGGTCGAAAACTACATTCAGGCGACGAGCGAACTGGCCCAGACGACGCTGCGCTCGGTTCTCGGCAAGCACGAGCTGGACGAAATGCTGTCGGAGCGCGACAAGCTCAATGTCGATATTCAGGAAATCCTCGACAAGCAGACGGACGCCTGGGGCATCAAGGTCGCCAATGTCGAGATCAAGCATGTCGACATCGACGAAACGATGGTCCGCGCCATCGCCCGCCAGGCCGAGGCCGAACGCGAACGCCGCGCCAAGGTGATCAATGCCGAGGGCGAACACCAGGCCGCAGCCCGCCTGCTCGATGCCGCACGCGTCCTCGCCGAAACGCCCGAGGCCATGCAGCTGCGCTATCTCTCGACGCTCAACGTCATCGCCAACGAAAACAACACCTCGACCATCATCTTCCCGTTCCCGATGGAAATCGGCGAATGGCTGGCGCGGAAAACGGACTGATCCGAAACGGCAGGGTCAACTTTCCTAGCCGCTTTCTTCCTGTCACACTGCGGGCGGCAGTTCGGCTGCCCGCTCCTTGAACCGTATATCCGCCCAAGCGCCGCAAATGCCGTTCGGCACAACGTTTGCCGGGCATCGGCAATTGAAAAATAGGCGTTTTCCCGAAACTCGCCATGGCCGATGTGGACGAACTTAGTGAAGATAGGCGGCACTGTTCCACGCGCTACCGCGAGTGGATCGCATCTTATCGATTAAATCGGTCAGTGCGCCGCGCTGTGATCGCCTAATTCGATCAGGCCAATCGATTCATCACGCTACAAATCGTCATGCACCGCGCCTATCTCCCTTGTGTCAGTTCAACACCCAATCGAGGGAGACACTATCCATGGGTATCATCGGCAGCACCATCAAGCCGTTCAGCAACACCGCATTCCAGGCGGGCAAGGATTTCTTCGACGTCACCGAAAAGGACATCGAAGGCAAGTGGGCCGTGTTCTTCTTCTATCCGGCCGACTTCACCTTCGTCTGTCCGACCGAGCTCGAAGATCTGGGCGAGCAGTACGACACGCTCCAGTCGATGGGCGTCGAAGTCTACGGTGTGTCGACCGACACCCACTTCAGCCACAAGGCCTGGCACGACACGTCCGACAAGATCGGCAAGCTGAAGTTCGCCTTCCTCGGCGACCAGACCCACGCCCTTTCGAACAGCTTCGGCGTGCTTCGTGAAATGGGCCTCGCCGACCGCGCCACCTTCGTGGTCGATCCCGACGGCGTGATCCAGATCATGGAAATCACCTGCGAAGGCGTCGGCCGCAACGCGACCGAACTCGTCCGCAAGATCAAGGCTGCCCAGTACGTCCGCAACAACCCCGGCCAGGTCTGCCCGGCCAAGTGGGAAGAAGGCAGCGACACCCTGGCGCCCTCGCTCGACCTCGTCGGCAAGATCTGAGCCTCCCCTCGGGTCGCTCCGAGGACGGTGGCCTTCGGGCCATCGACGGCGCGACCCGGGGCCAGCCCCCCTCCATGCGAGGCCCCGGGTCGCCACTCGTCTCCACCCGATTTCAACACAGGAATTTTCGACAATGCTCGACGCCAATCTGAAGCAACAGCTCTCCCAGTACCTCGGCATGCTGCGCGAGCCGATCGAGCTCGTCGCCTCGCTTGGCGACGATGCGAAGTCGGCTGAAACCCGCGAGCTGCTGGAAACGATTTCCGGCCTTTCGGACAAGGTCACCGCAACGTTCGACGGCGACGACGATCGCAAGCCCAGCTTCGTGATCCGCCGCGCCTCCGATGCGGGTGTCTGGGTCCGGTTCGCCGGTGTGCCGCTCGGCCACGAATTCACCTCGCTGGTGCTCGCCCTGCTCTGGGCCGGCGGACACCCGCCCAAGGTCGAAGACGAAGTGCTCGACCAGATCCGCAATCTGGAAGGCGAATACAATTTCGAGATGTACTTCTCGCTGTCGTGCCACAACTGCCCCGACGTGGTGCAGGCACTGACGCTGATGGCGATGTACAACCCGCACGTGAACGCCACGCTGATCGAAGGCGGCGCGTTCAAGGATGAGGTCGAAGAGCGCGGCGTCATGGCCGTGCCCGCCGTCTTCCTCGATGGCGAGATGTGGGGCTCGGGCAAGATGGACGTCGCCGAAATCCTCGGCAAGCTTGACACGGGCGCGTCTGCCAAGGCCGCCGAGAAGCTCGCTGCCAAGGAGCCTTTCGAAGTGCTCGTCGTCGGTGGCGGTCCCGCCGGGGCCTCGGCCGCGATCTATACCGCGCGCAAGGGCTTCTCGACCGGCATCGCTGCAGAGCGCATGGGCGGTCAGGTGCAGGACACCATGGGCATCGAGAATTTCATCTCGGTCCCCTACACCGAAGGTCCTAAGCTTGCCGCGGCGCTCGAACAGCACGTCGGCGAGTACGAGATCGACGCCATGAACCTGCTGCGCGCCGAAAAGCTGATCCCGGCCGAGAAGAAGGGCGGCTACCACGAGATCGTCTTCGACAACGGCGCCTCGCTCAAGGCCCGCTCGCTGATCCTCACCACCGGGGCGCGCTGGCGCAACCTGGGTGTGCCGGGTGAAGCCGAGTACCGCACCAAGGGCGTGGCCTACTGCCCGCACTGCGACGGTCCGCTGTTCAAGGGCAAACATGTCGCGGTCATCGGCGGCGGCAACTCGGGCGTCGAAGCGGCGATCGACCTTGCCAACGTCGTCGGCCACGTGACGCTGATCGAGTTCGATCACCAGCTCCGCGCCGATCAGGTGCTGCAGGACAAGCTGCGGTCGATGAAGAACGTCGACATCATCGTGTCCGCGCAGACCACCGAGATCACCGGCGATGGCAGCAAGGTGAACGGCCTGACCTACAAGGACCGCGAGTCCGGTGAGGAAAAGCATGTCGAGCTGGCCGGTGTCTTCGTCCAGATCGGTCTGGTCCCGAACACCGAGTGGCTCAAGGACTCGGGTCTGGAGCTGTCGAACCGCGGCGAGATCGTGATCGACGAGAAGGCAGCGACCAATCTCCCCGGCGTCTTCGCCGCGGGCGATGCGACCACGGTGCCCTACAAGCAGATCATCATCGCCATGGGCGAAGGCTCGAAGGCGGCCCTGTCGGCCTTCGACTACCTGATCCGCAACGAGGCGCCCGAGGAAATCGCGCAGGCCGCCTGACCGGCCTCGCACCAGAGACGGCAAACACATGCGGGCGGGAAGCTATGCGCTTTCCGCCCGTTGCCGTTAGGCCCCGGAAAACCCCACCGGAAGCCGGATCGTCCCCGCGCTTTCCCGGCAAACCGGCGCCTGATCCGGTCCCGAAAAAGTTATACAGGGGCTTCGGGTTGAAAATTACAAGAATGTGATGTATATAACTTCACATGACCAACAGTATATCGGAATTTCATCGCTTCGCCTATCGAGAAGACAATTTCCACGACCTCCGCGACTATTGCGAAGAAAAAGGCATCTGGATTTGCCAATCGCTTCGCAGGTCTGGGCCCATGACTTTCGCTCTGGCAAGAAACGGGGACGTGGCTTCTGATCTGAGCAGCCGTTTCAGCTAAGTCGCAAGCGAAGCGAACTTTTTCATAGCGTTTATTAGCAATCGACCGCGCACCCGCCGCCATGGCGTTGGTGCGCGTTTTGCTTTCTGGAGCGCCCTCAGTCGGGCAACCATTCGAGGCGGCTTGTCCCGTAGCCCTCGACAGGCCCATGCCGCCACACCACATAGCGCCGCATGGATGTCTTCCAGCGCTACGAGCGAACGATCGAATGGGTCGTTCACCACTGCCCCGAACCCGATAAATTCGCCCACACCTACGCCGGAATCGGCCTGTGGATCCTGTCCGGCCTGATCCTGCGCCGGCCGCTGTCCTCGCTCTTGTCGCTGGTACCGGTCGTCGCCCTCGAACTGGCCAACGAAGCGATGGACCGGATGGCGCATGGTGCCTGGCATTGGCATGACACGCTCGGCGACATGGCAGCGACGTGGTTCTGGCCTCTCGTCCTATGCCTTTGCCTGCGCAGCTTCCCCTCGCTCTCGCAGAACACACCGGACCTAACGCCGCCTTTTGAGAACCACGTAGATGGCACCGGCACCGCCATGCCGCCGGTGGGCGCCGCGAACGGCGACGATGTCGGAGGCGTACTGGCTGGCGGCAAGCCAGTCTGAAATCTTGGCCCGGATCGCGCCGCGCCGCTCGCCCCGGTCCATCGCATCGACGGGACGGGGCTTTCCAGTCACGACAAGAACCACCCGCGCACCCATCGCCAGAGCCTGTCCCAGACCGTGCATCAACCGGCTGTAAGCGGCATCGAGATTCGCGCCGTGCAGGTCGAGACTGAAATCGGGCACAAGCGTACCCTTCGTTATCCGGCGCTCCCAGGATCCGTCGAGGTGCGCCGGCGCGTCCGAGCGCTTGGGCTGCACCGGCAGGGGCTTTGGCGGCAAGGGTGGCGGTATCCTGCCTTTCACCTTCTTCCCGGGCGGCTGCGGCGCAGGCACCGTATCGCGTGCCTTTTCCGGCGCCCTGTTCTCACGGTGGGATGCCGGGCGTGCCGGGTCGAGCGGCGTAACGGTTCGCGCCACCTGGGACCAGAGATCACGCTCCTCCGCAGACAGCCTGCGACCGGGACGTCTCACCGCACACCCAGCCGGGCCAGAGTGCCTTTGGGAACGAGCACCAGCGCCTTGCCGTGAGCACTCATGTCGCCGGCCGTCGTTCGGGCCTGTTCGCCTGCGCCCCAGAAGGTGTCGAACCGATTGGCGCCCTTGATGGCACCGCCCGTATCCTGGGCGACCCACAAGCCATCGGCTTCCCGGCGGTCGAGGTCGAGCCAAACGGGGGCGCCAAGCGGAACGAAGCGCGGATCGGCGGCGACCGAGGCATGCGGCCGAACCGGCACATTGAGCGCGCCAAGCGGGCCGTCACCGGTCAGCTCCTTGAAGAAGACGTAAGACTTGTTCTCATCCATGAGCGCCGTCCCTTCAGTGGGATGCTCTCGAATGTACTGCATGATGCCCTGCATCGATGCCGGGTACTGGCCCGGACCATCGCCGATCAGGCCCCGGTCGCGCATGACCTTGCCGATGCTGGTGTAGGGCAGACCATTCTGCCCGGCATAACCGATCCGCATGACGGCCCCATCGGGCGCCTTCAAGCGCCCCGAGCCCTGGACCTGCAGGAAGAAGACCTCGACCGGGTCCTGCGCCCAGGCGATCTCGAGCCCACGCCCCATGAGGGCGCCCTGCTCGATCCCCGCGCGATCCCAATAGGCGGTGAAGCGGCCATCGGCGTCGTAACGGCCAAGCGGCATCCGGCCACCGGCAAGCGGCTCCGCATCGCCGGGTTTTGCCCGCACCAGATCGGGCGGCAAGCCATAGACCGGGACGTCGAACCCGGGCTGACGGGTCCGCACACCCGCGATTTCAGGTTCGTAGTAGCCTGTAGCGTGCGCCTTGCCGTCACCGACCCGGACCGTCTCGAAGTAGCTGAAAAAGAAAAGGATCGGTGAACCCGAACCCCAGTTTTCGGCGGCCATACAGGCCTGCCGCCAATCATCGGTACGCGTGAGCCCGCTGCCATCGGTGCGCGACATCACGCGTGGACAACTTTCGCGAAACGAGGCGAGCGCCCGCGCAGCTTCGGGAACGGTCAAGGAGAGACGGGAAAGGGCCGGGCCAGGCTCGACACCAAGTGCCACGGCAGTTTCCGCCGGGGGCAACTGCGCGCCAGGCTCGGGAGGGATGACGCTTGCGCAGGAAGAGAGCGACAGAAGGAATGCGACGACCGCCGACATCCTGGCCGGCTTGCGGTCAAGCCGCCTCGGCAGTCCCCCTCGCCGCAATGCTTCCATCTCCGTGAAAGGGGCCGGGACTCGGCCCCCGCAAAGCCCTCAGCCCTGGTCGGTTTCGTCCAGCAGCCAGTCGGGATCGGCCGAGTTCAGGGCGCGCTTGAACGTCCAGATGTCGACCGCTTCGATCGCATCGTCGAGCGAACCGGCAACCACCTGTCCCTCGGCATTGCGCGTCACGGCAGCAATGTCGGCACGCAAGCGCAGGGTGATGCGGGCCATGCCGTCCTCGACGCCTGCCGAGACCATGGCGCATTCCTCGATACGCACGAGCCGGTTGTCGAG
Organism: uncultured Novosphingobium sp.; assembly: GCA_965140495.1. Lineage (GTDB taxonomy): Bacteria > Pseudomonadota > Alphaproteobacteria > Sphingomonadales > Sphingomonadaceae > Novosphingobium. The sequence goes on along the minus strand of OZ223239.1, from coordinate 527,969 downwards.
CGTTTCCCCGGCTTCGTTACGGGCGTCGATAGCCCCGGCAAAGCTTTCGTAGACATCGTCGTCGCACAAGTGGCGCAGCTCTTCCTTGTCGCCCTTCCAGAAGGCCTCAAGGATCATGCGATAGGCACCGCGCGCACCTTCGAGGAAGGCGAACGCGTCGAAGCGGCGGTCGGCATTGGCGATTTCCGCAAGGCCGCGTTCAACGGAAGGCGGAGCAAGCGGCATTTCGCGCGGACGCAGGCCCTGTTCGGAGCGGCCACGCTCATCGCTCTTGGCATCAGGCTTGGCCTGAGCCGGGACACGCGGAGCACCCGGACGGCCCTGACGCCCTTCGAAGCGGCCCTGGATCGGCTCTTCCTCGTGCTCGGCACGACGGCCTAGCACAGAGTACAGCCGCAGCCCCAGGAATGCTGCGATCATGGCCAGGATCACTATTTCCGGTGTCACGTCCCTTTATCCATCCTTCTTCTTGCGCATGCACGAGCCCGGAGACTCACGCTGCAATGCATTAGCTTAGACCGAGATAGGTACAGTTTACAAATGAACAACGCGTGAGCAGGCCGATCGGGGCAATTTTCCGTCGATCCGTTGCGGTTTTGGCATCTCAGGCGCCTCCGAACGCAAAAATCCCGCCGCACAGGTGTTCCACGAGGCGCGAAAATGCTCTAGGCGCGCCGGCTAACACAGAATTCTTTGCGGGAAACCTAACCAATGGCCGACGAAGGCAACGTCATTTCCGATCTGAACCTGGGCAACGGCGAGGACACCGGTCCCTCGGCAGGCATCATTTCCCAGTACGTCAAGGATCTCTCGGTCGAAAACCCGAATTCGCCGCAGAGCTTCTCGTGGCAGGACCAGCCGCAGATCGACGTACAGTTCAACATCGGCGCCCGCGCAATCGACGGCGAAGTCCACGAAGTCGAGCTGAAGATCACCTGCACCTCCAAGGCGGAAGCCGGCACGGCCTTCGTGGTGGACCTGAGCTACTGCGCGCTCGTGGGCATGCGCAATCTCGAAGAAGGCCAGTCGCACGCGTTCCTGTTCGCCGAAGCGCCGCGCATCCTGTTCCCCTTCGCGCGCCGCGTGATCGCCGATGCCGTGCGCGATGCCGGCTTCGCCCCCCTCATGCTCGAGCCGATCGACTTCAACGGCCTCTACGTCCAGCAGCTTCAGGCCCAGCAGCAGGCCGACGCGACGCAGGGCGAACCGGCCGGCAACGCCTGATCGGCAAACGCTGACAACCGGCGCCTGACGGCCGCGGAAAGCCCAAACGCATGAGCCTCGTTCGCAATGTCGGAACGATCGGGGGGCTGACCGCGCTCAGCCGCGTCTTCGGCTTCGTACGCGACATGCTGATCGCGCGCGTGCTGGGGGCCGGGATGGCCGCCGACGCCTTCCAGCTCGCCTTCGTACTGCCGAACACCTTCCGCCGGCTTTTCGCGGAAGGCGCGTTTTCTGTCGCTTTCGTGCCGATGTACACGCGCACCCTCGCGGGCGAAGGCGGCGAGGAGGCAGCGGACCGGTTCGCGAACGATGTTCTGGCAGTCTTCATCTGGGTACTGCTGGGCTTTTCCGCCGTGGCCATGCTGGTGATGCCCGGTATCGTCTGGCTGCTCGCCCGTGAGTATCAGGACATCCCCGGCAAGTACGAACTCGCCGTCACCCTCTCGCGGATCACCTTTCCCTATCTCGGGCTGGTAAGCCTAGTGGCGATGCTCTCGGGCGTGCTCAATGCCCACTCGAAGTTCGCGCCCGGCGCCTTCGTGCCGGTGCTGCTCAACATCGTTCTGATCACCGGCATCATCACCGGCTATTTCATGCGCGAAGCCGGCGGCACGGATGTGACGGTCGCCTATGTGCAGGCGATTGCCGTCGCCGCGGCGGGCGTTGCTCAATTACTCTACATGGGCTGGGCAACGCGCAAGGCCGGCGTGACGCTCAAGATCACACCGCCGCGCCTTACTCCCGAAGTGAAGCGACTGGGGATGCTGATCCTGCCTGCGACCTTCGGCGCCGGCGTCTATCAGATCAGCCAGTTCGTCGATACGTTCTTCGCGACCTCGCTGCCGCAAGGCTCGCTCACGCTGCTCAAGTATGCCGACCGGCTTAACCAGATGCCGCTGGGCATTGTCGGCATTGCCCTCGGCACCGCGATCCTGCCCATGCTCGCGCGGCACATCCAGAGCGGCGATTCCGGTGAGGCGCAGCGGTTGCAGGCCAATGCCGTGGAGATGGCGACCCTGCTGACGATCCCCGCCGCAGCCGCCCTTGCCATCTGCGCGCCGGCCTTCGTCACCGCCTTCTTCGTCGGCGGGAAGATGACCGAGGCCAACGGTACGATCATGGCCAGCATCGTCGTCGCCCTCGTCGCCGGCCTGCCCAGCTACGTCCTGGTCAAGGTCTTCCAGCCCGGTTTCTTCAGCCGCGAGGATACGCGCACCCCCGTCTGGATCGCGGCGGGCACGCTGATCGTGAACATCGGCGTCAACATCGTCGTGGTCCCGATCTACGGCATCGTCGGCCTCGCCGCCGCGACTGCCTTCACCTCGACGCTCAACGTGCTGACGCTCTACACGATCCTGCAGATCCGCGGGTGGTTCCACTTCACCGGCAAGCTGGCAGGCCGGATCGCCCGCCAGATCGTCGCCACCGCAGCGATGAGCGCCGTCCTCTACGCGCTGATGCCGCTGATGGCGGACCGCTATGGCGGCAACGTGTTCGAGAGGGTCTGGTCGCTCGGCGTTCTTTGCGGGGCCGGGATGATCGTCTTCTTCGGCGTCGCCTATGCCATCGGCGCGCTCGACAAGGACCTGCTCGCGCAGCTGCGGCGGCGCCGTTCCAAGCCCGCCGCCTGAGGCTTCCAAACGCCGCCTTTTGTGCTAAGGGCCGCGCCATGCAGGCATTCTTGCCCCTCGAGAATCATGGCTGGCATACCGGCCGGGCGGCTTGGCGATGGCGCTGCGCCACTCGCTGACCCATCCTCTCTGCCGTACGCTCTGAGCGCGCGGCTCATGCACTTTCCGCACGTTTCATGAAGGACGCACGCATGCGTATCGTTTCCGGCATTCAGCCTACCGGCAACCTGCACCTCGGCAATTACCTCGGCGCCATCCGCAACTGGGTGAAGATGCAGGACGACATGGCTGCACAGGGCGGCCAGAGCCTCTACTTCCTCGCCGATCTTCACGCGATCTCGATGCCGCACGTTCCGGCCGAGCTCACCGCCAACACCCGCGAGATGGTCGCCGCCCTGGTGGCCTGCGGTATAGATCCAGAACGCTCGATCCTGTTCAACCAGACGCAGGTTCCGCAGCATGCGGAACTGCAATGGCTGCTCAACGGCACGGCCCGCATGGGCTGGCTGAACCGCATGACGCAGTGGAAGGACAAGGCCGGCAAGAACCGTGAGGGCGCCTCGGTCGCGTTGTTCACCTACCCGGTGCTGCAGGCCGCCGACGTGCTGCTCTATCAGGCGACCCACGTTCCCGTGGGCGAGGACCAGAAGCAGCACCTCGAACTGGCGCGCGACATCGCGCAGAAATTCAACAACGACTTCGCGTCGGAGGAAAACCCGGTCTTCACGCTGCCCGATCCGATCATCCCCCCCGAAGCCGCGCGCATCATGAGCCTGCGCAACGGTTCGGCGAAGATGAGCAAGTCGGACCCGTCGGACATGAGCCGCATCAACCTGACCGACGATGCCGACACGATCATGCAAAAGGTCAAGAAGGCCAAGACCGATCCGGAACCGCTGCCGAGCGAGAAGGCAGGCCTCGAAGGCCGCGCCGAAGCGGCCAACCTCGTGGGCATCTATGCCGTCATGGCGGGCACCTCGGTCGAGGCGGTGCTGGCCGATTTCGGCGGTGAGGGCTTCGGCAAGTTCAAGCCGGCGCTGGGCGAACTGCTGGTGGAAACGCTGGCGCCGATCAACGATCGCTTCGTGCACCTGCGTGCGGACCACACCGCGCTCGATGCCATCCTGAAGGCCGGTGCGGAAAAGGCCCGGACCCTCGCGATCCCGACGCTGGACAAGGCCTACGCCGCGCTGGGTCTGGTGCGCGGCTAAGCACCCAGCAGCTTGGCTCGCCGTGCTTTCCATGGCTCGGCGAGCCCGCTGACGGCCCCGAGGGCTTCCAGCCCCTCACGGTCCTGCTTGTGGTCGCCGGCCACCAGCAGGCCGAAGGTCCGTGCAACCGTCCATTCGGGATGAGGCCGCTCGAGCAGGGCGATCGTGTCACCGGCTGCGGCCTCCCCTTCTTCGAGCACGCGGTAGTACCAACCCGCCCGCCGTGCCTTCACCATGCGTGCGTTGACGGGCAGCCCCCCGAAGCGGTGATCGAGCTTCCAGCAGGGCTGGCGGCCCTGACTGACTTCGACGGTGGCGGTGCCGAACCGGTAGCGATCGCCGATGCAGACGGTTTCCTCGGTCATCCCATGGGTCGCGATGTTCTCGCCGAAGGCGCCATACTGCGCCAAGAGCGGATGATCGCCGATCTGTTCGCGCCAGAAAGCGTAGTGATCGTGCGGATAGTGATGGATCGCCTTGTCCGGACCGCCATGCACGGTGAGGTCTGCCTGCTCGTCCCCGGCAAGCCCCAGGCGATGCACGCGGACCGGCCCCGCGACCGGAGTCTTGGCAATGGCGCTGGGCTCATCCGGCTTGCGAAAGGCCTTCACGGTGCCGCACTGCAAGGAAAGAACAGGGGTCGGACTCGTCATTTCGGCTCTCGCTTCCTACATGCCAGACAACCGGTCGCGTCGCAGCCCGGGGTGCATGGCGGGTGAACGCAATACACGTTCCATCGCTGGCGGCCCACCATTCAACGGCTATTCATGGCGTTGTTTTTACGACAAGATCGCAGAGAACCGAAGCCATGCACCCGAAAGAACGGACGGGGCCCTTCGGGTTCGTGGAGCTTAGTATGATGACAGACCAACCGACCTCGCATTTCGGCAAGCTCCGCCTTGCCGCGGCGGCCGTGCTGCTCATGGCCCTTGCCGCATGCGCCACCCCCTTCAAGGCCGATGTTTCGCGCTTTCAGTCGCAACTTCCGGCACCCACGGGCCAGACGTTCGCGGTCGTGGCCGACGATCCGCAGCTCGCGGGCGGGCTCGAGTTCGCGCAGTATGCCGGTCTCGTGCAGACGCAGATGGCGGATCTCGGCTACACGCCGGTGGAAGATCCGAGCAAGGCCACGCTGATCGTTCGCTTCGACTATGGCGTCGACAACGGGCGTGAACGCGTGCGGTCGACCGGACCGAGCGGCTTCTGGGATCCGTGGTACGGATACCGGCCCTTCGGCATGTATCGTCCCTATCCCTACAGCTACTGGGGCAACCCGTGGCACTATGGCTGGTACGATCCGTTCTTCGACAGCGGCCGCGGCATGGACTCCTACACCGTCTATACCAGCGGCATCTCGCTGAAGATCGACCGCGCCGCCGATGGCGAACGGGTGTTCGAAGGCAAGGCCGAGGCCGTTTCGACCTCGAACCGCCTGCAGTATCTCGTGCCCAATCTGGTGGAAGCGATGTTTACCGGCTTCCCCGGGAACTCGGGCGAGACCGTGCGCATTACAGTGGCGCCGGAGAAGAAGTGACATGACCTGATTGGCTCCCCTCCTGCACACGCAGTGGGAGACACCGAGGGACGGGTCCGGCGCGATCAGCACCGGGCCCGTCCTTTGTTATGATGAAGGCACCTTCAGGCTGAGAGGACCCGGACCCGTCTCTTGAATACCTTCATGGCCATCATGTCGCAGCTCTTCTGGGGCGTGACGGTAGGGGCACTGTCCTCCAGCTTTTCATTCCTCGCGAAGGGCCTGATCGTGGTCGCTGGACTGGGCGCCGCCGGATGGTTTGGCCTCAAGCGCAGGCGCAACCGCCGGAACAAGGACGATTGAAGAGACGCCATCGCGCCCACAGCGGCTGGCAAAGATGCCTGGCCGGGCCGGTCTCGACGTTCAGTTCCCCAAGGACACGACGCCGCCGGTTGATCCGAACCCGCCTTCACCGCGCACGGTCTCGTCGAGTTCCTCCACCGGCAGCCAGCTTGCCCGCGTCACCGGGGCCAGCACGAGCTGCGCAACGCGGTCACCCCGGCGTATCTCGAAAGCGGCCGTCCCATGATTGATGAGAATGACCTTCAGCTCGCCGCGATAGTCGGAATCGATCGTACCGGGCGTATTGGGCACCGTGATTCCGTGCTTGAGCGCGAGACCCGAGCGCGGGCGGACCTGAATTTCGAAACCGTGCGGGATGGCGACCGCCAGCCCGGTTGCCACGGCATGGCGCGCGCCCGGGGCAATGCTCACATCCTCCGCTGAGACCACGTCCATCCCGGCCGCGCCCTCGGTGGCATAGGCCGGCAAGGCCAGGCCCTCGCCATGGGGCAGCACCTTGATCGGTACGGGGACTTCGGCGCCGGGATTGTCAGACGAGTGCATCGGTAAACCTTTCGACGAGGATACGCGCGACATCCTCCTTGGGCATTTCGGGAAGCGAGATCACATCTTCGCCGCGCACGATGTGGACGGCATTGGCATCGCCCCCCATCACATCGCCGGAAACGTCGTTGGCGATGATCCAGTCGGCGCCCTTGCGCTTGCGCTTTTCCTTGGCGTGCTGGATCACGTTTTCGGTTTCGGCGGCAAAACCGATCAGCAGCGGCGGACGGTCGGGGCGCGATGCCACCGTGGCGAGAATGTCCGGATTCTCGGTGAGCAACAGAGCCGGCGGCGCGGAGCCGCGCTTCTTGAGCTTTTCCTTGGCGATATCGGCGGTGCGCCAGTCGGCCACGGCGGCCACCATCACCGCAATGTCCGCCGGTAGCGACCGCTTGACGGCATCGGCCATCTGCAGCGCGCTTTCGACATCGATCCGGTCCACGCCCGGGGGCGTTTCCAGATGCACCGGCCCGGCCACCAGCGTCACGCGCGCACCGGCACGCGCCGCTGCGGCGGCAATGGCGAAGCCCTGTTTGCCCGACGAGCGGTTGGCGATGTAGCGCACCGGATCGATGGGTTCCCAGGTGGGCCCAGCCGTGATCAGCACGTGCTTGCCTTTGAGCGGTCCGTCTTCCGGTATGGCCTCGAACTGGCCGTCGTCGAAGTGCTCCGGCTGGGCCGCCTCGCCATGGCGCGACACGAGATGGTTGATCGCATCGGGATCCGTTGGCGGCGCCCCCCGCGCACTGCCCTTCCTGGAAATCAGCAAAGAGCCGGCGGGACCTTCCGCAGCCGGCGCAGTCTGCGTTTCAGGCGCCTCGTCGTGCCCGAAGGTGATCGCCTTCTTGGCCTTCTTCAGACCGCGCGAGATCATCGAGCCGGTGAGGCCGCCGAGACCGAGATCGTCGGCCGCGCCGTGCTCGGGTTCCGGCTCGCTGAACTGCGGCTGCCATTGCGACGGATCGGGCTGCGGTTCGGGTTCGGGCAGCCGGGCCGTGTGCGGCAGGCCCGGATAAGGCGTGGGTTCTGGCTCGCTGCCCGGCAGCGGCGCCACTTCGACGGGACCGAGCCCCAGAACCCAGGAGATGCGCTGCCAGATGGCGATGGGATCGGGCAAACGGCCGGGGCCGTACTCACCGCAGGCCATGGTGCCCTCGTCGGGTTCCATCACATCGACGCCCGCCTCGCGCAGGACCTGCACGTTGCGCATCGTCGCCGCGTGCTGCCACATCCGCACGTTCATCGCCGGCACGGCCATGACCGGCTTGTCGGTCGCCAGCAGCATCGTCGTCGCGAGGTCGTCGGCAATGCCCGAGGCCATCTTGGCCATGAGGTCCGCCGTCGCCGGGCAGACCACCACCAGATCGGCCTCGCGGCTGAGCTGGATATGGCCCATCTCGGCCTCGTTCCTGAGGTCCCACAAGGTGGTGTAGACCGGCTTTTCGGAAAGCGCGGCGAGCGCCATCGGCGTTACGAACTTCGTGCCGCTCTCGGTCACCACGCAGGTAACCTCGCCCCCTTCCTTGCGGATGGTGCGGACGAGTTCACAGGCCTTGTAGGCGGCAATACCACCCCCAACGACCAGAAGGATTCTGGGTCCACTCATGGTCCGGGCTTGTGCAACAGCGGGCATGGACACGCAATTAATTTGAGGCAGTCGCAGTCGTCCTCGTGCGCGCACGGGCTGCGGCGGCCAGTTGCGACAGCGCCCGGGGTGCAAAGACGATACCGGCAAACATGGCGGGGGCGATCATCGCCCCCCAGTAGAAGTTGTCCCAACGCCCGGCGAGCATGAAGGCCACGCCGTACCCGGCGCTCAGCAGGAAGCCGAAGAGACCGGCCCTGCCCTTGAAGCCAAGCCAGCCGAACGTCATCAGCACCACCGCGGGACCCGCGAGGAAATGCGGCAGCCAGCGCAGGTTGCTTGCCTGGACCACGTTGCCCAGCCAGCCCGACAGGCCGCGCACGACCAGCCAGGGAGCCGAATGCGGATCGCTGGGCAGCACGTCGCGCGACACGAGCGAGAGGTGCACCGAGAGCGCGGCAAAGAACACGGTTACCAGCGCGGCCCACGCCGCCGCCTCGCGCCAGTTGCGGTACCATAGCGCTGTCGCCGCCATGAGCAGCACGAACGGCAGGGCATGTTCCCGGATCGCGAGAGCCAGCGCCGCTGCGCAGAAGGCCGCCCCCCATTTCCCGCCGCGACCGTTAGCGCCGATGCGGTGCAGGCCGAAGGACAGGGCAATCAGTCCACCGGCCCAGAGCTCGTGCAGCGGGAAGTAGTGACGGTTTAGGCCGAGCGAAGCGCCGACGAAGACCGTGGCCGTGGCCAGCCGGCGCAGACGCGGCGACACGCCTTCCTCGCCAAAGCGCCGCCACCAGGCCGCGACAATACCCAGCATCAGAGCGAGCGCGGCAACGATCTGGCCCGGTGTGCCGAGCCAGGCATCGAGATAGGCCAGCGTCGGCAGCCGCACAGCCAGGCCGGGATTGACCGGATAGTCGCGTGCGCGCTGAACGGGGACGATGAAGTCGTAGTAGTTCTCGCCCTTGCCGATACGGTCGATCGCCTCTTCGTAGAGGGCGATATCCTCGTCGTAGGGTTCGTCCGCTGCGCCTGCCTTTGCGGCAGTGGTCACGGGCCCTTCGACCGGGCCGAGCCAAGGTGATCGGCTATCGGGCTTGGAAACCGGGACCAGCGCGGAGGCCAGAAGCAACGCCGCCAATGCAGCCAGCGCGATGCGCGCAAGCAGGGGTGACCAGCCGGCGAAACGGTTGGCGTTCACGGCGCCGGCGAGGACGCGCCTGTCCTCGGCTAGCTCAGGAAACTCCAGTACGTGAACGCCCATGCGACAGCACCCCCCAGGATTGCCGCCGCACCATAGCCCACCCAGTGGTTACTTTGACGTTTACGTGGCCCGCCAAGGCCCAAAATGAGGTCGACCTCGGGAAGCGGCGCCTGCTCCGGTGCACCGCCCTTGGGCGGGTACTTTTCCTCGATCCGGCGGATCAGCGCGGGCAGGCGCGCAAGCGTGCCGATATCCTCGCGCAGCCGGTCGACGATCACCGCCTCGGGGCCGAGTTCGTCGCGAATCCAGCCCTTCACGAAGGGCGCGGAGACGTCCCACATGTTGATGTCGGGATCGAGTGCGGTCGCGAGCCCCTCGACCATCACCATGGTCTTCTGCAGCAGCAGCAGGTGCGGCTGAACCTGCATGTCGAAATCGCGGGTGATGGCAAAGAGCCCGTCGAGCATCTGCCCCACCGACAGCTCGCTCACCGGCTTGCCGCGCATCGGCTCACCCACCGCGCGTAGGGCCGAGGCGAAATCCTCGACCGAGTGATAAGAGGGCACATACTGCGCCTCGAAGTGGATCTCGGCCACGCGGCGGTAATTGCCGGTGGTGAGGCCGTAGAGGATTTCCGCCAGCCACAGCCGGGCCTGCCGGTTGATCCGGCCCATGATGCCGAAGTCGATAGCGACGATGGTGCCGTCCGCGCGCACGAACAGGTTGCCCTGATGCATGTCGGCATGGAAGAAACCGCAGGAGATTGCCTGGGTAAGGAACGTCAGCACCAGCTTGCTGGCAAGCGCGGGCAGATCGTGCCCGGCGGCGCGCAGACCCTCGATATCGCTCATCTTGACGCCGTCGATCCATTCGACGGTCATCACCGAGCCGTTGGTGCGGTCCCAGTCGATCTCGGGGATGGCATAGCCATCGATCCCCTTCATCATCTCGGCCAGTTCGGAGGCGGAGGCCGCCTCGCGCCGCAGATCGAGTTCGCGCAAGGTCCAGCGTTTGAGATTGGCGATGACCGCGCGCGGACGCAGGCGCGACGCTTCGCCGCCCAGCGCCTCGAGATGCGCCGCCGCCCATTCATAGGTCTCGACGTCGCGGGTGAACTGCTCGCGGATTCGCGGGCGCAGCACCTTTACCGCCACCGTGCGGCCATCGGTCGTCACGGCGCGGTGCACCTGCGCGATCGAGGCGGCCCCGATGGGCTGCTCCTCAATGCTGGAGAACAGATCCTCCAGCGGCCGTTCGAACGTGGTTTCGATCTGCGTGCGAATGGCCGAGAACGCCACGGGCGGCAGGCTGTCCTGCAGCGTCAGCAGATTGCGCGCAGGCCCCTCGCCGACGAGATCTGGGCGGGTTGCCAGGGCCTGCCCCAGCTTGATCGCCGCGGGGCCGATCTCCTGAAAGGCCCCGGCATAGTCGGGCTCATCACCCTGCCGCGCCCCGAACCGCGCGAAACGGCACAGCCGCTTGACCGGGCCGGGCGCATTGCGGTCGTTCTCGATGCCGCGCAGGGCTCCGTGCCGCGCAAGCACACGGCCCCATTTCATGAGCCGGGCGATGTGGGTAATCGGTCGCGTCACAGTGGCTGCTCAGACCTTCCAGCCCGAGTGTATCGCCACGAGCCCGCCCATGATCGGCTCTACCTTTGTGTGCTTGAACCCCGCCTTGCGGATCATCGCCTCGAATTCGGGCATGGGCGGAAAGCGGCGGATCGATTCGATGAGATAGCGATAGGATTCGGCATCCCCCGCTACCATCTGCCCGATCTTGGGCACCAGCTTGTGCGAATAGCTGTCGTAGACTTCCTTGAAGCCCGGCCATTCGGTGGTCGAGAATTCGAGGCAGAAGAAGCGCCCGCCGTACTTCAGAACACGGAACGCTTCGGCCAAAGCCTTGTCGATATGGGTGACATTCCGGATACCGAAGGCGATGGTGTAGGCATCGAAGAACCGGTCGGGGAACGTCAGCTCCTCGGCGTTCTGGCGCGACCAGACGAGACCGTCGAAACCGCGCTCCATCGCGCGTTCGATGCCCACGTCCAGCATGTCCTGGTTGATATCCGAGACCGTGATGCTCGCGCCATGCTCGGCCATGCGGAAGGCGATGTCGCCGGTGCCGCCCGCCATGTCGAGGATCTGCTCGCCCTCGCGCGGCTTCACCCGGCGCACGAACTTGTCCTTCCACAAACGGTGCATGCCCGCGGACATGGCATCGTTCATGACGTCGTACTTGCGCGCAACAGAAGAGAAGACCGCACCGACCCGGTGCTCCTTCTCCTCGGCGCTGACTTCTTCGTATCCGAAGGAAACAGTATCGCTCATGCCCCGGGCTTTAGGCGGATTCGCGCCCGGCGCAAAGGGAGATGCGGCAAATACGAAGTGATGAAAGCAGCGATGTCGGAATTGGCGCAATCAGCCCAAGGCTATTCACAAGCCTTGCCGTCACCGTCACGGTCCAATCCAGACCGATAGCCCGGATCGCCCCTCCGCAAAGGCGCGACACCCGCCGCTCGAACTGCCGCACAGTTCGGATAGTAGACCTGTCCTCCCGGCAACGGCCGCGCCGGCTGTGACGTTTGGCGGGGTTTGGGCGCAGTGGCTCCGCCAGACCGGTGACAATGGTACTCACCTGTCTTCCTGTTGGTGTGGCATCCGGCAGCATTCAATCCGCCCGGATGCGCACGACCCACCGAGGGCGCGCAAAGGGCAGCTAATGCGGCAAGGATCAACGCGCGCTTCATCGGCGCACGATGGTATGACCGCGATGTTATGTCCAGCGAGGAGCCCGGCCCCGCCAACCTTGTCTGCCACCGCGGCGCCTCCTAAGCCATGCTGATGGAAGCCAAGCGCGAACCCAGACGGCGCGATCCCGCCAGGACGCAGGCGCGGATACTCGATGCCGCCTTCGCACTGTTCTCATCGCAGGGCTACGCGAAGACCGGCATGCGCGAAGTGGCGGAAAAGGCCGAAGTCGCGACTTCGCTGGTGGTTCGCTACTTCGGCACCAAGGCCGCGCTGTTCGAGCAGGCCCTGGTTCGCGCGCTCTATGCCCAGGGCTTTTTCGTCCGCACGAAGGAAAACTTCGGCGAGGAAATGGCGCGCCTCGTCATCAAGGACGAAGAAGCGCGCATACCGGCCATGATGGTGCTCGCCATAGCCGACCCCGAATCGCGCGATATCGCTCGCAAGGTGACCGAACAGGTCGTTCTGAAGTCGCTCGCCGACTGGCTGGGGCCTCCCGATGCACAGACCCGCGCGCTCCATATGCTCACGCTGATGAACGGCTTTACCATCCAGACCCGTCACCTGCGATCGGGCGATATTCCGCCGGAAACCGTGCGCTGGTTTGCCCGGTCGCTGCAGGCCATCGTCGACGAGGGAGACCCGGCGGAGACATAGCAACCGGCTTGCGCCGGACCTCGCCCTCGTGATAATTGGTACAGGTGTACACTTACAGGCCGCAAGAGGTCCGGAGCATCGCCTGAGGGAGAGGCACGGTCATGGCAACGCGACACATCGATCACGGCAGTGAAGAGGCCCGACCGCTTCCGGTGGAAGTCGAAGACGGCGACCGGATCGAGTTCAAGCGAACCTACTGCAAGGTCTGCATGACGAGCTGCGGCCTCATTGCGGAAGTCGCCAACGACGAAAAGATCCTCAAGGTCAAGGCCGACCCGGATCACCCGATCACGCAGGGCTACAGCTGCCCGAAAGGGCGGGCCACCGGGCAGATCCATCACCTCGACCATGCCATCACCCAGCCGATGATGCGCAAGAACGGCGAACTCGTCGAAGTGTCGTGGGATGAAGCGCTCGACGATATCGGCAAGCGCCTGCGCGCGGTGATCGACACCCACGGCCCGGATTCGGTCGGCATGTATTTCGGCAGCGGGCTGGGCCTCGATTCCGCCGGTTATTCGATGGAAGAAGCCTTCTACAAGGCGCTGGGCACTCCGCCCAAGTTCACACCGCTGACCAACGACACCACCGCCAAGGTCATGATCGCGGGGGCCATGGCCAAGTTCTACGGCATCAATCCCAAGACCGATTACGACAACTGCCAGATGGTGCTCTATGTCGGCACCAACCCGATGGTGAGCCACGCGCACAACACCGGCATGTTCAAGCCGGGAAACTGGCTCAAGGCGATCAACAAGCGCGGCGGGGAAGTCTGGGTGATCGACCCGGTGCGCACCGAAACCGCCAACTTCGCGAAGGGCCACATCGCCGCCTATCCCGGCCGCGACTACGCCGTGCTGGCCTGGGTCGTGCGCGAAATTCTCGCCGACGGGCCGCTCGATCCGCGCCAGCCGGTGCAGAACCTGGACCGTTTGCGCGCGCTGCTCGCGGATTACGACCGTGCCAAGGCCGCCGAGATCGCCGGCGTGCCCGAAGAGCAGCTGCAGGAGCTGCTCGACGCCATTCGCCGCCGCAAGATTCTGGCAATCGAGACCGGCACGGGCACCGGCATGTCGCCGGGCGGGAACCTCACGGTCTGGTTCGCCTGGCTGATCATGATCCTGACCGGATCGATGAATGTGAAGGGTGGACTGTGGATCCACCCCGGCGCCTTGTTTCCCTTCGACCAGTTCGTCGATCACCTGCCGTTGCTGGACAGCGCCTTCACCCCCGGCTCGCATGTGCGCCCCGATGTGAAGGGTATCCTCAACGACTGGCCCTGCGCCGTCCTGCCGCAGGAGATCGAGCAGGGTTATATGCACGCCTTGTTCAATTTCGGCGGCCACCTGTTCCGCTCGTTCCCGGATGTAAAAGCCTTGGAGGAGGCGCTGCCCAAGCTCGATCTGCTGGTCAGCACCGAGATCACGCACAACGAGCTGAGCCCCTATTGCACGCACATCCTGCCGACCAAGAGCACGGTCGAGCGCAACGAGTTCACGCGTTGGGACACGCTCAACTGGAGCGTCAATCTCCAGTACGCGCCCGCCCTCGTCAAACCGATGGGCGAGCGGCGCTCGGCCTGGTGGGTGATCTCGCAGTTCATGCGCCGCGCCGATCTGCCGGTGCCGAACCATGTGCCGCAGGAGCACAGCGACGAGAACGACGAACTGATGCAGGCCTCGCTGCTCGCTACCGCGCGCTGTTCATGGGAAGAGCTCAAGGAAAAGCGGGTCGTCGAATTCCCGATGGACCTGCCCGCCGCCTGGGTCGACCGGCTGTTCGAACGCAACGGCGGTTGGGAACTGGTACCCGACGAGCTGGAAGAGCAATGGCTGCAGTTCCGCGCGGAGGATGAAGCCGCGCTCGGCAAGGCCAAGCCGCTGGTCTTCACCTCGCGCCGCCAGCGCCGGAAATTCAACGGCCAGATCGGCTTTCTGGGCGAGATCGCGGACTGCCTGATTCACCCCGATACCGCGGCCGCTCACGGCATCGCAGACGGCCGGAAAGTTCGCGTGTCCAACAAATCCGGCGAGATATTCGTCACCGCCAAGTTCGATCCGACAATGCGGCCGGGAGTCTGCTCGATCCCGCACGGGCACCGGGACGCGAACGTCAACAACCTGACCTGCACGCACGACATGGATCCGCTGGGCGGCATGGCGCATTACAGCGCGGTACCGATCGCAATCGAGCCGGCCTGACACCGGCCTGCTCCCCTTGGTGGGCTTTAGGGTTTCCTTAGTGAGACATCCTGTAGCGTAACGCTGGCGCCTATTGTTTGGGCGTGAAGCAGGGTCGGGTCATTGAGTCTAACGTCTGGCATTGCCGAAAAATCCCGGCGACACCGGCTTCTGGTGCCTATCGCCGCGATGACGTTCGGCACGCTGGTACTGCTGGTCCTGCTCGCCTCTTTCCTGATCGTCTGCTTCGACTGGACTGCCTCGCTGCGCGAGCGCCACATGGTCGAACAGGGTTTCCAGCGCCTGCTCGAACAGTACCAGGAAAACATCGTACCCCAGGCCGACTGGGATGTCGCCGTCGAGAAGCTGGATCACGAATTCGACCCCAAGTTTGCCGATGACAACTTCGGCATCCAGCTGTTCACCTTCTACGGCTTCACGCACACCTTCTTCGTCGATGGCCAGGGCAAGGTTCTCTATGCCTCGGTGCGCGGCAATCATGCCGACAAGAAAACCTACCGCCCCTTTGCCGGCACAGTCGCGGAATTGCTGAAACCGATCCGCAAGGCGGAAGCCGCAAGGCCTCCCATCGTTGCCGACCCGGACACCCAAGGAACTGTAACCAAGCCGATCCAGGCGCACGCCATGGTCCGGATCGACGATACCGTGTACATCGTGATCGCAACGCTTGTTCAGCCCGATCTGGGACTTGTCCTGCCGAACGGGCCGCGTGCCCCCGTGGCGATTACCGTCATGCCGATAGATCGCACCATGCTGCAGACCTTCGCGTCGCGGTATCTGGTCGACGATCTTCACGTCGCCGAGGCCGGCGCAAATGCGATGGGCATGACCCATCTGCGGCTACATTCGCCGTCGGGCAAGGAAATTGCCGCCCTCGCCTGGACACCGCGGCGCCCGGGGATCCTGCTGTTGGAGCAGCTGCTGTTCCCGATGCTGGCCGCCCTCGTCCTGCTCGCCCTGGCAGGGTGGATTCTGGTGAGGCGCAGCGGTGTTATCGTCGACGAACTGATCATGAGCGAGGAGCAGGCCAAACACCTCGCCTATCACGACCAGCTCACGCATGTGCCGAACCGCACGATGCTGTTCGAGCGCCTGCCGGAAATGCTCGATGCCGTCGGCAAGGACATCCCCATGCTGGCGGTTCTCTGCGTCGATCTGGACCGCTTCAAGGAAGTGAACGACACACTGGGGAGACCTGCTGCTCAAGGCGCTTGCCGACCGCCTGCGGACTGCCTCCGAGGCAGTGCCGGAAGCCCTGGTGGCCCGGCTGGGCGGTGACGAGTTCGTGCTCGTCTGCCCGGTGCAGGACGAGCAGGAGGCCAGCGATCTGGCCGACCGGTGCCTCGGGCTGATCATGAAGCCGATGACCTGCGAGTACGGCCAGATCGATGTCGGCTGCTCCATCGGCGTCGCCCTCATCGGCAAGGGCCAGGCCGATCCGTCAGTCGTGCTCCGCCATGCGGACATGGCGCTTTACGAGGCGAAGGCCGAAGGCAAGGGGCAGGTCCGCTTTTTCGAACCCGCCATGGCCGAGGCGATGAAGACCCGCCGCACTCTGGAAGACAGCCTGCGGGCTTCGCTGCGCGGCGACGACTTCCGCATGGTCTATCAGCCGCAGGTCGATGTCGACGGCAATGTCGCGGCGGTCGAGGCGCTGCTGCGCTGGAATCATCCCGAGCTCGGCGAGATATCGCCTGCGGTGTTCATCCCGCTGGCGGAGGAAACCGGGCTCATCATGGCGATCGGCGAATTCGTCATGCGCAAGGTCTTCGAGGAAACCGCGCAGTGGCATAACATGCGTGTCGCGATCAACGTGTCCGCCGTGCAGATGCGCACGCCCGGTTTCGCGACGCAGGTCATGCAGCTTGCCGCCAGGGCGGGCATCGAACCGTCCCGCTACGAGATCGAACTGACCGAGACCGCCCTTCTCGGCGACGGCCCTGCCACGACCGAGAACTTCGACATCCTGCGCAAGCTGGGCTTCTCGATCGTCCTCGACGATTTCGGCACCGGCTACTCGAGCCTCAGCCTGTTGCACCGCTTCCGCGTCGACAAGATCAAGATCGATCACAGCTTCGTGGCCGGACTGGCCGCCAGCGGCGAGGTGAATGCGCTGGTCGGCGCCATCGTCAAACTCGCGCGTTCCTTCGATCTGGGAGTCATCGCCGAAGGCGTCGAAACCGAAGAACAGCGCCACCATCTGACCCTGGTGGGTTGCACCGAATTCCAGGGCTTTCTCACTGGCCGGCCGATGCCTGCCAGCGACATCGCCGGCCTGTTCGAGCCTTCCGACACCTTGCTGCGTCAAGCCTGACGCAGCCTCACGTCTCGCGGGCGAGCGCGGCATTGCTGTAGGCCGGATCGCCCGTCACCTCCCGCCCCAGCCATTCGGGCAGTTCGATCCGCTCATCGGCGGCTCCCAGCTCGATTTCCGCAAGCACGAGCCCTTCGTGGGCGCCGCTGAAAACGTCCACTTCCCAGGTGCGCCCGTTTTGCGCCGGCACCAGATGCCGCGTTTTCTCGACGATCCGGCCGCTTCGCAGTTCGAGCATTTCCAGCGCCTCTTCCACCGGAATCGCATATTCGAATTCCGCCCGGGAAAGCGCGGGCCCCTTGCCACTGGGCGCTGCCTTGACCGTCAACCGCGCGCTGCTCTCGTCCACGACGCGAACGCGGACGCTCGCCTTGCCGTTCTTCGACAGATAGGCCTGACGGATCTGACGGGCACCGGAAACCTCGGCCCGCCAGGCATCTCCCGCCACAAGGAACTTGCGTTCGATTTCGACTGCCATGCCTCTTGGGCCTCCACGCTTTGTCGGATTCAGCCCCTGGCCCCGGTACGCCAGATCTGCCAGAGCGCGTGCCAGTGCTCGGCCACGGCGTCGGGCGCCTGCGCAAGCAAACGCTCGACCAGCGGCGCCATCTTCTCTTCGAGCCGGCCCCGTCGTTCCATCGCGAGCGTCAACAGCGCACCCGCAGGCTCTGCAAGCCCCGCCTCCGCCGGCAGAGCGGCAAGATGCTGTTCGAACACGCTGATGTCGTGGTGGAGGCCGAGCAGATCGGCCGCGCGGCTCAGTTCGGAAGCGCGCGGTTTCATCATCGCAGGCCAGACGGGTTTGAGCAGGCGGGTATGATACCAGTGGTACTTCATCCGCTTGCGCAGTTCATGAAAGCGCAGGGCGGTGGGCTTGCGCCGCACCTTGCGCGCCGCCTTTTCCGCCTGCTTCAGGATCTTTGCCAGCCCCGGCCCGAGCGCGGACCAGTCATCCTCGTCGACCATCCACGATGCGACGCGCCGCCGCGCCTTTTGCAGTCGCTCGCGCACCTCGCCGAGCTGCGCCGAAGCTGCATCACCCTGCTCTGCATCGGCCAGTTGCTGCGAGAAGTATTCGCGCACCGACAGGGCCATGGCCAGATCGCCGTCCAGCGGGGTATCGCGGGTCAACATGTCGAACGTATCGATCAGCACGCGGGCATCGCGCGTTCCCGCAAGCAGTCCGGCAATATCGCGATACTCTGCATTCTCGCGGGCATAGCCGGAAAACGACGGACGGATCAGGCGAACCAGAGCGCGGATCTTCTTGCAGGCCTTGCGCACTTCGTGGCGCGCGGTGTCGCGGTCGCTATTGTCGATCGCATGAAGCGCGCCATCGATCTGCTCGCGCGCGATACGGCGGACCGCCCGCTGCACGGTCCGGTCGCTTGCTTTGAACTTGTAGGCCATAGCTGCCTCAAATCGTCATCGTGCCGTATCGGCAAGTGCGGGCAGCGGTTTGTCACAAAAGTGCAATCGGATGCAAAGCCGATTTGAGATTCATGGAAAAAGGGCGGCCCCGGTGGAGCCGCCCTTTCCCTTTTTTCGTCTCGGAAGAACCGAGAAGAAGAAGATTACTTGAGCTCGACGGTGCCGCCGGCTGCTTCGATCTTCGCCTTGATTTCCTCGGCCTCAGCCTTGGCAACGCCTTCCTTGACGGCCTTCGGAGCACCTTCGACGAGGCCCTTGGCTTCGGCGAGGCCCAGGCCGGTGATGGCGCGGACTTCCTTGATGACCTGGATCTTCTTGCCACCGTCACCGGTGAGGATCACGTCGAATTCGTCCTTCTCTTCAGCGGCGGGCGCGTCGCCACCAGCGCCACCGGCGGGGCCGGCAACGGCAACGGCGGCAGCGGCGGAAACGCCCCATGCCTCTTCGAGGGCCTTGGCGAGGTCAGCCGCCTCGAGGACGGTCAGCTGCGACAGTTCTTCAACAAGCTTGGCGATATCGGCCATTGTACTTCACTCCTGATCTGTGGTCCCGCCGGGGCCTCATGCCGCACGGACGGGATAAATCGTTTCGAATCGTGTTACCGAGCTGAAGCTCAGGCAGCGTCCTTGGCGGCGTAGGCGCCGAAGACACGGGCCAGCTTGGCCGCCGGAGCGGTCGAGAGCTGGGCGATCTTCGTGGCCGGGGCCTGGACGAGACCAATGAGCTTGGCACGCAGTTCGTCGAGCGAGGGCATCGAGGCGAGAGCCTTGACACCGTCTGCATCCAGAACGTTCGTGCCCATTGCGCCGCCGACGATTTCGAGCTTGTCGGTCGTCTTGGCGAAATCGACAACGGCCTTGGCAGCTGCGACGGGGTCCACCGAAGAGGCGATGGCCGTCGGGCCGGTCAGGAAGTCGCCGATACCGACATAGTCGGTGTCCGCAATGGCAAGCTTGGCAAGACGGTTCTTCGCAACCTTGTAGGACGCGCCGGCTTCACGGATCTTCGTGCGCAGTTCGGTGGACTGGGCCACCGTCATGCCGAGGTTGCGGGTGATGACCACCACGCCGACCTCGTTGAAGACCGCGTTGAGCTGGGCGACCGAATCGGCTTTCTGCGAACGATCCATGCCTTACTCCTTCACATATGACCGATCGGGATTGCCCCGAACGGCCGGCTACGTTTGTCCATGGCGCCAGAGGCACCATGGGCGAGTCCGTTCGATGGGGAAGGAGTATCGCGCCTGAAACGCGATAGTGGCGACACGCTCAAAGGAGCGAGGGCCGGAAAATTTCCTGTTCCCCGTCTAGGCTGCAAATTAAGAGGGAAGCCCTCAGCAGCGGTCTCGGACGGATGATCGGCAGGCAGAGCCCGCCGGTCGGAGCGGGCCATTGGCGTAAAAGACCGCGAGAGTCAAGAACAGCATGGGATTACAGGCACACCACGGCAAGATTTGGAATGGGCGCGGGCGACCTTCGACGCGCTTTGCATTGCTACGGGTGAGTACGTATATGGCGAGAACCTGTTCTTAACCCGCGCATGCAAGCCTGCTCGTTCTAGCGGGGGGTATGAGCAGCCAGGAGGCAGTTCGTATGCGCTTGAACGATTACAGACCCGTTCCCTTCGCCGTAGGCGGCGTAGTCCATACCAAGCCGGCGCGCACAATCGACGCGCCATCATCAGCCAAGCGATATGGTCCCGAGGACGAAAACGGCTTCAAGCCGATGTTCTTCGGGCACCAGCAGCCCGACAACGAGGCCGAGGCGCAATTGCGGCTCGACTGGGAACAGGCGGCTGCCCAGATGATCGCCAAGGTTTACTCTCACGATGACGAGCAAAGAAAAGGGGCCCTGGTCGACCTGTCGGTCTGACCGGAGCCCCTCGCGCATATCTCGTCCGTGAGGGAACCTGTCAGTCGGTACTCACGGTCTGATAGGTAAGAAGGTCGCCGGGCTGGCATTCCAGTTCGCGGCAGATGGCCTCCAGCGTGGAGAAGCGGATGGCCTTGGCCTTGCCGGTCTTGAGGATCGAGAGGTTGGCCAGAGTGATGCCGATACGTTCGGCCAGTTCGGTCAGCGTCATGCGCCGTTCGTGCAGCAGGTCATCGAGTCTCACCACGATCTGAACTCCTTCGTTCGGGGTTTCTTTTTCAGCGGCGGCCATCACACGGTTCCTTCGACTTCGGTCTGCAGCCGGTTTCCGTGACGGAAGACCCGGGCCAGAACGAAGAGAACGAGGGCAAAGGCCAGGACGTTGCCACCGCCGAGATCGACCGAGATGTCGAAGCCCGCGATGTTGCCGCCCACCGGCACGTCCAACCAGCGGGCCAGCCATCCGATCACGCCCAGTTCGATCACGCGCCAGCCAAGCCGCTCGATGCGGCCGGCGTTGGCCGGATCGAAGGCGTTGCGCTCGGCAACCGAGGCGACGATGTTCAGGACATTGCCGATACCGCCGGCGATCACGGCAAGCGCCACGAGGGCAAAGATCAGCGAGGTCACCTGACCCCATGCGGGGTCCGAGAGCGGAAGACCCATCGGCGAAGCCGTCGTCATCGTGAGGACCAGCGCAGCCAGGGCTGCCGCCATGGTCAGCGCGATGCCGACGAGGGCGATCACCAGGACCACAACGGCGGCTACGAGAAGCGGGTCCTGCAGACTGCGGCGCCAGGTTTCGCCGGAGGGCATCTGCTTGCGGAACATGTCCAGTCCGAGATCCATCATACAGTCCCTTCGAGTTCTTCGCGCATCTCGGCGCCCTTGCGGAAGACACGGGCCAGGATGAACAGGATGAGCACGAGCAGCAGACCATTGCCATCGACGCCGGACGTATGGATTTCAGCCTCTACGCCGGTGCCTTCGGTCACGTTGTGAATCCACATGACAATGCCGCTGAGCGGTACGCTGACAAGCTGCACGGCAAGCGTCAGCCAGGCCATCTGCGTCAGGCGCTTGGCGTTGACCGGGACGAAGGGATCGCCCACGCCGACAGTATCGACGATCTGCTTGAGCAGCTGGAATATCCGGAACAGGATCCCGAGCAGCGACGACACCAGCAGCAGGACGGCGGCAATCGCCATCAGGAACTGTGTATAGTCCAGACCCGGCGCCTCCTTCGCGAGATGCTCCATCACCGTGTCGCGCACGATGAAAAGAGCGGGCGCGGCAATCAGGCAGGCCAGCGCCGCCAAAGCCATCACGCCCATCAGGAACCAGAGGATGGCCTTGGCTATGGCGAGTAGCGGATCACGCGTGATCGAAGTCATCTGGCGTCGCTCCCGATCACATCAGCGCCGGGACATAGGTCCCGGACGCCGAGACCACGATCACCTCCTGCGAAGCCGGTACCGCAGCACTGGCATGGGCAGGAGACGAAACCGTGGGCAACCAAAGGGTTGCAGCCAATACGAGCGCCATGATGGCAGCGACAGGGCGATTGCTTCCCCGGGTGTCTTGAATGTTCATTTCACGTTCTCCGATATGCGTCATATCGAAATTCAATAAGAGCGATTCGCCTTATTGTCAAACGATAATATCGAAAAACAATATGTCGTTCGTCGTTATACGAGAAGTCGGCGGGGCGCTGCAGGCTGCACTCCGTCCCCAGCCGCAGAAAACAGCAAAAGTGCGCCGGTCCCGCAGGGTAAGAGGCGTGGCCATTCTACAGTCCCGGACGGAATTCGAGTCGGCGCTCAGGAAAGACGCTTTGCGCGCGGGCCCAGCTCGCGGGCCTCCCAAAGCTTCAGAAACACGGTCAGCACATGAAGGCAGTTGCGGGCCGGTTCGATCGCCAGCACCGACGGATCCTGCGGCCCGGAAGCCTCGAAGATACCCGGCAGACGGAATTCGATGATTTCCGGAAAGGCCAGCACCCGCGCGACGCCCATGGCCGCGATGTGCATCATCAAATGCTGCTCCAGTGCCGCAGCCGTGATCGCAGGCCCTCCGCCGGACCGGTACTCTTCCACGAAGAGGCCCAGCAGATCGTCGAGGTGACGATCCCAGATGTCATGATGGGCAGCAGACAATCCGCCCCAAAGCGCTGCCCCCAGTGTGATCTGCCCAACCCGCCCCCAGTCGATCAGCCCGCAATGGAGCTGCCCCGCTTCCCGCCAGAAGAAGGCATTGTCGATATGGGCGTTCCAGTGATTGAGCGCGATCAGGTCGGAATTGCCGGTCAGGAAAGCCTGAATGGCTCTTTCGTTTTCCCGGACCTCCAGCGCTTCCGTGTAAAAGCGCCCCATGAAATCAGCCGATCGCACCCGTTCGGGAAAATGCTGCGGTGACCGCTCGACGAAAGCGCGGCAGCTTGCCAGTTCGGCTTCGAGACCTGCGGCCGTCTGCCGGATCGGATCGGCACTGCCGGTTGCCGGGTTCCAGGGGAACAGCGTCTCGATGTCCGAGGACAGGCGCCCTGCCTTGTGCGCCGCGGCCAGGCGGGCGAGCGCCGTGACGGTGGCCTTGTAGTAAGGCAGTGGATCGTCGAGCGTCTTGAAGTCGAGCGTCTTGGGCCGATGCGCTTCGATATGCCGGCCACCGGCCTCCCCGCCGAAAGCAATGCGTTCGGTAATGACGATGCCTGTACCGGTCGCTTGCTCGTAGTCGGCGAAATAAGGCTCGGCGACATCCACCGGAAAGCCCGGCTGCCGGGCCAGCGCCATGAAGGGCGCCTCGCTTGCCATCTCGTAGCGCCCCGGATGGTCGCGACGGCTGTCGGTGAAATCGCGCGAGAACTTCACGAACAGCGCCGTCCGCAGATCCGGACCGGGACGGGCATATTCGACGTCGAGAAGGAACTTGGCACCGGTGCTGCCGCCCGCGCAGCGCTCCAGCCTGACGATGCGCGCTACGGCATTGTCGGCAGGCAGCGACCCGAAGCGGCGGAACGCGGCCGTAAGCCAGGCCGCGCCATCCTCACGCAGCGCCTCGCCATGCGCTGGGATCATGATGCCGGTGGCATCGCCCAGCGTTCGGTCTAGTTCCACTGGTTCGGGCACGGGATTGGGTATGGTCATGATCGCGTCTTAAGGCATGCACCGCGGGTTTGACACGTCGCGGGTGCGATCCTATATCCGCCCTTCGCTCGGCGCTTCGAGCAAGGCGGGTCCATGCGCGGGGACACGCCCGGGAAGGAAGCGAACCGGGTTTCCATCTGACGCAAGGCTGCAGGCCGCAACGACGCCCTTTTCCAAGGGTTTGTTGCACGCCGAGCGGCCTTTTCGCGTTTCCGATGGTCCGTTCAAAAGCGGAAAAACGTCCTCGCAAGACGAAAAATTTTCGGGCCGAATCAAGACGAATCGGCCCCTCTAGAGAAGCGAAGAGGCAAAGACCCACATGGCGACCAAGCCCCTCGATACCACCGGACGCTCCGTCAAGAAGCGCATCCGCAAGATCTTCGGCGACATCCACGAAGTCGTCCAGATGCCCAACCTCATCGAAGTCCAGCGCGAGAGCTACGAACAGTTCCTGCGCTCCGATCCGTCGGTGGGCTATGTTTCGGGCCTGGAAAAGACGCTGCGTTCGGTCTTCCCGATCCGCGACTTCGCCGGCACCAGCGAACTCGACTTCGTCCACTACGAGCTGGAAGAGCCGAAGTACGACGTGACCGAGTGCCGCCAGCGGGGCATCACCTATGCCGCGCCGATGAAGGTCACGCTGCGCCTGATCGTGTTCGAGGTCGACGCCGAGACCGAAACCCGCTCGGTTCTCGATATCAAGGAGCAGGACGTCTACATGGGCGACATGCCGCTCATGACCGAGAACGGCACCTTCTTCATCAACGGCACCGAGCGCGTGATCGTCTCGCAGATGCACCGTTCGCCGGGCGTGCTGTTCGACCACGACCGCGGCAAGACGCACTCCTCGGGCAAGTTCCTCTTCGCTGCCCGCGTGATCCCCTACCGCGGTTCCTGGCTCGACTTCGAGTTCGACGCCAAGGACATCGTCAACGTGCGTATCGACCGCAAGCGCAAGCTGCCGGTCACCTCGCTGCTCTATGCCCTCGGCCTCGACAGCGAGCAGATCCTCGACCACTTCTACGAGACCGTCACCTGGAAGCGCGGTGAAGGCGGCTGGCGTCTGCCCTACACGCCCGAAGCATGGCGCGGCCTGAAGCCGGCATTCGACATCGTCGATGCCAAGTCGGGTGAAATCGTGTTCGGCGCCGGGCACAAGATCAGCCCGCGCGCTGCCAACAAGGCGCAGAAGGACGGTCTCGAGGAACTCCTCATCCCGACCGAGGAAATCTTCGGCCGCTACGTCGCCGAGGACATGATCGACGAGTCGACCGGCCGCATCTACATCGAGGCCGGCGACGAAGTGACGCCGGAAAACCTCGAAGCGCTCGACGCCGCCGGCATCGACCAGCTCAACCTGCTCGACATCGACGACGTCAACACCGGCCCGTGGATGCGCAACACCATGAAGGCCGACAAGGCCGAAAACCGCGACATGGGTCTCGAGGCGATCTACAAGGTCATGCGCCCGGGCGAGCCGCCGACGAAGGAAACCGCCGAAGCGCTGTTCGAAGGCCTGTTCTTCGATTCCGACCGCTACGACCTGTCCGCCGTCGGCCGCGTGAAGCTGAACATGCGTCTCAGCCTCGACGCCGAGGACACCGTCACCACGCTGCGCACCGAGGATATCCTCGCCGTGGTCAAGGAACTGGTGAACCTCAAGGACGGCAAGGGCGAGATCGACGACATCGACAACCTCGGCAACCGCCGTGTGCGTTCGGTGGGCGAGCTGCTGGAAAACCAGTACCGCGTCGGCCTGCTGCGCATGGAACGCGCCGTGAAGGAGCGCATGAGCTCGGTCGATGTCTCGACCGTGATGCCGAACGACCTCATCAACGCCAAGCCCGCCGTGGCCGCCGTTCGCGAGTTCTTCGGTTCCAGCCAGCTCTCGCAGTTCATGGACCAGACCAACCCGCTGTCGGAAGTCACCCACAAGCGCCGCGTCTCGGCGCTTGGCCCGGGCGGCCTCACCCGTGAGCGCGCCGGCTTCGAAGTCCGCGACGTTCACCCGACGCACTACGGCCGCATCTGCCCGATTGAGACGCCGGAAGGCCCGAACATCGGTCTGATCAACTCGCTTTCGACCTTCGCGCGCGTAAACAAGTACGGCTTCATCGAAACGCCGTATCGCCGCGTCGTGGACGGCAAGGTCACCGGCGAGGTCGTGTACCTCTCGGCCATGGAAGAGCAGAAGCACACCGTCGCCCAAGCGTCGGCCATGCTCAACGACGAAGGCATGTTCGTCGAGGATCTCATCTCGGCCCGCCAGAACGGCGAATTCGTGATGAGCCCGTCCGACCAGATCACGCTGATGGACGTATCGCCCAAGCAGCTCGTCTCGGTCGCCGCCTCGCTCATTCCGTTCCTGGAAAACGATGACGCCAACCGCGCTCTCATGGGCTCGAACATGCAGCGTCAGGCCGTGCCGCTCGTGAAGGCGGACGCTCCGTTCGTCGGCACCGGCATGGAAGAGACCGTGGCCCGCGATTCCGGCGCTGCCATCTCGGCGCTGCGCGGCGGTATCGTCGACCAGGTCGATGCGACCCGTATCGTCATCCGCGCCAGCGGAGACATCGAGCCCGGCAAGTCGGGCGTCGACATCTACCGGCTGCAGAAGTTCGAGCGTTCGAACCAGTCGACCTGCATCAACCAGCGTCCGCTGGTGAAGGTCGGCGACTGGGTCAAGGCCGGCGACACCATTGCCGACGGCCCCTCGACCGAGCTGGGCGAACTGGCGCTGGGCCGCAACACCCTCGTCGCGTTCATGCCCTGGAACGGCTACAACTACGAGGACTCCATCCTCATCTCCGAGCGGATCGTGAAGGACGACGTCTTTACCTCGATCCACATCGACGATTTCGAGGTCATGGCCCGCGACACCAAGCTGGGTCCGGAAGACATCACCCGCGACATCCCGAACGTCGGCGAGGAAGCCCTGCGCAACCTCGACGAGGCGGGCATCGTCTACATCGGCGCCGAAGTGCACCCGGGTGACATCCTCGTCGGCAAGATCACGCCGAAGGGCGAAAGCCCGATGACGCCGGAAGAGAAGCTTCTGCGCGCCATCTTCGGTGAAAGGCCAGCGACGTGCGCGACACCTCGCTCCGCCTGCCGCCGGGCGTTTCGGGCACCATCGTCGACGTCCGCGTCTTCAACCGCCACGGCATCGAGATCGACGACCGTACCCGCGCCATCCAGAACGAGGAAATCGAACGCCTCGCCAAGGACCGCGAGGACGAGCGCGCCATTCTCAACCGTGCGACCTACAACCGCCTGCAGGAAATGCTGGTCGGTCAGGTTGCCGCTTCGGCCCCCAAGGGTGTGAAGAAGGGTGGCGAGATCACCGACGAGGTCCTGGCCGAAGTCGAGAAGCACGAATGGTGGAAGTTCGCGGTTGCGGACGACCACATGCAGTCGCAGCTCGAAGCGGTGAAGGCGCAGTACGACGAGACCGTCAAGGCGATCCAGGAGAAGTTCGAGGATCGCAAGGAGAAGCTGGAGCGCGGCGACGAGCTGGCTCCGGGCGTGCTCAAGATGGTCAAGGTCTTCGTGGCCGTGAAGCGCAAGCTGCAGCCGGGCGACAAGATGGCCGGCCGTCACGGTAACAAGGGCGTCATCTCGCGCATCCTGCCGCAGGAAGACATGCCGTTCCTCGAGGACGGTACGCCTGTCGACATCGTGCTCAACCCGCTGGGCGTGCCGTCGCGCATGAACGTCGGACAGATCTTCGAGACCCATCTGGGCTGGGCCGCGCGCGGTCTGGGCCAGCAGGTCAAGCAGGCTCTGGAAGACTGGCGCCACGCCAACCCGGATCCCGAGACGGCTGCCCCGCCAGAAGCGGTGCGCGAACGCCTCAAGACGATCTACGGCGCGCACTACGCCGACGATATCGACAGCCGCGACACCGCATCGCTGCTCGAACTCGCCGGCAACGTCACCAAGGGCGTTCCGATGGGCACCCCGGTGTTCGACGGCGCGGTGGAAGCCGACGTCGCCGACATGCTGGAGCTGGCCGGTCTCGACAAGTCGGGCCAGTCGGTCCTGTTCGACGGCCGCACCGGTGAACCGTTCGACCGCAAGGTGACCGTGGGCATCATCTACATGCTGAAGCTGCACCACCTTGTCGACGACAAGATCCACGCCCGTTCGATCGGCCCCTACTCGCTCGTCACCCAGCAGCCGCTGGGCGGTAAGGCGCAGTTCGGCGGTCAGCGCTTCGGTGAGATGGAGGTCTGGGCGCTCCAGGCCTACGGCGCCGCATACACCCTGCAGGAAATGCTGACGGTGAAGTCCGACGACGTGGTCGGCCGCACCAAGGTCTACGAAGCGATCGTCAAGGGCGACGACACCTTCGAGGCCGGCATTCCCGAGAGCTTCAACGTTCTCGTCAAGGAAATGCGCTCGCTGGGTCTCAACGTCGAGCTCAAGAGCCTCGACGACGAGGATGGCGACGACCTGCTGCCCGAGGCGGCGGAGTAAAAGGATCGGGCGGGGCCCAGCGGCTCCGCCTCCCTTTCCGCTCCGACGAATTCACCCTTCAATGGGAATTGAACTATGAACGACCTGACCAAGTTCACCAACCAGATGGCGAAGCCCGAGACCTTCGATCAGATCCAGATCGGTCTCGCCTCGCCCGAGCGTATCCGCTCCTGGTCCTTCGGCGAGATCAAGAAGCCGGAAACCATCAACTACCGCACGTTCAAGCCCGAGCGTGACGGCCTGTTCTGCGCGCGCATCTTCGGCCCGGTGAAGGACTACGAGTGCCTTTGCGGCAAGTACAAGCGCATGAAGTACAAGGGCGTCGTCTGCGAAAAGTGCGGCGTCGAAGTCACCGTCACCAAGGTGCGCCGCGAGCGCATGGGCCACATCGAACTGGCCGCGCCGGTCGCGCACATCTGGTTCCTCAAGTCGCTGCCCTCGCGCATCGGCCTGCTGCTCGACATGCAGCTCAAGCAGCTTGAGCGCGTGCTGTACTTCGAAAGCTACATCGTCATCGAGCCGGGCCTGACCCCGCTGGAGAAGTATCAGCTTCTCACCGAGGACGAACTGCTCGACGCGCAGGACGAGTACGGCGAGGACGCCTTCTCCGCCGGTATCGGCGCCGAGGCGGTCAAGCAGATGCTCATCGCGCTCGACCTTGAACAGGAACGCGCCGACCTTCTGCAGGAACTTGAAACGACCAAGTCGGAACTCAAGCCCAAGAAGATCATCAAGCGCCTCAAGGTCGTCGAATCGTTCATCGATTCGGGCAACCGTCCCGAGTGGATGATCCTTGAAGTCGTGCCGGTCATTCCGCCCGAACTGCGCCCGCTGGTTCCGCTGGACGGCGGCCGCTTCGCGACGTCGGACCTCAACGACCTCTATCGTCGCGTCATCAACCGCAACAATCGCCTCAAGCGCCTGATCGAGCTGCGTGCGCCGGACATCATCGTCCGCAACGAAAAGCGCATGCTGCAGGAAGCGGTCGACGCCCTGTTCGACAACGGCCGCCGCGGCCGCGTCATCACCGGCGCCAACAAGCGTCCGCTGAAGTCGCTGTCCGACATGCTCAAGGGCAAGCAGGGCCGCTTCCGTCAGAACCTTCTGGGTAAGCGCGTCGACTACTCGGGCCGTTCGGTCATCGTGACCGGTCCGGAGCTCAAGCTGCACCAGTGCGGCCTTCCCAAGAAGATGGCGCTCGAGCTGTTCAAGCCGTTCATCTACGCCCGCCTCGATGCCAAGGGTCTCTCGATGACCCTGAAGCAGGCCAAGAAGTGGGTCGAGAAGGAGCGCAAGGAAGTCTGGGACATCCTCGACGAAGTGATTCGCGAGCACCCGGTCATGCTCAACCGCGCCCCGACGCTTCACCGTCTCGGCATTCAGGCGTTCGAGCCGGTCCTCATCGAGGGCAAGGCGATCCAGCTGCACCCGCTCGTCTGCTCGGCCTTCAACGCCGACTTCGACGGTGACCAGATGGCCGTCCACGTGCCGCTTTCGCTGGAAGCCCAGCTCGAAGCGCGCGTGCTGATGATGTCGACCAACAACATCCTCTCGCCCGCTAACGGCAAGCCGATCATCGTGCCGTCGCAGGACATGGTTCTCGGCCTCTACTACCTGTCGATGGAACGTCAGGAGAAGACGCCCGAGTTCATCGAGGACGAAAGCGGCGAGAAGATCGAGAAGCTGCCGCGCTTCGCCGACATGGCCGAGGTCCACCAGGCCCTCGAGACCAAGGCGGTGACGCTGCACAGCAAGATCATCACCCGCGTCCCGCAGACCGACGAGGAGGGCAACGAGTACCTCCGCCGCGTCGTGACGACCCCGGGCCGCATGCTCATCGGCGAATGCCTGCCGAAGAGCCACACCGTCCCGTTCGACGTCATCAACCGCCTTCTCACCAAGAAGGAAATCGGCGACGTCATCGACCAGGTCTATCGCCACACCGGCCAGAAGGATACGGTGCTGTTCGCCGACGCCATCATGTCGCTCGGCTTCCGCCACGCGTTCAAGGCCGGCATCTCCTTCGGCAAGGATGACATGATCATTCCGGACTCGAAGGTGGCAATGGTCGCCGAGACCAAGGAACTGGTTGCCGACTACGAGCAGCAGTACCAGGACGGCCTGATCACCCAGCAGGAAAAGTACAACAAGGTGATCGACGCCTGGAGCCGTTGCGGCGACCAGGTCGCGAACGCCATGATGGACGAGATTAAGGCTCAGCCGATCGATCCGGAAACCGGTCGCGAGGCGCAGATCAACTCGATCTACATGATGAGCCACTCCGGCGCCCGTGGTAGCCCGGCCCAGATGAAGCAGCTGGCCGGCATGCGCGGCCTGATGGCCAAGCCGTCGGGCGAGATCATCGAAACGCCGATCATCTCGAACTTCAAGGAAGGCCTGACCGTTCTCGAGTACTTCAACTCGACCCACGGCGCCCGTAAGGGTCTGGCCGACACCGCGCTCAAGACGGCGAACTCGGGTTACCTGACCCGCCGTCTGGTCGACGTGTCGCAGGACTGCGTCGTCGTCGTCGAGGACTGCGGTACCGAGCGTGCGCTGGAAATGCGCGCGATCGTTCAGGGCGGTTCGGTCATCGCCTCGCTCGCCGAGCGTATCCTGGGCCGTACCCTGGCCGAGGACATCTCCACCAAGGACGGCGAAGTGGTCGTTGCCAACGGCACGCTGCTCGACGAACCCGCGGTGAAGAAGATCGAGGAAGCCGGCGTGCAGTCGGCCCGCATCCGCTCGCCGCTGGTCTGCGAGGCGGAACAGGGCGTCTGCGCCAAGTGCTACGGTCGTGACCTTGCCCGCGGTACCCCGGTCAACATCGGTGAAGCCGTCGGCGTCATCGCCGCACAGTCGATCGGTGAACCGGGCACGCAGCTCACCATGCGTACCTTCCACATCGGCGGCGCCGCGCAGCTCAACGAAACCAGCCACCTGGAATCGATCTGCGACGGTACGGTCCACTACCGCGACATCCCGACGATCGTCGACAAGCGCAATCGCCGCCTGTCGCTCGCCCGCAACGGCGAGGTCGTGATCATCGATACCGAAGGCCGCGAGCGCGCCATGCACCGCGTGCCCTACGGCACCATGCTGCTCCACACCGATGGGGCAACGGTGAAGGAAGGCGAACGTCTGGCCGAGTGGGACCCGTTCACCCTGCCGATCATCACCGAAACCTCGGGTGTGGTGAAGTATCAGGACCTGATCGACAGCCGCACGCTGACCGAACAGGCCGACGAAGCGACCGGCATGACCAGCCGCGTCGTGACCGAGGACCGTTCGTCCAGCCGCTCGAAGAAGAAGGAAGACCTGCGTCCGCGCCTGACCCTGCTCGACGACCAGTCGGGCGAGGCCGCGCGCTACATGATGGCGCCGGGCACGACCCTCTCGGTGGAAGACGGCCAGACCGTCGAGGCCGGCGACATTCTCGCCCGTGCTTCGCGCGAAGCCGCCAAGACCCGCGACATCACCGGCGGTCTGCCGCGTGTTGCCGAGCTGTTCGAGGCCCGCAAGCCGAAGGACAATTCGATCATCGCCAAGGTCTCGGGCCGCATCGAGTTCGTTCGCGACTACAAGGCCAAGCGCAAGATCGCGATCATTCCGGAAGAGGGCGATCCGGTCGAGTACCTGATCCCCAAGAGCCGCGTGATCGACGTGCAGGAAGGCGACTTCGTCAAGAAGGGCGACAACCTGATCTCGGGCTCGCCCGATCCGCACGACATTCTCGAGGTCCTCGGCGTCGAGGCGCTCGCGGAATACCTCGTGGCGGAAATCCAGGAAGTCTACCGCTTGCAGGGCGTTAAGATCAACGACAAGCACATCGAGGTGATCGTTCGCCAGATGCTGCAGAAGGTCGAGATCACCGACGGCGGCGATACCACGCTGCTGGCCGGCGAGCAGGTCGATTACGAGGAAATGAACGAGTACAACAGCAAGCTGAAGGCTGGCCAGAAGCCCGCCGAAGGCAAGCCGGTGCTGCTCGGCATCACCAAGGCCTCGCTGCAGACCCGTTCGTTCATCTCGGCGGCCTCGTTCCAGGAAACCACCCGCGTGCTCACGCAGGCGGCGGTCGAGGGCAAGCGCGACTCGCTGATCGGTCTGAAGGAAAACGTCATCGTCGGCCGCCTCATCCCGGCGGGTACCGGCGCGGGCATGAACCGCGTGCGTGTTGCCGCTTCCAGCCGCGACGCTGCTCTGCGCGCCTCCTATCGCAAGATGCAGGAAGCGCTCATTGCCGCGGACTCGGCGGAAGAAGAGCATGCAGCCGAACTGCAGCGCGATCCGCTCGACGATCTGGGCGACGATCCGCTGGCGGCAGTCGAGGGTGAAACCCACGGCACCGACGCCGATGCCGGCGAATACCTGAACAAGAGCGAGGGAGAAGGCGAGGCCTGAGCCTCCCTTCCTTCCGCCTGACAGGCAAACGGAACCCCGCCGGTACGAACCGGCGGGGTTTCTTCGTTTTGAAACAACGGCCTTGCGCGGATGCCGCAGGCCGATAGGCTACCCTCCTGCATTCGTTCAGAGGACCTCCCCATGAAATCTGTACGCGCGGCCATGGCCGCCTTTCTCGTCACCATGACCGCTTCGGCGGCCTATGTTCCCGCCGCCGTCGCGGCTCCACCGGCCCCGGTCGATCCGCGCGATCCGGCCGATCCGTTCATCTGGCTGGAAGACCTCGACGGACAGTGGTCGATGGACTGGGTAAAGGCGCACAACGCCGTCACCGAGAAGCGGCTCGAAGCCAGCCCGCACTACAAGACGTTCTACGAAGACGCGCTGGCCCTGCTGGGCGCCAAGGACCGTATCCCCGCACCTCGCTTCCTCAATGGCGAGATCTACAACTTCTGGCAGGACGAGGACCACCTGCGCGGGATCTGGCGCAAGACCTCGCTGGAGGATTACCGCAAGGCCGATCCGCAGTGGCAGACAGTTCTCGATGTCGACGCGCTGGGTAAGGCCGAAGACAAGAGCTGGGTCTTCAAGGGCGCCAGGTGCCTCGAGCCCGATCAGCAGCGCTGTCTGATCTCGCTTTCCGACGGCGGCGAAGACGCTGTCGAAGTCCGCGAGTTCGACCTTGCTACCGGCTCCTTCGTGAATGACGGATTCGTGCTTCCCCGTGCCAAGCAGGACATCGCATGGCAGGATGCCGATCACCTGCTCGTCGCGACCGAATGGACGCCGGGCGACATGACCGAATCCGGCTATGCCTATATCGTCAAACGCGTGACGCGCGGGCAGCCGCTCTCCGAAGCCGTCGAAATCTATCGCGGCGAAACAAGCGATGTCGGCACCACGCCCTCCGTACTGCACGATGCGCAGGGCCATTCGCTGGCGCTGATCGTCCGCAACGTCGACTTCTTCCACGCGCAGACGTTCATCGTCGGCGCAGATGGCGTGCAACAGCTGACAATGCCGGAAAAGGTCTCGGTGGCAGACTGGTCGATGGCCTGGTCGTGTTTCGCCTCGATGAGGCCTGGGGCGATCTCCCCGCGGGATCGGTCGCTTCGGTACCGCTGGCGGATGTGCTGGCCCATCCCGAGGCCATGACCCCGCGACTGGTCTGGAAACCGGGCCCGCGTGAAGCGCTCAAGACCATCGACGGCATCACGTCGACGCAAGACCAGCTCCTGCTATCCACGCTCGACAACGTCAACGGGCGCGTGCTGGCGTTTGCCCCCCAGGCAGACGGAAGCTGGCAACAGACGGTACTGCCGCTCCCCGACAAGATGCGGCTCGATTTCGGCTCGGCCGATACCAGCACCGATCGTGTCTTCGTGACCGCCGAAGGTTTCACCACGCCCGACACGCTCTATCTGGCCGACGCCGCCGATGGCGAGGTGCAGGCGGTCAAGGCCCTGCCGGCCAAGTTCGACGCCGGCAATCTCGTCGTCGAACAGCGCGAGGCGACGTCCACCGATGGCACGAAGATTCCGTACTTCCTGGTGCACCGCAAGGACATCCCGCTCGACGGATCGACGCCGGTCCTGCTCAATGCCTACGGCGGTTTCCAGCTTAGCGAGACGCCGTTCTATTCTGGCACCATCGGCAAGCTGTGGCTGGAACGCGGCGGCGCCTTCGCGCTGGCCAATATCCGTGGCGGCGGCGAATTCGGACCTACCTGGCACGAGGCCGCGCTCAAGACGAAGCGGCAGATCGCCTACGACGACTTCGCATCCGTCGCGCGCGACATGATTGCCGCCAGGATCACCTCGCCGCGCCATCTTGGCATTCTCGGCGGATCGAACGGCGGACTGCTGATGGGCGTAGAGATGACGGAATTCCCGGAGCTCTACAACGCCGTGGTCATTCAGGTGCCGCTGCTCGACATGATCCGCATCAGCAAGATCGCCGCCGGGGCGAGCTGGCAGGGCGAATACGGCGATGTCACCAAGAACGACGACGCCCGCGCCTTCTGGCTGAAGACCTCGCCCTATCACGCGCTGCGCAAGGACGGGAAATACCCCGAGCCCTACATCTACACCACCACCAAGGACGATCGCGTCGGCCCGCAGCACGCCCGCAAGTTCGCGGCGCGCAAGGAGGCGTTCGGCCTGCCCTACTACTTCTATGAGAACACCGAGGGCGGACACGGCTCCGGCGCGGACGTGCGTCAGTCGGCCAAGACCACCGCGCTGTGGCTGACCTATCTGACCGAAAAGCTGATGAACTGAGCGCAGGCCGGGCGGCCATCGACAAACGTCGTTCGCCGTCCGACCGACTACATGGCCTTGCAGGAGCGGCGGCGCTAGATGAGCGCACCCCCCGCTCTCGCAAGGCTATGGACAGATGATTGCCCCTGAATCGAAAGTAACGCCCGCTGCCATGGCTTCGGTCATCGGTATGGCCGCTTTCGCCATCTGGTCCAGCCTTGCGGGACTTTCCCCCTACATGGTCTGATCCGCTCAGCTCTCGCCGCCGAGAACCATCCGGTCGCCTTCGATCTTCACGCCGGGAAGGTGCGTGAGGAAGGACTGACCCAGCAGCGACACATCGAGCCCTTCGGGAATGATCGCCGCCGCTACGTCGCGGGCGACGAGATTATCCAGTTCCACCCGGTCCAGCCTCACCGGCACGCCGTAGACAGTGCCGCTTGCGCCCCGGCCGACCGGTACGAGATCGGCATCGTTCCAGACCAGACCGACCGACCGCGCATCCGCTCCGGTTAGCGCGACGATGCTGGCGCCGGTATCGACCAGAAAATGGACGGGACGCGATTCGACGCCCACGTCGGCATAGAAATGGCCATCGCCCGCCCGGTCGAGCACGGTGCCCCCGCTCATCCAGCCCTGCCGGCTCGGCGGAGCGACAACGACCGCTGTGGGTTCTGCATCCAATGCCGGTTCTCCCTCGCCGCGGCTCGAAAGTCCGGGCGCGATCCAGCCGACGAAAGTCACTGTCGCAAAAAGAAGAATGACGGGTCCGGCGCGCATGTCGGCAGGTTAGCCGACAAAGGATGATGGCCGGTTAAAGCGCTTGCGGGTCCGGCCGTCCCAGCCGGTAGCCATGGTGCATGGCCGTGCCCGCCAGCGTCGCCATCAGGCCGACGATCAGCGCATCCCATACCATCAGCGACCAGATCAGCGATTCGGGCCGGCCGAGCGCGGCCACATGGTTCCAGCTGTGAAGCGCCTGCAGCAGCAGCCAGCCGGGCCCCGCATGCACGACGATGCGCAGCGCCTGCCCCCATCCCTCGCGATAGACCTTTGCCAGCCCGGTCTCCCGATCACCGACCAGTCCGCCGATCATGAGAACGAGAGCGGGCAGACTAGCGACCGTCATGACCGCCGATATCGCCGTTGCCATCTGCGGGGATGCACTCGTGAAGATCATTCCGGGCAGAGACGCGACAACCTGAATCGCGAACCCGATCAGCACCTGTTGCCACGCGATGCCGGCAAGGCTCCACCAGCGCGCACCGCGTTCACGATTGGCCCAGACCAGCGCCGCCAGAACCACCGCAATCATCAGGCCGGCAATCTTGAAGGCACCGAACGCCATGCGCTGCGGATCCATGGCCAGTGCGCGGAACGCTTCGAGACTGTCGAACATGCCGAGGCGGACCTCGGCGACATGCTGCGCAAACTCGGGCACGATCGCGACGAGCGGCACGATCGGGGCAAGCCGCCAGAGCAGGACGCTGTCGCGCTGTGTCGCCAGAAACGCCGACAGCTCCCGCTTCATCGCGCTCATTCGGCGGCGACCGCCTGTGCCTGCTCCGCCGCTTCGATCTCGGCCGCCTTGGCCTCGACCAGAGAGACGATGTGGTCGAGCATGTCATCGCTCTGCACATGATGATCGGTTACGCCCGAGAGATAAACCATGTGCTTGCCGTTACCGCCGCCGGTAATGCCGATGTCGGTCTCGCGCGCTTCGCCCGGACCGTTGACCACGCAGCCGAGGACCGAGAGCGACAGCGGAGTCTTGATGTGCTGCAAGCGTGCTTCGAGCGCCTCGACCGTGCGGATAACGTCGAAACCCTGCCGCGCGCAGGAGGGGCACGAGACCACACGGACACCGCGGGTGCGCAGGCCCAGCGCTTTCAGGATCTCGAAGCCGACGCGCACTTCCTCTTCCGGCTCGGCGGAAAGCGAAACGCGCAAGGTATCGCCGATCCCGGCCCAGAGCATGTTGCCGATACCGATCGCCGACTTCACCGTGCCGCCGATGAGCCCGCCGGCCTCGGTAATGCCGAGGTGCAGCGGACAGTCCACGGCATCGGCCAGGCCCTGATAGGCGGCAACCGCGAGGAACACGTCGCTGGCCTTCACTGCCACCTTGTAGTCGTGGAAATCGTGGTCCTGCAGCAGCTTGATATGATCGAGCGCCGATTCGACCAGCGCTTCGGGGCAGGGTTCGCCATACTTCTCGAGCAGATCGCGCTCGAGGCTACCCGCGTTCACGCCGATACGGATGGCGCAGCCATTGGCCTTGGCCGCCCGCACCACTTCGGCCACGCGTTCGTCCGAGCCGATATTGCCGGGATTGATGCGCAGGCAGGCCGCGCCGGCATCGGCGGCTTCGAGCGCGCGCTTGTAGTGGAAGTGGATGTCCGCAATCAGCGGCACCTGCGCCGCCTTGGCAATCTCGCGGAAGGCCGCCGTGCTTTCCACATCGGGGCAGGACACACGGATGAGGTCCGCGCCGGCATCCTCGCAGCGGCGGATCTGGTCGATCGTCGCCTTTGCATCGGATGTGGGCGTATTGGTCATGGTCTGTACCGTGATCGGGGCATCGCCACCGACAGGTACGCTGCCGACCATGATCTGGCGGCTCTTGCGGCGCTCGATATCGCGCCAGGGGCGTACGGAAGACATGTCAGCCCTATAGGCGTTCGGCGCGCCGGTTTGAAGCCGGTTCCGACCTTCGGCGGCGATTCCTCATTCCCGTCGCAACGCGGCGCCCCGCCGGGATGACGATACATGCCCTTTTGCACCGCAACGAATTGGGGCATGCAAAGCCCATGAAGGCAAAAATCCTGACCGACGAAGGCGACGGTTCGATGCCGATGCTGTTCGGCCGCGTGCTGGACGGCAAGGGCGGCGGCCGGCCGATCAGCTGGGAAGAGGTGTCGGAATGGCGCCCTGGCAGCGACAACGAGATGCTCTGGGTCCACCTCCAGCGCACCCACCCCGGTGTGCAGCAATGGCTGGAAGAGTGTCTCGGCATTCCCGAACCGACCGCCGAACTGCTCACCGGCGAAGCGACCCGCCCGCGTGCCTTCCGCGACGGCAGCACGCTGGTCGCCACGCTGCGCGGGATCAACTTCAACCCCGGCGCCGAGCCCGAAGACATGCTCTCGATGCAGCTGTGGAGCGACGGCAAGCGGGTGGTGACCCTGCGCCGCCTGCCGCTGCAGACGCCGCGCATGACCTGCAACGACGTGGATGCCGGTACCGGCCCGGTCGATGCGGGCTCGCTCGTCACGTCGCTGACCGAGCACCTGATCGATCGCATGAGCCATTCGATCATCGACATGAACGAGGCGATCGACGAGCTGGAGGACGGCGATCCCGAAGAGGATACCGAATCGGTGCTCGACAAGATCGCCACCATCCGCCGCAACTGCCTTGGCCTCAAGCGGCACATGTCGCCACAGCACGAGGCGCTGCTGTCCATCGCCAACAATGCGCCGGGCTGGTTCGAGGACCACGACCGCCGCGAGATCGCCGAGACCATCGACCGGCTGCGCCGCTATCTCGACGATCTCGACATCAGCAAGGAAAGCGCACTGGTCTTGCAGGACGATATCCGCGCCCGCGCTGCCGCCAGCACCGAGCGCACGCAGAACATGCTCACGATCGTCGCGGGCATCTTCCTGCCGCTGACCTTCCTGACCGGACTGCTGGGCATCAACGTGAGCGACATTCCGCTGGCGAGCCCGGGCAGTCACGGCTTCTGGATCATCGTCGGGCTATGCCTGGGGCTGTTTGCCATCGAACTGCTCATCGCGCGCAAGCTCAAATGGTTTTGACACTTGTACAGTTTTGTAGTTGACAGAATCCGCCCGTGCTAACAGTCTGACGAAAACGCCGAGGGAGAGAGGGCGTGACGCAGACCGAGACGCTTACACCGCCGAATTATCCGGACTTCTATACCGACCCGGAGGTGATCGATCACCCGCGCGAGTACTTCGCGCAGATGCGCTCCGCCGCGCCTGTTCAGCGCGAGGCCTATCACGGGTCGCTGGTGGTTTCGGGCTACGACGAAGTCGCCGAAGTCCTGACCAGCCGGGATGGCACGTTTTCGTCGGCCGTGTCGGTCCTCGGCCCGCTGCCGCCTCTGCCCTTCACACCGCAAGGCGACGATATCGGCGAGCAGCTCGATGCGCACCGGGGCGAAATGCCGTGGACCGCGCACCTCGTCTGCTTCGACGGCGAGGACCACACCCGCCACCGCGCGCTGTTGACCAGTCTGCTCACCTTCAAGCGCCTCAAGGCCAACGAGGAATACCTGCGCGGCCTGGTGAACCGGCTGTTCGATGCCTTCGCGCAGGATGCCGGCTGCGAAGTGGTGACGCAGTTCGCCCACGCCACGTCCACCTATGCGATCAGCGACATCATGGGCATTCCCATGGCCGACCGCGCGGAATTGCTGGAAATGCTGGGCGCACCGCCGAGCCAGATCGATGGCGATGCGGTGCACAAGGTCGGCCCCGACCCGCTGATCTTCCTCAAGGAGCGGTTCGACAACTACATCCTCTCGCGTCAGGCCGAACCGCAGGGCGACCTGATGAGCGACCTCGCCAATGCCCGCTTCAAGGACGGCAGCGCGCCGCCCTACGAGCGGCTGGCGGAAATGGCCCGCTTCCTGTTCGGCGCCGGGCAGGACACCACCTCGCGCCTGATCGCCATGGCCATCCGCGTGCTGGGCGACCGGCCCGATATCCAGGCCCGCCTGCGCGCCGAGCCGGAGAAGATCGGCGATTTCATCGAGGAAACGCTGCGGATCGATCCGCCGGTGAAAGTGGTCTATCGCCTCGCCCGCAAATCGACCGAAATCGCCGGTGTCGAGACGCCCGCCGGCACCGTGATCAACGTCAGCCTCACCGGCGCGAGCAACGACCCGCGTCATTTCCCGCACCCCGACGATTTCGACATGGACCGCGAAGGTCTGCGCGATCACATGGCCTTCAGCCGCGGCGGCCACGCCTGCATGGGCGCGCCGCTCGCCCGTCTGGAAGCCCGTGTCGCCATCGAGGAACTGCTCAAGCGCACCAGGGACATCCGCATTTCGGAAGCTCATCACGGCCCGCCCGACGCGCGCCGTTACGAGTTCGAGCCAACCTACAGCTTCCGCAACATCGCACGCCTGAATATCGAATTCGATGTGGCGTAGGATGCGCGGATAAGTCCGGCCTCCGCCATTGCAGTTTCACTTCCTCTCCGAACTCGGGTAGAGCTTCTGTTCTACAATAGATGAAAAAGCGAAAAGCTAACCAACTGCTGCAACATACCTAGAGATTTGAGAGAACGAAATGGACAAAGGTGGCAGTGAAAAGTACGAGTTTTTGAAGGAGCTGGCTGTCACTTTCATCCAGGAATTTGGTTCCTCCTTCATCAGGCTCTTTGTAGTAGTGGCCTACATCTTGTACTTTCTCAACACACTCATTCCGGCGACGTCAGGACTGATGATCTGGTTGGTGTTTTTGCTCTCTACCGCTGGCCTTTGGTGGGGGATCGAATTCGCCCTTAAGCTGCTGAAAAACAATCTGTGACAAGCGCCGAAGGATGTTCGTATATCGGAAGCCCATCACGGCCTGTCCGAGGCCAGCAATCCCAAGGATCGTCTCGGAAGCTGACGCTTAGAGTTCCGCGCCATTACCGGGAGTCGCGCCATCTGCAATTCTTGCACGCACTCCGAGCCACAAAAAGAGCCAAACTAAAAGAGAAGTAGCGCTTCTGGCAATTCGGGCACTTGGATGTCACCATGGCGTAGAGCATTACAAGCGACGAGATCATAGCCAAAATCATCGCTAAAATTACAAACATTCCATAAATAAAAATGCCGCTCAAATCAATAAAAACACCCAGCCCGGCAAGTGGCAAAAATGCAAACAACCCAAATATTATGAAACGCTTTTTGGTTTCAAGGTGCATGCAAGCCGCCTAATTCAATAATAATCATTTCTAATAACCACGCCGATATTTACACGAAGTAGCTTAGAGCACCTTCGCGAACAGGAACTCCTCGTCGCGCTGTTCGCCGACCATGAAGTGGATGTCGGCCACCTTCTCGAAGCCGTAGCGGCGGTAGAACTTCTGCGCGCCGGGGTTATCCGAATAGACCGAGAGCTGGATCTCGTCGGCACCGAAGGCGGCGGCTTCCTCCAGGGCCCAGTCCATCAAGCGGGCGCCGATGCCTTGCCCGGTGGCCTCGGGATCGGTGTAGAGCTGCTTGAGTTCTATCGCCCGCTGCCCGCGTACATGTTCGGGCCAGCCGCAGGCCATGATCAGCTTACAGTAGCCGAGCAGCTTGCCGCCATGCTCGGCCAGCATCACCCGCATCTGCGGGTCGGCGATCTCCTTGGCGACTTTCGCCTCGGTGTGCGATTCCGCGAGAAACGTCGAAAGGTCCTCGGACGTGTAGAGATGGCCGAACTTGACGACGAAGCTGCGCGCGCCGAGTTCGGCAAGCGCCGCTGCGTCGCCGGGGGTAGCCTTACGTAGTTCCATTAGAGCACCCTGGTCATGCACATCGAGAATTCGTCCGAAACGTAGTCGCCGAAAGGCGGACAGTCGACGAAACCGTGGGCGCGGTAGAGGGCCTGTGCGGGCAGGAACGGTTCGGGCCGCCCGGTTTCCAGGCTGACCCGGCCATAGCCGCGCGAGCGCGCCTCTTCGAGCAGGTGGAGCAGGATCGCCTTGCCCACACCCTTGCCCCGGTATTCGGGCGCCGCGCGCATCGACTTCAGTTCGCCATGCGTGTCGTCGAGATGCTTGATCGCGCCGCATCCTGCCAGGGTCTCCCCGTCCCAAGCGGAAAAGAAGCGCACGTCGGGCTGCCGCAAGCGCTCGGCGGGCATCGCATGGACTTTGCACGCCGGGGACCACTGGTGCATCTCGTCGAGATGCAGCTGCAGCAGGGCAAGCACCGGCTCACCGGTCAGGTCGTCGGGGACGATCGTCAGATTCTCGATCATGGCCTCACTCGGAATGCTTGTCGGCCTTGCGCCGGCCCATGCGCATGCCGCTTTCCAGCCTTGCCCGCAACTGGGTGTAGTAGTCCTCCAGGAAGGCCTTTTCATCGTTCCAGCCGTCGTTACGCCCGATCTTGTCGGCAATGGTCTGATAGACGGTCTCGATCGACTTCTCGCGGTTCTCGCGCAGGACGCGTTCGAGCGTCTGCAACTCGTACTCGCCGTAGACCTCCAATTCGGCGTCCTCAAAGCGATAGCCACGGCGCGACGTGCCGACGGCATCGGTTTCGCCCGCAGACATTGCCGCTTCAAGCTTCTGGCGCGGTCGCTCAAGCACCCACGATCCGGCAATCGCGTCTCCCGCACGTAACGCGTCGCGGTTGAACAGCGGGAAAAGCATGAAGATCAGGAACCAGGCCGTCGCCGCCAGCCATGCCCAGCCGTTGTCCGCCCCTGCACTCGCTAGGAACACCAGCGGCAGGAACAGCTCGATATCGCGCAGCAGGTTGCGGGCGATGACCATCTCGGCGGTGAGCCGCCCGCCGTCGCGCGCGGCAATGCGAATGCCGGTCAGCCGCTTGCCGGGCGTCGCCCCGCGCGGTCCCAGTTCGAAGAACAGGAAGTAGGCATTGCGGAACAGGAAGATCACCACGATCCACACGATGACGAGGAACTGCAGCGCCTGCCCGGCAACCGACCCGGACTGCGCCGCCCGCTCGACCTGCGCCACGCCCCCGGCAATCTGGAACAGGGCGATGGTGCTGGCAATGATCAGCACGACAATGAACAGCAGATCGAGCATCAAGGCGCCCATGCGCGCGCCGCGGCTGGCGACGGCGACGGGTAGCGAGATGCCCTCTGGCGTCACCAGGATGCGATCACGGCGGGACCGGCGCAGGCGGTTGGGCAGCGCGCTCATCGCCGGTCCAGCACCGCATCGGCATTGCCGCGAAAGGCAAAGAAATAGACGCACCACAGCGTGAGCATGAAGCCACCGATCACGAAGCGCCCGAAAGTCTCGTCGACCAACTGCCGCGCGAAGCCTTCCAGCAGCGCCGCGATCACCAGCATCAGCACCACCCCGGTCATGACCACGGCGGAGCGCCGCCCGGCTTCTCCGGCTGCCTGAAGGACCGGCCGGTTACCAGGAAAGGCGAAAGCACGCCCGATGTGCAGACCGGCGGCCCCCGCCAGCAGGATCGCAAAGAGTTCGGTCGTACCATGCACCGCGATCCACCCGGCGAAGTCCAGTGTCAGCCCGACCCGGTGATAGACCCAGGCCATCGCCCCCAGCGTCGCGAGGTTCTGCACCAGCAACAAGAGCGAGGGCACCCCGAAGGCAAAGCCCAGCGCGAAGGCGAGAATCGAGACCTGCGCATTGTTGCTGAACAGTTGTGCAGCAAAAACGCTCATGCCGCTTTCCTTGGATTGCCCGAAGATCGTGCCCCGCAGCACTTCCTCGCTGGCGCCGGGCACGCGCTGTCCGGCCATTTCGCGGCCAACCAGCGAAAAGTACCATTCGGGGTCATGGCTGACGAGAATCCAGCCGACCACGGCGCCCGCAACCATGACGGCGAGGGCTATGAGCAGGTCCACCCAGATCGAACGGACCGCCGCGCTCAATCCGCCACCCAGAAAGCCGCGCAGCCACTCCCACAGCGAGGAACGCGGCCCGTAAACGACGAACCATGCACGCTGCACCAGCGATTCCAGATAGGCCAGCGTCGCCGCATCGAGCGAGGTCTCGCGCGCGATCGAAAGGCTCGATGCCACGGTGCGGTAGAGGCCGGGCAGCGCCAGCAGGTCCTCGTCGGAGATGCCCTTGAGCCGACCCTTCTCCATCCGCGTGACGATCGTTTCCAAGCGCTTCCAGTCGGCCTCGCGGTCGAGCCGGAAGCGGTCGGAACGCAAAGCGGCGGTTTCGATGGCAGAGGGGGTGGAAACAGCGGCGTTCATCCGATCGCTCCCGATCGCTTGATGGAGAGATAGGCGTCAAGCAGGCGCGTGCCGATCCGGTCGAACGGCGCCTCGACGACATCGACGCCGATCTGCCGCAACCGGCGCGTGACCAGCGCACGCTGGCGCAACAACTGATCGGCGGAAACCGCCTCGGACAAGGTTTCCAGATCGTCGGGCGCGGCGGCAGACATCGTCTCCAGCTCATCGTCGGCCATGGTCACGAACAGGACGACATGGCGCGAGACCAGCCGGGAAATACTCTCGATCATCAGCTCGGCATTGGTGGGATCGCTGAAGTCCGAAAAGACGACGATCAGCGAGCGGCGCTGCAGGCGACCGGCCAGCGTCGCCAGCGCCAGTGTGAAATTGGGTTCCTCGGTACGGTAATCGAGCTCGGCTGCTGCACGCTGCAGGCGATAGAACTCGCCCGATGCGGAAATGAAGGGCGTCTGCACTTCGGGATGGCCGGCAAAGCCGAACAGCGAGACCCTGTCTCCGCCCCGCAACGCGACGTAGGCCGTCGCCAGCGCCGCCGAGACTGCCCGGTCGAGCCGCAGCATGCCCTGGATCGGTTCGCACATCGCCTGCCCGCAATCGAAGGCGAAGACGATCTGGTTGTTGCGCTCGGTCTCGTATTCCTTGGCATAGAGATGCGCATGCCGCGCCGACGCCTTCCAGTCGATCCGGCGGCGATCCATGCCCGGTTCGTATTCGGCCAGCGATTCGAATTGCGTGCCCTCACCGCGGATACGCCGGGCGATCAGGCCGAACTGCGCGTCCTTGAGAAACGTCTGCAATGCCGGTGAGCGGACAGCGGCGATGTTGGGCCAGACGCGCACCGCCTCGTCGACATCGCCCTCAAGCTGACGCGCGCCGAGCCCGAGCGGGCCCGTCCAGCGCAGCCAGGTACGGCTCACCTGCCCGGTTCCCCGGCGCGTGGCGCTGAAGCGGGCAGCCCCGCGCCAGTCATCGGTTTGCTTCGTGAGGTCGAACGTCATTCGCCCGCCCGGCGCCAGCCGCGGATCGCAGGCAAGCGCCAGCTGCATCACCGAGGGGCGTCCGCCACTCAGCCGGACATGCGCACCCATGGCTTCGCGGGCACCGACTTCGACATCGCCCGGCACGACAAGG
Source organism: uncultured Novosphingobium sp. (assembly GCA_965140495.1). Lineage (GTDB taxonomy): Bacteria > Pseudomonadota > Alphaproteobacteria > Sphingomonadales > Sphingomonadaceae > Novosphingobium. Next base: position 483,147 of record OZ223239.1, on the reverse strand, counting down.
TGCAGGTCCTCCAGCCGTCCGGCCAGCAGCGCATCGATCACGATCAGAGCAAGCAGGACGATCCCCGCGAACGGCGCGATCACCCACGCATCCGGCCGGGTCGCGCCGATCACCAGCGCGACCGGCGCGGCCAGCACCAGCAGCACGGCGGCGCGAACGGTCGGAACAATCGGGGCGAGGCTTCGGCGCATGTCCTAGCGAGGCGCCTCGGTCTGCTCGACCAGCTGGGCGACGAGCTGTTCGACCTGCTTGCCTTCGATCTCCGCGGCCGGGCTGAGCAGCAAACGATGGCGCAACACGCTGCCGGCCAGCGCCTTGACGTCATCAGGCACGACATAGTCGCGGCCTTCCAGCGCCGCACGGGCGCGGGCGGCACCGGCGAGCAGAACGGCGGAACGCGGGCTGGCGCCGGAAGAGAGATCCGGGCTTTCGCGCGTCGCACGCACCAGCCGGACGACGTAGTCGGTCACGCTGTCGGACAGAGTGACGCTTGCCACCGCGCGCGTGGCGGCGGCCAGATGCTCCGGTGACGTCACGGCTTCGATGCCCAGTTCGGCCGGGCTCGGCGCGCCGCGGTTTTCGCCATATCGGGCGACGATGCGGCACTCTTCCTCGATGCTCGGATAGCCCACCAGCAGCTTGAACAGGAAACGGTCGAGCTGCGCTTCGGGCAGCGGATAGACACCCTGGCTCTCGATCGGGTTCTGCGTGGCCACCACGGTGAAGTGGGCGGGCAAGGGATGCGCGGTGCCATCAAGCGTCACGCGGCGCTCCTGCATCGCTTCGAGCAGGGCCGCCTGCGTCTTGGGCGGCGTGCGGTTGATCTCGTCGGCGAGCAGTAGGTCGCAGAAGATCGGGCCATGCGTCAGCGTGAACTGGCTGGTCTGGAAGTTGAACAGGTTCGAACCGAGAATGTCGCCCGGCATCAGGTCCGGCGTGAACTGGATCCGCCCGAAGTCGAGCCCCAGCGTCGCGGCGAAGCACTGCGCGAGGAACGTCTTGGCGGTTCCCGGCGGGCCTTCGAGCAGCACGTGGCCGCGCGCCATCAGGGCGATCAGCAGGTGATCGATGGTCTCGGTCTGACCGACCACGGCCTTGGCGATCTGTGCCCGGATCGCATCGGCAAGCGTCGCCACTTCGGGCAGACTGAGAGATTGGGACTCGGTCATCGCATCAGCATCCTTTCGAGCGCATGGAGGTCGCGCGCGGCTTTCAGGAGATCGTGCGGGCGCCGCGCAGCTTTCAGGCGCGCGACGATCGCGGTAAAGGGTTCGGCATCCTCGTGGCGAGCGGCCAGCGCGCGGTCTATCGCCTCGCCGGCTTCCTCGGGATCGAGCGTGCGCGGCAAGGCGAGCGCCTGCATCAGCCGCTCGCGCGTCCGGTCCGCATAGGGTCCGGACAGCAAGTGCAAGCGCCCCGAGCGGCGTACGAGACCCGCAGCATTCGCAACCAGTGCGCGCTTGCCGAAAGCAATCGCGCGGTCGGGGGCAAAGGGCGGACCAAACCGCAGGAACGCCCGCCAGCCGACAATGACTGCTGCCAGCATCAGGCAGAGCGTCGCAGCCAGAAACGGCGGCGTGAAAGCCAGCGTGAGCAGGTTGTCCGAACGCCCCAGTCCGTTGAGCGTCAGGTCGAACAGCACCGGCCCGCCATCATCGACTTCCATTGCGGGAATGAGCACGTCGAGCAGCCGGGCGCTGCTGCGGCTGGCCATGCCGTAGTTGTTCAGAAGATCCGGCTCAAAGACGAGGACCAGAGGATAGAGATCTTCGTCCTCGACCTCGGTCTGCATGGGGCGTTTCGCGAGTTCTTCCAGCGCCGGATATGTTCCGCCGTCGTCGATCAGGGCTGCCAGAATCCTGCCGTCGCGCTCGGTGACCAGCGGCACAAGACTGTGTCCTTCGCCCCAGAGCAGATGATCCCGGTCCGGGAGTGTCCCGGAAAGCCCCAGACCATCCCACTTCGCGTTCCGGCCATTGGCATCGACCTTGCCAAGGTCGACAGTCACATCGTCCAGAAAGCCTTCCCAGTGCGGCGCCTGCGTTCCGCCGAGGCGCACCCAGCCTTTCTTTGCCTCGTTCTGGTCCCTTGCCGGTGGCATCTCTATCCATTTCGGCAGGATAACGAGGGTCGGGCCCATATAACGACGGGCGGAGACGATCTTCTCGATCTCCTTGCCGCTCGCAAAGGCAGGCGGTGTAAGGACGAGCAGGCCGGGTTTGTCGAGCGCCCCCTCATTGCGGACCTGTCGTACGGCATACCCCCGCCGGCCGAGATAGTCGGCCATGGCGGCATAGCCCGTCACGCCCTTGCTGGCGGCATGCGCCTTGCCGTTGTTGGGCGATCCCATGCCGGTGCCCGTGCCGATCATCCAGAGCAGCGCCACGAACAGCAAGGTGCCGATCAGGACGATGGCAAGCACCGACCTGCGCGAAAACGGATTGGCGCCGACGGCAATGTCATGAACAGGAGCCTGGGCAGTGCTCATGCCGGCAGCTCGATGCGGGCGAAATCGGCATAGGCGGAGCGGGCCGCGGCCCAATCCTGCGCATCGAGGTCACGCAAGGCGAAAAGGCAGCGCTCCACCCGTTCGGCGATGGTGTTGAAAGCGCTACGGCCGGCCTCGGGCAGCATGGGCAGCACGGCAATCTCGCGCGCCGTCGATGCCGGTATGACCCAGTCCGGCCGCGCATCGGCGATCTGGCGCACGCTTCGCTGCAACAGGAGATGCGTCGCTTCGGCATAACGCCCTTCGGAAGCGAGGCGGTCGGCGTCCTCCAGCAGCGCCACGGCCTGATGGCGGCTCGGGGCCCAATGCTCGGCGTCCTCCTGCACATCCGCGCCGCGCAGGCCGCGGTTCAGGATCATCGGCGCGAACAGGCGCCACAGCAGGAACAGCAGCAGCAGGGCGCCCACGACGATCAGCACCCACTGGAACACCGGCCAGGACATGCCGAGCAGCCGCCCGATCGGCGCAAAGATCGCTTCCAAGGCCCGGCCGATGGCCTTGAGCCATTCGGGCACTTGCGGAATGTCGGGCGTCTTGGGCGGGGGCAGCGGCGTGTACTGGATGTCGGCGGCGTGGCGCACGGCTTCCCAGTCGCTGGCAGCATCGCGGGCCGCAGCCGCATTCCCGATCTGACCCCCTGCAACCGTCACGGCGACGTGCTTGGCATGGCGCATCAGCGCACGCAAGCATGCTGCACGGTGAATCTCTTGTAATCGCTACGCTTCGTGCGCGCTCAACCGCGCGGACGGGCCTGACGATAGGTCCCGAGCGGGCGCACGTACTTGCAGTGGAATGCCAGTTCCTGCAGCGCCAGATCGACGCGCGGGTCGCCCGGCGCGCCTTCGATGTCGGCGTAGAACGTAGAGGCCGCAAAGCTGGCGCCGGTCTGGTAGCTTTCCAGCTTGGTCATGTTCACGCCATTGGTCGCGAACCCGCCCAGCGCCTTGTAGAGCGCGGCGGGAATGTTGCGGACCTCGAAGATGAATGTGGTCATTGCCGGCTGGCCTTCCAGCGTGAACGGGTCCAGCGGTTCCTTTGCCAGCACCACGAAGCGCGTGGTGTTGTCGGCGGCATCCTCGACGTTTTCGTCGATCACCTTGAGGTCGTAGAGCTCCGCCGCGAGCTTGGGCGCGATCGCGCAGGCCTGCGAATCGCCCTGCTCGCGCACGAACGCCGCAGCGCCGGCCGTATCGGCATAGGCCATCGGCACGATCCCGCGCTCACGCAGATAATGCCGCGACTGGCCGAGCGCCTGAGGGTGGCTGTAGGCCGCCTTGAACGGCCCGTCGTCGAGCGCCATCAGCGCATGGTGGATGGACATGAAGTGCTCGCCGACGATCGACAGCCCGCTTTCCGGCAGCAGGAAGTGAATGTCGGCCACACGCCCATGCTGCGAATTCTCGATGGGAATGATGGCGCGCTCGGCGCGCCCTTCCTTCACGGCATCCAGCGCATCCTCAAAGGAAAAGCACGGCAGCGGAAGGCAATCGGCGTCATATTCCAGCGCGGCGCGGTGCGAGTTGCAGCCGGGGGCGCCTTGCAGCGCCACGGCGCGCGCAGGGTCCGTGGCGGCGGCCTCACCCATGCGGGCGACGAGTTCCAGAGCGGGTCCAGGATACGAATGCATGATGCCTGCGCGCTTAAGCGGCCAAGGCGATATCCGCAATGGCTCTTGCACTCCGCGCGAGCCGACACTAGAGCGCGTGCGATCCGAATGAGATAACATTCACCGCGGGGCATGCACGAATGGACGATCGTTTCAACACCATTGCCGGCTGGGCACTTTTCGCCGGCATCGTCGGGCTTGGCCTGAGCATTGTCAGTTCGCAGTATTTCAAGGCTGACAAGCACGAACGTCCGGAGACGATGGGTTATGCCATCGAGGGCGTCGCCGAAGAAGGTGAAGGCAGCAAGGAAGTTCCCTTCGCCAACCTTCTGGCCGTAGCCGACATCGCAAAGGGCGAAGCGGTCTTCGCCAAGTGCAAGTCGTGCCATACCATCAACGAAGGCGGCGCCAACGGCATCGGCCCGAACCTGCACGGCGTTGTGGGCGAGGCGATCGGCAAGGGCGTTGGCGGTTTCGCATTCTCCGACGCGCTCAAGAGCGTTGGGGGCGAGTGGACCTTCGACAAGCTCGACGCATGGCTGAAGAGCCCCAAGGCCTTCGCACCGGGCACCAAGATGACCTTCGCAGGCCTTTCCAAGCCGCAGGACCGTGCCGACCTCATCGCCTACCTCAACACGCAGGGCTCCAACCTGCCGCTCCCCGAGCCGGTAGTGGAAGAGGAAGCACCCGCCGAGGGTGACGCCGCCACGGCCGAAGGCGAGGGCGCCGTAGACGGCGATGCCGAAGTGACGGCAGACGAGCCTGCAGGCGTGGCCGACCGCGCCGTGGGCACTGTCGGCGATACGCCGCTGAACTGATCAAATTCCGAAATCCGGCATTGCCGGTCGAAAACGGTCCGCAGGCGCCACCGAGTCGCCTTGCGGATCGTTTTCGTTAGGGGCCCAGGGCAGCGCCGCACTGCAGCGCTACCTCGTTACTAGGCCGCTCAGCCCTTGAAGCCCTTAGCGATCACATACCATTCCGACGAATCCTTGCGGCTCGCCGGGGGTTTGGCGTGCTTGACGCTGGTGAAGTGGCGCTTGAGCAGCCCGAGCAATTCGGTGTCGGTGCCCCCGGCGAGAACCTTGGCCACGAAGGTCCCGCCCGGCGCCAGCGTCTGAATCGCGAAGTCGGCGGCGGTTTCGACCAGGCCCATCGTGCGCAGGTGGTCGGTCTGCTTGTGGCCGACCGTGTTCGCCGCCATGTCGGACAGGACCAGATCGGGCGGGCCGTCCAGAGCGCCCTCCAGCGCCGCGGGGGCCTCGTCCGCCATGAAGTCCATCTCGAAAATGGTGACGCCTTCGATAGGATCGGTCGGCAGAAGGTCGATCCCCACGACTTTCGCCTTGGGGCACTTCAACCGCAGGACCTGGCTCCAGCCGCCCGGGGCAATGCCGAGGTCGACGGCGCGCTCGACGCCCTTGAACAGGCCGAACTTCTCGTCGAGCTCGATCAGCTTGTAGGCGGCACGGCTGCGGTACCCGTCGGCCTTGGCCTTCTTGACGTAAGGATCGTTGAGCTGGCGCTGCAGCCAGCGCGCCGAACTCGTGGTGCGCTTCTTCGCGGTGCGAAGTTTCTCGCCGGGATTGCGTCCGGACCGGCTCATCGTTTCCACCCTCTCATCGCGAGGCCACCGCGCGGCGCACACCTGCGCTCGTGGTCCTCGATGCATGCCCGCGACCGTGTCCGTGCGAGGCGATCAGGCTACGCAGGATACCTTCGCGAATCCCGCGATCCGCCACGCCGAGCCGCGCGGCGGGCCAGAGATCGAGAATCGCCTCGAGAATCGCGCATCCCGCGACCACGAGATCGGCTCTCTCGCGTCCGATGCAATTGACCTCTCGCCGCTCCTCCACCGCCATGGAAGACAGGCGGCTGCTGATCTCGCGCATCGATTCGGCCGGAACGATCAGCCCGTCCACCATGCGCCGGTCGTATTGCGGCAGCTCGAGATGAAGGCTGGCCAGTGTCGTGACGGTGCCGCTGGTGCCCAGCAGGCGAAGCGGACCGTCCTGCCCGGCGTTTTCGCGCGCGGGCGCCACGCGCTTGGAAAAGGCCGAGAAGCTTTCCGAGACCAGGGTGTGCATGTGGCGGTAGCGTTCAAGCCGGTCTTCCAGCGTGTGGCCTTCCGGACCACAGCTTTCGGTCAGCGACACGACGCCCCAGGGTACACTCTGCCAGTCGAGAATTCGCGGAACAGTACCGGTGCTCTCGATCAGCACCAGTTCGGTGGATCCGCCGCCGATATCGAAGATCATCGCCGGGCCTAGGCCATCCTCCAGCAGGACATGGCAGCCCAGCACCGCAAGCCGCGCTTCCTCGCGCGCACTGATGATGTCGAGCGCAATCCCCGTTTCGCGGCGCACGCGCTCGATGAATTCCGGCCCGTTCTCTGCCCGCCGACAGGCCTCCGTCGCCACCGACCGGGCAAGGAAGACATTGCGGCGCTTCAGTTTTTCCGCACAGACGCGCAGAGCCGCCAGCGTCCGGTCCATGGCCTCGTCGGACAGCCGGCCCGACTGGGCCAGCCCTTCGCCGAGCCGCACGACGCGGCTGAAGGCATCGATCACCGTGAAGTTCTCGCCGGACGGACGCGCGATCAAAAGGCGGCAATTGTTCGTGCCAAGGTCGATGGCCGCATAGGACTGGCGCGGCGGCCCCTGCCGTGGCGGCCCATCCTTAGACTGGCTGTTGCGCAGGGAGGCGGGCTGCGACTGGCCCTGCCGTGTTCCATCCGGCCCCACAGAGGCCGAAACACCGTTGTCATTATATTCGCGCGGCGCTGCGTCTGCCTTCTGCGTCGGCGCTTCCCGCTGGGGACGCTCCTTCGCCTTGCCTGTTCCGGGAACCGACGGGCGTGACTTGCCCCTACGGCTCGTGCGCCGCCGCCGCTGGCGGCCCGGTCCATCGACTTTCGCTGCCGGCGGATCGTGCTCCGCCATGGTATCAATACTCGTTCATCTCATCCCGTCGCCATCGGACGGGCACCTGACGACGATGCTAACGACCTGCGACGAAAGGAGCAAGAGCGCCCGACGAACGGATCGCGGCAAGGTGCTTGACCCGAATCGCAACCGCCTCTAGAGGGGCGCCCTCCGGTGCCCCGTCGTCTAATGGTAAGACTACGGATTCTGATTCCGTCTATCGAGGTTCGAATCCTCGCGGGGCATCCAGTCTCCCTTCTCTCCAAAACGCATATTGTCGCATAGGCCTTGCTTTTCTGCGAGTTCTTCTGCGACTTGCGGCGCATCATGTCGCATCGAATTGCAGCCAAGCGCACCCCACTTGGGGGTATGGATGGGGGTAAAAACAAATACCCCCAGGAGCGAATCGCTTGCTGACCGATCTCGCCTGCAAAAAAGCCAAGCCCGCCGACAAGCCCTACAAATTGGCCGACAGCCAAGGCTTGTACCTGCACGTCAGCCCAAATGGGACGAAAGCCTGGCGCTGGAAATACCGTTTCGCCGGCAAGGAAAAGCTGCTGACGATCGGAAAATACCCCGCATTTACCCCCAAGGCAGCGCGCCAGGCCCGCGACAGAGCAAGGGTCGACCTGGAAGCTGGGATCGATCCATCGGCCGAAAAGAAGCGCCGCAAAGCAGCGGTTGCGACCGAAGTGCTCGACAGCTTCGAGACCGTAGCGCGGGCCTGGCACGAGATGAAGTCGACGACGGTCTCGGATCGTTACTCCGCCGCTGTGCTAAGCCGGCTCGAGCAGAATGCATTTCCATCGCTCGGGGCAATCTCGGTGAAGGAAATCACGCCTCCCATGGTCCTGGAAACGATCAGGACCATCGAGAATCGCGGGGCACACGACATGGCACACCGGGTCCGGAATCACATTTCCGATGTCTTCGTCTGGGCGATCGCTTCCGGTCTGACCGAACAGGACCCATCGGCCGTCATCAAGAAGGCGCTGGCGCCAACCGATCCGAAACTACGTCCGGCCATGGTGAAAATTGCCCAAGCCCAGAAGGTTCTGCGCGAGACCGAGCAACTGTCGGGCGTCCATTGGTCAACACTGCTGGCCTCGCGCTTGCTTGCTCTGACCGCAGCTCGGCCTGGTGTGGTTCGATTGGCAGAGAAGCACGAGTTCGAGGAGCTGGACGGCCAAAAGCCGATCTGGCGCATTCCTGCTGCCAAGATGAAACTGACCCGGCAGCGCAAGCGGGACGTCACCTGGGAATTTGTCGTTCCTCTTTCGCGGCAAGCCGCAGCCACTGCCAAGGCAGCCATTTCGGAAAGCCTGGCCTGCCAGTCGGAAACGGGGCCGTATTGGCTGTTCCCGGGCATCGGCAGCTGGAAAAGACCGATCAGCGACAACACTTTGGGCAAGATCTATCGCGAGGCGGGGTTCACAGGCGTGCACGTACCGCACGGTTGGCGTTCAACCTTCTCCACGATCATGAACGAACGAGCCGCAATCGAGGATCGCGAGCGGGACCGCGCCATTATCGACATGATGCTGGCCCATGTGCAGACAGGCGTGGAACCCGTCTACAATCGCGCGGCCTATTTGCCGCGACGTCGGGAACTGGCCCAAGTCTGGGCCGACCTTCTGATGAAGGATATGCCAGCGCCCGAACGATTGCTTCCGGAACACCGGCCATGGCGCGCCAAGCCCGGGGAGACCGGGCATGAAGGCGCAAAAGGTCACCGAAAAGGCTTGGCGTCGTAGCTACGACGTCGATGACGCGCGCGCCCAGGTTTCGACGATCTATTGGGAACCGACCGCACGCAACGAAAACATGTTTCAGTTTCGGGACGTCTATCGCGATACGGTAGTCGCGTACGCTGATCATATCCGGAAGCCGGGCAAGACCCTCCCCATCTCCATGAATGCGCTTCAGGTCCTCAAGGCGCTGTTCAGTGTCATGGACGGGAAGACGGGCAGATGCGATCCTTGCCTGGACACGATCGCTTCGCGCAGCAAGCTCTCGCGCCGAACCGTTGTGCGCCAACTGGATACCCTTCGCCGGGAGAAGATCATCGATTGGGTGAGGCGCACGGTCAGGACGGGCAACGGCCCTGCAGAAGGCCCTCAGCGAAAGCAGACGAGCAACGCGTACTTCATCGACCTCGCGAATCTTCCGATCGAGATACTGCGAACTCTCCGGCAGAAGCTCGGCGACAAACTGCGGGAAAAGAAGGGCAGGCTTGTGGGATCCGGCCCCGTTCCTTCCCGTCTCGCCGGCAAGACGGCCAAGCTGCTGGCGAACGTTGCCGGCGCTTTGGCTTCAGGGGGAGGTCGCGACGCAGCTAAGCGCCGGGCACTGGCTGGTGCCAGCCTGTCGCAACGCCTGGCACACATGTACGGCGACGACATCGACAGCCTCCAGGAACACGAGGAAATGCTCGGTCTTTCTTCTGCCTCTAGTGCGAGTGCCAACTTGGCATTGTACCCCTCCCTAAGAACAGAAAGAAAGAAGGACTGAGGGCGCTTCGACGCCCTCAGGCGCCCGCTTTGTCATTGCCCCCAGACCGATAGGCTCTTCCTGCCTTCGAAGACGCGCCAAACGAACTGGCGTGCGGGGCGGCTTGCGCCGCCCATGGCTATCAGGGGGGCAAGAGCAAAGCCCGTGCCAGCACGTCACGGCAAGAAAACGGACAAGGTGTGCAGAATACTGCGTAATCCGCGGACATGTGCCTATTGAGCGCCACTCGGCCCGAAACTGCGGGATCCGTTCCGCATAGTCTCCGGACGCTATGCGTAATTCCGACACCAAAAGCGTGCAGGCGAGGCGTGGGGGCAAGCGCGGCGCGCGGGGTTGAGGTGGACACTCCTCGGATCGGTCATGGTCGGTGCAAATCCAACCAATACGAGAGTGCCAGATTCTGACCAGCAAGCCGACTGCTATGATCGACAAGGGGATGGAGCACTAGCGCCCTACTCTATCAACCCATGGCAGTGCTTGTACCTTTTGCCAGAACCGCAAGGACAAGGACTATTGCGCGAAGACGGTTTTTCCACCTGTTCGAGGGCCGGAGAAACAGCGAGAGAAGCGAGGTTTTTGCGCATGATTTCAACTTCTCGCATCGAATTGGGAGACTGGATTAGATCAGCGAGCCTTTCAAGTCCTGCAAGTGCCCGTTCAAAGAATGGCCTGGCCTCAGCAGGACCTTCAAGCTGCAGCACCACATCGCCCAGCCTGCTCTCGGACGCTGCTAGGACACGCCAGGCAGACGGCGTGTCCAGCTCCGTGGCCAGGGCCAGCGACAGCTCCTGACTGCGCGCATAATACGGTTGGGCCGCAGCGGGGCCTTCCAGCTGCAGCACCACATCGCCCAGATTGCTCTCGGACACCGCCAGATCATGCCGGGCAGACGGCGTGTCCAGCTCCGTGGCCAAGGCCAGCGACAGCTCCCGACTGCGCGCATAATACGGTCGGGCCGCAGCGGGGCCTTCCAGCTGCAGCACCACATCGCCCAGCTTGCTCTCGGACACCGCCAGATCATGCCGGGCAGACGGCGTGTCCAGCTCCGTGGCCAGGGCCTGCGCCAGCTCCCGACTCCGCGCATAATACGGTTGGGCCGCAGCGGGACCTTCCAGCTGCAGCACCACATCGCCCAGCCTGCTCTCAGAGGTCGCCAGATCACGCCGGGCAGACGGCGTGTCCAGCTCCGTGGCCAGGGCCTGCCACAGCTCCTGACTGCGCGCATAATACGATCGGGCCGCAGCGGGATCTTCCAGCTGCAGCACCACATCGCCCAGCCTGCTCTCAGAGGTCGCCAGATCACGCCGGGCAGACGGCGTGTCCAGCTCCGTGGCCAGGGCCTGCGCCAGCTCCCCACTGCGCGCATAATACGATCGGGCCGCAGCGGGACCTTCCAGCTGCAGCACCACATCGCCCAGCTTGCTCTCGGACGCTGCTAGAACACGCCGGGCAGACGGCGTGTTCAGCTCCGTGGCCAGGGCCTGCCACAGCTCCCGACTGCGCGCATAATACGGTCGGGCCGCAGCGGGACCTTCCAGCTGTAGCACCACATCGCCCAGCTTGCTCTCGGACACCGCCAGATCATGCCGGGCAGACTGCGTGTCCAGCTCCGTGGCCAGGGCCTGCGACAGCTCCTGACTGCGCGCATAATACGGTCGGGCCGCAGCGGGACCTTCAAGCTGCAGCACCGTATTGCCCAGCATGCTCTCGGACGCCGCCAGATCATGCCGGGCAGACCGCGTGTCCAGCTCCGTGGCCAGGGCCTGCCACAGCTCCCAACCGCGCCTGTAATACGGCAGGGCCGCGGCGGGGCCTTCCAGCTGCAGCGCCGCATCGCCCAGCTTGCTCTCGGACACCGCCAGATCACGCCGGACATCCGGCGTGTCCAGCTCCGTGGCCAGGACCTGCCACAGCTCCTGACTGCGCGTGTAATACGGCAGGGCCCCGGCGGGGCCTTCCAGCTGCAGCACCACATCGCCCAGCTTGCTCTCGGACACCGCCAGATCACGCCGGAAATCGAGCGTGTCTAGCTCTTCGGCACGTCGTCTGGTTACCGCGGCCATAGACTTCAAAAATTCTTTCGCAGTCTCCCACTCACTCCAGTAGCAATACCAAGCGGCAAGCAGGTAGATGTCTGAAAAATCGGCGCCTGCGTCATACATCTGGAGCAAATCGGTCGGATCCAACGCCTCCATGATCCGGCGAGCCCCGGCAAGGTCGCCTAGTTTCAAGAGCCATTCGCCCTTGCGCAACATTGCCCGAATGGAAAGCTCGTAAAGCGGACCGCTTTTTCTATCGTTTTCAGCAAGGCCGATGACCAGGTCGAGCAGCAACAGATCGCAGACCGGATCGGGATGCTGGCGAAGACGATCTTCATACCAATTGTCAAGGCGCCGCCGACAAAGGTCCGCATGGGCACGTTTTACGACGCTTTCGCGATCGACAGTTCTGGTCACCAACGATCGCGCGACCTCCAAAAAAATGCCCTGGGAAAATTCGCCTATCCCGTTGGCAGTCTCCCCCAAAACCGCCAGCGGGCTTGCGCAATAGGTAAGCCCGTCACTGATCTGCGGCAGATTCAGGGCCGTCGCCACCTCTTCGACGAGTGCCTGAAGAAAACGCTCCCCTTGCACACTCGCCAGCGCGGCGGCCCGGCGCGCCTCCTCCGGCGCCGCATCGAATAGGCGCCGCGTAACACCGTGCAGGTCGAAGCCTTCGCTTAGTATTTCGTCCAGCGCATCTGCGTGCAAAGCTCCTTTGGCTTCGCGCGCCACGAACAGGGCCGGGCTGGTGAGCAACAACTGGATCAACCGGTCCAGATAGCGGGCATTGCCACCGGCCTTTTTCAATATGGCTGCGCTCTGGTCGTCCGGCAGCCCGGGAAAGGCCGCTTGCAGAACCGCACGCAATTCCTCCAGCTTTCCCAACGGAATGATCGACGCTTCCATCAACCCGCGAGCGGTAGAGGCCTGTATCAGCCCGGAGAAGCGCCCGATGTCGTCCGCGTGCAGGTTCCACTCGTATGTCCAGTGCGTCATGACGATCAATACCGGCCAGCTTTCCGCCCAGGCCGTGTCGATGAAGCGGCGCAGAAAAGACTGCAGCGCAGGATCCTGATCGGCAAATTGCGCATCGTCGATAACGATGATCATCGGGCACGCCGGAATGTCTCCCGATCGCGGCTTCGCAAAATTGCCGAGCGCCCCCATCAGCTGCTCTTCGAGATCCTCCTGGATGGAAGCGGCCTTTCCGGCCAGATCCTGCCGTTCCGCTTCCAGGCGGTTGCGCTCCACTTCCAACTTGCGCACCCGCAAGGATTTGTCGACGATCGTCGTCCCGATGGCCTTGGCCAGTCCAATGAAAGGTCCGATGACGGGGATCAGTTCCGCGGCTTTTTCAGCCCCTGCTATGCCGAATTCTCCGAGCCCCTTGGCCCCTTCCTTCAACTGCTCCTTGCGCAGCAAAGCCAGCTGCTCGTCGGTTCGCCTTACTTCAAGGTGAGGTTGGAGGAACTGCTTGTACGCGAGCAGAAGGTCGCTCGAAGCCGCGCTGTTGTGGCCGTTGTCGACGCATTTTATCGCCCACCACAGCATCGTCATGGCATTCGAAGGATTGCACTCCCCGGCCTGGCAGGACAAGGCGAACCGGTCGCGCTCCCGGCCAAGCCTGTCTGGCCAATATCCACTGTCGCCCGCACCATCGTGCATTTGGGATACGTAGTGGTAAAATTCCTGGACCAGGCGGGTCTTGCCCATACCCGGTGGCGCCAGCACCACCGCAAGTTGGGGAACGCCGCTTTGGACTTTGGCCCAGCACTGTCGAAGCTCGTCCAATTCCCGTTCGCGACCGACGAACAGATCCTGCCATCCACCCATTTCGATGCCCCCTATCGTGTGGTCGACCTCAATACTCACCGTATCGTATGAATACTGCCCTTTCGCGGCAGATCGGCCAGGTGCTTCGGTCGGTTACAGATCCACGATTCAACCCTCTGGCGTCATTAGGCTACCTAAAGTCCGATATATTCCGATATTAATAGATATTAACATTGAATTTCGCCTCAGGCCTACGGCCCATAGCGTAGTCGGGGATGCGGGACTGGTCGGTGAAGTCGGGCCAGGTGTGGGGTTCCAGGTCGGGATCGTCGCGGGCGGCGGGGCGGTCGGTCAGCCAGTCGTCAGCAAGGGTGGGCACCATGCTCGTGCGCCGCTGTGTCGCCACGCCCACGGAAACTAAAACACCAAACCGCCGGTCACGACCAAACCATCCGCAAATTATGAAACTATGCAGTGCGCATTTTAAATGCTGACGGCACTTCTTGGACGAAATACCCATTTCCGACTTTTAGTACACAGTGTCGCATAAGTCGCGGTAAGGTTAACGGGCGAAGTGAGATAGACGCTAATTCCTCACTTCCCAGATGCCCACACGATGCCGCCTCGCCTGCTCAAAGCGCTTGGTGAACTGGTCGGCCTTTTTTCTGCCTCTTCAGCAGTACAACTTCCGCAACTTCCCGAAGGGGAACTGTTCTCGGCCAAGTGGCTCTACATGTTCCGGCGCAAGCGGGACGATCTGTTCGGGCCTCTCACCTTCGGCGAGCCGGCCTGGGACATGCTGCTGGATCTCTACCACGCGGAGCAGCAGGGAAAGACCGTCTCGATCACCAGCGCCTGCATCGCCGCGTCGGTACCGTCCACCACGGCACTGCGCTGGATCAACGCGCTCGTTGCGCAGGGTTACTTGCACAGGCAGCCGGATCCCGCCGACGGCCGCCGCGCCTTCCTGTCGCTGACTATTGCGTCCCGGGAAAAGCTGAACAACCTGTTCGCCCATGGCAGCGCCTGAGCCATGCGGGGCGAATGGATGACCGATGAAGAGCGGGCCTTCGCAGAAAAGGATGCGAAGTGGCTGCGGATCGATGCCTGGGCTTTCGCAATCGTCCAGACCCTGGCCATGCTCCTCTTGCTCCGCACGCAGCTCTCCCACATGTGACGCCGGCCGCCTGCGTTGCGGGCATGGCGTTTGCGAGGTAGCCTCTTGTCTCGAAAGGGTGACATGACGGTTCACATTGGCATTCTATGGCTGATTTCGATCGGAACGGTCGGGCTGGTAATCCTCGCTCGTCATCGTCTCCGTGCGAACGCGCCCAGGGTGAGAATGGCGCTTGGGTCCATGGGCATGCTTCTCGCGGCGCTCATATTGTCCGGCTTGTTTCTGCTGTTGCCCGGTCCAGGGGAGAGCGGGTTTTCCAACGCTACGGACGCGGCATCGCTGGCCGCCAGCATCGCTTGCGGAGGCCTGTTCGTTCTGTCGCTGAACGAAATCGTTGGCGGCGCAATGCGCGCGCTCGGGCAGTGAAGAAGCCGTGGGCAGGATATTGGCCACCCCTGATCCTGCTACCGTTTCACGGTGCTCGACGACCGATTTTTCATGCGACCAAAGTTGATGGATCGAGCAATTCTCGAAGACTTCGTTGCCCTTTCACCGCGAGCGAAAATCGCGGTCCTTGCCCGCTCGATCCACATGGAAACGATCCATGCAGCAATTTCCGGGCATGGCTTGTCCGGTACCGTCGCCGCCTCCTTGAAAGCGCTTGGCATAAAGGCTCAAAAAAATGACGGTTCGATTCAATCGTAGCCAATCTATCCACACTCCCTAGTGTTAAAAAAATTTCATAATATTGATTTTTATTCACTCGCATTAAATAAATACTTTAAATTTAAAGAATGCGCCTCGATTGCGATTCGATTTGAACCCTCACCAAGGATCCCAAAATGAAAGCAGCAGTTATTGGCGCAAGTGGTTTTCTGGGAAAGGCCGTTGTCAAGGCACTTCACTCAGATGGCCACAACGTCATGCAGATTGATCGTCATGCAACTGCAAAGCCTTTGGAAGGGGAGTTCGTAGCGGCTGATGTTGGAGATATTGAGGCGCTCAAGGCGGCCTTTGCTGACGTTGAGGTGGTCTTTCATTTGGCTGCGATCCTAGGGACGTCAGAACTTGAGACCGGCCTACGTCCCGCAATCGAAACGAACGTGCTGGGAACACTCAATGTCCTAGAAGCCGCGCGCTACTGTGGCGTGAGGAGCATTTTCGTCGCTTCCAAACCATCGGTTTGGCTCAATACCTATACGATCACAAAGCACTGTTCAGAGCAAATCGTTAGGCAGTTCGGAAACTACAATCCAATCGACGTCCACCTGTTCCGGTATCTGAACATTTTTGGCCCCGGACAGAAACTACAACCGGTTCGGAAAATTCTGCCAATTTTTGCAGCGCAAGCCCTGAGAGGCCTGCCGCTACAGGTATACGGAGACGGCAAGCAGACCGTCGATATGCTTTTTGTCGACGATGCCGCACGTATGACTGTCGATATCACGAACACCGCGCCATTGGGCCAGGCCATCGATTGTGGAACTGGCGTGGAAATGTCGGTACTTGATGTGGCAGAAGAAGTGAACGCGTACTACGGAAACGACGCAGGTATCGCGCACATAGCGATGCGAAAGGGCGAAACGCCTCGTACTCGCCTGGTTGCGGACACCGCCGAACTCAACCAAGCACTTCCAAACCGCGTCCTCACAAATTGGAAGGAGGCACTTGCCACTTCGCTAGATTGGTACGCAAAGCAGCCATCGTCAGCAATCGACGCAGCCCTTTCCTTTTATGGAATTCGCCCCAGATACAATGCGTTCTGGTGATAGCGACCAAACAAATGGTTGATACCTTCAAGATCCCCAAAGGCTTTCGCATCACTGCGATTGTGGCTCATCCTGATGACGAGACCTTGGGTCCCGGGGGAGCGCTGGCCCGATTCTCACGCGAAGGGGCTATTTGCCGAGTAGTTCTCGCCTTTCACCGTACTGACTTGCGCATCGGCAACGACTGGCCTGATCTCGTTCAAGCGTTCAAGGCGGCCTGCAATGACCTTGGCTGCATACCGGTCTTGAAGGCCACCCTACCCGAAAGTCGGGACGGACTTGACATCCAAACCCTTCACGATGCCCTCATTCACGATATCGTCGAGGCTGATCTCGTCATGACTCACTGGGGGGGCGACACGCATCAGGCGCATCGCGCTCTCTCTCACGCAGTTGAAATCTTGACACGTCCGTTTCGTAGACACCGACATCTTTGGTTCTTCGAGACGCCGACCTCCAGTGACCAAGGGACAGGAGCGGCCTTTTCACCCAACCTGTGCGTTCAGCTTTCCGAGGCGGATGTATTCGCACAGACCAAAGCGTTTGGACGCTATCCGGTTGCGGAGTCTGCGCCAGGCCGAACGCCAGCCGACATTGAAGCCCATTCGCGCTATCGTGGCCGCCAAAACGGATTGGAATTCGCGGCCATGTTCCAGTCCGCAAGAATGTTCTTCTAGTGATGCACTGTCAGGCGAGCCACTTCCAAAAGCGCCTCATGGACTTGTTGCTCGGCATCATCTTGCTAATGCCCTGCATGCTTATCACCTTTGCCCTTTCTATTCTTATAATTTTGCAGGACCCTGGCCCCATTTTCTTCGTGCAGCACCGCTTGGGCCGAGGAGGTAAACACTTCCCTATTATCAAGTTGCGCACAATGAACACGCAAAGTGAGGCAATTTTGGAACAGCACTTCCTAGCCTCACCCAAGGCTAGGGTAGCCTATGAATTGACTGGAGTGATAGCCAACGATCCCCGCATCGTTTCTCGCGCTGCGGCACTGGCCCGAAAGTACTATTTAGACGAGTTGCCTCAGATCCTCAATCTGCTCAAAGGCGATATGAGCCTAGTTGGCCCGCGCCCACTTGAACGCTGGATGGCAGAGCATCTCATGTCGAGCTCGGAATTGCAGCTTCGTGGACAATTAAGACCTGGAATCACCGGGCTTGCCCAGGTCAAGCGGCGTAGAAAGTCGGACATTGGGCGCCGCATGGTCGCTTTTGATTTGCATTATGTCCGCCACGGCAGCTTCGCAATGGATACATGGATATTGTTTAAGACAATTCAGACAGTGTTGTCCGGCGGTGGAATTGAAACAGAAACATCGGAAGTTATTTTCCGTAAAACTATCCGTGATATTTAAGATCCATCACGATATTAGATTCTTGAAGGTATCCAGATCGCGCGGAAGCCGCTCTCTAATAATTAATTAAAGCCGTCAATATGGATGTTCTTTTCAGTTGGGTGGATGATCACTCAATTCGAAAATTGATTAGGTCTCTGTGAAAATGAACGGACTCCCCCGCCATGTTTATCTCATATCACCTTACTTTGCTCCTGAGCGAATCGGAATCGCACCGTACGCGCTAGATATTGCAACTGATTTTTCGAAATTGGGCATTGCCGTAGATGTCATTACAACAATTCCTCATTATCCGAGAAAGCCTAAGGTTTTTGAGGTACGGTGTGAGTCTAAGTTCCCATTTTCAGTTAAGCGAATTTTCGTATTTGAGCGAATAAATGGGGGTATTTTTAAAAGAGTTTTGAATGATATTTTATTTTTTTTTGGCGTCTTTCGTACTTTGTTGAGACGAAATGAGAAACAAAGCCCCTCTATAGTCATTGTTCCTAGTGTTTTATCGATTTTTGCACTACGCCTTGCGGGGCAGGTTGGGCCGATTGTAGCGGCAGTATATGACGTTGAGAGCGAACTCGCTGACAAAGTCGGTCTAACTTCCAACAAACTGCTTCTAAAATTGATGCGTTGGGTGGAGCGACGCTGCTTATCTTGGGCCGATAATATCTTGGCCATAACGCCAGAAATGGCGTCCGGTCTTCGATCGCTGTCGGTAGAAACGCCAATAAGTGTAGTCGAATTGTGGCCTTCAGGTGTGTCAAATGGAAGGTCGAGTGATTTTTCACCTAATAGAAAACATAAAATATTGATGTACAGTGGTGGCTTGTGCTTGCGCCATGGGATCGAAATAATTCCAGAAATTTGGAAAGAAGTCATAAAAGACCACCCGGATGCACGCCTTGTTATACAGGGAGACGGTCCAGAGAAGGACTTTTTGGAAAAGCAATTAGACAAAATTGGAGGAGATTTTATCCTCAGGCCTGCAGTAAGCTATGAGGATCTGGTGTCATCACTTCAAGAAGCTGCGCTGCAGCTTGTTTTGCAGCGGCAAGGTACTGAAAGTGCGACACTTCCCTCGAAGGCATTGTCTAGCCTCGGAGCTGGTGTGCCGTTCGTCACGAATGCTCAGCGGAACTCACCTCTGGCAAAACTCGCCATTCGATCCAAGGCCGGAATATATCCGTGTAGTCACGAAACAAGTATAGGTCAGCTAGTGAGTTCTTTGTTGTCGTCTCCGGCGAATTTGCAAGAACTTCAGGTGGCAGCTCATGAATTTTCCCAAATGAACTGCCTTAGAAGAGATGGTATTGAAAGTTATATTGCCATCTTGTCTGAAAAAATAGATGGTTAATTGAAAACGTTTTAAAATACCATTTTCCAGGTAATTACATATAGGGCTGCTTTTTGGAGGGTCTTTGTTGCGCAGTTCATGGCCAAGCGCCTGCTTTCTGATCGACACCTCGAATTCGTCCCACAGCCACAGAATTCCGGCTATTCGTGCGAGGAAGATAACGAAAAACAGTCAAAGCAGCGTAAGCCAAAGCGAAATCATTTCGTTCGGCCTATGAGGCTTGAGGGTGGGCAACCCCCGGCCTCTCAAACCGCACCGCCTCCACCCCCAGCCAGTCGTTGACCTCCAGCATCCGCTGCTGGATCGGCACGATCTCCATCTCGTAGAACACGCGCGCCGCATCGGTGACGTTGCCGAAACCGCCGGTGTTCTTGGGCACGATGCCGAGCAGCTGCGGCGGCACGCGGTGGGCGGCCAGCAGGTCCTGCGCGGTCACATCCTTGATGTTGAGGAATTCGTCCTTCGCGCCGACTTCGGCGATGGGAATCACTTTCACGCCGTGTTCCTTGCCCTTGGGCAGGTGCAGGAAGAAGTTGCGGAAATTGCCCGGTCCCTTGGAATCGCGCATCGCCTGGCGAATGGCCTGGCTGTCTTTCTCCCCCAGCGTCTCTTCGGAGATATAGAGGATGTACCCGGCGTGGCTGCCGTTGAGGTAGTAGCGGCGGCGGAACAGCGTGGCGCTTTCGTTGAGCAGGCCCGATTGCAGCGCCGAAAGGTATTCGGGCATGCCGTAGATCTCCTGCATCGGGTCCGGCTCCATCAGGTGGTGCACCCGGCCCGGCGCGAACTCGGTCGCGTCGGACAGAGACCAGGCGCGCGGCATCCAGAAGAACTGCTGCGGCTGCAGCCCCACGCGCATATAGGCCGCGGGCAGGCGCTTCACCGCCAGCGCCTTTCCCGAGATGCTGTCCGCCCGTTCCAGATAGGCGTTGCCCATGATCAGCCAGTCCAGCGCCCAGGCGGCGAACTCGGTGCGGCTGAAGCGCTTGTTGGGCACGAAGCTGCCCGCCAGCAGGTTGCGCTTGAACAGGATCGCGCTCTGGTGGTGGGGCGCCATGCGATAGGCGCGGCCGAGCCCGGCCTGCGAGACGGGCGGATCGTACCAGCGGGTGTTGTGCGCCACTTCGAACAGGTCGAAGATCTCGCGCCGGTCGATCACGCTTTCGGGGGCGCCGAAGGTGAAGCAGGCAGGCTGGCCGGGCGCGTCGCCGGCAGCATCGAAGGGGGCGGGCAGCGCGGCCTGCTCGGTCATGCGAAGATCTCCAGCGTGGAACCCCCGCCCACGGGTTCGGTAATGTCGAGCGGTTCGAAAAACAGGGCGTGCATCACCGCCCAGGCCAGATCGGCATGGCCCACGCCGCCGGCGCGGCTCGCCACATAGGTCACTTGCGTGCCGCCCTTGGTGATCTCGGGGCGGATCGCCATGAAGGCCTGCATCACGTCCAGCCACCCGGCGTCGAATTCCAGGCGGCCGGAGGCGATCACGTTCTTCGCCTTCAGCACCATCGCCGTCTTGGTCTGCACCGAATAGGTGATCGCCTCTGCCAGGGGGAACCACTTGGAGACGAGCTGATGCACGGCCTTGCCCGCGCCGGTCGTGTCGATGCCGATGCGGGTGACGGTGTACTTGCCGGCCATCTCGCGCACGGCATCGGCCTGCCCCTGAAAGTCCCGCCCCTTCAGCCGCTGCTTTTCCAGCACGCGGAACTTGCCGCCCGGTTTCGTCGGCGCGGCGACGGCGACGAGCGCGGCATCGTCTCCGGTGCCCGTCTCGCTGGCGTTGGGATCGTAGCCCAGCCAGACTTCGCCCGCGTAGGGGCGCAGGGCATAGGGCTGATAATCGCGCCAGACGTCCCAGCTATCGACCATGCAGCGGCGCATGATCTGGAACGGGAACATGGACTGGCTGTCGTCCAGAAACACGCAGCGGAACAGGTTGTCGAACTCGTCGAGCGCATATTCGCGCTGCAGCTCTTCCACATCGACGAGGTCGAAGCCCTGCGCGATCGCGTCGAACACGGTGACGATCTGGCGCCAGATGCCGTCCGCGCCCAGCGCGCCCGTTTTCAGGGCGTCGTGGCTTACGTCCAGCTTCAGCCGGTCCGCCCTGGCGCGGCGGCGGTTGTAGCGGTCGCCCGTCCACATCGGATAGGCTTCGTGCGCCAGTGTCGACGGAGTCGAGAACAGCGTGCGCGTGTACTGCTTCTGCGTCGCCATGGCGCTGGCGACCTTGAACAGCTCCTCGAACCCGTAGATCCAGAAGCATTCGTCTATGATCACGTCGCCGTGATAGCCCTGCGCGGTGCGGTAATTGGTGCCCAGGAAATAGAGTTCTACCGGCTCGTCCGGCTCGCCATCTTCGCATTGGCGCTGGATGACGATGGGATCGCCCTTCAGCGTGACCTTGCAGACCTTCTGCACCCACTGGACGATATAGGCGCGGAAGATGTTTGCCTGCGCGCGGCTCGCGGAAATGAAGATCTGGTTCTTGCCGCTCTCCAGCGCCACCAGCAGGCGTTCGCGCGCGAAGTACCAGGTCGCGCCGATCTGGCGGGACTTCAGGATCATGCGGGTGCGTAAGGACGTGGTGTTCAGCCAGACGGATTGATGGCCGAACAGCGAAGCGCGCATATCCTCGCGCAGCTGCTCCACCATCTCCGGCGTGATCAGGTTCTTTGCCTTGTCCTTTTTCCTGTTGGCCGCCTTCGCCCCGTTGGCCCTGTCGGGGTTGAGGTCCGCCTCGGTGCCGCCGTCGGTGTAGCGGGCGACGCGGGCGAGCCGTTCGAACTGGCGGCCCAGCAGGTCGATTTCCTTGAAGTCGCCGCCGGTCTTGGCCTCCTTCGCCATCAGTTGCAGGTAGCGTTCCAGCGTGCCTTCCTCGGCCCGCTGGATGGCGGGGGCATCATCCCACTTGTGGCGCACCTTCCAGCTGGCGACGGTGGAATAGGGAAGGTCCTCCTCCTCGGCGATCTGGCTCACCGTCCACCCGCGCCAGTACAGCGCGCGCGCCCGCTTCCGCTGCGCGACCACGGCGGGCACGCAGGTATCGTTCCGGTTTTCCGGTTCGGGTGCGGCCGCCGGCGTCATGCCCGCCACGCTATGGGCGATCCGCGCCGCTGCCTAAGCCCCTGCGGTTGTGGCCTTCCTTCGCGACAACGCGCCCGCGTTGCGAACAGGCCGCCGGGCCTGTCCTGTGGCGGTCATCGAAACGGTGCGTTCCCGCCAGGCGCTCCGCCCACGACCCGAGACTGCAAAAGGATGCGGAGCACCCCCATGGCGAAGACGCGATTTTTCCGAGTGGCCATCGAAGGCGCCACCACCGACGGCCGCCAGATCGAACGCCAGTGGCTGATCGATGCCGCCGAAACCTACGACCCGCAGACCTACACCGCGCGCGTCAACATGGAGCACATTCGCGGCTTCAGTCCCGATGCGCCGTTCAACGGCTACGGCAGCATCGTCTCGCTGCGCACGCAGGAAGTGACGGTGAAGCTGGGCGGCCGGGACGAAAAGCGCCTCGCCCTTTTCGCGCAGATCGATGCCAACGATCAGCTCGTGGCCATCAACCGTAAGGGGCAGAAGCTGTTCTCCTCGATCGAGATCGCGCCCGAATTCGCAGGGACGGGCAAGGCCTATCTCGTCGGGCTCGCGGTGACCGACAGCCCCGCCTCGCTCGGCACCGAAATGCTGCAGTTCGCCGCGCAGCAGGGCGACAAGTCGCCGCTCGCGCACCGCAAGCAGGACAAGGCCAACCTCTTCACCGCGGCCGAGGAAGTCGCGATCGAGCTGGAAGACATGGCCCCGGCCGATCCCGACCCCACCGGCATGTTCGCCTCGATCCGGGGATTGCTCGAAAAGCTCACCGGCCAGGGCGCCGCGCCGCAGGTGGAGGAAGTGCCGGAGCCGCAACGCAGCGCACCGCAGAACGGCGATGCCATGGCTGCTTTCGGCCTCGTCCTCGGCCAGCTCACCAGCGCGGTACAGGCCTCCAACACCGCCGGCGCCGCCCGGATGGACCGCTTCGCCGCCGATCTCGCCGCGCTGACCGAGAAGGTCGAAAGCGTGCCCGCCGCGCCCTTCACCCAGCGCCAGCCCGCGACAGGCGGCGCCGACGCCGTCCGCACCGACTGCTGACCGCAGCCCCGAACGCCCGCGCCTCCCAGCCCTTCCACCTTTCGAGGACCTACCCATGAAGAATGCCACCCGGGCCAAGTTCAACGCGATGGTCTCGCAGATCGCGCTGATCAACGGCGTCGATCCCGAAGTCGCGCGCACCGCGAAATTCACCATCGAACCCTCCGTCCAGCAGAAGCTCGAACAGCGGATGCAGGATACGAGCGAGTTCCTCTCGCGCATCAATATCGAGCCGGTGGATGAACTGATGGGCGAGCTGCTCGGCCTCGGCATCGGCAGCACCATCGCCGGCCGCACCGATACCGCAAACGGCAACCGCCGCCAGGGCATCGACCCGAGCGCGATGGACAACCGCACCTACACCTGCGTGCAGACCAATTTCGACGTCGCGATCCGCTACGCCAAGGTCGACAAGTGGGCCAAGTTCCCCGACTTCGAGACCAAGTGGCGCGACAACAACCTGAAGCGCCAGGCGCTCGACCGCATCCTCATCGGCTTCAACGGCACCAGCGTCGCCGCCGCCACCGACCGCGCCGCCAACCCGCTGCTGCAGGACGTCAACGTGGGTTGGCTGGAGAAGATGCGCCTCGAGAACGCCGAGCGTGTGATGGACGAAGTGGTCGAGGCATCGGGCAAGGTCACCTACGGCGCAGGCGGCGATTACGAGACGCTCGACGCGCTCGTGTGGGACGCCAAGGAATCGCTTCTTGCCGAATGGTCGAAGAACGATACCGAGCTGGTCGTCTTCGTTTCGGGCGACCTGCTGCACGACAAGTATTTCCCGATGATCAACAAGCAGGAAGACCCGAGCGAGCAGCTCGCCCGCGACGTGATCATGTCGACCAAGCGTCTGGGCGGCCTGCCGGCGGTGCGCGTGCCGGGCTTTCCCAACGGCACCGTCTTCATCACCCGCTACGACAATCTCTCGATCTACTACCAGGACGGCAAGCGCCGCCGCCTGCTGCGCGACGAGCCGGAACTGGACCAGGTCACCGACTACCAGTCCTCCAACGAGGCCTACGTGATCGAGGATCTCGAATACGCCTGCATGGTCGAAAACATCGAGGAACACGTCGCGGCCTGACCGCGGCGCATCTGAGCCCGCTCCGTCCGTTCCCCTCCCCCCGGACGGGGCGGGTTCCTTGCAAGGGAGCCCGTCATGACGTCACCCGCCAAAGCCCACTTCCAGCGCACCCTGGCGGCGAAATCCTCCGGCAGACCGGCGCGCGGCGCAGCCGCCATGCCCACCGAAGGCCCGGTCGCGAGCGAATACCGGTTGCTCCTCGCCGCGCTGGGGCAGGATCTCACCGCCTTGCGCAACACCCAGTCGATCGAGCGCAAGATCGAGGCGAAGCGCACCATGATCGAACGCTATCGCCCCTGGGTGACGGGCGCGGCCGAAGCCGACGCCCGCGCGCAGGACGAGATCGTCTCGACCATGCTGGTCTGGGCCATCGACATCCACGACTGGCCGCTGGCGCTCACGCTCGCCCGTTACGTGCTGCTGGCCGACATCGCCTTGCCCGAACGCTACAACCGCACCCCCGCGACCCTCGTCGCCGAGGAAGTGGCCGAGATTGCGGTAAAGGAGCCCGGTGCGGTCCCGCTGCCGGTGCTGCAGGAGGTCGCTCGCCTCGTGGACGGGGAAGACATCTTCGACCAGGTCCGGGCCAAGCTGGAAAAGGCGCTCGGCCTCGCCTTCAGGGCGCAGGCCGATGCCTTCGAACCCGGCGCCGAGAGTGCCGTCGCCGGCGGCAAGCCCGCCTTGCTCAAGGCCGCGAACGCCCACTTCGAACGCGCCCTGAAGCTGCACGACAAGTGCGGTGTGAAGAAACTGATCGAGCGCATCGAGGGCGAGCTGAAGAAGCTCGCCGCCGAAAGCGCCGGCTGACGAGCTGCGCCACCCGCGCCGGGGGGCGGAAACGGTCCGGAGGCCGAAGCCGCAAGGTCCGCTTCCCCACCCCCCACCTCATCCCCCAGGGAGACCGTGAATGTCGTTCATCGCCTTGCCGCCCGAACCGTCGTCTCCCGAGGACGCACTGGTCGAGGGCGATGGCTGGTACCCCGCGATCGACTGCAACGCGATGCGCGAGGCGCTGCGCATCGGCGATACCGTCGTGCACGCCCGTTTGGTCGAAGCGATCAAGGGCGGCCAGCTCACGGTCGAACGCGAACTGGCCGACTGGCGCACCGCGCGTGCGGCAGAGGGCGTTGCCGATCTCGCCTCGGTCGACCCCGCCCGAACCCTCGGCGGCGATCACCGCCTCACGCTGCTCTACACGCGGGCCGTGCGCTTTGCCGCCGCTGCCGAACTGGCCGAGCTCCACCGCGACCTCACCGCGACCGAGGAAGGCCAGGCCCGCGCCGATACCGAGGCGACCACCGCGCAGGAATACCACCGTCTGGCCACGCTCGCCTTGCGCGACATCCTCGGCACCGGCCGCGTCACGGTCGAGCTGATCTGATGGGCCGCACCGCCATCGCGAGGCAGGGCGACACGCTCGACGCGATCTGCTGGCGTGAGCTGGGCACGACGGCGGGCAACGTCGTCGAGGATGCCCTTGCCCTCAACACCGGCCTTGCCGTTCTCGGCACGGTGCTCGCCGAAGGGACCGTGGTCGCCTTGCCCGATCCGCCGCCCGCTGCCGCCGCGCGCATCGAAACGGTGAACCTCTGGGACTGAAGCCATGAAGAAACCCGGCCTCCTGCGCGCCGCCATCGTGGCGCTGCTGCCCTACCTGCAACGCGACCCGGACAAGCTCGCCATGTGGGTAGAGCGCGGGAACGTCCGCTCGCGCATGACAGGCCAGCGTGGCTTCGCCTGGGAATACGATCTCAAGATCGTCGTCGAGGACTACGGCAAGCCGCCCGAGGCGCTGTTCTTCCTCGTCGTCGACTGGCTGCGCACCCAGCAACCCGACCTGCTCGCGCCGGACTCGCCGGGCTTTCCCTTCGAAGTCGACGTGATCGACGAGAAGACCTTCGACGTTCAGATCACCTTGCCCCTGCGCGAGATCGTGACGGCCCGGCAATCCGGAAAGGGCTGGCAGCTTGAAGTGGTGGACGAAGCGGTCCCGCTCTTCCCCGATGCCGAGCCGCTACGCGCACAGGAAGGCCCGATCGCATCGATCTGGGTCCGCTCGGCGGAAGGGACCTTCCAGGTCGCCCCGGAAGCATAACCGGCATGAGCCAGACCTTCGCCGAGCTCGAACCCTACCTCGCCACGTTCCTCAACCGGCTTTCGCCCGCAGAACGCCGCAGGATCTACCGCAAGATCGGCGCGGAACTGCGCAAGACCAACGCCAAGCGCATCGCCGCCAACGTCGAGCCCGACGGCACCGCCATGCACCCGCGCAAGCCCCGCCCCCGCATGAAAGACGCCCGCGGCCGCATCCGTCGCAGCCGCAAGATGTTCCGGAAACTACGTCAGGCGAAGAACCTGAGGATCCGCACCACCGCCGATGGCGTGTCCGTGGGCTACGAAGGCCCCGTCGCCCACACTGCCCGGATCCACCAGTACGGCCTGCGAGGCTTCGTCGGACGCACGATCGGAGGCAAGACGGTCCGCGCCAGATATCCGGCACGCGCGCTTCTCGGGTTTAGACCGCAGGATCTGGATGCGGTTGCCGACATCGTCTTGGGGGAACTTGAACGCTAGTCGGGCTTATTGCCCTGCGCCCTGCTCACCTAAAGTCGGAACGACGAAACGCTGAAGAGGTGGAGGGACGTCTGCCCGGTTCCCGGTGCAACGCGCTGCTCGTATGTTACGAATCCACGCTCGCCGTTGATCCGCTTGAACTCTTCCGGGTACTCACAGCGGACCTCGACCGATACACCCTCTTCCGTTTCGAAGACGACGCGTGGCGCGCTATCGGAGGCGATGAAGCGACCGAGTGAGGAATAATACGATCCCACTCGGTCCTCCTCCGCGACCGGACTTGTCAAAGTGCCGAAAACGAGATGTTCACCCGGCAGGAAATTCCGGATCGGTGGGATCGTGAAGAACTTGTAGTGATTTCCGCCAATACTGCCTTTGGGCTCACCGTTGTCGTTGGTGTGATCCGATACCGCCATTCTGCCGACCTTTTCGAAGTCTTCGAGAGAACTCTAGCTGACTTGGGAATGCGTGACGGGCAACGGCCAGAAACGAAAGATGCCGGGAGCAGGAGTCTCCCGGCATCCGATACCGCTAACGTGGGGTGAAAGCGGCTGCCATCGATACTATCGCATCGGGCCTGCCGCACCGCGTTACATCTCTTTAATGTTGGCGATCCCCCTTTATCGGTCGCCAGGTACATCCGATGGCCAAGCTTCCACGGCATTCCGATGCCGCGAGGCGCAGTCCCCGTAGAGCGCGATCAGGCTATTCTCCCAGGCCAGGCGCGCCGGATCGATCAGCGGAACCGGCGGCTTGGGCAGCGTCGGGCAGTCCTGGCGCAGGTTCGCCTGCAGCGCGGGCGTTGGCGGCGGCGACGGCGTCGTCGAGCACGCGCACGGCAGCATCAGGAGCGGCGCAATCAGGAGGAACAACCTGCTCGCGGTAGATCTCACGGATGGCGTTTTCGCGCACCCGGCTTTGATCCTGTGCATCGGCTTTCTCCTGTTCGTAGGCCGTCGCGGCGCGATCGACGGTGCGCGCCGCGTCCTTGAGTTGCTTCGCGGCGTTCTCCATGCGGGCGAGGACCTCGCTGTCGCGCTTGATCTTGACGTTGCCGTTGAAAACGGTGTCCCCGTTAAACGTGGTATCGCCGTTGAAGGTAAGGCCGCCTGGCGCGGTTATCTCACCGGTCCCGCCCTCGGGAAGGATGGCGGTGAGGGCGTGGGTTTCAGGATCGTAGCTGATGCGGGCGCCGTCCTCGTACTCGATCAGCTCGGCCAGTGTATTTCCCGGTGGCGGGAAGGCGTCGGAGCTGATGCCGAGGAGGGCAATGGCGCCTGCCAGCTGACCGTCCGGTGCCATTACGATGGCCTGTTCGCCGAGACTGGGCGGAGACCAGGTGCGGGTCTTGCCGGCGCGCATGGTGAGCCAGCGGATCGGCGGGGTTTCCGCGCCGCCGTCTTCATCGTCTGGATCGCCGTAGCGGACTGTGCACAGACCCGCCTCCAGATCGACCGCAGTCACTGTACCGAGGCGGATGAGTTCGGACAGGTCGGCCGGTATATCCTCCTGCATTTTCATTTTGCGTAACCCCCTACAGCGAATGTATAAAAGTGTTTTCCCACACCAGCTTCACTCGAAAGCGATTCGGAGGACTGATGGCCAAGTTCATCGGCAAGTTGTTCTGCATCTTCAATAGACATCACCCTTCCCAGCGCACGAACTGGGATGGCCGCCACTACACCGGGACTTGCGAACACTGCGGGAGCGCGATCCGCCGCAAGTCGAGAGGCAAATGGCGGCGCGAGTGGCTGTCCACGCTCGCGCTCGGATCGATTATCGGTATGCATGCGCATACAAGCCATCACCTTGTGATGAACAATGGGCTTTCCGCAGAGTTGGCCCCGCTGATCTCGTTACGGACGGAAGTCGAACCCGACAGTCGGGCTTGATTCGAGCATCATGGCGGGTCAGCGGTTACGCGCTGGCCAAGCCTCCACAGAATTGCGATGCCGCATAGCGCAGTCGCCGTATTGTCCGATCAGCTTGTTCTCCCACTCCGCCCGCTCAGGGTCGAGCGGTGGGATCGGGTGCGCGATCGGCGGGCAGTTCTGTTTGAGGTTCGCCTGAAGCTCGGGCGTTGGCGGATGCGATCCCGGCGTTGAGCACGCGCTGGGTAGCATCAGGCAGAGCGCAGTCGGCAGCGACAGGGCGATCCTTATAGATCGTGCGGATTTCATGGGTGCGCTCCTCGGTTTCGCGCGTGTTGACCACGCGGTCCTGCTCGTACTTGGTGGCGCTGGTAGCAACCCGATCCGTTTGCTTTTTCAGATCCTCGGTGGCCTGCTGCAGTTCCTTGAGATCCTGACTATCGCGCCGCCAGTCCTGCACAGCCCATCCGGCGGAGAAGCCGGCGGCCGCAAGAGTGATGCCGCCGATAGCGAGCCAGCTAATCGGGATCGGATTCATGCCGTCACCAGACCCGGCAGGTAGGCGGTGCGGCCACTGCGGCGCACGGCGGTCAGCTCCATGTTGCGCATGCGGTGCGCGGAGTAGCTGCAGTGGATCCAGCCAGCCTCGCCGAACTCGTAGATGAGCTGGTCGTAGTCGAGGTGCCGCCAGATCCACTCGAACACCGCGCGGTTGGTCTCGCCGGGGACGGTGAAGTCGGCCGCCTCGCCCTTGCAGTGCTGCGAGCTTGTCGAGCCGCCGATCGCGGTGTTGAGGCGCGACGAGCGGTAGCCGCTGGTGACGATCACCGGCTTGCCGAAGTGCGCACGCACCGGCTCGAGCACCTTGTCGCACAGGAGCGTGAGCGCGCGGATCTCGGCCTCGCCGGGGACGTTGCGAATCCCGCGCCGCGATGCGGTTTGCGAGCGGACCATTTCGGCCAGGCTGAAGTGCGGGCTGAGCTGCATGGGATCACTCCTCGTTGTGGGGGGAACGGCGGTCGAGAAACCGGCCGAGAACGTCGTGGAGCCGGTCGCAGAAGTGCGGATCGATCGCGGTCACCTTGCGGTGCAGGCGCAGGGCGCGCCAGTACCCGAACGCGCTGGCAGCCACCGACACCGCGATCAGGATCGCAAGCGGCCAGCTCACGGCGTCTCGTCCTTCATGCCCACCTTGCGGCGCACGATGGTCTGCAGCGCATCGAGGAAGAAGGCGAATCCGAGCGCGCCCAGCACCATCGAGAACAGCACCACCGCCTCGATCGACCAGGACTGCAGCCTGCCAAGGATCACCGAGATCGTCGCGAAGGCCGGCAGAGCCGATAGCTCGGAGAAGATCAGCCAGCGGCGGCGGCGGCGCCAGAGCTGCAGCGCGGCAGGGTCGGTCGGCGTTTCGGGCGCGACCTTGAACAGCAGGTAGCCCAGACGCGCCCCGCACAGGACGAGCCCGCCGAACAGCGAGAGCAGCCAGGGCAAGAGATCCTCGAACTTCATACCCCTCAGCTCCCAACCCGTTCGCCATCGTCGGACCAGGCGAATTCGCGGGCCGAAACCTCGCGCCCGCATCCGCTGCATTCGAGCATGTCGACAAGGTGCGGAAACTGCGCGAGCCTGTCGGCGAGCGTGTCGGAAAGGGTCACGGTCGCGCTGCAACCATCACCCACTGCATCGACGTCCTGCTTGCGCCAGAAACGCCCCACCACGCCACTGGATGGATCGGTGGCAGGCTCGAAGAGTGCGAAGTCGCGCGGGGCGAGATCGGCCTCCACCTTGATCGAGCCATTCATTGCCAACTGTTCGGGCTCGGTGAGCGCTCGTGCGTTTTGCGGCGCGGCAGGCCCGGCATGGACGCACTGGCTGCGAACCGGCCTGACATAGATCACTTCGCGAAAGTCCTCACTCATGGCCAGCCTCCTCAATACTCGAACCCAAGGGCGCGGATTTCCCCGCTCACGGCCCATGAGCCACCGGCTCCGCCGTTCTTGAACTGCGCGGTGAATTCCCGGTACTGGCTGAGCGGAATGCGCACGATCCAGGTCACCGTGCCTTCCTCAAGCGCTCGTGTCGGGGTGAGCGTGCATTTGACGACGTTGGCGGCATTCTGTCCCGGATAGGAAAGCTCCAGCCTGAAGTACCGCCCGGCCGACGAAGGCGCGATCGTGTTGGCCGTCAGCTTCACTTCCGCGATGATGGCCGTGGGCTGACGCCGTTCATCGTCGAGCGCCGCATAGTAACTCGCGGGCCTGTAGAGGATCGGGGCGGCGTCGGGTGCGGTCACGTTGGACCGGCTCATCAGCAGCGGCCCCTGACTTTCCCCGAAGTCGCGCTTGCCGCCGAATGCCCGGTGCTTGACCGATTGCAGGTTCAGCGGGCCGTTATAGATCGTGTTGAGGTCGTGGTAGCTCTCCTTGAGGCTCACCCCGCCGCAGGACACGTCGATCAGGACCGTGTTGTTGATGCGCCGGACGAACTTCCAGACCGCCTCGTTGTCTGCGATATAGGCGTCCGTGCCGACCGGCCCGCGATCCCCGCCGAGGCCGCCGACAATGCACTCATAGATGCCCCATGGCTGCGCCGCGAAGGCGCCTGCGGCCCATTCGGTGCTCGGCGTGTAGAGCACGGCCTGTCCCTGCAGGACCATATGCTCACGAGCATGGAACCAGCCCCCGATGTCGCCGACGCCGACATGGGCGAGTTCGACGGCGTGGCATCTGCCGAAGTCGGAGGGTGTCTCGGTTCGCCCACCGAAGATCGATCCCCTCCAGTGGATGGCCGAAAGGCTTTCCGTCCCGGTCAAGGCATCGGAACGGAATACGCGGATGCCGGTACTCGGGCCTTCGATGTGGCCACGCCCGGACATGGAGTTATCGCCCTGGCCCCTGTCGATCAGGTGCAGCCAGCCATAGCCGCCGCGATTCTGGAAATCGCAGTAGGCATCGAAGCCGTCGCAGTTCCAGGTCATCAGGCCCACGCCGTATTCGGAGCGGGCATCGACGATCTTCACCGCTGGCGCCCCGTCGATGCTGGCCGTCCAACCCGTCATCGCCGTGGTGAACGCCCACATGATTTCGTCGAAGGCAACCGTACGATCGTCGATCACTTTGGCGACCGTGCCCCAGAACTGCTTGCTGCCGTCGAACGACATGACGACGCTCTCACCGCCAGCCATACCGTGAGGCGAGGCGAACTCGATCCAGCCTGCCATTTTCGTATGATGGGTGAAGATGTGCCGAAGGCCCTGACTGTTCGCGTTGCCGATCACGAACCCGCCATAGCCCAACGCGTAGCCCCAGTAGTCGAGGCGCCCGAGATCGGCGTTGAAGCAGTCGAGAATGACGCCGCCCCATGCGCAGCGGTTCACGCAACCGGAGATCTCGGCCCGGAAGGAGAGCGACTGCAGGAAGAACCCCATGGTGTTCTGCCCTTCCAGTATGTCGAGCATGTCGACATTGCTGCGAATGCGGGTGTTGTGAACGTAGGAGCTGTCCGGAGCCCCATCGCCCAGCCACACACCGATGCACCCCTCCGCGCATCCGGCTTCGCACAGCACGAGGCCCGCATTGAGCAAACAATCGATGTCCAGATACCGGTCGTAATTCGGGCCTGCGGTCGGCGTGCGGTAGTCCACCAGCACGCCGAAGGTCATTCGGAAAAAGACCTTGGCATCGCCCGTCGTCGTGAAGCTACGGGTGTACGTCTTCCCGTCGAATTCTTCGCCATCGTAGATATCGACGCCATCATAAGTGACATGGCCGCCGCCCGGTGCCTCTACGATGTAGCGGACAAGCGGCAGGATCGAACCCGATGCCAGGGGCCGGGCGTTTTCGATGGTGATGGGATCATGGCCCGACGTCAGCGGGTAGATGCCGTACCATGCCGTCTTGAGAACTCTGCCATTGCTGACAGCGGCCCAATCATAGGCAGCCTGCACGGCCTTGGTGTCGTCGGCCGGCATCGGATCGCCACCGGCAACATCCGGAAGCACCCATTTTCCGGTTGCGGCATCGTATGCCTTGGCATTCCCGATGGCGCCGCACATCTGCGGCGTAATCACGCCGTTGTGATCGAGCCAGTATTTCGTCCCATCGGCATGCGTGAACCAGGCGTAGTCTTCCAGGTGAGCGGGAAGCGGGAGCGTCATGCCCTCGAACCAGGGGCGCCAGGTCGAGTTCACACGATCGACGATATCGACCTTTGGGGCGCCGGTCAGATTGGCGACTTTTGCCTCGGCCAGCGTTGCCACGCCCGGCGGGCGGGCATTGAAGGCATCCTGGGCACTCCCTCCTCCGGCGATGCCCAGCCTGGAGGCCCCGAAATAGATATCCAGTTCCTGCGCCGATCCGGCATTGTTGCGGACCAGCTTCACTTCGTCGGCGGCGGCATCGAAGAAGCTGAAAAGTCCGCCATCGGGCGTGGCGGCAAGGCCGCTCGCCTCGTCGGCCTGCGGGTTGGCGGCCGCGATCGCGGCATCGCGCGCGCTATCGATCAGGGCCAGGTGCGGGGTGAGCACGGCGGACGACTTCGCGCGGCGCATGGCACCGTTCTTGACCATCGGCACTTGCTCGGTGCCGTCGACGTCCTCGTCGGCGATCAGGTCGAGGGCGGAGATCTTCGCCATCGGTCAGGTCCGCTCCTTCACCAGCCGAACGCCACCCAGGTGTAGGGTGCGTTGGGGTTTCCGTTGTTGACGATGGTGACCTCCTGAAGCGTCCAGCTGCTCTGCGCGCTGTTGCCTTCGTTGCTGACGTCCATGGAGTTACCGCTGGCGATCACGTAAGCCTTGGTGGTGTACTCCTGCGGGAAAGCGACCGTGACCGAGTTGTCTCCGGTCAGGTTGCCGTTGCCCATCTGCAGGTAGTAGTTTGTGCCGCCGAAGGTCAGCCGCCAGCAGGTCGCATTGGCGCTATTGCTAACCCTTGCCATGTCGACGAAGTCGGCCAGGGCAAGCGGTGTGACCGCTATGGTGTTGAGGGTGCGCGCAAGCGCCTGGGCGGCTGTAGCCGCCGTAACTGTCAGCGTTCGGTCGTTCAGCAGGTTGCCGCCGCCGATCACCAGCCCCGCGCCGTGGATGACACGCTGCTCCAGCGCTGTCAGCGCCACGTCCAGATCGTAGTCCGCATCGCTGCGCGCGGCGATCTCGTCTGCCAGCGAGAGCAGGATGGGCGCGAGCCGTTCCGCCAGCTTCAGGGCGGTGACGATCTTCTCGTCGTCCTCGCCCGCATCGACCTCGGCCTGTGTCGCGATCATGGCGACGCCGCGCGTGTCCTCCGTCGCCGGCGGATAGACGAAGGTCGCGTCGCCGAAGGCGATGTTCGCCGACATGTCGCCGTTGAAGGCGATGTCGAAAGCCAGCAGGCCGAAGGCCAGGGCAGCCTTGGCCAGCACCGTGTCCGCCTGCGTGTAGACGGCGAAGAGCGTCCCGTCGTCGAGGAACAGCCCGAAGCCGGTGGCATCCCAGGCATCGCCCGACGTGTCGTAGACGGTCAGGTGGGTGATATTCGCCGCCGCCGCGACGCCCGAGGTGACGGGGATGCGCTTGAACTCGCCCGGCAGCGCATCGAGCGTGGGCGCATAGTCGAAGGGCGTAGCGGTCAGGCCCAGCTCCGCGATCACCGCCTGATCGGAACCGGACGCGGCCTGGACGGCGGCCAGCCCGGCGTCGGTCAGTTGGAGAACTAGCGGTGCGGGCATCAGGCGGTCTCCAGATAATCGGAACCGTCCTCGGTCAGGATCGGCTCACCGTCTTCGGTCTGCAGCACCAGCGACCAGTCGCGGCTCGTGTCATGCTCGGCGCGGTAGTCGGCGCGGTGCATCGATCCGGCCATGCCGCCCGCCGCCATGTAGAGCGCGGCCTGCGTTTCCAGCGACTGGACGAAATCGAAGTGGGCGCGCAGCGGCTTGGCGGCGGCGACGTCGGCAATGATCGCCTCGGCCACCTCCTGCGTCAGGAAGTCGGCGCCGATCTCCAGCGCATTGGCGCGAACCTCGAACGTGTGCGGCGCGCGGCGCGGGCTCGTCTCCCACCACTCGGTAACGCTCAGCAGCGGATGGAAGCGTGCCAGCACCTCTTCGACCGCCGCGCGCGTGCCCTTGATCCGGTGGAAGGGTATGGCCCCGGCAACGGCGGCGCGCTTATCCGCCTCGCTCCAGTCCGTGTCCCAGTGGCTGATCGCCAACCCCCAGGCGAGGAAGGGAAGCACCTCGGCCGGACAGGTGGCCGGATCCCAGAGCGTGCCCACGCTCGACAGGTCGATGCCGCACTGCATCGCGCCTTCGAGCGCGCGCTCGGCCGCCGTCGCGTTCGGGGGTAGCAGGCTCACAGCTCGGTCCCTGCAATGGTGACCGCAATGGAGGTGGGGTTGCCGACCTGACCTGTGGAGATAGGGCAATCAACACTCGGTTCGATCAGGTCGACGCGCTGGACGTTGCCAACGTGCAGGGCGGCGATCAAGGCCGACCGCGTCACGTCGCGGCCGATTTTGCGTAAATTTAACAGGTGCTTGGACAACGCGTCCTGCGCCGTCTGCAGGATCAGGGTCTGGTCCGGACCGGCATAGACATAGAGCTTCGCCTCCACTGCGAAGTCCACCGCTTCCACGGCTTTTACCGTCACGAGATCGGTGAGTGGCCGTACCTCGCTCTGCAGCCGCGCATCGACGGCGGCGAGCACTTCTGCCGAAGGCAGGCCGTTCCCGCTTGTCGAGAGCACCGTCACGATGACTTCACCCGGCGCAGGCGATACCGCTGTCGCGTCCGCGACGTCTCCGTGCGCCGAACGCGCGTGATAGACGTAGGCCAGCTCGGGACCCGCGACCGAAAAGCTGTGCGGGGCGAGCTGGATGCGCTGACGGAAAGCACCGTCGCTTTCCAGAACGGCCGCTTCGGTCTCGGTGGCCTCGGCGATCGTCAGCCGGGCTACGTCGTAGAGCGCGCCGAGCTGGTCGAGGTTGGGGCCGGTCGCAAAGGCCAGCAGCATCCCCCGCGCGGCATCGTTGAACGCCTGGGCAAGCACCATCTCGTCGTAGCTGTCCGCTTCCAGCAGCTTCATCGCCGGATCGCTTTCCACCAGCGCCGAAAACGCCGGGTATTGCGCGATCAGCGACGCGAGCTTGTTGGCAAGGCGCGCGGCGAAATCCGGCTGACTGACCAGCATCGGCGCCGGCAGCGCCGAGAGGTCCACGGAGGGGGAGGAAGCAATCGATCCGACCATGCGGCAAGCTATCGGTCAGCCCTTGGCGCCTCTGCCACCCGTGCGCGTTGTCGAGACCGCGCGCTACAACCCCGCCGACTGGTAGCCTCGCGCGGCATCGGCATTTTCGCTGCCATGCGAACCCCACAGGACGTCCCTACCGATCCCGATACACTGCTGCGCTACGTCACCGTCGCCTCGCTCGACCTTGCCGCCGCCCGTTGCACGGTCACGATCGATGCCGGGGGCGAGGACGGTCCCGTCGAAAGTCCGCCCTTGCCCTGGCTTGCGCCGCGCATGGGCGAAACGAAGGCCTGGTTGCCGCCCAGCGTCGGCGAGCAGGCGCTTCTGCTCTGCCCCGGCGGCGAGATCGGCGCAGGTATCGTGCTTGGTGGCGTCGTCTCGAATGCCCATCCCGCCCCGATCAACGAGCCCGTATCCCTGCTGCGTTTCAAGGACGGGGCCGGCCTCTCCTACGATCCCGACGCTCACGAGCTGCTGTTGCAACTTCCGCCCGGCGCGACGACGGTGCTGGCTTCCGATGGCGGCATCGACATCGTCGGCGACATCGCTCTGACGGGACGGCTCACCGCCAGCGACGACGTTCTGGCCGATGGCATCAGCCTCAGGAACCACAAGCACGGCGGCGTCCAGTCGGGCGGCAGCCAGACGGGCGGTCCGCTGTGAGCGGCAACGGCCTTACCGGCATGGCGCGAGAAGCGGGAACGGCGCTTTCCGGCGATGGCCATCTTGTTCAGTCGATCGCCGACATCGTCACAACCCCGCTCGGCAGCCGCTGCATGCTGCGCGACTACGGGTGCCTTCTCTTCGACCTGATCGACCGCCCCGCCACCCGCGCCACCCTGCTGCTCTGCACGATGGCCGTCGCCATGGCACTCGCCCGGTGGGAGCCGCGCATTTCCGTCACACAAGTGACGTTCGACGGAGATTTCGCTTCTGGCCGGCTCGACGTGACGATCACCGGCAACCGCACCGACGTCGCCGGAAACACCCTCACCCGCCTGACCATCCCGATCACCCGATAGGAGCCGACCATGCTGCACGGCATCAAGACCAACGTTCTGACTACCGGCACCCGCGCCATTGCGGCGCTGGCCAGCGGCGTGATCGGCATCGTCGTTACGGCAGACGATGCCGACGCGGTCGCTTTCCCGCTCGATACGCCGGTGCTCGTCACCGACCTGCGCGGAGCCCTGGCCAGGGCGGGCACGACCGGCACCATGCTGGCGGCGCTT
Source organism: uncultured Novosphingobium sp. (assembly GCA_965140495.1). Lineage (GTDB taxonomy): Bacteria > Pseudomonadota > Alphaproteobacteria > Sphingomonadales > Sphingomonadaceae > Novosphingobium. Next base: position 446,065 of record OZ223239.1, on the reverse strand, counting down.
ACCGCCATCTACGATCAGGCCAGCCCCATCCTCGTCGTCGTGCGCGTGGCCGAGGATGCCGGAGACCAGGACACGCCGGTTCTCGGTGCAGCCGGCACCTATACCGGACTGCACGCCCTGCTCGCGGCGGAATCGGTCTGCGGCGTCCGTCCCCGCGTTCTGGGCGCCCCCGGCCTCGATACCCAGGCCGTGACGACGGCACTGGTCACGGTCGCCCGGAAGCTGCGCGCCATGGTCTATGCCGCCGCAGTGGGCGCGGACACCGCTGCCGCCGTTCTCTATCGGGCCGAGTTTGCCGCACGCGAGCTGATGCTGATCTGGCCCGACTGGTCGGGCGCGTTCGCGGGCGATGCGGTGGCACGTGCGCTCGGGCTGCGCGCGCGGATCGACGAGGAGACGGGCTGGCACAAGTCGCTCAGCAACGTCGCGGTGAACGGCGTGACCGGGATCTCGGAAAGCCTGTTCTTCGACATTCAGGACGAGACGACGGACGTCTCCACGCTCAACGATGCCGAAATCACTGCGCTGGTGCGCTCCCCCGCCGGCGGCTTCGTCTATTGGGGCAACCGCACCTGTTCTGACGAACCGCTCTTCGCCTTCGAACCGGCCGTACGCTCCTCGCAGATCCTGCAGGACGAAATCGCCAGGGGCCTCGTCTGGGCCAGCGACAAGCCGCTCACGAAGTTCCTGATCAAGGACCTGCTCGAAACGATCAATGCGCGCATCCGCAGTCTGGTCGTCCAACAGCGCCTTATCGGCGGTCGCGCCTGGTTCGATCCCGCCCTCAACGACGAAGCCGATCTCGCTGCGGGCAAACTGGTGATCGACTACGAGTTCACCCCGGCCGCACCGCTGGAAGGCCTCACGCTCAACCAGCGCATTACCGACAAGTACTACGCCGACCTCGCCGCCGAACTGGCCGCCTGACAGGAGACAGACGATGGGTTTTCCCGCGAAGCTCAAGGACCTCAACTACTTCGGCGACGGTAACAGCTATCGCGGCGTGGTCGGCGAGGTCACGGTGCCCAAGCTGGTGATGAAGCTGGAGGCCTGGCGCGGCGGCGGCATGATCGGCGAGGCGCCGGTCAGCCAGGGCCTCGACAAGCTCGAGCTCGAAGTGAAAGTCGGCGGCCTGCTGCGCCATGCTTTCCGGTCCTTCGGGGCCGTGGGCGATGCGCAGCCGGTCGACCGTTTCGTCGGCGCCTATCAGGACGATGCCAGCGGCGCCGTGCAGGCGCTTGAGATCGTCTCGCGCGGTCCGACGTCCGAGATCGACATGGGCAATGCCAAGGTCGGCGACGATACCGAGCACACCTTCAAGCGCTGGTGCACCTACTACAAGCTCACTGTAGACGGCGAGGACTGGATCGAGATCGATACGCTCGCCGGGATCTTCATCGTCTTCGGGATCGATCGCTACGCCGAGATCCGCGCCGCCATCGGCGGCTGAACCCTCTTCCTCCCGGCGGTCTGGCGGGCACGCCGGGGGGAAGACCCGTCCGTCCGCTGCACGTAAAGGAACCCCGCGGTGAACGAAGCCGAAACTCCTTCCTCCAAGGCGCCGCAGACCGTCGCGATCGCTCTGTCCGAACCGATCGCCCGCAAGGGTGGCGACGTTGCCGAACTGACCTTGCGCAAGCCCAGGGCGGGCGAGCTGCGCGGCCTCAAGGTGGGCGACCTGTTCGAGACCGACGTGAACGCCCTGATGGTGCTCATTCCCCGCATCAGCAGCCCCGCGCTGATCGCCGCCGAAGTCGAGCAGCTTGAGACGGAGGACCTCATCGAGGTGGCGGGTGCGGTGAAGGGTTTTTTTATGACGGCGGCGATGAAGGAAGCGGTCGCGAAGCAGTTCGGGGGCTGACCGAAGACCTGATCGCAGACGTCGCCGCGATCTTCCACTGGCCGCTTTCCGAACTGCTGGCGATGGACCTTCAGGAACTGGCGATGTGGCGCGAGCTCGCGGTCGAACGCTGGAACGCGATGAACCGGGTGGAGTGACCCATGGCCGACAACAAGCTCAACCTCTTCGTCAAGATCACCGGCGTCGACAAGCTCTCGGGATCGATCAAGAACATGATCGGCACCAGCAGGACCGGCCAGCGCTCGATCCGTGACATGCAGCGCGAAGTGAAGCTGATGGAAAAGGATCTCGGCCGGGTCCGGCGCGAGCTGTCCTCGGGATCGGTAAAGGGCGGCCTGATCATGGCCGAACGCGAGCGGGCCGACGCGATCGGCAAGACCAACCGCGAGATCGACCGACAGAAGCGCAAGCTCGAAAGGGTCACCAACATCCGCTCGCGCGCCGGGGCCGTCGCCGGCATGGCGGGGCGGGCGGGTGCCGCCGCCTCGGTCGCGATCACTGCGCCGCTCGTGGCGCTGAGCGCTTCGGTCGGTCGTCTCGCCCAGGACGCGAAGGGCATGCGCAACGCCGCCAATGTCGCCGGCATGGGCTTCGAGCAATTCCAGCGCGACGCCTATGCCGCCCGTTCCGTCGGCATCGAGTACGAGAAGTTAGGCGACATCCTCAAGGACACACAGGACAAGATCGGCGACTTCGCGGCCAACGAAGGCGGCGAAATGGCCGACTTCTTCAAGAACGTCGCCCGGAAAGTCGGCGTGGCCGCGAAGAGCTTTCAGAACCTCTCCGGCTCGCAGGCGCTGCAACTCTACTACGATTCTCTGGTGAAGGCGGGCGTCAGCCAGAAGGAGATGGTCTTCTACATGGAAGCCATCGCCGACGAGGGATCGGGCTTGATCCCGATCCTGGCGAACAACGGCAAGGCCATGAAGGAGCTGGGATCGCAGGCCGCCGTAATCTCGGCCAAGGACGCCAAGGGGCTCAAGGAATACACCGATGCCCAGAGGCGCCTCGGCAACGCCACCACGCGCCTGCAGATCGCACTGGCCCGCTCCGGCCTGATCGACACGATGGTCTGGATTGCCGACAAGGGTGCGGCAGCGGCATCGTGGTTCGGCACGCTTTCGCCCGGTGTTCAGAAAGTCGCCGTGGTTCTGGGCATGGTGGCAGCGGCGGCGGGCCCGGTCCTGATCTTCTTCGGAGCCGTGGCGTCCGCAGTCGCGACGCTGGCCCCGGTCTTCGCCACGGTGGGCGCCGTGATCGGAGGCATCCCGCTCGTCATCGCCCTGGTTGCCGCCGGTCTCGCGGCCCTGGCCTACACGGTCTATGCAAACTGGGACGCCATCAAGGGCGCGCTCCAGGCCGGATGGGCGGCCACATCAACGAGGGCCTCGGTATCGGCCTCGAACGCGGACGTGGCAGGCCCGTGCGCGCCGTCGGCAGGATGGCGGGCGCCGTCGCCGGAGCTGGCGCCATGGCGCTCTCTCCCGCTGCCACCGCCGCCCGTCCGGCACCGCAACCGGCGCGCAAGATCGAAATCCACATCCACCAGCAGCCGGGGGAGAATAGCGAAGCGCTCGCCCGCCGCGTCGCCGAGCTGGTCGAGAAGGCGCAGCAGCAAAAAGCCCTGCGCAGCTATGGGGACGAATTCTGATGCTCGCCGCCCTCGGCATGTTCGTCTTCGAGACCGACACCGCCCTGTTCGACCGCATGGGTAGGGACCGCGACTGGCGGCACGACCGCACGCCCCGCTTCGGCGCACGCGCCGCCAGCCAGTTCACCGGCCCCGGCGACGACCGCATCACCCTCGTAGGCATGCTCGTCCCCGAAATCGCCGGGTCCTACTCCGCCCTGGAAACCCTCGCCGAGATGGCCGACGAGGGCGAGGCCTGGCCGCTCGCCGACGGGCGCGGCAATCTCTACGGCACCTACACCATCGAGCGCCTGAGCGAGGACCGCGTCAACCTGATCGACGACGGCCGCGCCCGGCAGATTGGCTTCACGCTGGAACTGATGCGGGTCGCCTGATGCCGCGCTCCGCCTACATCCAGCCCAAGGCTGCTTGGAAGGTCACGCTCGACGGCAGGGACCTCACCGAAAAGCTCGCCCCGCGCCTGATCTCGCTGCGCCTCTCCGAACGGCGCGGCGAGGAGGCCGACGAGCTGGAGATCGTCCTCCACGACAGCGACGGCAAGGCCGCCATCCCGCCCGAAGGCGCCGTGCTGCGCGTCCTGCTGGGCTGGGAGCGCGGCAGCGACGTGACCGTCGGTCTCGTCGACAAGGGCAGCTTCACCGTGGACGAGGTCACATGGGGCGGCCCGCCCGACCGCCTGACGATCCGCGCCCGCTCGGCCGACCTCAAGGAAAGCTTCCGCACCCGCCGCAACAAGGCCTGGATCGCCACCACCATCGGCGCCGTCGTCACCGAGATCGCCGCCCGCCACGGCCTCATCGCCCGCTGCCACGCCGATCTGCTGCAAACCGCCATCGCCGCGGCCGAGCAAAGCAACAAGAGCGACATGCAGTTCCTGCGCGACCTCGCCCGCCGCCACGACGCCACCGCCACGGTAAAGGCCGGCACCCTGATCTTCGCCCCCATCGAAGCCGCAACGACGGCCACCGGCGCCACGCTCCCGACCGCCACCATCACCCGCCGCCAGTGCAGCAGCTACGCCTGGCACCGCGCCTCCCGCGAAAACGCGCAGGACGGGGTGGAGGCCCAATGGCACGACAAGGACAACGCCACCCGCAAGACCGCCACCACCGGCGGCACCAACCGAAAACGCCTGAAGAAGATCTACGCCACCGAAGCCGACGCCAAGGCGGCTGCAAGAGCCGAGGCAGGCCGCCTCAAACGTGCCACTGCCGATCTGGACCTGACCCTAGCGCTGGGAGAGCCTCGCCTGTCACCGAGCATGCAAATCGCTGCATCCGGCTTCAAGGCTGAGATCGCTCTCCAATCGTGGCTAGTCTCTTCAACAACGCACCGGATGGATGATCGCGGACTGACGACGCGGGCTTCACTCGAGACTATCTCTCGATGAATCCGGTGCTGCCAGCGTTTCTGGCCGATCAGAACATGTGTTCGTGCATCATGATGTCGGTTATGAAGATGCCAGTTGTCGAGTGAGCATCAACTGCATCGTTAGCCAGAATGCTGTCGATTGAGGCATACCCCTTGTCGTTGCCCCTGAGATTCATGATGCCCTTGGCGTTCACGGCCTCGAACGGGCTCATGACGGCACTGGGCGGTTCGGCGCCGAAGAGGAACTCATCGGCCGTGAGGTCGGTCATGGTGATGCCGGACAGTTTAATAGTGTTGCCAGACCCGTCATCGATGACGGTGCTCTCGCCCACCTGCGACATGTGGTTGGTCTCAAGGTCGGTGAACCCGGTGATCGACGACAGTGCCGACAGATCGATCACTTCGTTCGCCGCGGCAATGTCGAAGTCGTTGATCCTGTCCTGACCGAAGCTGCCGACGAACTCGAAGGTATCGTCGCCACCTCCGCCGATGAGGGTGTCGTTACCATAGGCCCCGTTCAGGACGTTGTCGCCGGAGTTGCCGATCAGTACGTTGTTGAGACCGTTGCCGGTACCGTCGATGTCGCCGCTACCGGTCAGGGTCAGCTTCTCGATGTGCTGGCCGTAGGTGTACAGGGCTACGCTGATGGAAGCTTCCACGGTGTCGTCGCCTTGCCCGGCATACTCCACGACCATGTCACCGGCGTTCTCCACCTTGTAGGTATCGCTGCCGGCGCCGCCGATCATCGTGTCCGCGCCGAAGCCACCGTTCAGCACGTTATGGCCCACATTACCGGTGATCGTGTTGTCGAGGCCGTTGCCGCTGCCGTCGATGTTGGCGCTGCCGGTCAGGGTCAGGTTCTCGATGTGCTGGCCGTAGGTGTACAAGGCCACACTGATCGACGACTGGACCGTGTCGGTGCCTTCACCGGCGTTCTCCACGACCATGTCGCCGGCATTCTCGACCTTGTAGGTGTCGTTGCCCAGGCCGCCGATCATCGTGTCGGCGCCAAAACCACCATTGAGCACGTTGTTGCCGGAGTTGCCGGTCAGCACGTTGTCGAGGCCGTTGCCGCTGGCGTCGAGGTTGGCGCTGCCCAGCAGTGTCAGGTTCTCGATATGCTGGCTGTAGTTGAACAGTTCGAAACTCACCCAGGACTCGACGAGATCCGTGCCTTCGCCCGCGTTTTCGACCACGCTGTCACCGGCGTTGTCGACCCTGTAGGTGTCGTTGCCGAGCCCGCCGATCATCGTGTCCGCACCGCCGCCGCCGTTGAGGTAGTTGTTCCCCGAATTGCCGGTGAGCGTGTTGGCAAGGCCGTTGCCGGTGCCATCGATGTTGGCCGAACCGGTAAGCTGCAGCGCTTCGACATGTCCGGTCAGGACATAGCTGATCGAGGCCTGGACCGTATCGATACCCTGGCCGGCGTTCTCGACCACGACGTCGCCCGCGTTCTCGACCTTGTAGGTGTCGTTGCCGCCACCGCCGATCATCGTATCCGCACCGAAGCCGCCGTTGAGGACATTGTTGCCCCAGTTGCCGGTGATCGTGTTGTCGAGGCCATTGCCGCTGCCATCGATGTTGGCAGTACCCGTCAGCGTCAGGTTCTCGATGTGCTGGCCGTAGGTGTACAGGGCCACGGTGATCGAGGACTGCACCGTGTCGGTCCCTTCGCCGGCATTCTCGACGACCATGTCACCGGCGTTCTCGACCTTGTAGGTGTCGTCGCCGAGCCCGCCGATCATCGTATCCGCGCCGAAGCCGCCGTTCAGTACATTGTTGCCCGAATTGCCGGTGATCGTGTTGTCGAGGCCGTTGCCACTGCCGTCGATGTTGTCGGTCCCGGTCAACACCAGGTTCTCGATGTGCTGGCTGTGCTCAAAGAGCGCGAAGCTGATCGAACTGTTGACCGTGTCGGTGCCTTCGCCGGCATATTCCACCACACTGTCGCCCACGTTGTCTACGAAATAAGTGTCATTATCCGCGCCGCCCGCCATGCTGTCCGCCCCCATGCCGCCATCCAGCGTGTCGTTGCCGGCCCCGCCGCTCAGAATGTCGTCACCCTGCCCGCCGTTGAGAACCTCGTTGGCGCCGCTCCCGGTGATCGTGTCGTCCCCGTTCTGGCCAAAGCCCTCTACGAGCGTGCCGCCCAGGAGAATGTTGTCGGTCACGGCGAAGCTGTTGGAGCCGAGCACGCGTTCCATGGAGATCAGGTCGAACCCGCCCGAATGCGTGTTGCCGGGGCCGTCCACGGTGAAGAGGGAAAGGGCGTCCGAAAAATCGGCGGTGTCGAAGCCGCTACCGCCGTCCATGTTATCGGTGGAACCGCGCAGTATGTCGTTGCCTTCTTCGCCGAACAGGTTGTCCGTGCCAAGGCCTCCGATCAGCGTGTCGTTGCCATCGCCGCCGTAGATCGTGTCGTTACCTCCGATGCCATCAATGGTGTCATTGCCGCCCTGGCCCAGCATCAGGTTGGCCGAGGCGGTCCCGCTCAGGATCGTATCTCCGAGGCCGGTTGTGAAGGTGGTGCCTTGCAGGATAGCGCGATTGCCGGTGGGGAAATCCAGGCCGACGATGGTGGAACTGCGCGGATCCCAGATCGAGCTGAAGACTTCGCCGCCGCCGTTCTCCGCAATCCATGTGAACAGCAGGCGACCATCGCTTGTGACGTCGATTTCCGGTTGGCCCGGGCCGTCCAAGGCGTTTTCGATCGTCGTTTCGGTGCCCTTGGCACCGTTGGCGCCATCGAATACGGCAACCTGCAACTGCTTGGCTGTGTCATCATCCCAGGCAATGGCAAAGTCGCCATCGGGAAGGGCAACGATCACCGGCTCGTCCTGGACATTGGTGCCGCCGGCTGCCGTCAGGACCCCGCTGCGCGCAGTGCCGTCGAAGTTGTAGACCTGGTATTCAACGTTGCTGTTTTCGGTGTCGTTTGCCGTCCATGCGATCACGAAACCGCCATCGGCCAGGCCGGCAACGACCGGCTGGATGTTCAAGCCGCTGGAAATGGCCTGGCCGGAAATGGCCGCACTGTAGCCGGAGACGGAAAGGCTGTCGTTGAACAGGTCGAACTTGATGCCGTTGTCGGACTGGTAGACGGAAACGTAAATGCCAACCCCTCCGGGCGAGAAGGCCAGCACCGCAACATCACTGTGTTCTTCCGCCACACCGGCAGCGTTGACGGCGTAATCGCGCAGCGGGCCTGCGGACGTGCCCCCGGAATACTGGCCGCGAATGCTGCTCTCGCCGTGGTCCTCAATCGTATAGGAAGCGATCGTCGCCAGCGAGTTCGAGTGGCTCGCGATGGAGGGATCGCGAAAGAAGATATCGGGATCCGCTTCGGTCTCGACCGTGAGGGATCCGCTCGTCGTGTAGGAACTGCTGTAGATCTGCGTGTAGACCGTGCTTTCGTCCGGTGCGGCTATACTTTCCGAGACATAGATCAGCCGGAAACCGCCAGCGCCATAGGAATCGACATCGAACTGCGCTTCGTTGCCGCTCGTCACCGAATTCAGCACGAAGGTGTCCTTCACCAGATTGCCTTCGGCGTCGTAAATCCGTCCGATGATACCGGCGCCAGCACCCACTTCTATGGAACCGTCTGCCGCTTCGACCCAGGCGACGAGGAAATCACCGTTACCCAGCGCGACGACTTTCGGTGCGCTCTGCGTTCCCGACTGAGCGGTCCCGACATTGACTTGGTACTTTGCGAGCCATTGGGTTGGTGTAGGCATCTTTCTCCCCCCGCTTGGCACTACCGCGCCAGATTAGAGGGGGCAGTGCGCAATTCCCTCTGCGTAATTCTCTATCGGATTATCGCAGACTAACAGGCAACCTGTGGAAGAAGGTGCAAGCCGGTTGTATTGTTGTCAAGTACGCGGGCAGGCGCGCCGCTCAGGGCAACTCAGGCCACGCAGCGCCCTTGCGCCCCGTTGCCGTGAAGGCTCCAGCATCACATCCTCCGCCCGATCCAGATCACACGACCGATGACGCGCAATTCGTCCTCGTAGGCCTCGATCGGCGAGACGTTGGGATTATCGCTCAGCAGGTGGAACACCCCGCTTGCCAGTCGCCGCACCCGCTTGATCGAGACCAGATCTCCATAGCTCAACGCCCAGATGCGATCCTGCTTGGTGATCATGCGATCGGCCTTATTTACGATCACGTCGTCATCGTCGAGGATCGTAGGCATCATCGAATCGCCGTCGCCGCGCGTGAGGAACACCTCCGCCGGCGCAGGCGAGCCGTGCGTGATCCACTCCAGCCAGTCGGTGCGATAGGCCACCAGCATCTTCCAGACATGCCGGTCCGCAAAGGCGCGCCACCGAGGGCGAAGTGCAGGTCGATTTCCGGGATCAAGGTCATGCCGAGCTGCTCGGCGATCATCTGCGGAGCGGGAGCGGGAAGCGCGCCTTCCCAAGGGTCGTCGGTCTCGCCAGTCAAATAGGCTGCCGTGGTATGCAATTCCGTAGCGATGCGGTGGAGGTGACTAGAACCGCCCGTGCCGCGCTTGATGAGATTTGCAATTGCCGGTTGCGTTATCCCGACGCGTCGAGCCAGCTCGCGTTGCGAAATCCTTTCGACTTGGAATCGCTCCAGTATCCTAGTTCCGAGATCAGGCGCCCCTCTCACCTATAACCAATGGAATAGGGGGGGAACCAAAATTTCGTGATGAATGTCTATAAAAACGGTGATGGTTAGCTGTTATGGACACAAAGCCAACCCCGCTCGAGGCACTGCATCTCGCATTGGACGCCGCTGGCTTACAGTCCTAGCTTTCGCGCATCTGCGGCATTTCCCAGCCTGCCGTTTGGAAGTGGCTGCAAAGTTCCAAGCGAGTTCCCGCCGAGCATGTGCTCGCCATTGAGGCCGCAACCGGCGTTTCCCGTCATCACCTTCGCTCCGATATCTACCCTGTCGATCTGCAACCGGCCCCCGGCGCCTTCATCGGCGTAGACCGAGGGACTTCGCGCGTCTCCTTTGATCGAGGAGCGAACTTGCAGGAGCGCCGCGCATGACCAAACGCCGCGAGCCCCCTCACGTACCAGCACACGCTTACGCGCGTCGCCGCCCTGATCGGGTGGGACCGTTGCGGTGCGATCTGCGGCGTCTCCGAACGCTCGGTGCGCAACTGGTCTGACCCGGAGTGCGAGATCGAGATCCGCATGATCGACGCCGAACGGCTCGACCGCGCCTTTATCGAGCACGGCGGCGATCACGCGCCGTTTCATCGGCTGATGAGCCTGCGCCTCGAACTGGCCGTGCGCGCCGTCGCCGCGCCGGACGTGATCCGCGCCGCCGCGGGCGTCGCCAAGGAAAGCGGCGAGGCCGTCTCCGCACTCATCGATGCCGCGACCGGCAATTGCCCGAACAAGCGCCGCGTCGCGCTCAAGGAAGGCGAGGAAGCCATGGCGTCATTGACCGACGCACTGGCAGCCCTTCGCGCGGTGGAGGCGTGAGCGATATGAACGCAAACACGCCCACCGTGCAGGGCCCGTCCCCCGTCGGCGATCTGGGTGGCCGTGTCGGCGGCCTGCTGTGTCCTTACTGCAAGACGCCGGCGCATCGCCGGTCGAGCCGCCTGAGCACGCCCACGCACCGCGGGATCTACTACCAGTGCCGTTTCGTTATGTGCGGCCGCTAGCGAAAGCTACGACTACGGCATCGTGCCGAGCGCCATCACCGATGTGACCGTGAATCTGCCGCAGCGTCCGCCAACGCGGCAGCAGGCGATGGACGCCTTGCGCGAACGCGACACCGAACAGTCCGAACTCTTCGAGCCACCCGAACCGCTCGACTGATCCTTTCCCCCGCTCGCAGCCCGCCAGCCTGCCTGCACCGGAAAGGATCCCCCGGATGACCCGATCGCCGATCCCCCCGCGCATTGCCGCTGTCGCCTCTGCCAACCGGCCGCTCCCTCGCGAACGGCCACTCTCACCGCCATCGCCCTCCGCTTCGCCAGTCCGGCGGTCGTCGCTCTCGTCGCCGGGAGTGCGGGGGTGTGGCTGCTCGCCTCCTGAACGCACCGGAGACCGCCCATGCACCGATCCGAAACCGCCCGCACCATCGCGGGGCATCCAATCTCCCTCACAATTCAATCGGTCTGCTCTCGCTCGGGAGGCTGTCGCCACGCCTTCATGGCAGGCAGAACGTGCGCAGATCGCAGGTGCGATGGCGGGGCGGTGGAACCTGCCCCTGGCCGCTTGTCGGCGACAGAACGCCGATTTCGATCGGCGCCCGCACGCGCAGCGCCGGGATGCCTTGCCGGAGATTGCAGCTCGTACTGTCACTCCAGAATGGGCTGTTTCTGCGCATTCGGATCTTCATCTGAAAGAAACCACGTTTCTTCGGCCGGCGTTATGCGGCACCGTTCAGTAGTAATCCGTCGATAACCACGCTGCCTCTTGCCGGCTCTCTATCACCAAGGCAGGCCGCGCTTCCTGCCTGCCGGTTTTCAGGAAACCCAGCATTTATCCTTAACGGCACAAACGCGAGATTTAAGCGTCCCGTGAATAGTCCCGGCGCTGCGAACATCAGCGCAACAGGGATCAAAAAAGTGAAAACCAAAAGCCTTCTTCTGCTTGCTTCGGCATGCCTCATGCCATTTCCGGCTCTGGCCGCCGACGATGATACCAATACCGACGCGCCCGCCCAGGAAACCCGCGTCGCCCAGATGACCACGGGCGTCGCCCGTGCCCGCGACCGCCTCGACAGCGCCACTTCGACCAGCACGATCACCGGCGACGAGATCGAGAAGTTCGGCGCCCGCTCGGTAGCCGAGATTTTCCGCAACATCCCCGGCATGCGCGCCGGCAGCACCGGCGGTGAAGGCTTTGCCAACATCTCCATCCGCGGCCTGCCGATCGCTCTGGGCGGTGCGAAGTTCCTGCAGATTCAGGAAAACGGCCTGCCCACGCTCGAATTCGGCGACATCGCCTTCGCCACGGCCGACCAGTTCCTGCGTGCCGACCTCAACCTCGCGGGCGTGCAGGCGATCCGGGGCGGTTCGGCCTCTACCTTCGCTTCAAACTCATCGGGCGGCATCGTCAACCTGATCGACAAGACCGGCGACGTTGCCGGCGGCGCCGTGCAGATCAGCACCGGCCTCGACTACGATTCGAAGCGGATCGACTTCGAGTACGGTTCGCCGATCACCGACACCCTCCGCTTCCACGTCGGCGGTTTCTACCGCAAGGGCGAAGGCCCGCGTGAAACCGGCTTCGACGGTTTCAAGGGCGGCCAGGTCAAGTTCAACATGACCAAGGACTTCGACGGCGGCTACTTCCGCGTCTACGCCAAGCTGCTCGACGATCAGACGGTACCGACGCCGTTTTCGCCGGTCCTGGTTTCGGGTTCGGGCGACAATCCAGACTACACCAACGTTCCCGGCCTGAACGTCCGCAAGGACTCGCTTTTCTCGCGCTACATTCCGGGCAACCTGACGCTCGATGACGAGAACAAGCCGGTCAACAATGCGTTCAGCGATGCGACGCACTCCAAGGTGAAGTCGATCGGTTTCGAGACCAAGTTCGAAATCGACGGCTGGCGCATCAACGAGAAGTTCCGCTACTCGGACATCTCGGGCCACACCATCCAGCCCTACACGCTGTCCAACGCAACGCCCACGCTTCCCATCCAGTCGATCAATTCGGCTCCGGTGATCATGGGCATGCTTGGCGCGACCGGCATCCGCTATGCGACCGGTCCGATGGCCGGCCAGGCGATCGCCAATCCGACCGCGCTCAACGGCAACGGTCTGCTGGCCCTCGTCTCCAATCAGGATGTCGAGCTGAACAGCCTGAACAACATGACCAACGACATCCGCGCCAGCAAGGTGTGGGATCTCGGGTCGGGCAAGCTGACCTTCACCGCCGGCTACTACAAGTCGAGCCAGGACATCGACACCGCCTGGACCTGGACGACCATGGTCACCGACGTGCTCGGCGGCGGCGAGGCCCATCTGATCGACGTCTTCGCAGGCCCCTACCAGCTCACGCAGAACGGTACGCTGGCCTACAACGCAGCGCTGATCGGCGGCTATCGCCGTGACCGCTACGACGTGAACTACGACGTGAACGCGCCCTACGGCTCGCTCAACTACATGTTCGGCAAGTTCGCGCTCGGCGCCAGCATCCGCTACGACATGGGCCGCGTGCGCGGCACGCTCTACGGCTCCAGCCTGCCCGGCACCGCCAAGTCGACCACGTTCGACGTCAACGGCGACGGCGTGATCACGATCCCCGAAACCAACGTCGGGTTCATCGACTACACCAAGCCGGCCCCGGTCCACTACGACTACAACTACCTGTCGTACTCGATCAGCGCCAACTACCGCATGTCGGACAACTTCTCGCTGTTCGGCCGCTACTCGAAGGGCGGCCGCGCCAACGCCGACCGCATCCTCTTCGCCAACTATGTCAGCCCGACCACCGGTGAACTGCTGGTTCCCAAGGCTGCCTACGACCCGGTGAAGCAGGCCGAAGGCGGCTTCAAGTACCGCGGCGACAACCTGGAAGTGTACCTGACGGGCTTCTGGGCCAAGACCGGCGAGCACAACATCATGCTGGAGCGGACCTACCGCGCCTATGGTGCCGAGCTCGAGGCCGGTTACCACCGCGGCATCTTCTCGGTCTATGGCGGTGCGACCTGGACCAAGGCGGAGATCACCTCCGACGCGCTTGATCCGACCACGGTCGGCAACACGCCGAAGCAGCAGGCAGACCTGATCTTCCAGGTCACGCCGCAGGTTGAAGTCGAACGCTTCACGATCGGTGCCAACTTCTACGGCACCACCAGCAGCTACTCCGGCGACAGCAACCAGCTGAAGATGCCCGGATACGTCGTGACCAATGCCTTCGTGCAATACCGTCCGACCGATAACGTCACTGTTATGCTTAATGCGAACAACCTGTTCGACGTTCTTGGTCTTGTCGAAGTCGACGCGGAATACATCCCGTCGAGCGGTGTGGTGACGGCGCGCACGATCAATCCGCGCACCATCTCTGCCTCGTTGCGCTTCAACTTCTGACGGAATTCCGGCTGCGGAGCCCAGCGCTCCGCAGCCGGGCCCTGACGAAAGCGAACACAGAATTGGAATGAATTATCTATGCTCAGCTCGTTGAACATTCCGAAGAAGTTGGCGGTCGCCTTTGTCGCGATCAACCTCTCGGCGGCAGTGATGATGCTGGTGTTCGCCACCAACATCGCCATGATCAGCCGTTCAACCGAGCGGACCAATTTCCACCAGGAAATCCACTCCAAGGCGCTGTCGCTGGAAACGCAGATCCTGCGTCAGAACAGTCAGATGCGCGGATACCTGGTCACCGGTGACGATCTCTATCTCAAGTCCTACTACGAAGGCCGCGACGAGTACGACGCGACTTCGGCCGAACTCGAGAATGAACTGACCAACCCGGAAATGCGCCAGAAGCTTCTGGAATCGCGCGCCGAAACGCTGAAGTGGCGTCAGGACTGGGGCGACAAGTCGATTGCGATGGTCAAGGAAGGCCAGCGAGCCGAAGCCGCCGAGCGCGTGCGCGATGCCGGCAAGGCCGCGCTCGTCAGCGCCGCGGTGCTTCCCCTGCGTGACCTGCGCGACTACGAGCAGGCCCAGCTTCAGGAAGAGTCGAGCGGCCAGAGCTCCGCCATTACCACCGCCTGGATCGCCCTTGCCGTCGGCGGCCTCGCCCTCATCGGCATCGCCGTGGCGCTGCAGCGCAAGCTGAGCCGCGACATCGCCGTCCCCGTTGGCGACCTGACCGAGACGATGTCTGCCCTTGCAGCCGGCCGCAACGACGTATCCGTACCGGGTACCGAGCGTGTCGACGAACTGGGCAACATGGCGCGGGCCGTGCTGATCTTCCGCGATCAGGCGGTTGCCAAGATCGCGGCGGACCAGGACCGTGAAGCGGCCATGGCGGAAATCGGCAGCAAGCTTCATGACCTGTCGCAGTCCGATCTGCGCGCCCGCCTGGAAAACCTGCCCGATGCCTTTGCAACGGTCGCACGCGACTTCAACGACGCGCTCGACCAGCTCAGCGGCGTCATGCTCTCGGTTCGCGGCAGCATCAACTCAATCTCGACGGGCTCGTCCGAGATCCGCCAGGCCACGACCGACCTCTCCAACCGCAGCGAGGAACAGGCCGCACGCCTGCAGTCTTCGGCTGCCGCCATGGACGAGATCACCCGCAAGGTCGGCGAAAGCGCAGGTATCGTCTCGCAGGCCAGCCGTGCCATGACCGAAGCGCGCGGCGAAGCCGAACAGGGCGGTGTCGTCGTGCAGCGCGCTATCGAGGCCATGAACGGCATCGATCAGGCCACCAAGGAAATCGCCGAGATCATCACGGTGATCGACGGTATTGCTTTCCAGACCAACCTGCTGGCGCTCAACGCCGGCGTGGAGGCCGCGCGTGCCGGTGATGCCGGCAAGGGCTTCGCAGTTGTCGCCTCGGAAGTTCGGGCTCTGGCCCAGCGTGCGGCCGATGCCGCATCGGACGTCAAGTCACGCATCCTTGCTGCAACCGACCACGTCACCTCGGGCGTCGAACTGGTCAACGATACCGGCGGCTCGCTCAACCGCATCATCGAACGCGTTTCGAGCGTGAGCGAATCGATCGAAGCCATGGCCGAGACCGCCGAGCAGCAGTCGACCGGTCTGCTCAAGGTCAACGAGGCGATCACGGCAATGGACTCGATGACGCAGCAGAACGCCGCAATGGTCGAGGAAACCACGGCCGCGACCGAAATGCTGGCTCGCGAGGCCCAGCAGCTGTTCGAGGCCTTCTCGATCTTCAAGGTCGACGACAGTGCCCCGGTTCCCATGCGCGCCGCGGCACCGACGCCGCTGCCGGCACCGCGCGCAAAATCGGCGCCGAAACCGGTCGCAGCGCCGCCCGTCGTCGGCAACCTCGCGGTGCAGGCGAACGAGGACGACTGGTCGGAGTTCTAGAACTCCGGCAGTTCCAACCCGATGCGAAAGGGCGGTGCGTCACAAGCGCGCCGCCCTTTTTCATTTCTGGAATTTCCCCGAAAGTCGAGGCGGAGTGTCGGTCGCACAAGGCGCGATAGCAACGCGAAGTCACCAGCCGGCCGTCCTCCCAGCGAAGGCTGGGATCGCTGGCTGCCGAACTGTTACGCCGGACCCGGCAATGCGCATAAGCCAGCGCAAGGCGGCCGGTACCCGGCGGCACTACAAGCTTTTGGACTAAGAGAAAATCAGGCTGCGACCTGGCCTTGAGCCGGCACATGCCACTTCAGCCAGGCACCGTAGGGATGACAAGCTGCCAGGATCTGCCTCTCGCCATCATCGGCACGCCCAGCCCAAGACGTGAGGCAGAGCAGGACCTGCGTGCGGTCCCGGTTCCATTCCAGTCCGATCCGCGCCAGCGGCCGATCTCGCGTGGCCCGGTGGCCTGCCTCGAGAATGGAGGCCTTCAGGGCCAGCAGTTCGTCCTCGGGAAGATACTGCAGCACCATCGAGTGCTGGACGACGCGCATGGTCCCTGCAGCCTGCGGCTCCCTGAGCCTTTGTGCCAGCCAGGTTCCCGCACTCTCGCGATCGACGAGAGGAGCATCGTCGCGCGCCAGCAGCATCGCTTGGGCCAGACATTGAGAACGCACTTCGTCGCCCGGCCAGACATAGGACATCAGCCGCTCGCGCGTATGCGAATCGTCGAGCCGCAAAGGCCGCAGATCGGCGCCGCGCGCAGAGGCAATGGTCACTTGCGCCATGGGAGGCGGAGCCCCTTGCCAATCCGGTTGCAGGCACAGTGGCGAGTTCATGTCGCCGAAAGCGACGCCGCCAAGGTCATGCGCGTAGTGATCGAGCAGCAAGTTGAGACCTGCGCTGGCACCTACTTCGAGCAGTTCGAAGGGCATACCATGGCGATTTGCCAGGACCGAAAGAGCGGCCATGAAGGCGCTCGACCGGCGCACTTCGTTGGTCTGCGTCGGGTGGGACATCCACACCAGCAGCGTGGATTCGCCAAGTTCCAGCGCTTCGCCCACCGCCCGGTCGAATTCGGTGTGATCGCCGGCATAGAGGGCGGTAAGGTCCGCAAAGGTCCGGCGCCGCGCAAGAGCGTGCAAGCCGGCATTTAGGCGAAGCGCCATGGCGCTGGCCGCCGGATCGAGGGGCCAGTCGGCAATCGTCGCGTCGAGCCGGGGCGCGCGCCAGAGCTGGCGATACGCCGCTGCGAGAATTTCGCCCACGAACGGCGAACCCAGCGTAGCGGCGACGTGCGATTGCTTGAGAAGATAGGCACGCGGGTCGTTGCGTCCCGCGGTGGCAGGAGGATGCGCCATTGTTGCGGCAGGTTCCGGATCGGAGACCGGTTTGGCCGTGAACACGCGCAATACCTCGTTAACTACCAGACTCGTCGGAATTTCCGCGAGATAGCGCCAAGGTACCGGTGCTCGGTTGATGCAATCCGGACTAGTCGGTATGTGAATACACGTATTTCACTGCTGCGTAACTCGTAAATACAGCAAAACAGCCATCGCCCGCTTTGTTGTATTGTGGGGCGGACAGCAATTTTACTCCAAATTTACCATGTATGCCTATCTGCATACCGACCGACCAAGGGAAATTGCGCAGTCGGCTTCTGCCACTCCCTAAACGGCTGCGCCCTAGAGTGCACACAACAAGACTGGTTAATTTTTTCAGGATTGTTTCCAATGGCTACGCAAGGTCCGATCCCCCCCCATTCGGCTTCGCCAGGTGCCCGTCGGCATCAGCGCGCGGAGGTCGAGATGATGGCCCGCTTCCGCCGTGGAGTGGTCAGCAACACGGTCATGCTCAAGGACCTTACACGCTTCGGGGCGCGGATCGAGGGCGTCGGGCAGCTGGAAACCGACGAAGCGGTCAGCCTTGCTCTGCCCGGGTGCCGCCCTTCGCTGGCCTTCGTGGCCTGGGCCAACGACCACTGCGCCGGCCTCGAATTCGCCGAACCCCTCGAAAACACGGTTTTCACCAATCTGGTGGCGAGCTACGGCTTGGGCCAGAGCTCCGCTGCCGCGGCCTGACAGATCTCAGGAGACGGCAGGTTCCAGCATCCGGATCGTTCCGGCATCGGCGTCGATCTCGGCCATTACCCCTACCGGCATGCTGATCTGGCCTGAGATATGGCCGATCATCGCCCCCTGAAACGCGGGCACGCCCAACTCGGCAAAGCGACGGTCGAGCACTTCATAGATCGTGAAGTTGGAATAGCCGCCATCGGGATTGTGGCACCGCGTGCATTGCCCGAAGACCACTCCCGCCACCTTTCCCAGAATACCGGACAGCGCAAGCTGGGTCAGCATGCGGTCGATCCGGTATTCGGATTCATTGGTATCTTCCAGAAACAGGATCGCGCCGGAAAAATCGGGCAGATAGGGCGTCCCGACAAGCGCCGAAAGCACGGTCAGATTTCCACCCAGCAACCGGCCTCGCGCCGTGCCGCCACGAAAGGTCCGCACGTCCGCGCCGTGCCCCGACAGGTTTGGACCGCCATAGGACGGGACTGAATAGGTCGGCACGGCCGCATCGAAAGCGACCCTGCGAAAGGATTCCCAGGCCTGCGGCGGCCAGGATGCCGCGGCATTGGGCCCGTGAATGCTGTGCACCCCGGTGCGGGCGGTGAGCGCCAGATGCAACGCCGTATTGTCACTGAAACCCACGAACAGTTTCGGACTGCGGGCGATCGCCGCGAAATCGAGATGCGGCAGTAGCCGCGCCGAGCCCCAGCCGCCGCGAACCGCCATGATCCCGCGGACGTCATCGTCGGCGAACATCGTCATCAGGTCGTCCGCACGCGCTTCGTCCGATCCGGCGAGATAGCCTTCCCGGGCCAGCAGATGCGGCGCGCTCCTGGGGACCAGTCCCATGGCGCGCACGGTCTCTTCGATTTCGGCCAGCCCGAAGCGGTCACCGATGAAACCGGCGGGTGCCACGAGCCCCAGCACGTCCCCTCCGCGCAGGCGCGGCGGCCTGACCGGCGCGGGCGATCCTGGCGGCACGGCGGCAGCGTGCGCGGAAAATTGGGAAACGGCGAAAGCGGCGGCACCCAGCCCCGCGACAGCCTGGCGTCGGGTCAGCATCGGCAAAAACCCTAGAGGCTGGTCAATTCGGCGCAAGTGGGCGTGCGATTATCTTCGCTCGACGTCCGCCGCACGAACCGCCATGGAGCCTCAATGACAGACGACGAAGACGAAAAGCCCCTCACCCAGCGCCGTTTCTACAAGGCCGAGCAGGAAGTCAGCTTTGCCGACCAGCAGAGCGGCACCATCCAGACCGAACATCCTGCCTATCGGCTCGCGTTCCGCGATACCGATTTCCTCTTGCGCGACGAGCTGCGCCCGGTGCGCTTCCAGCTCGAACTGCTCAAGACCGAGATGCTGCTGGAGGAAGCTCAGATCGGCTCCACGCTGGTCTTCTACGGTTCGGCCCGCATTCCCTCCCCCGAAAAGCGCGAGGCCTTTCTCGCCACACCGGGGACCGAGCAAGAGAAGAAAGTCGCCGAGCGGCTGGCCGCCAAGACCAAGTACTATGAAGAGGCGCAGCGCCTCGCCCAACTCGCCAGCCAGTGTGCCATTGTCGAAAAGGGCATGCGCCAGTTCGTGGTCTGCTCGGGCGGCGGCCCTTCGATCATGGAAGCGGCCAACCGCGGCGCGGCCGATGTCGGCGCCGAATCGCTGGGTCTCAACATCGTCCTGCCGCACGAGCAGGCACCTAATCCCTATGTCACGCCGCGCCTCTCGTTCCAGTTCCACTACTTCGCGTTGAGGAAGATGCACTTCCTGCTGCGTGCCCGTGCGGTGGCGGTGTTCCCCGGCGGCTTCGGCACGCTCGACGAGTTTCTCGAACTGCTGACGCTGATCCAGACCGGCAAGATGAAGCCCATCCCGATCCTGCTCTACGGCCGGGAGTTCTGGGAGCGCATCATCAACTTCGAGGCGCTGGCCGAGGAAGGCACGATCAACCACCGCGACCTCGACCTGTTCACCTGGTGCGAGACGGCGGAGGACGGCTGGCGCGAGATCAGCCGGTTCTACGACCTCGATTGCGGATAAGGCGCAGGCCGTGGCGCGGATCGAGACGCAACGCCTGATCCTGCGCCCGGCCCGCGTGGACGACGCCGACGATCTCCACGCGATTTTCACGCGACCGGAAGCGATGCGCTACTGGTCGCGCCCGCCGCACGAGAGCCTTGCGGAGACCCGCGAATGGCTCGCCTCGATGATCGAAATCCCGCCCGGTGCGGGTGAGGATTTCATCATCGAACACGAAGGCCGGTGCATCGGCAAGGCCGGCTTGTGGCGATTTCCCGAAATCGGCTTCATTCTCCACCCGGACTTCTGGGGCCGTGGCTTTGCGCGCGAAGCTCTGGAAGTCGTGCTGGCACGTAGCTTTGCCGTGCACGCCCTCGATCACGTTGTTGCCGACGTCGATCCACGCAACGCGGCATCGCTTGGCCTGCTTGCGCGGCTTGGGTTCCATGAAACCGGCCGGGCGCAGCGCACATGGCAGGTCGGCGGCGAATGGTGCGACAGCGTCTATCTCAAGCTGGACGCGCCTCGCGACAGCGCTTCCACCTCGTCTTAACGCGGCAGGGCCCAGGGCGGATAGCGGCGCGCAAGCCCGGCGCTGTACAGGCACACCCGGTTGCCCGCCGGATCGGCGAGCCATGCCTCGCGCCAGCCCCAGCGCTGATCGCAAGCAGGCTCGATCGCCATCCCCGCGTTCGTCAACCGCGCGATCGTGGCATCGAGATCGAGGCATTCGAAGTAGATGCCCCCACCCACAGCCTCGCCGTGGCCGGTGCTGACCGACAGGGTGACGCCGCCCGGCGCTTCGAAGCGGGCGTAACCCGACTTGGGGCTATCGACGACGTGGATCAGGCCAAGCGTCTTGTAGAAGGCTACCGAGGCATCGAGATCGCGCGCCGGCAGGGTGATCTGGTTGAGGCACGGCTCGCCGGCAAGGTCCAGCCGGACCGCCGGATGCCCCATCGGACCATGTCCGGCCCCGAAGCCCGGCGCATCGCGCAAGGCGAGCTGGACGAAGGTCCGCCCGGCCTCGACGGCGGCCTCCAGCGCCATGCCCCGGCCAAGAAAAGTCGCAATGGCACTGGAAAGTGTGCAGCCCGTGCCGTGGTTATGGCGCGTATCCAGCCGGGGCACGGTCCAGACAACCGGATCGCCGCCCGGGACGACAAGGCGGTCTTCCACCACCTCGCCCTCGGCGTCACCGCCCTTGGCGAGGTAGGCGGCATTGCGCGCGGCCATGGCTGCATCGCCCCCCAATGCCGCGAGTTCGGGGACATTGGGTGTGGTCAATGTCGCAACGGCAATCAGTCGCTCGAACGCCGCGATGGTGTCCGCATCCGCCAACACCGATCCACTCGTGGCAATCATCACCGGATCGAACACCACCGGCACATCGAGCGTTTCCAGCGTGTCCGCAACGGCATGCGCAATCGGCGCCGAGCCCAGCATGCCGATCTTCACCGCATCGACGCCGATGTCGCCGACACAGGCGTCGATCTGCGCAGCCACCATTTCGGGCGAAAGCGTCTCCACACCGGTCACGCCCAGC
The DNA here is from genome assembly GCA_965140495.1 of uncultured Novosphingobium sp. Taxonomy (GTDB): domain Bacteria; phylum Pseudomonadota; class Alphaproteobacteria; order Sphingomonadales; family Sphingomonadaceae; genus Novosphingobium. The sequence continues at coordinate 424,603 of OZ223239.1, read as the reverse complement.
GTGTTTTGCGCAGTGATCGCGGTGATCGCGGTCATGGCGTAGCCGCCAAGCATCGTGATCGTCTTGATGTCGGCCTGAATGCCGGCACCGCCGGAGCTGTCAGAGCCAGCGATGGAGAGAATGCGAGGGGGATTCATGAACGATACGTCCGGTTAGGCGCGCATCCATCCTTCGACAGGCTCAGGATGAGCGGGATTTGGTTCCGCTACCACCTAGCCGTTCGTGTCGAGCGAAGTCGAGACACGCTTGCCCGGCGCTGTTGTGTCTCGACTTCGCTCGACACGAACGGAGCTGGAAAAGTCCTGTCGGCTGCTACCCCTTGTAACGCCGCACTTTCGAAGGCGGATGGGCATCCTGATGCCGCTTGGCACGGGTCGGACGGTCGACGAGTTCGCCACCGCAGGTGGGGCACTGATCGTCAAGGTCCTCCGCGCATTCGGCGCAGTAGGTACATTCGAAGCTGCAGATGAAAGCACCAGGCGCCTCGGCGGGAAGGTCCGTGCCGCAGCGTTCGCAATCGGGGCGCATTTCCAGAGCCATTACGCCGCTGCCTCTTCCACGGCCTGACAGATCGAGGCGACCGCGGCTTCCACCTCGCCGGCATCGTCGCCCTCGGCCATGACGCGGATCACCGGTTCGGTGCCCGAGGGCCGGATGACCAGCCGCCCCTTGCCGTTGAGCGACGCTTCCGCATCGGCAATCGCCGCCTTCACACGCTCTTCCTCGAGAGGCTTGCCCCCCGAGAAGCGCACGTTGCGCAGCAATTGCGGGACGGGATCGAACAGGTGCAGCAGTTCGCTCGCGCGCTTGCCCGACTGGACCAGCGCTGCCAGCACCTGCAGCGCCGCCACGGTGCCATCGCCGGTCGTCGCATGATCGAGCAGGATCATGTGGCCCGACTGTTCGCCGCCGACATTGAAGCCGCCGGTCTTCATCCGTTCGAGCACATGGCGGTCGCCGACCTTGGTGCGCTCGAGATTCAGGCCCTGACCCTGCAGGAAGCGCTCGAGCCCGAGGTTCGACATGACCGTGGCGACAACGCCGCCGCCGCGCAGTTCGCCGCGCGCGGCAAGCTGGCTACCGATCAGCGCCATGATCTGGTCGCCGTCGACGACCTGCCCCTTTTCATCCACGACGATGAGGCGGTCCGCATCGCCGTCGAGGGCAATGCCGATGTCCGCGCCGGAAGACACCACGGTCTCCTGCAGCAGCTCTGGGTGCGTGGACCCGCAGGCCTTGTTGATGTTCTTGCCATTGGGCGAAACGCCGACCGCCACGATTTCCGCGCCCAGCTCCCAGAAAGCGGAAGGGGCAACCTGATAGGCCGCACCATTGGCGCAATCCACGGCGATCTTCAGCCCGTCGAGCCGCACGAGGCTTGGCAGCGATGCCTTCACCGCATGCATGTACCGCCCGCGCGCGTCCTCGATTCGCCGGGCCCGGCCGATGTCCTCGCTCGCCGCCAGACCGAGATCCTCGCCCAGCATCTTTTCGATGGCGAGTTCGTCGTCGTCGGAAAGCTTGAAGCCGTCGGGACCGAACAGCTTGATGCCGTTGTCCTCGTAAGGGTTGTGGCTAGCCGAGATCATCACCCCGACATCGGCGCGCAACTCGCGGGTCAGCAGGGCCACGGCGGGGGTCGGCATCGGGCCGAGCAGCACCACGTCCATGCCCACGCTGGTGAAACCCGCCACCATGGCATTCTCCAGCATGTAGCCCGACAGGCGCGTATCCTTGCCGATCACCACGCGATGGCGATGGGTGCCGCGCAGGAAGCGGGTGCCGGCGGCCTGGCCGACTTTCATGGCGGTGGCGGCGGTCATCGCGCCCTGGTTGGTGCGGCCGCGAATACCGTCGGTGCCGAAAAACTGCTTGCTCATGGGCTGCCCCCTACCACGGGAATCCTGACAAATTGCTATGTCGTGACGGCTTGGTAATGTCACATGGCCTCACTTGCCACAGGAACCGCATGACCGAAAACAGCAGTGCCGCGCGTATGCCCGAAATCCGGGTGCCGGGTCTTCTGACGCTGGGCGGCCTGATTGCCGGGCTGATCCTGGGCGCGGTGCTGCAGGGATCGAGCGTTCTGCCGCCTCTGCTCGACATCGCCCGGCCGCTTGGCGGATTCTGGCTGCAGGCGCTCAAGATGACGATCCTGCCGCTGGTGATCGGCCTGATGTTCACCGGCATCGTCGAGACCGCCGCCGCCGCCGAGGCCGGGACCATGGCCCGGCGCACGCTGGTTCTGATCGTCGGCGTGCTGGCCGCGAGTGCCGTTCTGGGCGGCGTGCTGATGCCGGGGCTGCTGGCCCTGTTTCCCGCCCCCGCGCTGAGCCTGCCCCCGGCCAGCACCGCGCCGGACGCCGATCTGCCGGGGTTCGCCGACTTTCTCAGCTCGCTCCTGCCGACCAACGTCTTCACCGCTGCGGCGGATGACGCCATGCTGCCGGTGATCGTCTTCACCGCCCTGTTCGCCACGGCCGCAACCCGGCTTGCCGACGAACCCCGCCGCCAGCTTGCCTTGCTGTTCGAGGGGCTGGCAGGGGCCATGATCGTGGTGATCGGCTGGGTTCTGGCCGTGGCGCCGCTCGGTGTCTTCGCACTCGGCCTTTCCCTCGCGGCGACAAGCGGCGCGGCTGCCATCGGTGCACTGGCCCATTATATCGCGCTGGTATCCTCGCTGGGCGCAATCTTCCTGCTCGGCGGCTATCCGCTCGCCGTTTTACTCGGGCGACGAGGGCTCGGCGCTTTCGCAAAGGCGGTACTTCCCGCGCAAGTCGTGGCCGTCTCCACGCAAAGCTCGCTGGCCAGCCTGCCGGCCATGCTCGGCTCCTGCCGTGAGCTGAAAATTGCACCGACGACCAGCGAGTTCGTCCTGCCCCTAGCAGTCACGCTGTTCCGCGCGACCGGCCCGGCGATGAATATGGGCGTCACGATCTATGCCGCCACGCTGGCTGGGTACGAGCTGACGCCGATGGCAATTGCCGCAGGCGTGATCGTCGCTTTCGTCACGACCTTCGGCACGGTGTCGCTACCCGGCACGATCAGCTTTATCGCCTCCACCGGCCCCATCGCCGCCGCCATGGGCGTGCCGCTCTGGCCGCTGGGCATTCTCGTGGCCGTGGAGATGCTGCCCGACATCATGCGGACGGTAGGCAACGTGACGATGGACGTGGCGGTGACGAGTGCCGTCAATGCCGGTGTGTCGGAAACGGCTCCGGAAGACCCGCCGCAAACCCTGCACTGACGTCTACTCTTCCAGTTCGATGTCCCAGTAGAGCCAGTCGCGCCAGGTTTCGTGGAGGTAATTGGGCGGGAAGCCCTTACCGCGTTCCTGCAATTGCCAGTTCGTCGGACGAATCGGCTGAACCAGCGGCGGCATCTTCGCCTGCTTGGGCGTCCGCCCGCCCTTCTTGAGATTGCACGGCGCGCAGGCGGTGAGGATGTTTTCCCAGCTCGTCTTGCCGCCGAGGCGGCGCGGAACGACATGATCGAACGTCAGGTTATGCGGGCTGCCGCAGTATTGACAGCTGAACCGGTCGCGCAGGAACAGGTTGAAGCGGGTGAAGGCCGGAAACTCGCTCGGTTTCACATACTGGCGCAGCGCGATCACCGAGGGGATCTGCATCGTCCAGCTGGGGCTGTGCACCGCGCGGCCATACGTGGAGACAACGTCCACGCGTTCGAGCACCACCGCCTTGATCGCGGTCTGCCAGGGCCAGACACTGAGGGGATAATAGGAAAGCGGCGTGTAATCCGCGTTCAGCACCAGGGCAGGGCAGTCTGAAAGACTTCGGGAGGGGTCATCCTCCGCACTGCGGAACCGGGCCGCGCGCTCGATCAGCTCCGACTTGAGCATGGCCTCCTGTCGCAGGCCGTCATTGCGGTTTGATGGCAATGGGATGTGGCACTGAGCATGGGCACATTCATGCACTTGCACGAGTCCCCGTCAAGCAGACATTATGACGCCGCTCCTACAATCCACAGCCACGGCACCTTGCGGCGGCGGCGGCGCGCGATAGGAAAAGCGCACGATGATCGTGACGCGCTTTGCCCCCAGCCCCAACGGCCCTCTGCACCTCGGCCATGCCTATGCAGCCGTGGTCGCGCACGATCTGGCACGCGAGAGAGATGGTACCTTCCGCCTGCGTATCGAGGATATCGACGGCGAGCGCAGCAAGCCCGAATTCGTGGAGGAGTTTGTCCGGGATCTCGAATGGCTGGGCCTGAATTGGGACGGCGAGACCGCTTTCCAGTCGCATCGCCTTCCCAGCTATGCCGAGGCCGGCGAGCGTCTCAAGGCGATGGGTCTGCTCTACCCCTGCCGCTGTACCCGCGCCGAAATCGCCGCCGCCGCGACCGAAGTCGGCCCCGACGGCCCCATCTATCCGGGCACCTGCCGGCATCGCGAAGTCGACCCCGAAGGCGCCGCCTGGCGGCTTGACGTCACCGCGGCCATGGACCGTGCCGGACCGCTGGAATGGCGCGACGAACGCGCGGGACCGCAAGTGGCCACCCCGCAGATTTTCGGCGACGTCGTGTTGCTGCGAAAGGATCTTCCCGCCAGCTATCACCTCGCCGCCACGCTCGACGATGCCGCCGACGGCATCACGCTGGTCACGCGCGGCATGGACCTTTTCCAGTCGAGCCATGTGCACCGCCTGCTGCAGGCGCTGCTCGATCTGCCGGTACCGGTCTGGCATCACCACGGCCTGCTGGTCGAGCCCGATGGCCGCAAGCTCGCCAAGCGGCGCGGCTCGCCCTCGCTGGGAGACCGGCGCCGCGCCGGGGAAGACGGACAGGCGATCGCCGATGCGCTGCGGGCCCACCGCTTCCCCGCTGGCATTTCCCTGTCACAAGCCCTAAATGGGACCCCATGAGCTATATTCTTGTCCCCATCATCATCGTGCTCATGATCATGGTCGTGGTCAGTCTGGTGCGCGGTATTGCCGCCTTCATCAACAGCACCAAGGAAGACCTCAACCGCGATCCGAACGCGACCGGGCCCTCGCCCAATCAGGTGCTGCAGAACAAGATGATGTTCAACCGCATCAAGTATCAGGCTGCGGCTGTGCTGGTTTGCGGCCTGCTGCTCGCGATGGCCCGCTGACCATTGTAACAGCGGCGCTCACCGCCTAGGGCGCTCGCAGGCCCTTTCCAGACGAGTACTTCCTTGGTCCGGTTGAACAAGATCTACACGCGCACCGGCGACGACGGGACCACGGGTCTCGTCGACGGTTCGCGTCTGCCCAAGTACGCAGCGCGCATGGATGCCATCGGCGCGGTCGACGAAGCGAACAGCGCGATCGGCCTGGCCGTCTGCGCGATGGCGGATTCGCCGCATGCCGCCACACTGATCCGCATCCAGAACGATCTGTTCGATCTCGGCGCCGATCTGGCCACGCCCGGCGAGGACTTTACCCCCGGCGAAATGACGCTGCGTGTCGTGGACGCGCAAGTCGAATGGCTCGAAACGGCAATCGACGCGATCAACGCGGACCTTCAGCCGCTCAAGAGCTTCATCCTGCCGGGCGGCAGCGAAGCGGCGGCACGCGTCCACGTCGCTCGTGCCTCGACCCGCGCGGCTGAGCGCAAGGCCGCGGCTCTTGCCGATGCCGAGCCCGCCAACCCGGCCGCGCTCGCCTACATCAACCGGCTCAGCGACTATCTCTTCGTCCTCGCCCGGGCGCTGAATGCCAACGGCACCGAAGACGTGCTTTGGGTGCCCGGCCAAAATCGCTAGGTTCCCTCGGTGAAGGCGACGCGCTAGGCAGCGCGCGAATTCGGTTCAGCGAGAGGGAGTGAAGCGTGCAGACAGTCGGTATCATCGGTGCGGGCATCATGGGCTCGGGCATTGCCCAGACCGTCGCAAGCAAGGGCATGGACGTGGTGCTCACGGACGTCAGCCTCGAAAATGCGGAAAAAGGCAAGGCCGGCATCGCCAAGGGCCTGTCGAAGCTCGTCGCCAAGGAAAAGATGACCCAGGCCGATGCCGACGCCCTGCTGGCGCGCATCACGCCGGTCGGCGACTATGCGTCTCTGTCCGACTGCGACATCATCATCGAGGCCGCGACCGAGCGCGAGGACATCAAGGCCAAGATCTTCGAAGCCGCGGGCAAGGTGCTCAAGGACGGCGCGATCATGGTGTCCAACACCAGCTCGATCCCGATCACCCGCATGGCCGCGCAGTCGCCCGATCCGACGCGTTTCTGCGGCATGCACTTCTTCAACCCGGTGCCGGTGATGGGCCTGGTCGAAGTGATCCCCGGTCTTGCCACCTCGCAGGAAACCACCGACCGCATGAAGGCCTTCGGCGAAAAGCTCGGCAAGACTGTCGTCCTCGCCGGCGACGGACCGGGCTTCGTGGTCAACCGCATCCTGTGCCCGCTGCTGAACGAGGCGATCTTCGTGCTCGGCGAAGGGCTGGGTTCGGTCGAGGACATCGATGCCGGTATGCGCTTGGGCGCCAACCACCCGATGGGTCCGCTGACGCTGGCAGACTTCGTGGGCCTCGATACGCTCTACGAGATCATGAAGGTATTCCAGGCGACTACCGGCGATCCCAAGTACCGCCCCGCCCCGCTGCTGCAGAAGTACGTCGAGGCAGGCTGGTATGGCCGCAAGAGCGGCAAGGGCTTCTACGACTATTCGGGCGAAAAGCCGGTTCCCAGCCAGTAAGCCTGACGCCCTGACCAGAGATTGCGCCCCCGGCTTCGCGAAGTCGGGGGCGTTTTCATGGAACAGCAGGCAGCCGTTCGCCGTTATTCGGTCAAAGGAGAATTTCCATGACCGAACGTACCGACGAACTCGCTCCCGAAACCGTCAATGCCGAACAGCGGGACGGCAACACGCAGGCGCAAGCAGTTGCGGACCAGGCGATGACCAGTTCACTGTCCGTGCTGGGGCTGGAACAGAGCGAAAAGCTGTCCAACAGCCTCAATCCTGCAGCGACGCAGGACCTCGTCGATCACATGAAGCAGATGGACACCAGCGGCACCATCGACATGAGCGCCTATCGCGGCGAGGAAACGATGGACGATCTGGAAAACCGCTATGGCCGCGCCGCCGTGGCCGACGACTACCTGTCCCACGACGACAGCTAGTTCGGGCTGTCGGAATCCTTGGCCCAGGGGTTCGTATGATCGGCCTTTTGCGCCGCGACCTGGGCCTTTTCGTGCCTGGCCGCCTGATCGGCGGCCGGCACCGTGCAATAGGCCGTCGCGAGTATGCCGGCCGCCCAGAACAGGGCGTTCCAGCGGCTCTTGAAGACGGTGGTTATCTTCGGCCCGAACAACATGGCACGAACCTAGGCCCGCAAGGTTAAGGTTCGGTACCGGCCTCGCGCTTGAGGTCATAGAGAATTTCCAGCGCGTCGCGCGGAGCGAGGGCATCGACGTCCATATCGCGCAGCTTGTCGCGCAAGGTATCGCACTGTTCCTCGCGCGATTCCTGCGCGGCCGCAAAGAGAGGCAGGTCGCCCAGCCCCGCCGCGAGACCGCCGGTTTCCGCGCGGCCCTTTTCCAGCTTTTCCAGCACCGATTTCGCCCGGCTCACCACCTTGGGCGGGACGCCCGCAAGCCGCGCGACGGCAAGGCCGTAGCTGCGGTCCGCCGGACCGTCGGCGAGTTCGTGCAGCAGGACGAGATCGCCCTTCCATTCTCGCGCGCGGACATGGTGCAGCGACAGTGCCTCGCAGGTCTCGGCCAGCCGCGCTAGCTCATGGTAGTGCGTCGCGAAAAGGCAGCGGCAGCGATTGGTCTCGTGCACCGCCTCGGCCACCGCCCAGGCCAGCGCCAGACCGTCATACGTCGAGGTGCCACGCCCGACTTCATCGAGAATGACGAAACTGCGCTCGCTCGCCTGCGCGAGAATGGCGGCGGTTTCGACCATCTCGACCATGAAGGTAGAACGCCCGCGTGCCAGATTGTCCGCCGCGCCCACGCGGCTGAACAGCCTGTCGACCATGCCGATCCGCGCCGATTGCGCCGGTACGAATCCACCTGCCTGCGCCAGCAGCACGATCAGGGCGTTCTGCCGCAGGAAAGTCGATTTACCGCCCATGTTGGGGCCGCCGATCAGCCAGAGCCGGTCGTGCGTCCCGAGCCGGCAGTCGTTGGCGACGAAGCGCTCCCCCTGCACCGCCAGCGCGGCCTCGACGACGGGGTGGCGCCCCCCTTCGATGTCGAGCGAGAGGCCTTCGACCACTTCGGGGCGGATCCAGCCGCCTTCCGCCGCGCGTTCGGCCTGCCCGGCGGATACATCGATACGCGCCAGCGCAGCAGCGGTTCCGGCGATTTCCCGCCGGGCCGCTACCGCTTCGGCCACCAGATCCTCGAAATGCGCTTCCTCGGCGGCAAGGGCATGAGCCCCGGCCTCGGTGATGCGGCTCGCCTCTTCATGCAGCGCGAGCGCATTGAAGCGCATGGCCCCGGCCATGGTCTGACGATGGGAGAAGCCGCTGTCGGCTTCCATCAGCTTGTCGGCATGGCGCGAAGGCACTTCGATGAAGTAGCCGAGCACATTGTTGTGCTTGATCTTGAGCGCGGCGACCCCGGTTTCCTCGCGGTACTTGGCTTCGAGCGCGGCAATTGCGCGTCGGGCATTGCCCGAGGTCCGGCGCAGTTCGTCGAGCGCCGCGTCGTAGCCTTCGGCGATGTAACCGCCCTGACCGCGCTCGGTGGGCGGCGCCGGGACCAGCGCGCGCGCGAAATGATCGACCAGCGCCCCGTGCCCGCCGAGATGCGGCAGCAGGGTTTCGAGCAGCACGGGCAGGTCGTCACGCTGCGCCAGCCTGTCGCCAATCGCGCGCGCACCCGAAAGGCCGTCGCGCAATTGACCGAGATCGCGCGGGCTTCCCCGTCCGGCGACCACGCGGCCCAGCGCGCGGCCGACGTCGGGCAGCGAACGCAGCGCGGCGCGCAAGTCCTCGCGCAGCATGGCATCGTCGTGGAGCCATTCGACCAGCTCGAGCCGCTCGGCAATCGCGGACCGGTCGGTGAGCGGCGCGGCAAGGTCCTCGGCAAGTTGGCGCGCGCCGGCACCGGTCACGCAGCGGTCGATGGCCTCGATCAGGCTGCCCTTGCGCGTGCCCTGCGTGGATTCGAGGATTTCGAGACTGGCGCGCGTCGCCTCGTCCATCGCCAGTGTCGCCTCGCCGGAGCGCGCTTCGGGCGGCAGCAACAGCGGCAGCGCACCGCGTCCGACATGGTCGAGATAGGCGATGAGCCCGCCTGCCGCTGCCAGCATCGGCCGGGTGAACGTACCGAAACCGTCGAGCGTTGCGACCCCGTGAATGCCCTTGAGCCGCTCCTCGCCGCCCTCCGAGGAGAATTCGTGCCCGGACCGGCCAATCGCATCCTCGGTGGCCAGCTCCCAGCCATCCGGCACGACCACTTCGCTCGCCCCGAGCCGGGCCAGCGCAGCCCCGAGGCGGTCGGCGTCGCATTCCTCCAGTTCCATGCGGCCGGTCGAAATGTCGCAGGCGGCAATACCCACCGTACCGCGAACTTCACAAGCGGCTGCGAGCACATTGGCGCGGCGCGGTTCGAGCAGGGCTTCCTCGGTGAGCGTGCCGGCGGTCACGAAACGCACGATGTCGCGCGCGACCAGCGCCTTGGAGGCCCTGCCTTCCTTGCGCGCACGTTCCTTGGCTTCGGCAGGCGTTTCGGTCTGCTCGGCGATGGCGACGCGGCAGCCGCCCTTGATCAGGCGGGCGAGATAGCTTTCGGCGGAATGGACGGGAACGCCGCACATCGGGATCGGCACGCCATTGTGCTCGCCCCGCGTGGTCAGCGCGATGTCGAGGATTGCGGCGGCCTTCTTGGCGTCATCGAAGAACAGTTCGAAGAAGTCGCCCATCCGGTAGAAGAGCAGGCAATCGCCGGCCTCCTCGCGCAGCGCGAGGTACTGGGCCATCATCGGGGTGGCACCCTGGTTGCCGGATTTGCCGCTCATGTGCGCGAGCGTTAGCGCCGCTGATCGCTTTTTGTGAAGCGCATGATTGCTCCTTTCCCCTATCGCGTTCCACGAACATCCGTTAGGGGCTCCGGCGAATGCAGGAGATGTAGCTTGTCCGAGAAAAGCAAGGTTCAGTTCACCGAGCGTGAAGCGCTGTTCTACCACGAGACGATCCGTCCCGGTAAGATCGAGATTATCGCCAGCAAACCGATGGCGACGCAGCGCGATCTGTCCCTTGCCTATTCTCCCGGTGTGGCCGTGCCCGTACAGGCCATCGCCGACAACCCTCAGACCGCCTACGACTACACCGCCAAGGGCAACCTCGTCGGCGTGATCTCCAACGGCACCGCGATCCTGGGTATGGGCAATCTCGGTGCGCTGGCCTCGAAGCCGGTGATGGAAGGCAAGGCGGTGCTCTTCAAGCGCTTCGCCGACGTCGATTCCATCGACATCGAACTGGCCAGCGAAAACGTCGAGGAGCTGATCGAAGCCATCGCCATGATGGAGCCGAGCTTCGGCGGCATCAACCTGGAAGACATCAAGGCACCCGAGTGCTTCATCATCGAGCAGACGCTGCGCGAGCGGATGAACATTCCGGTGATGCATGACGATCAGCACGGCACCGCGATCATCGCCGCCGCCGGCCTGATCAATGCCTGCCACCTGACCGGGCGCGATCTCGACAAGGTCAAGGTCGTGGTCAACGGCGCGGGCGCCTCGGCGCTGGCCTGCACCGCCCTCATCAAGTCGCTGGGTGTGCGCCATGACAACGTGATCGTCTGCGATTCCAAGGGCGTGATCTATCAGGGCCGCGAAAACGTCGACCAGTTCAAGTCGGCCCACGCCGTCACCACGGACAAGCGCACGCTGAAAGAAGCCCTGAAGGGCGCGGACCTGTTCCTAGGCCTCTCGGTCGCCGGCGCGGTGACACAGGACATGGTCAAGGACATGGCCGACGAGCCGATCATCTTCGCCATGGCCAATCCGGATCCGGAAATCACTCCGCCCGACGTGAAAGCCGTGCGCCCGGATGCCATCGTCGCCACCGGCCGTTCGGACTACCCGAACCAGGTCAACAACGTCCTCGGCTTCCCCTTCATCTTCCGCGGCGCGCTCGACGTGCGCGCCACCGCGATCAACGAAGAGATGAAGATCGCTGCGGCCCGCGCCATCGCCGAGCTGGCGCGCAAGCAGGTGCCCGAGGAAGTTGCTGCCGCCTACGGCGAAACGCAGCAGTTCGGTCGCGAATACATCATCCCGGCCCCCTTCGATCCGCGCCTGATGGAAGTCGTCCCGATGGCCGTTGCCAAGGCGGCAATGGAGTCGGGCGTCGCCCAGAAGCACATCGAGGATTTCGACGCCTACCGGCACGAGCTCAAGGGCCGTCTCAACCCGACCACGTCGGTGCTGAGCAGCGTCTATGGGCAGGTAAAGGCCAACCCCAAGCGGGTGATCTTTGCCGAGGCCGACAACGAAGTCGTCTTGCGCGCGGCCATCCAGTTCCGCGACTTCGGTTATGGCGAACCGATCCTGGTCGGCCGGACGCAAAACATCCTCGACCTCATGAGCGATCTCGGCGTTGCCGATCCGGAAAGCTACCAGATCGAGAACTCGATGGTTTCCGAGCACGTGGCACCGATGGTGGGTCTGCTCTACGAGCGTCTCAAGCGCCGTGGCTTCCTCGAGCGCGACGTGCAGCGCATGGTCAACACCGACCGCAACGTCTTCGCTTCGGGCTTGCTCAAGCTGGGCGTGGGCGATGCCATGATAACCGGCATGACGCGCCCCTTCGCACAGTCGATGAAGGATGTGCGCCGCGTGCTCGATCCGGCAGAGAACAAGCTGCCCTTCGGCATCCACATGCTGGTGGGCAAGCACCACACGGTGTTCCTGGCCGACACCACGATCAACGAGCGTCCGAACGCGGAAGAACTGGCCGTCATTGCGACCGAGACCGCTGCCGTTGCCCGTAGGCTCGGGCACGAGCCGCGCGTCGCCTTCCTCAGTTATTCGACCTTCGGCAATCCCTCGGGCAAGTGGCTCGAATCGATCCGCGGGGCCGTCCAGATCCTCGAATCGCAGAACCCAGGTTTCGAATTCGATGGCGACATGGCGCCCGATGCCGCGCTCAACCCCAAGATCATGGCGCTCTATCCGTTCTGCCGGCTCTCCGCGCCGGCAAACGTGCTGATCATGCCGGGCCTGCAGTCGGCCAACATCTCGGCCAAGCTGCTGCGTGAAATCGGCGGGGCGACCAACATCGGCCCGATGCTGCTGGGCATGGAAAAGCCCGTGCAGATCGTGCCGATGACCGCGATTGCGCCCGACGTTCTGACCAGCGCCGTGCTTGCCGCGGCGGGAGTCATGGGCTGATCGCATCGGGAAACGTTGCATGAGCGCATTTTCGATCCCCGGCTTCGATCTGGCCGCGTTCGTCGAGGCCACTCTTGCGGAAGATCTCGGCGTCGGGCTTCCCGGCGGTGGTCATGACGTCACATCGGAAAGCGTGATCGAGGCGGATGCCCGGTTTTCCGGAGTAATGGACTCGCGCGACGCGATCACCGTCGCCGGCCTGCCGATCGCGGCTGCCTTTTTCCGCAAGCTCGACCCGGCCATGGAAATCGAGATCCTGGCCGAGGAAGGATCGCGCGTGCAGCCCGGCACCGACCTGATGCGGCTGACCGGCAATGCCCGCGCGATGCTCACGGCGGAACGCTCCGCGCTCAACACCGTGCAGCATCTTTCGGGCATCGCGACGATGACCCGCCAATACGTCGATGCCATGAATGGCCATGCAACGCTGCTGGACACGCGAAAGACCATTCCGGGGCTTCGGCACCTGGAGAAGTACGCAACCCGCATGGGCGGCGCCCAGAACCACCGTATGGGCCTGTGGGACGCCGCAATGATCAAGGACAACCATGTCCTCGTCGCCGGCGGCGTCGGGCCCGCGGTCGCACGTGCCAAGGCAGCCGGGGTCGCACAGATCATCTGCGAGGTCGATCACCTCGAACAGATCGAGCCGGCCATTGCCGCGGGCGCGCATCACCTGCTGCTCGACAACATGGGACCGGACACGCTGCGCGAGGCCATCGCCCTGGTGGCGGGCCGGGTTCCCACGGAAGCCTCGGGCGGGGTCAATCTCGAGACCATCGGCCCGATCGCCGCGACCGGTGTTACCTACGTCTCCGTCGGCCGCCTGACGCAGAGCGCTCCTGCAGCCGATATCGGACTGGACTTCACGCCTCTGTGAAGCGGCAGCAGCCGCCCTCGGTCCGGTTGTTCGGGTATCTCGTCCTTGCGGCGACAATTCTGACTGTCGGGCTGCTGCTGACCTATTACGGCGAATTGCGGGCAGGCGCGCTGGACAACGGCCAGTCCGCAGCCAGCCCCCTGCTCGCAATGATGTGGGTTACCGGCTACAACCTGTGCTTCTGGGTCGCCATTGCCCGCCGCGCCAGCAACATCGCACGCTGGTTCCTGCTGGGCCTGACGGCACTCGGCCTGGTAAACCAGATTCTCGACTACGAGCGCTATCTGGCGCTGGGCATGCCCTATATCGCGACGACCGTGATCGCATCGCTGGCGCAGGTTGCCGCCGTCGCGGTTCTCTTCCGGCAGGATGCCGACCACTGGCTGCGCAGCCGCGGCCGGGCCGAACCCGACGAAGCCGAGGTCTTCCGCTGAAATGTTCCGCAAAGCCGTCATCGCGCTTGCCGCCACGCTGTCACCCGTTGCCGCATGGGCTCAGGCCTATCAATGCACGGTGCCGCGCAGCATAGCACCGCTACGTCCCGTCACGCCGGACGGGCCCGTTCGCAAGCTGCCGGTTGCCGGCTATACGCTCGCGGCAAGCTGGTCCCCCGACTACTGCAAGGTGAGCGGCGAAACCCGCTCCATGCAATGCTCGCGCAAATACGGCCGCTTCGGCTTCATTCTGCATGGCCTCTGGCCCGAAGCCCGTCGCGGACCGGCGCCGCAATGGTGCGGAAGCGGTACAATGCCTTCCCCGGAAGTTGTGCGGCGCAACTTGTGCATGACGCCATCGCCCGGTCTGCTGGCGCATGAGTGGGCCAAGCACGGCACCTGCATGACGAAGCGGCCCAAGACCTACTTCAATGTCAGCGCGATCCTGTGGCGATCCATCCGCTGGCCCGATGCCGACCGGCTTTCGCGTCAGAAAGGCCTCACCGTGGGCGACCTGCGCAAGGCGTTTCTGGCGCGCAACCCCGACTGGAAGGCTTCCTATATCGGTGTTGAGGTCAGCCGGACCGGTTGGCTCCGGGAAATCCGGCTGTGTTACGGGAAAGACTTCATGCCCAGGCCGTGCAGCAAGTGGCAATATGGTCCGCCCGATTCGGCCAGCCTCAAGATCTGGCGCGGTCTCTAGGCGGGGAGGACCTCACCGCCTCTTACGAAAGAATTGGCACAACAGCTCCGCCGATTCGGTCTCACCGATGCCGGCATAGACTTCCGGCCGGTGCAGGCACTGGGCCTGCTCGAAGACGCGGGCCCCGTTCTCGACAGCCCCGCCCTTGGGATCCGAAGCGCCGTAGTAGAGGCGGGCGATCCGGGCATGGACGATGGCGCCCGCACACATCGCGCAGGGCTCCAGCGTCACCCAGAGCTCGCAGCCTTCGAGCCTTTCATTGCTAAGAGCGCGTGCCGCCGCGCGAATCGCCTCGATTTCAGCGTGGCTGGTGGGGTCGTGTCGCTCTCGCGGTCCGTTGCGCCCCGTTGCAATGACCTGCCCGTCCTTCACCACGACCGCTCCGATCGGAACTTCACCCGAATCGGCAGCCTCCCGCGCTTGCGCGAGGGCCAGTTGCATGTATTCGGGAAGCGGCCAGCGGGTCATCGAACCCCGCTAGCGCGCTGAATTCCGCCATGCAACTTGACCTTGTCGAGGCGACTCGGTAAGGGCGCGCCTTCCCGTACAAACGGCAACAGATTTTTTCGAGCGAGAGTAGACATGTCCCGCATCTGCGAACTGACCGGCAAGGGCCGTCAGGTTGGCTGCAACGTCAGCCACGCCAACAACAAGACCAAGCGCGTCTTCCTGCCGAACCTGCAGAACGTCACGCTGATGTCGGAATCCCTGGAGCGTAGCTTCAAGTTCCGCGTTTCGACCCAGGGCCTGCGCTCGGTCGAGCACAACGGCGGCCTCGACAACTGGCTGCTCAAGGCTTCCGACACGAAGCTCTCGCCGCGCGCCCTCAAGGTGAAGCGCGAGCTCAAGAAGAAGCAGGCCGCCTGATAACCCGGCTCTCCCTCGGGAGTGCCATTATCCGGTTGGAAGCTACAGAGCGTACGGGCCTGCCTCGTGCGCTTTTTAGCGTTTGCGTTCCGACCTTCCGGGCCATGGGAGCTTGGTAGGATCGACTGTCAGCTTCCATAGCAATGTGCGCTGCAAGATGCGCATGCCGTTATCGTCCGACATGAGCCAGACGGTCACCTTGTCGTCCGACTCGGGAACCACCGCAATCGCCTCGAAGTTGTCGACCGGCAGTACGGAAGCCAAAGAGGCCAGCGGTACCGAATGCCAGATTTTACCGGGTCTGATCTGCGCAGGATCGGCAATCACAATTCGCCCTGCAAAGCGCATGGGAAAGGCCCAGAGCAGACGCCGCATGAGTATCAGCGCCCGGCCATCGGGCAGGAGCGCCATGTCGACAACGGAAAAGTTGTCCGGTCCGTCGAAAAGGAACCTGTGGCCTGCCGGATGCTCTATCGGATCCTCGTCGAACAATACAGCCTGATGTAAGCGTGCATCCTCCCATGACCGCGTAACTTCGCGAATCACGACGAAACGGCCATCGGACAGCTTGGTCATGGCCTCTGGGCCGGTATTGTACCCCCAGTGCCTCATTTGAAGCGGCCGGAACTTGGCCACCTCTTCGAAGTCGCGGTTTATCCTGATAATACTGTTACCGCCTTCGACGCCGAGCCAATAGCGGTGCGACGAAGCGTCAAAGGCCGCCGATTCTACGTCCCTGAACGAGGGCCGCAGCTTCGGCCCAAATTTCACCGATCCGAATTTCGGTGCGATCCATTTCGACGTCACCCCGGGAAGAGAAAAACGTAGGTACTTGCCCTTGTCCGAGAAAGCCAACATACGACCGTCCGGCTGCAACATCATTGATGAGTAGCCTTCGAAGCGGTTGTCCGGCGACGTCATTTGCCAAGCCGCATCCAGCCGAAACGGTCCCAGATAGGACGACAGAACCTTCTGCGGCGGAAGCTTGAGCCTGGTGATCGTGAGGCGTTGATCTTGCCGACCGCGGTCAGGTGCTTCATGCCCCCACGTCACCACTAACAGCGCCAGAAGCGGGATCAGGAGGACGATGTTGCGGCGCACAATGCGTGATTAGTCTCTTCCGGTGGCGCCGCAAGTCTTTCCAGGGCTTCAGTTCATCGGACCTGTGAATAGCAGGGGATCAAGCCGATCTTTTTCCCACTTGATCGACCAGTGCAGATGCGGGCCGGTAGCGCGGCCGGTCATGCCGATCTTGCCGATCACCTGTCCCTGCTTCACGTGATCGCCTTCCTTCACAAGGATCTGAGAACAGTGCAGGAATGCGCTGTTCAGACCCATGCCGTGGTCGATCATCAGCAGGTTGCCTTCGAGCGTGAACGGCTTTTCCGCAACGAGCGTCACCACGCCATCGGCAGGTGCGACGAAGGGACTGCCGCTCTTGCCCGTCGTGATGTCGATACCCGAATGGTAGCTGCCGGGCTCCCCGCGATAGATGCGCTGCGAGCCGAAACGGCCTGAGATGCGCCCTTTGACCGGCCAGACGAACGACTGCCGCCACCCCTGCGCATCGGTATGCATGGCCCGCGCAGCATGAATCTGAGCGAGCTCGGGCCGGCGTAGCTTCATGAAGGCTTCGGAAGGCCCGCCAGAGCGCCGCGCGATGTTCACGCGCTCGATATTCCAGTCCCGTGGGGCGACATCCAGCGCCTGGCGGGTCACGGCGCCATCGGTCGTGGTGATCGTGAGCGTCGCATGAGCGCCGGCATCGCGATCGAACGCGGCGAACCAGCCGCCGTCGGGTGCAAGCGGCACGTCCTGCCCGTCGAGCGAAAGCGCCTTGACGTCAGCAGGGGCCTTGCCGCGGATCCAGCCGCCTTGCGTGAGTTTGCCGGAGAAGGTCAGCGGTGCCGCCCGCAGGTCCGGCGTTGCGGCATCGGCCGGAGTGCTCGCTCCGAACGGCACGCCAACCGCGAAGCAAAGCGCTGCAACTCCGCCGGCTGTCAGCGATGCGATAGACGCTTTGCGGAGCCTCATGCCTGCTCCAGCAGGCGCCGTGTGGCGATCTCCGCCGTCGCGTAGGCTTCCTGCCGCTCGACGCTCCAGTACCTCAGGGCTTCCAGCGAAATCTTTTCGCCGGTGACGGCGCATTCCACGAAGTGACCGGGGCTGAGAACCCGGAAGCCGTTGGGACCATAACTGAGAGTTGCGGGACGATCAGCGGAAGACATAAGCATGCGAAGTACCTAGCAGAGCCGTGCAATCAGAACAAATCGCCCTGCCGCGGCTCATCGGCCTTCGGTCGCGCCGGTTTGCGCGCGGGGGGCGTTGGGGTTGCTGTCTGCGGCATCGTGCCTGAACCGACCGTGACCGGCAGTTTGCCGTCGCGAAATTCGAGCACCAGCGAGGCTTCTTGTGCCGCCTTTTCCCGGCTGGTCAGAGCCTGACCGTTGGTGTCGGTGACGAGAGCATACCCCCGCTGCAGCGGCAGGCGCGGATCGAGCTGGGGCAGAACGCGGGCGACCGGTGCCAGGCTGTCTCGCGCCTGCACCCAGCGCCGGGTGAGCAGCCGTGACGTCAGCCCCGCATGGGCGAGCCGATCCCGGCTTGCCTGCACGCGCTGGCGCAGCAGCGGCAGCGAAAGCTTGGCCGCGGTGCCGCTTAGCCGTTCACGCTTGCCGCGCTCCTGATCGTGCAGGCCGCGCCGCAGCCGTTCGGAAAGCTCGTCGAGCTTCTGGGCTTTCGCCGCCAGAATGGCATCGGGTTTGGGCAGACGCTGGACACGGGCATCCAGCCGCTCGCGCCCCAGAGTGACGGGACGCAGCGCACAGCGGCGCTTGCGCAAGGCCAGTTCGTCGAGCTGCGCCATGAGTTCGGCGCGTACCGGAACGGCGATCTCCGCAGCGGCTGTCGGCGTCGGGGCGCGGCGGTCCGCCGCGTAATCGCACAACGTGGTGTCGGTCTCATGGCCAACGGCGGAAATTACCGGGATCGAGGATTCCGCGACGGCCCGCACAACCGCTTCTTCATTGAAGCCCCAGAGGTCCTCGATCGAACCGCCGCCACGCGCGACGATCACCACATCCGGCCGCGGGAGCGGGCCGCCAGGCGCAATCGCTGAGAAACCGCGCACGGCATTGGCCACCTGCTGGGCGGCGCCTTCGCCCTGCACCAGCACCGGCCAGACCAACACCCGGCTCGGGAAGCGGTCGGCGAGGCGGTGGAGGATGTCCCTGATCACCGCGCCGGTGGGTGACGTCACGACGCCGATCACAGTGGGTAAGAACGGCAGCGCGCGCTTGCGTTCGGGCGCGAAGAGACCTTCCGCCGCCAGCCGGGCCCGGAGCTTTTCGAGCAAGGCCAGCAATGCACCCTCGCCGGCGATCTCCATCGATTCGATGACGATCTGGTACTTCGAGCGGCCCGGATAGGTCGTCAGCTTGCCGGAGGCGATCACTTCCAGACCATCCTCGGGCCTGAACGCGAGGCGCTGGGCACCGCCGCGCCACATGACCCCGTCGATCACCGCCTTCTCGTCCTTGAGCGCGCAATAGAGGTGCCCTGAGGCCGCGCGCTTGACGCCCGAAAGTTCGCCGCGCAGCCGCACGAAACCGAAACGGTCCTCCACCGTGCGCTTGAGCAGCGAAGAAATCTCGCTGACGGAGAGCGGGGCGGCGTTGTCCCCGGCAGCCTGCTTCGCTACCAGCCCCCCCGAACGACCGTTTCCATATTCGTCGTCATCGAAAGACTGACCGAAAGGCTGAGGCAAATGAACATCCTTCTTCTGGGCTCGGGCGGCCGCGAACATGCGCTGGCCTGGAAGCTGGCGCAATCCCCGCTCTGCGACACCTTGTGGGCTGCCCCCGGTAATCCGGGTATCGCCGAACATGCAACCTGCGTCGCACTGGATGCCACCGACCACGCGGCCGTGCTGGCCTTTTGCGA
This sequence comes from uncultured Novosphingobium sp., assembly GCA_965140495.1. Taxonomy (GTDB): domain Bacteria; phylum Pseudomonadota; class Alphaproteobacteria; order Sphingomonadales; family Sphingomonadaceae; genus Novosphingobium. Next base: position 405,447 of record OZ223239.1, on the reverse strand, counting down.
AGAGCAGGTGATCGGCCTGATCGTGATCGGTCCCGAGGCCCCGCTGGTCGACGGACTTGCCGATTCGCTGCGCGACAAGGGCTTTGCCGTGTTCGGCCCGAGCAAGGCCGCCGCCCAGCTTGAAGGGTCGAAGGGCTTTACCAAGGACCTGTGCGCCCGCGCCAATATTCCCACCGGCGGATACGAGCGCGTGGCCAATGAATCCGATGCCATGGCGGCCCTGCAGAAGTTCGGCGCCCCGGTCGTGATCAAGGCCGATGGCCTTGCCGCGGGCAAGGGCGTGACGGTCGCGATGACCATGCCCGAAGCCGAAGAGGCGGTGCGCGACATCTTCGCAGGCCGCTTCGGGGAAGCCGGTGCCGAAGCGGTTATCGAGGAATTCCTCGAAGGCGAGGAAGCCAGCTTCTTCGCTCTCACCGACGGCTCCACCATCGTGCCTTTCGCGTCCGCGCAGGACCACAAGCGCGTGGGTGACGGCGATACCGGCCCGAACACCGGCGGCATGGGCGCCTACAGCCCGGCCCCTGTTCTGACCGCGGATCTGGCCGGCGAAGCGATGACGCGGATCATTGCGCCCACCGTGCGCACACTGGCGGATGAAGGCATGCCCTATTCGGGGGTGCTGTTCCTGGGCCTGATGCTCACGCGCGAGGGACCGAAGCTGATCGAGTACAACTGCCGTTTCGGCGATCCGGAATGCCAGGTCATGCTGCTGCGGCTCGAATCGGACCTTGTCGAACTGCTCCACGCCTGTGCCGAGTATCGCCTCGGATCGATCCAGCCGCCGCGTTTTGCCGACGATACCGCGCTGACCGTGGTCATGGCAGCCAGGGGTTATCCCGGCACACCGGAAAAGGGCGGATCGATCGAAGGCATTGCCGAGGCTGAGGCCGGAGGCGCCAAGGTCTTCCACGCCGGTACTGCCATCAAGGACGGAAAGCTGGTTGCCAGCGGTGGCCGGGTTCTCAATGTCACGGCGCGCGGCGAGTCCGTGACCGAGGCCCAGCGCAAGGCCTATGCCGCCGTGGACGCCATCGACTTCCCGACCGGTTTCAGCCGCCGCGACATCGGCTGGCGCGAAGTGGCGCGCGAAGCAGGCGATGCTTAAGCACTCCGATGCCATCCTGAAACTGGCGATCGCCCTAGGGGTACTGCTCGCCGGTGCAGGGGTCGGTTTCTACTACGGGATCTTCCTGCCCTCGCAGGATATCCGCCGCCAGACGCAGGCCATGGCCGAACGCAAATCCGCTGCCGAGGCGCAAAGCCAGGCACTCGTCGAACAAGCGCGGCGCGAAGCGGAAGAAGCAAAACGCAATGCCGAACGCGCCAAGGCGGCGCAGACCGAGTACAACGACTGCATCGGTTTTGCCGAGATGTCCTATAAGCGGCGCTGGGCCGGCAGTTGCCAGGCCCTGCACGATGCCGACGTCGCCGCCTTCGAGGATTGCGCGGACAATCTGTTCAGCACCGAACGGGGGTGCCGTGCCAAGCATCCGATCCGCCCGGCCAGCGACTGCGCCCTGCCGGCACGGATGGCGCACGAACTCACCGATGCACGCGACAAGCGCAAGCGCGAATGCCTTGCCAAGCTGCAAGCTGTTCAGGGAACCGGGAGCACGCTGGACCAATCGGGCGGCCCGGATTCGGATCAGTAGCTCAAGCCTTCGGGGGGCTGGTCGAGCAGCAGCTTCACGACCATGGCCAGCCGCTTCGCATCCTCGCGTGCAAGGTGCTCCTTGGGCAGCCGGTCTTTCGCCTCGTCCAGAGCAGAAACGACCTGGGCGCGGGTATAGCCGCGCTTCTTTATGAACTCACCGAGGTAGTGCACCGGAAACGGCACCTCCGAGCCCGCCGCGTGGCACAGAACTTCCAGCCAGTACTGATCGAGATCGGCATCGGCATAGACGTTGCAGTCATGCACGAACTCACTCATCTCGGCAACGACCTGCTCGAGCGGCAAACCTTCCTGTTCGAGCAGGTCACGGCTTATGCCGTGGAGCTTTTCGGCTTCTTCCGACCAGTCCCAGTATTTCCAGGCATCGGCAGGTCGTATCAGCCACGCACGGCTGTCCCCGTCCGTCCGGGCGATGGCGACTTCGATGGGAAAGGACTGCCCGTATTCGGGCAGGCAGCTCGCCTCGAAGTCGATCAACGCCGGACAGGTAATACCAGGTCTCCCTTATGCGCCTTAGTGTGGCCGATCACCCCATGCGTTCGGCAACGAACGCCTTGAGATCCTTCTCGGCGCGGGCACCGTAGTGCGAGATGATTTCGCTGGCGCAGATCGCTCCCATGCGCAGGCAATCGGCCGTCGGCTTGCCGCGGACGTGCCCGAAGAGAAAGCCCGCGGCGAACAGATCGCCGGCACCCGTGGTGTCGACCACCTTGTCGATCGGCTCGGCGGCGACTTCGCTGCGCGTCCCGTTTTCGACGGCGACCGCACCATCCGCGCTGCGCGTGACGACAAGCGTGGGGATCTTCGGCGCCAGGGCGGCAAGCCCCGCTTCGAAATCCTCTTCCTTGGTGAGCGCAGCCATCTCGTGCTCGTTGCAGAACAGCACGTCGATCTCACCCGCATCGATCAATTCGATGAAGTCGTCGCGGTGCCGCTCGATCACGAAAGTTTCGGACGGGGTGAAAGCGACCTTGCGGCCCGCGCGGCGCGCTGCGGCGATCGCCTTGCGCATGGCCGCGCGCGGTTCTTCCGGATCCCACAGATACCCTTCGAGGTAGAGCACGGCGGCATCCGCAATCACCGTTTCGTCCAGCGCTTCAGGCGGAAGGTGCTGCGAGGCGCCGAGGAAAGTGTTCATCGTGCGCTGACCGTCAGGCGTCACGAAGATCAGGCAACGCGCCGTCGGCGGGTCACCGGCGCGCGCCGGAACCGAAAACTGAATACCGGCGGAGCGGATGTCGTGCGAAAAGACATCGCCGAGCTGGTCCTGTGCCACCTGCCCGATGAAACCGCACTTGGCGCCGAGCATGGCGAGACCGGCGAGGGTATTGGCTGCCGAACCGCCCGAAATCTCACGCGCAGGGCCCATGGCATCGTAGAGGCTGCGCGCCTGATCGGTATCGATGAGCATCATGCCGCCACGGGCGAGACCCAGCTCGTCTATCAGGCTGTCCTCGCAGTTCGCGATGACGTCGATAATGGCATTGCCGATGGCAATGACGTCCAGGCTCGGTTGCGTCATGGGGGTAGTGTCCTTGAATTGCCGTGAAATGCAATGGCCGCGAGTAGCGTGCGGCTGGCCGCTCCGCAACCGTGCGCCATCAAAGCTGCCGTTGACAGGACTCCGCAGCCGCGCAATGCGAGAGGCCGATCATGAACACCCTGCGACCCACCATTCACCGTATGCGCGCGCCGCTGGCCGCCTGTTCCCTTGCCCTGCTGCTCATCGCATGCGCGGGCGGCGTGGCCAGCACGCAGCGCCCCTCGGCAGGCGTACCCGCGGTGCGCCAGCCGACGCGCACGGCCCCGCGCGATCCGCAGTTCCAGTCCGGCCCGGGGCTGGAAGGGGTGATCGGTGCCACGCAAAGGCAGCTGGTCCGCCAGTTCGGCGATCCCCGCCTCGATGTCTGGGAAGGCGACGCGCGCAAGTTGCAGTTCACCGGCACGCCCTGCGTTCTCGACGTCTATCTCTATCCCACGTCGCGCTCGCGCGAGCCACTGGCGACCTATGTCGATGCCCGCCGCGCATCCGATGGCCAGGATGTCGACCGCGCCGCCTGCATCGCGGCGCTCAAGCAGAGATAGCCGGCCGCGTTTAACGGCAAATTAGCGTTATTCTGCCACTCGATTCCCGACGATCCTTGTCGGGAGCCGCAATACGATGAGCATGCATTTCAGCGAAATCGCCGAACAGGCGCTTGCCGATGGCGAGATCTGTGGAGACGACGTCCTCTCGCTGCGCCAGGCCGGCTGGGCCAACGGCCGGATCGATCCCGATCAGGCGGATGTGATTTTCACCATCAACAGCCACCTCGATGCTCCCGGCCCCGAGTGGACCGATTTTTTCATCGAGGCCATCGGCGAATACGTGGTCAACCAGCTTGAACCGCGCGGGTACCTGACCGAGGGCAACGCGGACTGGCTGATCACGCACATCGAACGCGACGGTCGGCTGCACTCGATCACCGAACTCGAACTGCTGGTGCGTGTTTTCGAAAAGGCGCTGAACGTGCCCGAGGCCCTGCGTGCCTACGCGCTGCAGCAGGTCGAGGCATCGGTCGTCTCCGGCGTCGGTCCGACCCGCTGCGGCGGCGAACTCGCCGCAGGCAACGTCACGCAGGCCGAAGCGCGTATCATGCGCCACATTCTCTTCGCATCGGGCAGCGAGCGTCCGGCAGGCGTGAGCCGCCGCGAAGCCGAACTGCTGTTCCGCATCAAGGACGAGACGCTCGAAGGCGACAACGCACCCGAATGGAAGCAGCTCTTTGTTCAGGGCGTTGGCAACTACCTGCAGGGCTTCACCTCGCACACGCCGCTCTCACGCGAACGCGCGACGCAGCTCGAAGCCTTCATGAACGACCACACCTCCTCGGTAGGCGGGTTCATGGTGCGTGCGGTGCGCAGCATTGGCACGGCCAACATCAAGGGCGTGGTATTCGGCCGCAAGAAGGTCGAAGCAAAATTCGAAACGCTCATCGAGGCCGCCGTCGAGGTCACCCAGGATGAGAAAACCTGGCTCGACGACAGAATCGAAGCCAACGGCGTGGTCGACGAATACGACCAGGCGCTGCTGCGCTTCCTGGCCGAGGACGGCTACCAACCCTGATATCCCGCCAAGGCACCTTTCTGCGAGGACGGGTGCGATCTCGGCCGATCAGGCTCCGAAGACTTCGGCCTTGAGAGCCTTACGGTCCAGTTTACCAACCATGGTCCGGGGCAATTCCGCGCGCAGCACGACCTCGTCGACGCGTTCGTGCTTGCCGATGCGGGCATTGAGCCAGTCGGCGATCTCGTCTGCTTCGGCAACGGTGGCCGGCTGCAGCACGACATAGGCTCGCGGAATTTCGCCATGATAGTCGTCGGGCGCGCCCAGAACGATCGCTTCCTTGACGTCGGGATGATCGAGCAGGACATGCTCTACCTGACTGGGAAAGACCTTGAATCCGCCGACCGCGATCATGTCTTTCGCCCTGTCGACGATGCATACGTAGCCGTCTTCGTCGATCGTCGCGATATCGCCGGTCCGTAACCAGCGTGTACCGTCCCGCTCGACAAACGCCTCCGCAGCCGCTTCCGGGCGATTCCAGTAGCCCAGCATGACCTGCGGTCCCGAAACCGCCAGCTCGCCGGGCTCATCGGGAGCCGCGTCGCGCTGCGGATCTTCCTTGTCCAGCAGCCGCAGGTCGGTTCCCGGCAACGGATGGCCGATCGATCCGGGACCTTCTCGGCCATCGAAAGGATTTGTCGCGACCACACCGGCTGCTTCGGTAAGGCCGTACCCTTCCACGAGCTTGGCGCCGCTTCCCCGCTCGAACTGCCGCTTCAGCGAAGCCGACAGGGGCGCGCCGCCCGAGATGCAGGTGAACAGGCTCGAGAAGTCCGTGCGCGCCATGCTCGGATGATCAAGCAAGCCCTGGAACATGGTGGGGACACCCGGCATCGCCGTCGCCTTTACCCGCTGAATCGTTTCCAGCACCTGTCCGGGCCGGAAACGCGGCAGGATGGCAATCATTCCGCCATTGCAGATCGTGCGGTTGAGCACGGTCGAATTGGCGAAGACGTGAAAGAACGGCAGCACGCCCATGATCACGTCGCGCGCATGAGCATGGGGATCGATGCATTCTATCTGGCGGGCATTGGCCGTCAGGTTCTGGTGCGTCAGCATCGCACCCTTGGGCGTCCCGGTGGTCCCGCCCGTGTATTGCAGAAGGGCCAGATCGGTAGCCGGATCAATTTCGACCGGGTCTGGATTGTTATCGGCCAGGATTTCCGACCATTCGAAGATGTTCGCGCCCGTGGGAACCGGCACGGTTTCGTCGCGCCGGAACATGCGCAGACCCAGACCCTGCCAGAACGGCATCTGCGCCGCGAGCCGCGCGACGACCAGCCACTCGAGATCGGACTTCTGAAGAACCTCTTCGGCTACGGGCAGCAGGAATGAGACGTCGAGCGTAACCAGCAGGCGCGTACCGGAATCGGCCACCTGTTCTTCCAGTTCGGCCACGGCATAGAGCGGTGAGAAATTGACCACTGCCGCACCGGTCATCAGAACGCCGAAATAGGCGGCGAGATAGGTCGGAACATTGGGCAGGTAGAGCCCCACCCTGTCACCCTTGCCGATGCCGAGAGACTGCAGCCCGGCGGCGAAACGCCGCGCCTCTATGTCGATCTGGCGGTAGGTGAACTCACGACCGAGAAAGTCGGCAAACACGCGGTCTGCGTAGCGTTCGGCGCTGTCGGCGAACAAAGCCGCCATGGAAAGAGGCGCAAAATCCTGCGCCCACGAGCATGGGTGTGCATAGCTGCTACGCCATGCGCCGGGACCGGTCCTCTTCTCCATACCCACGATAGTGGGGGCAAGGCCGGCTCCGGGCAAGCAACTTGTGTTCAGTTGTTAACTCTGCCGACAGATCTAAAAGACGCGGCGTCAGTGATTCGCGCTTACTCGCCGCGTTCCTCTGCGGCCTCGGCAGCACGCTTGGCTTCGAGCCAGGCAGCCGCTTCGGCTTCCTGCGCGGCTTCGCTGGCAGCCTTGGCGGCAGCTTCGCGTTCGGCGCGCAGCTCCTCGATCAGGGCCTGCTTGTCGTCGACCAGACGCTCGTCGCCCGGCAGATCGTCTTCGATTCCGGCCTTCTTGGCGGCCTTCGCGACAATCGCGTCGAGTTCGCGCTGCGAGCACAGGCCCAGCGTAACCGGGTCCTTCGGCGTGATGTTGGCGATGTTCCAGTGCGAACGGTCGCGGATGGCACCGATGGTGTTGCGCGTGGTGCCGATCAGCTTGCCGATCTGCGCATCGGACACTTCGGGGTGGTTGCGCAGGATCCAGGCAATGCCGTCGGGCTTGTCCTGACGCTTGGAAACCGGCGTGTAGCGCGGGCCCTTGGTACGGCTGACGGTTACCGGCACCTTGTGCATCTTGAGCTTGTAGTCGGCGTCAGCCTGACCCTTCTCGATCTCTTCCATGGTCAGCTCGCCGGCGCGCACGGGGTCGCGGCCGGTGTACTTGCTGGACGCGAGATCGTCGGCCATGGCCTGGACCTCGAGCATGTGCAGACCGCAGAACTCGGCGATCTGCTCGAAGCTCAGTGCAGTGTTGTCGACCAGCCAGGAGGCGGTCGCGTGCGGCATCAGCGGAGTGGGCTGGCTCATTCTCTATCTCCGGCGGAAACAATAAGGGCCACCCCTGCGGAGTGGCCGTTCGCGCCCGATTTAGGGAAAGTTTCGGGATTCGGCAAGCAAAAGCCTAGTTTCTTGCGAAGCGTCCTGCCGAAACCCGGCCATCAGTCCATCGGCACGTAGCCCGGCAGGCCCGACACGCGCTTCAACCAGCGGCACACGGCCGGATAGTCGTGCAGGCGGAAGCCGCCCGCCTCGCAGACATGGGTGTAGGGATAGAGGGCGATGTCGGCCAGGGTCGCACTGTTCCCGACGAACCAGTCGCGCTCGGAGAGATGCTCATCCATGACCGCCAGGGCCGCTTCGCCACCGGCGCGCTTGGCCATGATCTGGTCCTTCTGAAAACCCGACAGGTTCGGTTCGCCGACGAACATCAGCCAGAAGCGCAAGGTCGCGATGTTCGGCTCATGGCTGTACTGTTCGAAGAACATCCAGCGCAGCATGTCGGCGCGCTGGAAAGCATCGGAGGGCATCAGGGCGGAGCTTTCCGCGAGATACCAGCAGGCCGCGTTGCTTTCGGGCAGGAACCGGTCGCCGATCTGCAGAACCGGAATGCGTCCGTTGGCATTCACGTTCTGCAGGAACTCGGGCCGGCGCGTATCGCCCTTCATGATGTCGTACTGAACGCGCTTCACGCGCTTGCCCAGCAGGGCTGCCGTGAGCCGGATCTTGTAACAGTTCCCGCTACGAGGGTCTTCGTGAAGGGTCAGGGCATCCATGCCCATTTCATCGCATGAGTGACGTCACACCTCCAGCACGATCTTGCCGATATGATCGCCGGCTTCCATGCGGGCATGCGCTGCGGCGGCATCCGACAGAGGGAAGCGCGCATCCATGATCGGGCGCAGCGCGCCGCTTTCCACCAGAGGCCAGGCATTCGCGAGGATTTCCTGCGCCAGCAGCGTCTTGAACTCGTCCGACCGCGGCCGCAGCGTCGATCCGGTCAGCGTGTAGCGCCGGCTCATCACCACCGCCATGTTGATCTCGGCCTTGGCCCCGCCCTGAACGGCGATGGTGACATGGCGCCCGTCCATAGCCAGACACTTGAGGTTGCGCGCGACATAGCCGCCCGCGACCATGTCCAGCACGAGGTTCACGCCCTTGCCGTCGGTGATCTTCGCGACCTCTTCCACGAAGTCGCTCGCCTTGTAGTCGATGGCATGCGCCGCGCCGATCTTCAGCGCCTCGGCACATTTTTCCGGCGATCCGCACGTCACGATCACGTCGATGCCGAAATGCTTGCCCAGCATGATCGCCATGGTGCCGATGCCGCTGGTACCGCCATGCACGAGGATTGTCTCGCCTTCGCGGGCGTAACCCCGCTCGAAGACATTGTGCCACACGGTGAAGAGCGTTTCGGGCAGGGCCGCAGCGGCATTGAGCGGCATGCCGTCCGGAACGGGCAGGCAATGGCCGGCCTTGGCAAGGCAATACTGCGCATAGCCACCACCGGAAACCAGAGCGCAAACCTCCTGCCCGACGGCCAGTTCGCTCACCCCTTCGCCAAGCACTGCCACAGTGCCAGCGACTTCGAGGCCCGGGATCGGCGAAGCGCCCGGCGGCGGCGGATAATTTCCCTTGCGCTGCACGACATCGGGTCGGTTGACGCCCGCATAGGCAACCTTGATCAGAACTTCCCCCGGACCGGGCCGGGGAAGCGACAATGTCACGGGCTGAAGGACGTCGGGATCGCCCGGCGTCTCGAACCCGACTGCAGTCATGGTTGCGGGAAGATTAGCTAACATGAATTCTCTGTTGCCACACAGTGCCAGTGGAGGGGAACTCTTTTCCGGGCATTGACAGCAGAGAATTACAGTCCGATGCTGCACTGCAATGGACGAGGACGATCGACCGCGGCGGCGGTCGCCCGAGAGTGATCCCAGCCGGGACGATCTTGGTGCCGCCAGCCTTCTCGCCAGCGAAAGCCTGGAGCGCTATTCGCTGGACGAACTGGATGCACGCATCGTTTTGCTCGAGGCCGAGATCGTCCGTATCCGCGCTCACCGCGACAAGTCCTCTGCGCACATGGCCGCTGCCGAAGCGCTGTTCAGGCCAAAGACAACGTGAACCGGCCAGGGTTCGCCTCGTTGCCCGTCGCGGCACCTCGCAACCGCCCTGAGCGTTCCTATATGTTTCTTAAACCCTGCTCCGCCCACACACTCCCCCAAGGAGAGTCCTTCCTCCCAATGAAAGTGTCCTAAATGCCAAGTTTCGCGCAAAGCCTAGAAAAGACCCTGCACTCGGCCCTGTCTCACGCGTCTGAGCGAAGCCACGAATACGCGACGCTCGAGCACCTGCTGCTCGCGCTGATCGACGATGCGGACGCAGCCCAGGTCATGCAGGCTTGCGGTGTGGACCTTGGCGATCTCGGCGACGTCGTGCGCCAATATCTCGACCAGGAATACCAGTCGCTCAAGACCGAGGAAAAGGGCGATCCCGCCCCGACCGCCGGTTTCCAGCGCGTGATCCAGCGCGCCATCCTCCACGTCCAGTCGTCCGGCAAGGACACAGTGACCGGTGCCAATGTGCTGGTCGCGCTGTTCTCGGAACGCGATTCCTACGCCGTGTATTTCCTGCAGCAGCAGGACATGAGCCGTCTGGACGCCGTCAGCTACATCAGCCACGGCATCGGCAAGGGCGGCAAGCGCATCGAGGACCGCAGCCCCAAGGGCAATGAGGACGGCGCCTCGCCGCAGGAAGACAAGGCGGAAGCCAAGGGCGCGGGGAGCAAGAAGGACTCCGCGCTCGACCAGTTCTGCGTCAACCTCAACGAGAAGGCGCTGTCGGGCAAGGTCGATCCGCTGATCGGTCGCGGCCCCGAAGTGGACCGCACGATCCAGATCCTGTGCCGCCGCTCCAAGAACAACCCGCTCTACGTGGGCGATCCGGGCGTCGGCAAGACCGCCATCGCCGAGGGCCTGGCCCGCAAGATCGTCGAAGGCGAAGTGCCCGAGGTGCTCTCCGAAGCGGTGATCTACTCGCTCGACATGGGCTCGCTGCTGGCCGGCACCCGCTATCGCGGCGATTTCGAGGAGCGCCTCAAGCAGGTGGTCTCCGAACTGGAGAAGATGCCGCACGCGATCCTCTTCATCGACGAGATCCACACGGTGATCGGCGCCGGCGCGACCAGCGGCGGTGCGATGGATGCGTCGAACCTGCTGAAGCCCGCGCTTTCTGGCGGCACGATCCGCTGCATCGGCTCGACCACCTACAAGGAATTCCGCAATCACTTCGAGAAGGACCGCGCGCTGTTGCGCCGGTTCCAGAAGATCGACGTGAACGAACCTTCGGTGGACGACACGATCAAGATCCTGCGCGGCCTGCGCTCGGCCTTCGAGGAACACCACAAGGTCAAGTACACCACCGACGCGATCAAGACCGCCGTCGAGCTATCGGCGCGCTACATCAACGACCGCAAACTGCCCGACAAGGCGATCGACGTGATCGACGAGGTCGGCGCGATGCAGATGCTGCTGCCGCCCAGCCGCCGCAAGAAGACCATCGGCGCGCGCGAGATCGAACAGGTCATCGCGACGATGGCCCGCATCCCGCCCAAGTCGGTCAGCAAGGACGACAAGAAGGCGCTCGAAAACCTTGAGCGTGATCTCAAGCGCGTCGTCTTCGGCCAGGACAAGGCGATCGAGGTACTCTCGACCGCAATGAAGCTGAGCCGTGCCGGCCTGCGCGATCCGGACAAGCCGATCGGCTCGTTCCTGTTCTCGGGCCCGACCGGCGTCGGCAAGACCGAGGTCGCCAAGCAGCTGGCCGAAATCATGGGCATCCCGATGCAGCGCTTCGACATGTCCGAGTACATGGAGCGCCATTCGGTCAGTCGCCTGATCGGTGCGCCTCCGGGCTACGTCGGATTCGATCAGGGCGGCCTGCTTACCGATGCCATCGACCAGCAGCCGCACTGCGTCCTGCTGCTCGACGAGATCGAAAAGGCTCACCCGGACCTGTTCAACATCCTCCTGCAGGTGATGGACAACGGCAAGCTGACCGACCACCACGGCAAGACCGTCGATTTTCGCAACGTGGTTCTCATCATGACCACCAATGCGGGCGCGGCGGACATGGCCCGGTCCGGCATCGGCTTCGGCGACGTTTCGAAGGCCGACGCGGGCGACGAAGCGGTGAAGCAGATGTTCACCCCCGAGTTCCGCAACCGTCTCGATGCGATCGTGCCCTTCAGCTACCTTGCAAAGGAAACGATCAGCCGGGTCGTGGACAAGTTCATCCTCCAGCTCGAACTGCAGCTGGCCGACCAGAACGTCCACATCCAGTTCGACTCCGATGCCCGCGCATGGCTGGGCGAACGCGGCTACGACCGGCTCTACGGTGCGCGCCCGATGGGCCGCGTGATCCAGGAGAAGGTCAAGCAACCGCTCGCCGAGGAGCTGTTGTTCGGCAAGCTGGCGCTTGGCGGCGAGGTCCATGTCTCGGTGAAGGAGGATGCGCTCAGCTTCGAGCTGACGCCCTCTGCGCCGAAGGTCAGCAAGGCCAAGAAGCGCAAGGCGCCTGCCAAGAAGGCACCGACCAAGAACACCGGCGATCAGCCGGAGGAAAGCACCGACGACTGAGGCCCTAAGCCTCCAGTAGTCCGATAACTGCGCCATGGGGTGGAACCGAAACGGGTTCCGCCCCATTTTGCTTTCATGCCCCGCGATTTTTCCTGGATCCGGTCAGAGCCCTGGGGGATCCATGTCGTACCCGCCGATTGCTGGATAGACCCGTCCCGTCCCGTCGACCGGGCACTGGTGACGCACGGCCATGCCGACCATGCGCGCGGCGGCCACGGCAAGACCATGGCGACGCCGGAGACGCTGGCGATCATGAAGCTGCGTTACAGCACCGACGAAGGCGCGGTTCCGGTCGGCTATGGCGAAACACTGAAAATGCCGGGCGGTGTATCGGCCACCTGGATCCCCGCCGGCCATGTTCTGGGCTCGGCGCAGATCCTGCTCGAACATGCCGGAGAACGCATCGTCGTCACCGGGGACTTCAAGCGCCGGCCCGATCCGACATGCCTGCCTTTCGAAGTAACCCCTTGCGATATCCTGATTACCGAGGCGACGTTCGGCCTTCCGGTATTCCGTCACCCTTATGCTGAACAGGAGATCAGCAAAATTATTTCGACGCTCGCGGCCAATCCGGAGCGCTGCGTCCTCGTCGGCGCCTATGCTCTCGGCAAGGCGCAGCGGGTGATCGCGGAATTGCGCCGCGCGGGGCACCGCGACGTGATCTGGCTGCACGGTACAATGGAAAAAATGTGTCGGCTCTACGAGGACCACGGCGTGGATCTCGGCGAACTTCGCCTCGTGTCCGACGCGAAAAAGGAAGAACTGCGCGGCAGCGTGGTCATCGCCCCGCCCTCGGCACTCAACGACCGCTGGAGCCGGCGCCTGCCCGATCCGGTCACGGCCATGGCCTCGGGCTGGATGCGCGTGCGCCAGCGGGCCCGGCAGCGGATGGTCGAGCTGCCGCTGGTGATTTCCGATCATGCCGACTGGGACGAGCTGACGCAGACGGTGATCGATGTCGATCCCGGCGAGACCTGGATCACCCACGGGCGAGAGGAGGCGATGCTGCGCTGGTGCCAGCTCAACCAGCGCCGCGCCAAGGCTTTGGCGCTGGTGGGTTACGAGGATGAGGATGAATAAATGGACTCACGCGGAGGCGCGAAGACGCGGAGAAATATGACCGCGCCAAAGGCACCCTTATCATCGACACGGTGCGGATGTTCCAAGGCGAGAAGTGAAAAGCGGCTTCGCCGCAGGCGCTTCTCCTCCTCCGCGTCTCCGCGCCTCTGCGTGAAACCCATTTGATGGAACGCTTCGCCGCTCTCCTCGACGCGCTGGTCTATACCCGCAGCCGCAATGCCAAGCTCAAGCTGCTGGCCGATTACTTGCGCGGCACGCCAGATCCCGACCGGGGATGGGCCCTCGCCGCCCTTACCGACGGTCTCGATTTTCCCGCGGTGAAAAGCTCCACCATCCGCAACCTGATGAGCGAGCGCATCGATCCGGTGCTGTGGACGCTAAGCCGCGACTACGTCGGCGATTCGGCGGAGACGGCAAGCCTGCTCTGGCCGGAAAGCGGCGAGGCCCCTTCCCCGCCGACCGTCAGCGAAGCGGTGGACGCACTTTCACACATGACCCGTGCCAATGTCATGGCCGAACTGCCGAACCTGCTCGACCGGCTCGATGCCAACGGCCGCTATGCCCTGCTCAAGCTGGCGACAGGCGCCATGCGCATCGGAATTTCCGCAAGACTGGGCAAGACCGCCTTCGCGCAGGCGTTCGACGTCGCGGTCGAAGATGTCGAGGAGCACTGGCACGGACAGGAACCGCCCTACACCGAGCTGTTCGCTTGGGCGGCCCATGGCGCCGCGCCGCCGGACACCGAAAACCGCCCATTGTTCCGCCCGTTCATGCTCGCACATCCGCTCGAAGAGGCCGAAGTCGACCTGCGCGAATTCGCCGCAGAATGGAAATGGGATGGCATCCGGGTGCAGGTCGTGCGCGCCGGCGGCGAAACACGGGTCTATTCACGCTCGGGCGACGACATTTCCGGCACTTTCCCCGAAATCACGCAGGCACTCGACGTCGATGCCGTGCTCGATGGCGAATTGCTCGTGCGTGGTAGCCATCAGGGCGGCGAGACGGGTGGTGCAGCCAGTTTCAATGCCCTGCAGCAACGGCTCGGACGCAAGACCGTCTCGAAGAAGATGCTGGCGGAGCTACCCGCCTTTGTGCGGCTCTACGATGCGCTGATCGTCGAAGGCACGGACTTGCGCGAACTGCCCTGGACCGAGCGCCGCGACCGACTGGAAGCGCTGGTCGGTGATCTCGATCCGGAACGGTTCGATGCGTCGCAGATCATCGAGGCGGAGGATTTCGCGGCACTGGCCGCCTTGCGCGAACGCGCGCGCGACGACGCTATCGAAGGCGTCATGCTCAAGCGCCGCGACAGCCCCTATCTTGCCGGCCGCAAGACCGGACTTTGGTACAAGTGGAAGCGCGATCCGCTGCTGATCGACTGCGTGCTGATGTATGCCCAGCGCGGATCGGGCAAACGCTCCTCTTTCTATTCGGACTACACCTTCGGCTGCTGGGACGGCGACCCGGATGCAGGCGCCGACCTCCTGCCGGTTGGGAAAGCCTACTTCGGCTTCACCGACGAGGAGCTGAAGTGGCTCGACAAGTATGTGCGCAATCACACCGTCGACCGCTTCGGGCCGGTGCGCGAAACCGACAAGTCGCTGGTTTTCGAGGTGGCTTTCGATTCCGTCCATGCCAGCAAGCGCCACAAGTCGGGCCTCGCCATGCGGTTTCCGCGCATCAACCGCATTCGCGCCGACAAGCCCGCGCACGAAGCCGACCGGATCGAGGCCCTGCGCGCGCTTGTCCGCGATTGACTCCGATCAAGGTTCCACGTGAAACGCTTGCGCTAAGGAGGCATCATCAGCCCCCACGTACGGAGAGTTCAGCCTGTGACCGTCGAAGCGCCTGCCAAGCCGACTGCCAATCCCAATGCGCCGTTCTACCGCCTCGGCGGAGCGCCTGTATTCGAGGCGATCTGCAACCGCTTCTACGACCTGATGGAGCAGGACCCGGCCTACACCGAACTGCGCGAAATGCATGCGGCTGACCTGACACCGATGCGCGAATCGCTGCCCAAGTTCCTTGCTGGCTGGGCCGGCGGCCCGCGCGACTGGTTCGAAGCCAACCCGGGCCGCTGCATGATGAGCATCCACAAGCCCTTCACGATCACCAAGGATACTGCCGGGCAGTGGGCCGAAGCGATGGAACGCGCGATCGCCGACGTCGCCCCCGAACCGGCCGACATGGCCAAGGCCATGGGCGAAGTGCTGGGCGATCTCGCCCGCGGCATGGGGCGCTGATCCCCCTCGTCAGCCGGCAATCGGGGCGCTAAAACCCGCCTCGTGCACAGCCTCGACCGCCCCCGAAAGACACTGGCCGCCTTTCTCTCCGCGCTTGCGGGATATGTCGATGCCGTCGGCTATCTGTCGGCGGACCGCTATTTCGTGTCTTTCATGTCGGGCAACACGACGCGTTTCGCGACCGACCTGATAACCGAAGGCGTCCGGGCGGCGATCCCCGCGCTGCTGATCGCTGGCTTCGTGCTGGGCGTGGCGGCAGGCAATGTCACCGCCTACAAGGCCGGGCCCTGGCGCAAGCCGGCGGTACTATCGCTGGTGACGTCACTCCTGCTTCTCGGCGGGATCTGCACGGCCCTGGGCTATCGCTCAGCGATGATGGCCTGTCTCGTGCTCGCCATGGGCGCGCTCAACAACGCGCTGCAGCGCGACGAGACTCCCGTTCCGCTGACCTATCTCACCGGAGCGCTCGTGCGGATCGGGCAGGCGCTGGGCACAGCGCTCACCCGGCGGCGCGAGCAGACCCCTGCCTGGCCATTCTTCGCCATGTGGGCTTCGCTCGCCGGAGGGGCAGCTTTCGGTGCGCTCGTCTTCCTGACACTTGGACGGGCGAGCCTGTGGATAGGCGTAGCGGCCTCGGCCATTCTCACATTGGCCGGATACCGGATCGCCCGGTCTAACCTTCGATCCTGAACTGCTTCTCGCGCGAAGTTGCGCCGCGCAACAGCTCCAGTCGCGACGGGGCCAGCCCCAGCGCCGCGGCCAGAAGCCCGCGAACGGCATCGTTGGCCTTGCCATCCTGCGGCTTGGCGCGAACTTTGGCGAGCAAGCGCCCCTCGGAAATCTCCAGCGCCTCCACGCGCGCACCCGGCGTAACGCGGACCGCGAGCCGGCTCTCTTCATCCACCAGCGCGCGAACGGCCTCGGGATCGGGCAGGACTGCTTTGGGCTTCGCCATCAGCTCTTCAGGGCCATCAGCCTTTCAGACCGAGCGCTTCGGCATGCATGCGGCCGTTGATGACGTAGCCTTTCACCCCGGCCTGATTGCCCTCAACCGCGGCATCGTCGAGATCGCGCAGATGCTTGGCCGGGCGGCCCATCCAGAGCTGGCGTGCGCCGATGCGCTTGCCTGTGAGCATGGCTCCGGCGGCGAGCATCCCGTCGCTCTCGATATAGCTGCCGTCCATGACGATGGCGCCAAGACCGACGAAAGCGCGGTCCTCCAGCGTGCAGCCGTGCACCATGGCCATGTGGCCGATCAGCACATCGTCACCAATGATCGTCGGAAAGCCGTCCGGGTTCGAAGGCTTGGGGCTGTCGCAGTGCACGACGGTGCCATCCTGGATGTTGGTCCGCGCACCGATGACCACGCGGTGCACGTCGGCGCGGATCACGCAGTTGTACCAGACGCTGGCATCGGGCCCTATTTCCACATTGCCGATAATCCGGCAGCCGGGCGCGATGAAAGCGCTCGAATGGATTTTCGGGGCCTTGCCGTTGATCGCGGCCAGGGTGATGTCGGTACGCTCAGTCATCAAAACTCCAGTATCTTCTCCCAGCGGATGTAGGGCAGGATCGACGCATAGTCATCCCTCCAGACCCGCCCGGTCGGGGGATCGAGCGGTCTCCATGCCACGTCGGGACGGTGCGCGCGCATCCGGTCCAGCACCTCCGGCGTGCGGGCAAGCGCTATCCATCCCGAATAGGTCAGAAGCCGCGACTCATACTGCGGGTCCATTCGTAGCAGCGCCGCCATGCCGCGTTCGCGCGCGATGGCGGACAGCACGGGCTCGAGATCGATGAACCGGTTGGAGATATGGATCAGCAGGATGCCATCGGGAGTCAGCGCGCGCTGATAGACCCCCACCGCTTCCGCCGTCAGCAGATGCAGCGGGATCGAATCGGATGAGAAGGCATCAATGGCAAGCGCGTCGAAACTGCCGGGCTCCATCTTTTCCAATTGCAGCCGCGCGTCGCCGATGACCACGCGGGCATCGGGTGCGCAGGCCTTCAGGAACGTGAAGGTCCCCTCGCGCGAGAAGGCCTCCACCACCGGATCGATCTCGAAAAAAGTCCAGTTCTGCCCCGGCTGGCGATGGCAGGCGAGTGTGCCCGTGCCCAGCCCGACCACACCGACACGCGCGTGGTCACCATAGAGCGCCGGCACTGCATCGAACGCCAACCCTACGCCCGAGGTAGGACCGTAATAGCTGGTAAGCGCGCGCTCCTCGCCCGGCCGCGTCGATTGCTTGCCGTGGAGTGTCGTACCGTGGACGAGGTAGCGCTGCTCACTCTGCTTGTCCTCACGCACATTATAGATGCCGAAGTAGCTACGGGTGCGCGTTCCCTCCCAGCTGCCCATCATCGTCAGCGCCCCGCCGTGTCCGACCATCGCCATGGCCAGCACCGCGACGAACAGCGGGCGAAACGGCGTCAGCATCATTCCGATTCCAACGATGAACACGGTCGTGATCAGCGCGGCAAAGTGGGTATTGGCCTCGTACGAGAAGTCGTAGAGTTGCCACGAGAGAAAAGCGGCCATCGCCATCAGCAGGATGACCGCGATGCGGAACGGGGCGGGTTCCAGCCCTTCCTTCTCATGCCAGCGCAGCAGCGGTTCGAGCGGCATCAGCATGGCCGCGGCGAGCAGCAGCAATGGGTGTTCCCACACCCAGTCGAACACCAGCGGCGCGATGAGCGCGGTGAACAGGCCGCCCAGCGCGCCGCCAAGCGACATGAAGAAATAGAAACGCGTGAGATTGGCCGTACCCGGTCGCAGATCATAGAGTCGGGAATGCAGTGCGGTCGCTACGCAGAACAGCAGCACGCACGGGCCAAGCACACCCCACACACCGTTGATGCCGGTGGAAAGCATTGCGTAGCTGCCGGCGAAGACCATCACGATCGGCGCCACCAGCGTCACGGCGTGCGCGGCCTTCCGTCGATCGGCGAAGGCCAGGCTGAAACTGAGCAGGTACAGCCCGAGCGGGATCACCCACAGCAGCGGAGCCGCCAGAATGTCGGTGGTGATATGCGTCGTCGTCGACAGCATGAGCCCCGACGGAACTGCCGAAAGCGCAAGCCAGAGCAATACACGGCGCAGCGGGATCGCTTCGCGCGGCAAGTCTTCCACCCGATCCTTGCCGGCATCGAGATTCCCGCGCCGCGCCAGAACGCACAAGGCCACCAGCGCGACCAGCACGGCGTACCCGCCTGCCCAGACCCAGCTCTGCTGATCAAGTGTCAGGAAGGGTTCGGCCAGCAGGGGATAGGCGATCAGGCCCGCGAAACTGCCGAGGTTGGAAGCTGCATAGAGCGCCCATGGCGCCCCCGCATCGGGATCGGCCGCGAACCAGCGCTGCATCAAGGGAGCCTGCGCGGATACGACCACGAAGACCGGCCCGATGCTCAGCCCCAGCAGCAGCGGCACCCACAGGACCTCGCGGCCCGCTCCGGAAAACGACACGTTCACCAGCGCAACCGGCAGCGTCAGCGCCGCCAGGGCGAAAATCGCGAGGTGGATCGCGCTCTGAAAGCGCAGCGATACTTTGCCGAGAAAGTGCGCGTAGCCATACCCGGCAAGCAGCAGCGCCTGATAGACCAGCATCGCGCTGTTCCACACGTTCGGCGACCCGCCCAGCCTCGGCAGGGCCATGCGCGCCACCATCGGCTGCACCATAAAGAGCAGGAAGCTGCCCAGCAGGATCGTCGCCACGAACAGCGGGCGCCGAGCAGCGGTGGCCGAAGGTGTCACGCCGCGCGCGAGTCCCAGTCCTCACGGGTGACGCTGTACGTGACATGGCGCAGCAAAGGACTTGCCGGATCGACCTTGGGATGGTCGAAATCCCCATCCGCGAGCCGCGTCATCCCGATCCGCTCCATCACCGCGCGGCTGCGGTGGTTGCCCTCGCTGGTGATCGCATAGACGGCGGGATCGGGCAGGTTGGCAAAGGCCCAGTCGATGCTGGCCCGTGCCGCCTCGCTGGCATAGCCCTTGCCCCAACAGTCGGCCGCCATGCGCCAGCCGGCTTCAGGCTGATCGACTACCGGACCGACGCTGCCGCGAATGATCCCGCACCAGCCGATCAGCCGCGCGTCCTCGCTGCGCTCCATGGCCCAGAAGCAATGGCCGAGATCGGCTTGAAGCCCTTGCATGCGCGCAACAAGTGCTTCGGTCTGCTCATTCGAAAGCGGAGGGCCGAGCGTCGCCATGACGGCCGGATCCGAACAGATCGCATGGAACGCCGGAACATCCCCGTCACGCCAGTCCCGCAGGACCAGTCGTTCCGTTTGCAGGCGGAATTCAGCCATTGAGGAGACGGGCGGCGTGGGCGGCATGGTAGGTTAGCACGCCCGAACACCCGGCGCGCTTGAACGCCAGCAGCGTTTCCAGCACCAAGGCGTCGCGTTCGCCTGCGCCAGCGGCCACGGCAGCCTCGATCATCGCGTATTCGCCGGAGACCTGATAGGCGAAGACCGGCACTTCGAAGGTCTCCTTCACCCGCCGCACGATGTCGAGATAGGGCAGGCCGGGCTTGACCATCACGCTGTCCGCGCCCTCGGCAAGGTCCATTTCCACCTCGCGCAGCGCTTCCTCGGTATTGGCCGGGTCCATCTGGTAGGTCTTCTTGTCGCCCTTGAGCAGACCGCCCGAGCCGACCGCATCGCGGAACGGGCCGTAGAAGGCGGAGGCGTACTTGGCCGCGTAGCTCATGATCTGGACATTGCGATGGCCTTCGTCCTCGAGCGCGTCGCGGATCGCACCGATGCGGCCATCCATCATGTCCGACGGCGCGATGATGTCCGCCCCCGCCGCCGCCTGGTTGAGCGACTGGCCAACGAGCATTTCCACCGTCTCGTCATTGAGGACATAGCCGGCATCGTCGATAAGCCCGTCCTGCCCGTGGCTGGTATAGGGATCGAGTGCCACATCGGTCAGCAGCCCGATGGAATCGCCGAGCGCATCGCGGATCGCACGGATGGCGCGGCACATCAGGTTATCCGGATTGAGCGCTTCCTTACCGTCCTCGCTGCGGCGGTCGGGCTGGGTGTTGGGGAACAGCGCCAGACAGGGAATGCCGAGATCGACGGCCTCTTTCGCGCGCACCACCACCTGATCGACCGACCAGCGTGATACGCCCGGCAACGAAGCTACCGGCTGTTCGATCGCATCGCCTTCGGTGACGAACAACGGCCAGATCAGGTCTGCAGGCGTAAGCTGCGTCTCGCGGTGCATGGCACGGCTCCAGGCCGTGGCGCGCACGCGGCGCAGGCGGGTGTGGGGATAGGTTCCGGACATGGCCGGGTGATTGCCGGAAAATGCCTTGCGGTTCAATTGCGCAAGATGCGCCGCGACTTGCGCAATCGACGTGCCGTCAGCCGACCTTCTTGGGGGCCAACCGGTCGATCTCGCGTTCGGCGTCGGCACGCGCGCTCGTTGCCGGGGCAATCGTGCCCAGTGCCGCGCCCGGTTCCACCGTCAGCAGCGACTTGAGCCGGGCCTTGAAGGCATCGCGTTCCTTGCCGGCGATCTGCGGTCGCGACATGATGCTGAGACCGGCGGGATTGATGGTGTGCCCGTTGCGATAGGCTTCAAGATGCAGGTGCGGTCCGGTCGAAAGGCCCGTGGACCCGACGTAGCCGATCACCTGGCCTGCCCGCACGTGCGTGCCCGAAGACACGGCGATGCGGCTCATGTGCGCATAGCCGGTGCCGAGCCCGCCGGCATGCTGGATGCGCACGTACTTGCCATGTCCGCCGTGACGACCGGCATAGGTGACAGTCCCATCGGCGACCGCATAGATCGGCGACCCGTAGCGCGCACCGAAGTCGAGGCCGGCATGCATGCGTACGTATCCGAGGATCGGGTGACGGCGCATGCCGTAGCGCGAGGTGATACGGCCCGCGACTGGCTGTCCGATCGGTACCGCGCGCGGCTTGTCGATCGAGGATGCCGAGAACATCTGGTCGCCCTTGCCCCAGCGCAGCAGCTGCAGCCGCGGCTTTCCGTCGCGCTCGATGCCCGCGTAGAGCAGCTTGCCGACCTGGCGCTCGCCCTTGGCCGAGCGCTTGTAGGCGACGATCATGTCGTATTCGTCCGACGAACCGATATCGTCTTCGAGGCTGAGATACTTGTCGACAGCCTGCAGGTAAGACTGGATCGCCGCGGCCGGAGCCCCGGCATTGCGCGCGGAACGATAGAGGCTGGAACCGACCGTGCCGCGAATGCGCAGCGGGGTCTCGTCCACGGCAATGGGATGACGAACGAGGGACAGGTTGCCGTCGTCGCCGCGTTCAATCGAGAGATCGAGATCGAAACGGGCGCGGAAGTCGATGGCATCTAGTGCGCGCGGCGCATTGGGGGCGGCACGTTTGCCCAGGGTGATGTCGAACTGCGTACCTGACGCGATGTCGTCGACCGGCAAAGCATTGGCCACAAGTTCGGAAACGCGCGAAATGTCGCTGCCGCCCACGCCTGCACGCTCGAGCATGCGGCCGAAGCTGTCGCCCTGCCCCAGCGTCGAGACGAGCTGGATGGTCGGACGCTCCGGAACGTGGGCAAGCGGCTTGACCAGCGTGCTAGCGCCCATGTGACGGCCACTGTCGGCACCAAGCGCCAGCGGGGCAATGCTCTGGCTGCGGAATTCGTCGCGTTCGCGGTGTTCCACCGGCATGGCCGTGGCCGCTTCGACCTCGGAGAAGTCGGGCCACATGGCAATGGCGGCCGCGCTCAGCCCCAGCAATGTGGCCAGACCGCGCATCCATTTGCGGCTGCCGATGTCGCTGGCAAGATCCGGCGCCAGATCGACGTGGGCACACCATGCCTCGAAACGGCGGCATCGATCGGTGAAACGGTGAAACAGGCCCGGGCGTTCGGGAGTCTCGTCGGGCGCGTGGAGCCAGACTTCCTCCAGCACGGGATCGGCAACGACCTGCGCATGCGAAAGGGCTGCTGCCCCTGCGCCATCGCGGATATCTCCGCCGTTTTCTTCAAGCGCCTTGAACAAAACGCCCCGCTTCCCGTTTAAACTACGTGTGCAACCCGTGGATCCCCTTCAACGGGGAGAAGATCCGAATGCGGACCTTCGTCATTTTTCCTGCCCGCTCAAGGTTAATGCACCCCTAATCCTGTGGATTCTTGCCGGGTTTTTCGGTGAGCCGACACTTGCGAGCGGCGGGCGGGGGTGCCACATTCGTCCACGAGATGGTTCACGCTCCGCACGTCTCCTCACGTCAGGACGCCCCAAGCGGGGTGAAGGCGGTGCTCGGGCCGACGAATACCGGCAAGACGCACCTCGCCATCGAACGCATGTGCGCGCATTCCAGCGGCATGATCGGCTTCCCCCTGCGGCTGCTGGCCCGCGAGGTCTACGACCGGGTCTGTCACATCAAGGGCGAAAAGAGCGTCGCGCTGATCACCGGCGAAGAGCGCATCGAGCCCAAGGAAGCGCGCTATCTGCTGTGTACGGCAGAGGCCATGCCGATCATGGACCGCTCGATGGCCTTCGTGGCCATCGACGAGGCGCAGCTCGCCGCCGACCGGGAGCGGGGCCACGTCTTCACCGACCGCCTGCTCCATGCACGCGGCCGCGAAGAGACGATGATCCTGGGTTCCTCCACGCTGGAACCGATGGTCAAGGCGCTGGTGCCCGAAGCCGAGATCGTCACTCGCCCGCGCTTTTCCACGCTCACGCATGCCGGCGCCAAGAAACTCAGCCGCATTCCCCCGCGCAGTGCCATCGTCGCGTTCTCCGCCGAGCAGGTCTATGCCATCGCGGAAATGCTGCGCCGCTTTCGCGGAGGTGCCGCCGTTGTCATGGGCGCGCTCAGTCCGCAGACGCGCAACGCGCAGGTCGAGCTCTACCAGTCGGGCGAAGTGGACTATCTGGTCGCCACCGACGCGATCGGCATGGGGCTCAATCTCGATGTCGAGCACGTCGCTTTTGCCGGCCTGTCCAAGTTCGACGGCCGCCGCCACCGCCGTCTGACCACCGCCGAAATGGCGCAGATCGCCGGACGCGCCGGGCGGCACCAGAAAGACGGCAGCTTCGGTACGCTGACCGGATCGGGTGGGCACGATTCCGAGTTCGAGCCCGAAGAAATCTACGCCATCGAGGAGCACCGTTTCGCGCCGTTGACGAAACTGTTCTGGCGGGAACCGGAGCCGCGTTTCGACAGCCTGGAACGACTCATCGCGGACCTCGAGACGCCGCCGCTGCGCCCGGAACTGGCGCCCGCACCCGAAGCGATCGATCTCGCCGTGCTCAAGCGGCTGTCCGAGGACCCGCAAGTGGCCGAGACCGTGCGCAGTGCAGCGCAAGTGGAGCGCTTCTGGGATGCCTGCCGCCTGCCCGACTTCCGGCATCAGGGCGTCGAGACCCATTCCCGCTTCGTCGCCCGGCTGTGGCAGGATCTGCGCGAGGGCGAGCTGGGTGCCGATTTCGTCGCGGGACAGATCGCCCAACTCGATCGCACCAATGGCGATATCGATACGCTGCAGGGACGCATCGCCGCGATCCGTTCCTGGGCCTACATCGCGCAGCGACCCGACTGGGTCCTGGCCCGCGACGAGATGGCCGCCCGGGCCCGCGCAGTCGAGGCTCGACTCTCCGATGCGCTTCACGGCAAGCTGACCGAACGATTCATCAATCGCAGGACCGCTGTACTTATGAAGAAACTGGGGCCCGATGCGGGGCTGATGTCCGTCCGTCTGGAAGACGAGGAAGTTCTGGTGGAAGGCGAGCATATCGGCTCGCTGCGGGGCTTTGCCTTCAAGGTCGATCCCGGCACGCGGTTGTCTGACCGCAAGCTGCTGCTGGCCGCAGCCGAAAAGCACCTCACGTCACTGCTGCAGGAACGCGCCGATGCCCTTGCCGATGCGATTCATGCCGGGACGGCCGAGATTGCGCTCGAAGACGGGACTCTCGTCTGGGACGGCGAAACAATCGCGACGCTCTCCGCCGGGCGCTCGCTGCTTGCACCCGTGCTTGTGCCGGACCGGACGTTGGATGCGATTCCCGCTCCTTCGCGCAAGGCGCTGGTGGCGGCTCTCGAGACCTGGCTGGAAGGCGCGCTTGCCCCGCTTGATCCCTTGCGCAAGCTCGATGAAGCCAGCCGCGCCGAGGATGCGGGCCCGGAACTGCGCGCCCTGCTGATCACACTGGTGGAGCGTGGCGGCATGACGTCACGCGAGCAGTCGGGCGTGGACAGGCTCGACAAGCAGCGGCGCACCATGCTGGCAAAGCTGGGGGTCCGTGTCGGCGCACTGGATCTGTTCGTTCCGGCGATGCTCAGGACCCGGCCCATTGCCTTGTGGCAGCTGCTCGCCCGCCTTGCCGGAAAGACGGGAACAGGCAGCAACCCGGAGACCGAGATGCCGCCGGCCCTGCCCGCAACCCGCCACGGCCGCGTCCCCGGGTATCGCAACCTCGGCAAGCAGCTCGTCCGGCTCGACATGGCCGAAAAGCTGCTGCGCGAAGCCCATGAAGCGCGCGGCACGGAAAAGGCGCGCGACTTCAAACTCGATCCTGCCCGCGCCGTATCGATGGGGCTGACGACCGGCAGCTATTCCAAACTTCTGCGGCTCGGCGGTTTTCAGGCGATCGTGCCCCAACCTCTGCCGGAAGGGACCTATGGCCCCCCTGCTCCGGTTCGCTGGCGCTGGCGCCCGCCGCGCCGTCAGGCCCGGCAGAAGGAGCAACCCGCCCGCGTCCGCAAGGACGGCGCCTTTGCCGCTCTCGCGGACATGGTACGGTAATGGCCCGGCCGCTGGCGATCATCCCGGCGGATGGAAGCCATGCCTGCCGACAGGCGATACCGTGAGGGTCGACAAGCTGCTGTGGTACCTGCGGCTGGCAAAGACCCGCTCCGTCGCACAGGCGATGGCTGAAGGCGGCCATATGCGGCTCAACGGTCGCCGCGTGGACCGCGCCCACCAGAAAATCGCGACCGGGGACGTGCTGACCGTGCCGATCGGCGCCACCGTGCGCGTCGTCGAGATCATGACCCTTCCCGCGCGCCGCGGACCGGCTCCCGAAGCAAAAGCCTGCTACAGAGTGCTTGACGGACAGGCCGTTGATCCCATAGCAGCGTCCGTCAACGATGCCTGAGAGAAGGAATTTGCAGCCATGACCTATGTCGTCACCGACGCATGCATCCGGTGCAAGTACACGGATTGCGTGGAGGTCTGCCCCGTCGATTGCTTCTACGAAGGCGAGAACATGCTCGTCATCAACCCCAGCGAGTGCATCGACTGCGGCGTTTGCGAGCCCGAGTGCCCGGCCGAAGCCATCCTGCCCGATACCGAGAACGGTCTGGAGCAGTGGCTCGAGCTGAACACCAAGTATTCGGCCGAATGGCCCAACCTGACCTCTAAGAAGGACGCGGCGCCCGACGCCGATGACTTCAAGGACGAGGAAGGCAAGTTCGAGAAGTACTTCTCGCCGGAACCTGGCGAGGGCGACTGATCGCTGCGGGCGCAAGCCCGCCAAACACCTGACATTTCATGAGGCGAGGCCGTTTTTCGCTCGCCCCGTGATCGATATGTCCGTGCCGAAATCGGACGTTTGCGCTTCCGCTGAGCGAGCCGGAGGGATTCCTTCGCTCGCCTCTGGAAATTTTGTCACATCGATGCTATATAATGCAACAACTGCCCGGGCGGTCTGCTCGTCTGGCAGGCGTTTTCATTGCGAGGCAGGGTTCGAAAGCAAGCGGTTGGGAGAGTGATCTGACCGGGCGGCGGAGGTTTTGCCTCCAGGTCGCACGCCCCCCGGAACACCCTCCGCTACAAATTGCATCGCCCCCTGCAGGTGAAAGGACGATACATGGCAACCAAGGCCGACGCCTTCGATGTTGGAGACTACGTTGTATACCCGAAGCACGGCGTAGGTCGTGTGATTGAACTGCAAAAGCAGGAAATCGCCGGGATGCAGCTCGAACTTTATGTTCTGCGTTTCGAAAAAGAACGCATGACACTGCGTGTTCCGATGAACAAAGTGGAATCGATCGGTATGCGCAAGCTGTCTTCGGACAAGACGCTGCGCGAAGCGCTCGACACCCTCAAGGGCAAGCCCAAGGTGAAGCGCACCATGTGGTCGCGCCGTGCGCAGGAATACGAAGCCAAGATCAATTCGGGCGATCTCGTTTCCATCGCCGAAGTGACCCGCGACCTGTTCCGCGCCGACGATCAGCCGGAGCAGAGCTATTCCGAACGGCAGATCTTCGAAGCGGCTTCGTCGCGCCTGGCACGCGAACTCGCGGCCATGGAAAAGACCGACGAACCGACCGCGCTGCAGAAGATCCTCGCGATCCTCAACGAGCACGCGCCGAAGTACTACGAAAGCGCCGAAACCGCCTGATCGGGCGATTTGCGATGCACAGGAGGCCGCTTCCGCAAGGAGGCGGCCTTCTTGTTTCGGGTCCCTGGCTTTCGGGCAATCGTTCATTGCTCCGTTACCCCGATCATGAGATGACCCGGGCATGAGAGCCCCCCGTCTTCTTCCCGTGCTGGGCATTTGCCTGCTTCCCATGCTGTCGGGCTGCATCGCCAGGACGGCAGCCAACGTCGTGACCGCCCCCGTTCGCGTAACCAGCAAGGCTGTGGACATGGCCACGACCAGCCAGTCCGAAGCCGACGAAAAGCGGGGCCGGCGGATGCGGGAATACGAGGAAGACCTGGGCAAGCTGGAGCGGCGCTACCAGAAGCACATGCGCCAGTGCGACGACGGGAGCGATTCCGCCTGTCTTAAGGCGCGCAACGACTATGCGGACATTCAGCAGCTTCGCGCCTCTGCGCCTTACTGAACGGATCAGGCCGCCGCGCGGCGCAAGCGGTCGTTGATCGCGGCACCTATACCGTCGTGCGGAATCGGCGCCACGGCAATCCGGGGATGTGGCGAAGCGGCCGCTTCATGCAGCAATGCATAGAGCCGCGCCGCCGCTTCATCGAGATCCCCCGATGCCGACAGCGTGACGTCACCGGCAACATCGCCGAAACCGATGTGAAATTCCCCGGCCTGCGCGGTTGATGCATCGAGGCGGACCGGCTTTCCCGGCGCGTAGTGACTCGCAAGCTGCCCGGGAGCCTCGATGGCTTGCGACGTCACGGCATCGCTCGACGTCCCGAGTACGGCAGCAATGTGCGCTTCCGGGATCGGTCCCGGACGCAGGACCTGCCAGCGCTCCCCTTCGCGCAAAGCGACGATCGTCGATTCGAGCCCCGCTTCACAGGCACCCGCATCGATCACGGCATCGATCCGATCCTGCAGCGATGACACCACGTGCGCCGTATCGGTCGGGCTGACCCCGCCGCTGCGGTTGGCCGACGGCGCTGCCAAGGGCAGACCCGTCTCCGCAATCAAAGCCCGCATGACTGGATGTGCCGGACACCGCAGCGCGACCGTTGCCAACCCTGCCGTGACAGCCGCCGCTACCGGCGCATCCGCACGCAGCGGCAGAACCAGCGTCAGCGGTCCCGGCCAGAACGCGTCTGCCAGTTGCAGCGCTCGCGCATCGAACGTCGCCAGTGCCTGCGCCGATTCGAGGTCGGGGACATGGACGATCAGCGGATTGAAGCTCGGCCGGCCCTTGGCCTTGTAAATCGCAGCCACGGATTCGTCGCGATCCGCACGCGCCGCAAGGCCATAGACCGTCTCGGTCGGCACCGCGACGAGGCCGCCCTCGCGCAGGATTCTCGCCGCCTTGGCAATTCCTTCCCGATCGGGCGTCAGAATGGCGGGTCGGCTGGCGTGTTGCATGCCCCGCCGCTATAGCCGCGCGCGACGAAAGCCAAGGAAAAGCGCGCGAATGACATCCCCCTCGCCCGATCAGATTCCCGATCAGACCGAACTTCTCGCCCGTATTGCCGATGCGCTCGACCGGCTGGCCCCGCCGCCTCTCGCATCGTGCGACTGGTTGAGCCATCCCGCCTATGTCTGGACGGGAGAGGCCGCGCGGGCCGTGCCGACACTCGACGCCCCTTCACTCGCCTTGCTGCGCGGTATCGACGACCAGAAGGATCGCGTCGTCACCAACGTCGAACGCCTCGCTGCCGGTCATGCTGCACACGACATGCTGCTGTGGGGATCGCGCGGCATGGGCAAGTCAGCCTTGCTGCGCGCCGCGATCCGTTCGGCGCAGAATGTCCATCCCGGCAGCATAGCCCTGGTGCAGGTTGCACAGGAAGCGCTGTCGGGCGTCACCGGTCTGTTCGCGACGCTGGGCAAGATCGATCGCCGGTTTCTCGTCTTCATCGACGATCTGGGCTTCGAGGAAAACGACGGGTCCGGCCCGCGACTGCTCCGTTCCTGGCTTGAAGGCGGCGTGGAGGCACGCCCCGGCAACGTCCGTCTCGCAGTGACCTCGAACCGCCGCGCGATCGTGGCCCGCAACATGTCCGAGCAGGACGACCCCATCAATCCGCGCGATGCCGTCGACGATCGTCTCGCGCTGGCCGACCGCTTCGGTCTCTCGATCGGCTTTCACAATTGCGATCAGGACGCCTACCTCGCGATCATCGGAGGCTATGCGCGCGAGTTCGGCCTCGACTGGGAAGAAAGCGACGCGCTGGAATGGTCGCGCCGCCGCGGTGCCCGTTCGGGACGCGTGGCGTGGCAATACGTCAACGAACTCGCCGGCCGCGCGGGCAAGACCATCTGATCACCGATCCGGCCAGGCCGGATCACGGAAGCAGCTTGTCCGTCTCATCGCGGAAACCGGCTTCGAGCTGACCGCCACCGCCGGGCAGCGTCGGGTCCTTGAGCTCCTTCTGCGGTTCCAGATGGCCGGTTTCGACCGGCTTTACCTCGGGCGACGGTTCGGCACCGGGCTTGACGACACGCCAGATGATCCCGGCGGTGTCGTCGCTGACCAGCAGCGCGCCCGTCTTGTCCCACGCCACCCAGGTGGGACGGCCATGGGTGGTACCGTCACCAGTGTTGAACCCGGTCAGCACGCGCTGCGGCTTCACGTCCTTGGGGTTGCCGTTGGCGTCGAAGGGAATGAAGACGACATCGTAGCCTACCGCCGGGCGACGATTCCACGACCCGTGGCGGGCAATGAAGGCACCATTGTCGAACTGCTTGCCGAGACGGCTGCCGCCCTTGTCGAACACCATGCCCAGGACGGCGGTATGCGCACCCATCGCGTATTCCGGCTTGCGGGTATATTCGATCATGTAGGTCTGCATCGGCCACTGCACGCGGTCGTCGAAGGTGTCCTTCCAGTAGACCCAGGGCCAGCCGTACTGCGCACCGACCGGCACGTTGGTGAAGTAGTCGGGAACGAGATCCGGGCCCAGCATGTCGCGTTCCTGCACGGTAGCCCAGAGTTCGCCGGTCGAGGGGTTCCAGTCCATGCCGTTGGGATTGCGCATGCCCGCAGCGAACTGACGGCGCTTGCCGGTATCGGTGTCGATTTCCCAGATCGATGCGCGACCGGCCTCTTCCTCCATCCCGTTTTCGGCGATGTTCGAAGCGGAACCGACCGCGACATAGAGATGCTTGCCATCCGGGCTCAGGACCAGATTGCGCATCCAGTGGTTGCCGCCGGGCCACAGGTCCATCAGCTTCTTCGGGGAACTTTCGAGCTTGGTGGCGCCCGGTTCGAAGGGAAATTCCAGAATTTCGTTGTGGTTGGCAATGTAGAGCTTGCCGTCGCCATAGGCCATGCCCGAGGGCGAATGCATGTCGGCAGTGCGAAAACCGAACTTCTGCTCGGCCTTGCCGTCCCCATCCCCATCGCGCAGCAACACGATCGTATCGGGCGAGGGAACGCCGGCGCCGACCTTGTTCATCATCCAGCCCATGACCATGCCGGTGATCCCGCCGCCGTCCGGACGCGGCGGCGCGTTGGTTTCAGCGACGAGCACATCACCATTGGGCAGAGTCAGCATCGTGCGCGGATGATCGAGGCCTTGCGCGAAACGGCTGACGGTCAGACCGTCCGCGGCCTTGGGCTTCTCGTTCTCGCCCCAGCCGACCGTCTCGAGCAGCTTCACGCTCGGCAGCCATTGCGGATCGGGTTCGACCAGCTTCGGATCCTTGCCCGCGGTCGCATCGCTGGGGAGGTCCGAGGAATTGGAATATTGAGTCCAGGCCACCACCCCGATCAGAACGAGGATGATGGCGACGATGGCGAGGGCAGCCTTCTTGAGGATCGAGCGCATGGCAACGAGATAGGCCGACGCCGCCTAGGCGGCAACCGCGACTTGCGCTAACGGAGGCCCCATGTACGACTTTGCCCCCCAACACGACCTTGAAAAGCCTGAACTCTACAGCGCCCTCTCGCGCGCAGCGAGCGCCCTAGTGGAAGGAGAACCCGATCCGGTTGCCAAC
This sequence comes from uncultured Novosphingobium sp., assembly GCA_965140495.1. Lineage (GTDB taxonomy): Bacteria > Pseudomonadota > Alphaproteobacteria > Sphingomonadales > Sphingomonadaceae > Novosphingobium. The sequence goes on along the minus strand of OZ223239.1, from coordinate 374,864 downwards.
ATGGCAAACATGGCAGCGTTGATCTGGCAGTTCGTCCCCGACCTCAACTGGGCCGGATTCTACCGCGTAGTTCCTGGTGCAAAGGGTGACGAACTGGTTCTCGGCCCCTTCATCGGCAAGCCTGCCTGCATCCGCATTCCCATCGGCAGCGGTGTGTGTGGAACGGCTGCAGCGCTCGGAACGACACAGGTCGTGGCCGACGTCCATGCCTTTCCCGGCCATATCGCCTGCGATGCGGAAAGCCGTTCGGAACTGGTCGTGCCCGTTGTCAGCAATGGCCGCGTGATCGCCGTGATCGATCTCGACAGTCCGAACCCGGGCCGCTTCGATCAGGAAGATGCATCGGGAATGCAACTGATAGCGCAGGTCGCAGCGCTCTCCATCTGAGCGCTTAACTGCACCGATTCGGGACATCGCCGAAGGATCCGAGCAAGACGCTTGGTTTTCTGCGGATTGCGATGCTAAATTTCGCGTTAACTTACGGAACTAACCGTAAAGCTTTCGCGAAAGGGCACTCCCGATGCGCTTACCAGTTTCCGCTGCGGCTGCAGCATTCGCCATTCTCGCCGCGCCTGCCATGGCGCAAGACGCTCCGCCGCCAGCGCCGGTTCCCTACCCGGGCGCTCCGGTGGGTGCCCAGGTGCCTTACCCCGGTGGCCCGCAGTACGGCAGCTACGATCCCATGGCAGCGCGCGAAGCCTGGCTGGCCGATTGCCGCAAGCGCCTTTCGAAGCGCGATTCCGGTCTGGGCGGCGCCGTAATCGGCGGTGTGGTCGGCGGATTTGCAGGCAACCGCATCGCCGGCAAGGGCAACCGCACGGTTGGCACCGTGGCCGGCGCGGCCATTGGCGCCGTGGCGGGGGCCGCGATCGACAAGGCCGAGGATTCCGGTCGTAACCGCGATGAGTGCGAAGCCTATCTCGACAACTATTACGCCCAGTACGCAAGCGGCGGTTATCCGGGCTACGGCTACGGTCAGGGATATGGCTACGGGTATCAGCAGGGTTATTACCCTGCTTACGGATATGCCGCGCAGGGGTGCTGCATGACCCAGCCGATGATGGCGGTTCCCATGATGATGGTGCCGGTCACGCAAGGGCAGCCGCAGTGCAAGGAAACCGTGGAATACGTCTACGAAGACGTGCCCGCGCGCCCTGCCCCGAAGAAGCGCTACATTCCCAAGCGAACCAAGATCGTTCCCGACAAGCGGGTAAAGACGGTACCGGACAAGCGCATCAAGTCGGTGAAGTAAAAAAGAGGCCGGAGAGTACGCACTCTCCGGCCTCTTTTTTCAGAACAGCGTGGAAACGCCCAGATGCGGATCCACCCAGCCGTCGTAGATCATCTTGCCCGCGACATAGAGGATCACCAGCAGCCCGAGATAGGCAATCCAGCGATAGCGCTCGATATACCGGGCGATGAAGTTGGCTGCCACACCCATGAGGACAACCGAGAGCAGCAGACCGACGATCAGGATGCCCGGATGTTCGCGCGCGGCACCAGCCACTGCGAGAACGTTGTCGAGGCTCATCGAAACATCGGCCAGCGCAACGGCCCATGCAGCGCCGGCAAAGCTCTTGGCCGCATGCAGACCGCTTTCCTCGTCGCCCTCGATTTCGGGCGAACCGGCGCTTTGGCCGCTATGGTGCAATTCGCGCCAGAACTTCCAGGCCACCCACAGGAGCAACAGGCCGCCCGCGAAGATCAGACCGACGATCCCCAGCAGCCAGGTTACCATCAGGGCAAAGGCGATACGCAGTACCAACGCGGCGCCGATACCGATCATGATGACCTTCTTGCGGTCGGCTGCCGGCAAACCCGCCGCCAGGGCACCGACGACAATCGCGTTGTCGCCGGCCAGCAGGAGATCGATCATCAGCACCTGACCGAAAGCGGCCAGCGCCGCCGGTTCGGAAATGTTGGAGAAATCGGCGATGATGTGCTGCCAGATTTCTGCCGGACCTCCGAGCGAGGCCGCTTCGGCTAGCATTCCCAGGATGATCAAAACTCCAGACCCCGCTTACTGGTTCATGGTGGCGAAGAAGTCCTCGTTGGTCTTCGAGTCCTTCATCTTGTCGAGCAAAAACTCCATGGCGTCGACGGTTCCCATCTGCATGAGAATTCGGCGCAGGACCCACATCTTCGAGAGCTGATCCTTGGGAACCAGCAGCTCTTCCTTGCGGGTGCCGGACTTGCCGACATCGAGGGCGGGGAAGATGCGCTTGTCGGCGACCTTGCGGTCGAGCACGATTTCCGAGTTACCGGTGCCCTTGAATTCCTCGAAGATAACCTCGTCCATGCGGCTGCCGGTATCGATCAGGGCCGTGGCGATGATCGAGAGCGAGCCGCCCTCCTCGATGTTACGCGCGGCACCGAAGAAGCGCTTGGGGCGCTGCAGGGCGTTGGCATCGACACCGCCGGTCAGCACCTTGCCCGAGCTGGGCACCACGGTGTTGTAGGCGCGGCCGAGACGCGTGATCGAGTCGAGCAGGATCACGACGTCGCGCTTGTGCTCGACGAGACGCTTGGCCTTTTCGATGACCATTTCGGCGACCTGCACGTGGCGCTGCGCCGGTTCGTCGAAGGTCGAGGAAATGACCTCGCCGTTCACCGAACGCTGCATGTCGGTAACTTCCTCGGGACGCTCGTCGACGAGCAGCACCAGCAAGAAGACTTCCGGATGGTTGTCGGTGATGGCCTTGGCCATGTTCTGCAGCAGGACGGTCTTACCCGTACGCGGCGGTGCGACGATCAGTGCGCGCTGGCCCTTGCCCTGCGGGCTGATGAGATCGATCACGCGGGCCGACTTGTCCTTGATCGTCGGATCGAGGCTGTCGAGCTTGAGGCGCGAATCCGGGTAGAGCGGCGTCAGGTTGTCGAAATTGACGCGATGACGAACGACTTCCGGATCGTCGAAATTGATGCTGATGAGCTTGGTGACGGCGAAGTAGCGCTCACCGTCGCGGGGCGCGCGGATTTCGCCTTCGACCGTGTCGCCGGTACGCAGGCCCCATTTGCGGACCTGGTTGGGTGAGACGTAGATATCGTCGGGGCCGGCAAGATAGTTCGCTTCCGGGCTGCGCAGAAAGCCGAAGCCATCGGGAAGAACCTCGATCGTGCCCTGGCCGACGATTTCCTCGCCGTCCTCGGCCACTTCCTTGAGGATGCCGAACATGAGGTCCTGCCGGCGCATGGTCGAGGCGCCTTCGACGCCCATTTCCTCCGCCATTTCGACCAGTTCGGCCGCGTTTTTCTTCTTGAGTTCTTTGAGATGCATTTTGTGTAGATTCCGAATGGAAAAAGAGATGTCGGCCGGCGGATCGTAGGGCTTGGGGAAAGCAGACCCGGGCATGCGAAAGGGCTTCGCTGCCCCGTGCCGGAGTAACGCTCAAATAAGCGTTGGCATCGCAACGGTCAACGCATCATCGGCCGACGCACGTACAAAGCGCGTCGGACCGATCATTTCTCAGGGTCGGCCTGCGCCTCTCGGCCTTCTTTGATGATCTTGCCGAATGAGGATAACTTGCCGGCCTTGGCCTTCATTTCGGTCGAACACCGCTCCGCGTCGGCCTGTATCTCGGCGCGGTAGGTTTGCGTGGTTGTCAGTTCGCGCAGACTTTCCATCACCGGAAAGTCCGGCTGACGCCCCTCGATCCGACCGACGTAGAACATCATCGCCCCGATGACGCCGGCCTTTTCGCTTTCGGTCATGTCCTCGCTACGTGCCACGGCAACTGCGAAAACGCCCATGCATCGCAGGTCGCTTTCGATAGCAGGATCGACCCCTGCCAGAGCCGCTGCTGCCACCAGACCGACGATCATGACACTTCTCCCCTAGAACGGTTTGACGACCACCAGCACCACGATGATCGCAGCGGCAAGGCCGGGTACTTCATTGAGCAGGCGCAGCTTCTTGCCGGTAAGCGGCCTCTCGCCTTTCGCCAGCTTCTTGCCATAGCTCACCAGCCAGCCGTGGTAGCCGCTGAGGGCAACCACGAAGAGCAGCTTGGCATGAAGCCAGGGAGCAACCCACCAGTTGCCGGCAGATGCCAGCGCGAGACCGAACACCCAGACGAGAATCAGCGATGGCGTCAGGATGATCTTGCGCAGCTTGGATTCACGATCAACCCAGCGCGCTTCCTCGGCCGAACCGGGCTCCGCCTCCTGATGATAGACGAAATAGCGGGGCAGCATGAACAGCCCGGCCATCCAGAAGATCACGAAGATGATGTGCCCGGCTTTCAGCCAGAGGTAGGTGGTCTGCAAGATCTGCTCCATGAGGTCAGCCTCTTAGCGCCTGCCCCCGGCGCGTGTCAGCCCCTGTTTGTCGTCGCGAAGTCCAAGGCCGCCGATCAGCGTTCCCAGGCCCGCAGCACACCGAGCAGGCGCTCGACGTTCTCGATCGGCGTATGCTGGCCGATACCGTGGCCAAGATTGAACACATGCGGACGCCCGGCAAAGGCATCGAGTACATGGCGGGCCTGCCGATCCAGATCGTCGCCGCCACCCAGCAGCAGCAGCGGATCGAGATTGCCTTGTACGGGCGTGCTGTCGGGCAGGTTCCCGGCCGCCCAGACGGGATCGACGGTTTCATCCACACCCACGGCATCGACACCGGTCTCGCGGGCATAGGCGACCAGCTTCTCGCCCGATCCCTTCGGAAAACCGATGATCGGGGTTTCGGGATGGCGGGCCTTGAGTGCCGACACGATCCGGGCATTAGGCGCGATCACCCACTTCTCGAACTGGGCCGGGGCAAGGCTGCCCGCCCAGGAATCGAACAGCTGCACGGCTTCGGCGCCGGCCTCGATCTGACCGGAAAGGTATTCCACCGTGACTTCGATCACCGCATCGATGATCGCCTGGAATGCCGCCGGATCGCGATAGGCCATGGCCCGCGTCTCATGCTGATCGCGGCTGCCCTCGCCGGCCACCATGTAGGTCGCGACAGTCCAGGGGGAGCCCGCAAAACCGAGCATGGTTTTGTCCACAGCCAGCGAAGCCCGCACTTTCCGTACGGTTTCGTAGATCGGAGAGAGCCGCTCAGGCACCGCTGTCAGCCCTTCCAGCGCATGATCGACGAGCTTTGGGGACAACTTCGGCCCCTCGCCGGCCAGGAACCGGAGATCCTGACCCATCGCATAGGGCACGATCAGAATGTCGGAAAACAGGATGGCGCCATCGAAGCCGAACCGGCGGATCGGCTGCAAGGTAATCTCGGTTGCCGCGTCGGTATCGTAGACCAGCGCAAGGAAGCCGCCCTTTTCCGCGCGCAGTTCCCGATACTCGGGAAGATACCGCCCCGCCTGGCGCATGAGCCAGACAGGCCGCTTGGTCGCATTCTCACCACGGAGCGTGTTCAGGAGGAGGCCGGGCATCGCGTTTCGGGTCCAATCAAAATAATTTAGAATTTTTATAAAAGATTGATGGAGTCTGTTGGTCCTGTGGATATCGGGGACGAGCGCGCCTTGCCCGATTTGTCCCGCGATGAACAGGGTGAAGTGACAGAGCCGACTCTGTGCAGCGCCGTGGTCAAGAAAAGGTTGTTCGCCTTGTCCACAGGGTGTGGAACCGCGCTTCGGGCTGTCCACAAGTCCGGCTGGAGATTGCGGGTATCGGGCAGGAAATCGACCCTGCGAGTTGTCACCGGATCGATCCCGTGGTTTATGCCGAAAGATATCCACAAGGAGCCCGAACTCCCGCAAAAAGGCACTTCATGGCGCGTTTCAACCTGCATCTCCTTTCGGACTCGACCGGCGAAACGCTGGAGATGATCGCCAAGGCTGCGCTTGCCCAGTTCGACGATTCCGACGTTCTTCGCCACTTCTGGCCGATGGTGCGCTCGCAGCAGCACCTCGACCGGATCATGGGCGAGATCGCCGCGCATCCGGGTCTGGTGTTTTACACCCTGGTCAACGAGGAAACGCGTGGCCGGCTCGAGGAACGATGCCAGGCGCTCGGTCTTCCGGCGATCGCCGTGCTCGATGGCGTGACCGATGCGCTCGAGGCGCATCTCGGACAGGAAGCCAAGGGGCGTCCCGGCCGCCAGCACCGGCTCGACGATGCCTACTTCGCGCGCGTGGACGCGATTCAATATACGATTGCCCATGACGACGGCATTGCCTGGGAAGATTGGGAAGAGGCCGATATTCTGCTGGCGGGTGTTTCCCGCACGAGCAAGACGCCGACGAGCATCTATCTCGCCAACCGTGGATACAAGGTGGCCAACATTCCCATTGTTGTGGAAAGCCCGCCGCCCCCTGCCCTGTTCGGACTCAAGCGACCCATGGTGGTTGGCCTCACCACAGCGCCCGAACGCTTGATTCAGGTGCGCCGCAACCGCCTGCTTTCGCTCAGCCAGTCGCCCGACACAGACTATGTGCAGATGGAAAAGGTCGAGAGCGAAGTGAAATATGCCCGGCGCATGTTTGCCGACAATTCCTGGGCGGTGATCGATGTCACGCGCCGCTCGATCGAGGAAACGGCAGCCGCGGTGATCAATCTCTACAATGAACGCAAGGCTGCCGGCATCCAGGGCCAGGTCGGTCCGAAGCCGATCTGAACAACCGGGAAGAATCGATGATCGTCCTTGCCTCCCAGAGCGCATCGCGCCGCGCCATGCTCGAAGCTGCCGGCATCCCTTTCCGGGCGCAGCCAGCTCACGTCGACGAGCGGGGTATCGAACTGGCGCTGGGTGATACCGGCCCCGCCGGCATCGCGCTCGAACTCGCAAAGGCCAAGGCGCTTGCCGTGTTTGCCGAAGATGAAGTCGTGCTGGGAAGCGATTCCCTCGTATCATGTGGCGGCAGACGGTTCGACAAACCTGCCTCGCGCGAACAGGCTGCCGAGCATTTGCGGTTCTTTTCGGGCAAGGTCATGGAATTGCACAGCGCCGCGGCCCTGGTTCGTGACGGGAATGTGCTGTGGGCGGAAAATGCGGTCGCCCAACTGCATGTGGCCGATCTGTCCGACTCCTTTATAGAGAGCTACCTGGAAGCCGAATGGCCGGCGGTTGCCGGGTGTGTCGGCGTTTTCCGGATCGAAGCGCGCGGCGTCCAGCTGTTCGAAAAGATCGAGGGTGATTATTTCACCATCCTTGGCATGCCGCTGCTGAAGGTGCAGGCGGCTCTGCGCAAGTTGGGAGTGATGCAGTAGTGAACGTGCCTTACGCCGAGGTAATCGGCGATCCTATCGCGCAATCGAAATCGCCGGCGATTCACACGTTCTGGCTGAAGAAACTAGGGCTGGAGGGCAACTATGCCCCCTGCCTTGTCGAGCTGGCCGGCCTCGAGGCCTATCTTGCCGAACGCCGATCCGATCCGGACTGGCGTGGTTGCAATGTGACCATGCCGCACAAGCTCGCGATCGTCCCCATGCTCGACCGGCTCGATCCGCTCGCGGCCAAGATCGGGGCGGTGAATACGGTCGTGCGCGAAAGCGACGGAACGTTGACGGGCTACAACACCGACGCTCCCGGTTTCCTCGAACCCTTGCGCGATGAGCTGGCGAAAACGCACCTTTTTCGCATGGCGCGTGTGCTCGGAACGGGCGGTGCGGCGCGAGCGATCGTGGCGGCATTGGCGCAAGAGAACTTCGTCATCGTCCTTGCCGGTCGCGATCCCGGCAAGGCGCGGGCGATGCTCGATGAACTGGCGCCCGGCAAGGATCACCACGCGATCGATCTGGCCCACTTCGTGCACCCCACCGACTTCGCCTTCGATCAGCGGGAAGGCTGCATGGACCTGATCGTCAATGCCAGCCCGCTCGGCATGACCGGACAGCCGCCGCTGGCGTTCGATTTCAGCCATGCCCCGCCGGGCAGTGTCGTTTACGACATCGTTACCAGCCCGCTCGATACGCAGTTCCTCATGGAAGCGCGGACCTCCGGTTTTCGGACGGTCGATGGCCTGTCCATGCTGATCGGGCAGGCCGACAGTGCTTTCGAGCGTTTTTTCGGCAGCAAACCTCCGCGCGAAGACGACCAGACTTTGCGGGACCTCATCCTGTCATGACGGAAGAGAAAAAGCGTCAGACCATCCTCGGCCTTACGGGCTCGATCGGTATGGGCAAATCGACCGTGGCGGGCATGATGCGCGAGCTCGGCGTGCCGGTGTTCGATGCCGATGCTGCCGTCCACGAACTGCAGGGACCCGGCGGCGCGCTGTTGCCGGCCATCGAGGCGGAATTTCCCGGGACGACCGGCCCGAATGGCGTCGACCGGCAGAAACTCGGTGCCGCGGTCTTCGGCGACTCCGAAAAGCTCAAGCGACTCGAGGGAATCGTGCATCCGGCCGTTGCGGCCATGCGCAGCGGTTTTCTCCGGGACAATGCGGATGCCCCTCTCATCGTGTTCGACATTCCGCTATTGTATGAAAAAGGCGGACAGCAGGGACTCGATGCCGTCGCCGTGGTGTCGGCGCCCGCTGCCGATCAACGCGAACGTGTCCTTGCGAGGCCCGGCATGACGGTGGAAAAGTTCGAGCAAATTCTGGCACTTCAGGTACCCGATGCGGAAAAGCGTGCACGTGCCGATTTCGTGATAGATACCGGTACAAGCCTGACACAAACGCGCAATCAGGTAGCCGGTATCGTCAGGACGCTGGAACGAGCAGAATAATCGTCGGCAAGCCCTTGCACAGGGGGCTATGCAGGCAGATATGGGAAGAGATGCGAGAGATCATCTTCGATACCGAAACGACCGGTTTCGACCCCAAAAGCGGGGACCGGATGGTGGAAATCGGCTGCATCGAAATGATCAACCGGGTTCCTACCGGCAAAACATTTCACGCCTATTTCAATCCTGAACGTTCGATGCCCGCAGAGGCCGAGGCCGTGCACGGCCTTTCGGATGCTTTCCTGGCGGACAAGCCCCTGTTTTCCGAGCTTGCGCAGGATTTTCTCGATTTCATCGAAGACAGCCCGATGGTCGCTCACAACGCCGGGTTCGACTTCAACTTCATCAATGCCGAGCTGACGCTCTGCGGACTGCCCATCGTCGGGAAGGACCGCATGGTGGATACCGTGGCGCTTGCCAAGGTGCGTCACCCCGGCGCCAAGCTTTCCCTCGATGCCCTGTGCTCGCGCTATGGCATCGATCGCAGCCACCGCACCAAGCACGGCGCGTTGCTCGACGCCGAACTGCTCGCGCAGGTCTATGTCGAACTTCGTGGCGGCCGCCAGATCGGCCTCGAGCTTGTTGCGGAAACCACTGAAATCGTGACGGAAGTCAAAGTTCTTGTGCGCAAGGACCGGATATACCGTCAGCCGCGCCCCCACGCGGCCACCGACCAGGAACTGTCGGCACACGCCGAGTTCCTCAAGTCGGTCGATACCCCGCTCTGGGGTGCATGAACTCTAGTACTGAGGAGAATTCGCTCATGGATATTCGCGTCTCCGGTCATCAGGTCGACACTGGTGAAGCCCTGCAGACTCACGCCAACGAGCGACTGACGGCGATCATCGAGAAGTATTTCAGTCGAGCGCTGTCATCGCACGTCACTTTTGGGCGAGCTCCGGCTGGCGCGTTCCGATGCGATATCATCATGCATGTGATGCAGAACCTCGTGCTCAAAGGCACGGGTGTCGCGCATGACGCGCACGTCGCGTTCGACCAGGCCGCCGAGAAGATCGACAAGCAGCTGCGCCGCTACAAGCGTCGCCTCAAGGACCGGCACGAGCAGGCCCAGCACGCGATGGCGGTTGAAGATGCGGCCTATGAAGAGGCCGGATACACCATCTTCGAGGAATCGCCTTCGGATCGTGACGAGGAAGCGGAAACCGATGCGCCCGTCGTCATCGCCGAAACGCGAGTCGATGTGCCGGAAGCGACTGTTTCGGACGCGGTGATGATGCTCGACCTGCGCAACACCACGGCGCTGTTCTTCAAAAACGCTGGAACTGGGCGCCATAATATGGTTTACCGCCGCGGCGACGGCTCGATCGGCTGGGTCGAACCGCACTGACGCTGCCGCAGCGTGCCGAACTTCTGATCGGAAGATAGGGGAGAAACCCCCGGTTTACCGGGGGTTTTGGGGCATGCATCAATTGGAAACCGATCAAGCCTAGAATCAGAATTGTCATGACTGGTCTTTTCAACCTGCTGCCCGAAGCCGTGACCACGGCGCGTGCGGACAGCAAGGACATCATTCTGGGAAAACTCGCGGCGCTTTTCGCCGGGGTTTACAGTCTTGATCGCGATACCGTGCTCAAACGGATCGTGGAGCGCGAAGAACTCGGCAGCACCGGGTTCGGTCGCCGCATAGCGATCCCGCATGCCCGCATCCCCGGACTGGGCCGGCCCGTTGCAGCGTTCATTCGTCTGGAATCGCCGGTCGAGTTCGATTCCGCCGACGGTATGCCGGTGGATCTGGTTTTCGGCCTTCTGTCTCCGGAAGGCGCGGGCGCCACGCATTTGCACGCCCTCGCGGCCATCTCGCGCATGATGCGTGACGAAAACATGCACGAAGCGTTGCTGGCTGCGCCGGGACCGGAAGTGCTGTTCAGCCTGCTCAGCAACGTCATCGATCGCGATGCCGCATGATCTGACGGATGGGGGGGCGCCAGAAGTCTCCGGTGCCAATCTGCACTGGCGGGCGCTGGAAGGCCTCTACGCATCCGCACCTATCAATCACAAGTTCCGCTCGTCGCTCGAAATCGTCGGCGAGGGGCTGTCGCGAATCACCTTTCTGATCGAGCCGGATTGTTTTCACGCTGCCGGCGCCGCGCACGGCACGATCTATTTCAAGATGCTCGATGACGCGGCTTTCTATGCCGCCAACACACTGGTCACCGACCGCTTCCTGCTGACGACATCGTTCAACCTGCATTTCTCCAAGCCCATCAAGGGCGGCCGCGTGGTCGCCGAAGGCCGCTGGGTCAGTGGCCGTCGCCGCGTGCTCGTGGCCGAATCGCGTCTGGTGGACGAGGAAGGCGAAGAGGTCGGCCGCGGGACCGGTACCTTCATGCGTTCGCGCATCGCGTTGTCCGGTCTGCCCGGATACACGGGCTCCAAGGCCTCCTGACCCATGGATGCGCGGCTTCCGACTCATCTCGAGGTCTCGGGGCTGATCCGCAGCGTCGATGCTGCGGGAGGCTTTGCCACGGTAATCAGGAAAGGTGAACGCGACGCAGGGACGATCATGGTCGTGCTCACTGAAAACGGTGCAAATACGCGCGCTTACGAGCGCATGCCGCAGCTCGACGGCACGCGCGACTGGCATTGTGTTCGTAAGCAAGGCATTGATAAAAAAGACGAATTCGAAAACTTCCTGACCCGGCGGGGTGAACAGGATCCCGATCTTTGGATCGTGGAGCTGGATGTCGCACACGGTGAACGGTTCATCGGGCTCTCGTAAATTTCTTTGTTGACTTGCAAGCTTTGCAAGCTAAGGGGCCCCTCGCAGATGCGCAGGCGGCATGAAAAGACATTTCGGTCTTTGTGCTGGCACGCAGACGGGGAATCGTCGGCAGGTCCGGACGTGAGGTAAAATGCTCTCGAAAAGAGCATTCACGGTCAGACCTGTGTCAGAGGGTTCACCGCATTTGACCAAGGCAAGATGCGTAGCAAGGTTCAGTGGGCGAGCGCGATGGCGCTGGCCGCGACGGTGTTTACCGCTTTGTTGAGCGCCCAGGGTTCGGGCGCGGCGGCGTCGGACATGATTCCGACTCTCGTCGAACAGAAACCCGCAGTGGAATTCGTTTCCCAACCGGTGGTCCAGCCGCTCGCCAAGGAAGGCGAAGAGGCTCCCGTTGAGGAAGCAGTCGAAACCACCCCCCAAAGCGAAGCGACCACGCTGGCGCAGCTCGTGTCCGAGCAGAGCATGCCGGGCAAGATGAGCCGCCAGATGCGCTGCCTGGCCGGGGCAATCTATTTCGAGGCTCGCGGTGAAACGCTCGAGGGGCAGCTCGCAGTGGGCCGTGTGATCGTGAACCGCGCTGCGTCGGATCGTTTCCCCGACAGCTATTGCGGCGTCGTGTACCAGCGCTCACAGTTCTCGTTCGTTCGTGGCCGCTCGATGCCGCGGATTCGCGAGCACTCGGATAGCTGGCGTCGTGCCGTGGCCATCGCGCAGATCGCTCAGGCCGATAGCTGGGTCAGCCCGGCCAAGGGCGCGCTCTTCTTCCACGCAGCGCGCATCTCGCCGAAGTGGCGCCTCACCCGCGTGGGCCGCATCGACAATCACATTTTCTACCGTTGATGAACGGGCGGGGACCGGATTGGTTCCCCGCCTGATCGGTCAGTCGCGCAGCTCAACCCAGACGGGGGCGTGATCGCTGGCCTTTTCCCGTCCGCGATGCGCCTTGTCGACGCCGCATGCCACCAGTCGGTCGGCAAGTTCGGGCGAGAGCAGCGCATGGTCGATCCGGAAGCCGTGATCGCGCTGCCAGGCACCGGCCTGATAGTCCCAATAGGTCCACACGCCGCCCCGCGGGTTGTGCGTCGCCAGGGCGTCGGTCCAGCCATCGCCCAGCAGGCGATAGTAGGCGTCACGCGCTTCCGGCTGCATCAGGGCGTCCGAGGCCATTGCCGGAGGTGACCACACATCGCGGTCGGTCGGGATCACGTTGAAGTCGCCGGTGACGATGGCCGGCACTTCCTCGGCCTTGATCGCGGCCATGCGCTTGCGCAGCCGCTCCATCCAGCGCAGCTTGTAGTCGAACTTGGGTCCGGGCAGCGGGTTGCCGTTGGGCAGGTAGATGCACACGACGCGCAGGCCGAAGACATCGGCTTCCAGATAGCGTGAGTGATCGTCCTCGGGTTCCCCGTCCAGGCCACGCTGGATTTCGACAGGCTGTTCGCCGTCGGCGAGGATGGCGACGCCGTTGAAGCTCTTCTGGCCGTGCCAGATCCCCTTGTAGCCAAGCTTCTCGAACTCGGCGATCGGGAAGCCTTCGTCCTGCGACTTGATTTCCTGCAGGCAGGCCACGGCCGGTCGGGTTTCATCCAGCCATTCGAGCAGGCGCGGCAGGCGGGCCTTCACGCCGTTGATGTTGAACGAGGCGATTTTTCTCACACGGAGAAACTCGATCCGCATCCGCATCCGGCGGCGGCATTCGGGTTTTCGACCCGGAAAGCGGCGCCACCGAGAGATTCGACGAAATCGACGACACAGCCGTCGACGAGATCGAGGCTCATCGGATCGACTACGAGCCGGACGCCGTCGGTTTCAGCGATCAGGTCGTCCGCCTCGGGTGTGTCGGCGAGGCCGAACTTGTACTGGAAGCCCGAGCATCCGCCGCCCTCGACAGAGAGGCGCAGGATTGCCGGCTTGCCCTGTTTTTCCGCAATGGCGGCCACGCGAGCGGCAGCCGACGGGCTGAGAGTGAGGCTTTGTTGGTCCATATCCGCGATGTAAGCGCCTCCGGCCCACGCGGCAAGGCGGGAGGGGAGCTTGCCGGTCCCGAAAGCGGGCGAATCAGGCCGTGCGGATGTAGTCCCGCATGGCGGCGGCTTCCGCTTCCATGGCATCGATCCGGTGTTTGACGAGATCGCCGATCGAAACGAAGCCGATCATGTCATCGTTCTCGACGACCGGGAGATGGCGAATGCGGCGCCGGGTCATCAGGGCAAGCGCGCTGAGGACCGGTGTGCCCGGGTCCACGGTCACGGCCGGTTTGGTCATGACGTCGCCGACCCGCATGTCGAGCATCTCGTGGCCGAATTCACGCAGCCGGTAGATCACGTCGCGTTCGGAGAAAATGCCTGCGATTGCGCCGTTTTCCATGATAGGCAAGGCGCCGATGCGGCGGTCGGCCAGGATGCCGGCGGCTTCCCGTACAGTAGCGGAGACGTCGCATGTGAGGACGGCGTCGCGGCCTTCGATGAGGCGACCAATGGTCATCGTCAACTCTCCCTGTTTTTTGCTTGGGCCCGCTCCTGAAAGCAGGCCGGGAGAGAGTACCACAGCCCCCGCAAGTGCGCCACTTCGTCCCGCTGTTTGCGCAGCCCGTCACAAGAGACTTGCGAGAGCGGGCGTTAGCCCTCACATGGGGCACATGGTTCCCCCCTCACCTCTCGAAGACCCCGAGAACGCGGCACACGCCTGGGCGCGCTATCTGCGCATCATGCGCTGGATGATGTTGGCGACCGTGGGGCTCGTGGCCGTGGCGATCATCCTGCTCTACAAATCGAACGGGATGGTCTCGATCCATTTCTACATCGCGACGGCCCTCGGGATCGGGTTCACGATGCTGCTGACGTCGGCGTTGATGGGGCTGGTATTCCTTTCCAGCGGGACCGGGCACGACGACTGCATCATCGATCCGCTGGAGGACGAGGACTCGCTGCGATAGTGCCTGGTGGCGCTGAGGGTCAGTCCTGCTTCGGCCTGAGGCGGTTTTCCTCGACCGGCTGGCCGCCGATCAGGTGCTGCTGGATGATTTTCTCCAGCGCCTCTTCGTCGCACGAGTGGTACCAGACGCCATCGGGCCAGACCACTGCGACGGGTCCGGCCGCGCAGATGCGCAGGCAGTCCGCCTTGGTGCGCGCCACACCGCCCCGGCTGTCGAGCCCGAGTTGCTTGAGACGCTTCTTCAGATATTTCCAGGCCGCGCGTCCCTTTTCCGGAGAGCAGCACTCCCCTTTCTGCGGTTCGGCGCAGATGAAGATATGGCGGTGAATGCCGTTGCCGCCGGCCTTGGCCAGCGCATCCTGCGCGCGCTCGATGTCGGATGCCGAATTTGTCATGCGCGCAGCATCCACGGTTCGATGGAAGTTGCAAAGCTTTCGGGCAGCGGTGCGGGTCCATCGGGGCCCACGGTCACCAGCACGGTGCGGGCGAAAACGATCGGCTTTCCGTGCTGTGCGGCGACCTGGACGAGCCGGTGGCTGGTCCGGCCGACATGTTCCATGGCGCAGCCGATTTCGACGCCGTCGGGATAGGCGGCCTCGCCGAGATATTCGATGGCCACGCTGGCGACCATCGACGTCATGCCCACCAGAAGATCACGGTAGCCGCACTGACGGTGGAAGCGAACGCGCGAGTCTTCCAGCAGACCGGCCATCGCCACGTTGTTGACATGCAGGTTCACGTCGAGATCGCCGAAACGGGGATCGATCGTTGTCGTGAAAGGATAGCGCGCGGGATCGAGCAGCGCGGGATCGGGTTTCGCCATGGCAAGCGAAGTAGGCAGCGCTCCCCCGCAGGTCCAGTCCGGATTTGGCCGGGCTCAGACCTTCTTGCCGACGATCTTCGAGATTTCGGCCGCGACCAGACGTTCGACAAGTGGCGGAAGGTTCTTGTCGAGCCACTCGGCAAGCGCCGGCCGCAGCAGTTCGCGGGTCAGGTCTTCCAGTGAGGTCTCGCCCGAACGGACGATCTTCGGCGGTGCGCTGGGCTCTGACAGCATGGCAAGCGCTGCAAGCGATTCGCGCATGGAATCGCGGACCTGGTCGCGGATCAGCGACGGTTCGATCTCGTCCTCTGCGGGCTCCTCGGTGACCTGCGCGGTTTCCTGCAGTTCGAGAACGTCCTCTTCGGGTTCGGACTGTGCGAGGGGGTTTTCCTCGATCACACCGACATTCGCACGGCGCTGGCGCTCGATACGCGCGCCGGTGCGATTGTCACGGGCAATGACCTGCTTGATCGACTGGAGGATTTCCTCGACCGAAGGTTCGCCGTTCTGATGCATTTCCAATGTCCCCCTGGTGCGTCCTTGCGGGACGCAAGCATCGACCTGCCCCGAATCGGAGCTGGCCCTTACTCGTCCGGAATGTTCCCATCCTGCACCGGTGTGTCAACGGTGCTCGTCGAACGTGCGACGGGTGCCGGATCGTCGTCCCAGTCGAAGAACTTGCCGCGGACCCGCTTGTAGTTGAGATTCGGGTCGTAGAGGATGTCGCTGTCGAGGTTCAGGTCGCGCGCCTCGGCCCTGCCCATCGCGGCCAGCAGATTGAAGCCGGCGACGTAGGCGTTGCGCCGCGCGGTAACCAGCTGCACCTGCGCGTTGAGCGATTCCTGCTCGGCGTTGAGGATGTCCAGAATCGTGCGGTTGCCGACGGAGTTTTCCGCCCGCACGCCCTCGAGGCTGAGTGCTGCCGCTTCCACCGCGACTTGCGAGGACCGGATAACGTCGTTGGCAGCCACCCATGACGTATAGGCGGAGCGAACCTGAGCGATCACGCTGCGTTCGGCTGCGATCTCGTTTTCGAGCGCTGCCGATGCCTGCGCCTGGGCCTGACGGCGCTGCGCGGCGGGCAAACCGCCCTGGAAGATCGGGATCGAGATCTGCGCGCCGGCCTGTCCGGTCGTTTCGTTCTGCGCGAAGGCAGCCGAACTCAGACCACCGAGCGTGTTGAAATAGTTGTTGTACGCCCCCGATGCGAAGAGGCTGACGCGGGGCAGGCGGCCCGCGCCGGCAACGTCGATGTCCTTCTTTGCCGCCTTGGTCTGCTCGCGGGCGGCGATCAGGTCCGGATTGTTTTCCAGAGCGATGTCGACGGCTTCGGCGGGCGATTCCGGAAGGTTCGGCAGCGGTGGCGGGGCAGCCAGATCTTCCGGTGCCTTGCCAACGAGCTGAATGTAGGTTTCGCGTGCAGCCGCGAGGTTCGCTTCTGCAGCCCGGGCATCACTCTGTGCGAGGGCAAGGCGCGATTGCGACTGGGCGACGTCGGTGCGCGTGAGGTCGCCGATCTCGAACCGGTCGCTGGTAGCCTGGAGATTGACCTTGAGAACGTCGACGTTCTTGCGGTTCAGACCGACGATGGCGCGATTACGGATCACGTCCATGTAGGCGGCGACGACCGATGCGAAGATCTGGCTTTCGGTGCCGCGCAGACCGGCCTGCCCCGCCTCGACGCGGATCTTGGCAGCCTTGATCCGGTTCTTCACCGCACCGCCGGAGTAGATCGGCACTCCCAGTTCGACATTGCTCGTCAGCGCACGGTCCGGATTGGAGAACGCGTTGGGGCTCTGCTTGACGAATTCGGTGTACCGGCCGCTGGCATTCAGGCTGGGCAGGCCCGAAGCCTTGGCGATCGGCACGTTTTCGTCCGTGCCGCGCTGCTGCGCGCGGGCCGACTCCAGCGACGGATTGGTCTGGTAGGCCATGATCAACGCTTCGCGCAGCGTGTCTGCACGAACCATTGTACCCGCGGTTGTGGCGAACAGGGCGACGCTGGCCAGCAACCCGGCCCGACGCGCGAACCGGGCCACGGTCAGAAGCTCCAGCGCTTGGGCGCCGCGAATTCGGGAAGGGCGGGAATGCCGAGTTCCGCAAGCGGAAGCAGGGCCACCGAACCAGCGGCCTTGCAGCCGGTGGCGAGGCGGCTCACGCCGCGTACGACCAGACCGGTGACGATCCGACCGCCTTCGGTCAGCAGCTGTGCGAGCACTTCGGGAAGTTCTTCCACGGCGCCGTCGACAATGATCAGCGAATAACCGCCCTCACCGGAAAAGCTGGAAACGGCCGAAGGATCGACCGCGTCGAGCGTACCGACAAGCGGGCGCAGCAACGCTGCCAGATAGCCCTCGCTGTCGCCGACCAGCAGAACCTTGTCGGTCTTCGTCGGCGCGGCTTCGGCGAGCATCTTGCCGTGAACCAGCGGGGCGGCAAGGAAACGTCCGTTACCGAGCGGAATGGCGCGGTCGATATAGGCGGCATCGCGCAGCGCTTCGGGAACGTAGTCCTCGCGGGCGACGTGAGCCATGGCCGAAAGGACCCAGGGCTCGTTCACGCCGCTGGTGCGCAGCTGGCTGACGATCATCGCGTGGCGGGCGGCGGACTTGGCGGCGGCGGTCTGTTCGGCCTCTGGCGCCGACCGATCCTCGGTCAAGGTCATCTGGTGCAATTCCCTCATGCATTCGCGGACAGCGCACTGGGCGCTTCGATTTTCCGCAACAACGGCACTTTCTGCGGGGCCTTCTAGGCCAAGGTGCCATGGAGGCCAAGCGCTTTGACGATACCCTTGTCGATCCCCGCCAGCAGTTGGACGATCACTTTGACGATCTTCAGCGCCCGGCTTATGGGAGCGGCGCGAAATTCACGTGATCCGCTTAACCGGGAGCGCTTAGTCCATGGCCGAAATGGTGACCATCCGCGAAGACGACCTGATCGAAAGTGTCGCCGACGCTCTGCAATACATCAGCTATTACCACCCGATGGACTACATCCGGGCGCTGGGCGAAGCCTATGAGGCCGAGCAGGGGCCGGCCGCCAAGGACGCGATCGCGCAGATCCTCACCAACAGCCGCATGTGCGCCGAGGGGCACCGCCCGATCTGTCAGGACACCGGCATCGTCAACGTCTTCATCGAATGGGGCCAGAACTGCCGGCTCGAATCCGACCGCAGCTTGCAGGAAGTGGTCGATGAGGGCGTGCGCCGCGCATACGGCAACAAGGAAAACAAGCTGCGCGCCTCGGTGCTGGCCGATCCCGCCTTCACCCGCCGCAACACCAAGGACAACACGCCTTCGGTGCTATCGGTGAGCATGGTGCCGGGCAGCAAGGTATCGGTCGATGTCGCGGCCAAGGGTGGCGGCTCTGAAGCCAAGTCCAAGTTCAAGATGATGAATCCCAGCGATTCGATCGTCGACTGGGTGCTCGAAATGCTGCCGCAGATGGGTGCCGGCTGGTGCCCGCCGGGCATGCTGGGCATCGGCATCGGCGGCACGGCGGAGCACTGCGTGAAGCTCGCCAAGCAGAGCCTGATGGACCCGATCGACATGGGCCAGCTCAAGGAACGCGGTCCGCAGAACGACATCGAGGCGCTGCGCATCGAGATTTTCGACAAGGTCAATGCCATGGGCATCGGCGCGCAGGGGCTGGGCGGTCTTTCGACCATCCTCGACGTCAAGATCCTCGACTGGCCATGCCACGCGGCGAACAAGCCCGTCGCGATGATCCCCAACTGCGCCGCCACCCGTCACGCGCACTTCACGCTCGACGGTTCGGGCCCGAGCTACCTCGAAAAGCCGAACCTGGCCGAATGGCCCGAGGTCGAGTGGAAGCCCAGCAAGGAAGCGATCCGCGTCGATCTCGACACGCTGACCGCCGAGGACGTGAAGAGCTGGAAGCAGGGCGACCGTCTGCTGCTCAACGGTAAGATGCTCACCGGCCGCGATGCCGCGCACAAGCGCATCCAGGATATGCTGGCCAAGGGCGAGGAGCTGCCGGTCGAGTTCAAGGGCCGCGTGATCTACTACGTTGGCCCGGTCGATCCGGTGCGCGACGAGATCGTCGGCCCGGCAGGCCCGACCACCGCGACGCGCATGGACAAGTTCATGGACATGATGCTCGAGCAGGGCCTGCTCGCCTGTGTCGGCAAGGCCGAGCGCGGCCCGGCGGCCACCGAGTCCATCGCCAAGCACAAGTCCGCCTATCTCATGGCCGTGGGTGGCGCAGCTTATCTCGTGGCCCGAGCGATCAAGGAAGCCAAGGTCGTCGGCTTCGAAGACCTCGGCATGGAAGCGATCTACGAGTTCACGGTAGAGGACATGCCGGTGACTGTTGCCGTAGATTCCGAGGGCAAGAACGTCCACCAGCTCGCCCCGCTGGTGTGGCAGGAAAAGATTGCCAAGGAAGGCCTGCTCGCAGACTAAGGTCTTCCTTCGACAAACGACCCATGCACGCCGACCGGTGGATTGGCGTGCATGGCCGTTTTCGGGCTATCCGGGGCGGTCATGACGGATATGGTTGAAAACCCGCGCGTGCCCGCGCGGCTGGTGCTTCTCTCGCTCGCTGCGCTGTGGACGTGTTACTTCGCGGTAGCGACCCTGCGCGGGGCCTTCATCGGCTTCGATTTCGCCTGGCCGATCGTGTCGCGGCGGCTGACGATCTGCATCATCTCGATGCTGGTCATGGCCTCCGTCTGGCCCTTGCTGCAGATGCTCGACCGCAAGTCGAACCTGGTGCGGCTCCTTGTCGTGCTGGTGGGCGCCTTGCCGCTCGCATTCGTGCTGAGCTTCATCAACAACGTCATCTTTGCGGACATCGAAGTCACCAAGAGCGAAGCGCAGGACGTGGTCGAGGATCCTTCCGGCAAGGTGCGGATCACGCGTGACGATGCCGGTAACATACTCGTCGATCTGCCGAAAGCCGCCCGTTCGTCCTCGCAGCCGATGGACGATAGCAGCGAGGCCGCCGAAGACCTGGCCCCGGTGATGGAGGACGACGGTTCGGGAATCACCATCCACACACGCAGCACGCGCGACAAGAGCTACACGCGTCTCGATGCGCTGGCCGATAACGCATTCGGCCGGTACTTCCTCGTTCTCGCCTGGGCGGCACTCTACTTCGCACTGGCAAAGGCAGAAGAAGCCCGCGCGGCCGAGCGGCGTGAAAGCGAATACCGGCGTGCCGCCGAGGCCGCCGAGCTGCGCAGCCTGCGCTACCAGGTGAACCCGCACTTCCTTTTCAACACGCTCAACTCGCTCTCCGCGCTGGTGATGACCGGGCGCAAGGAAGACGCAGAGCACATGATTCAGACGCTCTCGACCTTCTACCGGCGGACGCTTTCTGGCGACCCGACCAACGATATCCGGCTGGTGGACGAGATCGAGTTGCAGAAACTCTATTTCGCAATCGAGGCGGTGCGCTTCCCCAATCGATTGCTGACGCAAATCGATATTGACCCGGACGCCATCGATGCGATGGTACCGGGCATGATCCTGCAGCCTCTCGTCGAAAATTCAGTGAAGTACGCGGTCGCTGCTACTCAGCGGCCGGTAACCGTGACCATCAGGGCACGCCGCGAAGGCGGTCAGCTGGTGCTGACGGTGGGCGACGATGGGCCGGGAGCCGAACGGAGCAAGGCCGAAGGCTGCGGTATCGGTCTCGCCAATGTGCGTGATCGCTTGAAGGCCCGGTTCGGCGGGGCCGGCACGCTGAAGTTCGGCAAGCGCGCCGAAGGCGGCTTCGAAACGGAACTGCGCATGCCGCTGGAGCTGGGCCGTGTCTGAAACGAGAGACGGTGCCGACCAGAACGGCACACCCTTGCGCACGCTGATTGTCGACGATGAGCCGCTCGCGGTCGAGCGCATGCAGGTGATCTGCGCCGGTATCGACGATGTGAACGTGATCGGCACCGCCAGCGACGGTCAGGCTGCCTTGCGTTTGGTTGCCGCGCTAAACCCGGATCTCATCCTGCTCGACCTGACGATGCCGGAAACCGACGGTCTGACGGTCGCCCGCCAGCTCTCAGGCGAAGAAAGCCCGCCGGCGGTCATTTTCGTCACGGCGCACGACGAGTTCGCCGTGGAAGCTTTCGATCTCGATGCCGTGGACTATGTCCTCAAGCCGGTGTCGCCGGATCGTCTGGAACGCGCGGTGGGCCGGGTGATCGCTCGGCGGGGACAGCGCGCGGAGCCGCAGTCGAGCCAGTGGCTGGAGGAATTCTGGGTCCCGCACCGTTCTGAACTGGTGCGTATTCCCGCCAGCGACGTGCAGCGCATCGATGCCGAGCGCGACTACGTCCGGCTTCATGTCGGTGATCAGAGTTTTCTGCTGTTGCAGACCATCACCAGCCTGGAAGAACGGCTCGACCCCGAGCAGTTCATTCGCATTCACCGCAGCCATATCGTCAGGCGCGATTGCGTATCGGGCCTGCGTCACGAAGGTCTGGGTGTATGGTCGGTGGAAATCGCCGAGGGCGAGGCGCTGAGGATTGGCCGAACGTACCTTCCGGCGGTGAAAAAAATGGCGGGCCGCTAGGGCCCGCCAGTCTTTTTCCGGGTTATTATTTTTTTGGGACCTCAAGAAACTCTTGAAGAAGGGCGGCTTGCGCGTGGTGTCGCGCAAGCCCGGTCCCTTGCTGGGATCAGCCGCCCAGACGGGCGCCCGACGTTGCGTTGTCGATAGCAACTGCCATCACGTCCTTGGCGCGGGTCCGCGCCTGGCGGTAGCACTTGCGGGCATGCAGGGTCGGGACGTTGGCGCCGGTAGCGCGGACATCGTAGCCGCAGGCGTTGCGGGCGGCGGCATCGAGGCGACGTTCGAGCGTGCGCTGGCCGTCGGCGGAAGTGAGGTCGAGATCGCTGTATTCCACGCGGACCTGGGTGCGTTCGCCGGCACCGGCGAAGGCCGGAGCGGTGGTCAGGGCGAGGCCGAGCAGGGCGGCGGTAGCGGCGATCGGGGCATTCTTGAACATTGTTGGTCTCCTCCTCTGGTGAGCCTGCCTGGGGGGCTGTGCGGCTCGATGAGTTTGTTGTGCGCCCTATCGCCCGACCAATCACGCGAGGTTCGATTGTCGCCGGTCGAAGCTCGACCAAATGCGGCTTTTGCTGACGAACGACGTTTGTAGTCGATGAACGACTTGGTGTTTTGCGCGGGTTGGATCGGGACGAGTCGGAGTGAGTCGCGCGGCCTGCGTTCCGGGGCGCTGGCCAGTGCGCGGTCGGGACGATACAAGGGCACTGATGCTGCCTCTCGTTGTCGTATTTTGCCTCGGTGTCGTGAATTTTGCCGCTCATAAGGCCGTGCTTGAAAGCGGGCATCCGGTCCTGGTGCAGGTACCGTGGCTGTTTCAGCCGCTCGGGGGGCGCCTCAGTCTGATCGTCGAATTCGTGATGTTACTGGGCGCGATGATCATGGCGGCGGCAGGATCGATGGGCTGGACCTGGGTCTACGTGTTCTACACGCTGTTCAACGGCTTTTCCGCGTGGCTGATTGCGAGTGGCAGGGTCTAGCGGGAACCGGGGGGACGGTACCCGGTTGATGGTGGCATGACCATGACACGTTCCGATGATCACACCGCACGAAAGGTCTGGCTTGTCTGCAATGCCGCGAGTGGCAGCAACAGCGCAGAGACCGTCGAGGCGGTGAAGACCGCATTTGCCGACGCGGGCCTCGACCTGCAGCGGGTCATCCAGTTTCCGGACGAGCAGACGCCTGATGCAGCAAGCCTCGAGCAGGAGCGTGTCGGCATACTCGCGGTATTCGGCGGTGACGGGACGGTTCATGCGGTGATGAAGCAGGCAGTGGGATGGGATGGCCCGGTTCTGGTGCTGCCCGGGGGTACCATGAACATGCTCTCCAAGCGCATTCACGGCGATGTGCCAGCGCCGGAAATCGTGGCGCGCTTAGCGGGAGGCAAGGTGCATTGCACACGGCCGATGGTGGTGCGTACCCAGCATGGGATCGCACTGACCGGGGTTCTCGCCGGCCCCGGCGCTATCTGGAACGAGGTGCGCGAAGCGCTGCGGAGTGTCGACCTGCTGGAAGTGGTCGCAACGACGCAGCAGGCGATCCGGCACTCGACAAACGGGCCCAAGGTGCTGTGTCAGGAGGTCGACTGTGGCCGCGAGGAAGGCTATGCGGCGATCACAGTGACTCCGCAGGAAGACGGCCTCGAAGCGAACGGCTACTATGCCGAAACGCTCGGCGACTATGCCGGCCAGGGCATTGCTCTGCTCAACCGCAATTTCCGCGACGGTCCGCATGATGAACTGGGCCGGCACGGCAAGGTACGGCTGTTCTGTCCCGAAGGAGAGCCGATGGGCCTGTTGATCGATGGCGAACCGTTCGACGGTGGTTCAGAAGAGCTGTTCGAGCCTGTTCCGTGCGACATGAATCTGGTCACGACACTTCACGGGCATGTCGGCGATGCACGGTAAGGCTTCTTCGATGCCGCGCGGACCGATCAAGCTGTTTCACCTCAGCGACATTCACTTCGGGCTGGAAGACACCCGCGCGATTGCCTGGGCCAAGGAGTGCATCGAGCGCGAGCGTCCCGATGCCGTCGCGATCACCGGCGATCTGACGATGCGCGCGCGCAACCGGGAGTTTCAGGCGGCCTGCGAATGGATTACCGCGCTTGACGTGCCGGTGACGGTCGAGGTCGGCAATCACGACATTCCCTATTTCAACCTCTATCAGCGGTTTTTCGCGCCGTACCGCAGGTTCCGAGCCATCGAGAGTCTGGTCGAGACGCAGCTCGATCTGCCGAACCTCGCCATCGTGCCGCTGCGCACCACGACCCGCGCGCAGTATCAGCGCTTTCCCTGGTCGAATGGGTGGGTGACTGAACGCGCGCTCGCCCATTGCCTCGAAGCGATCGACGCCCAGCCCGAAGGAACCCGCGTGCTGGTCGCCGCGCACCATCCGCTGACCGAGCGGCGCGAACGCGACAACAAGCTGCTGACGATCAACGGGACGAAGACCATGGAAGCTTTGGCCGGGCGCAAGATCATGGCGATCCTGTCCGGGCACATCCACGACCCCTTCGATCTGGTCACACAGACGCCTGCCGGTCCCTTGCGGATGGTCGGTGCCGGCACGCTTTCGCGGCGTATTCGGTCAACACCGCCGAGTTTCAACGAGATCATCATCGACGGGGACGATTTGCGTGTCGAAGCGCGCAACCTCGAGCATGTCGCTACGCCGGCGATGCAGATTCCGGAAGTCCCCGAAAACGCGCTGCCGCCGCGGGAGCCGGGCGATCCCGTTTCGCCCGTGGCGACGGTGCCGTCGGAAGATCCGCCGGTGAACTGACACGGACGCCAAGGCTGCCAAATCAGAAAGGCCGCACCGTCGCTGTGACGGTGCGGCCTCTTTGTTGGGACTGCCGGGGAAGGGGACACGACCCCGGCAGCTCTCCTCCCTGATTGGTATGCTCAGTAGTCGTGATCGACCGAGCCGATGCCGTTGATCTGGCTGCGCAGGGTCTTCGGCTTGCGTGTGAGCGTCAGATGACCCGCGCCGTTGATCGTTACGTCGACAAGGTTGGTGGCACCGATGGTGACGTTGCCCACCCCGTCCATGCGGACGGTCGCGTCTTCGACGTCCAGCTTTTCGAGGTCGATGTTTCCGGCCCCTTCGCTGGAGACCGTGATCTTGCGGACCTTGCCTGCGGCATCGAGGTTGACGGCGCCTTCGGATTTCAGCCGGAACTGGTCCTGCTGCATGTCGACGAGGGTCACATCACCCGGGGCGTCGAGGTCGAGGCCGGAGATCTCCGGCGCCGTGATCTTCACCTTGAGGCCGTGGCGCATGTTGACGCTGCCGGGGATCGAAAGGCGACCACCTTCCCACACTACGCGGTCGACCAGCTTGTCCGGACCCGAGACGATCATCTCGGCCTTGTCACCGCGGGTGAAGCTCAGCTCCACCGGGATCTCCATGGCAAGCCGGGTGCCGGGTTCGACCGTGAAAGTACGGCTCTTGCTGGGACCGTCGTAGTCTTCCTCGTCTCCGATGGACCAATGCCAACCCTCTTTCTCGTAGAACTCCTGGCGGAACTTGTCGCCGCCGACCAACCAGGCTGCGCTGAAGGCGACGATCGACAGGATCACGCCGCTGGCGAATACGATGAGCAGCTTCCTGAACATCTCATGTTTCCTTTCTATCGTCTCTTCAGGCTTCAGGATTGATGGCGGGCTGGATGACCCGGTAGTGCAAGCGGCCGAACCACATCAGTGCGTTGATGATCCAGATGCTGATCAGCGTGAGCAGGGCGCCCGCGGCAACCGAGCCGCTCATAATGCCGAGACCTGCCAGCAGTGCGACGAGCCAGCCACCCGGAAATGCGCCGAACGGACCGACGATGAACACGAAGCCGCCACTGATGAACACGGCCACGACGGCCACGAAGAGGGCGACGACCACACCGATGATCGGCAGAACGATGGGCAGCAGGATCAGGATGTCGATCGTTGCCAGGCCCATGAATGCCAGAATGGCGGCCATGGCCGATGATGGCGAGCGATCGGCTTCCCAGTTCCGGAAGCCTGCCTCGAAGCGCAGTTCGCGGGCGAGGCGGGCCGGGTTGCCGAGGGCGTCAGCGACCTCCTCTTCGCTTCTGCCCTCGGCGAGACCGGCATCGAAGTGCTCTTCGTAGTCGCCGACGATCTCGTCTATATCGTCCTGCGGCATGCCCTTGAGGCCTGCCTTCAGGCGTTTGATGAATTCATTACGCTTCATGGCTGGTTTCCCCTTCCTGGCTCTGGGGCTCTTCCGAAGAGGCGGTGACGGCGCCGTCGATCAGGCCGTCGACCGCGGCGGTGAAGCCGCGCCATTCCTCGACCTGTGCGGTCAGCCGCGAACGGCCTGTTTCGGTGATGCGATAGTACTTGCGGGGCGGGCCCGAGGGCGATTCCTCGAGATAGGTGGTAACCAGACCCTCGGACTGCATGCGGCGCATGAGCGGGTAGATCGTGCCTTCGCCCATATCGACCGCGTCGGCCATGCGGCTCGCGATCTCGTAGGCGTAGCTGTCACCACGTGACAGCAGGGCAAGCACGCACAGGCCGAGCACCCCTTTCTTCAACTGGACTTCGATTTCGGACATCGAATCATCTCCTGCGGATGAGGAGTGTATATGGCAAGCTACTGTTTAACGCAAGGTACCAATTTAAAGGAGGTACATATCAATGCGTGTGACCGTTCTTATGCAAGGTATTGTTCAATAGGCGATGTCATAAAAGCGCGTAAAAACAATGCGATATAAGACGATGAAGTAGGTTGCTAGCGGTCCTGAGACTCTGCGTACATGACGTTCTCGCTCAAGATCGGCCTTGCTATCGGCGTGATGGCCGTTGGCTGGCGCGCTGGATTTTCGGCGATTCGCGGGCCCGATTCTGTTTCGGTGCAATCGCCCGAGAGGTCATCTATCCTCCCGAGTGCAGCCTATCGGTACTCGCATAGCTGCGAAGACCTGTTCGAGAAGGAGAGTGGGATGTCAGTAGCCGAGGAGAACCGGGCCGTGCTTACACGGGCCTTTCGCGATCTGGAAACGGGTAATGCCGAAGCCTTCATGGCGCTGTTCTCCGACGACATCAGCTGGCGGGTGATGGGCAGCAGCCATTGGTCGAAGGAGGCGAAGGGGCTGGCGAATGTCGAGAAGGAGCTGATGGCGCCGCTCTTTTCGCGGTTTGCCGCACCCTATCTCAACATACCCGAGCTGGTGATCGCAGATGGCGACCACGTCGTGGTGCTGGCGCGCGGCGATACGACGACCACGGAAGGGCAGCGCTATAACAACGACTATTGCTTCGTCTTCCGGCTCGACGCGGGCAAGATCGTTTCGGTACGCGAGTATCTGGACACGAAGCTGGCCGATGCCGTGCTGGGTACCGGCTGATCCGCGTTTGGCAGACCGCAAAGAAAAAGGGCCGCGAGTTGCCTCGCGACCCTTTTTCGTAAGCCGTAGCTCGCGAAACGCTTAGCGCTTCGAGAACTGGAAGCTGCGGCGTGCCTTGGCGCGGCCGTACTTCTTACGCTCGACCACGCGGCTGTCGCGGGTGAGGAAGCCGGCGGCCTTGACCGTGCTGCGCAGGGCCGGCTCGTACTTGCTGAGGGCCTGCGAGATGCCGTGCTTCACGGCACCGGCCTGACCCGAGAGACCGCCGCCCTTGACGGTGGCGACGACGTCGTACTGCTCTTCACGACCGGTGATCGTGAAGGGCTGTGCAATGACGAGACGCAGGGTCGGACGGGCGAAGTAGACTTCCTGGTCGCGGCCGTTGACGGTCACCTTGCCGCTGCCGGGCTTCAGCCAGACGCGGGCAACGGCGTCCTTGCGGCGGCCGGTTGCATAGGCGCGGCCCTGGGCGTCGATTTCCTGTTCGCGCAGCGGCGCGTTGGAAACGGGAGCAGCAACTTCGGCTTCGCCTTCGGGGGCGTTGCCGGCGATGTCCTTGAGATCGGACAGGCTCGAAACGGTTTCGTTCTCGGACATTATGCGCCCACCTTGTTCTTACGGCTCATGGAAGCGACGTCGAGGGGCTCCGGCTGCGTACCGCCATGCGGGTGCTCGGAACCGGCATAGACGTGCAGGGCGCGCATCTGGTCACGGCCGAGGGGGCCGCGCGGGATCATGCGCTCAACGGCCTTCTCGAGCACGCGCTCGGGGAAGCGACCGGCGAGAACCTTGTCCGCGGTGATTTCCTTGATGCCGCCGGCATAGCCGGTGTGCTTGTAGTAGGTCTGCTGCTTCAGCTTGTTGCCGGTGAAGCGGACCTTTTCGGCGTTGATGACGACGACATGGTCGCCGCAATCGACGTGCGGGGTGTAGCTCGGCTTGTGCTTGCCGCGCAGCAGATCGGCGATCACGACCGCGAGGCGGCCAACCACCAGACCTTCGGCATCGATCAGATGCCACTTCTTTTCCACCTCGGCCGGTTTGATCGACCGGGTGACCTTCGTAAGCGCCTTCATGGCTGGTCTATCCCTTAATTTCGTGCGCACGCCGTGAGAATCACATGGATTCGCGAATCTCCCACCGCGCGGGAAGGCGGCCAATTCGTCGAAATGGGCGTGTAAGTCAAGCTGACTGCGGATTTCCAGAGAGGTAATATGATACCGTAAGGTCTATCCGGCGATCGCGCCCAGCCAATCGAGCGTTCCCATTGCCGCTGAATCGCATTGCCATCCGACGACCGCAGGTTCGTCGTAGGGATGGATGTCGGCCAGCCGGTCTATGGCCTGCTCCAGAAGCTCGGCATTCGTCTTCAACAGGGCGCCGTTTTCCCGCGCCATGTCCTTCTGCCCGTTCCACGCGAACATCGAGGTCATGGCGGGCAGGACATTGCCGCACGCGATCAGCCGTTCGTCGAGCAGCGTGTTGATGGCTGCAAGCGCCGCCTCTTCATCGGGGAAGGGGCACCAGATGAGCGCGGCTTGCGTCATGGCGCGCTGAGCAGGTTCACCGGATCCCGCCGGCCCAGGGCATGGGCACCCCATACCGTGGCCGCGACCAGCAGCGCGCCGCACAACTGGTGGGCTACCGCGAGCCAGAGCGCCACGCCCGACCATATGGTGGAGATGCCGAGAATGATCTGGAAGCCGAATGCCATGTGAATGGCCACGGAAATGATGCGCTGGCGCCGGTCGCGCAGGCGGCGGGCCATCACGATCAGCACGGCGACGACGACCCAGGCCCACCAGCGATGAACGAAATGCGTGAGATAGGGATCGTTGAACAGCGCATGGAAAAACCCGCCGGACCAGTCGATGCCTTCGGGAAAGAAACGCCCCTGCATGAGCGGCCAGGCATCGAGGCTGAACCAGCCGGCTCCGGCGACATACCCGGCGCGCATGCCTGCTACCATGGCGCCCATGAGCAGCTGGAACAGCAGCACGAGGAGCGTCACGACACCGAACCGGGTGATGTGGACCGGCGGTTCACCCACACGCAGGTTCTTCAGATCGAGTGCCGTCCAGACGAGGCCGCCCAGCGTCGTCAATGCGACCAGGAGGTGTGCGGCAAGGCGGAAGTGGCTTACGCGGTCGGCGGCTTCGGGGGTAAGCCCGGAGGAGACCATCCACCAGCCCACGGCGCCCTGAAGCCCGCCCAGCGCGAGCAGCGCGAGCAGGCGCGGCTTGTAGCCCAGCGGAATCGTGCGCTTGTACCAGAACCATGCCAGCGGAAGGGCGAAGGCCAGGCCGATGATCCGGGCGAGCAGGCGATGAACCCATTCCCAGAAATAGATGAACTTGTACTGCGCCAGCGTCATCCCGGCGGGACCGTTGATGTCCAGATATTGCGGGATCTTCTGGTAATCGGCGAACTCGGCCTGCCACTGGGCATGGGTCAGCGGCGGAATGGCGCCGGTGATCGGCTTCCATTGCGTGATCGAAAGACCGGATTCGGTAAGCCGGGTAATCCCGCCGACGGCCACGATCAGGATAACGAGCGCGGCCACGATCTGAAGCCAGCGGACCATGGGGGTAATGTCGTCGGTTGTACCGATCAGGGGGCGACCGTCGGTGACTTTCATGGGTGTTCGACTTTCATGGACGCATTTCCTGCGATTTCATGGCGCAATGTGCAAGGGCTGTGATTTCGACCGCTCCGGTGCGGGACGGGCTTGAATGATGTTACAACATTACATATCTGCATCGGCATGCGCAGTGCCATCATAGCGATTCGGGACCGGCTGGACCGGGCAGGTATTCTCCTGAGCGGCCTGTGCATGGTGCATTGCGTGCTCGGCGTGGTCCTTGTCGGCGCTCTGGGGCTGGGCGGCGGTGTGCTGATGTCGCCGGCCATTCACCGCTACGGTCTGGTTCTGGCGCTGGCTGTCGGCCTCGTTTCGCTGGGCTTCGGTGTCATGCGTCACGGGCGGCTTGGTCCTCTGCTGATCGGCGGGCTTGGTCTTGCGCTGATGGCGGCGGCGATTGCCGTGGGCCACGGCCTTCCCGAGGCGGTGCTGACCGTGCTCGGCGTCTCGCTCGTCGCTTTCGCGCATATTCGGAACTTGCACGTAGGCTGCTGAACGCTATCTGCGGGGCATGGCTCCAGAAACCTCAGGCGAACTCCAACTGACCGTGAATGGCGAAATGCGCCGCATCGCTGCCGGTGCGACGATTGCCGATCTGGTCGAAAGCCTTGGCCTCAATCCGCAGAAGGTCGCGGTGGAGCACAATGCCGAGATCGCGCCGCGCTCGACGCTGGCCGATATGGCGCTTGCCGATGGCGATGTGCTGGAGATCGTCCATTTCGTAGGCGGTGGCTGAGCCCGCCGCGCTTCCCGCCTTTCCTTAGAACCGCTGCGCTCCCGAAAGGATGCGAACCTTGACCGATACCCCTGCCGCCACCGCCGACACCGCCGACACCTGGACCGTTGCCGGGCGCACGTTCACTTCGCGCCTGATCGTGGGGACCGGGAAGTACAAGGACTTCGAACAGAACGCGGCTGCCGTGGAGGCGAGCGGCGCCGAGATCGTGACCGTGGCGGTGCGCCGCGTGAACATCTCGGATCCCAAGGCGCCGATGCTCACCGACTTCATCGACCCGAAGAAGATCACCTATCTGCCCAACACGGCCGGGTGCTTCACGGCCGATGACGCGATCCGCACGCTGCGGCTGGCGCGCGAGGCCGGCGGCTGGGATCTGGTGAAGCTGGAAGTGCTGGGCGAGGCCCGCACGCTCTATCCCGACATGCGCGAGACGCTGAAGGCCTGCGAAGTTCTGGCCAAGGAAGGCTTCGCGCCGATGGTCTACTGCGTCGACGATCCGATCGCCGCCAAGCAGCTCGAGGAAGCCGGCGCGGTCGCGATCATGCCGCTGGGTGCGCCGATCGGTTCGGGGCTCGGCATCCAGAACAAGGTGACCGTGCGTCTGATCGTCGAGGGTGCGAATGTGCCGGTGCTCGTCGATGCCGGGGTCGGCACGGCTTCGGATGCGGCTGTCGCGATGGAACTCGGCTGTGACGGCGTGCTGATGAACACGGCAATCGCCGAAGCCAAGGACCCGCTTCGCATGGCCCGCGCCATGAAGCTGTCGGTGCAGGCGGGCCGCGATGCCTATCTCGCCGGCCGGATGGCGACGCGGCGCTATGCCGATCCTTCCAGCCCGCTGGCCGGACTCATCTGAGTCGCGGCAAGAGGGCAGGGGGCCTTGGTAAACGCGCCTGCGCAAACCCCTTAGGATTTGTGCGTGCATCGCGCCTTCGACAGGCTCTCTGTTCCCCGCCGGTGTTAAGCCCTGGGCGCGTATGAACGGGGATTATCGCCGTAATTCCGCGCGATGCGATGGTTAATCCGTTTATTTCCAAATGCTTACCGCATACGTAGTACACAAACGTTTGCATAGTTAACGGGTTCGTAACCGCCGGAATGGTTAACTGCGAATCGCGAAGGGGGGTTCCTTCGAGTCACAGTTAAAGAAGGTCACGGGGGTACACGGCCATGACTTATGCGGGCACAGCAACTCTGACAATCAGCGAACTGCGCGAGTTCGCGAGCTTCACATCCTGCGAGCAGCGCTACATCCGGCGCAGCCTCGACATCGGTCTCGGCCGTCAGGATGCCTTCAAGCTCTGGGCGCGCGACGAGGCCGAATCGGCATCGATTCGCAAGCAGTACGTTGCCTATCAGGATCTCAAGGCCCTGCGTGTGATGAACCCGGATGACGTCGGTTTCGACGACATCGAGGTATTCATGGGCAAGCTGGTCCGCATGGCCGCTTTCGACCTTGCGCAGGAAAAGCTGAGCAGCTTCTCGGCCTTCCGCTTCCTTTACGAGCGCCTGCTCGGTGCCTGGACCCGTCCGTGGCTTCCCGGGGCTTTCTGCGGGGCGGGGGCCCTGCCGCAGATCCGCCCGGATCGCCGCAAGATGCTGCTCCACTCGATCAGCGAAGCGGCGGCCACGGCGCCGGGCTGGTCCGCCCGCGAGCCGAGCTTCTATCCCGAGTTCATCGAGAAGGAAGCGGCCTGAAACTTCACAAACATTGTCCACGTGGACGTTGTGAAAGTTTCACAATAACCTGTTTATTCAATGTATTACGTGGAACGCGCCGGTGAAGAACCGGCGCGTTTCGCGTTTCTGCCGACGATGACAAGGAGCCCGTCGATGGTGACAGGCTCCCCGCCGGTAGGAAAGCCCGCTTACGGGATCAGCACGGTCGAGCCGGTGGTTTCGCGGTTCTCCAGCGCCCGATGGGCCTGGGCCGCATCTTCCAGCTTGTAGGTCTGGCCGATCTTCGGCTGGAGCACGCCGCTGGCGATACGGTCGAACAGCTTTTTCGCGCTTGCCGCCAGCATCTCGGGCGTTGCGATGTAGTCGGCGAGGGTAGGGCGCGTGGTATAGAGCGAGCCCCCGCGCATCAGGTCGAGCAGCGAGATCGGCGGTACCGCGCCCGAGGCATTGCCGTAGCTGACCATCATGCCCCTGCGGCGCAGGCAGGCGAGCGATGCCTCCCACGATGCGGCGCCGACGCCGTCGTAAACGACATCGCACAGCGCGCCGCCGGTGATGGCGTGAACCGATTCGGGCAGGTCCTCGAAGGGGACATGAAGCGAGTGCTGCGCGGGCACCTGTGCGGCCTTTTCCGCGGTTCCCGAATGGGCGATCACGGTCACGCCCTTGTCGACCAGCCAGGGGACCAGCAGCGATCCCACCCCGCCGGCAGCGGCGTGCACGAGCGCGGTCTGGCCCGCGGCGGCGGGATAGGTGTCCTCGGCCAGATAGCAGGCCGTCAGCCCCTTCAGCATGACCGCGGCGGCCGTTTCCGGCGCCACGCCTTCGGGAACGCGAATCGCCTTGTCGGCCGGGATCAGCCGATGCGTGGAATAGGCGCCGCCGTTCTGGGTGGTGCCGATGCGCTCTCCCACGGCAAAGCCGCTCACGCCGTCGCCCAGCGCGACGATCCGCCCCACGCTTTCGGACCCGAGATGGATCGGCAGGGCATCGGGATAGAGGCCCTTGCGGTAATAGGTATCGATGAAGTTGAGGCCTACCGCCTCGGTCTCGATCAGGATCTCGCCCGTACCGGGGGAGGGGACCGTAAAGTCTTCCCGTTCAAGCACTTCGGGACCGCCGTGGGCCTTCACGACGATGCGGTATCCCTCTGGCATATCCAATCAATCCTTTGAAATTTAGTGTTAATTCACGCGACGGAAAGTTTCCGCACGTGAAACGCGCCAGGCGTGCGCATAGTGCGTCGAGTCAGGATCTTCCAAAAGCTGCCCCGGCTGCACGAAGCGATAGACTTCGTCGAGCGGGCCGGCCTTGGCGCTGTCGATGCGCTGGTACATGTCGTGCTGGGTCAGCTGCCAGGGATTGTCGTAGCCCATGGCGACGACGATCTCGCGCAGCGACTTCAGCGTCTCGTACTGGAAGCGGGCGACGCGCTCCGCCTTGTCATCGACCACCAGGCCTTTCTGCCGCCAGTCCACCTGGGTGGCGACGCCGGTCGGGCATTCGCCGGTGTGGCACTTCATCGACTGGACGCAGCCCAGCGAGAACATGAAGGCCCGCGCGGCATTGCACCAGTCCGCACCGAGCGCGAACGAGCGGGCCATGCCGGCGCCCGAATGGACCTTGCCCGAGGCACCGATGCGTACCCGATGCTTGAGGTTGGCGCCTACCAAGGCGTTGCGCACCAGGATCAGGCCTTCGCGCAAGGGCATGCCGACGTTGTCGGTCAGCTCCTGCGGCGCAGCGCCGGTTCCGCCCTCGGCGCCATCGACGACGATGAAGTCCGGGGTGATGTCGGTTTCGATCATGGCCTTCACGATCGCCATGATCTCGTGCGGCTGGCCGACGCACAGCTTGAAGCCTGCCGGTTTGCCGCCGGACAGTTCGCGCAGCTGCGCTACGAACTGCAGCAGCTCGATCGGCGTCGAAAAGGCGGAATGGGCCGGCGGTGAGATGCAGTCCTCCCCGACATCGACCTTGCGCGCGGCGGCGATCTCGGGCGTAACCTTGGCGCCGGGCAGCATGCCGCCGTGCCCGGGCTTGGCGCCCTGGCTCAGCTTGATCTCGACCATCTTCACCTGGTCGTCCTGCGCCTGTTCGGCGAAGAGTTCGGGATTGAAGCGGCCGTCCTTGTGGCGGCAGCCGAAATAGCCGCTGCCCAGTTCCCAGATCAGGTCGCCGCCGTGCTTGCGGTGATAGCGGCTGATCGATCCTTCGCCGGTGTCGTGCGCGAACCCGCCGATGGCCGCGCCCTTGTTCAGGGCCTCGATGGCATTGGCGGAGAGCGAGCCGAAGCTCATCGCGGAGATATTGAGCAGGGCGCTGTCGTAGGGCTTGGTGCATGCCTCGCCGCCGACGCGCACGTGCCAGCTTTTCGGGGCTTCCTCGTTCGGGGCGATCGAATGGCCCAGCCACTCGTACTCGTCCGAATAGACATCGAGTTCGGTGCCCATCGGATGGGTCGAGATATCGCCCTTGGCGCGGGCGTAGACGAGCGCGCGTTCATCGATGTTGAACGGGCGGCCCTCGCGGTCGCTTTCGACGATATAGGCGCGCAGGAACGGGCGCAGGTCTTCGAAGAGCCACCGCACGCGGGCGATCAGCGGATAGTTGCGGCGCAGCGCGTGGCGGTTCTGCAGGAAGTCCCAGAGCGTGATCAGCAGGATCGGGACGAACAGCACCAGCGCCCAGCGCAAGGGTGCGACGAACCAGCAGGCGGCCGTGAGCACCACGACCGCCAGCGGCACGACATAACGCGGGATAAGCGACATGCCGGTTTAGCCGATGTGCTCCTTGAAGAAGGCTTCGGTTCGTTCGTCGGCGAGCGTGGCCCCGGCCTCGTCGCGGCGCGATCCGATCTCGGCGGCAAAGCCGTGGTCGAGACCTTCGTAGTCGTAGAGCGTCACGCGCGGGTGATCGTCGAGACCTTCGTGCATGGCCTTCTGTGCTTCGGGCGGAACGAAGCCGTCGGCGGTGGGCACGTGAAGCATGAGCGGCTTGGCGATCGCGTGCTTCTCACCCAGCATCTGGTCGATGCCGACGCCGTAGTAGCCGACCGTGGCGTCGATGTCGGTGCGGGCAGCGACCATGTAGGCGACCTTGCCGCCCATGCAGTAGCCGACGAGGCCGACCTTGGGCACGCCTTGTTCGCGGCGGATCCAGTGAATCACCGCTTCGAGGTCGCGGATGCCCAGATCGAAGTCGTGCTTCATCATGAAGTCGATGGCCTTCTGGAATTCCTCGGGCTTGTCGGCATCGAGTTCGACGCCCGGCTCCTGGCGCCAGAAGGCATCGGGCGCGACGGCGAGGTAGCCCTTGGCGGCCCAGCCGTCGGCCTTCTTGCGGATGCCGGCATCGACACCGAACACTTCCTGCTGCACGATG
The DNA here is from genome assembly GCA_965140495.1 of uncultured Novosphingobium sp. Classification (GTDB taxonomy): domain Bacteria; phylum Pseudomonadota; class Alphaproteobacteria; order Sphingomonadales; family Sphingomonadaceae; genus Novosphingobium. The sequence continues at coordinate 339,407 of OZ223239.1, read as the reverse complement.
ATCGCCCCGCGCGGGGTGCCTTCGGGCTTCGCCACGTAGGCCGGGATCATGCCGTCGCCGTCGAGCGTGGGGATTTCGGTGTTCGTCGTCGCCATGGGGGTCTCTCCTGAAGCGGGTTTGGCCTGAATCGGGTTTCAGGCTTGTTAGGCACTTGCATTGGACTTTGTGAAGTGCATGTGTCAGCTATGTCAAAGAAATCCCGCGGGAGACGCTGAATGAAGGTCAATGTCGAGGTCGAATGTTCGCCTGAAGAGGCCCGGCGTTTTCTTGGTCTGCCCGATGTTACCAAGGCCAACGACGTCTATGTCGATGCCCTGACCAACGCCATGAAGGGCGCCGGCAATTTCGATCAGCTTCAGGAACTGACCAAGCAGATTGCGCCGATGGGCGAATTCGGCCTGAAGATGTTCCAGCAGTTCCTCGAAAGCGGCGTGGCCATGGCGATGAGCGGCGGCAACACGCCGTCGGGTAAGTCCAAGAACGACAAGTAGTCTCGGGACGGCTCCACTTCGCGAGCCTGTTGCAGCATCATGGCCGATACCATTTTCGCGCTGTCGAGCGGGTCGCCGCCTGCGGCTATCGCCGTGGTCCGGATCAGCGGGCCGCAAGCCGGCGAGGCGCTGGCGGCACTGGCGGGCGACCTGCCGAAGCCGCGCATGGCGAGTTACCGGACCCTGCGTGTTCCACGTGGAACAGTGCTCGATCAGGCGCTCGTGCTATGGTTCCCGGGACCGCGCACGGCCACCGGCGAGGATCTGGCCGAACTGCATCTGCACGGGGGCAGGGCGGTCGTGGCGGCAGTGGAAGCCACGCTCGCGGACCTGCCCGGCTTGCGCCGTGCGGTCCCGGGAGAATTCACCCGCCGGGCTTTTGCCAATGGCCGGATCGACCTCGCCGAGGCCGAAGGGCTGGCCGACCTGCTCTCCGCCGAAACCGACCTGCAGCGCCGCGCTGCTCTCGCCATGGCGGGAGGCGCGTTCTCTCGGCAGATCGAAGAATGGCGCGACAGGGCACTGGCCGCGTCGGCTGCCGTGGAAGCCGTGCTCGATTTCGGAGACGAGGACGACGTTGCCGACTTGCCGCCGGACTTCATCGCGCGGCTCGATGCCTTGGCGGGTGAAGTCTCCGACTGGCTTGCGCGCCCTCGCGCGGAGACGTTGCGCGAGGGGTTTCGGGTGGTGCTGGCAGGGCCGCCCAATGCCGGCAAGAGCACCCTGTTCAATGCGCTGGTCGAGGATGAGGCGGCCATCACCGCACCGCTCGCCGGAACCACGCGCGACGTTCTGACGCGGGCGGTGGCGATCGGCGGCGTGCCATTCGTCTTCGCCGACACGGCGGGCCTGCACGACGACTCCGGAGACGAGATCGAGGTGATCGGTATCGCCCGCGCCCGTGCCGCGCTGGAAAGTGCCGACCTGGCCCTGTGGCTCGGGCCCGAAGGGGAGGGGCCGGACGCAGCCTGGGAGATCGCGGCGCAGTCCGACCGGGATGATGCCGATGCCAAGTCCGCTCCGCGTCATCGGGTGTCGGCGGTCACCGGTGAAGGAATCGACGCGCTCCGGACCGATCTGATCGAGACGGCACGGCAGGCTATGCCCAAACCGGGGGAAGCGGCGCTCAACCAGCGGCAGCATGCCCTGCTGGTGCAGGCCGAAGGAGCCTTGCGCGATGCCCGGCTTGAGACCGATCCCCTGCTGGTGGCCGAAGCGCTGCGTCTGGTTCGGGTGGCTTTCGATGCCCTGATCGGGCGAGCCACGACCGAGGACATGCTCGACGCCCTCTTCGGCCGCTTCTGCATCGGGAAATAGGGCGCTGGCGGGTCCGTTCGTGTCGAGCGAAGTCGAGACACGGATAGCACAGGTCTGGCGTGTCTCGACTTCGCTCGACACGAGCGGTTGTGGAGCCGCGCACCGTAGGGCCAAAGTTTCACGTGAAACGTGCCATGGTGCTTTGACGCGAATCTCGCTGTGGAGTAAGGGCCGCGCATGCATTCCTTCGATGTGATCGTGATCGGCGGCGGCCATGCCGGCTGCGAGGCGGCGGCTGTTGCTGCGCGCATGGGCGCGCGCGTCGCACTCGTAAGCTTCGATCTCGATGCCATCGGCGCGATGAGCTGCAACCCGGCGATCGGCGGCTTGGGTAAGGGCCATCTCGTGCGCGAGGTCGATGCCTTCGGCGGACTGATCGGCCGCGCCGCGGATGCCGGGGCGATCCACTACCGCATGCTCAACCGCTCGAAGGGCAGCGCGGTTCAGGGGCCGCGCGTTCAGGCCGACCGCACGCTGTTCAAGGCCGCCATCCACCGGTTGCTTAAGGTGCAGGGGGATCTGACTCTCGTGGCCGGCGAAGCGGCGGCGCTGGCGTTCGAAGGGGGCAGGGTGGTCGGTATCGACCTCGCCGACGGCACGCGGCTGATGGCCCGCGCGGTCGTCCTGTGCACCGGCACCTTTCTCGGCGGCACGCTGTTTCGGGGGGAGGAGCGCATTGTCGGTGGCCGCATCGGCGAGGCCTCCGCGCAGCGGCTGGCCGCGCAGATGCGCGAGGCGGAGCTGCCGATGGCCCGCCTCAAGACCGGCACCCCGCCGCGTCTCGATGGCCGCACCATCGACTGGGCCCGGCTCGGCGAGCAGCCTTCCGACGGCGAGATGTGGACGATGTCCGCCATGGGGTTGGGCCGGGTCAATCCGCAGGTCTTCTGCGCGATCACCCGGACCAACCCGCGCAGCCACGATGTCATCCGCGACAACCTCCATCGCTCGCCGCTTTTCTCCGGCGCGATCGGGGCACAGGGGCCACGCTATTGCCCTTCGATCGAGGACAAGATCCACCGCTTCGCCGATCGCGACGGGCACCAGATCTTCCTCGAGCCCGAAGGTCTCGACACGCACCTCGTCTATCCCAACGGCATCAGCACATCGCTCCCGGCCGACGTTCAACTGACCATGCTGCGCACCATGGAAGGGCTGGAGACGGTCGAGATGGTCGTGCCGGGCTATGCCGTCGAGTACGATCACATCGACCCGCGCGCGCTGCGCACCAGCCTCGAGTTGCGCGAGATGCGCGGCCTCTATTGCGCCGGCCAGATCAACGGCACTACCGGATACGAGGAGGCGGCAGCGCAGGGGCTGGTCGCCGGCATGCACGCGGCTGCGGATGTGCTGGGCAAGCAGGCGCCAGCCATCGACCGGGCCAACAGCTACATGGCGGTGATGATCGACGACCTCACGCTGCACGGCGTGAGCGAACCCTACCGCATGCTCACCGCGCGCGCCGAGTACCGGCTGCGTCTCCGCGCCAACAACGCCACGAGCCGGCTCACGCCGCTGGCGCTGGAAGCGGGGGCAGTGGGCCCTGAACGCAAGGCCTGGTTCGAACGGCGCGAGGAAGCCAAGCAGGCTCTGGGCGAAGCGCTGGACGTGCCGGTCTCCGCGAACGATCTGGCCAGTGCCGGACTGCCGGTGCGTACCGATGCCGGCCGGCTGCCGCTGCGCGAGTGGCTGCGCTTCGGCGGCGTCGACCTCGAAGGGCTTACCCCGTGGCTCAAGGACGATCTCCTCACGGATCGCGACCTCGCCGAGGAGATGGCCGAGGATGCGGCCTATGCGCCCTACCTTGAACGGCAGGAGCGCGAGCTGCGCGACCTGCGGGCGAGCGAAGCGCTGCCGCTGGGGGACCACTTCCCCTACGAGGCAATTCCGGGCCTTTCGCGTGAAATGGTCGAGCGGCTGAGCAAGGCCCGGCCGGCGACGCTGGCAGCGGCGGGGCGCATCCCCGGTATCACCCCTGCGGCGCTGGCGGCGCTGCTGGTCCATGCCCGGCGGGAGGCCGCGTGATCGAATCGGAGGAAGAGGCACGGGCCTGGCTGCAGGCACTGCCCGAATGCGACAGTGCTGCCCTCGAGCGGCTTGAACTGCTCTGCGCCATGCTGGCCGAAGAGAACCAGCGCCAGAACCTCGTCTCGGCGGCAAGCCTCGATCAGGTCTGGCTTCGGCATATCGTCGATAGCGCCCAGCTTCTGCCGCATGTTCCACGTGAAACGCCGGGCCCATGGCTCGACCTCGGAACGGGGGCGGGGTTCCCCGGTCTCGTCATCGCGGCGTTGCGACCGGAATGCGAAGTCCTGATGGTCGAATCACGCAAGCGGCGAATCGAATGGCTCGACCGTGCGCGAATCGCGATGGGTCTGGATAAGGCGCAGGTCCTCGGGCAACGTCTCGAAATGGTCGAAACACGTCAGGTTTCGGTCATATCGGCACGTGCATTTGCACCTTTGGATCGTTTGCTGCCATTATCTGCACGATTTTCCACAACTGACACCATCTGGCTGTTGCCCAAAGGGCGCTCTGCACAGCAAGAATTGGATGACCTTCGCAAGTGGCGGCATGTGTTCCACGTGGAACAGTCCCTGACGGACCCGCAGGCAGGCATTATTGTCGGCACACTGGCCGGCAGGAAGGACAAGACCAAGTGATCCGGATTGCCATTGCCAACCAGAAGGGCGGGGTCGGGAAGACGACGACCGCCATCAACATTTCGACCGCGCTTGCGGCGACCGGCTGGAAGACCCTGATGATCGACCTCGATCCGCAGGGCAATGCCTCCACCGGGATCGGCGTGTCCGCATCCGAACGCGATGCCTCTTCCTACGATGTGCTGGTCGATCGGACACCGGTTGCCGATTGCGTGATGCCGACCCGCATTCCCGGTCTTGACCTGCTGCCGGCAACGGTGGACCTGTCCGGTGCCGAAGTCGAACTGGTCAACGAGGACGATCGTGCGCACCGTCTGCAGGACGCGCTGCGCGGCGATCTCGGCTACGACGTCTGCCTGATCGACTGCCCGCCGTCGCTGGGTCTGCTGACGCTCAACGCGCTGACGGCTGCCGATACCCTGCTGGTGCCGCTGCAGTGCGAGTTCTTCGCGCTGGAAGGGTTGAGCCAATTGCTCCAGACCGTCGACCGGGTGCAGCAGCGCTTCAATCCCGATCTCGGGATCATCGGTATTGCGCTGACCATGTTCGACCGCCGCAATCGTCTGACCGACCAGGTGGCCGAGGACGTGCGCTCGTGCCTGGGACAGCTCGTCTTTGAAACGACCATTCCGCGCAACGTACGCTTGTCCGAAGCGCCGAGCCATGGCGTGCCGGCGCTGATCTACGATCACGCCTGTGCCGGCAGCCGTGCCTACATGGCGCTGGCCCGCGAACTGATCACCCGACTGCCCGAGAAGAGGAAAGCGGCATGAGCGACGAATCGGTCACCCGCACGAACGCTCCGTCGCGTCAGAAGTCGAAAGGGCTGGGCCGGGGGCTCGGCGCGCTGCTCGGCGAATCGCGTCGCGAGGAGCCGCTGGCACAGGGCGCTTCGGGTGAACGCGCTTCGGCGCCGTCTCGTGCGACCGGGCTGATGACACTGGCGATTGCCGACATTACGCCGCACCCCGACCAGCCGCGCCGCATCTTCGACGAGAACGCGCTGGAAGAACTGGCGGCGTCGATTTCGCAGCGCGGGGTGATCCAGCCGATCATCGTGCGCCCCGCCGACAATGGCCGTTATCAGCTCGTCGCCGGTGAACGCCGCTGGCGGGCGGCGCAGAAAGCGCGGCTGCACGAAATTCCCGCGCTGGTTCGCGACCTCTCCGAGCGCGATGTCATGGCTCTGGCGCTGATCGAGAATCTTCAGCGCGAGGATCTCAATCCCATCGAGGAGGCGCGCGCCTACAACCGGCTCGCGGAGCTGGAAGGCATGACCCAGGCCGAAATCGCCCGGATGGTCGACAAGAGCCGCAGCCACGTCGCCAACTTCCAGCGCTTGCTGGCGCTGCCCGAAGGCGTGATCGACTTCGTCGAAAAGGGCGAGTTGTCGATGGGCCATGCCCGCGCGCTGATCGGCTGCGACGACGCCGAGGAGATCGCCGAGGCTGCAATCGCCAAGCAGATGTCGGTACGCGAAGTCGAAAAACAGGTGCGCAAGAAGCAGCGGGGCGATGCCGCGCCGCGCCGTGCCCGCACCGCGCGCAACCCTGCCGATGACGCGGACATCGCTGCCGTGCAGAGCCATCTAGAGGAATTCCTCGGCCTGCCGGTGAAGATCAGTGCCGATGCCGATCCAAAATCGGGTGCGGTGACGATCCGCTACACCACGCTGGACCAGTTGGATCTGATCTGCCAGCGCTTGACGGGTGGTGCTATCTAACTGATTTAAATATATAAATCAGTCTGATTTGCTTTTGTACAACCCGTCCATGCGCGCGCCGTAGCGCTCCTTCAGCTTGTGCCGCCGGATCTTCAGGCTCGGCGTCATTTCCTCGTTTTCGATCGTGAAGGGTTCATCGGCGAAGGTGAACTGACGGACTTTCTCGACGACCGAGAGGTGGACGTTGACGCGGTCGATGGCGGCGCGGACAGCGCTGCGGAATTCGGTGTCGTCCCGCAGTTGCGAAATCTCGGCGGGCTTGCCGTTGTCGCCAGCCCACTGCTGCATCCATTCCGGGTCAGGCACGATCAGGCCGACGATGTAGGGGCGGCGGTCGCCCGAAACCATGGCCTGCGCGATCTCCGGCTGGAGCGTCAGCATCGATTCGACCTTCTGCGGAGAGACGTTGTCGCCCTTGTCGTTGACGATCATGTCCTTCTTGCGATCGGTGATGCAGATGCGGCCCTTTTCGTCGAAGTGGCCGATGTCGCCGGTGTGCAGCCAGGTGCCCGAGCCGGTCTCGAACCGCAGGACGTTCGCGCTCGCCGCCTCGTTCTGCCAGTAACCGGACATGACCAGCTCACCCTGCACCAGGATCTCGCCATCCTCGGCAATGCACACGTCGACGCCGCGCATCGGCGGCCCGACCGTATCGAACTTCACGCCTGCAGCCGGGCGGTTGCAGCTGATGATCGGGCCGGCCTCGGTCTGGCCGTAGCCCTGCAGCAGCGTGAGGCCCATGGCATCGAAGAAGCTGCCGATCTCGGGGTTGAGCGGTGCGCCGCCCGAAACCAGCGCCTTGATCCGGCCGCCGAACTTGGCCCGGACCTTGGGCCGCAAGGTGCGTTCGACCAGCAGGTTGAGCGGATAGTCGAGGAGGCGCCGGCGGCCTTCCTCCTTGCGTTCGGCAATGCCCATCGCGGTGTCGAGCAGGCGTTTGGCCGTGCTGCCCTGCTTCTCGATCTGCTTGATGATGCGGGTGCGCAGGACCTCGAAGAGCCGTGGCACCACGACCATGATGGTCGGGCGCGTTTCCTCGATATTGGCGGCGAGCTTGTCGAGACCTTCGGCGTAGTAGATCTGAGCGCCCAGCGCGATCGGAAGGAACTGGCCGCCGGTATGTTCGTAGGCGTGGCTTAGCGGGAGGAATGAGAGGAACGTCTCGTCCTCGCTCCAGCCGAAGTCTTCCTCGATGATCTGCGCGGCCCCGGCGACGTTGGAAAGCAGCATGCCGTGGTGCTGGCGCACGCCGCGCGGGGCACCGCCCGTACCGCTGGTGTAGATGATGCAGGCGAGGTGGTCGCGCTCCATCGAGACCAGTTGTGCCTCGACGTCGGCGCGGGCCTGCAGCGAATCGCCTTCCAGCAGGGTGTCCCAGTCGTAATGCGTGAACGTGCCGCCCTGCATCGGGTTCAGCGGCTCCATGCTCACGACGTGACGGCACATGTCGGTCTGGACGATGGCCGGCAGCAGCGCCTTGGCCAGCTTGGCGCTGGAGACGATTGCCGCGCGCGCGCCGGAATTCTCGAGGATATGGACGTGATCGCGGGTCGTGTTGGTGGTGTAGGTGGGCACCGTCACGCAGCCCGCGGCCATGATCGCGAGGTCTGCCAGACACCATTCGGGCCGGTTTTCCGAAACGATCAGCACGCGGTCGCCCGGTTGCAGCCCCATCCGGCGCAGCGACGCGGCGAGCAGGCAGACGCGACGGGCGACCTCGGCCCAGCTCAGCGACACCCATTCGCCCTCGCGCTTGGCCCAAAGCATGGGCGCGTTTCCGCGGCTTTCGGCTCGCTTCAGGAACAGCGAGACGAGGTTCGGGCTCTTGTCGAATTCGGCGAGGTCCATGGCGCCTCTCTACATCCCCTCTTTTGCACTCGAACGTCTAGGCGGGGGGGAAGGTTGCGGCAACCGTGGCTTTCTCTGTGTCTTATTCGGTTCCCACGGCTTCGGCGAGACTGGTGAAACCGTCGCGGTGCATCAGGTCGACCAGCCCCTTGCAGATCGCGCGGGCAATGCCCGGGCCTTCGTAGACCATGGCGCTGTAAAGCTGAACCAGACTGGCGCCGGCACGAATGCGTGCCCAGGCATCCTCGGCATTGGCGATCCCGCCCACGCCGACCAGCGGCACTGCACCGCCGGTTGCCTTGCGGAAGTCGCGCAGGCGCTGCTGGGCAAGGTCGCGCAGCGGGGCGCCCGAGAGGCCGCCGGTCTCACCGGCATGCGGCGAGGCGAGCGGCGGGCGCGAAATCGTCGTGTTGGAAACGATCAGGGCGCCGAGCGCCTTGTCGATCGCGATGCGGGCGATGGCATCGATATCGGCCGGCTCCAGATCGGGCGCGACCTTGAGGAAGACGGGCGGTGCGGTGTCTCCGCAGACCGTGTCGCGCGCCTCGATCACGGCATCGAGCAGGCCGGTGAGCGCCGATTCGTCCTGAAGCGCGCGCAGGCCCGGCGTGTTCGGGCTTGAAATGTTCACCGCCAGATAGCTCGCGTGCGGGGCCATCAGTGCAGCCATCTTCGCGTAGTCGGCGATCCGGTCCGGCGAATCCTTGTTGGCTCCGATGTTGATGCCGAGCACGCCGGGGCGGCCGGCACGCGCCTTGATGCGGGTGAGAGCGGCCTCGGCCCCGCCGTTGTTGAAGCCCATGCGGTTGATCACGGCACGGTCTTCCACCAGCCGGAACAGCCGCGGCCTGGGGTTGCCGGCCTGGGGCAGGGGGGTGATCGAACCGACTTCGGTAAAGCCGAAACCGAGCTCCAGCAGCGCGTCGGGCGCTTCGGCATCCTTGTCGTAGCCTGCGGCCATGCCGACGGGATTGGGAAAATCGATCCCGGCCACGCGAATCGCCAGACCCGGCAGCGGCTTCGGCGCAGGCGTCGGTTTGGCAAGTTTCAGCGCTTTCAGGGAAAGGCCGTGAGCCTTTTCAGGGTCGATTCGGAAAAGGACGGGTCTGATCAGCGGATATAGCACGGACACAGCGCATAAACCCTGCCGACGCGGTGCTCAATTCCTTCTTGCGCGCATAATTTTATTACAAGAGCGAACACAATCGGTTGCAACATGCCGGAACTGGCCGAGCTTGTCGCAATTGTACAATAAATCGCCTGGCCCGGCGCATACACACAACTTGCGACCCGAAGGGCTCGTAGCGGGATGCGCACGAGTTCCTTACTTACCTTGATGGCGGTTTCCGGCCCCGGCCGGGAACCGCCTTTTTTCATTCCGGGAACTGCGCGCGACGGCGATTGGTTCCCGAAAGGCTCCGGAAACCCCATTGAAACCGCGGCGAGGCTGCACTAGGTGAAATCGGAAAGAATCAATCCGATTTAACTGCGGGTCCGGAAAACGTAGCCTTATGCGCCTGTCCAGCATGGCCGATTATGCCGTTGTCATCATGACTGCCGCCTCGCGGCATTGTGGTGGCGCGCGCGTCTCGGCGGCGCAACTCGCAGATGAGACAGGGCTGCCGGCGCCGACCGTGCAGAAACTGGTGAGCAAGCTTTCCGCAGCCGGCCTGATGCGCTCTTCGCGCGGTGTCGGGGGCGGACTCAAGCTTGCCCGACCGCCGGCGGCGATAACGCTGGCGGACATCGTCGAGGCCGTGGAAGGGCCGATCGCGCTCACCGCGTGTCTCGATGCACAGAAAAACGATTGTACGCTGGAGAGTGCCTGCAACGTGCGTAGCCATTGGCCCGTCGTGAACGCGGCCTTGCGCGGCGCATTGGCGAATGTGCCGCTGACCCAGCTTGCCGAGGAAGTCGAATGACCGAAGAAACCGTTCCCGAAGTACGTGATGCCGCGGCCCGCGAGGCTGCCGCGCGTGCGGCCGAATACGAGCACGGCTGGTCCTCCGATATCGAGCAGGAATTCGGGCCCAAGGGCCTGTCCGAGGATACCGTGCGCTTCATTTCGGCCAAGAAGGAAGAGCCGGAATGGATGCTCGAATGGCGCCTCAAGGCCTATCGCCGCTGGCTGGAAATGACCCCGCCGGACTGGGCCAAGCTCTCGGTGCCGCCGATCGACTATCAGGAAGCCTACTACTGGGCCGCGCCCAAGAAGAAGGACGGACCCAAGAGCCTCGACGAGGTCGATCCCGAGATCCTGCGCGTCTACGAAAAGCTCGGTATTCCGCTGGAAGAGCAGAAAGTGCTCGCCGGCGTGGAAGGCGCGCGCAAGGTCGCGGTCGATGCGGTGTTCGATTCGGTTTCGGTCGCCACCACCTTCCGCAAGGAGCTGGAGCAGGCGGGCGTCATCTTCCGCTCGATCTCCGAAGCGATCCGCGAATATCCCGATCTGGTGAAGAAGTGGCTCGGCAAGGTCGTGCCGCAGCATGACAACTACTTCGCGGCGCTGAACTGCGCGGTCTTTTCGGACGGCACGTTCGTCTACGTGCCCGAGGGCGTGCGCTGCCCGATGGAGCTCTCCACCTACTTCCGTATCAATGCCGAGAACACCGGCCAGTTCGAACGCACCCTGATCGTCGCCGAGAAGGGCGCCTACGTCTCCTATCTCGAAGGCTGCACCGCCCCCCAGCGCGACGAGAACCAGCTCCACGCCGCCGTGGTCGAGCTGGTCGCGATGGAAGACGCCGAGATCAAGTATTCCACGGTGCAGAACTGGTACCCCGGCAACGAGGAAGGCAAGGGCGGCATCTACAACTTCGTGACCAAGCGCGGTCTGTGCCAGGGCGCGCGCTCGAAGATCTCGTGGACGCAGGTCGAAACCGGCTCGGCCATTACCTGGAAGTATCCCAGCTGCGTGCTCAACGGCGAGGCTTCGGTGGGCGAGTTCTATTCGGTCGCGGTCACCAACAATTTCCAGCAGGCCGACACCGGCACCAAGATGATCCACAATGGCAAGGGCTCGCGCTCGACGATCATCTCCAAGGGCATTTCGGCCGGCAAGTCGAACAACACCTATCGCGGCCTCGTGCGCGTGGCCTCGGGCGCGGAGAACGTGCGCAACTTCACCCAGTGCGATTCGCTGCTGCTGGGCAAGGACTGCGGCGCGCACACCGTGCCCTATATCGAAGTGAAGAACCCGAGCGCGCAGATCGAGCACGAAGCGACCACCAGCAAGATCAGCGATGACCAGCTTTTCTACGCCATGCAGCGCGGCCTCGATACGGAGGAAGCCGTGGGCCTGATCGTCAACGGCTTCGCCAAGGAAGTGCTGCAGCAATTGCCGATGGAATTCGCGGTCGAGGCGCAGAAGCTGCTCGGCATTTCGCTTGAAGGGAGTGTGGGGTGATGTCGGAACGCAAGACTCTGGGCGTGAGCAGCACGTCGGCGCCCAAGGCCGATGCCCGCGCCGTGTTCAACGTCACCGGTGCGCGGCTCGAAAAGCTCAAGGAACGCGCCCGCGACTTGCGCCGTCACCCGACCGAGGCGCAGCAGGCGCTCTGGACCGAACTGTCCGGCTCGCGGCTGGGCGGCGTTCGTTTCATGCGCCAGGCGGTGGTGGGATCGGCGATCGTCGATTTCGCCTGCCCCTCGCGCTGGATCGTCGTTTCGCTTTCGGGCGCGGATTCCAACGCCGAGGTCGACGCGCTGCAGGACAAGAAGCTGGCCGACGTCGGCATCCGCGTCCTGCGGTTCAGCGATGCCGAGGTGCTCACCGACATCGACACGGTGGTGAAGGCCATCAACACCGAAGTGAACAAGCCGTTCGACAAGCGCGCCGCGCGTCGCGGCCAGACTGCCAACACGCCCGCTCCTGCATTCGAGGGGGCTGACGGGTGACGACATCGAAAGAGCTTTTCGATGGGATGACTGTAAATGAGCGGCTGTTTACCGCAGGTTTGACCGACGAATACGACGCAGCCTGTGCTGAAAATGATCGCAATAGAATCAACGCCATATTGACCAAAATTGGTCTTTGGCAGGATGAAAACGGAATGAATTGGAAAGTCCGTCACATGCTCAAGATCGACAATCTTCAGGCCAATGTGGCCGACAAGCCCATCCTCAAGGGGCTTTCGCTCGAGATCAATCCGGGCGAGATCCACGCCATCATGGGCCCGAACGGTGCGGGCAAGTCGACGCTCGGCTACACGCTCGGCGGTCGCCCCGGGTATGAAGTCACCGGCGGTTCGGTGGAGTTCGCAGGGCAGAACCTGCTCGACCTCGAACCGCACGAGCGCGCGGCTGCGGGGCTGTTCCTCGGCTTCCAGTATCCGGTCGAGATCCCCGGGGTTTCCTTCGTCCAGTTCCTGCGCGAGGCGGCCAATGCCCAGCGCAAGGGGCGCGGCGAGGAACCCTATTCGGGCGGTGAATTCCTCAAGCTGGCCAAGGAAAAGGCCGGCCTGCTCAAGATGGACATGGACATGCTCAAGCGTGCCGTGAACGTGGGCTTTTCGGGCGGTGAGAAAAAGCGCGCCGAGATGGTGCAAATGGGCATTCTCGATCCCAAGCTGGCGATCCTCGACGAGACCGACTCCGGCCTCGACATCGACGCGCTGCGCGTGGTCGGCGAGGGCATCAACTCGATCATGCGCGCGCCCGACAAGGCCGTGCTGCTGATCACCCACTACCAGCGCTTGCTCGACTACGTGAAGCCGGACTTCGTGCACGTCCTCGCGGGCGGCCGCATCGTCAAGTCGGGCGGTCCGGAGCTTGCGCATCAGCTCGAGGACGAGGGCTACGAGGCGGTGGTCGCGTAATGCGAAACGGGGTGACCTCTACCGTCGCCCCCGCGAAGGCGGGGGCCCCGCTTTATTTCAACCTTGCGAACAAGCGGGATCCCCGCCTTCGCGGGGATGACGGGGAAGTATGATATGAATACCCAACTCGCTCTTCCCACCCGGAAGGACGAAGACTTCCGCTATTCCGACATCGACGCGCTCGGTACGCTCTGGCCCGTCGCGCGCGAAGAGATCGCCGTTGCCGATGGCGCCGAGGATACGCTGCAGATCGTCCTCGACGGCTCGGACGCCGTCGCGCGCCATATCGCCATTTCGGTCGGCAAGGGCGCCACGTTCGATCTGCGCGTGCTTTCCGCCGGTCCGACATACGGGCGTATCGCCCTCGATGTGACGCTGGCCGAAGACGCCGACTTCACGCTCGGGGCCGCGCAGCTGGCGACTGGAACCGAGACGCTGGAGATCGTCACCGACGTCCATCACACCGGTCCGAACGCGACCTCAGCGCAAGTCGTGCGCACCGTGCTCGCAGACCATGCCACCGGCACTTATCTCGGCCGCATTGCCGTGGCGCGCGGGGCGGACGGTACCGACGCCGAACAGTCGGTGCGGGCCATGCTGCTCGACCGCACGGCCACGGCCAACGCGCGGCCGGAACTCGAAATTTTCGCCGATGACGTCAAGGCGGCACACGGCTGCGCGGTGGGCGAACTCGACGCCGACGGCCTGTTCTACCTGATGAGCCGCGGCCTGCCGCCGGCAGAAGCCAAGCGGCTCATGCTGCAGGCCTTCATCGCCGAGGCCTTTTCCGGCGCACCGGACGAGGAAGCGCTGAGCGAAGCTGCACTGGCGCGGCTGGGTACGCTTGTGGAGACGGGCCTGTGACGACGGCGACGTTGACCCTGAAGGACCAGTTCCCCGGTCTCGCCGGCGGCTGGCACTATCTCGATACCGCGGCGACGGCGCAGAAGCCGCAGGCGGTGATCGATGCCACGGTCGATGCGCTGGGCCGCGATTATGCGACGGTGCATCGCGGCGTCTATGCGCGCTCGGCCGACATGACGCTGGCCTTCGAGGCGGCGCGGCGGCGGACAGCGGCCTTCGTCAATGGCGCGGAGGACGAGATCGTCTTCACCCGGGGCGCGACCGAGGCGATCAACCTCGTGGCGCAGACCTGGGGTGCCCAGAACCTCAAGGCGGGCGACCGGGTGCTGCTTTCGACGCTGGAGCACCACTCGAACATCGTGCCCTGGCAGATGCTGGGCGAGCGGACCGGCGTGGAAATCGACGTCTGCCCGCTGACTGCGGACGGCCAGATCGATCTCGATGCCGCCGAACGCATGCTGACCCCGGCGCACAAGCTGGTGGCGCTGGCGCACGTGTCCAACGTGCTGGGCTCGGTGCTCGACGTCCGGCGGGCCGCCGATCTCGCCCATGCGGTCGGTGCCAAGCTGCTGATCGATGGCTGCCAGGCCGCCCCGCGCATCGCGCTCGACGTGCAGGCGCACGACTGCGACTTCTACGTTTTCTCGGCGCACAAGCTCTATGGCCCGACCGGCGTCGGCGTCCTCTGGGCACGCAAGGACATCCTAGATGCCATGCCGCCCTGGCATGGCGGCGGCGCGATGATCGACCGCGTGACTTTCGAGAAGACGACTTACGCCCCGGCGCCGCAGCGTTTCGAGGCGGGCACACCGATGATCGTCGAAGCACTCGGCATGGCCAAGGCTATGGACTGGCTTACCGAAATCGGCCTCGACCGCGCCGAGCGGCACGAGCGCGAGCTCGCGGCGAAGCTGCGCGAGGAGCTGGGCAAGCGCAACGACGTGACGCTGTTCGGTCCCACCGATTCGGTCGGCATCGTCAGTTTTGCCCTCGACGGGGTTCACCCGCACGATCTGGGCACCATATTGGACGAGGAAGGTGTCGCGATTCGGGCGGGGCACCATTGCGCGCAGCCGCTGATGGACAGCCTCGGCGTTCCGGCGACGGCACGGGCCAGCTTTGGCCTTTACAGCGATGACAGCGATATCGAGGCGCTCCTGAAAGGGATCGAGCGTACCAGGAGAATCTTTGGATGAGCGACGAACACCGCAAGTTCCAGGTCGAGGAAGTCGAAGCGGCCAGCCAGCCACCGCGGGCTCGCGTGCAGGACGCGGAGAGCGCGCCGGAAAAGCTCGAGCGAAAGCGCGACTACCTCGAAGGCTTCCTGTCGGAGAAACCGCAGGGCGACAATCCGGGTGAGCCGGGCGGCGCGGTCTACGATGCCGTGATCGCCGCGCTCAAGGAGATCTTCGACCCGGAAATCCCGGTCAACATCTACGATCTCGGCCTGATCTACGGCGTCGAGGTTTCGCCCGAATCCTCGGTCTCGGTCATCATGACGCTGACCACGCCGCATTGCCCGGTCGCCGAATCGATGCCGGGTGAAGTCGAGCTGCGCGTGGCCGCGGTGCCGGGCGTGCGCGACTGCGAGGTCAATCTCGTCTGGGATCCGCCGTGGGATATGGCCAAGATGTCCGACGAGGCGAAGCTGGAACTGGGAATGCTATGAGCGATACGCTGGCCCCCGATACGAAGACGGAGGCTGCACCGGCCGATGTGACGGTGCGGCTGGCGGACTATGGCTACGAACCCGATGCCCGGGCCGTCGTCACCCTGCTCGATGCCTATGCGCGAGATCCGATGGGCGGCGGCGAGCCGCTCGACGATTCGGTGCGCAAGCGGCTAGTGGCCGCGCTGGATGCCTTCCCCGGCGCCTTTTCGCTGCTCGCGTTCGATGGCGAGGACGGTTCCGAGCCCGTGGGCCTTGCCAATTGCTTCACCGGCTTTTCGACTTTCGCGGCCCGTCCGCTGATCAACATTCACGACCTTGCCGTGCTGCCCGGCCGGCGCGGCCGCGGGATCGGTCGGGCGCTGATGCAGGCGGTCGAGGATGAGGCCCGTGCACGCGGCGCCTGCAAGGTCACGCTCGAAGTGCTCGGCGGCAATGAACGTGCGAAGACGCTCTATGCCGCGCTCGGCTATGCAAATTACGCGCTCGACCCCGAAGCGGGGACCGCGCAGTTCTGGGAAAAGAAGCTATGACCACGACAACCAGCACCCCCACCCGGGAACGTCCGGCTGCCGTCGTTCTCACCCCGGCCGCCGAAGCGCGTATCGCCAAGCTGATGAGCCAGGCGC
This sequence comes from uncultured Novosphingobium sp., assembly GCA_965140495.1. Taxonomy (GTDB): domain Bacteria; phylum Pseudomonadota; class Alphaproteobacteria; order Sphingomonadales; family Sphingomonadaceae; genus Novosphingobium. The sequence continues at coordinate 323,386 of OZ223239.1, read as the reverse complement.
CCGAAGGCGCGATCGGCGTCAAGCTCTCGACCCCGCGCCGGGGCTGCTCGGGGCTCGCCTATTCGGTCGATTACGTCACCGAGGAAGAGAAGTTCGATGAGAAGATCGAGACGCCCGGCGGCATCTTCTACATCGACAGCGCCTCGGTGCTCTACCTGATCGGTAGCACGATGGACTGGAAGGAAGACGACTTCACTGCCGGTTTCGTGTTCGACAACCCGAACGCCAAGGGCGCCTGCGGTTGCGGCGAGAGCTTTACCGTCTGATGGATGCGCAGGGCCCGCGGGCCTGCCGTCGCCAAGCGCTCAGTTCGCGCTTTCTAGAACCAGTTCCGCTTCGCCGCCCGCCTTGGGCAGGTGCGCGACCGCCGGCGGCGTCTGTCCGCCGTTGGGGCTCAGGCGTCCCTCGAGACGTGCGCCCTGTTCGATGGTGAGCGAATCGTAAGCGACATCGCCTTCGATACGGGCGGTCTTCAGGATCACCACTTCGCGCGCGGCGATCGTGCCGCGCACCAGACCGGCGACACGGACCGTTTCGGCGCGCACGGCGCCGGTGATCTCGCTGCCTTCGCCCTGGACGAGCGCATTGCAGGTGATGTCGCCGTCCACGCGTCCGTCGACATGGAGGTCGGCGCTGGCTTCGATGTTGCCGGTGATGACGGTGTCGCTGCCGAGCATGGAAAAGGTGGACGCGCCGTTGGGACGGGCGCCGGGAACAGTCCGGGCCATAGAATCAGGAGTCTTTTTGCTGAACATTGCGTGCGGCTTCCAGGAAGGGACGCGGATTGACGGGACGGCCGTTGACGCGGACTTCGAAGTGGAGGTGCGGGCCGGTGGAGCGGCCGGTGCTGCCCATGGCGCCGATCACGGTGCCGGCGTCGACCTTTTCACCGACATGGGCCTTGAAGCCGGAAAGGTGCGCATAGCGGGTCATCAGGCCGTTGCCGTGGCTGATCTCGATGCAGTTGCCGTAGCCATGACGACGACCGACGAAGCTGACCTTGCCCTTGGCGGCCGAGTAGATCGGTGAACCGCGCGGGCCGGGGAAGTCGAGACCGGCGTGGAAGGCCGCGGCGTGGGTGAACGGGTCGGAACGATAGCCGTAGCTCGACGAAACGTAGGCGACGTGGGCCGGGCTCACCTGCGGGATCGAGGCGAGGCCGTTTTCCAGCGCGTCCATGCGGGCGAGGCTGGCACCCATGCGCTGGAAGCGCGGGTCGAGGCTGCCGTCGGCCGAAGTGGCGAGGCGCATCAGCGGACCACCTTCGCCGCCCTTGGCATTGGCGATGATGGCATTCGGGTTGAGGCCGAGCTTGCGGATCGCGGTGCTGGCCGTTTCGGCGCGGCGGTCGGCATAGCGGGTCAGGCGTTCGACGAACGCGAGCTGGTCGGCTTCGACGCGGGCGAGGCCGCGGGCTTCGGGAACGACGGCGCTGACCTTCTTGACGGTGTCGGCGGCATCGCCGGTGCTGTCGGAAACGGTTTCGCCGGTCTTCACGTCCTTGGGCAGGTCACCGATGTGGGCCTGGACCATCTGTTCGATGAAGTGCTGACGGCGGCGGAGGTCTTCGGTCGTGTCGTCGAGCTTGTTGCGGTAGGCGGCGACGCGATTCTCCGACTTGGCGACGGCCGCTTCGCGGTGCAGCAGCGAAGCCTGTTCGGCGTCGGCGGAAACCTGTGCGATGGCGGCAGCGCCGATCGTGCCCAGCCAGACCACCAGAAGCGATGCGGCAACGCCGGCAGCGAGCATCTGGAAGCGCGAAGATATTGTAATAAAACGGACCTGTCCCTGCGAGCGCATGATGAACTCGCGATCTGGAAAGGCGGCCCGCAGGCGCGAAAAGAACGCCCCGGCAGATGTAATGTTCAAAACGACCCCGCTTCGATCTTGCAATCTCAGTCCCGGGGCAGGGGGCTAGCAGCGGCATGGGGGTATGGCGAATCGGCTCACCGTAAACCATTGCAGAAACGGGTTGAGTTGATGGGTGGTTGCGATGAGTTGAGGGAACTCCGTTAGTTTTCACCCTTACACCCCCGAACCCGTGTCAAATGAAAAAGGGCGACAGGATCGCCGTGTGTTGTCTTTGTGCCGCTGTTGTGGCGCAGGGGGCACAGCCGGGCCGCTGAATCGATGACATTTCGCCACTTCGGTGCTAGGCGGCGGCGATGAACGTGCAGACCACCAGCGTGACGGCGCCCACGGCAGCCGCTCCCGAAGAATCGCCCGAAGACCTCGTTGCGCGTCTGGCGCGCGATGGCCGGGCCGCGCAGCGCGTGCTTGCACGCCTCGGCGATGCGGAAAAGGCCGAGGCCCTGCGCGCTGCCGCGCGGGCGCTGCGCGAGGCCGAGCCGGCCATTCTCGAAGCCAATGCACGCGATGTCGCCGCCGGCGAGGAGAAGGGGCTGACCGGCGCCATGCTCGATCGTCTGCGGCTCGATTCGGCGCGTCTGGCCGGGATTGCCGATGCGGTGGAGCAGGTCGCGAACCTGCCCGATCCGGTAGGCCAGGTCATCGAGGCGACCGAGCGGCCCAACGGGCTCAAGCTCAGCCGCGTGCGCATTCCGATCGGCCTGATCGGCATCATCTACGAGAGCCGCCCCAATGTGACCGCCGATGCCGCGGCGCTGTGCCTGCGGTCGGGCAACGCGGTGCTGCTGCGCGGGGGCAGCGAAGCCCTCCATTCGAACCGCGCGATCCGGGCGGCGTTCGCGACCGGCCTTGAAAGCGTCGGCATTCCGGCTGCAGCGATCCAGCTCGTTCCCACGCAGGACCGCGCCGTCGTGGGCGCCATGCTGACTGCAGCCGGACTGATCGACATGATCGTACCGCGCGGGGGCAAGAGCCTCGTTGCGCGGGTGCAGGCCGATGCGCGGGTGCCCGTGCTCGCCCACCTCGACGGCATCTGTCACACCTACATCCATTCCGCCGCCGACCCCGAGATGGCCAAGCAGGTCGCGCTCAATGCCAAGATGCGCCGCACCGGCATTTGCGGGGCGATGGAAACACTGCTGCTCGACACGCAGTTCCCCGCCTCGCGCGATGTGGTCACGGCGCTGATCGAGGGCGGCTGCGAGCTGCGCGGCGACGCGCGGGCGCGTTCGCTCGATTCGCGCATCCTGCCGGCGGGCGAGGAGGACTGGGATACCGAGTACCTCGATGCCGTGCTGTCGGTTGCCGTGGTCGATGGCCTCGATGCGGCGATGGATCACATTGCCGCGCATTCCTCGCACCACACCGATGCCATCGTTACGGCCGACGACGCCGCAGCCGAACGCTTCCTCAATGAAGTCGACAGCGCCATCGTCATGGTCAATGCATCGAGCCAGTTCGCCGATGGCGGCGAGTTCGGCCTCGGCGCGGAAATCGGCATTGCCACCGGGCGGCTTCACGCACGCGGCCCCGTCGCGCTCGAAGGGCTGACCACCTACAAGTGGCAGGTGCGCGGCAGCGGCCAGACGCGGCCCTGACAGCCATGACCTCGCGGCGGCGCTGCGGCCCGGCCATCGGGCTGCTCGGCGGCAGTTTCAATCCGGCGCACGGCGGGCACCGGCGCATTTCGCTTTTCGCGATGGATGCGCTGGCGCTCGACGAGGTGTGGTGGCTGGTGTCTCCGGGCAATCCGCTCAAGCCGGCAGCGGGCATGGCACCGCTGGCCGCGCGGGTCGTCTCGGCCCGGCGGCAGACGCGCCGTTCGCGAATCCGGATCACCGCGATCGAGCGCGAACTGGGGACTCGCTACACCGCCGATACCCTGCGCGCGCTGCTGCGGCGCTATCCGAAACGGCGGTTCATATGGCTGATGGGGGCCGACAATCTGGCCCAATTCCACAGGTGGAGGGACTGGCGCGCCATCGCGAAGCTGATGCCGATTGCGGTCATCGCCAGACCGGGGTATGATGCCGCTGCCCTCGCGAGCCCCGCGATGGCCTGGTTGAGGCAGTTCCGGCGGCCTGTTTCCAGTCTTCGTGGTCCGGAAAGGTGGAGCGCGCCAGCGCTTGTGACATTGCGATTCGACCCCGATACGCGGTCGGCTACGGCGATACGCCGGGCTGATCCGGACTGGGCCCGGACCTATACCGGGGGGCGTGCAGCGCACCCTGTATCCATCCGGCCCCTATCCATCCGGGATGCTGTCACCCACCGTTTGATCCCGGGAACGGCAGCGTGAATGGCCCTCAGGCCCTTCTCCCATGCACCCGGCTTTTCCAGCATATGATTGAACGCGGCAGGATGATCCCCATCTTGTGGCGACGATCCCTGAAAGGAGCAGAACTTACCTAAGATGCCACAGGCACAAATTCAGCCGGCTTCCACCGGCACCGCGCCCCCGGCGATGGTCGAAAGCGACGATCCGCTATTGACCCTTATCCTGCAGTCCCTCGACGATGATCAGGCGCAGGATCTTGTGACCATCGACCTGGAAGGCAAATCCAGCATTGCGGACTTCATGGTGATCGCCTCCGGTCGTTCGACCCGGCAGGTTGCCGCCATGGCACAGAAACTCGGCGAACGTCTGAAACACGGCGGCTTCGGCAATCCCCGTATCGAGGGACTTCCGGCAGCCGACTGGGTTCTCGTCGACGCCGGCGGCGTGATTGTCCACCTCTTCCGTCCGGAAGTGCGCAGCTTCTACAACCTCGAGAGGATGTGGGGCTTCGACGGACCGTCCGGCGCGGCCTGACCGCCGCGTCGGACTGCCAGTATCCGCCCGGCGCACGAGCGACCGGGCCCATGCGAGAGGAACTTGCGCGAAAGGCGCCGCGGTGTGTCGCGTGCCTGCCAGGTCACGGACTGACAGATGCTGCTGCACATCATCGCTCGCGGAAAGATCGCCCGCTCGCCCGAAGCCGAGCTGCTTGAGCGCTACGCCAGGCGCCTGACCTGGCCGTTCAAGCATAGCGAGCTTCCCGACAGCGGCGGAAAGATCCCGCCGCCCACCCAGACACCCGTGCGCGAAGTGCTCCTCGACGAGCGCGGCAAGGCCATGACCAGCGAGGAATTCGCCGCGCTGCTCGGTCGCTGGCGCGACGAGGGCGTGCGCGAGTGCCGCTTCCTCATCGGCGCTGCCGACGGCCACGGCGAAGAAGCCCGCGCGCAGGCCGATCACCTCCTGTGCTTCGGCAAGATGACCTGGCCCCACCTCATGGCGCGCGCGATGCTGGCCGAACAGCTCTGGCGCGCCACCGCCATCCTCGCGGGGCATCCCTATCACCGGTCGGGATAGGGTGCCGGCACCGCCCCGCATCAACGTCGTCCCAGCGCAGGCCGGGACCGCTATCGTTACTACTGGACGGCGCGCGATGCCCCCAGCGATCCCAGCCTGCGCCGGGATGACGGTTTGGTATCACGCCACTTCCCTCTTTCCGCGCGACTCGCGGCCCTTTAGGTAGGGCGTCGTGAAGCCCGTTGTCCGCCTTGCCCTGATCCTCGCTGCGAGTGCCTCCGCCGTGTTCGCCACGCAGGCGCTGACGCAGCAGGGGGCTCTGGCTGTGCTCGATCCCGCCGCGGATGCGACCAAGGCGCAGGAAGACATGCTGGCGGCCCGGCGCGAGGGCGAAGCGGCGCGCAAGCGGGCGGAAAAGCTCGAAGCGCGGGCACGCGAAGTCACCGAGCAGGCCGAGAAGACCGCGCGCGATGCGGCTGCGGTGGCGGCGCGCATTCAGGAAACCGAAGCGGCGATCGCCGCGCAGCAGGCGAAGATCGACCTCATCGCCTCGCAGCGCGCGAAGTTGCGGGCAGAGCTTGCGGCCAAGCAGGATCCGCTGGCGCGCCTGACCGGCTCCTTGCAGCGGCTCTCGCGGCGCCCGCCGGTGCTGGCACTGCTGCGGCCAGGCACCGTGCGCGAAGCCGTCTATATGCGCGCGCTGCTCGATACCGTGCTGCCCGAAGTGCAGGCCCGCACCGCCGACTTGCGCAGCGAGATCGAACGCGGGCGTACGCTCGAACAAAGTGCGCAGGCAGCCGAGGCCGACCTGACGCAGACCGAGAAGCAGTTGCGCGAGCGCCGCCAGCGCCTCGCCGCGCTCGAATCGCAGCAGCGGCTGGCCAGCCGCAAGGCCAGCGGCATTGCCGCGCGCGAAAGCGAACGCGCGCTCGCCTTTGCCGAAAAGGCCCGCGATCTGGGCGATCTGGTCGAGACCATGGGCAAGCAGGGCGAACTGCGCGAGCAACTGGCCGCGCTTCCCGGTCCGATCATGCGCCCGCCGCGGCCCGAGGAAGCGCAGGTCGTCGAAGCCTCGCAGTTCACGCCGCCGCCGGAAGGGCTGCCGAGCTACATGCTCCCCGTTACCGGCCGCGTCGTCACCGGCTTCGGCGAGGACGCGCCGGGGCAGCCGCGTTCTTCCGGACTGGTGCTGGCGACGCGGGCGAATGCGCAGGCAGTCTCGCCCGCACCGGGCCGCGTGGCCTTCGCCGGGCCCTATCGCGGCTACGACCGCATCGTCATCATCGAGCACGACGGCGGCTGGACCTCGCTGGTGACCGGTCTTGCCCGGCTGGATGTCGACGTGGGCGAAAAGGTCGTCGCGGGCTCGCCGCTCGGCATGACCGGGCCGGGAAATCCGCAAGTCATGGTCGAACTGCGGCATGACGGGGATCCCGTTAATCCCCTGCAATATATCCGTTCGCTATAGTGCGAGCCCCCGCCCCATCGGGCCACTGGCGTTCGCCGCCAAGGACCGGTAGGATCGGACCCGAAAACCTGACCGGCCCTTTGCCGGAAGTGAAGTACGAGAGGCATATCGCCCGATGAAATTCGCCCCCCTGATGCGCGCCGCCCTGCTGGTTTCCGCCGTGGCCGTCGTGCCCGCCGCAACCTCCGGCCTCGCCGCCGTGGATGGCCGCGTCAATCACGAGTTCGACAAGCTCTTCACCATCTACGAACTGGTGAGGCAGAACTACGTCGATCAGGTCGATGACGACAAGCTGGTCAAGGGCGCGATCGACGGCATGCTCGCCAGCCTCGATCCGCATTCGAACTATCTCGACGGACCCGCGCTGCAGCGGCTCGAGACGATGATCGACGGCAAGTATTCCGGCCTCGGCCTCTCGGTGATCGAAGAAGACGGCGCGGTGAAGATCATCTCGCCGTTCAAGGGCAGCCCGGCGGAGAAGGCCGGGCTCAAGGCGGGCGACTACATCACCCACATCAACGGCGTGCTCTACTACGACCGCGACCTCGACGAAGCGGTCGAGAAGATGCGCGGCCCCGCCGGCACCACGATCAATCTCACCGTCTATCGCCCCGGCCGCGACGAACCGCTCGACGTCACCGTGACGCGCGGCGTGATCGAACTGAAGCCGGTGACCTGGGAGCTGAAGGACAACGTCGGCGTCATCAGCGTCAACGAGTTCTCGCGCAATGTCGGCGTGGATGTGAACAAGGGGCTCATCGACCTCAAGAAGCAGGCCGCGCTCAAGGGCAACGGCAAGCTCGTCGGCCTCGTGCTCGACTTGCGCTCGAACCCGGGCGGTTCGCTCGACGAGGCGATTGCCCTGTCCGACCTGTTCCTCGATCACGGCGACATCGTCTCGCAGCGCGGGCGTCTGGCGAGCGAGAACCAGTTCTACCGCGCCGAGACCGTGTTCAAGGGCGATGCCGCCAAGGGCCTGCCGGTCGTCGTGCTGGTCGATGCCGGCTCGGCGTCGGCTTCGGAAATCGTCGCCGGGGCGCTGCAGGATCAGCACCGCGCGGTGGTCATGGGCGAGCGGACTTTCGGCAAGGGCTCGGTGCAGTCCTTCATCCAGCTCGATCCCACCAGCGCGGTGAAGCTGACGACGGCGCGCTATTACACCCCCTCGGGCCACTCGGTGCAGGAAGGGGGCATCATCCCCGACATCAAGGTGCCGCAGCTTTCCGATCCCGACGCCCGCGCCCGGGCAGAGCGGGCGGTGCGCGAATCCGACTTGCGCGGGCACCTGATCAACGAGGCCGCGCTCGACGACAAGGATCTGGAATCCGACGACACGCAGGATCCGCGCTTCAAGGTCTCGGCCGAGGAGCTCAAGGAAAAGGGCATCAAGGACTTCCAGCTCCACTATGCCATCTCGACGCTGGAGCGGACCGCCGGCAAGCCTGCGCTGGCCGCGGCCGGCGCGGAAAAGTCCAAGGACTGACCGGGTAGCACGCCATGGCCGTTCCCGTCGCCGTACCCGTTCGGGCCGCCCGCTGGCTGGCTCTGCTCGTCCCCGCCGCCTTGCTGGGCGGGGCCTACATCAGCCAGTACGTCTTCGGGCTCTACCCGTGCGAGATGTGCTGGTGGCAGCGCTATCCGCACATGTTCGCGCTGGTCTTCGCGGCGCTGGCCTTTTTCTGGCGCCCGGTTCGCCCGCTGGTCGCCGTGGCGGCGCTCGGCATCCTGACGTCGGGTCTCATCGGCGCGTTCCATGCCGGGGTCGAATACGGCTGGTGGGAAGGGATCACCGCCTGTACCGCCAGCCCTTTCGCGGCCGGTGCCGATCCGCTCGAGGCGATCATGAGCGCGCCGGTGGTGCGCTGCGATCAGGTGCAGTGGAGTCTGTTCGGGATCTCGCTGGCGGGTTGGAACTTTCTGTTCTCGACGGCCGGCGCATTGGCGGTATTCGGCCTGCTGGCGGCCAGCGGGAACGCGAGAAGAGGAGCCTGAGGGCATGACTGGAGAACGAAGCGCGCGGATGCTGCGCGTCGATCAGGCCGGCGAATACGGCGCGACGCGCATCTATGCCGGACAGATCGCGGTGATGGGCACGCGCGCCCCGCACGCGACCGAGGTCGCGGGCATGGCCCGGCAGGAAGAGGATCACCGCGCCCGCTTCGATGCGATGATTGCCGAGCGCGGCGTGCGGCCGACCTTGCTGCAGCCGGTGTGGTCGGTGGCCGGCTATGCGCTGGGCGCGGCGACCGCGCTCATGGGCCCCGAAGCGGCGATGGCCTGCACCGCCGCGATCGAGACCGAGATCGACCGCCACTACACCGAACAGCTCGAGGAACTGGGCGAGGACGATCCCGAACTTTCCGAGGTCGTCCGCGAATTCCGCGACGACGAGCGCGAGCATCGCGATGCCGCTCTGGCCGCCGGTGCGGAGAAGGCTCCGGCCTATCCCTTGCTGTTCAATGCGATCCGACTCGGCTGCCGCGCCGCGATCAAGCTGTCGGAACGCATCTGAAAATTTCGCCCGCGAGTTGTTCTGGCGCAAGGTTGGCGCCGGCGCTTAAGCTATCGTTCAAGCCCGCAGGCCCCTATAGGGGGCCGGACAAGACACATTCGATCGATTGGAGCCCCCCGATGTCGCGCTTCCTTACTGCCGCTGCTGCCGTCACACTTGGCCTGACCATGGCGGCTGCACCCGTGTTCGCGCAGGACGAGCAAGACCAGGACGGGATCGTCGCCCCCGATGGCGAACGGGTGAACCAGCTGATCGTCTACGGCGACGATCCGTGCCCGGCCTCGACCGACAACGAGATCACCGTCTGCGCGCGCAAGCCCGAATCGGAGCGCTACCGCATTCCCAAGCCGCTGCGCGGCGTCGATTCGCCGCAGGCACGGGCGTGGACCGACCGGGTCGAAGCCTACGAAACCGTGGGATCTTTCGGCACGCTGAGCTGCTCGCCGGTCGGCGCGGGCGGATCGCTGGGCTGCACGCAGGATCTCATCGACAAGGCCTATGCCGAGAAGGCCAACGGCACCGACGTCAAGTTCAGCGAACTGATCGCCGAAGAACGCGAGAAGCGCCTCTCGACCATCGATGCGGATGCCGCCGCCCAGCAGAAGCGCGTCGAGGAGGCTGAAAAGGCCTACTTCGCGCAGGACAGGAAGCAGCAGGCCGAAGATGCCGCCGCCGAGGACGAGAGCGGCGATGCCACGGTGGAAACGCCGGTCCAGGAGCCTGAGACCGAGCCGAAGTAAGGCGGTTCTTCCAGACGACATAAAAAAGGCGTGGCTCAGCCGAGCGCGATGTCGGGTGCGTCTTCCTGCTTCATGCCGACGGTGTGATAGCCGGCATCGACGTGATGCGTCTCGCCGGTCACGCCCGAGGCGAGGTCTGACAGCAAGTAGAGACCCGCGCCGCCGACATCGTCGATGGTGACGTTACGGCGCATCGGTGAGTTCAGTTCGTTCCACTTGAGGATATAGCGGAAGTCGCCGATGCCGCTGGCGGCCAGCGTCTTGATCGGGCCGGCGGAGATCGCGTTGACGCGCACCCCTTCGGGGCCGCAGTCGTTGGCGAGGTACTTCACCGAGCTTTCCAGCGCCGCCTTGGCCACGCCCATCACGTTGTAATGCGGCACGACCTTTTCGGCGCCGTAGTACGTGAGCGTAAGGATCGAGCCGCCGCTGGGCATCATCGCCATCGCCCGCTTGGTGACGGCGACGAGGCTGTAGGCCGAGATGTTCATCGTCATCAGGAAGTTGTCGAGCGTGGTGTCGTAGAACTTCCCGCGCAGCTGGCTCTTGTCCGAATAGCCGATGGCGTGGACGACGAAGTCGATCGTCGGCCAGCGTTCGGCCAGCGTGGCGAAGGCCGTATCGAGCGCATCCATCGAGGACACGTCGCAATCGATCAGGAAATCGCTTCCCAGGCTTTCGGCGAGCGGGCGCACGCGCTTTGCCAGCGCCTCGCCCTGATAGGAGAAGGCCATTTCGGCCCCCTGTTCGTGCAGCTTCTTGGCGATACCCCAGGCCAGGGACTTGTCATTGGCAAGGCCCATGATCAGGCCGCGTTTACCCTGCATCAGACCGGTCATTCGTGTTCTTCCCGTGCTTCGTTTTCGTGCGGCGCGCTGGCCGTGGAGGATCGTCCGAGCATGTCCCTCTCTTCGGGCGATTCAGCGAGGGCCGCATTCAGTTCTGCGCCCACGACCATCCCTAAGCCTACCAGCCAGAAAAAGAAAAGTGCGATCATCACTCCGCCCAGACTTCCGTAGGTCAGATCGTACATGAAAAAGTTGCGCAGCACCTTGGGCAGCATGAAGGCGACCAGCAGCCACCAGGCCGTCACCAGCGTCGCGCCCGGCCATTTCGGGTAGGCGCGGCCCTGATAGGCCGCGGGCGTGAGCAGATAGAACAGCGCGTAGATCGACCCCATGAGGGCGCCGGCGGTGATCACGCTGGAAATGGCGATCTGCTCGGGCAGGGTGTCGAGCTGTGGAAACAAGGCGAAGATGATCGTCTGCGTCGCCGATATCAGCACCTGCGAGGATAGCGAGATCAGCAGCAGCAGCACCGCGCCGAAGATCAGTCCGGTCGAAATCAGCCGGTAGCGCCAGTAGCGCTGACGCTTGGTGGTGCCATAGGCGCGGTGCAGGATGTCGCGGATGGTCTCGATCAGGCTGGTTGCCGTCCATAGCCCGAACAGCCCGCCGGCCCAGAGCAGCCAGCCGTGCCGCGCCGTCACGACGTCATGCGCGACCGGGCTCAGGACTTCCGCGACGCGCGGGGGCATCGCGCGCAGCACCGCATCGATCGAGGCGCCCAGCCGGGCCTCTTCACCGATCGCGGAGAATATGGCGGCGACCGCGATGAAGAAGGGAAACAGCGCCAGCAGCGTCATGTAGGCGAGATTGCCGGCGTGAATGAAACCGTCGTTCCAGGCGCCGCTGGCAACGCGGGCGATTATGGCGAACACGCGCGATCCCGGCCCGGCACGCCGCTTGATGCGCTGGCGCAGGCCCTCCTTCTCGAGCACTGCCTCCCGCCGGCGCCCCTCGGGCGTGAGGTCCGGCGGGCCGGCAGGTTCTATCGGCGGTTCGGCGTTCACCGGCCGGTCATAGGCGCTGGCGGCGCTGCGTTCAATTTGCACGCACGCACGGTCAACCGGCGGTGGAAAAGCAGCCCGAGCGGCGGGTGGGCAGATGGCGGCGCAATTGCCAGCCTTAAACGCCCAGCTTGCCGCGCACGTCGCGCGTGTCGGTCCAGCCTTCCAGCCGCTTGGCGAGGTCCTCGTCGTTTTCGGGCAGGACGATTTCCAGCGTGATGAGCTGGTCGCCGCGACTGCCGTCCTTGCGGGTCATGCCCTTGCCCTTGAGCCGCAGGACCTTGCCCGAGCTGGAGCCCGCCGGGACCGTCAGCATCACGGCGCCGGATGCGGTGGGCGCCTTGACCTTCGCGCCGTTCAGCGCCTCGTCGAGCGTGATCGGCAGGTCGAGCCGCAGGTCGTCGCCGTCCTGCGTGAAGAAGGCGTGCGGCTGGATCTGGATGGTGATCAGCGCGTCACCGGGGCCACCCGGTCCGGGCTCGCCCTTGCCGCCCAGCCGCATCTGGGTGCCGTCCTCGACACCGGCGGGCAGCTTGAGGTCGATGGTCGAGCCGTCGGACAGGGTAATGCGCTGGTCCTTGCGCTCGGCCGCGTCGGTCAGCGGGACGGCCAGGCGGTAGGCGACGTTGGAGCCGCGCGGCGCGGCCCGGCTGCGGCCGCCGCCCATTCCTCCCATTCCTCCCATACCGCCGGCACCGCGCCCACCGGCGCCGCCGAAGATGCCGCCGAACAGGTCCTCGAGGTCGATTCCCTCGTTGCCGCCGAAGCCGCCGGAGAAGCCGCGCTGGCCGCCGCCTCCGCCCATACCGCCGCCAAATCCGCTGCCGCCGGCGCCGAAGGGCATGGTCGGGTTGCCGTCGGCGTCGATCTCGCCGCGGTCGAACTGCGCGCGCTTGGTCTTGTCCGAGAGGAGGTCGTAGGCGCGGGTGACGTCGGAGAAACGCTCCGCCGCCTTGGGATTGTCCTTGTTGGCGTCGGGGTGAAGCTCCTTCGCAAGCTTGCGATAGGCGGACTTGATGTCCTTTTCGCTCGCGCCCCGCGATACGCCGAGAGTGGTATAAGGATCTGCTGCCATAGTGACGCTTAGCTAGGTGTCCTCGGGGCTTACGGCAAGTTATGGTTGCTCGCGCGCTTTCCTACTTCGTGCACGGCGGCTATCGCTTGGGTTATGCCGCTTCGTGCCTATTTGAGTTGTTCCCGATCAAGGCGGCCCGCGGCCGCACGGGCAAGAAGCTTACATCTATCTCCCTCATCCCTCAGAACAGGGTAAACCGTGTCAATCGCATCAGGAATTCGCCATGGAAAATGAACTCGCCCGCGAAGTCGTCCCGCACGGCGATCCCATCGCGCTGTTCAAGGCGTGGTACGACGAAGCCCGCACTACCGAGCCCAACGATTCCAACGCCATGGCCCTCGCCACCGCGACGCCGGAGGGGCTCCCCTCGGTGCGCATGGTCCTGCTCAAGGGCTACGGGCCGGACGGCTTCGTGTTCTATACCAATGGCCATTCGCGCAAGGGGCGCGAGATTGCCGCGAACCCGAACGTGGCGCTGCTGTTCCACTGGAAGAGCCTGCGCCGCCAGATCCGTATCGAAGGCCATCTGCAGCCGGTGACGGTGGAAGAGGCCGACGCCTATTTCCATTCGCGCGCCCGGGATTCGCAGATCGGCGCGGTGGCATCCGACCAGTCGGCGCCGCTCGACAGCCGCGAGACCTTCCTCGCGCGCTACGAATCCGTGCGCGACCGGTTCGACGGCAAGGAGGTCGAGCGGCCTGCGCACTGGGGCGGGTACCGCGTCGTTCCGGCGGCGATGGAATTCTGGCACGACCGCGAGCACCGCCTGCATGAGCGCCGCCGGTTCGAGCGTGCGGCGGACGGCGACTGGTCCAGTACGCTGCTCTATCCGTGAGCATGCACCACGGCCATCTCAACCGCAGCGCGGCCATCGCCAGCATCACGGCGGCGACGCTGCTGCTGGCGATCAAGGGCTGGGCGGCATGGTCGACCGGCTCGACGGCGATGCTCGGCAGCCTCGCCGACACCGTGCTCGATCTCGTCGCCAGCCTTGCCACGCTGCTGGGCGTATGGATCGCCGCGCAGCCGGCGGACGACAAGCACCGCTTCGGCCACGGCAAGGCAGAGGCGATCGCCGCGCTGTTCCAGATCGTCCTGATCTCGATCTCCGCGCTGGGTATCGCCAGCCGCGCCATCGAGCAGTTCGTGTCGGGCGCGCGGGTGCAGTCCGCGGCCGAGGGTATCGGGGTGTCGGTGGCGGCGATCGTCGTGACCTTCGCGTTGCTGGCCTGGCAGCGCCACGTGATCCGCAAGACGGGCAGCCTCGCGATCACCACCGACAACGTCCATTACCAGTCGGACCTTCTGCTCAACCTCGCCGTCATCGCGGCGCTGGCGCTCGATCAGTACGCGGGCATTCGCGGCGCCGATCCGCTGTTCGGCTTCGGCATTGCGCTGTGGCTGGGCTGGGGCGCGTGGAAGGCCTCGAAGCAGGTGCTCGATCAGCTCATGGACCACGAATGGCCCGAGGCGAAGAAGCAGCGCTTCCTCGAAGTGCTGGCGCGCTATCCCGACATCACCGGGGTGCACGACTTGCGCACGCGTACCTCGGGGGAAAAGGACTTCGTGCAGTTCCACATCTGGGTCGATCCCGCGATGACCGTGCGCAAGGCGCACCGGGTCATGGACGAGATCGAGGCCCGGATTCATGCCGAGTTCCCCGGCGTGGAGGTGCTGATCCACACCGATCCGGACGGTCTGGTCGATGAAAAGGGCGATGCCGGCAAGGACGTGCTACCCCCGATCCGGATCGATGCCGAAACGCCTTAGGCGGCGGCGCTCCTAGTCCTTCCAGCCCGGGAACAGGGCGATCAACTTGCCCAACCGGTCGTGCAGCACGCGTTCCTGCGCCGCATCGCTTTCGCCGAGGCGGACGATCGTGAGCAACTGGCTCGGCGAGCCGATCACATACTGCCCATGCTCGCCGAGGCAGGCGAAGAGGTTGCTGGGGGCGGTACCGGGATAGAGGCGGGCCTGGTCTCCCGGCGGGGCGGTGTTGAGCCAGACGCCGGCGCCATAGGCCTCGTTGCGCGGCGAGGGGCTCAGCATGAACTGGATCCAGCGGCGCGGCAGGATCTGGGCGCCCTTCACCGATCCCTTGTGACGCAGGAATTCGCCTAGCTTGCCCCAGTCGCGCGCATCGGCGTGGATCATGGCCGCGCCGATCATCGTGCCCGCGCGGTCATACCCCACCAGCGTCGAATCCATGCCGATCGGCAGCAGGACGCGGTTCTTGAGGAACTCGCTTACCGCGTGGCGGCGGCGGGCGGGATTGTTGTCGGGCGCGAGTACCCTTGCGGCAAGGTCCGAGAGGATCACGGGCGTCGCCGAGGAATTCTCGAAGACGCGCCCTGCCGGCGCTTCCAGCGGCTGGGCCTCGGCATAGGCTGCCATGTCGTCGCGCCCGTCGAGGAAGAGCATGCGCATGCGATCCGATTCGCGGTTCTCGTCCTCGTCGCTCTCGGCCTTCTCGGAATGGCGCAGGCCCGAGCGCATCTGCAGCAACTGCTTGAGCGTCACGACGCCGCGCGGGTCGCCGGGGCGCTGCCAGGCGGGAACCGGCGCGGATTCGTTGAGCCGCAGCCGTCCGTCGCTCACGAGCTGGCCGATCATCAGCGACGTGACGCACTGGCCCATGCTCCAGCCGGGCAGGCGGGTATCCTTGTCGATGCCTTCGCCATAGCGTTCGATGATCACCGAGCCGCGCTTCATCACGATCAGCGCCTCGGTCCTGCCCACGCTTTCGCTGTCGAACAGCGCATCGAGGGCGCGGCCGAGCGGTTCGCGCGGCGCCCCGCCTTCGTCGGCAATCGCGGCGAGCGAGGCATCGCTTGGCGGCGGCGGGCCTTCGGGGGCGGACTGTCCACAGCCCCACAGGGTTGGCAGCGCAAGCAGGGCGAGGATATGGGGAAGGCGGCGCACCGGCATGACGCTCGGTGTGATGTGCGAGGCGCAGGCGAATGGCAACACCCGGAAAATCGCGGACGGGGGACAACCCCTCGGGGGCCTACCCCACGCGCCAGCCGTCGCGCTGGGCGCGCAATCTGCTCATCGTGCTGCTGATCGCGGGTGTCGCCGCGCTGGCGTGGTCGTGGCGCGGGCTGCGCGAGCGGGCGCTCGTCGGGTCGGCCTATGGCGCGCGGGTTGGCTGCGTCTGCCGCTATGTCTCGAACCGTTCGCTCGACAGCTGCGAAGGCGATATCGCCGTGGCCGGGCTGGGCCGCGTCGCCTCGCTGGTTTCGCTGTCCGAGGACGAGGAAACGAAGACGATCACCGCGGGTATCCCGCTACTGATGCACCAGCGCGCGACTTTCGATGCCAAGACCGGGTGCCAGCTCGAACCCTGGCAGGACTGAGCGCCAGCCTTCCAAGCTCAGTCCTCCAGGGCTTCCATCGCGACAGACCGCACGGCTTTCCAGTGGCTGGCGACCGGATCGGCGGGCGCGTAGATTTCCAGCTCTTCCTGCGGCGCGATTCCGGTCTCCTCGAACACGGTGCCGTCGGGCGCGGCGAAAACCTCGTTCGAGAGTTCGAGCAGCCAGCCGTTGGGCAGCGGCTTGGCCAGCGGGGTCGAGAATGAGCCGCGCGTGGTGGTGCCGACCTGACGGACCTGCGGAAGCTGCCGGAATGCCAGCGTCGCCAGTTCGCCGCCGCTCACGGTCACGTCGCTGGTCATCAGGTAGACCGGGCCGTCGAAGCGCGGACCGTCGGCCGGCTTTATCCAGTGCGGAAACGGCGCGAGGCCCGAGCGCGGCGCGCGGGTGGTGAAGCCGACATAGGGCTTCTCGGTGAAGCGGCCGGGCAGCGCCTTGGCCACCGCATCCCAGCCGCCGCGGTTGTTGGACAGGTCGACGATGACGGCATCGAGCCCGTCGAAGGCGGTGAAGGCCTCGTCCAGTGTGCTGTCGAGCGCGCCCAGTTCGGCGGCGGCCCATTCCGGCGAGGCGAAGTCCTCGCGGTCGGTGAAGCCGCCCATCACGAAAACCTGCAGATAGCCCACGCGCCCGTCGATCACGCCCCAGATGATGCGGTCCTGCGCGACCTGATGGGCCGTATCGCCGAGGCCTGCACGGGCCTGTGCCATGAGCTGGGTGAGCCACGCGCCTTCGCCCATGCCGTCGCGGATGCGCGGGAGCGTTTCGCCCTGACCGTCCTGAATGCGCCGCTTCTTGCCGTCTACCATGCCGATCAGCTTGGTGTGGCTGTCGGAAAGGCCGTCCATGAAGGCCCCCAGCGCTGCCCACAGCGCGGCATCGTCCATGTCGGGGTGCATCTCGGCGCGCAGCTTTGCGGCGCGGGCCGCGAAATCCGGCGGGCGGCGGTCGAAGAAGGCATAGTGCCGTTCGAAATGATCGAGGAAGGCATCGGCGACCACTTGCGGCGTGGCGTCTACGGGCGAGAGGCAGGCCGCGGGCAGGGCGTCGAGCCGATCGAAGACGACGTTGGTATCGCCCGCGAGAAGCTGGAAGATGGCCGACTTCCCGCCGGGAAGCGCGCGGAAGTAGCGGTAGTGGACCGAAGACATGTCGGTGAGCGGCCCATCTTCCTGCGGCGGGCGGTAGCAGGTGTCGCCGCTCTGGAAGCGGGTCACGCCGCCTTCATCGATATCGACGATCCAGCCGTAGCCGCGCGAGCGCCAGGTGCCGCGAACGGCGGGGTCGGTATGGCCGTCCCCGGTCACGATCGGCTGGAGCGGGCCGGCCTCTTCCCACGGTTTGGCAGCGGACGGCGTTTGCGCCGCAAGCGCGGCACCGGCAAGAAGACCCAGCAGCATCGAAATTTCCCCCTGTTGCTCTAATCGGGCACGAAGTGCTTTGTGGTCAGGCGGTTATGGCGGGTTGGGTGGCTTCGATCCAGCCCCCGCCGATCACCCGCTCGCCGGCATAGATCACCGCTGCCTGTCCGGGCGCCACGCCGTATTCGGGATTGGCGAAGCGGATGGTCGTTTCGGCGCTGTCGCCGAAGGGGCCGTCGAGCGTGATCGGCACCGGCTTGGCGAGCGAGCGGACCTTGGCGGTGAGCGGGGTGCCCTCGGGCAGCGGGCCGATGCGGTTGGTCTCGGTGATCCGGGCGGATGCCGTGGCGAGCAGACGGCGCGGACCGACCACGACGTGGCGGGCATCGGCATCGATGCGCACGACATAGAGCGGCTCGGGCTGGCCGCCGATCTCGAGGCCGCGGCGCTGGCCGACCGTGTAGTGGATCACGCCGCGATGGCTGCCGAGAACGTCGCCGGTCTCGGCATGGACGATCTCGCCGGGCGCTTCGCCCCCGGGGCGCACCGAGCGCACGACCTTGGCATAGTCGCCATCGGGTACGAAGCAGATGTCCTGGCTGTCGGGCTTGGCGGCGACGCGCAGGCCGGCGGCTTCGGCGAGGCGCCGGGTTTCGGTCTTGGGCAACCCGCCGAGCGGAAAGCGCAGGAAGTCGAGCTGTTCCTCGGTGGTGCCGTAGAGGAAATAGCTCTGGTCGCGCGCGGGATCGGCGGCGCGGTGCAGTTCGGGGCCGGCCGGGCCGACCACGCGCTGGACGTAGTGCCCGGTGGCAAGGCAGTCGGCGCCGAGTTCGCGGGCCATGGCCAGCAGGTCGGTGAACTTGGGCCCCATGTTGCAGCGGATGCAGGGGATCGGCGTGCGCCCCGACAGGTAGTCGTCGGCGAAACGCTCGACGACCTCTTCGCGAAAGCTGCTCTCGTGGTCGAAAACGTAGTGGGCGATGCCCAGACGGTCGGCGACGGCGCGCGCGTCGCGAATGTCGTCGCCGGCGCAGCAGGCGCCCTTGCGGCCGGTGGCGGCGCCGTAGTCGTAAAGCTGCAGGGTCACGCCGATCACTTCGGCGCCGCTGGCCGCAGCGAGGGCGGCGACCACCGAGCTGTCGACCCCGCCGGACATGGCGACGACGATCCGCCGTTCGGAAAGCGGCTCGGGCAATTGCCAGATTTTAACCGGATCGAGGCCGGCAAGCAGGTCGGAAAGGGGGCTCATGCGCGGCCCCATACAGCGCATGGCGCGGTTTTCCTACCTTTGAAGGCTTCGGCGCGCGGGAACGCGAGGCGCGCCGGGCCGTTAAGCTTGTTCAACGACCCGTAAGAACGTCCTTTACCGTCCCTTGACCATGTTGAGGTTATACGGCCCGCATGAACATCGCTCACGATCACAAAACCTGCACGACAGGGCATCCGCAGGGTCGCGCGGATGAGGCGTTCGAGCCCTCTCAGCTGGACTGGAGGGACCTGCGCACGCGCTTGTTCGCCGCTCATGAAGTTCGCACCGTCCTGTCCCCGGAAACCAGGCCTTTGCGCCTGCGAATCCGTGGAAGTTTCGACGGTTGCGCAGCCTCCGCGCTAACTACTTATGAAGGTGTATCAAGACCCGTTAACCCAAATGCTTCAGCCTATTGCAAGTCTGAAGAGGCAAAAGTCACTCCTGTCGCCGGAACAAGCAGCACCGGCGGACGAGGGTAAAGATGATCGAGAACCAGAAAATCCGTCCAGCCCAGGTGATCGGGCCTCTCGGTGAGCCGCTGACGCTGGACTCATTGCCGCCGCCGAACACGACCCGCTGGGTCGTGCGTCGCAAGGCGGAAGTGGTGGCCGCGGTTAACGGCGGGTTGCTGACGATTGACGAAGTTTGTGAACGCTATCAGCTCACACTCGAGGAATTCGCGTCGTGGCAGCGTGCGGTGGACCGTTCGGGCATGCAGGGCCTGCGTGTGACCCGAATCCAACACTATCGCGATCTTTACGAGCGCCAGCAGAAATACTGACGACGGCGACCTGAAGGTCACAACGACAAAAAGAGCGGCGGTGGACATGGTTCACCGCCGCTTTTTTGCTTTCCGGCGTAATAAACGGCATGCCTGAGGGGTGTTTTCGGTAACCAAGTCGTTCGTCGATCCTGATCCGCTCCAAGGCGAGCGCACATTGCCACTAACCGGATGCAGGTATATGGCGGCAGCAACGAATTTCTGTCGCATGTGCAGACCGGATCGACTTGTGATCGGTCGGCTTCGTGGCAAGGGAAGGTCGATGTGGCCTTGTGGGGAGGCTTCGGCCGTTGCGGTGACTGAATGAATTACGAACCCAAGATAGAAGCCGAAGAAAGCGACCAGGTGGATACTGCGGAAAACCCGCTGGACACGGACCTCGAACAGGAACGCGCCTCGAAGCGCCGGATCTGGATCATCGTCGGTATTGCCATGGCGGCCATCGTCGGCATCTGGTTTCTTCTGCACAGCGGCGACAGCGATGACCTGGCCAGCGATGCGGCCGGGCAGATCCCTGTCGTCACCGCCGTCGTTCCCGGCAAGACCACGATCGCGGGCGAAATCAACGCCACCGGCACGCTCGCCGCGCGCCGCGAAATGCCGGTCGGTTCGGTCGGTGAGGGCGGTGAGGTCCGTTCGGTTCGCGTCGAACCCGGCGACTGGGTCAAGAAGGGCCAGATCCTGGCCGTCGTGGACCGCTCGGTGCAGTCGCAGCAGGTCCAGAGCCAGGCCGCCCAGGTCCAGGTGGCCGAGGCCGATGCCCGGCTCGCCCAGTCCAATCTCGACCGTGCGCTCCAGCTCGTGGACCGCGGCTTCATTTCCAAGGCGGATGTCGACAGGCTGACGGCGACCCGCGACGCGGCCAATGCCCGCGTGCAGGTGGCGCGCGCCACGCTCCGTCAGCTGCAGGCACAGACTGCACGGCTCAATATCGTCGCGCCCGAGGCCGGCCTCGTGCTGACCCGCAGTGTCGAACCCGGCCAGGTGGTCGGCGGCGGCAGCGGCGCCCTGTTCACCATCGCCAAGGGCGGTCAGCTCGAACTGCTCGCCGAACTCAGCGAAGACGATCTGTCCTCGATTTCCGTGGGCGTCGCCGCGCAGGTGACCCCGGTCGGCACCGACAAGGTCTTCACCGGGCAGGTCTGGCAGCTTTCGCCGGTCATCGATCCGCAGAGCCGTCAGGGTACGGCCCGTATCGCGCTCGATTACGATCCGGCGCTGCGTCCGGGCGGCTTTGCCAGCGTGAAGATCAGCAGCGGTACCGTGGTGGCGCCGATGCTGCCGGAATCGGCGATCCAGAACGATGCCAAGGGCTCGTTCGTCTACACGATCGACGACAAGGGCATCGTCCATCGCAAGCCGGTGAAGACGGGCATGGTCACGGCGCAAGGCATTGCCGTCACCTCCGGGCTGAGCGGCACCGAACAGGTGGTGCTGCGCGCCGGTGGCTTCCTCAACGACGGCGACAAGGTCAAGGCCAAGCTCGTCTCCGGCGAGGAGTGATCGGCGCATGAGCCTGCGCAACATATCCGCATGGTCGATCCGCAACCCGATCATTCCGATCGTGTTCTTCATCGGCGTGATGATTGCCGGTCTGGTGTCCTTCAACCGGATGGACGTCAACAACATGCCGGACATCGAGTTCCCCGGCGTGATCGTGCGCGTGAGCCAGCCGGGCGCCGCGCCGACCGAAATCGAGACGCAGGTCACGCAAAAGGTCGAGGCGGCAGCACGCTCGGTCCCCGGCGTGGAGGAAATCCAGTCGACCGCCTCGGAAGGCGGCTCGACCACGCTGGTGTTCTTCTCGGTCGGCACCAACGCCGATGTGGCGACCAATCAGGTCAAGAACGCGGTAGACCAGATCCGCAGCGATCTGCCCGACGGCATTCTCGAGCCGCAGGTGACGAAGATCGAAGGCGGCGGCGACGCGCTGGCCTACTTCGCGGTCAGTGCCGACGACATGACGATGGAGCAGCTGAGCTGGTTCATCGACGATACCATCTCGAAGTCGCTGCTCTCGGTGGAGGGCCTGGCCGAGGTCAACCGCAACGGCGGTGTTGACCGCGAGATCCGCGTGGTCGTCGATCCGGAGCGCATGCAGGCGCTCGGCGTGACCGCGCGCGACGTGAACATCGCGCTGCGCCAGATCAATACCGACGCAGCCGGCGGTCAGGCCGAAATCGCCGGCTCGCGGCAGTCGGTGCGCGTTCTGGGTAATGCCGACAATGCCTACGACCTCTCGCAGACGCGCATCAATCTGGGCGGCGGCCGGCAGATCAAGCTGTCCGATATCGCCAAGGTCTACGACGGCTATTCCGAGCAGACCCGCATCGCAAAGCTGAGGGGACGCGAAGTCGTGACCTTCAGTTTCCGCCGTGCGCTCGGGGCCTCCGACGTCACTGTCTACGACGGTGCCATGGAAAAGCTGCACCAGATCGAGAAGGACAATCCGAACATCCACATCACGCGGCTGTTCGCACCGGTCGACTACACCAAGGAACAGTACACGTCCTCGATGGAAGCGCTGGTGGAAGGCGCGGTTCTGGCGATCGTCATCGTCTACCTGTTCCTGCGCGACTGGCGGGCCACGTTCATCTCGGCGATTGCCATTCCGCTGTCCGCGATCCCGACCTTCTGGTTCATGGACATGCTCGGCTTCACGCTGAACTTCCTGTCGCTGCTGGCGCTGAGCCTCGTGGCCGGTGTGCTCGTCGACGACGCCATCGTCGAGATCGAGAATATCGTCAGACACATGCGAATGGGCAAAAGCGCCTACCAGGCGTCGATCGACGCTGCCGACGAGATCGGTCTGGCGGTCGTCGCCACGACCTTCTCGATCGTCGCGGTGTTCCTGCCCGTCGGTCTGATGCCCGGCATTCCCGGTCAGTTCTTCAAGGCCTTCGGCCTCACGGTCGTCGCCGCGGTGCTCATGAGCCTTGCGGTCGCGCGTCTCATCACGCCGATGGTCGCCGCGTACTTTCTCAAGGCCCATGGCCATGCCGAACATGGCGGCGGCAAGGCCATGGACATCTACCTGAAGGTGCTCGCCTGGACGCTCGACAGCAGCGAGGCGCACCGCCGCAAGGCGGCGCTCGAAAAGGCGCCGTCGCGCTGGTGGTACTACCTCGTCGCGCTGCTGCTGATCGTGGTCATCCTCGGGGCGGGCATCGCTCTGGCCGGGGGCATCTTCACGGTCCTGCAGATGGGCCTGGAGTCCATCGGGTTCGACAGGGCGGCCTTCGTGCTGGCGGCAGCGCTTGCCCCGGTGGGTGTGCCGATCGCGATCTTCGTGCTGGGCAAGATCTTCAAGATGCTGGCGTCGATGCTCGGCAATCTGGGCGCGTGGTACCGTTATTTCTCCGACCGCATCGCCGCGCGCATGCATGATCACCGCTTTTACGCCTTCTGCGCTGGTATCTACGCGCTGGTCGTGACGTTCGCGCTGCTTGCCGGTCTGCCGCAGCAGTTTCAGCCCAACCAGAACGACGACTTCAGCCAGGTCAATATCGAGATGGTGCCCGGCACCACGCTGGAGCAGACCGCGGGCGTCACCGACGAGGTCACGCATCTGCTCGAAAAGCAGCCTGAGGTTCGCCAGGTGCTCCAGGCCAGTCGCGAGGGGCGTGCAACGCTCTATATCTCGCTCAAGCCTGCCGGCGAGCGCGGCATTACGAGCGTGGAGTTCGAACGCCGGATCGCCCCGCAGCTCCAGCAGATCGCCGATGCCCGCGTGAGCTTCGCCTCGCAATCCGGCGGCTTCGGCAGCGGTCGCGACATCTCGGTAATGCTCTCGGGCAGCGACAGCGACCTGCTCAACAAGACCGCGCAGACGCTGGTCGAACAGATGCGCGGAATCCCCGGTGTCGTGGCGCCGCGTATCGCCGCCGATCTGCAGCAGCCCGAAATCGTTATCGTGCCGCGTCTCGATCTTGCTGCACAGCTCGGCGTGACGACAGCCGCGCTCAGCCAGACGATACGCATCGCGACGATGGGCGAGATCGACCAGAACGCTGCCAAGTTCTCGCTCAGCGATCGCCAGGTGCCGATCCGTGTCATGCTGGGCCGGTCCTCGCGCCGCGACTTCTCGACCATCGAGAACCTCGCCGTGCCGACCACCACCGGCGGTTCGGTTCCGCTCAAGCGTGTGGCCGAGATCCGCTTCGGTGCCGGCCCCACGCAGATCCAGCGCTACAACCAGGCGCGTCGCATCTTCGTCGGCGCCGATCTGGGTGAAGGGCAGGTCAAGGGCCCGATCATGGAGCAGATCCAGAACCTGCCGATCATGAAGAACCTGCCCACCGGCGTTTCGAATGCTCCGGTCGGTGAGGACAAGTGGCAGGGCGAGATGATCTCCAGCTTCGTGATCGCGGTGATCAGTGGCATCTTCCTGGTCTTCGCGGTGCTGGTGCTGCTCTACAAGCGTTTCGTGTCGCCGCTGGTGAACATGGCCTCGCTGCTGCTCGCGCCGCTGGGCGGCCTGTTGGCGCTGACTGTCGTCGGCCAGCCGATTTCGATGCCGGTCTATATCGGTATCCTCATGTTGCTGGGCATCGTCGCCAAGAACTCGATCCTGCTCATCGACTTCGCGATCGAGGAGATGGAGAAGGGCGTCGACAAACTGCATGCGATCATGGATGCGGGCCACAAGCGCGCGCAGCCGATCGTCATGACCACCGTCGCCATGACGGCGGGCATGGTGCCCACGGCCCTTTCGCTTTCGGGTGACGGCGCCTTCCGTGCGCCGATGGGCCTGACCGTGATCGGCGGCCTGCTGCTTTCGACGCTGCTGACCTTGGTGATCGTGCCTGCAGCCTTTAGCCTTGCCGATGGTTTCGAAAAGCGGATCGGTCCGCGTCTGCGCAAGTCGCTGCTGACCTTCGAACCTCACCACGCGGAGGAAGCGCATCGCGGCGAGCATGGGCTTCCGGCGGAATAAGCGAAAGGAAGCCATTGCCGCCAGTCCGGCGAAACAGGGTCGCGATCGCGCAGCTTCCCCCTCCGGATAGGGCCCGGCGCATGCGGCTGTTCGCCACTGGACTGCTGCTGCTCATGGCGGCGGCGTTCATCGGCTTCCGGCAGCTGGCGACGCTTCATCCCGCATGGAGCGTGCCGCTGGGCTATGCCATCGCCTTTACCGAGGCGGCGATGGTCGGCGGCCTGGCCGACTGGTTCGCCGTGACCGCGCTGTTCCGCCGTCCGCTCGGCCTGCCGATCCCGCACACCGCGATCATCCCGGTCAACAAGGACCGGATCGCCGATTCGATGGCGAACTTCCTGCGCGACAATTTCCTGACGCCGCAAGTGGTCGCGCGGCGCCTTCAGGGGTTCAACCTCGCGGCAAGCGCGGGAAGCCTGCTCGCCAATCCGGAGCGCGGTGATCAGTCGCGTCTGCGCGAGGGGGCGGCGGGGCTGCTCGCCGACGTTCTGGAATCGCTCGATCCCGACAAGATGGGCGGCATGGTCAAGACCGGCCTGCGCCGCCAGCTCGAGAAGATCGATATTGCCTCGCTGCTGGGGCAGATGCTGGAAAACGCGATCGCCGACAAACGCCACCTTCCGGTGCTGGAAAGCCTGCTGCGCAAGGTGGGAGAGGCGGTCGAATCGAACGAGCCGATGATCCGCGAAATGATCCACCAGCGCGCCAACACGATCATGCGCTGGACCGGGCTCGACGAGAGGCTGGCGAACGGTGTGCTGGATGGCACCTATCGCTTGCTGGCCGAAGTCATCGTGCAGCCCGATCATCCGCTGCGCGCGAAGATCGACGAGGCCCTCGCCAGCCTGGCCCACGACCTGCGGCACGATCCCGAGACGCGGGCGAAGGCCGAGCGGATCAAGGCCGAACTGCTCGAGAACCCGGCCATGGCCGCCTGGATGGACGCCATGTGGGAGCGTGGCCGCGAGGCGTTGCTGCGCGCCGTCCGCAACCCCGACCGCGCGCTTGCCGGCAGCCTCGGCGAATCGATCGCGCAGCTGGGTCAGGCCCTCGGCGAGGACCCGCGGCTGCAGGTACTGGTCAATCGCTTCGCCCGCCGGACGCTGGTGGGTGTCGCCTCGCGCTATGGTTCGGAAATCGTGCGGCTGGTGTCCGAGACGGTGAAGCGCTGGGATGCCAAGACGGTCTCGGACCGCATCGAGGGCGCCGTGGGCCGCGACCTCCAGTTCATCCGTATCAACGGGACCGTCGTCGGCGGGCTTGTGGGTGTGGCCATCCACACGGTAGATCGCCTGCTATGACCGATGGACCGCTACTGACCACCGAACGCTTCGAGCTGTGGAAGCCGCAGGCAGCAGATCTGCCAGAAAGGGTGCGCCTGCTCGAAGGGGACCGCATGATGCAGTTTCTCGGCACTATCGGCCCCGATCCCAAGGGGCAGCACGACAAGCTTCTGCAGCACGCCGGAAGCTGGTCGCTCTACGGCTACGGGACCTTCAGCGTCCGCCGTCGCGGAGAGAGCGACATCGTGGCGACGGGCGGGATTTTCCATTCCTGGCGCGGTTTCGGCAAAGGGCTGGACGATGTCGCCGAAGCCGGCTGGATCGTGCGTCAGGATTGCTGGGGGCAGGGTGTCGCCGGTGAAATGATGCGCGCGTCACTGGCCTGGTTCGATGCGGAACACGGGCCGAAGCGCGTGGCCTGCATGATCGAAGAGGGCAACACCGCCTCGGAAAAGGTCGCTGCCTCGCTGGGCTTCGTGAAATACGACAGCCACGAAGAAGAGGGTGGCGCCGCCGTCAACCTGTTCGAGCGCCTGCCGGGCTAGGCGGCGGATTCCGGAACGAGGCCGAGTTTCTTCCACGAAACGTCCGCACGCCCGCGGCATCCCTCGACGAAGCCGGCATTGGCCAGATAGCCGGGATCGATCTCACCCGTGCTCGACCAGTCGCGGACGCAGAGCCGCTCCTTGATCCGCCAGGCGCCGTGTTCGCGCTCCAGACTGTCGACATAACGCCCGCCCAGCTGGGTCATGCGTTCCCCCGGATCGGTATCGGCGATGAGCGTGGCCACGAAATAGGTTTCCGCCGAGGCCGCGCTGCCGTTCACCCGAATCAGCGACTGGCCCAGCATGTGGCTGACGACCTTGGTGGTGTGCCGCGCCTTTTCGAGGATGCGCTTCGTGAAGACCTTGCCGTCGCACTTGTCCGGCCCGTGATCGTCCCAGCTCTCGGCGCAATAGACGGACCCCATTTCGGCCTCGTCGGCACGGTCGCAGCCGTGACAGTAGGTGGCCAAAAGCTGGCGGATCTCGTGGTGGTCCCACAGTTCCTGCAGGCGTGCGTCCACGGCATGTCTCCCGGTTGCAGCCGTGCTTGCGCTTCGGCCATCCTGTGTTTTGCGTAAGGCTAGCACAGATTCGGGGTGACGCGATGATCCTGCAGGCGGCGGGCACGTGGTACGCCTTCGGAACTCACCCCAATTTATAGGTTATCGTGGTGTTCCAGTACGAGGCGACGGGGTTTCCCTGGGCGTCTAGGGAAGGATCGAAAGGGAACTTTCGGACCTCTTTGCAGGCCAGACCATCGAATTTTGGGTCGTTGTACGATTGCTGTACCGAACAGTCGGTAACGGCGCCGTCGGCACCGATCAGGGCGTGGATGTTGACGCGGGCCTGCTTGCCACGGCCCGCAAGAGCCGGCGGATAGTGTTGCTGCACGGCCTTTGCGAGGGCACCGAGGTCCTGTGCGCTGGCGTTGCGGCTAAGGGTGGCCTGCACGGCCGGATCCAGTCCCCATGTGCTGACGAGGTCCGATGCGCACTTGTTCGCGGCTGCCATCACGCCCTTGAGTGGTCCCGTCCCGATCACGAGACGGCGCTTTCCACGGTGCAATATGATGCGGTCTACGTCTGCGGGCATGCCGGAGGCCGCAGAATCGCCTTTGCTGACCGATGCACGGTATGATGTCGAGAAGATCATCCCCGGACCATACTCGTCGCTGTCGGCACGCTGGAACCGGACTTCCTTGGGCGGGCCATCCTTGCCGAATGACACATCGATGGTGTCCCCGTTCACGAAGGGACGCAGGGCCTTGCCGGTCAGGGCGAACTCGAAATGATCGCCGGGGCCGTACTGGTTCATCTGGAAATACACCGACTGCCCGTCCGAGCCGAATATGCGCTGCACGACACAGTACTGCGGGCGCCAGTCCACCACCCACTTCGACGTCCCGGTCACGACCTGTTCGCGCGAGGCGGCCTGCACCGGAGCCGTGCCGAGCATCAACAGGGCGAGCCCCGTCAGCACCGTTGTGGAATTGCGCAGCATCGGACGAGTTCTCCAAGGGGGATAGGCCAACGGGGATTGCGAGGCGTTCTTCGTCGCAGGCCTCACCTCATCGTCAATTCAAGCGGTAACTTACCGTGTTATTCCAGTATGATGCGACCGGTTTGCCGTTCTCGTCGAGAGCCGGGACGAAACGTGCTTCGCGAATCTTGTCGCATGCCAGCTTGTCGAAGGCGGGATCGTTGTAAGAGGCGGGCACGGTGCATTCCGTTACCTTGCCCTTTGCATCGATGATGGTGTGTACGTTGACGCGGGCCTGCTTGCCCGATTGCGCCTGCTGTGTGGGATAGATCTTCTGAATGGACGTTGCCAGAGTGCGCATGTTGGCAGGCGCGGCAAACCGTGTGAGCTTCGACTGGACCACAGGATCGAGCCCCCATTGCGCGACGAGATCGTCCATGCATTTGCGGAGCGCTGCCAGAGGCGCCTGCATCGGCCCCGTTTCCATGATCACTTTCTTGTTCCCTGCCGAGATGGCAACGCTGTCGATGCCCTTTTCGAAAGCCGGATCGGGGTAGGGACCGGTGGGAATGGCCGGGTCGATGTCCTTTTCGTCGTTCGGGTCTTTATGGATCCCCAGCGAAAAGATGATGCCAAAGCCGAATACGTCATTGTCGGCTTGCTGGACGCTTTTCACCTTGAGGGCCGCATGCTGCCCGAGGGTTACGAATACCTGTCTGCGGTTCTTGAACTGCCGGATGGCTTTGCCGGACAGGTAGAATTCGAACTTATAGCCGGGCCGGAAGGAGTTCATGCGCAGAAGGACGGGATCGTCCTCGCTGCCGAACTTGCGCTGCAAGGTGCAATAGGTCTGCGCCCAGTTCACATTCCAGGGTGTTGCTGTCGGGAGCGTTTCTACATGCTCCTTCGCAAAGGCGGGAGCGGGGGTAAGGGCGAGGGATGAAAGGGCAAGGCAGCCCAGGGCCGCCCCGTTACGACAAATCACAGTGATTGCTCTCCAGAAGATGCCTCCACAATGCCGCCTGCCCCAAACGAAGAAAACCCCCGGAGTTGCCTCCGAGGGTTATCTTTCAAAGCGTTAATCGTGCGGATCAGAGCTTGCTGGTCAGTTCCGGCACGGCATTGAAGAGGTCCGCCACGAGGCCGATGTCGGCGACCTGGAAGATCGGGGCGTCCTCGTCCTTGTTGATGGCGATGATGGTCTTGGAGTCCTTCATGCCCGCAAGGTGCTGGATGGCGCCCGAGATGCCCACGGCGATGTAGACTTCCGGAGCCACGATCTTGCCGGTCTGGCCGACCTGGTAGTCGTTGGGCACATAGCCGGAGTCGACCGCAGCGCGGCTGGCGCCGACGGCGGCGCCGAGCTTGTCGGCGAGCGGCATGATGTACTCTTCGAAGGTCGGGCCGTCCTTGAGGGCGCGGCCGCCCGAGACGATGATCTTCGCGCTGGTCAGTTCCGGACGCTCGCTCTCGGCGATTTCGGCGCCGACGAAGCTGGAGAGACCCGCATCACCCGGACCGGTCACGTCCTCGATCGCGGCCGAACCGCCGGTTGCAGCGGCCTTTTCGAAGGCGGTGCCGCGCACGGTGATCACCAGCTTGGCGTCGCTCGATTCGACGGTGGCGATGGCGTTGCCGGCGTAGATCGGGCGAGTGAAGGTCTTTTCGCCTTCGACCGAGATGATGTCCGAGATCTGCATCACGTCGAGCAGCGCGGCGACGCGCGGCGCGATGTTCTTGCCGGTGGTGGTGGCCGGTGCGAGGAACGCGTCGTGATGGCCCATGAGATCGGCGATCAGCGGTGCGGCGTTTTCGGCCAGACCGTGTTCGTAGGCGGCATCGTCGGCCAGGTGGACCTTGCCCACGCCGGCGATCTGCGCGGCGGCATCGGCCACGGCGCGGCAGCCCGACCCGGCGACCAGCAGGTGTACCTCACCGAGCTTCGAAGCGGCGGTGACGGTGGCGAGAGTGGCGTCCTTCAGGGACGCGTTGTCGTGTTCGACCCAAACGAGCGTCTTCATCAGGCTACTCCCATTTCCTTGAGCTTGGCGACGAGGGCGTCGACGTCCTCGACCTTGATGCCGGCCTGGCGCACCGGCGGCTCGGAGACCTTGAGGGTCTTGAGACGCGGCGCGGTCTCGACGCCGTAATCGGCAGGCGTCTTGTTATCGAGCGGCTTCTTCTTCGCCTTCATGATGTTCGGCAGCGAAGCGTAGCGCGGCTCGTTGAGGCGCAGGTCGGTGGTGACGATCGCCGGCATGGCGAGCTTCACGGTCTCGAGACCGCCGTCGACCTCACGGGTGACCGAAACGCTGTCGCCGTCGATCACGACCTTGCTGGCGAACGTGCCCTGCGGGCGGCCGAGCAGCGCGGCGAGCATCTGGCCGGTCTGGTTCGAATCGTCGTCGATCGCCTGCTTGCCCAGGATCACGAGACCCGGGGTTTCCTCGTCGACAATGGCCTTGAGGATCTTGGCGACCGCCAGCGGCTCGACCTCGTCGTCGGTCTGGACGAGGATGGCGCGGTCGGCACCCATGGCGAGCGCGGTGCGCAGGGTTTCCTGCGCCTTTGCCGGGCCGATCGAGACCGCGACGATCTCTTCCGCGCTGCCGGCTTCCTTGAGACGGATGGCTTCCTCGACGGCGATTTCGTCGAACGGGTTCATGCTCATCTTGACGTTGGCGAGGTCAACGCCGGAGCCGTCGGCCTTGACCCGCGGCTTCACGTTGTAGTCGATCACCCGCTTAACGGGGACGAGGATTTTCATTTCGATCAGTCCTCTCTTTGGTGCAGCAGATTTAACTGCGCGATTAAATCGATCGGAGCCGCTATTGCGTCCGGCGCAGTCGGCGTCAACCCCTGCTATTACGACATCGCAGGGGCCATGCTAGAACCTTTTGTTCCGGGAGATGTAATCCATCGGCGGCGGGAGAGTTGCCATGAAGAGGTCGTTGCTTGCGCTGCTGTTGGTTTGTGGCCTGCCTGTGTCGGGCGCATCGGCGCAGGAAACCCGCAAGGCCGCGGAAGGGCAGGCGCCGCCGCCCGCGACGCTCGCGCAGATGGACTGGCTGGCCGGGCAATGGGAAGGCACCGGAATCGGCGGCGCGCCCTCGCGTGAAAGCTGGTTCGCGCCGATGGCGGCGACGATGACCGGGATGTTCGTGCAGGAAGACGGCAAGGGCGCGGTCCGCTTTTCCGAATTCCTCCAGGTGATGGAGGAGGACGGCTCGCTGGTACTGCGGCTGAAGCACTTCAATCCCGATCTCAGCTCGTGGGAAGAGAAGAGCGAGACGACCGACTTCCGCCTTGTCGCGATCGAGGAGGGCGCGGCCTATTTCAACGGGCTGACGCTGCGGCGTGATGGGCCGGACGGTATGCTGGCGGCGGTTCGCGTCCGGCAGAAGGACGGCAAGATCGAGGAACTCGTATTCCGCTATCGGCGAGCCGGTTCGGATGCGGCGCCGGGCCGTTGCCCCGATGCGATGACGACTTTGGACATGAACGCATGACTCGGCAAAGTGCTCACCCGTGCGGACGATCGCCGCAAGGCCTATCTGGAAGCGGCACTGGCGGGGCAGGCCGAGAGCCCGGAGCGGCAGGCGCTGATTCGCGCCAGCGACACGGCGTTCGAAGCCTATCGCAAGGCCGAGTGCGATGCGGTCTACGACGACTGGAAGGAAGGGACGATCCGGGGGAGCATGTTTCTGTCATGCAGCATCGGCATGACGGACGCTCGGACCCACACGATCTGGGAAAACTGGCTGACGTACATGGACAGCACGCCGCCGGTATTGCCGGAGCCCGGACCCACTCGCTAGCGCCTGCTGGCGCCGCGAGCGGATCCGGAATTTCCGAATCAGGCCGCCTTCTTGACTTCGGCGACGATCTTCTGGGCGGCGTCGCCCAGGTCGTTGGCCGCCACGATGGGCAGGCCCGAGTTGGCGAGGATGTCCTTGCCCTGCTGGACGTTGGTGCCTTCGAGGCGGACCACCAGCGGAACCGAGAGGTTCACGTCCTTGGCCGCGGCAACGATGCCCTCGGCAATGACGTCGCACTTCATGATGCCGCCGAAGATGTTCACGAGGATGCCCTTCACGTTGGGATCGCCGAGAATGATCTTGAACGCAGCCGTCACCTTCTCCTTGTTGGCGCCGCCGCCCACGTCGAGGAAGTTGGCGGGGAAGGAGCCGTTGAGCTTGATGATGTCCATGGTCGCCATGGCGAGGCCGGCGCCGTTCACCATGCAGCCGATGTCGCCATCGAGCTTGATGTAGGCGAGGTCGTACTTGCTGGCTTCGATCTCGGCGGGATCTTCCTCGGTCTCGTCACGCAGCTCGGCGACGTCGGGGTGACGGTAGAGCGAGTTCGAATCGAAGCTCATCTTGGTGTCGAGCACGAGCAGCTTGCCGTCGGCGCTTTCGACCAGCGGGTTGATCTCGAGCATGTCGCAGTCGAGCGCGGTGAAGGCTTCGTAGACCTGCTTGGCCAGCTTCTGGGCCTGCTTGTTGAGGTCGCCGGTCAGCTTCAGCGCGAACGCGATGGCGCGGCCGTGGTGCGGCTGGAAGCCTTCGGCCGGGTCGATGGTGACGGTGGTGATCTTTTCCGGAGTCGAGTGGGCGACTTCCTCGATGTCCATGCCGCCTTCGGTCGATGCGATCATGGCGACGCGGCCCGTGGCGCGGTCGACGAGCATCGAGAAGTAGTATTCCTTGGCGATGTCGACGCCGTCGGTCACGTAGAGGCGGTTCACCTGCTTGCCGGCTTCACCGGTCTGGATGGTGACGAGGGTGTTGCCGAGCATTTCCTTGGCGAATTCCTCGACCTCTTCGATCGACTTGGCGAGGCGCACGCCGCCCTTGGCGTCGGGGCCGAGTTCCTTGAACTTGCCCTTGCCGCGGCCGCCGGCGTGAATCTGGGCCTTCACGACATAGAGCGGTCCGGGAAGCTGCTTCGCGGCGGCAACGGCCTCTTCGACAGTGAGGGCGGGGATGCCGGCGGGGATACCCACGCCATACTTCGCAAGCAGTTCCTTGGCCTGATACTCGTGAATGTTCATCGCTGAATCGCTTTCTGCTGGAGTTTCCTCGGGGAAGGCGCGGGTGCCGAATTTTGCACCGCCGCATAAGCACATCCCTGCGCGCTTGAAAAGTCCCGTTCCCTGCGCAATTTCATAGGGTGGGCCTGCCCGATAACCGAAAGATGACATCCTCTCATGATCGACCGCCAGAAACTCGAAGCCATCGTCCGCGAAGCCGGGCGTATCGCGCTTGCCGGCTGGCCGGGCGACGGACACGTGCTCGACCATTGGGAGAAGTCCCCCGGCAATCCGGTCTGCTCGGTCGATCTGGAAGTCGATTCGTTCTTGAAGAAAGAGCTGCGCGCGCTGCTGCCGTCTGCGGGCTGGCTGTCCGAGGAAACCCTCGATGCCCGCGAAAGACTGCAGGATTCGCTGGTGTGGCTGGTCGATCCCATCGACGGCACGCGCGCCTTCATCGGCGGGCGCCCCGGCTGGGCCATCTCGGTCGCGCTGGTCAACACCCGCCGGCCTCTGCTGGGCTATCTCTATGCCCCGGCGCGCCGGCGCGAGGAGGGGGGCGAATTCTGGTCGGGCGAGGCGGGCAAGGGGGCCTGGCGCAATGGCAGCCGTCTGATGGCGAGCTCGCGCGATTCGCTGCCCGGTGCGCGCGTACCGGCAAAAAAGCTTGCGCCTGAGGACGCCGATCTGGAGCTGGTCGACCAGCCGAACTCTATCGCGCTGCGCATGGCGATGGTCGCGGCGGACGAGGCGGACCTGCTGGCGACGCTGCGCTGGGGTTTCGAATGGGATATCGCCGCGGCCGGGTTGATCGCGCGCGAGGCGGGGGCAGCCGTGACCGATGCCTTCGGCCACCCGCTCAACTACAACAAGCACGATCCGCGCGCCTTCGGCGTGCTGTGCTCTTCCGCCGGGATCCACGGCCAGGCAGTGGAACGGCTGGCCGATCGGGCCGCGCGTATCCTGTCCTGACCGCCGTTCAGGCCGGCGCGGGTTCTCGTGAAGAGCTGCTGCGCAACAGAACAAGGCCGAGGATGGCGGAGAGTAGCGAGCCCGTCAGCACCCCGAGCCGGACCGGCGCATCGTAGGACGACATTTCGAAAGCGAGACCGCCGAGGAACAGGCTCATCGTGAAGCCGATGCCGCAGCAGGCGGCAAGGCCGTAGAGCTGGACCCAGCGAGTCGCCGCCGGCATCGGCGCGAAACCGAACCGGATCATCGCCGCCATCGGCAGGAAGATGCCCAGCTGCTTGCCGAGGAACAGGCCGAGGACAATGCCCAGCGTGACCGGCTCGCGGAAGCTTTCCAGCCCCACGCCGCCGAAGGCGACGCCGGCATTGACGAAGGCGAACATCGGCAGGATCAGATAGGCCACCCAGGGATGCAGCACGTGCTCGAGATCCTTGAGCGGTGAGCGCTCGGGCGACTTGCGCGAGGTCATCGGGATCGCGAAGGCCGTGACGACGCCCGCCAGCGTCGCATGAACGCCCGACTTGAGCACGCAGGCCCAGAGGATCGCGGCGATCAGCGCATAGGGGATGAGCTGTTCCACGCCCATGCGGTTGAGCACGATCAGCCCCAGCACCGCCACCGCCGCCAGTGCCAGCGAAATCGTCGACAGGTCGCTGGTGTAGAACACGGCGATCACGATGATGATGCCGAGGTCGTCGATGATGGCGATCGCGGTCAGCAGGATCTTGAGCGATGTCGGAACGCGGTCGCCGGCCAGCGCGATGATGCCCAGCGCAAAGGCGATGTCGGTCGCGGCGGGAATGGCGACGCCGGGCATGCCGGCCGGATCGGTGCGGTTGATGAAGGCGTAGATCAGGCAGGGCACCAGCATCCCGCCCAGGGCCGCCACTACAGGTAGCGCGAGGGCCGATCGGTCGGCGAAGGCGCCCTCGAGAAACTCGCGCTTCACTTCGAGCCCGATGAGGAAGAAGAACACTGCCATCCACAGGTCGTTGACCCAGAGCAGCAGCGGCTTGGTGATCTCCAGCGGGCCGACGATGACCGAGCCGGGGATCGCGAGGAACCGCTCGTAATGGACACCGAAGGTGCTGTTCGCGAGCAGCAGCGCGACGGCTGCGCAGGCCACGAGGATCAGGCCGGCCACGGCTTCCTTGCTGAGGAAGTCGTTGAGCGGATTGATGCGGACCCGGGTCTTGTTGTCGGCGTGGGATACCATTGTCCGTCCTCGTGCTGGGTGGCGTGTCGGAAGCGTTTTCCGCAGGCGCTGCTTCAAATCGAACCTCGTCGGAGGGGCTTATCGTGAAAAGAGGCCGGCGTACTGATCGTACCCGGCCTCTTTCCGAATCGCATTACGCCGAATCAGCGTACGGCATTGGCCTCGTCGGTCGTTACCGGCGTGATCTTGATTTCCACGCGGCGGTTGAGAGCGCGGCCTTCGGGGGTGGTGTTGTCCGCCACCGGATAGTTTTCGCCCATGCCCTGCGTCTGGATGCGCGCGGAGGAGACCCCGCGGCTGATCAGGTAGCGCGCGACCGAATCGGCACGGCGCTTCGACAGGTCCATGTTGTAGGCTTCCGACCCGGTCGAATCGGTGTGGCCGTAAACGTCGATCAGGCTGTTCGGGTACTGGATCATCGACTGCGCAACCTTGTCCAGCGTGGCCTGGAACGAGGGGCTGATCGCGGTCGAATCGACGGCGAAGGTCACGTCGGGCAGGTTCACGAGGATGCCGTCGCCTTCCTGGCTGACATCGACGCCCGAGCCGGCGGTCTGTTCCTTCAGTTCCTTGATCTGCTTGTCCATCTGGTAGCCGACCACGCCGCCGGCGACGCCGCCGATGCCGGCGCCGACGATACGCGCGGTCTTGCCGCCGATGACGCTGCCCAGCAGATAGCCGAGCCCGGCGCCGCCGACGCCGCCGATGGCCGTGCGCGAAACCTTGCGCTCGCCGGTGTTGGGATCGGTGACACAAGCCGACACGGCAACAAGCGACAGTGCAGCCGCAGCCGATGTGAACAGGCGCGATTTCTTCATGAGACAGGCCCTTCCTCTGTTAAATTCTTGCCCGTGTATGTGTGGTAGTGAACATGAACGGCAAATGGATAATGGTGGCCAAACGCGCATAGCAACCCTGTGTTCCATTCCTCTCTTTACCAGGGGCATGACGATCGCGTTGCAGGCGGCTCTTCGCTATTGCGCAAATCTCTGCTAGCGCTGGCTTCATTGTGACGCCCTTTCCCTGGACCGACCTCCTCATCATCGCCGGACTCATCCTGCTCAATGGCCTGTTTTCCATGTCGGAACTGGCCATCGTCTCAGCGCGTTCGGCCCGTCTCAACGTTTCTGCCGAGAAAGGCAGCGGTGCGGCCAGGACCGCGCTGGAACTGGCTGCCGATCCCGGCAAGTTCCTCTCCACCGTGCAGATCGGGATCACCCTGATCGGCATTATCGCGGGCGCCTATTCCGGCGCGAGCCTTGGCGAACCGGTGGGTGAGAGAGTGAAGATGCTGGGCGTGCCCGACAGCATTGCCAGCCAGGCCGGTTTCACGCTGGTGATCATCGCCACGACTTACGGCAGTCTCGTCGTCGGCGAACTGGTGCCCAAGCAGCTTGCGCTGCGCATGGCCGAACCCGTCGCCATTCTGATGGCGCGGCCGATGCTCTGGCTGGCCCGGCTGATGGCACCGTTCGTATGGCTGCTCGACAAGTCCTCGGGCGTGGTCCTGCGCCTGTTTTCGATCCGCAGCGGCGGTCAGGAGCGGCTGACGGCGGAGGAACTCCACATGATCTTCGCCGAAGCCACGCGCAGCGGCGTGATCGAGGAAGAAGAGCGCGCGATGATGACCGGCGTCATGCGTCTGGCCGATCGTCCCGTGCGCGAACTGATGACCCCGCGCAACCAGATCGACTGGATCGACATCGATGCCGACGAGGCCGGGCTGCGCGCCAAGATCGATGCCTCGCCGCACTCGCTGCTTCCGGTCGCCGACGAGGACTCGCCCGACAACGTCGTCGGCATTCTGAGGGTCAAGGAAGTCCTCGCGGCGCTCGTGGCAGGGCGTGAGGTCGATATCCGCACCATGATGAAGAAGGCGGAGGTCATTCCCGACCAGCTCGATTCCATGGATGCGCTGCGTAAGCTGCAGACGGCCGAAGTCGCCATGGCGGTCGTCCACGACGAGTATGGTCACCTCGAAGGTCTCGTGACCCCGTCGGACGTGCTGGCGGCATTGGCGGGCTCGTTCGTCAGTCATCAGGACGAGGGCGACGAGCCGATGGTGGTCGAGCGCGAGAACGGATCTCTGCTGATCTCGGGCGCCATGCCGGCCGATGCGATGGCGGACCGCCTGCAGATCACCCTGCCCGAAGACCGCGAGTTTGCGACCGTGGCCGGCTACGTCATGGCGGTGCTCAAG
Source organism: uncultured Novosphingobium sp. (assembly GCA_965140495.1). Taxonomy (GTDB): domain Bacteria; phylum Pseudomonadota; class Alphaproteobacteria; order Sphingomonadales; family Sphingomonadaceae; genus Novosphingobium. The sequence continues at coordinate 286,147 of OZ223239.1, read as the reverse complement.
AAGGTCCCCAAGGAAGGCGATGCCTTCACCGAGTACGGGTGGCGCTTCGAAGTCGTCGACATGGATGGTCTGCGGATCGACAAGGTTCTCGTCGAGCTCGTCGAACTCACGGCAGAAAGCGACGAGGGCGACGGGGTTAGCGGAGACAGCTGACCGGCCCTTGGGGCTCCCGATCCCGCAGGGACAACAAGAAAGGGCCGGAGTTTCCTCCGGCCCTTTTCTGTGTCTTGCGACGCTGGTTCGCTCAGCCGCCGACCGAAGTCTGCGCGTCGCGGCCGTCGCCTTCCGGCGCCGAGAGGATCGCGCGGGTCACCTGACCCTTGGCCACGGTGTAGGTCTGCGGATCGCCGACCGAGGAACGGATGCCCGGATCGGCCGTACCGGCCATACCGAGCGTGTTCTTCTCGATTTCGCTGCGCGCCTGCGGGCCGCCGAACAGGGCATCGAGCGTCTGCTGTTGCAGGCTGCCATCGGTCGGGCGGGGCTCGCCTTCCTTCGGCGGCGTCAGCGAGAAGTCGGGCGGAACCACCAGCGGAGACTGGCGCTGCACCGCAAACTCGTCGGGACGGTTGCGGTTGAAAAGCCCCGTGCTGCCGCAGGCGGACAGCAGGACCGCGCCTGTCGTGACGAGAATAAGGGCGCCGGTTTTCTTCATGGGCATCAAATCAACTCTCCGGAGCGGGTTCGGTTTTCGCTTCGGGCTTTTCGCTCGAAAGCAGGGATCGGGCAAGGATAATCAGGACACCGATGGTAATCGCGGCGTCGGCCAGATTGAAGATGAGGAAGGGACGCCATTCCCCGAAATGCAGGTCGGCATAGTCGATGACGTAGCCGACTTCGGCGCGGTCGCGGATGTTGCCCGCAGCGCCGCCAAGCACCATCGCCAAGGCAACAATGTCGCCCATCTTGCGTTCGCGCATCATCCAGACGAAGACGAACAGCGCGATCGCGCCCGTCATCGCCACAAGCGCCCAGCGGCCTTCTGGTGAGCCCGCCGTGAACAGGCCGAGCGAGACGCCGAAGTTCTGCGTCCAGCGCAGGTCGAAGAACGGAACCAGTTCGATCACGTGCTTCTGGCGCAGCTGCAGACCGTAGACGAGCCAGCTCTTGAGGCCCTGATCTGCCAGGAAGATCAGCGCCGCGATCAGCAAACCGGCGATGCGGTGGCGCACCGCGTTGTTCATGCATTGGCCTCCATGGCGCCGACCACCTCGTCACAGCGTCCGCACAGATCGCCATCCTCGGAGACTTCCGGAAGGTGGCGCCAGCAGCGGCCGCACTTGTGGTGGGACGTGGGCGTAACGGTTACCGCCTCGCCTTGCCCGCGCGTGACTGTCGCCGTGATGAACAGCTCGGCCAGATCGGCATCGGAGAAGCCCTCGGGCACCGAATCCGCAGGAACGGTCATCTCGGCTTCGAGGCTGGAGCGGATCGTCTTTTCGCGGCGCAGCGGCTCGATCGTCTCGGTGACGGTTTCGCGCAATTCACGCAGCGCGTTCCATTTTGCGGTCTGCTCTTCGACCTCCGGAACCTCGGGCCATTCGAGCAGGTGGACACTGCCGCCGTCGGGATAGCGCGTGCCCCAGGTTTCCTCCGCCGTGAAGACCAGCACCGGTGCGGCATAGCGCACCAGAGCATGGAACAGCATGTCGAGAACGGTGCGGTAGGCGCGGCGCTTCAGATCGTCCGTGCCGTCGCAATAGAGGCAGTCCTTGCGGATATCGAAGAAGAAGGCCGAAAGGTCTTCGCTGCAGAAATCCACGAGCGTGCGCACGTAGTCGTTGAAGTCGTAGTCATCGACGGCCTTGCGCAAGGCTGCATCGACCCCGCCGAGCAGCGAGAGCACGTAACGCTCCAGCTCGGGCATCTCGTCGACCGGTAGCCGCTCGTCCTCGCTGAACCCGGCCAGGGCGCCGAGCATGTAGCGGAAGGTGTTGCGCAGGCGGCGGTACTGGTCGCCCACGCCCTTCAGGATCTCGTCGCCGATGCGGTGATCCTCGGTAAAGTCGACCGACAGCGCCCACAGGCGGATGATGTCGGCGCCGTACTGCTCCATGACCTTGAGCGGGCTGACCGTGTTGCCCTTGGACTTGGACATTTTCTCGCCCTTGGCATCCATTGTGAAGCCGTGGGTGAGAACCGCCTTGTAGGGCGCATGGCCGCGCGTCGCGCAGGCTTCCAGCAGCGAAGACTGGAACCAGCCGCGATGCTGGTCCGAGCCTTCGAGGTAGAGGTCCGCATGCGGGCCCTTGTAGCCTTCGGGGCGGAGCAGGTCGGGCCACTTGCCCGATTCGAGCACGAAAGCGTGGGTCGAGCCGGAATCGAACCAGACGTCGAGAATGTCGGTGACGCGTTCGTAGTCTTCGGCATTGTAGCTGTTGCCGAGGTATTCCTGCGCACGCTCGTCGTTCCAGGCGTCGACGCCGCCCTGGCGGATGGCCGCGACGATGCGGGCGTTCACTTCCGGATCGGCGAGATACTCACCGGTCTCGCGGTTCACGAAGATCGTGATCGGTACGCCCCAGGCGCGCTGGCGGCTGAGCACCCAGTCGGGGCGGCCATCGACCATGGCGCCGATGCGGTTACGGCCCTTGGCAGGTACGAAGCGAGTTTCGGCAAGTGCATTCTGCGCGGTTTCGCGCAGCGTGAAGCCGCCGCCGGCCGCCATCGGCTTGTCCATCGGCACGAACCACTGCGGCGTGCAGCGGTAGATGACCTTGGCCTTCGAACGCCAGGAGTGCGGATAGCTGTGCTGGTAATCGGCCGAAGCCGCCAGCAGGCAGCCCGTCTCGCGCAGGTCCGAACAGATCGGCCCGTCGGGCGCGTTGAACTTGGGATTGATCACCGATCCCTGACCGCCGAGCCACAGCCAGTCCTCGCGGTACTTGCCGTCGCCTTCGACCGCGAACTTGGGATTGATCCCGTGTGCCTTGCACAGATCGAAGTCGTCCTCGCCATGGTCGGGCGCCATATGGACGAAGCCGGTGCCGCTGTCGGTCGTGACGAAGCTGGAGCCGTCGAGCAGCGGGCGCAGCTCGGCGAAGAAGCCGCCGAGATGGTGCATCGGGTGGCGCACCTTGGTGCCTTCGAGCCCGGCGCCCTTGATGTAGAAGTGTAGATCGTGGCTCTCGTGGCCGAGGCGCTTCACGAAGCCTTCGACGAGTGGTTCGGCGACGAGGTAGCGGACACCGTCCACCTCGATCATGTGGTAGTCGATCTGCTTGCCGTAGGCGACCGCCTGGTTGACCGGGATCGTCCAGGGCGTGGTGGTCCAGATCACCAGCTGGGCGCCGATCAGGTCTTCATCGGGGCATTCGACGATCTCGAAACCGACGTCGATCTGGGTCGAGACGATATTCTCGTACTCGACTTCGGCCTCGGCCAGCGCGGTCTTTTCGACCGGGCTCCACATCACCGGCTTGGCGCCGCGATAGAGCATCTGGCTTTCGGCGAACTTCATCAGCTCCGAAACGATCGTCGCCTCGGCATCGAAGTCCATCGTCAGGTAGGGATTGTCCCAGTCGCCGCCGATGCCCAGCCGCTTGAGCTGCTCGCGCTGCACGTCGACCCAGTGCGCGGCATAGGCGCGGCACTCGGCGCGGAATTCTTCCGCCGGGACTTCGTCCTTGTTCTTCTTTTTCTTGCGGTATCCTTCCTCGACCTTCCATTCGATGGGCAGGCCGTGGCAGTCCCAGCCGGGCACATAGGGTGCATCCTTGCCGAGCAGGGTCTGCGTGCGCACCACCATGTCCTTGAGGATATGGTTAAGCGCATGGCCGATGTGCATGTCGCCGTTCGCGTAGGGCGGACCGTCGTGCAGGATGAACTTTTCGCGGCCGGCGCGGGCCTCGCGAATGACGCGGTAAATGTCCTGTTCCTGCCAGCGCGCAAGAATGCCCGGTTCCTTCTGCGGGAGCCCGGCCTTCATGGGAAAATCGGTCTTCGGCAAGAAGACGGTGTTACGATAGTCGCGCTGTTCGGTCATGATCGGCGGGCGTTAGAACAATTGGCTTAACGTTGGAAGAGTCCGCCTTGCGCACAACCACGCATTACCGGGGCAGGATGCGGTAAAAATCCCTAGTCAGGCCACGCCGGCCAGCAAGGCGCGTGCCTTGACGCAATCGGCGGCGATTTGCGCGGTCAGCGCCGCAAGCGAATCGAACTTGCCTTCGGGGCGAAGGAAGTGGTGGAACACCACTTCGATTTCCTGATCGTACAGTTCTTCGGAAAAGTCGAAGATGTGCGGCTCAAGCAGTTCCTTGGGCGGATCGATCTGCGGGCGCACGCCGAGATTGGCCGCACCCGGCAACTCGCGGCCATCGGCCAGGCGCGAAGTCACGGCGTAGACGCCGTAGTGCGGGCGCAGATACGAGGCCATGTCGATATTGGCGGTCGGAAAGCCGATCTCCCGGCCCAGCTTGTCGCCATGCTGGACCACGCCGCGGATCGCGAAGGGGCGCGTGAGCAGGCGTGCCGCGGTTTCACAATCACCGGCCTTGAGCGCCTCGCGGATGCGGCTGGAGGAAATCACCCCGTCCGCATCGCTGACCGGACCCACGGTGCGGCCCGACAGGCCGAACCGTCCGCCGACTTCGCTGAGCACTTGCGGATTGCCGCTGCGGCCGCGCCCGAAGGTGAAGTCCTCGCCGGTAACGACGCCGGTAGCGCCGAGATGGCCGACGAGTTCCTTCTCGACCCACTCGGCCGCACCCATCGTCGCCATGGCCCGGTCGAAGTGGAGCACCAGCATGGCATCGGCGCCGGCAGCGGCGAAAAGTTCCTCGCGCTGTTCGAGCGTGGTCAGCCGGAACGGCTCGGCATCCGGCTGGAACAGCCGCACCGGGTGCGGGTCGAACGTAGCGACGATCGCGGGCCGGCCCTCGGCGCGGGCCCAGCGGATGGCTTCGCCGACAACGGCCTGATGGCCCTGGTGAAATCCGTCGAAGTTGCCCAGCGCGACAATCGCGCCGCGCATCGATTCGGGAATGGGGGTGAGGTTGTCGAGGCGAATCATGGTTGCAGCCGCCTATAGGTCGCGCCGCAGCGTCACGAAAGCGTAAGCCGGTGCTTCGCCCTGCGCTGGGTGTTCTTCGCGCACCTGCTCCTGCCATTGCGGGCCGAGCGGCGGCATCGTGGTATCGCCTTCGTAGTCGGCGTGAATCTCGGTCAGTTCGATGCGCTGCGCGAGCGGGAGGAACAGGGCATAGATTTCCGCACCCCCGATCACCGCCACTTCGCCTTCGCCTGCGAGCGCCAGCGCGGCATCGGGGGAATGCACCAGCTCCGCGCCTTGCGCCTGCCAGTCGCGGTCGCGGGTCAGCACGATATGCCGACGGCCGGGCAGGGGGGAGGGGAAGCTTTCGAAGGTCTTGCGGCCCATGATCATCGGCTTGCCCATGGTCATGGCCTTGAAGTGCTTGAGGTCTGCGGAAAGGCGCCAGGGCAGGGTGCCGTCGCGGCCGATCACGCCGTTCGCGGCGCGCGCGTAGATCAAGAACAGCTCCTGCGCCATGCCGTCCGCCTGCCTCAGTCCAGTATCAGCCGGGTGACGTGGCCCATCTTGCGCCCCGGGCGCGCGGCGGCCTTGCCGTAGAGATGCAGGTGGTTGGCCGGATCGGCGAGGATCGATGCCCAGTCGTGGGCTTCGTCGCCGATCAGGTTGCGCATTTCGACGGCCTTTGCGGCCAGTCCGGTCCCGCCCAGCGGCAGTCCGCAGATGGCGCGCACATGGTTTTCGAACTGGCTGGTTACCGCGCCCTCGATGGTCCAGTGCCCCGAATTATGGACGCGCGGCGCCATCTCGTTGAACACCGGCCCGTTTTCGGTCGCGAAGAATTCCAGCGTGAGCACGCCGACATAGTCGAGCGCTTCGGCTACCTTGGCGGCGAGCGCGCGGGCGGCGGGGACCTGTTCGAGCAGGTTTGCCGGTGCCGGCACGCCGCTAAACGCAAGTATGCCGTTTTCGTGCACATTGCGGGCCGAATCGAAGAAGCGGATGTCGCCGTCGGTGCCGCGGCACAGGATCACCGAGAACTCGGCGAAGAAAGTCACGAAGCCTTCGTAGATCAGGGCGGTGTCGGGCAGGTCCAGCGCGCTGGCATCGTCCGCGCTGTCGATCCGCCACTGGCCCTTGCCGTCGTAGCCGTCGCGGCGGGTCTTGAGGATGCCGGGGGCCCCGATCTTCGACACGGCGGCCACGAGGTCGAGCTTGGAATCGACCGGCGCGAACGGAGCCGGTGTGCCGCCCAGATCGCTGACGAAGCGCTTTTCGCTCAACCGGTCCTGCGCGATTTCCAATGCACGCGGATGCGGGTGGGCAACGACGGTGCCCAGCGCCGACAGCGGACCCACCGGTACATTTTCGAACTCGTAGGTCACCACCGCGCAATCGGCGGCGAAGGCGGCCATGGCCTCGGCATCGTCCCACTCGGCGCACGTGAAGGCGGCGGAGACATCGGCGGCGACGGAGTCGGTTTCGGGCGCATAGATATGGCAGCGATAGCCGAGCTGCGCTGCGGCCATGGCGATCATCCGGCCAAGCTGGCCGCCGCCGAGGATGCCGATTGTCTCTCCCGGTGCGATCATGCGCTTATCACCAACTGTCCTTCGACAGGCTCAGGGCGAGCGGAGACAGGGAGGCGAAGCGGGCTGCTTCCCGCTCATGCTGAGCTTGTCGAAGCATCAGGACGGCCGCTCGGCGACGCTGGCGGTCTGCTCGGCGCGGAAGGCCTGCAGACGCCCGGCCAGTGCCTCGTCGGACGTGGCGAGAATGGCGGCGGCAAGCAGGCCGGCGTTGGCTGCGCCCGCCTCGCCGATGGCCAGCGTTCCCACCGGAACGCCCGCGGGCATCTGCACGATCGAGAGCAGGCTGTCCTGTCCCGAGAGCGCCTTCGACTGAACCGGAACGCCGAGTACCGGCAGGTGCGTCATCGCCGCGACCATGCCGGGCAGGTGCGCGGCACCGCCGGCACCGGCGATCACCACCTTGAAGCCTTCGTCCGCCGCGCCCTTGGCGAATTCGACCAGCCGGTCGGGCGTGCGGTGGGCCGAAACGATGCGCGCGTCGTAGGCGACGTCGAGCTTTTCGAGCATCGCGGCGGCGCGCTGCATGGTCGGCCAGTCCGACTGGCTGCCCATGATGATCGCGACCGGCGGGGTACCCGCTTCGCTCATATCAGCGCTCCGACAGGTAGTAGCGGTCGAGAACGGCCAGATTGTCGTCGAGATCGTAGATGATCGGCTGGCCGGTCGGAATTTCGAGCCCGGTGATCTCGTCGTCCGAAATGCCCGAGAGGTGCTTCACCAGCGCGCGCAGCGAATTGCCGTGCGCGGCGACCAGCACCGTGGCACCGGCCTTGAGGTGCGGAACGATGGCGCCTTCGTAGTAGGGCAGGACGCGCGCGATGGTGTCCTTGAGGCTTTCGGTCTGCGGCACGTCGATGCCGGCGTAGCGCGGATCGTCGGACAGATCGAACTCGCTGCCGCGTTCCAGCACCGGCGGCGGCGTGTCGAAGCTGCGGCGCCAGATCTTGACCTGCTCGTCGCCGTGCTTGGCGGCGGTCTCGGCCTTGTCGAGGCCGGTGAGCCCGCCATAGTGCCGCTCGTTGAGGCGCCAGTCCTTGGTTTCCGGGATCCACAGGATGCCGGCCGTTTCCAGCGCGAAGTGCAGCGTCTTGATTGCGCGAGTCTGGACCGAGGTGAAGGCGACGGTGGGCAGCATGCCCTTTTCCTTCAGCAGAGCGCCGGCGGCGCGGGCTTCCGCCTCGCCCTTTTCGGTCACATCCACGTCCCACCAGCCGGTGAAGCGATTTTCGAGGTTCCACTGGCTCTGGCCGTGGCGCAGAAGAATCAGACGGGGCAAGGCAGGACTCCCTGTTGGCTTGCGGTGCCGCAACCGGCGCGGCATGTCGCGATTGTCAGGCCGCAGCCCCTAGCTTTCCGCGGACGGTTTGGAAAGCCTGCCCGATTCGATATCGCCGTTGCCTCCAGAAGCATGCGCGCGCGCCTGTGCCTTGCGGCGGCGCAGGTTTTCCCGCAGCTTGGCGGCAAGGCGCTCCTCGCGGGTGAGCTTGCCTGCGTCTTTCCCGCCGTCTGTGCCAGATTTCTCGTCCATGACGGGGCATTGCCGTTCGTCGCGGCAAAGCGCAAGCGGCGCTTGACAATTGCCGCCTTCGCAGACAATAGCGCGCCCCTGCCTCGGGCAACCGGAATCAACGCGTTCCGGATCGCCCGAACAAAGGCGCTGCTGTAGCTCAGTGGTAGAGCGCACCCTTGGTAAGGGTGAGGTCGGGAGTTCAATCCTCCCCAGCAGCACCATTTCCCTCCGGATCAGTCCCTTGCTCGAAAACGCCCGGAAGCTTCGGGTGTGTGTCATTTATGCTGCGCCGCAGCGATGTCATGGAACTGTCTCGGTAGTGGCACGCCGTTGTCACAGACCGTGCCTAGGCCCCCGCGCAATTCATTCGCAACAGGGGTTCCCATCACATGAAAACGTCCCTCCGCCTCGTCGCGGGGCTGCTAGCCTCGACGTCTTTCGCAACTGTCGTTCACGCAGGTGAACTCTCCGGTAACGTCTCTGACGCCACCGGCACCCGAGCTCTGCAGTCGGCCACTGTGCGAATTATCGAATTGAATCGCGAAGCCGAGACAAGCCGCGATGGCAGCTACATTTTCGCGGACGTTCCCGCGGGCGACTACACGGTGGAAGTCGACTACGTTGGCGCCGTCATGGAATCGCGCACGATTTCGGTGCCGGCGACCGGACGGGTTTCGGGCAACTTCGCGCTGGCCGGCATCGGTGGCGGCGACATCCTGGTGGTGGGGCAGGCCGCCAACCTGTCCAGCTCGCTGTCGCGCAAGAAGGCTGCGGACGGTGTCGAATCGGTGCTGACCCGCGACGCCATCGGCCAGTTCCCCGACCAGAACGTCGCCGAATCGCTGCGCCGTCTGCCGGGCCTCAACATCCTCAACGACCAGGGCGAAGGGCGCTACGTGTCGGTTCGCGGCCTGGACCCCGATCTCAACTCGACCTCGCTCAACGGTGTGCGCATCCCGGCACCGGAGTCGGATTCGCGCGGTGTCGCCCTCGACGTCATCTCTTCGGACCTGATCGAATCGGTCGAGGTCAAGAAGTCGCTCACGCCGGACATGGACGCCGACACCATCGGTGCCTCGATCGAAATCAACACCACCAGCGCCTTCGACCTCAAGAAGGCCAACTTCTCGGTCAATGCCGAAGGCAGCTACAATGACTACTCGGGTGACGTAACCCCGAAGGTTTCGGCCAGCTTCTCCGCTCCGATCGGTGACGATTTCGGCGTTTCCGGCGGCGTCAGCTACTACAACCGCAAGTTCGAAACCGACAATGTCGAATCCGATCCCTGGACCACGGCCGACGACGGTACGGCCTACAGCGAAGTCTTGGAGTATCGCGACTACGACGTCGAGCGTAAGCGCATCAACGCCAACCTCAGCTTCGACTGGCGCGTCTCGGACACCACTACAGCCTTCGTAAAGGGCATCTGGAGCCAGTTCGACGACCACGAATATCGCCGCCGCACGACGTTCAACATTGAGGACGCGACGGACATCACCGGGACCGGAACCGGCGTCAGCTTCACCGATGCCGCCGATGACGAAGGCGACGGTGCCATCGTCATCGAGCGCGATCTCAAGGATCGTTTCGAGCGCCAGCGCATCTACTCGATCGCGCTGGGTTCGGACACGGACACCGGCATCTGGAAGTTCAGCTGGCTGGCCAGCTACTCCAAGTCGAGCGAGAAGGAGACGCATTCGGTCGACCCGATCCGCTTTACGGCCGAATTCGAGGACGCAGGTGTCGGCATCGACTGGGACTATTCTGATCGCCGGGTCCCGACCTACTCGATCACCAGCGGTGCCAATCTCGTGAACGGTCCCGAGAACTACGAGTTCGACAAGATCGAGTTGACCACCCTGTCCGACAGCCAGGACGAGGAATGGGCGGTAAAGGCCGATCTCGCGCACACGTTCGCGATGGACAACGGGGACTTCACGGTACAGGTCGGCGGTAAGGCCCGCTGGCGTGAGAAGTCGTACGACTTCGACTACATCAAGTACGAAGGTGGCGACATCGACTACACCATGGCCGATGCCGAACTCGGCGAGCAGACCTACCGTCTGCACGGCATCAGCCTCGGTCCCGTCCTCGCCAAGTCGGCAGGAGAAATGTTCTTGAACGCCCACAGGGACACTTTCGAGATCGATGAGTTCGACGTCGCCTACGACGGCGCGACCGATGACTATTCGGTCAAGGAAAACATCTATGCCGGCTACGCGCTCGCTCGCTGGGACTCGGATGCCGTCCGGATCATCGGCGGTGTTCGCATGGAGCACACCGAGAACACGCTGAACGGCAACATCGTCACCGAAGTCGAGGATGCCGATCTGCCGACAATCGAGGCCGTCCAGTACAAGCGCAGCTACACGGATTGGCTACCCAGCCTGGCGATCCGCGTCTCTCCGCAGAACAACATCGTGGCGCGCTTTGCCGGCTCCAAGAGCCTGGTTCGCCCCAAGTTCTCGCAGCTTGCGCCGCGTTCGACGGTCAACGAGGACAACGAGGCCGAATTCGGCAATCCGGGCCTGCTGCCGTACAAGGCATGGAATCTTGATGCGAGCGTCGAGTACTACTTCACCTCGAACGGTGCGTTCACCTTCAACGCCTTCTACAAGTCGGTCGACAACTTCACCTACGAGCAGACCTTCGACGATTTCACCTACGAAGGTATCACCTACGACGAGTTCACCTCATTCCGTAACGGTGACAGCGCGACGATCGCCGGCTTCGAAGCAAGCTACAGCCAGGCCTTCACCATGCTGCCCGCGCCGTTCGACGGCTTGCTGACGCAGTTCAACTACACCTACACGTACGCCAAGGGCGAACTTGGCGATGGTCGTCGGATCAGCCTGCCGAATTCGTCGAAGAACACCTTCAACGCCGTGCTCGGCTACCAGAAGGGGCCGGTGAACCTGCGTCTTTCGGGCACCTTCCGCGACAAGTACCTGGACGAGGTCGGTGACGATGCCACCGAAGACCGTTGGGTCGACAAGCACTTCCAGCTCGATTTCTCGGGCAAGCTGAAGGTGACAGACAACATCCGCCTCACTCTCGACGTGATCAACATCAACAATGCGCGGTACTTCGCTTACCAGAATTTCGAGAGCGCGCAGCGCCTGCTGCAGTTCGAGCAGTACGGCCAGACCGTGAAGTTCGGCGCGCGGGTGAACTTCTGATGCGGGTTGGCGATCTCGTGAAGCATGGCTCGGGAGCGTTGCTCCCGGGTCTTCTCCTCGCCGGTTGTGCGACGATGCCGGAGCCGCCCAAGGCCTATCTCCCGGCGGTGGACGTACCTGCCATTGCCGAAACCGTGCCGGTCGGCACCGCCAACGACGATGCCGCGGACGATCCGGCGATCTGGCGCAATGCCGCCGATCCCGCGGCCAGCCTGATTGTCGGGACCGACAAGAAGGCCGGGCTCTACGTCTATGGGCTCGATGGAAAGGTGCGCGATTTTCTCGCCGCCGGTGCGCTCAACAACGCGGATCTGCGCGAAGTCACGCTTGCCGATGGTGCGAAGCGTATTCTCGTGGCCGCCAGCGACCGTACCGACCGGTCCCGGCCGCGCATCGCGCTGTTCTGGCTGGACGGGGCCACGGGCAAGCTTGCCGAGATCGGGTCGGAGACGTTCCTGCCGGCAGATCGCGGTTCGGCGGAGGCCTATGGTTTCTGCATGGGCGGGGCGCTGGGTGAAGACGACCTCGCCCGGGCCTATGTCGTGCTCAAGGACGGGACGGTCGTGGAAAGCGCCCTGTTCGAACAGGGTGACCGGATCGTTCCGACCTATATCCGCGACGTCAAGCTGGCGACCCAGTCGGAAGGCTGCGTCGTCGATGACGCCGCGCAGACGCTCTATGTCGCCGAGGAAGACGTCGGCATCTGGAAAGTCCCGCTGCAGACGGTGCTGAAGGCCGAGGCCTACGCGCGCGTCGGCGCACAGGATGGCCTCGTCGATGATGTCGAAGGTCTTGCCATCGCCCGCGACGGCAAGGATCGGGCATGGCTGGTCGCATCCAGTCAGGGCGACAACGCCTATACGCTGTTCGATCTTGCGGACGGCTCCATGGTGGGCCGCTTCCGCATCGGCGGGGGCGAAATCGACGGCACCAGCGACACCGACGGTATCGAGGTTGCACTGGGCGATTTCGGTCCGCGTTTTTCGGAAGGTCTGTTCATTGCGCAGGACGGCGACAACGCGCCGGACGCGCAGAACTTCAAGCTCCTCTCGTGGCAATCGATCCGCGAGGCGCTGGGACTCCAGTAGAGGGCACGGCTGCATATTGCTTGAGCGGCGCCCTCCATTTGCGGTAATGGCGGCGGCCATGGTGTGGGATTCGGAATCCGTGAAAGCGCGCGCGACAGGGGCGGCCTTGGCTGCCCTGCTCGTTGGCGCGCCGCTTCCCGCCATGGCCGATGTCATGCAGATCGGCGATTCCGGGGCCGAGTGGATTGCGGGAGGGCCGGTCGGGCCTGCGGTTGGTCTCGTGTCTCCGGACGGTCTGGGCGATGCCGAGAGCGTGGAGCAGACGCCGCTTGCGATCGACGCCGAACTTCACCCGCAGTCGATCACCGAGGCGCTCGATGCCGCCGGGCCGTCGCGCTGGCGTGTCCGCATCGCGCAGCTGGCTGCGAAGTACGATATCAGCCCGGCGCTGCTCGAAGCCGTCGTCTGGCAGGAAAGCCGCTGGAACGAGCGTGCCGTATCCCCCGCCGGGGCGCGGGGCCTTGCGCAGCTGATGCCCGGCACGGCCGCGCAGATGGGGGTCGATCCCGGTGATCCGACGGCAAACCTCGAAGGCGGTGCCCGCTACTTGCGCATGCAGCTCGATGCTTTCGGCGGTGACGTCGAAAAGGCGCTTGCCGCCTACAACGCCGGCCCGTCCCGCGTGGAGAAGGCCGGCGGCATTCCCAACATCCGCGAAACGAAGCAGTATGTCGCCGCGATCATGGCGCGGCTGACCGACACGGTCCGGCAGTAGCCCGCCGCGGCGGGCTACGCACCGCGGACCGGATCAGCCCAGCATCTTCTTGGCCATTTCGCGCACTTCGGCGCCCATGTCCTCGCGATCGAGCGCGAGTGCGAGGGTGGCTTCCACGAACCCGATCTTCGAACCGCAGTCGAACCGGCGGCCGTTGAAGGTGACGGCATGGAACGGCTGCTTGTCGATCAGCTTCGCCATCGAATCGGTGAGCTGGATTTCGCCGCCGGCGCCTTTGCCCTGGCTGGCCAGCAGATCCATGACTTCCGGCTGCAGGATGTAGCGGCCCGAGACGATCTTGTTCGACGGCGCCTCGTCCACCTTGGGCTTCTCGACCAGTCCTTTGACTTCGGTAAGGTTGCCCTTGCTCTCGCCCGGGGCGATGACGCCGTAGCTGGAGACTTCGTCCATCGGCACTTCGAGCACCGAGACGAGGTTGCCGCCGACTTCGTTGTAGGCCTCGATCATCTGCGCCATGCAGCCGGGCGAGCCGTACATGAGCTCGTCGGGCAGAAAGATCGCGAAAGGCTCGTCTCCGGTCACAGCGCGTGCGCACCAGACGGCGTGGCCGAGGCCCATCGGCACCTGCTGGCGAACGGTCACCAGGTTGCCCGGTTCGATCCGCGTCGGATCGAGCGGCGAGAGCGATTTGCCGCGCCCGGTCATCGTCGCTTCGAGTTCGTAGGCGGTGTCGAAATGCTCGACGATCGCCGTCTTGCCGCGTCCGGTGACGAAAATGAACTCCTCGATCCCGGCCTCGCGCGCTTCATCGACCGCATACTGGATCAGCGGTCGGTCGACGACGGGCAGCAGTTCCTTCGGAATCGCCTTCGTTGCCGGCAGGAAGCGGGTGCCCAGACCGGCCACCGGGAAAACGGCCTTGCGGACGGGCTTGCGGAAATTCGAGTCACTCATGGGCTGAGACGGGGCCTCCCTGTGTTGCACTGCAAATAAAGCGACTTAGACAGACGCATGCAACCGTGACGTATTGTTCTAACGGCTGCTGTCATCACAACTCTCTGTCGGGTCACCCGTTGCCGTGATCGCTTTTCCCGTTAAATGACGGGGTATGGACAAGATCATTATCGAAGGCGGAAAACGTCTTTCGGGCACTATCCCCGTTTCGGGCGCAAAAAATGCAGCACTCACCCTGTTGCCCTGTGCCTTGCTGACCGACGAACCGCTCACTCTGCGCAATCTGCCGCGTCTCGCCGACATCGACGGCTTCCAGCACCTGATGAATCAGTTCGGCATATCGACGATGATCGCGGGAAGCCGTCCCGAGGATTTCGGCCGGGTCATGACGCTGCAGGCGACGCGCATCACCAGTTCGGTCGCACCGTACGATCTCGTGCGCAAGATGCGCGCATCGATTCTCGTACTGGGTCCGATGCTGGCGCGCATGGGCGAAGCGACCGTCTCGCTGCCGGGTGGCTGCGCTATCGGCAACCGGCCGATCGACCTTCACCTCAAGGCGCTCGAGGCTCTCGGCGCGCAGATCGAACTCGCGGCCGGCTACGTCCGCGCGATCGCACCGGACGGCGGATTGCCGGGCGGGCGCTATTCCTTCCCCGTTGTCTCCGTGGGCGCGACCGAGAATGCGCTGATGGCGGCGGCTACGGCCCGCGGCAAGTCGACCTTGCACAACGCCGCGCGCGAGCCGGAAATCGTCGACTTGTGCAAGCTGCTCGTCGCGATGGGTGCCGAGATCGAGGGCATCGGCACGTCCGATCTGGTGATCCACGGCGTTCCCCGTCTGCACGGCGCGACCTACATGGTCATGCCCGACCGCATCGAAGCCGGTTCCTATGCCTGCGCCGCAGCCATTACCGGCGGTGAAGTGACGCTGAAAGGCGCGCGGATCGAGGAAATGGAAGCCACGGTTCAGGCGCTGCGCGATGCAGGAGTTGCCATCGAGCCGGTTGCGGGCGGTCTCAAGGTGGCATCCGACGGCAAATTGCGCCCGGTCACGCTTTCGACTGCGCCTTATCCCGGCTTTGCGACCGACATGCAGGCCCAGCTCATGGCTCTGGTCTGCCGGGCCGAGGGCTCGAGCGTGCTGACCGAGACGATTTTCGAGAATCGCTACATGCACGTTCCCGAACTCAATCGCATGGGCGCGCGCATCGAGACCAAGGGGCGCACTGCCATCGTCCACGGCGTCGAAAAACTCACCGGCGCCGAAGTCATGGCCACCGACCTGCGGGCCTCGATGAGCCTCGTGATCGCAGGCCTTGCTGCCGAGGGCGAGACTCAGGTTCACCGCCTTTATCATCTCGACCGCGGCTATGAGCGTCTCGAGGAAAAGCTGGCGCTGGTCGGCGCACAGATTGAACGGGTCGGCAGCGACTGAGGAAACTCTGGCAGGACCCGTGCGTTTCTCCTCCGTAACCCAATTCTGGAGTCTGGAGGAGTTTGGACATGGGCCTGATCAAGATGGCCGCCGCCGGTGCCGCCGGCTACGCGCTTTACAAGTATGCGACCAACAAGGAAGCCAAGGCCGCGCATGCCGGTGACGGACAGCACGTGCGCGATGCCGGTCCCGAAAACATGCAGGAAAAGCCTGTTCGCTGGTCGAAGACCGATGAAGCGATCGATGAAAGTTTCCCGGCGAGCGACCCGCCGGCGACGTACTGACCGGTCGCTGGTCTTTGGGAAGGGAGTGGTTCCGCGAGGCGGGGCCGCTCCCTTCGTCTTTTGGACGCTACAGCCGTGATGCCAGCCATACCCGGATGGCGCTGGCCAACCCGGGCGGGACTTCGGCCTCAAGCCGTTCGGCATCGATTCGCGCCACGATGGCGTTGAGCGGCACGCCTTCGCGTGCCGCTGCCGCCTTCAACATGTCCCAGAACACGGGTTCGAGGCTGATCGATGTCTTGTGCCCCGCGATCTCGACCGAGCGTTTGACCGGCGGGTGATAGAGCGTGCTCATGGCGCGAAAGTAGCGCGATGTTCAGCGCCTGAACATCGCGCCAGCCTTTCAGCTTGGGCCATCAGTACATGTGCTGGCCGCCGTTGATGCTCATCGTCGAGCCGGTCACGAAAGCCGCGTTTTCCGAGCACAGGAAAGCGACGCCGCGCGCGATCTCGTACGCGTGGCCCAAGCGGCCCACCGGGATCTTGGCGACGATCTTTTCCAGCACCGGTTCGGGCACTGCCGCGACCATGTCGGTGTCGATATAGCCCGGTGCAATCGCGTTCACCGTCACCCCGAACTTGGCGCCTTCCTGCGCCAGGGCCTTGGTGAAGCCGTGAATGCCGGACTTCGCGGCGGCATAGTTGACCTGACCGTACTGGCCGGCCTGGCCGTTGATAGAGCCGATGTTGACCACGCGGCCCCACTTGCGCTCGCGCATGCCGGGGAAGCAGGCCTTGGCCATGTTGAAGCAACCGCCGAGGTTGATTCGCATCACCTCGTTCCAGTCCTCGAAACTCATCTTGTGGAGCACGCCGTCGCGGGTGATGCCCGCGTTGTTGACGACGATGTCGACGGGCCCGACTTCCTCGGCCACGCGCGCGCACCCTTCGAGTGTCGCTTCGTGATCGCCGACGTCCCACTTGTAGGCGGGAATGCCTGTCGCCGCTGTAAAGGCCTTGGCCTTTTCGTCGTTGCCGCCGTAATTTGCGACGACGGTATGACCCCGGTCCTTCAGGGCCAATGAAATGGCTTCACCAATACCCCTGGTCCCACCGGTAACAATTGCAACGCGCGCCATATCGAGCCTCTCGCTTGTGTGCATCCACCAGGCACAGTGCTAGGAAATGCCAAGTAATTGAGCAAGGCCGCCGAGGCGCTATTCGATGGCTATTGGGTGCAGGAGGAGTTGATTTTCCTGCAAGGCGCGTTGCCGGAATCAGAAGTTGAACTGGGTGCCGACATAGACGGCCTGGCTGTCCTGCCGGCCGTCGGTCAGGGGCATCAGCCGTTCGCGGTCCTGCGAATAGCGCACGCCCGCGGTGACATTCAGATTGTCGGTCACGCGATAGGCGCCGCTCAGGTCAACTTCCCCTGCGTCCCCGGCAAAGGTGCGCGGAGCCCGGCCCGGTGCGCGCTTCTCGTCGATCGAAAGCCGCGTGCTGAAGCGCGGGTTGTCAGTGGCTGTCGGGGTGGGCTGCAGGCTGAATTTCTTGAGCTCGGGAGCATCCGCCAGTGACTTGCTGTTCGGCGTCTGCGGCACGAGGTCCTGCGCGAAGTTCTGGTAGCCGCGCGAGACGCCCAGGTTGAATGCCGTTTGCGGAATGCGCAGCCGGCCCGGCTCGCTGGTGTTCTTCGCAACTTCGGCGGTGCCGTGGACGATGATCGCCTTTGCCGCTTCCGGATCGACGCGCACGGCCACGGTTACGGACCGCTCGGGGCGATTCGGCGTGCCGGCCGGCGTGAACGGAAACCGCTCGCCTTTTGCCAGCGAGCGCATGGCGATGACCCGGGTGAGATTTTCAGGCGAGGCTTCGGGATCGAGCGAATCGATGGGAGCGCTTCGCCCGGTCAGGGTCGCGAATGTCGATGAGAACGCCATCACCGCGCTCGGCAGGGCAAGCACGCTGACGCTGGCGGCGATCATTACACCGGCTTTCATGCTGCCTCTCGACGCAATTGCGCGCTCCGAAACCATGGTCCAGCCCTGTTGCCCGTCGAATCCATCCGCCGCAGTGCGCACTTCAGGTGGCTGCGGCAGGTCCCGTATCTTCATGGCGGGATATTAACATAGCCTGATCGTGCAGGCGAGAGTGATCGGCTGAGGGAGGCCGGCCCGGCAAATCGCAATGTTCAGCGGCGGTTTAGGGTGGACGGGCGAGGAACGCGCACTTGCCGCCCCGGCAGTGGCGGTTATAGAGGCGAGTGAAGGCAGGTGCCGGTTTCCGGTTCCCGCCAGACAAGATCAGGAACTGGGAACGACAATGACAGGCAGCACCGATACCGGCTTTTTCACCGCGCGCTCGCTGGTCACCACGGCCGTCTGTGCCACGGCGGCGCTCGCACTGGCCGGTTGCGGCGGCAAGAAGCAGACCGGCGCGGTCATGGCACCCTCGCAGGTGACCACGATCGGCGTGAACAGCTACCTGTGGCGTGCCAGCCTCGATACGCTGTCGTTCATGCCGCTGCTCCAGTCGGACAGCGCCGGCGGCGTCATCGTCACCGACTGGTACACCAATCCGAAGGATCCGGGCGAGCGCGTCAAGGTTTCGGTGCTGATCCTCGATCGCGATCTGCGGGCCGATGCGCTCAAGGTTACCGCCGTGCGCCAGGTGGCGCAGAACGGCGGCTGGGCCCCCGCCCCGGTTCAGGCCGCGACTGTCCAGAAACTCGAAGACATCATCCTGACCCGCGCGCGCGATCTGCGTCGCAACTCGATGGGTGGCTGATCCCACGCCGGGTTTATCCATTTGGCGGGCAGGGAAGGCCCGCAGGAGACTAGACTGACATGAGTGAGCGGTTCGATCCGGCTCAGGCGGACACGCGCTGGCAGGCTGCGTGGGACGATGCGCAATGCTTCAAGGCGGACGATGCGAGTGCAAAGCCGCGCAGCTACGTCCTTGAGATGTTCCCCTATCCTTCGGGGCGCATCCACATCGGCCACGTGCGCAACTACACGATGGGCGACGTGCTGGCGCGCTACAAGCGGATGAAGGGCTTCGAAGTGCTCCATCCGATGGGCTGGGACGCCTTCGGCATGCCGGCCGAGAACGCCGCCATGGAAAAGGGCGTGCATCCGGGCGGCTGGACCCGCGAGAACATCGCCAACATGAAGGCGCAGCTCAAGCGCCTTGGTTTCGCGCTCGACTGGAGCCGCGAACTCGCGACCTGCGAGCCGGAATACTACGGCCATGAACAGGCTCTGTTCCTCGATCTCTACGAAGGCGGTCTCGTCTATCGCAAGGAATCGGCGGTGAACTGGGATCCGGTCGATCAGACCGTGCTTGCCAACGAGCAGGTGATCGACGGGCGCGGCTGGCGATCGGGCGCGCTGGTCGAGAAGCGCAAGCTCAGCCAGTGGTTCCTCAAGATCACCGATTTCGCTGATGAACTGCTCGAAGGTCTGGGATCGCTCGACAAGTGGCCGGAAAAGGTCCGGACGATGCAGGAAAACTGGATCGGCAAGAGCCAGGGCCTGCAGTTCCGCTTCAAGCCGGCCAACTTCGATTCGGAAATCGAAGTCTATTCGACCCGCCCGGACACGATCTTCGGCGCCAGCTTCGTTGCCGTCGCCGCCGAACACCCGGTGGCGCAGCGGGTTGCGGCGAAGTCTGCCGAAGCGCAGGCCTTCATCGAGGAGTGCAAGCGCGGCGGGACGACGGCAGCCGAACTCGAAACAGCGGAGAAGCTGGGTTTCGACACCGGTTTCAAGGTGCTGCACCCGTTCACCGGCGCCGAACTGCCGGTCTACATCGCCAATTTCGTGCTGATGGAATACGGCACCGGGGCGGTCATGGCCGTGCCGGGTCACGACCAGCGCGACTTCGAGTTCGCCACCAAGTACGAACTGCCGATCCTGCGCGTCGTGGCCGCCAGCGCCGACGATGCGGACAAGTCCTTCGAAGGCGAAGCGGAAGCCGGCGACGGCGTGTGCGTCCATTCGGATTTCCTCGACGGCATGAGCGTCGAGGAGGCCAAGGCTACTGTCATCGCCCGCGCCGAGAGCGAAGGCTGGGGCGAGGGCAAGACGGTCTGGCGCCTGCGCGACTGGGGCGTTTCGCGCCAGCGTTACTGGGGTACGCCGATCCCGTTCATCCACTGCGAAGTCTGCGGCGTGGTGCCGGTGCCCAAGAAGCAGCTTCCGGTCACGCTGCCCGAGGACGTCGATTTCTCGGTCCCCGGCAATCCGCTGGCGCGCCATCCGACGTGGAAGCACGTCGACTGCCCGCAGTGCGGCAAGCCCGCCCGGCGTGAGACCGATACGCTCGATACCTTCGTCGACAGCTCGTGGTACTTCCTGCGCTTCGCCAGCCAGCCAGAGGATCGTCCGTTCGATCCCGCGCAGATTGCTGAGTGGCTGCCGGTCGAGCAGTACATCGGCGGCATCGAGCATGCGATCCTGCACTTGCTCTACGCCCGCTTCTGGACTCGCGCGCTCGCCCATATCGGCAAGATCGAGGTGAAGGAGCCCTTCGGCAGCCTGTTCACGCAGGGCATGGTGACGCACGAGGTCTATTCGCGCGAAGAAGATGGTCGTCAGGTCTATTTCGGCCCGTCGGAGATCGACCGCACCGCCGATGGTGCGACGCTCAAGGCCGATGGCCAGCCGGTTACGGTCGGCAAGGTCATCAAGATGTCGAAGTCGAAGAAGAACGTGGTCGATCCCGACGAGATCGTCGCGACCTACGGCGCCGACGCGATCCGCTGGTTCATGCTTTCCGACAGTCCGCCCGAGCGTGACCTGCCCTGGTCCGAAGCGGGCATCGAAGGCTGCGCGCGCTTCGTCCAGCGCCTGTGGCGTCTGTTCGGGCAGCACGACGCAGCGGCTGAAGGCGAAGACAAGGCCATCGACCGCAAGGCGCACCAGACAGTCGCCGCCGTCGCCGAAGACATCGAAGCGCTCGGCTTCAACAAGGCGGTCGCGCGCATCTACGAGCTGACCGGTGTCGTCGAGAAGGCAAAGCCTTCCGCCAGCCGTTCCGCAGCGATCCGCACCCTGCTGCTGCTGATTGCGCCGATGATGCCGCATCTGGCCGAGGAGGCGTACGCAACCTTCGGCGAGGGCCTCGTCGCCGATGCCGCATGGCCCGAAGTCGATCCCGCGCTGCTCGTCGAGGACGAAGTCACCATCGCCGTGCAGGTGAAGGGCAAGCTGCGCGATACCCTGACCGTCGCCAAGGGCACGGCCAGGGAAGAGTTGGAGGCGCTTGCCCTCGCCAGCGAGAAGGTGCAGCGTGCTCTCGATGGAGCCGAAATCCGCAAGGTCATCGTTGTGCCCGACCGTCTGGTGAACCTCGTCGCGTGAGAGTGCTGATCGCCTTTGCTGCGGCCTTGGCGCTGGCCGGTTGCGGTCTGCAGCCGATGTACGCGGGCGGTGGCAGTGGCCAGGTTGCCCGCGGGCTTTCCGATGTGCAGGTGTCCGCGATCGAGGGGCGTGCAGGGTGGCTTGTGCGCAACGCATTGCTCGACCGGCTGGGTTCGGATGGCGCCGGCTCTTCGGCGCGCTATCGCCTCGACGTGCGTCTCGATGACAATCTGGAAGGCTTCGCGCTGCTTTCGGACGATACCATTGGCCGCGAAAGGCGCACGCTGCGCGCCCGCTACCAGCTGGTGGACCTCTCCAGCGGCGACGTGGTGCTCGATGCCACGGCCGGATCGGATGCGGGCATCGACGTGGTCTCGTCGGACTATGCGACGATCGCCGCCGAACAGACGGCGCTGGAAAACCTTTCCAAGGATGTCGCCAGCCGCATCGTCACCAGCATCGCCCTGCGCCTTCGTGGCGACACGGCCCAGTGATCGGATGATCCCGTGACCGGGACCGACGATTCGTGAAGGCAACCCAGAAGGATTTCGGCGGAATCGCCGCCCGCGCCGCGAAAGAGGCGAAAGTCTTCTTCTTCTGCGGCCCGGATGAAGCCGGTGCGAGCGATGCGGCGGCGCGGATCGTTTCTTTGCTGCCCGATCCGGGCGAGCGCGTGGAAATGGGCGGCGCGGAATTGCGCAAGGACCCGGTCAGGCTGGGCGACGAGGCCCGCTCCAATTCGCTTTTCGGCGGTACGCGGCACATCTGGATCCGCGCCCAGGGCGATGAAGCGCATGATGCCGTCTCGGTGCTGCTCGAGAATGCCGTCGAGGCCTGCCCGGTCCTGATCGTCGCTACCGGCGCGACCGACAAGTCGCGTACGGCCAAGCTGCTGGCGAACCGGCCCGACGGTCTGGTGGCGATGTTCTATCCGCCCGATCTCGGCTCCGTCACCGCCTCGGTCCGGACAATGGCCAATGCCGCGGGCCTGAAGATGGGCAGCGAGATTGCGGAGCGCATTGCGCGCGCATCCGGGCTGGATACCCGCCTGGCGCGGTCTGAAGTGACCAAGTTGGCGCTCTATCTCGATGCCTCGCCGGAGACCCCGCGCCCGGTATCGGCGGCAGACCTCGACGCGGTCGGCGCGCAGACCGAAGACGATGGTTTCACGCCGCTCGTCGATGCGGTTCTGGGCGGACGGCGCGAGGCCGTCGGTCCGGAACTCAAGCGGATGCGCGAGCTGGGGCTCAATCCGGTCGGCCTGCTGCTGGCGTTCGAACGGCGGGTGGCGCAACTTGCCGCTCTCAACGCCCGGCTCGGTCGAAATCCCGATATCGGCGGCTTTCTGAAAGCGGAAGCAGGCGCCCGCCGCGTCTTCTGGAAGGATCAGCCGGCCCTTGCCGTACAGCTCAAGAATTGGCGCGGCCCGCGGTTGGAACGACTCGTCGCAAGGCTTGTTGCCTTACACCAGTCACTTATGACCAATAGTCAGGACGCCGAACTGCTTTTGGCAGATGGTTTGTTGACGATTAGCCGCATTGCCTGTTCCAAAGTTAAACAGCCGTAAAATCGAACAGGAATTGATAATATTTTGCGGTTGCCCGTTCGGACCATGGGTGCATATACCTTTTGCACTGCAGCATTAGCAGCTGTTGCCAATGGTGCAGTAGTCCTGGCTTGGGGGTAATGGCCACGACCATGAGTACGGGGAGTACAAAGCCGATGAACGCGCCGTTTGCCGTGCGTCCGCTAGTGGCGGATGCGCCTCACGTCGACGATCTTCTTGTCGCGCCTTCTCGTGAGAAGCGCCGGTTACAGTGCTATCTGGCGCTGCTGGTCGGCGATATCGTTTCCGTTATTCTCGGTTTCTCGGTCGTCGGATACATCTTCGCGGCCCGTGAAGGCGTGGCCGACTCGCTTGTGCATGCACAGCTCATCCTGCCCATCTTCCTGACGCTGGCGCTCTACAACGGAGCCTATTCGATCGATGCGCTTCGCGAGGCGTGGACAGGCATATTCCGCGCCATGCTGGCCGTCGTGATTGCCATGGCGGTGGTCGTTTTCGTCCAGTTCCTCATCAAGCCGGAAACGGACTTCTCCCGCTCGGTTTTCAATGGCGGTTCGCTGGCGGCCATGTTCCTGATGGGCTGGACGCGGCTGCAACTGCGCAGTTTCGTGCGGTGGCGCTGCGGGGCGAATGTGATCAACGAGCTGGTCATCGACGATGGCGGTCCGCAAGTGAACATGCGCGGTGCCATCCGGATTTCCGCCGCGGCCATGGAACTGAAGCCCGACCTCAAGGACCCGCATGCCCTCGATCGTCTCGGACTGGTTCTGCGCAACATCGACCGCGTGATCGTGAGTTGCCCGGCCGGCCGCCGCGCCGAGTGGGCGATGATGCTCAAGGGCGCCAACGTCGATGGCGAAGTCCTCGACGACGAGGTGGCGCGCCTGGGCGCTCAAGGCGCGCGCGTCGCCGGCAAGCACGGCCTTCTGCTTGTTTCAGCCGGTCCGCTCGGCATGCGTGACCGCGCTATCAAGCGGTTGTTCGACGTGACCTTTGCCGGTTCCGCGATCATCGCGCTGTCGCCGCTGCTCATTGCGGTAGCGCTGGCGGTGAAGCTGCAGGACGGCGGTCCGGTATTCTTCATGCAAAAGCGCATGGGACGCGGCAACCGGTTCTTCAACATGTACAAGTTCCGGTCGATGACGCAGGCCTTGTGCGACAAGGACGGCAACCAGTCTGCCTCGAAGAACGACCAGCGTATCACCAAGGTCGGACGATTCATTCGCGGCACCAGCATCGACGAACTGCCGCAGCTCTTCAACGTGCTGCTTGGCGACATGAGCCTCGTCGGGCCGCGTCCGCATGCCACCGGCTCGCTGGCGGGCGACAAGCTGTTCTGGGAAGTCGACCTGCGTTACTGGCAGCGTCATTGCCTCAAGCCCGGCCTGAGCGGTCTGGCGCAGATTCGCGGCTATCGCGGCGCAACCGACCACGAATCCGATCTGGTCAATCGCCTCCAGTCCGACCTCGAATATCTCGAGGGCTGGACGATCATGCGCGATATCAAGATCATTTTCCTGACGCTGCGCGTTCTCGTCCACGACCGCGCATTCTGATCGGATGCCGGCGCGGCATTGAACGCCCGCCGGCCCGCTATCCGTTCAAAGCTGTTGCCTGAGGTTACTCAGTCCTGCTTGGGAACCGTGAACGTGCCCGAAACGCGTCCGCCGGACGCCGAGGACACGCCGCTGTTGAGATCGATTACGAACCGTGCACCGCGCAGCGTGTCGCCGTTACCACGCTTGAGCGTGGAGTTGCCCGACATCGTGATGATCTTTTTGTTGAAGTCGTAGATCGCGACGTCGCCCGTCGCCCGCTCACTTCCGCGGGTAACGACAACGCCGCCACTGGCGGTGATGCGCTGGATCTGCAGCGATCCGGCATCGGTGAAATTGACCACCGTACGGCCGGCGCGAAGTTCCAGGTTGCCCTGACGGACATCGACATTGCCGGAAAGCACGACGCGGTTCTGCTTGTCCTGCAGCTCGATGCGGTCGGCGGCGTAGTTCACCGGAGCATTGGTATCGTGCCCGGGAAAGACCTGTGCGGCCAGTTGCGGCACGGCAATCGCGGTCGTGGCGATCAGGGCGGCGGCAAGGCTTGCGCGAACAGGCAGAGGGCGCAGGCGACGGATCGTCATTTGGGTATCCTCAACTTGCCGGGTGTCATCTGCAGCCGGGCATTGCCTTCGAGAGTTACAGTGCGGTTTTCCAGATCCGCCTTCATCGAGTCGGCCTTGAACGTCCCGGTGGTGACGGCGCCCTCGACACCGCCCGAGGCGACGGCGACCTTCTGCTTGAGATCGACAGCGACATTGCTGGTGGACATCCGGTAGCCGTCAGGCGCCGAGAACTCGACGGGGCCGGCAATGTCGATCTTTTCGGTGTCGTAGTTGTAGGCGCCGCGCGGGGCGTCGATCTTTGCCGGGCCATCCTGCAGTTCCATAAGGGCTGCAAGGTCGAGCATCTCGACGATGGGGGTCGCGGCAGACTTCTGGACGGCAGTACCCGCCGTAACCCTGAAATCGCGCCCCTGATCGTCCTGACCCATGTAAGCCGCGTCCTGCAGCTTGATCCGGTCGGTCGTGACGGCAACCTTGTTGCGGTCGAGCAGAAAACTGATCTCGCCGCGCGGTGACAGGGGCACCAGGATCATGACCGCCGCGACGAGCCCGATCAGGGCCGGAAGCGCCTTGGCCAGGAATGCCACAAGCCGGTCGTGCGAACCGCCCGGCGCAGCGAAGTGCTGCCGCCGGTTTCGGATCTGGATGGCTTCCTGCGACATGGGCGATCAGGTTCCGTCTGCGCCTCAGGCCGACTGATGGCTGAAGATGTCGTGATCCGGCCAGCCGGCAAGGTCGAGCCGGGCGCGTGCCGGAAGGAAGTCGAAGCAGGCCTGCGCGATCTCGGTGCGGTTCTCGCGGGCCAGGCGCACGATCAGGATCTCATGCATCGCATGCAGATAGCGCACATCGGACGCGGCATAGTCCTTCTGGGCATCGGACAGTTCCGGAGCGCCCCAGTCGCTGGACTGCTGCTGCTTGGAAACTTCCTTGCCGAGCAGTTCGCGCACGAGGTCCTTGAGGCCGTGGCGGTCGGTATAAGTGCGCACCAGCTTGCTGGCGATCTTCGTGCAGAAAACGGGGGCTGCCATCACGCCCATGTAGTGCTCGATCGCGGCGAGGTCGAAGCGCGCGAAGTGATAGAGCTTGAGACGGTCCGGATCGGCCAGCACGGCCTTGAGGTTCGGGGCGTCATAAGTGCTGCCCGGAGCGAACCGGACAAGGTGCTCGTCTCCCTGCCCGTCGGAGATCTGGACCACGCAAAGACGATCGCGCGGGGTGATGAGCCCCATCGTCTCGGTGTCGACGGCAACGGGCCCCGGCGCAAGGACGCCTTCGGGGAGATCTTCTTGGTGGAGATAGACAGCCATGGTGCGAAAATGCTTAGGGGCTGGGTCAGTGTTACGCAATGGGCGCCGGGATTTTCAGGAGTCTTGAAAGCATGACCGCCTCAGATAGTGCGAAGGCCGTTCCCGAAAGCTGGGCGCCAGCACTCGATGCCGTTCTGGCCACCCCCGAAGCGCGCCGTCTGGGCGGTTGGCTCAAGGCCGAGGAAGCGGCCGGCAAGCGCATCTATCCGCCCCGTGGCAGCCGGCTGCGTGCACTCGAGCTGACGCCGCTCGACACGGTGAAGGTCGTGATCCTGGGGCAGGATCCCTATCACGGAGCGGGGCAGGCGCACGGGCTTGCCTTCTCGGTTCCCGAAGGCGTGAAGGTGCCGCCTTCGCTGGTCAACATCTACAAGGAGCTGGCGAGCGACTGCGGCATCATGGTTCCGCCGCACGGCAATCTCGAGCACTGGGCACGGCAGGGCGTGCTTCTGCTCAACAACTCGCTGACGGTGCAGGAAGGGCAGGCCGGTTCGCACCAGAAGAAGGGTTGGGAAGCGATTACCGATGCCGCTGTGGCAGCGGTGGCCGCAAAGCCCGAGCCATGCGTCTTCCTGCTATGGGGCAGCCATGCGCGCAAGAAGGCCGAGCGGGTGCCCGGCCTTGCCCATAGTCATCATCTGGTGCTGACGGCACCGCATCCCAGTCCGCTGTCGGCCCATTCGGGCTTCTTCGGCTGCAAGCATTTCAGCCGGACCAACGAATTTCTGAAAGCGAACGGGCGCGAGACGATCGACTGGTGACAGCGATCAGGCCGATGCGCCCGGTATCGCCTCGTCCATGACATAGTGGCTCATGGCGCCACCGGTGGTCAGGTCCCCGAAGGCCATCCGGAACTTGCCGAAGCCTTCGAGATTGCGCGCGGCCGAGTGGGCATCCATCGATGTCCACACGACGTTGAACGTGAATTTCGAGGGATTCTCGACGCCGCGACCGAAGCTGACCGAGACGACGCCTTCGCAGCTTGCGAGGTGCGGAAGGCCGGTTTCACGCATCGCGGCGGCAAATTCGTCCTCCGCGCCGGGGCGCACTTCGATTTCGGCGATTTCGAGCAGCATGTTTCGATCCCTCTCCCTCTGGTGTGACGAAGATGTCGCCGGGGGCGTCTTCAGGGTCAAGCACGGAGGTGACGAGATCGCTGCAGCGCGTCTCCGGTCTAATTTCCGCCGGAGACGCGCTGCCGGGTACGGTTCAGGCGGCCTGGGCACTCACCGGTTTGCCGATGTCCTCGCCGACCATGGTATCGCGGCGCAGGCGGTTCGTGTCGCCCGGAATGTCGGGCCGGCTCTTTCGAACGCGCGTGCGGAACGTGCTCATCATCTTGCTGAGGGCAGATGCTTCGGCCTCCAGACTGCGCGTGGCCGCTGTGGTTTCCTCGACCATTGCCGCGTTCTGCTGGGTCATGCGGTCCATCGCGTTGACCGCGTTGCCCACCTGCTGGAGATCGGCCGCCTGCGCGCGGGCGGAGTCCGCCATGGTGCTGATCAGACCGTGAAGGTCGTTCACACGCCCGACGATGTCGCCGAACTTCTCGCCGGTCTGGCCGACAAGCGCGACGCCGGTGCTGACCTGATCGGTGCTCTTGGTAATCAGGTCCTTGATTTCCTGCGCGGCATCGGCGGAACGCTGGGCGAGTTCGCGTACTTCGTTGGCGACCACGGCGAAGCCCTTGCCGGCATCGCCTGCGCGGGCCGCTTCGACGCCGGCATTGAGCGCGAGCAGATTGGTCTGGAAGGCAATGCCGTCGATCAGGTTGATGATCGAGGCGATCTCCTGCGCGGAGCCCTCGATGGCAGCCATGGCGTCGATGGCATGGCGCACGACTTCACCGCCCTCGCTGGCATGTTGCTGCGCCTGCGTGATCGATTCTTGCGCCACGATGGTGCCCGAAGCCGATTCGTTCACGCGCGTCGTGACCTGCCGCATGGCGGCTGCCGTCTCTTCAAGGCTGGCCGCCTGCTGCTGGTTGCGCAGCGCCAGATCGTCGGAGGCGGCGCGGATCTCCGAAATCGAGTTCATCACGCTCGAGGTGCCGACGCGCACAGTGCCCATGGCCTTGGCGAAGGCGTCGAGCGCGACATTGTAGTTGCGGCGCAGGGCGTCGTAGGCCGGGGGAAACTCTTCATCGATACGGAACTCGAGGTCCTTCGCTGCGAGCTTGTCGAGGCCGATCGACAGGACTTCGACGATATGCGCCTGCTGTTTACGCGCCTCTTCGCGGGCAAGGCCGGCGTTGCGGAAGACCTCCATGGCCCTTGCCGTCGCGCCGAATTCATCCTTGCTCGACAGGCCCTGCACCGTGACATGGAAGTTGCCTGCAGCCAGCGCGTCGATCGTGCGGCTGGTTTCGTCGAGCGGATTGACGATGCGCCGGCGGATGAAGGCCGAGCCAGCCTGCACCGCGCCGATGACGACCACCGCGACAAGGGCGGCGAAGCTCAGATAGAGCGTGACCATGAAGTTGTCGCTGGCCATTTCGCGCTGGTTGAATGCACGCGACATGGCGACGAGCTTCACCACTTCGTCGCGCTGCTGCTGATAGATCGGCGTCAGGTGGCGATTGAGAACCGTGTCGATGCGTGCGCGCTCGCCGCTGGCAATGGCCGGGGCGAGTTGCTTATCGACCATTGTGAAGAAGCGGTCGGCCACGCCGAGCGTGGTGTTCAACTGCGCCCGCATTTCTTCCGGGACGGGGGCGGTTGCCCAGTAGGCCTTGCGTTCGTTGAATTCGGCCTGGATTTCACGGATCCGCTTGAGGTTCTCGGGGCCGGTTTCGGGATTGGCTGCGGCCAGCGAAGCCTGGAGATAGGGTTCTACCACGAAGGCGGGGGGCGGCAGGATGTCCGCCAGCATTTCGTCGTTGAGCGAGTGCTTGCGCTGGATGGGGCCGCCGAAACGGATCTCGTAGATCACAAAAGCCGTGGCCAGCATGGCCACCACTACAAGGGCGGTGAGGATCCGGCCACCAATCCGGGTTTGCTGTTTGATCATGTCCTTGGCTGTCCTGTCGGGCACTGGCCCTTCCGTGGCGACAGCGGTGCAGCGGGGATGGTGAAAGCGGCTGAATGGAGGGACTAGAGGTAAATACCTGATGTTACTCGACAACAGCACCCAATGTGATGGCAAGTAGCTGTTTTAAAACAGAAAGAGAGCGGGAAGCCGACCGACTCCCCGCTCTCCAATTACAGCATTTTAACCGTTGTGTGCGGTCGTCAGCGCGGCAGCTGGGTGGCGCCCATCAGCGCTTCATCCACCGAGCGGGCGCACTGACGGCCCTCGCGGATGGCCCAGACCACCAGCGACTGACCGCGGCGCATGTCGCCACAGGCCCAGATCTTCTCGTCGCTGGTCTGGTACACGTTGGTATCGGCCTTGACGTTGCCGCGCGGGTCGAGATCGACGCCCGACTGGTCGAGCATGCCGGCCTTGCGCGGGCCGACGAAGCCCATGGCGAGCAGGATGAGATCGGCCTGGAGCGTGAACTCGCTGCCGGGCACTTCCTGCATCTTGCCGTCCTTCCACTCGACGCGCACGCACTCGAGGCCCTTGACGTCGTTGTCGCCGACGACGCGCTTGGTCAGCACGGCCCAGTCGCGGTCGCAGCCTTCCTCGTGGCTGGAGGACGTGCGCAGCTTGAGTGGCCAGAACGGCCACGACATGGCCTTGTTCTCGTGCTCGGGCGGCTTGGGCATGATTTCCAGCTGGGTCACCGAAGCGGCGCCCTGGCGGTTCGACGTGCCCACGCAGTCGGACCCGGTGTCGCCGCCGCCGATGACGATGACGTGCTTGCCGGTTGCCGTCAGCGTGCCGCGCGGAGCGGCGCGCATTTCGTCGTCGCCCGCGTTGCGCTTGTTCTGCTGCATCAGGAATTCCATCGCCAGGCGCACGCCCGGCAGCTCGGAACCCGGAATGTCGAGGCGACGGGCATCTTCCGCACCGCCGGCGAAGACGATGGCGTCGTAGTTGTCCTTCAGCGAGTTCACCGAGACGGAAACGCCGACTTCGGTGGAGGTCTTGAACACCACGCCTTCGGCTTCCATCTGCGCCGCGCGGCGATTGATGAGGTGCTTCTCCATCTTGAAGTCGGGAATGCCGTAGCGCATCAGCCCGCCGACACGGTCGTTCTTCTCGAACACCGTCACCGAATGGCCGGCGCGGGCAAGCTGCTGCGCGCAGGCGAGGCCGGCCGGGCCCGAACCCACGACAGCGACCGACTTGCCGGTCTTCTGTGCCGGGATCTTCGGCGTGATCCAGCCTTCCTGCCAGCCCTTGTCGACGATCGCGCACTCGATCGACTTGATGGTAACCGGCTGGTCGACGATGTTCAGCGTGCAGGCCGCCTCGCACGGAGCGGGGCAGATGCGGCCGGTGAACTCGGGGAAGTTGTTGGTCGAGTGGAGAACTTCGAGAGCGTTCCTGAAGTCGTCCTCATAGACCAGGTGGTTCCAGTCCGGGATGATGTTGTTGACCGGACAGCCGGTATGGCAGTGCGGCACGCCGCAGTTCATGCAGCGCGATGCCTGGTCCTTGAGCGCCTCCGCCGAAAGCGGAACGACGAATTCCTTGTAGTTCTTCAGTCGCTCGTCGACCGGACCGTAGGTACGGTCCTGGCGGTCGAGTTCGAGAAAGCCGGTTTCCTTGCCCATCGTGTCTTAATTCCCGATCTTATTCTGCTGCCACGGAAGCGGCTTCGAGCCGCTCGGCTTCCATCTGCTTGAGCGCCTTCGCGTAGTCGCGCGGCATCGCCTTGACGAACTTGGTCACAGCGTTGTCCCAGTCGTCGAGCAGCGCCCGGGCCCGCTTGGAGCCGGTGTGCAGGTGGTGGCGTTCAAGCAGCACGCGAATGCGTTCCGCGTCGTGCCGCAGCATGTCGCCCATACCGAGGTCGTTGACGCCGACGGTCCGCTGCTGCGGGCGACCGGTGCCTTCGTCTTCGTCCGCTTCGGGCGAGACCTTGAGGATATCGACCATGGCGTGGTTGCACAGCTTGTCGAAATCACCGTCCTCGTCGAAGACATAGGCGACACCGCCCGACATGCCCGCCGCGAAGTTCCGGCCGGTCTTGCCCAGCACCATCACCACGCCGCCGGTCATGTATTCGCAGCCGTGGTCGCCGCAGCCTTCGACAACCGCGATCGCGCCCGAGTTGCGGACCGCGAAGCGTTCGCCGCCGACGCCGTTGAAGAACGCTTCGCCGGAGATCGCGCCGTAGAGCACGGTGTTGCCGACGATGATGTTCTTGAGCGGGTCGCGATCGACATGGCCGGGCTGACGCACGATCACGCGGCCGCCCGAAAGGCCCTTGCCGACGTAGTCGTTGGCATCGCCGGTCAGGTCGAGCGTGACACCGTGTGCAAGCCAGGCGCCGAAGCTCTGGCCGGCCACACCGTTCAGGGTGATGTGGATCGTGTTGTCTGGCAGGCCTTCATGGCCATAGCGCTTGGCGACTTCGCCCGAGAGCATCGCACCGACCGTGCGGTTGACGTTGATGATCGGCTTTTCGATGCGCACCGCGCTGCCCTTTTCGAGAGCTTCGGCGGAGGCTTCGATCAGGGCGTTGTCGAGCGCGTTCTCGAGACCGTGGTCCTGCGTCCCGCTCCAGTTGAGCGAGGGGCTTTCGCCCAGCGGGGCCTGGTAGAGGATCTTCGAGAGATCGACGCCCTTGGCCTTCCAGTGCGAGATCGCCTTCTTCATGTTGAGCTTGTCGACGCGGCCGACCATTTCGGCGATCGTGCGGAAGCCCAGTTCAGCCATGATCGCGCGCAGCTCTTCGGCAACGAAGAAGAAGTAGTTGATCACGTGCTCGGGCTGACCGGTGAAGCGTGCGCGCAGGACGGGGTCCTGGGTGGCGACGCCGACCGGGCAGGTGTTGAGGTGGCACTTGCGCATCATGATGCAGCCCGCCGCGATGAGCGGCGCGGTCGCGAAGCCGAACTCGTCGGCACCGAGCAGCGCGGCCACCGCAACGTCACGACCGGTGCGCAGGCCGCCGTCGGCCTGCACGCAGATGCGGCTGCGCAGGTTGTTGAGCAGAAGCGTCTGCTGGGTTTCGGCAAGGCCGATTTCCCAGGGCGATCCGGCGTGGGTGAGCGAAGTCAGCGGCGAAGCGCCGGTTCCGCCTTCGTAGCCGGAGATCGTCACGTGGTCCGCGCGCGCCTTGGAAACGCCCGCGGCAACCGTGCCGACGCCCACTTCCGACACCAGCTTGACCGAGACGCGGCTGCCCGGGTTCACGTTCTTGAGATCGTGGATGAGCTGCGCGAGGTCTTCGATCGAGTAGATGTCGTGGTGCGGCGGGGGCGAGATCAGGCCGACGCCGGGGGTCGAGTGCCGGGTCTTGCCGATGATCTTGTCGACCTTGTGGCCGGGCAGCTGGCCGCCTTCGCCGGGCTTTGCACCCTGCGCCATCTTGATCTGGATGTCGTCGGCATTGACGAGGTACTCGGTGGTGACGCCGAAGCGGCCAGAGGCCACCTGCTTGATCGACGAGCGCATGGTGTCGCCGTTGTCGAGCGGCTTGAAGCGCTTGGGATCCTCGCCGCCTTCACCCGTGTTCGACTTGCCGCCGATGCGGTTCATGGCGAGTGCGAGCGTGGTGTGCGCTTCCCAGCTGATCGAGCCGTAGCTCATCGCGCCGGTGGCGAAACGCTTCACGATCTCGCTGGCCGGTTCGACCTCGTCGATCGAGATCGGCTCTTCCGCCGGCACGAAGTCCATCAGACCGCGGATCGTGAGCATGCGCTCGGACTGGTTGTTGATGGTCTCGGCGAACGCCTTGTACTTCTCGGGCACGTTGCCGCGCACGGCGTGCTGGAGGTTGCCGATGTTCTCGCTCGTCCAGGCGTGTTCCTCGCCGCGCACGCGCGAGCCGTAGATGCCGCCCACATCGAGCATGTTGGCGTAGACCGGGTTGTCGCCATAGGCCGCCGCATGGCGGCGCACGGTTTCTTCGGCGATTTCCTGCAGCCCGGCGCCCTCGATGGTGGTGGCGGTACCGGTGAAGTACTTCTCGACGAACTCGCTCGAAAGGCCGACCGCGTCGAAAATCTGCGCGCCGCAGTAGGACTGGTAGGTCGAGATGCCCATCTTGGACATGACCTTCCGGATACCCTTGCCGACGGCGTAGACGTAGTTCTTTGCAGCGTCCTCGGCCGAAACCGGCAGGTTCTTGCGAACGCGGATCTGCTCGATCGTCTCGAACGCGAGGTAGGGGTTGATGGCTTCGGCGCCATAGCCTGCAAGGGCGCAGAAGTGCTGGACTTCGCGCGCTTCACCGGTTTCGACGACAAGGCCGGTCTGCATGCGCAGGCCCTGACGGACGAGGTGATGGTGGACGGCAGCCGTCGCCAGCAGCGCGGGCATCGGAATGCGGTCGGGGCCCTGCGCACGGTCGGACAGGATCAGGATGTTCTTGTCCGCCAGCACGGCTTCGGTGGCGGCCCAGCACATTTCCTTGATCGCCATCTCCAGGCCCTCGGCGCCGCTCTCGGCATCCCAGGTCATGTCGATGGTCTCGGTGCGGAAGGCGCCGTCGAGCGCGGCTTCGACCGAGCGGATCTTGGCGAGGCCGAGATCGGTCAGGATCGGCTGGCTGACTTCCAGGCGCTTATGCGTGCCGGCGTCATGGCCGAGCAGGTTCGGGCGCGGGCCGATCATCGTGACCAGGCTCATCACCAGTTCCTCGCGGATCGGGTCGATCGGCGGGTTGGTGACCTGCGCGAAGTTCTGCTTGAAATAGTCGTAGAGCAGACGCGGCTTGTTCGACAGGACCGGGATCGGCGTGTCGGTGCCCATCGATCCGATCGGATCGTCGCCGTTCATCGCCATAGGCTCGAGGAAGCGCAGCGTGTCTTCCTGCGTGTAGCCGAAGGCCTGCTGGCGATCGAGCAGCGTGCCGGTGGGTTGGGGCAGCTCGGCCAGTTCGGGCTCGATCACGTCGAGATCGCGAAGCTTGTACTGCGCCTTTTCAAGCCACTTCTCGTAGGGTTCTTCCTCTGCGAGCTTGGCCTTGATCTCCTCATCCTCGATGATGCGGCCTTCTTCGAAGTCGATCAGCAGCATCTTGCCGGGCTGGAGCCGCCACTTGCGCACGATGTTGTCTTCCTTGATCGGCAGAACGCCGCTTTCGGAAGCCATCACGCACAGGTCGTCGTCGGTAACGAGGAAGCGGGCCGGGCGCAGGCCGTTGCGGTCCAGCGTGGCGCCGATCTGGCGGCCATCGGTGAAGGCCACGGCGGCGGGGCCATCCCAGGGCTCCATCAGGGCAGCGTGATACTCGTAGAACGCGCGGCGCTGGGCATCCATCAGCGGATTGCCGGCCCATGCCTCGGGAATGAGCATCATCATCGCGTGGCACAGTGAATAGCCGCCCGCGAGCAGCAGTTCGAAGGCGTTGTCGAGGCACGCGGTGTCCGACTGACCGTGCGGGATCAGCGGCCACATCTTGTCGAGATCGGAGCCCAGCAGGTCGCTTTCCATGGTGCGGCGGCGGGCGTTCATCCAGTTCACGTTGCCGCGAACCGTGTTGATTTCGCCGTTGTGCGCCATGAAGCGGTACGGGTGCGCCAGCTTCCAGCTCGGGAAGGTATTGGTCGAGAAGCGCTGGTGAACGAGGCCGAGCGCCGACACGAAGTCGGGATCGCGCAGGTCGTCGTAGAACGAGCCGACCTGGGTCGCGAGCAGCAGGCCCTTGTAGACGATCGTCCGGCTGGAGAAGCTCGGCATGTAGAGCTCGGTCAGGCCGGGCAGGTCGTGCTTGATGGCCAGCTCGTCGAGCGGGTTCTGGGTCTGCTTGCGGATCGCCATCAGCTTGCGCTCGAAGGCGTCCTGATCGGCGCAGGTCGGGCCGCGGCCGACGAAGCACTGGCTGATCTTCGGCATCGATTCGATCACGGTCTTGCCGAGGCCGTCGAGCGTCACCGGCACATCGCGCCAGCCGAGGAGGACCTGGCCTTCCTTGGCGATGAACTTCTCGAACTTGGCGACGACGAAATCGCGCGCAGCCTTGTCCTGCGGCAGGAAGCACATGGCGACGGCGTAGTCGCCGGCCGCCGGCAGATCGACGTTCGCGCCCTGCGCCCACTTGCGGAAGAGCTGGTCGGGAATCTGCGTCAGGATGCCCGCGCCGTCACCCAGCAGCGGGTCGGCACCCACCGCACCGCGGTGGTCGATGTTTTTCAGAATCTCCAGGGCCTGCGTAATAATGGCATGGCTTTTCTGCCCTTTGATGTGGGCGACGAAGCCTACACCGCAGGAGTCATGTTCGTTACGCGCATCGTAAAGACCTTGGGGCTTAGGAAATCCCATCGATATTATTCCATCCTGTCATTTTTTCCGGGGGCTCCGGGCGTGCCTAATAAACGCGCACGAATCGGTGCGACGTCCCCCACGCGACGTAAGTGGCCCCAATGTCCCCTTGCCGATTGATGGCCCATTTTGCAACCGCGAACGCTTCCGGCGCGCAGGATTCAACGCGCAGGCGGCATATCTTCCGCCATTTTATTATCAAAAACCCCGCCCGGATCGACCGGACGGGGTTCTGTGTTCCTGTTCGCGTGAGCAGGCGGGTGGCTGTCAGGCCGCTCCGCTCATGCGCTGCAGCGTGGCGAGGGCGGTGCGCAGCGCTTTCTCGGTTTCCTCCGGATCCGCCTTGCCGGGCGCGTCGAAAATGCGTTCCGCGGCACTTTCCGGTTCGGGAGCGGGCTTCGGCTTGCTTGCCGAAGCGGCCGTCGGGCTGGCGAAGGGACCGGCGTCGCGGGCCTCGTCGCCGGGGAAGATGACCACTGGCTGGATGTCGCCTTCATCCTCGGGTTCGTCGATCCGGACGAATTCCTGCTTCGGCTTCTCACCGCTGTCGAGCGGGCGCGAGAGGTTGAGCAGCGAGGAATAGCCCTGCTCGAGGACGCTTTCTTCCTCATCCGTCTCGTCGTCTTCGTCGATTTCAGCCTTGGCTTCCGCGGGCTGCGCAAAGGGGGCCGCGGATGCAGCCGGTGCGTCGTTCTTGGCAGCGATCGAAAGGCCGATATGCCGGGGCGGGATGTAGCCCTGGAGCGAGTCATCGTCGTCGTCGAAGTCGTCGAGGCTCACCGGGCGCAGGGCCGCGGGGATGCGCGGCATCACCGGCTCGGCGGCGGCTTCCTCGGGCTCCGCATCCTGCGAAACCTCGAATGGCGTTTCCTCGGTCTCGACCGGTTCGGCTTCGGCCCGCAGCGATTCGAGATGCGGGGCAGCAAAGGGCAGCGGGTTGAAAGGCGCCGGTGCTTCCGGTGCCTCGTCCATCTCCGGAGTATTCGGTTCGAAAGCGACCGGAGCGAGGTCTTCACTCTCGTCGGCGGTCTCTTCCGGGGCAGCTTCTTCGGGTTCGAACGCGACTTCCGTCAGAACGGGGGCCGGAGCGGCAGCGGCCTGGCGGATCTGTTCGCGGCGCTGGGCCATGGCGAGGCCAAGGCGCTCGAGCAGTTCGACCGGCGACAGTTCATCGAGTTCGGCAGAAGCGATGCGCTCGGCGGCGGTGCGGTTCTCTTCCGCGGTCACCGGCCCGTCTTCGACCTCTCCACTTTCGACCGAAGCGCTGGCGTCGTTCAGCTCGGCAGGGGCTTCCTGCGGATCGTCTGCCCGGAATTCGACCGGCGCTGCAAAGGCGGCTACGTCGTCTTCGATTTCGGCGTCTGCGTCCTCGACGCTGTCCTCCACCGCGTCCATGCCGGACAGAAGCGTGAAGCCGGGCTCGGGCTTGGCTTCGGACACGGACGGGGCCTCGGGGGCTGCAAAGGGCGCAGCCGCACCGACTTCGTCATGCGCTTCTTCGGCCGCGGGGCTCTGGTGGCCGATCCCGCGCGAGAAGGTCTCGAACAACCCGTTGCTGAGCGGGGCCGGAGACGCTTCCGCAGCGTCCTTTTCGGGCGCCTCGAAGGCGATGTTCTTCAGGCTGGCCAGGTTTTCGGCTTCACCGAACGAGTGCGCTGCCGGCGCGTCGAACTTCTCTTCGGGCGCGAACGACGCAGGCGGAGCATCGAACGACATCGGCGAGGGCGTTTCGGGTGCCTCGGCAACGAATTCGGCACCTACGAGGGGCGATTCGACAGGCGTTTCGGCATGGATCTCGGTCTCGTCGGTGTCTTCGTACCCGTCGAGGTCGAATTCGGCGATGTTCAGGATGCGCGAATCGTGACCGGGGAGCGGCGCGCGCTCGGGAGCGTCGTAGGTCGATGCCTCGGTTTCGCAGGCGAGCGCACGGCGGCGCTGCTTGGGCTCCGGCTGATCCTGCACCGTGGGTGCAACGTCTTCCTCGGCGACCGGCGTCGTGCCGCGGCGGCGTTCATGCACTTCGGGCTTCACGCGTGTGATTCGCCGTGCCGCAAGCGCACCGATCAGGCCGCCGATACCCGTCATCGCCAGCGCAATCAGGATGCGCGTGGTCGTTCCGAGCGGCGGGGCTGCCATGGGGATCACGCTGTCGATGCCGAGGCTCACAACCGCGCGCTCGATCAGAGCGGGGCGGATGGCCATGCTGGCAATACCGAACAGGGCACCGAACCAGAGGGCGACAATTGCGGGAAAGAGGGGGTGCCGGGTAATCGGCTGACTTCCGCCCGACGTGCTGCGCTTTTGCTCGGACACTCTTCTTCATCCCATCTTGAACCGGGAGGCTCCGGCCGCGCGTTCAGGCAGCGGCGGCGCCTCTTGCAGTGGGTACAAGTGACAGCAT
The DNA here is from genome assembly GCA_965140495.1 of uncultured Novosphingobium sp. Classification (GTDB taxonomy): domain Bacteria; phylum Pseudomonadota; class Alphaproteobacteria; order Sphingomonadales; family Sphingomonadaceae; genus Novosphingobium. The sequence goes on along the minus strand of OZ223239.1, from coordinate 248,406 downwards.
TTGGTAAACGTCTTGATAACGGGCGACATTCGCCCCCCAATCGTGCCGGGTTTCAACGTGAACGCGGCCCGCGTGGCGATAGCTGCCCCATTGCGCACGGTTGTCGAGCAGGTCGGCAAGCGCTGCGGCGCAAGCGGCGGGGTCATCGGGTGTGAAGAGCGTGCCGGTCACGCCGTCCTCGACCAGCTCGCGGTGGCCGCCCACGTCGCTGGCGGCGACCAGCTTGCCTTGGGCCATGGCTTCCAGCGGTTTCAGCGGGGTGACGAGATCGGTCAACCGGCTGCGTTTGCGCGGATAGGCCATGATGTCGCTGAGCGCGTAGTAGCGCTCCACCTCGTGGTGGGGCACGCGGCCCATGAAGCGGATCGCCTGCGCAGCCGGCGAGGCCTCGGCCAGGGCGCGCAAGGCCTCTTCCATCGGCCCGCCGCCCACAAGCAGCAGCCGTGCATCGGGTTGGCGTGCGATCAGCGCCGGCATGGCTTCGATGAGCACATCGAGACCTTCGTAATCATAGAAGCTGCCGATGAAGCCGATGACCGGGCAGGGCATGCCGTCGGTCTCCAGACCCAGACTGCGGGCCAGCGCGGGGTCGCGTTCGGGCGGCGTGCCGAACAGCGAAAGGTCGACGCCGTTCGGCATGACCGTGATCTTTTCTTCCGGCGTGCCGCGCGCGACGAGGTCCTGGCGCAGGCCTTCGCAAATGGTGACCACGGCATCGGCTTCGCGCACGACATGGCTCTCCAGCGCGCGCGTGAGCCGGTATTTCGCCGATCCTTCGCTGCCGGTCCCGTTCCCCACCGCCGCGTCTTCCCAGAATGCGCGGATTTCGTAGACCAGCGGCAGGCCATGCTTGCGCGCGACGCGAAGCGCGGCCTGGCCGCACAGCGCGGGCGAGTGGGCATGCAGGATGTCCGGGCGCCAGTCGCGCACGACTTTCTCGATACCTTGTGCGAACAGACTGATCTCGCGCCATTCGCGCCAGCCGGCCGGGCCGCTTACCGAACCCGTAGAGCGGTGGAACAGCAGGCCGTCGGCTTCCTCGGCGGGAGGCCCCTCGGCGGTGTGACGCAGGCCGGTAACGCCGCGTACATCATAGCCCAGCGCCTGCTGCGCTTTCAGGATCGCCCTTGTGCGGAAGGTATATCCGCTGTGCATCGGCAGCGAGTGGTCGAGGACATGGAGAATGCGCGTCATGATTGCGTTTAGGTAGCCTGCAAGGCTTAACGCCGCGTCAACTCTGCGGTGTTATCGCGATCGGCAATGGTCGACATGTTTGCCCTTGCCGTCAGCCACGGGCTGCTTGCGCTCGCCGTATGGCGGCTGTTGTGGCGTGACGACCTCTATGATGAGGCCGAGACCGGGCCACAGGACGGCCCCGATGCTTAATCTGGCTTTCACGGGCTTTTTCGCCGCCCTGCTGCTTGCCGGCTTCAAGCGGCCATTCGTCTGGCTGCTGCTCTATCTCTATGTCGACATCGTCCAGCCGCAGGTCATCACCTGGGGCTTTCTGTCGCACGTGCCGGTGTCGCTGATCGCCTTCGCGGCGGCGTTCATGGGCTGGCTGGTCTTCGACAAGAAGACGGATTCCCGTTTCAGCATGCGGCAGGGGCTGTTGCTCGCGCTGCTGCTCTATTGCGGCTACACCACGATCACCGCGGCCTATCCGGAGGATGCCCCCGAAAAGTGGGGCTGGGTGTGGAAGGCCCTGTTGTTTGCGATCTTCATGCCGCTGACCTTGCGCACGCGCCTGCGAATTGAAGCGGTGGCGCTGGTCATGGTGCTGGCCGCCAGCGCGCTCATCATCGATGGCGGGATCAAGACCGTGGGCGGCGGGGGCGGTTACGGGACGCTGCGCATCTTCGTCGACAGCAACAGCGGCCTGTTCGAAGGCTCGATCATCTCGGCGGTCGCCATCTCGATCATTCCGATCGTGGTCTGGCTGTCGAAGCATGGCACTGTCTTCCCGACGGACTGGCGGGTGATGACTTTTGCCGCCGCGCTGATATTCGCCTGCGCGCTGATCCCGGTCGGCACCCAGGCGCGCACCGGGCTCGTCTGTCTGGCGATCCTGTGCATGCTCTATCTGCGCACGGCCAGGCACCGGTTCCTGATCGCCGGCGGCATGGCACTGGTCGCGGTCCTTGCCGTCCCGTTCCTCCCGCAGTCGTTCATGAAGCGCATGAACACGATCGAGAACCACCAGTCGGACCAGTCCGCCAGCACGCGCATCGCGATGTGGAAGTGGACTTGGGACTACGCCAAGCAGCATCCATTCGGCGGCGGCTTCTATGCCTATCAGAGCGCCGTCGTGCACTATGATACCTATGTCGCCAAGACGAGCGGCAGCACGACAGTGGTCGAGGCCACTCCGGTCGAGGAAAAGGGCCGCGCCTACCATTCGAGCTACTTCGAGATGCTCGGCGAGCAGGGCTATCCCGGGCTGGCGCTCTGGCTTGCGCTGCAGTTTACCGGCGTGCTCCAGATGGAGATGATCCGCCGCAAGTGGAGGGCGCGGACGGGCCCCGACGAGGCCTGGGTGGCGCCGCTGGCCAATGCCCTGCAGCTGGCGCAGATCGTCTACATGGTCGGCTCGCTGTTCGTCGGCATCGCCTTCCAGCCTTTCATCCTGATGCTGATCGGATTGCAGTGCGGGTTCTGGAGCTACCTCAAGCGCATCGATCAGCCCGGCCGCGAGCCGCGGCGCAAGGGCCCGCGCCGGATGCAGGTGAAGCCGGTGTCCGATCCCGTCGCCGCCGCCTGACGCGGCATGTTTGAACGAAATCGGTTGCCGTTCCTTAACCTTTCTCGTTTGCTGCCGTTTTAGGATTTGTCGCCGCGCAGTGGTGTTGCGACGAAGCGTGTCAGAACCGGGGGCAAATTCGGAAAATCCGAACTTGGTTCTGCATTTACGGCAAATTAACCTTTAACCTTCATTGGTCCTATGGTTAATTTACGGCAATCTCCGTTGCGACGACGTTACCGTCGCGGAATTCAGGGGCAAAAGGGGGTCACCCAATGCGAGTGCTGTTGATCGAGGACGAACCGACTACGGCCCGGGCAATCGAGCTCATGCTTACGGCCGAAGGCTTCAATGTCTATTCGACGGATCTTGGCGAAGAGGGCCTCGATCTCGGCAAGCTGTACGACTACGACATCATTCTTCTGGACCTGAATCTGCCGGACATGCACGGCTACGACGTCCTCAAGAAGCTGCGTGTCGCCAAGGTGCAGACGCCGGTACTGATCCTTTCGGGCATTTCCGAAATGGACAGCAAGGTCCGCTCGTTCGGCTTCGGTGCCGACGACTACGTGACCAAGCCGTTCCACCGTGAAGAGCTGATCGCCCGCATCCATGCGGTCGTGCGCCGCTCCAAGGGCCACTCGCAGTCGGTCATCCGTACCGGCAAGCTGATCGTCAATCTCGACGCCAAGACGGTCGAGGTCGATGGCGCCCGCGTGCACCTGACCGGCAAGGAATACGCGATGCTCGAGCTGCTTTCGCTGCGCAAGGGCACGACGCTGACCAAGGAAATGTTCCTCAACCACCTCTACGGCGGCATGGACGAGCCCGAGCTGAAGATCATCGACGTCTTCATCTGCAAGCTGCGCAAGAAGCTCGCTCACGCCTGCGGCGGTGCCAACTACATCGAAACCGTCTGGGGCCGCGGCTACGTGCTGCGCGATCCGGACGAGGCTGCAGAAGCGGCCTGATCCAGGCTCGTTCCCTCGCTGGGGATCGAGACGGCTCGTCCTTCGGGGCGGGCCGTTTGCGTTTGGCGGCACGCCATTTACGACCCATTTGCTGCATTGACCGGGGCCGTCTTCGCTGCCACTGCGCCGCGCCATGACCGCATACAAATCCGGTGATCCGACCACGCTCAACCGCCTCTACGGCCGCGCCAAGGGCAAGCCGCTGCGCGCCGGCCAGCAGGCGCTGGTGGACAATCTCCTGCCGCGCATCGCGGTGCCGGAAGAGGGGCCTGTCACCGCCGAGCGCCTGTTCGGCCAGTCCTGTCCGCTCCATTTCGAGATCGGCTTCGGCGGCGGCGAGCACATGGCGCAGCGCGCCGACATGTTGCCCGATCACGGTTTCATCGGTGCCGAGCCGTTCCTCAACGGGGTCGCGCAGGCGCTCATGCATGTTTCGGGCGACAATGGCGCCCACCCGCCGATCGGCAATGTGCGCATCCATCATGGCGATGCGCTCGAAGTGCTGGCGCGCATTCCCGACGGCGCGCTCTCGTTTCTCTACCTGCTCCACCCCGATCCCTGGCCCAAGGCCCGCCATGCGAAGCGACGGATGATGAACGATGGGCCGGTCGACATGTTCGCGGCCAAGCTGAAGCCCGGCGGCGAGTTCCGCTTCGGCACCGACCACCCGGTCTATGTGCGCCATGCCCTGATGGTCATGCAGCGCCATATGCACCAGTTCGACTGGCTCTGCGAAAAGCCCGGCGACTTCCAGAAGCGCCCCGGCGGCTGGCCCGAAACCCGCTATGAAGCCAAGGCGCGGTCGGTCTACGGCCACGAGGTCTGGTATTTTCGCTGGAAGCGTACTGAGGCGTAGCATAGCGTTGATTTTTCGACCTTTTTTCTGAGCCTTACTGCGCTACACTTGCAGTCTCTTGGCGGCTTTTTCCGCTTCGGTGATTGCTGGGTGATTGCTGGAAAGCACCTGCGGGAGGCTCGAAAATGGCTACAGGAAGAATAGGTAAGCGCGTGGTCGATGCGATGCGGTCGGCCGGCGTTGCCGGCTTCTTATGGGACGAGGATATCAAAGGCTTCGGGATGAAGGTCACTTCATCCGGCGCGGCATCCTACGTCCTGCAGTATCGAATGGGTGGGCGCGAATCCAAGACGCGCCGATATACGATCGGCGGACATGGCTCTCCCTGGACACCCGCTACGGCACGAGCAGAAGCTGAGCGGCTGAGTTTGCTCATTGCGCAAGGCACCGATCCTGCCGAAGCGGAAAAACAACGACGCCGGGAGGCCGTCGATCTTGCCTTCGACAACTATGCCGACCGTTTCGCACAGTCATGTACGGGCAAAGGATGGATAACGCTCGTGAAGCGTTCGTTCCGGCTTCATGCAAAGCCGGTCTTGAGCAACAAGCCCCTGCCCCAAATTGTGGAGCGGCGTGCAAAATTGCCCCCCTTAGCGGGGTGATCGGCGTCTAAAATTGACCCCCTTCATCTCATTGTGAGAAGCGCCGCCGTTTGGGTTCCGAACGGCGGGTACAGGGATGTTGGTTGTGGAGACGATTACGAGGATCCGTCGGGAGCACCGGGACGGGAAGCCTATCAAGGCGATAGCGCGGGATTTGCGGTTGTCGCGCAACACGGTGCGCAAGGCGATCCGGGCGCCGGACGCGGATGCCAGTTACGAGCGCAAGGAACAGTATCGGCCGCAGACCGGCCCTTTCAGCACTCGCCTGGAAGAACTGCTTGAAGAAAACGAAGGGCTGCCCCGACGTGACCGGCTTCGCATGACGCGGATCCATGATCTGCTTCAGCGGGAAGGGTTTGGCGGCTCTTATGACGCTGTGCGGCGCTATGCTGCGCGCTGGAAGCGTGAGCGTCGCGTCGAGGCCGGCGATATGGCCAAGGCGTTCATCCCGTTGATGTACCGGCCCGGCGAGGCTTACCAGTTCGACTGGAGCCATGAGGACGTCGAGATCGCCGGCAAGCCGATGCGCGTGAAGGTCGCGCATATGCGGTTTTGCTGGTCACGGGCACCATTTGTCCGTGCCTATCCTCGCGAGACGCAGGAGATGGTGTTCGACGCCCATGCCCGCGCCTTTGCGTTCTTCGGCGGGGTTCCGACGCGCGGCATCTACGACAACATGAAGACGGCAGTGACGACGGTGTTCACCGGCAAGGAGCGCCTGTTCAACCGGCGGTTCCTGATCATGACGGACCACTATCGCGTTGAGCCGGTGGCCTGTAGTCCTGCTGCAGGATGGGAGAAGGGTCAGGTCGAGAACCAGGTTCAGACCAGCAGGGAGCGCCTGTTCAAGCCGCGCCTGCGCTTTGCCAGCCTCGAGGAGCTGAACATCTGGCTGGAGGCCGAGTGCCGTCGCTGGGCGGAACGCAACCAGCACCCTGACCAGGAGGATATGACGATCGCGCAGGCGCTGGAGGCGGAGCAGCCGATGCTGCAACCGCTACCGCTCCCCTTCGACGGGTTCTTCGAGAGCGAACACGTCGCCAGTTCGACGTGCCTCGTGAGCTTCGATCGCAATCGGTACTCGGTGATGGCAAAGGCGGCCCATCAGGCTGTGCAGGTGCGTGCTTACGCAACGCGCGTCGTGATCCGCTGCGACGGCGCTGTCGTGGCTGAACACGAACGGGTCTTCGGCCGGAACCAGACGATCTTCGATCCATGGCACTACCTGCCCATCCTCGCCCGCAAGCCCGGTGCGTTGCGCAATGGTGCTCCCTTCCAGGACTGGGCTCTCCCACCTGCACTGGCCCAACTGCGGCGTAAGCTGGGCAAGGGCGACGATGCCGACCGGCGCTTTGTACGCGTCCTCGCCGCTGTCCCCGAAGATGGCCTGGAGGCTGTCGAGGCCGCAGTGCGCGAGGCACTCAGCGCCGGTACTATCAGCGACGAGATCATCCTCAACATCCTGTCCCGTCGCCGCGAGCCTCATGATGCCCAGGCTATGGACGTCGTCGTCAACCTGAAGCTCAAGCATCCGCCAGAGGCGAACTGCGGCCGCTACGATACCGTGCGAGACCTCGATGCAGCGGCATGAGATCATGGCCGCCCTCAAGGGGCTGGGGCTCAAGGGCATGGTGGCGGCCTTCGATGATGCTGTCACCAACGGCATCCGCCGAGACAGAACGGTCATGGAGATGTTGGGCGACCTGTTGCGTGCGGAGACGGCGCACCGGGATGCGGCATCGATCCGTTATCGCATGACCGCAGCCAAGCTTCCGGCGATCAAGGACCTGGATGGGTTCATGTTCGATGGCACGCCGATCAACGAAGGACTGATCCGCTCGCTTCATACGGGCTCGTTCCTGCCGGAACGGCGCAATATCGTGCTGATCGGCGGAACAGGCACGGGCAAGACCCATCTGGCTCTCGCCATCACCGCCGCGGTGGTGCGCGCCGGTGCCAGAGGCCGATACTTCAATACGGTCGATCTGGTGAACCGGCTTGAGGAAGAGGCTCGCCTGGGCAAGGCCGGCAGCCTTGCCACCCAACTCTCGCGGCTTGATCTCGTGGTGCTTGACGAGCTCGGCTACCTGCCGTTCGCCCGGTCCGGTGGCCAGATGCTCTTCCACCTGATCAGCAAGCTCTACGAAAAGACCTCGGTCATCATCACGACCAATCTCGCCTTCGGCGAATGGCCGAGCGTCTTCCACGACCCCAAGATGACCACCGCGCTTCTCGATCGCATCACGCACCACTGCGACATCATCGAGACGGGCAATGACAGCTGGCGGTTCAAAAACCGGAACTGAGCCGAAAACCCCTTCCCCCGGACCCCCATCCCCGGCGGTTAACCCGGTGGGTCAACAGGGACCTCCCACGGACGACGCCGCCAGCACACCTGACGGTGCGCGTCGTCGTCCGTGGGCCCCTCCTATCGACTACCGGGATAACCGCCTGACTACCGAAAGGTGGGGTCAATATTGGGCGCCGATAGGGGGTCAGTTTTGCGCGCCGGTTGACACCAGATATTGCGGACGGTGCTCGAACTTGCCGACCGGCGTGATCTTGTTCTTGCTGTGGGACTCTCTGGGCTGCGCGCGCAGTTGGTCGACGTGCTCGCTGCTATCGACAGCGCACAGAGCTGACTTGGACAGGTTTGTCAGATCAAGAGGCGGTTAGAGAGGGGGGGCACATGCTTCGATGAGCGCAGCTTGTCCGCTTGGGCGACATCTGCCATTCTAGAGGCACTTCGATTGCCTAAATATACATGACATATCATGTGTAATTGACAGAATACGCATGATATGTCATCTACGCTGCTATGCCACGTGCTTCTAGAGCTGCCAGCGGACTGCCGCCCCAGAGCCTGCGCGCCATCGCGCAGCTGGGCAAGGATATCGCGCTCGCGCGGCGACGGCGCAAGCTGCCGCAGCGGCTCATGGCCGAGCGCATGCTTGTGTCGGTGCAGACGTTGCAGCGTCTGGAGGCGGGCGACCCGACGGTCGGCCTCGCGGTCCTTGCCAGCGCGCTCCATGTGTTCGGTATGACCGCGCGCCTTGCCAGCCTGGTTGCTGCCGACAGCGATCGCGCGGGCATTAGCGAGGATCTCGCGCGTCTCCCGAAGACGACCCATGCGTCGGACGTCGATGATCTGGATTTCTGATCCGTCATGGTGAGCGTGCGCACCTATGTCTTTGTGCATCTGCCCGAAGGTCCGATTCCCGCCGGGCTGCTCACCATGACCGACGAGCCGCGCAACAAGTTCGCGACATTTGCCTATGGCCGCCGCTATCTTGAACGTCCCGACCGACTGGCGGTCGACCCGGTTGCCCTGCCACTCCACGACGCGAACAGCGGCCATACTTTCCGCACGGAAGAGGGCTTCGCGGTCTTCAACGCCATCCGCGATGCAGCCCCCGATGGCTGGGGCCAGTATCTCATGTACAAAGCCATGGGCGACCGGCTGCCGAACGAGATCGACCTTATCCTCGCATCAGGCGAACACCGGGTGGGTTGTCTGGCCTTTGGTCCGACCCCGGAGCGCCCGCAGCGCATCACACCTTGGGGCGAAGGCGATGCACCGGGTGAACATTTCACGCTCGAAGAGCTGGCCGAGGCGGCTGAGCGTGCACAACATGTCGATGAACTCGATGAAAATTTGCGGCGACTGCTAACGGCTGGATCATCGCTTGGCGGTGCGCGTCCCAAAGCCGCGACCGAAATCGGGGACCAGCCTTGGATCGCCAAGTTCCAGGCACGCAACGACAGCTTCCCCGAATGCCGGGTGGAATATGCCACAATGCGGCTTGCGACCGAATGCGGGCTGAACGTGCCCGCGATCGATCTCAGACGCGTACTTGAACGAGACATCTATCTGATCGAGCGGTTCGATCGGATTCCACATGGCAATTGGATGGAACGACGGCATTTCGCATCGGGACTGACCATCCTTGGCGCACATGAAAGCGAAGTCAGCCGCTACAGCTATGCCGACCTTGCCGGCGCCCTCCGTCAGTACGGCACACAAGTTCGCCAGGACTTGCAGGAACTGTTCAAGCGCATGGTGTTCAACATCCTCGTCACCAATGACGACGATCACTTGCGCAACCACGGCTTCCTTTATGACGGCAATGGCTGGCGCCTGTCCCCACTCTACGATGTCGTGCCCAAGCCGCAGGTCGGCCTTGAACGACGGTTGGTGCTGGGCGTGGGGCCACAAGGACGCAATGCGACGCTTGAAAATGCCTTGGCTGGAGCGGCGGTGTTCGATCTCGGCCCGGAAGAGGCCGAGACACTAATTGCCGAAATGCGCGCCGTGGTCGCCGCGCGCTGGCAGCCACTGTTCGAGGAAGCCGGTCTTGGCTCCGCCGATCAGGGACGTTTCTCGACTTGCTTCCGGCTGGCAGGCAACCATGAATGAGGAGAAGGCTCCTTCCTGTGACCATGCTGACAGAACCTGCCTCAACCAGCATGAGCTGATCCGGAAATACCGCTGTAACGACTGCGGCGCGGTGATGATGTGCGCCTGCGACGAGGCATTCGGACGCCGCTTTCTGGCCCATCAGTTGAACGAAGGCTGTGAGTTGGAAACGCAGGAGCGCATTACGGTAACGCACGGGTTCCAGCCAGCGATCTGCAGCGAATGCCGAGGTCTCCGAGCCGACCCGGCACCCGCTGCGGCCATTCCTGGGCGCACCAGCAAGATCAAGCGATACTACTGGCGTGATCTCTTCTTTGCCGAGCGCTCCGCACAGGCCGACTGGGACGTCGAACATCCCGATGCGAGTGACGACGAACGCCGCTCGGCACACGAGAAAATCGAGAGGACTGTCCTCGAAGACATTAAGGCACTGCATGTGAGCGCGCCCAAATATACCTTTGCCGAGAAGTCTCAGGCCGAGGTGATCGCGCAATTCAGTGTTAAGGTCGAAGCACTCGAAGCGACATACGCCAAGGGCGCGAAGAAGGGTGCCCAGATCGTCAGCGGCGACGAGGTCATCAGCGCTGAGGAATTCGCTTCACGTCACTATGCCGCGCAGGGTTGGCAGGTTTTGCGACTTGAGAGCGTCCCGTTCCACGTACTGTTCGGCGCAATGACCTGGCTGCTCATTCAGGGCTACGACGACCCGCTGTGCCAGATGGTCAGCTTCGGCGACCGCGTCGCGTTCGAAGAGAAACGCCCTGGCGAGATGATCTGGACGCATCTTCCGAGTGATTTCGGCTCCAAGGGATATGGCGAACGACGTGCCAATGCGATCGATGAACATTTCGACCAAATGTTGCTCGACGACGATCCGCTCTGGTTGTTCGACTACTGGCTGGAGCCGAGCGAAGGGCTGCGGCAATATCTTTGGGCACATCGGCCCGAGGACGTCGCGCGAGCACGGCGCTTGCTCGAAATCTTGCCGTTCGAGACGACCAAGGCAATCCTTCGGTATCTCGTCGAAGGCTATTGGGACCGCTACCTCGGCTGGCCCGACCTGCTCTTGTATCGCCAAGGGGAGTTCAAATTCGTTGAGGTCAAATCGTCGAACGACAAGCTGAGTGAGGAACAGAAGTCATGGATTGGCGACAATCACGACATCCTAAAGCTGCCCTTTGCCATCGCAAAGATCCACAAGATCACCTGATAAGATGGAGCAGGATTCATCCCGTCGCCACTCTAAAACGGTGATTGCTGGGTGATTGCTGGAGCAATTTTCGACCCTCAAAATCTCAGAAAAATAATTTGGAATCAATATGATGTTTGAAATGCGACACAAAATCTGGTACTTCCGCTACCGTCGCAAGTAGGTCGCAAGCCTACAACCACTCTCCGTTTCCGCTGCCTTCCCGCCCGGCCTTCGCCGTGGCGGTGGCATGCGATCACCTGAAACGTTTGATGCGAGTCAATGGCAACAGCCCGCTCCCGGCCAAGGATGGTGCCACATGATAGCGGGAATCGCCCGCGCTCATCCGGATCAGAGGGAGTTGGAAATGCAAAAAGACGATATGGTGGTGATCAGCACCGACGATCACATCTGCGAGCCGCCGACGCTGTTCGACAATCAGCTGTCGGGCGAGCTGCTCGCTTCGGCGCCGAAGCTCAAGGTCGATGGCGACGGCAAGAACTTCTGGGAATACCAGGGCTACATCCGCCCGTCGGTCGGCCTCAATGCCGTGGTCGGGCGTCCGTTCGAGGAATACGGCATGGAGCCGACCTCGCTCGATCAGCTGCGTGACGGCTGCTACGACGTGCATGCCCGCATCGACGACATGGACGTGAACGGCATTGCCGCCTCGATGTGCTTCGGCAATTCGATCGGCTTTGACGGCCAGACCTTCCACAAGGCGCCCGACAAGAAGCTCGCGCTGCGCCACATGCAGGCCTACAACGACTGGCACTACGACGAGTGGTGCATGGCCTATCCGGGCCGCTTCATCCCGATCGGCATCCTGCCGACCTGGGACCAGCAGGCCACCGTCGACGAGGTCAACCGCCTCGCCAAGAAGGGCTTCAACGTCGTCTCGATGAACGAGAACCCGACCGTTCAGGGGCTGCCGTCGATCCACAACGACTACTGGGATCCGGTGTTCAAGGCGATCACCGACAACGACATGACGATCGCCTGCCACATCGGTTCGGGCAACCCGGCACCGCATGCCTCGATGGAAACGCCGATCGAGGCGTGGATCTCGACGATGCCGATGTCGGTCGCGCAGGGCGTGTCGGACTGGCTTCAGCTCGAGGAACTGCACAAGTATCCGAACATGCGCATCATCGTCGCGGAAGGCTCGATCGGCTGGGTGCCCTACCTGATGGAACGCGCGGACTTCTCGAACTGGCGCCACAAGGCCTGGACCCGCTCGCGCTTCCAGGATGTGAAGCCCAGCGAACTGATGAAGCGCCACTTCTGCCACTGCTTCCTCTGGGATCCCTATGGCCTGAAGAACCTCGACGAAGTGGGCGTCGAAAACGTCACCTACGAAGTCGACTATCCGCACTCGGACGCGCTGTGGCCCGATGCCGCAGAGCTGCTGTGGGAGCAGGTGAAGGATCTGTCGGACGAGTACATCGACATGATCACCCACCAGAACGCGATCAAGTGGCTCAAGCACGACTCGCTGTTCGAGAACTTCAAGCGCGAGGACATCAACGTCGGTGCGCTGCACGCCAAGGCTGCGGCCAAGGGCGTCGACACCGCGCCGAAGTCTTCGGGCGGTTCGGTTCCGAGCAACGAGACGCGTCCGGTCACTTCGGGCGATGTCATGGAAATGTTCAAGGCCCACGCCGAAAAGCGGGCCAAGGAACAGGAAATGGCCTGACACGCCGTAAAACGGTTCCGGTAAGCAATTGCCGGGTTCAGGGAGCGCCGTGCGAAGGGATCCGTCCTTCGCACGGCGTTTTTCCTGTGCGCGGTGTCAGGCGGCAAACTTCACAAAGCTCGTCCACGCCAGCGCAATGGGAAACGCAGGAAAGCGTTTTTCTTCAGTCGGTTGATGTGATTGAAACGTCACACCGCCGGGCAGGGGAAATCAACTGTTCAAAGAGCGCAGGCACATGGATGCCGCGCGCAGTGTGACAGCTCAGTAAGGTGTAGGAAAATGGCGCGGTCCGGGCCGGACGGCGCGCGTGCCGATCAGAAGAAGGGCAGCGGAGCCTTGGCGAGGATCAGCGCCATCGCGCAGCCGGCAACGATCAGCGAACGCAGCACATCGAGGTGCGGGGCATGCTGGGCGCGGTGCGCGGCGAGGGAAATGACTCGGGCCATGGCGCATAGAATGCGCTTCCAACTCTTGCCAAAGAGTTAAGGTTTGCCGACCGGGCCGCTCAAAGGTCCGGCAGAACCTCGGCCAGCCAGGCCGCCCGGGCTTCCAGTTCGCGTTCGGCGCCGCGGTGCGCAAGGCCTTCGAAATGATCGACCTCGGCCTTGCTGGCCGAGAGCGCGACGAGAGCGCGGTTCGTCGCCGAGAGCCATTGCTCCACCACTTCGCGCCGCGCGGCGGGGGCGAGCTGTGCCAGAAAGCAGAAGCGGGTGCGGATCGGATCGGGCTGGGGGGAGGCCAGATCGGGAGTCAGCGTCGAGAGCCAGTCCTGCAGGACCTTTCGGCCCTGCGCGCTGATCGACAGGATCTTGCTCTTGCGCTTGTCGCCCTCGCGCAGCTCGGACTGGAGGAGCCCCGATCCCTCCAGCCGTTCGAGCAGCGGATAGACCGCGCCCGCGCTCGCCCGCCACGGTGCGCTGGCGGAAACCCGAAATATCTGCCGCACGCGATAGGCCGTGCACTCGCCGACTTCGGCAACGACGCCGAGGACGCTTCCTTCCAGTTCGCTCAATGTGTTGGCCATGACGCCTTGCAATGCTCGCCGTTTCGATCAATAGTCCGATTCGGACTAAATGGGGGTGCAAGAAGATGCAACCGAAAATGCCTTATCGTCTGCTGGCGATCCTTCCGCTGATCCCGCCCCTCCTGTTGCCGGGCACCGGCGCCTTGCTGTCCTTTGCCATCGTGATCGCGGCAGTGGCATTCCTTCGCGACGCGCGCCGCGAGACCCTGCGGTTCGCGCCGCAGGGGTGGCCGGCCACGTTTGCGCTGGGTATCGGCGGGGGACTGGTGCTTGCCGGCGTGTCCCACGTTGCCGACATGCTGATCATGTGGGTCACCGGTACGCCGATCGACCTGTCGGCGTTCGATCCCATCATCGGCAACCTCGGCAACTATCTGGTGCTTCTCGCGGTCGGAATCGGTGTGGGCGGCGTGCTGGAGGAGCTGACGTTTCGCGGCTTCGTGGTCGGTTTCGGCCAATCCGTTTTCGGCGAGCGCAGCGCGGTCTGGCTCGCGGTCCTCTCCGCCGTCGTGTTCGGCATGGCCCACCTCTACCAGGGGCTGTCGGGTGTGCTTTCGACCGGCTTTGTGGGCCTGCTGCTGGGTCTGCTCTATCTCTACGCGAAGCGCAGCGTTCTGGTCGCCATGCTGGCGCACGCCACCGTGAACGTGGTCGGCATCACGATCATCTATTTCGGAATGGCCGGCTGATCGCCGCGCGCTGCCGGGTCAGGCGGCAGTCCGGCCGATGGCCGTCGACTGCGACAGCTCGCGCTTCCACTTGGTGAGCGCGCGAACGAGCTTGTCGGTCCGCTGCGTGTACTCGCCATCCAGCAGGGCAATCGCACCCGGCGCATTGCCGCGCTCCATCTGGTTGAGCACATTGCCCGCACAGGTGTGAAACTCGGCATGCAGCCGCTTCACGACCTGATAGGGCATCCCGGCCCTGGTGGTGGCATCGATGTCTGCGCCGTGAAGCCATTTGCCGAAGGCGCACTGGTCGTCGCGGCAGGCGTCGCGCGCGCTGATGTGGCTGCGCCCGGTGGAGATCGCCGTGCGCAGCTGCAGCTTCCACATGCCGTGAGCCCCGATCGCATCGTTGATCTGGTTCACCATGGTCGCCTCACGCATTCGCAAATCTCCTTAGCCCACTGTTGCATTGCGATCGCGCAGCATCGTCGAGTTCTGCGGAACGCGGTCAAGGCGCTGGTAAATTTGCAGAGTGAATGACCGTAGTATTCCGGATCAGTATAATTGCGTAAGACATGGCCGGATCGCAGCGGCGGTACAGCGCTCTTGCCGGCCGAGCCAAGTCCGTCAGCCGCGTGACGGCATCTGCTGGCTGGAGCAGTGGAACGAGCCGCCGCCTGCCAGCACGGCATCGGCCATCACGCCCACGGTCTCGCGGTCCGGAAACAGCTCGGCGATGGCGGCGACGCCGTCCTGATCGTGGGCGGTGCCGTAGATCGGGACCACGACCAGCTTCGAGGTGATCGCGAAGTTCATGTAGCTGGCCGGTTCGATCCGCCCGTCGGTTTCCACACGGCCGGGGGAAGGCACTTCGCGCACCTGCACGCCCATCGCGTCGGCGCGGGCCCTGGCGTCGGCATAGATCGCCGTATTGGGATCGTCCGCGCCGGTCGCGCGGGGCAGCGCCATGACATTGGGGGCGACGAAACGGGCGAGGTTGTCGACGTGACCGTCGGTGTGGTCGTTGATCAACCCGTCGCCCAGCCACAGCACGCGGGTGTAGCCGAGGTCGCGCTGCAGCCGCATTTCCAGATCGGCACGCGAGAGGTGCGGGTTGCGGTTGCGGTTGAGCAGGCACTGTTCGGTCGTGGCGACGAGGCCGGTGCCGTCGCCGTCGAGCGCGCCGCCCTCGAGGATCCAGTCTGCCGTCTCGACCGCGAGATCGGCGCTCTCGGCGAGCTTGGTGCCGATCTCCTGATCGCCGTCCATCAGGTACTTGCCGCCCCAGCCGTTGAAGCCGAAGCGCATGGCCTTGCGCCGGCCCGCCTCGTCCATGACAACGAGCGGCCCGGTGTCGCGCAGCCATACGTCGCCGTAGCGGCGCGTTTCGAGCTTCACCTTGTCCGAAACGAGCGATGCCGCCCGTGCGCGGTTCGCCTCGTCGCGCACGATCAGGCGGACTTCCTGACCGGACTCGGCAACCGCGCTGGCGAACTGCGCCATCTGCACCTGGGCGGCTTCCAGGAAGCCCGGCCATTCGACCGGGTCATGCGGGAAGCCGATCCAGATCCAGTCCTGCGCATGCCATTCGGGCGGCAGGGTATAGCTCACTTGTGGCAGCCTCCTGTTGCCGCGGCGCAGGCCTTGTCGCGGATGGCGCGGAACTCGTCGCTCTTGTGCCAGTTCGGCCACATGTCCGAATCGGCGAGCGTGCGGCCGAGCCGGTAGTAGAGGCCCACGTCCTCGGCAATCCCGTCCCAGTTCCAGTCGTCCGAATATTCGTCGCTGGGGGCGTGATAGTGATTGGTGGTGTAGTCCTCGGAGATCCTGTCGCCGGCCGCCTTGCCGCCTTCGACCAGATCGGTGCTGCGGCCCACGTCGAACATCGGCACGCCGCGCTTGGCGAAGCTGAAGTGGTCGGAGCGGTAGTAGTAGCCGCGCTCGCTGTGATCCTCGGGCACTTCGCCAAGGCCCTCGTCGGCGAGTGCCTCGCGGAAGACGGCGGTCAGGTCCGACTTGTCGCCGCCGGTCATCGAATAGGAGCGCGAACGCGGGCTGGGCATCAGCGCATCCATGTTCACGCCGCCCACCGTGTGGTCGAGCGGGTAGATCGGGTTGGCGGCGTAGAATTCGGAGCCGAGCAGGCCCGATTCCTCAAGCGTGACGGCCAGGAACACCTGGCTGCGGTCGGCGGGGCCGGCCTCGACATTGGCCTTGGCGATGGCGGCGAGTGCGGCAACGCCGGTCGCGTTGTCGACCGCGCCGTTGCAGATGTCGTCGCCGGTATCGTCGGGCGTGCAGTGGCCGAGGTGATCCCAGTGCGCCGAATAGAGCACGGTTTCGTCGGGGCGGGTCTTGCCGGGCAATATGCCGACGACGTTGTTCGAGGTCGACTTGCGGATCGCGTTGTCGAAGCCGAAGCTGGCCTTGAGGCCCAGCGGCACCGGCTTGAAGCCCTTGTGCTTGGCGGCTTCGGTCAGCGTCGCGAGGTTCTTGCCGGCGGCCTGCAGGATCGCCTGCGCGACGGGCTTCTGGATCCAGCCGTTGGCCTTGGTCTGGTCGGCGCCGTCATCGGGCGTCTGCACATAGTACTGCGCGCCGGTCCAGCTCGAATTGACGACGTTCCAGCCATAGGCGGCGGGGAAGGTATCGTGGACGATCAGCGCGGCGGTCGCGCCCTGGCGCGCGGCTTCCTCGAACTTGTAGGTCCAGCGGCCGTAGTAGGTCATGCGGCGGCCCTTGAAGAGGCCGTCCTCGGTCTCGCTGGCATAGTCCGGGTCGTTGACGAGGATGACTGCGGTCTTTCCGTGCATGTCGACGCCGGCATAGTCGTTCCAGCCCAGCTCGGGCGCATTGATGCCGTAGCCGACGAAGACCAGCTCGCTGTCTTCCACCTTGGTGTGCGGGGTGACGCGGTAGCTGGCGGCGACATAGTCGCTGCCGAAATCGAACTTCATCATCGCCGCCGGACCGCCGACCTGCAGCGGGGTGGCGTTGCTGGCGGTGATCTCCACGGTGGGCACCGGCTGCAGCCACTTGCCGTCGTTGCCCGGCTGCAGGCCCGCGGCCTTGAACTGCGAAATGATGTAGTCGAGCACCTTGGGCTCGACCGCGGTGCTGGGCGCGCGGCCCTCGAAATCGTCGGCCGAGAGACGCTTGGTCATCTGCTTCATGAGATCGACCGAGATGTCGGGCTGCCGGGGCGCTGCCACGGTTTCCTCGGGCGGCGGCAGCGCCGTCCCCTTGGGCATGTCGGGGCCGGCATAGGGCGAACTGCAGGCGCTCAGGCCCAGAATGGCAAGGATAAGGGCGGGCTGCTTCACGTGTGCGACCTCTTTTGCAGAAAAGGGGGGAGGCGCACAGGTGCCAGAGAGCGCCGGGATGCACAAGCAGGCCCACTTGCCCCGGCAGCGTGGAGCGGGCAGGGAAGGGCGCATGACCGCCGACTGGACTGGAGCCCTAGCCCGCGCCCGCGCCCACGCGCCCTATCTGGCCGGGCTTCTCGACCGCTTGCCCGACCTGACCGAGATCCTCGCCGCAGGCGATGGCGAGGCGGCGCTGGCCTGGGCTTTCGCTGCGGGCGAGGGCGCGCCCGACGTTCCCGTTGCCCTGCGCCGCGAAAAGCAGGCGCTGGCGCTTGCACTGGCGATCGGCGATCTGGCCGGCGCCTTTCCACTGCTCAAGGTGACGGGCGAGCTGTCCGCCTTCGCCGACCGCGCGCTCGATGCCGCGATTGCCGCGGGGATCCGTCGCCGCGTCCCGGATTCGGAACCGGCCGGGTTCCTCGCACTGGCGCTGGGCAAGCATGGCGCGGGCGAACTCAACTACAGCTCGGATATCGATCCGATCCTCCTGTTCGAACCCGATCTGCTGCCCCGCCGCGAGCGCGACGAGCCGGGCGAGGCGGCGCAGCGGGTGGCCCGCACGGTGGTGGAGATGCTTTCGCAGGTGACGGCGGAGGGCTATGTCTTCCGCGTCGATCTGCGGTTGCGCCCGGCGTCGGAAGTGAGCCCGCTGGCAATCTCGGTCGATGCCGCGCTCACGCATTACGAATCCTCGGCGCTCGCCTGGGAGCGGGCCGCGTTCATCCGCGCGCGGGCCTGTGCGGGCGACGTGCCGGCGGGCGAGGCGTTCCTCGCCGCGATCCGGCCTTTCGTGTGGCGCAAGAGCCTCGACTTCGGCGCGATTGCGGAGATCGGCCGGCTGACCAGCCAGATTCGCGCCAATACGCGCGGTGGGCCGTCGGTGGGGCCGGGATTCGATCTCAAGAAGGGGCGCGGCGGCATCCGCGAAGTGGAGTTCTACGCGCAGACGCACCAGCTCATCCACGGCGGCCGCAATCCCGCGCTGCGCCTGCGCGGTACGCGCGCCACGCTCGATGCGCTGGCCGATGCCGGGCTGGTCGCTGCCGACGAGGCGCGGCTGCTGGGCGAAAGCTACGACCGGCTTCGCACGATCGAGCACCGCCTGCAGATGATGCACGACCAGCAGACGCACAGCCTGCCGACTTCGCCCGAGGCGCTCGATGCCGTGGCGCAGCTCGACGGCCTGCCCGACGGGAAGGCGCTGCTGGCCGAGATCACCGAGATCACCGATGCGGTAGGCGATCGCTACGATGCCCTGATCATGGCGAATACGCCGAGCGACACCGCCGTGCCTGTCGCCATGCCCGATCAGGCGACGTTGCACGAGCACCTCGAAGGGCTGGGCTTTGCCGATCCGGCAGCGCTCGCGCAGCGGATCGAGGGCTGGCAGTCGGGCCGGGTGCGGGCGCTGCGTTCGGATGCGGCGCGATCGGCGTTCGAGGCGATCCGCCGCGACCTGCTCGCCGCGCTGGCGGCGGCGCCCGAACCCGAACGCGCGCTCGCACGCTGGGAACAGCTGCTCAACAATCTGCCCAGCGCGATCAACCTGTTCCGCCTGCTCGAGGCGCGGCCGGGCCTGCTCGAACTGCTCGCGCGCATTCTCAGTCTCGCCCCGCCGCTCGCCGATGCACTGGCGCGCCGCGCCGACCTGCTCGACCCGCTGATCGATGCCAGCGCCTTCGAACTGCCCGGTGATACCGAAGAGCTTGTCGCTGCCTTCTCGCGCTTCGAACGGGGCGACGATTTCGAGCGCAAGCTCGATGCCGTGCGCCGCAAGGTCGGCGAACTGCGCTTCAAGCTGGGCGTGCAGCTGATCGAGGGCGCGAACGACCCGCTCGACATCGGTCATGCCCTTGCCCGCGTCGCCGAAGCCGCGCTGATCGTGCTGACCGACGAGACGGCCGCCGAGTTCGAGATCAACCATGGCCGCGTGCCCGGCAGCGAACTGGTGGTGCTCGGGCTGGGCCGGATGGGCGGCGGCGTGCTCACCCACGCCTCCGACCTCGATCTGGTCTATCTCTTCACCGGCGACTTCAATGCCGAATCCGACGGGCGGCGACCGCTGGGGGCGACGCATTACTACAACCGGCTTTCGCAGCGGGCGATTTCGGCGCTTTCGGTGCCCACCGCCGAGGGCGCGCTCTACGAAGTCGACACCCGCCTGCGTCCTTCGGGGGCGCAGGGACCACCGGCGGCGAGCATTGACAGCTTCGAACGCTATCAGCGCGAGCAGGCCTGGACCTGGGAACACATGGCGCTGTGCCGCGCCCGGCCGCTCTACGGCTCGCAGGAGGCCAGCGCGGCGCTTTCCGATGTGATCGGGAATGTCCTCACCGCGCCGCGCGTGCGTGAGGAGCTGCTGGCCGACGTGCTGGAAATGCGCGCCACCATGGCCAAGCACAAGGCGCCCAAGGGCTCGCTCGACGTCAAGCTGGCACGCGGTGGTCTCGTCGATCTCGAATTCATCGTCCACTTCACCCAGCTGCGTGAGGGCAGGGGCTTCCGGCCCGGTCTGGCCGATGCCATCCGCGAACTCGGCCTGCCGCTGGGCGAAGCGCACGACGTGCTGAGCCGCTTCCTCGTGGCCGCGCGGCTGCTGGCGCCGGATTCGAAGGTGCCGAGCGATGCGGCTTGCATGGCGCTCGTGCGTGCCTGTGGCTATGAGGACTGGAACACCCTTGAGGCCGGACTTCTGGCCGCGCGCGGACAAGTCGCCGCCGCGTGGCAGGAAGCCTTCGGCGAAACACTGGAGATAGAATGATGAGCAAGCCCGGCGTTGACGACACGTTTCCCGATATCGCGATGGAGACCCCGGACGGCGGCAGCGTGAAGGCGTCGGACTTCGCGGGCAAGAAGCTGGTCGTGTTCTTCTATCCCAAGGACAATACCCCGGGCTGCACCACCGAGAACATCGACTTCTCGGCGCTCAAGGGCGAATTCGACGCGGTCGGCGTCGAACTGCTGGGCGTGAGCAAGGATTCGGCGAAGAAGCACCAGAACTTCATCGCCAAGCACGATCTCAAGGCCCCGCTCGCGACCGATGCCGAGGAAGACGGCCTGTCCGACGCGCTCGGCATCTGGACCGAGAAGAAGAACTACGGCCGCACCTACATGGGCATGGTGCGCACGACCTACCTGATCGGCCCCGACGGCAAGATCGCGCAGGTCTGGGACAAGGTGAAGGTCAAGGGCCACGCCCAGGCCGTGCTGGAGGCCGCCAAGGCACTCTGAATGCGCTTTATGGGTTCACGCGGAGGCGCGGAGACGCGGCGATTCTTGAATCGCGCAGAGGCGCAGAGGCGCAAAGGGGTAGTGCTGCGCTGCAGGCGCTATCCCTTCCGCCTGACCTTACGTGAAACGCGCTCGAAGGAAGAGATCGCGGCTTCGCCGCAAGCGCGACACCTTTGTGCCTCTGCGCCTTTGCGCGAACCAATGTCCTTCTCCGCGTCTCCGCGCCTCCGCGTGCGTAATCATGCGGGCGCATGCTGATGAGCCTCGATCACCGCCCATCGGTCGCTGCTGCCATTCGGTCCGCCATGCTGGAGTGCGATCCGTACGCCAAGGTCATGGCTACACGCCGGGTCGCGCGCGACTGGCGGCTCGGGCGGCTGGCTTTCGAATTCGACGTCGCGATGCCGGACCAGCCGGGCCGGCCCGATGCGCCCGAACTGCTGCCGCCGAACCGCATGCCCAAGCGCGGCAAGGCCGGTTCGGAACGTGGTCGGATCGCCTTGTGGCATGCGCTTGCCCACATCGAGTTCGTCGCCATCGATCTCGCGCTCGACATGGCGGGACGATTCGGTGCCGAGATGGGCGGACTGTTCGTCAGCGACTTTCTCGCCGTCGCGGCGGACGAGGCGATGCACTTCGCATTGCTCGACCGGCACCTGCATGGATTGGGCAGCCACTATGGCGCGCACCCGGCGCATGCGGGGCTGTGGACCGCCGCCCACGACACCCGTCACGACGTCGCGGCGCGGCTTGCCGTGGTGCCGATGGTGCTCGAGGCGCGGGGGCTCGACGTCACCCCGACGACGCTCGAACGCGTGCGCGCGGCGGGCGACGAATCGGGCGCACGCATCCTCGAACGAATCCTTGACGATGAAATCCGGCACGTCCGTTTCGGCGCAAATCATTTCGCCGACGTGGCAAAACGTTTGGACCTGGTTACCGCAGACCTATGGAAATCCCTTGTTTCCCGGTACTTTCGAGGAACCCTGAAGCCACCGTTCAACGACTCGGCGCGTCTTGCAGCCGGTTTATCGCGGGATCTTTATGCTGGGGTTGCCTGAACCAAAGATGACAGCCTAAGTCACAACTCACGAGACGGCGGGGGGTTCCGACCATCTCCAATAATTTAAATCGGGCGGCCTTTTCCAAAGGGCGTGCATCGAACGAACAGCACCGTTTCTGTGGTGGATCCGGTGAAGAACAAGGTATTGCGAGTGGTCGTAACGAAGTCTTTCGCCAAGTTCCGCGCAGTGGCCAGTATTATCGTTGCCGCGGGTTTAACCATTGCTGCTCACCCGGCGATGGCAAACAGCAGCGCCTCCGCTGCGGATATTTCCGCTCCGCTCCGCGCTGCACAGGCAGCCAACCAGTCGGTCAGTGGCAGCGAAGACGAACAGTTCCGTCAGCTCTTCAGCTCCTGGCAGAATTTCGAGGAAACCGGCCTCGCCGTTTCGAAGGCCAAGCCTTCCGTTTCCGGCGGCATCGCCTCGGTTTCCATCCCCTCGCGCAACCCGCTTGAACATGACGTGATGACGAGCAGCTACGGTGAGCGCGAGCATCCGGTTCTCGGCCGCCGCCGCATGCACAAGGGCGTCGATCTGGCCGCGCCGGTCGGTACGCCGGTCTATGCGCCCGCCGACGGTGTCGTCAGCCGCGCTTCCTGGTTCAGCAGCTACGGTCTCTACATCTCGGTCGAACACGGCGGTGAGATGCAGACCCGCTACGCGCACCTTTCGCGCCTCAACGTTGCCGAGGGCCAGACGGTCCACAAGGGCGACGTGATCGGTTTCGTCGGTTCGACCGGCCGCTCGACCGGCCCGCACCTGCACTACGAAGTCCGCGTCGACGGCAAGGCGGTCAATCCGATCCCCTACATGCAGTCGACCGCCGGCCTCGCCGCCGCTGAAGCGAACGCTGCCAAGGGCGGTTGATCACAAGTTACAGGCCAAGGTCAGGCGCCGCAGCAGACGGGGCCGGCCAGACAGGTTTGGAGAGGGGGAAGGGCGGCCATTGGCCGCCTTTTCTTATGGGCGATCGACTCGCTGCCATTTAGAGGCTCATGACGTCATCCCAGCGCAGGCCGGGATCGCTCTCAATCCTGCGCCATGCTCGCAACGATCCCAGCCTGCGCTGGGATGACGATCTGTCTTTTGGGGGCGGAGTATCCCCGCCCGCCTCAGTGCACGAAGCGGGCGATGACGTCGCGGTAGGAGCGCGAGACCTTCACCTGTGCGCCCGAATCGAGCACCAGGAAGCATTCGCCGTTGGTGTGCGGCTTGACCTGGCGGACCTGGTTGAGGTTGACGATGGTCGAGCGGTGGACGCGCTGGAACACGCGCGGATCGAGGCGGCGCTCCAGATCCTTCATCGTCTCGCGCAGGATCAGCGAGTTGTCGGCGGTGCGGATGCACATGTAGTCGCCGGCGGCCTCGATGTGTTCGATCGAATCGACATCGATGCGGAAGATCTGGCCGCGGTCCTTGATGTTGATGAGCTTTTCGTAGCGGTCCGCGCCGGCATCGCCTTCCTCGGGCATCTGCTCGATCGCGTCGGGCGCCACTTCGGCCAGCACGTTCTTGAGCTTCTCGGCTTCCTCGGCGGAGCGTTTTTCGGTCAGGCGCTGCCGTACGCGGGCAAGCGTGTCGTCCAGCTTGGTCTCGTCGACCGGCTTCATCAGGTAGTTCACCGCGTTCGCCTCGAAGGCGCGCACGGCGTGTTCCTGATAGGCGGTGACGAAGACGAACAGCGGCGGTTCGATTTCCATCACGCCCTTCACGACCGAGAAGCCGTCGAAGCCGGGCATCTGGATGTCGAGGAACACCAGATCGGGCTTTTCCGTCTTGATCTTGCGGATCGCCTCGCGTCCGTTCGAACAGGTATCGATGATCTCGACGTCGGGGTACTTCTCGAGGCGAAGCTGCAGGCCCTGGATCGCCAGTTTCTCGTCGTCGACAATGATCGTGCGGATAGTCATCTGTTTTGGTCTCCGGACCCGCTAACGCGCGCGGTCCACTTATGTTTCATCGCGCTGCCAGTGCCGGCGGGCGCGGTTGCTCCGGACTTTCATCGAGGGATTCGCGGCGTTCTGCCGGAACTTCGATCAGCACGGCGAACCCGCCTTCGACGGGCTCCACCGTCTCGAAACGGTGGTTGTCGCCGTAGGCCTGCACGAGCCTGTCCCGGATGTTCGAAAGGCCGACACCGGTGGATACCGGCTCCCCTCCATCGTAAGTCATGCCCGATAACCTGTTGTTGGTCGTGGGACTTTGCAAGCCCGGCCCGGTGTCCGAGACGGTGATGCGAAGCGTGGGACCGACAAGCTGCGAGGTGATGGTGATCTCGGCCCCGGATTCCTGCGGCGATACGGCATATTTCACCGCGTTCTCGACCAGCGGCTGCAGCAGCAGCGAGGGCAGCAGGCAGGCTTCGGTGGCCGGTTCTATGTCGAACTTGGTGCGCAGCCGCTCCTCGAAGCGCATGCGCTCGATATCGAGGTAGAGCTTCAGCGTCTCCACTTCCTGCGCGACCGTGACTTGCGCCGATGGCTTGTTGACCAGCGTGTAGCGCAGGAAGGCGGACAGGCGCGAGAGCATCGCGTTGGCCGGCTCGGTCTGCTTGAGCAGCACCAGCGTGGAAATCGAGTTCAGCGTGTTGAACAGGAAGTGCGGGTTGAGCTGGTAGCGCAGCATGGCGAGCTGCGCGCTCGTCGCCTGGTTCTCCAGCCGGATCAGCTGGTCGTTCTGCTCTTCCACCTGCAGGTAGAAGTTCACCATGTAGTAGAGCGCGGTCCAGGCGCCGAGCAGCGTGGCATCGAGGTAGAACACGCCGAGGAACAGCTGCGTGAAGCTGGCGTCGCTGTCCGTCCGCCACAGCGACCAGACCCAGCCGTCGATGAAGGCGTGGAGCGCAACGGCAAAGGGCAGCACGAGCGCGGTGAGGCCCCAGGTGACGAGCGCCGGGCGCTGGATCAGCGCGCGGTAGATCACCGAGAGCACCAGCGAGATCGAAAAGCCGGTGATCGTCGCGATCAGCACCAGCACGAGCGAGGTCAGCGGCTGGTTGTTGGCGATGAGCGACATCGTGCGCAGCATCATCGCGCCCGCCCAGCCGGCGGATTGCAGGCGCCAGAACGCCTTGTCCTTGTCGGCGAAGAACGGAATCGGCTGGATGGGCAGGACGCTCATGGGCATGAGTTTAGTCCAATTCCCGCCAGAGCTGAAATGCCTGGGCTGTCATGGCGCGGGATATCAACTTTCGCGTGCCGCCTGCACGGCCTCGGTCAGCTGGTCGACCCCGACAGCACCGGCAATCAGGCGGTCGCCGGCGATCCAGCTCGGCGTGCCGGAGAAGCCGAGGCGGCTGGCGAGTTCGAGGTTGCGGTTGATCTCCGCCTCGACCGTCGGGCTCGCGGCGTATTTGCGCGCCCGGTCCATGTCGAGCCCGACCTTGCGGGCGACAGCCTCGATCGTTTCGTCGTCGAGCTGGCCGGCGGCGAACATGGCATCGTGGAAAGCCGGGTACTTGCCCTGCTCGGCGGCGGCGAGCGCCATCTTGGCGGCTTCGGGGCTCTGCGGGCTGATGATCGGCAGCTCGCGCACGACGATGCGCAGGTCCGGGTTGTTCTCGATCAGGGCCTTCACGTCGGGCAGGCTCTGGCGGCAGTAACCGCAGGCGAAGTCGGTGAATTCGACGAGCGTGACCTTGCCGTCGGGATTGCCGAGCACGGCGCCCGGGAAGGGCGTCTCGACCGTGGAGCGTACCCCGGCGAGCTGCTGCGCGCTCTGGCGGCGCTGCAATTCGTTCATCGCCTCGGGCAGGATTTCGGGGTTTTCGAGGATATAGTCGTGAACCACGTGCTCGACGGCGATGCGTCCGCCGAACCAGCCGCCCACGCCGACCAGCGCGAGACCGCCGACGATCGCTGCGAACTTCAAGCCCTTGGCCATGGAATCTCCTGAAAACTCACTGATGTTCCGGCCTTAGCGCCGCTTCTTCTGGCGTTCCAGTTCGGCGCGGGCCTGCATTTCGATGTCCTGCGCGCGCAGCCAGTCGGGCGAGCCGGTGGCAAGCCCGGCCTCGGCGGCCCGGGCGCTCATCAGGGCTTCCTGCATCCGGCCGGAAAGCACCTGCTGTTCGGCGCTGGCAAGACGGGCACGGGGCATGTCGCCATTGGCCGCATAGATCGTGCCGAGCTGGTACCAGGCGAAGGGATTCTCGCGGTCGCGCACCACCGCGGCGCGCAGCACGCGCTCGGCTTCCTTGAAGTTGGCCGGGTCCTCGGTCGCCATCAGCGCATGGCCGAAGAGCGTCGCGATCAGCGGCTGGTTGGCGGTGAGTTGCGTGGCCTCGCGTAGCGGGGCGAGGGCTTCGGTGGGCTTGCCCGATTCGAGCAGGATCTGGCCCTGCAGCTCGAGGAAATAGGGGTCCTCGGGATCCTTGGCGACGAGCGCATCGGTTTCCGCGCGCGCCTCGTCCAGCTTCGATTCGCGGTTGTAGGCATAGGCACGGGCGTAGTGTGCGGGCACCGAGTTGTCCGTGAGCGGATAGCGGCGGAACACGTCGCGCGGTTCGGCAAGATAGCCGTAGAGCTTGGCCTTCATGCGCACGAAGCGCTTCTGGATCGTGGGATCGGGCTTGGCATCCCAGGCCGGATCCTTCTGGTAGGTGTCCTGCAGGGTGGCGATACGGTCGCTGGTCAGCGGGTGGGTGCTGAAGAACTCGTCCTGGCTGCGCTGGCTGTAGCCGTAGCGGTACTCCATGTTCTGCAGCTTCTTGAAGAACTCGATCGAGCCGCGTCCGCTGATCCCCGCTTCCGAAAGATACTTGGCGCCCGCTGCGTCGGCGGAGGCTTCCTGCGAGCGGGTATAGGCGAGGAACTTGCCCATTGCCGCTTGTTGTCCGGCCATCAGCACGCCCATCGCCGCCTCGCCGCCGCCGGCTGCGGCGGCCGCGGCGCCGAGCAGCAGCGAGAGGATCGAGATGTTGCTGGCGCTCTTGGCGCCCTGATTGAGCACGGCGTGGCCGCCTGTGACGTGGCCCAGCTCGTGGGCGATCACGCCCTGAACTTCCTCTGCGGTGTCGGCCTCGTTGATCAGCCCGGCGTTGATGTAGACCGCCTGCCCGCCAGCCACGAAAGCGTTCACCGACTGATCGTTGACCAGCACGATGTCCACGTTGACGGGATCGAGCCCGGCCGCCTTGATCAGCGGCGTGGCCATGTCGTGGAGCAGGGCCTCGGTCTCTGCGTCGCGCAGGATCGACTGCGCGGCGGCGGGTGTGGCCGACCAGCCGAGCAGGGCAAAGAACATCAGGACGAAGGCGGGGAATCGCAACTGCCGCATTGTGCCTCTTGGGACTGCAAGGCCTTAACCGGCGCTGAAGCGCCGCCGCTGTCTCATGCGCGGCCTTTCGTCCGGCAGCCTAGTGGCCGCCGGTCCCGTTGCAAGGGGCCGCGCCGACGGCCCTGTCGATTGTATTGGTGGCGATTGTCTCGCGATCAGTCGAGCAGGCGGCGGGCGGCGCGATCCAGCAGGGCCGCATCGTCGCTGACTTCGCCGAGCAGCACGACCTGGCCGTCCTCCAGCCTGCGCGCCACGACCAGCGCAAACTCGCTGTCGCGGGCCACCGTGTCGAGCGGGCGCGGTGCAAGCTGACGCAGACCGGCCACGAGCGATTCGTGGGCGTTGCGCGGGCTCTTTTCCTTGCCGCTTTCCTCGCGGCGCAGACGGCGTTCCTCGCGTACGAGGCCCTTGAGGCCGCCGGGCGCTTCGGCCAGCAGCGGCGCCAGTCCGCCGTGACCGATGCCGAGGCGCTGGCCATGGGCGATGACGGTGGCGAATTCGGTGAGGCGCGTCTTGTCGTAGTCGGCGCCGAAGACGAGCTTGACGAGCGGGATCAGCGGCGCGCGTTCCTGCACCTTGAGCCCGGCATCTTCGACCAGTTCGGCGAAGTCTTCCGGCGCATCGGCAGCGGCCAGCGCGAAGTCGTAGGCGCGGCCGATGGCCTCATAGAGCGCGCGGCGCGAGCGGTCTTCGCTGCTGCGTGCATTCATCGCCTCTTCGCGGGCAACGGCGAGCCAGTCGCCCAGTTCCATTTCCGGGCTGCTGCCGGGAAGTTCGGAATCGTCGAAAACGGTGCCGGGCAGGCCGAATTCGGCAAGCGGCAGGTCGAGCGGTTCGTGGTGCGAGTCACCCAGGCCCAGATCGACCGGACCGTCGGCCCATTCGCTCATCGGCAGAGCCTCGCGCAGCATGGCGGGACGGGCTTCCACGGCTTCGTCGACCTGCTTCATCAGCGCGTCGGTGCTCGACTGGTCGGCCAGTTCCTTCCAGTTGATCACGCCGTAGATGTGATCGATCGTCTCGTCGTCGCGCGAGAAGGGCAGGAGAATGCCGCGGTAGAGAATCGTCACGCCGCGCTGGTTGACGAATTCGGCTTCGAACCCGATCGGCGCCTGATTGGCGAGGATCTGCATGTAATGGTCGGTGATGCGCGAAAGCAGTGAGCGCGCGGGAACGTCGTTCAGCCGTTGGATGCTGTCGTCCGTACCGCATTCCTCGGCCAGCTTGGCGCCGAGATAGCCGATCGCCGGATTGTCGATGCCGTCGGTAAAGTCGAGCAGCACGGAGTGCGGACCGAAGTCGTGCAGCTGTTCCGGGTGGAGCGAGGCAATGTCGGGAAAGGTGCGGTTGTCGAGCAGGCTGGCCCAGAAATTGTAGGCGCGCACATGCATGCGCCGCTCGTCCGAACCCACCACGGGCGGCTGCGAATCGGCGCTCGAATCTCCCGCTCCCGAAGAGCCCTCGTCAGGCTCGTTCCGATCGGAAAAGTGGCCGCGCAACGTATCCATGTGGATTCCCCATAACCTTTATCCCGGTCCTTCTGGCGCAACATGGTGAATTAATCTTTAAGTTGCGCCTGCGAGCGGTTTCGGGGTCACGAGTGTTTCAGGACGCCTTCGCCGGGGCGGGGCAACGGGGCGAGAATGCGCAGCGTCGCGAACGAGACGATCAGGAAAACCGATCCGGCGTGAAGCGCGAAGGGCAGGCTCTTCCAGTCCGCGATCATGCCCCAGATCCACGATCCCAGCGCCATGCCGCCGAACGTGACGGCCTGGTAGATCGAGAGGCAACGGCCGAGGATCTCGTCGGGAGAGCGCATCTGTACCGCGGTGTTGATCGTGGTGAGGATCCAGACCCAGCCCATCCCGGCAAGGAAGGCGGCGGGCAGCGCGTACAGCACCGTGTGCACTTCCGCCACGAGCGAGAGCGAGAACACGAACATCGCCGCGCCTACGGCCAGGATGCCCTCGAGCCCAAGCCTGCTGCGAATCGCGCCGATGAACGGTGCGGCGGTGATCGAGCCGATGCCGAACAGGCCCAGCATCATGCCGAAGTCCAGCTCCGTCCCTTTCATGTGATCGCTCACCACGGCGGGCAGCAGCGACTGGTAGGCGGCAAGGCTGAAGCCCAGCGCGAGCCCGCGCAGCAGGATGCGGCGCAGCGGCCCGTTGGTGGCGCAGTAGCGGATGCCGACGCCGACGGCCGGGAGGATCGGGCGTCGCTCGATCTGGCGGGCTTCGGGGCGCCACCACAGCAGCACGCCGATCAGGCCGACGTAGCTGACGGCGTTCATGGCGAAGGCGAACGACACGTCGAACAGCGAGATCAGCACACCGCCCAGCGCCGGGCCGATCGAGCGGGCAATGTTGAACGAGATCGAGTTGAGCGCGATTGCCTGCGGGATTTCCTTGGGCGCGACCTGCTGGCGCACCGAGGCCTGCCAGGCGGGCGAATTGAGCGCCGTGCCCGCGCCCACCGTCAGGGTGAAGGCGAGCAGCAGGAAAGGTGAAATCAACCCGGCATAGGTCAGTGCCGCGAGTGCAGCAGATACGGTCAGCATGCCCACTTGCGCGGCGAGCATGACGCGGCGGCGGTCGTAATTGTCGGCGATGGCGCCGGCGAACATGCCGAACAGCATGATCGGCACCGTGGCCGAGGCCTGCACGAGCGCGACGAGCTGGTGCGAGGGCGTCAGTTCGGTCATCAGCCAGGCCGCGCCGACCGACTGCAGCGTCGAGCCGAGGTTGGAAAACAGGTTGGCAATCCAGATCGCGCGGAAGATCGGATAGCGGAAGGGCGAGAATGTGCCGCCGGAGGGCTGCGGAACCAGCCCCGAAGTCGTTGTCTCGACGACCTCTTCTACGATCTCTTCTTCGCGTGACACGTTCCCGGCCTAAGCCCGCTGCCGGGGCGCGGCAAGTGGCCTCAGAGCATATATCGCATGCGGATGGTGAGGTGGATCGGGCTGCCGTCCACCGCGAAGGCGGCACGGTCGAAGGGGGGCGGGCCCATCCGGATGGGAGCATCGCGCGAGAATCCGAAGCCCTCGCGCGGGATGATCAGGCGCTTGTCCATCTTGCCGTTGCCGTTTTCGTCGTGGACCAGCGAGATGGCGTATTCGCCGTCGGGCACCCGGCCGAAGTCGAGCTCCATGTTGCGGCTTGCCGGTACGATCAGCGTGCGGGCCTGCGGGTCCTTGCCGCAATCGGGGAAGGCATCGGCGCGGGTGGTCAGGCAGGCGAGGATCTGCCCCTTGGTCGATCGCAGGTCGGTCACTTTCGCGGAGACATCGGTTCCGGCCGGGGCGGTGCCGGCCAGCGCGAAGCCACCTGCCGTCAGGGCGAGGAGAGCCCCTTGTCGGTACCGCAAAGGTGATCCCAGACGCGGAAATAGAGCCCGTAGTTGCATTTGTAGCTTTCGTGATGCCGGTTGTGGTGGCTGGCCGTGATCAGCCAGTGGCCCAGGCGCGATTCGACCAGGCGGCGGGGAAACAGTTCCCAGCCCATGTGATTGGTCACGCCCATGACCGTCATGATGGTGAGCACCGCGGCGAGCATGCCGATGTGGATCGGTACGAAAAAGACGAGCGCGGGAATGACCACGGCGCCGGTCAGCGCTTCGACCGGGTGGAAGCTCATTGCCGCCCAGGCCGTTGGCGGGCGGCTGGCGTGATGCACCGCATGGGCCACACGGAACGGGCCGGGCAGGTGCATCCAGCGGTGGGTCCAGTAGAACCAGGTATCGTGGAGGAAGAGGTAGATCAGCAGCGACAGCGGCATCCACCATAGCGGATAGGCGCCCGCATCGGTGTAGATCCGCGTCCAGCCGTATTGCTGCCAGCCCCAGGCGACCACGCCTGCGGGCACGCCGTAGATCGCCGCGGACAAGAGCGACCAGCCGATCTCGCTGCGGATCTGGCGGTCGAGTCCGGTGTAGCTGCCGGGCCGCACGCGTGCGGTGATCCAGGCGAACAGGCCCGATGTCATCAGATAGCGCACGCCGACGATACCCGTCATGACGGCGGCGGACAGCAGCGCTGCCCAGAGACCGGGGCCGAGGCTTGCAGACATGGGGTCAGCTTATGCCGGGAAGGGACGGGCTCGGCCAGAGGCTCTTTGCATCGGCCGTGCGCTCCGTCCCCGATCCTGCACCGGGCAGCGCGGCAAGGTCAGCCTGCGCGGCGGACCTTGTTCTTGTGCGCGCCCATGCCCTTGGGGCCGCGCGGACGGAAACGGCGCTTGCGCTGGCCCTGCTCGTCGCCGGCCTCGCGCTCGCGGCGGTCGCTGCGCTCGCCGTCGTGGCGGGGGCGTTCGCCCTGCGGCCGCTCGTGACGGCGGTCGTCGCGGCGCTTTCCTTCGCCCCGGCCGCCTTCGCGATTGCCACCGGCCTGCTTCCCGCCGCCGGGCTTGCGATTGCCGTTGCCCTTACCCTTGCCGCCGCCCTGCTGCTGGGCGGGCGCCTTGCGGGCGGGAGCGGGCAGGCGCGAGGCCTGCTTCTGGAAGTCCTCGGGCAGCGGCAGCGCTTCCAGCTTGACGCGGGTGAGGCGCTCGATGTCGCGGATATAGGGCTTCTCGTCGGGCGCGACGAAGCTCACCGCCACGCCGTCCGCCCCGGCGCGCGCGGTGCGGCCGATGCGGTGGACGTACTGTTCGGGCACGTTCGGGATCTCGAAGTTGTAGACGTGGCTCACGCCCGAAACGTCGATGCCGCGCGCGGCGATGTCGGTGGCGACCAGCACGCGGATCGTGCCCTGACGGAACCCGCCGAGCGCCGCGGTGCGCTGCGCCTGGCTCTTGTTGCCGTGGATCGCGGCCGCCGGGATGCCCGCGGCGGTCAGGTGCCGGACCACGCGGTCGGCGCCGTGCTTGGTGCGGGTGAAGACGAGCGCGCGGTCGATGGCGCCATGCTCGGCCTTCTCGGCGGCGTCTTCGGCCAGACCTTCACGCAGGCGGATGGTGAGAAGCGCCTGCTTCTCGGCCTGATTGATGAAGGTCGCATACTGCTCGACGCGCTCGGCCGTGGTCGACTGCGGCGCGACTTCGACCTTCACCGGGTTGTGGATGAACTGCTTGCCCAGCTCGGCAATTGCCTGCGGCATGGTGGCCGAGAAGAACAGGCTCTGGCGCTGCTTGGGCAGCAGCGCGGCGACGCGCTTGAGCGGGACGATGAAGCCCAGGTCCATCATCTGGTCGGCTTCGTCGAGCACGAAGATCTCGACATGGCGCAGCGTCAGCGCGCGCTGGTCGATCAGGTCGAGCAGACGGCCCGGCGTGGCGACGAGAATGTCGCAGCCACGCTCGAGCGCACGGGCCTGCTTGCCTGCGGGCACGCCGCCGAAGATGCACTGGACCGAGAGGTTCAGGAACTTGGCATAGCCGCGCATGTTGTCGGCGATCTGCGCCGCCAGTTCGCGCGTCGGCGAAAGCACCAGCATGCGGCAGCCGGCGTTCTTGCGCGGCTGCGGGTCATTGGCGAGGCGGTGCAGCGAGGGCAGCGAGAACGCGGCGGTCTTGCCGGTGCCGGTCTGCGCGATGCCGAGCAGGTCACGGCCTTCCATCAGTGCGGGGATCGCCTGGCGCTGGATCGGCGAGGGATCGGTGTAGCCCTTGACCTGGAGCGCGCGAAGAATGGGCTCGGCAAGGCCAAGTTCGGAAAAATAGGACATGCGTCACTTTCAATAAAGTGCGGAGCGCGCGGAGGAACATCGTCCGGTCCGCGCACACGGCAAGGTGTCGTTTCTGGCGACCCTGCGTGAAAAAGGAAGCTTGGTTCATGGCAAACCGCTCATCCGGGCCCGGTCCGGATGCCTGGCATCCACACCTCACGCTGCTCTCGGATTGCGGCAGGGACAGGCCCCGCGCGCCGGTTGCTGGCGGGCCATCTAGTGTGCATTGCACCAAAACGCAAGAAAATTGCGCTTGCCCGCACGGTCCATGGCTGCTGAGACGCGCGCCATGTCCAAGGTCTCCACCCCCTGCACCGGCGTGTGCCGCATCGACCAGAGCTCCGGCCTGTGCATCGGCTGCCGCCGTACGATGGATGAGATCGTCCTGTGGGGCAGCATGAGCGAGAAGGACCGCCGCGCGATCATGGCGCGGCTGGGGGAGCGGAAGAAGTCGTGAAGTCCTGTCGGCGCTGATTCTGTTTGGGCTGTTTAAGGCTGCGCGGTTTCGGGCCTGCCTACTGATGCTCGCGGCCCAATGCCAAAACGCGTTCGTATTCAGCCAGCTCTGTTTTCTTCTTGAGGCGCCACCACCTGCAAACAAGACCAGCAGCCATCACAGGTAGCCCGCCCAAGGACATGGCTAATGCCAGCCCCGGCACATCTTTCCATTCGAGCAGGCCTCTGGATGCTGACGATATCGAATATGCAATTGCTGCTACGACGACCAAGCCACTCAAGAAGAAGGAGGCCCGCTCAGGCCACCTTGGTAGCACAGTAGGTCGATGGAAGCTCATGCTGCGCGTCTAGTATATGATGAAGCTCGTGCAATCGGTATGCCCTTGATGCAATCATGAGACACTGCTGAAGTGTGGGCTGCCTTGTGACGGTCAATTGCTCGGGCGGTGCATTCCCATGTGGCCTAATACTTCCCATCCAGCTTGGCATGGTCCCAGCTCACCACGCGAAACGGTGTGAACCGCAGCACGACACGCTTGGCGATCGACGCGCGGACCTGCTGCGACATGGCGGCATCCA
This sequence comes from uncultured Novosphingobium sp., assembly GCA_965140495.1. GTDB lineage: Bacteria > Pseudomonadota > Alphaproteobacteria > Sphingomonadales > Sphingomonadaceae > Novosphingobium. The sequence goes on along the minus strand of OZ223239.1, from coordinate 214,606 downwards.
GGCTGCCGGCCAGCGGCTCGGCGGCCTTGATCCGGCCCATAAGCTTCACGATCTCGTCCGGATCACGCACGATCTCGGCATCGGCATAGAGAATCACGGCCTTGAGCTCGGCATAACGCTCGCCGCTTTCGACCAGCAGGCTGGCGCGGGGGTCGCGTTCGAGATTGCGCACTTTCTGGCTGCGCGCGAAACTGGTGAGCAGGACGCGGCCGTCCTCGTCGAGGCCGTAGTTCATCGGCACCGGATGCGGCATGCCGTGCGGGCCGTTGGTGATCAGCACGATGCGGCGCTGGTCTTCCAGATAGGCGCGCACTTCCGCCGCCGACATCTGCACCCGATCACGCCGCGAAGGCATCAGGCTTCGGCGCCCCATTGCAGCGTCTGCGGATCGGCCTGCGTCACCAGGCGGCGCAGCGAGGTGCGGGCGAGGCGTTCGGTCTCCACCTTGCGGCGCGCAGCGGCAAGCTGGCGCAGCGGGGCCGGGCGCAGGATCTCCGCGTCGTAACCATCGGCGACGATGACGCCGCACTGGTCGGGCAGAAAGGCTTCGGTCTCCAGCGGAGCGCGGTCGAGCGCAGGGGAAAGTCCCCAGTAGAAGCGGTCGCAATAGTCGAGATAGTCGGTCCACTTGCCGTCGCCCAGCAGGTCGGCCCTGCTCACCTTGATCTCGACGATGATAACGCGGCCCTTGGCATCGATCCCCATCAGGTCCGCCCGCCGCCCGCAGCGCAGCGGCATTTCCGGCAGGCACCAGATGTCGTTGCGCGCAAAGAGGCGGGAAATGCCCCGGACAACGTCCTGCGCGATCGGGTTGGCCGCGTTCGCGGAGGAAGGGGCGATCAGGGGAGAATCAGCTTCGGCCATGCCCCATCATAGGAACATACCAAGAACTCGCAAGCGGAAGGTGCAGTTCAGGCCGCGCGGCGCGGTCCGCCCGACCCCTGCGGCGCCAGCGCAAGCATGGCATCGCGCGCGGTCAGGAATTCGCGCCACAGCGCCTTTGCCCCGCCCCGCGGATCGACACCGCGCGCCAGCGCCGAGAGCAGCGCGGAAAGGCCCGCTTCCATGATCGCGGAAAGGTCTTCGATATGCTGTTCCGCGAGAGCCCGGCGCGAGCCGCCCTCGTCGCGCATGACGGCGGGGAAGTTGCGCACCTCGGCAGGCAGCGGCCCGTTGGCAATGCCGGCGATCGTGGCCACGGCGCCCGCCGCATCGTGCAGCGCCGACCACTTCATGCTGAGCGCGCTCGCCGATCCCAGGCCGAACTGCGGTCGGCCCGAACGGGACAGGCTGCCGCCCTTGCTATGCGGATTCGAATCCATGACGGTGAAACGTACCGCCACAGGTTTTGCAAAATCCCTAATTTCCGCGCTTCGGCACCAGGCAGCCAGCGCAATCGGATGCCGCAGCGCACTCCACCGCGATTTGCCGCTGGAAACCCCCGCAATGCTCTGCTAACCGCCGCTCCACTGCACCCGTAGCTCAGCTGGATAGAGCGCTGCCCTCCGAAGGCAGAGGCCACAGGTTCGAATCCTGTCGGGTGCACCATTCCCCCATCAGGCGGGGCTAACCCCGAAAAAACCCTGAAAGGTGAGGCGGTTAGAGGGGTTCTAAACCCCTCGTTTTTGACGTATTCCAGACGCTCGGGAAAAACCAGTTTCAGCACCATTTGCTTCACGTCGTAGCGGTCCAAAGCCCATAGTTTATAAGGGTTTGCAAGGAACGTGATAGCGGTTCTAAATGCATCGTCGAAGTTGCCGCGCGTGCGCCCGCATTTCTGGAGCTGTTCAGTGAGTTCCGCTTTGCGCGCTTCGTGCTCGAAGAGCCGATTCTCGTAAGCGGCAACGAGCGTGGCGTTGTCGGTTTCGACGATACGGTCGACCAGCTTCTTGATTTCGCGTTCCACGTCCCTGATTTCGGACTTGAGAAGAGTCTTGCGTTGGTTTGCATGTGGAGCGGCGTGCAAAATTGCCCCCCTTAGCGGGGTGATCGGCGTCTAAAATTGACCCCCTTCATCTCATTGTGAGAAGCGCCGCCGTTTGGGTTCCGAACGGCGGGTACAGGGATGTTGGTTGTGGAGACGATTACGAGGATCCGTCGGGAGCACCGGGACGGGAAGCCTATCAAGGCGATAGCGCGGGATTTGCGGTTGTCGCGCAACACGGTGCGCAAGGCGATCCGGGCGCCGGACGCGGATGCCAGTTACGAGCGCAAGGAACAGTATCGGCCGCAGACCGGCCCTTTCAGCACTCGCCTGGAAGAACTGCTTGAAGAAAACGAAGGGCTGCCCCGACGTGACCGGCTTCGCATGACGCGGATCCATGATCTGCTTCAGCGGGAAGGGTTTGGCGGCTCTTATGACGCTGTGCGGCGCTATGCTGCGCGCTGGAAGCGTGAGCGTCGCGTCGAGGCCGGCGATATGGCCAAGGCGTTCATCCCGTTGATGTACCGGCCCGGCGAGGCTTACCAGTTCGACTGGAGCCATGAGGACGTCGAGATCGCCGGCAAGCCGATGCGCGTGAAGGTCGCGCATATGCGGTTTTGCTGGTCACGGGCACCATTTGTCCGTGCCTATCCTCGCGAGACGCAGGAGATGGTGTTCGACGCCCATGCCCGCGCCTTTGCGTTCTTCGGCGGGGTTCCGACGCGCGGCATCTACGACAACATGAAGACGGCAGTGACGACGGTGTTCACCGGCAAGGAGCGCCTGTTCAACCGGCGGTTCCTGATCATGACGGACCACTATCGCGTTGAGCCGGTGGCCTGTAGTCCTGCTGCAGGATGGGAGAAGGGTCAGGTCGAGAACCAGGTTCAGACCAGCAGGGAGCGCCTGTTCAAGCCGCGCCTGCGCTTTGCCAGCCTCGAGGAGCTGAACATCTGGCTGGAGGCCGAGTGCCGTCGCTGGGCGGAACGCAACCAGCACCCTGACCAGGAGGATATGACGATCGCGCAGGCGCTGGAGGCGGAGCAGCCGATGCTGCAACCGCTACCGCTCCCCTTCGACGGGTTCTTCGAGAGCGAACACGTCGCCAGTTCGACGTGCCTCGTGAGCTTCGATCGCAATCGGTACTCGGTGATGGCAAAGGCGGCCCATCAGGCTGTGCAGGTGCGTGCTTACGCAACGCGCGTCGTGATCCGCTGCGACGGCGCTGTCGTGGCTGAACACGAACGGGTCTTCGGCCGGAACCAGACGATCTTCGATCCATGGCACTACCTGCCCATCCTCGCCCGCAAGCCCGGTGCGTTGCGCAATGGTGCTCCCTTCCAGGACTGGGCTCTCCCACCTGCACTGGCCCAACTGCGGCGTAAGCTGGGCAAGGGCGACGATGCCGACCGGCGCTTTGTACGCGTCCTCGCCGCTGTCCCCGAAGATGGCCTGGAGGCTGTCGAGGCCGCAGTGCGCGAGGCACTCAGCGCCGGTACTATCAGCGACGAGATCATCCTCAACATCCTGTCCCGTCGCCGCGAGCCTCATGATGCCCAGGCTATGGACGTCGTCGTCAACCTGAAGCTCAAGCATCCGCCAGAGGCGAACTGCGGCCGCTACGATACCGTGCGAGACCTCGATGCAGCGGCATGAGATCATGGCCGCCCTCAAGGGGCTGGGGCTCAAGGGCATGGTGGCGGCCTTCGATGATGCTGTCACCAACGGCATCCGCCGAGACAGAACGGTCATGGAGATGTTGGGCGACCTGTTGCGTGCGGAGACGGCGCACCGGGATGCGGCATCGATCCGTTATCGCATGACCGCAGCCAAGCTTCCGGCGATCAAGGACCTGGATGGGTTCATGTTCGATGGCACGCCGATCAACGAAGGACTGATCCGCTCGCTTCATACGGGCTCGTTCCTGCCGGAACGGCGCAATATCGTGCTGATCGGCGGAACAGGCACGGGCAAGACCCATCTGGCTCTCGCCATCACCGCCGCGGTGGTGCGCGCCGGTGCCAGAGGCCGATACTTCAATACGGTCGATCTGGTGAACCGGCTTGAGGAAGAGGCTCGCCTGGGCAAGGCCGGCAGCCTTGCCACCCAACTCTCGCGGCTTGATCTCGTGGTGCTTGACGAGCTCGGCTACCTGCCGTTCGCCCGGTCCGGTGGCCAGATGCTCTTCCACCTGATCAGCAAGCTCTACGAAAAGACCTCGGTCATCATCACGACCAATCTCGCCTTCGGCGAATGGCCGAGCGTCTTCCACGACCCCAAGATGACCACCGCGCTTCTCGATCGCATCACGCACCACTGCGACATCATCGAGACGGGCAATGACAGCTGGCGGTTCAAAAACCGGAACTGAGCCGAAAACCCCTTCCCCCGGACCCCCATCCCCGGCGGTTAACCCGGTGGGTCAACAGGGACCTCCCACGGACGACGCCGCCAGCACACCTGACGGTGCGCGTCGTCGTCCGTGGGCCCCTCCTATCGACTACCGGGATAACCGCCTGACTACCGAAAGGTGGGGTCAATATTGGGCGCCGATAGGGGGTCAGTTTTGCGCGCCGGTTGACAGACCTCAACTTCAAACTTGCAAGAAATATTATTATTATTCATTATAATAATATGCCACAATATGAACATCGTGTGCAAGTTTAAGGTGGTGCGTCGAGCCACTGGCCACTAACCGAAAATAATTTTTTCTGCCCTTAGAGTAACTTAGCAATCCACTCCGATATGCGCTGAATAGAGAAGGCCGGTCCTGAATTGGACGGCGGGGGTCGCTCCCTCGGTTCTCAATCGGCGCAGGCCTGTCGCCCTCCGCATGAGGGTATCATGGAATATCAAGTGGATTACCCGGTCGATCAGGCCGGGCCCCCGGCACACGTCATCGTGCCGGGAAGGGAAGACGTGTTGACTATCGCGTTTGTGACTGCCTTTGCGAAGATTGTTCTAGCTATGGGGCTGTCACGCAAAGAGTTTTCGGACTGGTTGTTCGGAACCCTTTTCGGCGCCGCAGAACGCGGTGTTCGAATCTTCGATGCCGATGGCGTCGAACTGCCGATCTATGCCGATTTGGAAGATCGGCTCTACGGCGAGGATAGTTATGCTCGCAATACCAACGTGAAGAGGTATGCGACGAGGCCGCTCAAGCGTCGTCCCCAGGAACGCCTCTTGGAATGGTATCAGTACTGCTGGGCGGCCATGCGCATCGACGCATGACAGACCATCGTACTGAACGAGAGGATAGTCGCCGCTTTGGGCGGTAATAGTCCGAAAGCGAGGGCGGTTCGAATGGGCCGCCCTTGTTTGTTGCGGCCCCCACCGGTCGCGTTTAGTAGAGGCCGCGCGCCACTATCAACAAATTAAAATCAAGCCTGCTACGCTGGTCAACAGTATCGATCATCAGATCGATCACGGCGGTGTTGTCCGGTTTGTCGGTGTGCGTGTCGTCACTCATGCTGCCAATTTCATCTCCCTTCGGTCTTCACGGTTCCACATGCGCCGGGCGAAGGCGCGTTCTTCATCGCCCACGGCGTTCAGATAAATCGCGGTGGTGGTCGGCGAGGCATGCCCCATCCAGCGCTGTATGAGATTGGGCGGTGTCGATGCCGCAGCCGCCCATATGCCAAAGCCATGTCGCAAACCGCGCGCGGTCGCATGCGGCCCTCTGATCCCGGCATGCAGCATGACCTGTTTGACGTGCCGCCACGCGGTAACGCGATGCATCGGCCAGTATTGCCCGCGTTCGTCGATAGGCAGTGCGTCCAACTGCGCGACTAGGTTTCGCGGGATCGGGATGCGGCGGAACACAAGCTTGCGCCGCTTGAGCGTGCGCAGCGTGATCGCAAGCTGCTCATCGTCGAGATGATGACGCTGCAAGGCCAGCGCCTCACTGATCCGGCACCCTGTATAGGCCAGCACATGGCACAGGGCGCGAATATCGCCGTGCTGCCGATCCGCTGCCGCGAGAAAACGCAGGCGCTCGGCTTCCGAGAGGTATTTGCGCCTGCCGCTCTCGTCATAGACCTGCCAGTTCAAGAATAGGTCGCGTTTCATCGCTGTTCCCTCCAGCGCAACAAAGTTCACAAGAGGGTTGCGCGAAAAAATTCGAAAGTGTCCGGCCAGCGCGGCTTTGCGCGAGATGGCCCGAACCCATGAGGCACGATGAACGGAATGCAAGTCAATGAAAAATAAAGAAATGACTGCAACATTTTTGTGAATAATGTTGCATGATGGCAGATTCCAGCCCGTCACCCCGGAGTAAATCGGATGCCTGTCGCAACCCCTGTGCAGTGCTGATTTGATCCGGTTGTTCCGCGATTATTGCGGGCGGCGACAACCACCAATTTCTGTTTTCTCAGGATTGAAGGGAAGTCGAAATGAGCTGGTTCAACAAAGGCAGGGATGATGCGCACAAGGGGCGCGGCCCGCAGAACATGGAAAATGCGCCCGCGCAAGCGCGTGAAAAATTCAACGCCGGATACAAATATCAGCAGGAACAGGATCGCAACAAGAAGAAGTAGCGTTCGCTGGAACATCTTGGAGCAGGCTTCATCGGCGTAGCCGATGTGCCTGCATCCGGCGCGGCATGGACGGCAAACGCCAGATGATGCCGTGACGGGCGGTTAGCCGCCATCCACAGAACATCAGGAGTCAAGCCAATGGTCATCGGTCGCCGCTTTCGGCGGGCGGTTTCGTGCGCCCTGCTGGCGCTTGCCGTCGCACCTGTCGCGCATGCTCAAGATCGCGTCAGCGTGCCGATCAAACATGCAGAAGACATAAGTGTTCGCGCTATTCATTTCGCGGCGGCGCAACAGTCAAAGGATGCGCTTGTTCTGGTGATATACGGGACGAACGAAAGCATGAAGAAAACCGCGTTGGCCGCCGCCGCGCAAACAAGGGCGGCAGGCTATCCAGTGCGCGGTGTTATCATAGGGCCTGAGCGTGACGATGCACGATTTGTCGTCGAATTTTACGCGGATGCGCAACTTGCATCAACGTTCCTGAATCCTACGCCCGGCGATACCGATACCATTTCGAGCGAGGTCAAACGCACTTACGAAATGATCGTTCGTCCTCGCCTTACCTCGAAATAGCAGGTTTCTGAATCACGTTGGGCCGAGGGGCTTGGGCTTGTCGCTCAACGGTGCATCGAACTCCGCAACGTTGTCAAAAAAACCATTCTTGTTCAGACCATCGACGGCGAAATCACGACTTTTGTGATCGCTTGTGATCGTCTCGGCGACCTGTCGTCTGTTTGTATCATCCCCCATTTCGGCGGTTGCCTTGTCAACGGAACGCTGCCCTTCGGCGCTCTGCTCAAGCTTGGTGACGGTTGCCGAAATCGAAGCCGGATCAGCGCCCATGCGGATCGCTAACTGCCGGTCACGCTCGTTCGCTTCGATAAGGGTTTCATTGTCACGGCGCACTTTCTGCTGTTCGTCCCGCACGCCCCGCAGGATGATCGCCAGTTGCGCCGCATCGGTGCGGTCCACCTTCACACCGTAGCGCTCTTCGTATTCGCGGATCGCTTTTTCAGCATCCTTGTTCTTGAGATGGCCGTCCGCATCGCGTTCCAGTTGCTCGCCGCGTTGCAGGCGGGCAATCTGGTCATTCAACGCTGCTTCTTGCGCGTCCAGTTCTTCCAACCGTGCGAGGTTTTCCGCGATCTCACGGTTGCGAGCCTCGATCTGCGCAATGATCTGTTCGATCACTTCGCGCTGGTCGGCTTCGCGCTTCTTGCGTTCCTCACGGGTGATACGTTGTGCCTTGGCGCTGGTATGTGAACCGGACAGAATGACATTGCTTCCGGCCAGGTTGGGATTGTCCAATGCCGCCATGCCGAGATTGTGCCGCTCCAGTTCACGGGCATGCAGTGCAGCCGCTTCATGCAACGGATCGACCGAGAAAAAGGCATTGGAAAGTGTGCCATCGGCTTCATGCGGTGGCTGGAAATGTTCGGGAATACGCGCCTTGATCCGCGCTATGTCCTTGGCGTCAAACGCCATGCACCCTCTCAAACGGCCCCATTGTTGTGCTTTTCGGACCACAACCATGATACGCGGCAATCCGCTAAGAAATGGTTAACGAACGGTAAACGCAGCACAGCAGCACAATGTTAGATCGTTTAACATTGCATCGTTTGAATGTTAAAAGTCTCTCGGAATTTTAACATTGTAGACGTGCGGACGGTATTTTCGGCCTCGCATAAGGCCGCGCTAAGTTCCCGAACACGCTGAGGGAAGGGTCTATTTCGCGAGGATCGCGAACATAGACCGGAGAAAGCGTGTGCTTGGAAGCAATACCGCAGGCAGCAAGGAAAAGAACCCGTGGGGCGGCCCGGTCGGCTGCTTCGCAGTTACGATTGCGATTGCCGTTGATTTCCTCCTCACCCCGCCAATCCATGGCGCAACGGTGGATTGGGCGCTGGATTACATGCGTGAAAATTACGGCGCATGGACGGTATGGATTGGCTGGTACATGTGGTGGCTTCTGGTGGCCGTACTGATGTTCATGGCCTGCAATCTGCTGGTGATCATGACAATCAACATCATTAAGTTCGTGATGATGTACGTTGGCTCGCGCTTCTGAAGTATAGAGAAATCCAAATTTATCATACAATTTCATCGAGATGCAGTTATGATAAGTTTTGACATTAAAAGTCTTTAATAAATATAGCGGTAGTAAAATTACTTATGGACACGCCTGAGTGTTGTGGGATCATCAAGGAGGGCTATTTTCAAATTTTGGGTTTTGCGTCATGAAGAACTCTTGCATCGTTGTCTCCTCGGCAGCGTTATCGTTGGCTGGATGTGGAGGCGGAGAGCGTGTTCGGCATACTCCGCCTCCGCAACCCAAGCTCGTTGCTGTGGGGAATGTAATTAACGCTCTCAAGTGTGAATTGGCGGAAACTTTTAGTAAGCGTAACTATGTCAGGGATCTGCTTAAAGAGGATCCTGAAGGTTCTGGAGTGGCGAAAATCGAAGCGACGTTGACGCTTTCCAATGCCATAGCCAGCGGTAATAGTGGTGAAGGTGGGCTAGAAGTCGGTGCCTTTGGTGCTACGGTCGGCGTCAGTGGCTCAGGTGAGCGAAAAATCTCTCGTGGAAATAAAATCGATTTTGATTTTTCATTTGCAGCTAGAGATATGATGGAGGTTCCATCTTTTTGCAGGGATTTAGACAGTCAAATTCGCATAGAAGGTGATCCATTTGTTACGATTTTAAATGGTATTTCGGCGGAATATGATCGGATCGAAAGGGCCGAACCAAAGGTAAAATTTGGTCCCCTGAGCTTCACTTCAGAATTTGAGGTTGAGAAGTCATCGGAATACGGTGGCGAGATTGCGCTTCTGGTTTTTAAGATTGGTATGAAACACACCTCTTCGTTTACAGAATCTCAATCGCTTAAATTAAAATTCAATATAGAAAAGCTCCCTGCTTTAGCTCCAAATTAAATATATATTATGGAGAGGTGTAGTAATTAAGGCGAGGGTGTTGTGAAGTTTGTGTTTTCCATAATTGCTATTTCGTCGCTAGCGCTTCCCACTTCTGCATATGCATGGAACGAACGGGGGCACCTTGTTGTAGCGGCTGTCGCTTGGGATCAATTGAGCCAGCAAGCGCGGGATGAAGTTTCACGGCTGCTCAAGCTTAATCCAGATTATAATAAATGGCTCGAAGGAATGGATCGAAGGCAGAAAGACAAAATTGCCTTCATGCGCTCAGCGGTATGGCCAGATGTTATAAAACGAGATGATGACTACACTGATGACGGCAGTCAACCAAACGGCCCCAATGCAAGCAGGAATGCTGGGTACTCCGACTTCTTCATGCATAGGTATTGGCACTACCGGGATGAGCCTTTCTCGCCGGATGGTACAGCACTTGAGCATCCACCAGAGCCAAACGCTGTCGAACGTATTGAACTCTTTGCCCGAGCAATAGGTTCTAATGATATATCGGATAGCACCAAGTCTTATGACATCAGTTGGCTAGCGCATCTGGTGGGCGATATACATCAGCCACTTCATGCCACCTCACGTTTTACGCAAACTATGCGACATGGCGACAATGGTGGAAACTCGGTGAAAATCTGTTTGCCGCGATCACGGCTCTGCAATTCACAGCATTCATATAGGTTGCACGGTTTCTGGGACGGCGCTGTGGGCACATCAAAGAGTATTGGTGGAGCGATGAGCTTTGCGGTACGACTACCCAAGGCTCCGAAGCAAGATGTCGCAATTATCGAGCCGAAGAAATGGGCAAGTGAGAGTTTTCGCATCGCGAAACGAGTCTCGTACAGCGATCCTATTGGCGAAGGTAAGGGGCCTTACAGGCTTGATCGAAGCTATAGAGTCGTAGCGGGTAGCGTAGCAGAACGGCGTATTGCCATCGCCGGCGCGCGACTAGCCTCACTGTTGAATGCTGCATTCGATACCGAGTGATCGGCCTTAGCTTAGTGCCCAAGATCAGAGATGGACGCAATTGGTTGGTACGCTGATCACGCTGGGCTTGCCTCTATTGCTCTATCAAGCTGCCGTTGTTTGTGGCGACTTACATTCTGATCGGTTCGTTTGCGTTGTCCTTGGGGCCAGAGCAATTCGGATAGCTTCGGGTTTAAGAAAAGGGCGGTTCTTCGGAGCCGCCCTTTTCTTATGAATCATAGCCGAAATCAGGCCGCCGTGAGGAGCGATTACGATCCCGTTCGCGCCGGGCCTGCCTGCGCTGTTCGTATTCTTCACGCCGTTGCTGGCGTCGGGTGTTCTTCCGTTGCTCTGCTTGCCCGTCGCTGGCATCCCGAAATTCCCGGCCCAGATCGGGCGGTGGGTTGGTTGCTTGCGACATGCGCGGGGTTTCCTGTTGCTGTTTGGGTGGGGCCTGCACTTTGGGCTCATGCTGCACCTGAGGTTCGGGGCCATTCAACAATTCACGGTGCAATGTATCAAGGCGCTCCTCGTGACGTCTGCGGGCCGCCGCGATGTTCTCTTGCAACGTCTGACGTTCGCGTAGCTGCGCAAGCACCAATGCATCGCGCTGTTTCCGGTCGCGATGGAGCGAGCGTAAAGCGTCGAGATCGTTTTGCCGCTCCTTGCGCCTGCGCTCGCCGCGCAAGCGGTCCCAAAGACCGTGCAGGCCTGTGCGAAACTGTTCAGCGCGGGCTTGGCGCTCCTGCTCCTGACGCTGGAAGATCGCCGCGTTGAGCCGTTCGCGCTCTGCTTGATGCGCTCGGGTCAATTCCTCGCGCCGGGTTTCGAGAGGCCGCATGTCGCGGGCCATTTCACCCTCGGCCTCTCCGGTCAGACGGCGAAGCATGGACTCAACGGTGCCGTGAACATGCTGGCGCGTTTCTTCAACGCCGCGTAAATCGTCGGGAGAGCCGAGGCGTTCGCGTACCTCCTTGGTTTTGCGGCTGAGCATGCGCGGCAGGGAGAAGACTTCGCCTTGCCATGACATGACGACATGGCCGCGCTGATCCCCGCGCGCCAGATACAGGCCGCGCGCTTCCAAAGCCTGCTCGAAGGCTTTGGGCGTATCGGAAATCGCCCATGCATCTTGAGCAAGCGACTTGAGGTGCCCCATATCGCGGCCCATGCGTTTGGCCTGCTGGTATTCGGCCAGATTGAAGTTGCGGGGATCGCGGTCGGCCTTATCGACAAAGCCGCGAGGCATGTCCCAGCCTTGATCCACGAAAATGCCTTTCGACACGTCGCGCATGCGCTGTTTGTAGAAGGGCAATTCCTTCACCGTCAGCGTCTCGGGATCAATCCGGCTGACGACAAGGTGCAAATGCCGCCGTCCTTCGTTTTCATGGAAGACGGCGATATGCGGCTGCTCTGCCATCCCGACACGCTCTTTGATCTGCCGGATGGTGTCATCGAATACGGATGTTTTGACCTGCTCGGCCGGAGGCGGGGATAGCGACACGGAAAACAGGTATTTGCGGGATTTGACGGCGCTGCTCAGGGCGTCGGTTTCCCGCATGGCCCCCATGACATCATCGGACAGGAAGCCTTCGACCGAATGAACCTCGACATGCTCGTTTTTGCCCGAATCCAGCAGATAGCGGCCAAGGGCGGCGGCATCGCCGCGCGTGGATGCTTTGAGGATCATGAGCGGCCTGCCTTCGGCATGAGCCGGACGAGAATATCGCGGATGGTCAGAACGGCCTCGCAGGCACGGCGAATCAGCGATTCCGTTTCCGGTGTCACAACGATGGTGTCGTTATGGATGGCCTTGGCGATCTGGTTGAGGTTGTTTGGAATGCGCGATTGGCCAAGCATAGCCTGCACGCGGGCCAGTGATTGGCGGTCCTGTTCGGTCAGCGCGCGGCGGGGCCGAAAGGAACCACGGGCAAGGAAGGATGCAACGCACATGCGCACGAATGCGCTCACAGGCATGCCAGCGGCGGCCTGTTCCCAAGCAGCGTACTCCTCCGGCGTGGTGCGGATCGGCACGATCTTGGTTTTCTTGGGTGTCGATTGGGTCATGGGCAAAAAGGCAAAACGCACCGCCAGCCTCGAAAAGAGGCCAACGATGCGCTATAAAAACAGATGTTACGGGAAATTAGGGCGCGAAAGTCCGCTTAAGGTTCCGGCTCGGAAATGCCGGATATCAAGTCTAAAACCTCTGGCGGGGCAGCCGTAAGAACAGCTTCCCATTCACTCAGGGTCGAGAAAAGCTGGTTCAAGCTTTGTCCCGACGGGTGCGCCAATCACTCCATTGATGTTTTCCCGGTCGGATGCCTTTGCTGCGCCGAGGGGCTGCCGTTCGCCGGTGATAACAGCCTCCCTATATATATTCCCGATATTGAGGAGCATTGCACGCGAGCGGTCCGTCGCTCTTTGGGGGGTAACGGTGCGTTCGATCCGCAACGATATGGTGATGGCTCGTGCCGTTGTCTGCTCAAGAACAAAGTGGCTGGCCGCTATTGCCCCGTGAGCCGTCAGCCGTTCGAGCACCGAGCCGGCCGGCTGATCTGGCGGTCGGCGGCAACGCGCGGCGCGTCACGTTTCAAGGCCCGCATTTTTCCGGGCCCGAGCAGGTCGCCCGAAAGGCCGGTTCACGGGGCAATTTCGCAACTCCACCGAAAAACCCACGGAATTCCGCCATTCTGGCACTTTCATGAAACTTTTTTGAAGAAAGTGTTTGACCGAATCATGGGGTGCTTTTAGAGGGCCTCTCACCGCAGCGGACGACGCCGGATTTCACCGGTACCGAGGCGGTCGCCAACAGAGACGGACAGCTAGTCCCCCGGGTCGCAAGAAACGGGGAACGATGGTTGTCCGCCAGTTCTTGTCTTGATGGCAGGGTGTTGGTGGTTCTTTGACATTGTAGGTTTTTGATGAAGGGACATGTGGGCGACGGCGCCCGGTCCGGGGGTCTTTGGGCTCCGGTAACCGGTATAGTCAGTCGATACCTTATATGTCCTTCGTATCCATACGTTTGACAAGTGCAGGTATCGGCTCCTGAAGTTCGGTGCTTGGGTCTGGCGGTCTTTGATCGTGGCCTTTGTATCGTGACACAAACTTGAGAGTTTGATCCTGGCTCAGAACGAACGCTGGCGGCATGCCTAACACATGCAAGTCGAACGAAGCCTTCGGGCTTAGTGGCGCACGGGTGCGTAACGCGTGGGAATCTGCCCTTGGGTTCGGAATAACACAGAGAAATTTGTGCTAATACCGGATGATGTCTTCGGACCAAAGATTTATCGCCCAAGGATGAGCCCGCGTTAGATTAGGTAGTTGGTGGGGTAATGGCCTACCAAGCCGACGATCTATAGCTGGTCTGAGAGGATGATCAGCCACACTGGGACTGAGACACGGCCCAGACTCCTACGGGAGGCAGCAGTGGGGAATATTGGACAATGGGCGAAAGCCTGATCCAGCAATGCCGCGTGAGTGATGAAGGCCTTAGGGTTGTAAAGCTCTTTTACCAGGGATGATAATGACAGTACCTGGAGAATAAGCTCCGGCTAACTCCGTGCCAGCAGCCGCGGTAATACGGAGGGAGCTAGCGTTGTTCGGAATTACTGGGCGTAAAGCGCGCGTAGGCGGTTTTTCAAGTCAGAGGTGAAAGCCCGGGGCTCAACCCCGGAACTGCCTTTGAAACTGGATGACTAGAATCTTGGAGAGGCGAGTGGAATTCCGAGTGTAGAGGTGAAATTCGTAGATATTCGGAAGAACACCAGTGGCGAAGGCGACTCGCTGGACAAGTATTGACGCTGAGGTGCGAAAGTGTGGGGAGCAAACAGGATTAGATACCCTGGTAGTCCACACCGTAAACGATGATAACTAGCTGTCCGGGCTCTTGGAGTTTGGGTGGCGCAGCTAACGCATTAAGTTATCCGCCTGGGGAGTACGGTCGCAAGATTAAAACTCAAAGGAATTGACGGGGGCCTGCACAAGCGGTGGAGCATGTGGTTTAATTCGAAGCAACGCGCAGAACCTTACCAGCCTTTGACATCCTGGTCGCGATTGGCAGAGATGCCTTTCTTCAGTTCGGCTGGACCAGTGACAGGTGCTGCATGGCTGTCGTCAGCTCGTGTCGTGAGATGTTGGGTTAAGTCCCGCAACGAGCGCAACCCTCGTCCTTAGTTGCCACCATTTAGTTGGGCACTCTAAGGAAACTGCCGGTGATAAGCCGGAGGAAGGTGGGGATGACGTCAAGTC
>OZ223239.1:0-195000 GCA_965140495.1 uncultured Novosphingobium sp. | reverse complement strand
ACCTTCGGCGACCACCTCGCACCCGAGGCTGTGCGCCAGTGAAATGATGGTCCGCACGATGATGCCGTCATCCTTCTCGTCGAGAATTCCCTGAACGAAGGAGCGGTCGATCTTCAGGCGATCGATCGGGAACTGCTTGAGGTGGGTGAGCGAGGCATAGCCCGTTCCGAAGTCGTCGAGAGCGACCGAGACACCGCGATCGTGCAGGCCGCGCAGCATGGTCGCAATCGCGTCGGCAGAGCGGTCCAGCATCACGTTTTCCGTGACTTCGATCTCGATATCGCGACCGCACAGGCCATGCCTCTCCACCATGTCCATGAGGCGCTGGGGGAAGTCCGGTTGCAGGAGCTGCGCACTCGATGCGTTGAAGGCCACGTGGCCCGGCATCAGACCGTCGCGCTTCATTCCCGCGATCACCGACAGGCCTTTCTCGAGCACCTGATAGCCCAGTTCGCAAATCAGGCCCGATTCCTCGGCGACGGATACCAGCTCCGAAGCGGAAACTTCGTTGCCTTCCAGTCGCCAACGCACCAGCGCTTCGAATCCGGCGTGTGTGCCCAGTCTGAGGTCGGTTTGCGGTTGCAAGGCAACCTGCAGGTCTCCGCGTGCGATCGCGGTGCGCAAGTGCTCCTTTAGCCGTTCACGGCGGCGTCGGCCGCGCCGGATCGAGCGGCTGTAGATCGAATGGCAATTCCGCCCAGCTGCTTTCGCCTGATAGAGCGCGAGGTCACCGTTCTTCATCAGCTGCTTGGGTGTGCGGCCATCGCGGGGGTAGATCGAAATGCCGATGCTCGCCGACGTGACGATCCTGTGCGCACCGATGGCGACGGGCTGGCCTATCGTGTCCAGCAGGTTCCGGGCGATCCCGGCGACTTCGCGGCTGTCCTTTACATCGCGCAGCAGCAGGGCGAATTCGTCGCCGCCGAGCCGGGCGACGGTGTCGCCGCGTCGTACCGCGATCTTCAGGCGCTGCGCCATGACGCAAAGAAGATCATCGCCGCCGTCATGCCCAAACCGGTCGTTGATCGACTTGAAATCGTCGAGATCGATAAGCAGCAGTGCCGAGCGCTTCGCCTTGTCGGCACGCGGGCCGTTCAGCTGATCGAGGCGCCGGACGAGGACATTGCGATTGCAAAGCCCCGTCAGCGTGTCCTTCTCGGCCTGATGCTTGATCAGCAGTTCGGCGCGTTTGAGATCGGAGATGTCGGTCTGCACCGAAACAAAATTCCCCGAGGGCGACCGCCTGTTGTGCACCTGAACCCACCGGTCGCTGTCCAGTTGTTTGACATAGGGCCGCGTTGGCAAGGGGGCATCGGTACGGCGCCGGTTCGGCCACAGGTCCTGCATGGATGGCAGGGCCTCGGGCCCCTGGGACGATGCGAGCAGCTCGCGTGCGGTTTCCGCCGATTCCGAGGCCAGCCGTCGACGCCCGAACAGTTCGTGAAAGGCGCGGTTGCTATACTGGAACTGGCCTTCGGCATCGAAAGTGACGCACGGCCTCCATGATATCGCGCAACAGATCCTCGGCGGTCTGGCGGCGTTCGAGCTCTTCCAGAAGCCGCGCTTCGGTGACCTTGCGATCGGTGATGTCGAAGCGGATGGAGACATAGCCCAAAAGCTTTCCGTCGGGCGTCTTGAGCGGGGCAATGGTGGTGTCGACCCAATAGTGCGCACCGGACTTAGCGCGATTGCGGATGTCGCCGCGCCAGACCTGACCGGAGGCTATCGTCGTCCAGAGCTCGCGAAAGAATGCCGCATCGTGATAGCCGCTGTTGACGATCCGGTGCGAGGCACCGACGAGCTCTTCGCGATTGTATTCGCTGATGCTGCAGAACTGCGGATTGACGTCGGTTATGCGGCCGCGAAGATCGGTTGTGGCGACGATGGCGGCGCAATCCAGTGCATTGCGATAGGCCCGCAATTCGGGAATGCCGGCCCTCGCCAGGGCCGCGGAGACAGCCGGGTCCTGCGTGTGCACGGATGGCGCACAGACGCTTCGGTCGGGAAATTCGGTTTCGCGTTCCAGCTTCATTCGAACTCCGCCACCATTTTCCGGAGCGCGCAAACCCAAGGCCCTTTCACGGCTCGGGTCCGACGGGCAGTGCCCGCGTTCCGCGTCTCCCCTCTGGCCTCCCCCCTTTGATAAACGTATGTTCATCCTAGAGTTTTTATCTTCGGAATAAGTGGAGGCGTATCGTCTTAAGTACGGTATCGTATATATTGACGGTGAAGATCAAGTTAATCACGCCAATGCCTTGGCGGGAATGCTATGACTTCGCCTGAGGTCGTGGAACTACGATGACGACACAGCCTTCAGAGCATCTCGACAACTCGGTACTTGCGGCACTTCCGTCCGACGCCCGGGCGTTTCTGGCCAGTCGGCTGCTGAAGAAGCCGGTGATGTCGGGCGAAGTGCTGCATGAGCCCGGCACCCCGCTCATCCACGTGATCTTTCCGCACAGCGGCATCGTCTCGATGCAGGGCATTCTGCAGGACGGGCGCAGCGTCGAGAGCGCTTCGGTCGGCCGCGAGGGTCTTGTCGGTATCGAGTGCCTGCTCGGCAAGGACGTGTCGTCCTACTACGCGACCGTTGCGATTTCCGGTCAGGCCTCGTGGCTGACGGTCAGCGATCTGGAAGCGGCGCTGGACCACTTTCCCGACGCGCGCCACATCATGCGCCGGTACTGCGTGCGGCTCATGCACGATCTCATGCAGGCCGTGGCCTGTGCCAGCGTCCATTCGGCGAGCCAGCGCGTGGCGACCTGGCTGCTGCGCGCCGAAGACCGCACCTGCGGCAGCCAGTTCGAACTCACGCAGCGAACGCTCGCGAACATCTTCGGCCTTCGCCTCGCGACGATCAGCGATGCCTGCGGACGCCTCAACGGCGCAGGGGCCATCGATCAGGCACGCGGGATTCTGACGATCGTCGACCGTACGCGGCTCGCCGATCAGTCCTGCGAGTGTTACCGCCGCTACGCAAACAGCGCCTGGGCCTGAGCCCGGCAGGATGATCGCACCGGTTCCGTGACCGTCTGCGGCCGCGGCTCTAGATCTCTGCGACGATCCGTCCGACCACGCCGCCGCGGGCAAGCCGTTCCAGCCCTTCCGGAATGGCCTCGAAGCCGATCGTGCCGGCTTGAATGGACAAGTTCCCGCGCGCCATGTGGTCGAGGACTGCCGCGGTATCGGCCGGCGTGCCTCCGCCGGAACCGCGCAGGGTCACGCCCTTGCCGACCAGCTCCATCGTGGGGACCAGCGCTTCTGTCTTGCCGAGCCCGACCTGAACGACAAGGCCGCCGGGCTTGACGGCGCGGATCGCCCCGGACGTCGTCGTGCCGAACCCGGCGAAATCGACGATAAGGTCCAGCCCCAAAGGTGCGAGTTCGAGCACGTCGGCCACTACGCTGGAGACGCCTTGGGCCTTCGCGGCATCCCAGGCTTCGCGGCGCGGTTCGGCGGCATGGACTTCGGCGCCTTCCAGCACGGCGATCCGCGCCGCCGTCATGCCGAGGCCGCCCAGCCCGACGATGCCGACCTTCTGGCCCGGTTTCAGCTCTCCGGCGCGCATGAGCGCGGAATGCGAAGTCTGCCCGGCGTCGGTCGCCGCGGCGCCCTGAACGAAGCTGACGGCGTCCGGCAGCGGAAGCAGGCAATGTTCGGGGAGCAGGCAATGCGTCGCATAGCCACCGTCGGCATCGCGCCCCGGACAATAGGCGATGGTGCCCGAGGCGACCACGCGGTCACCCGGCGCGAATGTGTGGACGTCGGGACCGACCGAGAGGACCTCGCCGGCAATCTCGTGACCCAGGATGATCGGCGGCTTCTTGGGCATGTAGGGGGTGAGCGTCCCGTCCATGCGGCCGACGTCGCTGTGGCACAGGCCCGAGCCGCGCACGGCGACCAGGACCTTGTCGCCTTCGGCCTGGGGAATGTCCCGCTCGATGCGTTCCAGAGGCGCGTTGGCCCCGGTGAACAGCCATGCCTGCATCATCGAGTCACCGTGCATCCGTCCTCTCCGCTTTCGGGTGGGGTACGGCGATCCCTTTGGCGATCCACTGCCTGCAGCGGCAATGCGAGGTGTGCCTGCCCGCATGAATCGGGCCGGTCGGTCCATCGCGGGTGCGGTCGCGCGGCAGCCGTCGATGCGCGCGCTCACGATTTGCGTTTGATCAAAGCTTGCGTTGCCTAGCGTCCGGCAAACTGCGCCCAGTCATAAACCAACAGGACAGGATGCCTTCCCATGGCCGATATCAATTCCGCAGGGATGCCGCTGGCCGGGAATCCCTACCCGATCACGCGTCCCGAGCTCATTCCCGCCAAGCGCTATTACGACGAGACCTTCTACCAGGCCGAGTGCGAACATCTCTGGCCGCACGTCTGGCAGATGGCGTGCCGTCTCGAGACCATTCCCAACGTCGGCGACTGGGTCGAATACTCGAACGTCGGCAAGTCGGTGCTGGTCGTGCGCACCAAGGATGGCGTCAAGGCCTTCCAGAATCACTGCCGCCACCGCGGCGTTCCCATCGCCGGCGGTTCGGGCAATGCCCATGGCAACTGCGCCAAGGCCGGTTTCATCTGCCCGTTCCACGGGTGGCGCTGGAACATGGATGGCGAGAACACCTTCGTTTACGGCAAGGATCTGTTCTCGGACGATCTGCTCGACCCGTCCGAACTCGCGCTGAAGCCGGTGCGCTGCGAGACCTGGGGCGGCTGCGCCTTCATCAACCACGATGAGAACGCACCCCCGCTCAAGGAATGCCTGGGTCCGGTGCTCGATCGTCTCGATGCGCACGGCATGTCGAACGTGCGGTCCGAATGGTGGTTCGCCACCGAACTTCCGGCGAACTGGAAGATCGCGATGGAGGCTTTCATGGAAGGCTACCACGTGATGATGACGCACCCGCAGCTCCAGCGCTCGGTGCCGGGTCTCTACAACGCCCGTTACGGCGACGACACCGGCGGCATCGGCCTGCCGATCGATCCCGAACAGTCGGTCGAGGACAATATCCGCGCGCAGATCGAGAACCTGAAGCTGCTGGGCTCGGGCATGGCCGGCATGGTCCATGCCAAGGAAATCGAGATCGCCGAACAGCTCGGTCCCGACAATCCCGATGTCCAGCTGCCCGGCACCGTCGCCGAGGCCGTGCCGATGTGGTTCGGAATGGTGCAGGCGGCCGTTACCCGCACGCTCAAGGAGCGCGGCGAGAACGTGCCCGATCTCAACGCCGTTGCGGTGTCCGATCCGGTGAATGCCGTGGAATATCTCTTCCCGCATTACTTCCTGCTGCCGTTCTTCACCAGCTATGCCTCCTACCGCATCCGGCCGACCGGTCCGGAAAGCTGCATGTTCGAGATCTGGTCGCTCACGCACTTCCCCGAAGGCGAGGAGCCCGAGCCGCCGATGGAGCCCACCGTGCTGCCGTTCGACAGCCAGGACTTCCCGATGATTCCGCGTCAGGACTATTCGAACATTCCGATCCAGCAGAAGGGCCTGCACTCGGAAGGCTTCGAATTCATGCGGCTTTCCAAGGATGTCGAAGGGCTTATCAGCAACTATCAGCGGCTGATCGACGGTTATATCGCCGGCGAGCCGTCTGCCAAACTGGCCGAAGCCAACCGCAAACTCGGCGGGAATTTCGACGGGCCGATTCTCGACTTCGACCTATAACAAAGGTTTGCAGTTTCGACATCTGTCGCGAAGGGGGTGCTTTTCACCCCCTTCGTTTTGAGCTAACGGACCCTCTTGAGCCGAATTCGTGGCGTTGGTATCCGTTTCTTATGTCCAATTGTGACCTTTGTGTCGTTCGCAACCGAGCGATCTGTGCTTCCCTGGATTCGAAGGAGCTTGAAGCGCTCAACGCGATCGGGCGAACGCGCAATATCACCTCGGGTGAGTCGCTTATCTGGGAAGGCGAGGATTCGGTTCTCGTCGCCAACGTGATCGAGGGCGTTCTCAAGCTTTCGACCAACACCGAAGACGGTCGCGAACAGATCGTCGGCGTGGTCTATCCGTCCGACTTCATCGGCCGTCCTTTCGGCGGCAAGTCGGGCCACGGCGTTACCGCGCTCACCGACGCCAAGGTCTGTGTTTTCTCGCGCCGCGATTTCGATGCCTTCTCGCGCGAGCATCCCAAGCTCGAGCACAAGCTGCTCGAACGCACGCTGGGCGAACTCGATCGCACGCGGCGCTGGATGCTGTTGCTCGGCCGCAAGTCTGCGTCCGAGAAGATGGCAAGCTTCCTGATCGAGATGTCCGAGCGGCTGACCGGTTCGGGATGCACGGTCGATGCCGACAAGCCCAACCAGCGCCATCTCGTGCTGCCGTTTTCGCGTCAGCAGATCGCCGACGTTCTTGGCCTCACCATCGAGACCGTGAGCCGCCAGTTCACCCGGCTCAAGAATGAAGGCGTGATCGATCTGCCTTCGCGCCGCGACGTGACGGTCCTCGACTATGAGGCGCTCGTCGCCGAAGCCGGCTGACGTTTTCCCGTGTAATTGACTGGCTTGCCTGGCAGGCGGGCCGTATCAGGCGAGCGCCCGGCGGGCGCCTTCTTGCGGCATGACCGGCACGATCTCCGGCCGCGCCGGCTTGGAGTGGAGGTCGAAGGCGCTGGAATAGCGCTCGAACCGGCCCCTCACCGTTTTCTGATCCAGCCCGAAGCTGGCGAGGTCGTAGCGGTGGCGCTGCCAGCGGTGCTGGCTTTTCGCATTGCCGACATAGCGCTGCATGGCGGGCAGGGCGGGGCCGATATCCATGTCGAGAAAGCGGTAGACCTGCCGCATCACGCCTTCCCAGTCGGCATCCATGTCGCGGTAGAGCACGTCGATTCGCTGGTTCGGGTGAATTCTGCTGCGTGCCGCCTGCATCCGGTCGATCTGCAGGCCGGTCTTGTCCAGCCAGTGTTCGCCGATCCAGTGCGGATCGGCCTCGTTCGAGTGGATCGTCATCTGGTTCCACACCAGCGAGCAGCTGCTGCCCACCACTTTTGCCGGATCGCGGTGGATGAAGATCAGCTTCGCCTCGGGAAACACGCGCAGAAGGGCGGGAAGGTCGAGCATATGCTGTGGTGTCTTCAGCACCCAGGGCTTGCGCGGGGCGTTCTGACCGCGGGCCCAGTGCACGAGGCGCAGCAGCCGCGAGAGGTGGCTGTAGGCGGGCGTGGCGTCCTCCTGTTCGGCCCAGCGGCCATAGGTGGGGATGCGCCACTGCGCTTCGTGCTTCATGCCCCAGGCCGATTGCACCAGCAGCCCGAGTTCCTCTTCGGGTTCGAACGGGCCGGTGGGATGAATCACTGCGGTGCGGGGATTGAGCTTGTGCACCGTCGACAGCAGACGGCCCGCCTGGCGCGGGCGCGGATCCTTGCGGCCGGGCCGGAAGCCGGGCTTCGGCACCGGGCACACGGTCTCGAAGAAGCGCATGTGCTCGAAGCGCTCGTCGGCCGCGAGGAGCCGGTGCAGGCGTGTGGTGCCCGAGCGCATGGGACCGGCCACGATCACCGGCGGCGCCAGCGGCTCGGCTAGGATTTCCTCGTGCGTGTCGAACCAGTGCTGCGTCCACAGCCGTTCGCGCAGGACTTTCATGAACTGGCCGGTCGCGGCGAAGCGGCCGAGCGCGTTGAGCGAGGCCTCTTCGCGAATCGCCTCGATCAGCACCTCCAGCGGACGCAGGAACCAGGGATCGCCGAAGTCGTCGAGCCCGGTCTGTTGCTGCGCTGCGTCGCACAGGTCGTCGAGGTCTAGAGGCAATTCGGGAACGAGCGACAACTTGTTCAGGCCGCCCATGGCGAAATTGGCAACGCCCACCAGGCGTGGGCGTGTCGGCAGCGGAAATTCTCCGGTCATGGCACAATAAGTGCACGGTAACGCAAAAGGTTCAATGACAATGATGATCACCGCGGCCTTTATGCCCGGCAATGTCCCCTATCGGGAAACAATGTCCGCACCCGGTTGTTGCCCTGACATGCGTCCAACCGGCAATGCGCCCTCCCGCCGTTTGTCATCGCTCTTGCGGCCTCACCCGATCAGAACTGTTCGTGAGCGGTTTTTTGGGCGGCGCGGGTTCGACTTGTACATTCGCAATGCTGTCGTCTCGACGATTTCGTTTTTACTTGATCTGTTGGTTATCTGGCTTCTGATCGAGTATTTCGCGGCCGAGCGCTGCATGGCCGTCGTAGCCGGGTTCATCGTCGCCAATGCGCTGCACTACGTGCTGGCGCGAATCTGGATATTCCGCGGATCCGAGCGCGGCCTGGTAAGCGGTTACGTGATGTTCTTCGGCAACGCGCTGTTCGGTCTCGGCGTGATTCTCGGCGGATTCGCCCTGCTGACCGAAGTCTTCGGCGTGCCGTTCCTGATCGCCCGCGTGGTGGCGTCGCTGCTCGCCGGCACGATCGTGTTCGTTCTCAACGCGACGCTGAACTTCCGGCACCTGTAACCGGCACAAACGAAGAAGGGGAGCCACGCGGGCTCCCCTTCCTGTTGTTCTGACGATCTCTGTCGGGATCAGAAGCGGTAGGACACGCCTGCGCTCAGCACCCACGGATCGAGGTCGTGCTTGGTTTCGAGAACCTTGGTGCCGGCTGCGTAGAACTTGGCGGTCGGCTTGATGAAGTACTTCTTCGCATCGAGCGAGAGGCCGAAGCCATTGTCGCCCAGAGCGATGTCCACGCCGCCCTGCAGGGCCACGCCCAGCGAGTTCGACATCTTCACCTTGTCCACGCCCAGAGCCTGGGCAGTCGCGCCGGGCTTCTCGTCGAAGACGATGAACAGCGACGGACCGGCACCGACATAGGGCTTGATCGGGCCGCCGGTGTCGAGGTGGAACTTGGCGGTGACCGTGGCCGGCAGGATCAGCACGTGGTTGACGAGGTTGGTGCCGCTCAGGTCGGCATCGCCATTCACGTGGTGCTGGGTGAAGCAGCAGATCGTCTCGACCGAGATGCTGTTGCTGAAGAAGTACTCGACGGCGAGCGTCGGCACGACGTTGTCGTTGGCCTTGGTGTCCACATCGACCACGCCCATGCCCGAAAGCGTGCCGGCAAGGCCCGGATCGATGTACTTGATCTTGTCGATCCCACCATCGGGAAGGACGGCGGTGCCCAGCACCTTGACCTGGAGCTTGCCGTCGGGGCTGCCGGCGAGAGCCGGGGTGGTGATCGCGGTAGCCGCACCGAGCGCGGCGAGCATCATGATCTTGCGCATAGTCTCTTCTTTCATCGCCGCCGGGGCCGCACCGTGCGATCCCCCCTCTTGAGCGGCTGCCTGAACGCCTTTCCTCCAGTTGGACGCAAGTTGATTTGATCACGCGCAAATTGGCGGAAATTACTGGTTTTTTGAGCAGCCGGACCTTTTTGATCGTTATCAATGCGGCCAACCATGTTACTCTCCAAGGCGGCAACAGGTTCAGCAACAATCTCGAAAGAGAAGACATATGGTAACGGTCCTCGCGCGGGCAGGCATTTGGCTTGCCGTGCTTTTCCTTGCCGTCATCGGGGTCGCGCTCGCGGCTGATGGGGGTTTCGCGATCCACATGGGCATTGTCGCATTGGCGGCATTGATCGCAGTGGCATTCACGGTCAGCGGCGCCGATTATTCGGCCATCGCCCGCGGCATTCTCAAGATGCCCGACCAGAGCACCTACGACGACGATCCGGTGCGCTGGGGCGTCATCGCGACGGTGTTCTGGGGTATCGCCGGTTTCGCGGCGGGGCTTTTCATCGCCCTGCAGCTCACCTGGCCGGTCCTCAACCTGGAACCGTACCTCAACTTCAGCCGTCTGCGTCCGTTGCATACGTCGGCGGTGATCTTCGCGTTCGGCGGCAATGCGCTGATCGCGTCCAGCTTCTACGTCGTGCAGCGCACCTGCCGCGCGCGCCTCGCGTTTCCGGGCCTCGCCCGTTTCGTGTTCTGGGGCTACCAGCTGTTCATCGTGCTCGCCGCGACCGGCTACCTGCTGGGCATCACCCAGTCCAAGGAATACGCCGAGCCGGAATGGTACGTCGACTGGTGGCTCACGATCGTCTGGGTCTGCTACCTGCTGGTCTTCGTCGGCACGATCGTGAAGCGCCATGAACCGCACATCTACGTTGCGAACTGGTTCTATCTCGCGTTCATCCTGACCATCGCGATGCTGCATGTCGTCAACAACCTCGACATGCCGGTCAGCCTCGTCGGTTCGAAGAGCTATCCGCTGTTCGCCGGTGTGCAGGGCGCGCTGGTCCAGTGGTGGTACGGCCACAACGCGGTGGGCTTCTTCCTGACCGCCGGCTTCCTCGCCATGATGTACTACTTCGTGCCGAAGCAGGCCGAACGCCCGATCTACAGCTATCGCCTGTCGATCATCCACTTCTGGGCGCTGATCTTCCTCTACATCTGGGCGGGTCCGCACCACCTTCACTACACCGCGCTGCCCGACTGGGCGCAGACGCTGGGCATGGTCTTCTCGATCATGCTGTGGATGCCGAGCTGGGGCGGCATGATCAACGGCCTGATGACGCTCAACGGCGCCTGGGACAAGGTCCGCACCGATCCGATCATCCGCATGATGATCATGTCGGTCGCCTTCTACGGCATGAGCACCTTCGAAGGCCCGATGATGTCGATCAAGAGCGTCAACTCGCTGTCGCACTACACCGACTGGACCATCGGCCACGTCCACTCCGGCGCGCTGGGCTGGAATGGCATGATCACCTTCGGTGCCATCTACTTCCTGACGCCGCGCCTGTGGAACCGCGAACGGCTCTACTCGCTGCGCATGGTGAACTGGCACTTCTGGCTCGCGACGATCGGTATCGTCTTCTACGCGGCCAGCATGTGGGTCGCCGGTATCACCCAGGGTCTGATGTGGCGCGAATACGGGCCGGACGGCTACCTGGTGAACACCTTCGCCGATACCGTCGCCGCGCTCCACCCGATGTACGCGCTGCGCGCCTTCGGCGGGCTGCTCTACCTGACCGGTGCCGTGCTGATGGTGATCAACGTCTGGCAGACGATTGCCGGCAAGCTTCGCAACGAAGCGCCGATGCATGACGCCGCCTACGATCCCGAAGCCGACCGGCCGATCCTGGCTCCTGCCGAATAAGCGCGACGAAAGGGAATAGAGAAATGACTTCCATCGTTGAGCGCCACAAGAAGCTCGAGAAAAACGTCACGCTGCTTGCCGTCGGTGCCTTCATAACGGTTGCCATCGGCGGTATCGTGGAAATCGCGCCGCTGTTCTGGATCGACAACACGATCGAGAAGGTCCACGGCATGCGGCCCTACACGCCGCTGGAGCAGGCGGGCCGCGACATCTACGTTCGTGAAGGGTGCTACGTCTGCCACAGCCAGATGATCCGCCCCTTCCGCGACGAGACGGAGCGTTACGGCCACTACAGCCTTGCTGCGGAATCGATGTACGACCACCCGTTCCAGTGGGGGTCCAAGCGTACCGGGCCCGACCTGGCGCGCGTGGGCAACCGCTACTCGGACGAGTGGCACGTGCAGCACCTTCGCAATCCGCAGTCGGTGGTGCCTGAAAGCGTGATGCCCAAGTACGGCTTCCTGGCCGAGACCGATCTCACGGTTCCGGATCCGGCCGCCAACCTTACGGCGCTGCGCCGTGTCGGTGTGCCCTATACCGACAAGGACATCGAGATGGCGCTTTCAGACCTCAAGGCCCAGGCCGATCCCGATGCCGACGCCGCCGATCTTGAGGAACGCTATCCCAAGGCGCAAATCCGCGATTTCGATGGCAATCCCTCGCGCCTGACCGAGATGGATGCCCTCGTGGCCTACCTCCAGATGCTCGGCACCCTGGTCGACGTGAACAGCGCGGCGGCCCAGGAAGAGCTCGCATCGGAGCATGGCCGATGAGCATGCACTCCACCTACGACATGCTGCGGCACCTTGCCGACAGCTACGGCCTGCTGGTGATGCTGCTGATATTCGTCGTGCTGATCGCCTGGCCTTTCCGGCCCGGCGCGCGCGAGCGGAATTCGGAAGCGGCGAACCTGATCTTCAAGGACAAGAACGATGGCTAACAAGCGCGTCGATGAAGCCACGAACACCGAAACCGTCGGCCACGAGTGGGACGGGATCGAGGAACTCAACACGCCCTTGCCGCGCTGGTGGCTCTGGAGCTTCTATGCCTGTATCGTATTCGCGATCGGCTACTGCATCGCCTACCCGGCTTGGCCGATGGTCCACAGCGCGACCGAAGGCATGCTTGGCTGGACCAGCCGCGGGCAGCTCGAGAAGGATCTCGAGGCCCAGAAGCAGGAACGCGCCAAGATC
This sequence comes from uncultured Novosphingobium sp., assembly GCA_965140495.1. Classification (GTDB taxonomy): domain Bacteria; phylum Pseudomonadota; class Alphaproteobacteria; order Sphingomonadales; family Sphingomonadaceae; genus Novosphingobium. Next base: position 182,727 of record OZ223239.1, on the reverse strand, counting down.
GTGGCCGACCTCGCGATCACTCCGATCGAAAAGCTTCCCGGCAAGCCGGCGCTGATGCGCGCCGCGGTTGCCGGCGGTGCGGCGGCCTTCAAGGTCAACTGCGTCCAGTGCCACGGCGCCGGCGCGGCTGGCTCCAACGGCTATCCGAACCTCAACGACGACGACTGGCTGTGGGGCGGCGATCTGGCCACGATCGAGCAGACGCTGATCCATGGCATTCGTCAGCCCGGCGATGCCGATACGCGGGTGAGCCTGATGCCGGCCTTCGGCAAGGACGGCCTGCTCACGCCGGCGCAGATCCAGGACGTCACCAGCTATGTGCTGAGACTGTCCGGCAAGGAAAAGGCGAGCCCCGCTTCGCAGCGCGGCGCGGCGATCTTCGAAGCCAACTGCGCCGTCTGCCATGGTGCCAACGGTACGGGCGACCGCCAGTTCGGTGCGCCGAACCTGGCCGATGCGATCTGGCTTTTCGCGGGTAACCGTGAAGCGGTCAGCGCGCAGATCAGCAACCCGCGTCACGGTGTAATGCCGGCCTGGGGCGAACGCCTCGATCCGGTGACCATTAAGATGCTGGCGGCCTACGTCCACTCTCTGGGCGGCGGCGAGGACTTTGCCGACGTGGCAACGCCGGCGCAGAGCGAAGACCAACCGGAGGCTGCAGCAACAGAAACCGCGGCCGAATAGGCCGCGGTTGATACCCGCGGGTCGCAATATCCCGGGCCGCTCAGCCCCCCTGAATACTCGGGCGGATAACCGACATGAACAAGCCTGAACCGATCAAGACCGAGGACCAGCCGCTGGGCCTCTATGCCAAGCGCGAACCGGTCTTCAACCGGCGCATCGACGGCAAGTTTCGCCGTCTCAAGTGGGGCATCATGGTGATCTGCCTCGCGATCTACTGGATCACACCGTGGATCCGGTGGGATCGCGGCCCCTATGCGCCGGATCAGGCGGTTCTGGTCGACCTCGCCCACCGCCGCTTCTACATGTTCAGCATCGAGATCTGGCCGCAGGAGTTCTACTTCGTGGCCGGTCTGCTGATCATGGCGGGTATCGGCCTGTTCCTCGTGACCAGCGCGGTCGGCCGTGCCTGGTGCGGCTATGCCTGCCCGCAGACGGTCTGGACCGACCTGTTCCAGCACGTCGACCGCTTCTTCGACGGTGACCGCAATGCGCGCTTCCGTCTCTACAAGGCCCCGTGGGGCCCCTCCAAGATCGCCCGGCGCCTCGCCAAGTGGACGGTCTATCTGCTGATCAGCTTCGCGACCGGCGGTGCCTGGATCTTCTACTTTGCCGATGCACCCACGCTGCATCAGGAATTCTGGTCGGGCACCGCGGCGCCGGTCGCTTACGGCACGGTCTTCGTGCTGACGATGACGACTTTCGTGCTCGGCGGCTTCATGCGCGAGCAGGTGTGCATCTACATGTGCCCCTGGCCGCGCATCCAGACCGCCATGCTCGATGAAAAGAGCCTGCTGGTCACCTACAAGGACTGGCGTGGCGAGCCGCGCGGCAGCGTCAAGAAAGCCGAGAAGAACCCCGGCATGTACGGCGACTGCATCGACTGCAACCAGTGCGTCGCGGTCTGCCCGACGGGTATCGACATCCGCGAAGGGCCGCAGATCGGGTGTATCACCTGCGCGCTGTGCATCGACGCCTGCGACCGCGTCATGGCCGAAACCGGCCGTCCGCGCGGGCTGATCGACTATGCCACGCTGGAAGATGCCGAGCGCGAGAAGGCGGGCCAGCCGCCGACGCGCCACCTCAAGCTGATCTGGCGTCCGCGCACGATCCTGTACTTCGTCGTGTGGTCGGCGATCGGGCTCGCGATGCTGTTCCTGCTGGGCACCCGCGTCCATACCGATCTGACGGTGGCCAAGGACCGCAATCCTCCGTACATTCTCATGAGCGACGGTTCGGTTCGCAATGCCTACACGCTGCGCCTGCGCAACATGGAAGGGCGCCCGCGTCAGATGGAAATCGGCATCGAGGGCATTCCCGGCGCGGTCATGTGGTCCGAGGACATGGGCCGCGACCAGGCGAGCCGCAGCCTGACCCGCATGGTGCCGGCGGACGAGACGCAAAGCGTTCGCGTCTACGTCGTCGCCCCGGCGGATAACGTCGAGCCGGAATTCACCTTCACGATCGAAGCTGAAGGGGATGCCCGCGAATCCGACAAGGCCGAAGTCCGCTTCGATAGTCCGGAAGGTTGATCATGAGCAGCAGCAACGCCCCCCGCCGCAAGTCCTTCACCGGATGGCACATGACGGCCATTCTCGTGGGCGGCTTCGGAGTTGTCTTTGCCGTCAACTTCCTGATGGCCAGCCTTGCGTCCTCGACTTTCGGCGGCATCGTCGTCGAGAACTCCTACGTCGCCAGCCAGCATTTCAACCGCTGGCTGGACGAGGCGGAGAAGGAAGAGGACCTCGGCTGGAAGGTCGCGGTCACCCGCCGCGATGACGGGCGCATCGTCGCCAATCTCGACGGTGTGCCCGGCTATCCGACCGTGCTGGCCGAAGCGCGCCATCCGCTTGGCCGCAAGCCCGATACCCTGCTCAAGTTCCAGGAAGACGCCACCGGTGCCTATGTCAGCGACCAGCCGCTGCCCGAAGGCCGCTGGATCCTGCGTTTCGATGTCGAGGCGGGCGGGCACACATGGCGTGGTGAAGACCAGGTCGAAGGCGTCGAGGTGATGGGGCAGCCGGTGCCATGAACGCACCGAATCCCGATCTGAAGACGTCCGACACGTGCATCGATAGTCGTTTCACCGTCCCCGGCATGCGTTGTGCCGGGTGCATCGGCAAGGTCGAACGCGGCCTGTCCGTAGTGCCCGGCGTTGCCGCAGCGCGCGTGAATTTCTCGGCCAAGCGGGTGGCGGTCAGCCATGCGCCCGAGCTGACCGAAGACGCGATCATCGACGAACTGCGCAAGCTCGGCTTCGAGGCCGAACGCGCCGCCGAAAACCCGCTCGGCCGCGACGATGCGGAAACCAAACGGCTGCTGCGCGCCCTTGCCGTCGCCGGCTTCGGCATGATGAACATCATGCTGCTCTCGGTGAGCGTCTGGGCGGGGGCCGATGCCGTCACGCGCGAGATGTTCCACTGGATCAGCGCGCTGATCGCGATTCCGGTGATCGCCTATGCCGGGCGCCCGTTCTTCTCCTCGGCGCTGATGGCGCTGCGCTATCGCCGTACCAACATGGACGTGCCGATCTCGATCGGCGTACTCTTGGCGACCGGCCTCAGCCTCTACGAGACGATCGTCGGCGGTGTGCATGCCTATTTCGACGGCGCCGTCATGCTGCTGTTTTTCCTGCTCGCCGGACGCGTGCTCGATGCGATGATGCGCAGCCGCGCGCGCTCGGGCATCGCCTCGCTACTGGGGCGGATGGGCCGCGGTGCCCATGTCGTTCAGCCCGATGGCTCGACCGAGTATTTCGAGGCCGAGCGGCTGGCACCGGGCATGATCATGCTGGTTGCCGCCGGCGAAGCGCTGGCGGCCGATGGCGAGATCGTGGAAGGTCGCACCACGGTCGATTCCTCGATGCTCACCGGCGAAAGCGACCCTAGGCCTGCCGCCGTCGGGGACACAATCCACGCGGGCATGATCAACCTCGGCAACCCGGTGCGGGTGAAGGTGACAGCCGCGGCGCAGGATACCGCACTCGCCGACATTGCCCGGCTCATGGACGAGGCCGGCCAGTCCCGCTCGCGCTACGTGCGCATCGCCGACAAGGCTTCGCGCATCTATGCGCCTGCCGTTCACAGCCTCGCGTTTCTGAGCTTCTGCGGCTGGATGCTGGCAGGCGCCGGGGTCTATCAGTCGCTGACGATTGCCGTCGCGGTGCTGATCATTACCTGCCCCTGCGCGCTGGGCCTTGCGGTTCCGGCGGCGCAGGTCGTGGCGTCGGGTGCGCTGATGAAGCGCGGGCTGTTGATCAAGGACGGCTCGGCGCTCGAGCGGCTGGCCGAAGTCGACGAGGCGCTGTTCGACAAGACCGGTACCCTGACGCTGGGCGAGCCGCGCCCCGCCGATCTCACGCCGTTCGATTCGCGGGCACGGTCGGTCGCTCTGGCGCTGGCGCAGGGCAGCCGCCACCCGCTGAGCCGGGGCCTTGCGCAGGCCTTGCGCGAAGCCGGCACCGAACCTGCCGAGCTCGACGATCTCGCCGAGACCGCAGGCATGGGCATGACGGCGCGGTTCGAAGGGCAGGACGTCGCGCTGGTCCGGCCCGAAATCGAGACTGCCGGACTGGCGGTCGACCTGCTGATCGGCGGTGAACGCACCCGCGTTGCCTTCGCCGATCCGCTGCGTCCGGATATCCGCGAGACGATCGCCGCGCTCGATGCGCAGGGAATCGCCTGCGGCATTGCCTCGGGCGACCGCGCGGAAGCGGTCGAGACGGTGGCTGCCACGCTCGGCATCCCCGCGACAGGCGGCATGAAGCCGGCCGACAAGCTCGACATGCTCGGCGCCCGGTCGGACGCAGGCCACAAGGTGCTGATGGTCGGCGACGGTCTCAACGACGGCCCGGCGCTGGCCGGCGCGCACGTCTCGATTGCCCCCGGCGGTGCCAGCGACGTCAGCCAGCAGGCGGCAGATGCGGTCTTCGTGGGCGAACGCTTCATGCCGGTGGCGCTGGCGATTCGTGTGGCCCGTGCGACGATGGGCATCGTGCGGCAGAACTTCGCGATGGCGGCGATCTACAACGTCTTCGCCGTGCCGCTGGCGATCTTCGGTTTCGTGACTCCGCTCATCGCCGCCGTCGCCATGTCGGCCAGTTCGCTGGTGGTCGTGGGCAATTCGCTGCGGCTGGCGCGCGCTGCGGGCCGTGAGGACGCTGCGTGAGCATTCTGGGCTTCCTGATACCGCTGGCGCTGCTGATGGGCCTGGTGGGGCTCGGCGCGTTCTTCTGGGCGATGAAGAGCGGCCAGTTCGAGGATCTCGACGGCGCGGCCAACCGCATCCTCATCGAGGACGAAGACGAGGAGGACAAGCCGTGAAGCAGGAACTGGCGCTGCTCGGCACGCTCGCCCTGCTGCCGGCGATGATCGGCCCGCTCGAGGCCGAGGCCCGCAGCATCGTCGCGCCGCTGTGCGGCGGTGCGCTGGTGACCATTCCGGTCGCCCCGACCAATGCGCCGCCGGGACCGGTACAGGGGCCATGCTGCGCCAAGGGCTGCCAATCGGGATCTTCGCGCAAGCGGCTTGATCGATCGCAATGAACTTTCGCATCGCCTAAGCGATCAGGCTTTTCATGTGGACCTACTACCCTGAACTTCTGGCCGTTCCCGTGCCGCGCTACACCAGCTTCCCGACTGCGGCGGAGTTCGGTGACGGCGTCGGTGCGAAGGAACTGGCGACAGCGCTCGAAGGCGAGAATGGCGAGATCTCGCTCTATGTGCATATCCCGTTCTGCGAGAAGATCTGCTGGTATTGCGGATGCAACACCAGCGTTGCCAATCGCACCGACCGGGTCACCAGTTATCTCGATGCCCTGCATCAGGAGATCGCGCTCGTGGCCGAGCGTCTGCCCAAGGCGGCCAAGGTCACCCGCATCGCGTTCGGCGGCGGCAGCCCCAACGGCATCTCGCCGATCGACTTCGTGCGGATCGTCGATGCGCTGACGCTCGAATTCGGTATCCAGTCCGAAGGCAAGCGCCCGGTCATCTCGATCGAACTCGACCCGCGCACGCTCGGCGCCGACTGGGCTGCGGTGATCGGTGCCGTGGGAATCTCGCGCGCGAGCCTTGGCGTGCAGACCTTCGACGATGGCTTGCAGGAGGCCATCGGCCGCGTCCAGCCCGCGCACATGATCGAGGAATCGACCGCGATGCTGCGCAGCGCCGGGGTGCAGTCGCTGAATTTCGATCTCATGTACGGGCTGCCCGGCCAGACCGAGGCGCAGCTGCGCGATTCGCTGGAACGAGCGGTGGCGCTGGGAGCGGACCGCATTGCGCTGTTCGGCTATGCTCACGTCCCGCACCTCATCGCGCGGCAGAGGAAGATCGACGACAGCGCCTTGCCTGATGCCGAGGCCCGCTTCCGTATGGCGGCGCTCGGGTACGACTACCTCGTCGATCAGGGCTATGTGCCGGTCGGCTTCGACCACTTCGCTCGGCCCGGCGATGCCTTGGCGCAGGCCATGCTGAGCGGTACGCTGCGGCGCAATTTCCAGGGCTTCACCGAGGATCAGGCGCCGGTGCTGATCGGTCTGGGGGCGTCCGCGATCAGCAGCTTTTCCGGCCTTCTCGTCCAGAACGAGAAGAATGCGGGGCGCTATCGCATGATGCTGTCGCAGAACCGGCTCACTGCCGAGCGCGGGATTGTGCGCACGGCCGAGGACCGGCGGCGCGGAGAGGTGATCGAGGCGCTGCTGTGCCGCGGTCGCGCGCGGGTCGAAAGCGATCTGTGGAACGAGGCCTATCCGCTGCTGCGGCCCTATCTCGATGCCGGGCTGTGTCAGGTCGATGACGAGGATCTAGTGATCTTGCCGGGCGGCCTGCCCTATGCGCGGTCGATCGCGGCGCGGTTCGATCCCTATCGCAAGGATTCGCTGCGGCGCTTCAGCTCCGCCGTGTGATAACGGAGCCCGCGCGGCGCTTGAGCGTTTCAGGATGCTGATGCGCTAGCATCACTGCATCCTGCTAATTCACCCCCGGGTGTCGAATTCGACGCCGAACAGATTGCCGTCGGCCCAGCGCACCAGTCCCCAGACCTCGCGCCCGTCCTCGAGATGGGCGCGCACGACTTCGTTCACGGCAGGCGCGGTGCCGATGGCGGCGGCGCTCAGACCCTTGGACGAGATGTCGCGTACGATGACCTCGATGGCTTCCCCGCGCGAATCGGTGAGAGCAAAGCGCGCGCACTTGTTGCGCCGGCGTTCGCGCAGGATCGGGGTCGGTTTGAATTTGCTCTTGTCCATCCGTCCGTAGGACGGTCGCGGGAAGCGGGGTTTAACCTTGTTTCGCGCTTGGGAGCCCACCCCGCTGCGGCTAGGCAGGCAAGCTGCCAAGCCTCGCGGCCCTCCCGCTTGCGGGAGGGCAGAATTCGCGCTTCGGTGCGGCAATGCACTGATACTCCCCTCCCGCAGGCGGGAGGGGGCGGGGGTGGGCTTTCAAGCGCAGCCTGACCGCTTACCGCAGCGGCTTCAAGTCGCCCGTGCCCATGTACTTCGCCAGCCCGCGGTGCAGGTTCGTCACCTTGCGCTCCTGCCAGGGGTTGGGAAGGTTGCCGCGGAAGCCGCGCGATTTGTAGCCGCGCTGGACCTCGACCATGTTCGAGATGTCCTGCGCGATGACATAGGGCCACTTGTCGAGATCCTGTTCGACGTAGGTCCACTCGGTCTCGGGCTCTTCGCCTTCCGGGAAGCGGTCGAGCGCGACGGCCTCGAAGATGCACTTGTCCGGATCGGTGCCGTAAGGACGCACGCGATAGGCCAGCGAGAAGGTCGGGCCCGGAATGAAGTTCATGTTCGGGAAGACCGAGAGCGCCAGGCCCGCCGCGGCCATCTGCTCGTTGCTGATCTCCGGCCAGATGACGCCGCGTTCGGCGTCGATGCGCTTGGCGGTGTCGAGCCAGTACTTGTGCACTTCGGCGGCCGGTGTGCCTTCGGGCAGTTCCTCGGGCAGGCGTTGCGCGGTCTTCACCAGCGTTTCGCTGGTGCTGGCACCGATGGTTTCCCAGTATTCGAGCTGCATCTGCGCGATGGTGTGGCGCGGATCGCCGTCCCCCGCCGCGCGGTGGACGCTGGTTTCCGCCGTGGTCTGCTCGTCGCGGTGGGCCTTGGAGTCGAAACCGGTCTGGCCGTGCAGACCGAAGGCCTTCGAGAACGAGTAGAAGTCCCCGTACTTGATGAGCTGCGGGTGCGTGCCCTGCACGTGGTAGGGTTCGAGGAAGGCTTCGAGCGCGACTTTCCAGTTGCAGTCAAAAATGCCCCAGAAGCGGAAGCGGTAGCGCATCTTGTCGAATTCGAACGGGTCGATCAGCGCCGCGATCGGCTCTAGGTATTCGCGCAGCGGACCCGCGTCGGGGTCCATGTTGATCCAGATCCAGCCGCCCCAGGTATCGACCTGCACGGGCGTGAGGCTGGTGCAGGCCGAAAAGGCGCCCGGCGTGCCGAGCGCGCCGTTCCAGTCCTCGCTGTCGGGAATGTAGGTGGCATCGCCATCCAGCCCGAAGGTCCAGGCGTGATAGTTGCAGCCGAACTTGAGCGTGTTGCCCCTGGCGCTGTGCGCGCCGGTATCCTGCGCCACCGTTTTCGGGCCGCCGCCGGTGTTGTTGCCGACGAGGCGGCGTCCCCGGTGCGGGCAGACGTTGTGGTAGGCTGTAAGAGTGGTCGGGGTGTCGCGCACGATCAGGATCGAATCGTGGCAGATGTTGTAGGTGATGTAGTCGCCGACTTGCTTCAGCTCTTCCACCCGGCCGGCCTGCTGCCAGACTTTCGACCACAGGCGTTCGGGCTCGGCCTCGGCATATTCGCGGCTGATGAAGGCCTCGACCGGATAGGTGAGGGCTTCGGAAAGGTCGTCGCTGACCAGTGTCTCGGGCTTGTTCATGACATTCTCCGGTCCGATATGCGGACTTGTCTTGCCCCTCCTTCGTCATCCCCGCGAATGCGGGGATCCATTTCCATGTTGCTGGCCAGCTTGGCCCCTGGACTGGATTCCCGCCTTCGCGGGAATGACGACAAAGGGATTGGCGCAGGTGCGCTCTATTCTGCAGGTTCCAGTTCGGTTTCGGGCATGAGGTTCAGTCCTGCCAGCTTGCCCTCGTCCCGCCACATCGCGAGCATGTCCTCGAAGGCGTAGTAGCCTTCGCCCCAAGGTTCGCCGAAAATATGGCGCTTCTTCGTCGTGTCGCCTTCGTTGTTGAAATACGAAGGGGTGCACTCGTTGATGTAGGTCGAGTTGTCGACGGCGACCGAGCGCAGCTTGGCGATGTAGGCGTCCTGTGCTTCCTGTGTCGGCTCGATCACGGCGACGCCGCGCTTGAGCGCTTCGGAGGCGACGTAGCCGATGTGGAAGCCCTGATCGATGAAGGTCTTCGAGTTCGAGGCATTCGCGCCGGCCTGGGTGAACCCGGTGAAGAACATGTTCGGGAAGTTGTGCGCCATCATGCCCTGGAACGTCTGGAAGCCTTCGCGCCAGTAATCGTAGATCGAGACGCCCTCGCGGCCTTCGATGGTGTCGATGCCCCAGCGGCGGTCGAGATCGTTGGTGACTTCATAGCCCGAGGCCATGATGATGCAGTCGCACTCGTACTCGACGCCGTTGTGGATGAAGCCGTTTTCGGTCAGCGCTTCGAGGCCGCGCGTCTCGGCAACGTCGATCAGGGTGACGTTGTCCTGATTGAAGGCCGGGTAGAAGTCGTCGTTCGACGCCGGGCGCTTGCACAGGTAGCGGTAGTAGGGCTTGAGCGCCTCGGCCGTCGCGGGATCCTTTACGATGTCGCAGCGGGCGCGCAGGCGTTCCATCACCCGGTAGTCCATGACTTCGCGGCGGGCCATGAATTCTTCCTGCGTAATGTCGGGCCAGCCTTCGGCTTCCAGTTCGGCATTCACGTTGCGGCTGATCTCGGTCCAGATGTCCTCGACCAGATCGGGTTCGCCCGGAGCAAGGCGTTCCATCGCGGCATGGTGGAAGTTGCGGATGCGCTCTTCCTGCCAACCGGGCTTGAGCGACTTGAACCATTCGGGATCGATCGGCCGGTTGTTGCGGGCATCGATCGTCGAGGGGGTGCGTTGCACGACGTAGGTCTGTTCGGCGTACTTGGCGAGGTAGGGCACGACCTGGATGGCCGTAGCGCCGGTGCCGATGATCGCGACTTTCTTGTCGCCCAGCTTGTCGAGCACCGGATTGCGCCATTCGCCGCCGGTGTATTCATAGTCCCAGCGGGCGGTGTGGAAGATCTTGCCCTTGAACTTGTCGATGCCGGGAATGCCGGGCAGCTTGGGCTTGTTGAGCGGGCCCATGGCCAGCACCACGAAGCGCGCCTTGATGTCGTCGCCGCGATTGGTGCCCACGTGCCAGCGGTTGATCTCCGGGTCCCACTTCAGGTTCTTGATCAGCGTGTGGAACAGCGCGTTCTTGCGCAGGTCGAAGGTGTCGGCGATGATCTGGCAGTGATCGTGGATCTCGTAGCCGTCGCAGAACTTCTTCGACGGCATGTAGCCGGTTTCCTCGAGCAGCGGCATGTAGACGAGCGCGTCGTTGTCGCACTGGATGCCGGGATAGCGGTTCCAGTACCAGGTGCCGCCGAAGTTGCCGCCGTGATCGAGGTTGTAGAAGTCGTCGATGCCCGCCTTCTTGAGCTGAGCGGCGACCATCATGCCGCAATAGCCCGCGCCCAGGATCACGACGTCGGTTTCACCGGTGATCGGATCGCGCGGCGCGACGGGTGTATAGGGATCGACTTCGTAGATGTCCGCGTACTTGCCATCCGCAGAGATGTACTGGTCATTGTGGTTCTTCCGGATGCGGCGATCGCGTTCCTTGCGGTACTTCTCGCGCAGCGCCGGGATGTCGATCTCGGAGGCGGGGGGACATTCGGTCGGTTTGTAGATCGTCATTGCAGCCATCCTCAGGTCTTAATCAACAGTGTTGTTGACTTGATACCGAGTCGATGGGGCTGCTAGCTTTGATTTGAATCAAGTTCGCGGACGCCAAGGAAAACGTCCCGAGAAAAATGAACCCGTTTGCATCTATTGACAGCGATCAATGTCGCTGAGGCTCACCTGGCAGAAAAGGCTGCTTGCCGGTCTTGCACCGCCGCCGATGTCTCGGCCTTGGTGTGAACCGCTTCTCCCCAACTTTCGGGCGGCCCCGCCTCGTGACGGGCCGCCCCATTTTTTTGCGTGATGTTACTTCTTGGTAGCGAACCAGATCACGTGCTTGGGCCCCTTGCCGTTGCTGCGCGAGGCGACTTTCATTTCGTCGACCTTGAGGTCCGCACGTTCCAGACGGCGCGTGAACGCCGGGTCGGGACCCGCCGACCATATCGCGAGCACACCGTCGGGTGTGAGCGCGCGCTTGGCGGCGCGCAGGCCGGTCTTCGAATAGAGAACGTTGTTGTCCTCGCGCACCAGACCGTCGGGACCGTTGTCGACATCGAGCAGGATCGCATCGTAGTCGCCCTGGGCGGCTTCGATGAACGTCGCGACATCGCCCATCACCAGTTTGACGCGCGGATCGTCGAGACAGCCTGCCGCCAACTCCGCCATCGGCCCACGCGCCCATTCGATGATCTCGGGCACGAGTTCGACGACAGTGACTTCGGCATTCTCCGGCAGCATTTTGAGCGCCGCGCGCAAGGTGAAGCCCATGCCGTAGCCGCCGATCAGCATCGTCGGCCGCTTCGGATTGCCGATGCGTTCCAGTGCCATCGTCGCGAGGGCCTCTTCCGAGCCCCACTTGCGCGTCGACATCAGCTCGTTGTGGCCGAGCACGATCATGTAGTCCTTGTCGTGCCTGAACAGCTCGAGCTTCTCGCCGCCGGGGACCCAGGCGGTGTCGAGGAGTTCACGTTTGATCATATTCTCTCCTCTTCTCGGATCACGGCACGACACGCAGTATCACGATTTTCGTCATCCCCGCGAAGGCGGGGATCCCGCTAGTCACGCCATCGTTCCGATGTGCCGCCAGAAGCGGGCCCCCGCCTTCGCGGGGGCGACGATGAGTGTAAGGTCCACCCGAATTTGCCGCGTCCCATTTACGCGGAAAGCGGCGTTTCTCGAAACGTTCCTGTCACCGCAAGTCCGGCGCTGTCGCCTCGCCCTTCAGCATCGCGATCGCCTCGTCGATGCTCATGACCTTCTGCTGCTGTTCGCCCAGCGTGCGCAGGGCGACAGTGCCTTCCTCCGCCTCGCGCTTGCCGACGACCAGCAGGTGCGGGATCTTCTTCAGCGAGTGTTCGCGCACCTTGTAGTTGATCTTCTCGTTGCGCAGGTCGGTCTCGACGCGCACGCCTGCGGCCTTCAGCTTCGCGGTCACGTCCTGCGCATAGCTGTCCGCATCGGAGACGATGGTGGCGACCACCGCCTGCACCGGAGCGAGCCAGACCGGCAGCTTGCCGGCGAAGTGCTCGATCAGGATGCCGATGAAGCGCTCATAGGAGCCGAAGATCGCGCGGTGCAGCATGACCGGGCGGTGCTTCTCGCCGTCCTCGCCGATGTAGCTGGCATCGAGGCGCTCAGGCAGCATGCGGTCGGACTGGATTGTGCCGACCTGCCAGGTGCGGCCGATCGCATCGGTAAGGTGCCATTCCAGCTTTGGCGCATAGAATGCGCCTTCGCCCGGCAGTTCCTCCCAGCCGTATTCGTCGGAGGCAAGCCCGGCGCGCTCCACGGCATCGCGCAGTTCCTGCTCGGCCTTGTCCCACAGCTCGTCGCTGCCGATGCGGTTTTCCGGGCGCAGCGCCAGCTTGATCGAATAGCTGAAGCCGAAGTCCTGGTAGACGCGGTTCGCCAGTTCGCAGAACGCCTGCACCTCGTCGACGATCTGGTCCTCGCGGCAGAAGATATGCGCGTCGTCCTGCGTGAACTGGCGCACGCGCATGAGACCATGCAGCGCGCCGTGCGGCTCGTTGCGGTGGCAGCAGCCGTTCTCGTAGAGGCGCAGCGGCAGCTCGCGGTAGGACTTGATGCCCTGGCGGAAGATCAGCACATGCGCCGGGCAGTTCATCGGCTTGAGCGCCATCCAGTCGGCCTCGTCGGAGACCAGCGGACCCTCGTCCTCGGTATTGGGCACTTCGTCGGGGATGACGAACATATTCTCGCGGTACTTGCCCCAGTGGCCGGACTGCTCCCACTGGCGCGCGTCCATGACCTGCGGGGTCTTTACCTCGCGGTAGCCGGCACCGTCGATGGCGCGACGCATGTAGGCTTCCAGCTCGCGCCAGATCACATAGCCCTTGGGGTGCCAGAACACCGAACCGTGCGCTTCGGGCTGGAGGTGGAACAGGTCCATCTCGCCCGCCAGCTTGCGGTGGTCGCGCTTGGCGGCTTCCTCGAGGCGCGTGAGGTGCGCGTTGAGCTGCTTCTTGTTGAGCCAGCCGGTGCCGTAGATGCGCGTGAGCTGCGCGTTCTTCTGGTCGCCGCGCCAGTAGGCACCGGCGACGCGCATAAGCTTGAAGGCCTGCGGATCGAGCTTGCCTGTGCTGGGCAGGTGGGGCCCGCGGCACATGTCGAGCCAGTCGTCGCCCGACCAGTAGACCGTCAGATCCTCGTCCCCGGGTAGTTCGGCGGCCCATTCGGCCTTGAACTGCTCGCCGTCCGCCTTCCACTTGGCGATCAGGTCCTCGCGGGTCCAGACTTCGCGGCGCAGCGGTTTGTCGGCCTTGATGATCTCGCGCATCTTTTCCTCGATGGCGGGAAGATCGTCCATGCCGAAAGGCTCGCGCGAGGCGGGGGCCATGACGTCGTAGTAGAACCCGTCGTCGGTCGCCGGACCGAAGGTGATCTGCGTGCCGGGCCAGAGCGCCTGCACCGCCTCGGCCAGCACGTGGGCAAAGTCGTGGCGGGCGAGTTCGAGCGCCTCTTCCTCGTCGCGGCCGGTGACCAGCGCCAGTTCGGCATCGCCCGTGAAGGGCCGGGAGAGGTCGACCATCTCGCCGTCGACTTTCGCGGCAAGCGCGGCCTTGGCGAGGCCGGGGCCGATCGCGGCGGCGACATCCGCCGGGGTCGAGCCTTCGGGCATCTCGCGAACCGAACCGTCGGGCAGGCTGATCTTGAACATCTCGGACATCGAAACTCGTCTTTCCGTTTCCAGCAGGCGGGCCATGGCACAGGCACGCGCGCGGGTGAAGCTTCGGCGTCAGCTAATTTTGTCCGTTCGGGAGGTGACGCCAGCCGCCCGAACCCCGGGCGACGGTGGCTGCGCGTTCAGGCCGCGACCAACCGTGCCCGGGCGTGCCGGGTAGTGGTGGTGCTAGTCGTGGTGCGCTGCTGCGTCATGCCGATCGATGTAGCGACCGATCGCGGAAATGTCATCCGCTATTGCCTCTATGACAAGGGTGCACGACGCAATGTCATGTATGCTTGACATGGATGCGCGAATCATGGCAAGTGACCTTTACACAAAGTGAAGGGAGCTTTTCATCATGTCACGCACCACCGCCATTCTCTGGGCGCTGGCCGTTCTCGCCGTAGCGCTGCTCAACGGTCTCGATGTCCTGCCTGACGGGGCCACGATCGCTGCAATTCTCGCACTGCCGGCGATGGCCGCGGTTCGCGCTCGCAAGGGGCACTGTTGAAAATGGGCATGGGCTTTAAGGGCAATCCGGTGCAGCGACGGTACTTCTACCGGCTGTTCGGTAGCGGGGGGCTATATCTCGCCGCCACCTTCGCGGCGAACCGCCTGCTCGACAGGGATGCACCGGTGAGTGTGGCCAACGTGGCGATTGCCTTGCTGCCCGGCCTTGCCGTGCTGGGAATGATCTGGGCGATTGCGAGGCTCTACATAGAGATTCAGGACGAGTACCTGCGCATGCTTGAAGTGCGCAAGGCCATGTTTGCCACGGCGCTTACGCTGGCGATCTGCAGCGTCTGGGGTACTCTGGAGATGTTTACCACGGTACCGGAACTGCCCCTCTTCTGGGTTTTTCCGATCTGGTGCTTCGGCCTGGGCTTTGGCGGGCTGTGGAACAAGCTGACGCTCGGCGATGCGGGGTGCGCGTGAAGAACCGCCTTCGCGTGCTGCGTGCCGAGCGCGGGTGGAGCCAGCAGGATCTGGCGACACAGCTCGAGGTTTCGCGTCAGAGCGTCAACGCCGTGGAGACGGGAAAATACGACCCCTCTCTGCCTCTCGCCTTCCGGATCGCCGCATTGTTCGGTATGGCGATCGAAGACATCTTCCTTTGGGAGGACGAACAATGAACGGGCCCAAGCGCCGTCTCGATATTGCCGGAAAGCCCCTGGCCGTGTGGATCGCGGGGGCCTGCGGACTGGCGGCTACAGTCGGTGCGGTTCATCTGCTGGAGGATGTGGAACCGCAGCCGCAGCAGGTCGAGGTCAGGCAGTCGCCTTCGGGCAGCATCCACGTTTTCGTGAAGTCGGCCGTTCCGCTTCTCAACTGACCTGCCGGGCGCGCGCATATTCGTGCTCGCAACCGGCCAGGTCTGCCCGCACGAGCGCGGTGAGAAGCGCCGGGAGATCGGACGGACCGACCAGATCCGCCAGTTCGCGGGCGTCATCTCCCAGGTCTATCCCGCGCGCGACATCGAGCGCCTTCCGGTCGGCAAAGGGCTGCAATTCATCCCAGACCGCTTGCGCCTCGCGCGCGAAGATCTCGGCACCTAGCGGGCCTATTCCGTTGAATTCCTGCAGCAGCTCGAGGATGCGGGCGCCATCGCCGCCGGCTGCCTCGCGAAGCTTGCGCAAGTCGCCGCCATAGCGTTCCTTGAGCAGCGCGCCGGTCTTCGCGAGCTTGGTCGAGGTGCTTTCGTCGAAGCGGGCATAGCCGTGTTCATTGAGCACTTTCACGCGCTCTTCCCAGCTTGCATCACACATATGGTCGACCGTGGTCAGCCCCGCCTCGTTGAGCGCACGCGCCGCCTCGACCGCCTGCCGCGCGCTGATCCGGGCGCTGAACAGCAGGCAGGCGACCAGCCACTGGAACAGCGGCATCGGCTCGTTGCGATGCAGGGCAATGCCGATCTCCTCGGCATAGGTAGTGCCATGATCGGCGATCAGGCGCCGGGCGCGGTCCTTTTTCGAAGCCATGCAGCGGGAACGTGCGGGGGGCATTCGCGTTCCCGGCGCCGATCAGCCGGTGCGGTCCGCGCGGCGGTTCAGCAGGTGGACGACAAGCCAGCCGGCGGTGATGCACACGAAGGGCATGACCGGATAGTGAAAGCGCGACTGGCCGGAAAAGACGACGCAGATCAGCGTCGGGTAGAGCGCGATGCCATAGGGCAGGAGCCACCAGCCGATCCAGCGCTGCCCGTCGCGGTGCCGCTTCATCAGCATGACGAAGAAAGCGGCGGCGAAGGCCAGCATCAGTACGGCGTAGTAGGCCTGGTTGGCGTAGCGCACGGCGCGGTACACCGCTTCGAAGCGATCATACCCCGGCGCGCCGCCCTGATAGGCCCATTCGGCCTCGCCATCGGGCAGCCACAGGCGCATCAGCTTTTTCGGGGCGAGCGCGAGGAACTTGCCGGGATTCTGCTCGATCCATTCGAGGCCGAGGCGCTTGGCTTCGGCATCGCGGCTCACTTCGTCGAGCCCCGGCCGGGCCATCAGCTCCTTCACCACTGGTGCATCGGGGGTGTAGTCGCCGGTCGCGGTGTCGTGGTTGCCGGTCAGCAGCGTGTAGCCGCCGTTGGTCGAGATCATCACCCAGTGGTCGAGCTGCGCGTGGTTGCGGATGCTCCATGGCAGGACGGTCAGAATGGCGACGCCCAGCACCAGCAGCCCTTCGCCGAACAGGCGCGGGAAACGCTGCCAAATATTCCGCTGGCGCAGCCACTCGATGGCGAAGAGCAGCGGGATCACCACCACCGTCTGCGCTTTTACCAGCGTGGCGAAGCCGAAGATCAGCCCGGCGCCGACCAGCTGCCAGCGGCTGGTGCGCGTAACGATTGCCCAGCACCCCGCCATCAGCAGCATGGTGTAGAACACTTCGGTCAGCGCCAGCGGCACATAGCCGATTGCATTGGGATAGACTGCCAGCAGCAGCAGCCCGGCGCGTGCCGCCGCTTCCGATCCGAACAGCCGACGCCCAAGGGCAAGCGTCAGCAGTCCGATAAGCATCGCGCTCACGAGATTGAACAGGCCGAGCACCACCGTCGAGGCGCCGAACTGCGAAAACACCAGCGACAGCGCGATCGGCCAGCCCGGCGGCCAGAACGCGGTAGGCGCACCGGCATTGTCGAGGTAGCCGTTGCCCGCGGCCAGACTGACGGCGCGGATGTAGTACCACTCCGCATCCGATGTCGGCGCCACGTCGATCATCAGCACGGCGACGCGCAGCGCGAAATAGAGCGCCCAGATCGCCAGCAGCACCGAGCGTTCGGTCCCGAACCATTCGAGCCGCTGCGCGAGCGGTGAGGGCGGAGAGGGGAAGCGGATGACCTGAGCGCTCATGACGGCGGGAGGTGTAGCGGGCGGTGTTTAAGATCGCATTATCTTTGTGAATGCCCTGAGCGTCTTGTCCGTGCCGGGTTGTCCTTCCCGCTCGCGGTCCCCACTATCGCGGCCATGACCCAGACACGCATTCATGCCATGCCCGACGGGCGAGAGATCGCCTACCGCTTCACGCCCGGTCAGGGCCCCGCGCTCGTGTTCCTGCCCGGCTACATGTCCGACATGGCGGGCGGCAAGGCGACCGCGGTGTTTGAGATGGCAGAGGCCACCGGCGTTGCCTGCCTGCTGCTCGATTATTCCGGATGCGGCGAGAGCGGCGGCGACTTCGCGGACGGCAGCCTGACCCGCTGGAAGGAAGAGATCCTCGCGCTGATCGAAGCGCTGAGCATCAAGGGCGTCGTGCTGATCGGCTCGTCGATGGGCGGCTGGCTGATGCTGCTGGCGGGGCTTGCGCTGGGCGACAAGCTCAAGGGCCTGATCGGCATCGCGCCTGCGCCGGATTTCACCGAATGGGGCATCCCGCAGATGGACAAGGCGCTGCTGGCCGACGGCGAGACGATCTACGAGGACAACCCCTACGGCCCCGAACCGACCCCGACGCATCCCGGTTTCTGGGCGGACGGGCAGGCGAACCTGCTGCTCGAGGGTGAGATCGCGCTCGATTGCCCGGTGCGTCTGCTCCACGGCCAGCGCGATCCCGACGTGCCCTGGGAGATTTCGCTGCAACTGGCGGAGAAGCTTCGTTCAGCCGATGTGCAGGTCACGCTGATCAAGGACGGGGATCACCGCCTTTCCCGCGACTCCGACATAGCGCTGCTGCTGCGGACAGTAGCCGAGATGATCCTGCCTCGCGGTACGGCGGAAGCCTGACCGGAGTCGCTTCATGCCGCTTACATTCGTGCTTCCCTTGCTGCTGGCGCAGGCCGCGCCTTTCGACCTCAACAATCCCTACGCCTCGGCCCTGCCGCGCGAGATCGTCGAGAAGAAGGCCGACGCGGATCGCAAGCGGCGCGAGCAGGAAGCGATGGAAGTCGCATTGCCTTCCTCGCGTCCGGCCGTGGGTTGCCTCAACTCGGTCGACAAGGACCCGGAGCGGTCGGCGCAGCTGGCGCGCGATGCCATGGCGGATGCCATCGGCCGCGAACGCGTGCGCGCCGGACTGTGCCTCGGCGTCGCGCTGAGCGATCTCGGACGCTGGGATCAGGCGCGCGAGGCTTTCGTAACCGCGCGCGATGCCGCCGGGGAAGACGACCATGCCAGCCGCGCGCGGCTCGGCGCCATGGCAGGCAATGCCGCGCTTGCCGAAGGCGAGCCCGGACAGGCGCTGGGTCTGCTGGCACCAGCGGCAAGCGAAGCCAAACAGGCCGGTGACACCGAACTGACCGCATCGATCGCGCTCGACCGGGCCCGTGCGCTCGTGGCGGTGAAGCAGCCGGGCGAAGCCGCGGCGGCCTTGGCGCAGGCCCGCGAGGCCGAGCCCGACAATGCGCAGGCCTGGCTGCTCTCGGCCACGCTCTCGCGCCGCCAGAACAAGCTGATCGAAGCGCAGGCGCAGATCGAGAAAGCCGCGCAGCTTTCCCCGCGCGATCCCGAAATCGGGCTCGAGGCCGGGGTGATCGCCGTACTGGCGGGCAACGACGGCGCGGCGCGGCATTCCTGGCGCTCGGTGCTGGAAATGGCGCCCGACAGCCCCGCAGCGGCGACGGCCAAGCAGTATATCTCCCAACTCGGACCCGAAAGTACCGCGAAACCATGATTCCTCTCTCGGTCCTCGATCTCGTCTCCGTGCGCGAAGGCGGCACTGTCGCCGATGCCCTGGCGATCACGACGCAGACCGCGCAAGTCGCCGAACGCGCCGGGTACAAGCGCTACTGGGTGGCCGAGCACCATGGCATGGAGGGGATCGCGGGAGGTGCGACCTCGGTCGTTCTGGCCCACCTCGGCAATGCGACCAGCACGATCCGCATCGGCGCCGGCGGCATCATGCTGCCCAACCACAATCCCTACGTGATCGCCGAGCAGTTCGGCACGCTGGCAGCGCTGTTTCCCGGCCGGGTCGATCTCGGGCTGGGCCGGGCTGCCGGCGCGGACGGGCGGCTGGCCAATGCCCTGCGCAAGGATATCGTCGGCGCTGCCGATCATTTCCCGCAGGACGTGGTCGAACTGCAGGCCCGCTTTGCCGGGCAGGCCGTGGGCGGCGTTGCCTCGCCGCAGGCCTCGGGGGCGGACGTCGACATGTGGATTCTGGGATCGAGCCTGTTCGGCGCGCAGCTCGCGGCGATGCTCGGCCTGCCTTACGCCTTCGCCTCGCATTTCGCGCCCGCGCTGCTCGATCAGGCGGCCGCGATGTATCGCGAGAAGTTCAAGCCTTCTCAGGTCCTCGACCGGCCGCACTTCATGGCCGCGATCAACGTGCTCGCCGCCGATACCGACGAAGAGGCGTGGTATCAGGCCTCCTCGACCGACCAGAGCTTCGTCGCCCTGCGCAGCGGTACGCCCGGCAAGCTGAAGCCGCCGGTGCGCGGTTACCGCGAGACGCTGCCGCAGGCCGCGCGCGACATGCTCGGGCAGGTCCGCTCGGTCAGCGCGATCGGCACGCCGCAGACCGTGCGCAGCGAAATCGACGCTTTTGTCGAGCGCACCCAGGCGGACGAACTCATCGTCGGCGTCGCCACGTTTGACCCGGCTGCCCAGCAGCGCTCGCTTGAATTGACCATGGACGCATTGGCCTGACGCATTGATCCTGATCAGGGAAAGACAATTGCGTCAGGGGCATTGACCGCAAGCGAAAATTACTGGATCGGGAGCGGCCATGAGCAAAGCAGACGTCGTTATCGTTGGAGCAGGGCACGGCGGGGCGCAATGTGCGATCGCCCTTCGTCAGAACGGCTTCGAAGGAACCATCACTGTCATCGGCCGCGAGCCGGAATATCCTTACGAGCGCCCGCCGCTCTCCAAGGAGTATTTCGCGCGCGAGAAGACGTTCGACCGGCTGTACATCCGCCCGCCGACGTTCTGGGCCGAGAAGGAAGTCGAGTTCAAGCTCGGCACCGAAGTTACCAAGGTCGATCCCGAGGCGCATGAACTCACGCTCTCGAACGGCGATACCTTCGGCTACGGCAAGCTGATCTGGGCCACCGGCGGCGATCCGCGTCGCCTGTCGTGCTCGGGCGCGGATCTGGCCGGTGTCCATGCCGTGCGCACCCGCGAGGATTGCGATAGGCTGATGGCTGAAGTCGACGATGGCACGAAGAACATCGTCGTTGTCGGCGGCGGCTACATCGGCCTCGAAGCGGCAGCGGTGCTGTCGAAGATGGGCCTCAACGTCACGCTGCTCGAAGCGCTGCCACGCGTGCTGGCACGCGTCGCGGGTGAGGAGCTTTCCGAGTTCTACCAGAAGGAACACCGCGACCACGGCGTCGATCTGCGTACCGAGGTCATGGTCGAATGCCTTGAGGGCGACGGCCACAAGGTCACCGGCGTCAAGCTGGGGGGCGGCGAAGTGATTCCCGCCGAGGCGGTGATAGTCGGCATCGGTATCGTGCCCGCCGTCGGTCCGCTGATCGCGGCAGGCGCCTCGGGCGCGAACGGCGTCGACGTCGACGAATACTGCCGCACGACGCTGCCGGACATCTACGCCGTCGGCGATTGCGCGGCCTTCGCCTGCGAATATGCCGGCGGCAACGTGATGCGCGTCGAATCGGTGCAGAATGCCAACGACATGGCGACTTGCGTGGCCAAGGCGCTGTGCGGCGACGAGAAGCCCTATCATGCCTTCCCGTGGTTCTGGTCCAACCAGTACGATCTGCGGCTGCAGACGGCGGGCATCAACATGGGCTTCGACAAGACCGTGATCCGCGGCAACCCGGACGAACGCGCCTTCTCGGTGGTCTACCTGAAGCAGGGCAAGGTCGTCGCGCTGGACTGCGTGAATGCGGTGAAGGACTACGTTCAGGGCCGCAAGCTGGTCGAAGCGGGCGCTTCGCCCGATCTCGGGAAGCTGTCCGACAAGGACGTGCCGCTCAAGGAACTGCTGTAAGGCAGCCGCGGGCCCACGCGGCGGCATCGGCCACCACCGGGTCCGGATCGTCTAGCAAGGGCTCGACCTGCGGCAGCAGGTCGGGCCTTTTGCTATTCCCTGCCGCATAGAGGCAATTGCGCACGAAGCGGTTGCGACCGATCCGCTTGATCGGGCTGCCCGAGAACAGCTTGCGAAAGCCCGCGTCGTCGAGCGTGAGCAGGTCCGCCAGTGGCGGCGCCGTCAGTTCTGCGCGCGGCAGGAAGGCTTTCATGGTGTGTGCGGTTTCGGCGAACTTGTTCCACGGGCACACGGCAAGGCAATCGTCGCAGCCGTAGATGCGGTTGCCCAGCCCCTCGCGCAGATCCTCGGGCACCGGCCCCTTGTGCTCGATGGTGAGGTAGCTCACGCAGCGGCGGGCATCGAGCCTGTAGGGTTCGGGAAAGGCATCGGTCGGGCACACATCCTGACAGGCACGGCACGATCCGCAGCGGTCGCGGCCCGTCTCCGATACCGGCAGCTCGAGCGTCGTGTAGATCTCGCCGAGGAACAGCCATGAGCCGTGATCGCGGCTGACCATGTTGGTGTGTTTGCCCTGCCAGCCGAGGCCGGCGGCGGCGCCGAGCGGCTTTTCCATGACCGGCGCGGTATCGGTGAACACCTTGACGCCGGCCTCGCCGAGCCCGCGCTTCTCCGCCTCGGCGACGATCCAGCGCGCGAGATGTTTGAGCGCCTTCTTCACCGTGTCGTGATAGTCCGCGCCTTGCGCGTAGATGGAAATGCGCCCGTGATCGGGCACCTCGGCAAGGCTCAGCGGATCGTGCGACGGCGCGTAGCTCATGCCCAGTGCAATCACACTGCGCGCTTCGGGCCAGAGCCCTTGCGGCGAGCGGCGGTGATGGGCGCGCTCTTCCATCCAGCCCATCGTGCCGTGCATGCCGTGCTGCAGCCAGCTGTCCAGGCGGGCCTCGCGGTCTGCATCCGTTTCGGCCGAAGCCACGCCGAATGCGCAGAAGCCGAGTTCGCGCGCGCGGGCCTCGATATCCTGTGCGAAGGCGTTTAGCGTGGTCTTAACCGGACCTGCGCCACTAGTGCGGCGCGAGATAGGACTGGGGGACGTCATGAAGGCAGAAGTAGGAGATTGGCCGATGCACGGCAACGGATCAGCCTCCCCCCGCCCTCTGGCGATCGAGGCACGCGGGCTCATCAAGCGTTTCGACGGCTTCACGGCTGTTGACGGCGTGGACCTCTCTGTCCCCGAAGGCGCGGTTTACGGCATCCTCGGCCCCAACGGCGCGGGCAAGACCACGACGCTGCGCATGCTGCTGGGCATCATCGATCCGGACGAAGGCTATCGCCGCGTGCTCGGCGCGGATCGCCCGCACGACGTGGCGCACACCATCGGCTATCTGCCCGAGGAGCGTGGGCTCTATCCGGCGATGAAGGCGGTCGATGCCATTGCCTTCGTCGGTGCCCTACGCGGGCTGCCCCTCAAGGAAGGTCGCCGTCGCGGGCGCGAACTGCTGGAGCAGCACGGCCTCGGCTATGCTGCCGACCGCCAGATCCGTCAGCTTTCCAAGGGTATGGCGCAGCAGGTTCAGATCCTCGGTACGCTGGTGCACAAGCCGCGGCTGGTTGTCTTTGACGAGCCGTTCTCCGGCCTCGATGCGATCAACCAGGGCAAGCTCGAACGCATGATGCGCGGGCTCGCCGAAGACGGCACCACCGTGATTTTCTCCACCCACGTCATCGCCCATGCCGAGCGGTTGTGCGACGATGTGGCGATCATCGCCGGCGGCAAGGTCCCGTTCGCCGGGCCGGTCGATGTCGCGCGCGATCGCATTCCGGCGCAGGTCCGCCTCGAAACCCGCAGCGGCGACGGCCCGTGGCGTGCCGCGCTGCCCGCCGATCTGCGCCGTGACGGCAAGAGCGACGGCGGCGCGTTCTGGTACTTCCCGCTGCCCGAAACCGGCATCGAGCCGCTGCTGCGCGCACTGATCGAAGGCGAGGCCGGGATTCTCTCGCTCTCCATCGAGCGCGCGGGGCTCCACGACGCCTTCGTCGCCATTGCCGGCGAAGCGGCGGCGCGCGCGCTGGAAGAGGAATCGCCCGAGGAGATGCGCCGATGACCCAGACCCGCCAGTCCGGCCGCCTCTCGGTCCTCGCCGCTGCCTGGGTGATTGCCCGGCGTGACTTCGTGGCGATCCTGTTTTCGCGCACGTTCTTCTTCTTCCTGCTCGGCCCGCTGTTCCCGGTGATCGTCGGCGGACTGGCCGGCAGTATCGGCAATCGCGTCGACCAGACCGCGGCGCAGCCCGAAGTCGGCGTGGTCATGGAAAGTGCCGATGCCGATGCCATGGTGCAGGCCCGTGATGCCCTCGCGGACCGGCTGGGCAATGGCCTGCCCAAGTTCACGGTGGTGCGACGGCTGGAGCCGGGCGAGGCCTACGATCCCGCCGATGCCTTCGCGGGGCGTCAGGCCAATATTGCCGCCGTCCTTTCGGGCACGCCCTCCGCGCCGGTGCTGACCGGGCCCGGCGGGCAGATCCACGGATGGAGCGGCGCGGTGGCGATGGTGGCGGCGCAGGCCCGCGCGGGCGACTTGCAGCCCTGGCCCGAAGTGGCGTTCCGCGCCACTGCGACCAGCAACGCCAGCGAGCGCGCCGGACGCCTCAAGACCGCGCAGGCCGCGCAGATGATGCTTTTCCTGCTGACGATGATGCTCGCCGGAATGGTCCTGTCCAATCTCGTCGAGGAGAAGGGCAACAAGATCATCGAGGTGCTGGCGGCAGCGGTGCCGATGGATTCGGTGTTCTACGGCAAGCTCTTCGCCATGCTCGCGGTCTCGCTGGTCGGAATCTCGGTCTGGGGCGGCGTCGGCGCACTGATCTATCTCGGTGCCGGATCGGCCATTCCGCAACTGCCGACACCCGCCGTCGGCTGGCCGCTGCTGATCGGGCTGGGCGTGACCTATTTCGCCATGGCCTACCTGCTGCTCGGCGCGGTGTTCCTCTCGATCGGTTCGATGGCGACGACCGTGCGCGAAGTGCAGACGCTCTCGATGCCGGTGACGATGATGCAGCTCATGGTCTTCTTCCTTGCGACTTTCGCGATGACGCAGCCGGGCAGTGCGGTCGAGCTGTTCTCGGTGGTCTTCCCGTTCTCCTCGCCCTTTGCCATGCTGGCTCGGGCGGCGCAGGACCCCGCCTTGTGGCCCCACGTGGCTGCGCTCGCATGGCAGGTCCTGTGCGTCGCCGTGCTGGTGCGGGCAGGCTCGGCCCTGTTCCGCAAGCGCGTGATGAAATCGGGCCCGCCGCGCGCGAAGACGAAAGGATCACGCGGCCGCCGGAAGGCGCGTTCGGCAGACAACGTCGAAAAGTCCGCTGCGGGCGTGTAACCTTTTCGGCTGCCCCTTCGAATTGTTTCTGGCGGGATCTCCCCGAGGCAGGGGACGTTAGGGTATAGTCCCGCAGGAAGATGAAGGAGAGCCGACATGCCCCATGCCGCCACGCGCCGTCAGATGCTGGTCTGGCTGGGAGCCGGTGCGGCCCTGCCGGTCCTGTCCGCCTGCGGCAGCGGCGATGCCGAGGCGAAGACCTATCCGGTGCACTTCACCAAGGAGGAATGGCGCAAGCGGCTCACCCCGCAGCAGTTCCGCATCCTGCGCGAAGCGGGGACCGAGCGCCCCTATTCCTCACCGCTCAACGACGAGAAGCGCGCCGGCACCTTCGTGTGCGCGGCAGACGGCCATCCGCTCTATTCGTCGAAGACCAAGTACAAGAGCGGCACCGGCTGGCCGAGCTTCTGGAAACCGCTGCCCGGCGCGATCGGCA
The DNA here is from genome assembly GCA_965140495.1 of uncultured Novosphingobium sp. Lineage (GTDB taxonomy): Bacteria > Pseudomonadota > Alphaproteobacteria > Sphingomonadales > Sphingomonadaceae > Novosphingobium. The sequence continues at coordinate 157,797 of OZ223239.1, read as the reverse complement.
CCTCGACCGACTACAAGCTCGGCTACCCGCGTACCGAAGTGCACTGCGCGCGCTGCGGCGGCCATCTCGGCCATGTCTTCGATGACGGCCCTCCGCCCACTGGCAAGCGCTATTGCATGAATGGCGCGGCGATGAAGTTCCGACCGGCCTGATCTGGAACGCATCGGTTTCGCTCGACACGAACGGGAGCTTTTGCATTAAAGTAGAGATGGTGCGGGCGGCGGGACTCGAACCCGCACGAGCAAAGCTCAGGGGATTTTAAGTCCCCGGCGTCTACCATTCCGCCACGCCCGCACGACAAGGCCGGCGCGGTCTGGCAGATCGCGCGAAGCCCGGCAATGGGCTGCCATGCTTAAATTGCTGAAGGGATTCAGTCGGCGTTGAGCTTGGCGCGCATTTCCTTGCCCGGCTTGAAATAGGGCACACGCTTTTCGGGAACGTCGACCGCTTCGCCGGTGCGCGGGTTGCGCCCCTTGCGGCCTTCGCGATGGCGCGTGGAGAAGGCGCCGAAGCCGCGCAGCTCGACGCGGCCGCCATCGGCCAGACGCTGGGTGATTTCCTCGAAGAAGGTGTCGACCGCACGCTCGACATCCTCGGCGCGCAACTCGGGATTATCCTTGCCCAGTGCCTGCAGCAGCTCGGACCTGATCATTCTGCATCCCCCGCGAAAAAATCGGCAAAACCCTAGCGAATCATAAAATTACGCAAGTCACGCCACTCAATGGTCATGAAAATGCCATTCTGCCCCCATTCGCGCAATGCCTCATGGGAATATAGTGCGAATCGACCGGAGAGTGCCCGGCGGCGGGCGTGTGCGATCCGCAGGACCCCATTTACAGCCCGGTTTTGGTTGCTAACCTGCCCACCCTTCAGGACCTCCCTACGGGATGACAAAGGACAACAAGACGTCGCATGAAGGACATCGCAAGCTGGACAGAGGGTGACTGGATCGCGGCAATCGCCGCCGTGGCCCTGTTTATCGTACTCGCAATCGGCGGTTTGATCGCCACCCGCAAGAGCGAGGAATTCGTCGGTCACCCACGGGGCCTCTTCGTTCTGTTCTATGCCGAGATGTGGGAGCGTTTCTCCTACTACGGCATGCGGGCGCTGCTGATCCTCTATCTCACCAAATTCTGGCTGTTCAGTGACAGCGATTCGAGCCTGATCTACGGCGCCTATACCAGTCTGGTGTACATCACCCCGGTGCTGGGCGGTTATCTGGCTGACCGCTGGCTGGGGCAGCGCAAGGCGGTGCTGTTCGGCGGCCTCGTCCTCGCGCTCGGCCACCTGTTCATGGCCTACGAGGGCCTGCAGAACGTCACCGATCCGGCCGTCAAGCAGGCGGATCCGGCGATCAACGTGTTCTGGTTCGCGCTGGCGCTGATTATCGTCGGCTCGGGCTTCCTCAAGGCCAATATCTCGGTGATCGTCGGCCAGCTCTACTCGATGCGCGATAACCGGCGCGATGCGGCCTATACGATCTTCTACATGGGCGTGAACACGGGCGCCGCGCTCGGTACGATCCTCGTCGGTTATCTGGGCGAGACGATCGGCTGGTCCTGGGGCTTCGGCCTCGCCGGTATCGGCATGGTGCTCGGCCTGCTCATTTTCATCGCCGGCAAGCCAGCCCTGCGCGGAAACGGCGAACCGCCGGTGCCGCTGGCGAAAAAGAGCGAAACGGCGCTCTATGCTGTCGGTGCAGGTTCGGTCGCGGTCATCTGGTTCCTGATCCAGTACGTCGACGTGATCCAGTCGCTGCTGATCGTCACCGGCATCGCGATGCTCGCCTACACGCTCTACGAAGCGTTCAAGCTGCCCAAGGAGGCGCGCGAGCGCATCTTCGCGATCCTCTTCCTGATCGCGCTGAACCCGGTTTTCTGGGGCCTGTTCGAACAGGCGGGCGGCTCGCTCAGCCTCTACACCGACAAGTTCGTGGACCGCGGCGGCGTGCCCACCAGCCTGTTCCAGTCGATCAACCCTATCTACATCGTGCTGTTCGGCCCCATCTTCGCAGGCCTGTGGCAGTGGCTCGGCAAGCGCGGCTGGGAGCCGTCGGCCCCGGCCAAGTTCGGCTTCGCGCTGGTCCAGGTCGGTCTTGGCTTCCTCGTCTTCGTGTGGGGTGCGGGCACCGGCGATCCGGCGGTGATGACCTCGGTCGTCTTCGTCTTCCTGATCTACCTGTTGCACACCACCGGTGAGCTGTGCCTGTCGCCCGTCGGCCTTTCGGCGATGACGCGGCTTGCGCCGCTGCATCTCGGCAGCTTCATCATGGGCGCCTGGTTCTACATGACCGCGGTCGGCAACTTCGTGGCCGGCAAGATCGGCGAAGCGACCGGCGGCGAAGGCGGCGAGATGAGCAAGGAACTGACGCTGCAGATCTACACCAAGATCGGCTGGGTCACGATCGGCATTGCCGTCGTCGTCCTGCTGCTCTCGCCCATCGTCAAGCGCTGGATGCACCTCGACACGCTCGAGGACCGCGATCTCGAAGGCGAGGGCGAAGTGGGCCTGGAAGCGCAGGAAGCGGGCATGCATCCGACGCTGAAATCGAGCTGATTACACAGGACTGGGCAAGCGCCGCCGGCTTGGTCCGGCGGCCAACAGGGGAAATCGTGATGAGGGTACTGCCAGGGGTACGGCGGTGGTCTGCAAGCCTCGTAGTGGGGCTGGCGCTGTCGCTGAGCGCGCAAACCGCCGATGCGAAAAGCAAGGACAAGAAGGACGAGGAAACCGCCGAGCGGCCCTATCCGTCCACGTACAAGCCCTATCCCGGGCGTCCCACGGCGCTCGTCGGCGCGACCGTCTATGACGGGCGCGGCGGACGGATCGACAACGGCACGGTGCTGTTCGCCGATGGCAAGCTCGTCGGTATCGGCGGGGCCGACATGGCCGTGCCCGAAGGCTACGACCGGATCGATGCGCGCGGCAAGTTCGTCACCCCCGGCGTGATCGACGCGCACTCGCATCTCGGCGACTATCCCACACCCAGCGTCGGGGCGCACTCGGACGGCAACGAGGCGACCAGCCCGACCACCCCCGATGTCTGGGCCGAGCACTCGGTCTGGCCGCAGGACCCGGGCTTCACCCGCGCGCTGGCCAATGGCGGCATTACCAGCCTGATGATTCTGCCCGGTTCGGCGAATCTCATGGGCGGCCGCTCGGTCACGCTCAAGAACGTGCCCAGCCTGACGGTGCAGGGCATGAAATTCCCGAATGCCCCCTATTCGCTGAAGATGGCCTGCGGCGAGAATCCCAAGCGCGTCTATGGCAGCCGGGGGCAGAAGCCCTCCACGCGCATGGGCAACTTCGCGGTCAACCGCCAGACCTGGCTCGATGCCAAGGCGTACAAGGACGATGCCGAGGCGGATCGCGATCTGGGCAAGGAAACGCTAGTTGGCGTGCTCGACGGCGAGATCCTGATCCAGAACCACTGCTACCGTGCCGACGAGATGGCGCTGGTGATCGATATGGCCAAGGAGATGGGCTACAAGGTCTCCGCCTTCCATCACGCGGTCGAAAGCTACAAGATCGGTGATCTGCTGCGCCAGAACGACATCTGCTCGGCAGTCTGGGCCGACTGGTACGGCTTCAAGATGGAGGCCTACGACGGCATTCCCGAGAACGCCGCGCTGATCGCCAAGGCGGGGGCCTGCGTGATCATCCACTCGGACGATGAAAACGGCATCCAGCGGCTCAATCAGGAAGCGGCCAAGGCACAGGCCGCCGGCAAGCGGATCGGCATCGACATTTCCGACGCGCAGGTGATCGGCTGGATCACCTACAACCCGGCCAAGGCCATGGGCATCGCCGACAAGACCGGCAGCCTCGAAAAGGGCAAGATGGCCGACGTGGTGCTGTGGAACGGCGATCCGCTCTCGGTCTACACCCGCCCCGAAAAGGTCTGGATCGACGGCGCCATGCTGTTCGATGCCGACAATCCCAAGCTGCGCCCGGTTAGCGACTTCGAGCTTGGCCAGCCCGGCGAAGGAGACGTGAAATGAGCCGCCGCGCCCAATTCGCCGCCGCGCTGGCGGCACTCGCACTGCCTTTCGCCGCGCAGGCGCAGGACCTTGCCATCACCAACGCCACTGTCGCGACCGGCGACGGCAGCGCGCCGATCGAGAATGCCACCGTCCTCGTGCAGGGCGGCAAGGTTGTCGCCGCGGGGGCCGGCGTTTCGGTTCCGGCCGGGGTCCCGACAGTCGACGGCACCGGCAAGTGGGTGACGCCGGGCCTGTTCTCGGCGGTCACCGATCTCGGTCTTTGGGACGTGAGCGCGGTGTCGGAAAGCAACGACACCGAAGCCGACGATTCGCCCTTCAATGCGGCGCTGGACGTGACGCCGGCGCTCAATCCGGCGAGCCAGCACATCGCCATCAGTCGTGCCGGTGGCGTAACCCGCGCGAGCGTGGCCGCGTTCAACGGCAACTCGATTTTTGCCGGGCAGGGCGCAGTGATCGACCTCGCCGATGATGCCGCGCTGGTGATGAAGCCGCGCGCCTTCCAGTTCGTCGAACTGGGCGAAGCGGGCGCGCGTCTGGCCGGAGGCAGCCGCGTCGCCGCGCATGTCGCGCTGCGCAACGCTTTGCGCGAGGCGAAGGAACTGGCGGCGCTGCCGGCAGGCTCCGCGCGCCAGAGCGATGCCATGCTCACCCGGCCCGACGCCATGGCGCTCGCCAAGGTGCTCGATGGCAGCGAGCCGCTCTACGTCGGCGTCGAGCGTGCTGCGGACATCCGCGCGGTGCTCTCTCTCAAGAGCGAGTTTCCCAAGATGAACCTCGTGCTTGTCGGGGCCGCCGAAGGCTGGCTGGTCGCGCCGGAAATCGCCGCCGCACGTGTTCCGGTCATCACCATGCCGCTGCGCGATCTGCCGGCCGAGTTCGAAATGCTCGCGGCCACGCAGTCGAACGTCGGGCGCATGAAGAAGGCGGGCGTCAAGGTTGCCATCGGCATGTTCACCGGCGGCAACCAGCCACGCTATGCCGCGCAGCAGGCCGGCAACCTCGTCGCGCTCACCAAGCTGCCGGGGGCTTCGGGCCTGACCTGGGGCGAGGCCTTCGCCGCTATCAGCTCGGTCCCGGCCGAGATCAGCGGCTTTGCCGGCAAGGCCGGCGTGTTGGCGCCGGGCGCCGTGGGCGACGTGGTGCTGTGGGACGGCGATCCGCTGGAATTGTCCTCGGCACCGCAAGAGGTGTGGATCGACGGCGTGAAGCAGCCGCTCGAAAATCACCAGACCCGCCTGCGCGATCGCTACAAGGATCTGGATCGGACCTATCTGCCCAAGGCTTACGACTGGTAGGCAACATCGGCTCGGAGAGCCTGTAACGGATGGCTACAATCCTCTGGCTTCGAGCCAGGCGATTGTGGCCGTTTGTGCAGGGGCCGTGAACTGCAATTGGTGCCCTTCGTCATCGAAACTGAGCAGCGTGCTTTCGGGTAAAGCTTCGGCCAGTGCCACGCCCTGCTTGTAGGGAATGACCTTGTCGTTGCGGGCATGCAGGACGAGCACAGGCGCACGGATTTTGTCCATCTTGTCGATGCTGTCGAAGCGATCGAGCATCAGCCGGTTGGTTGGAGCCCAAGGGAAGGCGGCTGCGGCCACGTCGGGTAAGCGCGTGTAAGGTGAGACAAGGACCAGCGCGGCGGGGCTCTGTTCGGTAGCCAGCTGGGTCGCGATACCGGTGCCCAGCGAAGCCCCCATAAAGACAAGCCGCTCCGGTTCGATGCCCTGCTGCCGAATGAAAGCGAGGGCGGCGCGGCCATCGCGCATCAACCCGGCTTCGGTCGGCTCGCCTGGGTTTTCGCCATAGCCGCGATAGCCGGCCAGCAGTATGCCGTATCCAGCTTTTGCGAGCCGTTTTGTTGCCTCCGCAGCACCCGGCAGACTGTCTCCATTGCCGTGAAAGAAGATGATTGTCGGCTTATCCGGCGCGCCTGGATGCCATGCAGCCTTTATCGTCAATTTGTCTGCAGTCTTCAGCGAAACATTTTCGAAACCGGCAGGCATGGGCTGCGGGCCTTGTGGCGCGGGGTAGATCAGGGTGCGTTGGAAAAGGAAAAGCAGGCCGACCCCGCACAGGTACAGGGCCACCACAACCAAGGCTGCATAGATCAGCGTGCGCACGCTGAGGAGGCTCAGGCCCGCGCTTCTTCCACGCCGGTGCTGTTGTGGCGCAGGGCCTTCAGCACGGTGTCGACGATCTGCGGGGCGTTGAGCCCGGCTTCGTCGTATTGCGCATCGGGCTTGTCCTGATCCTGGAACACGTCCGGCAGACGCAGCGTGCGGATCTTGAGGCCGCCGTCGGTCAGGCCCTCGTCGCTCGCCATGGTGAGGACATGGGCGCCGAGGCCGCCGATGGAGCCTTCCTCCACCGTCACCACGACGTCGTGGCTGAGCATCAGCTTGCGGATCAGGTCGCTGTCGAGCGGCTTGGCGAAGCGCAGGTCGGCGACGGTGGCCGACAGGCCCTTGGCGTCGAGCGTATCGGCGGCCTTGAGCGCCTCGCCGAGGCGGGTGCCGAGCGAGAGGATCGCGACCTTGCTGCCTTCGCGTACGATCCGCCCCTTGCCGATTTCGAGCAGTTCGGGCTTTTCGGGCAGCGGCACGCCGACGCCGTTGCCGCGCGGATAGCGGAAGGCGATGGGGCCCGCGTCGTACTGCGTGGCGGTGTGCGTCATGTGCACCAGTTCCGCTTCGTCGGCGGCGGCCATGACCACCATGTTGGGAAGCGTGGCCAGATAGGTGATGTCGAACGAGCCCGCATGCGTTGCGCCATCGGCACCGACCAGCCCGGCGCGGTCGATGGCGAAGCGGACCGGCAGATTCTGGATCGCCACGTCATGCACGACCTGATCGAAGGCGCGCTGCAGGAACGTGGAATAGATCGCGCAGAACGGGCGCATGCCTTGGGCGGCAAGGCCGGCCGCGAACGTCACTGCGTGCTGTTCGGCAATGCCGACGTCGAAGGCGCGGTCCGGAAAGCTGGACGCGAACTTGTCGAGACCGGTGCCCGAGGGCATGGCGGCGGTGATCGCACAGACGCGGTCGTCCTGCTCGGCTTCGGCGATCAGGGCCTTGGCAAAGACCGAGGTGTAGCTGGGCGGGCCGCCAGCGGGTGCCTTGACCTGCTCGCCGGTGACGACGTTGAATTTCTGCACGCCGTGATACTTGTCGGCCGCGTTTTCGGCAGGCGCGTAGCCCTTGCCCTTTTGCGTGACGACATGGATCAGGCAGGGCCCCTCGGCGGCATCGCGCACGTTTTCGAGGACCGGGATCAGCTGGTCGAGGTTGTGCCCATCGACCGGGCCGACGTAGTAGAAGCCGAGTTCCTCGAACAGGGTGCCGCCCATCGCCATGCCACGCGCATATTCGTCGGTCTTCTTGGCGGCCTTGTGCAGGGCATCGGGCAGGCGACGCGAAATCCGCTTGGCGATATCGCGCAGCGACAGGAAGGGTCGCGACGAGACCAGCTGGGCGAGATAGGCCGAAAGCCCGCCGACGGGCGGCGCGATCGACATGTCGTTGTCGTTGAGGATTACCACGAGGCGATTGCCCGCCTCGCGCGCGTTGTTCATCGCCTCGTAGGCCATGCCCGCGCTCATCGCGCCGTCGCCGATCACGGCGATGCCGCGGCCCGGCGTGTCCTTCAGCTTATTGGCGATGGCAAAGCCCAGCGCAGCCGAGATCGAAGTCGAGCTGTGCGCGGCGCCGAACGGGTCGTACTCGCTCTCGCTGCGCTTGGTGAAGCCGGAGAGGCCGCCGCCCTGGCGCAGGGTGCGGATGCGGTCGCGCCGGCCGGTCAGGATCTTGTGCGGATAGGCCTGGTGGCCCACGTCCCAGACCAGACGGTCGTCGGGCGTGTTGAAGACGTAATGGATCGCCACGGTCAGTTCGACCACGCCGAGACCCGAGCCGAGATGGCCGCCGGTCTGGCCCACGGCGGATATCATCTCCGAACGCAGTTCATCCGCGACCTGGCGCATATCGCCGGGTTTCAGCTTGCGGAGGTCCTTGGGAAGGGAAACCGTGTCGAGCAAAGGTGTGGCCGGGGTGGCATTCATCCCATCGGCCTTACACACTTGTGACGATCATGTCGATTGACAGCAGATGTCATGTCCGGCGGATTTTGTGCGGGTTTTCAGGTGCAATCGGCGCAGGTGCCGCGCAGTTCGACGACCGGGCGCACATCCGCGAAACCCGCATCCCTTGCAGCGCCGATGAGCGCGCCGGTCAGCCGGTCGTCGTCGATGTGCACGGCCTTCCCGCAGCTGTCGCAGATCAGGAAGATGCAGTCGTGCCGACAGCCGGGATGGCTGTTGGCCAGATAGGCATTGGCGCTTTCGACCCGGCGCGCGAGGTTGGTGCGCACGAACAGGTCGAGGATGCGGTAGACGCTGTTGGGCGCGACCCGCTTACCGCGCAGGGCGGAAACGCTTTCTGCAAGGTCGTAAGCGGAAGCCGGGCATTCGCGCTCGGCAAGGGCGGCGAAGACGTCTGCGCGCATTTCGGTCCACTGCTCGCCGGCGTCGACGAGGGCCGAATGCGCAGCCTTTACGAGGCTGTCACCGCTGTGTTCGTGATGGACATGATGGCCGGACATGGCACCCATATGGCGCTTGCAGGCGCCGGGTGCAATCAGCGGTGGATCAGTGCGCGGTCTCTGCCTGTGCCGGCGGGACGATGTTGTCGGTCAGCGTGCCGCTGCCGCCGAGACCCAGCGTGGCCACTACCAGCAGAGCACCGCCGGCGAAGCCGAGAGCGAAGAAGCGGTAGAAGTCAGCCTTGAAAAGTCCCATGGATTCAGTCCGGAAAATCGAGTCGTTGCCTTAGTGCGTGGCGTCCACTTTCCGGAAATGTCCTTTCGGTCGAGTGAATGTGAGGGCGCTTCGCCCCATTGTGCGATGAACAGTGGGGCGAGTGCGACAAGCCGCGTTCCGGAGACGGAACGAATCAGTGGCGGAAGTGGCGCATCCCGGTGAAGACCATGGCGAGGCCTGCTTCGTCGGCTGCCGCGATCACTTCCTCGTCACGGATCGAACCGCCCGGCTGGATAACTGCGGTGGCGCCGGCCTCGGCTGCGGCGAGAAGGCCGTCGGCGAAGGGGAAGAAGGCGTCGGAGGCGACGGCCGAGCCGACCGTCCGCGGCTTGTCCCAACCGAACTTCTCGGCGGCCTCGGCAGCTTTCATCGCGGCGATGCGCGAGGAATCGCGGCGGTTCATCTGGCCGGCGCCGATGCCTGCGGTCACACCGTCCTTGGCATAGACGATGGCGTTGGACTTCACGTGGCGGGCCACGGTCCAGGCGAAGAGGCAGTCCTGCAGCTCGCGATCGGTCGGCGCGCGCTTGGTCACGACCTTGAGATCGTCGAAGCCGATGGCGCCGTTGTCGCGGCCCTGGACCAGCAGCCCGCCGGTGATCGGCTTGACGGTCAGACCGGGGCGGCGCGGGTCGGGCAGGTCGCCGGTCAGCAGCAGGCGCAGGTTCTTCTTCCTGGCGAAGAATTCGCGCGCGGCTTCGTCTGCATCGGGGGCGACGACCACTTCGGTGAAGATCTTGCAGATCGCTTCCGCCGTGGGGCCGTCGAGCGCCTGGTTGACGGCGACGATGCCGCCGAAGGCCGAAACGTCGTCACAGGCGAGCGCGCCCTGCCAGGCGTCGAGCAGGCTGCTGCCCTGGGCCACGCCGCAGGGATTGGCGTGCTTGACGATGACGACGGCAGGCTGCTGGCCGCGGAATTCTGCGGCGAGTTCGAAAGCCGCGTCGGCATCGTTGTAGTTGTTGTAGGAGAGTTCCTTGCCCTGCACCTGCTCGGCCTGCGCCAGTCCCTTGGTGTAGGGGCCGGCGGGCGTGTAGATCGCCGCCTTCTGGTGGGGGTTCTCACCATAGCGCAGCTCGTTCACCAGCCGGCCGTTGACGGCGAGCATCTCGGGGAACTCCTGGCCCTGATCGGCGAAGGCGAACCACTGGCTGATCATCGAATCGTAGGCAGCGGTCTGCGCGAAGGCGCGCGCGGCCATCAGCTTGCGGAAACCCAGCGTGGTGCAGCCGTCGGTTGCTTCCAGCTCGACCAGCAGGCCCTCGTAGTCCGCCGGGTCGGTGACGATGGTGACATAGGCGTGGTTCTTGGCCGCCGAACGCACCATCGAGGGGCCGCCGATGTCGATGTTCTCGATGATCGTGTCGCGGTCCGCGCCCTTGGCGACCGTCGCCTCGAAGGGATAGAGATTGACCACGACGAGATCGATCGCGCCGATTTCATGGTCGGCCATGGCCTTGGCGTGTTCGGGATTGTCGCGCACCGCCAGCAATCCGCCGTGGACCTTGGGGTGCAGCGTCTTCACGCGGCCGTCCATCATCTCGGGAAAGCCGGTGAGGTCGGAGATGTCCTTCACCGTCAGGCCGGCGTCGCGCAACGCCTTGGCGGTGCCGCCGGTCGAAACCAGCTCCACGCCGCGGGAGGCAAGCGCCTTGCCGAGTTCCGCCAGACCGGTCTTGTCGGACACCGAGAGCAGGGCACGGCGGATCTGGACGGAATCGGTCATGAGAACTTCCTTCGCGAACTATCTTTTGCGGCGCCCTTAAGCCCGCTGGCAGGCGGGGGCAAGGTGCTGGCGGGGATAACGCGAGGGAGCGATCAGCTCATTTTCTTGATGAGCCAGCCGAAGTTCCCGCCGCCGCGTGAAACGAGGCCCTGGATGACCAGCTGCTGCGTCGCCTGCGGGCGGCCCTGACCGTCGACCCAGAGCGAGTCCTCCAGCTCCACGGTGCCGGCACCGCTGCGGAACTGCCAGTAGGACCCGTCGGGCAGCGCCAGCCCTGCGCCCTGTCCATCGGGGGCGAGCGAAACTTCCACATCGGGACCTAGGTGGAAGCGGATCGCGAAGCCCACTTTCCCGCGCTTGCCCTTTCGGCCTGCAGGCAGGAGCAGGTCTTCCCCGCGCAGTTCCGTGCCGTCGTCGCGCAGGATCAGAATGCGTTGGTGGGTAAGGGCGTAGCGGGCGGCATAGCCGTTGTGGCTGGCTTCGAGCCGGGTCGCGGTGGTGCCGTTGTCCTGCGGCAGCGTCTTGCGGTCGACATCGACCTGCGTGACGCCCGAGCCAATCCCGCCGTTGATGAGAATGGCGGTGGAATTGGCATCGTCGAGCGTGAGCGTCGAATGGGCGGCGGTAGCGCGCAGCCCCTGCTCCAGCCGGACGGGGACGAGCCCGCCGCCGCTGGCCGCGCCGCCGCAATTGACGATCAGGCGCTGGCCTGCATGCGACATTTCGAACGCGAGGGTGGAAGCGCAGCCGAAGCGGGCGTGTTGCGCCATCGGCGGCGGCGCCGTGTCGAACTGGAGGACGCTCTTGTTGGCGACAATGCGCTGGTAGCCCCACTGGCGCACGTCGCGCAGCGGGCGGGTGCGCACACCGCTGGCGCGGATGAGGTCGCCGACATCCTCGCCATCGACGGCCCAGCCGCCCTGCCATGAGCCAAGCGAGCCGTCGCCGTGCGTGAGGGCCAGCAGCGGCGGCACCAGCATCTCCACGACGCGCTCCATGGCGCTCGGCGCATCGCGGCGCGTGGCGTGATAGCAATTGCGCAGCCGCACCAGCATGGCGATGGCTTCCATCTGCGCGAGCGGACTGCGCGAGAGCACGCCGCCGTCGTCGCCGATAAGCTCGCCCAGCGCCTTGATCAGGCCCGCTTCGCCGTAGAGCCGGCGCGGGCGTCCGTCGGGAAGGAGCAGGCCGGCGGCAACGATGCCGCACCAGCCCGCGACTTCAGCAAGACCGTCCTCTGCGCGGACGACCTGACGGTCCAGCCAGCGCGCGGTCTCGGCGATGTGGGCCAGCGTGCGCGAGCGGAAGGCTTTTTCGCCCGACAGGATCAGCGGCGCGTGAACCAGCCAGTTCATCAGCCGCATGCCGGTGTTGCCGACATTCCAGGCCGGGCCCTTTCCGGGCTTGGCCGGCGGATTGGGATTGGCCTGAAGCCACGACGACAGAATGCGTTCGGCCACCGGCGCGCCCTGTTCGCGCGGGCCACATGCTTCCAGGTCGGTTAACCAGGAGAAGGAATGCACGACCTTTTCGAGCGGCGGCGTGACGCGGGCCGCACCGGCATAGTCGACCTGTGCGATCGGCGTCTTGGCGCCGTGGACGAGGAAATGCCCGGCGCGAATGGCAGTGCCGGCCACGCGATTGCCGGGCAGGGTATTGTTGACGGTGGCGAGCAGCCGGGTCCGGGCCTTCTTGCCCATCGGTGAACTCAGCACCGAACCCGGCACGCCCATGCGATAGGCCATGCGGATCAGCCGTTCGCCGACGCCGAGAGAGGGTGGCGAGAAGTCCGCCAGCGCCAGTTCGCGGCCGGTTTCGACGCGGTCGGCCGGCGCGCCGTTGGCTGCTGCCGGTGCTTCCGTTTCGCGCTCCGTTTCAGGTTCGTTCGCGCTGTCTTCCAATAGACCCTCCTCGACCGCCGTCGACAAGGGAATCGCCCGGATGTCTTCCGGGTTCCGGGTCGTCGGCCGCTGGCGGGTCTTTACGGCCACCGCTTACCCCAGGCCCTTCAGCGTCTTGATGTTTTCAGCATAGCGTTCGGGGCCGCCTCGGAACGTCGCCGATCCGGCAACCAGCACGTCGGCGCCGGCGGAAACGCAGAGCGGCGCCGTCTTGGCGTCGACACCGCCGTCGACCTCCAGCCGGATGTCGCGGCCGGACTTCTCGATCATCTTGCGCACCGCCTCGATCTTGCGAAGCTGGCTGGAAATGAAGCTCTGTCCGCCGAAGCCGGGGTTCACGCTCATCACCAGCACCAGGTCGATCTCGTCGATCAGGTAGTCGAGCATCTTCGCCGGCGTGGCGGGGTTGAGCGAGATACCCGCTTTCTTGCCCAGATTCCTGATCGTCTGCACCGTGCGGTGGACGTGCGGCCCGGCCTCGGGATGCACGGTAATGATGTCCGCGCCCGCTTCGGCGAAGGCTTCCAGATAACTGTCCACGGGCGAGATCATCAGGTGCACGTCGAACGGCTTGGTCGAGTGAGGGCGCAGGGCCTTCACGACAGCCGGGCCGATGGTGATGTTGGGCACGAAATGGCCGTCCATCACGTCGACGTGGATCCAGTCGGCGCCAGCCTCGTCCACGGCGCGCACTTCTTCGCCCAGACGTGCGAAATCGGCAGACAGGATCGACGGTGAAATCAGGGGAACAGTCATGGGTGGAAAACGAAACTCCTTGACGCGAAAGAATAGGGCAGGGGCTCTTGTGCCGACAAGCGGTTGAATGGCCGTTTTCCACACGCGATATGGTCAAAAGTGCAAGACAAGGGCCTAAATCGTCTCGGATCGATGCATGTCGGCGCCAGAACCCGGGCCATGCATCACGGGCAACGCGAAATTCAGTCGTCATTCACGGCTGGCAGGGCATTGTCGGAAACCAAGAAAAGGGCGTCCGCGTAACCATGACGCGGAAGGCTCCGAACAGCTTTTACGGACTTACGGATAGTAGATGATCAAGACGAAGTTTCTCGCCAGGACCGGGATCGGTCCCAGGAAGGCCATGCTCGCCGGTCTGGCTATCGCCGGCACAATGGGATTTTCCGTGTCTGCCCCCGCCGTCGCGCAGTACCGCAACGAGATCCGCAACGACATGAGCCGGTGCACCGCCGGATCGGGTCCGGCGGTCATGGTCACGGTCGATGGCGTCAAGGCGTCGCAGGGCGATCTGCGCATCCAGATCTACCGCGCCACCTCGGGCGAATGGCTCAAGAAGGGCAAGTGGCTCTCGCGCATCGAAGTGCCTGCCAAGGCCGGGACGATGACGTTCTGCCTGCCGGTTTCCGCACCGGGGACCTATGGCGTCGCGGTCCGTCACGATCTCAACGGCAACGGCAATACCGACATCATGTCCGATGGCGGCGCGATGTCGAACAACCCTTCGATCAACATCTTCAACCTGGGCAAACCCAGCTACACCAAGGTCGGCGTACCGGTGGGCAAGAGCGTCAAGTCGATCCGGGTGGAGATGAAGTACATGTAAGCGGCGCCTGTGCCGACGCCCGCGCCGCGATGATGGCGCGGGCGTCGGCGAGGTCCTGCGGCTTGTCGACGTCGACGGCAGCAAGACCGTCGCGCGCGGCGACGAGGCTCGCGTTGACGCCGATCCGGCGGCCCAGCCCGGCAATGGCCTCGGCCAGCGTCAGCCGGCCCAGCGCGTAACTCACGAGCATGCCGAGCCCGAGGCGGGCCGCGATGCGCCAGGGACGCTTGCGGTCGGCCTCGACCATTTTCCACGTATCGATCGCCTTGCCCGCCTGCTCGCTGGCGAGCAGGAACAGGTTGCAGCCCGACCACTGTCCGTCGGCGAAGCGCAGGTAGGTGCGCTTGCTGTCGGGCATGGCCGTCTCGATCGCCTCGCGGCGCGCGAGCAGGACGGCCACGTCGGTTGCGGGTGGTGTGTCGGCGATGAAATCCTTCACCCATTCGGGGCGCAGCAGGGCATGGTCGCTCGTCGTCACCAGCAGCGGTGCGCCCAGTTTCTCCAGCCCGATGGCGACGCTGGCGCTGGGGCCGGCGGCAGCGAGCAGGACCTCACAGCCGAGCTCGCGGGCGTGGTCCATCACTTTCGGGTCCGAAGCGAGCACGGCGACGCGGTCGATCCCGGCTGTGCGCAGGGCCTCGACGACACGCGCCAGCATCGTCTGCCCCTCGATCTCGACGAGAGCCTTGTGCCAGACACCTTCGGATGCCGCGACGGGATCGGGAGGGCCGGGGCGCGATCCGGCCAGAACGAGAGCGGCGGGCTTCACGCCGCGCGGTCTCCCGCCTTGCGCTGGCGCCAGACCTGCCAGAGCACGCCCGGCGCGGCGAGAACCGGATGGCGTTCGCGCCAGGGCGTGACGGCGACCGGCACGCCGGTGTGGCGCTCGATCTTCCAGGCCGCATAGCGCGCGGCGCCGTCGAACGTGGTCGAGGCCTTGAGCAGGCGCAGGACGTTGTAGGGTTTGCCCAGCCGCTGACGCCGTTTCCACCATGCCAGTAGTCCGGCCCGTTGCGCCGGCGGCATCTCGGGACGGATCGTGCTGCCCGCCCCGCGTGCGAAGCCGATCCCCTGCGCCATGAGCGCGAGCGGGAGCAGGCCGTCGAAATGCTCGCGGTTGGCGGAAAGGATCGAGTCCTCGCGGCCCGCCTTCTCCACCCGGAACTCCGCAGCATAGGTCGCGCGGAACAGCGCGCGCCAGTAGTCTTCCGGCGTCCCGGCCGCCGGGCCCAGCGCCACGGCGAGGCGCGCCGCGGTTTCCGCTGCCTGCGCCACGGCTTCGCCGATTATGGCCCCCGCCTCGGCATCGCGCTCCCAGGCGAGCGCACTCGGCTGGACGAAACGGGCCCAGATCGTGGTGTCGAGCAATTGCCCTGCCGCCGCCGCGCGGAACGTCTCAAGCGACATCGTCGCGACCTTGGCGCGCAGCGTCGTGCCTTCGATGGGCCGTTCGTGATAGCTCACCCGTGGCCAGATCTTCTCGTCCTGCGGCCCTTGCGTCAGCACATAGAAGTCGAGCACGCCTTCGAGCGATCCGGTGCGCAGGTTGGAGCCGTAGAACAGCACGCCCAGGGCATCGACCGGCGCCAGCATTTCGGCGAAAGCGCGCACTTCCGCTTCCACGGGGCGGTTCAGCGCCGCCGTGATCCGCGTTTCGAGCGTTTCGGAAACGTCGAGATTGTCGCTCATGCCACCATGCTCCCGCAGGGGCGCCGGGAAATCAAGCGATCCCGGTCGAAATCAGGGGACGACGAAAGTCAGCTGCGGGCCTTCGTCGAGCACATAGCGACCAGCCGGGAAAGCTTCCCCGTCGAGAATGAACGGACCGCCGATGTCGAGTTCCAGCTCGCTGGCATAGAAGCGCTGTGCGCCCTTGCGCGTCAGGAAGCGGCCGTAGAGCCCGAACAGCACGGCTGGAAGCAGCGCGATCACCCAGCGTACAGGCCAGTCGATCACGGCCATCTTGAGCCCCGGTGCAGGGTTGCGGCCAAAGGGCCGGGCGCCCAGCGGGAACTTCTCGAACGTGGTCGCCACGGTCAGAAAGCGTTCGTCGGCCCGGCCGGGGCCGGGGTGCGGCAGCGAGCGACCGGTGTGGCGGTCGACGATGCGGGTCGGGGTGCACTTGCGCCACGGGTTGCCCGAGCGGCCGAACAGGGTCTGCAGGATGCCCCACAGTACGGTAAGGCCCACGGCGAAGCTGTTGAAGGCGCCGCGGCGGTGCGCTTCCTGCCCGGCTTCGGTGGCGATCGAGAAGGCCCCGGTGCCGAGAATGAAGCCCTGGATGCAACGCCCTTCGCTGCGGTTTTCGAGCGAAGTGATGCGCAGCGGACGGCGCGTGACGGTGTAGCCTTCGTGCGCGGCGGCCAGGGCCTCGGCCAGCGACCAGTGGTTGGGCAGGCCCAGGTCAACGGTGAGGGCGTTGGTCTTGCCCTTGGGCAGCACGATCAGCGACGGCCATTCGTCGCCGAAGATCTCCGCGCCGCAGGACAGGACGTCGCGCACCGTGCCGTCGCCGCCGTCGACCACGAGATAGTCGATGCCGCGGCGTGCGAACGCGTCCAGCGTGTGAAACAGCTCTTCGCGGGTACGGGGCGTTTCGGTGAGAATATTGGAGCAATCCGCCATTTCGGCGGCCACGCCCTTGTTGCGGTGGCTGCGTGGATTGCGAACGATGCCGACGAGCGGAACGGCGCGTCCACGGCGGGCGCGGCGCATCGGACCAGTGTAATCCGGCCGGGACGTCTTACCGAATGACGGCAGGTTTTCGAATTCGTAAATGGTACCTTGCACGGGCGCCTATGTAGGGGCGCCCGTTGGCAAAATCATCAAGAAACATGGCATGACACATTAAAGTTACAGTTCTGTGGCGCTTGTTGCATAGCTGCCACGCTCGTGCGTTCCGAATTGCCAGTCCGGGCGGGCTCGACTACGGGGCCGCGGATGAACAGCACGCCTTCTGCCCTGTCGGTCGTCACGATCGGCACGAATTCCGTCAAGCTCTGGGGCCTGACGATGGGCGAACGGGTGGGCCGCATCGCGCGCGCCTCCAAGCTTACGCCTGTCGCCGAAGCGCCTGCCGGAGCGGCGATCCTTTCGAATGCCGCGCATGCCTGGGACCCGGCATGGTTTCGCCACATCGTCACCCAGCCGGGCATGGTGCTGACGCTCGGCGGCGTTCCGGCGCTGGCCCATGCCGCCGATGCCGGACAGACCGCGCGAATCGCCGAGGCCATGGCCGCCGGTACGCCGCTGTCGGATGAGGCGGGCCTGACGGTCGTCGCCTACGAGAGCGGACCGACCATCGAGAACAAGCAGCTCCGTAAGCGCGAGACGCCATTCCTGATGACGTTGACGCCGGCATCGGTACGCCCGATCGAGCGGGCCAGCTATTTCGGCGCCTACAAGGGCGTGACCGATGTGCTCACCAAGTACCTGTGGCCCGAATGGGCGCTGGTGCTGACGCGCATCTGCGCGAAGTGGCACATCACCCCCAACATGGTCACCGCCGTCGGCGCGGTGTTCTGCGTGATCGCCACCGTCCTCTTCGCCTACGGCCACTACTGGGCGGGCATGGCGTCCGGGCTGGTGTTCATGGTGCTCGATACCGTGGACGGCAAGCTCGCACGCTGCACGATCACCTCGTCGTATTGGGGCAATATCTTCGACCACGGCATGGACCTGGTCCACCCGCCGTTCTGGTGGTGGTTCTGGGCGACCGGCCTCGCCTATTGGGGGCTCGGCTACGACAGCGAGACCTTCTGGCTGGTGCAGGCCGCGATCCAGGGCGGCTATGTCGTCCAGCGCGTCATCGAAGGCGTGTTCATGCGCCAGAACGGGATGATGCACATCCACGTGTGGCGCAAGTTCGACAGCAATTTCCGCCTGATCACCGCGCGGCGCAATCCGAACATGGTGATCCTGTTCGTCTCGATGCTCTTCGCACGGCCCGATCTGGGGCTGATCGCGGTCGCCTGGTGGACGGTCGTGTCGTGCCTCGTCCACGCCGTGCGGCTGGTGCAGGCATGGATCGTGCGCGCTCGGGGCGGTACGATCACCTCGTGGCTGTCCGAGGCCTGAGCAGAGGAGGCGCCGATGAACGTGACCATGGAGAAATTCGGATACCCGGCAACGCTGGTGGCCGAGTTCGAACACTGGGTCGTCCTCGCCCGCCCCGCCCAGCCGACGCTGGGATCGCTGGTGCTGGCGGCGAAGTCCGAGGTCACGGCCTTCGGAGATCTGCCGCAGGAAGCCCATGCCGAGCTCAAGCAGGTGACTACCGCGATCGAGACGGCGCTGGGCAAGGCGGTGTCCTACGCCAAGCTCAACTACCTCATGCTGATGATGGTGGACCCCAACGTCCATTTCCACGTGATCCCGCGCTACGAGGGCGCGCGCGAGTGGCAGGGCCGCGAATTCGTGGACGTGGGCTGGCCAAAGGTTCCCGACCTCGGCCATGCCGTCGCGTTGGAGGGTGCTGACCTTGCTGCCCTCGTCGCCTGGCTGAAAGGCTACTTCGCCTGAGGGACTAGCCCTCGTTCGCCTTGCGGGCCCGGGCAACGGCCTGCTGCATGGTCTTGAGATCGGCCGCGCCGGGAACGACGTAAGTGCCGACCAGCATGCCGGGCGTTCCTTCCAGCCCCATGATCTTGGCATAGCGGTAGTTGCGCACGAGCAGGGCATCGATCTCGGCCTTGTGCGTCTTCATGTCCGCCTGCAACCGGTTCCAGTCGACCTTCGCGTTGCGCGCGGCCAGCTTGACCGAAGCCGCATCCAGCCGCACCGGGCCACTCATCAGCGCGGCATGCATGGCGCGATGCCGGTTCTGGTACTGCGCGGCGATGGCAGCGCGGGCGGCGAGCACCGACGCCTGCCCCTGGATCGGCCAGTCGCGATAGACCACGCGCACTTTCGGATCGGCGGCGATCAGCGCGTCGAGCGTGCTGTTGAAGCGGCGGCAGTAGGGGCACTGGTAGTCGGAGAACAGCACCACCGTCACATCGCCGTTGCGTGCGCCTGCGACCGGGGCAAGCGCATCGCTGCGGATCTGTGCGCGCAGCTGCCGGGCTTCGTCGGAACCGGCGGCGTCGCCCTTCTCCTGCGCGGAGGCGGACACCGGGGCCAGTCCGGCGAGAGCGATCAGCGCCGCGCCGGTGAGCGTGCGCAGCAAGGGGCGGGTCATTGCGGGGTCCTTTCCAGAGCCTCGATCTGCGCGGTCAGTTGCGCGCGGGAAATCTCTCCGACGTGGCTGGACACGATCATGCCCGAACCGTCGATGAACAGGGTGGTGGGCAGGGCTCGCGCGTCCAGCGCCGGGATCGCCTGCCCTTGCGGGTCTATGAGCACGCGTTTGCCGGAAAGCCCCTCGTTTTCGAGGTATTCCCGAATGCGCGGCAAGTCCTCCCCGGCATTGGCGAGATAGACCGGAATCGTCGCGTCGCGGGCGACATCCACGACCATCGGCATTTCGCGGCGGCAGGGCCCGCACCATGTCGCCCAGATATTCAGTACGAAGGGACGACCGCGCAAGTCGTCGAGCGCCACGGTGCCGCCGTCCAATGTACCGAGCACGAGGCCCGGTGGCAGAGGGTGCGGCTTCGGGCGCGTCATTGGCGTGAGAAGGCTCGCTGCCAGTGCCAGTCCCACCGCCGCCCCGCTCAGCAGAAATGCTGCGCGCGTCCGGCGCAGCATCACGAAGATCGTCACGAGCGCGGCCAGAACGCCGGGCCAGAGGGCGAACCCGCCCTGCCACACGGCCAGCGCCGACAAGGGTTCGGCGCGATAGGCATCGAGGTTGGCGAGAACGAAGGCCACTCGCGCGGCGACCAGCCCGATCAGGAGCCCGCGCCATGCCACCGCATCGGCAGGCGTCGACGTGCGCCGCGCGATCCGGCTGCCGAGAAACAGGAACACGCCGATAAGGACGAGCGCAATGAGCCGTTCGGTGGCGAGCATCAGCGGGCCGAGGGGAATGGAACTCATGGGGTGGTCGTCTCGCTACCGTCCGAGACATGGTCCGGATGGCGGTACTCGGGCACGAACAGCACGATCAGGGCGGCGCGACCGGTGCAGGCGGGTACGGTCGCCAGAGCCAGCGCGAAGTTGCCGCCCGCGGCATCGGCCAGATAGCCGACCAGCGGCTGGAAGATGAGAGCGCCGGCAATGCCGATCATGTTCACGAAGGCCACCGCAGTACCGACCACATCGTTGGCCAGGCCTTCCTTGGCCATGGCGAACGTCAGCATCTGGAAGCCGCCGAAGAAGCCTGCCGCGAGCAGCAGCGCGCCCTCGGTGAAAGCCGATACCTGCACGTAGAGCACTGCGAGATAGGCAAGACCCGTCAGCACGGCGCCGCCCAGCACGAGGTACTTGCGGTGGCCGAGCAGGTCGAAAATCCAGCCGCCGGCAATCGAGCCCAGCGCCATGCCCCAGAACACCATCGAGACGATCGTCTCCGCCGCGATCTGCGAGCGGTGGTGGTCGTGTACGAGTTCGGTAGTGCCCCATAGCCCGGCATAGACGTTGACCGGCATGTAGAAGAGCATGCCGACGACCGACAGTGCCCAGATCCGGCCATCGCCCAATACGGTTGCGAGGCTCTGCTTCACATGCTCGACCGCTCCGCTCTCGGCATCGCTCGCCGGCGATTCCGGTTCGCGCAGGAACAGCAGGGCGGCTGCGAAGATACCCAGCCCGAGCAGGCCCGTCGCAGCGAAAACGAGGCGCCAGCCTGCCGCTGCGATGAAGTCGGAAAGCAGCACGGCTCCGATGGCGGCACCGACCATGCCCATCGCGTTGACCGCGCCGGACAGCAGCGCGAAGCGTTCGGGGGCGAACCAGTGGTTCACCAGCCACAGCGCGGAGACGAAGGCGAAGGAGGCCCCGAAGCCGGTCAGCAGTCGTCCGGCGGCGGCGATGCCGACCACGTTGGTCGCTGCGAACAGCAGCACTCCGGCCGCGCAGCACAGGCTGCCGCCGATCACGAACTTGCGCGCGCCCAGCCGGTCCAGCACCAGCCCGACGACGATCTGCATCGGCGCGTAGATCCAGAAGAACAGGCTGGAGAGCGTGCCGAAGCCGGAATCGGTCAGCCCGAAGAAATGGGCGATCGTCGCCGTGTCCAGGCTCGGTTCGATACGTGCGACGAACTCGAACAGGAAGAAGCTCGAGCCGATGACGAAGGCGATCCAGGCGGCACGCATGATGGCGGCGGGTGTCAGGCGGCCCAGGTGTCGGTGAGCTGCGTCGCGATCTCGATGTCGTTGAGGAAGTCGACTTCGGCCCAGTCCATGCCTTCGATCGAGACGGTGCCGACCTTGCCGGTGGGCGCGATCGAATCGATGACCTTGAGGTACCAGTGCTGCACGCCCTCGGGGGTGCGCATCGCCTGGCGCACGGTCTCGCGGAACAGGTCCGCGCCTTCGCCGCGGAAGGCGAGGAAGCCGATCGATTCGGAATTGGACTGCTCGGCGGTGAGCGTCTTGCCGATATGGACGAGGCGGCCGTCCGCTTCACGCTCGACCTTCATGTCGTCGCTGTCGTATCCTTCGGCCTTCACATCGACGGTGACGGCGATGGGCCAGGGATTGCCGTCCTTGTCCTGCCCGCCCTGCTGCACCTTGCGCACGATCTCCTCGGAGATCAGCGTGTCGCCGTTGAGGATCAGGAAATCGCCGCGCATCGCCTCGCGGGCGATCCAGCACGAGCCGAGATTGTCGGCCACCTTGTAGAACGGATTGAAGCGCACGGTGATCTCGACGCGCGGATCGGCAATCGCGTTGAGGTGATCCTCGAGCATGTCGGTCATGAAGCCGGTCACGACGTCGATCCGCTTCACGCCGCCGCGCGCCAGCATCTCGACCTGCCATTCGATCAGCGACTTGCCGGAGAAATCGATGAGGCACTTGGGCCGTTCGGCGGTCAGCGGAAGCAGGCGCGAGCCCTGGCCGGCGCTGAGAAGGATGGCATGTTCGATCATGGGTTGCGGACACAATATGGTTGGGGGGAAGCCGCGGCCTCTAGCGGTTGCCGCGCGAAAGGGAAAGCCCAAGTCGGGCAGCCCGCACCACGGCCCGGCGCAAGAGCGCGCGTGAAACCTTGCAAGTGAAAGCCCCCTCGTCCAAATGCACCGCAATGTCCGCCAAACGTGACCGCCAAGAGAATGTTTCTCCCCTTGGGCGGATACTGCAAAACACTGCCTGGCTGCTCGGCGGCAAGGGATTCGGGGCCATCTGCGGCCTCGCGTACCTTGCCATCCTCACGCGTACGCTGGGCCTCAAGGACTTCGGCCACTTCTCGCTGATTTTCGGGACCGCCCAGGCGCTTATCGCGCTGGCCGGCTTCCAGACCTGGCGTGTCGTTGTGCGTTACGGCAGCGAGCACGTCCACGCCGAGGCGTGGGACAAGTTCGGCCGGCTCGGCATGCTGTGCGGCATGCTCGATGCTGCAGGCGCCGTGCTCGGCTGCGCACTTGCCGGGGTGGTGATCTACGGCTTTGCCCATATCCTCGATCTCAACCCCAATTACATCGATCTGGCCTTCTGGTTCTGCTGCGGCTCGCTGTGGGCTCTGGTTTCGGCGCCGACGGGGATCGTGCGCGCGCTGCACCGCTTCGACATGGCGGTCTATGTCGAGGCCGTGGTGCCGACCGGGCGGCTGCTTGCGGCGCTGACGATCTGGATGACCGGGCCGAGCGTCGGGCGCTTTCTCTTTGCCTGGGCCGCCATCGATATTCTTGAGGCCGTTCTCTACTGGGCCATGGCGCGGCGGCTCTGTCCGCAGGCGGTGCGCCTTGCCAACCTCGGCAAGTGGCGCCTTGCGCTGAAGGAAAACCCGGGCGTCACGCACTTCTTCCTGGTCACCTATGCCGGGGCGACGATCGACGCGACGATGAAGAATGGGCCGCTGCTGGTCGTCGGCGGCTGGGTCGGCACGCGCGCCGCCGGTCTCTACCGGCTCGCCTCGCAGATCTCGCAGTCGCTGAGCAAGCTTTCGACCCTGCTGACGCGTTCGGTCTATGCCGAAGTGGCGCGGGTTCGGGTTACGTCCGAACTGGCCGAGTTCCGCAAACTGGCCCTTCAGACCAGCATGATCGCCGGGTTGGCGGGTCTCGTCGTGGTGGGCATTGCGCTGGTGGCCGGCAAGCAGCTGCTCGGCCTTATCGGTGGCGATGCCTTCGAAGGGGGCGCGGCCATCCTCGTGCCGCTCGCCATCGCTGCGAGCTTCGATCTTGCCAGTGTCGCTTTCGAGCCGGTGCTGCACTCGACCGGCCGGGCGCGGCTGTCGCTGACGGCAAGGCTGATCGCGGTTGCCGCGCTTGGCATCGGGCTGGTTCTGTTCATTCCCATCGGCCCGAGCGGCGCGGCCTGGGCCGTCGCGATGGCCGGCTTCGTCTCCTACGTGGCGATGGGCGTGATGGCCTGGCGCACGCTGCAGAAGATCAAGCGCGAGGAAGTCGTTCCGGTACAGGAGGAAGGCGGCTCGACAAAGGCTTGAGGGCGTCTATCATGCTGCCCATGTCCCAGCCCCTCATTGCCGAAGCCGCCGCCATTTCGGATCGCATCGTGGCGCTCCGCCGCGCGATCCATGCCGAACCCGAACTCGGCCTGCACACTCCCAAGACGCGCGACAAGGTCCGCGAAGCTCTTGCACATCTGCCGCTCGAATGGCGCGAAGGGCCTTCTACCACGGGGCTCGTCGCCACGCTGAAGGGCGGTGCCGGCGAAGGCCCCTGCGTGCTGCTGCGCGGCGACATGGATGCGCTGCCCATGCCCGAGGAAACCGGGCTCGACTTCGCTTCGAAGGTCCCCGGTACCATGCATGCCTGTGGCCACGATGCGCACACCGCGATGCTGGCGGGCGCGGCAGAGATCCTCGCGCGGCAGGCCGACACCCTGAAGGGCGAAGTGCGCTTCATGTTCCAGCCGGGCGAGGAGGGCTATCACGGCGCCCGCTTCATGCTCGAAGATGGATTGCTGGGTGGCGAAGGCTTCGACCGGCCGCTGCCCGATGCGGCCTTCGCGCTCCATGTCATGCCCAATGCTCCGCATGGCCTGGTCGGTGGGCGCACCGGCGCGCTGTTGGCGGCGGCGGACCAGCTGCACATCACGGTGACCGGGCGCGGCGGCCATGCCTCGATGCCGCACGACACACTCGACCCGGTGCCGGTCGCCTGCGAAATGGTGAGCGCGATCCAGACCATGGTCGCCCGCCGCTTCAGCGTGTTCGATCCGGTGGTGGTGACGATCTCGAAGATCGAGGCGGGCACCGCGCACAACGTCATCCCCGATACCGCGAACATGCTCGGCACCATGCGCACGCTGTCGCCCACGAACCGGGCGCGGCTGCGCGAGGAACTGCCGCTGCTCGTGGCCGGGATCGCCGGTGCGCACGGCCTGACCGCCGAAGTGAACATCGTCGAGGGCTTCCCGGTCACGCTCTGCGATGCCGGAGCCGTCGATTTCGGCGAAAAGGTAGCGCACGAGATGTTCGGCGAGGAGGCCTTCCTGCGCCTTGCCGATCCGATCATGGGGGCGGAGGACTTCGCCTATGTCCTCGAAAAGGTGCCGGGCGCGATGTTCTTCCTCGGGGTCAGCCACGAAGGCGACGACTGGGCCCATTGCTGCGGCATTCACTCGACGAAGATGATGGTCGATGAAAGCGTCATGCCGCAGGGGGCAGCCTATCTGGCCGGGCTCGCAAGCGCGTTTCTCGAGCGCGGCTGGGGCTGATCCTGCGCCCGCACATGCGGGCCTATTGTCGAAATTGCTGCGCCTGTTGTGCTTGCAAAGGCCCGGTCGCTCTGCTCCCCTTTCGCGCAAAGAGGATCCGGGAGAGGGCATGGACAGGCTGGAACGCCTCGAAGCGATCGAGGAGATCCGCAATCTCAAGGCGCGCTATTTCCGCCTGATGGACACCAAGCAGTGGGCCGATCTGGTCGACGTGTTCACCACCGACATGAAAGTCGTCACGCCCGATGGCCGCACCTGGCTGACGGGCGGCGCGGCCTATGCGCAGAGCCTGAAGACCTCGCTCGAACAGGCGGTGTCCTGCCATCAGGGGCTGACCGGCGAAGTCGAGGTTCACGACGAGCACAACGCCTCGGGCATCTGGGCGATGCAGGATGTGATCGTCTGGGACACGGCCCACCCGCGCGAGGGCTGGAAGTCCATCCTCGGCCGCGGCCACTACCATGAAACCTACCGCTTCGAGGACGGCGCCTGGCGCATCGCCACGCTGACGCTCACGCGGCTCAGTCTCGATATCGAATGGCCCGAAGGAAAGACCCTGCAATGACCGATCTGAGCTTCGCCGACCACTTCGGGGCGGGACGCGACGACAATCCCTACTGGAACGAAAGCGTATGGTTCTCGCTCTCGATTCCCGAACGGCACATCCACGGGATGATCCAGTACTACTTCCGCCCCAATATGGGGATGCTCAACGGCGGGCCGGTGCTGTGGGATCCCTCGGGCACGTACCAGTGGAACTGCCTGCACTACCAGTGGAGCCACCTGCAGGCGATGCCCGCGGACGTGCGCGGCAAGTTCGACATGCAGGCGCGCAATTCGCTCTCGTGCCGGATGATCGAGCCGCTGGCGAAGTACAAGATCGACTACGACAAGGACGGCCTGACGCTGGACCTCACGTGGAACGCGATCGGCCCCATGCACGAGCTGCGGACCGGCGATGCCGGGCAGGCGGCGACGGCCAAGTTCCATATCGAACAGCCGGGCCGGATGACCGGCACCATGGTGCGCCATGGCGAGACGTTTGCCGTCGACTGCTTCTCGATGCGCGATACCTCCTATGGCGCGCGCGAGTATGAATCGCTGGCCTGCGGCGGCTATTTCTGGGGCATCGCCGACGGTAGCGCCTTCCACGCCATCGCCATGGGCGAAGGGCGCGAGGCGCGCTCGATCGGTGGCTTCATCTGGAAGGACGGCGAGATGGCCAGCCTGATCTCGGGCCGCCGCGAAGTGCTCGAATGGGGCGAGTTCGGCCCCGCCAAGGTACTCTGGGAAGCGAAGGACCAACTGGGGCGCAGCAT
Organism: uncultured Novosphingobium sp.; assembly: GCA_965140495.1. Taxonomy (GTDB): domain Bacteria; phylum Pseudomonadota; class Alphaproteobacteria; order Sphingomonadales; family Sphingomonadaceae; genus Novosphingobium. The sequence goes on along the minus strand of OZ223239.1, from coordinate 131,728 downwards.
GGAGGCGACCGGGTGGATCGATCCGGGTCTCGTCTTCACCGGCTATACCGACCATACGGTGGTCTGGTCGCTCGTCCGCTGGGACTGGGACGGCGTCGAGCACTGGGGCGACAACCAGGAATTCTCGCCCGCCGAACGCTTCCGCCGCATCGCGCGCGGCGAGATCGCACTGGGAAGCGAAGCATGAGCCGGTTGGGCCAGATCGTCGTCGTCAACGGCACTTCGGGTTCGGGCAAGTCGACCACCTGCGAGCTGTTTCAGAAACGGCAGGACGACTACTGGCTGCTCTACGGCATCGATCATTTCACCGCGAACACGCTACCGGCGAAGTTCGGCCATCACGGTCCCCGCGCGAGCGAGGGGATCGAGGCGGTGCCGGTCGATCCCGCCGATCCCGAGGGACCGCTGCGCTGGCGTTTCGGTCCCAAGGGCACGGCGGCTTTCGCGGCGATGCACGAATGGATGGCGGCCAGCGCGCGGCAGGGGCTCGACGTCGTGTTCGATCATCTGCTGATGAGCGATCCGCCGGTCCTGCAGGATCTCGTGCGCCGCACTGAGGGGCTGCCGGTGCTGCTCGTCACGCTCAAGCCGCCGTTCGAGGTGCTCGAACGCCGCGTGGCCGAACGCCGCATGGACAAGAAGATCCCGGTCGATCTGCTCGGCGAGGACGCGGCGAGGAAGATCATCGACCGCCTCACGCGCTTGCGGCCCTGGTTCTACGACGAAGTGTATCGCAACGAGCTGGCGGACCTCACCATCGACACTTCGGTCCATGGCCCAGAGGATGTCTGCGCGATGATCGAGGAGCGGCTGGCCAAGGGGCCGGGCACGGCCTTCGACGAATTGCGCCGCACTTACGCCGGCGCCTGAGTTTTCCGAACAGACAAAGAAGGGCGGGCCATCGCTGTGATGGCCCGCCCTTCTTTTTGGTCGTGAGACCGTCGCTTACCAGGCCGTCGGCTTGAGCGTCAGGCGCAGGAACACCTCGCGGCCGCGATCCGGGATACACGCGGTTTCGTCCACGCCCGCGGCATTGCGCTTGTCCAGACCGGTCAGCGGCGAGAGGAAGATCTGCCCCGTCGCACCGGAGAAGTTCGTGCAGTTGCCGGTGGTGAACTTGTTGAAGATGTTGTTGCCGATCAGCGACACGCTCCACGCCTCGTTCTGGGGCCCGAAGTTCAGGTGCGCGTTGAACTTGGCGAAACCCTCCTGATAGAAATCGGGGCGGTTCTTGCCGAGATTGGTCAGGAATTTCGACGAGTACTGGACGTTGCCACCGAAGCCGAGCTTGTAGTCGCGCCCGATATCCGTGGTGTAGTCCAGCCCGGCATTGATCGACCAGGTCGGCGCCTTGGGCAGCGGCAGACCGGCGAGGCTCTGCGAGGAATAGCGGATGAAATCGCCCGTGCTCTGATCGACCACGTAGTTGCCCGCCGCGATCTCGGCGGGGTCGGTGACGACGTAGGGCAACTGGTCGCAGCCGTCCTCGATCCGCTGGCCGCCCCAGCACGGTGCATTCGGGAAATCGGTGAAGCGGGCGTGGTTCCAGTTCACGGCGAATGTGGCGGTGAGCCCCTCCAGCGACGGCGGCCGGTAGGTGAGGTCGAAGTCGATACCGTAGACCTTGGACTTACCCGCGTTGATCGTGTGGATCTGGGGAATGCCGCCGGCGGCCACTTCGTTGGCGCCGACCTGCAGGTCATCGTACTTGTAGTAGTAGAACGCGGTGTTCACCAGCAGCGAGCGATCGGCGAGACGCGCCTTCACGCCCACTTCGCCGCCGCGAACGCGTTCGTCGCCGAACGAGTTGTCCTGCCCCGGATAGGGCGGCGCGGTCATGATGAACGAGCCCGACTTGTACCCCTGCTTGAGCGCGCCGAAGACCGTCAGGTCATCTGTCGGCGTATAGGTGATCGTGAATTCGGGCGACCAGTTCTTCGACCGCAGCGTCGGGTTGGCCAGCATGATCGGCGTCGGCGTTGCATTGATGCCGGTCAGCGAAGCCGCGTCGTCGTGCCGCTTCTCGTCGGTGTAGCGCACGCCGGCGGCGATCTCGAGCGTCTCGACCGGCCTGTAGCGTAGCTGACCGAAGGCGGATTTCGCCTTGATGCTCACATCGTTGATACCCGCTGCGAGCGTCGTAAAGGCGGGATTGACGAAGTAGGCGAGATTGCCGGCGACAACGACGCGGTTGCTGACGTTGGAATCCTGGTAGAAGCCGCCGACAAGGAAGTTCAGCGGGGACGCGAAGTCCGATTCAATGCGGATTTCCTGCGTGAAGTCGCGCCGCTTGAACTGGTTGTCGGCGATCAGCGACGGTCCCGCGTAACCCGAGTTCACGCCGTTCAACATGCCGTTGACCTCGGTGTGGTAGTAGCCGGTCGTGGAATCGATGCTGATGCCGGATTCCAGATCGTAGCGCAGTTCCAGCGTTCCGAAGTTGGTCTTGTACTTCATGAACGGCACGCCGTTGTTGCGGGCCTCGGGGAAGGCGGCGGGATCGACATCCACGACGTAGACGGTGCGGTCGACCTTGCAGTCGTCGGCCGGGTTGATGAAGGGAATGCCTGCCGGCGCGCCATTGCCGTCGGGGCAACTGCCGATCGGGGCGCTGCCGCCGATGACTTCCTTTTGCGTGGTGTTCATCTTCAGGCGGGCGCTGAAATTGTAGACGGGTTTCCACACGACGGTGCCGCGCACGATGTACTCGTCGCCGCCGTTGTAGCGCCGACTTTTCGGGGTGACGGCGCCGGTTCCCGGCAGCGCGGTCGCCTTGTTGATGAAGTAGCCGTCGTCCTTCTGGTACATGCTGGCGACGCGGATGCCGAGCGTGTCGCCCAGCGGTGCCGACATGATCAGCTCGCCGCGCTTCTGGCGGTCCTGGAAGCCATAGCTGGTCCGCGCGATCAGTTCGACCTCGTCGCCCGGATCGGCGGTGTGGATGGCGATCACGCCGCCGGGGCTGTTCTTCCCGTAGAACAGCGCCTGCGGTCCTTTCAGCACTTCGATCTGCGCCATGTCGAAGAAGCCGACCGAATAGCTGGCGCCCTGCGTGAGCTGGAGCCCGTCGATATTGAGCGAGACCGACTGGTCGACACCGGCGTCGAGCGAACTGGTGCCGACGCCGCGCAGCGAGATCTGTGCGCCGACGGTCAGCACGTTGTTGCCGATCTGCAGACCGGTGACCTGCTGCGTGATGCTGTCGATGCTGGTGACCTGCCGGTTCTCTAGCACTTCCGGCGTGATCACGGTCTCGACCACAGGCACTTTCAGCACCGACTCCTGCCGCTTGCGGGCGGTGACGATGATGTCGCCGTTCTGGATCTTAGGGCTGTCGTTGGATTCCTGTGCCTGCACCGGATTGGCAGCGAGTATGGCGCCGACGGATGCGGCGGCCAGCAGAATGCTCTTGCGCATGATGTCTCCCCTCCACTTTTATACGTGTCATGCCGTCCGTGAAGAGAACGGAATGAAGTCAACGGCTTGGATCTCTCGGCCCGCTCGATGACGAGGCATGTGTCTACCGCATCTTTCGCTCGGGCGATTTTCCTTGCGGGCAACACGCTTTGACTTGCGACGCGCAGAAAGCCGCTATTGCGCGCAGGATCACGTCGGGGATCATGCCGGGATAGGGCTTGGGAATGCGGGCGATTCCGGCCATGATCGGCGCATGGATTTCTGGCAATTCTGGGTCGATCGCGGCGGCACATTCACCGATGTCGTGGCGCGTGCCCCCGATGGACGGTTCGAGCGGCTGAAGCTGCTGAGCGAGGATCCCGGTCGCTACGACGATGCCGCGGTGGAAGCGATGCGCCGCCTCACCGGCGTACGCGACGGCGACCTGCCGGCCGGCGAACTGCGGCTCGGAACAACGGTAGCCACCAATGCGCTGCTCGAAGGCAAGGGCGAGCCCGTCTTGCTGGCGATCACCAGGGGGTTCGGCGATGCCCTGCGCATCGGCACGCAGGAGCGGCCCGACATCTTTGCGCGCGACATCGTCCTGCCCGATCCGGTCTACGCCGATGTTCTGGAGATAGACGAGCGCGTGGGGGCGGACGGGACGGTGCACCGGCCGCTCGATGAAGCATCCGCGCGGGCAGGTCTGCAGCAGGCGTTCGACCAGGGCTTGCGCGCCGTCGCGGTGTTGCTGATGCACGGCTATCGTCATACCGCGCATGAGGCGCGGCTGGCGCAGATCGCGCGCGAAATCGGGTTTACCCAGATCTCGGTCAGCCACGAGGTCGCGCCGCTGATCAAGCTGATCGCGCGGGGCGACACGACGGTGGTGGATGCCAATCTCTCGCCGGTGCTGGGCCGCTATGTTGAGGGGCTGGAGGCCGGGCTGGGGCCGCGTGTCGATACGCTCTACATGCAGTCGAGCGGCGGGTTGGCGACGGGCGAGGCCTTTCGCGGCAAGGACGCGATCCTCTCGGGCCCGGCGGGCGGCATCGTCGGCATGGCGGCGGTGACGAGGGAAGCCGGGTTCGATCATGTGATCGGCTTCGACATGGGCGGCACCTCCACCGACGTTTCGCACTATGCCGGGCAATACGAGCGCGACAGCGAGACCCGCGTCGCCGGTGCCCGCGTGCGCACCCCGATGATGCGGATCGAGACGGTGGCGGCGGGTGGCGGCTCGATCTGTCATTTCGACGGCGCGCGCTTTCTCGTCGGGCCCGAAAGTGCGGGCGCGGTGCCGGGGCCTGCCTGCTGCTACCGGCGCGGCGGACCGCTGGCGGTGACCGACTGCAATCTGCTGCTCGGCAAGCTGCGCCCCGCGCACTTCCCGCATGTCTTCGGTCCCGAGGGCGACGAGCAGCTTTCGCTGGAAGCTGCGCGCGAGCGGATGGACGCGGTCCTGGCCGATGTGCGCGAGGCGACCGGCCGCGAGATGACGCGCGAGGAAGCGGCGGAAGGTTTCCTCGAAATCGCCGTCGCCAACATGGCCAATGCGATCAAGACCGTCTCGCTGCGGCGCGGCCATGACGTCACCCGCGCCGCGCTGGTGACGTTCGGCGGCGCGGGCGGGCAGCATGCCTGCAAGGTTGCCGATGCGCTGGGCGTGACGACCGTGCTCTGTCACCCGCTGGCCTCGGTGCTCTCGGCTTACGGCATGGGACTGGCCGACCGGCGCCTGCTCCAGCAGCAGACCCTCGCGGTGCCACTCGATGCGCAGGGTATGGCGGCGATCGAGGCAGCGGTAGCCGATCTAGGTGCGGCGGGCCGTGCTGGACTGGAAGCCCAGGGGCTTGTCCCGGATGTCATCCGGACCGAAGCCACGCTCGCCATTCGCCCCAAAGGAAGCGACAATGCCGTCGATGTGCCGGTGGGGTCTCTGGAGGCCATGCGCGCGGGATTTCGTGATGGCTGGCAGCACCGCTTCGGTTTCGGAGCGGGCGAGGACCTCATTGCCGAAACGCTGCGTGTGGAAGCCATTGCCGGCGGGCACGCGGGTGGCGGGGCCACACTGACGCTACCGCAGGTTTCTGCGCCGCCTGCGGAAACCGCTACGATCTGGACAGACGGCGCGGAGCACGATGTCCCGCTCTACTTGCGCGAAGGACTGGCCGAGGGCTTTACCGCGCCGGGCCCCTTGCTCGTCGTCGATGACGTTTCGACCACGGTTGTCGAGCCCGGCTGGTCGGTGTGCGTCGATGCCATCGGCAATCTCGTGCTCACGCGCGAGGCGCCGCAGGCGCTTGCCACCGATAGCAGCACCGCATGCGATCCGGTGCGGCTGGAGATCATGAGCGCGCTGTTCATGGCGATTGCCGAGGAAATGGGCGCGGCGTTGCAGTTCAGCGCCAGCTCGGTGAACATCCGCGAGCGGCTCGACTTCTCCTGCGCGGTGTTCGACCGGGAAGGCCATCTCGTTGCCAACGCGCCGCACATGCCGGTGCATCTGGGCTCGATGGGCGAGAGCGTGCGCACCGTATTGGAGCGCCGCAGCCGGGACGGGCGCGGGATGCTGCCCGGCGATGCTTACGTGCTCAACGCGCCCTACGACGGCGGTACGCACCTGCCCGATATCACCGTGGTCATGCCCGTCTTTGCGGAGGGCGACGAGACGGCCCCGGCATGGTTCGTCGCCGCGCGCGGGCATCATGCCGATGTCGGCGGGATCAGTCCCGGCTCGATGCCGCCCGACAGCCGCACACTGGAAGAGGAAGGTGTGCTGCTCGACAATGTGCTGTTGGTGGATCGGGGCGCCTTGCAGGAGGATGCAATCCGCGGCCTGCTGGCTTCGGGGCCCTATCCCTCGCGCAATATCGATCAGAACCTTGCCGACCTGCGCGCTCAGATTGCGTCCTGCGCACGCGGCGCTTCCGAACTGCAGCGGATCGCCGGGGAGCAGGGCAGGGCCGTCGTCGATGCCTATATGGCGCATGCACAGGTCAACGCGGAGAACGCGGTGCGCGCGCTGATCGACCGGCTTTCCGACGGCCGCTTCACTGTGCCGATGGACAACGGCGCGGAGATCCACGTCGCCGTCACCATCGACCGCGCAGCGCGCGGGGCGACGATCGACTTCACCGGCACCAGCGCACAACTGCCCGACAACTTCAATGCGCCGCTCCCGGTGGTGCGCGCAGCCGTACTCTATGTGGTGCGCAGCCTGCTCGACGATGCCGTGCCGATGAACGAAGGCTGCCTGCGGCCGATCACTTTGGTGGTGCCCAAAGGCTCGATGCTCCATCCCAAGGCACCGGCTGCCGTGGTCGCGGGCAATGTCGAGACCAGTCAGGCGATCACCGATGCGCTGTTTGCCGCCTTCGGCACCATGGCAGCGTCGCAGGGCACGATGAACAACTTCACCTTCGGCGACGCGACGCGGCAGTATTACGAGACGATTGCCGGTGGTTCGGGTGCGGGCCCGGACTTCGACGGCACCAGCGTGGTCCAGACGCACATGACCAACAGCCGGCTCACCGATCCCGAAGTGCTGGAGACCAGTTTCCCGGTGTTGTTGGAGGAATTCGCGATTCGGCGCGGGTCGGGTGGCGCGGGTGCGCATCGAGGCGGGGACGGGGCCGTGCGGCGGGTGCGGTTCCTTGAACCGATGCGGGCCGGTATCCTTGCCAACCGCCGCAAGTTCGCACCGTTCGGACTGGCCGGCGGCGCGGATGGCGCGCCGGGGCGCAACCGGATCGAACGCGCCGACGGGTCGGTCGAAGAACTGGGCGCGACGGCGTCGATCAGCCTCTCGGCGGGCGATGTCGTCGTGATCAAGACGCCGGGCGGCGGAGGATACGGGGCGGCCTGATCATACCATCCGTTCGTGTCGAGCGAAGTCGAGACACGCAAACCCAGCGCTGATGTGTCTCGACTTCGCTCGACACGAACGGAACCTCCCGAACCATTCCACCTTCCTTCATCCCAGCGCAGGCTGGGATCGCTGGCAAGTTGACGAGATCGAGAGCGGTCCCAGCCTTCGCTGGGACAACGAGCGAGCGAGGCTTACGCTTTCACGTCCGCCCATTCCGGATGCTTCTGGAACGCCGCGACGACGTAGCTGCATACCGGGCCGATCTTGAAGTTGTTTTCGCGCGCGTCGGCGACCATGGCTTCCACCAGCCGTCCGGCAACGCCCTGACCGCCGATCGCCGGCGGGACGAGGGTGTGCTCGGCATAGCGCACACCGCCGCGTTCGGACCAGGTGAGCCGGCCGATGGCGTCGTTGTCGGCGACGTGGGCGTGGTACTCGCCGGAGGGTCCGTTTTCGTGCTTGGTGATCGTCACGCCGACCATGGGCTTCTCCTCGATACGTTCGAATGCTTGACGGCGCGCGCGCCGACTTACAGGGCATATGGTCATGCAGTTCATGTCCGACAATGCCGCCGCCGTTCATCCCGCCGTCTGGAAAGCGATGATGGCCGCCGATGCCGCCGATGCGCCCTATGATAACGACGCGCTGAGCCGCGAGCTCGATGCAGCGTTCTCGGCGCTGCTTGGCCGCGAGTGCGCGGCGTTGTGGGTGGCGACGGGTACGGCGGCAAACTGCCTTGCGCTCACCTCGATGGCGCAGCCCCACGGCGGCGTGGTCTGCCACCGCGAGGCGCATATCGAAATGGACGAGGCCGGGGCACCGGGGTTCTACCTGCACGGCGCCAAGCTGCTGCTCGCCGATGGCGCGAGCGCGAAAGTCACGCCTGAATCCGTGGCTGCGGTGATCGATCCGATCCGCGACGACGTGCATCAGGTCCAGCCCCATGCCCTGTCGATCACGCAGGCGAGCGAATACGGCTGCGTCTATCGGCCGCGCGAGGTCGCCGAACTTGCGGCTCTCGCCCGTGAGCGCGGGCTGGGTTTCCACATGGACGGCGCGCGTTTTGCCAATGCCGTGGCATTCCTGGAATGCGCGCCGGGTGAAGCCTGTGCGGACGTCGATGCGCTCAGCTTCGGGTTCGTGAAGAACGGCGGACTCGGCGCCGAGGCAATCGTGTTCTTCGATCTCGAAGCCGCACGCATGATCCGCTATCGCCGCAAGCGGGCCGGGCACCTCCAGTCGAAGGGCCGGTTCCTTGCGGCGCAGATCCTCGCGATGCTCGAAAACGATGTGTGGCTGAGCAATGCGCGTGCCGCGAATGCCGCCGCCGCCGAGATCGCCCGCGCCGCCGGAGACCGTCTGCTGCATCCGGTCGAAGCCAACGAAGTGTTCCTGTCGTGCACCATAGCCGAGCGCGACGTGCTGCGCGCGCAGGGCTTCGGCTTCTACGACTGGGGTGTGGACGCGGCGCGGCTGGTTACGTCGTGGGATGCGCAGGACGAGCATGTCTCGGCCCTTGCGCAGGCCATCGCAGGCTTGTGAGCGGGTTGGTGAGTTCGGGGCGATGAGCGGCGATTCTGCACCTTCGATGCTGCGCCCGGCGGTGGCGCTGCCGTTCCTGCTGGTCTGCCTGATCTGGGGCTCGACCTGGTGGGTGATCACCGGGCAGATCGGTGATGTGCCGGCCAGCTGGTCGGTCGCCTGGCGCTTCCTGATGGCGACCCCGGCGATGTTCGCGGTCGCGCTTGCAATGGGCCGGAGCCTGAAGCTGGGCGCGGCCGGGCAGAAGCTCGCATTTTTCGTCGGCGTGACGCAGTTTTGCGGGAACTACAACTTCGTCTATCGCGCCGAGCTGCACCTGACCTCGGGCATCGTCGCGGTCATGATCGCGTTGCTGCTGGTGCCCAACACCATCCTCGGGCGCTTCCTGCTCAATCAGGTGATCACCCGGCGCTTTGCCGTCGGCAGCGTGATCGCGATTGCCGGGATCGCGCTGCTCCTGCTGCACGAGGCGCGCGAGGCGCCGGTGCAGGGCAAGGTGTTCCTCGGCGTCGGCTTCGCACTGATCGCCATGCTCTGCGCCTCGGTGTCCAACGTGATGCAGGCGAACGAGGTGGGCCAGCGACTGCCGATGGTGAGCCTGCTGGCCTGGGCCATGCTCTACGGCACGATCTGCAATGTCGTGATCGCCTTGTTTACGGCGGGGCCGCCGGTGGTACCGTCGAGCCTCGGCTACTGGCTCGGTACCGGATACCTCGCGCTGTTCGGCTCGGTGGTGACGTTCCCGCTCTATTATACGCTTATCCGCCAGCTCGGCGCGGGCAAGGCGGCCTACAACGGCGTGGCCGTGGTGGTGATCGCGATGCTGTTTTCGACGCTGCTGGAAGGCTACCGCTGGACGCCGGTTGCCGTGTCGGGCGCGCTGCTTTCCATGGTCGGGCTCATCGTTGCCCTCAGCGCGCGCAGGCCAGCCGCGTAGTCGGGATAGCGTGGCTGCCATTGCAGCACGCGCTTGGCCTTGCCGTTGGCGACGCGGCGGTTCTCGGCATAGAAGCCGCGCGCCATCGGCGAGAGCCCGGCTTCGTCGAGCGTCTGCAGCGGCGGCGGGGCCACGCCGAGCAGGCGGCAGGCTTCCTCCACGACATGGTTCTGCGGGCAGGGCAGATTGTCCGCGAGGTTGTAGGCGCCCGCAGGGGCCCGAAGTCCGGCAATCACGCCTGCGGCAATGTCCTCCACATGCACGCGGCTGAAAATCTGACCGGGCAAGTCGATGCGGTGGGCCTTGCCCGCCTGCACGCGCTCCAGCATCGAGCGGCCGGGGCCGTAGATGCCGGGAAGCCGATAGACCCGCGCACCGAGCGCCAGCCATGCCGCGTCGGCCTCGCTTCGCGCCGTGCGGCGGCCGGTGCCGGTGGGGGACCTTTCGTCGACCCAGGCACCGCCGGCATCGCCGTAGACCCCGGTCGAGGAGAGATAGGACAGCGCCTTGCCTTTCAGCGCCTCGCCGTAGCGGTCGAGCACCGGATCGAGCGGTTCGCCGCGCGATTCCTTTCCTGGCGGCACCGAAGACAGCACGTGGTCGGCGTCGGCCAGCGCGAGGCGCACCGATCCTTCGTCATCGAACGAGAGCGTGCCGTCACTGCCGGTCGAGATGACTTCCCAGCCGAGCGATTCGAGATGCGATGCGATGACCTTGGCGGTGTAGCCGAGGCCGAAGATGAATAGGCGGGGCATGGGGAGTGGTGATAGCGATCCCCGCCCGTTCGTGTCGAGCGCAGTCGAGACACGAACGGAGGGCGCCGCGCGAACGAAATTTCACACCCATCCGCTGGCAATCGCTTCGCGAGGTTCTAAGTAGGCAAAATGGACATTGCCAGCAGACCCGCCGACTCCGACGAGAACACCCAGATCGCCGATGCGGCCCCGCCGCCGCAGGCTCCCCCGGTCATCCGCCGCGAGGATTATCTGCCCCCGGCATGGCTGGTGCCCGAGATCGCGCTCGACTTCACGTTGGGCCTCGACGCGACGCGGGTGGTTTCCAAGCTCCATGTCGCGCGCAATCCTGACGGCAACGGTGCTTCCACGCTGCGGCTCAATGGCGATCAGATAACCCCGCTTGCCGTGCGCGTCGATGGCGCCGCGGTGAGCGACTGGCGTCTCGACGGGGCCGACCTGCTGATCGAGCTTTCGGGCGACGCGCATATCGTCGAGGTGGAAACGCAGGTGAACCCCGCGGCCAACAGCCAGCTGATGGGCCTCTATGCCTCGAACGGCATGCTGTGCACCCAGTGCGAGGCCGAAGGCTTCCGCCGCATCACTTTCTTCCCCGACCGTCCCGACGTGCTCTCGACCTATTCGGTGCGCATGACCGGTGACAAGGCGACGTTCCCGATCCTGCTCGCCAACGGCAACTGCACCGCGCAGGGTGAGAACGCCGACGGGTCGCACTGGGCCGAATGGCACGATCCCTGGCCCAAGCCGAGCTATCTCTTCGCGCTGGTGGCCGGTGAGCTGGTATCCAACCATTCGACCTTCACCACGATGTCGGGCCGCAAGGTCGATCTCAACATCTGGGTCCGCCCCGGCGACGAGGACCGCACGCAGCACGCGATGGATTCGCTCATCGCCTCGATGAAGTGGGACGAGGAGGCCTTCGGGCGCGAGTACGACCTCGACCTGTTCAACGTGGTCGCCGTGTCGGACTTCAACATGGGCGCGATGGAGAACAAGGGCCTCAACGTCTTCAACACCCGCTACGTGCTGGCGGACCCCGAAACCGCGACCGACGGCGATTTCGACGCCGTCGAAGGCGTGATCGGCCACGAATACTTCCACAACTGGTCGGGCAACCGGATCACCTGCCGCGACTGGTTCCAGCTCAGCCTGAAGGAAGGCTTCACGGTTCTGCGCGACCAGCTCTTCAGTGCCGACATGGGCAGCGAGGCGGTCAAGCGGATCGAGGATGTCCGCATCCTGCGCGCGGCGCAGTTCCCCGAGGACTCCGGCCCGCTCGCGCACCCGATCCGCCCGGATTCCTATCAGGAAATCAACAACTTCTATACGGCGACTGTCTACAACAAGGGCGCCGAGGTGATCCGCATGATGCGGACGATGGCCGGGCCCGACCGGTTCCGGAAAGGCACCGACCTCTATTTCGACCGCCACGACGGTGAAGCCGCGACCTGCGAGGACTTCGTCAAGGCCATCGAGGACGGTGCCGGGCTCGACCTTCAGCAGTTCCGCCTGTGGTATTCGCAAGCGGGCACGCCGCAGGTCTCGGTGAGCCTGACGCATGAAGGCTCGACCGCGACGCTCAAGCTGACGCAGAAGGTCCCGGCGACGCCGGGCCAGCCCGACAAGCAACCGATGCCGATCCCGCTGCGTGTCGCCCTGTTCGACCGCGACAGCGGTTCGCATGCCGGCGAAAAGCTGATCGTGCTCGACAAGCCGAGCGACACCTTCACTTTCGAGGGGTTTGCCAAGCCGCCGGTGCTTTCGATCAATCGCGGCTTTTCCGCGCCCGTTTCGATCGACTTCGACCGCGAAGCCGCAGACCTCGTGTTCCTCGCGGCCAACGACGACGATCCCTTTGCCCGCTACGAGGCGATGCAGAACCTCGTCGTCCAGCATCTCGTCACGGCAGTCAGCGGTGGCTTGAACGATGAAACCCGCGCTGCAGGGCGGGCGGCCATCGGCAAGGCTTTCACGGCCATCCTGACCGACCCGGCGCTCGACGACCTGATGCGCGGCGAACTGATGATCCTGCCCGCCGAAGGCTATCTCGCCGAGCAGATGCTGATTGCCGATCCCGGTGCGATCCACACCGAGCGTGAGGCGCTCAAGGCCTGGCTGGGCCGCGAATGTGCCGCCGATCTCACAGCGCTGCACGACCGTGCGCTTGCGGTGCCGTACAGCCGCGATGCGGCGGCACGCGGCGCCCGCAAGATCAAGAACCAGGCGCTCGGCTACATCGCTGCCGGCGATAATCAGGAAGGCGCGCGCCGGGCGCTCGATCAGTATCGCGCGGCGGACAACATGACCGACCGCCAGGGCGCGCTGCTGGTGCTTGCTAGCCTCGATGTGCCGGAGCGCGAGGAGGCACTGGCCGATTTCCGCAGTCGCTACGAAGGCAATGCTCTGGTCATCGACAAGTGGTTTTCGCTGCAGGCGGGCTCGTTCCATCCCGAGGTGCTCGCCAACATCCGCAAGCTGGCCGAGCATCCCGATTTCACGATGACCAACCCGAACCGGGTCCGCGCGCTCTACATGGCGGCGGCAGTCAATCCGAAGGCGTTCCATGACGCCAGCGGCGATGGCTATCGTCTGATCGGCGATCTCATCCGCCGGCTCGATCCGATCAACCCGCAGACGGCGGCCCGCTTCGTGCCCTCGCTCGGGCGCTGGCGGCGCATCGAACCCGTCCGCGCCGCGATGATGCGCGAAGAGCTTGAACGCATCGCAGCCGAGCCGTCGCTGTCGCGCGACGTGCGCGAGCAGGTTTCCAAGAGCCTTGGCTGAGAGCGGCGAGCCGGTCGAGGTCAACCGTGCGGCTTGCCTCGAGGGCGTTCCGCACGGGTTCCTCGGTCGTCGTGGCGGCGTCAGTCGCGGCGATGTGGCGGGGCTCAACGGCGGTCTGGGATCGGGCGACGATCCGGAACTCATCGCGGAGAATCGTGCGAGGGCTGCCGAGGCCGTCCGGCCCGGCGCGCGGCTCGTCACCGTCTATCAGGTGCATTCGCCCGATTGCGCAGAGGTCAAGGCGAATCCGTGGGCCGATAGCGACAGGCCACACGCCGATGCGCTGGTGACGGATCGCCCGGGTCTGTTGCTCGGCATCCTGACGGCCGATTGCGCCCCGGTCCTGCTCGCCGATCGCGAAGCCGGAGTCGTCGGTGCCGCCCATGCCGGATGGAAAGGGGCCATAGGCGGCGTGACCGACAGTACCGTTGAGGCGATGGAAAAGCGCGGGGCCTCGGCCTCGCGCATCGTTGCCGCCGTGGGGCCGTGCATTGCGCAGGCCTCTTACGAAGTCGATGAAGCATTCCGCGACCGCTTCTGCGGACAGGATCAGGCCAACGCGCGATTCTTCCAGTCCGGTCGGACGGGCCATTTCCAGTTCGATCTCGAAGCCTACGTTGCCGCGCGGCTCGCGGCTGCCGGAGTCGCCTCCGTGGAGCGCCTCGGGCTAGACACCTATGCCCGGCCAGACCGTTTCTTCTCCTTCCGCCGCGCCACGCATCGCGGCGAGCCTTCCTATGGGCGACAGATTTCGCTGATCGGTCTCGATTGACCCGATGAATCCGCGGCCATCGCCACTCGCCTGAAGATAGACCAAAAAGGCGGTTGGCATGGCCGATTTTCGCGTATATCAGGCCCGCGAAGTCGGTATCGGCCCGGGGTACGCCCGGTCTGAGCACCGTAACGGGGGATACCAGACTTAAGTTTGGGTCAGTTTCTTGGCCTGCTGACGGGTTTCCGGCAGTGGGTTGTCGAAAGCAAGGCAAGGGCAAAATGGCAGAAGAAGATGGCGTGCGGCGGCGCGATTTCATCAATATCGCCGCAGTTAGCGCGGCGGGCGTCGCTGGCGTTGGGGTTGTCGTCCCACTGGTGAGCCAGATGTCGGCATCGGCCGACGTTCTTGCGGCTTCTTCGACCGAGGTCGATATTTCCGCGATCCAGCCGGGTCAGGCCATCAAGGCCGTGTTCCGCAAGCAGCCGGTCTTCGTGCGCAACCTGACACCGGAAGAGATCAAGAAGGCCAACGCGGTCGACGTCTCCAGCCTGCGCGATCCGGAAACGCTTGCCGAGCGTACCAAGGAAGGCAAGGAAAACTGGCTGATCACCATGGGTGTCTGCACCCACCTCGGCTGTGTGCCGCTCGGTGCCGGCGAGGGTGAGAACAAGGGCGAGTTCGGCGGTTATTTCTGCCCCTGCCACGGTTCTTCCTACGACACTGCCGCCCGTATCCGTAAGGGCCCCGCGCCCAAGAACCTCGAGGTTCCGGAATACGAATTCACCTCCGATACCGTCGTCAAGATCGGTTAAGGGCAAGCGAGAGGACAACGATCATGAGCTTTCCCTGGGCCAACGAGTACAAGCCGTCGCATCCCTTCATGAAGTGGATGGACGAGAAGCTTCCTCTTCCCCGCCTCGTCTACAATTCGGTTGGCGGCGGTTATCCGGTTCCGCGTAACCTCAACTATTTCTGGAACTTCGGGTTCCTGGCGCTGATCTGCCTGACGATCCAGATCGTCACCGGCATCGTCATGGCCATGCACTATGCGGCCAACACCGCAGTCGCTTTCGACACGATCGAGCACACCGTGCGCGACGTGAACTGGGGCTGGATGTTCCGCTATGCGCACGCCAACGGCGCATCGGCGTTCTTCGTCGTGATCTACATCCACATCTTCCGCGGCTTCTACTACGGTTCGTACAAGGCGCCGCGCGAAATGGTGTGGCTGCTGGGCGTGGTGATCTTCCTGCTCATGATGGCGACCGCCTTCATGGGCTACGTGCTTCCCTGGGGCCAGATGAGCTTCTGGGGCGCCAAGGTCATCACCGGTCTGTTCGGCGCGATCCCGCTGGTGGGTGAGCCTCTTCAGCAGTGGCTGCTCGGCGGCTTCGCTCCCGACAACGCCGCGCTGAACCGCTTCTTCTCGCTGCACTACCTGCTGCCGTTCGTGATCGTCGGCGTGGTCGTGCTGCACATCTGGGCGCTGCACATCCCGGGCTCCTCGAACCCGACCGGCGTGGAAGTGAAGAGCGAGAGCGACACGGTTCCGTTCTATCCCTACTACATCGCCAAGGACGGCTGGGCCGTGGGTGCCTTCGCATTCCTCTTCGCAGCCGCGGTGTTCTTCTTCCCGAACGCGCTGGGTCACCCGGACAACTACATTCCGGCGAACCCGATGAGCACGCCGGCGCACATCGTTCCCGAATGGTACTTCTGGCCGTTCTACGCGATCCTGCGCGCCTTTACCCAGGACTTCTTCTTCATTCCTGCGAAGCTGATGGGCGTCCTCGCGATGTTCGGCGCGATCCTGGTCTGGTTCTTCCTGCCCTGGCTCGACAAGTCGCCGGTCCGTTCGGGTTCCTATCGTCCGACCTACAAGAAGTTCTTCTGGTTCGGTCTGATCCCGGCCATGGCGGTGCTGTTCTACTGCGGCGGCGCTCCGGCTGAAGAACCCTACGTGATGTTCAGCCAGATCGCTGCGCTGTACTACTTCGCGCACTTCCTGATCATCCTGCCGGTGGTCTCCGCCATCGAGAAGCCGCTTCCGCTGCCCTACTCCATTACCGAGGCTGTCCTCGGCAAGGACGACGGCGCCGAACTGGCTCCGACCGCGTGATCAACAGCTAGAACGAAAGACGAAAGACATGGCACGCATTCTCTCGATCCTCGTCGGGCTGTTCTTCACGGTAGCCCTCCTCTGGTCGTTCGGCCTCGGTTTCTACACCTGGACGACCGAGCCGGCGGCTGCGACGGCCGAACACGAGTTCCACCTGCACCCGAAGAACGTCCACTTCGCGAGCGACGGCGGTTTCGGCAAGTTCGACAACCAGCAGCTGCAGCGCGGCTTCCAGGTCTACAAGGAAGTCTGCTCGGCCTGCCACTCGCTGAGCCACGTCGCGTTCCGCGATCTGGAACAGCTGGGCTACAGCGAAGCCGAAGTTAAGGCGATCGCGGCCGGCTTCACCGTTCCGGGCACAGATCCGAATACCGGTGAATCGACCATGGTTCCGGGCTCGCCGACGGACTACTTCCCGAAGCCGTTCGCCAACGACATCGCTGCCCGCGCCGCCAACAACAACGCGGTTCCGCCCGATCTCTCGCTGATGACCAAGGCGCGCCACAACGGCCCGGCCTACGTCTACTCGCTGCTGACGGGCTATCGCGACCAGCCGGCCGAGCTGCTGAAGCACTTCCCCGAAGCCAAGACGCCTCCGGGCCTGCACTACAACCCGTACTTCGCGAACTTGAATCTCGCGATGGCGCCGCCGCTGACGGCCGACGGGCAGGTCGAGTATGGCGATGGCACCAAGTCGACGGTCGACCAGATGGCCAAGGACGTTGCGGCGTTCCTGATCTGGACTGCCGAACCGACGCTGGAAAAGCGCAAGCAGACCGGCTGGGCCGTGCTGGGCTTCCTGCTCTTCGCCACGATCCTCGGGTACATGTCGTACCGCAGCATCTGGGCCGACAAGAAGCATTGAGATCGGGTCTGTTGACCTGAACGCAGGCGCCCCTGCCATCATGCGATGGCGGGGGCGCTTCGCATTTGTGCAGCCGGAGTGAAATGTGACCCCCGAAGAGCTGAAGCAGCTGATCCGCACGGTCCCGGACTTTCCCAAGCCGGGCATCATGTTCCGAGACGTAACGACACTGATCGGGCACGGCGCCGGGTTTGCCGCAGCGACGCAGATTCTCGCAGACAAGGCGCGTGACGCCGGAGCGCACGCCATTGCGGGCATCGAGGCGCGCGGTTTCATCTTCGGCGCTGCGGCAGCTGCCCGCCTCGGTGTGCCGTTTGTGCCGGTTCGCAAACGGGGCAAGCTTCCGGTCCCGGTGCTGGCGATGGACTATGCGCTCGAATATGGAACGGACACGCTCGAGGTCGATCCGGATGCGGTGATCGACGGGCAGAACGTCGTGCTCATCGACGATCTCATCGCCACGGGCGGTACCGCCCAGGCCGCCGTGCAATTGCTGCGGCGCGCCGGTGCCATCGTGTCGCGAGGCCTGTTCGTGATCGACCTGCCCGCGCTGGGCGGCGCAGACCGCCTGCGCGGAGCCGAACTCGCGGTCGACGCGATCATGGAATTCGAGGGCGACTGACCGGCCATCGGCAGGGCGTATCGCGCTGCCGGCCGATCAGCGAGCGCCGCAAGCCGTCAGGCCGGGACCGGGTCCTTCGTGCCGGACTTCTTGCCGTTGCCCTTCTTGCTGGGACCGTCGCTGTCCTCGACGAGCGCCTGGACCGTCTTCGAAGTCGCGACCGTGCCCAGTTCGGTCAGCGCAAAGAAGTTCGCCTCGATGTCGGCCAGGTCGTAGAGGTAGTTCACCATGACCCCGTGCGACTGCTTCTGCCCGTTGGGCGAAAGGTCGGCGTTGGCATGGACGGCCTCGAGCCGCGCGCCGTTGCCGAGGTGGAAGCGCGCGACCGGGTCGGCGGGCTGATTGCCGCGCCCCTTCGCCGTGACGAGATACTGCGCGGCCAGCTGGCGGAGGTCCTTCGCGCCCGGCACCTTGGCATCGGTGCCGCGTTCCTTGGCGAGCCACTTGGCAAAGCCGGGCACCGGCGAAAGCGTCGCGAAGGTATCGAGGTGCGGCAGCTCTTCCTTGAGCAGCCCCACCACGCGCTTGATCAGGTGATTGCCGAAAGGAATGCCCTTGAGGCCCTTCTGGCAGTTGCTGATCGAATAGAAGATCGCGCAATTCGCCTCGCGCGGATCGATGGTCTCGCGCTCCTCGGCGATGATCTGGTGAATGCCGCCGGGCAGTTGGGGCGTCAGGGCCACTTCGACGAAGATCAGCGGGTCGTCGCGCATCTGCGGGTGGAAGAAGCCGTAGCAGCGCCTGTCGATGGGTTCGACGCGGCGACGCAGATCGTCCCAGCCATGGATCTCGTGCACCGCTTCGTAGCGGATGATGCGTTCGAGCAGCGCCGCCGGCGAATCCCAGCCGATCCGGCGCAGTTCCAGAAAGCCGGCGTTGAACCACGCCGTGAAGGCGCTTTCCAGTTCGCGGTCGAGCGCGGCAAGGCCGGGCGACGCCGACGCCTTCGGTACGGCGAGCAGGTCCTCGCGCATGCCGATCAGCCGCTGCGTGCCCTGCGGTGCGAGATTGAGCTGGTTGATGAGCTTGGCGCTCGGCGATTCGGTTGCGGCATTGAGCGCGAGCGCCGAGGCCTCGTCGCGCTTCTCGTTCCACTTGGCGATGGCCTTGTCGATCGCCTTGGCATCGGCGGGATGCAGGTCGTGCACCTTGGCAAGGAAGTCCTGCCGCGCTCCCAGATCGGTCGCTTCGTAGAGATCGAAGAAGGCGGAGGCCAGCGCAGGGCCCGATGCGCGTCCACGCAGCGAGAGCAGCGCATCGGCGATGTCGAGCAGGCTCTCGCCGCTATCCTGCCGCGGCGTGGCGACGCCGATACCGCGCAGAAGCTTGCCCAGCCCGGAATTCATCAGCAGATCCAGCGGATTACGCCGCCGTGCGGGGGACGAAAGCTCCTGGGAGGTCGGTTGGCGTGATGCGTTCATGTGTTGTGAATCCTCATCTGCTGGCACCCGATGCTATCATTGCTGCATCTGCGAGAGAATACGGTAGCTTCCCCCAACATGGGCAGGACAACGCTCTTGCGTACCCCTGGCTGCCTAAAATCGTGACCGCATGGGCAAGATGCCGCCCCGACGATCCGCAATGGGTGACTGAGATCATCCCGAAAGGATGCACCGGAATCGTAAGAGAGCCGTTGACGAGTCAGTCGAAATCGTGGCAATCGGCGCCACTCGATGCGGCATCGCCGGTCATGGTCCGCGGACCTGAGCGAGCGGGTATAGCTTAGTGGTAAAGCCCCAGCCTTCCAAGCTGGTTATGCGGGTTCGATTCCCGCTACCCGCTCCAGCCGCCCTTCCAAAAACACCCCTAGGATGGTATAGAAACCGCAGAAAGCGGCGATTTTTTGGTCACCGTTTGTCCGGATTTGACCACCCGTTTCCACCTGCGTCCACGAAATTTTGGGGGTACTTTGGGGTCTCGTCTTCCGGGCCGATAGGAAAGACCCCCACCGTGGGGGTCTCCGAGCGGGATAGGCGCGAAAATATGCCACTTACCGACATCGAGATTCGAAACGCGAAGCCCCGAGAGAAGCCATACAAACTTGGGGACTCTCTGGGCTTGTTCCTTTTGGTGAAGCCGTCCGGTGGGAAGCTGTGGCGGGTCCCCTAGCTGGCGCGCGCCAAGATGACTGTGTTGCCGGACCGTGGTTCGAACAACAGCTCTGTAAAGACGGATCGCTAAAGGCTTTGGAAGGGCAAATGGAGAAAGCGTTCCAAAAGGCCCTTCAAGCCGCACCTGCGGCCGATCAGGCAAGACTTCGTCAAACTCAGCGCCTTTGGGCCGCAGAGCGTGATGCATGCGAATATCAGTCAAATCCAAAGTTATGCCTGGCTGATGCCTACAGAAATCGGGTTGCTGATCTTGCCTCCGAACGCCCCCCCGTCACAGCGGCACCTCCTCCCGTTGCCCCCCCTGCACCATTCACGTCTAGTGCTGCCTCGCCAAAGGGACTGAACAGTTGGGCCGGCCGCATCCAGGCAAACTATCCAACCCGCGCAGCCCGTGAGGAACGGGGCGGTCGTGTTGGCGTGCGTGTGACCATTACGATCGACGGTCGTGTCGATTCCTGTTCGGTCACAAGCTCAAGCGGCAGCCCGGACCTTGATGAAGCGGCCTGTGATGGCATGACCCGTTATGCGCGCTTCAATCCGGCACGTGACGCGGAAGGCAATCCCATGCCTGGATCATACTCGACCGCAATCGTGTACAAGTTGCACTAGATGGCAGTTTGCCTTGGCTACTTAGCTGTCACGACACGGCGAATTAGCCCGTTGCTGGACGAAACACTCTCGCAAGCTTTACTCGGTGTGCAGGCCTTTATTGGCGCTTTCGGTCAGAAAGCTTCCCTGCCTTCCGCGATATTGAGCAGCTCGGAAAACACGTAGGTCGCTGGCGCGCGGCCTGCTGCCGGAACCAGCTCTCTGAGCATGCCGTGATCGCGAAAGGCGCGGATCAATGTTCGGGCCGTCGGTGCGGGTATCTGGGCGGACTCAATGAAGTCCGGCGTTTTGAAGAGTGGCCGCTGAAAAATCCAGTCCAGGGCGCGCACGGCGTACTGCGAGTGGGTAATCTCGACGACCCAGTCCCGCTTTTCCTGATGCAAGGCCAGGATCGCTTGCGCCTTTCTGATATTGGCATCCGCCTGCGCCGTGATGCCGCGCAGGAAGAAAGCCACCCAACCGCTCCAGTCATCGTCGCGGGAAACCGCGAGCATGCGGTCGTAGTACTCCTCGCGGTTCGCTTCGAGATACTCGGACAGGTAGAAGTTGGGCAGCGAGAGCAGCCCATGGGCATATAGGAACAGCGGAATAATCAGGCGCCCGATGCGGCCATTGCCGTCGAGGAAGGGATGGATCGCCTCGAACTCGGCATGGACGATGGCCAGTTGAACCAGGCGGTCAGGCGCCTCCGCATGGATGTAGGCTTCCCAGTCCGCCATGGCCGCTTCGAGACGATCGGCGCCGGGCGGCACGAACCGCGCCTGTTCGATCGTGCAGCCTTCCGGCCCGATCCAGTTCGGAATGCGCCGGTATTCGCCCGGCGATTTGTTGCGCCCCCGGACACCGTCCATCAGCACGCGGTGCGTGGCCTTGACCAGCCGCTGTGAAAGCGGAACCTCGCCCATCAGCTTCGTCGCTTCGTGCAGGGCAGCGCGGTAGTTGAGAACTTCGCGGGCGTCGGCTTTCTTGGGCGTGCTTTCGTCGAACAGGTGGCCCTGGGCCTCGAATTCCAGCACTTCGCCCAGGGTGACCTGGGTTCCCTCGATCTTGCTCGAGAGCACGGCTTCACGTGATGTGAGCGGCGAAAGCAGGATATTCGGGTTCGGTATACCTGCGAGAACGCCTTCGTAGCGGGCTACAGCGGCGTTGGCCGGGCCAACCAGCGGGAACAGGGCATTGAGATCAAGCGCCTTGGGCGGAAACTTCCCTTCGTGATAGAGAACAGGCAAGGCTATCTCCGCTTGTGCCGGCTGCGCCGCGGCGCGTCTTTGCGTTGATGATCGTCAACTGCACGCTACATCATTTGTCGATCGTGAGATAGGATTTCACTAACATCAAACTGCTTTGATGGTAACAGGCGATCGTCAACAAGGCTCTGGTGTCTAGCCCGTTGGCAGCTCTCGAACGCGCCACCTGCTGCAATCCTCCTGGGAAAGCTTATAGAATCAGCAATCAACGCCCATGACTAAGGGCTCTCGATCCGCGACTGGGTCACCGACGAGCACGATGACAGCTGGCTCTTCATTACCGTCAAGGCGGACCAGCTTCCCACCCTTCGCCCGCTCATGACGGTCTGGCTCGATATTGCCATCAGCGCCATCATGAGCATGGAACCCGATCGGCACCGGCGGCTCTACTGTGTCATCGACGAGCTGCCCACGCTCCAACGCCTGCCATCGCTCTCCGACTTCCTGGCCCGGGCAAGGAAGTACGGCGGCTGTGGCATTCTGGGCTTCCAGTCCTATCCCCAACTCGAGGCCACATACGGGGTGCAGGAAGCAGCGGCGATCACCGGCTATTGCTCCACCTGGGTGGCGCTCAGAGCCAATGATACGCCAACCGCGCGGCATGTCTCCGACAACCTCGGGCAGGTTGAACAGGTCGAGGCCAACGAGGGCATGTCCTACGGCGTCAACGACATGCGCGACGGGGTTAATCTCTCCCGCGCGCAGGTCACCCGGCCGCTGGTCATGCCGACCGAGATCATCAACCTTCCCAATCTCACCGGCTACCTGCGCTTCGGGCGCGATCTTCCCGTGGTTCGGTTCCGGGATCGGTATCGGCGCTCCGAGGCCTCAGAGCCGGGGTTCGTCGATCGCACCGCCGAGCCCGTCCGGATCACTCCGACAGACGGGACGGACGCCGACCAGCGAGAACTACCGCTGGAAGAGCCGCGTCCCTTTGTCCCGCCTGCGAAGAGCGAGGACGACACCGAGCCTCCCAGAGCCGAGCCCAAGCTGCCCGCTGCCAATCCTGGTCTTATCGGGCCGCGTCGCAACGAAGGGGCCTGTTCGCTGCGCCAGCAGAGCCGCCCCGGAAAGCCATTGCGGCCTTCACGGCCTGCATAAGTCTCCCCCAAGACAAGGATACAATTCCATGCGTAATGATCCTCGCGACAGCTCTGGCGCCGGACCTGACCGGCACGTCTCCGGCAAGGCGCCACCTGCTGAAATCGCGCCTCTAACCGTGCGCATTCCCACCGCCGTTCGCATGACCGGAATCGGGCGGTCGAAGCTTTATGAGCTTATCGCCGCTGGGGAGATCGAGATCGTCAAGATCGGATCCGTAACGCTGATACCGGTCGCCAGCCTGCAGGCCTTGATTGCGCGGCATAAGAAGTGATCTGGGGCCTGCTCGATAGGGTTGGGACTGTCCGAAATCATACGGTGATTGCAGTAAGCTGCCTTTTGTCAACTATTTGAGTGCCTCACAGCGATGATAGGATGTGAATGGCGACATACTCAATATGTCCATGGCCGTCACGAGCTATCAGGCCTGTTGCCATCCAGGGCGGCCGCAAATCCTGTCCTGCCCATGGCAACCTGCGTTTTCTCAATGTCATGCCGCGTGCGTTAAGAGTCGGCTGAGGGGCGCTTGCGCTCGGGGGCGGTCACGCTCGTCGCCTTCGCCGTGGCGACCTCGGTGGCAATGTCATCCTCGGCCGCATCGGCCTCGAGGTCCTCGTGCTGCAGTTCCATCCTCGACGTGATTAAGTGGAATTCATCCCATTCGCACATGTCATGGCTGCGGCTCATGGCTCTGCTCAAGCGGACACTTCCCTTTTTCGGGAAAATCCCGATTCGCAGTCGGCCTCACCGCAAATGCTGGCCCGATGCAGGTCAATTTGGGCGCATCCCCGTCCGCATTCGCCGGATTCCGGCAAGGACGGTCCTTGCTGCCTTTTTCGCGGGGATAGTCAGACCCGCCGGTGCCAATGCCCTCAAACTAATTTGAAGCGTCAGCACAATCCCGCCGAAAATCAGCGCCTGGAGGGTCAGAAGGTCGGGTTTCATGAGCGCGTCCCTGCTGCTTCGCGGCAGAATTGCCGCCATACTGTGATGGGCAGGTCTGAGGCAGACATGCTCCCCACTGATTTCGCTTGTCTATGACAAAGCCGCGATGTCGAACTCGATCGCCTGCCAGCCTTCTTTCGTGGCGGTCGCGATGTCCAGCGGCCGCCCGCCAAGTCTCGTGCAGTGGCTGTTGAGATAGGCAATCGCGGCATCCCTGCTGCCAAGCCGTTCGAAGGCCAGCCTCGTGATGCTTCCCTGCCGGGCGGCCGCATCGGCGGGCAGCTTGAACTTAGCTTTCGGCCGCCAGTGCGAGTGCGCTGGAGTGACCTTGGGATTGTCGCTTAAGATTTCATCTTTGGAAGACATTCAGGTCTCCTGGTCCGCTTGTCTGCGCAACGTAAGAGATGGGAACAATTCGTCTCGCTTGCAGGCTGAAAAGGAATTTCCTCACCAACTGTTCTTGGGCCGATAGAAGGCCTGGCGCCGGACTTTGCCTTCGATGATGTGCTTTTCTAGCTTTGATCGCATCTCTTCCGCGCCCTCGCCGGTTGTACAGACAAGGTGCGTGCCTCCCGAGAGGAGCGGTTCCGTGCAACTGACCGACACAGCGCTTTTCGCACACGCGGCAATCACGTCCTCCTCGGGCAAAGCGAGGTTCATAGCCCGGCTCACCGGGCGTCACCGAAAACCGGCATATACCGGGGAAATAGGAAAACGCCAGCTGGGGCCCAGCACCTCGGGCCTTGAATGGCCTGAGCTGACAATGAGATGGAGTGAATTTCAGGAGATATGACGCTGCTCCACGGAAAAGCGGGAGCACATATCATCTCTCAGTCAAGACCTGCTCGGATACGGAAGTCTTGATATCCATCATATGGAGAGGCCCGAACGATAACACAAGGGCCTAACGGGAATGCGCCTCCTCCAGGGCCATGCACAGCAATTCGGACCAGTGGCGCTGCCCTGCCGTATCGGCGATGTGGTCCTGGCGAACTTCG
Source organism: uncultured Novosphingobium sp. (assembly GCA_965140495.1). GTDB lineage: Bacteria > Pseudomonadota > Alphaproteobacteria > Sphingomonadales > Sphingomonadaceae > Novosphingobium. The sequence continues at coordinate 107,111 of OZ223239.1, read as the reverse complement.
ATTTCGGCATAGTCCAGCGTGCGACCGAAAGCGTGACAGGGAATGCTGTAGTCCGTCTCGTCCATGTGATAAGGCTGGTTGTCTCCCACCCGCAACCCCGGTTCACGCGCGAATGCGTCGAGCAGCCGCTTGGAGAAACTTTCGTTTCCTCCCGCATGAAGGATACCGACATCCCATGGCCGCACCACTTCCCCGAGGACGGGCGTAAAACTGTGCAGGGCTACGAGGACAACCTGCGATCCCGGAAGCCAGCGGGACTGGATTTCCGCTGCAATGCGGGCGTGATAGGGCGCGTGGATCTCTTCTGCGCGAAGTTTGCGTTCAGGTTTGGTGAGGCCCGTATTGCCGGGCACCGGAGTGCCGTCCGAAATGGCTGGGATAGCTTGCGCGGACGCTGGGTCGCGATTGCAGTCAATGACCAGACGCGAATAGGCCTGCGCAAGAAAAACAGCATCGAGCCTTTCCGACATTGCGGCGCCCAGTTCGGCCACGCCGGCATCAATCGCAATATGGCGGGACAGGTCTGCCTCTTCGAGACCGAGCAATCCGAGCCGGGCGGGGATGGCGCGTCCGGCATGGTCACCCGTCAGAATGAAGGGCGAGCACCCCTGCGGATTCAGGCATATGGCGGGTTCGGGATCATCCGGTCCCAGCAAGGGCGGCGGGTTTGCAGCCCGCGTCAAAACATGACGCAGACATGCCGCTTCTGACCATCCGTCATCTTACCGAGTACTCCTATCGGCAGCCCGTCGCATTTGGCGAGCATCGCATCATGATGCGCCCTCGCGAGAGCTATGACCAGCGGCTTGTCAGTGCCCGGCTGGAGGTTACGCCGAAGCCGGCCGGTCTGCGCTGGCTGCACGACGTGTTCGGAAATTCGGTGGCCGTCGCTTCGTTCGGCGCTCCCGCCCGCTCCTTGCGTGTCGAAAGCGTCGTGCACCTCGATCACGAACCGCTCCCAGAACGTTGCGTGGAGATCGAGCCCTATGCCCGGCAGTTCCCGTTCACGTATTCCTCTGAAGACATGCCCGATCTACTCCGGTCGATCGAACGCGGATATCTCGATCCCGGCCGGATCGTTGATGACTGGGCGAAGGCCTTTCTCGTAGCGGACAGGGCGGCCGGTACGTTGACCATGCTTGTGGACATGACGGCGGCGATCAGGCGCGAATTCACCTATATCCCCCGGCATGAGAAAGGGACCCAGAGCCCGATCGAAACACTGCAGAAGCGGCAGGGCACGTGCCGCGACTTCGCGGTGCTGATGATCGAGGCTGTGCGGTCGGTCGGTTTCGCCGCCCGATTCGTTTCGGGTTATGTCTACGATCCTGCTTGCGGCGAAGGCCGGGTAGGCGGCGGCAATACCCATGCCTGGGTGAGGATATTCCTGCCGGGAGCGGGCTGGGTGGAATTCGACCCCACCAACGGTATCGTCGGCAACCGCGGTCTGATAAGAGTGGCCATTGCCCGCGATCCCTATCAGGCTATCCCGCTATCCGGTCAATGGACGGGATTTCCCGGCAGCTACCTTGGCATGAACGTTGACGTCGACATTCGCCTCGATGACGCACCCCGCGATTCACATGGCGCAACCAACACCCAAACCGGGTGAAATCAAGGATAATGCTATGCTGATTCGTGCCGGTTACGAGATCCACTTCGACGCCAAGATTCCCACTGCAATGCTGGCGCTGCTGAGCGTCCACCCGTCGAGAAACAAGGACCTGGTAACCCCGCAGCGCATCCAGGCTTCTCCCGAAGTGCCAATCTACGATTATATCGACGGATACGGGAACATATGCTCCCGCTTCACTGCCCCCGAAGGCGGCGTCTCCGTATCATGCGATTTCATCATCGAGGATAACGGCAAGCCCGATGTCCGCGCGCCCGATGGCCCGCAAGCGCGGGTAGAAACATATCCGGACGATGTGCTGATCTATCTGCTCGGTAGCCGTTATTGCGAGACCGACCTGCTGATGGACGTGGCCTGGAGCAACTTCGGCCATCTCACGTCCGCACGCGACAGGGTTGAGGCGGTCGTTGCCTTTGTGAACGGACATCTGCGCTTCGGTTATGAACATGCCCGGTCAAGCAAGACCGCGTGGCAGGGTTACCAGGAGCAAGTTGGTGTTTGCAGGGATTTCGCGCATTTGGCCGTCACCTTGTGCCGCTGCCTCAACATTCCGGCGCGGTACTGCACGGGGTATCTAGGGGACATCCTGGTGCCTTTCGATGACGCGCCGATGGACTTCAGCGCCTGGTTCGACGTGTTCATCGATGGCGCGTGGTACACTTATGACGCGCGCCACGGCGTGCCGCGGGTGGGACGCATTCTCATGGCGCGGGGTCGGGATGCGACCGACGTGGCCCTTACCACGAGCTTCGGCGATGCCGTACTGGAGTCGTTTTTCGTGAGAGCCGAGGAGGCGACCTCCAGGACACTCCCAATTAGTATACCTTGATCTACAAATTGTGCCGACAGATTGCGCGACTGCGGAATGCTGGTGCGGGCCCTTGCATCGAATGAACCCCGACACTATATCATAACTCAGCTACCTGTCGAAATCGACGGTCTCAGGCTTTCAGTTTCGAAAAGCCATCTCCTTCAGTTCCGCCTCTTAGTCGCAGCCGGTCCAATTCTGGCGCTGCATTCATACTGAAGGACATGACATGACACGTTTTGGCAAGATCAAGAGCTATGATAGCGACAAGGGCGCTGGCCTGATCTCTCCCGACGAGGGCGGCAATGCGCTGCCGTTCAGGAGGAACGATCTCCAGCAGCAAGCGCAGGAGCCAAGCATCGACCAGCGCTACAGCTTCAATACCAGCGAGGTGGACGGCGCCAACAAGCGGGCTATCAACCTGCAACTGCAGCGATTTGGGGCACCCGGTGTTCAGGAACAACAGGCGCGCGCTCAGCAGGGCTAATACGCCAGTGCGGCCGGGGTGGAAATGTCCCGGCCGTCTTTTCTGTCTGCGGCGAAAGGATTGCGCCATGACGCTCGATCAACTCATCTTCAATTACGAACTAGCGAAAACAAACGCGGCTCGATCATGCTCCTTACAAGATCGGGAGACCTACTTCGATCTTGTGGGCTACTACGCCAAGCGCATCAGGGCGAGGCGTGGAGATGCGCTCTCGTTCTGGACCGGAATGCCGCGGGACCAGTTCACCGAAGCGCGGTTTCAGTAGTATGAGTCAGGTTCCCGAAACGCCCGGCGGCAAGGCTGTGGCAAGCCTGAACCGGGAAAATGAGGGCGGATCGGAACCAGCGCCTCCAGTGCCCGACGGAATTACCGCAGTACCAATCATCCAATACAGGGTCGGGCCGTGCACCTATTCCCGCCTGGATGATGCGCTGGCCGAACATCAACGTCAGGCCAGAAGCGACTGATCACGGCAGTCCGGCAGGCCATCGCGAATTAGGCAATTTTACTGCACACGCAAAAGTCCCCTTGAAATATGTTTACGCGATGCTATATAAGAATTGCCCGACGTCGTTTGCGACGGATTATGATTGCCGCAATCAGCTTTAAAACGCGAGATTGGCACCACTTCCTTTTCATGCATCACGGCTCCGCAACGGAATACGTCCGTGCGGATTGTTTTTCGTACGCAAGGAAATTGGATTGGCGAAGGAAGATCTCATTACGGTTGAGGGTCAGATCGACGAAATCCTGCCCGACGGACGTTTCGGCGTCACACTTGATAATGAGCATCGTCTGATCTGCTATACTGCAGGCAAGATGCGCCGCTACCGTATCCGATCGGTCGTTGGTGACCGCGTACATGTCGAGATGACGCCTTACGATCTGACCAAGGGCCGGATCGTCTTCCGCGAACGAACACCGGGGCAGGGCCCTGGCGGCGGTCGCAAACGCGGATACAGGCGCTGACACTTTTAGAATAAGGCGGCGGGCAAAGCCTGCCGATACACAACAATGAACCACATAACCGCGCGCGGTACACCGCGCTCCAAGCTTTCTCTGCGCTATGGCTCGATTCATTCGCAGGTGCTGGGGCAACGGATGCCCGTCACCGACATTATCCCGGCCAGCGAACTGCGACGTCTCGTTGCAAGGATGGTCGACTGACACGTCCATCCCAACGCGGCCATGCATCAGCATTCCCGCCCTTGCAGGAGAACTGACATGGATCTGAACCTCGAATATGCCGCCCACCAGCGCGCGCTTATGATCGCTAATGTGGCCGCCAATGACGGCGACCGGCTCGCGAATTTGGTCAAGGCCTCCGGTATTGCCGGACGCATCAGCGACTTCCAACATGGGTTGGGTGCGGCGGCGGCATGTGCCTGGAGCCAGGCGCAGTTCGTCAATTCAGCTCTGACAAAGGCGGGCTCAGACGTCACTCTCTAGTGCGGAGAGTTCTGCCAACCAAATCTGCTCTCGTTGAATTTCGACGGATATCGACGCTTGGCAAGGAAGCCGGAAAATTCCGGTTTTTGCGCCTTCAATACGACGAACTCCTTTCAATTGACGACTTGACGCAAGACGCCGTCTCGCAATTTCGCGCGGCGGACAACGACCGTTTCTTGAAAGGAAACGACCATGACTATCGGAACCGTAAAATTCTTCGACGAAGGCAAGGGCTATGGCTTCATTCAGCCCGATGATGGCGGCAAGGACAGCTTCGTCCATATTTCTGCCGTGCAGGCCGCAGGCCTGGGTACTCTGAGCAAGGACCAGCGCGTGTCCTATGACGTCGAGACCGGCCGCAATGGCAAGGAATCAGCGATCAATCTCAGCAGCGCCAACTGATCAACGGGTGGCCCGGCAGTCCGTTGGGGGATTGCCGGGGCACTGATTTCCCTGCCCCTGGACCAGGAGTGGATGCTTATGGCGCTTTCTTATGAATTCCTTGTTGAACGCGCGGAACAGGCGGCGCAGGAAGCAGCTTGTTCGGTGCTGGAAAACGTGCGGGAACGCGCATTGCGCTCGGAGACGGCATGGCGGACGATGGCCAACCAGGTCCTCAACGTTGCACGCAACCGAGAGCTTGCCGCGCAAGAAAGACTCGTCGCGGGCCAAGGACTCGGTGCTCCGCAATGACAGAAAAACCCAACCTTACCGAAAAGGACCTGATTGAGGCTCACGAGGCGTCGGATGTTTCCGCGATCAATGGGATTGTCAGTCTTGCCAACATCCTGCGGAAGCGCGGCCTCCTGACCGATGCTGAGACTTCGGCCATGTATGAGAGTATGAGCCTGCCGCTCGGGCTACCGAAATACGCCGAAAACCCTGCCGTTCAGGAACTGCAGTTGAACCTTGATCGGTTGTTTGCGGTGGTCATAGCGCCGAAGTAGCTGGGGCCAGTACGCATACCATTCCCGAATAACTGCACGGAGAGTCATTCCATGGTTGATGCAAAGTTTCGCCCGTTTCTTATCAAGAAGGACGACGACGGAAACTTTCGGCTGACGGTAAGAACCGTCCGGTACAATTCGCAGGGCTACGCATTGGTCGATTCGGCTCTTCAGGTAGAAACCTTCAAAAATGCCGCGGCGGCGCGAACTTTCGCACGAGACATTTTCGGGGCTCAGGCCGGTGAGTACACAACCAAGTAGACCGGTATGGCCCTCTTGGCCAACATGGGGCCGCTAACTCGAACGCTTACCCTTCGAAGTTTGCGAAAGCGGGGCACAGAACACATCGCCAACCACTAGCTGCGCGAACTTTCAACCGCCCTTGCCGTTTCGAAATGACTGAATAGCCCCTAGATTTCTGGACGCCTTCGATCCTAATTTTGAGGACAGGAGGCGACGAAGGGGCAAGCACATTTTTCTGCCAGATGTTAGTTGAATCATGGCGCCGCAGAAGCAGGCTTGATGTTCAGCTTCATCAGAGCGAACGCGCACCGGCACGCTTTGCCTGCGCGATTGCGTCTGCCAGTCTCGTGTAGCGGTAGCCACCTGTTTCGTATTGGTCTGTTACGCTATGTTGGATACCCAGCGAGGCCGCTGCCCCCCTGTCGAGACTACCGCCTTCGTTTTCCCAGGCTCCCTCCTCAGTGGCATTCGCCCCCTGCGCTGGTGCGCTGGTGTCCGTTGCCTCGGGAATTGCCGCAGGCGCCAAGAACGCGACGAGCGATCGCAACTGGTCAGCGATCGCCTCGAGTGCGAGTACAGTGCGTTCTTCAGTTGTGCTGAATGCCCTGCTCTGGGCGAGTAGTTCTCCGGTCATGTCTTGCATATCACTTCTCCAACTTCGCCGAGGCAGAATCACGCCGTTTGCGCCGGTCGACCTCCTGTTCGATGGAGCGGATGAAGTGATCTCCATAATCGTCCGTGGAGACGTAATTTTGCTCATACTGACCAAGGTTGTGGCCGTTTCCAAAGCGCGCCTTGAGCTGCCGGAGAATGTCATAATCATCGTCGGCAAGATGACCGATCAGTGCTTGCAGGATACGTTCGTGAGCGAGGACTCTGCGCTCCACCTCAGTCACCTCACTCGGCGTTGCGTTGGCTCCGCCACGGCCCCCATCGACATTCGTGTCGCCTCGTCTGCTTAAGTCATGCGACGGCGAACCCGCACCATCGCAGGCTGGCGTAAAAGCCGCAAAAGATTGCGGCGCTTCAGGTCGATTGTTGGACATATGCGTCTCCGCTTGAGCGGGAGTAGCAAACTCTCTGTCGCACCAAGCTCACACCGGAAGGGCGATAGATACAATGTGGGGACGCCCGGCGTGAACTACAAGTGTCGCGCACCACAGCTTTGGCGGGAAAGCAGCGCCACCATGAATCTACATTTTGATTTCACCGGAAAACACCCGAAACGTTCAATCAGTTCGACAGAGAAATAAATTTAGCCTAGGCTATTTCTCGCGACCCGAGTCGATTTCATTAAATTGAAATCGATTAAACTTTACGCGGCTCATTAGAAATTTTGGGCCGCGTATTTTTAAACATATGATTCACTATTATAAAAAATCTAAATAAATTTGCAAAAAAAGAGATAAATGCGACCATTGTTCGTCAATTTTACAATGCGATAAGGTGATGCGCTGAAGGTGTCCCGCAAAGGATGGGCAGGTTAAGCGCTTTGTCGCGGCAGCCGAACGGCAGTTGGCTCGAGGTCGTAAGCTGAAGGCCGCCTGCCCGAACCCGGCCCGACTTGCTCGTTCCCCGGATACAGTTCGTCGCCGCGCTAACGGCCGCTTCATCCGGAACCCGTCGTTTACGGCCGTGTCCGCGAACGGCGGCATTGTCCCATACCCGGTCCATCAACCTGGCCGAAAGGTGAAGTGAACGGACGACTACTATCTGGGAGCGGCTTTGGTCCTCCGAACATCAATTCTGTCGGCGAGAGGCGCCGTTCCATCTCGACGGATTTCCAGTTCTCTTCCCTTGATCCTGCTGGCGCGCGCGAATCACAACCATCCCAGTCCATGGCAATCCAATTGCAGCCAAAAGATTCCCGGGATTGGTTGGGGGGACTTTTTGCCGGTAGTTTTTGCAACATTCTGATATATAAGCGAAAACGTTATGGAATTAAATTCCCGCTACCCGCTCCAACTCCTCCTGCAACCGGTCTCAAGCAGCATTTCGCTGGCCTGATCATGGTCCTGCCGATGCGGGATTGGCGCCCGACGTGACCGCACGAGGGCAGAGGCTGCGGCCCTTGGCGAGGACCGCAGCCTGTGGCGGTCAGCTTCCGCCGTTAGGGCCGCCGGCGAACCATGCCGGGACTTCGATGCCCATTTCCTGTGCGCGTTCGCGCGCGGTCGTCTGCATTTCCGTGCGGATGCGGTTGCGCTCTTCAAGGCTGTTCGCCGCCCGCATGCGATTGTGGAATTGCAGCCGCTCCTGTTCGGTCAGGATCTTCGACAGATAATAGCCGTCGCGCATGCCCGAGCCGGGGCGTTGTGGCCCGAAGGGAGCCGAAACACCCAGATCGCCCGCGCGCTGGCGGATCGTGTTCTGGTATTCGGACCGGATCGCGTTGCGCTCCTGCGCCGTGTTCGCGCTGCGCATGCGGGCGTGGAACTGGGTGCGTTCCTGATCGCTCAGCAACTGCCAGCTTGCCATCTGGCCGACGACAGCCTGGTCGACATGGATCCGATCCCGGTCACGCAGGCGATCCTGATCGCCGGTACCATCGCGTAACCGATCCCGGTCACGGTCACCGGTGCCGTCACGCAGGCGATCCTGGTCCCTGTCGCGGTCCTGGTCGCCGGTTCCGTCGCGAAGCCGATCCTGATCGCGCATGCGGTCCATGGTGCCGGGGGCGGTCGGCGTCGGCATGGCCTGGCCGCCGGGGCCACCACCCATTCCGCCACCGCCGCCGCCGCCCGAGCCGCGCTGGGCGAAGGCGGGTGCGGCAATGCCGGCCAGGGCCGCCGCCGCCATCAGGCTTGTGATTGCGCGAGTTGTCGAAGAATTGGTCTTCATCATCCTTACTCCTCCTCAAAGCGCCTCTGAAGTCCCGGACGGTCAGTCACCGGGCCGCTGAACGTCCGGACCGATCCGGGCGATCACATCGCGGGCATCGAAGGCGCGCACGTTTTCGGCGGGCATTGCGCGGTGGCCCATGCGGATTTCCGCCGTGGCTTCGAAACGTTCGATTGTCCGGGTCGGCGCGCGGCTCGCCCAGAACGGGTCGCCGTAATAGGGATACCAACTGTTCCACCCCGTGCCCGGCGCGTAGTAGCGCCAGTACGGACGCCAGTAGGCATAGTCCGATGCAAACCACGGGTCGTAGCGGGGATCCGGGTAGGTATCGCGGTCCACCCGGTGCTCGACTTCACGATCGACGATCACGAACCAGTCGTAGCCCTGCTCGACAGTCAGTTCGGCGGATCGGTAGAGCAGGTATGCCTCGACGGTCTCGCGCGAGGTCAGGCGGTTGCCCGAGAACGTCACCCGGTAGTCGCCGGTGGCGAGGCGTTCGTCGGAAAATCCGCCGGCCGCCCGGTTGGATGCGGAAACGGGCTGGTATGGTGTGCTGCCCGTGGTGCTGCAGCCTGCGATGGCCAGCGACAGGGCCATCATTCCCGCAGCAAGGAACGTTCGTTTGCCGTTTTGCATGAACACCCTCCTTGTCGGGGCTCGGAAATGCCCCGAGTCGTAAATTATGTATTCCTTATGTACGTTCCCAAGCTGACAATTCCTTGACGGGAATCAGGACCGCGGACGTGGCGTGCGTCCAAAAGAGAAGGGGCCGGATCTCTCCGGCCCCTTCCTGCATTTTGCGGCGGTTATCCGCGCTTACATGCCCGAACCCGGACCATAGGTGATCTCCACCCGGCGGTTCTGCAGTTCGCGAACACCGTCGGCCGTGGGGACGCGCGGGTTGCTCTCGCCGAACGCCTGGCTGGAAATGGCAGCGTCGGGGATGCCCTTTCCGTTCAGGTAGGAGCGGACCGAGGCATTGCGCCGTTCGGACAGGGCCATGTTGTACTGCTCGGTGCCCGAGCGGTCGGTGTAGCCGGCCAGCATGATCGGCACGTTGTCGCAGCTGCCGTAGGCCGAGACTGCACTGTCGAGGACAGTCGCCGCTTCAGCCGTGATGGCCGACTGATCCCAGTCGAAGAACACGATGTACGGACCCGTGTTGCAGACCACTTCCGGAGCCGGCGGCGGCGGAGGGGGCGGCGGAGGCGGCGGCGGGGGCGGCGGAGGCGGGGGAGGTGGCGGTGCCACTTCCTTGCCGCCGAACCGGACCACGAGGCTGCCGTAGAAGGTGTTATCCTTCAGCTCGCTGGAGAAGCGGCCCTGGTAGCCGATCCGGCCGGTGACCTTGTCGCCCAGCACGGCGGCCAAGCTGAAGCCGGCCATGACCGAGTTCTTGTCCGTCACCGGGGACAGGACGGTGAAGTCGCTGCCCGCGGGGGCATCGGCGAAGTAGCCCGTCGAGCGGAAGAAGCCGTCGCCGTTGTCATGACGGTACATGACCTTGGCTTCGGGGATCACCGCGCCCAGCTTGCCGGCCCACTTCAGGCCCGCGAGGAACGAGGTCTGCTTCTCGGTCTGGTTGTTGAAGCCCAGGTTGGCACCGGGAACGCCGGATTCGACGAAGGACTTCATCTTCACGCTGGTGTGGTCGACCGCCGCGAAAGGCGTCAGCCAGGTTGCGCCGAGCGGGACGCGGACACCGGCCTCTCCGTAGAACGAAGCGACGCGGTAGTCCGGCTTGCCCGAGAGCGTGCCGGCCGTCGACAGGATGCCCACCGTGCGGCGGCTGTCGCCGTTGAGCGAGGCATAGCTGCCGTTTGCCCGCACATAGAGCATGCCGTTGTCGAAGCCGAGCAGACCGCCGATCTGCAGGCCGTCAGCCTTGATGTGGCCGCCGTAGCGGTCGAAGCTGGCGGTCGCCTTGCGGTAGCCGCCGAAGGCACCGAAGGTGAAGTTGCCGACGGTGTAGTCGAGGCCGAGCAGGGCGAAGGTGTTGCCTGCATCGTAGCCCGGCGCGTTGCCGTCCGGATCGACGGCGGCATCGTTGTAGCCGCCCAGGGCCCAGACCCTGAGACCGCCATCGGGCTCACGGCAGGTTTCGATGCCCTTCACGCTGATCGCGCAGTCCATCTGGTCGGAGACCAGCGAGTCGATCTGCAGGCTGCCGTTGCGGACACTCTGCAGATAGCCGGCGTACATGTCGCCGGAGAGCTGCTCGAGCGCGGTCGGATAGGCATCCGGCCCCAGTTCGAACAGATTGGCGAGCAGCGTGCCGAACGGCGCGGCCTGATCCGGATCGTAGACCGCCTCGATACCGTCGCCGGTGGCCTTCTGGTTGAAGGTCAGGCCCGGAACCGCCCCGAAGGGAACGCGGGTCACGGTCAGATCCACGGTCGCATCGTCGCCATAGACGACGCTCGGTGTCAGCAGCGGTGAGCCGGTGCTGGTCGTGACGCTCGAGAACGTCCCGTCCAGCGTGTCGGCCGCGACGATGTTGTCGTACTGATAGACATCGCCGTAGAGGCCGTTCGGCGTGGACAGGTTGAGCATGAGATCGCCCGCCAGACTGACGTTCGGCGCATTGACCGTCGGATAGGCCGACTGCGCCACGGCGGGGAACTGGCTGGTCGGCAGCTGCAGCACCAGCGTGCCGCCGCTTGCCAGCGTGAAGTCCGCGACATTGACCGTTGCCGGGCCGCTGTAGGACGCATTGCCCCAAGGCATGTCCGCCAGATACAGCGTGCCGCCGCTCAGGACGGAGAGCGAACCGACATAGTTGCCAGCCGGAACCGCGGCGTTCGTGATCCCGTCTTCCATGACCGGTGCGACATAGGGATTGATCGTACCATCCAGCACGGTCGTTCCGCCCGATACGGTCATCGTGTCGTCTGCGGTCAGCAGCACGTCGCCGTAGATCCCGCCATTGCCCGAGAACTGCAGGTTGGCGCGGTTCGGGGCATTGCTGAGGTCGATGGCGACGCCATGCTGCCAGGTTTCGCCGCTGTCCGTGCTGGTGCGGGCGATGATCCAGCCGCCTTCGTTGACCAGCGTGAAAGCGTCCTCTTCCGTCGGCAGGATCGGCGATTCCGGGAAGTCCTGGGCGACGATGCCATAGGCTTCGGACGTGCCGCCGTTGGTCATTGCCGCGACATTGATGGTGCCGGTGTTCGTCAGCGTAGCGTTGTTGACGGCGGACTGCATCAGGATGCCGGTGGCGTGGGCAGAAGCGGGCGTCGTGGCCACTTCTGCAGCACCCACGACGGCATCGGTCGCCTCGCCGCCGGTCGCGCTGGCCATCACCGACAGGGTGCCGCCATTCGCGATCGATCCGGTGATCGCGTTGGTCGCGGCTTCCTCCCAGACGACGGGCTCTTCTTCTTCGCCGCCGCCATGGCCGTTCTGTCCGTTGCCGGATTCGCTGCCGCCGTGGCCGTGGCCTTCTTCTTCCTCTTCCACCACCACGGTCGGATCCCAGGTGGCGTGAATGGCCATGCAGAGTGCTTCGGCAAAGGCGGGCCCGTCGGACGTGGATTCGGAGGTCACCGAGAATGTGCCGGTGTTGGATACCGCCAGATTGAGCGGTTCGCCCCAGGCCTTGAAGCCGGTCGCAGTCGTTGCCGCGTCCGCTCCACCGCCGGTGGAAGTGGCCGTTGCGCTCGCCGAAACGGCGATCGTGCCGGAGTTATCGAAGGCCACCAGACCGCCGCCGCCAGCGCCGGTGCCGAACAGTTCATGCTCGATCCCCACGACGCTGCTATCGGCCATCGAGGAATAGCCATTGGCCGTCGAGGCGCCGGAAACCGTAACGCTGCCGCTGTTGACGAAGTTCGTCTCAGCCGACCCGGCCATTTCCGATTCCTGGAGAATGCCGGCTTGGATAGTGGTGGAAGCCAAGGCGTCGCCAAGGGCGTCCGCCTGCGCCGTACCAGTGATGGCGATCGAGCCCGAATTGTCGAGCGTGTCGACGCCGGTGCGGCCGACATACGATTCCGGGCCGCCGGCTTCGGTGGTCTGGACGATCGCGCCGCTCAGGCTGGTCAGGGCGTTGGCGCTGCCTTCCTCGCCCGTCGAAGTCGCCAGAGAGGCGGCGTTGATGCCGATGGTGCCGGCATTGTCGAGCGTAAGCGAAACGTCGGCATCGTCCTGGCCGCTGCCCTGCGACTTCATGACGATGGCGCCTTCGCCGATCGCGGTCGATGAGGCATCGAGCAGCGCCGTGGAGGTCGCATCGGCATTGATGTCGATGACGGCATCGGCGCTGTTCGTGAACGTCACGTCAGCCGTGTCCTGGCCTACGCCGTTGGCTGCGGCGCGGATGTGCATAAGCCCGTGCTCGCCGCCGCCGGCCGAGGCCAGTGCGGTTGCGCTATCGGTCAGGCTGGTGCTGGCGGCCGTGGCCGAGAAGCCCAGTTCACCGTTGTTGGTGAACGAGGTCAGCAGCGTTGCATCGCCGGCGCCATTGCCCTGCGAGCGCATGAAGACGGCTTCCTGCAGGATCGCGCTGGCATTGGAAGTCGAGGTGTTGGACGTGGCCGTGGCGTCGGAAGACGCGTCGTAGGTGCCGTCGTTGACCATGGTGACCGTCGCGGTGCCATCGCCGCTGCCTTCCACGGTGGCTTCCTGGTGAAGGCCGCCGATCAGCGAGGACGTGGCATCCGCACTGGTGGTCTGCGTGCCGTCGTTGGTCGCGTCGGCCGATGCGCTGGAGGTGATCAGGATCGATCCGCCGTTGATCAGCGTCGCGGAAAGATCGGCTTCCGGAGCGTTCACCACCTGCGAGACGGCATCGGTGATCGTGGCCGTCGCCTGAACCTGGCTGGCGTTGCTGTCGGGCATCGTCGCCACGGCGCTGGCCGCGATCGTCACGTCGCCCTGATTTTCCAGATAGAGGTCGGGAACGAAGCCTTCGTCCTCGCCGGACTGGTGCTGCCAGAACGCGCCGTTGGCCGGTGTGTCGATCGTCGCGGTGGCTGTGGGCGAGCCTACGGCGCTGACGCCGCTGGCGACCACTTCGTCTGCCGTGACAGTGTAGACGGGTGCGAGATCATCGCCCGGTGATGTGGTCGTGGTCTGGTCTGCCAGTGCCGGCATCGCCACGCAAAGCGCGGCGAGCGAGACGCTGACGGTCAAGCCGCTTCTCGTGAAATTCGCTTTTTTCATTTAGGTTTGCCTCCCTCGGTTCGCTGACCCGGGTCGCTCGTTAGGAGTCGACTCGTGCTCAGATGAGAACCTTCTAATATTGCCACAGCATGTCGGATTTGACGACCGTCAACCCGGCGCACGAATTGTTAATTTTCTGAAGGTGATGGCAGCGGATCGGGTCGTCTGATTCGCTCGGCGCGGGTATCATGGGCGTTACAAGGGGATTCGAACGCGTGACCGGATGCGAAGATCAAGCAGCGACCATTGCCTTTCTTTGCAGCGCAAAGGCATATGGGATTGCCGATACAGTCAAGCGTATCGACACGCATGCCGCGGTCGTGTTTCTGGCTGGCGAATACGCGTTCAAGCTCAAGCGTGCGGTGCGCTATCCCTATCTCGATTTCTCCACGGTGGACCGGCGCAAGGCGGTCTGCGAGGCGGAGCTCGAACTCAACCGCCGCACCGCGCCGGACATCTATCTCGCGGTTCGGTGCGTGGGGCGAATGCCCGACGGAAGCCTTGCGCTGGGCGAGGGTGAGCCTGTCGACTGGGTCGTGGTCATGCGCCGCTTCCCGCCGGAGTGCCTGCTCGAAGCCATGGCCACAGAGGGACCACTGGCCCCCGCGCTGCTACGCGATCTCGCGGATGGGATCGCGGCCTTCCACGAGGATGCGGAGGTCGTGCCTTGTGCGGGTGCGGATCGCGTCCGCAGCGTGATCGACGGCAACCGTGCGAGCATGGATGCCTTGCCGGACGGCCTGCTGCCGCGCGAGGACTGCGCCCGGCTCCACAAGGCCAGCCTGTCCCTGCTGGAGGACCTCTCGTTCCTGCTCGATGAGCGAGCGCGGGGCGGTCATGTCCGCCACTGTCACGGCGATCTGCACCTCGCCAACATCTGTCTGTGGGAGGGCAGGCCGACGCTCTTCGACTGTCTGGAGTTCGATCCGGAACTGGCAACGACCGATGTGCTCTACGATCTGGCGTTCCTGATCATGGATCTGTGGCAGCGCGGCCTGCATGAAGAGGCCTCGCTGGTCTTCAATCGCTATTGCGACATGCGCGCGGAAAGCGACGGGCTGGCGGCCATGCCGCTGTTTCTCTCGATGCGCGCGGCCGTGCGCGCGCATGTCGGCGCCAGTGCGGCAGGCCGGCAGGAAAGCGCCAGCGGTTTCGATGCCAAGATCCGGGAGGCGCGCGGCTATCTCTCGGCAGCGCTTGCCTTTCTCGACCGGCCGGAACCCCGGCTCGTCGCGGTCGGCGGGCTGAGCGGGACCGGCAAGTCGACATTGGCCGGGCGGCTGGCTGCGCATCTGGGCGGAGCGCCCGGGGCGCGATGGCTGCGCAGCGACGTGTTGCGCAAGCGAATGGCCGGGGTCTCGCCCGAAGACCGCTTGGCCGCCGATGCCTACACGCGCGAGCGCAGCGAAGAGGTCTATCGGCAGCTCGTCGAGGAAGCGCGCATGGCGCTTGCCACTGGGACGACGGTGATTGTCGATGCGGTCTTCGCCGACCCTGCTGAGCGTGCGGCCATGGCCGCCGTTGCAGGGGGCATCGGCGTGCCTTTCACCGGTCTGTGGCTGGAGGCCGATCCCGCCGTTCTGCGTGAACGGGTGGGGGCAAGGACCGGCGATGCATCCGATGCCGATGCTGCCGTGGTCGACCGGCAACTGGATTATGCGCTCGGCGACTTGTCCGACTGGTGTCGCGTCGATGCCGGCGGCACGCCCGATGCGACGCTGGCTGTTGCCCGCCGGGCTATCGAACCGGGCTCGTGACGGGGCCGGGCCGCGAGCGACCGCATGGCAGCCAGGTACTTTCTGGCGGCACACTCCACTGTGAAGGTTTCCGCGTAGCTGCGTGAAGCAGGGTCGAGGCCGTGAAGTCGGCCGGCCTTGCCGATGGCCGCAGCCAAGGCGCCGACGTCTCCCACGGGGACGAGAACGCCGCGCGAGCCATCGCCCAGCAGCGTCTTCATGCTGCTCGAACAGTCGGTGGCGATCACGGGCAGTCCTGCCGCGATCGCTTCGATGACGACAGCGGGCACGCCTTCATAGTCCGATGACATCAGCAGGACGTCCGCGCGCCGGTAGAAGGGGTCGGGGTCGACGGCATGGCCTGCAAGCGTGATCCGGTCCTGCATCGCCAGCGCCGCAACGAGCGCTTCGAGTTTGCCGCGTTCACCGCCTTCGCCAACGATGGTGAGCGTGTCGGCGGCATGCGATCCGCCGGCAAAGGCCCTGATCAGCAGCGGCAGGTTCTTCTGGCGCGCCAGTCGCCCTACGGCGAGGAATTGCAGGCCGCGCTGCGGCGGACCTGCGGGCTCGCGCGGGATGGCATTCAGTGTGGCAAACCGCTCGGCCGTGAGCGCAGGGTCCTCGATGGTGATGACCCGGTCGGGGGCGATGCCGAGGGTCTCGACGATTTCGCCGTTCATCGGTTCGGCAAGCGCTACGAACCGGTCGAGCATCGCGCGCTGCACCTTGAGCCAGAGATGGTAGAGATGGCGGTATCCCGGCGGCAGGTCGCGCCGGTAGAGGTCGTTGCTGATCTTCACCAGCACCGGCGGGCAGCGGCGGCGCAGCAGCAGGCGCATGACCACGCAGACGACCGCGTAGGTATTGCCGGCGCAAAACACGACATCGGTCTCCTCGCGCCGGAGGTAGCGGTACAGGCACCACATCATCCAGAGCGTTTCGAAGGCCGCCGTGGAGATGCGGCTCGGCAGGCTCCAGTAGTCGAGGTCGCGGGGCGCGCGGGGCCTGTCTGCGCCCTCGTCCCGGCCCAGAACGACGCGGACATCGTGGCCGGCGGCACGCCAGGCGCTGGCGAGGTTGAGGGCCACTCTCTCGACGCCACCGGGTTCGAAGCTGTGAATGGGGATTGCGATGCGCAAGGGATCGGGCATGAGATCAAGACGCTCCCGTCAAGCGGCATCCGCAGTCGGCGAGCGTGATCTTTTCAGAAGCGTCCGGCGCGCGCTCAGGCCGGTACCGGACAATTTCCCGCAGGCCTGACTGCGGATCGCGTGAAGGTGCGGCGTCGTCGCTTTCAGGGGCGGCGAACGCGCGCACGTCCCTGCAGCGAAGACCGGCCGCCAGGGGAGTATTCTTTGTCGTTATCCGTTTTCGTCGCCCCGATGCTGGTGGCGGCTGCGCCTTCGGTTCTGGCCGCGCCGGCGGCAGCGCCCGATGTTCCGGTCGTGGCTGAGTCCGAAAGCCCGGATGCGGCAGATCCGGTGCCGGGCGTATCATCGCTCAATTCGGATGCTTCGGCGCCTCCCGTTGCCGCATCCAGCGACGGTTCCGCGTCCCACGATGCCGCGGATGACGAGCCCGAAATCGTCGTGTCCGGGCGGCTGCCGTCTCCGGAAGATCCGGTCGAGCAATTCAACGTCGTGTCCTACGATGCGGTGCAGGCCGTGGACTCGGCGCTGATCGAGCCGGTGACCGAGGCCTATTCGGGCGTCGTGCCCGAGCCGGTGCGCGACGGGTTTCACAATGTGCTCGACAACCTCGACGAGCCCATCGTCTTCATCAATTTCCTGCTGCAGCTGAAGCCTGGCAAGGCGATCGAGACGCTGGGGCGCTTCACCATCAATTCGACGCTCGGCGTTGGCGGCCTTTTCGACGTCGCCAAGAAGAAGCCGTTCAATCTGCCGCGCCGCTCGAACGGGCTTGCCGACACCTTGGGCTATTACGGCGTGGGGCCGGGGCCATACCTGTTCCTGCCTGTCATCGGCTCGACCACGGTGCGCGACCTGCTGGCGCGTCCCTTCGATCTGCTGATCCTGCCGACGATTGCGCCCAGGCCGTTTTCCGATCCCAAGGTTGCCCTGGGCAAGGGCGTGCTGAGTGCTGTCGATGAGCGCGAGCAGAACGACGACAAGCTCGACCGCATCCATTCCGCCGAAGATCCCTATGTCATACAGCGCGAGGAATATCTCGCCCGCCGCCGGGCGGAGATCGATGTGCTCAAGGGCAAGCGCAAGAGCATCGACGACCCGCCCTACTACATCCTGCCGGACAAGCCGGGCGATGCCTCGAACCCGTCCGACAACGGCGGCGGCCACCCGTGATCACGGCCCTGACATCACAGGCTTCCGAGCAAGACGAAATCGCGCATGCGAGCGCAGGCGCGCCCGACCTTTCGGCGCTGCGCATCGCTTTTGTCAGTGGCAACTTCAATTGCCTGCGCGACGGGGCCAATCGGGCGCAGAACATGCTCGTGCGCTATCTGCTCGATCGCGGAGCGGCGGTCCGTGTCTATTCGCCGACCTGCGACACCCCGGCCTTTGCCCCTGTCGGCGATCTGGTCAGTATTCCGTCCCGGCCGCTGCCGTTCGGCCGCAAGGAATATCGGCTGGCCTGGCACCTTTCGCGCGGTGTTCGCCATGACATTGCAGCGTTTGGGCCGAATCTGTTCCATATCTCGCTGCCGTTCCTGCACGGCAGCAGCGCGTTGAAACTGGCGCGGCGCATGGGCGTGCCCGTGGTCGCGGCGATGCATACCCGCTTCGAGACCTACCCGCGCTACTATCGTCTCGGGCTGTTCGAACGGCCGCTGCTCGCGGCGCTGCGGCGCTTCTATCGGGCCTGCGATCACGTGGTCGCGCCTTGCGAATCCGCCGCGCGGACGATGGAGCGGCAGGGCTTGGGCACGAACGTCGGTATCTGGACGCGCGGCGTCGATACCGATCTGTTCAGTCCGGCACGACGCGACGAGGCATGGCGCAGAGCCCATGGGCTGACGGGCGGCGCCCCGGTGATTGCCTTTCTGGGCCGGCTGGTTCTGGAAAAGGGGCTCGGCGACTTTGCCGCGACCATCGCGCGGCTGCGGGCGGCGGGCGAGGTGTTTCGCGTACTGGTGATTGGAGATGGTCCGGCGCGCGCCGAGTTCGCGAAGGCGCTGGGCGATGGCGTTTTCGTCGGCTTCCAGCATGGCGAGGGGCTCGCCCGTGCGATTGCCAGCGCGGACATCCTGCTCAACCCGTCCTCGACCGAGGCTTTCGGCAACGTCTCGCTCGAGGCCATGGCCTGCGGTCTTCCGGTCGTGGCGGCCGATGCAACGGGCAACAGCAATCTGGTGGTCGACGGGCTGACGGGCGCGCTGGTCCGTCCGGGGGATGTCGACGGCTACGTCGGTGCCTTGCGGCGTTATCTCGGCAATCCGTCCTTGCGGCAGGCCCATGCTTTCAATGCGCTCGCCCGCAGCAAGGTCTTCTCGTGGGACCGGGCCAGCGAAGGAATCGCACGGACCTATCTGGCCGCGCTCGCCGGGGCTTAGCCGCAAGCAGCTATTCGGGGGCCTTGTCGTCGATCCGGTAGGTGGCGACAAAGCCGAGATGGTCGGAAAGGTCGAAGCCGCCATTGGCGAGGCCGAACGGGACATCGACCTTGCGCAGTTCGAGACGGGAACCCTGGGCCGGGCGGAAGTACTGCTTGTCCTTGGCGCGCTGCTCGACCGCCACGAAGTCCGCGTTCTGCTTCGTGGCGAGCGGACTGGTGGCGGCTACCGTGGCTATAGCCTCGCGTCCTCGTGGCAGGAAACCGCCGTTCCGGCCGGCCGCCGCACGGCGGATCGGATCGTGCCCGATGTTGAAGTCTCCGCCGAAAACGATGTCTTCATCCGGTCCGGTCTCCCGCGCGATAAAGCGGCGTACGGCGTCGGCCTGCCAGGCATAGGCGGTATTGGCCCGCCGCACGGACACGCCCGAGGCATGGCGCGAGTTGAGGTGGGTGTCGATTACGGTGACGGGCTTTGCCGCGCCGGGCACCGCGATCTTTGCCAGCAGGACGCCCTTGGCAGCCAGACAATCGAACCCGGCGCAGGCATCCTGCGGGAAGGCCATCTTCCGGGTGGAGAGGATGGGATAGTCGGACAGGATCACCAGGCCGCTGCCCAGCCATTTGCCTTCGTCTTCTCCCTTGGCCCAGCTTGCATTCTGCCGGAAAGCGTTATCCAGCGTTGCCGTCGGGGATGCCGAAGAGTCGTTCGGCTGGGGCCCGATCGCGGCATAGGGATATCCGCCTTCCGCACCGATCGCCTTGGCATCGGAAATGAAGGCTTCCTGCAGCAGAACGACATGCGGCTGCTTGCCCGTGCGGCGCAGTTCGCCGAGGCGTCGCCCGATTTCGGCCAGCGCGGCCGGGCGTCCGAGAGCTACCGGACGCGGCAGCCCCTTCACGTTCCAGGTCATCACCGACAGCATCGGCTGGCCACCGGCAAAGCTTTGGTGCTGTACAGGTGCGGTGGCGGCAACGACCGCGGCGGGTGCACCTTTGGGAACGTAGGCGGCGAGCATCAGGACAGTGGCGGCCGCTACAACCGGGCGGAGGAACTTCATCGGGGGGCTTTTCCGTCTTGCATGGCTCCTTCGACGCCGTAGCCCCACGGCTTCCTCAGTTCCGCTGCGGGTCGAACCGGTGATTGATGCGAAACGCATGGGCCGAAAGAATTTTTTCGCACCTCGACTGAGGGAGCATCCTTGTCGCGGCGTCAGGCACGCATGCGCATCGGCTTTCTGTTCAACCACGACCAGATCCATCAGGTAGCTCACAGTCTGCCCATCGCCCTGGCTCTGGAGCGGGGCGGCTTTGCTGGCGAGATCGTCGTTGCCACGACGACCCCGGCGCTGGCTGCCGAAGTGCGACGGATCGGCGGGGAGACGATCGGTACGCGGATCGAGCATGTGGAACTGGCCCCATCCGGCTTCTCGCGCGGTCTCGATGCGGTTCTCGGCAAGGTGCTGCCCGCGCAAAAGCTCCTTATCTACAAGGACAACCTGGACTTCTTCCGCGCTCTGGACGTTCTCGTCGTCGCCGAGAAGACCTCGCTCCTGCTCAAGACCCGCTACGGTCTGAAGGATCTCGCGATCGTGCACACGCGGCACGGCGCGGGCGACCGGGCCATCGGTTTCAACAAGGCCAGCGCGGGTTTCGACCACGTGCTGTGTTCCGGGCCGAAGATCCGCGACCGGTTGATCCGCGAGGCCGGTGTCGCGCCGGACGCGATCTCGGTGGTGGGCTACCCGAAGTTCGATCTGGTGCGCGACGCCAAGCGCCACCGGTTCCTGCCCACGGCCGAGAAGGTTGTGCTCTACAATCCGCACCCGTCCCCGCACCTCTCGTCATGGTACCGGCACGGGCGTCAGGTGTTCGACAGCTTTCTGGACAACCCGCGCTACGGGATCATTTTCGCGCCCCACGTCATGCTGTTCCAGCGCAATTTCGTGGTGACCATCGACAAGCTCACGGTCGATAGTGCCGGTGCCATTCCGCAGCGCTACCTGCGCGGGGACAATGTGAAGATCGATCTCGGTAGCAGGGCATCGACCGATATGACCTACACGCTTGCCGCCGATATCTACCTCGGCGATGCCAGCAGTCAGGTCTACGAGTTTCTCCTGCAGCCGCGCCCCTGCATCTTCCTCAACTCGCACCGGCACGACTGGATCGGCGATCCCAACTTCCGGCATTGGGAAGCCGGGGAAGTCATCGTCAGCCCGGACCAGATTCCCGCTGCGCTGGCACGCGCGCAAGACCTTCACGACACGCACTACCGGGCGGTTCAGGAAGAGATGTTCGCCGAGAGCTTCCACATTACCGGTACGCCCTCGGCCGTTCGTGCCGCGGAGGCCCTCGTCGAATTCGCGCATGGCCGGAAAAAGGCGCGCCCGCATCTTCGTCTCGTCGGCGCTTAACGCGCGCGCCGGAACAGGGCATGCCATTTACGGCGACCACCGCGCCGCCTAGGGGGCGAGAGCACGCGGACCGGGAGTGCAAGGTGTCTGCTGAAGCCAGACCGGCGGACAATCGGATTCGCCGCATATTCAAGGGACTGGGGCTGGTCCTCGGCGGGAAGGCCGGGGCAGGGCTCATCAGTCTGCTCTATCTGCTGCTGGCAACCCGCTATCTGGGCCCGACCGACTATGGTGTGCTGGTGCTGGTACATGCCTATACCATCACCGTTTGCGGCATCATCGAGTTTCCCTCGTGGCAGGCGATCCTGCGCTACGGCGCCGAGGCCGATCGCGACGGCAGCACTCACAGGTTGGGCCGGCTGCTGCGCTTCGGGGCCACGGTGGAGCTGATCGGGGGCGCTTTCGCCATCGTCTCGGCCATGGTGCTGGCCCCGCTGGTCGGGCCGCATCTGGGCTGGTCGGCCAAGGCGCTGGCCTTTGCCCCTTTCTATGCCTTCGCCGTGCTCGGATCGGTGCGGTCCACGCCCGCCGGATATCTGCAACTGATCGGCCGGTTCGACCTGATCGGCCTGCACAATCTGGTGCAGCCGCTCGTCCGTCTCGGCGGGGCCACCGTGGTAATCGGCTTCGGCTGGGGGCTCAGGTCCTTCCTCGTCGCCTGGCTGCTTGCTGCCCTTGCCGAGTTCGCGGTTCTGTGGGGCATGGGTCTGTGGTTTGCCGCCCGGCGGCTCGGCCCCGGACTGTGGAAGCCGGAACCGGGAGGCGTGCGTCTCGAAAATCCGGGGATCTGGCGCTTCCTCATCGCCAGCAATGCCGATGTGACGCTGCGCGATCTGGCGGGACGGGTTGCGCCGCTGATCGTGGGGTGGGTCCTAGGCCCGGCATCGGCAGGCCTCTATGCCGTGGCGCAGCGCGCGACGGTCATCATCGCGCAGCCCGCGCAGATCCTCGGCAATACGTCCTACGCGGAACTGTCCCACATCGTCGCGGAGGGCGGGGACGGGCGTTCACTGCGCCAGACGGTCGCCAAAGTGGTCGGGATCAGCCTGCTGGCCGCGTTGCCTGTCGTGCTGATCGTCGCGTTCCTGCCGCAGGCGATTGTCGGGTTGCTGGCCGGCGCAGCCTTTGCGGGTGCGGCCTCGGTCATGGTCGTGCTCGTTGTCGCGCGGGCGATCGGCCTGATCGGGCCGCCGTGCAGCTCCGCCATTTCCGCGCTCGGGCATCCGGAGCGCTCGATGAGTGCGAATCTCTTTTCCAGCCTTGTCTTCCTGCCGGCCCTGCCCTGGTTGCTGCACAGTTTCGGCCTGATGGGGGCGGGGATACAGGCCGTGGGTCAGGCGATCCTTGTGAGCGCCTTGCTGGTGGCACTGACCTGGCGCGGCAGCGGACAGATGCGATGACCCGTCCGCGCATCGCCTATGTCATCAACTCGCTCGAAGGCGGGGGCGCT
Organism: uncultured Novosphingobium sp.; assembly: GCA_965140495.1. Classification (GTDB taxonomy): domain Bacteria; phylum Pseudomonadota; class Alphaproteobacteria; order Sphingomonadales; family Sphingomonadaceae; genus Novosphingobium. The sequence goes on along the minus strand of OZ223239.1, from coordinate 84,409 downwards.
GCCTTGCCCGTGCCCGCCATCGCCCAGGTGCTGCGCGATGCGGGCGCGGATGTGCGCGTGTTCGCCCTGCTCGAGCGCGACGGGAGAGCCTTGCCGCCGATTGCGCAGGCCGGGCTTGATCCTGTCATCCGCACGGGAGGGACCGGAGATCATGTGTCCGCGGCTTTGTGGCTCAGACGGGAGGTGCAGGACTGGGGCGCGACGCATCTGTGGACCTCGCTCAGCCGTGCGACGATCCTCGGCCTGATCGTCGGGCCCTTGCTGGGGCTGCCCGTGATCGCATGGCAGCACAATGCCTTCCTCAAGCCGTGGAACCGCCGATTGCTGCGATTGCTGCATAAGCGCGCGGCTCTCTGGGTTGCCGATTCCCGTTCGGTCGCCGCGCTGACCGAGCAGCGCCTGGGCGTGCCGTCGGAGCGGCTGGAGACCTGGCCGATCTACTATGCCGATCCGGACATGCCGCAGGCGCGGCCCTGGGTGGCGGGAGAGCCGCTGCGGTTGGGCAGCCTCGGGCGCCTGCATCCTGCCAAGGGTTACGACCTGCTCATCGCCGCGCTGGCAAGACTGCGCGCCTCCGGCTTCGAACCGCCGGTGCCGATTGAAATCGCGATTGCCGGGGATGGTGCGGAAGGCGAGCGCCTGAAGGCACAGGCGGCGGAAGGCGGGCTCACCGGTCTGACGCTGGCAGGCTACACCGCGCAGCCGCGGGACTTTCTTGCGAACCAGCATCTATATCTTCAACCCTCTCGGGCAGAGGGTTTTTGCATCGCCGCGCACGAGGCGCTTACGGCGGGTCTTCCCGTCATCGGGTCGCGCGTGGGCGAGATGCCGCATTCGATCGTTCCCGGCGAGACGGGATGGCTGATCGATCCGGGCGATGTGAACTCGCTGGCCGGGGCCTTGCGGGAAGCGCTTTCCGCGCCCGAAGCGCTCGCCGCGATGGGCTCGGCAGCGCGCGGCTCTATGTTTGCGCGCTTTTCCAGGGAACAGTTTGCCGCCACCGGAGAACGGATCTGGCGCAGCGTCTGTCCGCGCAACGCCTACCTCAGGTAAACAGCATCCACAGGCCCATGGCGAACATCATCACGTTCTCGGTCAGCGACACGAACCCGAGCGGCACGTTCGATCCGCCCCCGACGCAGGCGCACTTCAACTCGCGCTTCTGCACGTAGACGGCATAGAAAACGGACACGGCGCCAACGCCGCCGATGAACAGGGCGATCGGTACCGAGATCCAGTCGAAGGCGTGGGCGACCATCAGTACCCCGGCCAGTCCTTCGCCGAACGGGTAGAGATAGGCATAGGGTACCCAGCGCCGCGCGAGCAGATCGTACCCCAGGAACATCGTGGCGAAGCTGCCGACGTCCTGCAGTTTCTGGATGGCGAGCAGGCACATCGAGATAGCGATGAACAGCTCTGCGGTCATCACCGACAGGAGGGCGCCGGTCGCCAGCCAACTGACCGCCAGCGCCATGAGCGCGCCCATGCCGAAGATGGCGATGACCGGTTTGTAGCTGGTGGCATCGGGGTCCTTCACGGGCTTGCCGAGGTACTTGCGAAGCTCTTCGTAGCCGCCGACGCGTCGCCCGCCGATGAAGGTCTGCGGGGTGGTCTTCACACCGTGCTTGTCTCTGAACGCGTCGGTTTCCTCACGCGTGGCCAGGTGGTGATCGTCGACCTCGTAGCCCTCTTTCCTCAGCAGGTGCACGGTCTTCAGCCCGAAGGGGCAGACGTGCTTTTCCATCACCATGCGATAGACGGTTGCGGTCTTTTCGTTCGTTGTCGGAACGGAGCTCATGTCGTTCATAATTTCACCTTCTCGCAGGACTCAACGGCCTCGAGGCAGGTGGGTTCCGTGCGGTCGGCGCGGGTTCAACGCGATTGCCATGACAGGTGTCGGTGGGTACGCTCGGGCCCCGGCCATCGGGCACGATTTTCTCGGGATGGGTGATCCTTGAACTACGCACAGCATGCGTCTTATCCGAACGCGTAATGCAGTCTCCACGCGAAGCCTTGTCACGCGGTGATCTGCCTGCCGCAGGAGCGGCGGCGCAGGCCCTGATCCAGTCCCGTCCGCAGGATGCGGAAGGCTATTTCGTCCTTGCCATGGTGGCTGCCGAGGCCGGGCAGATGGGGCAGGCGTTGCCGATGCTCGACAAGGCGCTCGCGCTCGATGCCGAGAACACCGAGTATCTGGCCCAGCAGGCGCGGCTGCTTATTCTCCTGCGGCGCGACGGGCAGGCTGCCGAAGTGGCGCGGCGAGTGCTCGACAAGGGCAGCGACGATCCGCGCACGCTCGATACCGTAGGATGCGTGCTGGCCCGGCTCGGCGATCACGAAACGTCGGTCGCGCCGTTCGAACAGGCCGTTGCTCGCGAACCGGCCAATCTGGATTATCGCTACAATCTGGCCGCCGCCTGCGGGTTCACCGGCCGGACAGACGCGGCCCGTGAACACTACGAGGCCATTCTGGCCGCCGATCCCGGCAATGCCCGCAGCCATTACGGGCTCGCGATCCTGTCGCGCCAGACGCAGGAGGCGAACCACGTTCCGCGTCTCGAGCGCGCCGCTGCCAATGCCCGCAATCCGCAGGACCTCGTCCGCTTGCGCTATGCGCTGGCCAAGGAACTGGAGGATATCGGCGAGGCATCGAAAGCCTTTTCCACGCTCTCGGTCGCCAATGCCGACTACAAGCGGCAGATCCGTTACGACTTTGCGCAGGACGACGCGATCTTCGACGCGATCGAGGCGGCCTTCGCGTCTGCCGGCGATGGGCCTTCGGCGGGCCTGCCCGATGCGTCGTCGATCTTCGTGGTCGGCATGCCGCGCACGGGAACGACGCTGGTCGACCGTATCCTCTCCTCGCATCCGGAGGTGGCCTCGTCGGGAGAGCTTCAGGCGATGCCGCTTGCCGTCAAGCAGGTATCCGGCACGCGCTCGCGTCAGGTCATCGATCCCGAGACGGCGCGGGCGGCCATGGCGGCTGACCCGGCCGAAATCGGCAAGCTCTATCTGGCGCGCGCCGCGCATCACCGGTCTGCCGGGGCGACGCGCCATGTCGACAAGCTGCCGGCCAATTTCCTGCACGTCGGCCATATCGTCCGCAGCCTGCCGAATGCGCGGATCGTCTGCCTGCGCCGCAATCCGATGGACACGGTCTGGAGCAATTTCCGCAATCTCTTCGCGACCCAGTCCGCCTACTACGCCTATTCCTACGACCTGCTCGACACGGCGCGGTACTATGCCCGGTTCGACCGGTTGATGGCGTTCTGGGACCGGCTCTATCCGGGGCGCGTGCTGCAGTTCAGCTACGAGGCGCTGGTGCACGATCAGGAGGCGCAGACCCGCCGGCTGCTGGAGCATTGTGGACTTTCATGGGATCCGGCCTGCCTGTCGTTCCATGAGAACAAGGCCGCCGTTGCCACGCCCAGTGCCGCGCAAGTGCGGCGCAGCCTCAATGCCGATGGTGTCGGCCGCTGGAAGACCCATGCCCAGGGCATGGCCGAAGTCAGCGCCTTTTTTGCCGAGCGCGGCATTTCCATAGACTGAGCATCGCGCTGCTCGCGTTGCGACGGGCCGTGCACGCGTAAGCCTCTCATGGAAAAGGCGGCACCGCTTGCGCGATGCCGCCCTTCCAGTGTTGGCGACCGGGTGCGACCCGCAGGCGCTCAGTACTTGATGCGCGCTTCCAGGCCGATGACCCGCGGCGTGGCGACACTCTGCGCGTAGTAGCGCGAGATGACACCGTCGTTCACGAGATTGCGGCGTGTCAGGTCGTTGCTGACGCCGGTGAGCGCGTACTTGTCGAAGATGTTGTTCGCGAAGAGCGACACTTCGTAGTTCTCGGCCTTGTAGGTGATGTTGGCGCGATGCATCACGTAGGACGGCAGGCGCTCGCCGCCGCCGCGCAGGCCGGTACGGGTGTAGATGCCGCCCATGTAGGTGGCGGTCCAACCCAGCATGACCGAGTTCAGACCGACCGGGAATTCGTAGGTGGCGCCAAGCGCACCGGAATTCTTGGTCGAGCCCGGCAGACGGTCGCCGGCGTAGACGTCCACCAGATCGCCGCCGGCGATCGACAGCAACTGGAGCACGTCTTCGGTCAGGTGGGCATCAAGGTACGAGTAGTTGCCGCGGATGTTGAAGCCCGGGAACGGGTTGGCATTGAACGAGAAGTCGATGCCCTTCGATACCGCCTTACCACCATTGACCGTGATGCCGATGGCGCCGTTCACGGTCTGGCCGGCCAGCTGAATGCCGTTCCAGCCCACGCGGTAGCCCGACAGGCTGAACGAAAGCCGCTTGTCGAACAGCTGGGCGCGGACACCGAGTTCGGCGTTCTTCACCTTGTCGGGGCCGAAATCGAGTTCGTTCTCGAGAGCGCAGAGGTTCTGGCCCGGCGGGAGCGGCAGGACGCAAGGCGCAACGCGGTTCACGCCGCCGATGCGGTAACCGGTCGAGTAGGTGCCCCAGAACATCAGGTCGGGGGTCACGTTCCACGAGGCGTTGATCTTGTAGACCAGGCCGTCGTCGGCGGTCGAACCCGAGCGCGAACGGTAGTCGTCCTGCCAGTAGGGCAGGTAGCTGCCGCCGTCGATCCACGCGTCGTACTTGTAGTAGCGCAGACCGCCGGTGATCTGGATGTCCGGCGTGAAGTGCCAGGTCGCTTCGCCGTAGAGGCCCTTCTCGTCGGTCTTGGTGCGGACGTACGAGGAATACTCGTGGTCCTCGGTGCCGATATCGACGCCCCAGTTTTCCAGCGCCCAGGCGCCGAAGCCCGGGGTATATTCGTCGTAGTTCGAGCGGTAGTTCTGGCGGTTCCAGAACGCGCCGGCCACGAAGCTGAGCGGGCTGTCGAAGGTCGAGACCAGTCGCACCTCGTTGGTGTACTCGTACTGCTTCTGGTTCGACTGGTTGAAGCTCGAGAAGGCCGGGAACAGCTCGTAGTCGTAGTCGAGGTCGAGCAGCAGGTCGGTGTTGTCGCCACGGTAGGACGTCTTGCGCTGGGTGTAGGCCGAGACGAAGACCACATCCATGAAGTCCGCCACGTTGCCGGTCGCTTCGAGCGAGATCAGCTGGCCTTCGCGGGTGGCCGGCTCGAGGTAGCGCCACGGACCTTCGTACTTGCCTTCGCCGACAACGCCGCCGCCGGTTGCCTGGCGGCCGCCGGTCTTGGTCTTCTGATAGGCGTAGGTGACGTAGATCTGGAAGTCGTCGCTCACGAAACCGAGCTGGTTACGCGAGGTGAACGTGTGATCGTAGTTCACGTCCTTGGATTCGGTGAAGTTCGCCGCCTGGTCTTCCGCGCTGCCCAGCGGGTTGGAGACCGGACCCGGCTGCGGCAGCGAGGTGCCCGGCGTCTGCAGCACGTAGGGGTAGTCGATGAAGCCCGGCGTCGAGTAGTAGCCGGTCGTCGTGCGGAACGCGATCTGCTCGGCGAGCGGGATGTTCAGCGTGGCGTGGCCGGAATATCCGACGTCGCCCGAATGAGCCATGTCGAACACACGGCCGTTCGCCTCGACGCTGAACTTCGACGGATCGGGACGGTTGGGCATGTAGCGCATGGCGCCGGCGAGCGTGCCGAGGCCGTAGAGCGTGCCTTGCGGGCCAAGCAGGACTTCGACGCGGCTCATGTCGATGAGCTTGAAGTCGTAGTACATCGGTACTTCGCCGAGATACATACCGATGGCGCTGTCGCCGTTGGCGCCGCCGCCGGCGGCCGTGTCATCGGCCGAAAGGCCGCGCATGACGATCGTGCCCGATGCACGCGCGCCGTTGTCGATGACGGTCAGGCCCGGCGTGAAGGCGCTCAGGTCGCGCATGTCCTGGATCTGTTCGCGTTCCAGCTGGTCCGCACCGATTGCCGAGATGTTGATCGGCGTTTCGATCAGCGTGGTGTCGCGGCGCGTGGCCGAAACGATGATTTCGCCGTTGCCGAAGCTGGCATCGGGCGATTCCTGCGCGAAAGCCGGCGTTGCCAGTACGGTGCTGGTGAAAATGGTCGCGGACAAAAGTCCGGCCCTCAACTTGGTGCGATGTGACATATGCTGCCCCCCTTTTTAGGTTAAAGTTGTCCCGTGCCCCGGAAGCGCCGCCTCAGGACCGGATGGTTGTTGCATTGAGGATTCCGATGCGTTGCCCGGACCACCATGAGCAGGATTTCGGTGGCCGCGTGCGACGCGGTACTTCTTGGACGTCGGTCGAGGAGTGCGATCCCTTGCACCTCGATCAGGCGTCGCGATCAATGTGCCTTGTGCGTCTTGTGGTCGTGTTTTGCCTTTATGCGGTCGATCATTGGCTGGAACGGGAACATGAACTGCTCCCAGATTGACAGGCGCTTGCGCTCATCCTGACCGACGATGGAGGCTTCCCCTTCGCGATAGGTGCCCAGCACGCGATCGATGATGATCAGCGAGTTGGCGTAGTTGCAGCGCGTGCTTTCGTAATCGGTCGAGTGGTGCAGGCTGTGGTGCCGGATCGTCGTGAAGAAGAACGAATAGAACAGCGGAGGGTTGGCGCTCACATTGGCATGCGCGTAGGTCGACACCGCTGCGAGCACGTTGAGCGCGCAGAATATCGCAGCCGTATCGAAATCGAGCAGGGCGACGATGCTGAGGCTGATCAGGAAGAGCTCGATGGGATTGCCCACGTAGCCCTTCATGGCATTGAGCTGGGTGATGTGGTGATGCGGCGCATGGGTCAGCCAGAACGGATGCCAGTTGTGCATCACGCGGTGCATCCAGTACTGGCCGAACTCGATCAGGAACAACACGAGCGCTGCCTGCACGATAAACGGCAGGTCCATCAGCCATTCGGTGGAAATGCCCAGCGAGGCCTTGGCCGCACGCAGCGGCGCTTCGGCGAGAACTTCCGTCACCCACGCGATGACGGTGAAGCTCAGAATGACGTAGAAGAAGTCGGTGGCGAATTCGGTCCAGGTCATGCGCCAGCCGGCGTGCCGTTCGAAAACCCACTCGAGTGCAAGGACGAATGCCAAGGTGACAACGGTCGCCACCACCAGCGTCCAGGGATTATCGAGCACTGCCTGCGGCGCAAGACCCCAGAACATGACGACCGCGACGACAGTCGCAGGCGGCAGCAGGTTGACGAGCAACCGCTTGATCCCACCCTCATTCTGTTCGGCCGCCGCTTCCGCGGTGCGATTCCCGGCGGTCGGTTTCCCGTCGCTGGAATGCATGCTGTTGGCCGGCAGTTGATCCATCGAAAATCTCCCCTATCGAGCCGGGAAAACGGCTCAATGCTCCAGATCTTCTCTCCCTGTAGATGTCGCTCTGCCAGGCGATGAGCCACACGGTATCGATATTACGCTTTGCGTCAAGCGTATTAATTCTGCACCGCGTCATTCGTATTGTGCGTTGCAAAAACACCAGTGATTCCTGCGGTCGTCAGGCCGGTTCGCCGCGGTGGCGCGAGTCCGGACTGCCAAGGGCCCGCTGTCGCTTTCCGATCATGCGACTGCATCGGGGCTGTCATCGATTCGTGAAATGGCCGTCATGAGGGTGTCGGGTTCCGTCTGCAGGCTGCGCGAGTTGCAGGGGTACCGACACAACCGGGAACAAGTCGTTGCAGATGGCATTGTGAACGATGGCCGATTTGCCTTGGCGGCCCGCTTTTTCGAGGCCGCCAGGATATTAAAAGGCTTTAAAGCGGTAATATCGGTGCGTGGACTTGAGTCCCGATTTTTGGCAAGGGTGCCGAAATTCGCTTCGGACCTCCTCGGCAAGGACGAAAGCAGACAATTGATGACAGCGACACGACTTGAGAGGACCGCAGCATGAGCACCGACAACGGCAATCTGGCCCGTCTCAGCATGAGCCTTCCCGCCGATCTGTTCCGGAAGCTCGATGTGATGGTGGAGGAGCGCGGCCTCCCGTCCCGGTCGCAGTTGATCGCGGAACTGATTCGCCATGCGCTTGCCGACCATGAAGCCCGGACCCGTCCGGACGACATGCTCGCGGGCACGATCACGCTGGTATATCGGGGGGATCGTGGACGCGTGCGCCAGCAGCTGGCCGAGAGTCAGGCCGAGTACCTGAAGGAAGTCATTTCCTCGCAGCACGTCTTTCTCGAGGATGACCAGTCGCTCGAAGTGCTGCTCGTTCAGGGGCCGGCGGTCCGGCTCGACGAGCTTTGCGATGCCCTGCGCAGCATCCGCGGCGTGCAGCAACTTCAGCTTGTCACCACGACCGCGCTGCTGCCGCCCCTGCACGAACAGGGCCGCTTGCGCAGCGATGCCGGCAAGGCTCGCCAGACCCAGGCAGGCAAGAACGGCCGGGGCAAGACGGCCCGTTCGGCTGCTGCCGATCGCGACAGCGACGAGGAACGCGCCACAGCGAAGAAAGTCGCGGAGCCGATGGCGCTCTAGGCGCGCGCTTTCGCTTCTCGCCAACACAGCTTCGCGCCGGGCACGGTGATGCTGCTGCCCGATGCCGGATAGCCGACTCGGTCGAGCCCTCTGCGTCGGGCTCGGCGGTGCTTTGTCCCGCGCCACCGTTCGACCTGATTCGCATCTGAGGATCGGGGTGGTTCGTGCTGGCCGGGCGCGCTTTCGCCATCGGCCTCGATGTGTACGGCGGTCACTTCCCTTATATGCGCGCGGTATTACCAAAAATTTTGCGCGTAATAATTTTTCGATGGACATGCCTGCCAATTCACGCAATGCTGCACTGCGAAAGGGGACCCGTCATGATCGTATCGATCCGCAAGGCAGCCATGATTGCAGTGATGGCTGGAGCATTGCTCGCCACCGCTTGTTCGAAGCCCTCCGAAGAGGCTTCGGAGGCACGGCAGGAGTTCAATATCGGATGGTCGATCTACGCGGGCTGGATGCCCTGGCCCTACGCGCAGCAGGCCGGCATCGTTAAGAAATGGGCCGACAAGTACGGCATCAAGATCAACATCGTTCAGGTGAACGACTACGTCGAATCGGTGAACCAGTACACGGCCGGCAAGCTGGACGGCGTGACCGTGGCCAACATGGATGCCCTGACGATCCCCGCCGCCGGCGGCAAGGATACCAGCGCGATCATCGTCGGCGACTACTCGAACGGCAACGACGGCGTCATGCTCAAGGGCTCCAGCGACCTGAAGGCGATCAAGGGCAAGCAGGTCAATCTCGTCGAGCTTTCGGTCTCGCACTACCTGCTGGCGCGCGCGCTGAGTTCGGTCGACCTGACGATGCGCGACGTGAAGACCGTGAACACGGCTGACGCGGATATCGTGGGCGCTTTCGCAACGCCCGACGTGCAGGCCGCGGTCACCTGGAATCCGCAGCTTCTGGCGATGAAGGAGCAGCCCGGCGCGCACGAGGTGTTCAGCTCCGCCGACATCCCGGGCGAGATTGTCGACCTGCTCGTGGTCGATACCGGTACGCTCAAGGCCAACCCCAAGCTGGGCAAGGCGCTGGCCGGGATCTGGTATGAGACCGTGGCCCTGATGCAGCAGCAGGACGAGGCCGGCAAGAAAGCGCGTGCTGCGATGGCCAAGCTGGCCGGAGCCACGCCCGAGGCTTTCGACAAGCAGCTCGAGACGACGTACCTTTACGCCGATCCCAAGGAAGCCGTAGCGGCGTCGTCCTCGCCGGACCTCGTCACGACGATGACCCGGGTGCGCGACTTCAGCTATTCCCAGGGTCTGTTCCAGGGCGCTTCGTCCGCCGATGCAGTGGGCATGGCGTTCCCGGGCGGCAAGACGCTCGGCGATCCCAAGAACGTGACCCTGCGTTTCGACGAGAGCTACATGCAGCTCGCCGCCGACGGCAAGCTCTGAGCCTCTCTTCTCTGCATACAAGGGTGATGAGCCGGTTATGCGCTGGGTAAATCGTCAAGTCGGGCGAAGCAATCGCCTCATGCTCGGGGCGCTGCCGATCCTGCTTCTGGTGGTGGTCTATCTCATCCTTGCGGTGAGCCGCCATGCCGAGAATCCGGCGGACAAGATCTTGCCGCTGCCCGGTGCCATGGCGGAGAGCATGTATGGCCTGATCTTCCAGCCTGACCAGCTTTCGGGTCAGCTGGTATTCTGGGCCGATACACTCGCAAGCCTGCAAAGGCTCGGCCTCGGCGTCGGGATCTCGACGCTGGCCGCGATCACCATCGGGCTCGCACTTGGTATCCTGCCGCCGATCCGCGCGACCTTCGGGCCGCTGGTGACCGGCATTGCCGTGATCCCGCCGATTGCCCTGCTGCCGATCCTCTTCATCGCCCTAGGGCTTGGCGAGACGGCCAAGGTCGGCCTGATCGTGGTGGGCATTGCCCCGGTGATGATCCGCGACATTGCGGCGCACGTCGGCGAATTGCCCAGAGAGCAGATTATCAAGGCGCAGACACTGGGCGCGAGCAGCTGGCAGGTGATGATCCGGGTCGCCCTGCCGCAGGCCATGCCGCGCCTCATCCATGCGATGCGCATGGCGCTCGGTCCTGCCTGGGTCTTCCTGATCTCGGCAGAGGCCATCGCCTCCGATGTCGGTCTCGGCTACCGCATCTTCCTTGTCAGGCGCTACCTCGCGATGGACGTCATCCTGCCCTACGTGGCCTGGATCGCGCTTCTGGCGATCACCATGGACATGATCCTTTCGTTCGCCAGCCGCCGGTTGTTCCCCTGGGCACATGGAGCAAGCCATTGAGCACGCTCCTCACCCTTCGCGACGTCTGGGTCGAGTACGGCGACAAGATCGTCATCGAGAAGCTCGATCTCGATATTGCCGAACAGTCCTTCGTCTCGGTCGTCGGCCCCTCGGGGGCGGGCAAGAGCAGCTTTCTGCGGCTGATTCTCGGTCAGGAAGCGCCGACGCGCGGGCGGATCGAACTTGATGGAACCCCGCTCGTCCCCGAATGCGGGCCCGACCGCGGCGTCGTCTTCCAGCGCTATTCGGTCTTCCCGCATCTATCGGTGCTGCGAAACACCATGTTCGGTCTGGAGTGCCCCAAGGCGCCGTTGTCCGGGCGGCTGTTCGGCTCGGCCCGGCGGGCAGCGCGCGACGAAGCGGCTGCCATGCTCGAAGCGGTCGGATTGGGAGACAGTCTCGATCTTTATCCGGCGCAGATGTCCGGCGGCATGCAGCAACGGCTGGCGATCGCGCAGGCGCTCGTCCAGCGCCCGCGCATCCTGCTGCTCGACGAACCTTTCGGCGCGCTCGATCCGGGCATTCGCGCGGACATGCACGCGCTGATCACCCGTCTGTGGCGCGATTATTCGCTGACGATCGTCATGGTGACCCACGATATCCGGGAGGCCTTCTCGCTCGGAACCCGCGTTCTGGCGCTCGATAAGCGCCGCCATGATCCCCATGCGCCCCACCGTTTCGGCGCGACCGTGGTCTACGATCTTCCGCTCGACAAGCCAGTCGACGCTCCGGAAGAGAAAGACGACAGTATTACCATTGACGAAAATGGTAATAATTGAGAGAGGGTGCATATGAGCTCCGAATCCTCAAATCTGGCACGGCTGAGCATGAGCCTTCCGGCGGATCTCTTCCGGCAGCTCGACACCATGGTTGCCGAACGCGATCTGCCCTCGCGCTCCCAGTTGATCGCCGAACTCATCCGCCACGCACTGGCGGAGCACGAGTCCCTGACGCGTCCCGACGAGATGCTCGCCGGCACGATCACGCTGGTCTACCGCGGTGAGCGCGGCCGCGTGCGTCACCTGCTTTCGCAGACTCAGGCGAACTACCTCAAGGAGGTGATCTCCTCGCAGCACGTCTTCCTTGAAGACGATCAATCCCTCGAAGTCATGCTCGTGCAGGGTCCGGCCGTCCGGCTGAAGGAACTGTGCGATGCCATCCGGCGCGTCCGGGGGATGCAGCAACTGGAGCTCGTCACCACGACTTCCCTCATGCCGCCCCTCTACGAACAGGACGGCAGCGATTCCAATTCGATCGGAGCCACTGCATGACCGAGACTTTGGCCAACCCCCTTGCCGCCCGCGATCACGCCCGCGCCATGGAAGGGACTGTAACCGAGAGCATGCCGATATTGCCCCCGGTGGCGGACGATCTTCCGCCGGGTGTCGCCGGTGAAGACCTGCTCTGGGAAGAGACGATCGCGGCGGGCGGATATGCCTCCCGGCGCCTGTCGCGCGGCACGCGGCTGCGGCTGATCGACCTCAAGGGCGATGCCTGTGCCTCGCTGCAGGTCTTCAATGCCGAAATGCCGACCGAGCGGCTCAATGTCGCCGACACCGTGAAGGTGCAGTGGAACGCCTATCTCGACAAGGGCAAGCTGCTGCTGTCCGACATGGGCCGCGTTCTCCTGAGCATCGAGGAAGACGACGCCGGCACGCACGACTGCTTCAGCGGCACCTCCAATGCGGCGACCAACTCTGCCAAGTACGGCGATGGCCGCAACAGCGGGCCGCATCCGAACGGCCGCGACCGCTTTCTGCTCGGGGCTGCCAAGCATGGTCTCGGTCGCCGCGATGTGCATCCCTGCGTGACGCTGTTCAAGGGCATCAAGGTCGAGCCGGACGGCAAGATGGCCCCGATTATCGGGCCGTTCGATCCGGGCCGCACCGTCGTGCTGCGCGCGGAGATGGACGTGATCGTGGTGATCGCGAACTGCCCGCACGTTCTCGATCCGCGCGCGGAATGGACGGTCACGCCGCTGCGCGCGACCGCCTGGCGCGGGCCGGTCACGCCCGAAGACGATCCGATCCGCACCGACACGCCCGAAGGCCTGCGCGCCTTCAAGAACGTCGAAGACTACTACCGTCGCTGAAAGGACTGGCTGCAATGAACGCCGATACTTATCTGGCCAATCTTCCCGGCGCTGTCGTTCATGACGAGGTCGTGCCGGCCATGGCGCCCTGGCTCTACCATGTGGCTGCCGGGCAGACGCTGCGCATCGTCGATCTTGAAGGCAACCAGGCCGTCGACTTCCTGCTCTATGCCGAAGCGGACGATACCGAGCGTTACAGCGCGCAGGATACCGTCGCGGCACAGGGCAACCTGTTCCTGCGGACCGGCACCGTGCTGCGCTCGAACGAGGGGCGGCCGATGATGACGATCACCGACACCTCGGTGGCTTACCACGACACGATTGGCGGCGCCTGCTCGTGCGAGTCCAACACGCTGCGCTACGGCCACCACACCAAGGCGCAGCACGCCTGTGTCGAGAACTTCCTGGAGGCCAACCTGACCGAGGGGCGCAACAAGCGCGACATCGTCTCCAACATCAACTTCTTCATGAACGTGCCGGTCGAGGACGATGGCTCGCTCGGAATTGTCGATGGCATTTCCGCGCCCGGGCTGACGGTGGACCTGCGCGCCGAAATGGATGTGATCGTGGTCGTTTCCAACTGCCCGCAGATCAACAATCCCTGCAACGGCTTCAACCCCACCCCCGTGCGCATGATCGTCGCCGCATGAGTTTCGATACGGTCCTGATCGCAAACCGGGGCGCGATCGCAACACGCATCATTCGTACTCTGCGCGACATGGGCCTGCGCTCGGTCGCCGTCTATTCGGAGGCGGACGAAGGCTCGCTCCATGTCTCGCAGGCCGACGAAGCCGTTTGCATCGGCGGCGCGCGGGCATCGGACAGCTACCTCAACATTCCGGCGATCATCGAGGCCGCGCGTAAGACCGGGGCAGGGGCCATTCACCCCGGCTACGGCTTCCTCGCCGAGAACATCGAATTTGCCGAGGCCTGTGCCGAAGCCGGGATCGTCTTCATCGGCCCGACGCCGGACAACATCCGCACCTTCGGCCTGAAGCACAGCGCCCGCGCGCTCGCCGCGGCGCACGACGTGCCGCTGGCTCCGGGCACCGAACTGCTCACCAGCGAGGCCGAGGCGGTCGAGGGCGCGCGCGAGATCGGCTATCCGATCATGCTCAAGGCCACCGCCGGTGGCGGCGGTATCGGCATGCGCGTGTGCGAGACCGAAGAGGACGTTCGCGAAGGCTTCGCCGCCGTCGCGCGTCAGGGCATGAGCAACTTCGGCGATGCCGGTGTCTTCCTCGAACGCTTCGTGCGCCGCGCCCGGCACATCGAAGTGCAGCTTTTCGGCGACGGCGAAGGCCGTGTCATGGCGCTTGGCGAGCGCGACTGCTCGCTGCAGCGCCGTAACCAGAAGGTCGTCGAGGAAGCGCCCGCGCCGCTGCTGCCCGATCACGTCCGCAGCGAACTCATCGCCTCGGCCGTGCGCCTCGGCGAGGCCGCTCAGTATCGCTCGGCAGGCACGGTCGAATTCCTCTACGATGCCGACAACGAGGAGTTCTTCTTCCTCGAGATGAACACCCGCCTCCAGGTCGAGCATGGCGTGACCGAGGCGGTGCTGGGCATCGATCTGGTCGAATGGATGGTGCGCGGCGCGGCAGGCGATTATGCCTTCCTCGATCAGGAGCTTGCCCCGCCCAAGGGCCACGCGGTCCAGCTGCGTCTCTATGCCGAGGACCCTTCGCTCGATTATCGCCCGACATCGGGCACGCTGACCAACGTCGAGTTCCCCGAGGACATTCGCGTCGAGACATGGTGTGCGGCGGGCAACGAAGTCACCTCGTGGTACGACCCGATGCTGGCCAAGCTGATCGTCCATGCGCCGAGCCGCGAAGAGGCGGTCCGCGCCGCGCAGGCGGCAGCTGATACAAGCCGGATCGACGGTATCGAGACCAACCTGCGCTGGCTGCGTGACGTCACGCGCTCGTTCGAGTTCGTCAGCGGTATGGTCTCGACCCGCGTTCTCGACGAGATCGCCTATTATCCGAACTGTTTCCGGGTAATCAGCGGCGGCACGGCCACGACCGTGCAGGACTGGCCGGGCCGGCAGAACTACTGGTCCGTGGGCGTCCCGCCTTCGGGGCCGATGGACGACCAGTCCTTCCGCATCGGCAACCGTCTGCTCGGCAACGCCGAGGGCACGCCGGGGCTCGAAGTCACCGTGACCGGTCCGACGCTCGCCTTCGTTTCGGCAACGCGCATCTGCCTGACGGGTGCCGATTTCGGCGCCACACTGGATGGTACCCCGGTGCCGCTCGGGGAGCCCATCGACGTTGCCGCTGGCCAGACGCTCGCCATGGGCCGTGCCTCGCGCGGCGGCATGCGCGGCTACATCCTTTTCGCGGGCGGGCTGGACATTGCCCCCTATCTCGGAAGCTGCAGCACGTTCGAACTGGGGCAGTTCGGCGGCCATGCCGCGCGCCGACTGCTGGCGGGCGATACGCTGCATTTTGCCGATGGCAGCACGGATGCAGCGCTGCCGTCAGTGGAACTGCCGACGATCTCGAACGAATGGACCCTGCGCGTCCTCTACGGCCCGCACGGCGCTCCGGATTTCTTTACCGACGAGGACATCGCGACTTTCGTCGCGGCCGAATGGCAGGTCCACTACAACAGCAACCGCACCGGCGTCCGCCTGATCGGCCCCAAGCCGCACTGGGCGCGAACCGACGGCGGCGAGGCGGGCCTGCACCCCTCGAACATCCACGACAACGCCTATGCCATCGGCGCGGTCGACTTCACCGGCGACATGCCGATCATTCTCGGCCCCGATGGCCCGTCGCTCGGCGGTTTCGTCTGTCCGTTCGTGATCATCGCCGCCGACCGCTGGAAAATGGGCCAGCTCACGCCCGGCGATAAGATCCGCTTCGCGCCGGTGAGCATCGAGGATGCCGCCGCCGCCGATGAGGCGCAGCGCACGCTGATGACGACCGGTGCCGCTTCGCTGCCCGGACCCGCGCGCGATGTGACGAGGCTCTCGCCCATTCTCGCCGAAATCGCCGAGGGACCGGGCCGTCCCCGGACCGTCTATCGCCAGCAGGGCGACCGCAACATCCTCGTCGAGTACGGCCCGATCGTGCTCGATGTCGAACTGCGCATCCGCGTCCATGCGCTGATGACCGAGCTGGAGCGGATGGCGCTGCCGGGCATCATCGACATCGTTCCCGGCATCCGCTCGCTGCAGGTGCACTTCGATGGCGAAGTGCTCGATCAGCGGGCGACGCTGGCAGCCTTGATCGACGCCGAGGAGCGGCTGGGTGATCTGGAAGACTTCTCGATCCCCTCGCGTATCGTTCACCTGCCGCTGAGCTGGCGCGATCCGGCGACGCTGGAGACGATCCAGAAGTATATGGGCGCCGTCCGCGACGATGCGCCCTGGTGCCCCGACAACATCGAGTTCATCCGCCGCATCAACGGCCTTCCCGACACCGATGCCGTCGAGAACCTGATCTTCGATGCCAACTATCTCGTGTTCGGTCTGGGCGACGTCTATCTCGGCGCGCCCGTGGCGACCCCGGTCGATCCCCGGCACCGGCTGGTGACGACCAAGTACAATCCCGCGCGCACCTGGACACCGCCCAACGTCGTTGGCATCGGCGGCGCCTACATGTGCATCTACGGGATGGAAGGGCCGGGCGGGTACCAGCTCTTCGGCCGGACCATCCAGGTGTGGAACACCTACCGCCAGACCGACGCGTTCATCGAAGGCAAGCCCTGGCTGCTGCGCTTCTTCGACCAGATCCGGTTCTACCCGGTCAGTGCCGACGAACTGACCGAATGGCGCCGGGAATTTCCGAATGGTCGCCGGTCGATCAAGATCGAGCCGTCCGAGTTTCGTCTGGCCGACTACCGCGCGTTCGTTGCCGAGAACGCGGACTCCATCGCCGAATTCGAAGCCCGGCGAAAGGAAGCCTTCGACGAGGAACGCGCCGAGTGGCAGCGCCGTGGCGAGTTCGACCGCATCACCGAGCCCGAAGTGGTCGAGGAAGCCGGGGCCGGCGCCATCGATCTGCCCGACGGGGCCGATCTGGTCGAGGCGCCTTACGGCGGCGTCGTTTCCAAGCTGCTCGTGGCGGCCGGAGACGAAGTGAACGCGGGCGACCGGATCGCGGTGATCGAGGCGATGAAGATGGAAGCGCCGGTGGAAAGCCCCGGATCGGGCACGGTCGCCGCGCTCTACATGCAGGAAGGGAAATCGTTGCAACCCGGAGCACCGATGCTGGCTCTCACGAGGCGCTCATGATCGATCTGGACCGCCGCAGCGCGACCGAGATCGCCGCCGCCGTCAATCTGGGCAAGCTGAGTGCGGTCGCCGTGGCCGAGGAGACGCTCGCTCGCGCCGAGGCCTACGACGCCATCCAGCCGCAGATATGGATCAGCCGGGCGACGCGCGAGCAGTTCCTCGAAGCCGCAAAGGCCGTCGATGCCCGCGTGGCAGCCGGGGAGACGCTGCCGCTGGCCGGCGTTCCCTTCGCCGCGAAGGACAATATCGACGTGGCCGGTTTCGAGACGACGGCGGCCTGCCCGGCTTTCGCCTATCGCCCCGAGGCATCCGCCGGGGTCATCGAGCGGCTGACGGCCGCCGGCGCACTCTGTCTGGGCAAGACCAACCTCGATCAGTTTGCGACGGGCCTGAACGGCTCGCGCAGCCCCTACGGCATTCCGCGCAACGCCTATAACCTCGCCTATGTGAGCGGCGGATCCAGTTCGGGCTCGTCGGTGGCCGTGGCGGCGGGGCTGGTGCCCTTCGCGCTGGGCACCGATACGGCCGGTTCGGGCCGCGTGCCGGCGGCGTTCAACCATCTTGTCGGGTTCAAGCCCACCAAGGGCCGCTGGAGCACCCGCGGCCTCGTGCCCGCCTGCCGCACGCTGGACTGCATCACCGTCTTCACCGACGATACCGCCGATGCGCGGCTGGTCGACGAAGTCATCGCCAGCTTCGATCAGGAAGACCCGTTCTCCAAGGCGCTGGCAGATGCGCCGGTCACACCCCGGACGTTCGGCGTGCCGCGCCGCGATCAGCGCAATTTCTTCGGCGATATCGAGTCCGAATACCTCTACGACCGCGCGCTCGAAAAGCTCGCGGAGCTGGGGGATGTGGTCGAGATCGACTACGCCCCGCTGCAGGAAGCCGCGCTACTGCTCTATGGCGGCCCGTGGGTGGCGGAGCGCACCGCGGCCATGGCGGATATTCTTGCGACCAACCCGGAAGCCGTGGACCCGACCGTCCGCGAAGTCGTCGAGAAGGGCGTGCCGATGACGGCCGTCGACCTGTTCAACGGCATCTACCGCCTTGCCGAACTGAAGCGCTACGCCGATATGCTCTGGTCCGAGATCGACGTCATGGTCTTCCCGACGGCAGGCACGACCTACCGCGTCGCGGAAATGCTCGCGGCGCCGGTCGCGCTCAACAGCAACCTCGGCGCCTACACAAATTTCGTGAACCTGCTCGACATGGCCGCGCTGGCCGTGCCTGCGGGCATCCGCGCGAACGGCACCGGCTTCGGCATCACGCTCATCGGCCCGGCCGATACCGACCGTGCGCTTCTCGATGTGGCCGACACTTACCTTGCGACCGCCGATCTTCCATCGCCGCCGCCACTCGATCTGGAGGGAAAGATGCAGACCGTGAAACTTGCCGTCGTCGGCGCACACCTCAAGGACATGCCGCTGCACTGGCAGCTCACCTCGCGCGATGCGAAGTTCGTCGGTGCCTTCGAAACGGCGCCGAACTACCGCCTCTACGCCATGGCGGACAGCGTCCCGCCGAAGCCCGCGCTCGTCCACAGCGAGGATGGCGCGGCCATCAAGGTCGAAGTCTACGAGCTGGGCGTGGCCGAATTCGGCAGTTTCGTTGCCGAAGTGCCGCCGCCGCTCGCCATCGGTACCGTGACGCTCGCGGACGGTAGCAGCGTCAAGGGCTTCGTCTCCGAACCGCGCGCCACCGAGGGCGCCGAGGACGTCACCGCGCTTGGCGGGTGGCGCGCCTATGTCGCGCAGCTTGCCTGACAGCTTCCACCGCACTTCATTGCCGCAAGACCGAAGAGGGATACGATGAACAAGCTCAAGCTTACTTTGCTCACCGCCACGGCCGGCCTTGCGGCAGCCTCGCAGCCCGCTCTTGCAGAGGGCGAGCAGGTCATCACCGTACCCGGCTTCGCCGACTTCCTCGCCGTCGATGGCGACACGGTCTGGACCACCAACAAGGGCCGGGTCGAAGTCTGGTCGCGCTCGGGCAAGCTCGGCGAAGTCGCGATGGAGCGTCCTTGCGGAACCATGGCCATCTCGCACGGCTCGCTCTGGGTCGCCGAATGCATTGGCGGCACGCTCAACAAGGTCAACATCCGCACGTCGGAGCTGATCAAGTCGCTCCCGACCGGCATTGCCAATCGCCAGGGTGAAATGAATGTCGTCGCGGGTGCGGGCTCGGTCTGGCTTGCCACCGACAACGCCGGTGTCGTGTCGCGCATCGATCCCGAAACCGATGAAGTGATTGCCTCGGTGAAGGTTGATCCCGGCACCTGGTATCTGGCCTACGGGTTCGGTTCGGTCTGGGCCGTCAGTGCGGAAAAGCAGAGCTTGCAGCGTATCGATCCGGAAACCAACACCGTCGTCGGCACTACCCCGCTCGGCACGCAGCCCGGCTTCCTCGCCGCCGGTGAAGGCGCCGTGTGGGTGCAGGAACAGGGCGACGGCACGCTTGCGCGGGTCGATCCCGAAACCGGCGAAGTGACCGAGCGCATCAAGGTGGGCGACAACCTCAAGTGGGGTGATGTCGACACCGGCGGCGGCAAGGTCTGGCTGCGCACGACCGACGATCAGGTCTTCGTGATCATCGATGCCGAAACCAACGCAATCGACGCCCGCCTGGGCCAGCCCGCGGGCAGCGGCGCTCTGCGCTATACCGACACCGGCGTCTGGACGACGGCGCACGACGAGCACACGCTGACGTGGTGGCCGACCTCCACGCTGACCGCCGATACCGAGGAATAGCGCCTCGACGGCGTTCCCTGATGCCAGGCAAAACGAACGGCCGGATCCATCGGGTCCGGCCGTAATCATGTGCGCGGTGGAGACGGTTCGCAGCCGGAACCTGACAGCCCAAAAAGGCGCCGCGATGCGCCAGTCCAGGGACGGACGCATCGCGGCTTAGTGCGGGCAGGTGTCTGCTAAATCAGGGTAATTCCAAACTGATGACTGGCAGCGTAGAGATATTACGAAAACAGTCAACCGTAATAATTTGATGCGAAATGCGTATGAAGGCGGCGGACGCGCACGAGACTTGTCGGGCAGGGCTCCGCGGCATTCCACTGATCGCAGCGTGTTTAGAGGTTTGAAGGGCGCTGGAGCGGGTGAAAGGAATCGAACCCTCGTCGTAAGCTTGGGAAGCTTCTGAGAATGCTCAGAAATCGCGAAAAACCGTCATTCTGGTCTCGACTTTCGCGACGATAGACCCATCATTCAGCTGTATTCCGAAGAGTTTTACCGCAGTTTTACCGCACACATAACCTATTGTATTTTAATGCATTTAGCAGTCGTGCCGTAAAAACGCGGTGAGCGCTTGCTGCATCTGAATGGCTGCCTCTTGCACAGGACCTTCTGCGAGCCCTCCGCTGCAAGGTTGGGAATTTGTATCCCGACCGCAGACGTCCCGTAATGTATGAGATGCCAGAAGCGACGAAGTGCAAGTACGCACTTCAGGAGAAGCATGATGAAGCTGGTATCTCGTTTTGCCGTAGCGCTTGCCGCTGTTGCGTTGCCCGTCGCGGCACTTGCTGCCGGCGGAAAACTGAATGCGAAGCAGGAAGCAGACACCGCCGTCGCCACACGTCCTCACGCCAAGATCAGCAAGGCGGAAGCGCAGCGCATCGCTCTGGTCGTGGCGCACGGGAAGGTGATGGAATCCGAGTACGAGAAGGAAGACGGCGGCTGGCGATGGTCTTTCGACATCAGCGAAAACGGCCGCATTCATGAGATCGGTGTGGATGCCATGACCGGCAAGGTCGTGGAAGACAGCTGGGAAGCGCCGGGTAGCGCGGACTGATCTTAGCTATGCGCATTCTGATTGCCGAAGACGATGTGGAGACAGCCCGGTTCATCGAACGGGGGCTTGCCGAACTCGGGCATACCGTCGTGGTGGCCGCGAATGGCGACGATGCGCTTCATCTCGGGCTGACCGAGAATTTCGAGATCATGATCCTCGATCGCATGATGCCGATCCGCGACGGATTGGAAGTGCTGCGCTGCCTGCGTGCTGCCGGAAATGAAACGCCGGCAATCATGCTCACCGCATTGGCCCGGATCGAGGATCGTGTAGGCGGTCTGGACGCAGGCGCCGACGATTACCTGACCAAGCCTTTTGCCTTCAGCGAGCTGGTCGCGCGCGTGAATGCTCAGGTCCGGCGCAGAGTGGCCCAGCAGACCGAAACCCGGCTTTGTGCCGGGCCCATCGTGATGGACCTTCTGGCCCGCGAGGTGCGCCGTGATGGCGTGGTTGTTCTGCTGCAGCCGAAGGAATTCCGGCTGCTGGAGGAACTGATGCGGCATCCGGGCGAGTTCGTTACGCGCACCATGCTGCTGGAACGCGTGTGGGATTTCCATTTCGATCCGCAGACCAAGATCGTCGAAACGCACATGAGCCGCTTGCGTTCGAAGCTGAACGAGGGCGGCCTTGATGACTGGATCGAGACGCGGCGCGGCGTCGGATACCGGGTACGCGCGCAATGAAGCTGTTACCGCGCAGCGCGGCATACCGGATCGCCATCCTTTCGGCGCTCGCATTCTCGCTGGCGACGGCACTGGTGGGGCTCGCGGTCTATTTAGCCGCACACAATGCCTTCGAGCGTCAGTTGGACATGTCTATCGAGCAGGCGAGTGCCTCGCTCCATGCCGAATTCGACGATGAAGGGCCGGCAGGGTTGATCGAAGCGATTGCCGTTCGCGAAAAGAGCGCCACCAAGTCGTTGGGCTTCGCCGTGTTCGCACCAGACGGGCAACGGATCGCGGGCAAGCTGGATACATCAATGCCGGCACCGGGCTGGCACCGCATCGTCTTTCACGATCCCGTCGAAGGTCCCGATCCCGCGCGCTCGTTCACGGCAGAGCTTGCCGATGGCACGCGGCTTGTAGTGGCAGCCGATCTGGAACCGGTCGAGCGCATTGATGAGACCATACTGACGGCATTCGCGCTCGGTTTTCTGGGCATCCTTGTCATTAGCGCGCTCTTCGCCACTGTCCTCGGGAGCTACCTCAAGCGACGTCTGGACCGGATTGCCGCGGTGTCGCAGGGCTTTGCCGGGGGCAATCTTTCGCAGCGCGCCCGTGTAGGCGAGCATGCCGACGAGTTCGATCAGTTGGCGGCCGCGATCAATGGCATGCTCGAAAGGATCGAGGCGCTGCTGCGCAATCTCCAGCAAGTCACCTCAGACCTTGCGCACGACATGCGGACACCGTTGTCACACCTGCGGCGCGATCTGGAGTGCCTGCAGGACACCGACGGCCCTGAGCGCGACGCAAGAATCCAGGCCGCGATCGACAAGAGTGACGAGATACTGAATCTCTTCGCCGCGATCCTGCGCATTTCGGAACTCGAACAGGCCGATCTCAAACGCCATTTCCAGACCCTGGATCTGACGCGACTGGTAGCGGAACTGGAAGAGGCCCACCTTCCTCTTGCCGAGGATAGCGGACATGCCCTGCGCGTCACCGGGCTGCGCAGAGAGGTGTTCGCGGAAGGGGATCGGGAGCTGCTGGCGCAGGCGCTGATCAATCTTCTTCAAAATGCGCTTCGTCACACCCCTGCCGGCACCGTGATCGAGATCGGTGCGGATTTCGAGGACGGCAAGCCCGTGCTCTTCGTTTGTGACAACGGGCCAGGCATAGCCGAGACCGATCGCAAGCGCGTTCTCGAACGCTTCGTGCGTCTGGAAAGCGCGCGCTCGACGCCGGGCAACGGTCTCGGCCTCAGCCTCGCGCGGGCCATCGCCGAGGCTCATGGCGCGCGCTTCGAACTGCGCGACGCGCGGCCCGGCTTGAAGGCAGTGCTTGTTTTCGAAAGGCAAGCGGCATGAAGCGGCTTTCTCTTCTGGCGATCGCGCTGCTGGCTGGCTGTGCGAGCTATACGCCGCAGCCGCTATCCTCAGAATCCGTGGTGCTGTCTACGCCGGTCGCCGCGGTGCTGGAGAAGCGTGCCAGCGCTGTGCAGCGCCCGTGGCTGGCTCCGGTGAATGTCGATCTGGCCGCTCCGCTCACGCCGGATGCCATCGCGGCGATTACGGTAACCAATGATCCCGATCTTGTGGCACAGCGCACGCGAGCGGGCGTGTCGGACGCACAGGTCTTCGCTGCCGGGCTCTTGCCCGATCCGACGTTCTCGACCGGAGCCAACAGCGTGGTGAGCGGCCCGGACTCGCTGCTCGATGTGTCGGGCGCGCTCGGTTTCGATCTCAACGCCCTGCGCACGCGAGCGGTAAGACGCACCGAAGCGCAGGCGCAGGCACGGTCTGTCCGGCTCGATCTTGCTTGGGCGGAATGGCAAGCGGCAGGTGATGCGCGTCTGCAGGCCGTACGGATCGAAGCGCTCGACCGGCGCCTTGCGCTGGCGAGGGCGTCGCAGGAGGCAGCGCAGTCTCTGCTGGATCGCATCGTACGGGCTGCAACACGCGGCGACCTGGCCGCCAGCCGGCTGCAGGCGGCCCGTCTTGCTGTGCTCAATGCCAACGATACCCTGCAGACGGCAAAAAAGAATCTCGCGGCCGCACAGGCTCAGTTGCTTCGCCGGCTGGGGCTTCCTCCCGGAACCGCAGTGCGGCTGGCGGACCAGGGGGTGCCTGACGCAGCGCCGCCCTCGTCTATACAGCTTTTCGTGTTGGCCAGAGAGAACAGGCCGGACCTTGCAGCGCTGCGTCAGGGCTACGCCGCGCAGGAGGCCACCGTCCATCGCGCCGTTCTTGAGCAGTTTCCCAATCTCACGCTGACACTGAATGGCCAGCGCGATTCCGCAGGCAACATGCTCGTGGGCCCAGCGGTGGATTTCACACTGCCGCTGTGGAACCGTAATCGCGGCACCATCGCGGTCGAGAGGGCTACTCGCGATGCGTTGCAGGCCGAATACGACGCACGGCTGTTCCAGACCCGATCGGATATTGCTGAAGCTGAGGCGGGAATAACCATCGCGCGCCAGCGGCGGGCAAAGGCGCTTGCGGGGCTTGATGAACTGGAGCGACAGGCCGCCGCGTCGAAGCGGGCGGCAGACCGGGGCGATCTGTCCTGGGACACCGCCCAGTCGACGCTGCAGGCACTGCGCGATCGGCGCATGCAAATCGTTCAGGCTGAACAGGATTTGTCCGAGCAGATGATTGCGCTCGAATTGCTAACCGGCACGCCGAGGGAGGCATGGCCCCGATGAAATTCCTACTTCCCGCAATGGCGGCGACGCTTGCGCTTGCCGGATGCTCGGGCTCGTCGACCTCGAACAAGCAGAGCCAGCCGGTGGCCCTCGTCTCGCTGGCAACGGCGCGGAGCGGCGGTGTCGCCAGCACCGAGCAGGTCTATGGCGCAGTCGAGCGGAACGCGGAGACGCAGTACAATCTGGTGGCGCCGGTTGAAGCGACGGTGCAGCGCATCGCCGCGCCGGGCGGGACTGCCGTTTCGCGTGGCGATCTTGTGGTGGCTCTCACGCCCAGCCCTACGACGCATGCGCAGATGACACAGGCCTCTGCCGGCGCTGCCACCGCACAACAGGCTTATGAACGTGCCAAGCGCCTGCGTGCCGACGGTCTGGCCAGTGATGCCGATGTCGAAAGCGCGCGGTCTGCGGCTGCCAATGCGCTGGCCGCGAAGCGGGCGCTTTCGACGCAGACGAAACAGCTCGCCTTGCGTGCGCCGGGCGCCGGATATGTTCAGACGATCAGCGCAACACCGGGTGACCTCATCGGGTCTGGCACGACCGTGGCCACAATCAGCCGCAAAGGTTCCTTGCGGGCGCGCTTCGGTATTTCGCCGGCGCTCCTCGCACGCTTGTCGCGGTCTGCCGGAGTGGCTTTGCAGACGAAGCGCGGCGAGGCCTCGCGCACGGTAGCGATCGTTGCCGTCGATCCTGCCGTCGATCCGCAGACCCGCCTAGCTTCGCTCTATGTGCGCCTGCCTTCTACGGCCGGTATCGAAACCGGGCAGGTACTCTCGGGGCAGGTTGCGCTGGAACAGGTCGATAGCGGCACGACGGTGCCCTACGACGCTCTGCTCGACGATGGCGGTCAACCCTACGTCTACGTCGTCAAGAACGGTGTGGCGCACCGGCACGACGTGACGGTCGGCGCCGCTAACGACAGGCGCGTGGCCATCACCACGGGCGTTTCGACTGGAGACAAGGTCGTAACTGCAGGTGGAACCGGCGTCGAGGACGGCATGAAGGTGCGCACCAAGTGAAGTCGCACCTTTCCCGTCATGCCCGCGCGCTCTGGCTCGCGATGATCCTGCTGACGCTGGGCGGCGTGTTCGGTGCGCTCAAGCTTCCCGTAAGCCTGTTCCCGCAGATCGACTATCCCCGCGTGGTGGTATCGATCGACGCCGGTGAACGCGATGCGGCGCAGATGGAGGCGGCGATCACCCGGCCGATGGAAATCGCGCTGCGATCGGTGCCGGGAGTGACGCGTATCCGCTCGACCACCAGCCGTGGCTCTGCGGAGATCCAGTTGAACTTCAATTGGGGCCATGACATGCCGCGCGCCTTGCTGGCCGTGCAGGGCGCCCTGGCGACCATCCAGCCCGACTTGCCGGCGGGCACACGCTACGATGCCTGGCGGGCGGACCCGACGGTGTTTCCCGTCTATGGTATCGCACTGACCTCGCCCAATCTCGACCAGGAGGCGCTGCGCCAGATCGCGGTGCTCAAGGTCCGACCTGCACTCACGGGTATCACCGGTGTTGCGGCCGTCGACATTCTCGGCGGATCGCCACGCACGTTCGAGGTCGATGTCGATCCCGCCAAACTGACGGCACTCGGCTTGAGCCCGGACGACATCAGCACGGCACTCGGCAAGGCCAATGTCGTGCGCGGCGCAGGCCGCGTGCAGGATCGCCATCGGCTCTACCTGCTGCTGGTGCAGAACCGGCTGAAGGATGCGGCGGACATCGCCGCAACGCCGATCCGTGCAGGCGACATGCCCGGTGGCGGACTGGTGACAGTCGGTGACGTGGCGAATGTTCGCTCCGCCGTGGAACCAAACTACACGCTTGTCACGTCGAACGGCCAGAATGCCGTGCTGATCAATGTGCGCCAGACCTTCAATGGCGATACGGTGCAGGTCGCACACGACGTTGCGGCGAAGATGAAGACGCTGGGTCTGCCCCCCAGCGTTAAAGTGACGCCGTTCTACGATCAGTCGCAGCTCGTTACCGGCGCCGCCAATGCCGTTCGCGATGCGATCCTGATTGGCGCCGTTCTGGCAGGACTGGTCCTGTTCGTGTTTCTGCGCTCGGTACGGCTGATGGCGATTACCGCTGCGGTTCTCCCTGCCGTCCTGGCGGGAACCTGCGTCGTGCTGTTTGCCCTGGGAATGCACTTCGACATGATGACGCTGGGCGGCATGGCGGCCGCCGTGGGTCTGATCATCGACGATGCGGTGGTCATGCTCGAACACATGATGCGCCGCATGCAGGAAGGCGAGGCAACTGACACCCCCGGCCTGCTCTCGGCCGCGGCTGAAATGGGCAAGCCTTTGTTCGGATCGACCGGCGCGACGATCGTCGTGTTCCTGCCGCTTGCATTCATTTCCGGGGTCACCGGCGGCTTTTTCAAAGCGCTTGCCATCACCATGGTGGCCGCCCTTGCCATCTCGCTGGTCTACGCGCGGTTCCTGATACCGCTGCTGGCCGCGCACTGGCTCAGGCCCAAGGATGCCGAGGCCGCGGAAAACGCGGGCGGCTTCATGGGCTGGATCACGCGTACCTACGATCGCGCGTTCAACCGCACATTTGCGCGCCCGCTGCTGTTCGTCGCCATCGTCGGGATCGGTCTCGCTGCCGGAGGATACTATTCCTACAAGCACGTGCCGTCAGGCTTCATGCCCAAGATGGACGAGGGTGGCTTCATCCTCGACTACAAGGCGCAGCCCGGCGCGGCGCTTCACGATACCAACCACCTGCTCAAGCAGGTCGAACAGATCATCCAGAACACACCGGAAGTGGCCAGCTATTCGCGGCGCACCGGCGCGCAGCTCGGCGGCGGCCTGACCGAAGCGGACGAAGGCGACTATTTCATCCGGCTCAAGGGCGGTTCGCGCCGGCCGATCTGGCAGGTGATGGACGAGATCCGACACAAGATAGACAATCGGGTCCCCGGTCTTCAGATCGAGACTGCGCAGCTGATGGAAGACCTGATCGGAGATCTGACAGCCGTCCCGCAACCCATCGAAATCAAGCTCTTCGGCGACAATCCCAAGGAACTTGCGGCATCGGCAAAGAAGGTCGGCGATGCCATCGGCAAGATCAACGGCGTCGGCGAAGTGGTCGACGGCCTGCGCGTCGCAGGAGACGCCATCGCGGTAAATGTCAATCCCGGCGCCGCGCTGCAGCAGGGACTGGATCCCGAAACGCTCGGAAACCAGCTTGAAGCGCTGGTGGGCGGCACCCAGTCGACCCAGGTGCGCGTCGGCGAGCAGCTTATCGGTGTTCGCGTGCGGGGGCCGGCCGATGTGCGCGCGCGGGCGAGCCAGATCGGTGAATTGCCAATTACGGCGCCCGATGGCCATACCGTACGTGTCAGCCAGATCGCGGATGTCTCGATCCTCGCCGGGCAGAAGCAGCGCACGCGCGAGGATCTGGCCCCCTTCATCGACGTGACCGCCCGGCTGGAAGGGCGCGATCTCGGATCGGCGATGCAGGAAGTTCGCAAGACGGTCTCGGGCCTGAATATGCCGCGCTCGATCCGCGTTGAATATGGCGGCATGTATGCCCAGCAGCAGAAGAGCTTCACGGACCTCGCGATCGTCTTCGCCGCCGCGCTGCTTCTCTCGGCCCTGCTGTTGACCCTGCTCTACGAGCGCATCGGCTGGACCTTTGCCGCGCTGACAACCGTGCTGCTCTCCGCGGCCATCGTCCTGTGCGGTCTTTGGATCACCGGCATCGAACTCGACATCTCCGCGCTGATGGGACTGACCATGGTCGTGGGCATGGTCACTGAACTGATCGTGTTCTTCTTCGCGGAAATCGATCCCGAGCGCCCCGTCGACCTCGCCGCGCTGCGTGAAGCCGGGACCAAGCGCCTGCGGCCGATCCTGATGTCCGCGTTGATCGCGGTTCTCACGCTCAGCCCGCTGGCGCTGGGAATGAGCCGGGGGGCGGGTCTGCAGCGTCCGCTCGCAACCGCCATCATCTTCGGTCTCACCGCCGCCGTGCCTTTGGTTTTGCTGTTTCTCCCTGCGCTTGTCGCGGTGATGCAGCGTCGTGTGCGCCATGTTCGATCATGACGAATGCCATCTTTCGGTCCAGCGGCGCGTTGTTTGATCTCTTGGGATCCTCCTATTTCGTGCTCTACGTTTCCGGCAGACGCTGCACCGAAAGAATTAGTTAACCATACTGATTTAGGAACGGTTCAATCAGGCGTTCGGGGGGACGCTGATGGCAGAGTGGGCTGCTCCCTTGCTTGCTGCTTGTGCATCGAGCAGCCCACTCGCTTTTTTACAATACTTTGCTCACGTGTTCTGAGGGACGATCGGCCCTCCAGATCATGCTTCAGGGCAGCTGACGCGGAGCTGACCGTTTTCAAGTAGAATATTCGGGGTCTTATTTCAGGAATGAGGGAACGAGCCTGATCGTCGATCGCTCATGAAGTATGGAACCCATAGGAAAGAAACGCTGGGCGATTGCGGAAGGGTATATTCCTTCGCAAAGTGTGGATGCTTCCGATCCGCGTTTGGTAAGTCACGAGACCGCTTGCATCCTCAATGCGGGTGACTGTGCGGCTGAGGTTCGGATTACCTGTTTCTTTGCAGACCGCGAGCCGGTCGGGCCCTATTGCATAACCGTCCTACCGCAGCGCACCCTGCATCTGCGTTTCAATGATCTTGTGGATCCCGAACCCATTCCACGCGATACGGATTACGCCAGCGTTATCGAGGCTGACGTGCCGGTTGTCGTGCAGCATACGCGGCTTGATTCCCGGCGCGCGGAGATATCGCTGCTGTCGACGATTGCTTTTTCGGGGGACTGATCTGCCGGTGATAGCACTTGGGATGAACGCGGTTTTTTATTGCCTGTCCTGAGCGGGCGGCCTGTCGCCGCAGGTGCCGCCGGTCAGGCGGTCGGCAGCGGTGATCAGCGAGAGGTGCGAAAGGGCCTGGGGAAAATTGCCGAGCTGAATGTCTGCTTCGAACGACAGTTCCTCGGCTAGCAGGCCCAGGTCATTGGCGCGTGTCAGCAGGCGTTCGAACATTTCGCGAGCTTCCCTCTCGCGTCCCTGCCGATACCAGACATCGACAAGCCAATAGCAGGCGGCAACGAAGGCTCCTTCCGCACCCTCCAGTCCGTCCTGCGCTTCTTCGGGTACATAGCGGCGGACCAGGCCTTCGGTGACCAGTTCGCGTTCGATGGCCTCCACGGTGTTCACCATGCGCTCGTCGTCCGCCTCGATCAGGCCGACCAGCGGCAGGCGCAGCACTGCGGCGTCGAGTTGCTTTTCGCCATAGGCTTGCACGAAGCTGCGGCGATCGCTGTCGTAGCCGTTGTCCAGCACATCCTCGCGCACGGTCCGAGCAAGATCCCGATAGTGGCGGGAGAGGTTGCGATCGCGTTCTTCCAGCCATGCCGCCGCGCGGTCGAACGCGACCCAGCACATGGCCTTGGAATAGACGTGATGGCGCGGCTTGCCGCGGCTTTCCCAGATCCCGGCGTCGGGGCATTGCCACAGGTCTTCGAGCTTGCCTGCCAGCATGCGGATCAGCAAGTCGGTATCCTCGTGGTTGCTGTCATCGCCGACGCCCATTTCGGCTGCGCGGTAAAGGGCGTCGATCACCTCGCCATACGTGTCGAGCTGCAATTGCCCCTGGGCATCGTTGCCGAAACGCACGGGCCGGGATTGCATGAAACCGGAAAGCCATTGCGCTTCCCACTCAAGAGCGCGGGGCTCTCCCATCAGCGTGTAGAAGGGGCGCAGGTCGATCGGGTCACCGCCCACTGCGCGGCGAAGCCAGGCTATCCACGCATCCGCCTCTTCGTGCAGACCGACCCGCGTGAGCGCCTGCATGGCCAGGGTCGCATCGCGCAGCCAGCAATAGCGGTAGTCCCAGTTTCGCCCGCCGCCCGGATTTTCGGGCAAGGAAGACGTCGGCGCCGCCACGAAACTGCCGGTGGGCAAGTGGATCAGGCCTTTGAGCACGAGGACGGAGCGCATCACGGCGTCGCGATACCGGCCGCCATAGTCGAAGTTGCGGATCGAGTTGCGCCAGAACTCTTCGGTTTCCTGCAGCGCGGCCTGTGGATCGAGCCGGTCCGGCACGTCGTGATGGCTGGGAAACCATGTCAGGACGAAGCTGGAGCTTTCCCCTTGGCGCAACGTCACCTGCGACGTGAAGCGGCGGTCCGAAAATTCGATCTCCGCATCGAAGTCGAGGCTGACGGCGTCCGGTCCGCTGATGGCGATAGCCCGCTCGCTGGAGCACTGGCGCACGAGCGGATGGATCCGTCCGTAATCGAAGCGCAGAAACAGCTCGCTGGTCAGATGAACGTGCCCATCGAGACATTCGACGATGCGAACGATGTCGGGAGCGACACCGCGCTGCGGCATGAAGTCGATGAGGCGTACCTTACCGCTCGGGCAGGTGATGTCGGTCTCGAGAATAAGGCTATCGCCGCGGTAGCGACGCTCGATATGCTCAATTCCGCCATCGAATTCGAAGTGCCAGCACCCGTTGTCTTCGTCGCCAAGGATGGCGGCCATGCACGCCTCGGAATCGAAGCGCGGGAAGCACAACCATTCGATGGCGCCGGTGCGGCTGATGAGAGCGGCGGTCTCGCAATCGCTGATAAGGGCGTAGTCGCCGATGTGCCGCTGCGACCTGTCGATGTTGTCGTTCATGTCCGCAGTCGCGAGCCGATCCATCCCAATCCGCCCATAGCCAGCGCCAGTCCGGCGCCGAGGAGGCTCTTGCGGTGCTTCGTTACCCAGAGTTGGCTGGAATAGGTTCTGGCCTCGTCGTCAAAGCGGCCGTGTGCGCCATGATCTCCCGGAACGGGCTGCCAGAGGTTGTCCTTGCGGTCGGGCGAGACCTTCTCGTCCGCTTGTTGTCCGGCAAAGCCGGTGCGGGCGAGATAGCGGTCGAGCAGCGGGGAGGCGATCTTGTCGCCCCAGATAGCCTCCACGGCGGGCCAGCCCAGCGTGACTTGCTTGCGCGGGGAACGGGCTGCGAAATGAATGGCCTCGGCGGCGACTTCCGGCTGGTAGGGCGGACTTGCCGGGCGTGGCTTGCCGGGCAGGTTGGAACGCACCCAGTCGAATTGTGGCGTGTTGACGCCGGGCAACTGGACCATGGTCGTGGTGACTTTCGATTTCGCATGCAGGAGTTCGGCGCGCAGGCTGTCGTGGAAGCCCTGGATGGCATGTTTGGCGCCGCAATAGGCGGACTGCAGCGGAATACCGCGATAGGCCAGGGCGCTGCCCACCAGAACGATGGAACCGCGATCGCGCGGCAGCATCCGTTTGAGCGCCACATGGGTACCATGGATCTGCCCATGGTAGGTGACATCGGTAACGCGGCGATAATCGGCCATGTCCATATCCTGGAAGCGGGAAAAGACACCCGCGAAGGCCACATTGATCCAGATGTCGATCGGCCCCAGTTCATCCTCGATGCGCGAGGCGGCCTGATCAAGTGCATCGTAGTCGGCAACGTCGCAAGGGCAGGTCACGGCGTCGCCGCCCAAGGCGTCGACTTCGGTCTTTGCCGCTTCCAACCCGTCGTGCCCGCGTGCGATTAGCCCGATTTTCGCCCCGTCCCTGGCAAAGCGGCGGGTGACGGCGCGCCCGACCCCGGCAGAGGCTCCGGTTATGGCGACCACGGGTGGCAATTTCGAATTCTGGCGGCTCATGGCAATTCAAAGCTCCCCAAGCCGTGCCAGTTCCGCAATCCGGTCTCCGGTGCGGCAGGCTATGGCCTGTATTGTCAGTGATGGATTGACCCCGCCCACGGTCGGAAAGACCGACCCGTCGCAGATCCACAGATTGGGAATGTCCCAGCTGCGGCAATCGGCGTTCACGACACTGTCCGATGGATTGCTGCCCATGCGGGCTGTGCCGTTGAGGTGGCAGGTATCGTCCATTTCACGCCACCGTTCCCGCGCTCCGACTGCCGAGAGGGCATCGTCCATGACCTGCACTGCATGATTGATCATGCGCTTTTCGTTTTCGCCATGGCTGTAGGTGATGCGCGGGATCGGCAGTCCGTACTGGTCTGTCTCACCCGCCTCCAGCGTCACGCGATTGTTCTCGTACGGCAAGACTTCGCCGACCATCTTCAGGCCGAGCGAATGGTTGGCCCGTTCCATTTCGTCGGCAAGCGCCTGTCCCCACAAGCCGCGGCCGGTTGCCAGCGACCTGGCCCATGAGGCGGGCAGGGGACCCTGGCTCATGTAGCACCATCCACCGTGGTAATCCTTGCCTTCATCGTGGTAGTTCCAATGCTCGGTGATCGCGAGGCTGGGAGGGCCCTTGTAGCTCCTGACATCGTCATCGACCTGTCCCCAGGCGGCCTGATTGAGTTGCACCATCAGGTTCTTGCCGACGAGGCCCGAAGAGTTCGCAAGCCCATCGGGAAATTCGGCATTGGCGGAGTTGAGCAGCAGGCGCGGTGTCTCGATCGCGTAGCCGGCGACCACGACGTTGCGGGCCTTCTGGAAATGCCATGCACCCTGCCGGTGATAGTGCACGCCGGTCGCCTTGCCATCGCGGGTGTCGATCCTGCCGACCATGGCAAGGTCGCGGATCTCGGCACCGGCGGCCATGGCGCGCGGCAGCCAGGTCGTGAGCACCGATTGCTTGGCATTGGTGGAACAGCCGGTCACGCAGAAACCACGATAGACGCAGGGATGGGCCCGGCCTTTTGGGGCTGAAAGCGTGGCGAGTGGTGTCTCGGTCCAGTCCATGCCGAGTGCCTCGCATCCCTGGGCGAGGTAATCGGCCGCTGCATTGAGCGGATGGGCGCGATAGGGATACCGTGGGCGCTTCGGCCCCCAGGGATAGGTGACCGGCCCGGCGATACTGAGCGCTTGTTCGGCTTCCCGGTAATAGTCCCACATTTCCCGCCAATCCAGCGGCCAGTCGACACCGTAGCCGAGGGTCGAGCGAGACTTGAACCACTCGGGGCGAAAGCGCAGCGAGACCATCGCGAAGTGGACTGTCGAACCGCCGACCGCCTTGCCCGAATTGTTCGAACCCATGCTGAGCGGGTCGTTTCCATCGACGATCCGCTCGTCGGTCCAGTATAGCTTGCGCTGGTGCATTTCATCCGACGCGAAGTCTTCCAGCGGACGCCAATAGGCACCCGCATCCATGGCGATGACGGAAAATCCGGCTTCGGCGAGTTTGCAGGCCAGAGTGCCGCCCCCGGCGCCGGTCCCGACGATCACGAAGTCGACTTCATCCTCGGCATAGTCCCGCATCGGCACCCAGCCACCGGGTTCGAATACATCGGGCGCCCGGCCGTTTGCCGCACGGGGGGTGTCTTGCGGTTCGTATTCAGTTTGCACGGTGCCTCGGCAATCCTGTGTGATGCGACCCTTCTTCCTCGGCCTCCCACGGGTCGCGCCGGTTCGCTTTCAGCCGGACGTAGCCGCGTGGAGAAGCCGGTCCGCCAAAGCCCATCGCGCTCCACGCCTGCGGCTGTGCCCAGTGGGCGGAAACGCAATCGGGGATCAGGCGATACGTCCAGAAAAGCTCAGGAGGCAGGCCGGTCCACTGCACAGCGCGGGTTTCTCCCTTGCTGACGGCCCTCAGCAGGTCATCCGCACTGTCTGGTTCAAGCTGGGTGAACTGCTTGCGGAACACGGCCTGGGCTTCAGCCTCGATGGCATCCAGACCGCGTTCCCAAGCCTCTTTTACCGGAGGCAGCTTGTGGTGGCGAAAGCCGTCGCCTTCATTTTCGACGATCTTGCGGGCAACCAGAGCGGCCGTTGTGGTTGGCGGACGGTTGGCTGGATCGGGGCAGATGCGCTGGACAAGATATGCCAGCGTTGCGGCTCTTCGCTCACCGAGCATGGCGCTGGGGATGGCAAGCCGCAAGCGCGCATCGATGACCTCGCGGGTCTTGTCGTTCCAGCTGGGAGTGTCGTGCTTGGCCAGCACGTCGTACTCCGCGAAGCGTGCCGTTCCATCTTCAGACATGGCGGCACCTGCGGATCAAACGCAAGGCGCCCAACCCTGCAATCGCAAGGCCGGTGAAGCCGGGTGGAGCCGGGACGGGCGGCCCTGCAAAAAGGTTCTGCCGCCAGTTCTTCCAGCCGCCCATATTGCGCGACACGCCGTAGACATGAAATGCCGAGCCAATCAGCCCGAGGACTGCTGTCGCGGCAAGCGCCGGTCCGGCCAGCAGACCCGCTCGACCTCTCAATGCAGCCCGGCCAAGAAGTGCTGCGGCAATCGGTGGAAGCGTCACGGGCAACCACATGGCCTTGTTATGATAGGCGCCGCGAAAATGGAGGATCGCCGCCTCGGCACTGGTGCCGAGAAGCCCCAGTGCCGTGAAGCCGGCAAGCACGCGGCCGGAAGCTAGCGGAACGGACCCGAGGTAGCCCGCACTTCGCTTGAGCGAGTGAGCGGCCAGTCCCAGCGCGCCGGACATCAGTAGCGCACCCGGCGCGCCGACCGGGGCCTGATAGAACAGGTTGTTCCAGCTCAGCCCGCCGGTTTGCCTGGTCACGTTGTAGACGTGAAACCCCAACCCGAGGGCGCCGACGCCAACGCTTGCCGCGTTTATGCCGACCGTGAAAGGGCTCGCCCGTGCAACTACACCCGAATGCGAAAGCAGAGCGTTCCCACCGAGCGCGAGCGAGCTGGCCGCCAGCGGCAGCGACATGGCGGGCCTGTCGAACGATCCGCCATAGTGTTCGACCGCGCTATCGGCGAGTACGGATGCCGCCAGTATCGTCGCCCCGCTGCCGACCATCTGCGTAGCGCCGCCAAAAGCAGGCGAAAGGGTGGGAGACGCGAGGGCCATCAGTCGTCGGCGAATATGGGGCCGAAGAGCTGCTTTATGCTGCCCTTGATCATGTCCATTTCTGCCGGATCGCCCTTCATGGCCGTCGTCATGAACGACTGCGCCTGCGAGAACTTGATGTGCGGCGGCAACGGGGGGACCTCGGCGTCGGTCTTCACCTCCAGAACGCACGGCCTGCCGGCGCTTAGCGCACGGTCCCACGCAGCCCCCAGATCCTCGGGGTCATCGACATAGATGCCTTCGAGGCCGATCATCTGCGCGAAACGGTGATAGGGCACATCGGGCAGGCGCTGTGTCATCTCCGCCTTGGGATTGCCTTCCATCACCCGCTGTTCCCAGGTGACCTGGTTCAGGTCCTCGTTGTTGAGCACGCAGACCACGAAAGTCTGGTTCGACCAGCGCTCGTGGTATTTCTTGACGGTGATAAGTTCGCTCATGTTGTTCATCTGCATGGCACCGTCGCCGACAGAGGCGATCACCGGGCGATCAGGATGCGCGAACTTGGCGGCGATTGCATAGGGGACGCCGGCGCCCATCGAAGCGAGTCCCCCTGACAGACTGGCCATCATGTCGCGCCGCATCATCACGTCGCGCGCCCACCAGTTCGCGCAGGAGCCGGAATCGCTTGTCAGGATCGCGCGATCGGGCAGCCGGGAGGAGAGCTCGGTGAAGACCCGCTGCGGATTGACGGGCTTGGCCGGGACCATGGCCCGATCCTGAAGCAGGTCCTTCCAGTCGCGGTTCCATTCGGCGATCTCATCGCGCCAGCCGGTATCTGTTTTCTGCTCCAGCAGCGGCATCAGCGCGTCGATGGTAGCCGCAACATCGCCTTCGAGATTGACTTCGTGCGGATAGCGGATCGAGAGCATTCCGGGGTCGATGTCCACCTGTACACCGCGCGCGCTGCCTTCCTTGGGCAGGAATTCGGCATAGGGAAAACCGCTGCCGAGCATCAGGAACGTATCGCATTCCATCATCAAGTCCCAGCTCGGCTTGGTTCCGAGCAGGCCGATGGGCCCGGTCACCCAGGGCAGATCGTCGGGAAGCACATCCTTGCCGAGGAGAGCCTTTGCGCAGCCGGCTCCCAGCCGGTCGGCGATCGCTATCACCTGGTCGGTTGCGCCCTTGCAGCCGGCGCCGGCCAGGATGGCGACCTTCTTGCCGCTGTTGAGTACCTCGGCGGCCCTGACGAGGTCGTCCTTGGCCGGGATCACGACCGGCTTGGAATAGCCCACGCCTGAAAACAGCGCGCCGTGCTGGCGCGGCGGATCGCTATATTCTTCTTCCTGAAGGTCGTTGGGAAAGACCAGTGCAGTCACCCGGCTGCGGCCCTTGGCAATGCGGACGGCACGGTCGATGAGGTGCCGAACCTGTCCCGGCACCATGGCATAACCGGTGAATTCGCCCGCCACGTCCTTGAACATGGAGGTCATGTCCAGCTCTTGCTGATAGTGCGATCCAACCGCCGTGCGCGCCTGCTGACCGACGATTGCCAGCACGGGCATGTGGTCCATGCGGGCATCGTAGAGACCGGTCAGAAGGTGCGAGGCACCGGGACCCGAAGTGGCGAGGCAGACGCCAAGTTCACCGGTGAACTTGGCGTGCGCCGATGCCATGAAGGCGGCCATCTCCTCGTGCCGGACCTGCACGAATTCGAACTTGTCGCGCATCTGGTCGAGAGCACCGACAAGGCCGTTGATACCGTCGCCGGGGTATCCGAAAATGCGTCGAACCCCCCAGTCGTGCAGTCGTTGCCAGACGAACTCGGAAACGTTTTGCGCCATGAGGGATACTCCCGGGACTTTGAATGAGGTTCACCTCATCAACGGAGTGGCTGGCGCGATCGTTCCATCTTTTTCTGAATTGTTGCTGGTGCTTGCCGGGGGACGCGTCGGAACGAAGGCCCGCCGCGGCGCTAGAGCGGAAGGTGATCGCGACGCACGAGCATGGCGGGGTCCAGGTCGTCCAGGGTCCTGGCCCCATACTGGCCGATTTCGTTTTTCATCTCGGACTTCAGGAGTTCTATAGCTCGTTCCACGCCGGCCTGTCCGTGTGCGGCGAGCCCGTAGAGCGTTGCGCGGCCTGTCATGACCGCGTCGGCGCCGAGCGCGATGGCCTTCAATATGTCGCTTCCGTGGCGGATGCCGCCGGCAAGGTAGATGGTAATGTCCGGGCCAAGGAGCGAGCGCGCCTTCTGAAGCACATCCAGCGGCGCCAATGCCCAGTCTGCCTGTCGGCCGCCGTGGCTGGAAAGGATGACGCCCGTTACGCCGGCTTCGGCGGCGCGCTCGATCTCGTCGGGGTGCAGCAGTCCCTTGATGAAGAAGGGGCCGTTCCAGCGCTGGCGGATGCGCGCAATATCCGCCCATGACAGGTCCTTCCACATTTGCGAACGGATCCAGGTGGTCGCCTCGAAGAAGCCACGCTTGTTCTTGGGCACGAAGTCGATGGCGTTGGGAAAGCGTGGCATTCCCCGGTTCAGTGTGGTCGCCAGCCATCGGGGATGTCCTGCCGCGTTGGCTGTCGTGCGCAGGGTGGGCACCTTGCTTGGCCGCCGTGTGCGCGAATCCCATTCGCGATCGCCGAATATCTGGGCATTGGTAGTCAGGACAAGGGCTTCGCATCCTGCCGCGGCAGCGCGGTTGACCAATTCCTGCCAGACGCTTTCTTCGCCGAAGACGTAGAGCTGGAACCAATGGCGGAGCCCTTTCACCTTCGCGACATCTTCGATGCTTTCGTTCGACATCGTGCTTTGCGTGAACGGCACCTGACATGACGCTGCCGCGCGAGCCAGCGCTAGGTCTCCTCCGCGCATGACGACGCCATTGAGACCGGTGGGGGCAATGGCGAGTGGCAGGGGCACACGTCGGCCCAATACCTGCGAACTGACGTCACGACGGCTTTCATCCACCATGGTACGGGGCAATATCCGCCAATCGGCAAAGCACGCGCGCTCGCGGTCGAGCGTGGCTTCCTGGCCTGCGCCGCCTTCGAGATATTCCAGTACGAAGCGGGGCATCAACCGGTGCGTCCGGGCGCGTAGGTCGCTGATGGCCTGCACGCGTTTCAGGTTGCGTCCGGTATAATAGCGGCGGCGCGGTGACCCATCCAGTTGCGCTAGGCTTTCGGGTGGTCTGTAGCTGGTCATGGTGGGCATCCTCTTTTGCCTCAGACGCACTGCAAGGGATCGAGGTGACAAGCGCTTTCATTATTGCGACGTGCGTCAGCCGGGCATGGGCACAAGCCGCTGTGCGATGGGCTTTGCCCCATGCTGAATGAATGGAAGCGACGGACTTGTGGTTCCAAGCTTTGCGGATTTTGACAAAATCGGGAAATATTTGCCGGGAAGACCGTTACATAGTCGTGAGGGACGGCCAGACCAGGCCACGGTCGCCCCTGCGCCATGAACGGAAAGGGGAGGCATCGATTTCGAACTGGCCAACCGTGCCATCATGCATCTCGGCTGTCCCTGACCAGACCGTCGCATTCTCCTGCGGCTCCAAGGGAGCCGGCGATCATGCGTTTGACTCGCGTTTCCAGGTCAGAGCGGTGCAGATGTGATCCGGTCGCCGCGTCTGGCAGCTGCCCTTGGGGCAAGTCTCCTGCCTACCGGGTGCGGGACGCGCGTGGATGGCCTTCTCGCCCCGGCGGGCGAAGTCGCAAAGATCCAGTACGACCATCTCGTTCATACCACGCTGCTCGTGCTGGTGGTGATCGTTCCGGTATTCGTGTTCCTGCCGCTCGTGATCTGGCGGTATCGCCTTTCGCGGCAGGATAGCGACTACCGTCCCGACTGGCGCTTCACCTGGGTGCTGGAAGGGCTGATATGGGGCGTTCCCATACTGATCGTGGCTATCCTCGGTGTTTCGCTGTGGCAGACGGTTCACAGAATCGATCCCTACGACCGGCTCGATCCCGGTGGGCCTGATCCCGTGAAGGTCGAGGTTGTCGGCCTCGATTGGAAATTTCTGTTCATCTACCCGGACGAAGGCGTCGCATCTGTCAATGAACTGGTCGTTCCGGCGGGCCGGGAAGTCGCTTTCACGCTCACGGCGGACGGGCCGATGATGTCGTTCATGGTGCCGCGTCTTGGCAGCCAGATCTACGCGATGGCGGGAATGAAGACGCAATTGCACCTTGTCGCCGATCATCCGGGCAACTTTCGTGGCATGAATACCCAGTTCAACGGGAGCCATTTCCACGAACAGAAGTTCGTTCTGAAAGCCCGTGACGAGGCAGCCTATCACCGATGGTTGAACCAGGCCCGTGCCGCGC
Source organism: uncultured Novosphingobium sp. (assembly GCA_965140495.1). GTDB lineage: Bacteria > Pseudomonadota > Alphaproteobacteria > Sphingomonadales > Sphingomonadaceae > Novosphingobium. Next base: position 45,195 of record OZ223239.1, on the reverse strand, counting down.
CGCCGCTCGATGAAGCTCGCTATGCGGAACTGGCTCAGCCGGGCACCGTTGCCCGGCCGCTGATCTTCGGCAGCGTGTCCAGCGGGTTGTTCGACACGATCATGGCCAAGTACGACCATCCTGCACATGCACGCCGCGCGATCCCCGAAAAGGCCGCTTTGCGGTCAAAGGCTCAGACCCCTTCGATAACGCCCGCGCGGGGAGGGGCGTGATGTCCGCCGATATGACATACTGGCTGGTGGGCAAGCTGCGCTGGTCCGACTTTCCGCCCAAAGGCGATCTCATAGCGACCGGCGCTGCATCGCTGATGATCTTTGGCGCCCTTGCGGTGATCGTGCTGCTGACCAGCAAGCGCAAATGGCGCTGGTTGTGGAGCGAATGGCTCACCAGCCTCGACCACAAGAAGATCGGCATCATGTATATCGTGGTCGCCTTCGTCATGCTGGCCCGCGCGGTAATCGAGGGCGCCTTGATGCGCACGCACCAGTCCATGGCGGTCAATGCCGATGGCGTGGTCAGCCCCGACCATTTCGCGCAGCTGTTTTCGACGCACGGTTCGATCATGATATTCTTCATGGCGATGCCGTTCCTCACGGGCATCATCAACTACATCATGCCGCTGCAGATCGGCGCGCGCGACCTCACCTTTCCATTCCTCAATGCCATCGGATTGTGGCTCACGGCCGCCGGCGCCGCGCTTGTCATGGCGAGCCTCGTGGTCGGAAAGTTCTCCATCGGCGGCTGGAGCGGCTATCCTCCCTTTACGGAACTTCCCTATTCTCCAGGCGAAGGTGTCGACTACTGGATCTGGGCGGTCACGTTGTCCTCGCTGGGCTCGACCCTCACCGGCATCAATTTCGCCGTCACCATCTACAAGGGACGAGCGCCGGGCATGGACCTGTTCCGCATGCCGTTGTTCTGCTGGACCGCCTTCTGCACATCGATCCTGATGATTTTTGCCATGCCGCCGCTCACGGTCGCGACGGCGTTGCTGGCGCTCGATCGCTACGCCGGGTTTCATTTCTTCACTAATGGCCTGGGCGGCAACATGATGAACTACGCCAACCTCTTCTGGCTGTTCGGACACCCCGAGGTCTACATCCTGATCCTGCCGGCTTTCGGCATCTGGTCGGAAGTCATCTCGACCTTCTCCGGCAAGCGGCTTTACGGCTACAAGTCGATGGTCTTCGCCGTGATGTGCATTGCCGTTCTCAGCTTCACCGTGTGGCTGCACCATTTCTTCACGATGGGGCAGGGGGCCAATCTCAACGCCGTCTTCGGCGTCGCGACGATGCTCATCGGCATCCCGACAGGCGTGAAGGTCTACGACTGGCTGCTCACCATGTACCGGGGGCGCATTCGCCTTACCGCGCCGATGCTGTTTGCCATCACCTTTCTGTTCTGCTTCGTGATTGGCGGCCTGACGGGTGTGATCCTGGCCAATCCGCCTGTCGACTTCGCCGTCCACAACTCGCTGTTTCTGGTCGCGCATTTTCACAACATGCTGATTCCCGGCACTCTGTTCGGGTTGATCGCGGGCTACATGTACTGGTTTCCGAAAGCCTTCGGTTTCCGCCTCGACGAACGCTGGGGACGCATTGCCTGGGCCTGCTGGAGCGGTGGTTTTCTGTTGGCCTTCATGCCGCTCTACGTTCTGGGATTGATGGGCGTGATGCGCCGAACCGCGCGGTTCTACAGAGCCGAATACGAACCCTGGCTGCTCTTTGCGTGGGCCGGGGCAGGCCTGATCGTTTGCGGGTTGGTGGCATTGGGAATTCAGGTCTGGATCAGCGTGCGCCGGCGCAAGGACCTGGCCGTTCCGGTCGGCGATCCGTGGGATGGCCATGCGCTCGAATGGTGGACGCCATCGCCGCCGCCGGAATACAATTTCGCTGTCCTGCCTCAGGTCGTGGAAACGGAAGCGTTCACGGCGCTGAAGCGGCAGGACCGCGCCTATGCATCGCCCGAGGCCTACGAGGACATCGAAATGCCCCGGAATACTGCGCTGCCGTTAGTTATCGGGGCGGCGGGCTTTATCTGCGCTTTCGCGCTCACCTGGCATGTCTGGTGGGCAGCCTTGGCGGGATTCCTCGGCATATGGGGTGGCGTGATCGTGCGAAGTTTCCAGACGGATCTGAAACGCACCATACCCGCCGATCAAATCCGCAAGGAAAACGAGGCATGGTTGAACCGCGCGCGCCAGACCGCTGCGGTCGATCGCTTCAGCGAACTGGCGCCGGCAAATCTGGGTAAAGCGGAAGAGCTGCAATGAACGCCGAGCACAGGAGCCTGCACCCCGGAATCAACATCGGGCATACCGACCCGGACGCGCACCGTGAGGCCGAGCCGATCATGTTCGGCTTCTGGATGTTCCTGATGAGTGATCTGGTGCTTTTCGCCCTTCTGCTCGCCACCTATTCGGCCATGAGCCTGCATGGCGTGGCAGGCGGACCGGCGCCGCGCGACGTTACGGACCTCGCGAGCGCGGGCATCGAAACGGCGCTTCTTCTGCTGTCGAGTTTCACCTTCGGTCTGGCCTCGCTCGCGCTGAAATACAGGGAAGACAAACGGTCGCTGGTTCTCTGGCTGCTGGTTACGGCAGGTCTCGGCCTGGCTTTTCTCGGCATGGAAGTGCGCGACTTTGCGAAGCTGGTTGCCGAAGGCGCGGTACCGCAGCGCAGCGGCTTTCTTTCGGCGCACTTCACGCTGCTTGGCTGTCACGCGCTGCACGTGGCCTCGGGTATCGTCTGGATGCTTGTGCTGCTTTTCCAGTTGAGGCTGGAAGGCCTCCAGCCGGTGGTACGCCTCAGGATCATGCGGCTGGCCCTGTTCTGGCACATGCTCGACGTCGTCTGGGTCGCGATCGTGACGTTCGTCTTTCTCTATGGAGCGACCCTTTGAGCCGAAAAAGCCTGCCTCGCAGCGAGAACGAAAACCCGCGCCGCGAACGGCGCGACATGGTCCTTGGACTGCTCTCATCCGCGATGCTCACGATAGCCAGCTTTGCCGTCGCGATCTTCAAGCCAATGGGAAGCGGTTGGCTGCTGGCGGTTCTGGGCGGGCTGGCGGTCATCCAGATCGCAGCGCAGTTCCGCTTCTTCCTCCATGTCGATCTCGACAAGTCGCACCGGGACGACTTGCAGCTTGTTCTGTTCACCGGACTGGTCGTTGGTCTAATGGTAAGCGGCAGCCTCTGGATACTGTTCGATCAGCATGCCCGAATGGGTTGAGAATCTGCGGTAGAGGACGTCGTTCTACATCACGGCAAGGGTACAAGACGCCGAGCACGCCAACATCGCAAGCTGGCGTGGCAAGGGCGAGCGCTGGTGCACGGCGCAACGAACGCAGTTGGTGATATGATGCGCGCCATGACTGCGAATAGCCCTTGGATTTCCGGGCGCCTTCGATCCTAATTTCGAGGACAGGAGGCGATGATTGGGAAGCCCAAGTTCAACGATGAGTTCAAGCCTGATGCGGCGCCCTCTCAGTCACTGAGGGCATAATCGCCGAGATCGAGCAGCTGGCTCCTGGAGCGTTTACCGCAACTTTACCGCAGTGACTGCCGGTGAGGAGACTGAAAAACCGCGGAAAAGTGCTGGAGCGGGTGAAGGGAATCGAACCCTCGTCGTAAGCTTGGGAAGCTTCTGCTCTACCATTGAGCTACACCCGCAAACCTGCAGGAAACCGGGGTTTCGCTCGCGGGTTGCGCTGCGGTTGCCGGGGGCTCCGCAAGCGCAGCGCGATTGCCACATTCTCTGGTGTTCGGTCAATATGCATTCGCTGGCCCGAGCGTAGGCGCCCCGGTGGCAGCGATCAGTCGACGACGAGGAAGTAGTCCGCCACGCCGTCGCCCGAATTGTGCACTTCAATCGTGTAGCGCTGCGTGAAGATGGGGACCCAGTGGCATGTCCGCTTGGTGTTGCGGATCACGCAGACCGGTTTGCGCTCCGGGTCCAGCACATGCAGCGAAATCGGGGCGTTGCCCGGTGTCGACAGGGCGATGCTGGCTTTCTGGCCGGAGAGGAACACCTGCTCGAAGCGTTCGCTGCGGCCGCCCATGATCTGTCCGCTGCGATAGCCCGGCCCCAGCGGACTGCCGCGCATCGGCGAGGCTTTGTCCGTGACAAGCGCGCGCCACTGCGGGACCGGGTCGGTGCCGTTCCACTCTGCCAGCGGATGCGCACCGCTGCGATCGATCACGGCGAGAGCAGAGGCCAGTTCCCTGCGGTCCTGCTTGCCCTGCGCGTTCTGGGCGGTCGCAAGGGCGAGCGCGACTCGCTCACCGCGGGCGGGCGCGCGATCCTGCGCGACGAGCATGGGGCCGGACGCTGCGGCCAGCAGCGCAAGCGTGGCCCTTGCCGCGCGTTTCATGCCATCGTGCTTCATCGTTTCGCCTCCGGCGCAACTGTAAAACAGGCTCCCTTTTCGGTCGGGACCAAGTTTATCGCCAGATGGTGCCGTTCTGCAATGGCCCGGCACAGCGCGAGCCCGAGTCCTGTTCCCTCGCTCGAGGAGGGACGGCCACCGCGGCTGAACTTTTCGAAGATCTCGTCGCACTGGTCTTCCGGAACCCCCGGCCCATCGTCGCTGACAATGAGCCGCGGCCCCTTGCGCAGCGCCAGCCAGACGGTTCCGCCCGAGGGCACGAACTTGAAGGCGTTGTCGAGCAGGTTGGTGATCAGGCGGGTAAGCGCCATTTCCTCGCCTTCGATCGTGACGCCGGGTTCGATGTCGACCTTGAAGCTGTGTCCCGATTCTTCGGCGCTGTCGGCGTAGAGTTCGGCCAGGCGCGTCACGAGCCCGCTCAGATCGACCGGGGAAAGCCCGTGCCGGTCGCCGCGCCGGGCCTCGCTGGCGGCGATGTCGAGCAGCGATTCGAGCATGCGGATGATGCCGCGGATTTCGGTGCGGGCATCGGCGATACGCGCGGCTGTTTCCGGGTCCGGAGTTGCGGCAAGCGCTTTCACCAGCCGGTTGTCGAGGTGCATCAGCGGCGTACGGATCTCGTGCGCGACGTGATCGGTGGTTTCGCGGTGGGCCGCAGCGAGCTGCCGCAGCCGGGCGAGGGCATTGCCGGAGTGCGAAGTCAGCTCGTCGATCTCGTCGCGGCCGCCGGAGCCTCTGGCCAGCTGTTCGAGCGCGGTATCGTCGGGCTGGCGGAAAGCGGCGTTGATCCGTTCAAGCCGGCCGGCGAGGCGGTGGGCCGCCATCCATCCGCCCAGCGCCACGGCCAGAACCGCCAGTACGCCGCCGGTGAGGAAGGCGAGGCCGACCTGCCGCAGGAGAATGTCGAGATCGTGATGTTCGTGTGCGACCAGAAGGCGCAGGTTGGGGCCAAGCTGCGTGGCCCGGGCAAATGCATCGGTCTCGCCGTTCAGGCGTATCTCCGCGGCTTCCGAGACGGTGGCATGGAGATCCGGCCAGCGCTTGAGGTCGCCGGCGATGGGTTTGCCATTGGCGTCGGCGAGCAGGTAGTGCGCGGCATTGCCGTTGCGCGGCTGCAGGGCAAGGCGGTCCTCTATGCGCTTCGAGAGTTCCTCGGCGCCGCCACTGGCATAGATGTCGATCATGCCGGCCAGGTCGAGGTCGACCGCCCGTTCCATGGCCAGGTGGTTGGTGCGCTGGATCGTCGTATCGGTGAGCAGCCAAAGGCCGAAGGTGATTTCCGCAGCGGTGAAGATCGCCCACAGGACGATCTGCGCGAATATCGAATGCCGGATCGCGACGAGGTGCGTCACTGACCGTCCAGAAGCCGATAACCGGAACCCCAGATCGTTTCGAGCGCAGGCGAGGCGAAGCCATCCTCGAGCTTGCGGCGCAGGCGGCCGATGTTGACATCGACGACGTTCGTCTGCGGATCGAAATTCATCTTCCACACGTCGCGCAGCAGCATTTCGCGGGTCAGGACTTCACCCGCGTTTTCCATGAAGTATCGAAACAGTTCGAACTCCTTGGGGCTCAGCGAAAGGTGGCGATTGTCGCGGAACGCCGTGCGCGCTTTCACATGGCATTCGAACGCGCCGTAGAGGATCACCGCGCTGTGCGCCCGGCCAGAGGCGCGGCGGTGCAAGGCGCGCAGACGCGCAAGCAGTTCTTCGGCCTCGAACGGTTTTGCGAGATAGTCGTCGGCGCCGCCATCCAGACCTTCGGCGCGGTCCGTCGTGCGGCCGAGCGCGGAGAGCATCAGCACCGGCGTTCCGACCCCGCTTTCGCGGAGCCGCGAAAGGATCGTGAGCCCGTCGAGATCCGGGAGCATACGGTCGAGAATGATCACGTCGAAGCGTTCGACCCCGGCACGTTTCAGCCCGTCGTTGCCCGTAGCGGTCCAGGTCACGGCGTCGCCGGAATTGGCGGCCAGTTCCTGCACCTGCGAGGCGGCGCGAGCATCGTCCTCGATGTAGAGGATGTTGAGCCCGCTCATGATGCCTTGATGCTCCCCATGTTGCCGCACGAAGTGTTCAATACTGCGCGCGGCCTGTAAATGCCACAAAAGGTTCTGGAATCCCCGCCCACGATATCGAGGAGGCACCCTCCGGTATCGTGGGCGGGAATGCCCGTGCCGCTCCGTTTCGTCCTTCCGGGGGCAGGTCCTCCCGACCTGCGATCCCGTCCGGCCGAACGAACCGGCACAGGGCGGGGGGTTACGGAACGCCGCTGAAGGGGACTGGGATCGGGGCGCCCGTTTCCCCGTAATGCCGCGCAATGGCCTCGACGATCCTTACCCCCATGGTCCGGTTCGCCCCGACAATTGCGCGATATTCTCGTTCGAAAGACTTCATTTCCGGTCCTGGAATGCATGTCGATTCTACGAAAACCCATAGTACGCCTGAAGGCCGGATCGATCCCCTGACAATGGCTGTTAGCCGTGCTTTGGAGCCATGCCGAGTAAACGCCAAGTATAGTCCGAGAACAGGGCGGAGCCATCGCTCCACCCTGATTCCCGAAACTTCATGCGGAGTTACTGCGCTTCGGGTGCAGCAGCAGCCGCGTCTGCCGGCAGGCCGCCGAGCTGGGTGACCAGCTTGGTGTAGGCGTCGAGATAGGCGAGAACGATGATCTGGCCGATCTTGGTGTTCTGGTAGCCGCCGCCACCGGCTGCCGCGAAGGTGCCGCCGAAGAAGCCGCCACCGCCGCCGCCGAAGCTGACGTCCGACTTGCGCGCGTAGCCTTCGACCAGCGCTTCTTCCACGGTGGTGCGGGCGTTGACGATCGAGAGCGTGACGTTGGCCTCGCCCTTCTTGATGTTGAGACCGCCGGCAATGGCGCCGACGCTACGGCCGAACAGGCCGCCGCCGATGCCGCCGAGAAGGCCACCGATCTTGGTGCCGCCGGAATTGTTGTTGGTGGAGACGATATCCGGCTGCAGGAAGTAGTCCGCTGCCTTGACCTGGCCCTTGCCCAGGTTCGAACCGGCCTGCAGCTCGCCCTGGTCCGCCAGCGCGCGTTCCATGGCGCGGCTGCGCATCGAGCGGCCGCGGTTCACGAGGGTGAAGCAGCCCGAACGCTGCACGAAAACGCGCAGGATCGCTTCGGGGCTGCCGAGGCTGAGTTCGCGCCACCACTTGTTGTCGGGCTCGACGATCGCCACAGCGCCAAGGTTCTGCGTGCACACGGGAATTTCCTGCATGCCGCGGTCCTGCTGCTTGCGTGCGGACGACCGGCTCTCGGCAAACGCCGAAGTTGATGTCAGCGACACCGCCAACGCACCGAGTGCGCAAATAACCTTCTTCATGAATATCCTCCCTGTTGCTGCCGCATGCGGGGCACGCGGACTGCCCAGTCCCGTTACAGGCATAGTCCTAAGTCTCGAAAGGACTTGGGACAAATGACGATGCCTGTGAGGATATACTATCAGACGGCCGGACGGACGGCCATGTTGTCTATCAGGCGGGCCTTGCCGATGCGCGCGGCCACCAGCAGGCGCATGGGCCGGGGGGAGCGACTGTCGAGCAGGTGCAGATCGTCCGCATCGCGCAATTCGGCATAGTCGATCGAGAGGAAGCCGGAGGCAAGCAGGTCCGCTTCCAGCGTGGCAAGGGCATCGGCGACCGGCGATCCGGCCTCGATCTCGGCGATGGCCTTCTTCATGGCAGCAGGGAGCCCGGCGGCCTGGGTGCGTTGTTCGGCCGTCAGGTAGGCATTGCGCGAAGACATCGCGAGGCCGTCCGCTTCGCGCACCGTCGGCACGCCGAGGATGTCGTCGGCATGCGGGCGCGTCAGATCGAGGTCGCGGGCCATGCGGCGGATGACGGCGAGTTGCTGCCAGTCCTTCTCGCCGAACAGCGCCATGTCCGGCAGGACCTGATGGAACAGCTTGCAGACCACGGTGGCGACGCCATCGAAATGGCCGGGTCGCGAGCCGCCGCACAAACCCTCGCTGACGCCGGATACCGAGATGTTCGTGGCGAAGCCTTGCGGATACATCACGTCCACGGTCGGCGCCCAGACCAGCGCCACGCCTTCCTTTTCCAGCAGGGCGCAATCGCGTTCGAGCTGGCGGGGGTATGCGTCGAGATCCTCGCCCGCGCCGAACTGCAGCGGATTGACGAAGACCGAGACGGCCACGTGGCCGGCGCGCTGTTTTGCTTCGCGTACGAGTGTCAGGTGACCTTCATGCAGCGCGCCCATGGTCGGCACCAGCGCGAGGGTTCCGGATTCGCGCAGCTGGGCGACTGCACTGCGCAGTGGATCAAGGCTGTGGACGATTTGCATTGGCTGGGGCTGCTCCGATATGATGCGCTTGACCGGCAGACGCGCCAGCCCTTAGCCGCAGCGCGCCCTGTGCGGCAATGGATTTGAACTTACGAGGGCCGCTCAACCGGCCCCGCAGCAGGAAAGCGATCACCAGTTCGTGACAGCGCATCGCATTGTCTTCGCAAATGAAAAGGGTGGCACCGGCAAGTCCACCACGGCGGTTCACGTCGCCATCGCGCTCGCCTATCAGGGCGCGAACGTCGCCGCGATCGACCTCGATCCGCGCCAGCGCACCTTGTTCCGCTATCTGGAAAACCGGGTCGAGACCGAACGGCGCCGCGAAATCGCGCTGCCCGGCGCGCGCTTTGCCGTCTACGATGGCGATGATCTTGCCGAGCTGGACGATCTCGCCGAACAGATCGCGGACGGATACGATTTCCTGATCTTCGACACGCCCGGCCGCGACGATCCTTTCGCACGCCACGTGGCGACGACCGCCGATACGCTGGTGACGCCGCTCAACGACAGCTTCGTCGACTTCGACCTGATCGGTCAGGTCGAGGGCGAGAGCTTCAAGGTGAAGAAGCTGTCCTTCTATGCCGAACTCATGTGGGAAACGCGCAAGAAGCGCAGCATGAAGACGCTGGAAGAAGGCCGCAAGGAAATGGACTGGGTAGTGGTGCGCAACCGCGTCCAGCACGTCGAGGCGCGCAACATGCGCCGTCTCGAAGGGGCGCTGGGCGAACTGTCCAAGCGCGTGGGTTTCCGTGTCGCCAGCGGGCTTTCGGAGCGCGTTATCTACCGCGAGCTGTTCCCCTCGGGGCTGACGCTGCTCGACAAGGGCTATCTGGGCGAGCTGGGCACCAGCCACCTTGTCGCGCGGCAGGAGCTGCGCAGCCTCGTCGCCGGGTTGAAGCTGCCGATGCCGTCGCGCGGACAGCAGGGCCTGGCCCTTGCCGCGCAATAGCAGCGCGTCATGCTGAAGCTGCTCTGGCTGATCGCGCTGGCCTGCATCGCCTGGCGCGTCATCAAGGGGCGCTGGCCCTGGCAGAAGAAGCCACAGATCCGGCAGACCTTCGCGCTGGCCCATGCTCGCGAAGTGCTCGGCGTGCCTGCGGGCGCGGGGCGCAAGGACATTCTCGAGGCCCATCGCCGCCGCCTTGCCGCAGTCCATCCCGACCGCGGCGGCAGCAGCGAGCAGGTGCACGAGGCGAATGCCGCACGCGACATGTTGCTGGCCGAACTGAAGCCCGAGACGCCGGCCTGAACCGGACGATGACCACCAGCCACCGTTTCGAGCCGACGATCCTGCGCGAATACGACATTCGCGGCGTGGTCGGTGCAACGTTGGGCGCAGAGGACGCGTATGCCGTGGGCCGCTCCTTCGCGACGGTCGTACGGCGCAGCGGCGGCTCGCGCGTTGTCGTGGGATACGACGGGAGGCTCAGTTCGCCGATGCTGGAAGCAGCGCTGGTGGAGGGGCTGACGGCCGGCGGTCTCGATGTGGTGCGCATCGGTCTGGGACCCACGCCGATGCTCTACTATGCCGAGGCGTCGATGGCCGACGTCGATGGCGGTATCCAGATCACCGGCAGCCATAACCCGCGCGATCACAACGGTTTCAAGTTCGTGCTTGGCGGGCACCCCTTTTTCGGCGCGGATATCCAGGGCCTTGGCACCATGGCGGCGGCGGGCGACTGGGAAAGCGGCTCGGGCCGGGCCGAGGAGCGGAGCGTTCTGGAGGCCTATGTCGAGCGGCTGCTACACGGGCTTGAAGGCGTGCCGAAGGAACCGTTGAAGGCACTCCGTATCGGCTGGGATGCCGGGAATGGGGCGGCCGGGCCGGCAGTCGAACTGCTGACGTCGAGGCTGCCCGGTGAGCACCATCTGCTCTTCACCAAGGTGGATGGGCATTTCCCCAATCACCATCCCGATCCCACTATCGAGGCGAACCTTGCCGATCTGCAGGCGCTGGTCGCGCGCGAGCGGCTCGACTTCGGCGTCGCCTTCGATGGCGATGCCGACCGGATCGGCGCGATAGACAGCACAGGCCGCGTGATCTGGGGCGATCAGCTGCTGGCGATCTTTGCCGAGGATGTGCTCCAGCGAATGCCGGGCGCTGCAGTGATTGCCGATGTGAAGGCTTCCCGCACGCTTTTCGACCGCGTGGCCGAACTTGGCGGAGAGCCCGTCATGTGGAAGTCGGGCCACTCGCTGGTGAAGGCGAAGATGCTCGAATCAGGAGCCCCGCTGGGTGGCGAGATGAGCGGGCACGTGTTCCTTGCGGACGATTACTTCGGCTTCGACGACGGGCTCTATGCCGCCGTGCGGCTGATGGCGGCAACGGTCCGGCTCGGCACGTCGCTGACCGAGTTGCGCAAGGCCATGCCCGAAACGTTCAACACCCCGGAATTGCGCTTTCCGGTCGAGGAAAGCCGCAAGTTCGCAGCGATAGAGGAAGTTCAGGCGCGGCTGGCGCAGAGCGATGCGGATGTTGTCGCTATCGATGGGGTGCGGGTCATGACGCCGGACGGCTGGTGGCTCCTGCGCGCCTCGAACACGCAGGACGTCCTGACCGCTCGGGCCGAAAGCGATACGGCCAAGGGGCTGGAACGGCTGATCGGTGAGATTGACGCGCAACTCGCCCTGTCCGGCCTCGCGCGTAGCTAGAAAATCATCACCAGCGCGCCGGCAATCACGGCCAGCGCGGCGGCGACAAGAGGAAGGGCGCCGTGCTTGCCCTTGGTCCAGCCGCCCACGCTGGCCGAGACGAAGCCCTTGAACAGTGTGTTGAGCGTCACGGAGAAGGCGAGCACCAGTGCGGCGGTTGTCTGGGGCAGCGTGTCGGAGGGCAGGTTGCCCATGGTGATGATCGTGGAATCGACATCGACCGTGCCCGATACTGCCAGAACGAGGGCGAGTTCGCGGTCGCCGAATTGCTCCAGCACCCAACGCGCCGCGACGGTCAGCGCCATGACCAGCGCTGTGAGGATGAAGGCCGGGGCGAGGTCGAAGGGATTGCGCATCGGCACGTCTTCCTCGCTTTGCGAAGTCGGACCGCGCGGGACCTTGCGCAGATACCAGGCCGTGATGACGAGGCTCACCAGCATGCCGGGCACGATCAGCCGGATCAGCGGCAGTAGTGCGAAAGGGGCTATGGCCGCGGTCAGGGCGACCACGCGCAGGAACATCACGACCGACGCAGCTGAAATGCCCGCGGCGAGAATGGGCGTGCCCTCGGTTCCCTCGCGCATACGTGTCGCGAGCGAGGCGGTCACGGCTGTGGACGAGACCATCGATCCTGCCGCAGCCGTCGCGATCACCGCACGGGTCGGCCCCAGCATGCGCGCCGCGAAATAGCCAGCGAAGGAAAAGCCCGAGACGAGCACGACCACCATCCACAGCTTGCGCGGGTTCCACGCGTCGAAGGGGCCGTAGGGCTGATCGGGCAGGATCGGCAGGATCACGAGCGCGATCAGTGCAAAGCGCGCGATCGAGAGCACTTCCCTTTCGTTCAGATGCCGCACCCAGCGGTGGAGCTGCTCGCGCATGGCGAGGATCAGCACCATGACCACGGCCACGGCAGTACCGGTCAGCCGTTCGCCCGTTCCGACCAGAAAGCCGCTAGCCAGGGTCAGCAGCGCGACCACGCCCGATGTCCCGTCGAGCCGCCCGCTTTCGCGCGAGGTATGCTCATAGCCGAGCAGCACCAGCACCATCACCGCGACCAACAGGCCGGTGGCAGGACCGCGCGCATGATCGAACAGGATGCCGGCGATACCACCCGCCAGTCCGATCAGTGCGAAGGTCCGGAACCCGGCGAAGCGTGATCCCGCAGCCCGCTCACGCAGGACCCAGCCGCGCTGCAGACCCACCAGCAGGCCGAGCGCGAGGGCCATTGCGACATTGATCAGGTGGGAATAGCCGGGAAGCGAAATCATGGTGGATGCTGTCGTTGCTGTTGCCCGGCTCATCGGCCAACCGGGGCGCTTGTGCAAGAGACCGGCTTTCACGCGGCGGGTTTATATGCTCCACCACGGCCATGGCATGGTGTTGCAGAACCGCGGACAAACAATGAGCAGTCAGGGCGCAGTCCCTCCCGAAATTGCTGCATGGTTTGCTGCGCGCGACTGGCGGGTCAGGCGGCACCAGAGCGAAATGTTGGCGGCATCCGATGCCGGCCGCCATGCTTTGCTGGTGGCCGATACCGGCGCGGGCAAGACGCTGGCCGGGTTTCTGCCGACGCTGGCCGCTTTTTGTCCCAGTCGCCTGGACGGCAGCGCTGTGCCCGAGGGGCTGCATACGCTTTACGTCTCGCCGCTCAAGGCCCTGGCGCATGACGTCCAGCGCAATCTGATCGCCCCGATCGAGGAGATCGGCCTGCCCATCCGTGTCGAAACGCGAAGCGGGGATACGCCTTCCGATCGCAAGGCGCGGCAGCGCGCCCGTCCGCCGCACGTGCTGCTGACGACGCCGGAATCGCTCTCGCTGCTGCTCAGCTATCCCGAGGCGCCGGAACTGTTCGGCAGTCTCAAGCGGGTAGTGATCGACGAGGTTCACGCTTTCGCCACCGGCAAGCGCGGTGACCTGCTGGCTCTCTCGCTGTCGCGGCTGCAGGCGCTGAGCCCCGATCTGCAGCGCGCCGCACTTTCGGCGACACTGGCCGACCCGGATGACTATCGCGGCTGGCTCGCACCATGGGGGGACCTCGATAGCGTCGCGCTGGTGGAGGGGGAGCAGGGCGCCGATCCCGAGTTGGAAATCCTCCTGCCGCAGGTCGAGCGCATTCCCTGGAGCGGCCACGCCGCGACATGGGCGATCCCGCAGCTGATCGAGCAGATCAAGGCGCATCGCACGACGCTCGTCTTCACCAACACGCGGTTCCTGGCCGAATATATCTTCCAGGAACTGTGGGACGCCAACGAGGATACGCTCCCTATCGGTATCCATCACGGCTCGCTCTCGAAGGAAGCGCGCCGCAAGGTAGAAGGCGCGATGGCGCGCGGCGAGCTGCGGGCGCTTGTCTGCACCGCCAGCCTCGATCTCGGCATCGACTGGGGTGACATCGATCTCGTCGTGCAGATGGGCGCGCCCAAGGGATCGTCGCGGCTGTTGCAGCGTATCGGGCGTGCCAATCACCGGCTCGACCAGCCCAGCGAGGCGCTGCTCGTGCCCGGCAACCGCTTCGAGTTTCTCGAGGCTTTCGCCGCGCAGCAGGCGGTGCGCGAGGGGCAGCGAGACGGCGAGACCTTCCGCCCCGGCGGGCTCGATGTGCTGGCGCAGCATGTCATGGCCGTGGCCTGTGCCGGTCCGTTCCGCGAGGAAGCGCTGCTGTCCGAAGTGCGGTCTTCATTGTCCTACGCCTGGATCGATGAAACCGCCTTCGCCCGCGTGCTCGATTTCGTCGCGACCGGGGGATATGCGCTGCGCTCCTACGACCGGTTCCGCCGGATCGTGCGCGAGAAGGATGGCACCTGGCGCCTGACCCATCCCGAACATGCCGCGCGCCACCGGCTCAATGCCGGGATCATCGTCGATGCCGAAATGCTCGACGTGCGCTTTCGCAACGGTCGTTCGCTGGGCAAGGTCGAGGAAGGCTTCGGGGCCAGTCTCGAAGTGGGCGACACCTTCCGTTTCGCCGGCATGGATCTCGAAGTGGAATCGCTCAAGGATCTCGATCTGATCGTGCGCGCGGCGAAACGCTCGGCGACGATTCCCAGCTACATGGGCCAGCGCATGCCGATCTCGACGCATCTGGCCGACCGGGTGCGCGAGATGCTCTCCGACCGTGCCGGCTGGGCGCGCTTTCCCGACGATGTGCGTGAATGGCTGGAAGTGCAGGACTGGCGCTCGCATCTGCCGGCGCCCGGACGGCTGTTGGTGGAGAGCTTTCCGCACCGCGAGCTGGCCTATACCAGCTACTATACCTTCGAAGGCTGGCCCGCGAACCAGTCGCTTGGCATGCTGATCACACGGCGGATGGAGGAGAGGGGACTCGGCCCGCTGGGATTCGTCGCGACCGACTACACACTGGTGGTCTGGGGGCTGAAGCCGGTGGACGATCCCGCTGCGCTGCTATCGCCTGACATTCTGACCCATGAATTCGTCGACTGGGTGCAGCAAAGCTACCTGCTGCGCCGCGCCTTTCGCGAAGTGGCGGTGATCTCCGGCCTCGTCGAGCGGCAGCAGCCGGGCAAGCGCAAGTCGGGACGGCAGGTCACCTTCTCGACCGACCTCATCTACGACGTGCTGCGCAAGTACGAGCCCGACCACCTGCTGATCGAGGCCGCCTGGGCGGATGCCCGGGCGCGCATGACCGATATCGACCGTGTCGGCGACGTCCTCGACCGCGCCGCGCGTGAGATCGATCATGTGCATCTCGAGCGGATCAGTCCGCTGTCGGTGCCCGCGCTTTCGATGATCGGGCGCGAAAGCCTCCCCTCCGGTGCGGGCGACGATGATCTGCTGGTCGAGGCGGAGAGCCTCGCGGCCATGGCCATGCGTCTCGATGCACCGGATGAGGAGGGCGATGCGGCCTAGCGGTGGGTGGCGTTACTTACCGAAGTCGCGGTGGCGCTCATTGCCGATGAAGCCGAAGCGGGTCACGCCGGAGGCCTTGATCGTGTCCAGCACGCGCGCGGCCAAGTCGTAGCTGGCCTGGGCATCGGGTTCGAACTGGAGTTCGGGTTCGATCGGCATGTGCGCGGTCTGGTAGAGCAGGCCCGAGAGCTGCCCGGCCGATATGGACGTGCCGTTCCATTCGATAGTGCCGTCCGGGGTGAGCACGATCTTGTTCTTCACCGGGTGGAGAATGGCGGGACCGGGCTCGCTGTCACCCGGCAGATCAATGTCGATGCTGTTGGTGGCGGCCGGAATGGTGATCACGAACATGATCAGCAAGACCAGCATGACGTCGATCAGCGGCGTCGTGTTGATGTCGGCAATGGGCGATGCGGATGGGGCAGGCGCGGCAGATTGCATGAGCATGTCCTCTCTGACTGCTCCGCGCCTGATCCGTATCTAACCCACCGACGGTGCTTTGCCAATCGGCTTGACGGGTATGGTTCAGCAATGTCCCGAGGGCACAAAAAAGGGGCGGATCGCTCCGCCCCTTTTCGTTCGATCTTGCGAAAGATCCGATGTCGGTACGGCTTACTTGCCGAATTCGGCGAACTGTTCGTTGCCGACGAAACCGAACTTCGAGACCTTCGAAGCCTTGATGACCTGCAGCACGTTGGCCGAGAGGTCATAGCTGGCATTCGGCTCGGGCTGGAACTGCAGTTCCGGCTCGGGGTCCATCCGGGTGGTGGACTGCAGCGTTTCGAGCAGTCGCGTGCCGCTGATCGGCGTTCCGTTCCACAGGATCTCGTTGTTGACCGTAAGAACGACCTTGTTCTTGACCGGATCGATCGGCGGAGGCGTATCCGTCGGAGGGGTAGCCACCGGCAGGTCGATGTCGATCGAGTGGGTCGCAACAGGGATGGACATGATGAACATGATGAGGAGGCAGAGCATGACGTCGATCAACGGCGTCGTGTTCATCTCCATCATCGGCGCGCCATCATCGCTGCCGCCTGACATTGCCATGGAATGTTACTCCTGTTCCTGCCTGAACGTCACGCGTTCGGATCGATCGGGTTGGTAATGAAGCCAACCGTCGGATAGCCCGAAATCTGGACGTTGTAGATCGCGCCGGCAATGCACCGCCACGGAGCGTTGACGTCGCCGCGGATATGCACCTGCGGGATCAACTCCGGGTTGGACATTAGGGCTTCAGGGCCGCCTGCGCGCTTCACGATGCTGTCGAGGCGCTTGAAGGCCTTGTCGCGGAGCTCTTCGGCAGTAACCGGCGTGATGTTGTTGAAGTAGATGCGGCATTCGCCGTTGCGGGACGCGCCCTCGTAGCCGGGCTCGCCAGCGCTGCGGCCGGCATCGTCAGTGGTCGAGACGGTAAGAAGGAGGTTTTCGACCTTGTCCTTCGATTCGACGGCCTCGATGACCGGGATGTGCAGCTTTTCGATCGTCTGGATCGCGACAGGAACCGCGATGAGGAAGATGATCAGCAGCACCAACATGACGTCGACGAGCGGCGTCGTGTTGATATCGGACATCGGTGTTTCGGCACCGCCTCCGCCCGTGGATATCGCCATAGTCTTATCCTAATCCTTGCGTTGCCTGGGGGGCAGGCGACGGGTTGCATGCATCGAACCGCCGCCGGACCCCTTGCGGGGAGCGGAACCGGTCGGTCCGGTTCCGCAAACCCGTGCTCCTTACGACTTGGTCGGAGCGGCAGCCGGCTTGGCCGGAGCAGGCTTTGCACCAGCAGCGGTGGTTGCAACGACCGGCTTGACGGCGCCGCCCGAAGCGATGTTGGCGAGGACGTCGGTCGAGAAGCCGGTCAGCATCTCGGCGATGCGCTTGTTGCGAGCCTGCAGGTAGTTGTAGGCAAGCACGGCCGGAACGGCGACGAGCAGGCCGAGTGCGGTCATGATCAGAGCTTCACCGACCGGGCCGGCGACCTTGTCGATCGAAGCCGAACCGGCGAGACCGATCGCGATCAGGGCGCGGTAGATGCCGACAACGGTACCGAACAGACCGATGAACGGTGCGGTAGCGCCGACGGTGGCGAGGAACGGAAGACCACCGGCGAGGCGGGCGTTGATCGAGGATTCCGAACGAGCCAGCGAGCCGTGGAGCCAATCGTGCGATTCGGTCGGGTCCTTGAGCTTCGAAGCTTCTTCTTCAGCCTTCACACCGTCGTCGACGATCTGGCGCCATGCGCTGTTCTTCTCGAGCTTGGTGGCGCCTTCCTTGAGGGTCGGTGCCTTCCAGAACGACGTGCGGACGGCACCGTACTGGCGCATGATCTTCGACTGTTCGAACCACTTGGTGAAGAGGATGTAGAACGAGCCGAACGACATGATGCCGAGGATCACGACGGTGGCGTAGGCGATGAAGCCGCCCTGTTCGAGAGCTTCAGCGAAGCCGAACTTGTTCTGCGGCGCGGCTTCGCCGGCAGCGGCAAGGATATCAACGATAAGCATGCGATTTACCTCTCAAGAAGAATGCAGGATGTGATCGGGCGCCCTGGCCCGATCGAGCCGTCGAATTAGTTTAACCTGTAGACGATCGCGGTCGAGTAGGTGCCCGTGGTCGGGTTACCTGCGTCGTTCAGCGCGGGTTCGAAACGTGCGTAACGCTCCATGCCCTCGCATGCGGCCTCGTCCAGATCCGGACTACCGCTGGAGCTCGTGACAGAGCAGGAGCTCACACGACCGTCTGCGTTGATGGTGACGCGAACGCCAACGCGACCTTCACGACCTTCACGTGCTGCGCGGGTCGGGTAGTTCGCCTGGATGCGACCAGCCCAGCTTTGCATGCGCCGGGGCGACGCACCACGAGCCTTGGAAGGCGGCGGCGGCGGCGGCGGCGGCGGCGGAGCAGCGGTGGGGATGACCACCGGCGGAGGCGGCGGCGGCGTGATCACCGTCTGCACCGGCGGCGGGGCCGGGGCGATATTGATCGGCGGCGGCGGGGCCACGATCGGCGGAGGCGGTGTTTCCTCCTTCTTCGGCGGCGGTGGTGGAGGCTCCTCCTTCGGCTCCTCCGGTTCCTTGATGTCGACTGTCGTCACCTTGTTGATGACCTTCTTCGCCGCCTCATAGGCAAGGCCCGTAACGAGCGCATAACCGACGAAGACATGGATCAGTGCGACAATGACAAGCGCAGTAATCTTGTTACCGCTCATTTGCTGGTCAGCGTAAGCCATTCAGACCCTTCACTCCATTACCAAGCCCCGGAACCAATCCAAAAAGCGGACGAGCCCAAGGGCGCCCATGAGCTCCCCCAAAAGAGGACCTCATGACGAAACTCGAAATTACCCACCCTGACGGCTGACAATTCACCTGCCGTACGAGAGCGACGGGCAAGCGAACCGTGGAGCATTTTTGTGTTTTTGCCCCTTTTCGCGAGTTTCCTTAGCGGTGATGCCCCCCCTGCGCAACGTCTTATCGGCCCTTCAGGGGTTAACGCGTGATTCAGGCGGGGGTGTGCCAAAGCTGATCAATGCGATTTTGTGCGCGTCACAGGCCCGTCTATAACATTCGATGTTTCCACGGAGATTGTCCCTCATGTCATCGAAATTGAAGCCCGTCCTGGCGATCGTAGGCGGGTCAATGCTTGCGTTTCAGGCGCTCCCGTCCCAGGCGCAGGTGCCTTCGGCCGCTGCGCCGGAGCCGACTTATGCCGATATCGCCGACCTAGCCGATTCGTCAGGTATGGTGGTTCTCGCACAAGTTAAAAAATTGCTGCGGGTCGAGGACGAACGTGCGCCCGGGTTGGCGCCCGGATATGGGCGATACTACGTAGAAGCGAAGACCAAGTCGCTTCTCACCGGCAGCGCGCCACTTGGCGAATCGGTCAAATATCTGGTGGACCTGCCGCTCGATTCCCGAGGCAAGCCGCCCAAGCTCAAAAAGACCGACGTGTTCCTGTTTGCGAGGGCCGTTCCCGGTCGTCCGGACGAACTGCAACTGGTGACACCGACCGCACAGCGACCCTGGACGGAAGCTGGCGAGGCCCGGCTGCGGGGAATCCTGAAGTCGCTCGTGTCGCCCGATGCGCCGGCCGTGATCTCGGGCGTGCGCGAGCTGTTCTATGTGCCGGGCACGCTCGCCGGGCAGGGCGAAACGCAGATCTTCCTGAAGACCGAGGACGGTTCCGCCGCTTCGATCACCGTGCGGCACCATCCGGGCGCTCCGCCTGCGTGGGGCGTGTCGTTCTCCGAACTCGTCGCCAATGTCGGACATCCGCCGGAGCGCAATACTCTGGCTTGGTATCGTCTGGCCTGCTTCCTGCCCAATTCGCCGCCTTCCGATGCGAATGTTTCCGATGGATACGCGGCCAGGAAACAGGCCGAGGCTGATTACCGCATGGTGCTCGGCGACCTCGGCGTTTGCGAGCGCAAATTGTCCTGAGCCCATCACTGCGGCGGTGTCCTGACGCGAAGGCGCTGGAAATTCGCCGGCGCCTGCCTTAGGGCGCGCCACCGAAAGGGAGCACTATGGCTGAACCGCTCAACATTGCACTTGCAGGTCTGGGAACTGTCGGCACGGGGGTCGTTCGTCTGATCGAGACGAATGCCGAGCTGATTGCGCGGCGCGCGGGGCGCCCCATCCGGATCGTTGCCGTCAGCGCGCGCGATCGTTCCAAGGACCGGGGCGTGGATCTTTCCGGCTACGACTGGGAAGACGATCCGGCGGCGATGACGCTGCGTGACGATGTCGACGTCGTGGTCGAACTCGTCGGTGGGTCCGACGGGCCGGCACTGACGCTCGTGCGCGGCGCGATTGCGCAGGGCAAGGGGCTGGTCACAGCCAACAAGGCACTGATCGCCCATCACGGCATGGAACTGGCCGCAGCTGCCGAAAAGAGCGGCGTCGCGCTCAAGTTCGAAGCGGCCGTTGCCGGTGGCATCCCCGTCATCAAGGGCCTCAGCGAGGGTGCCGCGGCGAACGCGATCGACCGCGTCTATGGCATCCTCAACGGCACCTGCAATTATATCCTATCCACCATGGAGGATACCGGCGCCGACTTCGGCGACGTGCTCGCCGATGCCCAGCGACTGGGCTATGCCGAGGCCGATCCCACTTTCGACATCGAAGGTGTCGATGCCGCGCACAAGCTGTCGATTCTGGCGGCCATCGCCTTCGGCGCGCGCCTGCGTTTCGATACCGTGGAAACGATGGGTGTGTCGCGGGTCAAGGCTGCCGACATCGAGCAGGCGCACACGCTGGGCTATGTCATCCGCCTGATCGGCACCGCAGAGATCGACCGCAGCGAGGCAGCACCGCGTCTGTTTCAGCGCGTGCGGCCGCATCTGGTCCCGTTCGGTCACCCGCTCGCCCATGTCGACGGCCCGACAAATGCCGTGGTGGCAGAGGGCAACTTCATGGGACGCCTGCTGTTCCAGGGCGCGGGCGCAGGTGACGGGCCGACGGCCAGTGCCGTCGTCGCGGACATCATCGACATTGCCCGTGGTGAAAAGGGCGCCACGTTCTCGATGCCTGCGGGCGAACTCGAGCCGATGGAGCCGGCACCGACCGGGCATCGCCTCGGCCGCTCCTATATCCGTTTCACGGTTCCGGATCGTCCGGGCGTGCTGGCGGAAATCACTGCCGCCATGCGCGATGCCAACGTCTCGATCGAAAGCCTGATCCAGAAGGGCGATCCGGACGAGGA
Source organism: uncultured Novosphingobium sp. (assembly GCA_965140495.1). Taxonomy (GTDB): domain Bacteria; phylum Pseudomonadota; class Alphaproteobacteria; order Sphingomonadales; family Sphingomonadaceae; genus Novosphingobium. The sequence goes on along the minus strand of OZ223239.1, from coordinate 24,261 downwards.
CGGCGAGGTCATCATCGCGATGGTAACGCACGAGGGCCCCGAAAGCGCGGTGAGTGAAGCCATGCGCATTCTCGAAGGCTCGGACAGCCTCGCCGCCCAGCCACTGGTGATGCAGATCATCGGCTGACGAAGCGCGTGCCGCGCGCCCGGATCAGGGCGCGCGCATTTCCCCCTTGGCGATCTTGTCGGCGTCCGAGCCGGCCGGCGCCTCGGGGATCGTCGACAGATCTATCAGATAAGGCTGCTCGGGCGGGCAGGGCGGCAGCATGCACATGCCCGCCATGGTCGACTGGCCCTTGAAGATGCCATCGCCGGCAACGTCCGGGGCATGAAGGCGTCCATCGTTCAGCGCTGCAGCCGAATCGGGATCGGAGTCCGCCGTCGAGGGAATGCGGAATTCATCCTCGTCCGGCGCACACACCGTGATCTCGCCCTGCCTGATGGTACGCAGGCAGTGGTTGCGCGAAGTATCCCGCGTGATCTGCCCTCCGGTCGACATCATCTTTTCCGCGATCGCCCGGTCGGCTTCGCTGGGTTGACTGGCCTCCTGCGCTATCGCCGGGGCGGGGCTAATTGCTGCAATAGCTAAAAGAAACGTACAGCTTCTCGACAATCCGACATCCTCTGTCTAAGCGGTCCGAACCTTTCCTCCCTGGATTAATCCGGAGTGAACATGTCCATGAAGCCGACTCCCGCAAGTAAAGTACTCGATCGCGTCCTCGTACTCGAAATGGTTCGTGTTACCGAAGCCGCTGCAATCGCCGCATCCCATTTGGTTGGGCGCGGTGATGAGAAGGCGGCTGATCATGCCGCTGTAGAAGCCATGCGCAAGGCTTTTGATGAACTTGACATAGATGGCACTGTCGTGATCGGTGAAGGCGAGCGGGATGAAGCCCCGATGCTCTTCATCGGCGAAAAGGTCGGCGGCGCTCCCGACAAGGGCCCCAAGATCGATATCGCGCTCGATCCGCTCGAAGGCACGACGATCACGGCCAAGGCCGGTCCGAACGCGCTCGCCGTTCTCGCAGCTGCCGAGGAAGGCTGCCTGCTTAACGCTCCCGACGTCTACATGGACAAGATCGCGGTCGGCCCCGGCTATCCGGACGACGTGATCGATCTCGCCAAGACGCCGACCGAGAACGTGAAGGCGGTTGCTGCCGCCAAGGGCGTGAAGCCGGAAGACATCATCGTCTGCGTGCTCGACCGTCCCCGTCACGAGGCCCTGATCGCAGAACTGCGCGAACTGGGCTGCGGTGTCGTGCTGATCGGCGATGGCGACGTTGCCGGCGTCATCGCGGTGACCGACGAGAACACCACGATCGACATGTACATGGGTTCGGGCGGCGCGCCTGAAGGCGTGCTGGCCGCTGCGGCGCTGCGCTGCGTCGGTGGCCAGTTCAACGGTCGTCTGCTGTTCCGCAACGACGATGAGCGCGGCCGTGCCAAGAAGTGGGGCATCGAGGATCTCGACAAGATCTACAAGCTCGAGGAACTGGCCAAGGGCGACTGCATCTTCGCGGCGACCGGCGTCACCAGCGGCTCGCTGCTGGAAGGCGTGAAGCACCTCAAGGGCGGCAAGATGACCACCGAGAGCGTGGTCATGCGTGCCAGCTCGGGCACCGTGCGCTGGATTCGCGGCGAGCACAGCGAAGGCTGATCGCTCCCGCATCGACGGCTTTCAAAAGGCCGGGTCCGGTTCCGCCGGGCCCGGCCTTTGTCATTTCCGGTTCCGGTGAAAACCGCGTACGCTCTATTGCAATCGCGTGACGCACGGGTAGACGCGGCGCGTCAAGCCAGCACCTAGGGGCCTTTGGGGATTCGCCATGAAGATCATGTCCGGGAACAGCAACCTGCCGCTCGCGCGCGCGATTGCAGGGTATCTTGAGCTGCCGCTCACCGATGCCAGCGTCCGTCGTTTCGCGGACGAGGAAATCTTCGTCGAAATCCACGAGAACGTTCGCGGTGAGGATGTCTTCGTCGTGCAGCCGACCAGCTACCCGGCCAACGACAACCTCATGGAGCTGCTGATCTGCGTCGATGCGCTGCGCCGCGCCTCGGCAAAGCGGATCACCGCCGTGGTTCCCTACTTCGGTTACGCCCGTCAGGACCGCAAGCCCGGACCGCGTACGCCGATCTCCGCCAAGCTGGTGGCCAACCTGATTACCGAAGCGGGCGCCGACCGCGTTCTTTCGGTCGATCTGCACGCGGGTCAGATTCAGGGCTTCTTCGACATTCCGACCGACAACCTCTTCGCCGCGCCGGTCATGGCGGCGGATATCCAGGCCCGTTATGGCGACCAGTCGCTGATGGTCGTCTCGCCCGACGTCGGCGGTGTGGTTCGCGCCCGCGCGCTCGCCAAGCGCCTCGACAACGCGCCGCTGGCTATCGTCGACAAGCGCCGCGACCGTCCTGGCCAGTCCGAAGTGATGAACATCATCGGCGACGTGAAGGGCCGTGCCTGCATCCTGATCGACGACATCATCGATTCGGGCGGTACACTGTGCAACGCGGCGCAGGCGCTGATGGATGAGGGCGCAACCAGCGTCACCGCCTACATCACCCACGGTGTTCTCTCGGGTGCCGCCGTTTCGCGCGTCAGCAATTCGGCGCTGAAGGAACTCGTGATCACCGATTCGATCCAGACCACCGAGGCGGCCAAGCAGTCGGACCGCATCCGGGTGCTGACGATCGCGCCGCTGGTGGGTGAGGCGATTCGCCGCATTGCCGACGAAAGCTCGGTTTCCAGCCTGTTCGATTGATCGGCAAGGCGGCCGTGATGCCGCCGTTGATCTCGCTTTACTGCCAGGGCCTCGCTTCGCCCGGTTCGATGCGTTTCAGCGCTTCGAGCCGGCGGGCCTGACGCGATTCGAGAGCCAGCGTCAGCAAGGGCTGCGGCGTGGCCACGAACTGGCGCGGCGACATTCCGAAGAAGGCGGTGAACTCGTGAATGAGGTGGCTCTCGTCGTAATAGCGCAGGGCGATTTCTTCGGCTTCGTCCAGATCCGCGACGCCGCGCAGGTGGCTGGCCATGTCGAGAGCGCGGGCCCGGCGCAGGACCTGCTTGGGTGAAAGCCCGAAGTCGCGATTGACGACCCGTTCCAGCTTCCGGCGCTCGACCCCGCAATGTTCGGCGGCATCGCTGACGGAAATGGCGGGATTGCTGAAGGCCAGTTCCTCGAACTGCGCCGAAACGGGATCGGGCAGGGTGCCATCCATATGTTCGACGCGTTTTCGCACCTGCGATTCCAGTGCCTGCAGCCAGTCTTCCGGAGCGCCGTCGGCATGCAGCATGCGCAGGACTCTGTCGGACGGGGTGGCGACGGCGCTGATCGGCACCAGCCGGTCGAGAAATTCGCCCACGCGCGGGCCGCGCAAGGCAGTGCAGCCGCCGGGGCGGATGCCCACGCCCACGCTGATGAAGCTGCCGGTTACGGTTATCGGCATGCGCTTGGTCTGCGGGCCGAAGAAAAGAGCTTCACGGCCCATCGCTTCAGGGCCGGTAGCCGTCTCGGCGGTCCAGACACCGGCGAGCTGAATGCGCACGAAAGGCGTGTCGTTGAATATTCCGCACGACAAAGTGTAGTTCGCCGGAGAGACTACTTTGGTCACGTATAGTCGTGCAATCCACGGCGCTAGATCGGGCGCCGGGGCACGATTATAGGAAAGGGGTTGTCCGTCCTTAGTAACCCCTTGTTCCGGCACGATTGACGGATCGATGGCCGGGCGATTTTTCTGACTCATGCCCCACTCTTGCCGCATCCCCTGCCGGTTGCGGTTACTTTGTGTAGCATTTACCTGCAACTTGGGAAAATCCCCATACTCATTTCAATCCCTGTCATTTTCTTGCAGGTTGGCTGTTATTCAACAGGCATCTTGACCGCGAAGGGGCGGGCCGCGCACAGGATGGGCATGAAGATCGAACACGACATCGCTCTCGCCATCCGGCTCGCCGACGCAGCCGGAGATGCTATTCGCCCTCATTTCCGCAGTGGTCTCGGCGCCGAACGCAAGGCCGATGCCTCGCCAGTGACGGAGGCTGACCGGGCTGCCGAAGAGGCGATGCGCCGTATCCTCAAGGCGGAGGTCGGGCAGGATAGCATCATCGGTGAGGAATTCGGGACCGAGCAGGGTTCGTCGAACCGGACATGGGTGCTCGATCCAATCGATGGCACAGTTTCGTTTATCGCTGGCCGTCCGATTTTCGGGACGCTGATCGCGCTGCTGGTCGATGGGTGGCCAGTGCTGGGTGTCATCGACCAGCCCATCCTGGGCGAGCGTTGGGTCGGGGCGAGCGGGCATCCCACCCTGTTCAATGGCAAGCCGGTGCGCACGAAGGCCTGCCGCCAGCTCTCCGATGCCATGCTCGCGACGACCGGTCCGCAGTACTTCGACGACCATGAAGGCGACCACTTCATGGCGCTCGCCGCCAAGACGGATCATCGCCGGATGATGATGGGCGGCGACTGCTACAACTACGGCCTGCTGGCGAGCGGTCAGATCGACCTTGTTTGCGAGGCGGGACTGAAGCTTCACGACTGGGCGGCCCTGGTGCCTGTCGTCGAAGGGGCGGGCGGCACGATGTGCGACTGGAACGGCGAGCCTCTCAATGCCGATTCGCAAGGGCACGTTCTCGCGATCGGCGATCCGGCCCGTTTGGAGGATGTCGTCGAGGCGCTGGCCTGCCACCACTGAAAACAGTCCTGTGAAGCGCACTTGCCGCCTGTTCGTCTACGGGACGCTGCAGCCGCAGGGCGGTACGCGCATGGGGCAATGGATCGCGGCGAGGCTGATCCGGTCGGAGGCGGCTTCTGCGCCCGGTCGGCTCTTCGCGGTCCGCGGGGGTAACGGGTGGTTCCCAGCCCTGCTTCCCCCGCGCGGAGGGAAACGTGTTGTCGGAACCCTGTGCTGGTTGTCGCTTGGTCCCGGCGACCTTGCCCTGCTCGACCGATATGAGGGGAGCGAATACCGCCGTGTGGCCGCCCCGGTGCAGACCGTGGACAGGGAGCGGGAGGTCGCACAGCTCTACCTCTGGAAGACGGCACTGCCGCATGACGTGGAGGCCATAGCCGACGGGGATTTTCTCGCATGGCTACAGCGCACGCGCCGCAGTGCCTTTTCCACGCCGCGCAATGGCACTTGAAGGGAATTCGTGGGTTCGGTCGGTATGAGTGAAAAAACAGCCATCATCACCGGCGGTGCCGCGGGCATCGGGCGCGGCCTGACGTTGCACTTTGCCAGGAACGGGTGGCGCGCGGTCGCGCTCGACCGGGACGAACAGGCGCTGGCCGAGTTGCGGGAGTTCGCGCCCGAAGCGCAGGTTCTGGCCATTCCCTGCGATGTCGGGGCGGAGACGGAGGTCGTTCAGGCCTTCGAGCGCATAGCGGCATGGACGGATTCGGCGCATCTGCTCGTCAACAATGCGGGCATCGCCGCTCCCTTCTGCGGGCCGTTGGAAAATCTCTCGCTCGATCGCTGGCAAGGCTGGATCGATGCCAGTCTGACTTCCGCGTTCCTGTGTTCGCGCGAGGCCTTGCCGCTGTTGCGGGCCGGTGCGCCGGCCGCCATCGTCAACATCTCGTCGACGCGCGCCCTGCAGTCGGAACCCGACTGCTTTGCCTATGCGGCGGCGAAAGGCGGCCTATGTGCCCTGACGCATGCCATGGCTGTCAGCCTTGGCCCGGAAATCCGGGTCAATTCGGTCCTGCCGGGCTGGATCGAGACGGGCCCCTGGCAGCGGTCGGACCGGCGCAACGAGCCGGAGCACTCGCGGGAGGACCGGGCGCAGCACCCGGTCGGCCGCGTGGGCCGCGTCGAGGATATCGTCGATACCGTGGCCTGGCTGGCAGGCGAGGGCGCAGGGTTTGTCACCGGTCAGGAGATTGTCGTCGACGGCGGCATGACCCGGCGGATGATCTATGCGGATTGAACGGGGCGAGGTCGCCCTTGCCTTTCCGCGTTTTGCGGACTAAAGGCCCGCCCTTCAATCGACACGGTTGAGTCTTTCACAAAGAGATTCGCGAGTCGGCCTGGCGAAAAGGGCTGCCAGGGCTGACTGCACGTGTCCCTGAACAGGAGACGAAAATGCCCAAGTTGAAGACCAAGAGCGGTGTGAAGAAGCGCTTCAAGCTCACCGCCACCGGCAAGGTGAAGCACGGCGTTGCCGGCAAGCGCCACCGCCTCATCAGCCATAACGGCAAGTACATCCGCCAGAATCGCGGCACCGAAGTCATTTCCGACGCCGATGCCAAGACGATCAAGAAGTGGGCGCCCTACGGGCTGAACTGAGGAGCGCTAGACAATGAGCCGTATCAAGAGGGGTGTTACCACCCGCGCCAAGCACAAGCGTATTCTGGACCAGGCCAAGGGCTACCGTGGCCGCCGCAAGAATACGATCCGCGTCGCTCGCCAGGCCGTCGAAAAGGCCGGCCAGTACGCCTATCGCGACCGCAAGGTTAAGAAGCGCAACTTCCGCGCTCTGTGGATCCAGCGCATCAACGCTGCCGTTCGCGCCGAAGGCCTGACCTACTCGCAGTTCATGCACGGCGCGAAGCTCGCCGGCATCGAGCTCGACCGTAAGTCGATGGCCGATCTGGCGATGAACGAGGGCGCTGTGTTCTCGACCGTGATCGCTCAGGCCAAGGCAGCTCTGCCGGCCTGATCGCCAGGAATTTCGCTCCGGGAAGCTGATCTCGGACCGGAAATTAAAAAAAGGGGTGCGGACGTCTTGTCCGCGCCCCTTTTTCTTGGTTGGTGGGGCGATCCGCGAAGACGTCGTTAGAGTTGGAGCGATTGGAAATGTCGTCGGCCTGCACGGTCTCTGCAAATTATCTGAGTAGCTCCCCGGGGCTGCGCCGATACTTTGCGGGCATTTTCCTGATCGAGATAACCGTTAGCGATGGCGGCATCATCGAGGACTTCATGTTCCCCGACTGGGCGACGATGCGTTTCAATCAGGAGCCGGTGATCGCCGGGACGACTCGCGGGGGCGGGCAACTGGGCAAGTCGCGGTTCTCGGTATCCGGGCCGCGTTCGCAGGAAGTGAACATTCGCACGGGAAGCCTGCGGCAGTGGGGCGTGCTGATTCACCCGCTGGGCTGGTCGCTGCTGGTCGGCAAGTCTGCCCATGAATATGCGAACCGCCTGGTCGACGGCATGACTGATTCGACCTTCGAACGGTTTCGGCCGCTTGCCGACATGCTCTTTGCCGAAGAGCCGGACCGTGACGGCGAACTGCAGCGGCTGACCGAGTTCTTCGATGGGCTCGAGCCGCTGGACGAGCCGGCGGCCGACAGCATCGCCAAGGTTTACGACGCGCTCTACGATCCGGAAGTCGATTCGGTCGCGCAACTGGCGGATGCCGCGGGCCTCAGCCGGCGTTCGCTGGAGCGGCTGTGCCGCCGGACTTTCGGCTTTCCACCCAAGCTCCTGCTGCGCCGGCAGCGGTTCCTGCGCAGCCTGACCGACTTCACGGTCGACCCCTCGCTGAAATGGATCGGTGCGCTCGATGCCGCCTATCACGATCAGGCCCAGTTCGTGCGCGACTTCCGCCACTTCATGGGCATGACGCCCAGTGAATACGGCCAGCGCTACAAGCCTGTGGTCGAACCGGTCATCCGCGAGCGGGCCCGCTACGGCCGCGAAAATCTCTGGGGTTCTGACGGGATGGACAGTCTCGCCTGCACCTGACGCTGCCTCCTCCGTTGCGATTCGGCCGCGAGCCTCCTAAGGACCGCGGCGCAATACCGACCAACAACCAGGCAGAAGACACTTGGACTACGCAGCAACCGGCCAGGAGGCCCTTTCGCGCATCGAAGGCGCGACCGATCTCGAGACGGTAGAGGCGCTGCGGGTCGAGTTTCTCGGCAAGCAGGGATCGATTTCGGGCCTGCTCAAGACGCTCGGTAAGATGACGCCTGATGAGCGCAAGGTCGAGGGTCCCAAGATCCACGGTCTGCGCGAAAGCGTCGCCGACGCCCTGGCGGCCCGCAAGGACGCGCTGGAAGCCGCCGCGCTCGATGCGCGGCTGGCGGCCGAGACCATCGATCTTTCGCTGCCCGCGCCCGAGACACCGAAGGGTACCGTCCACCCTGTTTCGCAGGTGATGGACGAGCTGGCCGAGATCTTTGCCGACATGGGCTTCGCCGTCGCCACCGGTCCCGAAATTGAGGACGACTGGCACAACTTCACCGCGCTCAACATGCCCGAAAGCCATCCGGCGCGGGCGATGCACGACACCTTCTATTTCCCGGACCGCGACGCGCAGGAGCGCGAGATGGTGCTGCGCACGCACACCTCGCCGGTCCAGATCCGCACGATGCTGGCCGAAGGCGCGCCGCTGCGCATCATCGCGCCGGGCCGCGTCTACCGCTCGGACAGCGATGCCACGCACACGCCGATGTTCCACCAGATCGAAGCGCTGGTGATCGACAAGGACATCCACCTCGGCCACCTCAAGTGGACGTTGGAGACTTTCCTCAAGGCCTATTTCGAGCGCGACGATATCGTCCTGCGTCTGCGCCCCAGCTATTTCCCCTTCACCGAGCCCTCGGTGGAAGTGGATGTCGGCTATGCCAACGAAGGCGGTCGCCGCGTCGTCGGCGGCTCGGGCGATGCGCCGGGCCACGCCTGGATGGAAGTGCTGGGCAGCGGCATGGTCAACCGCCGCGTCATCGAGGCCGGCGGTCTCGATCCCGACGAATGGCAGGGCTTTGCCTTCGGTGTGGGCGTCGATCGCCTCGCCATGCTGAAGTACGGCATGGACGATCTGCGCGCCTTCTTCGACGGCGATGTACGCTGGCTCTCTCACTACGGATTTTCCGCCCTCGACGTTCCGACCCTTTCGGGCGGCGTCGGTACGCCTGCCTGATCGGCCGGATCGCGGAAGGAAAGAACACATGAAATTCTCGCTCTCCTGGCTCAAGCAGTACCTGGAAACCGAAGCGACGATCGAAGAGATCGCCGCCAAGCTCAACGCTATCGGCCTTGAAGTTGAAGGCATCGAGGACCCGACCGAGAAGCTCGCGGGCTTCCGCGTCGCCAAGGTGCTGACCGCCGCCAAGCATCCCGATGCCGACAAGCTGCAGGTGCTGTCCGTCGATACCGGTGAAGGCGATCCGCTGCAGGTTGTTTGCGGCGCGCCCAACGCGCGGGCCGGGATGATCGGCGTGCTCGGCCTGCCGGGTGCGACGGTTCCGGCCAACGGTCTGGTACTCAAGAAGTCGGCGATCCGCGGTGTCGAATCGAACGGCATGATGTGCTCGACGCGCGAACTCGAGCTGGGCGAAGATCACGACGGCATCATCGAACTGCCCGAGGATGCGCCGGTCGGGACGGCCTTTGCCGAGTATCACGGGGCCGATCCGGTGATCGATGTCGCCATTACGCCCAACCGCCCGGATTGCATGGGCGTCTACGGCATTGCCCGCGACCTTGCGGCGGCCGGCATCGGCACGCTCAACCCGATTGCGGAACTCGACCTGCACGGCTCGTTCCCGTGCCCCGTCGAAGTGCGCACGGACGATCCTGAAGGCTGCCCGGCTTTCTACGGCCGCGTCATCAAGGGCGTGAAGAACGGCCCGTCGCCGCTCTGGCTGCAGGAGCGCCTGACTGCGGCAGGCCAACGTCCGATTTCGGCGCTGGTCGATGCGACCAACTACCTGATGCTCGCCTATGGGCGCCCGGCTCATGCCTACGACCTTGCCAAGCTGAACGGCCCGGTAGCGGCGCGGCGCGCAAAGGACGGCGAGACCGTGCTGGCGCTAAACGAAAAGGAATACACGCTCGATTCCGAGATGACCGTGATCGCTGACGACAACGGCGTGCACGACGTTGCCGGGATCATGGGCGGCGAGCATTCCGGCTGCGCTGACGAAACCACCGACATCCTGCTCGAGATCGCCTATTTCGATCCCGAGCGCATTGCCCAGACCGGCCGCAAGCTGAATCTGACTTCGGACGCGCGCGGCCGCTTCGAACGCGGGATCGATCCGAACTTCCTCGATCAGGGCCTCGCGCACCTGACCAAGCTGATCCAGACGCTGTGCGGCGGCGAGGCTTCGGAAGTGGTTCGTGCCGGCGCTGCTCCCACGACGCCCAAGATCGTCCACTTCGATCCCGCGCTGACCGAAAAGCTCGGCGGCGTCACTATCAAGCCCGAAGAGCAGCAGCGCATTCTCGAATCGCTGGGGTTCTCGGTAGTGGTCGAGAAGGCCGGTTTCGAAAAGGGCTGGGCCGTTACGGTTCCGGGCTGGCGTCCGGACGTCGATGGCGCGCCCGATCTCGTCGAGGAAGTCGTGCGCATCCATGGTCTCGACAAGATCGAGAGCGTGGCCTTGCCGCGCGCCGAAGGCATCGCCCGCCCGACCGCGACACCGGGCCAGAAACTCGAACGGCGCGTGCGCCGCGCGGCTGCGGCACGCGGTCTTCACGAGGCCGTCACCTGGTCGTTCCTGCCGCAGGCCGAGGCGGACTTCTTCGCGGACGGCAATGGCGGCCTGTGGGCGCTTTCCAACCCGATCAGCGAGGACATGAAGGTCATGCGGCCCTCGCTGCTTCCGGGCCTGCTGATGGCGGCCAAGCGCAATCTCGATCGCGGCGCTTCCTCGCTGCGCCTGTTCGAACTCGGCCGTCGCTATCTGCGCGGCAATGGTGGCGCGAGCGACGAGCGCATGGCGCTGGGCGTCGTGCTTGCCGGTGAGAAGACGGCGCGCGGCTGGGCGACCGGCAAGGCCGTTGCCTTCGACGCCTACGATGCCAAGGCGGAAGCGCTGGCCCTGCTCGCCGACGCCGGTGCGCCCGCAGACAAGCTGCAGGTCATGGGCGAGGCCGGTTCGCAGTTCCATCCCGGCCAGTCGGGCACATTGCGTCTTGGCCCCAAGAACGTGCTGGCCCGTTTCGGCATGCTGCATCCCACAGCGGCCAAGGCTTTCGATATCGACGGGCCGGTGGCGCTCGCGGAGATCTACCTCGACGCCATTCCCGGCAAGAAAGGCGCCGCTACCTTTGCCCGCACCCAGTACGCACCGCCGGCGCTGCAGTCGGTGACGCGCGACTATGCCTTCCTCGTGCCGGTGGATCTGCCCGCCGCCGATCTGGTGCGCGTGGTGCAGGGCGCGGACAAGGCCAATATCGTCTCCGCCCGGCTGTTCGACGACTTCCGCGGACAGGGCGTGCCGGAAGGACAGAAGTCGCTGGCCCTTGAAGTCGTGCTCCAGCCGCTCGAAAAGAGCTACAAGGATGCGGACCTCAAGGCGATTACCGACAAGGTGACTGCCGCCGCTGCCAAGCTTGGAGCCGTTCTGCGCGGCTGAGACAGGAAACAGGAGATCGCCGGTGTCTGAAGTGGACTATGTCACCATCTCATCCGGCGATCTTGTTGCCCGAATCAATCCGTTCGGCGCTGAACTCTACTCGCTGACCGACAGTCACGGTCGCGAGTTCATGACGGACGCCGACCCGGCGTTCTGGACGGGGCATGCGCCGCTGCTGTTCCCGATCGTCGGCGGCCTCAAGGATGACCGCTACCGCATCGATGGCAGCGAATACGAATTGCCGCGCCATGGCTTCGCCCGCCGCTCGCGGTTCGAGGTGATTGCGGCAGAGGAGGGCGAAGCACGGTTCCGCTTGCGTGACAGCGATGAAACGCGCGCGGTCTATCCTTTCGCGTTCGAGTTGGAAGTCGCCTTCCGCATCGAGGCCATGACGCTTCGTGTCGAGGCGACGGTGCGCAACCCCGGAACGGCGGCACTGCCGTTCAGCTTCGGCTATCATCCGGCCTTTGCGTGGCCCTTACCGGGCGGTGCGGCGAAGACCGATCACGTGATCGCCTTTGCAGAACCTGAGCCGCAGCCGGTCCGGCGCCTCGATGCTTCGGGGTTGCTGCAGTCGGAAACCTTGCCGACGCCGGTGGACGGGCATCACCTGCCCCTCGATACCCCGTTGTTCGAGGATGACGCGATCATCTGGGACCATCTGGCCAGCCGGTCGCTGACGTATGGTACGCCCGGCGGCGCCCAGCTTGCGATTTCCTTTCCGGACATGCCGATGCTGGCGCTCTGGCAGAAACCGGGTGCGGCCTTCCTGTGCATCGAGCCCTGGCAGGGCCATGCCGATCCGGTTGGATTTTCCGGCGATTTCCGCGACAAGCCGGGCGTGGTGCAACTCGCGCCGGGCCGGGGTCGTTCGTTCCGCATGGACGTGTCCGTCCTCTCGGCCGATTGAAGGAGACTATCATGAAGACCGTTCTCGTCACCGGTGCCACCGCCGGTATCGGCGAAGCCTGTGCCCGCGCTTTCGTAGAGGCGGGCTGGCGCGTGATCGCGACGGGACGCCGGGCCGAGCGGCTGGATGCGCTGGTCGAGGAACTGGGCGCGGATCGCGTCCACCCTTGCGTGTTCGACGTGCGCGACGAGGCCGCGCGCGACGCCGCGCTGGCCGATCTCCCGGCCGAATTCTCGACGATCGACTGCCTGGTGAACAATGCCGGGCTAGCGCTCGGCACGGCCAAGGCGCAGGATGCCGATCTCGGCGACTGGATGACGATGATCGAGACGAACGTTACCGCGCTGATCTCGTTGACCCACGCCCTTTTGCCGAAGCTGATCGAGAGCAAGGCGGTGATCGTGAACCTGTCCTCGGTCGCGGCGACTTATCCCTATACCGGGGGCAACGTCTATGGCGGCACCAAGGCCTTCGTGCGCCAGTTCTCGCTCGGCCTGCGTTCCGATCTGTCGGGCACCGGTGTGCGCGTAACCTCGATCGAGCCGGGTATGGTGGAGACCGAATTCACGCTGGTGCGCACCGGCGGCGATCAGGCGGCCTCGGATACGCTCTACGCAGGCGTGAATCCGTTGACCGGCACCGACATTGCCGACGTCGTTCTGTGGGTCGCCAGTCAGCCTCCGCATGTGAACATCAATGCGCTGGAGCTGATGCCGGTGAACCAGTCGTTCGCCGGTTTCCAGGTCGCGCGGGAGAGTTGATCGGGGCTCAGTCGCCCCAACCGTCTCTCTTGTCGCTGGAGCTCTGGCCCCAGTCGTCGCCGTACTTCTGGTCAAAGTCTGCCTGCTGCTGATATTTTGCGAAGTCCGAAGCCGCCTTGTTCGCGGCATCGATCTTCTCGGACATACCGGGCATCGCGCCGATCATGCCTTTGCCCATCGGGCTGGCGAACATCATGTCGAAGGGGCGGCCTTCGATGGCGGCCGCGACGTGTTCCTTGGCGACGGCGCTCATCAGCCCCATGGCGAGGCCGTTTTCGGCCATGGCTTTCTCGGCGCGCGCCTTGTTCCGGCCTTCGGGCGGAAGAATGGCCGTGGAGACGCGCGAACCGTCACCGTCGGGAACAACGGTCGTCACGAAGCGCATGAGTTCGCTGTTGTTCTCGGCGAGCAGTGCCGTGACCACCGTTTCGGCGTCGGGTTGCGTAACGCGGCTGCCTTTGACGGAACCGCCCAGCACATGCGTGGGAAGATAGGCGGACTTGAGCGCGGAGGTCACCTGCTTCGGCGGCTTCTCGTAATATTCGCCGGAGTTGCCGCAGGCGGCGACCAGCACGGCGCCGACAATCGAAACGATGAACTTGCGGATGAGCATCTGCGTTTCCCGTCGTGGTAGGCGGCTACGGGAATATGCGTGGGATTTTGACATCGGGTTAAGATGGCAAGGCCGCTGTCCGGCGGGTGCGGGACATGCTTTGCGGTGGACGCGAAAAGGCAGGGCGTCTAGGGCGCGAGCCATGTCCAACCGCCGTACCTTTGCCATCATTTCGCACCCCGACGCGGGTAAGACCACGCTGACCGAAAAGCTGCTGCTGCAAGGCGGCGCGATCCATCTCGCCGGTCAGGTGAAAGCGCGTGGGCAGGCGCGGCGCGCGCGGTCCGACTGGATGAAGATCGAGCAGCAGCGCGGCATCTCCGTCACCAGCTCGGTGATGACCTTCGAACGCGACGGGATCACTTTCAACCTGCTTGATACGCCGGGCCACGAGGACTTCTCGGAAGACACCTATCGCACGCTGACCGCGGTCGATTCGGCGATCATGGTGATCGACGCTGCCAAGGGCATCGAGCCGCAGACACGCAAGCTGTTCGAGGTCTGCCGCTTGCGGTCGGTGCCGATCATTACTTTCGTCAACAAGGTCGACCGCGAAGGCCGACCCTGTTTCGACCTGCTCGATGAAGTCGCCGACATGCTCGCGCTCGATGTATGTCCGATGTCCTGGCCGGTCGGCATGGGCGGCCTGTTCGAGGGCATTCTCGATCTCGGCACCGGCAAGGTCAGCCGGCCCGAAGGCGGCTCGCGCGAGTTTCTCGGCAAGGTCGACGAGGACGTGGAGCTTCCCGAAGCCGTGGCCGAAGAGGTCGAACTGGCGCAGGTCGGTTATCCCGAATTCGACATCGATGCCTATCGCGGCGGCGACCTGACGCCGGTCTATTTCGGTTCGGCACTCAAGAACTTCGGCGTCGTCGAAATGATCGACGCCATCGCCAATTTCGCCCCGCCGCCGCGCCCGCAGCCGACCGATGCCGGGCCGGTGGAGCCGGAAAACAAGGAAGTCTCCGGCTTCATCTTCAAGGTGCAGGCCAACATGGACCCCATGCACCGGGACCGCATTGCATTCATGCGGCTGGTCTCCGGTACCTTCAAGCGCGGGATGAAGCTGACGCCCTCGGGGCTGGGTAAGCCGATCGCGGTGCACTCGCCGATCATGTTCTTCGCGCAGGACCGCGAGATCGCTGACATCGCGGAGCCCGGCGACATCATCGGCATCCCGAACCACGGCACCTTGCGGGTAGGCGACACCCTGTCCGAGAAGAACCAGATCCGCTTCACCGGACTGCCGAACTTCGCGCCGGAAATCCTGCGCCGCGTCGCGCTCAAGGATCCGACCAAGACCAAGCAGCTGCGCAAGGCGCTGGACGATCTTTCCGAGGAAGGCGTGATCCAGGTTTTCTACCCGGAAATCGGCGCGCAGTGGATCGTCGGCGTCGTCGGCCAGCTCCAGCTCGACGTGCTGATTTCGCGGCTGGAGGCGGAGTACAAGGTCGAGGCCGTGCTCGAGGCAGCGCCGTTCGATACCGCACGCTGGATCAAGGGCAGCGACAAGGCGCTCGACGACTTTGCCGAGTTCAACAAGATGAACCTCGCCAAGGACCGCGACGGCGACCCGGTGTTCATGGCGCGCTCGGCCTGGGACGTCGGCTATCAGCAGGAACGCAATCCGGACCTCACGTTCAGCGCCACCAAGGAACGCTGAGCCGGGTGCGTCGGGGAACCCGCCGTTGCGCCACGCATTGGCTTAGCGACCTGCCTTGGCAATCCGGCCTGTGCGGGCATAAGTTCGTCACCGTCAGCAGATCGGTCGGGGCTTCAGGTTGCAGATCACGTTCGCCAGCTACAACATTCACAAGGCCGTAGGGCTCGACCGGCGGCGCGATCACGAGCGCATCCTGCGCATCCTGCGCGAGGTCGATGCCGACATCGTCGCCCTGCAGGAGGTCGACCGCCGCTTCGGACGCCGCATGGCCGTGCTGCCGCTAGAGGCGATCCACGCGGCGACCGATTACAGGCCCGTCCCGCTGTCGATGAAGCCGGACAGTCTGGGCTGGCACGGCAACGCCCTCTTGGTGCGCAAGGGGATCGAGTTGATCGAGGCCGCGCCGGTCCCGCTTCCGGTGCTCGAGCCGCGCGGCGCGATCCGGGCAGATCTCGCGATAGACGGACGACGCATCCGGGCGATCGGCATGCATCTCGACCTGTCCGGCCTGCGGCGGCGGCACCAGGTACGCAGCGTGCTCAGCCATTGTGCAGATTGCGATCACCATGTGCCCACGGTGATGATGGGAGACCTCAACGAGTGGTCTCAGTATGGCGGGTGCCTGCAGGAATTCCATCAGCCGAGCTGGAAGGTGCTCTCTCCCGGACGCAGTTTTCCCTCTCGGCGGCCTATCGCCCGGCTCGATCGTATTATTGTTTCAGCGGAGTGGCAGGTTCTGGGAACCAATGTGCACCACAGCCCGTTATCAGCGACAGGTTCTGACCATTTGCCGGTTTTTGCCTCACTTTCCCTGCCCAAAAATTAGGCACCGTGCTTACGAATCGGGCGCTGTAATGTGCCTTGCCTGCGATGATCCGGGGCTAGGTGCCTTGAATCTTGCCAATTGGTAAACTGGCACACCCTTTGCTTATCCACTCTCCAGCCGGCGCTGGGGCCGGTGGCTAACAGGGGATAGGCATGAAGTTCATCATAGCCATCATCAAGCCCTTCAAGCTCGACGAGGTGCGTGAGGCGCTGGGCGGGATCGGCGTTGCCGGTATGACCGTGTCCGAGGTGAAGGGTTTCGGCAGGCAGAAGGGGCAGACGGAAATCTACCGTGGGGCCGAGTATTCGACCAACATGCTGCCCAAGGTAAAGATCGAAGTCGCTGCGCCGGACGATCTGGCACCGAAGATCGTTGAAACGATTCAGCAGGTCGCCAGCACCGAAGCCATCGGCGACGGCAAGATTTTCGTCCTCGACCTTGCTTCCGCCGTGCGCATCCGCACCGGCGAAGCCGGCGACACTGCGCTTTGAGGAGGGTAACCACGATGAACCGCAAGATTCTCTGCGGCGCAGGCGCGCTTACCGCGTCGCTGTTCGCCACCATCCCTGCCTGGGCTCAGGAAGCCGCCGCGGCAGTTCCGAATCCCGGCAACAATGCCTGGATGATGACCTCGACCGTGCTGGTCCTGCTCATGATCCTTCCCGGCCTTGCCCTGTTCTACGGCGGTCTGACCCGCTCCAAGAACATGCTTTCCACGATGACCCAGGTCGGCGCCGCTGCTGCGCTCGCCATGCTCATCTGGGTGATCTACGGCTACTCGACCGCGTTCGGTCCGGAAGGCAACGCCTTCTTCAGCTGGGGCAACCTGTTCCTCGCGAACACCACGCCCGACAGCACTGCTGCCACGTTCTCTGACGAAGTGATCAGCGAATACGTCTTCATCTGCTTCCAGATGACCTTCGCCGCGATCACCGCCGCGCTCGTTCTGGGTGCCACGGTGGAGCGCATGAAGTTCTCGGCCGTGATGGTGTTCACCGCCATCTGGCTGACGATCGTCTACTTCCCGATCGCGCACATGGTCTGGGCAGGTGGCGGCCTTCTCTTCGAGATGGGCGCTCTGGACTTCGCCGGCGGTACCGTCGTTCACATCAACGCCGGTGTCTCGGCGCTGGTTGCGGCGATCATCCTCGGCAAGCGCAAGGGCTATCCGGCTGAGCCGATGCCGCCGCACTCGCTGACGCTGACCATGGTTGGCACCGGCCTGCTGTGGGTGGGTTGGTTCGGCTTCAACGCCGGTTCCGAACTCGAAGCCGACGGCACCGCCGGCCTCGCCATGATCAACACTTTCGTCGCCACCGCTTCGGCCGGTCTGTTCTGGATGCTCGCTGAGAAGTTCAGCGGTCACAAGGGCTCGGCTCTGGGCTTCTGCTCGGGCATCATCGCCGGTCTGGTCGCCGTTACCCCGGCTGCCGGTAACTCGGGTCCGTTCGGTGCGATCATCCTCGGCGCCGTTGCCTCGATCGTCTGCTTCATCCTCGTTTCGAAGGTCAAGCCGGCTCTCGGTTACGACGACTCGCTCGATGCTTTCGGCATCCACGGCGTGGGCGGCATCATCGGCGCCATCGGCACCGGCATCGTCTACCAGCCGGGCTTCGGTGGTCCGGGCGACGGTTCGGTCGCCATGGGCGCCCAGGTGTGGATCCAGATCCAGGCTGTCGTGATCTCGCTGGTCTGGGCTGCGGTCGGCACTGCCATCGCCATCTTCATCGCCAAGCTGGTTACCGGTCTCCGGGTCAGCGAGGAAGTCGAGCACGAAGGTCTCGACATCGGTGAGCACGGCGAACGCGCCTACAACTAAGTCTTACGAGTTTGGCGGCGGCGGGTACTTCCTCCTCTCCTCCCATCCGTCGTCGCCAACAGATGTTCCTCCTGCGAACATAAACTCAATGGGCCGGAGCCAGCCGCTCCGGCCCTTTTTTCTTTGAAACACCGGCTCTCAGGGCCGGTTTTTCTTTGCAGTACGCAGATGTTGTGGGAAGCTGGCGCTGCCGGCCGGCTCGCAGGGGCGGCGAATTTTCCGGTATGTTCTGGGGAAGCGCGATAGCATGAAATTCATCACCGCGATCATCAAGCCGGTTAAGTTCACCGAAGTGAAGGACGCACTCAGTGCCGCAGGAATCCTGGGCCTAACCGTCAGCGAAGTCAGCGGCTACGGCCGACAGAAGGGGCAGAGCGAAGTCTATCGCGGCGCGGAATATGTCTCGAGCATGCTGCCCAAGCTGAAGCTGGAAATGGCCGTGCCCGACGACCTTGAAGACAAGGTCGTCGAGATCGTCCGTCAGGCCGCCAACAACCAGGAAATCGGTGACGGCAAGATCTTCGTTCTGGATCTCTTCGATGCGGTGCGTATTCGCACCGGGGAGCGCGGAGAACTGGCGCTCTAGGTCACTTTCCGGCTGCCAGCATGTCGATCAGTTCGCGAACCGGCGAGACGTCGTAGCCGGCACCCGCAGCCTTCGATGCGATTGCCGCGGGATTGTCTCCGGCCTTGGCTCGGGCAAGCGCCCACAGCAGCGTCGATCGCGTGCCCGAACGGCAATAGGCGAGCACCGGGCCTTCCGCGGTTTCAAGGGCTTCCTGCATGGCATCGACCTGCCCCTGGCTGAAGCCCGCATGGGTCACGGGAATCGCCACGTAGTCCATGCCTGCTTCGCGTGCGGCAGCCTCGATCGTCGCCCCCGGAGTCTGGTCGTCGCTTTCACCTTCCGGCCGGTTGTTGATGATCCGAACGACGCCCAGCGCCTTGGCTTCGGCGATCGACGTCGTGTCGATCTGCGGGCTGGCGTATACGGTGTCGGTGATCTGGCGGAACATGGCGGATTCTCCGTATTGGGACGGTTCGTGCCCTTATCGAGCCCTGGTGTTGCGACGTTCAATACCCGGGGCCACGAACATGCAAGGCAAATTACAGGTCAAATTTAAAAGCTCGCTCTTCGAGTTCGAATTCACCGCTTATTTCTATTCGCTATTGGGCGAGGACTCGTGTAAGAGACATGATCGCAGGAGAGGGTTGGGCATTGACCCGGCTACTTACCTGACGCCCGGCGCGGTCTCGTCCACGTGTCCGGGCGACTGCTTTTGGGGCGATGTGAAGGTACGTTCTTAAAGATGGGTTTTGATAGAGGTCGTCGCGGAAGGGGACGCGACAAGCGGGATCGGTTCGGAGAAGACGATTTCGATCCGTTCTTCGGCGGTCAGGATCGTTTTGGTGGCCAGGACCGTTTCGGCGGCGGCGGTGACCGCTTCGGCGGCGGCGGCGGCGATCGTTTCGGCGGTGGTGATGACCGCGGCGGTGGTTTCGGCGGCGGACAGCGTGGCGGTGGCCGCGGTGGTTTCGGCGGCGGCCCGCGTGGCGGCGGCATGCCGGCCCAGGTCGTTGGACAGGGCAAGGGCACTGTAAAGTTCTTCAACTCGGCAAAGGGCTTCGGCTTCATTCAGCGCGATGAAGGCGGCGATGATGTGTTCGTGCACATCAGCGCGGTCGAACGCGCTGGCCTGGAAGGCCTGGCAGAGGGACAGGAGCTGGAATTCCAGCTCGTCGATCGCGGTGGCAAGATTTCCGCCAGCGACCTGGTGGTCGTGGGCGACGTGATCCCGGTCGAAAAGCGTGAAGCGGCGCCGCAGCGCCAGCTGACCGGCGAACGGGCAACCGGCACGGTCAAGTTCTTCAACTCGATGAAGGGTTTCGGCTTCATTACCCGTGACGACGGCCAGGCTGATGCATTCGTGCACATCAGTGCCGTCGAGCGTTCGGGCATGCCCGGCCTCAACGAAGGCGACCGGGTGGAGTTCGACATCGAGGTCGATCGACGAGGCAAGTACTCGGCGGTCAACCTTGTGCCGCATCAGGGTTGATCCGGCCTGCACTTTACCCGGTGGTTTGACCGGGAGATTGCAAAAGCCTAAATGCGCGCAAATGGCGGTCCGGTAAGGGCCGCCATTTGTCGTTTCCGATGTTCAGATTACCGCATAGTTTCAAGGAATACCGAGATGTCGATCACCCCGCTGATGCCTGTCTATCCCCGTTGCGGCGTTCGGCCCGTTCGCGGCGAGCACTGCCATCTGATCAGCGAGGACGGCCGCCGATTCCTGGACTTTGCCAGCGGTATTGCGGTCAATGCCCTGGGGCATTCGCACCCGGGCCTGATCGGCGCGATCCAGAAGCAGGCAGAGACGCTCATGCACGTCTCCAACCTCTATGGCAGCCCGCAGGGTGAGAAGATCGCCCAGCGGCTGGTCGATCTGACCTTTGCCGATACCGTCTTCTTCACCAATTCCGGTGCGGAGGCAGTGGAATGCGCGATCAAGGCCGCGCGCGCCTATCACCAGTCCGCAGGCAACGAAGACAAGTTCGAACTGATCACGTTCAACAACGCTTTCCACGGCCGTACGATGGCGACCATCAGTGCTTCCAGCCAGGAGAAGATGCACAAGGGTTTCATGCCTTTGCTGCCCGGCTTCAAGTATTGTGAATTCAACGATCTCGAAGCGGCCAAGGCGGCGATCGGTCCCAATACGGCCGGTTTCCTCGTCGAGCCGATTCAGGGCGAAGGCGGCATTCGCGAGGCCACCGATGAGTTCATGCAGGGCCTGCGCAAGCTGTGCGACGAGCACGACCTCATGCTGGTGCTCGACGAAGTCCAGAGCGGCGTCGGTCGCGCGGGCACGTTCTATGCCTACGAGCAGTACGGCATCGAGCCCGACATCATGGCGACTGCCAAGGGTATCGGTGGCGGCTTCCCGGTCGGCGCATGCCTCGCGACCGAAAAGGCCGCGCGCGGCATGGTGTTCGGCACGCATGGCTCGACTTATGGGGGTAATCCGTTCGCCATGGCCGCGGTCGGCGCGATCCTCGACGTGATCCCCGACGAAGCCTTCCTGGCCGAAGTCCGTGCCAAGGGCGACCGACTCAAGGCACGCATCGAACAGTTCATCGGCAACTATCCCGAGTTGTTCGAGGGTGTGCGCGGGCGCGGCCTGTTCCTGGGCATCAAGCTGAAGACCGAGCCGCGGCCCTTCGTGGCGCACCTTCGCGACAATCACGGTGTGCTGACCGTTGCGGCCGGCGACAACGTCGTGCGCGTTCTGCCGCCGCTCGTGATCGATGACAGCCACATCGATGAATTCATGGAAAAGCTGTCTGCCGGAGCGCAGAGCTACCAACCGTAGGAGGCTAGGCAATGGCCCGCGATTTTCTGAGCTTGTCCGATGCCGGCGGCGATGCGCTGGCGGCGATGATCAACGATGCGATGGACCGCAAGTCGCTGCGCAAGGCCTGGCCCAAGGCGCGTCCCGACGCGGATGCGCCGCTGGCAGGCCATGTGCTGGCGATGATCTTCGAGAAGAACTCGACGCGTACCCGCGTTTCGTTCGACATGGCCATGCGCCAGCTCGGCGGTTCGGCGCTCATCATGGAGGCGGGCAGCACGCAGCTCGGTCGTGGCGAATCGGTCGCAGACACGGCGCGTGTGCTCAGCCGCATGGTCGATGCGATCATGATCCGGACCGACGACCACGCCAAGATCGAGGAACTGGCGCACTACGCGGACGTGCCGGTGATTAACGGGCTCACCGATCTCTCGCATCCCTGCCAGATCGTTGCCGACCTGCTGACCGTGGTCGAGCAGGGCTTTGCTCTGCCCGGCCTGCAGATGGCCTGGCTGGGGGACGGCAACAACGTTGCCAACTCGCTGATCGAGGCGGCGGGGCTCATGAAGTTCACGATCCGCATCGGCGGCCCGGCTGGTTACGAGCCGGATGCCGGCTTCATCGAACGCGCGCGTGCGGCCGGTGGCGAGGTGATCCTGACCAGCGACCCGATCGAGGCGGTATCCGGTGCGCAGATCGTCGTGACCGACACGTGGGTCTCGATGGGGCAGCCGGGCGGCGAAAAGCACGTGGCGGCCATGCAGCCGTACCAGGTCAATGCCGATCTCATGGCGGCGGCGGCTCCGGCGGCCCGCTTCCTGCATTGCCTGCCGGCGCACCGCAACGAAGAGGTTACCGACGACGTGATCGACGGCCATCAATCGGCGGTCTGGGATGAGGCCGAAAACCGGCTTCACGGCCAGAAGTCGGTACTGCTCTGGGCTTTGGAAAAGCTGTGAGCGACGACTACCTGATCCGAAACGACACCGGTTTCGACCGCGTACTCGCCTTTTCGGTGCCTGCGCGGCACGCGCGCGGTCGTGTCGTGCGGCTCGGTCCCGTGCTCGAGACGGTCCTGTCGGCGCACGACTATCCTCCGGTCATCAAGCATCTGCTGGCCGAGGCCCTGGTGCTGACGGCGCTCATGGGCGCGCTGCTGAAGGAAGAGGGATCGCAGCTCACGATTCAGGCACAGGCCGAAGGTGGCCCGGTGGATATGCTGGTCTGCGACTATCGCGACGGAGAGGTCCGCGGGTACGTGCGGCATGATGATGCCGCGGTAGAGGGCTTGAGCGATACTCCGACGCTGGAGGAGTTCTTCGGCGAGGGCTATCTGGCGATCACGTTCGATCTGGCTGCGACGAACGACCGCTATCAAGGCGTTGTTCCACTCGAAGGCGAATCGTTGGCGCAGGCTTGCGAAGCCTATTTCGCGCGTTCCGAGCAGATTCCTTCGCTCATTCGGGTTGCCGTGCGCTCCAACGGCCCGCGCTGCAATGCAGGTGGCATGCTGCTTCAGTATCTACCCGACAGCGAAGAGGGCAAGGAACGGCTGCATGCCGGTGAGGACCACCCGGACTGGGAACATGTCGCCATCATGGGGGGCAGCATTCAGCATGACGAGCTGGTCGATCCGATGCTCACGCTCGAAGAGTTGATTTGGCGCCTTTTCCATGAGGAACAGGAAGTTCGCGTCGAGCCGCTCGCACCGCTACAGCGCGGATGCCGTTGCACCGTCGAGCACTATCGGGACATCCTGTCGCGTTTTCCTGAAGAGGAACGGGCAGATATGCGTGATCCGGATGGACTAATTCCGGTCGACTGCGCTTTCTGTTCAAAGGTATTGCGCATTCCCGCTTAAGCTCTGCTTCATCCGCTTCGTGCTTGAATTGCAGTGTCCGACATACAATAAATGTAAAAGTGTGATCGGATCACTGAATCACGCATGGGGAACGAAGTTGAAATTCCGCTACGCATTGCTGCCTGTGATAGCCTTGGCTGCTGTCGCGGTTCCGGCCCTCGGCCGGAAGCCGTCACTGGGCATGCTCGATGAACTCGAGCATGGCGCTTGGGAGCTGCGCGAGCGGGGTGCGGGTGGTGCCGTCCATCGGGTGTGTCTCGATAACGGGCGCCAGCTGATTCAATTGAAGCATCCCGGCCTGTCCTGCAGCAGTGTGGTCGTCGAGGACGAGGCCAACTCGGTCACCGTGCAGTATACCTGTCGCGGGCGAGGATACGGCCGCACGCATATCCGGCGCGAAACCAATCGCCTCGTACAGATCGAAAGCCAGGGTATCGTCAACGGTCTGCCGTTTCTTCTGGTCGAAGAAGGGCGCAAGGTCGGTTCCTGTCGCAACTGAGCCGGGTTTGCTTCTCCGTTGCCAGCATCGGGCAACCGGCGTAGCGCAGGCTTATGCAGACGTCTTCATCTCCCCAAGCAAAGCCCGCTGTCGTACTCCTTTCCGGCGGTCTCGATTCCATGGTCTCGGCCGGCCTCGCCCGAGAGGCGGGCTACGAGATCCATGCGCTGACGATCGACTATAACCAGCGTCACAGCTGCGAAATCGAGGCTGCGGGTGTCATTGCCCGGCATCTGGGTGCGAAGCGCCATGTCGTGCTTCCGCTCGACTTGCGGCGGTTCGGCGGATCAGCACTCACGGACGATATCGAGGTGCCCAAGGAAGGTGTGGGGCCGGACATTCCGGTGACCTATGTTCCGGCGCGCAATCTCGTTTTCCTGTCGCTCACGCTTGCCTGGGCCGAGGCTCTGGGCGCGAACGACATCTTTATCGGGGTCAATGCGCTGGATTATTCGGGTTACCCCGATTGCCGGCCTGAATTCATCTCGGCGTTCGAGAACATTGCCGATCTGGCGACCAAGGCCGGATCGCAGGGGCAGCGGACGAAGATTCACGCGCCGCTGCAATACCTGGGAAAGGCCGACATCGCACGAGAGGCTCATCGTCTGGGGCTGGACGCGGGCATGAGCTGGTCGTGTTACGATCCGCAG